>NZ_CP015230.1:165000-3260769 GCF_000376545.2 Tritonibacter mobilis F1926
ATGATGACATGAGTAGCGACAAAGAGTGTGAGAGACACTCTCGCCGAAAGTCCAAGGGTTCCTGCTTAAAGCTAATCTGAGCAGGGTAAGCCGGCCCCTAAGCCGAGGCCGAAAGGCGTAGGCGATGGGAACCAGGTTAATATTCCTGGGCCAGGAGGATGTGACGGATTGCGAAGGTAGTTTGCTCTTATCGGATTGAGCAGGCTGCTGAGCAGTCCCTGGAAATAGCCCTCCATCAGACCGTACCCTAAACCGACACAGGTGGACTGGTAGAGAATACCAAGGCGCTTGAGAGAACGATGTTGAAGGAACTCGGCAAAATACCTCCGTAAGTTCGCGAGAAGGAGGCCCGGGTCCTACGCAAGTGGAATCCGGGGGCACAAACCAGGGGGTGGCGACTGTTTATTAAAAACACAGGGCTCTGCGAAGTCGCAAGACGACGTATAGGGTCTGACGCCTGCCCGGTGCCTGAAGGTTAAAAGGAGGGGTGAGAGCTCCGAATTGAAGCCCAGGTAAACGGCGGCCGTAACTATAACGGTCCTAAGGTAGCGAAATTCCTTGTCGGGTAAGTTCCGACCTGCACGAATGGCGTAACGACTTCCCCGCTGTCTCCAACATCGACTCAGCGAAATTGAATTGCCTGTCAAGATGCAGGCTTCCCGCGGTTAGACGGAAAGACCCCGTGCACCTTTACTACAGCTTCGCACTGGCATCAGGATTGTGATGTGCAGGATAGGTGGTAGGCATCGAAACCGTGACGCTAGTCGCGGTGGAGCCTTCCTTGAGATACCACCCTTCGCACTCTTGATGTCTAACCGCGGCCCATTATCTGGGTCCGGGACCCTGCGTGGCGGGTAGTTTGACTGGGGCGGTCGCCTCCTAAAGCGTAACGGAGGCGCGCGAAGGTTGGCTCAGAGCGGTCGGAAATCGCTCGTTGAGTGCAATGGCAAAAGCCAGCCTGACTGCGAGACTGACAAGTCGAGCAGAGACGAAAGTCGGCCATAGTGATCCGGTGGTCCCGAGTGGAAGGGCCATCGCTCAACGGATAAAAGGTACGCCGGGGATAACAGGCTGATACTGCCCAAGAGTCCATATCGACGGCAGTGTTTGGCACCTCGATGTCGGCTCATCTCATCCTGGGGCTGGAGCAGGTCCCAAGGGTACGGCTGTTCGCCGTTTAAAGAGGTACGTGAGCTGGGTTTAGAACGTCGTGAGACAGTTCGGTCCCTATCTGCCGTGGGTGTAGGATACTTGAGAGGAGTTGCCCCTAGTACGAGAGGACCGGGGTGAACGAACCACTGGTGGACCAGTTATCGTGCCAACGGTAGTGCTGGGTAGCTATGTTCGGAAAGGATAACCGCTGAAGGCATCTAAGCGGGAAGCCCCCCTCAAAACAAGGTATCCCTGAGGGCCGTGGAAGACCACCACGTCAATAGGCCGGAGATGTAAGCGCAGCAATGCGTTCAGTTGACCGGTACTAATCGCCCGATTGGCTTGATCTGATCCAGTAAAAGACAGCCAAACACCAAAAAGCAAAACTGACTTGGACAACTCGTTGACCTCCTGAAAACAGGACGATCAACACGTTGATAAATCTAGACCCTGGGTGGCTCGTACAAACGTACAAGCCTTCCGGCGGCTTACGAGACTTGCTTCAAAAGTCTCTCACAGCCGACCGAATAAAAACCCAGGATCGAAGATCATGGGTTCTTATTCGGTTTGGTGGCCAAAGCACAAGCGAAACACCCGGTCCCTTCCCGAACCCGGAAGTTAAGCGCTGTTGCGCCGATGGTACTGCATCTTAAGGTGTGGGAGAGTAGGGCACCGCCAAACCTAATAAGAACCCAAATTCTCTCTAAATCGATAAATCAAAAACAAACACCGCGGGATGGAGCAGCCAGGTAGCTCGTCAGGCTCATAACCTGAAGGTCGTAGGTTCAAATCCTACTCCCGCAACCAATACTAATTCTCCAATAATATCAAAACCTTCCAGCCGTGCCTCGCCAGAGTGCGCGGCCTTCGGCGTTCCAGTGACCGCCGCCGACCCCGTCGCAAGACGCAGCAGAGCCGCAAGGTCGTAAGCGTTGCATCTGGCGTATCTGTCCGGTCTGACGGCGTGATGGAGTGCTTGATATACTGGTGCCGTGCATGCGGAGGGCTTTGCGGGCTTCAATGGGCTGGTCGGTAAAGACAAAGCTGGTGAACAAGCGTGCATAGTGCATGTGCGTCGCAAGTTTGTGGATGAGTTCGAGCGCACCGGTGCGGACATCGCCTAGCATGCGATCACGCAGATCGCAGACCTCTATGCTGTTGAGAAGGAGGCACGAGGCAAATCGCCCGAAGAACGGGTCTCCCTGCGCCAGGAGAAGGCAAAACCAATCTTCGATGAACTGGAAGCATGGCTTTCAGCCCAACTCCCCAAAATCTCAGGCAAGACCAAGCTGGCCGAGGCGATCCACTATGCCCTAAACCGCATGCCCAAAGCCCGTGTCTACCTCAACAACGGATGGCTGGAACTTGACAACAACATTTGGCATCAATCAAGCCCAGTCAGTGATTGGGGTCACGCGCTCAGAGAATGAAGACGAGTTTGATAGCATCGGGCTAGGGAAACATCGCCGCTTCGATGAATACTTCGAAAAATATTGGGACTGACGTTCGTAACTTAGCGCGCCAACGAAGAGAAGTTAGACCGGACGCATACCATCTGGCTTCCATTTTCAACTCTATTCTGAGCAAGGTACGGCCTCTAAATTAGCGCATATTCAAGGCCTAGACGCT
Source organism: Tritonibacter mobilis F1926 (assembly GCF_000376545.2). NCBI lineage: Bacteria > Pseudomonadati > Pseudomonadota > Alphaproteobacteria > Rhodobacterales > Paracoccaceae > Tritonibacter > Tritonibacter mobilis. Next base: position 167,782 of record NZ_CP015230.1, read on the forward strand.
CTACCGGATCGAGAGTGACCAGCAGATCAATCTCGTGTCCCGGCAGGACAGCGAGCCCGCGGAACTGAAAACCGAGGTCACGTCGAGTTCAACATCTGGCCACCCAGCGAGAAACGGATCGACGATCCGCATCAGCCAGTCCTGACAGGGGTGGCACTCCATGCCCACTCGGATCGCCCCACGTCGCCTGCGCGTAATCCTCCAGCACCGAAGCGCCGTGTTCAAGTTGCGGCAAGACACGCATGGTCAACCCAAGCAGATATTCCCCTGTCGGTTTGAGCCGCAGCTTGCGCCACTCCCAGAGCTTCATGCCGTGTCGCTATTCAAAGCGCCGGATCGCATAGCAGACGGCCGATTAGGTGAGGTTCAGCCGATCTGCGGAATCGATTAAGCTGCCGGTCCGTCCGATTTCACGCAAAATGACCAGCCGCTGGATGTCGATCATGAGGCTTGACTGAGTGTCATTCAATCGCTCGAGATCAGACACTATGGACAAGACGCCATAAGGCGCCCAACAGAAGTTGCAGCCCGTAACGCCTCTCACAAACTCTAGGTATGATTTGTTAGCGCGTTGGAACGGGTGTTTCACCGCGATAGTCGTAAAAACCACGTTGGGTTTTACGGCCAAGCCATCCCGCTTCGACATATTTGGTTAGCAAGGGACAGGGACGGTACTTCGTATCTGCCAACCCGTCGTGCAACACGTTCATAATCGCAAGGCAGGTGTCGAGGCCGATAAAATCCGCCAACTCCAGTGGACCCATCGGGTGGTTTGCACCGAGTTTCATGGACTCATCGATGGAGCGCACGCTGCCTACGCCTTCATAGAGCGTATAGACCGCCTCATTGATCATGGGCATGAGAATGCGGTTCACGATGAAGGCAGGGAAGTCCTCGGCGCTGGCAGCCGTCTTTCCAAGCTTTTCAACCACGGCTTGGCAGGTCTGAAACGTGTCCTCATCAGTCGCAATGCCACGAATGAGTTCGACCAGCTGCATCACCGGGACCGGGTTCATGAAATGGAACCCCATGAAACGCTCAGGCCGATCCGTGCGACTCGCCAGACGTGTGATTGAGATCGATGATGTGTTGGACGTGAGAATCGTATGCGGTTGCAAATGGGGCAGCAGATCCTCAAAGATTGCCTGCTTTACGGCTTCACGCTCGGTTGCAGCTTCGATCACCAGATCGGTTTGACCCAAATCTGCCAGAGTGAGCGTGGTCGAGATCCGGTCCATCGTGGCGGTAACTTCAGCGTCTTCAATCTTGCCACGGCTGGCCTGACGGGCGAGGTTTTTCTGAATCAGTGACAGCGCGCTGTCGAGCGCCTGCTGGCTTATGTCATTGAGAACAACATTAAATCCTGCAAGCGCCAAGACGTGGGCAATGCCGTTGCCCATCTGACCTGCACCGATAACCCCAACTTTTTTCACGTCCATGATGGATGGCCTTTCCTTGCGCCTGCCTAGTGCCTGCGGGCGGATACTAAAGGTTTCGCGCCTGCAGAAACAAGGCCGATTGCCTCTGTTTTCAGCAAATTCGCCGTTTAGCAGTTTGGAAAGATTCGGGCGGCAATATGGCTCTTGGGTGAAAAAGTGGTGGATGAAATGAGCTATGAACTCAAAAGCGCAGACGCGCTCGTGAGCGAGTTATGCAGCTACGGAGAGTCGCGGCTTCGTGTCAGGGGACCCGCGCGTGCGCTGAGTGATCCTTACATCAGTTTCCTTGGTGGAACCGAAGTGTTTGGGCGTTTCGTTGAACGGCCTTTCGCCCAAGGCGTCGAAGGGCAAATTGGTTTGGCCTGTATCAATCTGGGTTGTGTGAACGCAGGGGTTGATGCGTTTTTACATGATGAGGCGTTGATGGACATCGCGGCGGGTGGGCAAATGACCGTGCTGCAGGTGATGGGTGCGCAGAACCTCACCAATAGTTTCTATAAGGTCCATCCTCGGCGCAATGATCGCTTTTTGCGCGCCTATGACGCGCTTGTGCATTTGTTTCCAGAGGTCGATTTTACCGACTTCAACTTCAACAAGCATCTGCTGACGTCACTCAGGGGCGTGTCCGAGGACCGGTTTGAGCGGGTACGAGCTGGCCTTCAAGAAACTTGGCTGACACGAATGAGCCGCATCGTGGATGCGCTTGGTGGGCGCGTTGTGCTGCTGTGGCTCCGGTATGATATGGGAACGGTCGACACGCTTGGTCCTTCTCCAAGCCTTGTGGAGCGGTCTATGGTTGATGTTCTGCGTCCGCGTGTATCTGGCGTGATTGAGCTTGAGGTGACGACAGCCGGGCAGGCGCAGGATATTCCGGGGATGATGTTTGGCCCGATGGACCTGCCTGCTGCGCAGATGATGCTTGGCCCCAAGGAACATGACCGGATCGCGGATGTGGTGGCGTCAAGACTACTCAATATGTTGGCGGCTGCCTGAGCCACACGGAAATACGCCTGAAATGCAAAAAAAGGCCCGCGCAATCGGCGGGCCTTTCTCATTCTTCGAAGCTGTTTGGATCAGCCGAGCTTTTCGGTCAGTTCCGGTACGGCTTGGAACAGGTCTGCAACCAACCCGTAGTCGGCAACCTGAAAGATCGGTGCTTCTTCGTCTTTGTTGATGGCGACGATGATCTTGGAATCTTTCATACCTGCAAGGTGCTGGATCGCGCCGGAGATGCCGACAGCGATATAGAGCTCAGGCGCAACCACCTTACCGGTCTGACCCACCTGCCAGTCGTTCGGAGCAAAGCCCGAATCGACCGCGGCACGGGATGCGCCAACTGCAGCGCCCAGTTTGTCGGCCAAGGCTTCGATGATCTTGAAGTCTTCTTCAGACCCGACACCGCGACCACCGGAGACAACCACACCAGCGGATGTGAGCTCGGGGCGGTCGCTGGTGGCGAGCTTGTCTTCAACCCAAGAGCTGAGGCCGGGGTTATCGGCTGCGGAAATGGTATCGACAGAAGCCGAGCCACCTTCGCCAGCGGCATCAAAGGTGGACGTCCGGAAGGAGATGACCTTTTTCGCGTCCGCTGATTTCACCACTTGAATGGCGTTACCTGCGTAGATCGGGCGCTCGAATGTGTCGGCGTCAACTACGGCTGTCACGTCCGAGATCACCATCACATCAAGCAGAGCTGCCACGCGGGGCAGGATGTTCTTGGCATCGGTGGTCGCGGGCGCGACGATGTGGCTGTAGTCACCCGCGAGCGACGCGATCAGCGCTGCTGTGGGTTCTGCCAAACGGTGGCCGAGGCTTTCGTCTTCGGCGACCAGCACCTTTGCAACGCCGTCGATTTTGGCGGCAGCTTCGCCCGCAGCAGCAGCGGATGCGCCTGCAGCCAGTACGGTCACATCGCCCAGAGATTTCGCGGCGGAAACAGCCTTTGCAGTGGCATCAAACGCCAGCTCACCTGCGTTGACTTCGGCAAGGAGAAGAACAGCCATTACACAGCCCCCGCTTCTTTGAGTTTCGCGACCAGCTCGTCCACGGAGCCCACGATGATGCCTGCAGAGCGGGCCTCGGGTTCCTTGGTCTCCACCACGGTCAGGCGTGGGGTGACGTCGACGCCGTAATCAGCAGCGGTTTTCTCGTCGAGCGGCTTTTTCTTTGCCTTCATGATGTTCGGCAAGGAGGCATAGCGCGGCTCGTTGAGGCGCAGATCCACGGTGACGATTGTTGGCATCTTCACAGAGATGGTCTGCAAACCGCCGTCCACCTCACGGGTGACCTTCGCGTTATCGCCGTCGATGTCGACTTCGGAGGCAAAGGTTGCCTGAGACCAGCCCAGCAGTGCCGACAGCATCTGACCGGTGGCGTTCATGTCGTTGTCGATCGCCTGTTTGCCTGCCAGCACGAGCCCCGGCTGCTCTTCTTCGACAACTTTGGCAAGGATCTTGGCGACCGCGAGCGGTTCAATATCCTGATGCACATCGTCGGCTGCAACTACGAGGATGGCGCGGTCGGCACCCATGGCGAGCGCGGTGCGCAGGGTTTCCTGAGCCTGCTTGACGCCGATGGAGACTGCGACCACCTCATCCGCCTTGCCAGCTTCTTTGAGGCGGATGGCCTCTTCGACGGCAATCTCGTCAAAGGGGTTCATCGACATCTTGACGTTGGCGAGATCAACACCGCTTCCATCCGCTTTGACGCGGACTTTCACGTTATAGTCGATCACGCGTTTGACAGGCACGAGTACCTTCATAGTGCGTTTCTCCTTAACAATCGGGTCCCGCTCCCACGGGTCCCATGAATGCTCTCGAGGTGTTGATACCGACTAGAGGGCGACGGCAACAGGGTAAAATCGTCACGTTGTGGCTCGAGGACGTCGCGTTTGCAGCAATAACGCCAAATTTCGTTACGGAATTTTCTTTCCGGAAACCTGCTGAGGGGCATATAAAAGTTCCTCTCGCCGATAGTCGGGCAGTACCCGGGCCAATTCAGGTTTGGGTGAAACGCAGGTCGCAGCTGATGCTTGCGTGCGCTTTATGGCTTTTGAATGGGGTTTGTTAACAGTTGTGTAGTTCACTTCATTCGGAAAAAATCGATGAGAAATTTACGAATGCAGTCATTGGCCAGCAAGGAAGCACAATTTGTCGCGGGCACACTCGCCCCTTCGGTCAGGCTGGATGCCAAGAGCATAAGCGCTGCAGGACTGGCGAGAGAGTTCGCACCTCTACGCTCATTCCTTTTTGAGCAGACTGCGCGAATGGAAAGCCCGGCCCCTATTTCTCAACACAGCGTGTTCATCGGTGCCCAAAGCTATATGAATGATTCGGGCATTGTGCGGGACAGGGTCTTTATCGGACGGTACTGCAGTATAGGTCGTCGCGTTTCGATCGCAGCAGGTGCGCACTACATGACGGGAGTGTCTACAAATCCTGCGCTGGCACAGGGGCCTGCCGAAGCGTTCTATAGCGCAGATGAGATGGAGGCACTTGAGTTCTCGGCTGCCTCCAGGAGAGATGCGCCCACCATCCTGCAGGCGGATGTCTGGGTCGGAGATGGGGCCATTGTCATGCCGAGTGTGGTTGTTGGGGCAGGAGCCGTTATTGGCGCAAATTCCGTGGTCACAAAAGATGTTGCCCCATATTCGATAGTCGCAGGATGCCCGGCACGTCACATTCGATTCCGCTTTCCGGAGAGGGTGCGGGAGCGACTGCTGCAATCACAGTGGTGGGACCTGTCATTGGAAACGCTTAAGGCATTTCAATCGGGCAATGTTCTGTCATTCCTTGATGAAGTCGAGGCCTTGAACATCTCCGAGACGCATTTTGCCGATTGCCCAACACTTGCGATCGGAACGTAGGCACTCAACCAGACCTTGCTGATCCTCAGAGCGGTATCCCCAAGGAACAGGTTGCGTGTGGGCGTTGGTAGACCGAAGACCTCGTTGTCCTGTAGAGTTTTCTTCTTTGAAGCTGGAACTGCTCCGCAGGCAAAAAAGGACTACCGGTTCGCGCCGGGCACCCAGAGCACGTCTTTCTCGCCATTTTCGTTGGCGATGCGCGAGGCAACGAAGAACCAGTCCGAAAGCCGGTTGAGGTAGATCGTCACCGATGAGTTGACGTCTTCTTCTGTAGCCAGTTCCGTTGTCAAACGCTCAGCGCGGCGGGCGACGGTGCGGCAAACGTGCAGATACGCCGAAAGCGCGCTGCCGCCGGGGAGAACAAAGCTGCGCAGGGGCGTCAGATTTTTGTTCATGACGTCGATTTCCGCCTCGAGGCGATCCACCTGACTTTGCGCGATACGCAGCGGCGGATACTCAGCGTCCGCATCCAGATGCATCTCGGGCCGACAAAGATCAGCGCCAAGATCAAAGAGGTCATTTTGAATGCGTGCCAGAGCGGCGTCCATTTCACCCTCAGCGACCAAGCGGGCAACGCCCACCTGCGCGTTCAACTCATCCGAGGTGCCATAAGCGGTCACACGGGCAGAGTGTTTGGCAACGCGCGCCCCATTGCCAAGCGCGGTGTCGCCCTTATCGCCGGTGCGGGTGTAGATTTTGCTGAGAACGACCATGTTAGTTTCCTGTGCCGGCAAAATAGACAAAAGCAACCATCAAAACCACGGCGATGAACTGAAAGAAAATACGCAGGCGCATCATCTTGTTGCCGTTCTTGCGGTTGAATTCTCCGCCGACGCCAAAGCCGCCGATGCCGATAGCAAGCACGATGGCCACTGCGGCCATTGCGAGGATGCCCAAAATATAGAGTGGAGAGCCCATGATCCGTGTGGTCCTTTGTTGTCCTGTGGCGCCGGATGCCTCTGATTTGCATTCGGTTCGCTGTGGTGCGTCTATCTATACCGCAGCAGGATGCGGTCAATCGCGCGCGTGGACAGTACCCTGCGCAGCGTCCCGGCGATATAGGTTGGCGTGGTGACATAGTAACGCGGACGTGGGCGGCGTGCCTCTAAGGCGTGTGCGAGTTTCTTGGACACTGCCGCAGGGGGCAGTTCAAACGCATCTGGCCCGCTGGATTCATAAAGCCGCTTCAACAGTGATCCCTCGTATCGGTCGCGGATCGGCGAGTTTTTCCAGTCGATGTGCTTTTCAAAATGCGGAATGGAGTTTTCCCGGATTTTGGATGTCACGGGGCCTGGCTCAATCAGGATTACGTCGATCCCGGTGCCGGACAACTCTAGCCGGAGGGTGTCGCTCAGCCCTTCGATTGCAAACTTTGTTGCCGCATAGGCCCCGCGCCATGGGTATGTTACCAGCCCCAGCACAGATGAGTTTTGCACAATCCGCCCGCGTCCCTGCGCGCGCATAACCGGGACCACCTGTCGGATCAACTCGTGCCAGCCAAACACATTGGTCTCAAAAATCTCGCGCAGGCCATCTGTGGGCAGATCCTCGACCGCACCGGGCAGCCCGTGTGCGCCGTTGTTGAACAGCGCATCCAGCGTGCCGCCGGTGGATTTTAGCACTTCGGCCAGCCCAGTTTGAATGCTGTCTGCGTCAGTGTAATCAATGCGCGGGCTTTCAAAGCCTTCGGCGCGCAGGCGGTCGCAATCGCGCTGCTGTCTGCATGAGGCAAACACCCGCCAGCCACGGGCGCGCATGTCATTGGCGGCTGCGTGGCCAATGCCGGATGAGCAGCCAGTAATCAGCAAGGTTTTGGTCATCGTCGCTCCCCGGGTAGGTCCGGGGCCGAGTTATGACTGTTTCGCGCTCAGCAGGGAAGCCGCAATCCAGCCCACTTGACCGGTCTTTGGGTTTTCCAGCAGTGACCATCCGGAAGGATCGTCGTTAAGCACGCGCACCTTATCCCCGGCAAGCAGTTGCATCAGCACCGGAAAACGGGTGCCGGGCCCAAGGCGCACATTGGCGCGAGAGGCTCGTATCTTGCGCATGTCGCCAATCGGCTCGGGGGTTGCGACAGCAGCGACGGGCTGCGGTTCATCGGTTGTGATCGCGCCAAGACCACCTTCTATCGATCCGATCCGCAGACCCGTGACGGGCAGATTGAGAGAAATCGGCTGCGGTAGGGAAACCACCGAGGCCGGTTCGCGCAAGGAGATGTTGATAACCGCAGCATCCGACCCTGTCGGGGTGTCGGATGCGGTATCCGCACGGTTGCCAGTGGCGGTTTTGATCACAGCCGGTGCACTATATGGTGTCAGAACAGGGCTGGCGAGCTGGGTTTCTGCGGGGCGGCTGACTATCCGGCCACGGTCACTGGCTGCGGCGACGCGGGCACTCGGGGTCTCAGTTTGAGCGCGCTCGGGTGGGGAGAAATCCGCACCTCCGCTGAGTTCGTAAAAAGCTAGTGCCAAACCGGCAAAAGAAACCACCAAAAACCGCGACATCGCGTACACTCCCCCGAAAATTGATCGCTGCAGTTCAGACAGCTTACCCCGCTCCCGCGCTCAACGCGGCAGGCACACAGATGTTCCGAACCTGAAATTGGCAGCGAGAATCGCATTGGGTGCGATCATATTCCACAATTTTAACATAAAACGAGGGGAGAGGTGGTAAATTCCTCCCCCGCAGTGGCTTGATGGGGCGAATTTTCAAATGATTTCAGGGCAACGCGGTCACGCCATGTCGCTCTTCTGTGGAAAACGGGCGATGCCCGCTTGCCGCATGACGAGGTGGGCAGTATCAGGATGAGATGACCGACATCGTTGATGATCCCACGACCCCCGAGATGCCTGCAAATGGCGAGCTGCGCGAGCCGCTGCGACGCGCCATTGGCGAGCGATACCTAACGTATGCGCTGAGCACGATTATGCACCGGGCCTTGCCCGATGCGCGTGACGGACTGAAGCCTGTGCATCGGCGCATCCTATACGCCATGAGCCGATTGCGCTTGTCGTCATCGGGCGGATTTTTGAAGTCCGCCAAGATCTCCGGCGACACGATGGGGGATTTCCACCCTCACGGGGATGCGGCGATCTATGACGCCATGGCGCGTCTGGCGCAGGATTTTGCGGTGCGCTATCCGCTGGTTGACGGTCAGGGTAACTTTGGCAACATCGACGGCGATAACCCTGCAGCCTCGCGCTACACAGAGGCACGGATGACCTTCATCGCTGAGGCGATGCTGGAGGGGCTGGGCGAAGACGCGGTCGATTTTCGCGACAATTACGATGGCCGCCTGCAAGAGCCGAGCGTTCTGCCTGCGACCTTCCCGAATATTCTCGCCAATGGATCCAGCGGTATTGCCGTGGGTATGGCGACCAATATTCCGCCGCATAATATTTCCGAGCTGATCGATGCCTGTATTCACCTGATCAAGGCACCGAACGCGGGTGATGACACGCTGCTGCAACACGTGCCGGGGCCGGATTTCCCGACCGGCGGCACCATTGTGGAACCGAAGGAAAACATCGCACAGGCCTATCGCACGGGCCGTGGCTCATTCCGTTTGCGCGCCAAACACGAAATTGAGGATCTGGGCCGGGGTCAATGGCAGGTTGTTGTCACGGAAATCCCCTACCAGGTGCAGAAATCCAAGCTCATCGAGAAAATCGCAGAGCTGATCCAGACCAAGAAGGTGCCGATCCTTGCGGATGTGCGCGATGAAAGCGCCGAAGACATCCGCATCATTCTGGAACCGAAATCCAAGAACGTCGACCCCGAGGTGCTGATGGGGTTGATGTATCGTAACTCCGATCTGGAGGTGCGGTTCTCGCTTAATATGAACGTGCTGATCGACGGCGTGACGCCCAAGGTCTGCTCGATGAAGGAGGTGCTGCGCGCCTTCCTCGACCATCGCCGTGATGTGCTTCAGCGCCGCTCGCGCCACCGGATGGCCAAGATCGACCACCGGCTTGAGGTGCTCGACGGTTTCATCATTGCGTTTTTGAATCTCGACCGGGTGATCGACATCATCCGCTATGACGATGATCCCAAAGCGGCCTTGATGCGTGAAAATTGGGAGCGCGAACTTCCCCGTGCCTTCACCGAGGCCGAGTATGTCACGCCTGTCGCAGGCGACGGCGAACTCTCCGAGGTGCAGGCCGAGGCGATCCTCAACATGCGCCTGCGCAGCTTGCGCAAGCTCGAAGAGATAGAACTCACCCGCGAGCGGGACGCCTTGCGCGAGGAACGCGCGGGCCTTGCCGAGCTTCTGGAGAGTGAAGATCTGCAATGGAAGAAGATCACCGAACAGTTGCGTGAGACCAAAAAACAGTTCGGCAAAGACTATGAGGGCGGCAGTCGTCGCACCCAGTTTGCCGAGGCGGGCGAGGTCGAAGACGTGCCGCTTGAGGCGATGATCGACCGCGAACCGATCACCGTGGTGTGCTCGCAAATGGGTTGGATTCGCGCGATGACCGGCCATATCGATCTGGGCCGTGAGTTGAAGTTCAAGGACGGCGACGGCCCGCGCTTTATTTTCCATGCGGAAACCACCGACCGGCTCTTGGTCTTTGGTTCCAACGGGCGGTTCTATACCCTGTCAGCGGCCAATCTGCCCGGCGGTCGTGGCATGGGCGAACCTCTGCGCCTGATGGTGGATCTGCCCAATGAGGTGGAGATCGTTGATCTCTTCATCCACAACCCGGAAGGGCGTCTGCTGGTGGCATCGGATGCTGGCAATGGCTTTGTTTGTGCAGAGAAAGAGATCGTGGCGCAGACACGGGGCGGCAAGCAGGTGTTGAACGTCAAGGACGACGAGCGCGCCAAGATCTGTACTCCTGTCTCTGGCGATCACGTTGCGGTGGTTTCCGAGAATGGCAAGTTCCTTGTATTCTCTATTGAGGAAATGCCTGAACTCACCCGCGGCAAGGGCGTGCGCCTGCAGAAATACAACATGGCCCGAGGGCGTCAGGGCTCGCTGGAGCTGGATGGCGGCCTTGCGGATGTCACCACCTTCAACTGGGATGAAGGGCTGCAGTGGGAAATGGGCGGCGGCAAAACCCGCCATGAAACCGACCTCAGCCAGTGGCTTGGCAAGCGGGCAGGGGTTGGCAAGCGCCCCCCCTATGGGTTCCCCAAGGATTACAAATTCAAATAACGGCAATATATTGCCGGAAAACATGTGGCCCCTGCGCAACCGCGCGGGGGTTCGCTTTTGTGCGGGTTTACCGGGAGGGAAATCCCGGTCTATCACTTGGCCACCCTGATCCGAGAGCGAGATAGAGAGATTTGATGTTGCGCACGATAGCCCTTCTGGCCCTGACTGTTCTTGTCGCAGCCTGTACCCCGCCCAGCCCCGACGATGAGCTGCGCGATCTTGGCAGCTACAAACTCGGCCACAATATCGTGGTCGCGCCCAAGGTGCAGATGGTACCCGGCTCCCGTCCAGTGGAGGCGCAGGAATGGGTCGATGTGCTGACCAATGAAGTGTCCGCAAGATTTTCTCAGTATGAGGGCGATCAGCTTTATCACTTTGGCATCAGCGTAGAGGGGTATTTTGTCGCTCCCGGCGGTGTGCCTTTGGTGCTGAGTCCGAAATCTGTGCTGGCGGTAAATGTCACCGTCTGGGACGACGCCGCGAATAAGAAGCTGAACACAGAGCCCAAAACCTTCACCGTGTTTGAGACCACCTCGGGAGAGAGCTTCCTGGTTGGGTCGGGCCATGCCCGCACACGTGAAGAGCAGATGCAGGGTCTGGCCCGCAATGCGGTTAGGGCCATCGAGACCTGGATGGTTGAACAGCACAAGGAAAACGGCTGGTTTGATGCGCGTGAGGCGGATGTGGTTGAGAACGCCGCCGACGCGGCCAGCGGATAGCGCGTTTGTCAAGAACGAACCGCTTGATTTTTGCGCGCAAACCAAATAAGCCGCGCGCGCAGAGGAAACCGGGTCCGGTCGGACCCCCCAATTTTCAAAAGGGCGCCTAAGGAATGGCAAAGGAAAAGTTTGAGCGTAATAAACCGCACGTCAACATCGGCACCGTTGGCCATGTTGACCACGGTAAAACCACGCTGACCGCAGCAATCACCAAATACTTCGGCGACTTCCGCGCATACGACCAGATCGACGGCGCACCGGAAGAAAAAGCACGCGGTATCACCATCTCCACCGCCCACGTGGAATATGAAACCGACGCGCGTCACTACGCACACGTCGACTGCCCCGGCCACGCTGACTATGTGAAAAACATGATCACCGGTGCGGCGCAGATGGACGGCGCGATCCTGGTTGTGAACGCAGCAGACGGCCCGATGCCCCAGACCCGCGAGCACATCCTGCTGGCGCGTCAGGTTGGCGTTCCCGCGCTGGTCGTGTTCATGAACAAAGTGGACCAGGTCGACGACGAAGAGCTCCTCGAGCTCGTCGAGATGGAAATCCGTGAACTGCTGTCTTCTTATGACTTCCCCGGCGACGATATCCCGATCATCGCAGGTTCCGCTCTGGCGGCGATGGAAGGTCGTGACCCGGAAATCGGTGAAGAGAAGATCAAAGAGCTGATGGCGGCTGTGGATGAGTACATCCCGACCCCTGAGCGCGCTGTTGACCAGCCCTTCCTGATGCCGATCGAAGACGTGTTCTCGATCTCTGGCCGTGGTACTGTTGTGACCGGTCGTGTTGAGCGTGGCGTGATCAATGTTGGCGACAACATCGAGATCGTTGGTATCAAAGACACCACCACCACCACCTGTACCGGTGTGGAAATGTTCCGCAAACTGCTGGACCGTGGTGAAGCAGGCGACAACATCGGCGCGCTGCTGCGTGGTATCGACCGTGAAGCGGTTGAGCGTGGTCAGGTTCTGTGTAAGCCGGGTTCCGTGACCCCGCACACCAAATTCGAGGCTGAGGCGTATATCCTCACCAAAGAAGAAGGTGGCCGTCACACGCCGTTCTTTGCGAACTACCGTCCGCAGTTCTACTTCCGCACCACCGACGTGACCGGCACCGTGACTCTGCCTGCCGGCACCGAGATGGTGATGCCGGGCGACAACCTGAAGTTCGAAGTTGAGCTGATCGCCCCGATCGCGATGGAAGACGGTCTGCGCTTTGCGATCCGCGAAGGCGGCCGCACCGTTGGCGCGGGCGTTGTGTCCAAGATCCTCGCGTAAGCGATGGGCCTCGCCTGATTTAAACGGCGAGTGACAATAGAAAGGGCCTCCCTTCGCGGGAGGCCCTTTTCTCGTGTTTTTGCGCGTTCTGGGCCTTGGCGCCGGGATGCCTTGCCTCGGTGCTCAAGGCTGTGCATACACATGAAAAATGGGTGTTTTCGCCAGATCACCACATTGGACTTCTGGTGGATATGAAAACGGAAAGACGATTTTTTGCCTCGCACAGCATATGTCCATATCGGTACGCACAAGACTGGCACGACCTATCTGCAAAGCTGGATGCGCAAGAATGCAAATACGCTCGCACAACTCGGGATCGTGTATCCCGACATAGGCCTGACGCCAAAAGATGCCGCACATAAAGTGTTGGCGCTAGAGGCGCGCACCGCACCTGACACATTGTCCGAGACCGAGTCATGGGCGCAGCTTGCAGACACTGTTGCGGAAACCTCGGGCGATGTGGTGATCTCTTCGGAGACTTTCAGTGACCGGATGAAGGCGCCAGAACATGTCAGGCGCTTAGTGCGCTTCTTTGCCGACCTTGGGTTGGAGACAAAGTTCATTATCTTTCTGCGCGATCCACCCGCCTATCTGAACTCTCTCTATGTTCAGGCGGTCAAACGCTTTAATGCAGGCTGCTCTTTTGAGGACTACGCCGAAGAAAAGCTCAAGCAGGGGTATTGCAATTATGCGGAACGCATAGAGTTTTTCGCCTCTGCTGCACCGGTGATTGCCTTGCCCTTTCGTCGCGACAGCAAAGCGTTGGAATATGTGTTTCTGGAGGCGATGGGCCGTTCGAGCGAAGAAATTGATCGATGCCAGCCACAGGCTATTTCTGTTCAGAACCCAAGCATGGGGCCATTTGCGATCCATGTCGCTCGGGAAATATATGCGCGTTTGCCCTCTGACATCACTGCACCGGAACGCCGTCGCAGGCGTCTGGAGTTTAAGTCTGTCTTGACCAAACTTGAGGGGTTTGAGACGGGTTTTGTTGGCTGTGACAACGCATATGCCGAGAAAATACGTCACAGAGTTTCCCGTCAAACCGCAGCGGTCGCCGCAGAACACTTTGGCGCACCGTGGGAGGACGTTGTTCCAGCTGAAACCATGTTCGACCGCTACGCCGCCCAGCAGGAGCTGGAGTTTCCCGCTGAGCGCGTTGAGCCTCTGGTCAAAACTATGGTGGATGGCGATTTCGGCCCGCGCTGGCCTTTCGTGCGGCGCTGGGCGTACCGCCTCAAGCGAAAGGCGACGGGTCTGTTTTCGTCATAAACCAGAGACGGAATCGGGGCTGACATCGCCTTTATTTCCGGTATGCGCGGTACGATACCTGCGGTCTTTGATCCGTGCGCGTGCTAGCAAGTGCAAAAATGCGAACTTCTCTCTTGCGTCCTCTGACGCACTCGCTTAGGAACGCCGCACCACAGGGGTATAGCTCAGTTGGTAGAGCGACGGTCTCCAAAACCGTAGGTCGCGGGTTCGAACCCTGCTGCCCCTGCCATTAAAATCAAGAACATCAGAAAATCCACCGCTGAACCATCATCTGTACGTTGGGCGCTTGTGATTTTTTCAGCTGTTACCGGATACTTCCAGCGAATTGATCGTGGTCAAAGAAGGCGATGGTGATGGATCTTGCCCCGTTTCAGGCGACTGCGCGCCTCGGAACGCCATGGCGCGACACAGGTGAGAGTTTCGCGGCTCAGTGGATTCAGGCTGTGGTTTTCAGAAATTGAGGTTGAATTGGCCGCAGAGGCGCTCCATCCGAGCGGCGGGCCTTGAATTTACCACCGCTCTCGGGTAGATCGCCCTCCTAGTCGACAAGAGAGAGTGCGAGAGCCCTATGGCCACCATCAATCCCGTTAAGTTCATCCAGCAGGTGCGCGCAGAAGTCAGCAAGGTTGTCTGGCCGACTCGCCGCGAGGTTCTGCTGACCACGGTCATGGTGTTCATCATGGCGGCACTGGCTGCGGCGTTCTTTGCAGTGGTGGATCTGCTGATCCGCACCGGTCTGAGCGGCATCTACGGGATCTTTGGCTAAGATAGGCATTTGATGCGCTGCAGCTGTTGTGGCGCCGTTGCCTCTTGATCTTGCCTGCTCAGAGGGATAGTTCAGCCGATACTGGATGAGGCGTGCGGCGATTCGCACGCCGATTTTTGTTGGACCGCAGCCAATGGCTGCACGGAGATATTTCGCGGCACAGGCCCGCAGGGAACAAGAAGGACGAGCAGGTTCATGGCGAAACGGTGGTATTCGGTCAGCGTTCTTTCGAACTTCGAAAAGAAAATCGCAGAACAGATTCGCACCGCAGTCGTGGAGCAGGGTCTTGAGGACGAGATCGACGAGGTTCTGGTTCCCACTGAGGAAGTGATCGAAATTCGTCGCGGCAAAAAAGTCTCGACCGAGCGCCGCTTCATGCCGGGCTACGTGCTGGTGCATATGGAGATGTCCGATCAGGGCTATCACCTGATTTCCTCCATCAACCGCGTCACAGGTTTCCTCGGCCCGCAGGGCCGTCCGATGCCGATGCGCGATGCTGAGGTGCAGGGCATCCTTGGCCGCGTCGAAGAAGGTGTTGAGGCACCGCGCACGCTCATTTCCTTCGAGGTGGGCGAGAAGGTTAAAGTCAACGACGGCCCGTTCGAGGATTTCGACGGTATGGTCGAGGGCGTGGACGACGAGAACCAGAAGCTCAAGGTCACCGTGTCCATCTTTGGTCGCGAAACCCCGGTGGAGCTGGACTTCACGCAGGTCACCAAACAGGTGTAATCCACGCCTGTTTCGGTACAAATGCCGGACATTGCATCGCATTTCCCATTGGGAACCTGACGATCGGCCCCTAGAGTGGGGCCGATTTTGTTTTGTCCACTGGAGTTTTGCGCCCATGAAATTGCTCGTCGTGTCGACGAACGCTGCCCAGACGATGGGGGGCGAGGCGATGAAGGCGCTGCAATACATGCAGCAACTGCTGGCAGATGGTCGCGACGCCACCCTCATCACTCATGAGCGCTGCCGCGACGCCTTGGCCGGGGAGTTGCCAGCGGATCGGGTGATCTATGTGCGTGACAGCACCTTGATGAAGGCCTGTTGGCGCACGCCGGGTCTGGCGCGGTTTGTGAACAGTTTCTTCCATGTCGAGGTCGCCCGGATCTGTCGCGGCTTTGATCCCGCACAGGTGGTGATCCATTACTTATGTCCGATCTCACCGGTGGAGCAGCGTTTCCCACCAAGCGGCTATTGCTATGTGATCGGGCCGCTTTCGGGCAATATCTTCTATCCACAAGGGTTCCAGCATCTCGCGGAAAAAAGCCTGCGACTGCAGCAGCGCATCTATCGCCCTCTGCAAAAGGCTCTGGGGCTGGTCTCTCGCCAGTTTGTGCGCGCCGACAGGGTGCTGGTTTCGGGTTATATGCGCACGCGAGAGGCGTTGGGCTGGGCGGGCTGTCCCGAGGCTCGGATGCGGGATGTTTGGGATGCCGGGCTCAGCGATGACCTCTTTGCGCGGCCCCGTGTGTGCCCGGCTGAAAACCCGGCGCATTTTGTCTGGATCGGCCGTATGGTGCCCTACAAGGGAGCAGATCTGGCTATTCGTGCGCTGTCTCAAGCCCCACAGGAGGCGCGGCTCACGCTATATGGGGATGGGCCGCAACGTGCCGCGCTGGAGGCTTTGGTGCGTGATCTCGGTCTCTCTGAGCGGGTGACATTTGCCGGCTGGCTCGCGCATGAGGATCTGTCGCAGGAGCTGGGCCAATATCGTGCGCTGCTGTTCCCGAGCCTCAAGGAGGCCAATGGCATTATTGTGCAGGAATGCATGGCCATTGGCCTGCCGGTGGTGCCGTTGCGTTGGGGCGGCCCACTTGGGTTGGCCACAGATGACGAAGCGCTGTTCGTCGAGGCCCATGATCCGACACAGGTGGTGCGGGACTTGGCCGCCGCGATTGTAGAGTTGACGCAACAGCCCGAACGCGCCGAGGCCCTGTCAAAAGCGGCGCGCATCAAGGCCGAGGCCGCGTTTCCATGGGCGCAGGTGGCACAGAGCTGGTACGCCGCAGCCCTTTCGGCGCATGATCAAGGCGCAAAGCGCAGCACCGGGGGTTGATTCCTGCAGCAAGGGGGCGTATCAGCCGCCAATCTGCCCGGTTCCTTAACCGGGCGTGATTCTTGTGGGAGGCCCAAGCGTCGCGACGTGATGGATCGAACCACGCAACGTAAAAGAGCTCTTGGGCGCGCCCAAAAGCTGTTGAAAAGGAGACAACCACATGGCTAAGAAGCTTGTTGGTTCGATGAAACTGCAGGTTCCTGCAGGTCAGGCAAACCCGTCCCCGCCGGTCGGTCCGGCGCTGGGTCAGCGCGGCATCAACATCATGGAATTCTGCAAGGCGTTCAACGCCAAGACCGCAGACATGGAGCCCGGCGCTCCTTGCCCGACCGTGATCACCTACTATCAGGACAAGTCCTTCACCATGGACATCAAGACGCCGCCCGCGTCTTACTACCTGAAGAAGGCTGCAAAGATTAAATCCGGCGCGAACAACCCGAGCCGTGAGACCGCAGGCACCGTCACTGCCGCTCAGGTGAAAGAGATCGCCGAAGCGAAGATGAAAGATCTGAACGCGAACGACATCGAAGCCGCGATGCAGATCATCCTGGGCTCCGCCCGCTCCATGGGCATCGAGGTGAAGTAAGATGGCAAAGCTCGGTAAACGTACCCGCGCAGCGCGCGAAGCCTTCGCAGGCAAATCGAACCTCACGATCGAGGAAGCCGTCGCACTGGTGAAGGCAAACGCCAACACCAAATTCGACGAAACCGTCGAAATCGCGATGAACCTCGGTGTTGACACCCGTCACGCAGACCAGATGGTGCGCGGCGTTGTTGGCCTGCCCAACGGCACCGGCAAAACCATGCGTGTTGCCGTGTTCGCGCGTGGCCCCAAAGCGGAAGAAGCTCAGGCCGCTGGCGCAGACATCGTTGGCGCAGAAGACCTGATGGAAACCATCCAGGGCGGCACCATCGAATTTGATCGCTGCATCGCAACCCCGGACATGATGCCCGTCGTCGGTCGTCTGGGTAAGATCCTTGGCCCGCGCAACCTGATGCCGAACCCCAAAGTTGGCACCGTGACCATGGACGTTAAAGCGGCCGTGGAAGCAGCCAAGGGCGGCGAAGTTCAGTTCAAAGCTGAAAAAGGCGGCGTTGTGCACGCAGGCGTTGGCAAAGCGTCCTTCGACGAAGCCAAACTGGCTGAAAACGTGCGCGCATTTGTGTCCGCTGTGGCCAAAGCGAAGCCGACCGGTGCCAAAGGTGCCTACATGAAAAAGATCGTCCTGTCCTCCACCATGGGCCCGGGCGTGACACTTGACGTGGACGGCGCTGTTTCCGAGTAATCGGACCCTTCCATGTTTGAGAAAAGAAAGGCGGCACTTCGGTGTCGCCTTTTTTTGCGCAAGATCTCCGTATAGTGAGAAATTGGCAAGGTATCCGGCGCTGATAGGGCGATCAGGCAGAAAGTGCTGATTGGCAAAATGACGAGTGAAGTGAGTGCGGAAATGGCACCAGCAGTGACGCAGGTTTGGCGCGTTGGCGCCATCATGAATGAACCTTTCAAAGAGGTGCTGAAGTTCTGTGCGTGGTATCTCGCGCTGGGTGCCGACGAGCTGACGATCTGTTTTGACAATCCTGATGATCCGGCGATTGAAGCTCTCTCCGAACATCCTCGCGTGCGCTGCATTCCCTGTACCCCAGCATTTTGGCAATCGCTTGGCCTCACAGCCGAGAGCGCATTTGTCAAACGCCAGAATGCGGCACTGACATGGATCTATGGGCAATACCCTGACGGCTGGCTGCTGAACGTCGATGCGGATGAGTTCATGTATTTCGAGGGGCGCGGTGTAGCGGATGTGCTGCAGCAAGAAGGCGGGCAGGTGCTGTCGATCCGGGTCATCACGGCAGAGCGTGTGATTGCGCCCGAAGGGGTGGGCGAGACCTTGTTCCGCCGCCCGATGGCTTATGATGTACGCAAATCGGTCTACGGCACGGATGCGAAACTTTTTGGCCCCAAACGGTCCGGTCTGGTGGGGCATCCGCAGGGGAAATCCTTCGTGCGGTGCGGTGTTGCGGGATTGCAGCTGCGCCAACATTGGCCACGCGCTGGCAGCGTGGAGGCCGGAGGAGAGGTTCTGCTCGATCATCGTGATGGCGCGCATTTGCTGCACATGATCGGGGCCGATTTTGAAATCTGGCGCAACAAGCTGGCATGGCGCTGCGGGTCGCGCGGCTTTACCGATCCGCTGACAGAGCGTATTGAGGCGGCACTGGCTTCCTCGCAAAGCGAAACGGAGTTGCGGGATCTGTTCTCTCGCCTTCATGCGCTTCGCCCTGATCAGGTGGCGCATCTGGAACGGGAGGATGCGCTTTTGCGCCTGAAGTGGGATTTGACCGCGCTGATGCAGCGAGAATTCGGCATCGTTCTGGAACGCATCGACACGCCAGGATGACACATACCCGATGGGTTGATGTGTCGTTTAGGGGTTGGAAATCATGAGCCGCAGGACTATGTAGCGTCCACGGAGTAAAGCGTGCGATTCGTCGTGCGCTTTTCTCCTTTTCGTCCAAGATGGTGGGTGGCCTGTCGATCGGGCCTTAATTTCCCTCCTGAGACGGGTAGGACCAATGAAAGATCGAGGGTTTTTCGACTCTCGGGCGACTTTGGCTGAAACCCCGTAAAACGGACTTGACCGCCATGCCTTTCGAGGTGTGGCAGAAAATGAGCCGGGGCATCTGCCCCTAATTTGGAGAGAACTGTGGATAGAGCCCAGAAAGAGAAAGTGGTCGAGGAACTCGGCCAGATCTTCGAAAGCTCTGGCGTGGTGGTCGTAGCCCACTACACCGGTCTGACAGTTGCCGAGATGCAGGACCTTCGCGCACGTGCTCGTGACGCGGGCGGCTCCGTGCGTGTTGCCAAAAACAGGCTCGCCAAAATCGCCCTCGAGGGTAAACCGTGTGAAAACATGGCTGACCTGCTGACAGGGATGACCGTTCTGACCTATTCCGAGGACCCCGTGGCAGCAGCCAAGGTGGCCGAGGACTTCGCCAAGGAGAACAAGAAGTTCGAAATCCTTGGCGGTGCAATGGGCGAGAACGCTCTTGACCGCGCAGGCGTTGAAGCCGTGTCGAAAATGCCGTCCCGCGAGGAGCTTATTGCTTCCATCGTTGGCTGCATCGGCGCACCGGCCTCCAACATCGCCGGCGCAATTGGCGCACCTGCAAGCAACATCGCAAGCATTCTTTCGACCATCGAAGAGAAGGCGGAAGCTGCGTAAGCGGTTGGCACTTAATGACTGGCGTAGGGTGACATTACCCACGTTGGAACACACATCTGTAAACGGAAAGAGCTAATACAATGGCTGATCTGAAAGCACTCGCGGAAAGCATCGTTGGTCTGACCCTGCTGGAAGCACAAGAACTGAAAACCATCCTCAAAGACGAGTACGGCATCGAGCCCGCAGCTGGCGGCGCAGTGATGATGGCTGGTCCTGCAGGCGGTGAAGCAGCTGCTGAGGAAGAGAAAACCGAATTCGACGTCGTTCTGAAGAACGCCGGCGCATCCAAAATCAACGTCATCAAAGAAGTCCGCGGCATCACCGGCCTGGGCCTCAAAGAAGCGAAAGAACTGGTCGAAGCCGGCGGCAAGATCAAAGAAGGCGTTTCCAAAGACGAAGCCGAAGACATCAAAGGCAAGCTGGAAGCAGCTGGCGCCGAAGTCGAGCTGGCTTAAGCCCTTCGATAGAGGACATTCGGGCTGGATTTCCTGCTGGAACTTCTGCTCTATAGGCCTCAAATCATTTGGCTGGATCCGGGGAAACCCGGGTCCAGCTGAACCTGTCTCAGAAAGGGGCCTTTTCACCTATGTGTGGTGGCCCTTTTTTCAGGCGAGGTTCGTTGGATCGGGAGGTCGCCATTCGGGACGGTGGCCATGAATTGATCCAGACCACGCTGTCTCTGACGGATGAGGTGCCGGGGCCCGGCGGCTGCCTTGTTTGTTGAGAACTCTGAAAGGTGAACTCTGACATGGCTCAAACGTTCCTTGGCCAGAAACGTCTTCGCAAATATTACGGCAAGATCCGCGAAGTGCTGGATATGCCGAACCTCATTGAGGTTCAAAAATCTTCTTATGATCTTTTCCTGCGCTCCGGCGATGAACCTCAGCCGCTTGACGGCGAAGGCATCAAAGGCGTGTTCCAATCGGTTTTCCCGATCAAGGATTTCAACGAAACCTCCGTTCTGGAGTTCGTGAACTACGCGCTTGAGCGTCCCAAGTACGACGTCGACGAATGTATGCAGCGCGACATGACCTATTCGGCACCGCTGAAGGTCACGCTGCGTCTGATCGTGTTTGATGTCGACGAGGACACCGGTGCGAAATCGGTAAAAGACATCAAGGAACAAGATGTCTTTATGGGCGATATGCCCCTGATGACCCCGAACGGTACGTTCATCGTGAACGGCACCGAACGTGTGATCGTGTCTCAGATGCACCGCTCACCGGGTGTGTTCTTTGACCACGACAAGGGCAAAACCCATTCTTCCGGTAAACTGCTGTTTGCTTGCCGCATCATCCCGTATCGCGGCTCCTGGCTCGACTTTGAGTTCGACGCCAAAGACATCGTCTTTGCCCGCATCGACCGTCGCCGCAAACTGCCGGTGACCACGCTTCTTTATGCGCTGGGTCTCGACCAGGAAGGCATCATGGATGCCTATTACAACACCGTCGACTTCAAGCTTGAGAAGTCGCGCGGCTGGATCACCCCCTTCTTCCCCGAACGTGTGCGCGGCACCCGTCCGACCTATGACCTCGTAGATGCCGCCACGGGCGAAATCATCTGCGAAGCGGGCAAGAAAGTGACCCCACGCGCGGTCAAGAAGATGATCGACGAAGGCACCATCACCGAGCTTCTGGTGCCCTTCGAGCATATCGTTGGCAAATATGTTGCTAAGGATATCATCAACGAAGAAAACGGCGCGATTTACGTCGAGGCTGGCGATGAGCTGACCCTTGAGTATGACAAAGGCGGCGAAATCATTGGCGGGTCCGTCAAAGAACTGCTGGATGCGGGTATTACCGACATTCCGGTTCTGGACATCGACAACATCAACGTTGGCCCCTACATGCGTAACACCATGGCGGCAGACAAGAACATGGGTCGCGACACCGCGCTCATGGACATCTACCGCGTGATGCGTCCGGGCGAGCCGCCCACCGTCGAAGCCGCGTCCGCGCTGTTTGACACCCTGTTCTTCGACAGCGAGCGCTATGATCTCTCTGCCGTTGGCCGCGTGAAGATGAACATGCGTCTGGCTCTGGATGCAGAAGACACCCAGCGTACCCTGCGCAAAGAAGACATCGTCGCCTGCATCAAGGCGCTGGTGGAACTGCGCGATGGTAAGGGCGACATCGACGACATCGACCACCTCGGCAACCGTCGTGTTCGCTCCGTTGGCGAACTGATGGAGAACCAGTACCGCGTTGGTCTGTTGCGCATGGAGCGCGCGATCAAAGAGCGTATGTCCTCTGTCGAGATCGACACCGTGATGCCGCAGGACCTGATTAACGCCAAGCCTGCCGCCGCGGCTGTGCGCGAATTCTTCGGCTCTTCGCAGCTGTCGCAGTTCATGGACCAAACGAACCCGCTGTCGGAAGTCACCCACAAACGCCGTCTCTCGGCGCTTGGCCCCGGTGGTCTGACCCGCGAGCGTGCTGGCTTTGAGGTGCGCGACGTTCACCCGACCCACTATGGCCGGATGTGTCCGATTGAAACGCCGGAAGGTCCGAACATTGGTCTGATCAACTCGCTGGCGACCTTTGCCCGCGTGAACAAATACGGCTTCATCGAAACTCCATACCGTGTGGTGAACAACGGTCAGGTGACCGATGAGGTTCACTACATGTCTGCCACCGAGGAAATGCGTCACACCGTGGCGCAGGCGAACGCCAACCTCGATGAAGACAACCGCTTTGTGAACGACCTCGTGTCCACCCGTCAGTCGGGCGACTACACGCTGGCCCCGAACGAGAGCGTTGATCTGATCGACGTTTCGCCCAAGCAGTTGGTATCGGTTGCGGCCTCGCTCATTCCGTTCCTTGAAAACGACGATGCTAACCGCGCTCTGATGGGTTCGAACATGCAACGTCAGGCGGTTCCGCTGCTGCGCGCTGAAGCGCCGCTGGTTGGTACCGGTATCGAGGAAATCGTGGCGCGCGACTCTGGCGCGGCGATCATGGCGAAGCGCGCAGGCGTGATCGACCAGATCGACGCTCAGCGTATCGTTATTCGGGCCACCTCCGATCTGGAGCTGGGCGACGCAGGCGTGGACATCTACCGCATGCGCAAATTCCAGCGCTCGAACCAGAACACCTGCATCAACCAGCGTCCGCTGGTGAAAGTGGGTCAGACGGTCGAGAAGGGCGAAGTGATCGCAGATGGTCCCTCCACCGATATGGGTGAACTGGCCCTCGGTAAAAACGTGGTTGTCGCGTTTATGCCGTGGAACGGTTACAACTATGAGGACTCCATCCTGATCTCCGAGCGTATCGCGCGTGACGACGTCTTCACCTCGATTCATATCGAGGAATTCGAAGTCGCCGCCCGTGACACCAAGCTTGGGCCGGAAGAAATCACCCGCGACATCCCGAACGTCGGTGAGGAAGCCCTGCGCAACCTCGACGAGGCGGGCATCGTCTACATCGGTGCCGATGTAGAGCCGGGCGATATCCTCGTGGGTAAGATCACACCGAAGGGCGAAAGCCCGATGACGCCGGAAGAAAAACTGCTGCGCGCCATCTTTGGTGAGAAAGCCTCCGACGTGCGCGACACCTCGCTGCGCGTGAAGCCGGGCGACTACGGTACCGTTGTTGAGGTCCGCGTCTTCAACCGTCACGGCGTCGAAAAAGACGAACGTGCGCTGCAGATCGAGCGTGAAGAAGTCGAACGTCTGGCCCGTGACCGGGACGACGAACTCGGCATTCTGGACCGCAACATCTACGCCCGTTTGCGGGACCTGCTGCTCGGCAAAACTGCCGTCAAAGGCCCCAAAGGCGTGCGCGGCAACACCGTCATCGACGAGGATCTGCTGGACAACCAGCTGACCCGTGGTCAGTGGTGGATGCTTGCTCTGGAAGAAGAGCAGGACGCTCAGATCCTTGAGGCTCTGAACGAGCAGTACGAAGCGCAAAAACGTGCTCTGGACGCCCGTTTCGAGGACAAGGTCGAGAAGGTCCGTCGCGGCGACGATCTGCCCCCGGGTGTGATGAAGATGGTCAAAGTCTTCATCGCCGTGAAGCGTAAGCTGCAGCCGGGCGATAAGATGGCCGGTCGTCACGGGAACAAAGGTGTTATCTCCCGCGTGGTGCCGATGGAGGACATGCCGTTCCTCGCAGATGGTACCCCGGTAGACTTCTGCCTTAACCCGCTCGGCGTGCCGTCGCGCATGAACGTTGGTCAGATCCTTGAAACTCACATGGGTTGGGCCGCACGCGGTCTGGGTCTGAAAATCGACGACGCACTGCAGGACTATCGCCGCACTGGCGATCTGACCCCTGTGCGTGATGCGATGCGCGAAGCCTATGGTGAGAATGTCTATGAAGAGGGTATCTCTTCCATGGACGAAACCCAGCTCATCGAGGCCGCAGGTAACGTGACCCGTGGTGTGCCGATCGCAACGCCGGTCTTTGACGGTGCGAAAGAAGATGACGTCAACGATGCGCTGGTGCGCGCGGGCTTTGACCAGTCCGGTCAGTCGATCCTGTTCGACGGCCGCACGGGTGAGCAGTTCGCACGTCCGGTGACCGTGGGCATCAAGTATCTCTTGAAGCTGCATCACCTCGTGGACGACAAAATCCACGCCCGTTCCACCGGTCCGTACTCGCTGGTTACCCAGCAGCCGCTCGGTGGTAAGGCGCAGTTTGGTGGTCAGCGCTTTGGTGAGATGGAGGTCTGGGCTCTGGAAGCTTACGGCGCCGCCTACACCCTGCAAGAGATGCTCACCGTGAAGTCGGATGACGTCGCAGGCCGGACCAAGGTCTATGAGTCGATCGTCAAGGGCGAGGACAACTTTGAAGCGGGCGTACCGGAATCGTTCAACGTTCTGGTTAAAGAAGTCCGCGGCCTCGGCCTGAACATGGAACTCCTGGATGCGGAGGTTGAGGAGTGAGGGGGCTTCCCCTCACCCCACGTCCCCCCTTCCGCAAGATTTGAGGTATCAAAATGAACCAGGAAATCACCAATAACCCGTTCAACCCGCTGACCCCGCCGAAGGTCTTTGACGAGATCAAGGTGTCGCTGGCCAGCCCGGAACGGATCCTCTCGTGGTCCTACGGCGAGATCAAAAAGCCGGAAACCATCAACTACCGTACGTTCAAGCCCGAGCGTGACGGCCTGTTCTGCGCGCGTATCTTTGGTCCGATCAAAGACTACGAATGTCTCTGCGGCAAATATAAGCGCATGAAGTATCGCGGCGTTGTCTGCGAGAAATGTGGTGTTGAAGTTACCCTTCAAAAAGTGCGCCGCGAGCGCATGGGCCACATCGAACTGGCCGCCCCCGTTGCGCATATCTGGTTCCTGAAGTCGCTCCCCAGCCGGATCGGCCTCATGCTGGACATGACCCTGCGTGATCTGGAACGCGTGCTCTACTTCGAAAACTACGTTGTCATCGAGCCGGGTCTCACCGACCTGCAATACGGCCAGATGATGACCGAAGAAGAGTACATGGACGCGCAAGATGCCTATGGCATGGACGCTTTCACCGCCAATATCGGTGCCGAAGCGATCCGCGAAATGCTGGCGGCGATCGATCTTGAGGCAGAAGCCGAGCACCTGCGCGCCGAACTGGCCGAGGCCACCGGCGAACTGAAGCCCAAGAAGATCATCAAGCGTTTGAAAGTCGTCGAATCCTTCCTCGAGTCGGGCAACCGTCCTGAGTGGATGATCATGACCGTGATCCCGGTCATTCCGCCGGAACTGCGTCCGCTGGTTCCGCTGGATGGGGGCCGTTTTGCGACCTCCGACCTTAACGACCTCTATCGTCGGGTGATCAACCGGAACAACCGTCTGAAGCGTCTGATCGAGCTGCGCGCGCCTGACATCATCGTCCGCAACGAAAAGCGGATGCTGCAGGAATCCGTTGATGCTCTGTTCGACAACGGCCGTCGTGGTCGCGTCATCACCGGTGCCAACAAACGCCCGCTGAAGTCGCTCTCCGACATGCTGAAAGGTAAGCAGGGTCGCTTCCGTCAGAACCTTTTGGGTAAACGCGTCGACTTCTCCGGTCGTTCGGTCATTGTGACCGGCCCCGAGCTGAAGTTGCACCAGTGCGGCTTGCCCAAGAAGATGGCGCTCGAACTCTTCAAGCCCTTCATCTACTCGCGTCTGGAGGCCAAAGGTCTGTCCTCCACCGTGAAGCAGGCGAAGAAGCTCGTTGAAAAAGAGCGTCCCGAAGTTTGGGACATCCTCGATGAGGTGATCCGCGAGCACCCGGTGATGCTGAACCGCGCACCGACGCTGCACCGTCTTGGTATTCAGGCGTTCGAACCCACGCTGATCGAAGGTAAAGCGATCCAGCTGCACCCGCTGGTCTGTTCGGCGTTCAACGCGGACTTCGACGGTGATCAGATGGCTGTGCACGTCCCGCTGAGCCTTGAGGCCCAGTTGGAAGCGCGCGTCCTGATGATGTCCACGAACAACGTTCTGTCGCCTGCAAACGGCGCGCCGATCATCGTTCCCTCGCAGGATATGATTCTTGGCCTTTACTACCTCACGCTGGCGCGTGAAGGCATGAAGGGCGAGGGCATGGTCTTTGGTAACCTCGATGAAGTTCAGCACGCGCTGGACGCTGGTGTTGTGCATCTGCACTCCAAAGTCACCGTTCGGGTTCCGCAGATCGACGAAGAGGGCAACGAGGTCTTCCAACGCTTTGAGACCACTCCGGGCCGTGCCCGTCTTGGTGCGTTGCTGCCGAAAAACGCCAAGGCACCGTTTGAACTGGTGAACCGTCTGCTGCGCAAACGTGAAGTTCAGCAGGTCATCGACACCGTCTACCGCTACTGCGGTCAGAAAGAGTCCGTGATCTTCTGTGACCAGATCATGACCATGGGCTTCCGCGAGGCGTTCAAGGCGGGCATCTCGTTCGGTAAGGACGACATGGTGATCCCGGATTCCAAGTGGACCATCGTCGACGACACCCGCGATCAGGTTAAAGACTTTGAACAGCAGTACATGGACGGCCTGATCACTCAGGGCGAAAAGTACAACAAGGTCGTGGATGCCTGGTCGAAGTGTAACGACAAGCTCACCGAAGCCATGATGTCCACCATTTCGGCGGTCAAAAAGGCAGAAGACGGCTCCGACATGGAACCGAACTCGGTCTACATGATGGCCCACTCCGGTGCGCGTGGCTCCGTGACGCAGATGCGTCAGCTGGGCGGGATGCGTGGTCTGATGGCAAAGCCGAACGGCGACATCATCGAGACCCCGGTTATCTCGAACTTTAAAGAAGGCCTGACCGTTCTGGAGTACTTCAACTCCACCCACGGTGCCCGTAAGGGTCTGTCGGATACGGCGCTTAAGACTGCGAACTCCGGTTACCTGACCCGTCGTCTTGTGGACGTGGCGCAGGATTGCATCGTGCGTGAGCACGACTGTGGTACCGAACGTGCGATCACTGCAGAGACTGCGGTCAATGATGGTGAGGTTGTGGCCTCCCTCGGCGAGCGTATTCTGGGTCGTGTTGCCGCGGATGATGTCAAACGTCCGGGCACCGAAGAGATCGTGGTCGCCGCTGGTCAGTTGATCGACGAACGCATGGCGGACGCGATCGAGGAAGCCGGTGTTCAGTCCATGCGCATCCGCAGCCCGCTGACCTGTGAAAGCGAAGAGGGCGTCTGCGCCATGTGCTATGGCCGTGACCTTGCGCGCGGTACCATGGTCAACTCCGGTGAGGCCGTCGGCATCATCGCGGCGCAGTCGATCGGTGAACCCGGTACACAGCTGACGATGCGGACCTTCCACATCGGCGGCGTGGCACAGGGTGGTCAGCAGTCCTTCCTTGAGGCGTCCCAAGAGGGCAAGATCGTGTTCGAGAACACGAACACGCTCACCAACGCCAACGGCGAAGTTCTGACCATTGGCCGGAACATGAAGCTGATCATTCAAGACGAGCACGGTGAAGAGCGCTCCAGCCACAAGCTGGGCTACGGCACCAAGCTGTTCGTCAAGGAAGGCCAGCAGGTCAAGCGCGGCGACAAACTGTTCGAGTGGGACCCCTATACCCTGCCGATCATCGCCGAAAAGCCGGGTACTGCGAAGTACGTGGACCTCGTGTCCGGTCTGGCCGTGCGCGAAGAAACCGACGATGCCACCGGCATGACCCAGAAGATCGTGATCGACTGGCGTGCGGCACCGAAGGGCTCTGACCTGAAGCCGGAAATCATCCTTGTGGGTGATGATGGCGAACCGGTCCGCAATTCCCTTGGCAACCCGCTGACCTATCCAATGTCCGTGGATGCGATCCTGTCCTGTGAAGACGGTCAGAAGATCGAAGCCGGTGACGTTGTTGCGCGTATCCCGCGTGAAGGTGCGAAGACGAAGGACATTACCGGTGGTCTGCCGCGTGTGGCCGAACTCTTCGAGGCGCGTCGTCCGAAAGATCACGCGATCATCGCCGAAATCGATGGTTACGTGCGCTTTGGTCGCGACTACAAGAACAAGCGTCGCATCTCCATCGAGCCGGCAGATGAGTCCATGGAGGCCGTGGAATACATGGTGCCCAAGGGCAAGCACATCCCGGTTGTCGAAGGCGACTTCGTTCAAAAAGGCGACTACATCATGGACGGCAACCCGGCGCCGCATGACATCCTGTCCATCATGGGTGTCGAGGCTCTGGCGAACTACATGATCGACGAAGTGCAGGACGTTTATCGCCTGCAGGGTGTGAAGATCAACGACAAGCACATCGAGGTGATCGTTCGCCAGATGCTGCAAAAGTGGGAGATCTCCGACTCCGGCGAGACCACGCTCCTCAAGGGCGAACACGTCGACAAGCAGGAGTTCGACGCGGCAAACGAGAAGGCGCTCAGCCGCGGCAAGCGCCCGGCACAAGGCGAGCCGATCCTTCTTGGTATCACCAAGGCGTCGTTGCAGACCCGCTCCTTCATCTCCGCGGCCTCCTTCCAGGAGACCACACGAGTCCTCACCGAGGCTTCTGTGCAAGGTAAGAAGGACAAGCTGGTCGGCCTGAAGGAAAACGTCATCGTCGGTCGTCTGATCCCGGCGGGCACCGGTGGTGCAACCCAGCAGGTGCGCCACATCGCATCCTCGCGCGACAATGTGGTCCTTGAGGCCCGTCGCGAAGAGGCCGAAGCGGCGGCAGCCCTTGCAGCGCCGATGGCGGATGATGTTGCGGATGCGGATTTCCTCGTGGAAACCCCGGAAAGCCGCGACTAAGCTCGACGGCTTGTTGCTGAATTGAGAAAGCCCCGCGTCCACCGTGACGCGGGGCTTTTTCGTTGCGCGCGCGGGGCCGGGCAGCGGTGCACCAAGCCTCTTGGCAAGCGGGCGAGGGCGTGGTTTCTGTTGGTTGTCAAAGCCGGGAGAGAGACGACGCGATGGCGGCAACATTCAATATGGTCGGCGTGATCCGCTTCTCGCTGCTGACACCGACCTTCAATGCAGACCGCTACCCGGATCTGGACGCCGCGGCTGAGGCGATTTTTGCACCCGACCGCATGGCACTGCGGCTGCACCTGTTTGAAAAGCTGTGCCTGCCTTCCTTGGTGCGGCAGGGGGACGCCGATTTCCATTTGTTGGTTGCGACCTCTGATCGTCTGCCGCAACCGGTGTTGAAACGCCTACAAGAGTTGCTTGCGCCGCACGATCATATGCGGCTGTTGCAGTTTGCGCCGGAGAACCACTTTCAAATCCTGAAAGAGGCTTATGCTGCAATTCCGGAACAGGGCGAAAGCCACCGTATCCTGTTTCGCCTTGATGATGACGATGCATTGGACGGCGGCTATGTGGCCCGATGCAAGCGGCTGGCTGCGGGGCTTCTCCCCTTGCAGGCAAGCGCCGAGACACCTTTTGCCATCGCCTTTAATCGCGGCATTTATCTTGTTCGCGAAGAAGGCCAGCCGCCCGTCGTGGTGGACAGTTGCGAACGGGCGCCGCTCTCGGCGGGCACCGCGTTGGTGCGGCCTGTGTCGGGCAAGGGCAATCCCTATCGCTACAATCACCGCAAGTTTGCCCAGCATTATCCGCTGTTTTCGGATATTGCCGTTCCATCCTTTTTGCGGACGGTCCACGGTGACAACCATTCCACCCCGGCAATGATGGGACTGACGGCGCGGCAGACCGAGGCCGAGATTGATGCAGATCTGCAGGCCCATTTTGGCATGAGCCTTCATGCGCTTAAGGCGATCTGACATGACAGGATCGTTGAGCCCGAACCAGAAAGGCGCGCTCCTGATGCTGGGCAGCATGGCGTTCTTCACCATCAACGACACATTGGTCAAACTGGTGGGGGAAACCGTGCCTTTGTGGCAGATCGTGACTGTGCGGGGCGTGATGGCGAGCGTTCTGCTGCTGTGTCTCGCACGCGCAATGGGTGCCTTGCGCTTTGATCTCTCGCGTCGTGACTGGGGGCTGGTTCTGGCGCGATGCGCGACCGAAATGGCTGTGACCTATTTCTTTCTGTCCGCACTGTTGCAGATGCCACTGGCGAATATCACGGCGGTGCTGCAAATGCTGCCGCTGACCGTGACGCTCTGCGCGGCGTTGTTCCTCGGGGAAACGGTCGGCTGGCGGCGGAGCCTTGCCATCGCACTTGGGTTTGTCGGTATGCTGCTGATTGTGCGCCCCGGTGGTGCGGATTTTGGTCCCGCGACGATATACGCGCTGCTGGCCGTTGCGCTGCTGACGCTCAGGGATCTGGTAACACGGCAGATGTCACCGGCCGTGCCCTCGCTCACCGTGACATTTCTATCGGCGTTTTCGGTGATGCTGTTTGGCCTTGGTTTGGGTTTTGGCGAGAGCTGGCAGCCGGTGGGCGGGCGCGAGTGGCTCTTGCTGTCTGCCACCGCCGTGCTGATCTTGCTGGCCTATCTTTGTGCGGTGATGACCATTCGTGTCGGTGAAGTCTCTGCGGTAGCACCGCTGCGCTACACCGGGCTCGTCTGGGCGTTGCTGCTCGGCTGGCTGGTGTTTGGTGAATTTCCCTCCGGTCTTACGCTCTTGGGGGCTGGCATCGTGGTGGCGGCGGGCCTGTTCACGTTGCTGCGCGAACGTCAGGTGGCCGAAAACACCTGACGCACATCTGCCTCGGATATGGCAAAGCGTGCCTCGAACTCTGCGACCTGCGCGACCGTGAGCGGCGTCACGGGGATGGGCTTCACGCGTTTTTGCCGGGAGTCATTGGAAGAATGCAGCCCACGCACAAACATCGGCGCATCCGACAGCGTGATGGTGGGCATAAAGCGCAGGATCTTCTCATGGGCGAAATTCATGATGGTGAGCTTAGTGCCGCCACGCACATACATGCCAAGACCCGCGACAAAATAGGGACGGTGAATTTCCGCCGCAGAAATCCCATTCGCCCCGAACTCCGCCGCATAGCCCATATTGAAATCGACCGCCACGCTGCGATGACGCGCGACCAGTCCGGGGCAGTCTGAAATGGTGCCGCGCAACCGCTCGATGAAATCGACCGAGACTGCATCGTCATCATCATATCGAAACTGGAGGCAAGGTTTGTCCGGATCGCGGCGCGCCTTGTTCAGAATGTCCTTCATGACCGCGCGCTGGGGCATTGGGGGGTGTTTTTCAATCCGCACCTGCGGCATCCCCGCGACGAGGTCACGAAGACGCGCCTCGTGATGGGCGGGCAGGCTGTCACCAATGACGACGATCAGATCGAAATCGGGATCTGTCTGCGCGCGCAGACAGGGCAGGGCGACCGTTTCAAACAGACGAAAGCGCTCTTCGAGGCGGGCTTCGCCGTAGAGGAAAGCGATGCGCTCCTCGATGCTGTCGTGCTCTACTTGAAAGCCGCCGATGGCAGGATAGGAAAATCGACAAAGCCCGATGACTTGCATCACTAAAAATCCTCATGAATAAACATGCGCGACTATGGCGGGCCGAACCCGGCCGGACAAGGTCTGCAAGCAGGGGCATGTGTTGACAAGCTCTGCGACTCTCAATATACGCGCGCTATCCGGCATGGGGGAGAAGTCCCTCTTACGCCGAACTCATATCTGTAGTGGCTCAAGGTCAGGGCACTTTTTTCACCCGGACCCTCTGTAAACCCACCGCGACGTTCACCTCGGAATGGGAACGTTTGCGGTTTTTGCGTTTGCGCAGACGCTGCTGAAGATCTCGCCGCACGGCGCGTGCCGTGCATGACATAGTGTTGCAAAACGGGGAATAACCGGAATGCCAACGATCCAACAGCTGATCCGCAAGCCGCGTCAGCCGAAAGTAAAACGCTCCAAGTCCATGCACCTGGAGCAGTGCCCGCAAAAGCGCGGCGTTTGTACTCGCGTCTACACCACCACACCTAAGAAACCGAACTCCGCTATGCGGAAAGTTGCGAAGGTTCGCCTGACCAACGGTTTCGAAGTGATCTCCTACATCCCCGGTGAATCCCACAACCTTCAGGAACACTCCGTGGTTCTGATCCGTGGCGGCCGTGTAAAAGACCTTCCGGGTGTCCGTTACCACATCCTGCGTGGTGTTCTGGATACCCAAGGTGTCAAAGACCGTAAGCAGCGTCGCTCCAAGTATGGCGCGAAGCGTCCTAAGTAAGAAGAAGGATAAGCATAGATGTCCCGTCGTCACGCTGCTGAAAAAC
The DNA here is from genome assembly GCF_000376545.2 of Tritonibacter mobilis F1926. Taxonomy (NCBI): domain Bacteria; kingdom Pseudomonadati; phylum Pseudomonadota; class Alphaproteobacteria; order Rhodobacterales; family Paracoccaceae; genus Tritonibacter; species Tritonibacter mobilis. Next base: position 200,141 of record NZ_CP015230.1, read on the forward strand.
GCGAAGTTCTGCCCGACGCCAAGTTCGGCGACCGCGTTCTCACCAAATTCATGAACAACCTGATGATCGATGGTAAAAAATCGGTCGCAGAGCGCATCGTTTACAACGCGTTTGATCGCGTTGAATCGAAAATCAAGCGCGCGCCCGTGGAAGTGTTCCACGAAGCTCTCGACAACGTGAAACCCTCCGTTGAGGTCCGTTCGCGTCGTGTGGGTGGTGCAACCTACCAGGTTCCCGTCGAAGTGCGCCCCGAGCGTCGTGAAGCGCTGGCAATCCGCTGGCTGATCACCGCTGCGCGCGGCCGCAACGAGAACACAATGGAAGAACGCCTCGCCGGTGAACTCCTCGATGCTGTACAAAGCCGGGGTACTGCCGTTAAGAAGCGCGAAGACACTCACAAGATGGCAGAGGCAAACAAAGCCTTCTCGCACTATCGCTGGTAACTCTTCAGAGGCTGATCCAATATGGCACGCGACTATCCGCTAGACCGCTACCGTAACTTCGGTATCATGGCGCACATCGATGCAGGTAAAACCACCTGCTCCGAGCGTATCCTGTTCTACACCGGCAAATCCCACAACATCGGTGAGGTGCACGACGGTGCAGCCACCATGGACTGGATGGAGCAGGAGCAGGAACGCGGCATCACCATTACTTCGGCTGCGACCACCACCTTCTGGGAACGCACCGAAGACGGCGAAACCGCTGACACTCCGAAGCACCGTCTGAACATCATCGACACCCCCGGCCACGTTGACTTCACCATCGAAGTTGAGCGCTCGCTGGCGGTTCTCGACGGTGCAGTCTGTGTTCTCGACGCCAACGCTGGTGTTGAGCCCCAAACCGAAACCGTGTGGCGTCAGGCTGACCGCTACAAGGTTCCGCGTATGGTGTTCGTCAACAAGATGGACAAGATCGGCGCGGACTTCTTCAACTGCGTTCGCATGATCGAAGACCGCACCGGCGCCCGCGCGGTTCCGGTTGGTATTCCGATCGGCGCCGAGAACGAGCTCGAAGGCCTCATCGACCTGGTCACCATGAAAGAGTGGCTGTGGCAGGGTGAAGACCTCGGCGCGTCCTGGATTCAGGTCGACATTCGCGACAGCCTGAAAGACATGGCTGACGAATGGCGCGGCAAGATGATCGAAGCGGCCGTCGAAATGGACGACGACGCGATGGAAAACTACCTGATGGACGGCGCAGAGCCCGACGTCGCGACCCTGCGCAGCCTGCTGCGTAAAGGTACGCTGTCGCTCTCCTTCGTTCCGGTTCTGGGCGGTTCTGCGTTCAAGAACAAAGGTGTTCAGCCGCTGCTTAACGCTGTGATCGACTACCTGCCGAGCCCGCTCGACGTTGTTGATTACATGGGCTTTAAGCCGGGCGACGAAGAAGAAGTTCGTAACATCGCGCGTCGTGCTGACGATGACATGGCCTTCTCCGGTCTTGCGTTCAAAATCATGAACGACCCCTTCGTTGGCTCCCTGACCTTCACCCGGATCTACTCCGGCGTGCTGAACAAGGGCGACTCCATCCTGAACTCCACCAAAGGTAAGAAAGAGCGCATCGGTCGTATGATGATGATGCACTCCAACAACCGCGAGGAGATCGAAGAAGCGTTTGCAGGCGACATCATCGCACTGGCGGGTCTTAAGGACACCACCACCGGTGACACCCTCTGCGACGCCAAGGAGCCGGTGGTTCTGGAAACCATGACCTTCCCGGATCCGGTTATCGAGATCGCCGTGGAGCCCAAAACCAAGGGCGACCAGGAAAAAATGTCCCAGGGTCTGGCACGTCTTGCTGCCGAAGACCCGTCCTTCCGCGTCGAAACCGACCTCGAGTCCGGTCAGACCATCATGAAGGGCATGGGCGAACTTCACCTGGACATCCTGGTGGACCGTCTGAAGCGCGAGTTCAAAGTCGAAGCCAACATCGGTGCCCCGCAGGTTGCCTACCGCGAGACCATTGGTCACGAGGTCGAGCACACCTACACCCACAAGAAACAGTCGGGTGGTTCGGGTCAGTTCGCTGAGGTGAAGATGATCATCTCGCCGACAGAAGCTGGTGAAGGCTATTCCTTCGAGTCCCGCATCGTTGGCGGCTCGGTTCCCAAGGAATACATCCCCGGTGTTGAAAAAGGCATCAACTCGGTCATGGACAGCGGCCCGCTCGCTGGCTTCCCCGTGATCGACTTCAAGGTTGCCCTGATCGACGGTAAGTTCCACGACGTTGACTCCAGCGTTCTGGCGTTTGAGATCGCAGCCCGTATGTGTATGCGTGAAGGCATGCGCAAAGCTGGCGCGAAACTGCTCGAGCCGATCATGAAAGTCGAAGTGATCACCCCGGAAGAATACACCGGCGGTATCATCGGCGATCTGACCTCCCGTCGCGGTCAGGTGTCCGGTCAGGAGCCTCGCGGCAACGCAATTGCGATCGACGCAAACGTGCCGCTCGCGAACATGTTTGGCTACATCAACACCCTGCGCTCCATGTCCTCGGGCCGCGCGCAGTTCACGATGCAGTTCTCGCATTACGATCCGGTCCCGCAGAACATCTCTGACGAGATCCAGGCGAAATACGCGTAAGCGTGACGATTTGGGGGAGTGCCGCGGCCGGCGCTCCCTCCCAAAGCTAAAAGGAGGCCATCATGGCTAAGGAAAAGTTTGAACGTAATAAGCCGCACGTCAACATCGGCACTATCGGCCACGTTGACCACGGTAAAACCACGCTGACCGCAGCAATCACCAAATACTTCGGCGACTTCCGCGCATACGACCAGATCGACGGCGCACCGGAAGAAAAAGCACGCGGTATCACCATCTCCACCGCCCACGTGGAATATGAAACCGACGCGCGTCACTACGCACACGTCGACTGCCCCGGCCACGCTGACTATGTGAAAAACATGATCACCGGTGCGGCGCAGATGGACGGCGCAATCCTGGTTGTGAACGCAGCAGACGGCCCGATGCCCCAGACCCGCGAGCACATCCTGCTGGGCCGCCAGGTTGGCATCCCGAAGATGGTCGTGTTCATGAACAAAGTGGACCAGGTTGATGACGAAGAGCTCCTCGAGCTCGTCGAAATGGAAATCCGCGAGCTGCTGTCCTCCTACGACTACCCGGGCGACGATATCCCGATCATCGCAGGTTCCGCGCTGGCGGCGATGGAAGGCCGTGACGACGCAATCGGTTCCGAGAAGATCAAAGAGCTGATGGCGGCTGTCGACGAATACATCGACACCCCTGCGCGTGCGATTGACCAGCCCTTCCTGATGCCGATCGAAGACGTGTTCTCGATCTCTGGCCGTGGTACTGTTGTGACCGGTCGTGTTGAGCGTGGCGTGATCAATGTTGGCGACAACATCGAGATCGTTGGCATCAAAGACACCACCACCACCACCTGTACCGGTGTGGAAATGTTCCGCAAACTGCTGGACCGTGGTGAAGCAGGCGACAACATCGGCGCGCTGCTGCGTGGTATCGACCGTGAAGCGGTTGAGCGTGGTCAGGTTCTGTGTAAGCCGGGCTCCGTGACCCCGCACACCAAATTCGAGGCAGAAGCCTACATTCTGACCAAAGAAGAAGGTGGCCGTCACACGCCGTTCTTTGCGAACTACCGTCCGCAGTTCTACTTCCGCACCACCGACGTGACCGGCACCGTGACTCTGCCTGCCGGCACCGAGATGGTGATGCCGGGCGACAACCTGAAGTTCGAAGTTGAACTGATCGCCCCGATCGCGATGGAAGACGGTCTGCGCTTTGCGATCCGCGAAGGCGGCCGCACCGTTGGCGCGGGCGTTGTGTCCAAAATCCTCGCGTAAGCGATGGGCCTCGCCTGATTTAAACGGCGAGTGACAATAGAAAGGGCCTCCCTTCGCGGGAGGCCCTTTTTTGTTGCGAGGCGCCGCCTCTCGCTCCGAGGTATTTGGGAAAAGATGAAACTCTCGCCCTAGGAGATAGAGCGGCGCTCCACCTTAGCGCTGAGATATCTATAGGGCCTCAAGCGCAGATTGAATCTCTTCGAGCTTGACCTGCGGGAGGTTTCTGACCTTGATGATAGAGGTCAGATGGTCTGGTTTGCTGATGCCGACAAGGCTGCACAGCGACAGCTCATTTAACAGTGTGGCCCCAATGGCAAACTCGCTGAGTGTAAGATCAAGAGCCTGTGCAACGGGGCGCAAGGCGGAGATTTTCTCGTGGATTTCCGTCAGAAGCACCTGAGGTAGCTGGTCTCTGGCGTCATGAAAGCAGCAGGCCGGACCTTCGCGAAAGAAGGTCTCGGTTATCAGGCCCCGAAACAGGGTGGAGCGGCCAATAAACTTCAGCCCGCGCTGATGTAGCCTCGATAAGAACGGCTCGTCGCATCGACGCTCCAGTGCTGAATAGTTCCATTGCAGATAGCTGCCAAATCCGATGTCAGCCGCATGTTGCAGCTCCTCCCAGCTGCGCGGGCTGACACCATAAGATCCGATGTAGCCCTCCTCCCGCGCCTTCTCAAACAGCGACCAGATGTTATCGGAGAGCAGCGCTGGCGGTGGAGCATGCAGCAACACCACATCGATCGCATCCATCTGGAGCCGCCTGCGGCTATCATCAAGACAGGAGAGGAACGTTGGCCAATTGATCTCGTCCGGTGCTAATGTGTTGAGGTGCGAGAGTTTTGTGACAATCAGCAGATCGTTTCTCCGCCCGGAACGGCTTACGGCTGTTCCGAGCAGGGTTTCACTTATTCCGTCGCCATAGGCTTGCGCCGTGTCAAATACATCAATGCCACTCGAGATTGCGCCTTCGATGAGCTTGATCCGTTGCGCCTCAGGACCCACGTGCCAACCGTTTTGCATCCCGTTGACGGTCTGTTCCCCGCCCAGTTGCCAGCAACCAAACCCGATCTTGCCATAGCGCACGTTGTCAGAGCTTTTCGTACAGTCTGAATTCAAAGGAGACGCGCGTTTCGTCTTCGTTGTTGTTCAGGGCGAGGCCATGAATCAGATGGGAGGAGAAAATCAGGAATTCATCAGATTTCGGGTTTTCTCGCACCAGATTGGAGTTTCCGCCCCAATCGCGAATACTTGCAACACTGTAGCGCTGAGCATTCATCGTGCTACCTGCTTTGGTGCGGGTGATTTTGCTCTCTGGCAGAAGATGGCTTCCAGGGGCCATCGGTAGCCCACTACAATCGTTCACGCCACATACAGGGATCCAGATATTGACCATCTTGGGCACGGAACCGTGTTCGTCGAAGGCTTCGTAAATGTCTTTGTGAACCGTATTGTAGTTGTGACTTTTGGGCTTGTTGATGCGCGCGATCATCCAAACATCCGTATTCGTTTGCGGATTGGTAAAGCTCAGATCAACCCCGAGGTAGGTGCTAAAATTTTTAAGTATCTTGGCGCTATCAAAGCCGAGGTCGGCTGGAAACAGGCGTCGGCTACGTTTGATCACCTCGGCATGGAGCGCATCGTCGACGTAAGCGTGATACCGCTCTAGTGTAAAACCACTGAGGTCAATTTCTGGGCGTAACTCAGTGATGATCTTGATAATTGCCGCTGTGGTTTCGCTGTAGATCGTGGCCGGGTCGTAAAAATCATCAGCCTTCAGCGTCGTATAGCCAGCGTCATACCAATCGGTGTGTTTGGTGATATCGTCGAACTTGGTGGACAACACCTCATCTGAGCCCACACTGTAAGCGTCCTCAGTTGCGAGCTGAACTGCGATTTCTGTGCCGTTGATGATATACTGAGTTTGCATGATCGGTCGCCCCGTAGCTGATCTGACCCGTTTCGAAGTCTGTCGGTGTGATATGTGCAATTCGTTTAAAACGAGTGAAAAACTCTATTGATTGCGGCAATTGGGGTGCGAGGTGGATCAGTGCGTGCGGGGCTCAAAGTGTCGTGCGGCTAAAGTCAGCGGGCGACAAATTTGCGCCTTGATTTGCAAAGTGGTTTCAGAGCAAATCCTCCTATGGTTGAATTTCTCTTTTTTGCATTTTTAGTTGGCCTTCTGGTTTTTCTCCTGCGTCGCCGTGGGACACAGGCCGCAAGGCTCGCCATTATTGATGGGTCGAACCTGCTCTACTGGAAGGGTGAGGCTCTATCGTTGGAGCCTGTGATAGATGCTATCGAGGCGTTGGAGACAGCCGGCTACCGCCCTTGCGTAGTCTTCGACGCGAACGCAGGCTATCTGGTGGCCGGACGCTACTTGAACGGGCCGAGCTTTGCCAAAAGGCTTGGCCTTCGGTCTGCGCAGTCTCATGTGGTGCACAAGGGCGAACCTGCTGATCCGCATATCCTAAAGCTGGCGCGCGACAGCGGCGGGATCGTGATTTCCCGTGACCGGTTTCGCGATTGGGAACAGGAGTTTGTGCAGGAGACTGCCGCGGGCAGGGTGGTGCGTGGTGGCTATCGCCGTGACAAGATCTGGCTCGATCTGCCAAAGGAAAAGGTCTCTTAGCGGCGCTGATTGGGCAAGGGCGGGGGCGCGACCTACGAGGGCGGCCCGCCCCGTGATGTGTGCGGGAAGTGCAAGAGTTGGCGCGCCAGATAGAGGCTTGAGGACGCTCAAACAGCGCCCATTTGGGTTGCAACGCGCAACCTCGCGCGCCGGAAGAGGTAAGCAGGCGCGTAACAGGGCTTGGGCTGGAGGCGGTGAGCTTCTCCAAGCCGAGAACAGTAGTCTATGTGATTTACCGTTCGCATCCACCGGAGATGTACTTACAAAGTTCTGCTCAGAGGAGCAGTGGACGTTGTCGAAAGTTGAGTATTGAATGTCTGGGTTTCTGATTTGATTAAGATGCCATTCTCATTCCTGAAGAGAATGGCGCAGCTGGTATTTGGCGCTGGTCTCATGCTCATGGGGGTTGGTTTAACGCTGGTTGCGCTGCTGTCTCTCCAAGATAACGTCGAGAAAGCAATCAAGGGCAATAGCGAGCGACTGAGAGCTGTTCAGCTTCGTTTTCTACATCCCGGCTATTTTGTTGGTGCTTTCAACGAGTTTGATGTCAGTGGTTGGTTCGCTGGCTTGGCGGGTTCTTACGACGTTGATAAGGGAACGAGGTCATACGCTGTTTTTAGCGCGTTCCCCCTTAGCAAGGAGGGCCCGCATATGTTCGTATCCATGGCTTTGCGGACTACGGGGATATTGACGCCCGTCGCATCAACAACGACCTTCGGCGCAAGGGGTACGATTTGCAGGGAAAAATTTACTATGCGGAGGTGTTCACTGACAGGCGTGGGCGAGCCGTGGTGTGGCTTTGGATCGGCGAGATTGTATTCTTGGGCTTTAGCGTTGGCATGGTGTTTCTGGGTTTTGTTTTGATCCGTTCTGAGAGGGAAAGTTTGCGATGATCCATAAAGCCTCTCCTCCCCCTTGCCACACTGTCGCAACAGGTGTAACAGGCCCCATCCCGCACTGCGGGAAATGGGCGGGGTGATTCCCGCCTTTTGGGTTCGATGAGGGTGCGTGACGAGCACGGGACCTTCCTCTCAACCCCAACGCCTGACTAAAAGGCTATACGATGCAAAGCCAAAACATCCGTATCCGGCTGAAGGCATTTGACTATCGTGTGCTGGATGCGTCCACACAAGAGATCGTCAACACTGCCAAGCGGACCGGCGCACAAGTGCGCGGCCCGATCCCGCTGCCGAACAAGATCGAGAAATTCACTGTTCTGCGTGGTCCCCACGTGGACAAGAAATCCCGCGATCAGTTCGAGATCCGTACGCACAAGCGTCTTCTCGACATCGTCGACCCGACGCCTCAGACCGTGGACGCGCTGATGAAGCTCGACCTGGCTGCTGGCGTTGACGTCGAAATCAAGCTGCAGTCATAAGATCGGAGGGTAATTCATATGCGCTCTGGTATTATCGCAAAAAAAGTGGGCATGACCCGCTTGTTCATGGAAGACGGCAAGCAGATCCCTGTAACCGTTCTTTCCCTTGATGGCCTGCAGGTTGTCGCTCAGCGTACCGAAGACAAAGACGGTTATACTGCCGTTCAGCTCGGTGCTGGTTCCGCTAAAGTAAAGCGCGTCTCCAAGGCGATGCGCGGTCACTTCGCGGCCTCCAAAGTTGAGCCCAAGCGTAAGCTGGTTGAATTCCGCGTTCCTGCGGATGGCCTGATCGAAGTCGGCGCGGAAATCTCCGCCGAGCACTTCCTGGAAGGTCAAAAAGTCGACGTCACCGGTACCTCCATTGGTAAAGGTTTCGCCGGTGCAATGAAGCGCTGGAACTTCGGCGGTCTGCGTGCCTCTCACGGCGTGTCGATCTCTCACCGTTCCCACGGTTCCACCGGTCAGTGTCAGGATCCGGGCAAAGTCTTCAAAGGTAAGAAGATGGCCGGTCACATGGGCGCTGCACGCGTGACCACCCAGAACCTCGAGGTTGTCAAAACCGACGCCGACCGTGGTCTGGTCTTCATCAAAGGCGCTGTTCCTGGTCCGAAATCCGGCTGGGTCACCGTCAAAGACGCCGTGAAGAAGAAAGCACCCGAAGGTCTGCCGTTCCCGGCGGCTCTGAAGACTGCTGCTGAAGCTGCGGCTGAAGCACCCGCGGAAGGGGGTGAAGCATGAAACTTGACGTGATCAAACTGGACGGCGGCAAAGCGGGCGACATCGAACTGTCCGAAGACCTGTTCGGCCTGGAGCCGCGTGCGGACATCCTGCACCGTATGGTCCGTTGGCAGCGCAACAACGCGCAGGCCGGCACCCATAAGGTGAAGACCCGCTCCGAGACCTCCTACTCCACCAAGAAGATCTACCGCCAAAAAGGCACCGGTGGCGCACGCCACGGCGACCGTAACGCGCCGATCTTCCGCAAAGGTGGTATCTACAAGGGTCCGACCCCGCGTAGCCACGGCCACGATCTGACCAAGAAATTCCGCAAGCTGGGTCTGCGCCACGCGCTGTCCGCCAAAGCAAAAGCGGGTGAACTGGTCGTGATCGAGAACGCAGAAGCCGAAGGCAAGACCGCCGCTCTGGCCAAACAGGTTGCAAACCTGGGCTGGAAACGCGCTCTGGTCATCGACGGTGCTGCCGTCAACGAAGGCTTCGCTCGTGCCGCCAAGAACATCGAAGGTCTGGATATCCTGCCGTCGATGGGCGCAAACGTCTATGACATCCTGAAGCGTGACACCCTCGTGCTCACGAAGTCGGCTGTCGAAGCACTGGAGGCTCGCCTGAAATGAGCGCGAAGGCAGAACACTACGACGTGATCCGCAAGCCGATCATCACCGAGAAATCCACCATGGCGTCCGAGCACGGCGCAGTGGTGTTCGAGGTGGCAATCGACTCCAACAAACCGCAGATCAAAGAAGCTGTTGAGGCTCTCTTTGGTGTGAAGGTCAAAGCGGTCAACACCACCGTCACCAAGGGTAAGGTCAAGCGTTTTCGCGGCCAGCTGGGCAAGCGGAAAGACGTGAAAAAAGCCTACGTCACCCTGGAAGAAGGCAACACCATCGACGTGTCCACCGGACTCTGAGATTTGTTTGTCTGAGAATTGAAAAGGCCCCTGCGCAAGCGGGGGCCTTTTTCGTGGTGCGATCTACTCGCTCAGAAACTCATCCAAGCGCGCCAAAATTCTCTCTCGTGCGGAAGCTGGCAGGACGCACGGCCTTGCGATGTGCTCCAGAATAGCTTCTGCGCGTTCTCGCGGCCAATTTTTGCCCAATAGCATGGTCTCCAACTGTCCCGCTAGCAGATCAATTTCACGTGGGTCTGTGACGTCTCTGGTGAAGGTGCTACGATAGGCATCTTCGCCGACCTGATCGATGTAGCGGGTTTGAATGGCGTCAATGAGCGCCTGCCAAACAGGGTTTCCGACCAAAAGAAACCGCTCATCAGGGCAGAGTTGCCCTATATGGATGCAGTTCAGCAGATGCTGTAGTTCTTCATCAGTTCCGGATATTTCCAGTTTCATGATTGGCCTTACTAGAATGAATTCTGGATGAAACGTTTGCGTTGTAGTTTCTACCGTGCGCGTCTTCAAAGGGAGGCAAGCGGAAAAGAGTTAAAGAAGCCTACGTGACCTAAAGATGCAAGTCTGCGACTATTGCGTGTGCTATATGCGATGCTTCTTTTGCGGTGGGGGCGCGCAGGTTTAAAAAAGGAAGATTAGATATGTTCAGGATTTTTGCTTCCGGGTTGGTTCTATCTGTTGTTGTGGCTGCTTGCTCTTCTGTGAGTGAGTCGCCGAGTCAGAATGTCGATGGTTTCAATATCTTTTGGAAAGACTTTGGGAAGATCAGTTCAGTCCACCCGGGAAGTTTGGAGCTGAATGCTGGTGAGGGGATCTATATGTTCGGTCGCACCTCGGCGCCGACGTATACTCTGTCGAATGGAGATGTGATTGTTCACAATTATAACTCCTGTGATAAGTATACAGGTGATCCAAGTGGTCTCTATGCTGAGTGTTGGAATAAGGGTGTAAGGGCCGAGAATGCTGCGTCATCCCGTCTGTCATTCGCTAAATTCGTAGAGGTTGCGGAAGTTGCGGTCCGGCGTGAGGGTTCATGCCAATGGGTTGGCTACGATCGGGCGTTCGACCTGCAGGCTCGAAGTATTGGTTTGGTCGCAAGTAGCAAGGATGAGCGTTTGTTTTTTGCAAAACTGCGCTGCGGTTAAGTGGCGGGAGCATATTAGGTGTTCTGCAGGGCTGGGAAGATCTTGCAGGGCATTTGGGGTTTCGATCCCCATTGCCACCTCCCTCAACCTCTGCTACATGGCACCAATCCTGACAGGCCTCGGATTCGTTCCGGGGCCGTTATCTTTGTCGGGACATTCGACCCAGGGACCTTCGGGGCCCTTCATTGGTCACCTGAACCCGGCGTGGATGCGCCAAGGCAGGGGGCTTTAACATAGCGGTGCCAAAGACAAGAACCTAAGGCACTGCACGCTAAACGGAAGACAGAAAGCATGGCACTTAAGTCGTATAAACCGACGACGCCGGGCCAGCGTGGGCTGGTTCTGATCGACCGTTCGGAGCTTTGGAAAGGGCGTCCGGTCAAGTCTCTCACTGAGGGTTTGACCAAATCGGGCGGCCGGAACAACACCGGACGGATCACTTCTCGCCGCCGTGGTGGTGGCGCAAAGCGTCTTTACCGGATCGTTGACTTCAAACGGAATAAATTTGATGTCGCCGCGACCGTCGAGCGCATTGAATATGACCCCAACCGGACTGCCTTCATCGCATTGGTGAAGTATGACGACGGCGAGCAGGCTTATATCCTCGCGCCGCAGCGTCTGGCAGTTGGTGACAAGGTCATCGCCTCCGCAAAGGCAGACATCAAGCCGGGCAACGCAATGCCGTTCTCGGGCATGCCGATCGGTACCATCGTTCACAACATCGAAATGAAGCCCGGCAAAGGCGGCCAGATCGCCCGTGCAGCCGGTACTTACGCTCAGTTCGTTGGTCGTGATGGTGGCTACGCTCAGATCCGCCTGTCCTCGGGTGAACTGCGCTTGGTCCGTCAGGAATGCATGGCCACCGTCGGTGCCGTGTCCAACCCCGACAACTCCAACCAGAACTACGGTAAAGCCGGTCGTATGCGCCACAAGGGCAAGCGTCCGAGCGTCCGTGGTGTGGTTATGAACCCGATCGACCACCCCCATGGTGGTGGTGAAGGTCGGACCTCCGGTGGTCGTCACCCGGTGACCCCATGGGGTAAGCCGACCAAGGGTAAGCGCACCCGCAACACCAACAAGGCGTCGCAGAAGCTGATCATCCGCTCGCGTCACGCTAAGAAGAAAGGGCGCTAATCTATGACTCGCTCTGTATGGAAAGGCCCCTTCGTCGATGCTTACGTGCTGAAAAAAGCCGAAGCAGCGCGCGAGTCCGGCCGCAATGAAGTGATCAAGATCTGGTCCCGTCGTTCCACCATTCTGCCCCAGTTCGTGGGTCTGACCTTTGGTGTGTACAACGGCCAGAAGCACATTCCCGTCAACGTCTCGGAAGACATGATTGGTCAGAAGTTCGGTGAGTATTCCCCGACCCGCACCTATTATGGTCACGCCGCTGACAAAAAAGCGAAGCGGAAGTAAGTCATGGGCAAGGATAAAAACCCCCGCCGCGTGGCAGACAACGAAGCAATGGCGAAAATCCGCATGCTTCGCACCAGCCCGCAGAAACTGAACCTGGTGGCTCAGATGATCCGTGGCAAGAAAGTGGACAAGGCTCTGACCGACCTCACTTTCTCCAACAAGCGGATCGCGCAGGACGTGAAGAAATGCCTTCAGTCCGCCATCGCGAACGCCGAAAACAACCACAACCTTGACGTCGATGAACTGATCGTCGCCGAGGCATGGGTCGGCAAGAACCTGACCATGAAGCGCGGTCGTCCGCGGGCCCGTGGTCGCTTCGGCAAGATCCTGAAGCCGTTCGCTGAGATCACCATCAAGGTGCGTCAAGTTGAGGAGCAAGCCTAATGGGACATAAAGTCAATCCGGTTGGCATGCGCCTGCAGATCAACCGCACCTGGGACAGCCGCTGGTACGCTGACACCAAGGACTACGGTGATCTCCTCCTCGAGGACATCAAGATCCGTGAGTTCATCAAGGAAGAGTGCAAGCAGGCCGGTGTTGCCCGCGTGATCATCGAACGCCCCCACAAGAAGTGCCGTGTGACAATTCACACCGCGCGTCCGGGCGTGATCATCGGCAAAAAAGGCGCGGACATCGAAGTTCTTCGTAAGAAGATCGCTTCCATGACCGACTCCGAGCTGCACTTGAACATTGTTGAGGTTCGCAAGCCGGAACTCGACGCACAGCTCGTTGGCGAGTCCATCGCTCAGCAGCTGGAGCGCCGTGTGTCCTTCCGTCGCGCGATGAAGCGGGCCGTGCAGAACGCCATGCGCATGGGCGCCCTGGGTATCCGGGTGAACGTCGCTGGTCGTCTGGGCGGTGCAGAAATCGCACGTACCGAATGGTACCGTGAAGGTCGTGTGCCGTTGCACACCCTGCGCGCAGACATCGATTACGCACACTCTGAAGCATCCACCCCCTATGGTATCATCGGTATCAAGGTCTGGATCTTCAAAGGTGAGATCATGGAGCATGATCCTCAGGCGCGTGATCGCAAGGCTCAGGAACTCCAGGACGGTCCGGCACCTCGCGGTGCAGGCGGCAACCGTCGTGGCGATCGCTAAGGAGAACGCGACATGCTTCAGCCAAAGCGTACTAAATTCCGCAAGATGCACAAAGGCCGGATCAAAGGCCTCGCAAAAGGCGGTTCCGACCTGAACTTCGGCACCTACGGCCTGAAGGCAGTGACACCCGAGCGTGTGACAGCCCGTCAGATCGAAGCTGCACGTCGTGCAATGACCCGTCACATGAAACGTCAAGGTCGTGTCTGGATCCGTATCTTCCCGGACACCCCGGTGACCTCCAAGCCCGTCGAAGTGCGTATGGGTAAAGGTAAAGGCTCCGTGGACTTCTGGGCGTGCAAAGTGAAGCCGGGCCGCGTGATGTTTGAAATTGACGGCGTCAATGAAGACATCGCCCGCGAAGCTCTGCGCCTCGCAGCCATGAAGCTGCCGGTTCAGACCCGCATCGTGGTGCGCGAAGACTGGTAATCCCGGTTTTCCGTAACTGATTAAGCCCCCCGTCAGGCAACTGGCGGGGGGCTTTTCGTTTGATACGGCGGCCACTGCGGGCGGGCGGTTCAACCCGGCAGAGCGCCGCGCAGTTCCTCATAGCTGATTGCCACATGCGCTAGATATGCAGGGCGTTCCATCAGGTGCTCATAATACCGCCGCAAATTTGGCAGCTTCGGGCGCGCGATATCGATGTCAAAATATCGATAGAGCACATGCCCCATCTGAATGTCTGCCAAGGTGAAACTATCGCCAGAAAGCCAAGTGTTGTGCTGCAGGTGCTCCTCGGCGATCAATAAATTTGCATGAAGAACGCGAAGGGCAGAGGCGATGGCCTCCGGGTCTTTGTCGGCCTCAGGCGTGCGGACAACCCGCCAAAAGACCGGCCCCGTAAACTGCAGCGCGACATTGAGCTTGGCCCATTCTGCCCATTTATCCACCTGCGCGCGCTCTGCGGGGGCTTTGGGCCAGAAGGAGGAGGGCCCGTAGCGGTCTGCCAGATAGCGCAGAATTGCGCCCGTCTCCCATAAGGCCTCACCACCGTTATCTTTTAGGACGGGAACCGTGCGGTTTGGGTTCATCCTCGCAAAGCTTTCCGTGTCGGTCACCCCATAGATAAAACCCGCATCATGGCGCACCGCTTCAAGGTTCAACTCTTCAACGCACCACATCAAGGCCTGAACATTTGATGATGATCTGCGCCCCCAAATTTCCAGCATTGCGGTGACCTTTCTGCGTGTTTGATATGCGGCGATGCTAAGGCGCTGCACCGCCAAAGAAAATCACCTTGTTCTGGAGGGGGCGATGGCAGCGGTTCGTATCGGCTCGGGTGGGTGAATTCACGCTGATCTCATGCTGAATTGGTCAATTGTTCATGAATTGTTCCTATGGTCGTTGCTGCGTGGATGACACGCGTTTTGACTGAATGAGGCTGCATCATGATACCCATACGACGCGTTTTGCTTTGCAGTTTGGCCCTAAGCCTGAGTGTTGTGATGTCCTGCACACAAGAGCCTCTTTCTATCGACAGTTCTGACCCGTCGCAGGTCACCCGGATCTCTCAGGCGCCCTATCGGTATCAGGATGCCACCTATTGGACGTTGGCCAATGGCTGCACCTACTCCCGCGGGATTTCAGGCCGCGGAGGCTGGCGCTGGTTCTTGGTGGGGAATCCAATGGCATCGGATCGGGGCATGGTGATCGAGGGCTGCGCCTATGTTTTTGATGACCCGCCCAGAGCTAACGGCTGAGAACCATTCATTCAGATTCTGCACATAAACTCCGGCTCGGAATAGAAACCAACAAAAGGGAGCTTCCTCATGAATTTCGTAACCAGTGTCGCCACCGCCGTTGCCCTTGGTCTTGGAGGGGCCGCGCAGGCCGCAGATGTCATGTTGTTGACCGAGGATTATGCGCCCATGAATTTTGAGCGCGACGGCGAAATCGTCGGCCTCGGGGCGGATCAGGTCTTTGAAATGATGAACCGTGCCGGGATCACCTATGAGGCGGAACTGACGCAATGGTCACGCGCCATCGGTCAGGCGGAACGTCGCCCCAATACTTGCGTGTTCAGCACCACGCACACCGAAGAGCGCGACCCGAACTTTCAGTGGGTTGAACCTCTGGCGAGCGACAGCACCATTCTGGTGCGCAAGGCGGGCAGCGATATCGCTCCGGCCTCAATCGACGATGCGCGCGGATATCGAACCGGCACCCAGACCGGGGACTACACGGTTGGAGTGCTGGAGGAGGCAGGGTTTGAGGCGATCGATCTCGCACCCTCGCAATCTGCGACGCTCAAAAAACTGCTTCAGGGCCGTATTGATCTGATGGCGACCTCTGGTTCGTTCCTAGAGGCAGCACTTGCCGATGGGGCCGAGATCGAAGAGGCGCTGGTGATTTCAACAACCACCATGTCGGTGGCCTGTAGCCACAAGACCGATCAGGCACTTGTCGCACGTATGCAAGAGGCGCTGCAGAGCATGATTGACGACGGCACGCAGGCCGAAATCATGGCGAAATACGAATAACCGGTCACCCTGTGTGACACAGCACACGCCCACGTCGGGCGTGTGCACCCATGCAAAAATAGATCCCGAGAGCCGCGTGCGGAATGCGGGGCCTCTCGCCAAACCTGCCGCGCTTGCGCTATGAGAGCGCCATGGCCCAGATCGATTCCCTCTTTGTGACCCGCCTTTACCGGGCTGCGCTCTCCGAGCACGGCCCCAAGATTGACCCGCAGGAGATGGAAGCCTCCTGCATCACCATCGCCGAGGATGACGAGGCGGGGCAGGACTGGTGCGAGGAAAACGGCTATCCCGGCTATACCTCCTATGCGTCGCTCACCGATCTGCCGTGGCGGTTCCCGATCTTTGCCGATCTGGTCAAGTCGCTGGACGCACATGTCGGGGCCTTTGCGCAGGATCTGGAACTCAATCTCGACGGGCGAGAGCTGAAGCTGGAGGATCTGTGGATCAACATCCTGCCCGAAGGCGGCACCCATGCCAGCCACATCCATCCGCATTCCGTGATCTCTGGCACCACCTATGTGTCGATGCCGGACGGGGCCTCGGCGCTGAAGCTGGAAGACCCGCGTCACGCCATGATGATGGCGCACCCACCCCGCACCAAAGACTGTCGCCGTGAGCTGCGCACCTTTGTCTACGAGGCACCAAATGTGGGCGATGTCCTCTTGTGGGAGAGCTTCATTCGCCATGAGGTGCCGATGAACATGTCCGAAGACGAGCGGATTTCCGTGTCTTTCAACTACGCTTGGGCCTGAGCGCGCCAGACAGATTGTAAATACCCGCAAAGCTGCATAGCCTCTTGGAAAACACTTCCGAGAGGCTTTTTCATGGCGCGGCGTTCACCTTTTGAAATCGGCGGCTTTCATATTCCGCCCGGCACGAGGCGCACGGTCGATCTGCCGGTGAGCGTGTTGTCCGACCATACGCCGGTCAATATGTCCGCCCATGTCATCCACGGCGCTGAGGAGGGCCCGACGCTGTTTGTGTCTGCGGCCATCCATGGCGATGAGGTGATCGGCGTGGAAATTGCCCGCCGCCTGTTGCGCAGCCGCCAGTTTTCGCGCTTGCGCGGCACGCTGATCGTTGTGCCCATCGTCAACACCTTCGGCTTTCTCAATCATTCGCGTTATCTGCCGGACCGGCGCGACCTCAATCGCTGTTTTCCCGGCAGCGAAGGCGGCTCACTCGCCAGCCGTCTGGCGCATCTCTTTATGACCGAGATCGTGGCCCGCTCGGACCTCGGTATTGATCTGCATTCCGCTGCGATCCACCGCACAAACCTGCCGCAGATCCGCGTTTCTCCCAAGGCGCAAGAGACTCTCGCCTATGCTGATGCCTTTGGCGCGCCGGTGGTGATCCGCTCGGGCTTGCGCGATGGCTCCCTTCGCAAAGAAGCGCAAAAGGCGGGCGTTGATATTCTGCTCTATGAAGCAGGGGAGGGGCTGAGGTTTGACGAGCAATCGGCCCGTGTTGGCGTTGCGGGTATCCTACGGGTGATGCATGCGCTCGATATGATCCCTGAGGACGGCGTACCCTTGGCCGAAGGCGTGCCGGTACGCGCCGCCGATTCTGTGTGGGAGCGCGCGCCGGCAGGGGGGCTGCTGCGCGCCTATAAAACCATCGGTGAGATGGTCGAGCCCGGTGACGTGCTGGGGATCGTTGCAGATCCTTTCGGCGAGGAAGAGATGGAACTGACCGCCAGCCAGACGGGCCTCATCATCGGCCGCGCCAACCTACCCATCGTGAACGAGGGGGATGCGTTGTTTCACATCGCAACCGTGAACTCAGCAACCGCAGAGCAGCAGATCGAGACGCTGAACGCGCAGCTTGATGGGGCAGCGATGTTTGATGAGGACGAGATTATCTGATGCGCAAAGGGCTGCTCGTAAGCTTTGTTCTCATTTCACCCGTGGTATTTTATAACATTGCGAAGCTCTTTTTCTGGTTGACGGTTACGTCAACTCTCGCGAGGCAAGGGGCAGATCGATCATACTTAGACATAGTAATCACCGGTGTATTTGCATGGTTGTTCAGTGTGATCGCCTTTTCCCTGATCTTCGGTGGTCTTTTTGAAAAATGTATAAGACCTGAGGGCGTAAGCGTGGCGGGCTTGCGGCGGAATCTGTCTATTGGGGTCTTTGTGGTGACGCTCGCTGCGTGCGGTTTGAATGCTGGCTTGATCTTTTCAGGGATTGCGACGGCACGTGACGCAATGGTCATTATGGGCGGCGCCATTGTCGTGGGCCTTGGCGCACTCGTTTGGGTGACAAGCACAAGGGCTGTTAAGTAGCCACAGGATTTCCCTTGCCCTCCCAGCCCCCCTCCTGTAGAGGGACGCATCGCTCACCGCAATTCGCGAGTCGGATTGTGTCGGGCGATTCTTTTTCTGCATATCCTGCAGACGACATAACCCACCAGGGTAAAGGGTGACCCACCATAAGGGGCCCTCTGGTGCCAAGGAAAGGAACGCAAGGCGATGAACGCCAAGGATCTGCGCGACAAAACCGTGGACGAGCTCCGCGATGAACTCGCAAACCTCAAAAAAGAGAGCTTCAACCTGCGCTTTCAACAAGCGACCGGTCAGCTGGAAAACACTGCAGGCATCAAAGCGGCACGCCGCAACGCTGCTCGCGTGAAAACCATCCTGAACGAAAAAGCCGCAGCAGCGGCCGAATAAGGAGCCTCTCAGATGCCCAAACGTATCCTGCAAGGCGTCGTGACCTCCGACGCAAACGCTCAGACCGTCACCGTGTCCGTGGAACGTCGTTTCACACACCCGGTTCTGAAGAAAACCATCCGTAAGTCCAAAAAATACCGGGCTCACGATGAAAAGAACGCTTTCAAGGTCGGCGACTCCGTACGCATCATCGAATGCGCGCCGAAATCGAAAACGAAACGCTGGGAAGTTCTGGAAGCCTAAGAGCCTCGTCTGAGGCTCCTGGCGACTAGGCTTTTTAGCACAGTCGAAACCCTGGGGGATCACAGCACGCATCGCTGCCCCAAAGGTCGGGAGAAACCACATGATCCAGATGCAAACAAATCTGGATGTAGCTGATAACTCCGGCGCTCGCCGAGTTCAGTGCATCAAGGTTCTGGGTGGCTCCAAGCGTAAGTACGCTTCCGTTGGCGACATTATTGTTGTCTCGGTTAAAGAAGCCATCCCGCGCGGTCGCGTGAAGAAGGGTGACGTCCGTAAGGCCGTTGTCGTTCGCACCGCCAAAGAGGTCCGTCGTGAAGACGGCACCGCAATCCGTTTTGACCGTAACGCTGCTGTTATCCTGAATAACAACAACGAGCCGGTCGGCACCCGTATCTTCGGCCCGGTTGTTCGCGAACTTCGCGCGAAGAACTTCATGAAGATCATCTCGCTCGCTCCGGAGGTGCTCTAATGGCTGCTAAACTGCGCAAAGGCGACAAGGTCGTCGTGCTTGCTGGTCGCGATAAGGGCAAAGAAGGCACCATTGCCTCCGTTGACCCCAAAGCCGGTAAAGCTGTCGTAGATGGCGTGAACATGGCCATCCGTCACACCCGTCAGACCCAGACATCGCAAGGTGGCCGCCTGCCCAAGGCCCTGCCGATCGATCTTTCGAACCTGGCTCTGCTGGACTCCAACGGCAAAGCAACCCGCGTCGGCTTCCGCGAAGAAGACGGCAAGAAGGTGCGCTTTGCAAAAACCACCGGGGAGACTGTCTGATGCTTGACGATGCAACCTACACCCCGCGTCTGAAGACCCTCTACAAGGACACCATCCGTGGCGCCCTCAAAGAGGAATTCGGCTACAAGAACGAGATGATGATCCCTAAGCTGGACAAAATCGTTCTGAACATCGGCTGCGGCCGTGCAGCCGTCAAAGACAGCAAGAAGGCGAAATCGGCTCAGGAAGACCTGACCAAGATCGCCGGTCAGAAAGCGCTGACCACCGTTGCAAAGAACTCCATCGCTGGCTTCCGTGTTCGTGAAGGCATGCCGATGGGTGCAAAGGTGACCCTGCGTGGCGAGCGGATGTATGAATTCCTCGACCGTCTGATCACCATCGCGATGCCCCGGATCCGCGACTTCCGCGGTGTGTCCGGCACCTCTTTCGACGGTCGTGGCAACTACGCCCTTGGCCTGAAAGAGCACATCGTGTTCCCGGAAATCGATTTCGACAAGATCGACGAAGCCTGGGGCATGGACATCGTAATTGCCACCACCGCGAACACCGACGCGGAAGCTAAGGCGCTGTTGAAAGCTTTCAACATGCCCTTCAACAGCTGATCGCGGAGAGGAAGAGACCATGGCTAAAAAAGCAATGATCGAACGCGAGAAAAAGCGCGAGCGCCTGGTGGCCAAATACGCTGCCAAACGTGCCGAGCTTAAAGAGATCGCGAATGACGAATCCCGCCCGATGGAAGAGCGTTTCAAAGCGCGTCTGAAACTGGCGAAACTGCCGCGCAACAGCTCGGCAACCCGTCTGCATAACCGCTGCCAGCTGACCGGCCGTCCCCACGCTTACTACCGTAAGCTGAAGGTAAGCCGGATCGCTCTGCGGGAACTGGGCTCCAATGGCCAGATCCCCGGCATGGTGAAATCGAGCTGGTAAGGGAGAGACAATATGAACGATCCTATCGGCGATATGCTCACCCGTATCCGTAACTCTCAACTGCGTGGCAAATCCACTGTCATGACTCCGGCGTCCAAATTGCGCGCTTGGGTTCTGGATGTGCTGCAGTCCGAGGGCTACATCCGCGGCTATGAGAGCGCGACTGATGAACGCGGCCACCCGGCGCTGGAAATCAGCCTGAAGTACTACGAAGGCGAACCTGTTATTCGCGAACTGAAGCGGGTCTCCAAACCCGGTCGTCGCGTTTACATGGGCGTCAATGACATCCCGTCGGTCCGTCAGGGCCTGGGTGTGTCGATTGTCTCCACCCCCAAAGGTGTGATGTCGGATGCAAACGCACGCGCGGCCAACGTTGGTGGCGAAGTGCTTTGCACCGTCTTCTAAGGAGGCCTGTGCACAATGTCTCGTATTGGTAAAAAACCGGTCGACCTGCCCAGCGGTGTTTCCGCGAGCCTGTCCGGCCAGACCATCGAAGTGAAGGGCCCGAAAGGCGCCCAGACCTTCACCGCAACTGACGACGTCACCCTCACTGTTGAGGACAACGTGGTGAAAGTTGAGCCGCGCGGTAAATCCAAGCGCGCGCGTCAGCAGTGGGGCATGTCCCGCACCATGGTTGCCAACATGGTTCAGGGCGTCACCCAAGGTTTCAAGAAAGAGCTTGAAATTCAGGGTGTTGGTTACCGGGCTCAGATGCAGGGCAACACCCTGAAGCTGAACCTTGGCTATAGCCACGACGTCGATTTCACTGCTCCGGAAGGTGTCACCATCACCGCACCGAAGCAGACCGAAATCGTTGTGGAAGGTGCAGACGCGCAAGCGGTAGGCGAAGTGGCGGCGAAAATCCGCGACTGGCGTCGTCCCGAGCCCTACAAAGGCAAAGGCATCCGCTACAAAGGCGAGTTCATCTTCCGCAAGGAAGGCAAGAAGAAGTAAGGACAAGCAAAATGGCAAACAGCAAACGTACCCTGTTTCTGAAGCGTCGTCTGCGCGTCCGGAACAAGCTTCGCAAGGTGAACGCAGGTCGTCTGCGTCTCTCCGTGCACCGCTCGAACAAGAACATCTCTGTTCAGCTGATCGACGACGTCAAAGGTGTGACTCTCGCCGCAGCCTCGACCCTGGAAAAGGATCTTGGTTTTGTAGGCAAGAACAACATCGAAGCGGCAACCAAAGTAGGTTCCGTGATCGCAGAGCGCGCGAAAGCGGCTGGCGTGACCGAAGCATACTTCGATCGTGGCGGTTTCCTCTATCATGGCAAAGTGAAGGCTCTGGCCGACGCTGCGCGTGAAGGTGGTCTGAAGATCTAAGGATCAACCGGGCGTCCCGCTGGCCGGGGCGCCCGAGCGATTTTGGAAAGAGTGGACCGCCTTGGTGGTCCCGATGATCCGGGGGCAGGCCTTGCGGCAAGCTCACCAGGATTGGAGCATTTGACGGGGCGGTCTGACTTCCTCGTCACATCATGAAGGAATGCCAAATGGCAGAACGTGATAACCGCCGCGGCAACCGCCGCGACCGTGAAGAGACACCGGAGTTTGCAGATCGTCTGGTCGCGATCAACCGCGTGTCCAAAACCGTTAAGGGTGGTAAGCGCTTCGGCTTCGCCGCGCTCGTCGTCGTAGGTGACCAAAAAGGTCGCGTCGGCTTCGGCAAAGGTAAAGCCAAAGAGGTGCCCGAGGCGATCCGCAAGGCAACCGAGCAAGCCAAGCGCCAGATGATCCGCGTGCCGCTGAAAGAGGGTCGTACCCTGCACCACGACATGTACGGTCGCCACGGCGCCGGCAAAGTGGTCATGCGCACCGCTCCGGAAGGTACTGGTATCATCGCCGGTGGTCCGATGCGTGCCGTGTTTGAAATGCTGGGCATCAAGGACGTGGTTTCCAAGTCCGTTGGCTCTCAGAACCCTTACAACATGATCCGCGCCACCATCGACGGCCTGAAAAAAGAGCAGAGCCCGCGCTCTGTTGCTCAGCGTCGTGGCAAAAAGGTTGCTGACATCCTGCCCAAGCGGGACGAAGCACCTGCGGAAGCAGAAGCGTAAGGAGACTGATCCATGGCTAAAACAATCGTCGTGAAACAGATCGGTTCCCCGATCCGTCGCCCCGCCGAACAGCGCGCAACCCTGATCGGCCTGGGCCTGAACAAGATGCACAAAACCCGCGAACTGGAAGATACCCCTTCCGTACGCGGCATGATCAACAAGATCCCGCATCTGGTGGAAATCGTCGAAGAGCGCGGCTAAGCCTCTTTGTCGACATGCACTAAAAAACGCCCTCGGAGAGATCCGGGGGCGTTTTTTGTTGATAAGGTCAATGCGCCGGTGGGCGCGCGCCCTCCTACGTGTGGTGCGGTGGCTTGGTGCCCGCAACGCTGGTGGCGCAGCCAAAGAAGTGTTTCTTCATCTCGACCGAAAGACCATTTGCCCGCAATGCATCCGCAAAATATGTGCAGTCGCCAAAATTCTGTGTGTAGGCGCCGATCATGCTGAAATCATTTGCACCGCGCAGGAAGTACCGCTCAATCAAAGGGAGCATCCTGTCGAGGTAGAACCGATAGAAAGGCCGCAGCATCCATCCTTTGGGGTCGGAGGCCTCAATCAGGGAAAAGCTGCCGCCGGGTTTCAGAATACGTGCGATCTGTCTTGCCAACTCGCTTTGTTGATCGGTGTTGAAGGTCTTCAGCCCAAAGGTCGAGACAAGTAAATCCGCATGGTTTGCGGGCAGGTCGCTTTGCAGCGCGTTGGCTTCGATATGTGTGATCCTATCGGAATAGCTGCGATGCAGCCGCTCTACGGCCTCAAGATGCATGCGATGCGAAATATCCAACGCGGTGATGGTCGCAACCTCGGGTATCCGGCGCAGCACGTAGGGCCAGACCTCGCCGGTGCCAGCCATCAAGTCGACCACAACAGGGCGCGATCCAACACGACGCGGCAGGCGCGCGACGCATTGATGTCGCCAGATCGCGACAAAGCCAAACGAACTCACGGCGCTCCAGCTGCGGTAGCTTGAGGAGCATCGATCAAAAAGGTCAGCGACAAATTCAGGGTCGTAAATGTCTTTGGCGGGTTCGGTCATGGCACCTTCGCAATGGGTTGGTGTGCAAGGGAAAGAGAGAAAATTGTGTCTTTCGTTCACTCTCACGAAAGGGAAGGGGAATGTCAGGTGGGAAAATGCGGGTTAATAGATCGTCTATGCACCTGCAGCATAGCGGGTGTTCCGAACTGTCAGTTGTTAGCGCCAACACCCTACCTTATCTTCGCAAGTGTCAAAGGAATTGAACAGAGACAACAAGAGCCGCGGAAACCCGTCCCGGCTAGAGATAAGGACCAAAACACATGGCACATGTACTGAACACAAACATCGCGTCTTCTTCCCTTTTTGCCCGCCTGCGTGGCGTGGCAGAGAATGCCCGCACCTCCTGGGCGCTCTACAAGGAATATAAGCGCACCTATGACGAGCTGGACGCGCTCACCGACCGTGATCTGGCCGACATCGGCATTCGTCGCTGCGATATCGCTGATCTGGCGCGCACCCACGTTTACGGCGCGTGAACGCTCGATCTCTGAGATAAGGCGGCCGCCATCCGATCCTCCTCCCTTAGTATGAGCAGCCCCATAAAAGCGCCTCCACATCGTGGGGGCGTTTTTGTTGCGCGAGGGGCGCGCGGTCCGGTAGGGGGATCTTTGCGTGGATAGGGTATTGTGTTCGGCGAGTTGCGCAACTCGCAGGCCGGTCGTGGCAGGCTGGCCAATCTGGAGCAGGACCCCCGGAGTGACGTCTGGGGGTGCAAGGTCAGATATCTGTTCTTCTTGGAGGGTGACGCCTCCGATCCATTTCCAAACTGGCGGCGCCGCCCTTTATCACTTTCAGCGCCCTCATCACACAGACAGCGGTAGAGACGCCGTAAAATACACCCCAATGGCGCGTGACAATGCCTGTGGGATTTACAACCGTGGCCGGGATGCGGCACGGTCCACTCAGTCTATCTGAGAGGAATATGCCATGTTTCGCGCCCGACGCAGCCTGTGTGCCCTGTTTTGTCTGACTTTGGCCGCAGGCTGTATGAGCGATGACATCAGCGGCTCTAATCAGATCGGCGATTCACCGGAGGGGCGCGCGGCGTTGATGGGCGCGATTGAACCCGGACGCACCACTATTTCAGAGGTGATTGCTCTCTACGGGAAGCCGGTGGCCAAAAACCCGCAGGGTGGGCGGAACATGCAGGCGAATTTTGCCAGCTATTCTGGCACGTCGGGGTATAGCGCGGTGCAGTATAATGCCGATACCGGCGTGATCTACCGTGTAGAAAACTACCGTTTCGATGCGGCGGAGCAGCGATATGTGCTGGAGGCGCGCAAGGACAGCTCTGGCACGGGGCGCTCCGCCACGCCTAATACGCCCCCCGTGGCGCAGGCCAAGGCGCAAGTGATCGTCAGCAATGCCACTCCTTTTGCGCTGACATCGGTCAGCATCAGCCCCTGTGGCAAGCGCACCCCAGATGCCATGGCCCCCAAAGAGACCATCGAGCCGGGTCAGACGCGTGCGTTTGCGGTGCAGCCCGGGTGCTATGACTATCACGTCTGGGGCTACGAGTTGGGGCGTCTTCTGGGCGAGGTCTCGGTAACGGGCGGGACGGTCAATGTGGGGTCCAGTGCTAAAGAGACGGTTACCATCACCAGCGCGTTGAAGAAATAGCGCCGCGATATCGCGCGCTGCCTTGGGTCATCAGGCGCATCGGGTGAGGCCGCTCTTGATCCCGCACCGCATCCCGTCTATACGCCCCCGGTGGCCTTTTGTGCTGCAAGAATCAAAACCAAGAAATGCCGTGTCTGACCCTGATCGCTTCATGGGGTCACTTCCGGCTGTAGGAGAAGCGATATGAAACTCAATGAACTGCGCGACAACCCAGGTGCAGCCCAAAAACGGACCCGCGTTGGCCGTGGTCCGGGTTCCGGCAAAGGTAAAATGGGTGGCCGCGGTATCAAAGGTCAGAAGTCCCGTTCCGGTGTAGCAATCAATGGCTACGAGGGTGGCCAAATGCCGCTCTACCAGCGTCTGCCTAAGCGTGGCTTCAACAAGCCCAACGCCAAGAAATACGCTGTTGTGAACCTCGGCCTGATCCAGAAATTCATCGACGCAGGCAAGCTCGACGCGGCTTCTGTGACCGAAGACAGCCTGGTTGCATCCGGTCTGGTTCGTCGCAAGCTCGACGGCGTCCGCGTGCTGGCCAAAGGTGAATTCACCGCAAAAGCGACCATCGCTGTGACCGGTGCCTCCAAAGCTGCCGTCGAGGCAGTCTCCAAGGCAGGCGGCGCCCTGACCGTGGCATCTGAGGCCGCAGCTGAGTAACGGCTTGTGAGCGGCGCGTAAGCCGCTTACATAAGTCATCAGTTTTCCCATACGCCGTCCGAGCCGGAAAACGGTTCCGGGCGGCGTTTTCGCAAAAAGAGACTCCTTTTATGGTATCAGCAGCAGAACAAATGGCGGCGAACACCAGCTGGGCAGCGCTCGGCAAGGCCACGGATCTGCGCAACCGCATCCTGTTTACGATCGGACTTTTGATTGTCTATCGTTTGGGCACTTGGATTCCCGTTCCGGGAATCGACGCCGATGCATTGCGCCAGTTCATGGACACCGCCGGGCAGGGCATTGGCGGTATGGTGTCGATGTTTACCGGTGGTGCATTGGGCCGCATGGGTATTTTTGCCCTGGGCATTATGCCCTACATCTCGGCCTCCATTATCGTGCAGTTGCTGACCTCCATGGTGCCCGCGCTCGAACAGCTCAAGAAAGAGGGCGAGCAGGGTCGCAAGAAGATCAACCAATACACCCGCTACGGCACTGTGGTGCTGGCAACCGCACAGGCTTATGGCCTTGCGGCTTCGCTGGAAGCGGGGGATATGGCCTTTGATCCGGGTCTTTATTTCCGCCTCTCGTGCATGATCACGCTGGTGGGCGGAACCATGTTCCTGATGTGGCTGGGTGAGCAGATCACCAACCGCGGCATCGGCAACGGTATCTCGCTGATTATCTTCGTCGGCATCATTGCGGAAATCCCGGCCGCGATTGCACAGTTCTTTGCCTCTGGCCGGTCTGGTGCGATCTCTCCGGCGGTGATCATCGCGGTCATCGTGATGGTGGTTGCAGTGATCATGTTCGTGGTCTTCATGGAGCGTGCGCTGCGCAAGATCCACATTCAGTACCCGCGTCGCCAAGTCGGCATGAAGGTCTATGATGGTGGTTCCTCGCATCTGCCCGTGAAGGTCAACCCGGCAGGCGTGATCCCGGCGATCTTTGCCTCCTCGCTGCTCTTGCTGCCGACCACGATCTCCACCTTCAGCCAGGGTTCCGCATCAAGCCCGGTGATGAGCTGGCTCTTGGCGAACTTTGGCCCCGGCCAGCCGCTCTATCTGCTGTTCTTTACAGGGATGATCGTGTTCTTCGCGTATTTCTACACCTTCAACGTCTCGTTCAAGCCGGATGAAGTTGCGCAAAACCTGAAGAACCAGAACGGCTTTGTGCCCGGAATTCGCCCCGGCAAGAAGACTGCGGAGTACATCGAATATGTGGTGAACCGCATCCTTGTGCTCGGGTCAGGCTATCTCGCACTGGTGTGTTTGCTGCCGGAGATTTTGCGCAACAATTTCGCCATTCCGGTTTACTTTGGCGGTACCTCGGTTCTGATTGTGGTCTCTGTGACCATGGATACGATCCAGCAGGTACAGAGCCATCTTCTCGCGCACCAATACGAAGGCCTCATTGAGAAGAGCCAACTGCGCGGTCGTAACAAGAAACGCACCAAACGGGGACCGTCTCGCCGATGACCAATATCATTCTCTTGGGCCCGCCGGGCGCAGGCAAAGGAACACAGGCCAGCCATTTGGTTGAAAGCCGCAACATGACTCAGCTCTCCACCGGTGACATGCTGCGCGCTGCGCAGTCCTCCGGCTCCGAGATGGGCAAGAAAGTTGCCGCGATCATGGCCGAGGGCAAACTTGTCACCGACCAGATCGTGATCGGTCTGATCCGTGAACGCCTGCAGGAGGGTTCAGAGGGTGGTTTCATCTTCGACGGCTTCCCGCGCACTCTGGCGCAAGCGGATGCGCTTGAGAAACTGCTGGCGGAAATGGATCTGAAGCTCGATGCAGTGATCGAGATGCAGGTCGATGATGAGGTGCTCGTAAAGCGCATCGTCAACCGCGCCGAAGAGGCACGCGCTGCGGGCAAAGAAGCGCGTGCGGACGACAACGAGGAATCCGTACGCATTCGCCTGATGGAATACTACAAAAAGACCTCGCCGCTGATTGGCTACTACTGGGCCAAGGGCAACCTGCAGCGCCTCGACGGTATGGCCTCCATTGATGAGGTGCAGAAATCCATCGCGTGGATCTTGGGCGAGTAAGCCTGATTCTCATCGCAGAATTTCTCGACAGGCTGCCCATGGGCGGCCTGTTTTTCTTTTGGGGCAGGGGGCGCAAGGCGGGGGCGATCTGCTCTCAAATTGGGCATTGCTGACTCTGTCGAGATGGCCGATACTGACGTGAGGCAACAGGAGTTACAGCCCACGCCGTTTCCTTCCGGTTTGAGGGTTGACCCATCCGCCAAATCCACATACGAACCCACATCCCTGCTGGGAATCATTCCAGGCGGGCAATTTGCGTTGTCCACCTGATTACCTCGAGACATGCGAGACCCTTTGGCACACGCCAATTGGTCGAGTGTTGTGAAAAAAGGTTCTGGAGCTACGGAACCGCAACCAAAAAGGAAAGTGACACGTGGCACGTATTGCCGGCGTTAACATCCCGACTGCCAAACGGGTCCCGATCGCCCTGACCTATATCACGGGTATCGGTCCTGCATCCGCCAAAGCCATCTGCGAGGCCGTGAACATCGACGTAACCCGTCGTGTGAACGAACTCTCCGACGCAGAAGTTCTGGCGATTCGCGAACACATCGACGCAACCTTCACCGTTGAAGGTGACCTGCGTCGTGAAGTGCAGATGAACATCAAGCGCCTGATGGATCTCGGCTGCTACCGTGGCCTGCGCCACCGTCGCAACCTGCCGGTCCGTGGTCAGCGTACCCACACCAACGCTCGTACTCGCAAAGGCCCCGCAAAGGCCATTGCTGGTAAGAAGAAGTAAGGGAGGGTCCTGACAGATGGCACGTGATAAAACCCGCACGAAGCGTAAAGAGCGTAAGAATATCGCAACGGGCGTTGCCCATGTGAACTCTTCGTTCAACAACACCAAGATCCTGATCTCTGACGTTCAGGGCAACGCGATCTCCTGGTCCTCCGCTGGCACCATGGGCTTCAAGGGCTCCCGTAAGTCCACGCCCTATGCTGCGCAGATGGCTGCAGAAGACGCGGGCCGCAAGGCTCAGGATCACGGCGTAAAGACCCTTGAGGTCGAGGTTCAAGGCCCCGGTTCGGGTCGTGAATCCGCCCTGCGCGCGCTGGCCGCAATCGGCTTCAACATCACCAACATTCGTGATGTGACCCCGATCGCCCACAACGGCTGCCGCCCGCCGAAGCGCCGCCGCGTCTAAGCGACAGCAAAGAATACTGGGGCCTTGCCATGTGCAGGGCCTCAGTTCGTCATTAGAAACCTCGGGCGTCTGATCCTTTGGACATGGGGTTCAGACAGGAATGGAGGGAACGCATGATCCATAAGAATTGGGCAGAATTGATCAAGCCCACGCAGCTTGAGGTGAAACCGGGCAATGATCCGGCACGTCAGGCAACGCTCGTTGCGGAACCGCTGGAGCGTGGCTTTGGTCTGACGCTCGGCAACGCACTGCGCCGCATCCTGATGAGCTCGCTGCAAGGCGCGGCCATCACATCCGTTCAGATCGACAACGTGCTGCACGAGTTTTCCTCCGTGGCCGGTGTTCGTGAAGACGTCACAGACATCATCCTGAACCTCAAGCAGGTCTCCCTGCGCATGGAAGTCGAAGGGCCCAAGCGCCTGTCGATCAATGCCAAAGGTCCGGCCGTCGTCACCGCAGGCGACATTGCCGAAACTGCTGGCATCGAGGTTCTGAACCGCGAGCACGTTATCTGCCACCTCGACGATGGTGCGGATCTGTTCATGGAACTGACCGTCAACACCGGCAAAGGCTATGTCTCTGCCGACAAGAACAAGCCCGAGGACGCTCCGATTGGTCTTATTCCGATCGACGCAATCTATTCCCCGGTCAAGAAGGTCTCCTACGACGTTCAGCCCACCCGTGAGGGCCAGGTGCTGGATTATGACAAGCTGACCCTCAAAGTTGACACCGACGGCTCCATCACGCCCGAGGACGCGCTGGCGTTTGCAGCCCGCATCCTGCAGGATCAGCTGTCGATCTTCGTGAACTTCGACGAGCCGGAATCCGCAGGCCGTCAGGACGAGGACGATGGTCTCGAGTTCAACCCGCTTTTGCTCAAGAAAGTGGACGAACTGGAACTGTCCGTGCGTTCGGCAAACTGCCTCAAGAACGACAACATCGTCTATATCGGCGATCTGATCCAGAAAACCGAAGCCGAGATGCTCCGCACCCCGAACTTCGGCCGCAAGTCCTTGAACGAGATCAAGGAAGTGCTGTCTGGCATGGGTCTGCACCTTGGTATGGACGTCGAGGACTGGCCGCCGGACAACATCGAAGAGCTGGCCAAGAAATTCGAAGACAGCTTCTAAGCTGGACTTTCGATCTGAGGGGGGCTAAGGCCCCCTTCAAAATTCCCGGACCTGCCGGGGAATGAAGGCGAGAAAGGCTCCAGTGGAGCGTTTCGACCCTGAATGGGCCTTCCGCCCCAAGGTGAGCAGCCGACACGCATCAGCTGCCTGACAAAGCAAAACGCAAGTTAAAGGATATAGAAAATGCGTCACGCACGTGGTTATCGCCGCCTGAACCGTACTCACGAGCACCGTAAGGCCCTGTTCTCCAACATGGCTGGCTCGCTAATCGAACACGAACAGATCAAGACCACCCTTCCCAAAGCAAAAGAACTGCGTCCGATCATCGAAAAGATGATCACGCTGGCAAAGCGCGGCGACCTGCACGCCCGCCGTCAGGCCGCTTCCAAGCTGAAAGAGGAAAAGGACGTCGCGAAACTGTTCGAAGTCCTGGGCCCGCGCTACAAGGATCGTCAGGGCGGTTACGTCCGCATCCTGAAGGCTGGTTTCCGTTATGGTGACATGGCGCCTATGGCGATCATCGAATTCGTAGACCGCGACATTTCCGCAAAAGGCGCAGCCGATAAGGCCCGTCTGGCAGAAATCGAAGCCGTCGAAGACGAAGAATAAGATCTCGCGGTCATCCGACCGTCTGACTTCCCCCGCTCTGGAAACAGGGCGGGGTTTTTTGTTTGGACGATGGCGAAGTCTCGTCAGGTCGGACAATCCCCGATTTTCCCCTCGGGAGGGGGCTTGCGTGCTCACTCAGGCTCGGGCTCTGTCTTGATTATGCTGGCCTGATTATGCGGAGATTTTAGTCGGCCGCCTTTTTCACAAACTGGCTCTTGAGGCCCATCTGCCCGATGCCCGGCACCTTGCAGTCGATATCGTGATCACCGTCGACCAGACGGATGCCGCGCACTTTGGTCCCGACTTTGACCACAGAAGAGGACCCTTTGACCTTCAGGTCCTTGATCACTGTCACCGTGTCGCCATCCACCAGAACATTGCCCACACTGTCGCGCACCACCGGCGCGTCTGAGGCGGCCTCAGCAGACCATTCATGGCCGCACTCGGGGCAGACCAACAGGGCGTCCATCGCGTATGTATAGACGGAGGCGCATTCGGGGCAGGGGGGCAAGGTATCTGTCATGACAATCCCCTTACTCCCTAGCCCCGCCTGCGCCTAGTCAAATGTTTCCCGACGCCTACGCCTCGCGCGGGTCATGAAGATACATGCGCCAATTGTGCTCAGGCGCAAAACCCAGCAATCGCTCGGCCTTCTCAATACAATAAAAGGTCTCATCCTCTCCCATTTCCTTGGCGGGGATGCCGTCATAATAATGGGTGATGATTTCGGAGGTGGTCAGGTTCACTGAGTGATCGCTGTTGGCCACGTTAAAGATCTCGTAGCCAAGGCCGTCGACCTCCAGACAGCGCTGCACCATCTGGCCAAGATCCCGTGCGTCGATATAGGCAAAGATGTTGCGCCGCCGCATGTCCGGGTCGGCCATATAGGCGGGGAAGTTCGCCTTGTATTCATGCGGCTCGATCACATTGTTGATGCGCAGCCCATAGATATCGGCACCGGTGCGGCGCTGAAAGCTTTGTGCGGCGTGCTCATTGGCGACCTTGGACATGGCATAGGCATCCTCGGGCACCACCGGATGGTCCTCGTCGATGGGCAGATACTCGGGTTTGCGCTCACCGCCTGCAAAACAGATGCCATAGGTGGTCTCGGAGGAGGCAAAGATCACCTTTCGCACACCAGCCTTCAGCGCCGCGTCGATCACATTGTAGGTGCCGATGGTATTGATCCGGTAGCATTCATTATCTGAGGTCATCAAAAGGCGCGGCACGGCGGCGAAATGCACAACCGCGTCAAAGGGGGGCGGGGTTCGGTGATGCTCCATCTCGTCATAGCCCGCCCAAGCATGCATCACGTCGTGCATCTGACCGGCATCCGAAATATCCGCGATGCGGTTGTCGACACCGGGCAGGTCCAGCGGTTTCAGATCCACGTTGACCACCCGATGCCCTCGTGCCAGCAAATAGGCAATCACATGACGCCCGGCCTTGCCAGACCCTCCGGTGAATAGAATACGCATGACGTCCTCCTCATATTTTTGCGGGAGGATAGCGTTAACGGAGCTTCGGTCCAGTGCACTCTTGCGTGATCCACCTCCCGCGCGCCTCAGACATTGTTTTCTGCGCTGCAGCGCCCTATCACCAATGCACAGCAACGTAAGGACAGCTTTGATGAGCACAACACAGCCCAAACCCCTCCTGACCCTCTTTGATCTGCAAGGTCTGGTCTTTGGCGTGTTGATGTGTTCGCTCGGCGTGGTGTTCCTGAAGGCCGCGGGACTGGTGACCGGGCAGACGGCGGGGATTGCGCTGTTGCTCTCTTATGTGTTGCCGCTGGGCTTTGGGCCGCTGTTTTTTATGATCGGGATTCCGTTCCTGATCCTTGCATGGAGCAAACGCGGCGCGGTTTTTGCTCTGCGCACGGTGATGGTGGTTCTGGGGATCTCTGCCGGGGCGCAGATCCTGCCGCACTACCTGAACTTTGATGCGCTGCACATCGGCGTTGCGGCGCTCTTGGGTGGGGCCTGCAGCGGGGCCGGGCTGATCGCGATCTTTCGCCACAATGCCTCTGCCGGTGGCATGACCATTCTTGGCATCATCATCGAGCACCGCACCGGGTTCAAGGCTGGCTGGTTCCAACTGGGCGTCGACGCTTGTGTCTTTGCCGCTGCCGCGCTGGTGCTGTCACCCGAACAGCTGATCTATTCCTTTATTGGCGCGATGTTCACCAACCTCTGCATCGTGTGGAATTTTGACGTCGCCCAAAGCGGCACAGGGCGCCCCGGCTATGGGCGCGCCACGCCCAAAGAGCCTAGCGCCGACTGAACGCAAGGATGATCTGTCGCGCCTGACGCTGGAACAGGCCGGGGCCTTTGGGAGCGCCACCTGTGGCCTCAACCTCGGCAATCACGCGCCGCGCAAGCCAGATCGCAAAGACGCCAAAGATCACACCGCCCACCGCCTGACCGATCAATGCGCCGGATGCGCCATAAAAATGCGCGCCGAGCCACACCAGCGGGATGGTCCCGATGGTATTGCGTCCCCAGTTCAGCCAGGTGGAGTTGAACGGGCGGCCAAGGTTGTTGAAGCTGGCATTGGCCACAAAGATCGCTCCGTTAAAGAAGAACGCCAGTGCGAGCGGGCCGCAAAACAGATAGATCAGCGTGAGCGCGGTGCCGTCGGCGTCAAACAGCGCCGCAACATGGGTGCGCAGGGCAAACAGGATCGCCGTCATCACCGCCACAAAGATACCAGTGAACAGGAGCGCATCCCAAAACGCGCGCCGCACACGGGCAAAATTCCCCGCGCCGTAGTTCTGTCCGACAATCGGCCCCACGGCACCCGACAGCGCAAAGATGGTGCCAAAGGCCAGCGGCGACATCCGGGCGATAATCGCCATGCCCGCCACCGCATCCTCACCAAACTCCGCCATGGCGCGAGTGACAAAGGCCTGTCCGACCGGGGTGGCCAGCTGCGTGAGAATCGCCGGAAAGGAAATCGCAAAGATCGGCGCAAGCCCGGCGATAAACAGCGACAGCGGCGGGCGCTCCAACCCGCCGTGGTGGCGAAAGATCGGCCCCAAGGCAAAGACCGCAACCGCCACGCGCGAGGCCGCACTGGCAAGGGCCGCGCCGGTCAGTTCCATATTAAGGCCAAAGATCAGGATCGGGTCCAAGACCGCATTGACCAGCCCCCCGGCAATGGTGGCCATCATGGCGCGGCGCGCATCGCCATGGGCGCGCAGGATTGCCCCGCCCGCCATCCCCATCAACAGCAGTGGCAAGGTCGGCACGATGATTTGCAGATAGTCCACCGCCAGATCATGCGCCCGCCCGCTGGCCCCAAGGAGCGACACCAGCGGCGAGAGGTAGATCCAGATCACCACGGCAAAGAGCGCCGAGAAAACTCCGCCCCATATCAAGGCGTTAGAGGCCTGCTGCCGCGCCAGTACGTGATCCCCCGCGCCGAGGGCCCGCGCCACCAACGCGCCTGCCGCAATGGCAATCCCGATGTTGAATGAGGTGGTGAAAAACAGGATCGCACCGGCATAACCCACGGCGGCCGCCAGCTCTTCTTTACCGAGCATGGCGATAAAGACCATGTCGATGAAATCCACCGCAAACACCGCCATCAACCCCACCGAGGAGGTGAGCGACATCACCGTGATATGGCGCAGCAAATTGCCCTTGAGAAACTTGGCCTGTTGCATGTGCGGATCTCCGTCATCTGGGTCTTTGCGGAGCATCCGCTGGTCCTATCTAGTCACACGGCGCGCAGGTACAAACCCTTTCCCGTCCGTGTTCCTCCCGGTGCCTTTGATGAAATCATGGCAATTTTTGGGGATCGACAGGCGCGCGAATCTCCGCTAGCGTCCGGCGCATGACCCAACAGTTCGCCCAGTTCTGGTATTACTTTTATCCGCGCCACATGGCGGACGGAGGGTCTTCGCGTTTCTGAATTGAACTGACAGAAACATCAGAATACCGCACCAAACCGCCCCGGGACCAAGGGCGG
The DNA here is from genome assembly GCF_000376545.2 of Tritonibacter mobilis F1926. NCBI lineage: Bacteria > Pseudomonadati > Pseudomonadota > Alphaproteobacteria > Rhodobacterales > Paracoccaceae > Tritonibacter > Tritonibacter mobilis. The sequence goes on from NZ_CP015230.1 coordinate 234,611, forward strand.
TTTTTTGTTGTCCAGAGGTCCAAACGGGGCACCCGCCAAAGGAAAGCCCCGATGACAACGCTCTCTGCGACCCCGACAAATGACCTCCGGATTACCGATATGCAGGAATTGATCTGCCCCGAAGCCCTTGCGGTGAAACACCCGCTGACCGATGCCGCGCGCGAGACCGTCCTGTCTGCACGCGCCAGCATTCAGAAGATCCTGCATGGCGCGGACGACCGGCTGGTCGTGGTGGTTGGCCCCTGTTCTATCCACGACCCCGAGGCCGCACTGGACTACGCCCGCCGCCTCGCCCCTCTGCGCGCCGAGCTGGGCGACCAGCTAGAGATTGTGATGCGGGTCTACTTTGAAAAACCCCGCACCATCGCGGGCTGGAAGGGGCTGATCAACGACCCCAACCTCGATGGTTCCTTCCGCATCAACAAGGGCTTGTCGATTGCCCGCAAACTCTGCCTCGAACTGAGCGAGATGGGCCTGCCGGTGGGGACCGAATTCCTCGATGCGGCGGTGCCGCAATACATCAGCGATCTGGTCAGCTGGGCCGCGATTGGCGCCCGCACCACCGAGAGCCAGATCCACCGCGAGATGGCCTCAGGCCTGAGCTGCCCGGTGGGGTTCAAGAACGGCACCCGCGGCAATGTGCAGATCGCCATCGATGCGGTGCGCTCTGCCGCAACGCCGCATCATTTCATGGCTCTGGCGCCCTCGGGCCTTGCGGCGATTGCCGCCACGGCGGGCAACCCCGATTGCCATATCATCCTGCGCGGCGGCGGTGGTACCAACTATGACGCGGCCAGCATTGATGCCGCCTGCCAAAAGGCCGCGGCCGACGGCATCCGCCCGCAGGTGATGATCGACGCAAGCCACGCCAATTCCGCCAAAGACCCGGCCAAACAGCCCGAGGTGCTTGCGGATGTGGCCGATCAGATGGTGCAGGGCGAAACCCGCATCACCGGCATCATGATCGAGAGCCACCTCAAACACGGCCGCCAGGACCTGCCCTCGGGCGGCGATCTGTCGACCCTCACCTACGGTCAGTCGATCACCGACGGCTGCATCGGCTGGGAGGAAACCGAAACCCAGCTGCGCAAACTGGCACAGGCCGTGGACAGCCGCCGCGCCCTTGGCGCGCGCCTTGCAGGCTGACCGGAGCCGGGGGCGGCGCAAATCCGCCCCCTTCATCTTCTAACCAAAAATATCCCGGGGTGAACTGACCGCAGGTCAGGAGGGGCAGCGCCCCTTAAATCCCGGTTTTTCTGCACATGCTTGCAATCACCTGTCCGCCTCCGCATATCATCAGAACCGAAATAATATGTCCGGAGGCCCCATGATCCGCAGTCTTGCCCTTCCCCTGACCCTCGCTCTGGTGACCAGCTTGCCGCTTGCGGCGCAGGCAGAGACCAAAGTACCGCAGAGCCAGACCGAGATTTCACTGGGTTTTGCGCCACTGGTCAAAGAGGCCGCACCGGCGGTTGTGAATATTTACGCCAAGATCATCCGGCAGAACCGTGCCCGCAGCCCCTTTGCCGATGATCCGTTCTTTGATGATTTCTTTCGCCAGTTTGCCCAGCCGCGCCCAAGGGTGCAGAACTCGCTCGGATCTGGCGTGATCCTGTCCGACGATGGCATCGTGGTCTCAAACTATCACGTGGTCGGAGAGGCATCCGATATCCGCGTGGTGACCAATGACCGGCGCGAGTATCAGGCCGAGGTGATCCTTGCGGATCAGGCATCCGATCTGGCGATCCTGCAGTTGAAAGACGCCGAAGGCTTGCCGTTCCTTGGCCTGCGCAACAGTGACGAGGTCGAGGTGGGCGAGCTGACCCTGGCCATCGGCAACCCCTTTGGGGTGGGGCAGACGGTGTCCTCGGGCATTATCTCGGGCCTTGCGCGCACGGGCACCGGCGGCGGGCAGGGGTTTGGCTATTACATCCAGACCGACGCGCCGATCAATCCGGGCAACTCTGGTGGGGCGCTGATTGATGTGAATGGCGATCTCATTGGCATCAACACCCGTATCCTCAGCCGCTCGGGCGGCTCCAATGGTATTGGCTTTGCCATCCCGGCCAATCTGGTGCGCGAATTTGTGCGTCAGGCGCGTGAGGGCGAAGGCGAATTTCAGCGCCCGTGGGCGGGGATGACGGGCCAGCCGGTGGATTCCGATCTGGCCGAGGCGCTGGGTCTGGGCCAGGTGGACGGCATGCTGATCTCCGAGTTGCATCCGCAGAGCCCCTTTGTCGAGGCGGGTTTTGAGGTGGGCGATGTGGTGCTGGCCGTGGACGGCGAGCCGGTGAACTCGCCTTCCGAGATGGCCTTTCGTCTGTCGGTGGCGGAACTGGGCGGCACCAGTGCGGTGACACGGGTGCGTCAGGGCGAAACCGAGACCGTTGAGGTCGCGCTGATGGAAGCGCCCAACTCTCCGGCTGCTGATCCGATCACGCTGAACGAACAGACCCCGATGCCGGGGCTGGTGGTGGGGCAGGTGAACCCGCAGGTCATCACCAAGATGCAGCTGCCGCTGTCGACCGAAGGGGTGGTGGTGATGGACCCCGGCCCCTATGCCGGGCGCGGCGGCGTGCGCGCGGGGGATTTGCTGCTGGCCATCAATGGCGAGGAGATCACAGCGCCCGAGGATGTGGCGAACCTTCTGATGAACAGTGGCCGCTGGATGCGGCTGGATCTGTTGCGACAGGGCCAGCGCGTGTCGCTGCGGTTCCGGCTCTGAGCAATGGCGGATCTGTTTGACAGCGGGGATGCGGGCGCTCAGCGCGATCACGGCGGGGCCAATGACGCGCCGCGCCCGCTCGCGGACCGGTTGCGGCCCCGCACGCTTGCCGAGGTGATCGGGCAGGAGCAGGTCTTGGGCGAAGAGGCGCCTTTGGGGGTGATGCTGGCCTCCGGGAGCCTCTCTTCGCTCATTTTCTGGGGGCCACCGGGGGTGGGCAAGACCACCATCGCGCGGCTGTTGGCGCAGGAAACCGATCTGCATTTTGTGCAGATCTCGGCCATTTTCACCGGCGTGCCGGATCTGAAGAAAGTGTTTGAGGCCGCTAAGATCCGTCGCCAGAATGGGCAGGGCACGCTGCTGTTTGTGGACGAGATCCACCGTTTCAACAAGGCGCAGCAGGACGGGTTCCTGCCGCATATGGAGGATGGCACAATTCTTCTGGTCGGGGCCACGACGGAAAACCCGAGTTTCGAGCTCAATGCCGCCGTGTTGTCGCGCTCGCAGGTTTTGGTGCTGGAACGCCTGAGCCTTGCGGATCTGGAGCGGCTGACGCAGCGCGCGGAACAGGCGCTGGAGCGCAAGCTGCCGCTGTTGCCGGAGGCGCGCGATGCGCTGCATCAGATGGCCGATGGCGACGGGCGGGCGCTCTTAAATCTGATCGAGCAGGTCGCGGCCTGGAAGGTGGATCAGCCCCTGGGCCGGGAGGCGCTGGCGACGCGGCTGATGCGGCGGGCGGCGAAATACGACAAATCCGGCGATGAGCACTATAACCTCATCTCGGCGCTGCATAAATCGGTGCGTGGCTCCGACCCGGATGCGGCGCTTTATTGGTTTGCGCGGATGCTGGAGGGCGGTGAAGATCCCAAGTATCTCGCCCGGCGTCTGACCCGGATGGCGGTGGAGGATATCGCGCTGGCCGACCCGCAGGCGCAGGCGATCTGCCTGCAAGCCTGGGAAGCCTATGAGCGGCTTGGCTCGCCCGAGGGGGAGTTGGCGCTGGCGCAGGCGGTGATTTACCTCGCGCTCGCGCCCAAGACCAACGCGGGCTACATGGCCTATAAGGCGGCGCGGCGTCTGGCCAAGGAGACGGGGTCAGAGCCGCCGCCCAAACATATTCTGAATGCGCCGACCAAGCTGATGGAAGAGCAGGGCTATGGCAAAGGCTATGACTACGACCACAACGCTGAGGATGGGTTTTCGGGGCAAAATTACTTTCCCGACGGGGTGAAACGACCTGTGCTCTATCAGCCGGTGGAACGCGGGTTTGAGCGCGAGTTGCGCAAGCGCACGGAGTTCTTTGCCAAGAAGCGGATTCAGCGCCAGGGAGAGTAATTCAGGTTTGGCGGGCAAAACCTGAAGGCCTCCGGCGGGGATATTTGCGGTTAGAAGAACAAGGGCGTCAGGCTGTCACCCGCACCCATGTGCCCATGCCCGCAGCGTGATGCGACAGCATATGACAGTGAAACAGCCAGTCGCCGGGGTTATGGGCCTGAAAGGCGATCTCGCGGGTCTCTCCGCGCAGCATCAACAGCGTGTCGCGCAACGGACCGAGGGTGCCATCTGGCAGGACCTCGGAAAAATGCATCCCGTGCAGATGCATGGCATGTGGGAACTGGGTGTCGTTGACCATGCGGATGCGGATGGTTTCGCCTCGGCTTGCGGTGATCAGCGGGTCAATCGGGCGGCCTGCGGTGCCGTTGAAGGACCAGAACTGGCCCAATTGCGCGAGGTCCTGGCCGGTGAGGTTTTCGCCTTTGAATGTGGCGCTTTGCAGCCACGCCATCGCGCCGCCTTCGGTGATCAGATCGACGCTGCGGGCCGAGTTCAGATCGATGGGAAAGTCGGGGTTGGGCGGTAGTGCAGCGGGCGCGGCGCGGCGGGTGCGGGTGCCGGATGACACCGGAAAGCGGGCCAGCTCATAGCCGCCATCGCGCTCAAACTGGACGAGAAATGCGTCCTCGCCAGCCTTGGCAGTCACGTCGACAAAGAGGTCGATGCGCTGGGCGGGGGCAAGGACTAGCTGATCCGGCAGCGGCATCGGCGTGGCCAGTGGCATGCCGTCATAGGCCATCACCCAGCCCTCAAGCCCCTGTAGCCCGAGGGTGAAGATACGCGCATTGGCGCTGTTGATGAGGCGCAGGCGCAGGCGGTCGCCGGTTTTGACGGGGTGGTCCGCCACCATCTTGCCGTTGCACAAGAGCACATTGCCCATGCGGCCCGCGTGCGAGAGGTCATGCGGGGCATTGAACGCGGTATCGACCGCGGCCTCAGCCGTGACACGCAGGTCGTCGATCACCAGCGGCAGGTCCTGATCCACATCCGGCGCATCTGGTTCCTCGACGATCAACACGCCTTGCAGGCCGCGTTCGACCTGTTCCACCGATTGCGCGTGAGAGTGATACCAATAGCTGCCCGCATCGGGCAGGGCGAAATCATAGGTGAAGGTTTCACCGGGCTGGATCGGCTCCTGCGTGACGCCGGGCACCCCGTCCATGGCGTTTTCGATGCGGATGCCGTGCCAATGGAGGCTGGTGGGCTGTGGCAGGCGGTTTTCGACCTCGGCCACCAACCGTGCGCCCTGTTTCAGGCGCAGGGTCTCGCCCGGCATGGTGCCGTTGACGCACCACAGATCCGTGACCGGGTAGTTCGGCGGGGCGATCTGCTGTGATGCCGGTGCAAGCGTCAGGCGATGGGCCGTGGCGCGGGCCATGCGGGGCAGGGCGGGGAGCGTAGCGAAGGCGGTGAGCCCTTGCAGGGCGTGACGTCGGCTGAGGCGCATAAGATGGGCTTTCATATCGTTTGCCTGAGCCTAACCAGCGAGCCGTCGGGAACAAGACTTCCACCCACTGGAAGCTGACGCAGTTGTGAACGGCCCGGTCTGCGTCTGGTGCAGAGCGGCCATGGGGCGCGATTGGGCCGCAAAACTTGACATCCAGCGCGCCTCGCGCGAAGGGAGCGGGCATGTTGATAACCGTGTTGAATGTGGCGCTGGGCGGCGCGATTGGGGCAAGCTGTCGCTACCTCGTGGGGGTGGGCGTGCTGCGCATGCTCGGGCCGACCTCGTTTCCGCTGGGGGTGCTGGGGGTGAATATCCTTGGCTCTGCTCTGATGGGCGCCTTTGTGGTGCTGGCGGCGCATAAGGGGCTGACGCATCTGTCGCCCTTTGTGATGACCGGTGTTCTGGGCGGTTTCACCACGTTTTCGGCCTTCTCGCTGGAAGCGGTTACCTTGTTTGAGCGCGGGGCCTACGGGCAGGCCGCGCTTTATATTGGCCTCTCCGCAGGCCTGTCTATTGCAGCCCTTGCCCTTGGCATGATGGCGGCCAGAGGAGTGCTGACATGAGCGGCGTGCAGATGATCACCGTCACCGAAGACGACGGCGGCCAGCGGATCGACCGCTGGTTGCGGCGGCTTTTCCCGCATGTAAACCAGGGCCGCATCGAGAAGATGTGCCGCAAGGGCGAGCTGCGTCTGGACGGGGGCCGTGTGAAGGCCAACACCCGTGTTGAGGCCGGACAGGTGGTGCGGGTGCCGCCACTGGCCGAGAGCGACATGAAACTGGCCGAGGCGCGCCCGGTGAAGATCTCGGATGCCGACGCCAAGATGATTCGCGATTGCGTGGTCTATAAGGACGACGATGTTCTGGTGATCAATAAACCGGCGGGGCTGGCGGTGCAGGGCGGCTCTGGCACCACCAAACATGTAGATGGCCTCTCTGAGGCACTGCGCTTTGACGCTGAGGACAAGCCGCGGCTGGTGCATCGTCTCGACAAGGACACCTCCGGTCTGCTGGTGCTGGCGCGCAACCGCAAAGCGGCGCAGGGGCTGACCGCAGCCTTTCGCCACAAGAACACCCGCAAGATCTACTGGGCCTTGGTCGCAGGCGTGCCGACGCCCTACCTTGGCGAGATCAAGACCGGGTTGGTGAAGGCACCCGGGCACGGCAAATCCGGCGAGGGCGAAAAGATGATCCCCGTTGATCCGCGCGATGTGGATGCCACGCCCGGAGCCAAGCGCGCACATACCTATTATGCCACGCTTTACCGCGTTGCGAGCCGTGCGAGCTGGGTTGCGATGGAGCCTGTGACGGGCCGCACCCACCAACTGCGCGCGCATATGGCGGGCATGGGGCATCCGATCATTGGCGATGGCAAATATGGCGGTTCCGGTCAGGAGAACCTCGGCGATGGCTGGGGCGCGCAAATTGGCGGTCTGATCTCGAAGAAACTGCACCTGCACGCGCGCCGTTTGCAGTTCGAACACCCCGTCACTGGCAAAGTGGTGACGGTGACCGCCGCGCTGCCGGATCATATGAAAGAGAGCTGGGACACCTTTGGCTGGACCGAGGATCTGGCCGCCGACGATCCCTTTGAGACGCTGTTTTGACCTCTGCGCTGAAGCTCATTCTGTTTGATGTGGACGGGACTCTGGTGGACAGTCAGGGGACGATTGTGTCTTGCATGAATGAGGCCTTTGCGGGGGCGGGATTGGTGCCCCCCTCACGCGCGGCGATCCTGTCCATCGTGGGGCTGTCGCTGCCGCAGGCGATGACGCGTTTGGCGGCGGATCAGTCCGCGCAGGTTCAGGACGCGCTCGTTGAGGGCTACAAACGCGCCTTTCAGGCAGAGCGTTTACACAAAGGGGCGGCGCATTCGCCGCTTTATCCCGGAGCCCGCGAGGCGCTGGACGCGCTGCATGCGGTGCCGGAGTACATCCTCGGTGTGGCCACCGGCAAATCCCAGCGCGGATTGGACGCGCTGATCGAGGGGCATGATCTGGGAATGTTCGTCACCCGTCAGGTGGCCGATCACCACCCCTCCAAGCCGCATCCGTCGATGGTCCTGACCGCGATGTCGGAGACGGGCATCCCGCCTGCCGACACGGTGATGATTGGCGACACCACATTTGACATGGACATGGGCCGCGCCGCCGGGGTGACGACCATCGGCGTGGATTGGGGCTACCATGCGGCTGCGCATCTGGGGGCGGATCACATGCTGGCGGAGTTTGCCGCGCTGCCGGATCTGTTGCGCCGGATCTGGCCGGACTGACCCTGCCGCGACCACGCCCGAGACGAAGAAGGACTGACCGAGATGAGTGAATGGAAACAGAAGCGATTCTGGAAAGAGGTGAGCGTCGAGGAAGACGGCGCGGGCTTTGCCGTGGCGCTGGACGGGCGGCGCGTAAAAACACCGGCAAAAACCGCGCTGGTGGTGCCGACACGGGCGCTGGCTGAGGCGATTGCCGCCGAGTGGGACGCACAGGAAGACCAGATCGACCCGTTGTCGATGCCCAACACACGGTCGGCCAATGCGGCGATCGACAAGGTGGCGGTACAGTTCGCCGAGGTTGCCGATATGCTGGCGGAATATGGCGACAGCGATCTGTTGTGTTACCGTGCCGAAAGCCCCGAGGGGCTGGTTGCCCGTCAGAGCGAATCCTGGGATGCGGCGCTGGATTGGGCCGAGGCTGCGCTGGGCGCACGCCTGCTGCCACGCGCCGGCATCCTGCATGCGCCGCAAGACGGGGCTGCACTGGAGGTGCTGCGCAAGCGGGTGCATCAAATGACACCGTTTCAGCTCGCGGCGTTTCACGATCTGGTGGGGTTGACCGGCTCCTTGATCCTTGGGTTCGCAACGGCTGCGAACTGGCGTTCCTTGGATGAGATCTGGGAAATTTCGCGCATTGATGAGCGCTGGCAAGAGGAACTTTGGGGCCCGGACGACGAGGCGCAAGCTATTGAAGCCCAGAAAAAACAGGCGTTTGAACACGCTGCGGGTTTTTACGCGCGGGTCTGAGCGCAGGCTGAGTGATTCATGCTCGTCGCCAGCGGTTGGCGGCCCATCAATGCGGCGTCCCAATCGGGGCGCCGTTTGTCGAATCAGGGGGTCGAAGATTCGCAAATCCATTGCCCAAAAAATACCAAGCTCAAGCCGATCAAGGCGAAAAGCCCATTGATTTCGGTGATACTGCCCTTGACGTACGTTGATGAATCCGCCCAAACTCGGCCACGAAAGCGGGGCCAACCTCGCTTCAAACAGCCCGCACCGTGACGGGGTGGGTGATAAAGAACCACCAACTCAGGTGGATAGTCAGGAAGAGGTAAACATGAACAATTCCGTATTCTTTGGCGCGCTGACCGTGGCCGGTCTCGCAGCCGGTGCTGCAGCAGCCGGCACGCTGGACGACGTCAAGGCACGCGACAAACTGAACTGCGGGGTCTCCACCGGTCTGGTCGGCTTTTCTGCGCCGAACGCCAACGGTGAGTGGGAAGGCTTTGACATCGCGGTCTGCCGCGCTGTGGCAGCAGCCGTCCTTGGTGACCCGAGCAAGGTCGAATACGTGCCGACCACCGGCAAGACCCGCTTCACCGCACTGGCCTCTGGCGAGGTTGACGTGCTGGCCCGTAACACCACTTGGACCTTCAGCCGCGACGTTGACCTGAAGTTCGAATTCATCGGCGTGAACTACTACGATGGTCAGGGCTTCATGATCCCCAAAGAGTTGGGCGTGTCCTCGGCCAAGGAACTGGACGGCGCGACCGTATGTATTCAGACCGGTACCACCACCGAGCTGAACCTTGCGGACTTCTTCCGTGCCAACAACATCTCCTATGAGCCGGTTCCGATCGAGACCAACGCAGAAGCGCGCCAGCAGTATCTCGCGGGTGCTTGCGACGTCTACACCACCGACGCATCCGGTCTGGCGGCAACCCGCGCGACCTTTGACGATCCGTCCAACCACGTGATCCTGCCGGAGATCATCTCCAAAGAGCCGCTCGGCCCGCTGGTCCGTCACGGCGACAACGAGTGGGGCGACGTGGTGCGCTGGACCCTGAACGCGCTGGTCGCAGCTGAAGAGCTGGGCATCACCTCCGCGAACATGTCCGAAAAAGCAGCTGGCACCGACAACCCGGAAATCAACCGTCTGCTGGGCTCCGAGGGCAACCTCGGCGAGATGCTCGGTCTGGACGCTGACTGGGCCCAAAAAGCGCTGGCCGCTGGTGGTAACTACGGTGAGATCTTTGCCAAGACCATTGGTGAGGACACTCCGGTCGGTCTGGCCCGTGGCCTGAACGCCCAGTGGACCGATGGTGGCCTGCTTTACGCACCGCCGTTCCGTTAAGTTTTGAAACCGGAAAGGGCGTGAGGTTCTCCTCGCGCCCTTCTTCCCAGTAAAGAATAACGAAATCTGCGGCCAGTCACAGAGTGAGGATGAACCTCGCCGGGAGGATTGGAACTGCAGGCCTCGGGGATCCCTATATATGTCGACTTTGACTGACCCGCCGAAAGAGAGTTTTCGGCTGTCGATGCTGATTTACGACACCCGCTATCGCTCCGCGACCATTCAGGTGGTTGCCATGATCGGGTTTATGATCCTTATCGGATCAATCATCAGCAACACCGTTCACAACCTCACGGATCTGGGTAAAGAACCCAGCTTTAGCTTCCTGTCAGAGCCAGCGGGCTATGACATCAACCAGCGACTTCTGGATTATGACAATCAAGACAGCCACATGCGGGCGTCGTTGATTGGTCTGCTGAACACGCTGGTTGTGGCCGTTCTTGGCTGTATCACTGCAACCATCCTTGGCGTGATCATCGGCGTCTTGCGCCTGTCGTCGAACTGGCTTGTCGCCCGTTTGATGACCATCTACGTCGAGATGTTCCGCAACGTGCCGGTGCTCTTGTGGATCGTCTTCATCATGGCGATCCTGATCGAGACACTGCCTGCGCCTCGCGCCTTTAGGGGGGACACTCCCGAAGCCACGATGAGCGTCTTTGACAGCGTTGCCGTGACCAATCGCGGTGTCTATGTGCCAGAGCCGCTGTTTCACAACTCGCTTGGCAACATCCATGTGTTTGGCGATTCAGCGCTGCGCTTTGATGTCTCGCTTGATCTGATGGCCTTTTTGATCGTGCTTGGCGGCAGCCTCTATGCTTCCATGCGCATTCGCAAATGGGCTGACGCGCTGCAGGAATCCACTGGGCGGCGGCCAACGATCTGGCACATCCGCGCAGCGGTTGTGATCGTGCCATCCGCGCTCTTGATGTTGGTGCTTGGCTTCCACCTTGGTTACCCGGAATTGAAAGGGTTCAACTTTTCGGGCGGGACCCATCTGCGCAACTCCTTGATTGCGCTGTGGTTGGCCTTGTCGCTCTATACGGCGGCCTTCATCGCCGAGATCGTGCGCTCTGGTATCCTCGCAATCTCCAAAGGTCAGACAGAAGCGGCTGCGGCCCTTGGTCTGCGCCCCAAGCGGATCATGAACCTCGTGGTTCTGCCGCAGGCGTTGCGCGTTATCATTCCGCCGCTGATCTCCAACTATCTGAACCTGACGAAGAACTCCTCGCTCGCCATTGCCGTGGGCTACATGGATCTGACCGGGACATTGATGGGGATCACCATGAACCAGACCGGACGGGAGTTGGAAACCGTTCTCTTGGGTATGCTCGTGTACCTCACGATCAGCCTGCTGATTTCCAGCGCCATGAACTGGTACAACAATCGCGTCAAACTGGTGGAGCGGTAATATGAGTGACATTTCTTTCGTTCGCACGGAGATGCTGCCACCCAAAGATCCGCCAGCCAGCGAAGTTGGCGTGGTGGGATGGGCACGCGCCAATCTGTTCTCCGGTTGGTTCAATTCGATCCTGACCGTGGTGTCACTGTACATCGTGATCAAACTCCTGATCGGATTGATCGGTTGGGCGTGGGTGCCGACATGGTCGGCGACTTCGCTGCCAGAGTGCCGCGAGATCTTTGAACAGCTGGGGCGCAGCGGCCACAATGCCGGGGCGTGCTGGGGCGTGATTGCCGAACGCTGGCCACAGCTGCTGTTTGGCTTTTACCCCAATGGGTACGAGGAAGGGACGGCTGACCTGCGCTGGCGTCCGGTTCTGGCCTTTGTGTTGCTGTTCGTCGCGCTGGCGCCGGTGCTGTTTTCCGACAAGGTTCCGGCCAAGCTGATCTACTTCACCGCAGTTTACCCGTTCCTGATGCCTTGGCTGTTGTGGGGTGGCACCGTGTGGACACCGGTGTCTGCTGCACTTGGGTTTGTGCTGGGCTACGTGGTCTATAAGGCGCTCGCTCAGAGCGCATCGGAGCTGGTCGGCCTGATCGTCGGTGTTGTCGCTGCATTTGTGTGGTGGCTGTTTGTCGCCTCGCTGTTTTCATCGGCGCTGGCCTCTGTGGTCCCACTGGCACTGGAAACGGTGGAATCGCGTCAGTTCGGGGGCTTTATGCTGTCGATCACCATCGGCGTTGTGGCCATCGGCCTATCGCTGCCGATCGGGATCGTGTTGGCACTGGGACGTCAGTCGGACCTGTTGATCGTCAAAACGCTCTGCGTGGGCTTTATCGAGTTCATCCGCGGTGTGCCGTTGATCACACTGTTGTTCGTGGCCTCGACGCTTTTGAATATCTTTATGCCGCCGGGGACCAACTTTGACATCATCATGCGGGTCTTCATCATGGTGACGCTCTTTGCCTCCGCCTATATGGCCGAGGTGATCCGGGGCGGTCTCGCGGCGCTGCCAAAAGGTCAGTATGAGGGGGCCGACAGTCTTGGCCTCAACTACTGGCAGGCGCAGCGGCTGATCATCATGCCGCAGGCGTTGAAGATCTCCATTCCGGGCATCGTCTCCACCTTCATCGGCGTTTTCAAGGACACCACACTGGTGTCGGTCATCGGTCTGTTCGACCCGCTGAACCTGACAAACGCCATCCGTGCTGATGCGGACTGGAATGGTCTTGTGTGGGAGCTTTACGGCTTCATCGCGCTGCTGTTCTTCGTCTTCTGCTTCGGCATGTCCCGCTATTCCATGTATCTGGAGCGCAAACTCCAGACTGGCCATCGTTAAGGAGTTCAACATATGTCTGAACTTGCTCTCGACCGAGAAATCGACCGCTCCAAGATGAAAGTCTCGGATGAGGTCGCCATCCAGATCACCGATATGAACAAGTGGTACGGCGCGTTTCACGTGCTGCGCGACATCAACCTGACGGTGAACCAAGGCGAACGTATCGTCATCGCGGGGCCTTCGGGCTCCGGCAAATCCACCCTGATCCGCTGTCTCAATGCGCTCGAAGAGCATCAGGCGGGCAAGATCCTGGTGGATGGTACTGAACTGTCGAATGATCTCAAGAACATCGACAAGATCCGCTCCGAGGTTGGTATGGTGTTTCAGCACTTCAACCTGTTCCCGCATCTGACCATTCTGGAAAACTGCACGCTGGCCCCGATCTGGGTGCGCAAGACGCCCAGAAAAGAGGCCGAAGAGCGCGCGATGCATTTCCTGGAAAAAGTGAAGATCCCCGAGCAGGCCGACAAATACCCCGGCCAGCTCTCGGGCGGTCAGCAGCAGCGGGTGGCGATTGCACGGAGCTTGTGCATGATGCCGCGGATCATGCTGTTTGACGAGCCGACCTCGGCGCTGGATCCGGAGATGATCAAGGAGGTGCTCGACACCATGATCGAGCTCGCCGAAGAAGGCATGACCATGCTCTGTGTGACGCATGAGATGGGCTTTGCCCGTCAGGTGGCGAACCGGGTGATCTTTATGGATGCCGGTCAGATCGTGGAGCAGAACGAGCCGGAAGAGTTCTTCAACAACCCGCAGAGCGAACGTACCAAGCTGTTCCTCAGCCAGATCCTCGGTCACTGAGATCTGTTGTTAAATTGAGAAAAGGCCGGGCGCTGCCCGGCCTTTTCGCCTGTTTTGGATATGAGGGGGCGCTGCCCCCTTTCGAGCCCTGCGGGCCCGACCCCCGAGATATTTTCAAAAAGCTGAAGGCAGAGCGGGATCGCGCCGCGTCAGCGGCGCGCCCGGCCCAACGGGCGAACGCGCATTTCAATGCGATGGAGACGGGCGGGAGTGCTCCCCCGCCCGTTTGCGTGTTGTTAGCGTGAAAGATGCATCACGATTTCATGTTGGCCGAAGAAGGCGTTGAGCCGTTCTTCTCCGGCCTGAAAACCATAGGCCTTGTAGAAACCGCGTGCCCGGTGGTTGGCCGCGAAGACGCAGAGTTCCAGTTCCGCGCGGGTGTGCAGCGCGTGATCCAGCAGCGCGCGCCCGTACCCTTTGCCCTGATGCGAGGGCAGTACAAAAAGGCCGCCGACTTCATTGCCGAGCAGGGCGATAAAGCCTGCGGGCGTGTCATCTGCGTCAATCATCCAGGTTTCCGCGAGGTCGAGAAACTGGTCTCGGATCATGGCTTCGGCCTGTGCGACCAAGGCCGCGCTCAGGAAGGGATGCGCGATGGCGCTGGCCTCACGCCAGATATGGAGAACCGCCGGTTTGTCCGACGGAGAATAGGGTTTGATCATTGTCAGGGGTATCCCGTTTAGGGTCGCCTGTAGGCGACGAATTTGATGTTTTTATTGCGCAAGCTAAAAGCGGCAGCCGGATGGGTTGCCTTCGCGTTTTTGGTTCTTGCGGTACTGGTGCTTTGGCACCGGCATCAACGGGACATCAAAACTCCTATGTCGGTGGCCTTTGATAACCTGCGCTTCGGGGCCATGCAACTACTCAGAACAGAAGGATTATTCGCCCAAAAGCTCGCGCGGGACCACGAAGTCGATCACCTTGCCGCTGGCAGGCTGCATCTCGGCCCAATGCGCAATGTCGAACTCCACGATCAGTGTGGCCCCTGTCGGGTAGTCGTCGAACCGCGAATGGGGCGGAGGGTGTTTCACGATCTCATGGGCAAATTCCATCAGGCCGGGATTGTGACCGAGCAAAAGCACCTGCGGCTGTGTTGCCTCGTGCAGCACATCGTGGATGATTTCGGGCGTCGCGTGATAGAGCCGCTCCGTAAAACTTGCCGGTGCGGTAAGCTCCATCAGGTCATAGGTTTCACGGGTGCGTTGCGACGACGACGACAGAACTTGCAGGGGCTGGACTTCCTGCTCGCGCACCCACGCGCCCAAGGCTGCGGCAGAGCGGCGGCCGCGTTTGTTCAAGGGGCGTGCGTGGTCACTGGGGGCGTCGGTGTTCCAGGCGGATTTGGCATGGCGGGTCAGATACAGGGTGCAGGTCATGGGCGGTGAAAATATCTCATGTGGTGGGCAGTTTGCGCAGGCGGGCGCCCGGCACCGTCACTGAGCGGGCAGGCTCGGCGCGCGATACAGCCCGATGCCATGCACTCCGCCCCCTGTGCTGTGTCGAGGTGGTCGTGACAGGCTGCCAGCTTATAGGGGCCTTCGTCAACCAAAGCGTGTACGGGACAGGCAGAGAGGCAAGGTCGCGTCGCGCAGGTCTTGCAGGGGGAGTGTTGGTATTTGGGTGGTGGGATCGTGAAAGTCTCGTCAAAGTGGAGTGCTCCGCGGTAGGAAATCAGCATGCCAACCTCATCATGCACCAGCATCTGCGACGGAGATGTGAAAGCGCGCCCAGAGGCCAGCGCCCAAGCGATAAATGGCGCGTAGGGGGGACCATCAAAGGGGAATTTCGCAGCCTGCGCTTGGTGCTTGCGAGCGATGGAGCTGAGCACGCGCAGGGAATAGCGATCAACCGGATCGGGGGCTTGGTCGCGTCCCTCTGGTGCTGCGCGGAAGCGGTCCCAAAACGCCGGAGCGGTGCCGATGAGGATCAGTGTGCCGCTGTCGTATTCGGGGACGGGCACACGTCTAGGGTGAATGCCGCCGTAAATCATCAGACCATAAGGCACGAGGGCAGCATCAAGCTGCCCATAGCGGTCATCGGTCAGTGCGTGGGGATCATTTGCGACCATAGCGCCAGCAAAGCCCGAACCGGGCGTGCTGGCAAGTCGCTGCGTGATGCGACCTTCGTGATCTGTGCGATCAGCTGCGGATCATCGAGCCTGCGCCGTGATCGGTGAACAGTTCAAGCAGCACTGCATTGGGCACGCGGCCATCGACGATGGTGCAAGCGCGCACGCCGCCGCGAACGGCTGTCAGCGCGGTCTCGGTCTTGGGGATCATACCGCCTGCAATCACGCCTGCAGCGGTCATGGCCTCGACATCGGCGGCCTTGAGTTCGGTGACCACCACGCCCTCGGCATTTTTGACACCCGCCACATCCGTCAGCAGCAAAAGCCGGTCGGCCTTGAGCGCGGCGGCGACGGCACCGGCGGCGGTGTCGCCGTTGATGTTGAATGTCTCGCCCGCGCGGCCCGCACCGATAGGGGCGATCACGGGAATGAATTCTTTTTCAAAGAGGTTCTTCAGCATATCGGCATTCACCTCTGAGGGGGTGCCAACAAAGCCAAGCGCCGGATCTGTCATCTCGCAGGTGATCAGGTTAGCGTCCTTGCCCGAGAGGCCAATCCCCTTGCCGCCTTGGGCGTTGATCGCCTGCACGATGCGTTTGTTGACCATGCCGGAGAGCACCATCTCCACCACTTCCATGGTGGCCGCATCGGTCACACGCTTGCCGTTCACAAATTCGGATTTGATCTGCAATTTATCGAGCAGCGAATTAATCATCGGCCCGCCGCCATGCACGATCACCGGGTTTACCCCCACCTGACGCAAGAGTACCACATCACGGGCAAAGCTCTCCATGCCCTCGTCGCTGCCCATGGCGTGCCCGCCAAGTTTGATCACCACAATGGCGTCGTCATAGCGCTGCAGGTAGGGCAGGGCGCTTGAGAGGGTTTCAGCAGTGGCAATCCAGTCGCGGTTCATGTCTCGGGTCTTCATCGCTGTCAGGTCCTGAGGCCCCGGCGCACCGGAGCGGGGTGTCACTGAGGTGTTACGCATTTCCGCAGCCCCTGCCAAGGATGATCTGGCCTGACAGCCACGCATCCCATTGCCGTTGCCGCGCCGAGTGCTACTGTTGCAGGCGCAGCATCACCCGCGAGAGGACATCCCATGCGTCGTAAAACCCTGCTTTTGACCGGAGCCAGCCGGGGCATCGGTCATGCCACCGTGCGCCGGTTCAATGCCGAGGGCTGGCGGGTGATTACCTGTTCGCGCCAGCCTTTCCCAAAGGAATGCCCCTGGGGTGGGGGCGAGGAAAACCATGTGCAGCTGGATCTGTCGGACCCTTCGGATACCATCAACGCGGTTGGCATCATTCAGGAACGGTTGGAGGACGGCAAGCTGGATGCGCTGGTGAACAACGCCGGGATCTCGCCCAAGGGACCAGAAGGGGAGCGTCTGAGCACGCTCAACACCGATCTGATGGACTGGGCCAAGGTGTTTCACGTCAATTTCTTTGCCTCCGTGGTGCTGGCGCGGGGCCTGCGGGAGGAACTGGCGGCCGCCAAGGGCGCGGTGGTCAATGTGACCTCGATTGCGGGCAGCCGGGTGCATCCTTTTGCGGGCGCGGCCTACGCGACCTCCAAGGCGGCTTTGGCGGCGCTGACGCGAGAGATGGCGCATGACTTCGGGCCGATGGGCGTGCGGGTCAATGCGATTGCGCCGGGTGAGGTGGAGACCTCGATCCTCAGCCCGGGCACTGACAAGATTGTGGAAAAACTGCCGCTGCGCCGGCTGGGTCAGCCCTCTGAGGTGGCGGATGCGATCTATTTCCTGTGCTCCGAACAGAGCAGCTATATTTCCGGCACCGAGATCGAGGTGAACGGCGCGCAACACGTCTGAGCGGAGCGGGATTGGCCCGGCCTTGCGCGCAAAGCCGGGCCGAAGGTCAGCTGACCACGCGCTTGAGGCGGGGCAGGTTCGACAGGATCAGCACATCCAGTGCCAGCACCGCCAAGAGCGTCAGACCCACTAGCGGGAAGGCCAATGAGGCGAAGAGCCCGATTAGCACAGCGCCTTTCCAGAACGGCAGATCCTGCGGCACTGGCGGCGCGGCAAGACGGCCTGCGCGCGAGGGGCGCCGTTTGAGCCACATCACCACGCCCGACACACAGACGAAGATCACCGAGAGGCAGAACACCGTGTTCAGCACGATGTTCCAAAGCCCCATGTCGCCCTCGTGAAAGGCAATGCCCACCGCCATGGACTTCCCGGCCAGTGAGTAGTCGGAGAATTTCACATCGGCGAGGATCTTGCCGGTGAACTGATCGACATGGACGGTGCGGTCGCACGTCGGGCAGGCGCTGTCGTTGCTCATGCTGTCCTGGTTGATCGTGTAGACGCCGGTGTCATTACCGGGAAACACGATGCGAAAACGGCCCTCGTAGCCCAGCGTGCGCGCCAGCGCGTAGATGCTGTCACCGGTCACAGCACTGCCTTCGGGCAGGCCCGTGATCCCGGCGTCAGAGCCGGATTCGGGCATCGGGGTCTGCTCCAGTGCCCAAGGCGTGTCCTTCATGGCGCCGTGGTTCATGTGGTCCGCGTGGGTGCTGTCCGAGAGCGGCACGGCCTCCCATTTCTGCGCCGGGAAGGTGGACCAGGCCTGCACAAAACGCTCGCCCCAGATCCCGGCCCAGGACAGGCCGGACACCAGAAACACCACCAGAATGAGCGAGATATAGACGCCGATCACCGCATGAAGGCTCTTCCACAGGGCGCGGCCCTTGGCGCGCAGGCGCGGCACAAAGGCAGAGGTCCAGTCGCCACGGGGCCACCACAGATAAAGTCCGGTGAGCACCAGAACGATGGCGAGACCTGCGGCGATCTCGATGAGGCGATCACCGGTGTTGCCGATCAGCAATGTGCCGTGAATGTCAGAGAGGAAGTCATACCAGCCCGCGCGGCGGTCCCATGTCTCCACAACCTCGGCGGTGTAGGGATCAACGGCGACCATACGCATGCCGCCCTCGGTGGCGACACGCACCACGGCGGCGCGATCTGCGGCCTTGGGGCCGATCCATTCAACACGCGTGGCGCCGGGAATGGCGTCCACGGCCGCTTGGGTCTGGGCCTCGATGGGCTGCACCAATGCGCCGACGGGCACGGCGACATATTCACCATCGCGCCCGTCAAAGATCGAAATATACATCATCGCAAGGCCGGTGACGGCCAGCATGATGAGAAATGGAATGACGTAGAGGCCCGCATAGAAATGCCAGCGCCATGCGGCGAAGTAGAATTTTTGCGACAGATTCGGGGTGGCGGGACGGCTATCCGCGCCAGCGGTTTGGCTGAGTGCCATTGTGGGAGTTCTCCATACCAGTAAAGCCGCGTCAAAGCGCGGTGCAATCAGGGTGATTTTGCGAAGGATCAGGAGAGAGCGGGCGGGCCGCGGGCATCATAGCGCCAGTGAAACCCGGCGCTGTGATGGGTGAAGGGGGCGCGATACCACAGATCACGCTCTGGCCCCATCAGGGGCAGAGGCAGTTGCGCGGCCGTATGGGCCGCGAGCTGTGGCTGGGCGGCGAGGGGACAATTGCGGCTGGCGCTTTCGTTCTCTTCGTGTTCGCCGTGCGCGGGCGTGCCCTCATCGAGGTCGACCCAACGTTCCTCTGGGCCGTTGCCCGTACAAAGTACCAGCAGCACCTTGCCATCATGCGCCGTCACCGGCATCCAGCCCGCCGGGATCAACCCGGCGATCAGGATAGCCAACAGGCCCAGATATGGCATGAGGCGGCGCAGGGGCTTAGTCCAGATGCGCGATGATGGAGCGCAACGTGGCGATGCCGTCGCCTTTTTCCGACGAGGTCAGCACGATCTCGGGGTAGGCGGCGGGGTGTTTGGAGAGCGCGTCGCGCACCTGATCGAGGATCTTGGCGCGGTCTTTCTCCTTCACCTTGTCGGCCTTGGTCATCACCACCTGAAAGGTCACGGCGGCGCTGTCCAGCAGCTTCATGATCTCCTCGTCGACCTTTTTGACACCGTGACGGGTGTCAATCAGCACAAAGGCGCGGCGCAGCGTCTGGCGACCGGAGAGATACTGTTTCAGCAGGCGCTGCCATTTCTCCACCACCGCCAGCGGCGCATTGGCGTAGCCATAGCCGGGCAGGTCAACGAGATAGAGCTCGGGTCCCTGGGTGAAGAAGTTGATCTCCTGCGTGCGCCCCGGCGTGTTCGAGGCGCGCGCCAGCCCCTTGGTGCCGGTGAGCGCGTTGATCAGCGAGGATTTCCCCACGTTGGAGCGCCCGGCAAAGCAGACCTCGATCCGATCCGCCGGGGGCAGGCCGGACATCGCCACCACCCCCTTGAGGAATTCGGACTGGCCGGCAAAGAGCTTGCGCCCGGTTTCTGCGGCCACTGCTTCGGGATCTTCGGCGAGGGGGAAGGGAAGCTGCATCACAGAACCTCTAGGCTGTCGGAGAGCGCGATGTCGCCACCGCTCAGAACTTTGGCGCGAATGCCAAAATCGGTGTGGCCCCAATGCGCGCGCAGTGCCTTCAGCGTGTTGGCATCGCGTTCGCCGGTGTCGGGGTTGGTCTCGGTGGCGCGGCAGCGGGTGATGCGATCCACCACTTCCAGCCGGGTGGAGCCGATTTTCAGCTCCCGTCCCACCCAGTCGAATTCTTCAAAGGGGGCGGTGCCGTCGATCCAGAGATTGCCACGGAACCGGCGCGGATCGAGGTCTTGTTCCAAGGCCTCACCCAGCGCCTTCAGCGATGTCAGCGACAGGATCGAGACGGCAGAGAATTTCGCATCCGCCATGCCGCCCGCAGGCGCCTTGATCAGGCTGTGGGGCTGGGGACGCTCGGCCGGGTAGATCGGCAACAGCCAGTCCAGAAGCCGCGCACCATCGGTGGCCGGATCAAGGGTGATCTCGCCCTGTTTGGGATGGCGCAGAGTGATCTGATCGCCGTTGCACTCGGAGGTGATCGCCATCAGCTCGGGGCCGAAACAGCCACGGGCAAAGTTCCGGCAGGGCTGCCACGCGCCGGTATCCTCGGATGTGCCGGTCAGCACCGCCCAGGCCCGATCCAAAGGCATAGGCCCGCCTGTTTCCAAGCGGACCTCTGTCAGTGGTTCGGCCCCGATCCCTTTGATCGGGTGCCGCCACATTTGTTTGACAGTTGCTGTCATTTTTTATCGGCCTTCTCGGCTTTTTCACCGCGTTTGAAGCTCGACTTGATATTGCCGAACACATCCGGCGTGTAGCCGTGCGACCGCATGATCAGGTACTGCTGGGTAAAGGTGATCACGTTGTTGGTGATCCAGTAGACCACGAGGCCCGAGGCAAAACCACCCAGCATGAACATGAAGACCCAAGGCATCCACGCGAAAATCATCTTCTGGGTCTCATCGGCGGGGGCCGGGTTCAGCTTCTGCTGCAGCCACATGGAGATACCGAGCAGGATTGGCAGGATGCCGATAAAGACCAGCGCAAGGATCGAATCCGGCGCAGGCGCACCCCATGGCAGCAGGCCAAAGAGGTTATAGAGCGAGGTCGGATCGGGTGCGGAGAGGTCTTGGAACGGGCCAAAGAAGGCCGAATGGCGCAGTTCCAGCGTGACGAAGATCACCTTGTAGAGCGAGAAGAAGATCGGGATCTGGATCAGGATCGGCAGACAGCCCGCAGCCGGGTTCACCTTTTCGCGCTTATAAAGCTCCATCATCTCCTTTTGCATCTTCTGACGGTCATCGCCTGCGCGTTCGCGCAGTTTTTCCATCTCGGGCTGCAGTTCCTTCATCCGTGCCATGGAGGCATAGGATTTATAGGCCAGCGGGAAGACGAGGATTTTCAGCAGGAAAGTGAGCGCGATGATCGCGACACCCATGTTGCCGATGGCGGCATTGAGCCAATGCAGCACGGCAAAGATCGGTTTGGTGAAGAAGAAGAACCAGCCCCAATCGATCGAGTCGAGGAAACCTGCGATGCCGCCACGTTCATATTCGCGGATGGTGGCCCATTCCTTTGCACCGGCAAAAAGCTGGGTGCTGGCCGAGGTGCTCTCGCCCGCGGCGAGGGTCACGGTCGGCAGGACAACGTCGGTTTGGTAGATGTCGCGGCGCTCGTCGTATTTTACGATAGAGCGGAATGCGTCGCCCGGTGCGGGGATCAGCGTCGACATCCAGTAGTGGCCCGTGAAACCGATCCAGCCGTTTTCAGTGACGGAAGTGATCTGAGAGCGCGAACCATCGCGCGGATCGGGGTCGAAATCGGTCATGTCGTCATAGTCGATCTCGGCCAGTTCCCCATCGGCCATGCCGACGACGCCTTCGTGCAGAACGAAGAAATTCTCAAGATTTGCAGGCAGGCCGTGGCGGGCCAAGGTGCCGTAGGGCGCGAGTGCGACGCTTTCGCCAGAAGTATTGGTGACCGACTGGGTGATCGAGAACATATAGTCCTCGTCGATGGCGATCTCGCGCGAGAAGGTCAGCCCCTTGCCGTTGTCCCAAGTGAGGGTCACCGGGGTTTCGGGCGTCAGGGTTGCGCCATCTGCCGCCTGCCAACGGGTGTTGGCAGTGGGGACGTCCTCAATCCCGAGGCCTGTGCCCGGTGCCCAGCCATAGAGCGCATAATAGGCGTTGGCCTGACCGGCGGGGGACAGCAGCGTCACGATGGGCGAATCGTCGTCCAGCGTTTCGCGATAATCCTTGAGGCGCAGATCGTCGATACGTCCACCTTTGAGCGAGATGGAGCCCTCAACCCGTGGCGTGTTGATCGCAAGGCGCGGGGCGTCCTCGGCTGCGTCAACCTCGGCGGTGGCGGCCGCGTCAGCCTCAGCGGTTGCTTCACCGGCACTGGGCGCGGCCGCGGGGCCAGAGGTGTCGCCCGGTGTCGCGGTGGTTTCGGTGACTTGTGCCGCTGGCTGCGGGGCCTCTTCCGGGGGCGGGAAGAAGAAGTACCAGCCGAGGATCACTAGGAAACTCAGAGCGGTTGCGAGCAATAGATTCTTGTTCTGATCGTCCATCTGGACAGCCACCTCATGCATGCAAAGTCAGGGTGTGGTTCAACAGAGGTCGGTCCGGAAGGTCAAGGGAAATCCGGGGATCGTAGTGCGCGCAGGGGGCGGAATCCCTAAAAACATTGGCTTTGGTGCGGCAAGTCGTATCAGAGTGGATGCAGCCCGCCTGTCTCTTTGCATAAGAGGGGGGCGTCACCGGACGTACATTGCAGCCGCCGGGATTCGCCGTTTTTGCCACGCCTAGATTGCCCCGCGATAGCCAGGCGAAGGCGTGGTATCTGTCGTCAGTGCAACCTGTCAGTGACGCTGGCGACCGATGGCTGGGGCGTCTTGCAGCTTAGCTTCGTGGTTTATCACCCAATCAAGCGTCTGGTCGAAGGGCATCGGGCGGCCAATACCAAATCCCTGTACGTGGTCGCAGCCCAATTGTGCCAAGAGCGCATGCTCGCCTGCGGTTTCCACCCCCTCGGCGAGGGTCTTGAGGTCCAGACGCTCCGCCATGGTGAGGATGGCGGCGATCATCTTCTGCTGTTCGGGATCGTGATCGGCCTTGGTCACAAAGGAGCGGTCAATCTTGATCCGGGAGACCCTGAAACGGCGCACGGAGGCAATCGAGGCATGACCGGTGCCAAAATCATCGAGATCTATGTGGCAGCCCAGCTCGCCAAGCGCCGTGATATTGCGCGCCACAACCTCGTCGGGCTGATCGGTCATCACGGTTTCCAGCACCTCGACGGTGAGGCGGTTGGGCGTGAGGCCGAAGCGATCAAGTTCCCAGCGAATGCGGTTAACCAAAGCAGGGTCGCGCAGTTCGTCAGTGGCGAAGTTGACCCCAACCGACGGCACTTTGAGGCCAGCAGCGTCCCATGATTTGATCGCTGTCAGCGCCTGTTGCACCATGACCTGGCTGAGCTTTTGCAAAAGGCCAGCTTGCTCCAGTGCGGGTAGAAAAGCCGAGGGCGGGATCATGCCCTTTACCGGATGACACCAGCGCGCAAGGGCCTCGAAGCCGGAGACGCGGCCAGTATCGGTGCAAATCTGCGGCTGGAACCATGCTTGGATCATGCCATTTTGCAGCGCGGAAGCTGCGTCCTCCAGCAGGTTATCCGTGCGGTTGAGGTGCACATGCGTATCGCTGGAGAAGGCACGGATGCTGGAGGGGCCAACGATCAGCGCCTCGTCGAGCGCGGCCACCGCGCACTCCAGCCAGCTGCTGCCCGCATCCTTGGGGACGCGGTGGCGCTGGCAAATGCCGATAGAGCAGGACACAAAGAGAGAGGTGCCGCCAAAGGGAATGGGTTCTTCGGCGCGGTACTGCAAGCGACCTGCAAGCTGGATGCACAGCTCAAGATCAAGCTGCATGATCGGGGTGAGGCAAATCGCAAACCGGTTGCGCCCCAGCCGGGCCACGGTGTCGCGATGGCGCAAGGTCGAGCGGATTCGCTCCCCGACGCGTTGCATCACGATATCCCCGGCATCCTGACCATGCGCGCCAATCAAGTCGTCAAAATCGTCGATCTCAATCACCAGAAGCGCGGATTTCAGGCCACTGTCCTCGGTACGATTAAAAACGTCGCGCGTGTGGGTTTCAAACCCGGACGCCAGCAACAGACCCGTCAAGCCGTCACGCCCCGGTGTGACCACGCGTTTGCGGGAGAAGCCTGAAAAGAGGGCAAATGCCAGCGGCAGGCCGAGCGCCACCGCCACCAATGCTTTTTCACCACCAAACCAGAACGCCCCAAGGGTGAGCGCAGGCAGGAAAGCCAGCATCGGCGGGCCGAACACCACTTGCGAGATTCCGTCTCTGACCCGCTGTAGGAGACGTGAATACGGAAAATTCATGAGTTCGAGACCTTTCGACTTCGCCGGTGGTGCAAGCACAGACTAAATCGCGGGTCTGACTGAGGAGTTAACGCAGCTGCGGGATTTCCTCGGATTCCGTCACATCTTCGAAATTTTTGAGCGCCAACCCGGCAAAATCAAACAGCTTAGGGTCCAGAAGATGCGACGGGCGCGCATTCATCAGCGCCCGGAACATCACCTGACGCCGTCCGGGGTTGTTTGATTCCCATGTATCAATGATCTGTTTCACCTGCTGACGCTGCAGCCCGTCCTGACTGCCGCAAAGATCGCAAGGGATGATCGGATAATTCATCGAGCGCGCAAATTTCTCGCAATCGGCCTCGGCCACATGGGCAAGGGGGCGAAACACAAACAAATCGCCTTCTTCATTGACCAGCTTCGGTGGCATGGTGGCCAGACGACCACCGTGAAAGAGGTTCATGAAGAACGTCTCAAGAATGTCATCGCGGTGATGGCCGAGCACCACGGCAGAGCAGCCTTCCTCACGCGCAATACGGTAGAGATTGCCACGCCGCAGGCGCGAACACAGGGCACAATAGGTGCGCCCCTGCGGGACTTTGTCCATCACGATGGAATAGGTGTCCTGATATTCGATCCGGTGCGGCACACCCATCTTTTCCAGAAACTCCGGCAGCACCGTGGCGGGAAACCCCGGCTGCCCCTGATCAAGGTTGCAGGCCAGCAGATCCACTGGCAACAGCCCGCGCCACTTGAGTTCATAGAGCACGGCCAGCAGGGTGTAGCTGTCCTTGCCGCCAGAAAGGCAGACCAGCCATTTCGGCACAGAGCCGTCCTCGCGCCGTTCCACCATGCCATATTGCTCCACCGCTTCGCGCGTGTAGCGCACGATACGTTTGCGGAGTTTTTTGAACTCGGTGGTCTGCGGCGCGCCGTGAAAGAGCGGGTGAATGTCGTCGATGTCCTGGTCCAGCATAAGCGCCCCGTAGCGCCTGTCTGAGGGCTTGCCAAGTAAAACCTGCATGAAGCCTGCGCAAAAGATCTGCAGACTTTCGATCCACGTGGGGGGATGGCGCGTATTCCTTCATGTAACGGCAGGGAGAGAGCGTGATGAAATACATATGGCGCGCGGCGCTGATGGTGACTGCGGTGCTGGCAATGCTGGGGCTTGCCAATTGCGGGCGGCCCTCGCTGGGGGACGCAAAACTCAGCGATCGGCAGCTCAATCTTGAGGATTATTTTGCCGGAAAGACAGTGGCCTACGGTCAGTTCAAGGATCGCTTTGGCACAGTGCGGCGACGGTTCAAAGTGGATATCGACGGCGCATGGGATGGCGAGCGGCTCACCTTGAACGAGCGGTTCGCTTATGCGGATGGGTCAAGCGAGACACGCAATTGGGTGCTGACGAAAACCGGCGCGGATCAATGGGTTGGCACCGCCGAAGGAGTGCAGGGGCAGGCGCAGGGGCGCGAGGTCGGAGACACGTTTAACTGGACCTACACCATTGATCTGCCGATGCCCGATGGCGACAGCATGCGGGTCGATTTTGACGACTGGATGTGGCTTCAGGAGGACGGGCGTCTGTTGAACATCGCCTATATGCAGCGCTTTGGCGTGACGTTGGGCGAGGTTACGATTTTCTTTGAAAAACGCCAGTGATCTAGTGGTCGTGGCCGCAGCAGCGGTCATGCTCCGGGTCGGCACCGGGCACCGGATCATAGCCTGAACTGCCAAAGGGATGGCACCGGCCAATGCGGCGTAGCATCAGATATGTGCCTTTGAGGGGGCCATGTCTCTCCAGCGCTTCGAGCGCGTAGGCGGAACAGGTCGGCTGATAGCGACAGTTAAAGCCCACCCATGGGCTGAACAGCAGCCGATAGCCGCGGACGGGGAGGGCGATAAGACGGGCGAGAAAGCGCATGACACCGGCATAAGCGCTGGGATCTGACAGCGCAACTTTGATGGGGCGGCAGATCGCGCCGCGCAGCGGCGCTGGGCCCAACGGGGGAGGGGGCATTTTAATGCACCCGACACGGGCGGGAGCCTCCCCCCTGTCAGGAGCCGTGGATTTTGCGCAGCGCGTAGGCAAAGTCTTTTTGCATTTGCTCAAACGGGCAGGTGGTGGTCTCGCCTGCGCGTCCGATCAGCACATAATCCCAGCCGGGTTTGCCGTGCTCTTTCAACAGCAGCCGCGCGATTTCACGCAAGCGCCGTTTGGCGCGGTTGCGCATCACCGCGTTGCCGACCTTTTTGGAACAGGTAAAGCCAACCCGAAACGCACCATCGTCGCCGCGCTTGCGTCCCTGCACCATCATCGACCTTGTGCCCTGCTTGCGCGCGCGGGCGGCAGCGAGGAAATCGCCGCGTTTGGTCAAGAGTTCCATTCCCGCCCGAATCTTTGCAGGCTTGGACGGGCGCGGGGCGCGGCTTGTTTTGGGGGTGGCAGATGCACAAACGGACACCGCCGGAGGCTGTGTCCCCTGGTCAGCTTTGCCGTCCATGGGAGCCTCCGGCGGTGTCATGTCCGTCAGAACCAGTCGTCTGAGCGCGAAAACTTATGCGCTCAGGGACTTACGACCGCGTGCGCGGCGTGAGTTCAGGATTTTGCGGCCTGCCTTGGTGGCCATACGCGCACGGAAGCCGTGGCGGCGTTTGCGAACCAGGTTCGAAGGCTGATAGGTGCGTTTCATCGCTCCGGTCTCCAAATGTTGTCATCGGGTACGGCGCGGAATCGCCCCCCGGGGTCTATCTCGAAGCCCGGTCTCTAGACGCCTGATGCCCGGCTGTCAAACCCCATGCGGGCAATTTCAGCGCCTGCTGCCATATTTCTGTTAAAAAACACAAGGCGCGGCGCGATCAAACAGGGCAAATCGCCCAATGGCGCGGCGGTGGCACGTCATCGAAGGGAATCACTTACACCATCATGCGCAGCGCGCAACGTCGAGGAAATGTTTCAATTCTGTCATCGAAGGGCCCGGATCATCACGAAACGGCAGGCCGTCATCAAGCGGGCGTGAGAGAGGCTGCAGCGCTCTCGCCATTCCCACATCTAGAGCGCTAGAGCAAAAGAGCACCCGCACCGACGGATGCCTGCAGAGCCCGCGTAAGGAATATGAGATGATGAGCGAAACCCCGTCCTCCCCGCCCCAAAAGACCTGGCTCAGACATGTGCCGTTGGCCCTTGTGGCGGTCATTGCCATCATTGGGGCTGTGACCCTCGGGGATGTGCTGTCTTTTGAAACCCTGCGTGACAACCGCGAGGCGCTTTTGGCATTTCGGGATCAGAACTATGTGGGGCTCGTGTTGGCGTTTCTGGCCGCGTACATCGTGATCGTCGCCTTCTCGCTGCCGGGCGCGGCGGTGGCGTCAATGACCGGGGGGTTCCTGTTTGGTCTGATCGCTGGCACCGCGTTCAACGTGATCGCCGCCACCATCGGGGCGATGGCGATCTTTCTTGCCGCGCGCTGGGGGTTGGGGGCGACACTATCGGCCAAGATGGCGGCCAGTGAAGGCCGTATCCAGCGGTTGAAAGCTGCGCTCCATGACACAGAGATCGAGGTGCTGCTGCTGTTGCGTCTGGTGCCAGCGGTGCCGTTTTTTGTCGCGAACCTCCTGCCGGCGCTGGTGGGGGTGAAGCTGTGGAATTTCTTCTGGACCACGGCGCTGGGCATCATTCCGGGGGCGATTGTGTTCACATGGATTGGTGTCGGCCTGGGCGAGGTGTTTGATCGCGGCGAAAGCCCGAACCTCAGCCTTTTGTGGGAGCCGCATGTCTTGGGGCCGATCCTTGGTCTGTGTGCACTGGCGGCGCTGCCCATTGTTATCAAGGCCCTGCGCGGCAAGACGGAGGTCTGAGAGATGCAGTCGATCAAATGTGATCTGCTTATTATCGGTGCGGGGTCCGGCGGGCTGTCGCTGGCGGCGGGTGCAAGCCAGATGGGGGCCGATGTGGTGCTGCTTGAGGCGCACAAGATGGGCGGCGACTGTCTGAACTACGGTTGCGTGCCGTCAAAGGCGCTGCTGGCGAGCGGCCATATGGCCCATGCACAGGCACATGGCGCGGCGTTTGGCATCGCAGATCATGCGCCTCAGGTGGATTATGCTGCCGCCAAGGGGCACGTACAGGAGGTGATCGACACCATCGCGCCGGTGGACAGTCAGGAGCGGTTTGAAGGGTTTGGCGTGCGGGTCATTCGCGAACAGGGCCGGTTTGTCAGCCCCAACGAGGTGGAGGCTGGCGAGACAAGGATCACCGCGCGGCGGATCGTGGTTGCCACCGGTTCCAGCCCGTTTGTGCCACCGATACCGGGGCTGGAGGATGTGCCCTATCTGACCAATGAAACGCTGTGGGAGCTCAAAGAGCGCCCGGCGCATCTGATTGTGATTGGCGGCGGCCCGATCGGCATGGAGATGGCGCAGGCGCATCGCCGTCTGGGCAGCAAGATCACGGTGCTTGAGGCGCAGGGCGCGCTGGGGCGCGATGACCCGGAGGCGGCAGCCTTTGTGCTGGAGCGTTTGCGCGGCGAGGGGATCGACATTCGAGAACACACCGCAGCGCAGGCTGTGCGGCAGGAGGCAGGCCAGATCGTGGTGCAGACCAGCGCCGGGACGGTCTCTGGCTCGCATCTTTTGGTGGCGGTGGGGCGCAAGCCCAATATCGACGGGCTGAACCTTGCGGCAGCAGGGGTCGATGTGACACGCGCCGGTATCAAGGTCGGGCCGGACCTGCGCAGCAGCAATTCCAAAGTCTACGCCATCGGGGATGTGGCCGGGCAGGGGCAATTCACCCATCTCGCGGGTTATCACGCCAGTGTCATTATCCGCTCTTTGCTGTTTGCCCTACCTGCCAAGGCCAAGGGCGACCACATCCCTCGGGCCACATATACGGATCCGGAGATCGCCCAAGTGGGGCTTACGGAGGCTGAGGCGCGCGAAAAATACGAGGGGCGACTGGAGGTGGCGCGGTTTGACTACGGCCACAACGACCGCGCCATTGCGACCCGTCAGGCGCGTGGTTTCATCAAGGTGATGGTGGTCAGGGGCCGCCCGGTGGGGGCGACCATTGCTGGTCATCAGGCTGGAGAGTTGATCGCCACATGGTCGCTTGCCATTGCCAATGCGATGAAGATGAGCCAAATCGCCGCAATGGTTGCGCCTTATCCAACAATCGCGGAACTTAACAAACGGGTCGCGGGGGCGTATTTCTCACCGAGACTATTTGAAAATTCCGGCATAAAACGGGTTGTCCGGCTGGTGCAGCGCTGGCTACCCTGAGGCGAAAACGGGGACTGATGTTAAACACGCTTTCGGGCAGATTCCTGATCCTGACAACGGTCTTCGTGATGTTGGCCGAAGTGTTGATCTTTGTCCCCTCGATCTCTCGGTTTCGGCAGGACTATCTGGAGGACCGTCTGGAGCGGGCTCAGATCGCCTCGCTTGCGCTGTTGGCCGATGACATGATCGAAAGCAGCTTAGAGCGGGAGCTGTTGGAGAATGCGGGCGTTTATAACGTGGTGCTTCGGCGCGACGAGATGCGCCAGCTGGTGCTGTCCTCGCCCATCCCGCGTCCGATCGGTGCGACATTTGATCTGCGCGACGCCAGCGCGCTGACCCTGATTGGCGATGCGTTGATGCGCCTTTCGACGCCGGGCAACGACATCATTCGGGTGATCGGCGCACCGGTGCGGGACGCGGGTCTGCTCATTGAAATCACCATGGAGACGGGTCCGCTGCGGGCGGCAATGATCGACTATGGCCTGCGTATCCTGCTGCTCTCGGCGGTGATTTCTGTGCTGACGGCGGTGTTGTTGTTTATCGCGGTGCGCATGGTTCTGGTGAAGCCGATCAAGGGTGTGATTGGCTATATGCAGCGCTACGCAGCCGCGCCTGAAGATGCACGTGGGATCATTACCCCCAAGGCCGGGGTGATCGAGCTGCGCGAAGCCGAGGAGGCGCTGCAAAAGCTCCAGATCGAGCTGACCCATGCGCTAAAGCAGCGCGAGAGGCTGGCGCAGCTTGGCGGTGCGGTGGCCAAGATCAGCCATGATCTGCGCAATATCCTCACCTCGGCGCAACTCTTCACCGACCGCATCGAGATGAGCGAAGACCCCCTTGTGCGACGTCTGGCGCCGAAACTGGTGAATTCCATCACCCGCGCGGTGTCGCTCTGCGAGGGCACGCTGGCCTTTGGTCGCGCCGAAGAACCGGCACCGACATTTGGCCGGGTGTGCCTCAGCGAGATCATTGATGATGTGGCAGAGAGTGAAAACCTCGTGGCCTCTGATGTGGTGGTGGAGATCGCCAATACCGTGCCGCTGCCCACGATGATCCGCTGCGACAAGGAACAGATCTTTCGCGTGATCATGAACCTCGTGCGCAATGCCCGGCAGGCGATCATCGCCACAGGGCGCGATGGGCGCATTACGGTGTCCTTGCGCGAAGAGGAGGATGCGTGGTGGATCGAAGTGGCCGATGATGGCCCCGGTCTGCCGAAAAAGGCGCTCGACAATCTGTTCACCCCGTTTCAGGGCGGCGCGCGCAAGGGCGGTACCGGACTTGGGCTGGCGATTGCGGCGGAGCTGGTCAAAGGGCACGGCGGTCAACTGACGCTGGGCAGAACCGGCCCAGAAGGCACGGTGTTTGAGATTTGCCTGCCCAAAGGCGATGGCGCGGTTTAACTCTCTGATCTGCTGGCGTTTTGCGAGCGGCGACTATTGAGGATGTGATCAATCGCCGGGCGGGCGCTCATGATAATATGAGTCTCCAGATGGGCGGCCAGCGCCTCACCGTCGCAGCGACGAAAACAGTCCAAAATTTCGGCGTGTTCGCGCAATTGCCGCTGCCGTGCCCGCACCGAGATGATCGGCTTGCCAAACCGTTGGAACAGGCGCTGGTGCAGGGCGCGCAGATGTTCGATCACATGCGGACGATTGGCCGGAGCCAGCAGTGCCTCGTGAAAGGCGATATTGTGCCGTGACCAATCCTCATCACTGCAGGTTTCCATCGCGGCCTGCGCGGCCTCCAGTTTGGCAATATCCGCCTCGGTGGCATAGCGCGCGGCCATTTGCGCCAGCCAGCCTTCGATCTGGGCGCGCATTTCGGCCAGTTGCTCAATCTCGCTGGGGGAGGGCAAGCTGACGATGGCGCCCCGGTTGGAGCGCAACGCCACCAACCCTTCTGTTTCAAGCAGTTGGAAGGCCTCGCGCAGGGGCACCCGGCTCACACCCAATTCTTCGGCCAAGCGGGATTGGCGCAGCGGCGCGCCATCCTCAAACCGGCCGTCAAGGATCATGTCTCGGATGCGATCCGCCGTCTGACGCGCGCTTTGTCCACGTTGCATTTGGTCTTCCTTGCTCATTCAAGTGTTCTGGCGCGCTGGCTGCGCGGCGTCAACATCACCTGCTGTGCCGCCATTTTTGACAGTCAGATTATCATTTGTGAATTCAAAATACGTCATAAATGTCTAAATTGAATTCAAAAATGTTGACTCTCGCCCGGTATCGTCTGACAGTCTCCCTATCTGGCGGCGGTCAGCCGCGCGGCATCTGGGAGGATTGGGGATGTTGAGACTAACGGTGGCGCTTGTGGCCCTGAGTGCAGGCACGGCGATGGCGGGAACGCTTGAGGAGGTCAAAGAACGCGGCAAGCTCATATGTGGGGTCTATCCGGGGCTGCCGGGCTTTGCCTTTTTGTCTGAGGATGGCACGTGGATGGGATCCGAAGTGGCCTTTTGCCGGGCCTTGGCCGCAGCGGTTCTAAAAGACCCCACGGCGGTGGAATTTGTTCCCACCCCCAGCAAGACCCGCTTTACCGCTCTGGCCTCTGGCGAGGTTGACGTGCTGGCCCGCAACACCACATGAACCTTCAGTCGCGACGTGGATTTGAAGTTCGAATTCGCAGGCGTCAACTATTACGACGGTCAGGGGTTTTTGGTGCCCAAGGAATTGGGCGTAGCCTCTGCCAAGGAACTGGACGGCGCGACCGTCTGCATCCAGACTGGCACCACGACCGAGCTGAACCTTGCGGATTTCTTCCGCGCCAACGACATCTCATACGAGCCTGTGCCGGTGGAAACCAATGCGGAATCCCAACAGCAGTATCTGGCGGGGGCCTGTGACGTCTACACCACTGATAAGGCGGGGTTGGCGGCGACTCGTTCGGCCTTTGCTGATCCGCAGAACCACTTGATCCTGCCGGAAACCATCTCGAAAGAGCCGCTTGGTCCTTTGGTGCGTCATGGGGACAATCAATGGGGCGACGTGGTGCGCTGGACCTTGAATGCCCTGATTATCGCTGAAGAGCTCGGAATCACGCAGGATGACGTCACCGCGCTCGCGGCAAGCGCGACCAATAACCCGGAGATCAACCGGATGCTGGGCACAGAAGGCACCTATGGTGAGATGCTGGGCCTGGATCAGGATTGGGCGGTCGCAGCGATTTCTGCCGGGGGCAACTACGGAGAGATTTTTGCGAGGTTTCTGGGAGAAGACACGCTGATCGGCCTCGACCGTGGTCTGAATGCGCTCTATCGCGACGGTGGCATCCTCTATGCGCCTCCCTTCCGCTAGGAGTGTATGCGCCCCCTGAGCGATCAGCGGGGCGTGCTGTCATAGATGTTTTAAAAAAGTTCTGATTTGGGGTTGCGCCCGTCGAGGGCCAGCTATAAACCCCGCCCTCAGTGGACCGATAGCTCAGCTGGATAGAGTACTTGACTACGAATCAAGGGGTCGGGGGTTCGAATCCTCCTCGGTCCGCCACTTCCCATTTGTTGAACGTCAGACGAAATTGACCTAGGCGTCATAGACTGACCCAATCCACTGTTTTTGCCGTGTGGATTGTTGCGTTGATCTGACCTTCCTTTTGGAAAATCAGGGCTGATTTGCAGGTTCAGACTTTGATGTCGCCTGTTCCTGCTGATCTGCCAGGTATTTTCTAAAGGCGGGCGAACGCGGAAGGGGGCGAGGCAATGCTATTCGACCGGGTTGGTGCGGCCCGCAGGCGCAGCCGAGGACACGGCCCGGTCTAATAGAATTGCCCACAAAACAGAAGCGGCGGGGCCATCAGCCCCGTCTCCGTTCGATGGGCTGGATGGTGTGCCTTTCGGGGCTTGGGAGCGCGCCGTGTTCGAGCTTCGGCGGAACAAACGAAATACTGCGGCGTTAACACAGGACGTGATTGATCGCGCAGGAATACAGTGACCTGCTGAAAGGTGGGATTGAGACCCGGAATACTGCGTATAATGGGCTGATTTCCCAGATCGAACACGTCGCAGGCGCGACGCGCGCGCCGATCCTGCTATTGGGCGAGACCGGCACCGGGAAGACTCAACTCGCTGAACGCATTCATACGCTAAAGCGCGACCGGCGAATGATTAAAGGGCGGATGGTGCATGTGAACTGCGCCACGCTCAGTGGGCCTGACGGGATTGCCATGCTTTTCGGCCAGCGTCGCGGGTATACGGGGCAGGCAGGGTCAGAGCGCAACGGCTTGCTGCGCGAGGCGGATGGCGGTGTCCTGTTTCTTGATGAAATTGACGAGTTGGGCCTGCGCGAACAGGCGGTCATCCTGCATGCAATCGAGACGGGGCGCTATTATCCGCTGGGAGCAGATTATGAGGTCACCAGTCAGTTTCAAGTGATTGCCGGGGCGAACCGTGATCTGCGCAAACTGGCGGCGGATGGTCTGTTTCGGCAGGATCTCTTGAGCCGCCTGACAGCATGGACGTTTGAAATCCCGCCGTTGCGGCAGCGTCGCGAAGATATTGAACCCAACCTCATCTTTGAGTTGGCGCGGGCAGAGCGTGAGTTGGGCGCGCAATATGGGCTTATTCTCGATGCGCGGGAGCGGTATCTGAAATTCTGTCGTGACCCGGCGACGCTCTGGCCGGGTAACTTCCGTGATTTCGGGGCCTCGGTGCGGCGCATGTGTATCCTGGCGGCGCGCGGGCGGATCACCCGAGCAATGGTCGAAGAGGAAATCCGCCGTCTGCGCGGGTTGTGGTCGGCCTCTCAAAGCGATCCGGATTTGAAACTTCTGGCTGACCTCCTTGGGCCGTAAGTCGATGACATCGACCTTTTTGATCGTGCGCAACTGGCCGAAGTGATCCGTACCTGCCGGCTGAGTGCCAGCCTGAGCGAGGCTGGGCGCAACCTCTTTGCGCAGTCCAGAAACCGCCGCAAATCTACCAATGACGCCGACCGGCTGCGTAAATACCTCGCCAAGTTCGGCATCGACTGGGACTAGGTGAACAGCGCTTGAGCACTGCGCGCCGTGGATGCGTGACGGTAGCGGTGCCCGTATGGGGGTAAAAACACTGGGCGATGCTTGGGTGTTTTGGGTACAACAGGCTATGACACCGCCTTTTATCCATACTGAACGATTGCTGTTGCGGGGCTGGACGCCCGATGATCTCGCGCCGTTTGCGGCCATGTGCGCCGATCCAGAAGTCATGCGCTACATTAGAGATGGAAAGACCCGCAGTCGGGCTCAGTCCGCGCGCTCTATTGCATCATTTCAGCAAGGGTGGCGAGTGCGGGGCTATGGCCTATTTGCGGTTGAGGCCAAGGATACAGGGGATCTGATCGGTTTTGCGGGCTTGTCGTCGCCGGACTTTTTGCCAGAAGTGTATCCTTCTGTCGAAATCGGTTGGAGGTTTTCAAAACCAAACTGGGGCAGGGGGTACGCCAGCGAAGCAGCGGCGGCAGCGCTTGCATTTGGTGTGAAAGAGCGAGGCATCACCGATATCGTTAGCATATGCCAGATTGAAAACGGTGCGTCGGCGCGCATTATGCAAAAGCTCGGGATGGTCTTTGACCGAAGAACCACCGACCCGAGCTGCGGGCACGCGGTGGATGTTTATCGTCTTCCGCAGGGTTGAGAACTGGCGGCTCCCAGATAGATTGCCGGAATGGCGCGATTGACGGCGGGCGTGGTCCGCGCAGGCGCTGCGCGAACCCTTTGGCCTGTCTGTAAATCAGGCCAATTTATCACTTTGGTCAGCGTATCAATCAAAAACCGAGGCGATTTGATCGACGGTGACGCCTTCTTTGATTTCGCGCAGCCGCGCATAGATCAACGCGATTGAAATGCCGCTCAGGCCCAAGCCCAGTGCCGAGGTGACGACATATGCAACCGACGCCAACAAAATCCCTGCGTTGACCATCAGGATGCCTGCGAGGAAGGGGCCAACAAAGTTGATGATACCAACGCAGATCCCGATGAGGATCAGGGCTCCCAGGATGGGCCAGCGGTATTCTTTGGTGAGATCCGCGCTTCTTCCAAGCCCGCCAAAGCCAATGCGCTCGATCACAACCGCTGGGGTGACGACGGAAAATACCGCATACACCCAAAGGCCCGGAATGATGAGCGCGATGCTCGCAACCCCTATCATGAGTCCCACGACGATAGAGAGCACGGCAACCGGCACGATTGCCCGGATCGCGGGAGAAATATAGCGTCCGATTTGAATGGGGTTTCCAAGTTTTGCATCATAGGCCAGTTGAACCAGCAGGGCAGAAGCCAAACTGTAAAACGCAATTTGCAGAACCACAGTGATTGCCCACATTGACACACCCGCCGGAGTGCTCATGTCGGGCAACGCGACACCAATCACCACATCGACGCCGACAAGCGCGCCAGTCAGGAGCAAGCCCAGGAGGCTTACAATCAAGCCCATAAGCGTGACGGGGATGAGGTTTTTAAAGAAGATCGAAAAGCTCTCGCCAACGATCGCGCCCACACCCAATGCGATCCGGGCGTCTGTATCAGCAGTACTCGACATGATAATCCTTTATCTCTGTATTTTCAGTTGTCTTAATGTCTTTGGGTCCAAGGGTGACCCGGCGAGGGAGTAAACGGTATTTTAACGGTGTTATCTTTGGAGCCGGGCCGGGCGTTCCGCAAGCCTGATGGCTCATGAGCAAGGCTGATTTGCCGGATTTCCGTCATGAGGGGGCATCTTCTGCTGCGTAATGTTTGTCCTTGCGCCGTTCACCAAAAAGCTGCCGCTGTTCCAAATGTGCGCGTTGCGCATTGTAAAAGGCGCGAAGGAACTCCAGCCGCCGCGCCTCTGGCACTTTGTTGGCATAGCCAATTTTCTGTCGGATCTTTTCCACCACCGCTTGGATGGTCGCGACCTGTTTCTGACCCTTTTGTTGTGCGGTGCCGGTCTCTTGAGCGCGCAGCAGCGCTTCGAGGGTTTGCAATTCAAATGCGCCGTAGTGATCGAGTTGGTGTGCCAGAAAGACAAACCCTTCTTTCTCGGTGATCTGCTTTGCCGGTTTTCCAGCGAGATCTTTGAGCAAGATGGGCACAGGCATGTGAATGACATGGGTGCCGGCCATCAGGTCTCCCAACCTTTGCCGGTAGGGGTTGCACAGCGGCACCATCAATCCTGCGATGATCCATAACAGAGCGAGACCTGAGACCAGAGGGGTGGCGGCGTTCAGCGACAACAGCAGGGTGGCAGGCAGAAAGATCTCCGCTTCTTTCATCAGGTTGCGTAGAACCAGCGCATGGGTGCTGAGCGACCTTCCATCGTGTGAGACGACTTTGATCTTCATCAGCCGCTTGCCCAACGTCTGACCGTTCCATGCAAGTTCGGTGAGGACGTAATAGGGCACCCGCGTAATGAAGAACATCAGGCTGCCAATGGCTATCAGCGTGTCGGGCGAGCTGAAGCCCAGCGAGGCCACAAGGATCACCAGACAAATCGAGGCAACGAGTGTGAGGATCACATCGGTGATCTGCGCCGCGAGCCTGACACCCAGCCCGGCCACTTCCAGCTTGAGCGGAACACCCTCTGGGGGCACCAATTCACCGGTCGATGGTTTGGTTTTGGGGGTCTTGCGCCATCTGAGCTTCATGTGCGTGCCCTGCCTGCGAAGACAAACCATGACAGCCAGCACAGGCCTACGCCCCAGCCGATCACGTAGCGTGCGGTCATATCCTGCACCAGCTGCCTGCCGAACCCTTCAAGGAGCGCTGCCGCCACCAGCATAACGGCGGCGACCAGCGCCAGTTTGGCGGCATCTTTGCCCGCGTGCTGCAGGGCGTGTTTGCGCGTACGGGAACCGGGAAACAACACAGCCGCCCCCAGTTTTACCCCGCCGCCACAGGCAATACAGATCGCTGAAATCTCGGTGACGCCGTGAATGGAGAGCCACCCGCCCAGATCGGCACCCAAGCCGCGCTCCACATGCAGAGCATAAAACGCACCCAAAATCAGACCGTTATAAAAGGTCAAAACAATCGCTGGAGCACAGAGAAATACCCCTAGTCCAAAGACAAAAATGGCGACGCGGGTGTTGTGTGAAAACAGCGTTGTCGCAAACGCGCCCAGACCGGAGGATGCGGGGTTCTCATCATAGATGACACGGCGCAGCGCTTCGGTGGTGGAAGACGGGCCGCGCCCGCCTGCCAGTTCTGGCGGCATGAACACATGAAACCACGCCGGGTTCTCCAGATAGAGGAAATACCCGGCCAAAACGCCCAGACCCATGCACAAAAAACCGATGGCGATGAACAGCCACGACCGGCGTATGGCTTGCGGTGCGCTTTGGGTGAAAAACTTGCGAAAGAGCCCGCCCAGACGTTCTTGCGGCGCGTACACAGACAAATAGGCCCGTGCGGTCAGCGCTTCGAGGTAGGTCAGAAGGGCACGATCCAGAGAGATTTCCCGCGCAATGGCAAGCGAGGTTGTGGCCTGCCGATAGAGCGCGGCCAGATCGCGTGCTTCGGCAAATTCCATCCGTTGCAGGCCGTCGCGCTCGGCGCGGGTCACCAGCGCCTCAAGTCGCTGCCAACCCGCCTCGCGTTCCTTGCGGAACCGGGCCGACCGCATAAGATCAGCATCGGACATCAGATCATCTCCCGCGATTTGATCTCAAGATAGGTTGAAATCAACCGGCCTGTGACGGTTTCAGGCGTCGCATCGAGCACCGTGATCCCAAGGCGGGTCAGCCGCTCCAGTACCAACCGACGTTCACTGATCGCTTGGTTTGCGGCCACCAAAAGCGCCACCTCATCAAGGTCATCGGGCGCGGTTTCGACCAAAGTTTCAGTGTCTTGATTGCGGATCGCGACAAAGATCAGCAGATGTCGTTTGGACAAAATGCTCAGGTTTTCCACCAACAGCTCGGCCGATGTCGTGTCGATGAAATCGGTGAACACGATGATCAGGCTGCGTTTTGGGGTGCGCGCGTTCAACTCGGTCAGGGCAAGCGTGTGGTTGGTCTCATGCCCGGAATAGGTCAGTTCGCTGCTCCAGCTGCGCAGCCGCGCAAAAGCCTGTCGTCCCTCGACTGGGGCCACAAAGGAGCGCGGGCGCACGTCATAGGCGTAATATCCTACCTGATCGCCACCGATCGCCGCAGCCCATGCCACCGCCAGCGCAGAGGTCACGGCGTGATCGATTTTCGGTAGACCCGCGATGTCCTCACGCATCAGATAGCCATTGTCGAGAGCGACGATAACATGGTGATTGCGCTCGGCACGCAGTTCGCGCGCCACCAGTGACCGGCGTCGGGCGGATCGCTTCCAGTCGATGGATTTGACGTCCATGCCCTGAACGAAATCCCGCAGCTGATGGAACTCCGATCCCTCACCGATGGCCCGGTTCTCCTTCACACCGTAGAGTGCCGATTGAACGGTGGTTGCGATCTTGCCCGATTGCACGAGACGGATGTTGGGGACCACCCGCACCTCAAGATCAAATGCCAGCCGGGGGACAAATTCAAACAGCCGTAGCCGCGATGTCCAGCACAGCCAGATGTGCTCAAACGCCCAGACCCCGCGCCGGACTCCGCGGCATTGGATTTTGGCCATACCGCTGCCATCTGGTTGCGGCACAAAGGTGATTTCGCTTTCACCATTCAGCCCTTCGGGCCACGCCAAACGCGCCCGCAGCCCGGCAGGCATCTGTGGGATCTGGAGAGTGAGGGTCTGGCTCTCACCGATGAAAATCTCTTGCGCCATATCATAGCTGAGCTGTTTGCGGCGCGAGAAGGACAGCAGCAGATCCACCACAGCCAGCGCGGCAAGAAGCCCCCAGGGCGCCAGCGCAATGTCACGCAGACCGTTGGCAAATACCGCACTCAGCATTGACACCAGAAGTGCAATGCAAGCGGCAATCAGCAGGCGGGGCGAAGGACGGATCAGCGGGGGGCCTCGATCTGGTTGAGGATGTTTTCAAGCACCATGGCAGCGCTGCGGCCTTCGATTTCGGCGGAGGGGCCGAGCACGACGCGGTGACGCAGGGCGGGGACAAACAGCCGCTTTACGTCGTCGGGAATGGCAAAGTCGCGCCCGCTTAGTCCGGCCAGCGACCGGGTTGCCGCAGCCAAGGCATCGGCGGCGCGCGTCGAGGCACCAAAGGCGATCTCGGAGCTTTCTCGCGTCGCGCGGACCAGCCGCAGGATATAGGCGAGAATGTCATCATCCAGAATGATCCCGTCGATCAACGCCCGGCTGTCGGCAAGGGCCTCGGCATCGAGGGTCTTTTCCAACCCGCTGGTTTCCATACCGGATTCCATCGGCGCTCCGGCATGTTGGCGCAGAATGGCCATCTCGATCTCTTCGGGTGGGAAATCAATGACGAGCTTGAACAGAAAGCGGTCCAGTTGCGCTTCGGGCAGGGGATAGGTGCCTTGTTGCTCAATCGGGTTTTGGGTGGCGACAACGATGAACTCGCGCCCCAATGCGTGGTCGGTGCCGTCGATGCTGACGGTGCGTTCGTTCATCGCCTGCAGCAGCGCCGCCTGAGTTTTGGGCGGGGCGCGGTTGATTTCATCCGCCAACAGCACCTGCGTGAACACCGGCCCCGGTGTCAGTACAAATTCATTGGTCTGGAAATTGAAAATCGATGTTCCCAGCACATCTCCCGGCATCAGGTCAGGGGTGAACTGAATACGCCCGAACTGCAGATCCATCGCCGCTGCAAAGCTGCGGGCAAGCAGGGTTTTGGCGGTGCCCGGCGGTCCCTCAAGGAGCACGTGCCCGCGCGCAAAGAGCGCGATCAGGAGCATGTCCACCGCCTCTTCCTGCCCGAGAACGGTTTTGCCAATCTCGGATCGCAGAGCATCGGATCGACGTTGCAGTGTTTCAAGTGTCATGGATTACCTGCTCCAATAGCGCTTCTAGTTCATCGACATGGCGGATTGCCTCCGCTGGGGCGGTTCTTGGCTGGAGCCTTCGAATGTCAGTCAGGGTTTTTTCCAGCGCATCCGCGAGGCCGGGATGACGGCGTGCGACATATCCCAGAAATGCCGTGGGTTCAGCGTAGTGACGGGCATGGGCCGGGCCAAAGAGCGTGGCTGCCGTGGCGGCCAGGCGGGCCTGAGCATAGTCGCTGAGCAAGGCCCCATCCTGATTGCACAAGCGCATCAAGCGCCCCCGCGCCAAAAGCGCCTGCGCTTTGCCGCTGGTTGCGGTTGCTTCGTCGCGGCGCACTGGCCCATAGCGCAGCCATGAGCGCCAGATAAACAGCGCCAGCGTCAACAGCCCGCCCAGCCACAAAACCTGAAAGGGCGGCTCAAAAAAACGTTTGAGGTCAGCCCAGGTGCGTTCACGTTGGCTGCCGCGATCCGGATCGGTCAGCCAGACATCGCGGCTGTAATCTATTATCAGATTGCGTTCGCCTGTGCGGGCGCTGAGAAAATCAATAGCAATCATGGCGTTATCGGCCATGCGCAGCCCGTGATTGTTCAACAGATCGGGGTCGGACAGCACCAGCATACGCGTGTTGTTGGTGCTGTTGCGCGCTTGGCTTTTGGGGATGGCCCTTTTGGGCAGGGCGCAGTCTGCCAATACCATCGCAGCCTCAGTGCCGATCAAAGGCGTGCAGCTCTCGCTTTTGAACATCTGCGCGGCATAAATGCGCGCTGACATGTCTTGGCCGTCTTCAGCCGTGTAACCGAAGTCGCTGAAGGGGACGCGCGCATCGACAATTTTTGCGTCATTCTCTCCAGTCAGGTCTTGCAGCAGCTTTTGGGTCGCTGCGCGCTCGTTCAGCAACACCGGATGCGCTACGCCAGCCAGCCGCATGCCGCTTCGCCATTTGGGCAGCACCACAAGCGTTTGCACCCGGCGCGCCTTTTCCAGAACCGGGCGCATATCCAGATCATACTCATCCTGCTGAAACAGCAATTCGCGCTTGGTCGAGGGATGGCTGCGGGGGCTATCCGGGGCGGTGTCAAACAGCGGCAGCAGCAGCAATCCGACGGAGTTTTGGTCAACCTGCCACCCGCCGAGGAAGCTCTGTGCACTGATGTCCTCGGACGTGAGCCATGTTTGCAGACCATCAAACCCAGAAGGAGAGGTTCTGAGGACCTGCTGACGCTGCGATAGAGCGTAAAACACCACAAAAATGAGTAATACCGCAAAGCCCGCAATGGCCAGCGTTTCCAGCCGGAGCTTGTTGGTCGGCGCGCTTGGGTCAGACAGGCTCATGCGGAGACCCCTGCCTGCAACAGGGGGCGTATCTCATCGACATGGGACTGAAATTCCTCTTCGCTGACGTCACGCCCCCCAAAATGCACCCGTTCGCTGGCCAGAACGAGACTGCGGAGGGCGCTGAGGTGGCTTTGATCGGCAGGCAGATGCCGCAGGGCTTCGCGGGCGGTCCAGCTGCGCTGCAATAGCACACCATTTGCCGCAATCGCCGCCGCCAGAGCGGCTTGTGCCAGTTGGACCAAGGCTTCCCGACGATCCTGAAGGCGCAGGATGCTGGCGAGGTTGCCGGGCACGGGGTGGGTGCTGCCTCTGTTGCCAAAGGGTGTTTTGCCACGTTCCCGTTTGGCGTTTTCGGCGTCACGCCCCATTGAAACGGAGACGTTGCCGCCGAAACGGGCAAAGACATAGACAATTAGCAAAAGCACCGCGGCAGAGATTACCAAGCCGGGAAAACTCAGGTCGCCCATTGCCCATTCGCCGCTTACGTCGGTTCGCTCCGCTGGGGCTGTGGGTTCCTGACCGGCCTCCATCGGAGGAGGCGGGCGCGTCGGGTCGAAATACGCCACATCCACGTCGATGCGGCGAAATCGGATCGCTTTTAGATAGGCCGCACCGCTGTCGCCAATCTCGAGCGGGGCTTCGGAAGATTGTTGCGCAACACTCCAATTGGGGAGCGCGAAGAAGCTGGCCAATAAGAACAGGCGAAAAATCAAAAACATGCGAAAGCGATAAGTGAACAAAATTTCAACGCCCAACCGATACCTGCAATTGCGCGGCAATGTACAGCATTTGATCGCAGATGACTGACAATTGGTTGCGTGATCCTTTGGTGGGACGCTTTTCAGGCAGGTACCCGGACGTCCCATGGCCGCTAAACTGTCCTGTGAGCGGGGCAAAATCAGCGGACCCTGCCGTTTCATGCAAGGCAGATATGCAGGGGAATTGGTTGAAGCCCGTTGAAAACTCCGATCTATCCACGCGCACGAAGCGGGCAAGGGTGAGTCGGAGCAGGAATGACAGAACGCAACCGAGATGCGGCATCGATCTCTTTTGAGGCGGTGGGCAAGGCTTTTGCCAAACCGGGGGGCGGTACTGTTCACGCTCTGGAAGACGTCTCATTGCGCGTCGAGCCGGGGTCGATCACAGGTATTATCGGCCGCTCTGGAGCGGGGAAATCCACGCTTTTGCGCATGGTGAACGGGCTGGAACGCCCGACATCGGGTCGTGTTCTGGTGGGCGCGCATGATGTCGGCACCGCACGCGGTCGCGCCCTGCGCGACATTCGCCGCGACGTGGGCATGATCTTTCAGCATTTTAATCTGCTGGCCTCGCGCACAGTGGCGGGCAACATCGCCATGCCGCTGGAGATCGCGGGGGTCGCAAAATCCGAGATTGCGGCGCGTGTGGCGGAATTGGT
Organism: Tritonibacter mobilis F1926; assembly: GCF_000376545.2. Classification (NCBI taxonomy): domain Bacteria; kingdom Pseudomonadati; phylum Pseudomonadota; class Alphaproteobacteria; order Rhodobacterales; family Paracoccaceae; genus Tritonibacter; species Tritonibacter mobilis. The sequence goes on from NZ_CP015230.1 coordinate 277,710, forward strand.
GGAACGCGTAGGGCTCTCGCAACAGGCCAACCGCTATCCGGCGGAGCTGTCGGGTGGGCAGAAACAGCGCGTTGGGATTGCCCGCGCATTGGCGACCAAGCCAAAGGTTCTGTTGTCGGATGAGGCCACATCTGCGCTTGATCCGGAAACAACGCAGACGGTGCTGTCGCTGCTGAAGGACATCAACCGCGATCTGGGGCTGACGGTTCTGCTGATCACCCATGAAATGGCCGTGGTGCGCGATATCGCGAGCCATGTGGCGGTGATCGACGGTGGGCGCATCGTGGAACATGGGCCGACGCATGATGTCTTTATCGCGCCGAAACATGCCACCACGCGGTCTTTCCTGTCGGGTGTCACCGGGGTGAAACTGCCTGCATTTGTCAAATCCCGCTTGCAGGACACGCCCAGCGAGGGTGGCGAGGAAGTCATTCGGGTGACGTTCTTTGGGCAGCATGCCACCGACCCGATGTTGGCCAAGCTGACCGGAGAGCTGGGCATTGAGGTGAATATCCTCGCCGGTGCGGTCGAGGAAATCGGCTCGCACCCCTTTGGCAATCTTCTGGTGTCCCTGCCTGCCGCGCGCGGCGAAGAGGCGCGTCGTTACCTGCAAGATCACAACCTCAATACGGAGGTGCTCGGCTATGTCGGCTAACCTCATCAATCTGCTGATCGAGGCCACGGGTCAGACCCTCTATATGGTGGCGATCTCGACCTTGCTCGGCACGCTCTTTGGCCTGCCGCTCGGCACGTTTCTGGCCACATCACAACGCGGCGAGCTGCTCTCGGCCCCGTGGATCAACAAGGTGTTGGGGCTGGTGGTCAATGCGACACGCTCCGTGCCGTTTATCATTCTGGTGGTTGCGATCATTCCCTTCACGCGTTTGGTGGCGGGCACATCAATCGGGACCACGGCGGCGATTGTGCCGCTAACCCTTGCGGCTGTGCCCTTCATCGCGCGGTTGGTGGAAAATGCGATCCGCGAAGTGGACAGCGGCCTGATCGAAGCAGCCCGCGCCATGGGGGCAACGCCCATTCAGATCATCCGCAAGGTGCTGATCCCCGAGGCGCTGCCCGGCATTACGCTGGGCCTTACTCTCGCGGTGGTCAGCCTGATCGGCTATTCCGCCATGGTCGGGGCCGTGGGCGGTGAAGGCCTTGGTGATCTTGGTATTCGCTATGGATATCAGCGCTTTATGCCCGAAGTTATGGCCATTGTGGTGGTCATCCTGATCGTCCTCGTACAGCTTGTGCAATCCATCGGAGAGTGGATCGCCGCCAAGGTGGACAAACGCGCGCCCAAGGGGCGTGGCGAATAATCCTTTCCTCAATCACGTACTAGCAAGGACTACACACATGCTGCGTATTGCTACCCTCACCTCCGTTCTGGCGCTCACGGCCTCTGCCGCGCTGGCGGCTGAAATCAAGGTCGGCGTCTCCCCCGGTGAGCACGCTGAAATCATGGAACTGGTTGCTGAGGTCGCCGAGCCGATGGGGCTGGAGATCGACGTTGTGGAATTTTCCGACTACGTGATCCCGAACCAGGCGCTGGCGGATGGTGACATTCAGGCGAACTCCTTCCAGCACGTACCCTATCTGGACAACCAGATGGCGGATCGGGGCTTTGATCTGACCGTGGTGGCCAACACGATCACCACCCCGATGGGTGTCTATTCTGACAAGGTGACCGAGCTTTCGGCGCTGGCAGAAGGCGCAAGCTTTGGCATCCCGAATGATCCGACCAACGGCGGGCGTGCGCTTTTGGTGCTGCAGGAACTTGGCCTGATCAAACTCGATGAAAGCGCTGGGCTGAAGCCGACGGTTCTCGACATCACCGAGAACCCCAAGGGGCTGAAATTCACCGAGCTGGATGCCGCACAGCTGCCGCGTTCGCTGGCGGATCTGGACGCTGCATTGATCAACACCAACTATGCCATTGCTTCGGGCCTGAACCCAAAGACCGACTCTATCGCGATGGAAAGCGCTGAAAACCCTTATGTGAACGTGATCGTTGTGCGCAGTGGTGATGAGAACGCGCCTTGGGTGGAAACGCTGATCAAGGCCTATCACTCTGATGAGGTGAAGACCTTCATTGATGAGAGCTATAACGGCACCGTGCTGACCTCCTGGTAAGGTCGCGCCGTGCACACGTCAAAAGAGGGGGCTTTGGCCTCCTCTTTTTTTGTTTGGATACCCTGAGGGCGCGGCGGTCAGACCGTCAGAAGTTTTTTATACATTTCAAGCAAGAAGCTCTCGGCCTCGGCGTAGCGGTCCTGAAGCTTGGCGGGCGCGATTTCTTCGATCTGAACGTCGAAATCTGCGTAATGCTGGGTGGTTGCCCAGATGGAGAACAACAGGTGATGCGGGTCGACCTTGGCCACGCGTCCGCCTTCGATCCAGTCCTCAAAAACCTGCACCTTGGCGTTGAACAATTCCTTGAGGGGGCCGAAGATTTCGCTGCGAGACTGCGGCAGGCCGCTGAGGATCTCATTGGCGAAAAACTTGCTCTCTCGGGGGAAGTTCTTTGAAATTTCCAGCTTGCGCTTGATGTAGGCGCAGATTTCCTCCACCGGATCACCTTGCGGATTGACCATGCTGAGCGGTGCCATCCACAGTTGCAGTGTGCGCGATAGAAGTTCCTTGCGGATCGCGTCCTTGCTCTCGAAATAATAGAGCAGGTTGGGCGTGGTCAGCCCGGCAGTTTTGGCGATCATATTGATGGATGCGCCCGATGACCCGTGAAGGGCAAAAACCTCTAGAGCCGCAGTCAGGATTTGCTCGGTTTTCTGACGCTGGATCTTGGTTTTTGGTTTTGCATTTGACATGCGCGCCATCGAACGGGTCCGCCATTTGTAAGCTGAAATAAAGTTGCGCACCTATTGGCACATGTCAAAGGGCGTGGCTAGCGCCTGTGGGCGAGCGGGGTTGGAAAAGGGCGCGATTGGAAATTCTACGGGGTGACATTTGCGTGATGCAATAAAAAACAGGCGGGCAACATGTGCCCGCCTGCTGGCCAGTTTCTCGGGGAGTGGTGAGGTCAGGATGCGGCCAGTGAAGCTTTTTTGGCGGCGGCTTCTTGTTGGAACACCGGGATGATCTTTTCGCCGTAGTCAGCGATGATTTTCTCTTCATCGCCGCTGTCGAGGTAGATGTTGAACTGGGTGGTCCCGGCGGCCTCCAGATCGCGCAGCTTGGCGATATGTTCGTCCGGGGTGCCCAGCACGCAGAAGCTCTTCACGATGTCTTCGGTGATGAAGTCCAGATAGGGGTTATCGCTCTGGCCGTGCTTGGAATAGTCATAGCCTTTGCGGTTCTTGATGTAGTCGGTCAGGCTGGTCGGTACGTGATCGCCGTCGGTGCCGTATTTCTCCACGATGTCGGCGACATGGTTGCCGACCATGGCAGGGAACCACTTGGTCTTCTCGATGCCTTCCTCGATCGGGCCGGTGTGCGCAGGCGCGGCCGCCATGACGCGGTAGCTCGACATGTCGCGGCCTTCCGCTTCGCCGCCGGCCTTGGCCTGATCTGCCAGCCACTTGACGATCTTGGGTTCTGCGATCTGCAGCACCACGCCATCGCCCACCTTGCCCGCCGAGGCCAGCGCCTTGGGGCCATAGGCACCAATCCAGACAGGGAGCTCATAACCGTTGGCCCAGGGGAATTTCACTGGCTCCGGGCATTCGCCGTATTGGACCTCTTCGCCGCGGATCAAGGATTTCACCACATGGGTGAATTCTTCCATCCGCTTGATCGTCGAGGGTTTCTTGCCCATCACGCGCACGGCGCTGTCGCCGCGCCCAAGGCCAATGTCGAAGCGTCCGCCGGACTGTTTGGCGAGCGAGCCGAACAGCGAGGCCGCAACCGACCATTCGCGCGAGTTGGGATTGGTAACCAGCGGGCCAAAGCGCATGTTTTCCGTGTGCTCCATGCACATCGCCATCGCCACGAAGCTCTCGCGCCACAGGATGTGACTGTCGTAGAACCAGCAATAGGTGAAGCCTGCATTCTCGGCCTGACGCACAAGCGCGCGGGCGCGGTCAGGTTCAACGAAGCCTTTGAAACAAATTCCGAATTCCATGTCTTCCTCCGTGTTGGAATAGGTTTTTATGCTGTGTGGGTTTAGTGATCGGGGGCGCAGATGCGGATGCCCGCATGGGTGAAGGGCACCGCCTTTGAGATATTCTGACGGATCAGGATCGGGGTGATCGCCTCGATGCAGCGGGCAGATTGTGCATCACCTGCATTGTAGGTCTGCACATCCAGCGCGCCGACCAGCTCCATCACTTGTTTGCGGGCGGGCAGGCTGTCGCCGCAGATCAGGATGTCGCAGTTGATGTCCCAATCGAGGTTGTTGAGCGTGGTGGCGGAGACATTGTGCAGCGCGCCCACCACTGGGATCTCATCGCCAAGCAAGGCCTGCGCGGCTTCGGTGGCAGAGCCTTCTGGCGGCATATCGACCTTTTTCGGGTCGCCCTCGGCCAGTGGCACCACGATATCGACAAGGATCTTGTCCGCGAGGTGCGGTTTGAGCGTCGTGAGCGTTGTGTTGTGGGCTGACCAAGGCACGGCGCAGATTACCATCTGATCGGCGGCTTGCGTCGCCTCGATATTGCCAAGGCCGGAGATTTCGGCCGCGCCCTCGGGCAGTTTCTGCATCAGCTCGGCGGCGATCCCAGCACTGCGCTCGGCGTCGCGAGAGCCAAGTGCGACCTCAATCCCAGCGCGGGCAAACCGTAGTGCCAGACCCTGTCCTTGCGGCCCGGTGCCGCCAATGATCGCGATCTTCATCTGAACATATCCTCCTGTTTTTTCCTGAGTATGTCGGCACCGCGGCTGTCGACGGGTTGCCAGTCGAGCCCGCGCAACAGCACAGCCGGGGTGCGCCCGTTTTTTCGCACCACGAGGCCGGTGGCGGCGGCGATTTCATCGGCAAATGCCGGTTCTGTGACCTCCAGCGGGCGGCCCCAGGCGTCCAGATTGCCCTGTTCGCGGATGGTGGCGGGCACCTTGGAAAGGCCGATCGCCACATTGACCTGACCCAGCCGCCATGGCCTGCCGAAAGTGTCGGTCATCACCACGCCGATACGGGCATCAAAGTGCTCCGCCAGATCACGCTGCAGCCTAGCGCAGCTTGTGTCCGGCTCTTTGGGCAGCACCATGGCGGCGTCTTCTTCGCCGAAATTGGACTGATCCACCGCCGCATTGGCCGAAATGAATCCAAGCCGGTGTTCGCAGATCATCGTCCCCTCGTTCTGGTCGGGGCGTTTGAACGAACGCACGACGCGGGTGCTTTCGCGCAGGACCACCTCGACCTTGCGGGGATCTTTGTTCAGCTCTTCGCCATACCGAAGGGCCTCGGGCGAGGGCATCACGCTGGCAAGCGGAATGATGCAGCCCTCGGCCTTGGAGAAGACCTTCTGCGCCACGCAGAGAATGTCGCCATCCCGTAAGGGAAGATCGGCTTTGCTCAGGCAGTCGGCGAATATGGCCGAGAGATTGTCGCCGTCTTGAATGTCCGGCACGCCGGGCAGGGCGGTGAGGGTGACGCTCAGGCTCATAGGGCGGCCTCCTGCGCAAGGAGTTGCGGGTTGCGGGCGAGCAGGTGGCCGAGGTCCTCAACGGTATCGACGTCAATCCGCAGGCTCTCCAGCGGCAGGATGACGGGCCAAAGCCCCGCTCGTTCTGCCGCGCGGCGGTGATGCACCACGGAGTTGGGGCCATACTGAAACCGAAACGGGCAGGGCAGCGGGGCCAAGAGCGCATTGGTGCCCAGATCCGCCGATGGGCAGAACACGGCGCGCCCTTGCGCGAGGTCGTGGCGCAGCAAGCGGGCAAGATCGCAAGCTTTTGGCGCGGCTAGGTCGCCGGGCAGGATGCAGATTGCATCATAGCCTTGGCACGCCCCCCATGCGGCGGCCACTTCCAGGGATTGAGACAGGCCGTCGAGGCCCTCGTCATCAATCAAGGCGACACCTGCGCGCCTAGCGATGCGAGAAATCTCCGGACTTGAGGTGAGCACCGCGATGTCTACGCTGCCACGGGGCAGCAACATAAGCGCCTCGGACAGGTGATTGAGGGTTGCCCGAAACAGCGCCAGAGCGATGCCCGCGCGCCCGTTGGCATCCAGCGCCGCGCCGAGCCGGGTCTTGGCGCGAGAGGGGTCTTTCATCGGGATGACCACCAGCCGCTTTTGCGTGCGGGCCGTCATGCGGCGGCTCCTTTGCGGGCATGGTCGTGATGGAAGTCGACGATTTCACGCGCCATGCGTGTTTTATCTTTGAGATCGCGCATCAGGATTGCAGAGCAGATCGGCGTTGGACCGATGGTTTGGATCTCTGGTGCAAGGGCGGCATCGACGTGGTCGATGAACAGCGCGTCCACCACATCGCGGTAGCGCTGGGCAACCCCCACCGCGTCTGCCCGTTCGCCAAGGGCCGCCATCATCCTGTCGGCGGGGCCTTTGACGACCTTGCCGGCGATAAAGGGGCTGATCGCGACCTTGGGCGCGCGGGCGGATTTTACCGCTTCGCCAATACTGGGGATGCCAAGGATCGGCGCGATGCTGACCAGCGGGTTTGAGGGCGCAATGATGATCAGATCGGCGGAGGTGATCGCGGCCAGTGCCTCTGGGGTTGGTTTTGCCTGCGTGATGCCGTCAAAGGTCAGCTCCCGCACGTCGGGCGCGCAGCGTTCGCGGACAAAATACTCCTGAAAGCTGAGCCAGCCTGCATCGGTCCGCACGCGGGTTTGCACTTGGTCATCCGTGGGCAGCAGGATCTCTGCACTGACGCCAAAGGCGCGGGCGACGTCGCGGGTGATGTCGCTGGGGCGATCTCCCTTCAGGCGGCGCTGGCTGCGATAGATATGCAGGCCAAAGTCCCGATCCCCAAGCGACATCCAGGTGTCTGCCCCGAGAGTTTTCAGGGTCTCTAGCGCCCGGTGGCCCTCATCCGCGACACCCCAGCCCTGCTGGCGGTCGATCACATCGGCAAGGCTATAGGTCAGCGTATCGATATCGGGCGAGACCCACAGTCCGTGAAAGCTGTCGTCATCCGCCACATTGCCAATCACGCTGAGTGCCACATCCGGTAACGCGGCCAACCCTTCGGCCATTTTTGCGCCGCCGACGCCCCCCGCAAGGAGTGTGACCTTTGTTTGGGATGTGTCGCTCATTCCGCTGCCTCCAGCGTGGTGCTGCGTTCTGGGAACATCTGGAGGAAATCCAGCGGGTTGCGCCCGCGACGATCCACCAATGGGGCCAGATCTTCGGGGTCGTGATCGTCATAGATGTCGCGCACCTCGTAGATGGTGTTGCGGCGCACCGGCACCCGGCCAGCGGCGCGGATCATCTGGACCAGTTCCTTTGCGGTGATTTCCTGCCCGTGATCGGAGCCCGCCGCGCGCGAGATGCTCTCATTCATCAAGGTGCCGCCAAGGTCGTTGACACCACGTGCCAGCATCTGCTGGGCGCGGGCCGCGCCGAGTTTTGTCCAGCTGACCTGAATATTGTCGATCCAGCCGTGCAACATGATGCGCGACACCGCATGCATTAGATCGACCTCCAGCGCGGTGGGGCCGGGGCGGACCTTGTCTGGGTTTTCCGACCACAGAGGCGACTCGGTATGGACAAAGGACAGCGGCACCAGTTCGGTAAAGCCGCCGGTGTCTTTCTGGATGTCCCGCAGCAGGCGGATATGCGCGGCCCAATGTTCGGGCGCGTCAATATGGCCGTACATGATGGTTGCCGTGGTGGGGATGCCGACCTCATGCGCGGCGCGGATGATCTCCACCCATTTCTCGGCGCTGAGCTTGTTCTTGGTCAGTTGCAGGCGCACTTCGGTGTCGAGGATTTCGGCCGCAGTGCCCGGCATAGAGCCAAGGCCCGCGTCCTTCAGGTCCGCGAGGAAGTCGTGATAGGACATCTTGGTCTTGGACGCGCCATACCAGATCTCGAACGGCGAGAAGGCGTGAATATGCATGTCCGGCAGCGCCGCCTTAATGGCGCGTACGATGTCGCGGTAATAGGTGCCTTCCATCTTTGGGTGCAGACCGCCCTGAATGCAGACCTCAGTGCCGCCACGATCCCAGGCTTCTTGCGCGCGCTCCACCACTTGCTCGGGTGAGAGCCATTCGGCACCAGCCTCGTCGCTGCGCTTGGCAAAGCCGCAGAACCGGCAGCCCATGTAGCAGATATTGGTGAAGTTGATGTTGCGATTGACCACAAAGGAGACATGATCGCCGTTGGTGCGTCGACGCAGCTCATTTGCGGTGCAATACACGGCCTCCGCATCTGCTCCACTGGTTTTAAAGAGGCTCACGCCTTCTGCTTCGCTGACTTCGCCGCCGCTCAGGGCCTTATCGAGGATCTGCCGGATCGGGGCGGAGGCGCCATCGGTCAGGACGTGTACTGCTGCTGTCGGGGATTCAATCGTTTGCCGAATGGTCATGCGGTCTCTCCCATATGCCGTTGTTCGCGGGCCAGCCCGTTGGTGCCGGCCATGTTCGACGCGCGGCGCAGGACGGCGGGGTTGATGAAATCGGTTTCTGTGGTCAGGTAGCGGGGGTAGACGGTCAGCCGTTCGCGCAGCTCAAACCCAGCCTCCGTGCAGGACCGATCCAGTGACCGGATTTCCGGCCATTCATGTTGTGGGTTGATAAAGTCGATGGTGACCGGCGAAATGCCGCCCCAATCGTTGATGCCGGCCTCAAGATAGGCGATGTGACGCGCGCTGAGATTGGGGGGCGCTTGCAGGCTGATGTCCGGTGACAGGATGATCCGCGCCGCTGCAATGGTGCGCAGCATGTCCTCCAATGTGGGCTCCGGGTGCTGCGCCATTTCGATATCGGGTTTGCGCTGAAAATTCTGGATGATCACTTCCTGGATGTGGCCGTGGCGGGCATGGGCCGCATTGATTGCGTGCAGCGCCTCAATGCGCTCGGCAAAGCTCTCGCCAATCCCGATCAACAGACCGGTGGTGAAGGGCACCTGTTTCTCGCCTGCGCGTTCCAGCGTGCGCAGGCGCTGGACCGGCACCTTGTCGGGGCAGGCAAAATGCGGATGGCCCCGGCGGGTCAGGCGACGGCTGACGGTTTCCAGCATCATCCCCATGGAGGCCGCGACCGGGCGCAACACGCCGATTTCATCGTCGGTGAGCGTACCCGCATTCACATGCGGCAGGAGCGTGGTCTCCTCCAGCACCAGCTCGCACATGTCGCGCAGGTAGTCGGTGAGGCGGCTATACCCAAGCCGTTCCAGACCCGCGCGGGCCTTGGCATAGCGCAGTTCCGGCTTTTCCCCGAGGCTGAACAACAGCTCTTTGCAGCCTTCCCGTTCGCCCTTTTGCGCGGTCGCCAGAACCTCCTCCGGCGTCATGATATTGGCCTCCGGCGAGTCCGGGTGTTTGACGAATGTGCAATAGCCGCAGGTGTCGCGACACATGTTGGTCAGAGGCACGAATGCCTTGCGCGAATAGGTGATCGTCCGGCCCCATTGGGCATCACGGATTTGGGCCGCGCGGCTCATCAAAGCGCGCAGATCTCCCGCCTCCGCCCAGGCCGTGCCTGTGCTGAGCGATTGGGTATTCATGGTGTCCTCCCTGCCTCAAGGATTGTGGGTCAGGGTGGCAGCTGTCAAATATTTTTTTAGCTGTAGATCAAAAAATGAAACGTAAATGTAACAATAATATACTTAACCATATGAATAATAACGATATAAGAATGAACTTATGAAAATTATTGACTACTAAGTAAAACAATCAAATACTCCCTCTTGCTCGTGGCGATCCTTTGGGAGGAGGGCTGTCACGCTAAGGGAGGACATCAAAGTGCGAATAGGAACGCCGCGAGAGTTGGCGACTGGCGAGTCGCGTGTAGCGATGACGCCATTGTCGGCGCTTGATCTTCAGAAGCTGGGGTTTGAGTGCTGTATTGAGTCTGGCGCGGGTGAGGCTGCGGGGTTTACCGATGCGGCCTATGCCGAGGCCGGGGTGGAGGTGATCAAGACCGCCGCCGGGCTGTGGAAAGCCGCCGATATCATCGCCAAGGTGCGCGCACCCAATGAGACCGAACTGAAGCGGCTCAATAAATCCAAGACGCTGATTTCCTTCTTCAATCCGGGCGGCAATGAAGAAGGGCTGGAGCTCGCCAAATCCAAGGGCGCCACCGTGATCGCCATGGAAATGGTGCCGCGCATCAGCCGCGCGCAGAAGATGGACGCGCTGAGTTCCATGGCCAATATCGCCGGCTACCGCGCGGTGATCGAGGCGGGCAACAATTTTGACCGGTTCTTTACTGGCCAGATCACGGCGGCGGGCAAGGTGCCCCCGGCCAAGGTTCTGGTGGTGGGCGCCGGTGTTGCGGGCCTCGCGGCGATCGGCACCTCCACCTCGCTGGGCGCAGTCACCTACGCCTTTGACGTGCGCCCCGAAGTGGCCGAGCAGGTCGAGTCGATGGGCGCGGAATTTGTCTATCTCGACTTTGAGGAAGAGCAGCAGGATGGGGCGGCCACCGGCGGCTATGCCTCTGTATCGAGCCCGGAATTCCGCGAGGCCCAGCTGGCCAAGTTCCGCGAGTTGGCGCCGGAGGTGGACATCGTCATCACCACCGCGCTGATCCCCAACCGCGAGGCCCCGAAGCTGTGGCTGGCGGATATGGTCGCGGCGATGAAACGCGGCTCGGTCATCGTCGACCTGGCGGCCGAGCGGGGCGGCAATGTCGAAGGCACCGTGCGGGACGAAAAGGTCGTTACCGACAATGGTGTGACCATCATCGGCTACACCGATTTCCCCAGCCGGATGGCGAGCCAGTCCTCCAGCCTCTATGCCACCAACATCCGTCACATGATGACCGATCTGACCCCGGAAAAGGACGGTCAGGTGGTGCATGACATGGAGGATGACGTGATCCGCGGGGCCACCGTGACCCATGCGGGCGAGATCACCTTCCCGCCGCCGCCGCCCAAGGTGCAAGCCATTGCGGCGCAAAAGAAACCCGAACCACCCAAGGAGCTGACGGCCGAGGAAAAACGCGCCGCAGAAGTCGCGGCTTTTAAGCAGCAGACCAAGAATCAGGTCACATTGCTGGCGGTGGGCGCTGCGTTGTTGCTGACCGTTGGGCTGGTGGCCCCGGCGAGCTTCATGCAGCACTTCATCGTCTTTGTGCTCTCGGTCTTTGTCGGCTTTCAGGTGATCTGGAACGTCTCGCACAGCCTGCACACGCCCTTGATGGCGGTCACAAATGCGATCTCTTCGATCATCATTCTCGGTGCCTTGATGCAGATCGGCTCTGGCTCGTGGCTGGTGATTTTCCTCGCGGCCCTCAGCGTTTTTATGGCCGGGATCAATATCTTCGGCGGCTTCCTCGTGACACGGCGCATGCTCGCCATGTTCCAGAAATCCTAAGGGAGGAGAGATCATGGACTTTGGATTCACGACGGCGGCCTATGTGGTCGCGGCGGTTCTCTTTATCCTTTCGCTTGGCGGGCTCTCGGGCCAGGAAAGCGCCAAACGCGCGGTCTGGTACGGCATTACCGGCATGGCGCTGGCGGTGTTTGCGACGCTCATCGGGCCGGGCTCTGGCCTGTGGTTCCTGTCGCTGGTGCTGATCGGCGCGGGCGGTGTGATCGGCTATATGCTGGCCTCCAAGGTCGAGATGACCCAGATGCCGGAACTGGTGGCGGGCATGCATGCGCTGGTGGGTCTGGCCGCCGTGCTGGTGGGCTTTAACGCCCATATCGAACTGGGCCGGGTGCTGGCGATGGACGAAGGCGCGCGCAAAACGCTCGAAGGCTTTGCCGCCCTCTTGGCCAAGAAAGACAGCATTGAGATCAACATCCTGCGGGTGGAGGTCTTCCTTGGGGTCTTTATCGGGGCGGTGACCTTTACCGGCTCGGTGATTGCCTATGGCAAGCTCTCGGGCAAGGTCTCCTCGGCGGCGACCAAACTGCCCGGTGGGCATCTCCTGAACATCGGCGCGGCGGGGATCTCGCTTCTGTGCCTGTTCTGGTATCTGGGCGCGGGCGGCATGCTGCCGCTGGTGCTGATGACGCTGGCGGCCTTGTTCATCGGCTATCACCTGATCATGGGTATCGGTGGTGCGGATATGCCGGTGGTGGTCTCCATGCTCAACAGCTACTCCGGCTGGGCGGCGGCGGCGATTGGCTTTAGCCTTGGCAATGATCTGTTGATCGTGGTCGGCGCGCTGGTGGGCTCTTCGGGGGCGATCCTGAGCTACATCATGTGCAAGGCGATGAACCGCTCGTTTGTCTCGGTGATCCTGGGCGGCTTTGGCGGCAGCACCGGCCCCGCGATGGAGGTCGAGGGCGAGCAGGTGGCGATTGACGCCGATGGCGTGGCCGCGGCCCTGGAAGAAGCCGACAGCGTGGTGATCATCCCCGGCTACGGCATGGCGGTGGCGCAGGCGCAGTCCAATGTGGCCGAGCTGACCCGCCGCCTGCGCGCCAAGGGCAAAAACGTGCGCTTTGCGATCCATCCGGTGGCGGGGCGCTTGCCCGGACACATGAACGTGCTCCTGGCCGAGGCCAAGGTGCCCTATGACATCGTGCTGGAGATGGATGAGATCAACGACGACTTTCCGGAGACGGATGTGGCCATCGTGATCGGCTCCAACGACATCGTGAACCCGGCTGCGCAAGAAGACCCCAACTCGCCGATCGCCGGCATGCCGGTTCTGGAGTGCTGGAAGGCGAAACAAGTATTTGTCTCCAAACGCGGTCAGGGCACCGGCTATTCCGGCATCGAGAACCCGCTGTTCTTCAAGGAAAACACCCGCATGTTCTACGGCGACGCAAAACAATCCCTCAGCACGCTCCTCAATATCATCGAGTGAGCGGCGGGTGTGCGGGGAATACGATTGAAAGATGAGGGAGCGGGTCGAGGAGGCTTGCGGACCTCAAACGAAGGGAGAAGACTATGAAGGATCTTCAGAGCAATACGAGAGTGGACGGCAGTCGGCTCTGGGGCAGCCTGATGGAAATGGCGCAAGTTGGCCCCGGTCTGCGCGGCGGCAACAATCGCCAGACGCTGACGGATGCCGACAAGGACGGGCGCGATCTGTTCAAACGCTGGTGCGAAGAGGCTGGCATGACGGTTGGCGTCGACAGTATGGGCAATATGTTTGCCCGCCTTGAAGGGGCGGAGCCGGATCTCGACCCGGTGATGATGGGCAGCCATCTGGATACGCAGCCCACCGGCGGCAAATATGACGGTGTGCTGGGCGTTCTTGCGGGGCTGGAGGTTGTCCGGTCGATCCGCGATCAGGGCATCACGCCGCGTCGCCCGATTGTGGTGGTGAACTGGACCAATGAGGAAGGCACGCGGTTTGCACCGGCGATGCTGTCCTCGGGGGTGTTCGCCGGGGTGCATTCGCAGGACTGGGCCTATGCGCGTGAGGATGCAGAGGGCAAGACATTCGGCGAGGAATTGGCGCGGATTGGCTATGTCGGGGATGAGCCGGTCGGCACCCGTAAGATGCACGCGATGTTTGAGTTGCATATCGAGCAGGGACCGATCCTCGAGGCAGAAGGCAAAGACATCGGCGTTGTGACCCATGGCCAAGGGCTGAACTGGTTGCAGGTGACGCTGACCGGGCAGGAGGCGCATACCGGCTCCACCCCGATGCCGATGCGGCGCAATGCCGGGCTTGGTGCGGCGAAAATCACCGATCTGGTGCATGAGATTGCCATGAGCCATCAGCCCGACGCCGTGGGGGCCGTGGGGCAGTGCGACTACTATCCCAACAGCCGCAATATCGTGCCGGGCAAAGTTGTCTTCACCATCGATTTCCGTTCGCCCAGTTTCGAGACTCAAGCCGATATGGAGGCGCGCCTGCGCGCAGGGGCCGCAAAGATCGCCGAAGATCTGGACCTGCAACTGGAGATCGAACAAGTCGGCCATTTTGATCCGGTCACCTTTGACGAGGGCTGCGTAAGCGCGGTGCGCAAGGCGGCAGAGAAGCTCGGCTATTCCCATCGCAACATTATCTCTGGTGCGGGGCATGACGCCTGCTGGATCAACAAGGTCGCACCCACTGCGATGGTGATGTGCCCCTGTGTTGATGGCCTGAGCCATAACGAGGACGAAGACATCAGCCGCGAATGGGCCACCGCTGGCACCGATGTGCTGCTGCATGCCGTCCTCGAGACCGCAGAAATCGTGGAGTAAGACAGTGAGCGTGAGAACCGTAATCAAGGGCGGCACCATTGTGACCGCCGACCGCAGCTATGATGCGGATGTGGCCGTCGAAGGCGGCAAGATCGTCGAGATTGGCCAGAACCTGAGCGGCGGCAAAGTGCTGGATGCTGAGGGGTGTTATGTCATGCCGGGCGGAATTGATCCGCATGTGCATCTGGAGATGCCCTTTATGGGTACCCATTCGGCGGATGATTTTGAATCCGGCACCCGCGCGGGGCTTGCAGGTGGCACCACCATGGTGGTCGATTTCTGCCTGCCCAGCCCCGGTCAGTCGATGCTGGAGGCGCTGGAGGCCTGGCACGCGAAATCCAAACGCGCCTGCGCGGATTATTCGTTCCACATGGCGGTGACATGGTGGAGTGAGCAGATCTTTGACGAGATGCAGATGGTGGTCGACCATGGCATCAACTCCTTCAAGCACTTCATGGCCTATAAGGGCGCGTTGATGGTGGAGGATGATGAGTTGTTCGACAGCTTCCGTCGCTGCGCGGCCATTGGAGCCTTGCCCATGGTGCACGCAGAAAACGGTGATGTTGTCGCGACCATGCAGCAGAAACTGTTGGCAGATGGCATTACCGGCCCCGAAGGCCACGGTATGTCGCGCCCGCCCGAGGTGGAGGGCGAGGCCACCAACCGCGCCATCATGATCGCCGATATGGCAGGGGTGCCGCTCTATGTGGTGCATACCTCTTGTGAGCAGGCCCATGAGGCGATCCGTCGGGCGCGTCAAAAGGGCATGCGGGTCTATGGCGAGCCGCTCATTCAGCATCTGGTGCTGGATGAAAGCGAGTACCGCAACCCAAGCTGGGACCACGCCGCACAGCGCGTGATGTCGCCGCCGTTCCGCGACAAGGCCAATCAGCAAAGCCTCTGGGCGGGATTGCAGGCCGGGTCCTTGCAGGTGGTGGCCACGGATCACTGCGCCTTCAGCATTGCGCAGAAACGCTATGGCATTGAGGATTTCACCAAGATCCCCAACGGCACCGGAGGACTAGAGGACCGGATGCCGGTGTTGTGGACCGAAGGTGTGAACACGGGCCGTCTGACCCCGAATGAGTTTGTGGCAGCGACATCGACCAATATTGCCAAGATCCTCAACATCTACCCGCAGAAAGGCGCGGTGCTGGAAGGCGCGGATGCGGATCTGGTGGTCTGGGACCCTGAAAAGACCAAGGTGATCTCGGCTGAAACGCAGCAATCTGTGGTGGAATACAACGTCTTTGAGGGGCGCGAGGTCAAAGGCCTGCCGCGCTATACCCTCAGCCGGGGCGAGATCGCGGTGGACAATGGCACCGTCTGCGCCACAGCGGGGCATGGCAAATTCGTCACGCGCGCGCCCTATCCAGAGGTCAATAAAGCGCTGTCGAAATGGAAAGAAGTGACCGCGCCCCGCAAGGTGGTGCGTGATCCGGAAAACATGCCGGCCTGCGTCTGAGATTTTCCCCGGTCACTGGCCGGGGAATTTTCGTTTGCGCCCTTTGGAGGAAAGGGCCACAAATCCGAATAAAAGGGAGGAAATAAGGAAATGACCGATATAACAAGTGGGTATACCACGTCTCGGGACAGCGAACCGGGTCAACTGGATCTCGCGGGGCTGGATCCGGAACTCTACAACGAAGACCAGTTGCCGACCACCGCAGCAGAGCGCACATGGAACTGGTTGTCCATTTCAGCACTTTGGGTGGGGATGGTGGTCTGTATCCCGACCTATCTGTTGGCGTCCTATCTGATCGGCGCTGGCATGAGCTGGGATCAGGCGGTGATGACCATTCTCGCCGCCAATGCGATCGTCCTGATCCCGATGGTTCTGGTGGGCCACGCAGGTACCAAATACGGCATCCCGTTTCCGGTGCTCTTGCGCTCGTCCTTCGGCCCGGCGGGGGCCAAGATCCCGGCGGTCGCACGGGGCATCGTGGCCTGTGGCTGGTTTGGTATCCAGACATGGGTTGGCGGGTCTGCGATTTTTGTGATCGTCAACAAGCTCACCGGTGGGGCGCTTGCGGGGGAGGCACTGCCGTTCCTTGGGATCAGCCTTGGTGAATTTGTCTGCTTCCTCGCCTTCTGGGGCCTGCATCTCTACTTTATCAAGAACGGCACGGAGTCGATCCGCTGGCTGGAGACCTACGCGGCTCCGTTCCTGCTGGCGATGGGCCTTGCATTGCTGGCATGGGCCTATTCGGCGGCGGGCGGTTTTGGCGAGATGCTTTCCACCCCCAGCGCCTTTGATCCGGGTCAGCCCAAAGAGGGGCAGTTCTGGGCCGTGTTCTGGCCGAGCCTCACGGGCATGATCGGCTATTGGGCGACGCTTGCGCTCAATATTCCGGATTTCACCCGTCACGCGCGCAGCCAAAAAGACCAGTTGGTAGGGCAGATGGTAGGTCTACCGATCCCGATGGCGTTGTTTGCCTTTATCGCGTCTGCTGTGACCTCGGCCACCGTGGTGATCTTTGGCGAGGCGATCTGGGATCCGGTGCAACTGTCTGAGCGCATGGGCGGCTCTGCGGTGATCATCGCGCTGTTTGCGCTGATCGTGGCGACGCTGACGACAAATCTTGCGGCCAATGTGGTGGCACCCGCGCATGGGTTTGCCAACCTCGCGCCGAGCAAGATCAACCTCAAGCGCGGCGGCTACATCACCGCAGCCATCGGGATCGCCATGTTCCCATGGATTCTGGTGAACCATATCGTCGGCTGGCTGATTGCCTATTCGGCACTTCTGGGGCCGATCGCGGGTGTGATGCTGGCGGATTACTACCTGTTGCGCAAAACCCGGCTTGAGGTGGCTGATCTATTCAAGTCGAACGGCATCTATTCGGGCCAGAACGGCACCAACTGGGCCGGTATTCTGGCGCTGGTGATTGGTATTCTGCCGAACTTGCCGGGCTTTCTGGCGGGCGTTGGCCTGACCGATGGGACCTCTGCGTTTTTTGCGACCATCTACACCTACGCGTGGTTTGTGGGGCTGTTTGTGGCGGGCGCGGCCTATCTGCTGCTGTCCAAGGTGATGAACAAGTAAATTCTGTCGCTCCGGGGGGTGTCTCCGGAGCGCATCCCGTCTGAGGACACAAAGAAGGAGAGTTCTATGCCCAAAGCCTATTGGATCGCCCATGTTACCGTGACTAATCCGGACCCCTATGCGCTTTATGCCAAGGGGGCGACGAATGCTTTTGCGAAACACGGTGCCCGCGTTTTGGCACGTGGCGGTGCGGTCGAACATCTGGAGGGCGAAGGCCATCCGCGCAACGTGGTGATCGAGTTTGACTCCATGGAAGCAGCATTGGCCTGCTATCATTCGACCGAGTATCAAGAAGCCAAAGCCCACAGAGAAGGTGCGGGGATCGCCAATATCTTGATCCTTGAAGGAGCGCCGGACTAAGACCCTTATCGGGCGCGATGGTGTAGTGAGAAGTCCGCCAAACGTCATGCGCGATTGCAGTGACTGTGAGGAGAGGGCGGACCGCACCCCGTCCAACGTCGACCCGCTGCGCTAGGTACAGTCCGGGTCAGTTGGGTCGCCCTGAACAGCCATAAAAAACGAAGTCTGAACATTTTCAGGTGGCATATTTTGCCGCCCGCGATCCGTTGGCCTCATACAGAGACCGCCGGATAAAGCGAATGTTATGCCGTAATTCGCGACAATACTTGTACTGCCCGCAAAATGTTGACATGATTCGGGCAAATAGTTAACAAATGGTAAACGTCAAGCGGCGAGTTTTTTATCGGTGGCATTTTGCGTATCGGTGACGGGGTGGGGTACAATGCAGCAGTTAAAGCAGAGGCAGTTTCAAACTGCCCAGACGGCAAGTCCCAATGGGACACAGGCAAGAAAATTTCCGACAAAGATTGAAACGATTTCCAGTTCAGGAAGCGTAAAGCTCGCTCTGAAGAGCAAGATTGCAGGCCATGACCCGCAACGGGCGGCCAATGTTGTGCCATCAACGCAACCCGCGGCGACGCCCCAGCCGGTGCCTGAGCAGAGCGCTCCGGTCTCCGCCGGTGGGGATTTTGGCGGCCACGCGCGCGGTGACTTTGGCGGCCGATTTGCATGGGCTGATCTGTTGTCGGATGATCGTTTTGCCAAACCTTTGCTGGCGGCTGCAGCGGTGGCTGGGATTTTGATCCTTGGGGCCACCACACTGGCGCTGCTCCCGAATACGCAGGAACCGGTGGCGGCGGCCGTGATCCCAGAAGCGGCGGCTTCGGTTGCGCCTTCGGATAATCTTGCCCGCCTCATGCAGGTTGCAGCGATCGAGACGCCGGAACCCAACACCGTTGCGGCACCTGTGACTGCCGCGCCGGTCACGGCAACGCCTGCGTTTGAGGCCAGCGGTGATCTGATGTCCAAGATGACAGCAGAGACATTGGCGGCGTTGCGCACGCCCGCACCGGTCGCGCCGCCCGCAGTTGCAAGCGGTCAGAGCAATGTGTCAGGACGCCCAATCGTGGGAGGGTCTGACCTCTATCAGCTGGTGATGACCGCCCATGCACAAGGCCAGTCGGCGACCTATATTGATCGGCTTTTGAATGATGCGTATCTGCGGGGGCAAATTTCTGTACCACGAGGGCTGGTGCGGGCCGATGGTCGCGTCGACACGGATACAATACTCAGCCTTTTTATTCAGTAGAAACAAAATGATAACGGCGCGCTGCCACGCCTGTTGTCCAACAATAGAAACAAGACTGCCATCAGCATGAAACCTGTTCGGCAGATATAATACTAAAAGTATTTTCGGGGGGACTAATGAAGAAATTGATCGCGGCTGCGGTGCTTGGGGTGTCCGTGCTCTGGGCGCATATGGGGGCTGCTCAGACGTGCGGGGGCATCTATCGGGTGCAACCCGGCGACAGTCTCTCCGTGATTGCCGACCGGCTCTATAAGAACGCTGGCATGTGGACCGCGATCCACAATCGCAACATTGCCGCCATTGGCCCAAAGCCCAGTGCGATCCGCGTGGGAATGCCGCTGGAGATCACCTGCCTGAATGGGCTGCCGGTTGGGCTTGAAGGGGGACGTGCGCTGAAAGAAGCAGCGCCAGCCGCAGCAACGCCAGTTCGAATCGAGGCGGGAAATGCAGCGGTGCGTCAGAAGATCAACCTTTTGACGGGGGATGATTTTGAACCGTTTACCGGCAAAAATCTCCATAATGGTGGCCTGCTGACCGATCTTGTGAACACCGCGATGATCAAGGCAAACCCCGAGCGCGGCTTTGCGATTCATTGGGTGGATGATTGGGCCTCTCACTTTGATCCACTGCTGTCGAATGCGCTGCTGGACATTGGTTTTCCATGGTACAAACCCAACTGTACTGAGTTGCCGGATAACTACCGGTGCAAGAACCTGCTGTTTTCTGATCCGCTGTTTGAGACGCTGACGCTGATGTTTGCCGATGCCGCGCGCCCGGTGTCCTTTGCCAAGGACGAGGATCTTTTTGGCAAATCGATCTGTCGCCCCAAAGGCTATGACACCTCGATTTTCAACGAAAACGGTCGCAACTGGCTGCGTGAGGAGAAGATCACCTTGGTTGTCGCGGCGACGCCGGGTGATTGCTTTGACTTGGTGCTTGAAGGCAAAGCGGATGGGGTGGTTCTGAATGAATTCACCGGTCGCAATAAGATGAAAGAGATGGGGATCGTGGAGCGCATTCAAGTGGTGCCTGAGCCGATCTCAATCCAGTCGCATCATGTGGTGGTGCATAAGTCGCACCCTCAGGCGCAGGAACTTCTCGATATTGTGAATCGCGGCCTGCGCGGCATTCGTGAAGATGGGTCGTATCAAACCATTGTCGAAGATCACCTTGCCCGCGTCTGGGCTGGGTTCTGACGGAGAAACAGATGCGACGCGTTCTGATGCCGCTGATCTGGCGGGTGGTGCTGTTGTTAGGGCTTATGCCCTCAGCCGCATGGGCGATTTGTGATGTGGATTATGTGGTGCAGCCCGGAGACAATCTGTTTTCGATTGCAGAGGCGCATTATGGCGACCGCGAACGCTGGACGGTGATCTACTATAGCAATCAGGGAAATTTGGATGGCCCCTCGGTCATTCCGGGGCGCACGCTCTTTATTCCCTGCCCGCCAGATGCCGAGCCTGAGGAAGCCGTGGTGGAGCCTGCACCGCCTCGCCAGCCGTCAGCAGAGCTCAATCTGCTGACAGGCGGCAATTACGCGCCTTTCACTGATCCGAACCTGCCCGGACAGGGGCTGGTGACAGAACTGGTCAATGCCGCGTTGGAACTTGCTCCGTCGCCCGTGCCTTATGCAATCACATGGGAAGATGACTGGAGCCAGCATCTGTCGCCCATGCTCGACAGCAAGCGGTTCGATATGGGGTTTCCATGGGCCAAGCCAGATTGCACTGCGGATGCGAGCAATCCGCGATGTGTGAAGTATCATTATTCAGATCCGCTGATCGAAGTGCCGGTGATGCTGTTTGTGCGCAGCCGTGGTGGGATGGCCTATGCCAGCGATGCGGATGTGGTGGGTAAAACCCTGTGCCGCCCGCTGCGTGAGGATGTGTATGATCTGGACAGCGCCGGGCGACGCTGGCTGAGCGAGGATAAAATCACCCTTCTGCAACCACAAAGCGCCGGTGATTGCCTGCGCATGGTGGCCGAGGGGCGCGTTGATGCCGCGGCGCTCAATCTCTTTGTTGGAGCAAGCGCATTGGTGGCAGAAGGCTTACGTGGTCAGGTCGAGCCACTTGAGAAACCGCTCTCTCAGGTGAGCCTTCATGTCATAATATCAAAAACACACTGGCGCGGAACGTCATATCTTTACCGGGTGAACGCCGGGCTGCGAAAGCTGCGTGAAAGCGGAAAGTACGATGAAATTATGAGCCGCCAGATGGAGTTGTTCTGGGCGGGCCTGCAGTAATAGCGCGCTGCATGGGTTCAAAAAGCGGTGCTTCTCTGCAACTGCACTGTGATCCTTTAATTTTGAAATATAAAATATCTCCTTGTCCTTCGGTTCAATGATGAAATTATGGTTGCTTAACGGCCCGGGAAGGATTCTCGGCGATACTGGCAACGCAAGTTATGGGGTTCCAAAGTTGAGACGGAGACAGGAACAGTGCGCGACAGGGTGCGGTCTATTATTCTAGCGTTGGGAAATCGGACGTATCTGCCCACCTGGATTGCGCTGTTTGTCGTTGGCGTATCTCTCATCTTTGCCGAGAACCAGAACCGGATCATCAACAAACAAGAGCTGCGGGCAGAGGTGCTGGCTGAGGCTGGATTGATCCGCTCCCATCTGGAAGGTCAGCTGACTGCGGACGTGCAGCTGATCAAAGGGCTTGTGGGGCTTTTGGTGTCTGAGCAGTCGATGACACAGGATCGGTTCAACGAGATTGCCGCTTATGTCGCTGGCGATTTACCTGAGATTTTGAATATTGCCGTTGCGCCGGATCTGGTTGTCTCGATGGTTTACCCCTACGAGCGCAACAAGGCGGTGCTTGGTCTTGATTACAATAAGAATGACGCCCAGCGAGAAGCCGTCATGCGAATGCGTGACAGCGGCGAGATCGTCCTCGCGGGGCCCGTAAATCTGGTTCAGGGCGGAACCGGGTTTATCATCCGTTTTCCGGTTTTTACCGGCGAAGGTGAGGATCGTGCCTTCTGGGGAATGGTCGCTGCGGTCATTGATGCGGATGCGCTTTATCAGGGGGCTGGGCTACATCAGGCCGATCTCCCGATTGAAATTGCGCTGAGCGGTCGCGATGGCACCGGCCATCAGGGGGGCGTGTTCTACGGGGATCCCGCGATCCACGAGCACGGCCCGATGGTGATGGATGTCATCTTGCCCACCGGCACATGGGAACTGGCCGCAATCCCGCGCGGTGGCTGGCCCAAGGAACCGGGCAACCTGTGGAAGCTGCGGCTTGTGTTGATCGTGGCAGGTATCCTGATCATCGTACCCACGTTCATGGCGTGCAGGCTCTCAGCTGTTCGCCGATCTACCATCAAGACGCTGCGCAAGCGCGAACAGGAATTGGAACGACACCAGGTCGAGTTGGAGCAATTGTCGACGGTTGCGCAAAATGCTTCTGACAGCATCATTCTGAGTGGCCCGGATCTGCGCGTGTTCTGGGTCAACGATGCGTTCACCCGTATGACGGGCTACACGATTGACGATGCGATTGGGAAGCGACCGGGAGACTTGCTGAACGGCCCTGAAACCGACCCGGAGGCAATTCGCGAGATTGCGGAACATATCGCGCGGGGCGAACGGCTGCACCGCGAGATTTTGAATTACACCAAGGATGGCAACACCATTTGGGTGGACACGAACCTTGTGCCCGTCCTCAATGAGAATGGTGACATGCGCATGGTTATCGGCATCGAGCGTGATGTGACCTCGCAAAAACGAAATGCGGTTGAATTGGCCGAAGCCAAGCGTGCGGCTGAGGAAGCGGATCGCACTAAGACGGAATTCCTCGCCAATATGAGCCATGAAATCCGCACGCCGATGAATGGGATCATCGGGATGGCGGATTTGCTGTCGGAAACGGCCTTGCCTGAAGAACAGGAGCAATATGTCCAGATTATCCGCACATCGTCCAAGGCGCTTTTGAAGATCATCAATGACATCTTGGATCTCACACGGATGGAATCCGGCAAACTGTCGCTGGAACCCGTGGACTTCGACCTTGAACGCTGCATTGAAAGCGCTGTCGATATTTTGCGCCCTGTTGCGCGCGAAAAAGGGCTGACGCTCAATGTGAACTATGCCACCGACCTGCCCAAGTCCGTGCGGGCTGACGATGGGCGCGTGCGCCAGATCCTTGTGAACCTTGTGGGGAATGCGGTGAAATTCACCGCATCCGGTCGTGTGGACGTGCGTGTTTTGCGCGCGCAGTCGGATCCTTACAGGCTGACCATCGACGTACAGGACTCTGGCATCGGCATGTCGCAGGCTCAGCTCAACAATATTTTTGACCGATTTTCGCAGGCAGATGCGGCGACCACCCGATCCTTTGGCGGCACGGGGTTGGGGCTTACCATCTCTCGCCTTTTGGCGCAGCAGATGCAGGGCGATATCACCGTTCATTCTGAGCCGGGGCGGGGCAGCTGTTTTTCGCTCTATATCCAGTGTGACGCGCCGCTGGGCCAGCCGGAGCAGACCGACACTGCCCACGAACCGGACCTAGATCGCATTCGCGGATGTAAGGTTCTGTTGGCCGAGGACAATCGCACTAACCGGCTCCTGATCCGAAAGTATCTGTCAGATCTGAGGGTAGAGTTGATCGAAGCCGAAAATGGCTATGAGGCGGTGGAGCTTTGCGCCCGACACCGTCCCGACTTGATCCTGATGGATATGTCGATGCCGGAAATGGACGGCCTGACTGCGACCAGACTGATCCGTATGCAAAACCACCCGCAACCCCCGATTGTGGCGCTGACCGCGAATGCGTTTGCCAGCGATCGTGAGGCCTGTCTGGCTGCGGGTATGAACGGTTTTTTGTCAAAGCCGATCAACAAAAAAGAGCTGCTGAGTGGCATGGCGGGGGTCATGGAAGACCCGGATGTGCTACGTCACGCGGCGTCGGCCTGAAGCGGCACGCCAAGTCGGTTCGGGCAGACCTGCGCAAGAAACGCGCAGGTCGCTTTTGTCTTAGGGCTCAGGCGCGCGCGGTTTGCGGCAATACAAATACGCCGACGTCTGCCGGAACCACCCCGGTGCGCAGAGGGCAGCCATAGACCTGAGACAGGCGTGCATCGGTCAGCACCGTTGCTACGGATCCTGCGCCAGCGGTTTGCCCTTCTGCCATGACATGCACATGATCGGCATACATCGCCGTCAGGTTCAGGTCATGCATCACCGCGATCACCCCACCGCCGTCGCTTGCAAACTGGCGCGCGATCTCCATCACGGTTAGCTGATGGGCGATGTCGAGGCTCGATACAGGTTCATCCAGAAACAGCCAGCAGGGGTGACCGTCACGCATCGGACGCCCCACCTGCGCCAAGACACGGGCAAGTTGGACACGCTGCTGCTCACCTCCCGAGAGCTCCTGATAGTAGCGCCCGGCATATCCGTCGAGATCCACGCGCGATAGCATTTCAAACGGAAGTTCGGGATTGTTGGCGTCGGGTCCGGCAGCCAGCCCAAGCCGCACCACCTCCAGCACGGTGAAGGGAAAAGCCAGGACGGTGGCTTGTGGCAGGACGGCACGCAGGCTTGCAAGTTCCCACGGCTTATAATCCTGCAAGGCGCGCCCATTCAGGGTAATGTTGCCGGTGCTTGGTAACTCTGCGACCAGCGCCTTGAGTAATGTGGATTTGCCAGAGCCATTGGGCCCCACGATGGCGGACACCTCGCCCGCGCGGGCGGTGAAACTCACATCGCGAAGAATTTGCTTTTTGCCAATCGTGAGCGAGAGTTGATCTGCATGCAGTGTCATTGATCCACCATCCCGCGCCGTTTCAGCAAGATCCACAGAAACACCGGAGCCCCTAGAACCGCTGTAACGATACCGATGGGCAGTTCCGCCGGGGCAATGATTGTACGGCTGATGAGATCCGCACCGAGCAGGAGTGTTGCGCCCAGAAGGGCCGCATTGGGCAGCAGGGTGCCATGATCTGGCCCCGTAGCAAGGCGCAGCACATGCGGCACGACAATGCCGACAAAGCCGATGCCCCCCGTGGCTGCAACCGCAACACCCGTGGCGGCTGCGACCGAGAAGATCGCAGCATTTTTCATACGTTGAACCGGAATACCCATATGCGCTGCCGCAGCCTCACCCAAGGCCAGACAATTGAGCCCATGTGCAAGCCAAGTGGAGCCTGCAATGGCGAGCAAGATCACCGGACCGGCAATCATTGATTTCTCCCATGTGGCTCCGGCAAGCGACCCCATCTGCCAGAAGGTCAAATCACGCAGTTGATTGTCATCCGCCATGTAGACCAGAATGCCCGAAACCGCGCCCGCGAGCGATCCGAGCGCGATCCCTGCAAGCAGCATCGTGGCGACAGAGGTGCGCCCACCGCGGGTTGAGACCCGATACAGGATCAACGTGCTGCCCCAACCGCCGACGAAGGCCGCCGCAGGGGTCACATAATGGCCAAAGAGGCTCTGAAACCCGACCGGTAGCAGGCTCCCCAAAACGATAGATGTGATTGCACCTAAACCGGCCCCCGCGCCAACCCCAACAAGACCGGGATCGGCAAGAGGGTTGCGAAAGAGGCCCTGCATGACCGCGCCTGACACTGCAAGTGCTGCCCCCACCAAGATGCAGAGGATGATACGAGGCAGGCGTATGTCCCATAAAACCACCCGTTCCATCGTCGTCAGGTCTTCGCTGGAAATCAGTTTGCCAAGTGCCCCCCAAAGCGAGGTGCCCGACGCACCCAATGCAAGGTTCACCACGACCGCAAGTGCCAGCAAGGCCATCAAAATGACGCTCAGTCGGCGGGCGATGATCCGGCGATCTAGCTGCTTGATGTCCTGCGTGGGCGCGGGCAGTTCGGTTTCACTCAACGCTACCATGGATCAGAACGTGCCATAGATTTTTTGCGCCAGTGCGAGCGCGGCATCTGCGGTGCGCGGACCAAAGCCCAGCAAATAGAGCCCATCCATCCGGATGACGGATCGGGTCTCTGCTGCGGGAGTTGTGACGATTGCAGGAAGGGCCAACAGCTCATCATCGGGTGCGCCATGATCACCGCCCCGGTCCATCATCAGGATTACATCTGGCGCAGCCTGAGAAACCGCTTCGTCGGTCATCAGCTTGTAGCCTTCGAAATCCGTCAGCGCGTTGACACCCCCCGCGAGCGAAATGATGCCATCCGCAGCCGTATTGGTGCCCGATGCCATGATGCGGCCCCCGCGCGTAGACAGGATGAACAACACACGCTTGCGCTCAGTTTCGGGGATGGTGGCGGTTTTTTCAGCCACTGAGGTCAGATCGTTTTCCACCTTGGCGGAAAGTATGGCGGCCTCAGCCGGTTTGCCAATGGCCTCTCCTACGGCGGCGATTTTCTCCAGGATGCCGTCAGCGGTAAAGGAATCCGGCACTTCGATAAAAGTGATCCCGGCCTTTTTCAGGACCTCAAGCGTCTCAGCCGGGCCTGCGCCAGCTTCGGAGACGATCAGATCCGGGTTCACGGAGAGCACACCTTCGGGCGACAGCGCGCGCATATAGCCAACATCGGGCAACTCTTCGGCGGCAGCCGGATAGCTGGAGGTGGTGTCACGCGCGATAACCTTGTCCTCTCCTCCAAGCGCATAGATGATCTCGGTGACAGAGCCGCCGATGGAAAGAATGCGTTCGGCGGCAAGCATGGGGGTGGCTGTAGCCATCAGGCTCAGGGCTGCGGCAAAAGCGATATGGCGCATCAGACGGCGTCCTCTGTTTGAAGGCGGGGCAGGGCGGACAGGAGCGTTTCCCAGTCAGGGCGGCTGTCGCGTTCTGCGGTGGCGCGGCCAAAGATCTGTAGAATGATGTTTCCCTCAGCGTCGAAGGCTTCCAGTGAGACAGCCGGGCCGCGCTGCGTTGGTTTGTTGACCACATAGACCTCATGGATGTGGTCAAGGCGCAGGTGCAGATTGAACCGCTCATCCATCACGTTCTGCCAAGGCCCCATTGCGCGCAGGGTCTCAATAGGGCCGCCATGGATCTGGATGCAGCCGCGATTGCCAACAAAAAGCATGATCTCAGTGCCGCTTCCGGTCAGTGATTGCAGCGCAGCATCGACGGCTTCTGGTCCCATGCGCTCTACAAAGGGCGCGCCCACAATGCGATAGGCCCCCAAGCGATTCATCTTGAGTTTGGACGTAAGACGCAGGAACTGATGCGTGTCTGTCATCTTGCGCCACTCGCTGCGCAAAAGCTCGCGTTTGTCGGGGTTGCTTTTGGCAGCTTCTGCGGGTTTGCGCGGGGCGACCTCCAGCGTGTCTGAGGTGTCTTCAGTGGCAAGTTCCGCTATCACGTCCGCCCAGGCGTCATGGTTTGAGGTCTCTCGCAGGTGGATCTTGTGCACAGCGTCCCCCGCCGCGTCAAAGATCTGGATCGAGCGTTTCATGCCCTTATCGGTCTGCTCTTCCAGCGCAAAGGCGCTGATCCAATGCGAGGGAAAGAGACGCAGGTCGATTTCCGGCTGCAGAATCATGGCCGCATGTGGCCCGCTTTTATAGTTGCCGTAGATGCCGACGCGTTCATGCACGCAGGACGCATTCCGCGTTAGCGCCATGACCTCTCCCAGACGCTCAATGCGGGGCATGATATCATCAGGATGCGCTTTGATCCGAGTGACGCCTTGGCCGGTGTACGCGGCGACGAGCTGGGCTTCAGAGATTTGAAATCGATCACAGAAATCGCGTGCGCGCAGAGCGTGATGTTCGTCGCGCAGACGGCGGATTCCCTCGGGGGAAGTAGAAATGGCCTGATCCATCAGGGTCCTCGATCTTTGGGATGGGGTACTGCTGGCTTGCGTCCGCTGGCAGGCGGGACGATCAGGCTGACGGCCGGCGCGTGGGCCGTGGCCTGCGTCGGGATAATTCTTGACAGATTTAATAAATCATCTTAATGGCCGCAAGAGTGAACGCCAGAAGATCGCAACTATTCGATAAAATCAGGCGCGAGATACCAAGCCAGCCCCAGGCGAGCATGCGGAATCCAACTGCACGAAAAACATGGGGACGACATGAAAATCAAACATATGCGCCGAGCACTTTTGTGCTCTGCCTCCGCGATGACATTGGCGATGACGAGCACGGTTGCCGTCGCTCAGGATGCAAGCGATGAGGATGGCTTCCTCGGTCTGCTGGTTCTGGGCAACAACAAGCGCGACGTCCAGACCGATACCGCAACGCCAGAGACCGTCATCAACGCCGAAGAAATTCAGGACCGTCAGGCCAGCAGCATCGCTGAGCTGATCGACTCTGTGCCTGGTGTGGCATTGGTAAACTCCGGCACGCCCACGGGTGCCGGGATCAACATTCGCGGGCATGGCGCAGATGGCACCTATGGAGCCAATCAGAAGGTTCAGATCCAGATCGACGGAGCGTCGGTGGGGTCTGAAGAACTTTATCGGATTGGGACCCAACTCTCGACTGATCCAGAGTTGTATCGCGAGGTCTCTGTCATTCGCGGTACGGTTGGTTCATTCGAATACGGTTCAGGCGTTATCGGTGGTATTGTAAAGCTTGATACGATCAATGCATCTGACCTGACCGAAGGTCAAATGGGTCTCGCGGGGCGTCAGACGCTAAGCTACCATGGTAACTCTGGCGCGCGTATTTCCTCCACCATTTTGGGCTGGCAGCCAACAGAGAACTTGGAATTCTTGTTCAATTACACCTACCGCGAACAGGATGACTACACCGATGGCGATGGCAATGTCGTGGCTAACACAGCCTCTGAGGTGTCATCACTTTTGCTCAAGGGCAAGTATAGTTTTGGAGACAATGCTGATCAGTCTCTGACGCTCTCGTGGAATGAGAGCACTTCCGATGAAAAAGACGTCCCCTATGATGCATTCGCCGGGAATTCGGTCTTTGGCAACGTGGACCGTTTGACAGAGTCCAAGACAGCAGTTTTGGAATATGCTTACAATCCGGTGGGTAACGATCTGCTCGATCTGACCGCAACGCTATCTTACGCGGATCAGTACATCGAGCAAGAGCAGGTGAGCGGTATACCGTTTGGTATTCAAGACGCCGATCACCGGTACGAAACAACCAAGCTCACGGTTAAAAACGCGTCGTTGTTTCAGGCATTTGGTGTGAAACACAACCTGCGTGCAGGTGTTGAAGTTCTGCGCAAAGAACGCCTGAATGCCGCCTCTGCTCCTGGCGGCACTGACAAGCGGCTGGCCTTCTTCGCGGTTGACGAGATCGACTTTGACAATGGGCTGACGGTGACACCAGCGCTGCGCTATGAACGCCAAAATATCGAGGCCAGCAATGATGGCACAAACATCCGCGCGGGTCAGGATTTTGACAATAGCGCGCTCATGGGGGGGCTCTCAACGCGGTATGAATTCCAAAGTGGTTTTGCCCTCTTTGGCTCAGTCGCCTACACAGCGGGTTTCCCGGTCATCGATGACGTCGACTACACGCACTATCCAATCTTGATGACACAGACCGAGAAGGCTGTGACCTACGAACTTGGTGCGTCTTATGATCGGGTCGGCGTGTTTGCGTCAGATGATACTCTGATGGCCAAAGTGAATTTTTGGCAGACCCGTCTGTGGGACTACACGTCGTCAGGATCCAACTTCATGGATTTCGATCAGCAAGACACCAAAGGCGTCGAGCTTGAAGCCTCATACAGCCACGCCTCCGGCTTCTATGTGGATATGAATGCAAACATCAGCAGCGGGCATTGGTCCAAGTTCGCCATTCCGACTCCCAACCGATATTTGCAACGCTATGATGGTATGCCGACCAACAATCTCGAGTTGACCCTAGGTAAGAAGTTCAACGACAGGCTGGATGTCTCTTGGGAAGGCGAATTTTATAAGAGATTCGAAGCCACCCCGGGGTTTGCAGTGCATAACCTGCGCGCGTCTTATCAAATTGACACAGGTTATTTGAAAGAGGCGAAGCTGCGTGTCGGTGTTGATAACCTCTTTGACAAACAATACCAAACTCATCTTGCAACACGCCCGGCTCCCGGTCGCAACATCAAGGTTTCGCTCTCAGCGGCCTTCTGATCAGGGAGCATACATCATGAACCACCAGAGCCAGGCTTATAAAGCTGTCCTTGCCATCGCGGCCCTTTCTTCCCTCGGGGGGGCAGCCTTGGCACAGGACACGGATACCCCGCCAAAATCAGGCGTTCAGATTGAACTCAATGCGTTGCAGGATCAGGCGGGCGCGTGCCGCCTGTCGTTTGTGGCGCAGAACGCCGGTACCACCGATATCGAGGAGGCGGTCTACGAGACCGTGCTCTTTGATCGGGCCGGTCAGGTGATGATGCTTACGCTGTTTGATTTTCGCGACCTGCCGTCAGAGCGCCCTCGGGTGCGGCAGTTCGATCTCTCAGACGTGGCTTGCGAAGATCTGGGGCGGGTTCTGATCAACGGTGCCAGCCAATGTCAAAGCGGTGGCGGTAGCACGCTTTGCACAGAAGGGCTTTCGCTCTCCAGCCGCACGGATGTGGAGTTGCTGGGATGAATGATATCACGCAAATCTGGGGCTCGATGCGGGCGTCCCTCCTTGAGGTGATCGAGGTCGGTGGCCCTGTTGTTGTGTTGTTGATTGCGCTGTCGATCATCAGCGCGGCGACGGTTCTCTATAAAATATGGCAGTTTCGCCGCTCCGGTGTCGGACGCCATCGGCGGGTTTCCATGGCACTGGAGGCTTATGAGCGGGGCGATGCCAAAACCGCCACGGCGCTACTGGCGCAATCAAAGAGCTATCTTGTCGCCCCGATCCAGCGTGCGATGTCCTGCGCAGAGGTCAAAGATCGTGCGGCGGCATCGGATCGCTGTGATGCGGAGGCGGAGGCGCTGTTTTTGCGCCTTGAGACCGGGCTTGGATTTCTGGATCTGGTTGCGCAACTTGCGCCGCTCATCGGCTTGTTCGGAACCGTTCTTGGCATGATCGAGGCGTTTCAGGGATTGCAGGCAGCGGGCACTTCGGTTGATCCGACTGTGCTGGCAGGCGGGATCTGGGTGGCGCTTTTGACCACTGCGGCGGGGTTGGCGGTGGCGATGCCTGTGGCTGCCATTCATGGCTGGCTGAGTGGTGCCGTGGAGCGCGACCGGGTCTTTGCCAATCGCGCATTGCGTCAGGCTTTTGCCCCCGATCGGCAGTCTGCCCCTCGCGCGGCGCGACCGGAGGCCGCCTGATGGCACTGAGCCTCAGCAAGAAACACAAGCGCAGACTGTCGATGACCTCGCTCATTGATGTGATTTTTCTGCTGCTGCTGTTTTTCATGCTGTCGTCCACATTTTCCCGGTTTGGCACTGTCGATCTGATGGCGGCCGAGGCCGGGCAGGGCGTGTCTGGCGAGACGCGCCCACTATTTCTGAGGTTGTCACCGGGGCAGATTTCGCTGAACGGAGAAGTGGTTGCGCTGGATCGGCTGGCACAGAGCCTCGGCCAGTTGCGCGCGCAACAAGAAAACTCTTCGCAACAGGTGCTGTTGAGCCTGTCAGGTGAGGTGACATCGCAGCGATTGGTCGATGTTTTGGCGGTGCTACGCGGCCAACCTGACTTGGCCGTAACGGTCATGGGGTAGCGCTATGCTGATGCGACGTCGCAAAACCAAGAGCCACCGGGAGCCCACGATTGCGCTGATCAACGTGGTCTTTTTGATGTTGGTGTTCTTTATGGTTGCAGGATCATTGGCCCCCTCAATGGACCCATCCGTGCGGCTGGTGGAGGCGTCCGACCTTGAAGCCAGCCCGCCGCCTGATGCTCTGGTGATCCGCGCCGACGGCAGCCTCAGTTTTCGCGGGGCGGAGCTGACCTCGCCCGAGGCCTATGTGCGCATCATCTGGGAGGAAGAGGAAGAGTTCACCGCGCGGCTGGTGCCTGACCGCGCGCTTCCAGCGGCCTCTCTGTTGGCGGTGGCAAAGGAATTGCGGCGCCTTGGGGCGGTGAGAATTACACTTCTGTCAGAGCGAAACCTGTCATGATCGCGCGCTCGCCTTTTATTGCTGGCCTGTCGCTGTGCTTTGCGCTTGCGGCGCATGCGGCGTTTCTGGTGGATGTTGAGGACAACACCGTTGAACTCGAGGGCGGCGGCAATGTGGCCCCGGCGGCGCTGGGCAATAGTTTTGCCGATTTGGCGCAAGGAACGGCTACCTCTGTGGAGGCTGAAACTGTCAGTGAAACCGCGCCAGTCGAGCCTATGGTGCCGACAGAGCCAGACCGGGCGGCATCCCCTCAGGTGCAACCGGTCACACCAGAGGTGACAGCCCCCAAAACCGCACAAAGCGCATCCGCCATAGTGCCGGTGACACATGCGGCAGCTGCCGTTCCGGTCGATCAGCAAGTGACTGAGGTGCAGCCCGATCAGATGGAGCCGGTGGAAGAGCCATCGGACCTCGCCCCCGTGCAAAGCCCGCGTCCTGAAACGCGGCCAGATCCCAAACCTGACCAACCTGACAAGGCAAAGCCACGCCAAGCTGCCCCGCGCGGCAACAGCACCGTGAATGCGCGGGCTGGGACCGAAAGTGGCGCAGAAAACCAGCGCGCAGCGCAAGCCGCCAGCACCCGCCCGGCGCAGGGCAGCGGTGCGGGGAATGCGGCGGCCTCCAATTATCAGGGGCTGGTGATGCGCAAGATCTCCCGGGTCCGAAAACCGCGAACCTCCGTCAAGGGGGTGGCGCATGTGTCGTTTGTCATTGGCGGCGGCGGACAGCTGGCGTCGGTGCGTATCCGCAAAAGCTCCGGCTCCTCAGAGCTGGACCAACTGGCGTTGCAGCAAATTCGCAAAGCGGCCCCGTTCCCGCCGCCCCCGACAGGGGCGCGGACGCAGTTCTCCATTGCCATCAAGGGGCGCTAGCGCCAGCGCGGATCAGAAAGATCCATTGAGAAACGACGCGGCATGAGGCCAGCCTGAAACCACGTCAGAAAACTCTCGATCGAGTAGACGGGCAGGCCTGTATCACGCCGGATGTCATGCGCGAATGGCACCATGTTGGTGCATTCCAACACAATCGCCCCGACCTCCGGGTGGTCACGGCACAACGTGTTGGCCGCATCCAAAAGATCAGCGCGGCAGGCCGTAATGTCGATCTCAACCCGGTTGTTGAGGAACCCATCATAAAAGGCGCGTCCGCCTTCGGTGCCCACAACGGGTGTGTCAAGCGGCACGCCTGCGGCTGCCAGATGCGCATCCGTCAGCGCAACCTGAGAGACGGTCAGGATGCCGACCTTCTGGCCCATAGGCAGCAATGTCTGAACCATCGGCACCTGCATCAGTGATGAGGCCGCCACCGGCACACCAAGCGCATCCTTGATTTGATCCTGAATGAGCGACAGATACCCGCAGGTGGTGGTGATCCCGTCACAGCCCATATCGACCAGATCGCGGCCCGCTTTGATGAAATCATCCACCAAGGCGCGCGGATCTTGCCGGACGGCACGGTCTGGCGTGGCCCCGCGCACCACGCGATACTGCAGCGGAAAGGGAAAGCTCTCGGCATGCCCGATATCGCCCGGAATGCGGGGAAAGCGTGTCTCCAGCATCAAGACACCGATGCCTGCGCCATAAACCGTTTTACCGCCTCTTTGCATGGCTATCTCCGTGTTCGGTCCGCTTGTCGCAAGGGACGCCCATCTAATGTGTAGTGCTGCAACTCGTGCAACAGCAGGTCAAGGAACTCCTTGCCAAGCTGCGACATGGGTCGCGATTTTGAGGTGATCACGCACATATCCATCATGATCGTGGGACGAAACGGGCGGGTGATCACGTCGCCCTGCATGTCGTAATCCAGCATGAACCGGTCCAATAGCGCGACGCCCATGCCTTCTTGGACAAAGCTCAGGAGGTTCTTGAACAGATGTGAATGCACCCTTGCGCGCAGGGGCACGCCCGCATTTTGAAACGCCTCACGCAGGCGGCGGTGGGTCATGTGGTCTTGTCCCATCACGATAAACGGCTCGCCTGCCAGCAATTCCGGCGTCAGCACCTCGTGGCGGGCCAGCGGGTTGTCCTTATGAAGGGCCAGCATCGTTTCCACATAAAGCGGGTAGACCGTGAGCGTGTCGTAAAGCAGCGGCATCTCGCAGACGCCGATTTCAAACAACCCGTTCCAAACCCATTCCTGCACTTTGCTGGAATATTGCGACTGAAAAGAAATGTTGAGCTCCGGTCGGTCGGCCGCAAACCGCGCGATCAGCCGGGGCATGAACCCAAAGGACATGGCGTGCTGTGATGCGATCTGCAGCTGGCCAAGCTTGCGGGTTTTTAGGTCAACCATGGTCTGGGTGACTTTGCTCATTCCGCGCATCACCGTGTCCACCTCAGCAAATAGCAGCTCCGCCTCCGGGGTGGGCAGCAGGCGACCATGGAGCCGTTCAAACAGGGGCAGCCCTGCCTGATCTTCAAGCTGGGACAAAAGGTTAGAGACACCGGGCTGAGAGATCCCCAACAGCCCCGCCGCACCGGTTACGGTGCCGGTTTCCACAATGGCGTGAAAGGCCTGAAGCTGACGAAAGCGAATTTTCACGAGTAACGTATCACTTAAACTGATGTATGCATGATCAATTAGTATTTGAAATGATGCCATCTTGTCGACAGTCTCGCTTTTAACAAGAGACAGGGAAGTGACATGGCAACGCAGCATATTGTGGTCGTCGGAGCAGGTATCGTCGGCGCGGCCAGTGCCATCTGGCTGCGTCGGGCAGGGCTGGAGGTGACACTTGTCGACAAGGGCAGGCCGGGCATGGGGACCTCTTATGGCAACGCCTGCATTCTGGCCCGAAGCGCGATTGTGCCGGTCACCTCGCCGGGGCTGATTGCAAAGGGGCCGAAATATCTGCTCGACCCGAATTTTCCGCTCTATATGCGTTGGTCTTATCTGCCGCGGCTTTTGCCATGGCTCGCGCGTTATTTGAAGCACACCAATGACGCAGATACCCGGCGGATTTCCAAGGGGCTCTTGACCATTGTTGGCGATAGCGTCGAACAGCACAAGGCACTCACCGATGGGATGCCCGCTGCAAAATGGATCAAGGACAGCGAATATAACTTTGTCTACCGCGATCGCGCGGGTTTTGAGGCGGATGCCTATACGTGGAACCTCAGACGTGAGGCCGGGTTTGAACCTGAGATCGTCGAGGGCGCAGCGGTCCGTGAACGCGAGCCGATCCTGTCGCCCGACATGGGCCTTTTGGCGATCAACAAGGATCATGGGTTTATCCTCAACCCGGGCAGTTATGTGCAGGATTTGGTCAAGCAACTGGAAGCGATGGGAGGCCGCTTTGTGCAAGCGGAGGTGCGCGATTTTGACCTGACGGGTGGTCAGATCACAGCGGTTGATACCGATCAGGGGCGGATTGCCTGTGACCGGGCGGTGCTGTCTGCTGGCGTCTGGTCTGCGGCCCTGATGAAGCGTCTGGGGCTTGAGGTGCCACTTGAGGCCGAACGCGGCTATCACATCATCTTCAAAGATCCGAGCCAATTGCCCAACGCTCCAATGATGCTGACGGATGGGAAATTTGTCGCAACCCCGATGGATCAAGGACTGCGCTGTGCTGGGATCGTGGAATTTGGTGGCCTGACGGAAGAGAAATCCAAAAAACCGCTGGATATGCTGCGCCGCACCGTCGCGCGGACCTTCCCTGAACTGAGCTATTCATCAGAAGAGGAGTGGCTGGGCTTTCGGCCCGCGCCCACAGACAGCCTGCCACTGATTGGTGAAGTCCGTGGCAGCGGTGTCTTCACGGCCTTTGGTCATCACCACATCGGGTTGACAGGTGGGCCAAAGACGGGCCGACTGGTTGCTGACATGATTACGGGAAACTGGCCCAACGCGGATACAAGCGCCTTTGATCCGATGCGCTTTGCGACACATTAAATAGAAAAAAACTGACCAACACGGGAGACTGAACAAATGAACAAAATGACCCTGAAGACCACCGTCGCCAGCGCCGCGCTCGCTGTCGTTGCGGCTGGTGCGCAAGCTGAAAAATGGGACATGCCGATGGCCTATGCGGCGTCCAACTATCATTCCGAGATGGGCGTGGTTTTTGCCGATAAGGTGCGCGATTACACAGGCGGCGATGTCGACATCACCGTGCATGCCGGTGGGTCGCTTTTTAAGGGCGGCGAAATCAAACGCGCGGTGCAAACCGGGCAGGCCCCGATTGGGGAGCGGCTGATGTCCGCGCATACCAATGAAGAGCCTCTGCTTGGCTGGGATAACCTTCCCTTCCTCGCAACGTCCTATGCCGACAACGATAAACTATGGGCGGTTGCCAAGGATAAGGTGAACGCCAAGCTTGCCGAGCAAAACCTCGTGACGCTCTATTCCTGCCCGTGGCCGGGGCAGGGCTTCTATTTCAAAAAGGAAGTCAATTCGTCCGAAGACACACAGGGCGTGAAATTCCGCTCGTATAATACCGCGACCGCCACCTTTGCCGAGGAGCTGGGCATGATCCCGGTTCAGGTCGAAGCGGCCGAGCTAAGTCAGGCGCTGGCAACTGGCGTTGTCGATGCGTTTATCTCCTCGGGGTCGACTGGTTATGACCGCAAGGTGTGGGAACAGCTGGGTTATTATTACAAGGTCAATGCCTGGCTGCCGCGCAACTATGTGATGGTCAACAAGCAGGTTTGGGATGGTCTGAGCGCCGACACGCAGGACGCGATCCAGAAGGCTGCGGATGAAACCGGTGCCGCCTGTACCGCCAAATCCGAAGAGCTTGCCAACTGGTATTTCGAACAACTCGAAGCCAATGGCATGAAAGTGGTGGAAGCGGGGCCTGAGTTCCGCGCGGAACTGGAAGCCATCGGTGCCAAGATGACGGATGAGTGGCTGGCAACCGTGGGTGAGGACGGTCAGGAAATCGTCGACGCGTTCAAGGCGAATTGATCTGCATCGCAGTCTTTGCCGCTTTGAATAAAGGCTGCATCGTTTCAGATCCGTATCACGGGCGCGAGGGCTTGGCACCTCGCGCCCGACCCATAATTCAAAGGACATGATATGCGTGACTGGCAACCTGTTCTGGGCCTGCCCCTGTGGGTGTGGCTCTTTGTTGTGCCAAGCGGCTTGATGCTTCTGTGTATTCTGAAGCCGGACCGGATGCGGCGGCTCCTGCAGCCGCTTTGGGGGGTGCTGGACCGCTTTTATAATGGCGCGGGCGTCGTGGCGGCTGTGTTCATGGTGACTATTTTGTTGCTGATCGTGGGACAGATGATTGCGCGCTGGGCGTCGGTCACATTTCCCGGCTCTACCGAATATGCAGGCTACGCGATGGCGGCGACGTCTTTCTTTGCGCTGGCCTATACGCTCACGCATGGTGGCCATATCCGGGTATCAATCTTTCTGAACCTCGGCGGGCGGCATCACTATTGGCTTGATGCAGGCGCGATGCTGATTTCAGCGCTGACGGCGACCTATTTTGCCCGCTACGCGATCAAGACAAACCTTCTGTCGCATATGCTGAATGACCGCACCCAAGGTCAGGATTTTGCGCCAGAGTGGCTGCTGACACTTGTCGCGATGTTTGGCACATGGCCTTGGAACTGGGGCAGCCTCTGGGCTGAGAGCGGGTCTGGTTGGGTCTATACCCCCGTCTGGTTGCCGCAACTGCCGATGTCGATTGGCACTGTGCTTTTGGCCATCGCGCTTTGGGATTACCTTTCGCGGATGCTGGTGACGGGCGCGCCCCAAATCAAAGGGGAGGCTTTGGAATGAGTGAGGTCTATACCACTATTATTTTCCTCTTTGTCCTGTTTGGGCTCTTGGGCGGTTCCGTTTGGATTGGTCTTGCGCTGATGGGCGTTGCTTGGGTGGGGATGGAGCTGTTCACCTCGCGCCCCGCAGGGGATGCGATGATCACCACGATCTGGAGCGGCTCGTCCAGTTGGACGCTCACCGCCCTGCCGCTCTTTATCTGGATGGGCGAGATCCTCTATCGCACCCGATTATCGGAGGACATGTTTCGTGGTCTCGCGCCGTGGATGCGGTTTCTGCCGGGCGGGCTTTTGCACACCAACATCGCGGGCTGCACGATCTTTGCGGCTGTGTCAGGTTCCTCTGCTGCGACGCTCAATATGGTGGGCAAAATGTCGATCCCGGAACTGCGTGCGCGCGGCTATCCGGAGTATATGATTATCGGCACACTGGCCGGTGCGGCCACACTGGGCCTGATGATCCCGCCATCGCTGACGTTGATCGTCTACGGCGTCACCATCAATGAGAGCATCACTAAGCTGTTCATGGCCGGGGTCTTTCCTGGCCTCGTTTTGGCCGGGCTGTTCATGCTCTATATTGTGGGCTGGCATTTCTTTGGCTCCGGTCAGCGCCCAAAAGAAGAGCCGCGCCTGTCGCTGGGCGAAATGATCGCCGAGAGCCGCTTTCTGCTGCCGCTCTTTGGTCTGGTCATTGTGGTCATCGGGTCGATGTATATGGGGTTTGCCACCGCGACCGAGGCGGCAGCCGTCGGTGTTTTGGGGGCATTGGGCCTGTCCTTGATGCAGGGCAGTCTCAATTGGGCAACCTTTGTCGAGAGCCTGATGGGGGCGACGCGCACCTCTGCGATGATTGCTTTTATCCTGATGGGAGCTGCGTTTTTGTCGCTCTCCATGGGATTTACGGGGCTGCCGCGTGCCCTTGCGGGACTAATCGAGAGTTACAACCTGTCGCCCATTGCGCTGATTGCGGTGCTGACAGTGTTCTACCTGATCCTTGGTATGTTCATGGATGGCCTGTCCTCGGTCGTACTGACCATGGCCATTGTGGAACCCATGATCCGTCAAGCCGGGATCGATGTGATCTGGTTTGGCATCTTCCTCGTTGTGGTGATCGAAACCGCGCAGGTGACGCCTCCTATCGGGTTCAACCTCTTTGTGCTGCAGGGGATGACCCGGCACGAAATTTCCTACATCGCCAAGACGGCCGTGCCGATGGTGGCGTTAATGCTGTTGATGGTGGGTATATTGGTGGTTTGGCCGGAATTGGCCACGTGGCTGCCGGAGAATATTCGGCAGCAATAGGGACGCAGATCCAAAGGGCCGCCTTGCAGGGCGGCCCTTCTTCTTGGGGTGCGCGTTTTTACGCAGGGCGTTGGTTCTGACGAAATTTAACCAAATCCGCCGTATATATTGGCTTTGAAGACGCATTTTGTCCGTGAAACCGTAGCAAAGGCCGCGTGACAGCACGGTGATTTCACCGAAAATTAAAGGCTCTGTTCGCAAACTTCGACTGGAATGAAGCCGGAGAAGTCGAGTGGTTTGCGTGCTGAAACTGCCCCGCCGAAAGCGACTTTGCGACCTGAACAAGCAGGCAGGCGAGGGCGTGTCGCGAACCGCGCCTCTCTATCGCTGTTTTGTGAGGCCGCTTGGCCCTCTGCGATCTTCACCGACCTGAGCCTCACTGCGCAAATCCACGCAGATCCCAACCCACTATCACGCAGAGTGACGTTATGCCCCAGCCCAAAGCCCTCCCATCCATGACGCGTAAAGGTTTCGGCCTGTTGCGCAGCATCCGCGCCAAGATGGGTATGATCCTATTCGTTATAGGGGCTTCATTTGGCGTCTTTGCTTATATGATCCACTCCGTTCTGTCCGAGATCGATCGGGATATGAGCGAGTTGAACGTGGACAACCTGCCTGATCTGGAACTGGCGTCAGAGATTTCACTGGCGGCGGCGCAGGCCAAAGACAGCATGCTGGCCCTGATGTCGGCAGAGGACATGGGCGCGGTTGATGCAGCGGTGTCCAGCGCCGATGCGGTCTCGCAGCAATTGGCGCGGCTGATTGATAATCTCGACCCGGATATGCAGCCAGCCTTTGAAACGCAGGCCGCCGAGGTGGCAAATGCACTGACGGATCTGGCCGCAGCCCGTCGCGTGACCTTGAAAAGCGATGCTCAGATCGAAACAGAAGTTGCGAATTTCCACAGCATCAATAACGAATTGCGCGATGTGATGACAGAATTGGCGCAGGCTGCATCGGTCGAGCTCAACAAAGGGGCGGTCAATACCTACAACGCCATCGACAATTCCCTGAAGGTTCTTGTTGAGCGAGATTTCCACAACCTCGAACTGCTGCTAGAAGCGCGTGCGGAGTTGAATTTGTTGGCGGGGACTGCAGTTGCGTTTGGCGGGACCAAGGATCCGGAAACCCTCGCGAGCCTTCAGGAGCTCGCCGACAGCTCGGACGCCCGGTTGCTGGAGATCGCCGATGAAATTGAGTTGAACGCCCCGGAAATGATGGACGTGACCCTCATTCATGGTGCGATTTTCACGTTGCAATCCGTGATCGCCCAGAGCTTGTTTCCCTCAGAATCGCTCCGTCGCGCCGCTATGAAAGCCCGCGCAGATACAGATCGATTTATCGTGATGGCAATAGATGCGCAGCTTCACAAGCTCTCCGTCTCGGCTGCAAGAGCGAGCAAGGAAAATGGTCAGGCGCTGCGCGAATTGATGAAAAATGAAGTTGGCTTCCTCAACACGCTGATGGAGATCAGCCAGAATGTGAACAGTTTTCAGGTCGCCGCCCTTGATGCGCTGACCGCGCCGGATGCCCAGCATGTGAAAGATGCGGCGTTTGATATGTCCAGCGCCACTCTGAACCTGTCCTTTTACGAGGAATTTCAGGATGCGCGGGTGGTGGATCTTCTGGAGCGAATCTCTGCCTTTGCTGCGGAAGATACCGGATTGGCGGCGTTGCGTCTGAACGCACTCAATGCAAGGGCTGCAGCGGATGAGGCCACCCACACCACCGAAACCATGGTGTTGGGGATTGCCGATCGTGCGTCGGCGTTTGCAACGCAGACCCTTGGATCGATCAGAGGGATGGCGAATGAAATCTCGGCAGAGGTCGATCTCGCCAACCGTAATATGATGGTGTTGCTGGCGGTGGCTGGCGGCGTTTTCCTTGCCGCTTTGCTGCTGATTCAGTTGCTTATCCTTCGCCCTCTGAACCGTATTAGCGCCAGCACCGAGGCGTTGGCAGAGGGGGATCGCAGCCCGATCACGGGTTTTGAGCGCACCAGCACGGAGATTTATCGCATAGCGCGTTCGCTATCAGTGTTCCGGGACGGGATCGTGGAAAAAGAGAAGATGGAAGAGGCGGCGGCCGAAGAACGTGCGCAGCGGCGCGCGGTGCAGGACAAGGCGGTAGATGCGCTTGGAACGGGTCTGGCCCGCCTGTCAGAGGGCGATCTCACGGCCCATATTTCCGATGAACTGGGCGAGGGATATGACCGGCTGCGTATTGATTTCAACCGCACGCTGGATACGCTCAATGATACCGTTGGACAGGTGATCAACACCTCGTCTTCGATCCGCAATGGAGCCTCTGAGATCAGTCAGGCCTCGCAGGATCTGTCGCATCGCACCGAGAGCCAGGCGGCAACGCTGGAGGAGACGGCAGCAGCGTTGGATGAGATGACCGCCAGCGTGACCTCGGCGGCGACGGGGGCCAGGGATGTGGAACGCACCACAAATGAAGCGCGCGCCGAAGCCGAAGCCAGCGGGGAAATCGTGCGCAATGCGGTCTCGGCGATGACGGAAATTGAACAAAGCTCCGGCAAAATCGCGCAGATCATTTCCGTAATCGATGACATCGCCTTTCAGACCAATTTGCTGGCGCTGAATGCCGGGGTCGAGGCGGCGCGCGCAGGCGAAGCGGGGCGGGGTTTTGCGGTGGTTGCCTCCGAGGTCCGCGGGCTGGCGCAGCGGTCGTCCGATGCGGCACTGGAGATCAAGAACCTGATCGGTGACAGCTCCGTGCAGGTGGAGCGCGGTGTGGATCTTGTTGGCAAAGCGGGCAGCGCGCTTGAGAATATCTTGCAGCGGGTGAGCCATATATCGGAGTTGATTTCCGGGATTGCCACGGGCGCGCAGGAGCAATCTACGGGGCTTGGTGAAATCAACACGGGCATGAACCAATTGGATCAGGTCACCCAGCAGAACGCGGCCATGGTAGAACAAGCCACGGCGGCAGGGCAGTTGCTCAACACCGATGCACAGACGCTTGCAGAATTGGTGGCACGGTTCCAGACGGCCCAGATCGACCCGGCGGCGGCAGACCCCGCCAGTCCCAAGGACAGCCCCGCGCCGAGCAGCTGGGGAGAGAAGGCGGATGTGGAGTGGGACACCACAGATGTGGTCGAAGCTGAAGCGCCAAGAGTGACAGACTGGTCCGACTTCGATGACGTCAAGGAAACCGGCTCCTGATCGCATAAGACAAACTGCAATGTGATGAACAACCCCCGGTGGGAATTGCTCCTGCCGGGTTTTTTCATGCGCAGCAGAGGTATTCCGCATTGAAGCACATAATTCCGCATATTGAAACTAAGCGGCGAGGAGGATAGGACTTAGGCGGAATCGAATGCTGCCGCGCAAGGAGGAGCCGCCCGTGTCGAACCCCGTGCTTATGGAAGTTGTTGATGATATTGCAGTCATCGCGATTGCCAATCCGCCCGTAAACGCACTCAGCCACGCTGTGCGCAGCGGTCTGGATGCAGCCTTTGCCGAGATCGCGCGCCGTGATGATGTGAAGGCGGTGGTGATTTATGGCACGGACCGCACCTTTATTGCGGGGGCAGACATTCGTGAATTTGGCAAACCGCCGCAAGAGCCGTTCCTGCCGGATTTGATCAACCGCATTGAAGCATGCACCGTTCCGGTCGTCGCGGCCCTGCATGGCACAGCTCTTGGCGGCGGTCTTGAGGTCGCTCTTGGGGCGCATTATCGCGTGGCAGTACCAAACGCGCGTTTTGGTCTGCCGGAGGTCACGCTTGGTATTCTACCGGGGGCGGGGGGAACCCAGCGCCTGCCGCGTCTGGCAGGAGTAGAATTCGCGCTGGAAGCCATAACGTCCGGCCGTCAGATCAGCGCAGATGAGGCGCTGAAAACCGGAGTGATTGATCGCATCAGCGACACCTCCGACGTTCGTGAAATGGGCCTAACTTACGCACGAGAATTGGTCGCCTCCGGTGCCACGCCGCGCCGGACCAGTGAACTTTCTCCAGCCCCGGTAGCGGCTGAGGTGTTTGACGCCGCCCGCACACGACTAGCAAAAAAAGCGCGCGGGCAACTGGCGCCCCAAAACTGCATCAAAGCGGTGGAGGGTGCAACGCGCCTTTCGTTTGCAGAGGGGCTCGCCAATGAGCGCGCCTTGTTTCAGGAATTGATGGAAAGCGACCAGCGCGCAGCCCTGATACATGCGTTCTTTGCCGAGCGGCAGG
Organism: Tritonibacter mobilis F1926; assembly: GCF_000376545.2. Lineage (NCBI taxonomy): Bacteria > Pseudomonadati > Pseudomonadota > Alphaproteobacteria > Rhodobacterales > Paracoccaceae > Tritonibacter > Tritonibacter mobilis. The sequence continues at coordinate 320,734 of NZ_CP015230.1, forward strand.
TGGCCAAAGTGCCTGAGATCAAGGATGTTGCGCCTCGTGCGATTGACCAGATCGGTGTGATCGGCGGCGGCACCATGGGCGCAGGTATTGCGGTTTCGGTGCTGCTGGCGGGGCTTCAGGTGACACTGATTGAGCGCGACGCAGATGCTGTCGCACGCGCTGAGGCCAATGTGTCAAAGACCCTGCAAGGGTCGGTCAAACGCGGCAAGCTTTCACAAGAGAAATACGACGCCATTATGGGCGGAACCTTCCGTGCCAGCGACGACTACGCGGCGCTCGCCGAGGCAGATGTGGTGATTGAGGCTGTCTTTGAGAGCATGGAGGTGAAAAAGGACGTTTTCACCAAGCTTGATGCCATCTGCAAACCCGGTGCGGTTTTGGCGTCTAACACCTCTTATCTTGATGTGAATGAGATCGCAGCGATGACGTCCCGGCCTGAGGATGTGATCGGGCTGCATTTCTTTTCGCCCGCGCATGTGATGCGTCTGTTGGAAATCGTGGTTGCGGACAAAACGGCACCAGAGGTCACAGCCACCGGCTTTGCGCTTGCGAAACGGTTGAAAAAAGTCGCGGTGCGCGCAGGTGTTTGTGATGGCTTTATCGGCAATCGTATCCTGAGCCATTACCGGAAAGCTGGCGATGGTGCGGTCCTTGCAGGCGCAAGCCCCTTTGAGGTGGATCGCGCCTTGGTGAATTTCGGCCTTGCGATGGGGCCCTATGCGGTGAGCGATCTGGCCGGCCTGGACATCGGATGGGCCACGCGCAAGCGTCTCGCCCCGACCCGCGATCCGCTTGAGGTCTATGCAGAGTTTGCGGATCGTCTGTGCGAGGCGGGCCATTTCGGGCGCAAGACCGGCAAAGGATTCTATGTTTATGGCGAGGAGGGGCAGGTTCCGAATGACGAGGTGCTGGAGCATATCGCCATGGAGCGCGCCGCCAAAGGCATTGCCGCGCGTGAAATTTCTGAACAGGAAATTGTCGATCGCTACATGGCTGCGATGGTCAATGAGGCCGCCCGTGTGGTGGAGGAAGGCATCGCACTACGTCCACTCGACGTCGATGTGACCCTGCTGAATGGCTATGGTTTCCCGCGCTGGCGTGGTGGCCCGATGCAATACGCCGATACCGTGGGCCTTAATAAAATCCTCGCCGATATCGAACGGTTCGCGCAGGAGGATGACTTCCTGTGGCAGCCTGCATCGCTTCTGAAACGTCTGGTGGCTGAGGGTAAGACCTTTGCCGACCTCAACAACGCCTGATTGCCTCGGGGAGGAACTACCTATGAAACAAGCCGTTATCGTCTCCACTGCCCGCACGGGTCTCGCCAAATCCTATCGCGGCGCCTTCAACGACACCCATGGTGCCCATATCGCGGGCCATGCGATCCAACATGCTGTCGCGCGTTCCAAAGTGGACCCGGCACTGATTGAGGATGCGTTTATTGGCTGCGGCTATCCAGAGGGCTGGACTGGCGGCAATATCGCACGTCAGGCTGTGGTGCGCGCGGGGCTGCCGGTGACGGTGGCCGCTGCGACGGTGAACCGTTTTTGCTCGTCCGGGCTGCAGGCCATCGCCATGGCGGGTCATGCGGTTACACTAGAGGGCGCCTCTGCCGCCATCGCGGGCGGTGTGGAAAGCATCAGCCAAATGCCGCCCTCGCGCCCGGCGCAACGCCGGGACGAATGGATCGAGGCGAATAAGTCCGAAGTCTATATGACCATGATCGAGACCGCCGATGTGGTTGCGCAGCGTTATGGCGTGAGCCGCGAGGCGCAGGACGAGCTGTCACTGGAAAGCCAGATGCGCACGGCAGCGGCGCAGGCTGCAGGCAAGCTCGACGATGAAATCGTACCCATCACTGTGACGCAGAAGATCACCGATAAGGAAACCAAGGAGGTCTCCTATAAAGAGGTGACATTCTCGATGGATGACTGCAACCGACCCAACACCACGCTTGAGGGTCTCGCGGGTCTGAAACCCGTGCGCGGCGAGGGTAACTTTGTGACCGCTGGCAACGCCTCGCAACTCTCCGATGGGGCGGCGGCGTTGGTGGTGATGGACGCAGATCTTGCCGCACAGCAAGGACTAGAGCCGCTTGGCGCGCTTAAGGGGTTTGTCACCGCAGGCTGTGAACCCGATGAGATGGGGATCGGCCCGGTCTTTGCGGTGCCGCGCCTGTTGGAACGCCATGGTCTGAAGGTTTCCGACATCGACCTGTGGGAACTCAACGAGGCCTTTGCGTCGCAGGCGCTTTACTGTCGTGAACGGCTGGAGATTGATCCTGCAATTTGCAACGTGAACGGTGGGTCCATTTCTATCGGCCACCCCTTTGGCATGACGGGCGCACGGATGACGGGGCATTTGCTCCTTGAGGGCAAGCGCCGGGGGGCGAAACTCGGTGTGGTGACCATGTGCATCGGTGGGGGGCAGGGCGCGGCAGGCCTATTTGAGATCTTCTGATCCACCGCTTTTGGGGCCGGGCTGGTCCTGTAAAACTCAGATGGCACGCAAAAACCAGCGTGCCATCACCACGACTGCAAATGTCTCATCAATCATTGGTGATCTTACGGCAAATGCATTGAGAGTCTTAGTAAATCTACTTTTCTTAACGCGAGAAAACTTTGTATGATTGCGCCTTCAGGTGATGCTAAAGGACGAAAAACGATGCGCGATCTCGAGCAGGATCGGAGATACGCCAATACTCTGGCCCGAGGGCTCAAGATTTTGCGTGCGTTTCGTCCTTCGGACAACGGGCTGGGCAATCTCGAAATTTCCGAACGCACCGGCATTCCGCGTTCGACGGTTTCACGTCTGACGTTTACGCTCTGTGCGCTCGGCTATCTCACGCATGGGCGGCATTTCGACAAATATCGCCTTGGTCCTGCGGCTTTAGCGCTCGGCAACATCGCCTCCGCGGCCTTTGGGTTTGTGACGGTGGCCTCACCAATCATGCAGGCCCTTGCCAATAAGGTGAATGCACTGGTGGGCGTGGCCATTCAGGATGATGGCAATATGCTGATTGTCAAAACGTGGCGGCCAGAAGGGTCCGGTACTATCTGGCTTGATGTCGGGTATCGCATGCCGGTGATGACCTCCTCATCCGGGATTGCCTATTTAGGGGCGCTGTCGCGAGAAGAGCGCGAAAAGCTGGAAACACTGTTGTCGGTTGAGGCAGCGGAGATGTGCGAAGAGGTGTGGGACTATCATCGCTCGCAGCTGCGCCGCCTTGGCTATGCCTGCGTGTGCGAAGATGTGCGCTACTCCCGGGCGATCAATGCGGTTGCCACCCCGTTTCGCCCGTCTGAAATTGGCGAACCGGTCTCGATCTTCTGTGGGGCCAATGTGGATGACCTGAGCAATGCGCGCATTCATGAACAGGTTGGGCCAGAATTGGTGCAAGCGGTGGATAAGCTGAAAGCGCTGACGGGCCACGCGGTGTCAGCGGTTGCATCGGCCTAGCGGCTGTCAAACACCTGACATGAAAGGGCGATAGGGCTGGTGGGTCAGACCACTCAAGGACGAGACCCGATGGCTATCTTTCGCCCAGACCCGATACGGCATTTGACCGGTGCCGATGCTGAAACCAACCGTCCGGCTGCGATTACAGAGCCGGGGCAGGGTGGGAAATTTGCACCCGATGGAACTGTGTTGCATTGGCCGGGAAATACGGTGATCTGTCATATCGACCCGCGCAGCGACGCGCATGCGGCCCTGTGTGAGATGCAAAATGATGTCCGTGAGAGCCCGTTTGGTGCGCTCTTCACATGGCTCCCGGTTTCTAGCCTGCATATGACAGTGTTTGGTGGGATCGCTCCAGATGAACGGAACTGGCCCGCTGGCATCGCGCGGGGTGCAACGCGGGATGAGGTGACGGCGGCATTTCAGGACAGGTTGGTGGGTCAGGACCTTCCAAAGAGCAGACATGTGAGTGCGCGGGGCCTGTTTGCCGGGCATTCCGTGACCCTTGAGGGGGCTGATGCCACCGAAGACGCCCGCCTGCGCGCCACCCGCGTCTCTCTGCGCGAGATGACCGGGCTGCGTCCGGATCACTTTGACACCTATACGTTTCATTCGACCCTTGGTTATCTTTTACGCTGGTTGGATGCGGCGGAGGCGGCAGACCTTGTGGCCTTCTCGGATGAGGTCTTTGCCCGTTATGCGGCGCAGCTGGCCCGGATCGATCTTGGGCCGCTGGAGCTGTGCAACTTCGAAGACATGTACCATTTCGAGCCGGTGGCTTATCTGACGCAGTAAGTGTTCGCGTGAAATTTGTTTGCGCTAACACTTGCGCCCTGCGCGCTCTTGCGCGACAGTCACGCGGGTTTTGGCTCGCGGTCAGCAAAGCGGTCGTGAAATGACCTGCGAGACTTGACCTGTGCGCGCTGAGCCTGTTTGACCCTTGGCAACTGACAACCTGAGCATCGGGTCTGCCCGTACCTTGTGTGCGTGGCGGGCTGGAGGGGCTAAGATGTGGAATCTGATCGCTGACGTCGGCGGAACCAATATGCGGCTTGCGGCCGTGAACGTCGAGGGCGAGATCCTCGAACAGGCCCGCTATGACAGCAAGGGCACGCGCAATCTGGAAGAGGCCTGCGCAGATTTTGCAGCCCACCGCGCCAGTGCGCCGGGGCGTGCGGTGATTGCGGCGGCGGGCGTGGTGCGCGCGGGATCGGTACAGCTGACCAACGCCAACCAGAGCTTCTCGGAACGCGGTATCGCTGCTGCCCTACAGACCGAGCGCGTCAAAGTGCTCAATGATTTTGAAGCGGCTGCTTGGTCATTGGCTTCTGTGGGTGAGGGGGATGTGACAGTTCTGCAAGGGCGGGCGGTGTTTCCCAAGGAGCCTTGCCTGATTATCGGTCCCGGCACAGGGCTTGGCGTCGGGGCCTTGATCTGGGCCAATGGCGAACCCTGCGTGGTGCCCGGCGAAGGCGGTCATGTGGCAATCGGCCCGCGCACCGCCGAAGAGGTCGCGATCTTTGAGGCCCTGCGGGAAGAGTGGCCTGAGATCGGCATGGGGCCGGGGCTTGCGGTGGAGGCGGAGGGGATCCTGTCGGGAACCGGGCTACCCTATTTTTATCGCGCGGTGGCGCGCAGCATGGAACTGACTGCGCCGCTTTCTACGGGGGCCGAGATCTTTCAATCCGCCCATGCCCGGCTCGACACCGCAGCGGTGCGCGCGGTTGAGCTGTTTGCGCAGTATCTCGCCGGGGTCGCGGGTGACCTCGGCCTCGTCTTCGCGGCCAAAGGGGGCGTGTTCGTGACCGGGGGCGTTGCTGCCGCCAACCCCTGGATCTTTGATGATGCCTTTGTGGAGGCGTTCAACGCGGGCGGGCGTCATACCGCGTGGCGTGAAGAGTTGCCGCTGCATCTCTATCATCAGCCCAATTTTGGCCTGATCGGGGCGCGGAATTACCTGCGGGCGCGGTAGGCGGATCTGACCCTTTCTGTCATGGGGCGCTGAGACGGTGCACTCTCATCTTGATATTCCGGGATGGAAGATCAAGCATTGGGCCATTGGATTTGACCAAAGCGGAGTTTCAGCGCCTTTATGACGGACGAGACATTGACCACGCCACAGATTTTCACCTTTCGGGGTCAACCGGTGATCCGGGACGCAGATCTTGCGGCGCTGTTTTCCTACACCACAGGGAACCTCAACAAACTGGTGAACAACAACGCCGAACGCTTTGGCGAGGATTTTGCCTTTCGCCTGAATGAGGACGAGTTTGCCGACTTGAAATTCCAACTCGGAATATCAAAAGCCCATGGGGGGCAGCGCCATCCGCCGATGATGTATACTGAACACGGTGCGGTGATGGCAGCAACGCTTATGCGATCACCACGCGCGGCTGAGGCGTCTCGTTTTGTGGTGCGTACCTTTGTTGCTGCGCGTCGGGGGCTTTTGTCAAAATCCAAGGGGCAGAACCTGCCGCTGTCGCTGCCGGTGAATGATCTGTTGCCGCTTGCGAGTTCCGAGCGCAGCGGTTTGGTCACCAAGCTCGACGCGGCCTTGGGCCGGGTGCTGGATGCCATTGCCGATCCTGTACAGGAGACCTCAGTGCGCGACGAGGCGCGCACCATCGCGCTGGAGGGGCTTTCTGCGATCAAGGCGCATCTGAAAAAGCAGGATATCGCCAATGAAAAGACGCTTGCCGAGGTGCATAAGCTCCTGAAGGAAGCAGAGGCGATCGATGCCGAGATTTCCGCGCGGCACATTGAGAATAATCATCGCCAGTTGGCGTATCTGGCCAAGCAGCTGAGAATTGTCATCGAGGTCCAGCGCTATCTGGAACAGGGCGATGTGGATACGCTGTTGGCGGTGTTGACCGATCTGGGCAGCTGACATCCGGGTGACCCAGCGGAGCGCCTGCGGCGCACAGGTTATGGCGCTGACGCGCCGGACGGGCGTCGCGCCAATGGCGCATCACATCTCAGGGCTCTCAAGCCAAGTGTCACTGCGGCGCAGCGCATGGGAGACCTGTTGCAGATGTTCCGCCATTGCGCTGCGCGCGGCCTCTGCGGAGCCGGCACAAATGGCATTTGCGATGGCGCTGTGTAGGGTCGAAAACTCGGCGATTTCCTCAAGGCCGAGCGCCTCGCGGCGAGTGCGTTTCCAATCCGCTGCCTGACGCAGGGTGCGAATTTCCTCAAATAGGGATAGAAACACCGGGTTTCCTGCCATTTGGGCGATCTTATAGTGAAAGATGTCGTCAGCGCGCTCGTAGCTTTCGAGATCGGGTGCCATAAGGCTGTCTTCCATCAGGTGAAGAAGGCGGGATTTGTCTTCGGTGCTGCCACGGGTTGCGGCATGGGCAGCCAGTGCTGGTTCCAGATCCAGCCGCACCTCCATCAGATCACGGGGCGAAACCCGCCGGGCAAGCGCGCTCAGCCGTTCAGCCCCTTGCACGGGGGGCGGTTGCAGAAAGGTGCCTTGACCGTGACGGCGGAAAATCAGCCCCTCTTTGGCCAGCGCGTCCAATACGCCTCGCAGTTGTGTGCGCGAAATGGCCAGCTTTTCAGCCAATACGCGTTCCGGGGGCAAGCGGCCATCCGTGGAAAAATCCCCCTGAAGAATGGCCGCACGCAAGTCAGTCTGAGCGAGCGTGGCGGGCTTCAGAGCCACCCTGCCTGCTCCGCCAGATCCGCAAACATGCGGATAGAGGTTGCCATGAGGAACAGCCCAAACGACAGCTTCAAAGCGCGGCGCGGGATTGAATGGGCGAGCTTCACCCCCACGCGGGCAAAGGTTGTCGACAGGGGAATGATGACGGCCGCCAGCAGCAGGTTCACATAACCCAGCGACAGCGGTGGCAACCCTTCGGCACCAAAGCCAGTTGCCATGTAGATAATCGCGCCGGGCAGGCCGATGATGAACCCTATGGCGGCAGACGTGCCCACGGCTTTGCGGATGTCATAGCCGAGAAAGCTCAGTGTTGGCACGCAGACAGAGCCGCCGCCAATGCCCATCATCGCGGACACCGCACCAGCAAAGACCCCAAGCGCGGCCCAGACGGGTTTGGAAAAAGAGCGCGGTTCAGGGGATTCCTTGGGTTTGCGCAGGATCAGATCCAGTGCCACCGCCATTGCGATTGTGGCAAAGACGATCAGCAAGACATTGCCCGAGACCAGCCCGCCCAAGACGCCGCCGATGACCACACCGCCGAGAATGGAAGGGGCCCAGAGCTTTAGGAGCGCCATGTCGATCGCTCCTTTTTTGTAGTGGCCATACCCCGACGACAGCGCCGTGAACACGATGGTTGCAAGCGAGGTGCCCACGGCCACTTGCATCGTCAAAGCTGGGTCCATACCCGTAAGGCCAAGTGCAAAATAGAGGGCAGGAACGATAACAATACCGCCACCGACACCGAGTAGCCCCGCAAGGATGCCGCCAGCGATGCCCGCACCCGCAGCAACACCCATCAAGGGCAAGAGTGTTTCCAATTCCAGCATGTCGATCCTGCCCGCTTTTACATTCCCGACCTTGGGGAACCAATTTAAGATTGGTTTACGCGCTGCATAAATTGTTCGTCAACCCCAGCGCTTACCACATGAGGGAATAGGGCGGTCGTGCGTTAGGATTGCCTCAGCTTGGAGCTGCAAAACCTGCGTGTGTGTCGAGGAGGTACTGTGCGATCAGAGGTTTGGCCGCAGCGCCAAGGGCCGAGGCATTTGCGCCGATCTGGCCTTCTTCCACCTGAGGCAGAATTAAACCACGCGAATCTAATGTGGGGAGTTCACGTCGGATGCGTTCAACGAGGCGGCTGCGGACGGGTGCAGGCATGGCACCATCGATCACCACGGCCTGAAAATCGATGATCGCGCAGGTTGTCAAAGCAGCCCGCGCGAGTGCGCAGGCGGTTTCTTCCAGCCATTGATCAACAAGGGAGGCGAAGGGGCTCCAGTCCTGTGGCTGCTGCCAAAGTGCGCTGGAGTCGATATCGGCTTCGTTGAGCTGCCGTTCGAGTTCGCGGATAGAGGCGCTATCGAGCAAGCGACAAATGCGACCATCGGCCCGTTGGGAGGGCAGGGGGCCAAGTGCACCGGCGTTGCCCATGCCGCCCTCATAGACGGAGTGATTCAGCACCACGCCACCGCCAATAAAGGAGGCGATGAAGAAATACACGCTGTCGCGCCACCGACGGCTGCTGCCGAACATATGTTCGGCACGGCACGCCGCAGTGGCATCATTGATCACAAAGACTTTGAGAGAACTAAACCGGGCGATCTCGGTTGCGGGATCAAGGGCGCGCCATGCGGTGAGGCTGGCCTTGGGGGCTCCGATTTGTTCGTGCCAGCGCCAGAGGTCAAATGGCGTAGCCACACCGATACCACAGATACGCGCACGTTGTTTTGCGCTCAGGTCAGCGCTGATCTCGTCGATGCTGGTTTTGATAAAGTCGAATACTTCGGTGGGCTGGGGATAGGGGTAGCGGAGCCGTCGTTCAGCACGCACGCCACCGCAAAAATCCGTAAGCATCAGATCTGTGCTGCGCCGGCCGATCTTTATTCCAAAGGAAAACAGCCCTTCTGGGTTGATGCTCATTGGGACCGAAGGTTTGCCCACGCGGCCCTTCTGGCTTTCTCCCCTTTGGACCAGACCATCCTGTTCAAGCTTGCGCAAAATCACCGAAACTGTCTGCGACGACAGCCCGGTGCGGCGTGCCATCTCGCTCCCCGGTAGCGCACCGTCCTGATGCAGCAGCGATAGCAACAACCGCTCGTTATAAGCGCGCAGTTCACTTTGGCTTGCGCCGGTGGTGTGAGGACGTGGATCTGTCATGCCCGGTCTATGCGCTCCTCCCTTATCTGAGGCAAGAGCTTGCGCGCGCTGAGTTAATAAATCAACTTTATTTATTTATTGACAGAAACGTGGAATCACGGTTTTCATGCAGTCAGTCACAGCGAGGGCCCCAGCGAAGAAGAGGGCTAAGCGATGCATATACACAGAGTAAGATTGTTGTTTCTGGGAGGAGACCATGAAGAAACTTTTGCTGACCACGATAGCTGGTGCGGCCCTGTTGGCCGGCGCTGCGCAGGCCGATGAGAAGGTGACCGCCTGCTTGATCACCAAGACGGACACCAATCCGTTCTTTGTGAAAATGAAAGAAGGGGCGACCGCCAAGGCGGAGGAACTGGGCATGGAGCTCAAGTCCTTTGCAGGTAAAATTGACGGTGATCATGAAACCCAGGTGGCTGCGATTGAAACCTGCATCGCTGATGGCGCTAAGGGTATTTTGCTGACGGCATCGGACACTTCGTCGATTGTTCCGGCTGTTCAACAGGCCCGTGATGCCGGTCTGGTAGTGATCGCGCTCGACACGCCGCTCAGCCCGATTGATGCCGCTGATGCAACCTTTGCGACCGATAACTTCCTTGCGGGTGAGTTGATCGGTCAGTGGGCGGCAGCCTCGCTTGGCGATGAGGCGGCAAACGCAAAAATCGCGATGCTCGACCTCGGCGTTAGCCAGCCGACAGTGGGCGTATTGCGCGATCAGGGCTTCCTTCAGGGCTTTGGCATTGATCTGGGCGACCCTAACAAATGGGGTGATGAGACCGATCCGCGTATCGTCGGTAACGATGTGACCGCAGGCAACGAAGAGGGGGGTCGCAAGGCGATGGAGAACCTTCTCGCCAAAGATCCGATGATCAATGTGGTCTACACCATCAACGAACCTGCGGCGGCAGGCGCTTATGAGGCGCTGAAATCCATTGGTCGTGAAAACGACGTGCTGATCGTCTCTGTCGATGGCGGCTGCCCCGGTGTGCAGAACGTTAAGGACGGTGTAATCGGTGCGACCTCGCAGCAGTATCCGCTGATGATGGCCTCGCTCGGCGTTGAGGCGATCAAGAAATGGGCCGATGAGGGCGTGAAACCCGAACCGACCCCGGGCAAGGCCTTCTTTGATACAGGCGTCGCATTGGTGACTGACAAGCCAGTCGAGGGTGTCGAAAGCATCGATACCACTGAGGGCACCAACCTCTGCTGGGGCTGATCTGAACAGGGTGGGGCCTATCTGGTCCCACCCCTTTGGCGCAGGCCTTGTGGTGAAGTGCGATTACGATCCAGAAAATGTCATGTTTGAAACAGGGCGGCGCGTATTCGTCGCCCTTTCATCCCAAAATATAACAATAACAAAGACCAACCCCGCCGCAGCGGGTGATTTGGAGGAGTATCATGTCTACCCCGCAGAGCTATGAAGCCGCGGTTGCCGGAAGCCCGGACAAGGTGGCCGAATTCGACCATGGCCCGCAGAGTTTCATTCAGAAATTTCAGCACGCATTGCATGTAACGCCTTCGCTGGTGCCATTGATCGTGCTGGTGATGTCCGTTGTGATCTTTGGGCTGCTATTGGGATCGAAGTTCTTTTCCCCCTTCGCAATGACCCTGATCCTGCAGCAAGTTGGCATTGTCGGCATTGTCGCCTGTGCGCAGTCTCTGGTGATCCTCACTGCGGGGATCGACCTGTCGGTTGGTGCAATTATGGTGCTCTCATCGGTGGTGATGGGGCAATTTACCTTCCGTTATGGTGTGCCGCCTGTCATGGGCGTGGCATTTGGGCTGCTCTGCGGGTTGCTCTGTGGCTATATTAACGGCTGGCTTGTGGCCAAGATGAAGCTGCCTCCCTTTATTGTGACCCTCGGCATGTGGCAGATCGTGCTGGCGTCAAACTTCCTCTATTCCGCGAATGAAACCATCCGTAGTCAGGAGATTGCGGAAAAGGCTGCGTTCCTGCAGTTCTTTGGTGAGAAATTCAAAGTGGGCGGTGCGGTCTTTACTTACGGGGTCATCTTCATGATCGCGCTGGTTCTGATCCTTGCTTATGTGCTGCGTCACACGGCTTGGGGGCGGCACGTCTATGCGGTCGGTGATGACAAGGAGGCGGCGGAGCTTTCGGGTGTCAACACAGACAAGGTATTGATTTCCGTCTACATGCTCTCGGGGCTGATCTGCGCCTTTGCAGGTTGGGCTTTGATTGGTCGTATCGGGTCGGTTTCGCCTACATCCGGCCAGCTTGCGAATATTGAATCCATTACTGCCGTGGTGATTGGGGGGATCTCGCTCTTTGGCGGGCGGGGTTCGGTCTTGGGGACTTTTTTTGGCGCGCTCATCGTCGGTGTCTTCACCCTTGGTTTGCGTCTGCTTGGTGCCGACGCGCAATGGACTTACCTCCTTATTGGTGTGCTCATCATCGCCGCCGTGGCTGTGGACCAGTGGATCAGAAAGGTATCGGTGTAATGGAACCCATTCTCAAAGGCCGCAATCTGGTCAAACGCTATGGCAAGGTGACCGCGCTCGATCACTGTGATTTCGAGTTGATGCCGGGAGAGATCCTTGCGGTGATTGGCGACAACGGCGCGGGAAAGTCGACCCTGATCAAGGCGCTCTCGGGCGCGGTGATCCCGGACGAGGGCACTGTGGAACTGGACGGAAAACCGGTGAACTTCCACTCGCCCATTGACGCGCGCGAGGCGGGGATCGAGACGGTTTACCAGACGTTGGCCATGTCGCCTGCGCTGTCGATTGCTGACAATATGTTCATGGGGCGCGAATTGCGCAAACCCGGCTGGCGCGGCCAATTCCTGCGCCAGTTGGACCGTGCCCGTATGGAAGAAGTCGCCCGCGAAAAGCTCAATGAGTTGGGGTTAATGACGATTCAGAACATCAATCAGGCGGTAGAAACGCTCTCTGGTGGTCAGCGTCAGGGCGTGGCCGTGGCGCGCGCGGCGGCATTTGGCTCTAAAGTCATCATCCTTGACGAGCCGACAGCAGCCCTTGGAGTTAAAGAAAGCCGCCGGGTGCTTGAGCTTATTCAGGACGTGAGATCGCGAGGCATTCCGATCATTCTGATCAGCCACAACATGCCGCATGTGTTTGAGGTGGCCGACCGCATTCATGTGCATCGTCTGGGCAAACGGCTCTGCGTGATTGACCCCAAACAGCATGAAATGTCGGATGCGGTGGCCTATATGACCGGGGCAAAGGAACCTGATCCGGAGTTGTCTGCCGCATGACCATCGATGCGCTGTGCCAAAGCGTGATTGAGCAGCTCGACACCGCGCATCAGGGGCGTCAGTTGGTGGCCCTGTCTGGCGCGCCGGGCAGCGGGAAATCAACGCTGTCAGCCCCTTTGGCCAAAGCGCTGACAGCGCGCGGATGGAAGGCCGAGGTGGTGCCGATGGATGGGTTTCATCTGGACAATCGCCTGCTTCAGGCACGCGGGTTGCTGGCGCGCAAAGGAGCGCCGGAGACCTTTGATCTGCATGGATTTATGCGTTTGTGTCAGGCGCTAAAACAGCCGGATCATGTGATCTATCCTGCGTTTGACAGGGGACGCGACATTGCCATTTCGGGCGCCGCAGAGGTGGGGCCGGACTGCCGTGTCGCAGTTATTGAAGGCAATTATTTGCTCTTTGACGTGCCCGGTTGGCGCGATGTGGCAGCACTTTGGGATGTGTCGATCCGACTTGAAGTTCCCAGCCAAGAACTGGAAGCGCGGCTGATACAGCGTTGGCTGGATCATGGTCTGGATCACGCGGCAGCCGTTGCGCGGGCGCATGGCAATGATCTGGCGAATGCGCGCGCCATTGATGCTGCCAGACTGCCCGCAGATCTGATCTGGCGCGCAGCATCCGCCTTAGAAACATAAAGGAGACCGGGGCATGAAACGCTCTGAGGTGAATGAAATTTTGGATCAAAGCTGGTCTTTTATCAAAAGCCATGGGGTGCATCTGCCCCCCTTTGCGCATTGGTCCCCGGATCAGATGCGCGCGGTTGAGGCGGCCGATATTCGGGCGCGCGGCTTGGGGTGGGATATTACCGACTATGGGCAGGGGCGATTTGATGAACTAGGCCTGTTTCTGTTCACCGCGCGCAATGGCAGCCACGAGGATCTGAGCGCCGGGCGTGGGATGCTCTATGCGGAAAAGATCATGATTTCGCGCAAGGACCAACTGTCGCCAATGCATCGCCATAACATCAAGGCGGAGGACATCATCAACAGGGGGGGCGGCACGCTGGTGATTGAATTGTTCGCACCCGATAAAGAAGGCGGTATTGACCGGGTCTCACCGGTGACTGTGCCCACCGATGGGATCGCGCGCACCTTGCCTGCGGGGGGTAAGCTGATGCTGGAGCCCGGCGAGAGCGTGACATTGATGCCCGGAATTTGGCATGCGTTTTGGGCGGAGGGCAGTGATTGTCTGATTGGCGAGGTCTCTACCGTGAATGATGACCGCACCGATAATGTGTTCGAGATGAAGATCGGACGTTTCAGCCAGATCAACGAGGATGCAGAGCCTACGCATCTGTTGGTGTCTGATTACTAAGCGGAGCGCCGGGTCAAAGCCCCGGCGCACAGTTTTGTCTGACGAGGGGTGCTGCCGCTTGTGCGCCCTGAGGTATTTTTAAAAGGTGAAACTGGGAGTGGGTTTAGTCCGGCTGTGTGGGGGCTGATCTTTTGGGGAGTGCGTTCAAAAACGCCTCCACCTCGCGCAGATTTTGCAGGATGTAGATGTGTTTTTCGGGCGGAGCATTGTCGATCAGGCGCTGAATTGCACGGCGCGAACTGTGGCGCGTGCGCCAGATAAAGCGATAAAATTCCAGACTGAATTGTTCGGGGCAGCCGTCGGGCATGTCGGGACGCGACCGACCCCAATAGATCAGCGAACGCCTGACGACGCGCCACAAGCGCAGCGCGAGCGGCACGTCGAGCCAGATGATGGTATCGGCGCGCGACAGCCGGTCGGGCCAGGTTGCCGAGTGGCCGCCCTCAAAAATCCATGCCGGGCGCGCGTGGACTTCAAGGCACAGGCGGGTTTTCTCATCACGGGGGCGCTCTACCCAGCCCGCAGACCAGTGGATTTTGTCGATGTGAAACACAGGTAAGCCGCTGCGCTGACCGAGCTTTTGCGCAAGAGTTGACTTGCCCGAGCCGGGTTGTCCGAGGATCATCACGCGCTGCATCTGGGCCTCCTGTTACGCAAGAGGGCCGAGGTACTCTTTTTCCCGTATGACGTGCAAGACGCTTTAATTGCTTTCGCGGCGTGATAGGGTCAGACCGGTGGAAAGGCCTGCTGGAGTGTATTGTATCGGGGTGACCAACCTGTTGCCTGCATCAAGCGCGCGGAGGAGAGTCTTTGATCCAACATTGGCCCTTCGGCCCAGTGCCCCTCGCGGGCAAGGACGGCCATGCGCGGCAGGCAGGTTTGACGGCCATCATGATGGTGAGAACGGGAGAGCGTGGCGGCAATCTCGCCGATCGTGACGCCAGTTTGGGCCACGGCATTGAAATGGCCCGTGAGATCTGGTCGCTCTGCCAGAAGGCGATAGGCAATAGCGAGGTCGGTGCGGTGGATCAGCGGCCAGCGAATGTCGCGGCTGCCCCAGATCTCAACCGGGCGATTGGCTTTGATATCTGCAAGCATACTGTCAAAGACGCCGCCTTCTTCGTGATACACCATCGCGGGATGTAGCGTGGCGGTTGCGAGGGCAGGCGCGTTCATCAGCAAGTGGGCATGATCGAGCATCGCGCTGAAAGCCGGAAGCGGCGCAAAGCCATCGTCTTCTGTCGCGATGCGGCCCTGAGTGTCACCATAGAGCCAGCACCCGCCGGTATAGACAACGCGCAAAGGCGTAGAACGGTGGTCGGCGGCGGAGAGAATCGTGTCGACCACGGTGCGATCCGCCGCGACCATCTCATCATCGAATGTAATCGCGGCGTGGATCACGACATCCTGATCTTTCAGGGCCTCTGACCATGCTTCAGGCTCGCGCATATCACCGCGTTGAACGGCGGCCCCTTGGTCTGACACCGCTTGGGCGGCGGTGTCAGATCGGCAAAGTGCTGTGACGTGATGTCCCGCGCTCAGGAGTTCGCGCAGGACCGCCGTACCAATCGAACCTGTGGCACCAAGAAGGAAAATTCGCATGTGTGGTCTCCGTTAGAAGCTGTGGAGACGGTTTTCGGATCTCAACTATGGTTGAGGGCAAGCGAAATTTTTGGGGTTGCGCCTAGGCGTCTGGCAAGCCCGCAATTTTTGACGCCGCTGCAATGCCATCGACCCATGCGGCACGATCCGACCAGCAGATCCCGGCGGTGATTGGCACATCGGGGGCGGTGTCGAGGCATCCGGCAGGGATCACAATGTGGTCATCGCCCGCATGGGGCACCGGGCTTGCACAGGTGGCGCAAAAACTACGGTGGTGGCGGCTGCCGTGGTGTTGGTAGTGACGCAGTTCTGTCTTGCCTTGTGTCCAGCGGACCGACGCGCCCGGAGCAAAGAGGTTTGCCGCATGGGCTGAGCCTGTTCCCTTGCGACAGCGTGAACAGTGGCAGAGAAAGAAGGCTGCAACATTGCCCGCGACCTCAAACGCAATCGTGCCGCAGAGACAGCTCCCGGTGTAAATCTGTGTCATGAGGTCTCCTTTGGCGGGCGCGCTCGTACGGTGTCGCGTCCTTGTGCCTGGGTCAAGCCTCAGTCGGGCGGTGTGGGGCGCAAAAAACGGCGCGGCAGAGAGACTGCCGCGCCGGTTTGTTTAGTACATCAAGCGCAGGCCTTAGCGCGAGAGCTGGCTGGCCTCGCGGGCAAGCTCTTCGATGGCTTTCCAGTCGCCTGCCTCGACCAATTTGGTGGGGGCGACCCAGCTGCCACCTGCGCAGACCACATTGGACAGGCTCAGATAGTTGTCGGCATTTGTTGGGCTGACGCCTCCGGTGGGGCAAAAGGAGATTTGCGGCAAGGGCGCGCCAATGGCTTTGAGCGCGGGCGCACCGCCAGAGGCCTCAGCGGGGAAGAATTTCAGCATGTCATAGCCCAGCTCCAGGAGCGCCATGGCCTCGGATGCGGTGGCAGCACCCGGCAGCATCGGCAGATCTGCGGCCAGTGCGGCGTCCAGCAACAGCGGCGTGGAGCCGGGGGAGACACCGAATTTGGCGCCCGCGGCAACGGCGGCGGTGACATCGGCGGGGGTGACCAGCGTACCGGCACCGACAACGCCGCCTTCGACCTGCGCCATTTCGCGGATCACATCGAGGGCTGCGGGGGTGCGCAGGGTGACTTCCAGTGCGGGCAGTCCACCAGCCACCAGCGCTTCGGCCAGGGGGCGGGCGTGTGCAACATCGTGGACGACCAGAACCGGAACGATGGGGGCCAGCGCGCAAATCTCACGCGCCTGTTTGCTGGCGTCTTGCGGGGTAAGGGCCATGGGATCAGACTCCAAATACGGTTGCGCCGGTATCGGCGGAGGTCACGGAATTGCGGAACAGGGCGAAGAGTTCGCGGCCCGTACCGTGCTGATAGGATGTGAGGTCGGCGGTGGCGGCGGGGCGGTCGAGCACGCCTTCGGTCAGCACCTGCAGATCGCCGCTCAGCGCATCCACCCGCACCACATCGCCATCCTGCAGTTTGGCGATTGCGCCGCCGTCCAGGGCTTCGGGCACCACATGGATCGCCGAGGGCACCTTGCCAGAGGCACCTGACATGCGTCCATCGGTAACAAGGGCGACTTTCTGCCCGCGCCCCTGCATGATCGACAGGAAAGGCGTCATGGAGTGCAGCTCCGGCATGCCGTTGGCCTTGGGGCCCTGGAAGCGGACCACGATGACCACGTCGCCGTCGTTGAGTTCGCCCGCCTTGAAGGCGGCCTTGGCCTCGTCCTGATCGTGGAAGACCCGCACCGGAGCTTCGACCACACGGTGCTCCTCGGCCACGGCGGAGATCTTCATCACCCCGGTGCCGAGGTTGCCGCTGAGACGCGCAAGGCCGCCGGTCTTTTGGAACGGATCTGAAGCAGGGCGCACGATCTTGTCGTTGAGCGTTTCCGAGGTGCCCTTGCGCCATGTTAGTGCGCCTGCATCAAGGAACGGCTCCATCAGGTAGGAACCAAGACCCTCACCGGTCACGGTTTTGGTGTCGGGGTGCAGGTAGCCCGCGTCCAGCAGCTGACCGATCATATAGCCCAGACCGCCTGCGGCGTGGAAGTGGTTCACATCCGCCAGCCCGTTGGGGTAGACCCGCGCGATCAGTGGCACCACATCAGAGATTTCGGAGAAATCCTGCCAGTCGAGGATGATCCCGCCTGCGCGTGCCATGGCGATCAGGTGGATCAGTAGGTTGGTGGAGCCGCCGGTGGCCATCAGCCCGACCATGCCGTTCACGAAAGCCTTCTCATCAAGGATATCGCAGGTCGGCGTGTAGTCATTGCCAAGCGCTGAAAGTGACAGCGCACGTTTCGCCCCTTCTTTGGTCAGCGCATCGCGCAGCTCGGTGCCGGGATTGACGAAGGAGGAGCCGGGCAGGTGCAGCCCCATGAACTCCATCAGCATCTGGTTGGTGTTGGCGGTGCCATAAAACGTACAGGTGCCGGGGCCATGGTAAGCGGCCATTTCGGCCTTCAGCAGCTCATCCCGACCGATCTCACCCTTGGCAAACTTCTGGCGGATCTGCGCTTTTTCGTCATTCGAGAGACCAGACGTCATTGGCCCCGCAGGCAGGAACACTGATGGCAGATGGCCAAAGGCCTGCGCGCCAATCACTAAGCCGGGGACGATTTTGTCACAGACGCCGAGGAAGACAGCGGCGTCAAAGACGTTGTGCGACAGCGCGATACCCACCGACATGGCAATGCTGTCGCGCGAAAACAGCGACAGCTCCATGCCCGCTTCGCCCTGCGTGACGCCATCGCACATGGCCGGAACGCCGCCTGCCACCTGCGCGGTGCCACCAGCTTCGCGCACGGCTTCGCGGATCAACATCGGATAGGTCTCAAACGGCTGATGTGCCGAGAGCATGTCGTTATAGGCGGTGACGATCCCGAGGTGGCCGCCCGTGCCGGCGGCAAGTGTTTCCTGATCCGGGCCGGTGGCAGCATAAGCATGGGCCTGACCGGAACAGCTGAGGTGCGCGCGTGCGGGGCCTTTGGAGGCGGCGGCGCGCATCCGGGCAAGATAGGCCTCGCGCGTGGGACGGCTGCGTTCAATAATACGGTCGGTGACGGCGGCGAGTGTGGCATTGAGCGACATTGGCGTGCCTCCTTTTCAGATCTTACAACAGGGTCAGGCGCCGATAGCGCGCCAGCGGCGACCGTCGCGGTGCAGCAGCAAAAGCGCGTCTTCGGGGCCGGAGCCGCCCTGATCATAGGGTTGCGGCGTGCGAGTCGAATTATCCCACGCGTTGATGATGGGGTCGGCCCAGGTCCAGGCGGCCTCGACCTCATCGCCGCGCATGAACAGGGTCTGGTTGCCGCGGATCACATCCATGATCAGGCGCTCGTAAGCGTCCTGCGGGCGACCGGCCTCGGGCAGGCTGTCGGCAAAGGTCATGTCCAGATCGGCAGAGGTCAGGCGCATACCGCCGGGTCCGGGGTCCTTGATAGTGGTCTTGAGCGTGATGCCCTCGTCCGGTTGCAGGCGAATAACCAGCATATTGCCATCAATGGCATTGTCCTCGCCAAAGATATTATGCGGCGGCTTGCGGAAGTAGACGGCGATTTCCGACACCCGCTCGCGCAGGCACTTACCGGTGCGCAGATAAAACGGTGTGCCCGCCCATCGCCAGTTCGCGACCTCGACCTTCATCGCAACAAAGCTCTCGGTGCGCGAATGCGGGTCACCTGCGTGATCGAGATAGCCATCTCCTCCCGTCTTGGCGCGATACTGGCCGCGCACGATGTCATCCGCAGCAACCGGCTCAAGGCTTTCGATGACCTTGAGTTTCTCATTGCGCACAGCATTGGGCTCAAAGGTCGAGGGCGGCTCCATCGCGGTGAGACACAAAAGCTGCATCAGGTGGTTTTGCACCATATCCCGCATCGCGCCGGATTTGTCGTAGTATTCACCACGCCCCGCCACAGAGATGCTCTCGGAGACGGTGATCTGCACGTGGTCGATGTGATGCGAGTTCCACTGCGGCTCAAAGAGCGAGTTGGCAAAGCGCAGCGCCATCAGGTTTTGCACCGTTTCTTTGCCAAGGTAGTGGTCGATCCGGTAAATCTGGCTTTCTTCAAAGTGTTCGCGCAGGGCTGCGTTCAGCGCCTGCGCCGAGGCCAGATCGTGACCAAAGGGTTTTTCCACCACGATGCGGCTTAGGTCGTCCGCGATGCCTGTGGATTTGAGCCGCCCGGCAATGTCACCAAACAGCGAAGGCGCAACCGAGAGGTAAAACGCCCGCACCACGCCATTGCGCAATTTGCTGCCGAGGTCGGACCAGCCGCCACCTCCCTTGGCATCGACGGAGGCATAGTCCAGCAGCGCCAGAAACCGTTCGACATCTGGTTCTGCATCGGCGGGGATGTCGCCAAATTCCTTCAGCGCATCTCCCACGAGGGTCTGGAACTCGCCCTGATCCATCTTGGAGCGTGACGCCCCGATGATGCGGCTGGTGTCGTCGAACTGGCCGATCTGGAACCGGTGGAACAGGCTCGGCAGGATCTTGCGCCGTGCAAGGTCGCCGGTGGCGCCGAACAAGACGAAGTCGAAACTGTCTACGGGGATGACGCGGGATACCATAAGTGTCTTCCTCTTGGTTGGCGGGTCAGGTTGAAAGCTTGGCCAGCAGGCCACGGGTGGAGGCATCTTTTTGTGATGCATCTGCCCCTTCGACCATGGGCAGGAGGCGGGTCGCCAGTTCCTTGCCCAGCTCGACGCCCCATTGGTCAAAGGAGTTGATCCCCCAGATCACGCCTTCGGTGAACACACGGTGTTCATATAGCGCAACGATCTGGCCAAACACGAAAGGCGTCAGTTTGGGATAGGCAATGGTCACCGAGGGACGGTTGCCGGGAAAGCTCAGATGCCCGGCCATCCGGTCAGCGTCAGCGCCGCTAAAGCCACGTTTTTCGGCGATCTCGCGCGCCTCATCCCAGGACCGCCCCAGCATCAGCGCCTCGGACTGAGCGAGGCAATTGGCCTTCAAGAGGTTGTGCTGATGGGTGAGATTGGGCTCGTGACCTGTGGCGGCGATCAAGAACTCGGTGGGGACCACCTGCGTGCCCTGATGGAGCAACTGATAAAACGCATGCTGGCCATTGGTGCCCGGCTCGCCCCAGACCACCGGACCAGAGGCGCGGGGCAGAGGGCTGCCATCCAGCGCGACGGACTTGCCGTTACTCTCCATATCAAGCTGCTGCAAATAGGCAGGCAGGCGGGAGAGCCGCTGATCGTAGGGCAGCACCGCGCGCGAAGCATAGCCGCAAATATTATTGTGCCAGACACCGATCAGCCCCAGAAGCACGGGCAGGTTTTCAGACAGTGGCGCGCTGCGGAAATGCTCATCTATCGCCGCTGCGCCATCAAGGAACGCGCGGAATGCCTCTGGCCCCACGGCAATCATGATTGGCAGGCCGATCGGCCCCCACATGGAATAGCGCCCGCCCACCCAGTCGGCAAAGCCAAAGACACGGGCGTCGGGAATGCCCATCGCGGCGGTTTTGTCCATCGCGGTCGATACCGCCGCCAGATGCGCCGAGACATCTTCGCCAAGCGTGCCTTGTAGCCATGTGATGGCGGTCTGGGCGTTGGTCATCGTCTCGATGGTGGTGAAGGTTTTCGAAGCGATCACGATCAATGTGGTCTCAGGGTTCAACCCCGCCAACACATCATGAATATGCGCGCCGTCCACATTGGAGACAAAATGGCACGCAGGCCCGTCGTGATAGGGCGCGAGCGCCAATGTCGCCATCACGGGACCAAGGTCAGAGCCGCCGATGCCGATATTCACCACATCCGTAAACGCCTTGCCGGTTTTGGTGGCATAGGTGCCATCGCGCAGGGCAGTGGCAAACTCACCCATCCGCGCCAGCACGTTCTGAATGCCGGGCACCACGTTCTCGCCGTCCACCTCGATCACCGCATCTGCGGGCGCGCGCAGGGCGGTGTGCAGCACCGCGCGGCCCTCTGTCGTGTTGATCTTCTCGCCTGACATCAATGCATCGATCTTTGACGCAAGGTCCGCACCCTCCGCCAGTTGCAACAGCAACGCGCGCGCGGTGTCATCAAGCGCGGTCTTGGAGTAGTCCAGCAACAGATCGTTGACAGAGACCGAGTATCGCTCAAACCGAGCGGCATCTTTTGCAAAGAGATCGGTCAGCGGTGTGGTCTCGGTTGTGGCCCGGTGGGCAGAGAGTTGCTGCCAAATGTCACTCATCAAGTCGGCTCCTCGTGGATCGCATCGGGATGGCTGCGCGACCGGCGACCGCGCGCGGGATCCGTTTCGCGGCCTATATGCCAAGTTAGCGCTAACAATGCCAGTTCTATTTCTAAAATTTCACACTCTTGCAACATGCCAGCAGTGTTCAAGGGAATGTCACAGGCGCGCAGGCGCTGCAAAACTCTGCTTTAGCGTGTTTGCGTCGCGATCTGTATGGCACGCCGTTAGAGATGGACCAAGACGACTGGGCAGTTTTTTGCAACTTGTGTGAAGCGCTTCATATTGCGCGTTTTCAGATCGCGTTACCTTTTTCGCAGAAAGGGCAATTGATCGCCCTTATCGCCAGAGGATACCGATATGATCCAACACATTAAAACCTTTGCCCTGGCTGTGCTGATTGTTGGCGTTAGCCTGACCAAAACTTATGCAGACGGCGGATTTTGTGCCGATAAGGCACACGGCGTGGAACTGACGCAAGCGCTGGACACGCAGATCCTTTGATCGTTACTGTGTCGTTTGAGTGCGCCAAGCGCATCTGAGTTACCTCGTGAGACGTCGCAACGGGTTTTACCCGGGCGGCGTTCTCACGGTTTGGGTGGGGCGAGCGCGCCCGAGTCGATGCCACCAATCTCAAAGAGATGATGCAAGACCGCCTCGACCCCGTCTCCGTGGCGCATCGCAGTAAAGACAAATGGCAGCCCCCGGCGCATCCGGGTGGCGTCGCGTTCCATCACCTCAAGTGAAGCCCCCACATGTGGTGCCAGATCGGTCTTGTTGATGATCAACAGATCGGAACGGGTGATGGCGGGGCCGCCCTTGCGGGGGATTTCCTCGCCCGCTGCGACGTCGATCACATAGAGCGTCACATCCGCCAGTTCCGGTGAAAACGTCGCAGAGAGGTTGTCTCCGCCGCTCTCGATCAGCACGATCTCGACCTCCGGGTGGCGTTTTTGCATCTCGGCCACGGCCGCGAGGTTGATCGAGGCATCTTCGCGGATCGCCGTGTGCGGACAGCCTCCAGTCTCGACGCCAATCACACGGTCCTGCGGCAGTATTTGCTGCCGCATTAATGCCTCGGCGTCCTCCTGTGTGTAGATGTCATTGGTGATCACACCGATGGAGTGATGATCCTTCAGCGCGCGGGCCAGCTGCGCCGTCAGGGTGGTCTTGCCTGCACCCACGGGGCCTCCGATTCCAACGCGAAGTGGGCCGTGGTGCGAAGTGGTCTTCGAGATCATGAGCGGAAGATCCTTGAATATTGGGTTTCATGGCGCATGGATGCGATATCTGCGGCAAAACTCGCACCAAAGAGATCGTCGAGCGTGCAGGACAAGGCGGCTCCGGCTGTGTCGCGCAATTGCGGCGAGAGAGCGCAGAGGCGCTGCTGCGCGTCTGTCTGACCGAGCGCCAGAAGTCTTTGGCCAGCGGCGATGAGGTTTGCGAGAAACGCATGCAGATACATCTGCACGGTGAGATCCAGCGGGATGTCATGTTGCCGTGCGGCACATCCCACCGCCACCGGATAGGTAAGCTGCGCAAGGTCATTCCCCCAAGTGGCGGCTGTGGTTCGGCAAAACGCCGCGCCTTGCAGGTCGGTCTCTTGCAAGCGTTCGCCCGTGGGGCAAAACGCGCGGGCGGTGGCGTCGATCTCGGACAGGTCCGCAGCCGTCTCTGCCCGATAGGCACAGGCCAGCAGCATCGCGTCAGAGCGTGCGCCCCCATGGGTCAGAAGGTCTGTCAGCCACCGGGATAACCCGTTCCCATCGCTGACGTGCCCCTCTGCCACCGCACACTCAAGCCCGTGTGAATAGGCAAAAGCCCCCACCGGATAGGCGGGCGAGAGCCATTGCACCAACAAAAGCGCGGCCTCAGTGCTCATGGCTGTGGTCGTGATCGGCGTGGCCGTGATGATGCGTATGCCCATGTTCATGCGCATGGGTGCGCCCGTGGCTATATGCGCCACCTTCCGGGGTAAACGGCTCATCAACCTCGCGCACAGTGGCACCGAGGTGGTCGAGCATCGCGCGGATCACATGATCTCGCTGGATCAGCAGGCGGGTGTCTTCGATCTGGCAGGGGGTATGGCGATTGCCGATGTGCCAGGCGATCCTTGGCAGATGGTCGGCAGTGACCTCCAACAGCGGCTCAGAGGCTGCGACCACAAGCACCTCGCCGCCGCCCTCCAAAAGAAGAACGCCGCCATGATAGAGCGAAGTCGTATTGGGCAGGTCAACCAGCAGGCGCTCACCGCTTTCGCAGGTCAGCACCTTGCGACGCAGAAAGCGGGCGTCATAGTCGAGCACCACGCGGTCGCGAGGGCTCTGGTCATGCGGGTGCCCGTGGTAGTGGCGGGCGGTCAGCCGGGGGGCGCTCATGACAGGCCCCCCGCTGTGGTCGTTTTCAGGTATCTCTGCGTGCAGAGGCTCAGACGTACATGATGTCCGAGAAGACGTGTTTTACAACGTCGTCGCGCTTCAGGCCGCGCTTTGCCAATTCCTCGTCGGACAGCGCCATCAAGGTGCGGGCGCGGTTCACACGATGGTTGGATTCTGCGAGGTGAACCAGACCGTTGCCAATCGCGCGGAAAAAGCCTGCGATCAGGCCCAGCGGATTGAAGGGCGCGCGTGTTTGTGCGTTCGATGCGTATGCCATGGGGATATGCTCCTGTGTTCAAGAATGTCTCTCCCGTGACACCAATATAGCTGCGGTGCAGCAAATAGGTAGGTAGTGTTGACGCATTCCCGCCATGCGCCTGTGACAAGGCAAGGGGTGAAGATTCTGATTTTGCTGAATATTTCGGCATGATGATGGGGCCTTTGATGGATTTGTCGCCGTGTTTTGGCAAGGGGGCAGCCGCGCGACCATCTCTTGGTTGCAGCTGGGGTGCGCTTCAGAACAGGAAATACCGCTGCGCCATGGGCAGCTCCGCCGCAGGTTGACAGGTCAGCAGTTCCCCATCCGCGCGCACCTCATAGGTTTCCGGGTGAACCTCGATATGTGGTGTCGCATCGTTGAGCTTCAGCGCGGATTTACCGATCCCCCGCGTGCCCTTCACGGCGAGCGTTTGCTTTGCCAGGCCAAGTTTGCCGCGAATGCCCGCCGCTTGCGCCGCCTCTGACACGAATGTCACGGCGGAGTGTTCAACAGAGCGGCCATAGGCCCCCCACATGGGCCGGGAATAGACCGGTTGCGGCGTCGGGATCGAGGCGTTGGGATCGCCCATCTGGGCACAGACAATTGTGCCCCCCATCAGCACCATTTCCGGCTTCACGCCAAAAAACGCCGGGTTCCACAGCACCAGATCGGCGCGTTTGCCAACCTCGATCGAGCCAACCTCATGCGAGATACCATGCGCGATGGCCGGGTTGATGGTGTATTTCGCCACATAGCGGCGAACGCGGAAATTGTCGTTCTCGCCGACCTCATCCGAAAGCCGCCCGCGCTGTTTCTTCATCTTGTCGGCGGTCTGCCACGTGCGGATGATCACCTCGCCGACGCGCCCCATCGCCTGACTGTCCGACGCGATGATCGAGAACGCCCCCATATCGTGCAGGATGTCTTCGGCCGCGATGGTTTCCCGGCGAATGCGGCTCTCGGCAAAGGCCACATCTTCGGGGATGGATTTGTCGAGGTGGTGACACACCATCAGCATGTCGAGGTGTTCTTCGAGTGTGTTCACAGTGAAGGGCCGCGTCGGGTTGGTCGAGGACGGCAGCACATGCTCCTCGCCGCAGATCTTGATGATATCGGGGGCATGGCCACCGCCTGCGCCTTCGGTATGAAAGGCATGGATCGTGCGGCCTTTCATGGCCTTTACGGTATGTTCGACAAAACCCGATTCATTCAGCGTATCGGTGTGGATCATCACCTGCACATCCATCGCATCGGCAACCCCGAGGCAGCAGTCGATGGCGGCGGGGGTAGTGCCCCAGTCCTCGTGCAGTTTCAATGCGCAGGCGCCCGCGTTCACCTGTTCCTCGATAGCAGCCGGCAGCGACGCATTCCCTTTGCCTGCAAAGGCGAGGTTCATTGGAAACGCATCTGCGGCCTGCATCATACGACCAAGGTGCCAGGCACCGGGGGTACAGGTGGTGGCCAAAGTGCCATGCGCTGGCCCGGTGCCTCCGCCCAGCATGGTGGTGAGGCCAGAATGCAGCGCATCCTCGATCTGTTGCGGGCAGATATAATGGATATGGCTGTCAAACCCACCCGCCGTGAGGATACGCCCTTCGCCCGCGATCACCTCGGTGCCGGGGCCAACGATAATGGTCACATTGGGCTGGGTGTCGGGGTTTCCGGCTTTGCCGATAGCATGGATGCGCCCATCCTTCAGGCCGATGTCAGCCTTGTAGATGCCGGTCCAGTCAAGGATCAGCGCATTGGTGATCACAGTATCAACCGCGCCCGCCGCGCGTGTGGTCTGTGCCTGCCCCATCCCGTCACGGATCACCTTGCCGCCGCCGAATTTCACCTCCTCACCGTAAGGTCCGGTGAGGTCGCGCTCCACCTCGATGATCAGGTCAGTATCGGCCAACCGCACGCGGTCTCCGGTGGTGGGGCCATACATGGCGGCATAGTCAGAGCGGGAGATTTTGGCGGGCATGTCGGACTTATCCTGCTGTTCTGGATGTGTTTTTCTTGTCAATGCACGGCAGAGAACAGGGTGTTCTGTGTCTCGTGCATTTGGGAAGGTCGTGATGTGTGAAGATTGGGAGGCTCCTGAGCCGCTGCGGCTCGCCCTTCATCAAGGAGCGCCTTCTCGTGTCTATATTCAGTTTTTCCTGATCCTGCTTGTCGAGGCAGATCGGTAAGTCGAGATCTCGAAATGACCCGCCCGGACGACAGGCCGGGCCGCGTCCGACCCTCCCCCAGGGAGGGCGCGTGGGCATCGTGGAGGCAGGCGAACCCGGTACTCTGGGGCGTGAGGGCGCGTTCATCAGCGAAGGCAACAGCGCCCACCCAGGCTCGGTCGCGGCCCTCAGCGAGTCCATCACAACTCCCCCATTACCTGAGCATTGAACCCATAGACCTTGCGCGCACCCCCAATCGGGATCAGTTGCACTTCGCGGCGCTGACCGGGCTCAAACCGCACGGCGGTGCCGGCGGCAATGTCCAGACGCAGGCCACGGGCGGCGGTGCGGTCAAACTCCAGCGCCGGGTTGGCTTCGGCAAAATGGTAGTGGCTGCCCACCTGAACCGGGCGGTCGCCGGTGTTGGCAACCATCAAGGTGAGGGCCTCGGCCCCCTTATTCAGGGTCAATTCGCCACTGGCGGGGAACATCTCTCCGGGGATCATGTGAAGCGCCCCTCAGCCTGCGAGCCCAAGCGCGGTGCCTGCAAGAACAACGCAGGCCCCAAGGACGCGGGGCAGGGTGGCGCTGCGCTGCGCCAAGGTCAGCCCGCCCGCAACACCGGCGCCGTGCAGCAGAGCCGTGGAGAGCGCAAAGCCTGCCAGATACGGCAGGGCCGAAGCTGCACCGATTTCCGCACCGTGAGCATGGCCGTGAAACAGCGCAAAAAGCCCAGTGATCGCCGTTGCCCCCGCAAGCGGCATCCGGAGTGCCAGCGCAGCCATACCGCCCAGCACCATCACAGAGGCGAGGATCATCGGCTCTACCAGGGGCAGTTCCACGCCGCGCATGGCGAAAAGGAACCCGAGCGTCATCATGCCCACAAAGGCGGTCGGTAGCAGCCAGAGTGCGCGGGTCTCACCCGTGCGGTGCGCCTGCACAACGGCCCATAGGCCCACCGCCACCATGGCGAGGATATGATCCGGGCCGAACACCGGATGGCTGACGCCAGCGGCAAAGGATCCATGCCCGGCCGGGTCCAGATGCGCAAAGGCAGGGCTGGCGGTCGGCAGGGCAGCGAGGGAAAGGGCAATGCGGGATTTCATATCGGTCAGTCCTTGGAAAGCGGTCAGTCAGCGAATGGGGTTATGCACGGTCACCAGCTTGGTGCCGTCGGGAAAGGTGGCCTCGACCTGAACCTCGTGGATCATCTCGGGCACGCCGGCCATGCAGTGTGCACGGGTGATGACCTCGGCCCCGGCCTGCATCATCTCTGCGACGGAACGGCCATCGCGTGCGCCCTCGACCACAGCATCGGTGATCAGCGCGATCGCCTCGGGGTGGTTGAGTTTGACCCCGCGGGCGAGCCGCTTGCGCGCGACCTCGGCGGCCATGGCGACCAGCAGTTTGTCCTTTTCTCTCGGGGTCAGGTTCATGGGTGTGGCGCTTTCATGGTCAAAGTCTCCAGCAACGGGGCAGGCCACCCTCGGTCAGCCTGTCAAGAAGGGGCAGAAGGCTCTGGCGCAGGACAAAACTATCCACCGCCAAGAGCCGCATGTGCAGTAAATCGGGGGCGAGGAGCGAGGCGCCGCCGAGGGCGTCGCCACCGTCCGGCAGGTGAGCGCGCAGCCATCCCAGCGTGGCCTCTGCTTCTGGTGCGGCCAGCAGGAGGGTCGCCATCGCACTGCAGCGGGCCGACAGGACGCCAGCCACGCCCGGACGGCTAAGCTGCGCGGCCAGATCGCCTTGCAGATGGATTGCATCGCGATAAATGAGCTGTCCCGCGCGCCGGATCTGGATGTGATCGCGAAACCGGGCGGATGTAAGCGCCTCGCCCATTGCGGCGCGTCCAAACACCAGCGGCTCCACCAGCAAGAGCCGTGCGTCCTCTGCCAGATCGGCTTGCAAACTCCGGGTAAAATCGCTGCGCTGAAAGAGGATGGTTTCCTGTGGCAACCAATTGAGGCGGGCACGTGCGGCGACGTTCAGGTGTGTGGTCATCTGCCCGGTCTGTCCGGGCTGCGCGCGATAGGCGCGTTCGGCCGCTTGGGTGGTGAGGGTCATCTGGCTGCCCTCTCCGGCCTCGGCTTTGAGGGAAAACCGGTCCCCACCGGTAATGCCGCCTGCGGTGTTCACGGCCACGGCTTCCAGCGTTTGCCTGCCCGTGGGAAACAGCAGCTTGAGCGCTCCGGACTGATGCAGCGCATCCAATGCGACCTTGCCGTCAGGACGCAACTTGCTGCTGACATGCGCGTGCCCCATGGCGCGGGGCTGCTGTTCCGGGGCAGCCGTGATCGGGCTGTGAGACCCGGGCGTGGTATGTGCGATATGCGTGATCGCGCTCTCCCTGAATACCGCCCTGAGACACTGCAAAGAAGATAGCTGCGTGTATCTGTGCGTCCTTGCCGACTTTGCGAGGGCGGAGGGCGGGGCGCTATTCGGAGCGCTGTCTGCGAGGGCGGCGACCTATCGCTGTGTTGATATTTTGGGCGAAATAAGCCGATTTGCCAGCAAAATAGGCAAGTCAAGAAAGCGGGGGCGCTCCCGCCCGGTTTGCCTGCATTGAAAATGCCGTCAAACCCGTTGGGCCCCGCAGCGCACCTGCGGTGCGCTGCGGGTGCTCTCTGACGGGCGTGTCTTGTCGTCTCTGCGCAATGGGATTGGCCTTTGGCGATCGGGTGAGCTATGCACAGGACCAAGTGTTTAACTTGCAAAGGACATTTCAGCATGACTCCGCTTCAAGGTCTCAAGGTGGTGGAACTCGCCCGTATTCTCGCTGGTCCGTGGATCGGACAAGCCTTGGCGGATCTGGGTGCGGAGGTGGTGAAGGTCGAAAGCCTCGAAGGCGATGACACGCGTCGCTGGGGGCCGCCCTTTGTGGAGCGGGACGGAGACAAGACCGCAGCCTATTACTATGCCGCCAACCGGGGCAAAACATGTGTCACCGCAGATTTTCGCACGCCAGAGGGGCAGGCCAAGGTCCGCGATCTGGTTGCGGGCGCAGATATCCTGATCGAGAACTTCAAGGTCGGCGGACTGGCGAAATATGGCCTCGATTATGAAAGCCTCGCTGAGGTGAACCCGCGGCTGATTTATTGCTCGGTCACGGGGTTTGGGCAGGATGGGCCTTATGCCAGCCGTGCGGGTTATGATTTCCTGCTGCAAGGCATGTCGGGGCTGATGTCGATCACTGGTGCAGCGGAGGGTGAGCCGCAAAAGGTGGGCGTCGCGATCACGGATGTGGTGACAGGGCTATACGGCAGTATCGGCATTCTGGCCGCAGTCGAGCAACGGCATCGGACCGGACGGGGACAGCATATTGATATGTCCCTGCTGGATTGTGCCACGGCCATGCTGGCGAACCAGAATATGAACTATCTGGTGACGGGTAACAGCCCCACCCGCATGGGTAATGAACACCCCAATATCGCGCCCTATCAGGTGATGGCGGTGCGCGATGGGCATGTGATCCTTGCGGTTGGCAATGACGGTCAGTTCACGCGGCTGTGCGATGTGCTGAACCTCGGAGGTCTCAAGGATGATCCCCGTTTTCTCACCAACCAGCTGCGGGTCGCAAACCGCGGTGATCTGACGCCGATGCTGGCGGCGGCTCTGGCACAGTGGAGCCAGGCGGATCTACTTGCCGCATTGGAGGCCGCGACCGTTCCGGCGGGGCCGATCAACACCATCGGGCAGGCGTTCGACGACGCGCAGATCAAACATCGACAGATGCAGATCGCGCCCGAAGGCGTGCCGGGCGTGCGGGGACCTTGGGTATTTTCGGATGCGGAACTGGCGCTTGATCGCTCGGCACCGGTATTGCCGCGCAAGGCGGACTAACTGGGCGGATAGGCATCAAGTGTTATGCTCAAGGGCACCTCATCGCCCAGCAGACGTCGCACCTTGGGGTCGAGGCGCGGGCTATCCTTTGGCAGGCCACCCACATCAGCAAGGGCCTCGCGCGCAGTGCGTTTTTCCTCAAGCCGCACCCAGACCGTGCGGGTGGAAAACGGGCGACGATTGGCCCCGGCAGAGACGCCTAGGACCAGCCCTTGCAGAAAAGAGATCTGATGCGGGTGTTCCGGCATCAATATCGTCTCTGAGAGAGCGCCGACGGTGTTGCGGGGGCGCTCTGTCAGACACAACCGTCCGCCGCGTTCTGCAACCAGCCCCAGATAGGTGCTGCGCTGGCGGATGCTGCCATCACTTGCGTGGGCGCGCTCAAATGTGTGGCTTACCACATAGCCATCGACCTCTTTGAGGTGGATCAGCGAGCGCAGCACCTGTCCGGGCCATGTGGGCGTGCAAAAATACCCATGATAGGTGCCGAGAAACCGTCGCAGGGGGCGGGCCTGATCGGCAAAACCCGTGCCGATGTGCCAAAGCGGCGCGGGGAGCTTTGGCGCGGTGGTCGGGCGACGCGCGGCTGCGAAGTGATCGGGATCCGTAAATAGATCGGCCTCACCCACGTTGAAATGATGCGCGATGCGGCGCAGGTTATGCGCCGAGGGCAGTCCGGCCCCCGAAAGGTAGCGGTTGAACTGTTGCCGGTTGAGGCCGATCTCGCGGCAGATCTGCGCGATCGAGGGGGCCTCGGCGCAGAGAAACCGTAAATTCTGACTGAAGGCCGTGCGCATGGTTTGAGCTTTCGCGATGTGACGCGACTGTGCGTACATCTGCATCATCCCGCGTACAAGTGCGCAGTTTCGCCCTGTCCGGATTTCGCGCACACTCTGCCCAAACGCATAAGGAAACGAGGCCGACATGTCCGTGCAGACTCCCATCACCGTGACCGAACACCTGTGGATCCCGCTGCCCGATGGGCGCAGGCTCGCGGCGCGGATGTGGCAGCCCGCGGGCGCAGGCCCGTTTCCGGTGATCCTTGAATATCTGCCCTACCGCAAACGCGATGGCACAGCCCCACGGGACGCCACTACGCATCCGGTGTTTGCCGCCCATGGCTATGCCTGTGTGCGGGTGGATATCACCGGCTCCGGTGACAGCGACGGGCGCTTTGATGACGAATACTCCGAGCAGGAACTCTCGGATGGTGAGGCGGTGCTGGAGTGGATCGCGCAGCAGCCCTGGTCGACAGGCAAGGTCGGTATGATCGGGATTTCCTGGGGCGGGTTCAATGGCTTGCAAATGGCGTATCGCCGACCGGAGGCCTTGAAAGCGGTGGTTTCGGTGGCCTCTACCGTGGATCGCTATGCTGACGATATCCACTATATGGGGGGCTGCCTGCTGAGCGATAACAAGAACTGGGCGAGCCAGATGTTTGCCTATATGACCCGGCCGCTGGATCCGAAACTGCGCCCGGATTGGCGCGCGGAATGGTTGGGTCGGATCAATGACCTGCCCTTTATGGCGGCGGATTGGCTGCGCCATCAGACGCGGGATGCGTTCTGGAAACATGGCTCCGTTTGCGAGGACTGGTCGGCGATCCAGGCGCCGGTGCTGGCAATCACCGGCTGGGCCGATGCCTATGTGAACGCCCCGCCCGCACTGGCCGCAAAGATGACCGGCGCGCCGGCAAAGGCCTTGATGGGGCCGTGGGAACACCGCTATGCCCATATCTCTCAGGTTGAGGCGGCGGATTTTCATGGCGAGGTGCTGCGCTGGTTCGATCAATACCTCAAAGGTGAGGACACCGGGGCAGAAGCCTTGCCCGACTACCGGGTCTTTATGCAGGAGTTTACCGCGCCAAGCCCGAAGAACCTGCCGCAGAACGGCCGTTGGGTGGCCGAAACGAAGTGGCCCTCGCCCAATGTCGCGGACGTGGTGTGGCCGCTGGCCGTGGGGGGATTTGCACCCGAGCCGCAGGCGGGTACGGCGAGGGTCCATAGCCCCGCGACCGTTGGGCAGGCGGGCGGCTATTTCTGCCCCGGTATCCGGATCGACAATGAACGCCCCGGCGACCAGAGTGTGGATGACCGGGCCTCGACCTGTTTTGACAGCACCGCGCTGCTTGCCCCGATAGAGATCCTGGGCCGTCCGCGTGTGCGACTGGCCTTCAGTGTCGACAAACCCGTCGCGCAGGTGGTGGCGCGGTTGTGTGATGTGGCACCCTCCGGTCAGTCGCAGCGCATCACCTATCGCCCACGCAACCTGTGCCATGACGACAGCCATGAGGTGGCAACGCGGCTGGAGCCGGGCAAGCGCTACGAGGTGGAGTTTGAGCTGAATGAATGCGCGCACCGGGTGCTGGCGGGGCATCAATTGCGGCTGGCACTGTCGACCTCCTATTGGCCGATTGTCTGGCCCGCGCCGGAGGCTGCCGAGATCACGCTGCATCTGGACGGATGCGCGCTGATCTTGCCGGAGCGCCGCGTCGAGGTTGAGATTGAGGCCCAAGCCCCGGGCGCGGCGCGTGACTACCCGAAGTATCAGGCCGAGGTGTTGGAAAAACCTTGGGGCGAGGCCGAGACACGTGTCGAGGCGGACGGGACTCATGTGCTGGAGAGCTTTGACAGCTATGGCGCGGCGCAGGATCTGACCCATGGCCAGCGTGTCGCCAGTAACGTTCGGATGCGCTATGCCATCCACCCCAACGATCCGGCCAGCGCGCGGTTTGACTGTGCTTGGGTCTTCAACTTTGGCCGCGATGGCGAAGGTGATCAGGAGGACTGGGGCGTGCGGGTCGAGACTGACAGTTCGATGCATTGCGACACCGAGAATTTCACCCTCTGGCGCGGGATCAAAGCCTATGAGGGTGAAGAGGTGGTGCTGACGCGCGAGTGGACCGAGGTCATCCCGCGCGGCTGTCTCTGACGGTGGGCCCAAAGGGGCCACCCAGTCGAACCAAAGCGCGCGCCCGTCAGGATTGCGGCAGGGCGCGCGGGTCGAATTGGCACATCTCGCCCGCTTTGGCCAAGGCCTGATCCAGCCCGGAGAGGGAGAAACCACCGTAGAGCCAGGTTTCCCCTTCGGCGGCGCGATCCACCGCAAAGCCAAAATCGCCCTTGGTGGCGAGCATGGCGCCGATCAATTCCGAGATGAAGCCCGGTGTCAGGCTCGCACCATAGGTGAAGCCCGGAGCGGTATAGAAAAACATCTCGTCGCCAAACCACACCGGCTCATCCCCCAGATAGAGCGTCACACTATCTGCTGCCTCATCCCAGGGGGCTTCGACCTCGTCAGGGCCGTAAGGCGTGTAGATATAGTCGAAGGTGGCATTCAGACCGTTGTTTTCGAACGTGAATTCCAGATAGCCGGAGGTGTCGCGGGCGGAGGAGAGCGTATAGACGTGGCAGGTGTTGCCCTTGTAGACCGCCGCCCAATTGCCAGCCTCAAGGAACAGCGTCGAGGCCTGCGCGAGGCCACCCATCAGAGACAAGGCGAGCGTCGCAGCGAGAGATTTCAGCATGAAAGATGTCCTAAACAATCGTGGTTGGCGCAAAGCTACTGCGCAATAGATGCGGAATTCTTAATGCGTTATCGCGTTTGGTGATCGCCGGGGACACCGTGGTCAGTCGTCTGTCACATGGATCGCGAATTGCTCTAGCCCCGCAGATTGGGCTTCGATCACGCGGAAACTCTCGCGCACCCCAGCCTCGGTCAGGTCTCTCGCGACTGTCAGCAGCGTGTTGGGGGCGTGATCCTCGCAAAGCTCTGCCATATGGTCGATCTCGGCTTCGGCAACGGGGCGGGCGCTGGCCATATCCGGCGCGCCATAGATCTCCATGAAATGCCGGGCGAGCTGTTCGATCAGCGTGGTGACTTCTTCAGCCTCGATCTGGGTCACGGCGACAAATGTCACCCGACCTGCGGTTTCCAGCCCCATCCAGCCATTGGCAAAGGCTTGACGTTGTTTGCCAACAAGGTCGCCCTCGCTCCAGTTGGAGAACTCAAACCCGCCGGAAATACACCATTCCCCGGTGCGGGCGGGGCTGGCAAAGACGTTCATGTCGCTTTCGTCAAAATGAATGGCACGGGCCAGTTTCATCGCGTCTTTCTCCTGTCAGTCCTGCACCAGAACAGTGGTGAGCGGGATCAGATGGGTGGTTGTGTCGTCGCGCAGGAGCATGCCGAAATCCTCATCGACGCCAAGGAAGGTACCGCTCAGCCCGGCTTGCTGGCGGTCTTCGCCGATGCCATGCGCAAGCCCGCGCCATTCTGCATGAAGCGCTTTGAGTTCGCCTTCGTCCCACCGGTTGATCCAATGCAGGCAGTGGCGGGTCCAGCTTTCCAGCAGGCGCGGCGCAGCCACATCTGCGCAGCCCTCGGCATAGAGCGCGGTTTGATCCGGCGTGTCGCCCCCGTCGCCCGCAGGCCAGAGCGGCAGGTCCAAGCCGACAACCAGCCAGTCCGGCTGGGCGCCGGGTGCATCGGTACTGGCCGCGACGCGAAGGCTTCCGCATCGCGCGCCATTGATCAGCAGACCACCGTCCCAGTCCAGATGCACGGCAACTTCGGGCGGGGCCAGCGCGCCAAGGGCGTTCTGAAAGCCCAGGCCGCACACGGGCAGCATCGCCATGGCCTTGGTCAGGGGCACTTCGGGCGCGAGCACCAGTGCGGCACGCAAAACGTCAGTGCCGAGGTCATAGACCACAAGCCCCGCATCAACGCCCAACTCGGCTTTCTGGCAGGCGAGATCAAACGGGTCCTGTCCCGGACCTGCGGCCTCGCCCGTCATCAGAGGGGGGAAGGTGACAGTCTCGCTCATACGACGCCGCGCTCCACGAGGGCTGCGGCGATGTCCTGAAAGGCACGAGCCTGTGTGCTGTCGGGTTTGGAGACCACGATGGGCGCGCCGCCATCCGCCGCCAAACGCACATCCAGATGCAAGGGCACCTCTGCCAGGAGCGGTACGTTCAGTTTCTCGGCCTCTGCTGCAACGCCGCCATGGCCAAAGATATGCTCCTCATGGCCGCAGCTGGAACAGATGTGGGTCGACATGTTCTCAATGAGGCCGAGGATCGGCACGTTCAGCTTGTGGAACATATCAATACCTTTGCGGGCATCAATCAGGGCTACATCCTGCGGGGTGGAAACCACAATCGCCCCGTCCACCTGCGCTTTTTGCGCCAGTGTCATCTGCACGTCGCCGGTGCCCGGTGGCAGGTCTACGATCAGCACATCGAGCGCGCCCCATTGCACCTGCATCATCATCTGTTGCAGCGCCCCCATCAGCATCGGGCCGCGCCAGACCACGGCCTGATCGTCATTGGTCATCAGACCGATCGACATCATGGTGACGCCGTGATTCCGCAGCGGCAGGATGGTCTTGCCGTCGGGGCTGGCCGGGCGGCCAGAGACACCCAGCATGCGCGGCTGCGAGGGGCCGTAGACATCCGCATCCAAGAGACCCACGCGTTTGCCAGCCTGCGCGAGGGCACAGGCAAGGTTGGCCGAAACGGTGGATTTCCCGACGCCGCCCTTGCCCGAGGCGACCGCGATGATCTTTGCGATGCCGGGAATCTTTTGCGGGCCTTGCGGCTCTGCGGGTTTGTTGGGTTTGAGATCCGGCGGGGCTTTGGTGCTATGCGCCGTCATCAGGGCCGAGACTTTCTCAACACCCGCGAGGTTGCTCACCAGTACTTCGGCCTGATCGCGCACCGGCGCGTAGGCCTCGGATTTGGCCGGGTCAATTTCCAGCACAAACCGCACATTGCTGCCCTCGATGGTGAGGGCGCGGATGATGCCTGCGGCGACGATATCGCTGCCGCTCACGGGGTCTTTCAGGGTCTTCAGGGCGTCGAGGACGGCGTCGCGGGTGATGGACACGCGGGGCTACTCCTTGGTTGGTCTGGTGGTTGGCCTGGTCAGGTCACGCGTCTGCATGGTGCCTGTTGTGCGCGCGGGTTGAAAGGGCTCAGTGGCGCAAGTTTGCGTCAATGGTCGCGCCGCGTGCTGAGATAATCCTCGGTGGTGCGCACGCGAGGACGTTCCTTGCCCGCAAAGGGGGAATCCTTTTGGTGGAATTGCGCATTCACGCGGCAGTCATCGCACATCTGGATCATCTTGGCGGCATCCGGGTTGGCAAACATCGCATGATTGCCCGCAAGCTTTTCCATAATCCGCTCGACGGTGGATTTGACTCCAAAGAGGCTGCCACATTCGATGCAGGCAAAGGGCTCTTCTTCATTCAAAACCACCTGATCCAGCGCCGAGGGGGCAAGGTTCAGGCGCGGCTCATAGGTGATGGCATCCTCCGGGCAGACATTAGCGCAGAGACCGCACTGCAGGCAGGCATCTTCTTGAAAGCGCAGCTGCGGCAGGTCCGGGTTGTCCCCCAACGCCCCCGACGGGCAGAGCGACACGCAGGACAGGCACAGGGTACAGGCATCCTGATCGACCAGTACCGCGCCATAGGGCGCACCCTCTGGCAGCGGCAATTCTGTGTCAGCGGCGTTCAGGGCCAATGCGGCCTGTCGGGTGATCTGGCGGCGGGTGCCCATGGGGCGCTGGACCGTCGCGGGGGCTGCGGGCAGATTGCGGGTCTCGTAGAGCGCATCACATAGCGCCTCGGGTTCTGCCGCGTGCAGCAGGCGCGCGGCATCAGCGGAAATCGCATTGGCCAGATCAACCTCACGCGTTTGAACCTCAAGATCGGCGCGCGGCCCGGGCAGCAGGCAGACCTCGCGGAAACCAGCGGCACGCGCCGCGAGGATTTCTGCATGGCCAAAGGTGTTGAAGGCCTCCACCTCCAGCGGAATGACGCTTGCGGGGAGGCCACGGTCAAACCGCGCGGCGAGGCGGATCATCTCGGCACCATGGGCGTCCACCACCAGCAGCCGGGGCGTGTCGCCACCTGCCGCCAGATAGGCCTTGGCGAGGGTTTGAACACGCAAAAACAGGCTCTCAGCCGGGGGCGCATCATAGGTGATGGCGCTGGACGGGCAGAGCGAAGCACAGGCGCCGCAGCCTGCGCAAATCATCGGATCAATGGCAACACTGTCGCCATTGGGCGTGATCGCACCGGTGGGGCAGGCATCCAGACAGCGGGTGCATCCGGTTTGACGCGCGCGGGAATGGGCGCAAAGCAGCGGCTCCGCCTTCACGTAGAGCGGTTTTTCAAAGGTGCCGACCAACTGGCTGGCGGCCAGCACCGCGTCCGCCACCGCAACCGGCGATTTCGGGTCTGCGCGCAGGTAACCTTCGCGTTTCTCGGGGGCCGGGAACAGGGGGGCGTCACCGCGCAGGTCGAGGATGACATCGCACTCGGAGCGGCCTGCGTCGCGGGGCGCGCTCCACGTCCATTCACGCCCGGTGACATCGAGCGATTGCAGCGCGTCCACCGTCACCTCAAAGTTGCCGAGTGCTCCGCGCGCGCTGCGCAGCTGCCCTCGGATTGCGTCGAACCCGCGGCTGAGCGGCGGCTCGGCCACATCGGTCAGCAGGACCGTAACGCCAAGAATATCCTGTAGCTTCTCGGCGGCAGGCAGCGCCACATCCGCAGTGCCGACGATCAGGCACAGACCTTCGCTGATCACATCGACGCTCTTGGCGGGGCGGATGTTCAGCTGCGTCTCTGCAACCAATGCGGACATTTTGGGTAGCACATCGCCCGCATTTTGCGCCTCAATGGACCATCCGGCCCTGTCTCGCAGGTCGAGAAACAGCGGGGCATCCTGTCCCAACTCCTCGGCCAGGGCGGTGAAAAAGCGGCTTTCCTGGCCGCAACAAAAAATTGCATCCGGGTCCTGAAGGGCTGCGACTGCGGCATCGGATTGGGTTGTGCAGAGGTTGGAATGCACCTTTGAACACGGCAATCCGGTGGTTGCGCTAAGGGTCTCTGAATCGAGTGGTTGTGATCCGGAACAATCACACAATATCAGGTTCTTAGGCATGTTTTCCTCGCTGGCCGTCGGGCTGGCATTCGGTGGTGAAATCACGGGTTTGGAGCGTATCCTAGTCAGGTTTCACAGCATTCGTAAACCACCGTAAAGCGCAGCAAAGGGCGCAAGATCCAGCGCCGTGGCGAAGTGATTCGGGAATTTATCGAAAAAATCGAATGCCTGAGCAAAAAGATAGGGTTGGACAATTCGTCCACTGCCGGTCCTTGGGCTCGGGTGGGGGAGTCAAATTGTCCACGGCGGGCTGAAATGCCCAATCCCATAGCACTGTGTGCTTTCGCATGCAGGGTGGTTTGCGGCAAGATTGCAGCAACTTAGCCAGGGATGGGTCGTGGACCAGTACTACGCAAAGATGGATGTGATGCCGCTTGGGGTCGTGATCCGGCGCACGCCGGGGGTAACGCCGTGGGCGCGTTGGGCGTGGCGTGTGGTGGCGGTGCTGCCCGGTGCTGCCGATGCCGACTGGAGCCTGATGCGGGAAGAGGGCGAAGCTTGCGAGTTTCACGCAGCCACGCTGCCGCTTGAATTGCACCGCGCCGATGCTGAGGCCTACATGCAGGGTCTCACAGCCAATCCGCCAAGCATTTACGTGGTGATGCGACCGGGGCCGAATGCGCGCCCTGAGGTGACGCTGGTCACGGCCTCGCCGTTTGAGGCGCAGGATTATGCCGACACTGGCGAAGATCAGGTCGAGAAGGTCGAGATGCCGGCGGGGCTGGTGGCATGGGTGCGCGACTTCACCCTCGCGCATTTCAAGGAAGAAGAGTTCAAGAAGCGTCGTCGCGACCGCCAGCGCGTGGATCTGGAGGAGGACGGCGTGGGCGATGCGCGCATTCCGCAACTGACGGATGTGTATCGCGCCCCGGCCAAGGCCCGTAAGGAGCGCCTGCAATGAGTGCGCAGAATTTCTGGTCCCGCCGTCGCGCAGCGGTCGAGGCGGAAGAGGCGCAGGAGGCCCGCGCGCTGAAGGAGGCGGAAGCGCAGGCGCGGGACGCTGAACTTGCCGAGCGCAGCGATGCAGACTTGCTCGCCGAGTTGGATCTGCCGGACCCGGATACGCTTGGGCCGGGGGATGATTTCAAGGCGTTTCTCACCGAAGCCGTTCCTGCACGTCTCAAGACACGCGCATTGCGCAGGCTCTGGGTCACCAACCCGGTTCTGGCAAATGTCGATGGGCTGATCGACTATGGCGAGGATTTCACGGACGCGGCGATGGCGGTGGAGAACATCCAGACCGCCTATCAGGTCGGCAAAGGCATGACCGCCCATGTGGAAGAGCTGGCCCGTCAGGCAGAGCGTGAAGCGGCAGCACAAGGCGCCGATGACGTGGCACCGGACGTTGCAGCCTCTGATGCGCAAGAGGACACCATTTCGCCAGAGGAAAACGCCGAAGCAGCCGCTGCGTCAGTCGCCTCTGCCGAGGCCGAAGAGGTGCAAGAAGATGAAATCGCGCACAGCGATGTTCAGGTCGAAGATACCCCGCCACAAGTGACATCGCGCCGGATGCGCTTTGTCTTTGAGGATGCGGAGGCAACAATATGACACAGGAGAGCCCGATGACAGACGCCGCCGTGACCACAGAGCGGGTCAGCGAAGAAGATCGGCTGCGCGCGGATCTCTACAACTACCTTGGCCTAATGCTGGCCGCACCCCCGAGCGAGATGCTGCTGGAACAGACGGCTGGGCTCTCCGGGGATGAGACACCGCTGGGGCAGGCGATCACCCAACTGGCACGGGTGGCCAAACGCACCAAACCCGCCGGAGCCGAACGCGAGTTTAACGCGCTGTTCATCGGTCTGGGCCGGGGGGAGTTGCTGCCCTATGCGAGCTATTACCTCACTGGTTTCTTGAATGAAAAGCCTCTGGCAGCGCTGCGTAACGACATGAGCGCGCGGGGGCTGAGCCGCGCGCCCAATGTGTTTGAGCCCGAAGACAACATTGCCTCCCTGATGGAGATGATGGGGGCGATGATCGTGGGCCGGTTTGGTGCCGCCACATCGCTTGCGGAGCAGAAAACCTTTTTCAACAAACACATCGGTCCGTGGGCCGCGCATTTCTTTGCCGACCTCGAGGGCGCAAAGAACTCCGTGCTTTATGCCTCAGTGGCGGCGGTTGGGCGGGCCTTCATGGAAATTGAGACCGAAGGATTTCGGATGGGGGGCTGAGCTCTCTGATCCACGACGATGCGCCCGCAGGAGGCAGGCGCAGGGCAGGGCGGCCCGGACGCCCGAACGACTGGACCTAAAGACCGAAAGAGGAGGAGGATCCACATGTCACGGAAAGAGGATGGCGCAAGCCGCCGCGACTTTCTGAAACTGGCTGCAACCACCACGCCCGCAGCGGCGGTGGCTCTTGCAACCACCGGAGGCGAGGCTGAGGCCGCTACTCCGGACCTGTCATCCAACAAGATGCAGGATACCGCGCATACCCGCGCATATTACGACAGCACCCGGTTCTGACCGGATGCCTTTCATGCCTGAGCCGACTGGTTGCGTGACGCCCGACTGAGCACAGGTTTCTCAATAAACCCAGCGCGCTTCTGATTTCAGGGGCAAGCAAGGGAGGTTTTAAAATGCTTAGGAAAAAGACCAACGGGGTTGCGAGACGCCCCCAGCGGACCAGTATCCTGTCCAAGGTCGGCGAGTCAGCTGTCGACCGCCGCGCATTCCTGCGCGGGTCCGGCCTCGCCATCGGCGGGCTTGCGGCCATCAGCGCCACCGGTGGAACGGTGACGCAGGCCAATGCGGCGGCCTCTGCGACCGGCGCCATGGAAACAATCAAATCCGTCTGCACCCATTGCTCGGTTGGCTGTACCGTCATCGCAGAGGTGCAAAACGGTGTCTGGGTCGGTCAGGAACCCGGCTGGGACAGCCCCTTCAACTTGGGATCGCACTGCGCCAAGGGCGCATCGGTGCGCGAGCACGCCCATGGTGAGCGGCGCCTCAAGTACCCGATGAAACGCGAAGGCGGTGAGTGGAAGCGCATCAGCTGGGAACAAGCCATTGACGAGATCGGCGACCAGATGATGTCCATCCGCGAAGAAAGCGGCCCGGACAGCGTTTATTGGCTCGGCTCTGCCAAGCACAACAACGAACAGGCTTACCTGTTCCGCAAGTTCGCCGCCTACTGGGGCACGAACAACGTGGACCATCAGGCGCGGATCTGTCACTCCACCACCGTTGCAGGTGTTGCGAATACATGGGGCTACGGCGCCATGACCAACAGCTACAATGACATCCATAACTCCAAGGCGATCTTCATCATCGGGGGCAACCCTGCCGAGGCGCATCCGATCTCGCTGTTGCACGTGCTGAAGGCCAAGGAGCAGAACAATGCGCCGCTGATCGTTTGTGATCCGCGCTTTACCCGCACGGCGGCCCATGCAGACGAGTATGTGCGCTTCCGTCCCGGTACCGACGTGGCGCTGGTCTGGGGGATCTTGTGGCATATCTTTGAAAACGGTTGGGAGGACAAAGAGTTCATCCGCACCCGTGTCTGGGGTATGGACCAGATCCGCGAAGAGGTCGCAAAGTGGACGCCCGAAGAAGTTGAGCGCGTGACCGGCACCCCCGGTAGCCAGCTCAAGCGCGTGGCGCGGACCTTGGTGAACAACCGTCCCGGCACCGTGATCTGGTGTATGGGCGGCACTCAGCACACCAACGGCAACAACAACACCCGTGCCTACTGCATCCTGCAGCTTGCACTCGGCAACATGGGCACCTCCGGCGGCGGCACCAATATCTTCCGCGGTCACGACAACGTGCAGGGGGCGACCGACCTTGGCGTTCTGAGCCACACTTTGCCGGGCTATTATGGCCTGTCTGCTGGTGCATGGGGCCATTGGGGCCGTGTCTGGGGCGAGGACATGGACTGGCTCAAGGGGCAGTTCGAAACCGTCAAATCCGCCGACGGCAAGGACAAGAACCTGATGAACCTGACGGGCATTCCGGTGTCCCGATGGATCGACGGGATCCTCGAAGACAAAGAGAACATGGATCAGCCCAACAACGTGCGGGCCATGGTTCTCTGGGGCCACGCGCCAAACTCTCAGACCCGGATGACGGAGATGAAGACGGCGATGGAAAAGCTCGACATGCTTGTCGTGGTGGATCCCTATCCGACCGTCTCTGCCGTGCTGCATGACCGCACCGATGGCGTCTACCTGCTGCCTGCCTGTACTCAGTTTGAGACACGTGGCTCCGTGACGGCGTCGAACCGGTCGCTGCAGTGGCGCGATCAGGTGGTGGAACCTCTGTTCGAGAGCCTGCCCGATCACGTGATCATGGCCAAATTCGCCAATAAGTTTGGCTGGGCAGATCGTCTCTTCCGCAATATCGAGATGGAAGACGCCGAGACCCCCAACATCGAGAGCATCACCCGCGAGTTCAATCAGGGTATGTGGACGGTGGGCTATACGGGTCAAAGCCCGGAGCGTATCAAACTTCATATGGCGAACCAGCACACGTTTGACCGCACCACGCTGCAAGCGGTGGGCGGCCCGGCGGATGGGGATTTCTACGGCTTGCCGTGGCCCTGCTGGGGCACACCCGAGATGAACCATCCGGGCACGCCGAACCTATATGATATGTCCAAACCAGTGGCCGAAGGTGGCCTGTGTTTCCGCGCCCGTTTCGG
Organism: Tritonibacter mobilis F1926; assembly: GCF_000376545.2. Taxonomy (NCBI): domain Bacteria; kingdom Pseudomonadati; phylum Pseudomonadota; class Alphaproteobacteria; order Rhodobacterales; family Paracoccaceae; genus Tritonibacter; species Tritonibacter mobilis. The sequence continues at coordinate 363,605 of NZ_CP015230.1, forward strand.
GGTGGAACGCGATGGCGACAATCTGCTGGCCGAGGGTGTCTCGAACCCCGGTGCGGAAATTCAGGACGGCTATCCTGAGTTTACCATGCAGATGCTGGTGGATCTGGGCTGGGATAAGGACCTCACCCAAGAAGAGAAAACCGTTATCGCAGGCGTTGCGGGCGTACAGCTCGATGGTGCGGGCGAAGCGGGGACCAGCGGAAATGGCAATCAGGGCGCAGGCGAAGAAGTGGGCGAGCAGTCCATGTCTCCCTTCCCGTCTGATTTCAACACCAAGACCGCTTCGGTGAACTGGAAAACCGACCTCTCCGGCGGTATCCAGCGGGTTGCGATCAAGCATGGCTGCGCCCCCTTCGGCAACGCCAAGGCCCGTGCCGTGGTGTGGACCTTCCCGGATCCGGTGCCGCTGCACCGCGAGCCGCTCTACACCAACCGGCGGGATCTGGTGGCGGATTATCCGACCTATGAGGATCGGAAATTCTACCGTCTGCCCACCATGTATGCCTCGATCCAGAAGAACGACGTCTCCAAGGAGTATCCGATCATCCTCACCTCCGGCCGTCTGGTCGAATATGAGGGCGGCGGTGATGAGACCCGTTCAAACCCATGGCTTGCGGAATTGCAGCAGGACATGTTCGTCGAAATCCACCCGCGCGATGCCAATGACATCGGCGTGCGGGATGGGGCTCAGGTCTGGGTCGAAGGCCCGGAAGGCGGCAAGGTCAAGGTGATGGCCATGGTGACAGAACGGGTGGGTGAGGGCGTTGCCTTCATGCCGTTCCACTTTGGCGGGCACTTCCAGGGCAAGGACCTGCGGGACAAATATCCCGACGGTGCGGATCCCTATGTGCTGGGCGAAAGCACCAACACCGCGCAGACATATGGCTATGACTCGGTCACTCAGATGCAAGAGACCAAAGCCACCCTCTGCAAAATCATGCCAGCGTAAGGAGACGGACATATGGCACGAGCTAAATTCCTGTGCGACGCCGAACGCTGCATCGAGTGCAACGCCTGCGTCACCGCTTGTAAGAACGAGCACGAAGTCCCTTGGGGCATCAACCGTCGCCGTGTTGTGACCATCAATGATGGCAAGCCCGGCGAACGGTCGATCTCGGTCGCCTGCATGCATTGTTCCGATGCACCCTGCATGGCGGTCTGCCCGGTGGACTGTTTCTACCAGACCGAGGACGGGGTGGTTCTGCACTCCAAGGACCTCTGCATTGGCTGTGGCTACTGCTTCTACGCCTGTCCCTTTGGGGCACCGCAGTATCCGCAGGCGGGCAACTTCGGCTCTCGCGGCAAGATGGACAAATGTACCTTCTGCGCCGGTGGTCCTGAGGAAAACAACTCTCAGGCCGAGTTCCAGAAGTACGGGCGCAACCGGATCGCAGAAGGCAAATTGCCGATCTGCGCCGAGATGTGCTCCACCAAGGCGCTTTTGGCAGGCGATGGCGACACCGTCTCCGCTGTCTACCGCGAGCGTGTGGTGGCCCGTGGCTTTGGCTCCGGCGCTTGGGGCTGGGGAACCGCTTACGATCAAAAGGGCGGCTGACGCCCACTTTTGATCCCAATACGCCTACACCGGGAGGCGGCCCGCCATTGTGGCGGGCCCCTTCCGCTATGCGACTGATTCATTTTATCAAATCCGGCTCAACGGGAGGTCCATCCATGCCGCGCCTGATTTTCGTATTCGTCCTTAAACTGGCCCTGCTCTGTGGCCTGTCTGCCCATGCGCAGGACGCAAACCCCGTGGCACCTGATCGCTCCGCCACCGGTGGGGCGCAGACACTTGAGGACATTCTCGCGCGGCAACGCGGCGAGGCGCTGGACGACAGTTTCCGCAGCGACGCGACCGGGAACCCTGAGATTGCTGCCGGGATTGATCAGCAGTTGGGCACCCTTGGTGGCCAGTCCGATCCCGAACTCTGGCGGGCGTTGCGCTACAATTCCGCTGATATTCGCGTCTCTGCCGGGGGCGATGTGGCCACGGTTCTGGTGCAGGACGGTGGCATGAACTGGCTCTCGTTCCGGGCGGGCCCGTTGCGGCAATATGGGGGCTGGCTCTTGCTGGGCACGATTGCTGCGCTGGCAGTATTTTTCCTGCTACGGGGCCGTGTGCGGGTCGATGCAGAAAAGACCGGACGCACAGTGACCCGCTTTGCCTTTGTCGAGCGGATGACCCATTGGACCCTTGCCGGATCTTTCATCCTGCTTGGTCTGACGGGGCTTCTGACGCTCTTTGGCCGGGTGGCGATCCAGCCGTATCTTGGCAAGGACGTGAATTCGGTGCTGCTCATCGGCTCCAAATGGATTCACAATTCCGTCTCTTGGGCCTTCATGCTGGCGCTCATTTTGGTGTTTGTCATGTGGGTTGCGCATAACATCCCGAACAAGCTCGATCTGGTCTGGATCAAGCAATTCGGTGGCATCATCGGCAAGAAACACCCCCCCGCAAAGAAGTTCAACGCCGGTCAAAAGGTGATTTTCTGGTCGGTCATCCTGTTCGGGGCCTCCATCTCCGTCTCCGGCCTGTCGCTGCTGTTCCCGTTTGAACTGCCGCTCTTTGCCAAGACCTTTGCCCTCCTCAATGACACCGGCATCCCGCAGTGGCTTGGCTACGGCGTCTTGCCCACCGAGCTTGCCCCGCAAGAGGAGATGCAGCTTGCCCAGCTTTGGCACGCAATCGTCGCCTTTGTGCTGATGGCGATCATCATCGCGCATATCTATATCGGCACGCTTGGCATGGAAGGCGCTTATGACGCCATGGGCTCTGGCGAGGTGGATGAGGCTTGGGCGCATCAGCACCACTCGATCTGGCTTGAGGAAGTGCAGGAGAAAGAGCGCGCCAAGGCTGAAAACACAGGCGCCACCCCGGCGGAGTGACGTGATGCGGCGACTGGCGCTGAGCCTTGCCCTCTGTGCTGCGCCCGTCTGGGGCGCGGGGGCAGAGGAATTTGTGACCCTCAAAGGACACGGTGGGCCAATCATGGCGCTTGCCGTGGATGATGCGGATCGCGTGGCCAGCGCCAGTTTCGACAATACCGCTGCCATTTGGCAGGAGGGCAGACCTACGTGGTTGGAGGCCCATGACGCGGCCACCGCCGCGGTGATCTTTGGCCCGCGTGGGGCGCTGTTCAGCGGTGGCGATGATTTTGCGATCTATCGCTGGCAGCAGGGACAGCCGCAGGACATCGGGCGTCATGCGGGCAAGATCCGCGCGCTGGATGTCTCGTTGGATGGGGCGTTTCTGGCCTCAGCCAGTTGGGACGGCACCATCGGTCTTTGGTCGCTGAACGGCGGTGCCGGGCAGCAGATCACCGTGGGCGCAGGTGTCAACGATGTGCGCTTTGATGCCAAAGGGCGCCTGTTTGCCGCGACCATGACCGGGCAGGTGCAGGTCTATGACACGCCCGACGCCACCCCCCGGCTTTTGGCCGAACAGGGGTTTGGCATCAACCGTCTGGTGCTGTCGCAAGAGGGCTGGCTTGCCTATGGCGCGGTGGATGGCGGCACACGGGTGATCGATATGGAAACCGGCGCGCAGATCGCCGATTTCACCCTCGATCGCCGCCCGATCCTCGCCTTGGCCTATCATGCGCAAGGTCAGCAGATCGCGGTTGGCGACGGTCATGGCTACATCATGATGATCGACACTCGTAATTGGACCATTGCCCGCGATTTCAGGGCGATGCGCGAGGGGCCGGTCTGGGCATTGGCGTTCTCGCGCGATGGCAGCCGCATCTGGGCCGGAGGCATTCACGATGTGATCTATGGCTGGCCGATTGCGCTGATGGACAGCCATCAGGCCGCAGGAAACGAGACACGCAGTTTTCTGCAAGCCCCCGAAACCATGAGCAACGGCGAGCGCCAGTTCATGCGCAAATGCTCCATCTGTCACGACCTCAACGATGCCGGGCAGCGCCGGGCCGGCCCACACCTGGCAGGTCTGTTCGGGCGCGCGGCGGGCAGCCTGCCGGGTTACCGCTATTCCCGGACATTGCTGCAATCCGACCTGATCTGGACGGACGAGACCATTGATGCCCTGTTCGACCAAGGGCCTGACCACTATATTCCGGGGTCCAAGATGCCGATGCAACGCATCACCGCCCCCACGGATCGTCAGGATCTGATAGACTATCTGAAAACCGCGACAAAACTTCCGGAGGACGACTGAAATGAAAGCCATGCTAACAGGCTTTGCCCTCATTGCCGCAATCGCGGTGGGTGCTGACTTTGCGCTGGAGCGTGCAGGATTTTCCGCACAGGACCAGAACTCCGGTGCTGCCGTGCGCCTGAACTGACGCGCCAGATGAACGTCTCCGCCACCATCCGCGACGAATACTCAGAATCGCTGTCGTCCGCATCGATCCTCGTGATTGATGACGAACCCGGCATGCGTCACTTCATGACCAAGATCCTCGAACCTCGCTGCAAACGCGTGGAACAGGCAGCCTCTGCGCGCGAGGCCTCTGATATTCTCGACAAGGCCCATTTCGACCTGATCGTGCTGGATAACATCATGCCGGGGAAAACCGGTCTGGACTGGGTGGCAGAGCAGCGCCGGGTGGGGCTGTTTGCCGACACTATTCTGGTGACCGCCTATGCGGATCTCGATACGGCCATTCAGGCACTCAGGATCGGGATTGCGGATTTTGTGCTCAAACCCTTTCGCGCCAATCAGATCCTCAACGCGGTAGCGCGCGCCCTCGACCGCAAGTATCTGCGGCGGGAAAATTACCTGCTGAAACACGAGCTTTCAGCCGAGCAATCCGGCGCGCGTGGCCGTCTTCTGGGCAAGTCCGCGGCCATCGAAAAAGTGCGCCAGATGTTGCAGCGATTGGCCCCGCTGCCGACGCCGGTGCTGTTTACCGGCGCGTCCGGCACGGGAAAGGAAATCGCCGCCCGCACGTTGCATTCGCTCTCGGACCGGGCAGAGCAGCCTTTTGTTGCGGTAAACTGCGCCAGCCTCTCTCCCGACCGTCTGGCAGAAGAGCTGTTTGGGGTCATAGATGCGCAGGATCGTCGGCGCGACGGTCTGTTCCTGCACGCTGATGGTGGGACGCTTTTCCTCGATGAGGTGGCGCAGATGCCGGAACAGGTGCAGGCGGCGCTGTTGCGGGTGTTGGAGGACCAGAAGGTACGCCCTGTTGGTGCAGAACGTGATATTCCGCTGAACCTTCGGTTCCTGCTGGCCACCAACGCCGACCTGCCAGACGCAATCGCGGCAGGCAAATTCCGCGCGGATCTCTATCACCGGATCAATGTGGTCAATATCGAAATGCCGCCGCTTCAGGAACGGATCGAGGATATCGTCGAGCTGGCCGCGCTCTTTATGGATCAATTCGCATTGAGCCTCGGCATGCCCGCGCTGGAGCTGGATGAAGAAACCCTGCTGAAGTTCTCGCGCTACGCGTGGCCCGGAAATGTGCGTGAACTGCGCAACCTGATCGAACGCTCGGTGATCCTCGGGGCCTTCCCCGAAGAGTTCGCAGGCACCGGATCTGTGACCGGAACAGCGGCGGTTGAAAACCTCGATATGGTGATGCAGCGCCACATTATGCATGTACTGGATGCCTGTGACGGCAATCGCGCCGAGGCAGCCCGCCGCCTTGGTGTCTCGCGCAAAACAGTAGATCGCAAATGCGCCAGTTGGGGTGTCTGAACCGGGGCCGCGATCACCCCTGATTGGTGTCATCTTCGTCTGAGGGGCCGGGCAGCCAGATCAGGAATTCCGCCCCGCGCGCGCGACGATTACGCACGGTAATGCGTCCTCCGGCGCGTTGAATGAGGGTCTGGCTGATCGACAGGCCAAGCCCGGTGCCCTCACCCTGCTTGGTGGTGAAAAACGGGTCAAAGATATGATCGATCCGATCCGCAGGGATACCGGGGCCGGTGTCGGCAATGCGTAGGGCCACGCCCATTTGCGCGTCGCGTTCCGCGCCTGCGACGGTGATGGCAAGCGTGCCGTTTCCGTCCATCGCCTGACTTGCATTGATGATAATGTTGATCACCACCTGCTGTAATTCGCCGGGGTCGATACGCACACAGGGCGCGTCATCAAATTGCGTCAGCACCCGCACTTCCTGTTTGGAGATCACATGATCCACCAGCACAAGGCAGTCTCGCACCACCGCAGCCACATCCACATGTTCGGCAAAGGTGCCAAATTCTGACGGGCGAGCGAATTGCAGCAGTTTGCCCACAATGGCCCCGATCCGCATCACCTGATTGTCGATCAGGTCCAGCTCAGTGCGCACAGGTTCAGCGGCCTCGCCCAGCGTCATCCGCATCACATCCACATTGCCCTGAATCACGGCCACCGGATTGTTGATCTCATGGGCAACACCGGCGGTGATTTCGCCAATTGAGGCGAGCTTTTCGCTCATCACAAGCTGGCGGAAGGTCTCCTCCAGTTTCTCATTGGCGATTTTTAATTCTTTGGTACGTTCCTCGACGCGGGTGTTCAACTCTCCGGCCCAGTTGCGCAGGCGCCGGTCGCGTTCCTGCACCTGGTCGAGCAATGTATTCAGATGGTTGGCCACCTGGCCGATCTCATCCCCGCGCGAAGGGGTCTGATTGCGCGCCGTTAGATCGCCACGTTCAACCCGCGCCATGGTGCGGGTCATTTGTTCAAGCGGCGCAAAGATCCCCTTGGCCAGCCACAAAAACAGCGGAGCGGTCAGGGCGATCACCAGTACAAAGGCCCCCACGACGGTCCAATAAGCTGCGCGCTTGGCGTTCTTGTAGGGCGCTTCCAGAAAGCCCACGTAGAGCATGCCAACACGTTTTCCAAAGCTGTCGCTGATCGGCATATAGCCCGAGATATACCAATCATTGACGACAAAGGCACTGTCGAGCCACGTGCGCCCTTCGCCGAGTACCGCGTCGCGCACGGCGACAGAAACCCGCGTACCCAGCGCGCGCACATCTTCAAACAGGCGCACATTGGTAGAGACCCGCGTGTCGGATAAAAACAGCGTCGCGGTGCCTTGCCGCCCGGCGTTCGACACGCCTTGCAGGTAGACCAGCTCATTCAGCGTATCGATAAAGTCGAGGTTGCGATTGAGAAGCAAACCACCCACCAGCACGCTGACCTCCCCGTTGACGCGCACAGGTGCGGCGGTGTGAACCACCATGCCGCGATCCTCGACCGTGTGATCGGCAGGGGCGGCGGCTTCTGTGTCGATCAGCTCGATCCGGGCTTGTTTGGCCAATGCCGGAGAAAGCGCCGCCAGATCCTCGGCGGAAAAGATATCTATCTCCGAGGCCATCCGCCCGGCTGCCGCCTCAAAGATCACCGGCCATTTTTCCTTGGCTTCGGTCAATGCATCGCCACGCAACAGATGTAGAAAATCGAGGTTCAGGCTCTCTTGGCTTTCGCTCAGAAATGCCTCGGTCGCATCAGAGCCGCTGGACAAAACGCCCGCAATCCGGGCGGATTGCGCAATGCCCTGAAGCGCGCGGGCAGAGTTGCTTTGCAGATGGCCGAGATATTGCTCGGCAATACGAAGGTCGCTTTCTACCTTTGCAATCAGTATCTTATCGTAATCCGCATTCCACCTCGCCATCGCTACGACCATCAGGAGCGGCATCAGAACGATAAGCGGCAGCAGCGCCATAATGAGCAGGCGCAGGCGGACAGATTTCAACATGGATGGGTCTCTCCCTAGGCCGCCAGATTGCGCGTTACCTCGTGCAGAGTGTCGCCGGAACCGCCCCAAGGTGCAAGGCAGCGCGGACCTGCGGCGGATAGGGAGATGGTTCAGGCGGGGACTTCTTTTCCAGCCCAATCAAACTGTTTGCCGCTGTCATGTGGTTTCAGCCCGGCGATGACGGACATCAGACATTGTGCGCAATATTCTGGTGTGAACAGCTTGCCGTCGGGCACGTTGCTCTGGAACGGCGCAGAGAGCGCGGTGTCCACGGTTCCGGGATGCAAACAGACACAAATGGCATCGCGGTTCTTGCGTGCAATCTCGATGGCGTAGTTGCGCATCAACATGCACAGCGCCGCCTTTGAGGCGCGATAGGCGTGCCAGCCGCCCAACCCATTGTCGCTGATCGACCCCACCCGCGCCGCCAGAGCCGCAAAGACGCACCGCCCCTCCCGCGGCATTCGCCCAAGGAAATGTTTGGCGACCAAAGCAGGCCCAAAGGTGTTGATGCGAAACACTTGCTCGAACGCGGCCATCTCTTGCTGGCGATAGCTCTTTTCTGGTGTGAGCCCGGTATCAGGGTCCGTCAGAATACCCGTCGCAAGGATCACCATATCCGGCGTGCCGACCTGCGCGGCCAATGCCTCAAGATCGCTTTCTGAGGTGATATCCGCCCGATGCTGGCTGATCTTGTCCTCCGCTGACGGGTCAACCGCAAAAGCAGCGTTCCCTCCACGCGAAACCGCATGCACGCTCTCGACCGCTGCTTTGCCCGCATAAGCCTCCACCAAGGCGCGGCCAATGCCACCGGATGCGCCAAAAATCACCACGTTGCGCGGGTCCATCATATCAACCTCGTGACCCATTTACGGGGCAGATGCGCTGCGATGCGAAACACCCATGAAAAGGGCGCGGGAAAGGAGCTTTGAAACCGGTTGGAGCGCAGCGCTTTCATGCAGCAGGCCGCAGCCTCTTCCGGGGTTTGGATCATCGGCATCTTAAAATTGTTCTTGGCCGTGAGCCGAGTTTTGATAAAGCCCGGATTGATCACCTGCACTTTGACATTGGTGTCGCGCAGGTCGCGGTGCAGGTTCTCGCCCAGATGCATCACTGCGGCCTTGGAAGCGCCATAGCCTATGGCACCGGGCAGACCGGTAAACCCAGCGAGCGAGCCAATCAGCGCAATGTGGCCATGTCCACGGCGGGCCATTCGGGGTGCAACACGCCCCATCACGCGCATCGCGCCCATAAAATTAACCTCACAGATGGCTTCTGCCGCTTCTGGCTCCCAATCCTGCACGGTCATCGGATCATAAAGCCCGGCGCAGTAAATCACGCCATCAGCATCGCTCGCAGCTTCTGACGCGGCAAGGACGGAGCGGGCGTCTGTCACATCCATGGGCAGCGCCTGTGCATCGCGCAATCTGTCGCAAAGCGCGCTTAGTCGGTCCTTGCTGCGGGCCGACAAGATCAAGGATGCGCCCTCTTGATCCAGCGCCTCGGCGAGCGCGCGCCCAAGGCCTTCGCTAGCGCCAATGATCCACCATGTCTGACCTTGAACTCTCATGGCGTCACCTCGGAGGCGGCGTCCGGCGCAGGGCGGATGGTGGCAATCAGTTCGGCGACCTTTATGCCGAATTTACGCATCTCGGAGCGGTTCATAATCGTGCCGTTTTCCATCAGATACATCCAGTCGGTGACATCCAACACATGCCCGCCAGCGTCCTCGGGCAGGCGAATGCGGTAGGATAACCGCACGGTCGCGCCCGCGTGCTGGCCCGCGCCCGTGCCGATAATGTCTTCCGCCGTGGCGGCAAACGCACCGTCTTCGCCGATCTCCAGCATCCATTTGCGCGCCTGTGTGCCACCGCCTGCATAGGTGAAATCCTCCGTGAGCGTGCCGCTGGTGCCATCCCATGTGCCATTCATCTCCGCCACGAACCGGGACACCACGCGCCCGGTCGGCCCATAGATCATCCCCTCTGAAATGAAGCGTCCGTTCAGGTGTTTGCGTATGTCAAAGGCGGGGCCGGTTTTGGTGTAATCAGACGGGCGCTGTGCGCGAAAACCCAGTCCGGGGCGCAACAGCAACAAAAGCAGCACGAGGATAGTGATGCCGAGGAGAAGTTTCATACATGGACCTCTTCACGGGGGAGTTGCAGCGCTAGCGCAATGGCGGCGCATTTGATGAGACAAGGCAGAACCGCATAGCCGAGGGTGAGCGCCATCAGCGCGGCCTCAGAGTTGTCGGTACCGGGGCGATAGCCGCTCAGTTCCAGTAGCGGCAGCAGCAGGATGGCGGCGCTCGCCAAGGCAAGTTTCGCAGCAAAGGACCAAAGCCCGAAGGCACGCCCTGCCTGAAGCCCCGCGCGGTCCAGAGCGCCTGCAAAGAGTGCGGGCAGGATGACCATATCCGCGCCCAGGGCGGCACCAGAGCCGAGACAGATCAGGGCAAAGCCGATCGCAGCCCCCGCAGGCAGGAGTGCAGCGCCGATAAAGGCGAGGATCGCAAGGCACATGGCGGCAATCAACGTGCGGGCCGCGCCATGTTGTGTCGCTGCGCGCGTCCAGACAGGCACTGACAGGCCCGCAGCTACAAAGAACAGGATCAGGAACGGCCCTGCCAAATCAGGCAGCCCAAGCCGGTCTTCGACAAAGAACAAAAACAGCGTCGAGGTGATCGCCACCGGCAGCGCATTGACAAAGGCCAGCGCCAGAAGACCAAGCCCGCCAGAAGCCCGCAACTCGGCAAGCGACAGTGGAGACTGCGCAGGAGCCGAGACACGCCAGAGCGGGCGGCTGAACCAGAGTGCGATCAGGCACACACCGGCCAGCAGCACACCAAAGGCCGCATAGCCGCTGCCCGTGGCCCCCAGCATCACCAGAACGGCAGGCGCGCTGGCCGCAAGGATGATGCCACCCAATGTGCCCGCCTCGCGGTAACCGGCCAGATGGATCAGCCCATCGGTTTGTGCCGCAAGGGCCGCGCTTTGACCGTAAAACAGAATGGTTCCAAGGCTATAGGAGGTGAACACCAGTGCCAGTGCTGCGATGAACCACCATAGCCCGCCGCCGTCGGGGCGCAGCGTGTAAAGCATCACAAATCCCAGCGCCATTCCCAGCGCGGCACAGGTCGCAAAGGTGGTTTTTTTGTCCGGGTAGCGATCCACCAACCAGCCCAATGCGGGGTCTTGGGCAAAATCCATCACCCGGATACCTGCAAGAATCACGCCAAGGGTCGCAAGGCTCATCCCTAGCTCGCCGGTCGCGTAGCGCGGCAAATGGATATAGAGCGGCAGGCCAGCCGCAGCCAGCATCAGCGCATATGTGCTGACCCGCCATTTCATGTCTATTCACCCCGCAACTGTGCCGACAGCCGTGCAGAACGGCTGTTGGGTGACAGCCAGATCCCGAGGAAACGCCGGCGCAGGTCAGGATGCGAGACCCGGCAGATACGTTGACCATTCAATCGCATCTCGACCGTATTTGGGGCCGTTGCGATTGCGACGTAGTTGTCCCCGGCTGTGACCGGTCGAAAGCAGGTGGCGAGCTTCTGCAGCATCACCGCTTGATCCGGCTGTGCCCCTTCGATGCGCTGAAGCTCTTTTTCAGTGCCCTGCAGGAGTTCCTGATCGGAGAACCCGCGCGCGTAATCCAGCCGCAGTGACAGAGGCTGGTCCCAGCCGAACCGCTCCGCCCCTTCGGTATGAAGGGTCGCCGTATAGATCTCAAACCCCAGAAACCGCAGCGTGGCCTGACCCAACTGCACTGGCGCCTTTAGACCGGTGGGACTGGGGCTTGCAAACAGCGGCGCGGCAAGGGACAGCGCCGCCAGCATCGATAGCACTGCAATGAGCGAGAGCACTGTCGCAAGGCCGGTCTCAGGTCGCATGGGTCAGCTCCACCTGCACCACATCGGTCTGGCGGGTCTCAAAGGATGCCGCGCAGATCTGCAGGTAGAATTGCCAGTTGCGCAGGAACCCCTGATCATAGCCCAGACCGAGCACCTTGTCCGAGGCCGCACTCAGGCGCTCTGACCACATCCGGCAGGTGCGGGCGTAGTCCTGACCAAAGCCAAAGTTGTCGGTGACCTTCAGCCCCGCCTTGGCGGCGTGATGCGCGATCATGGCATCCGACAACAACATACCGCCGGGAAAGGTATATTGGCGGATATAGTCCGATCCCTTGCGGTAGATGTCGAAATAGGCATCCGGCACGGTGATTGCCTGCACCACGGCGCGACCGCCCTCGGCCAGACGATCCTTCAGCATCTCGAAATACTGCGGCCAGTAACGCTCTCCCACGGCTTCGATCATCTCGATCGAGACGATGCCGTCGAATTTGCCCTTGGTATCGCGATAGTCACAGAGCTGGATTTCCGCACGCCCATCAAGGCGTGCATCGGCAAACCCGTGTTGGCTCGGGGAAATGGTGATGCCGGTCACATGGCGTCCGCGATCCGCGGCGCGCTCCGCAAACCCGCCCCAGCCGCACCCGACCTCCAGAATGCGTTCGGCATCGCTGGCGCGGTTCAGGATGCGGTCGTATTTGCGGTGTTGCGCATCCTCCAGTGTCTTGTCACCGGGGGCAAACAGGGCCGAAGAATAGGTCATGCTTTCATCGAGCCAGAGTTGGTAGAACTCATTGCCGACGTCATAATGCGCCTTGATATTGCGGCTGGCCCCGGCACGGGAATTGGCGCGCAGGATGCGGTCCACGAGGCGAAACTTCAGTGTGGCAAGGCGGCTCGGGTAGGCAAAGGCCTCAAGATAGTCGAGGTTCAGGAGCGCCACTTGCGTCACGGCCTCAATCGACGGTGTCTCCCACAGCCCGGCCACATAGGTTTCCCCCAACCCGATGTCCCCGCGAGAGGCCAGAGCGGTCACCACGCCCCAGTCGTTGACCTGCATCTCGGCCGCCGGTTCACCCTGACCAAAATCATATGTTTCGCCTTCGGGGGTGATCAGCCGCAGGCTGCCCCGTCGGGTCCGGGCGCAACTGTCGAGAAAATCGCGTTTCACGCGGTTGGTAATGAACAGCATCAGCTTACCTCCTGTTCGGGCGGAAGCGGGCGTCTTCTATAGCGCGCGCCCTTGAGTTTGAGTTTCAGGGCCTGCCAGTAGATCAGCGCAACAGTGCGCAGCGCGCCGAGCGGGCGGCGCAGGCTGGCTTTGATCAGGCGGGCGTTGTTCAGGTCGTGCACATCGCCCACCAAAGTGGCGATCACGCCCTCCGCGCCGTTTTCATGGGCGATGCGGATGGCGATCCGTGTCTTAGTTATATCAAAGGTAAACCGATACGCGCCCGCGACCTCCTGAAAGGGGGAGACGTGAAAGATTTTCTGCGCCGTCAGGTAGGTTTTGGCCGTGATCGGCGCAAAATCGGGCTGCGCGCAGAGATAACTGTGACGGTCGCCAAAGGTGTTTGAGACCTCTGCGATCACCGCGCGCAGGTCATCGCCGTCATAGGCGAGCCAAAAGCTCACGGGGTTGAAGATATAGCCAAGGAAACTGGGTTGCGTCAGCAGCAGGATGGTTAGGTCGTCCGGAGCAAGCCCTGCGTGCTCAAAGACCTCTTTGGCCCACGTCAGCCCGCGTCCCTGTTTTGGGGCGCCGCCGTGATTGCGATCCATGACGGAGGCGAGATTCCAGCGATTGCGAGAAAACAGCAGTGGCCCCCGGGGCGAGTTTGGGTCGAGCAGCACATAGTCCACCCCGTAGCGAAAGGCATTTTGGATGCCGCCACGTCTCGCATGGGTGGTGGTGCCCGCCAGATATTGCGGCCAGTGTGTGGTATGGTCGCCGGGCGTGCTCATGCGAGCATCTCTGCCGCGTCGCGGTTGCTTTGATAGAGGGCGTCGATGCCACGTGCGACCCGCACTGCGCTGGCAAAGCCGTCCTCATGGAAACCGTGGCGCAGATAGGCTCCCGCAAACCATGTGTGGTTCTGCCCCTGCATCGCCTGCACCGCCCCCTGTGCCCGGATCGCAGCGCGATCAAACACCGGGTGGCGAAAGGTTTTATCGTCATAGATCAGCTTTGGGTTTACGTCCTGCACCGGGTTGAGAGAGACAAACAGCGGGTCATTTTCCGGCAGGTTCTGCAAGCGGTTCATCCAATAGGTGACGCCAATCGCCGGGCGGTTGTCACGCTGATCTGCCTTATAGACCCAAGAGGACCAGCAGGCGCGGCGGTGGGGCATCTGGCCCGCATCCCGGTGCAGGATCATGTGATTGTCCTGATAGCGCATTACCCCGAGGGTGGCCTGTTCCTGTGGCGTGGGACGGGCCAGCAGGCGCAGGGCATCATCCGAATGGCAGGCGAAGATTACCTCGTCAAAACCCTCCACACGCCCCTCGGATAGGCGCAGGGTGACGCCATCCTCAGTGCGCTCGACCGATTGCACCGGGCAGGCTGCACGTAGATCCACGCCGATCTTTTGCAGATGTTGGGTCAGGCGGCGGACGTATTCGCGGCTGCCACCTTTGACCGTCCACCACTGATGCTGACCCGAGGCCGAAAGCAGAGCGTGATTGCGAAAAAACCGCACCAAAGAGCGGGCTGGGAATGCGCGAATCTCTTCGGGAGGGGTGGACCAGATCGCGCCGCAAATCGGCATCAGGTAATAGCGCTGGAACCAATCGCCCAGAGACAGTTCCTGCACCATCTCGCCAATGGTGGTGCTGTCATCACGGGCCACGCTCTCGGCGCGGGCGTTGAAACGCAGGATATCGCGCACCATGCCAAAAAACGCGGGCCGGCCAAGGTTGCGGCGCTGACCAAACAATGCCCCCATATCCTTCAGCCCGTATTCCACCGCACCGTTCTGGATGGTTGCGCCAAAGGACATGTCACTGCGCACCACCGGCACATCCAGCGCGTTGAACATGCGCGTCAGATGCGGGTAGTTCACATAGTTGAAGACGATGAACCCGGTATCCACTGGCTGATCGCCGCGAATGCCTGCCATTACCGTGCGTGCATGCCCGCCAAGCCGCGCGGAAGACTCAAACATGGTCACGTCATGACGTGGACCAAGGAGCCATGCGGCGGCCAGACCGGATATGCCACCGCCGACAATGGCGATCCGGCGGCGCTGAGAGGGCAGGGCATCAAAGGACATGTATTCTCCATCGGTTTTCATGAGCTTACGAGGCGAGGCAGGAGATCGGATCAAAAAAGCGGAAAAATATGTCGGGGTATGCGCTGATTTTGCGATGGCGCAGATTTTTTGTGATCCAGCTCCATCTCCGGCGCGTAGTGGAATTATGTTTGAAGCTCCTGACGCTCTTTGCGATGACAGCCTTGAAGCCCCCGTCGCGCCCGCTAGGGTGAGCGAGGGCACAAGCAGTTGCCGGGAGAGCGACAGAGTGACAGGCGAGGCATATTCCGAGACGACGGTCTGGATGCTGGCGGTGCGCGATCAGCGGGACAAGGTGGCTTTTGGTCGTCTGTTCGACCATTTTGCGCCCCGTCTCAAAGGCGTCATTTGCCGCTCGGGGCTGCCGCCTGCGCAGGCGGAAGACATTGTGCAGGACGTGATGCTCACGGTCTGGCGCAAAGCGCATATGTTTGACCCCGGTCGCGCGCAGGTCTCTGCGTGGATCTACCAGATCGCCCGCAACCGGCAAATCGACATATTGCGCAAGGAAAAGCGACCGGTGCCGGAAGAACTGAAGCCGGTCGAGGATACAGAGGATGACGCGTCACAAGTGGTGGCGCTGGAACAGGAAACGCAGGCTTTGCGCGCGGCATTAAAGACATTGAAGCCCGCGCAGCGTGACATGGTGGAACGCGCCTATCTGGGCGAGTTGACCCATGCGGAGATCAGGGCCGAAACAGGCCTGCCGCTGGGCACCATCAAATCGCGCATCCGGCTGGGGCTGGAAAAACTGCGTCACGAGTTGAAGGGAACGGAACGCAAATGACGGGCATTACGCACCACATCCCTGATGAGTTGCTGATCGCCTATGCGGCGGGAAGCCTGACGAAGGCTTTTTCGCTGGTGGTGGCAGCGCATGTGTCCATGTGTGACGAATGTCGCGCCCGGCTTGGCGCGCATGAGACATTGGGCGGCGCACTTTTGGATGACATGCCGGTAACGGAGGTGTCTTCTGATCTCAAGGGGCGGTTGTTTGATGCGTTGGACGACCCGGTCGCCCTTGAACAACGCTATGATCGCTCAGGTATTTTCCCGGCCCCGGTTATGGAAGCGCTGGGCGGTCTGCCCCCCAAATGGAAGCCTTTGGGTCTAGGGGTGCGGCAGATGATCTTGGATCACGACCGCAGCGGCAGTGTGCGCCTGCTTTACATTCCCGGCGGGCAAGGGGTGCCGGATCACGGTCACAACGGGCTGGAACTGACCATGGTTCTACAGGGGGCGTTTCGGGATGAGACGGGCCGCTTTGGCGTTGGAGATGTGGAGGTGGCCGATGGTGATCTGGAGCATGAGCCGATCGCCGAGGACGGTCCTGCCTGTATCTGCCTGGCGGCGACCGATGCATCGCTGCGGTTCCGCTCTTTTGTGCCGCGCCTGTTGCAGCCGATTTTCCGGATCTGACACCTTGCGCTGATGTCAGCTTTGGGATGCGAGGCTCTGCCTCGCGCTCCGGGATATTTTTGGTTAGAAGAACTCGAAAAAAAGGACCACCGCATCTGCTGTGGCCCTTTTGTTATGAATGTCCTGCCCGGTTTGGGTCAGAGAAATTTGCCCATGGCGCGACCGGTGTCGATCATCCGGTTGGAAAAGCCCCATTCGTTGTCATACCAGCTGACCAAGCGCACCAGACCCTCGGAGGTCACGGCTGTTTGTGGTGCGGCAAAGATCGAGGAGCGTTTGTCGTGGTTGAAGTCGATGGAGACCAGCGGCGCCTCCTCGTAGCCGAGGACACCCTTGAGCGGACCCTCTTTTGAGGCGGCCTCAATGGCGGCATTGATCCCCTCAACAGAAGCGGCGCGCTCGGGTTGGAAGGTCAGGTCCACAACCGAGACATTCGGGGTGGGCACGCGGATGGCGGAACCTTCGAGGCGACCCTTCAGGTGCGGCAGCACGAGGGAAATGGCCCGCGCTGCGCCCGTGGAGGTCGGGATCATCGACAATGCTGCCGCGCGGGCGCGGTAGAGATCCTTGTGGGTTGTGTCATGGGTCGGCTGGTCGCCCGTGTAGGCGTGGATTGTGGTCATATAGCCCGTCTTGATGCCAAAGGCATCGTCCAGCACCTTTGCCACCGGTGCGAGGCAGTTGGTGGTGCAGGACGCATTGGAGACCACGATATCATCTGCGGTGAGGTCTTGGTCATTGACGCCAAAGACCACGGTGCGGTCGACCTCGGTGCCCGGTGCAGAGATCAGCACCCGTTTGGAGCCGTTCTTCAGATGCATGGCCGCTTTTTCACGACTGGTGAAGAGGCCGGTGCATTCATAGGCGATATCCACATCAGACCACGGCAGCTCTTCGGGGTTGCGGATCGCGGTCAGGCGAATTTCATGACGGCCCACTTTCATCGTGTCGCCCTCGACCGTGACATCGGCGTTGAGGCGGCCATGCACGCTGTCGAATTTCAGCAGGTGAACTTGGGTGGCGGGGGGCGCGAGGTCGTTGATTGCCACCACTTCGACGTCGGTGGTGTCGTTTTCCAACAGCGCGCGCAGCACGTTGCGGCCAATCCGGCCAAATCCATTGATCGCGATCTTAAGGGTCATTTGCCAATAACTCCGGTTGGGTTTCCGGGCACGGCACCGAAGCTGGTACCGCTATCACTCGCGGCTATCGTTAACGCTAACGAAGCTGCCAATCAAGCCCCGTGACGTGAGCGCCGGGCTGGTCGAGATAGGGGCTTCATGCTGAGAATAGCGCAGATAGGCCAGGTTGCGCGGAATATGCCCGTAAATTGGTCAAATACGCTGTGCGGGCTCGGTTTCTGAGGCGCAGAATTTGCCCGAGCGATTTGTGGCTCATAGGATTGAAACGCGCCTGCATGGGTTGGCGCAGATTGGGGACATGCTGCGCGCGCGTGCAGAGAGGGAGAATGATGGCCACGTCCTTTGCTGCGAGACTGTCGCAACTCTTACACCGGATCTATCCGGATCTGGACGCTGAAATCCTCGGCTCAAAAGTGGTCGAGGCCTTTTGGCCCGAAGGCACCCACCGGCGCAAACGCCCGCGCGCGCCCGGTAATTCGCTCTGGTCCGAAGGCGATGCACTGCTGATCACCTATGGCAACTCTATTCGGGACGGTGCGCATAAGCCGCTGGATTTGCTGCACGACTTTCTGCTGACCAATATGAAGGGCGTGGTGAATGGGGTGCATGTCCTGCCGTTTTTTCCATTTACCTCTGATGATGGGTTTGCGGTGACGGATTACCGCAAGGTGAACCCGGAGCTTGGTGACTGGGCCGACATTCGCCGCATTGGCGGCGCGTTTCATTTGATGTCGGATATGGTGCTTAATCACGTGTCGTCGCAGAGCCCGTGGTTCAATGCTTATCGGCAGGAGCAGGCACCATTTGATCGGTTCTTTTACGAGGCCTTGCCAGAAGACGATCTAAGCGCCGTGGTGCGTCCGCGCACAACCCCATTGCTGCAGGAGGTGGCGACCTCCAGTGGTCCGAAACATGTCTGGTGTACCTTCAGTCACGATCAGGTCGATCTGAATTTTGAAAACCCCGAGGTGCTGCTGGAGATCCTGCGCATTATCCGTTTGCATATCGATCAGGGGGTGCGGATTGTCCGGCTCGATGCGGTGGCGTTTATCTGGAAACAGGTGGGGACATCTTCGATCCATTTGGCTGAAACCCACGCGATCGTTCAACTGCTGCGGCTATTGGCGGATTACGCGACGGAGACGGTGGTTCTGTTGACCGAAACCAACGTGCCGCGCGCTGAAAACCTCAGCTATTTTGGAAATCGCAATGAAGCGCATGTGGTTTATAATTTTCCGCTGCCACCGCTGATCCTGCATGCAATGATGGCAGGGTCGGCCCGGTATTTGCTGAAGTGGGCGCGCGCGATGCCGCCAGCGCCTTTGGGCTGTGCTTATCTGAACTTCACTGCAAGCCACGACGGGATCGGCATGCGCCCTGCGGAGGGCGTGCTCCCACAAGGCGAGATCGATCAGATGATTGACTGTGTGCGGGCCGGCGGTGGTCTGGTCTCGATGCGCAGTCTGCCCGGTGGCGGTGAGGCCCCTTATGAGGTGAATTGCACCTATTTTGATGCGTTGAGCCGCACGTTTGAGGGAGGTGAAGGGTCGAAAGTGGAGCGGTTTATCTGCGCGCAGACGATCCCGATGGGGCTTGAGGGTATTCCGGCGTTTTATATCCATGCGATGCTTGCGACGGCGAATGATCATGAAGCGGTTGAGCGGCGTGGTATGAACCGGGCGATCAACCGGCATCGATGGGATTATCCGGAGTTAAAAACCCGCCTTGCAGATGCACAAAGCGATCAGTCGCGGGTGTTGATGGTCCTGTCTGAGCGGCTAAAGATCCGGGCAAAACAGGCAGCATTTCACCCCAATGCCACGCAGTTCACATTGCAGTTGGATGATCGGGTGTTTGCCCTGTGGCGGCAGTCTTTGGACCGGGCGCAGTCGATTTTTGCGTTGCATAACGTGAGCGGAGAGGCGGTGATTTTGCCGCCCGGTGCGCTGAACCTGATTGAAGGCGAGCATTGGCGGGATCTGTTGTCGACTGAGGCGTTTGCCAGCGATGCAGAGATCACACTAGCGCCCTATCAGTGTCGCTGGATCACCAATCAGGGTTGAGACAGGGGCCCTTGCGGTGATACGAGAGGGCAAATGCCCCTCCAGACTAGGGAATTGTTGATGTTGGAGATTGCAACCACCCGCTGACAGGTTCGGCTCATCCGAGACCTGTCACACCCGCGCAGGCGCGGCGCTTTGGCCTGCGCGTGCCGGTTTGACGTGGTTCAATCACAGGCAACATTCAATGAATATTTCCAAAAACGAACAGCGCGTGTTGCACGCGTTGGCGCAGGGTGGGCGCATCCTTTATGAACGCGCCGCCAATGGTCGGGTCACTGAGGTGATCTGCTATACCCGTGACGGGCTGATCCTGACCAATTGCACGCTCGAGATCTTTCAGAAACTCCGGCGTAAGCGGCTTGTGGAGAGCAAGTGCTCCAGCCCTTATCGGATCTCAGACAAGGGGCGACGTTCGGTGCGATCACAGTTGGACAATCGATGACGTGAGGGGGAGCGTGGGGGGCGGCTCTCTCATGCTCGTGTGGGTATGCGAGGGGCCAGCCCCTCGCGCTCCCCGGGATATTTGGAGTTAGAAGAAAGGGTTTTGAGTGCATATTCGACAGGAAAGACGCGGAGATGAGGCCGCGATACATGATCTGACGGCTGTGGCCTTTGCAGATCATCCACATGGGGATGGCAGCGAGCCAATGATCGTGCAACGGTTGCGTGACGCGGGGGCCTTGCAGCTGTCGTTGGTTGCCGAGGAGGCGGGGGAGATCCTTGGCCATGTGGCCTTTTCACCCGTCACCATCTCTGGTGAGGATCTGGGCTGGCTGGGGCTCGGGCCGGTGTCTGTATTGCCAGCGCGGCAAGGGCAGGGGATTGGATCTGCGCTGATCCGCGCAGGGCTTGAGCACCTTGAACGAGCGGGCGCCGCTGGCGTGGTTTTGCTGGGAGAGCCTGCCTATTACGCACGCTTCGGGTTTGCCGCGCGAGCAGAGCTGGTATTGCCGGGCGTGCCTGCGGCGTATTTCATGGCGCGGGCTTTGCGCGGTGACATCCCGCAGGGAGAGGTCGCCTATCACCCCGCGTTTGGGTGATCACATCGACAGGTCTGCGCCCCGGATCATTCCGGGGCGTAGTCCGCCTCATCCGCGAGGGCGGCGGCTTTGAGGTCCGCAAGGAAGCTCGGATTGGCGGAATGGATACGGTTCCAATTCGGGATGAAGGGGGTTTCATGGGGGTTGTCCAGAAACACCTGCCCTGCGCTCATGATGTTATTGGCAAACATCTCCACCATTTTTTCTTCGCCGTGGCGGTCCATGTCTAAGCCATTCATGATGGCGTCGTGAGAATAGGCCTCCAGCAGATCGAGCGCCGAGCGATAATAGGTCGCCTTTAGCGTGCGAAACACATTGGGGGTAAATACCGTGCCATCGGCGGCGAGTTTGCGAAAGATGGCTTTGCAGATATCCGTCGACATCCGGTTGAGCCCTGCGGAGGCGTCCTCGGGGCTGAGGGACTGGTGTTTGTGGTCGTAATTGTCGGCAATCTCCACCTGACAGACCGCCTTGCGGCCCAAGTTTCGCCAAGCCTCCGACAGGACGCCGATTTCCAGCCCCCAGTCTGAGGGGATGCGCAGATCTGGCAATAAGGGCGCGCGCAGAGCCATTTCACCAGAGAGCGGGTAGCGAAAGCTGCGCAGGTAGTCGATGTAGTCGCGATCGCCAATTGTGCGTTTGAGTGCGATCAGCAGCGGAGAAACCAGCAGGCGTGAGACGCGGCCATTCAGTTTGCTGCCGCCGACGCGGGCATAAAATCCCTTGGAGAGTTGATAGGAGAATGCCGGATGCGCCACCGGATAAACCAGCCGCGCCAGCATCTCTTTGGAATAGGTGGTGATGTCGCAATCATGGATCGCCACAACCGAACTCTCGGCCTGTGCCAGAAGATACCCGATGCAGGACCAGACGTTTTTGCCTTTGCCCGGCTCTGGCGGGGCGAGCCCCTGTTCGGCGAGACGCGCGCCCAGGTTCTGCATCCTTGGGCTGTCGTTCCACAGCACCCGGTGGTTTTGGGGCAGGGAGGAGAAATATCTGCGGGCATGGCGGTACTCAGCCTCATTGGCGCGATCCAGACCGATCACGATGTGATGCAGATAGGGGACGCGGGCCAGCTCATCGAGGATGGGGCGCAGGGCAGGGCCTTCAAGTTCCGAATAAAGACAAGGCAGGATCAGAGAGATTTTGCGGGTCTGGGCAAAGGTTGTGAGTTCATATTCCAATTCCTCAACCGGACGGCTGCGCAGGTTATGGAATTGGGCGATATTGCCGTTCTGATGAAAGTCAGCCATGGGGTGCGGCTCCTTTTTGGTATTGGTCCCAGTCGCAGAGGAGGTGCAGGATTGCGGCACACCAGCCCTCTGGGCCCGGCAGATCGGTGCGTAAAATGCGCGTTCCAATAGGGAAATCGGCAAGGTCCGGGCCATGGTCGTTGCGCACCAGAACGCCGCGATCTGCAGCGGCGATCATCTCGGCATCATTGGGCGCGTCGCCCAGAGCAATGGTGAAACAGGGCGCATTCTGACGACAGATACGCTGCATCTGATCGGCTTTTGACGCGCCATAAGACAGCGTCAGAAACCGCCCCCCCTCTCGGGCGGTGATCCCCGCTTGTGCCAGCTTGGCGATGAACTGTGCCTTTTGATCCGCGTCCCCCCGCCAAAGGCCCGGCTCGCTGAACTGGCGGGCTTTGGCGCGCGCAGCGGCAGGGCGTGGCAACCCGGTGAGCGTGGCAACCTCATCCACTGACATATCGCCAAATCCCGTGAACGGCGCGTCGAGAGTGGACAGCAAAGCGCGTAGTTTACGGTAGACCGTATCGCGACCGTCGATCTCTGACGGGGTCAGGCAGGCGGCACCGTTTTCCACGATCATCGGAGCCTCGCCCAGATCGAGCTCTTGATGCAACGGCAGCAACTCAGCTGCGGTTTTTGAGCTTGCAAGGATCACCAGAGCATCCCGCGTGCGCAGCGCCGCCAAGGCCGGACGGGCAGGGGCATAGGTGTATGTTGTGTGATCCAGCAATGTGCCGTCGAGATCGCTGAAAACAAGAAGCCGGGGCATAGGGTGGTCTCAGTGTAAGGCCGCACCAAGAAGGCGCGTTCAGGGTCTGCTTCAAGTCTAAGGAGCAGATTCGACCGGCGCAAAGATCCCCGCCTGCGCCGTGATCCCAAATGCAGCAAATCTCAAAAATTGCATGTTTTTTGTGCAGATCAATGGAGGTTTGAGATTCGCTGCGCCGCAGCAAAGATGCATATGCGGCTTTACGACAGGGCTTTCAGCTTCGCGACATCTGCCGAAATCACGGACCAGTGTCATGACGCATTGGCGCGAATTCTTGTCGGATCACCACGGGCGCGCGCGCTGGCAAAGCAGGACGCTCATGCAATCCACACGCGCATTTATGCTGCGGTGGCAACCAAAAGGTACAGTGTACCGCTTTTCCAACAGAGAGGACTCACCGTCATGCCGCTTAAACCTCCTTTGACGGAGCTAGAGATCAAAACTGCCGATAGCGGGTTTTACAAAGGCTTTACCAAGGATGTGACCATCACGGCCAAAATCCTCGTCGCCGCCTTGATCTTGTGGGCCGTGGCCTTTCCCAATCAGGCGGCAGGTGTGCTGTCGCATCTCAACGGGGTGATCCTTGCCAGTTTCAACTACTGGTATGTTTGTGTTGTGGCCTTTTTCGTGGTGGTCAGCCTTGGGCTTGCGATCTGGCCCACATCGGGTCGTTTGCGGCTTGGTGCAGAGCATGAGAGGCCGGAATTCTCGGCGTTTTCGTGGTTCTCGATGATGTTTGGTGCCGGCATGGGGATTGGTGTTTTGACCTATGCCACCGGAGAGCCGATCTATCATTTCCAAAACAACCCCGATGTCATCAAGGGGCTGGTCGAAGGAGGCAGCGCAGAAACGGTGCGTTCGGCCTATAAATGGGCCTTCTTGCATTGGGGGCTGTCACCTTGGGGGGCCTATGCGTTGACCGGTCTGGCGTTGGCATTTTTTGCATATCGCCGGGGGTTGCCGCTCACGATCCGGTCGGCGCTCACACCTTTGTTCGGGGATCGGCTGTCGGGATACGCGGGTCACGCGGTGGATGTGGTTGCGGTCATTGCAACCGTGCTTGGCGTGGCGCAAACGCTTGGTTTTGGTGTCGAGCAATTTGTCGCGGGCCTCAGCCGTATCGGGTTTGGGGACTGGCTTTTGGTGACAGAGGCCGACGGCACGCAAAAGGCCTCTGTGGTGGCGATCGTGCTGTCGCTGGTGATCATCATGGGCGCCTCGACCCTTTCGGCTCTTTCCGGCGTGGGCAAGGGGATCAAGTGGCTCTCCAATATCAATATGGCGCTAAGCTTCTTTCTGCTCGCCTTTTTCCTATTTTTTGGCTCGACCGTGTTTGGTCTCTCTGCGCTGGCGACCGGGATTTATGACTACCTCGTTGCGTTTCCTCGCATGTTGTTCACGGTCTGGAGTGATGATGGCACTGCCACCGGTGCCGCTCTAGAGAGCTGGCAAGGCAGCTGGACCATCTTTTACTGGGCATGGTGGATCGCATTCGCGCCATTTGTCGGCCTGTTCCTTGCCCGAATTTCACGTGGACGCACCATCCGCGAGTATGTCTTTGGTGCGATGTTGGTGCCGTCCGTGATGTGTTTCGTCTGGTTCGCCCTGATCGGCGGCACTGCCATCGATCTGGAGCTTTCTGGTGTGGCAGAGGGCGCAATTCTTGGTACGGGGCTCTCCGATCAGCTTTATGCAACGCTTGCGGTTTTGCTGAGTGATGGGCTCGCCTGGGCGTTCTCGGTCGTGGTGGCGATCCTGTTGATGACCTATCTGGTCACCTCGGCAGATTCTGCCGTGTTGATCATCAACACCATCAATGCCGCGGGTGATGAGGGGCCAAAGGCACGGCCACATATCATCTTTTGGGGGGCGGCACTGGCGCTGGTTGTGGGGGCCTTGCTGATCATCGGCGGGCTTGGTGCAATTCAGACCGCAATGATCATCGGCGCATTGCCATTCTCCGTTGTGATGGCACTGATGGGGGTGGCTTTGATCAAGGCGATCATCCGTGACAGCATCCGGGGACGCGCGGGGTTGCCTGTGACTGCGGATCAGATTGCGGGCGAGTAAACCTTTCAGGTTTGAAACCCGCGCGCCGTCGCAGGCGGTGCTTGGTGAAAAGGCAATGTTACTGACCTATTGTTTCGCACACGAAACAATAGGTCAGTGGGCATTCCGCATGATTATCAATGTGTTAAGCGGGCGTTGTCGCTGCGTGCCACAGGGGGCCGGGCGGGCGAATCTTGATCGCCACATGTCTGGCGCGTCAAGCCTTGGCCTGCGCAGGCAAAGCCTCTATCTCTTCTTGTAACAAAGAGAAAAGGATCGCTTATGCCTGCCTCGCAGCCCGAATATGTCATCGCGCCACCGCCACAAGCCGCATTACCCATTGCGGGCAGCGCGGCGGTCTTTCCCGTGCGCCGGGTCTATTGCATTGGCCGCAATTACGCTGCCCATGCGATTGAGATGGGCCATGATCCTGACCGCGAACCTCCTTTCTTTTTTCAGAAAACCCCCGACAGCCTCGATACGTCTGGCCGTTTTCCCTATCCGGTGATGAGCAATGACGTCCACCACGAGGCAGAGCTGCTGGTTGCGCTGGGCAAGGGAGGCCAGAGTATCGCGCAAGAGGACGCGCTCGATCACGTCTGGGGCTATGCGCTGGCGCTCGACATGACGAGGCGTGATTTACAAGGCGTCGCCAAAAAGGCGGGCCGCCCATGGGAAATCGGCAAATCCTTCGAACATGCTGCGCCCGTGGCCCCTCTGACCCCGGCCAGCACGCTTGGCCACCCTGAGGCGGGTGAGCTGACGCTCATGGTCAACGGAGAGCCACGCCAGCAAGGCGACCTCAACCAGATGATCTGGAAAATCCCGGAAATGATTGCGCATCTGTCGCAGTATTACACATTGGCCGCAGGCGACGTGATCCTGACCGGTACGCCCTCGGGGGTGGGGCCGGTGGTGCCGGGCGACAGGTTAGAGCTGACATATGAGGGGCTTACACCGCTGGTGGTGCAGGTGACCTGAAGCACGGATTACCTCAGATAAAGTAGCATATCGGCTATTGAGGAGAGCGCAGGCGCGCGGCCGTCAGGCCGCGCGCCTGCGCTCCGGTCGGATGCGTCAGCATTCGAAACCCCTTGAGGTATCTGGCGGGATGTCGGGTCTGGGCAGGGCACGTGTTTGAAAATCTCGGAACCCAGAAGCGCAGGTCGCGTTCCCTCATAGACCGATGGCGCGCATGTGATCCGGGGCAAATGTGTCTGAGGGTTTCCACGCTGCAGATCAGACCCTATGTCTGGACAAACGACACCGCGCTCAACTTAGAAGAGGGACATATGACTGTTGAATTCGAAGCGGCGCGGCTAGGGCCTATCCTGTATTATCGGGGGCTCAAGGGAGACGCGCTGCAGGTTGCAGCAATGGTCTTGCTCCCGATTGGCGAAGAGCCCGATCTGTTGGAAGTGGGTGACGCACAGCATAGGCCAAAACTCTTGCGAGAGATCGGCCGCAACGCCATCTGGCGCTATGATTTCACCCTCACACAAAGCAACGGCACCTATCACCTCGGCGATCAGAGCTATAGCGTGCAGACCGACCTGACAGGCGACATGCGCATCGCCTTTGCCTCCTGCAATGGCGAGGAAGAAGGGGATCTGGACCGCGATCAGGAAGAACGCAACCTGATGTGGGCGCATATGTGTGACGAGCATCGCCGCGCGCCTTTTGCGCTGCTTTTGCAAGGGGGCGATCAAATCTACGCCGATGAGGCCACGCAGGGCCATCCCCTCAGCGAAGACTGGCCAGACAAAGTGGATCGCCCCCGCAACGCCGAAGAACTGGAGGATCTGGCGGAACATTTGCGCCAGCGCTTTGCCGAGCGTTATGTGCAGGCCCTGTTTGGCGAGGCACCAAGATGGATTATGGCACGGGTGCCAACACTGGCGATTTGGGACGATCACGATATTTGCGACGGCTGGGGATCGCTCTATCGGAGCAAAACCTACTCAGAAGTGGGCCAGCGTCTCTACCGGGTGGCACGGGAAATGTACCTCTTGTTTCAGCACGCCGCCATCGAGGCCGATATCCCCGATCTGTTTCTGGATAAGACCGGCACCTCGCTTTCGTGGCAGCGGGCCTTGCCGGGGGTGACATTGCTGGCACCGGATTTGCGCGCTGAGCGGGGACGGCGTCAGGTCATGGGAGCCTATGGCTGGTCCGCCACCGAGGCCATGGAGCCGGGCACGGAGCATACTTTCCTGATCTCCAGCGTTCCTTTGCTGGGGCCGCGGCTCTCGCTGGTTGAGGGGCTCATGATGATGATCCCGACGATGCAGAAATACGAGGATGACCTGCGCGACCAGTGGCAAAGCCGTGCGCATCGCGACGAATGGGTGCGGATGCTGAAACAGGTTCTGAAGTGGCGCGAGACTGCCCCGGTGACGGTTCTGTCGGGAGAAATCCACCTTGCCACCCGCGCGGAGATGGGCCCCGATGAGATGCGCGTGCATCAGCTTGTGGCTTCGGGCATTGCGCATCGCGCGCCGCCACAGGGCTATGCGCGCAGTCTTGGCACGCTTGCCGGTCTGGGCGATGCGCCGGTGTCGGGGCATCCGATCCGCATCCATCCGCTTCCGGGGCAAAAACACCGCTACACCGCAGAGCGCAACTATCTGGAACTGCGGCGCACCGGCGGCACTTGGCACGCGGTCTGGCACCTCGAAGACAGCGGCGACACCGAGCCAATGGCGCTGGAATAGCGTCACAGTGGCGTAACAGGTGCTTTCACCTTTGCGAAATTTTTCTGAATTTTTCCTTACTTTCTGCGCGGGGTTTCACGCTGCGGAAGGCAGAGGTTAATAAATCTCCTGCATCTTGTTCCTGCGTCGGGGTGGCGCATTGGGTGAGTGACCTTTGCGCGCATCGGACCCGGAGTGGTCCGGTGTTTTGCAAGGGCAGGGGACATTTGTGAATGACTGAAATCTCAGAGAGACGTGCGGGAGGCCGGTGCGGCTTTGTGAACTGCCTTATGGTGGGCGCTTTAGCGATCATGGCACTGGTTGGTCCCGCGCAGGCACGACTGCCAGATGACGCAGATCAGGCAACGCACCATAGTCTGGGCGTACAAGATGAATTGGGCGATCGGCGCGCGGTAAACGCGCCCGAGGTTCAAATGTCACCGCTCGACTGGCGTTGTCAGTCGGTTTGCGACGAAAGCGGCCATATGCGTCAATCCTGCCTGATGTTGTCTGATCCCCGCCTGAGCGGTCTGGGGCAGAGGTTGGACCATCTGTCGAAATCCAAACCGAGCCTGAAATCTCTGGGAGATCTTGGTCTTACCGACCTCTCACAAGCGCCGGGGTGTTGAGCTGCGCGCCCCCTTTGGGGCGCGCATCACCGGAGTGCTAGCTGCGCGCATAGGCCTGCAAGGCCGCGCGGGTGCCATTGGTCCAGATCACAGAGAGCCAATGGCAAAAACGCTCTGCAAAGCGGGTGTCTTGTGCAATGTCGCCGTAGTATTCCGCCTGTTGAAGCCATGCGGAGGGGGCAGATTTTGCGGCGAACGCGGCTGTCTGCAATTCCTGCCACTTTGGATCATTGGCTGCGATTTCGCTGCCGTCCTCGCGCGTGCCGGCGCACATCCTTGCCCAGAGCGCTTCAACCAAGGCGAGGCCATCAATGCTGGCATTCGCCACCAGCGCATCGCGCAAAATCGGTAGCACAAAGCCCGTGTGCCGTGACGAGCCATCAAAGGCCACGCGTCGGGTGGTGTCACGGATTGCAGGATTGGAAAACCGCGATGCAATCAGCGCCACATAGGCTTCGGGTGTGATTTCTGGCACCGCATGCACATAAGGCGCGATCTCTTCGGTTTCGACTTTTTCGAACAAAGACCGGATATCGGCGTCTTCCATACAGTCTGCGATGGTAGCACAGGACAACAGCTCGCCCGCGTTGGCGATCACCTGATGGCCTGCGTTGAGAATGCGGATTTTCATCGTCTCATAGGCATGTACCGCATCGGTGAAGGTCGCCCCCACCTTGTCCCAATCGGGACGCCCGGCGCAAAAACTGTCCTCGATGACCCATTGGCGGAAAGGCTCATGCGTGACAGGGGCCTGATCGGCGACGCCCATCTCTGCGGCTTTTGCAATCTCCGCCGGGCCGGTGGCGGGGACGATGCAATCCACCATGGAGTTTGGAAACGTGCAGTGCGCCGCGATCCAATCCGCAAGCTCTGCATCCACGGCGCGCGCAAGGCCAAGCACGGTCTGGCGGGTGATATCGCCATTTCCCTGCAGGTTGTCGCAGCTTTGCACGGTGAAAGGCCCAGTGCCTGAGGCGCGGCGCTGTCCAAGGGCCGCGACGATCGCCCCAAAGGCTGTGCGCGGCGCATTGGGGGTGGTGATATCGTGCTGAATGTCGGCATGCGCGAGGTCAAAACCGCCTGCAACCGGGTCTTGGTAATAGCCGCCTTCGGTGACGGTCAGCGCCACGATGCGGATCTCGGGGCGGGCCATGGCGGCGATCAGCGCGCCGTTTCCGTCCTCAATCGGCAGATAGTCGATCATCGACCCTACAACCTCGGCCGAGGTTGTGTCGGGGGACAATTCAATCAAGGTGGTGAGACAATCCTGTGCCAGCAAACGCGTGCGCATCGCGGCATCATAGGGGCGCACGCCCGCACCAAGGATCGCCCAGTCTTGAGCCTCTCCCTGTTGCATCAGCCGGTGCAGATACCAGCTCTGATGGGCGCGGTGGAAATTACCAAGCCCGATGTGGACGATACCGGGAGTCAGCGCCGTGCGGTCATAAGAGGGGCGGGCGATGGTCTCGGGCAGGGCGGCGAGAGTGTCATTTGAAAGGGGCAGAGTCGTCATCAGCTCATCCAGTGTCCGCGTAGTGTCATGCGGTGATCCTCAGGCCTTGCGCGTCAAAGCGGTGCATTACTTCCGTGCGCGGGGTGAGGCTGACCCGGTCGCCATGGCGAAAACCCACCTCGCCGTCGGCGCGCACGGTGATCGTCTCTGCCAGCCCGGTGTCATGGATGTGAAAGAAGGTGTCGGATCCCAGATGTTCAGACACGCCAACCACGCCAGACCAAGCGCCACCGCTGTCGCTGATCGCGATATGTTCGGGGCGGATGCCAATGGTGTGGGCGTCGTATTTTGCGGCCTCAGACCCTTCGATGAAGTTCATTTTTGGCGAGCCGATGAAGCCTGCAACAAAGAGATTGCGGGGGCTGTGATACAATTCCAGCGGGCTGCCGACCTGTTCGATATGACCGGCACGCAGCACCACGATTTTATCGGCCATGGTCATGGCTTCGACCTGATCGTGAGTCACGTAGATCATTGTTGTGGCAAGCTTTTTATGGAGTTCGGAAATCTCCATCCGCATGCCTACACGCAGTGCCGCATCAAGGTTTGAGAGCGGCTCGTCAAACAGGAACGCCGCAGGTTCGCGCACAATGGCGCGGCCAATGGCGACGCGCTGGCGCTGACCACCCGATAGCTGGCCGGGTTTGCGCTCCAGATAGTCGGTGAGATTGAGCGCCTTGGCCGCAGACTCGATCCGGCGGTTCTGTTCCGCTTCGTCGATGCCTGCCATTTTCATCGGAAAGGCGATGTTTTTGCGCACCGACATATGCGGATAGAGCGCATAGGATTGAAACACCATGGCAAGGCCGCGTTTGGCGGGCGGCGTCATGGTGGCATCCTGACCGTCGATGCGGATCTGGCCGGAAGTCACATCCTCAAGCCCGGCAATCAGCCGCAGGAGCGTGGATTTACCGCAGCCCGAGGGGCCAACGAAAACTGTGAATTCGCCGTCTTCGATGGTCAGGTCCAGCGGCGGGATGACCTCTGTTGCACCAAAACTCTTGGTGACTTTGTCGAGTGTAATACGTCCCATATTTCGTCGTCCTTATTTCACAGCGCCAAAGGTCAGGCCGCGCACAAGTTGTTTCTGGCTGAACCAGCCAAGGATCAGGATCGGCGCGATGGCCATGGTGGAGGCCGCGCTGAGTTTTGCGTAAAACAGGCCCTCGGGGCTGGAGTAGCTGGCGATAAAGGCCGTAAGAGGCGCGGCCTTGGCGGCCGTCAGGTTCAGCGTCCAGAAGGCTTCGTTCCACGCAAGGATGATGTTCAACAACAGCGTGGAAGCGATGCCCGGGATCGCCATCGGCGTCAGCACATAGAGGATTTCTTCTTTGAGGCCTGCGCCATCCATCCGCGCTGCTTCGAGAATTTCGCCGGGGATTTCCTTGAAATAGGTGTAGAGCATCCAGACGATGATCGGCAGGTTGCACAGCATCAGCACGATGATGAGGCCAGTGCGGCTGTCGAGCATCCCAAGGCGGATGAAGATCAGATAGATCGGGTAGAGAACACCCACCGCAGGCAGCATCTTGGTCGAGAGCATCCAAAGCAGGATATCCTTGGTGCGTTTGGAGGGCACAAAGGCCATCGACCACGCCGCCGGGATTGCGATGATGATGCCAAGCACGGTGGAGCCGCCCGCAATCGCGATCGAATTCCACAAAAAGCGCATGTAGTCAGAGCGCTCCTGCACCACGGCGTAGTTTTCCAGCGTCCAGTCAAAGAAGAACAGCGGCGGGTCGTTGATCGCCTGCGCCTCGGTCTTGAAGGAGGTCAGGATGGTCCAGAGGATCGGGAAGAAGATCAAAAGACCAACCGCCCATGCGGCGACGGTGTTGATCGCCTTGCGTTGTTGGGTCACGGAACGTGCCATATCGGTGGTCCTCCCTTACGCGTCGAGGTTCTTGCCGACGATGCGCATCAGGAATGCGGCAACGATATTGGCAAGGATGATGGCATAGACACCGCCGGCAGAGCCGAGGCCGACGTTCTGGCTTTCCAAGACGCGCTGGAAGATCAGATAGGTCAGGGTGCGGGTGCCAAAGGAGCCTTGGGTGGTCACGAAGATCTCGGCAAAGATCGACAACAGAAAAATCGTCTGGATCAGGACCACAACGGTGATCGCCCGGCCAAGGTGGGGCAGGATGATATATCCAAAGCGGGCGAAGGGGCTTGCGCCGTCCATCTCTGCCGCCTCAAGCTGCTCACTGTCGAGCGACTGGATCGCGGTCAGCAGGATCAGGGTCGCAAAGGGCAGCCACTGCCAGCTGACGATCAGGATGATCGACTGCATCGACGCCTCGGAGAGCCAGGAGATCGGCTCCGCGCCGAAGGCTTTCCAAAGATGCGCAAAGAGCCCGTTCACGGGGTCCATGAACATGTTCTTCCAGACCAGTGCGGACACAGTTGGCATCACGAAAAAGGGTGCAATTACAAGGATTCGCACGATCCCCTGTCCCCACATCGGCTGATCCAGAAGCAGCGCCAGCAACACGCCGAAGATGACGGTGATGGCCAGAACGCCGCCGACGATCACAAGCGTTGCCTGCACGCTGGGCCAGAAGGCAGAGGACGAAACAAAACGAATGTAGTTGTCAAAGCCGACCCAACCCAGATCGCCGCCCCGCAGGGGGAGATACTTCTTGAACGAAAACAGAAGGGTCATTGTCAGCGGAACGAGCATCCAGCCGAGCAGCAGGATGACAGCCGGGGCCATCATGATGCGCGCGGCAGAGCGGGAATGCTGGGTTGCCATGGGGGACTCCTCGTCAGATGGGTCAGGCCCATCCAAGACTGCGACAGAGAGAAAAAGGGCCAGGGTTCGCGAGATGCGAAAGCCCTGGCCGAGGAGGAGTGACGTCAGTAGCCTGCGGCTTCCATTTCGTCGGTGGTGAGGGCCTGTGCTTTTGCAAGCGCCTCATCCACGGATTGCTGACCGGCCAGTGCTGCCGAGAATTCCTGACCGACCTGCGTGCCGATGCCCGCAAACTCCGGGATCGCTACAAATTGCACGCCGGTATAGGGGACCGGGTCCACAGAAGGGTTGGTCGGGTCGGCGGCGTTGATCGAGTTCAGGGTCATCTCGGCAAAGGGTGCGGCGTCGAGATAGTTCTGGTTCTCATAGAGCGAGGTGCGGGTGCCCGGAGGCACATTGGCCCAGCCTTCCTTGGAGGCGACCAGCTCGGTGTAGCCCTTGGAGGTGGCCCATTCGATAAAGGTTTTGGCCTCATCGGTGGCGTCGGATCCAGCCGGAACCGCCAGCGTCCAGGCCCAGAGCCAGTTGCCGCGTTTGCCCAGGCCATTGTCCGGTGCCAGAGCAAAGCCGACCTTATCGGCCACGGTGGAGTCGTCAGGGTTGGTCACAAAGGATGCCGCAACTGTGGCGTCGATCCACATGCCGCATTTGCCCTGCTGGAACAGCGACAGGTTTTCATTGAACCCGTTGGTAGAAGCACCCGGAGGGCCGTAGTTCGTCATCAGGTCCATGTAGAAAGTGAGGGTGGTCTTCCATGCCTCGGAGTCAAATTGCGCGGTCCAGTTCTCATCGAACCACTTGGCGCCAAAGGAGTTGGACATGGCGGTCAGGAAGGCCATGTTCTCGCCCCAGCCGGCCTTGCCGCGCAGGCAGATGCCGTAGACTTCGTTGTCCTTGTCGGTCATGCCCGCGGCGGCTTCCTTGATGAACTCCCATGTGGGGGCGTCGGGCATCTCAAGGCCCGCTTTTTCCATCAGGTCGGTGCGGTACATCACCATGGAGCTTTCGCCATAAAATGGCGCGGCATAGAGGTTGCCGTCAACGGTCAGACCACCACGGATCGCGGGCAGGATGTCGTCGGCGTCCCATTCCGCAGGCATGTCGTTGAGCGAGACCAGCCAGTCATTCTTGGCCCAGATCGGGACCTCATAGGTGCCGATGGTCATCACGTCGAACTGACCGCCCTTTGAGGCGATGTCCTGTGTGACACGTTGACGGAGCACGTTTTCCTCAAGCGTGACCCATTCCAGTTTGATGTCGGGGTGTTGTGCGGTGAAATCGTCAGCCAGACCCTGCATGCGGATCATGTCGCCGTTGTTGACGGTGGCAATGGTCACCGTGGTTTCGGCCTGAACGGCGCCAGCCGCCATGACTGCAAGTGCAGATGCCGCACAAAGTGCGTTTCTCAGGTACATCCGTTTCCTCCCTAGTGTCTGGATGTGATGCGATCACGGTAGGGCGCGGGAGGGGTTATCGTCAATAAAATATTTACGCGCGTAAAATTATAATGGTGAGTGATGTGAACTCAAGCACTTAGGGTGTCGCTCAGGCGGAGGCGCGTTTGATCAATGTGCCTTCAAACAGGGTGGTGTCGCGTTGCTCTGCGCGCTCACCCGATTCGATCAGCTTGAGAATCGCCTCAACGCTGCGGGTTGCGATGGCGGAATAATCCTGTGCCACGGTGGTGAGCGGTGGGCAGGTGAAGCGCGCATAAGGGTGGTCGTCGTGTCCCGCGACACGCAGGGCGCAGCCCGTCCCTGACCCAACCCGAAGTCCGCATTCATAGGCGGCGGCCAGGAACCCAATCGCCAGACGGTCATTTGAGCATAGTACAGTGTCAGTGGTCAGTTGGCGCGTGCGTATGGCCTCCAACCCGCCTTGGTAGCCAATGTCTTCAAAGTCCCATGTATCGCCTTCGATCTGGATCAACTTGGGCTCTAGATCCAAGGCTTCCATCGACTCAATATAGGCATTGCGGCGTTTATAGGCATTGGGGTTGGTGGGTGTCCGCATCTCAAAGAAAATCGGCGGCTCGCCTGTCTCAAAGAGGTAATTCACCATCATTTTAATGCTTTGAGGATTGTCGAGACCAAAGAAGGCTTCGCCCAGATCGCCAATGCTGTTGTCAAATAAAACGGTTGGCACATCAGCACAGAAGCGTTCGATCGCGGCCACGTCAGAGTTGCGACCCAGCGGGGCCAGCAAAACCCCGGCCGGTCGGATTGAGCGCAGTGAGTCGAGGTTTTCGATCTCTTGCCCGGTACCGCCATGAGAGCTGAGGAGGATCGGGCGGAAGCCACCTTGAATGACCAGATTTTCGATCACGCGTGCGATCTCGGCAAAGAACGGGTCGGCGAGGTAGGGCACAACGATGCCGATATTCTTGGTCAGCCGCCGATTCTGGTTCATCGCGTAGATGTTGGGCTGATAGTCATAGGTCTCTAGAGCGGCCTCAACCTTTTTGCGGGTCGAAGCGCGGACACTCTCGGGGTCGTTGAAGTATTTCGAAAGAGTGGGTCGCGAGATGCCGCTGACGCTGGCCAGCTCTTCCATATTGCGGATTTTTGACTCTGACATGGCCCCTCCTGATCACGACGCCACCCGAAATGCGTGCAGCACTCTCTCCGTTTTCGCGCCAATAGTGCGCTCAAATCTTTGCGGGCGCAAACTTTTTGCAAGGCACGTTGAAGGCTGATCCCTCGTTTTAACAAAAAACGCAAGGCCCCGACATCACATGCACGGGAGCCTCGCGTTTGCCTGTCTGATGTCTCGGGCGAAGTCAGGCCGAACGGGCAGCAGTGGGCGCATCATGTGCGTCACTGTCCCACGAGGAAGGGGCATCTGCGCTCATCGGGGTGTCGATCTGAAAGCGCCCGGTCACGCGCGAAAGCGTGCGGGCCTCGCTTTGCAACAACTGGCTGGAGGCGGAGGCTTCTTCGGCCATTGCAGTGTTCTGCTGGGTCACGGAGTCCAATTCACGGATGGCCGCATTGATATCCTCAAGCCCTTGCGATTGGTGCTGCACCCCACCTGCGATTTCCGAAATCAGGTCACTCACGGATGTGACTTGTTCAATAATGCTGGTGAGTGCATTGCCGGCTTTGTCCACCATGGAGACCCCGTTTGCCACATGCTCTTCGCTGGTGGAGGTGAGGGTTTTGATCTCACCTGCGGCTTCGGATGCGCGGCGCGCAAGGTTGCGGACTTCTGAGGCGACAACAGCAAATCCGGCGCCTGCCTCGCCTGCGCGGGCGGCTTCAACTCCGGCATTTAGGGCAAGGAGGTTGGTCTGAAACGCGATGTCGTCGATCATATTGATGATCTTTGAGATCTCAGAAGACGCCTGCTGGATCTGATCCATCGCCGCAACGGCAGAGCGCACCACTTCGTTGCTTTGTTCCGCTTCGCGGCGCGTGCCACGCATGGTGCTGTCGACCTCGGTCGCCTTTTCTGCGGTGTCGCGCAAACGCTGGGTCAGATCCTGCATCGCGGTTGCGGTTTTCTCCAACGTGGAGCCCTGGCTTTCGGTGCGTTCAGCCATTTCGTTGGCAGAGGCGCGCTGCTCTTGCGAGAAGCGGTCCACATGCCGGGCGGCTTCGACCACCTCGCGCAGGGAATTGCGCAGGTTTTGCAGACTGTGATTGTAGTTTTCCCGCAGGGTCTCATAGTCAGGCGAGAAGGGGCCGTCGATTTCACAGATCAGGTTGCCATCCTGAAGCTGCGACAGGGCGTGGCTCATTTCCTCGACCACATAGTCGGTCTCGCGCTTGGCTTCTTCTTCTCTGGCTGCGGCCTCATCCGCGAGCTTCAGTTTGTCGCGAAACGTGTCGAGGCTGCGGGCAAGGTCGCCAAATTCGTCGCCACGGTCCAGCCCGGAGATGGCGATGTCGTAGTCTTCCTGCGCCAAGGCATTGGTGGCGTCGCGCAGGTGGTGGATCGGCCGGGTCACACGGTTTGCCGCGGCCCAGGAGACGCCGATGGACACTACAACGGACGCGCCAATCAGCGACAGGACCATCCATCGAATACGGTAAATCATCGCAAAGGCTTCGGCATCATCGGTTTCCATGACAACCGACCAGTTAAACCCGTTGAGTGCCAATGGGATCACGACGGCGGCAGCGGGTTCGCCGGATGCGGTCTGCGTTTGCGCGAACTGACCGGCCTCGCCCTGACTGGCGGCGGTGATATGCGGAGCGTCTGGAAGTTTGCTCAGCATTTCAAAGGCACCGGGGATCATGCCGGGGCTTTTTGCGGTGCCATCGGGGCCAACCAAGAAGATGTTCTCGTGCCCGTCTGCCTCAAGATTGGCGCTGAGGGCGGATTGCACAAAATCGGTGCCAATACGCACCGCGATTGCGCCGACGGGCTGGCCGCGTTTGTTCAGGATGGGGGAAGCAAGGAAGGCGCCGACGCTGTCAGCAGGGCTGTAGGCGGAGAAATCCTCCACGACGACGCTGCCGGGTTCTGCATTCAGTGCCGCCTGTGCCACGCGGGCCAACGCGCTGTCCGCGAGCAGGTCGCCGGTGATTTCTTCGGCGAAATCTCCATTCTTTTGAACCGTGTAGGCGACAAGCCCCGCCGGGGTGATCAGGTAAATATCAGAATAGCGGTTGAGCGTGGCTGTTTGTACGAATGTCGGGTGATAGGTGACATGGGATTGGCTGTAATAAGAGCCATCACCCGGGTCCACGAGTTCTGCGCGCTGGTCTTCGGCGTTGGGATTGTCGGTGATGAAGTGTTTTTTCAGGTAGCCGATCTTATCATCCGCCTCCACCATGCCGATCACGCGCTCAAAATTGTTGATTGCGCGAAACGTGGTGGGCAGGGCGGCGAGATTTGCCACATCGCGCTGTGCTGCGCCAATGCTGAAACTGAGCGCCTGCGCCCCGGCTTGTGCCTTGGAGGCTTTGGCGGAGGCGACATTTTCCCGGATGCTGCGTTCTGCCATCGTATAGATCAGGAACGACACCGTCACCACAAATGCCACCGTGAGGGCGACCATCAGAACGGGTAGTTTGAGCTTGAGTGAAACACTCGAAGGTTTCAGCAACACAGGGAGTTCTCCTTACGGCAGGGCAGTGCGCATCCCCAAAGGGTTGCATATGTTTCCTAATATTCTGTTTTGCGGTCTTCGCCCGCGTTCTGCGGGCGGCGAAGGGGCTGCTACGCGGACTCGGCGTTGTTGATGCGACCGTGTTGCGCGATCAAATGGGCGAGCGTGTTGAGATCAACAGGTTTCCCAAGCAAGGCGCTGATCACATCTTCGGTCAGGTTGGGATCAGAGAGCTTGCGTGCGAGTGCTGTGACGATGACGATCGGCAAATCCCCATCCGCGGTTTTCGCCGCCCGCGCCAGCTGGCCGCCGTTTTGTCCCGGCATATTGTAGTCGGTCACAAGGAAGGACCACAGGCCCGGATCTTCTTCAATGGCTTCGAGAGCCTCATCGGGGTGCAGGCAGATGCTGACCTCGGCCCCGAGGCGCTCCAGAAAGGCGGCAATCGATTCAGCGACCTGCGCATCATCATCCACCAGCAACACCAACTGCCCGTCGAGCCGCACGGAACCGATGTCCTGTTCGCTGATCCGGGTGAGAGAGTAATCTGAGAGCGGCAGGAAGATTTCCACCCGCGTGCCTTTGCCTTCTTCGGTCAAAAGGCGAATAGCACCGTCGTGGTTCCGTATGATTTCAGCGATTGCCATCATGCCAATGCCACTGCCGCGCTGGCCTTTGGTGGAGCAATGTTCATTAAACAGACGCTCCCGCACGTCGCTGGGAATGCCGCTGCCGCTGTCCTCGACGGCATAACGCGCATAGATCTGGTCCGGGTCGATCTGTCCCACATCAAGCCGCAGATCCATCAGATCAACGCCGGGCAGGCGTTTGAGGCATTGGTGGATGCGACCGGGCTTGTTACCCAATGCGTCCTGAGCGTTTTGCACGAGGTTCAACGCCACACGCAGCAGATCGGACGGCGAGCAGAGCATCTCCATCTCGTCTTCGTCCAGATCCAGCGTAAAGCGTGTGTCGGCAGACAATGCGCTGTGCAGCAGATCCTGAGATTCCGTCAACAAATTGCGCAGGTCGATCATGCTTTGCTGATCGGTGGACATGCCAAGATCAAGGAAGCGGTTGATCATCTTTGCCGCGCGCGAAGATGCCTCGCTGATGCGGTTGGAATAAAGTTGGACCTTATCCGGCGGCGTGCGGTCATTCAGCAAGGCGGAGTGCCCGTTGATCACCGCCAGCAAGTTATTGAAATCATGTGCAACGCCAGCGGCCAGACGGCCTATGCTCTCGTTTTTCTCGAAGTCATGCAGCTTTTGCTCAAAGCTGGTGCGGGCTCTTTCATACTCAATTCGGCGGGTGATGTCGCGCGCCACCACGATGCGCATTTTTTCGTCAATGCGGGTGACGCAGACCTCAAATGTGCGCTCCCCATCCGCCAAGTTGGCCCGCATTTCGATCTGCGCAGAGCCTTCGGTTGCGACCTTTGGGCGAACCTCTGAGGAGAGGCGGGCGACGTCTTCGTCACGAAAGGCTTTGCACCAGCTCTCCCCAATGATGTCGTCGGGATTTTCTGTGCCAAAGATGCGGGCAAATGCCGGGTTGGCATAGTTGATGCGGGCGGTACGCTCGACAATGGCGATGCCCTCGGCGGTGCTGTCCATGGCGGCGGCGCGCTGCTGCAGCACACGTTTTGTGCGCTTGATGTCCGTGATATCTGTGCCGGTGATGACGCGGCCGCCTTCGCTGCTGTCAAAGCTGCGCACAAGGAAAATGGTCCCGTCGCTGCAGGTGACCTCGACCCGCTGGTCACTGTCTTCGACGCTTTTGATAAAGGTGGCGATGGCCTGATGTGGGCGCATCTCGGTGCCGTATAATTCGTGTAGGAGACTGCGCATGGCGGTGTTGGTATAAAGCACCTCGCCGTCGGCGCCGGTTGCCAGGATAGCGCTGGTGACAGCCTCCATCGCGGATTCAATACGTTGTTCGAGCTGATGCACCACCAGCTGCGTTTGCGCGTGTTCGGTGACATCCGTGTGGGTGGCCAAAAGGTAGCGTAGCGTTCCAGAATCGCTGCGGATCGGGGTCAGGCTGATCTCATCGAGAAATGGGGCACCGTCCTTTTTGGTGTTTAGGATGCGGAACCGTCCCCGCTGGCCGTCGGCAAAGGCGCTGCACAGGTTGTCCAGATCCGCGCCGGGGCGAAACCGCTCGGTGATAAACATCATGCCCAGCATTTCAGAGAGTGTGCGCCCGGACATGACCTCATACGCGGCGTTCACATAGACCACATCGCCGCCTTGATCGGCGGGGTTGACCAGCATCACGGGAACCTCGGCATTCTCAAGAACCGAGGCGAGCAGCGATTGGCGGTCGTCCATGCGGATGCCGCGCAGTGCATGACTTGTGATGGCGGTGAGGCGGGACAGAACCTGTGCTTTGCTCTCGTCAAAAAAGCCGGGTTCCTGATGCCAGCACAGCACAACCATGAGTCGGCCGTTCTTGCGACGGCAGGGCGTGGCGATCAAACTGCCCTCGTTATGGCCGGACAGGTTGGCAGCGGCGGGGGTGCGACAACGGCTGAGATCACGGATCTGGCGACGACGCGCGAACCACTCTATTTGCTCAACCTCCAGCGCGCTTCCGCATTTTGGCGGAAACAGCACGGCCGGTTGGCTCTCTGGGCTGCCGAAGTGGCGTTCGCCCACATCGCCGAAGACCAATACCTCTTGCGCGCCGGTGGTGGACTGGAGCGTGTCGCTAAGCGCCTGCAGGACTGTTTCCTGGGTCTCGGCGCTCGTCATCGCCTCAATCCCGTCCAGCATGGCGTTGGTGACATGCAACTCGTGCAGCGTGCCCTCGCGCGGGGGCGCGGGCGCAGTCAGACGATCAGAGGCGTCGTCCTTGGATAAAGGGGCCGGTCGGATGCTCATATGGGCGAGAGTAGACCGGGTATCCTTAAGGATCGGTGCAATTTTCCCAGCAAATTGCAGCAAACCCGCACGGAGTTTCAGGTCTCAAATGCCAAAAGAGGAAGGTCACAAACTGTTTCAATGTTGGGATTGAAAACAGTGGTAGCGGAGGAGGGACTTGAACCCCCGACACGCGGATTATGATTCCGCTGCTCTAACCAACTGAGCTACTCCGCCGCTCGCTGCGTGGAGGCGATTTACGGAATGCCACCGATAGGGTCAAGTGCGAAAACAAAAAGATGCGGAATTTTCAGGAAGTTTTTTCCACGCCCTACCGCATCTTGTTTGAACTCAGTCAGTTACCTCTGCTGCGAGGGGCGTTATCTGTGCCGACGGCAGGGGGGAGGCATCTTCAAGCTCGATCAGTTTCGGCAGCGGTAGCTGATCGAGAAGGGCGAAGACCCGTGAGCGGCAGGATTCCCCGGCCCAGTCGCCGGGGTGAAAGGCACCCGGCAGATCTGCGTGGCGCAGTGCAATGCGACGCCAGCGATGGACCAGCAGCGTGCGCAGGCAGGCGCGTTGCAACGGGCTTAGTTCAGGGGGCGGGCCAAGGGGAGCAAGGGCGCGATCCAGCTCGGCGCAGCTTTGGCGCAATGGCTCCGGGAACAGTTCTTCTTGGAGCCACTGTGGGACATGGGCAATCTCAATATTGGCGACCAGCATGTCTGAAGCGGCTGTCGCGGTAGGCTCTGCGTGTCCTGTAGCAAGGGCAGTATGACGGTTGATGCGGATCGCCCGTTGCGGTCTGTGCTCACCGAGCGCGTCCAGCGCTTCCAGACCCTCGGGCGTGCCCGCGATCAGCAGATGCCACGCCTGCGTCTGGCAGGCGGTACGGGCATATATCCGTGGCGTAACCAGCGCAGATTGCGCGCGACCATAGGGTGTCAGGAAATGACGCGAGCCACGGCCACGACGCTCGCTCTCGGTCCAGCCGTCCTTGCGTAGGCGGTGCAGGGCAACGCGAATGGCCTCGGGCTTGATCCCAAGGGGGGTAATCACACGGGTCAGGGCGGCGCTGCTGATGCCTGCGCCCTCATCCTGCGCCATGTCGCCGAGAAATGAAATGATGATGGACCAGACCCGCTGGCCCTGCGGCTCTGCAAGCGATGAAAGCGCGGTGGCAAACCAGTCATGTGTGTCCAGTGTCATAAAAACACGATAGGGGCTGGCGCGATTGAGCGCCAGCCCCGTCAAAATATGCTGATATCACATCCGAGGTGGGTGCGGTCAGAATGCAACCATCGTCAGCAGTTCATATTCCGCCACCAGTTCGTCGTCCTGATTGGTGAGCGTCACGTGCCAGCGTATTTCGCCATATTCCTCGTTGCGCGGGGTCTTGGCCTTGACGGTGAGGCGCACCTTGATGCTGTCGCCGGGCTCCACCGGTTTCATGAACCGCAGGTTATCAAGCCCGGTGTTGGCCAGAACCGGACCCTCGTCCGGCTGCACGAACATGCCCGCAGCAAAGGACAACAGCAGATAGCCATGTGCGACGCGGCCCGGGAAGAACGGGTTCCGTTCGGCGGCGGCGTCATCCATGTGGGCATAGAACGTATCACCCGTGAACTGCGCAAAATGGGCGATATCGTCGCTGGTCACGGTGCGCGGCGCAGTGTGAAGCGTCTCGCCAATGGCCAAGTCGCCAAAGCGACGGGTGAAGGGGTGCGCCGGGCCGGTGGTCTCCGGGCTGCCGGGCACCCATTTGCCGGTAATGGCCGACAGGATCTCGGGCGAGCCCTGCACTGCGGTGCGTTGCATGTAGTGTTTCACCGCACGCACACCGCCCAGTTCCTCGCCACCGCCCGCGCGACCGGGGCCGCCGTGCACCATATGGGGCAGGGGGGAGCCGTGGCCGGTGGATTCCTTCATCGAGGTGGCGTTGTTGATATAGACCCGCCCATGGAAGGCCGCGATGTTCAGCGTCACCTCACGCGCCACCGCAGGGTCGGCAGTGATGAGCGAGGCCACGAGGGAGCCTTGGCCGCGATTGGCCAGTGCGGCGGCATGCGCAAGGTCGCGATAACCCATCACGGTGGAGACGGGGCCAAAGGCTTCGGTGTCGTGCACGTGGCGCGCGGCATCCGGGTCGGCACAATGAAACAGCATCGGCGGCACAAAGGCACCCTTGTCCTTGTCGGCGCCCTCAACGGTGAAGTCGTCGGGGTCGCCAAAGACGCGGGTGGCTTCGGTTGCGATCTTGGCGGCTTGCTCCAGCACATCACGTTTCTGCGCGGCGGAGACCAGCGCGCCCATGCGGGTGCTGTCGGCGCGTGGGTCGCCAATAGTGATCTTGGCAAGGGCAGCGCTCAGCCCCTCGATAACGGCGTCAACCTGTACGTCGGGCACGATGATGCGGCGGATTGCGGTACATTTCTGCCCCGCCTTGGTGGTCATTTCGCGCTGCACTTCCTTCAGAAAGAGGTCGAATTCCGCGCTGCCGGGTGCTGCGTCGGGGCCGAGGATCGACGCATTGAGGCTGTCTTGTTCCGCCACGAACCGCACGGAGTTTTCAACGATTGCAGGTGTTTGGCGCAGCTTCAGCGCGGTCGCGGCAGAGCCGGTAAAGCTCACTACATCCTGACAGGTCAGCCGGTCCAGCATATCGCCAATGCCGCCGCTCACCAACTGTAGCGCGCCCTTGGGCAGAAGACCGCTGTCCAGCATCAGGCGCACGGCGGCTTCGGTGACGTAGCAGGTGGCGGTGGCCGGCTTTACAATGGCCGGAACACCGGCGAGCAGGGTGGGGGCGAGCTTTTCCAACATGCCCCAGACCGGGAAGTTGAAGGCGTTGATATGTACCGCAACACCGGGCAGCGAGGTGCAGATGTGCTGGCCCATAAAGCTGCCGTGGTGCGACAGTTGCTCGACCGCGCCGTCTGCATAGACGGTGCTGTCGGGCATCTCGCGCCGTCCCTTGGAGGCAAAGACAAACACCGTGCCGATGCCGCCATCCACATCAATCAGGTGGTCCTTCTGCGTCGCGCCAGTGTCAAAGCTGAGGTCATACAGGTCCTGTTTGTGGGCGTCCAAATGCTGCGCCAGCGCCTTGAGCATGCGGGCGCGGTCATGGAAGGTCATGGCGCGCAGGGCGGGCCCGCCGGTTGTGCGGGCATAATCGAGCATCGCTTGCACATCGAGCGTGGCATTGCCTGCGCGGGCGATCACCTCTCCGGTGATGGCTGAGGCAATCTCGCGTGCGCTGTTGTCCGGTGCGATCCATTCTCCGGCGGCAAAGCTCGCCACATCTTTCGGGCACATGTCTCGGGTCTCCCTGAAGTCTGTTGTGCAACGTGCCTGCGCCCGGTTTCGGGGCGGCCCATTTTCCTGATCAGATATATTGACCGTCCGGTCGGTTTATGCAAGTCTTTTCCCAATCGGGCGCTTGATCGCCCGCCGCTGCGAGGGGAGGCATCATGGAACAGAGTATTCTGACACAGGATCACGGGACGTGGTGCGAGATCACGCTGAACCGCCCG
The DNA here is from genome assembly GCF_000376545.2 of Tritonibacter mobilis F1926. Classification (NCBI taxonomy): domain Bacteria; kingdom Pseudomonadati; phylum Pseudomonadota; class Alphaproteobacteria; order Rhodobacterales; family Paracoccaceae; genus Tritonibacter; species Tritonibacter mobilis. The sequence goes on from NZ_CP015230.1 coordinate 407,187, forward strand.
GATCGGCTCAATGCGTTTACCGATGAGATGCATCTGGCCTTGCGTGCCGCCCTTGAAGAGGCGCGTGATTCTGGCAAGCGGGCGCTCTTGCTGACGGGCGCGGGGCGCGGTTTTTGCGCGGGGCAGGACCTGTCAGCGCGTAACCCGGATGCGGCGGGTGGCCCGGTGGATCTGGGCTACACGGTGCGCACGTTTTATGCGCCGCTGGTGAACCTGATCCGCGCGTTGGAGTTTCCGGTGGTTTGCGCGGTGAATGGCGTGGCGGCAGGGGCGGGGGCAAACCTTTCGTTGGCCGCAGACATCGTGCTGGCAGCGCAGAGCGCGAAATTCATCCAGTCCTTTGCCAAAGTCGGGCTGATCCCCGACACGGCTGGCAGCTATCACCTGCCGCGCCTGCTGGGCGAGGCCCGCGCCAAGGCGCTGGCACTGACCGGAGAGCCTTTGAGCGCCGAGCAGGCCGCCGACTGGGGGCTGATCTGGAAATGCGTCGCCGATGACGTGCTAATGACCGAGGCACGCGCCCTGACTGCCAAGCTCGCGGATGGACCAACGCTGGGGCTGAGCCTGACCAAATCGCTGATCCAGACCTCGGGGGCCTATACGCTGGCCGAGCAGCTGGAGCGGGAGGCGGATGCGATGAAAACCTGTGGCGAGAGCGCGGATTACGCCGAGGGCGTGCGGGCATTTCTTGAGAAGCGCCAGCCGGTATTTCGGGGAGAATAAGCCATGAGCATGACCGCAAAGACCCGCGCCGAGAAATCCGCCGCCGCCATGTGGGCCGACGATCAGGCTTCCAAATGGGCTGGTATGGGCATCGAACGTGTCGACGAGGGCAGTGCCGCGCTGGCCCTGACCGTCGAGGCGCATCACTGCAACGGCCATGGGATCTGCCATGGCGGCGTGATCTTCATGCTCGCCGACAGCGCTTTTGCGTTTGCCTGCAACAGCCGCAACCAGGCGACGGTGGCACAGCACAATATGATCAGCTTTATCGCGCCGGGGCGCCAAGGGGACCGGTTGCTGGCCGAGGCCCGCGAGGTCTCGCTGACCGGGCGCAGCGGTCTTTATGACGTGAGCGTCAAAAATCAGGACGGACAGCTGATTGCAGAAATGCGCGGCTGCTCGCGCGCCATCAAAGGGCATCTGTTTGAGGAAACCGATGCGCCTATGCTCCGCGATTAAGCGGCACCAGGACTATCCCGCGACGGAGGACGCCAATGATAGATTTGACACCCAACCGGTCAGACCTTGACCCGATCGAGATCGCGTCCATCGACGAGATCCGCAGCCTGCAATTGGAGCGCCTGAAATGGTCGCTGCGCCATGCCTACGATAATGTGGCGATGTATAAGGCGCGGTTCGATGCGGCCGGGGTACACCCGGACGATTTGCAAGAGCTGTCGGATCTGGCGAAGTTTCCCTTCACCACCAAGGGTGATCTGCGCGACGCCTATCCTTTCGGCATGTTTGCAGTCCCGCGCGAGCAGATCCTCCGGGTGCATGCGTCCTCTGGCACCACGGGCAAGCCGACAGTGGTGGGCTACACGCAAAAGGACATCGACACCTGGGCGGACCTTCTGGCGCGGTCCTTGCGTGCGTCCGGCCTGCGGCGTGGCGACATGGTGCATAACGCCTATGGCTATGGACTGTTCACCGGCGGGCTTGGCGCGCATTACGGCATTGAGCGCCTCGGCGCGACGGTGGTGCCGATGTCGGGCGGCCAGACCGAAAAGCAAGTGACGCTGATCGAGGATTTCCGCCCCGACGGCATCATGGTGACGCCCTCTTATATGCTCAACATCCTTGAGCAATATCACCGCATGGGGATCGACCCGCGCAGCTCTTCGCTGAAGGTTGGCGTCTTTGGCGCGGAACCCTGGACCGATGCGATGCGCCGCGAGGTCGAGGCGGCCTTTGATATGCATGCGGTCGATATCTACGGCCTCTCGGAAATCATGGGGCCGGGCGTTGCCAATGAATGTGTGGAGACCAAGGACGGGCCGGTCATCTGGGAGGATCACTTCCTGCCGGAAATCATTGATCCCGAAACCGGCGCGGTGCTGCCCGATGGCGAGTTGGGCGAGCTGGTCTTTACCACGCTGACCAAGGAAGGCCTGCCGATGGTGCGCTACCGCACCCGTGACCTGACACGCCTGCTGCCGGGCACTGCGCGCACCATGCGGCGGATGGCCAAGATCACCGGGCGGTCGGACGACATGATCATCCTGCGCGGCGTCAACGTCTTCCCCAGCCAGATCGAAGAGCAGATGCTGACAGTGGAGGCGCTCGCGCCCTATTACCAGATCGAGCTTTACAGCAAGGGCCGAATGGACGCGATGCGCATCCATGTTGAGGTTTTGCCAGCGGTCACCGCACCCGAACAGCGCGAGGCCTGCACCAAGCAGTTGGCCAAGCGGATCAAGGATATCGTTGGCATCTCGGCAGAGATTTCGGTAGGCGAGCCCGGCAGTGTCGAACGCTCGCAGGGCAAGGCGCGCCGCGTCGTCGACAATCGCGAGAAAGGATAACCGCCCTTGGCCCGGACCATTGCCAAAGACCACGACCAAAAGCGCGCGCTGATCCTGTCGGCCTCGGCGCGGCTGTTTGCCGAAGAAGGCTATGACCGGGCCTCGATGACCCAGATCGCGCGCGCCTGCGGGATCTCCAAGGCGAATATCTACCACTATTACGAGGGCAAGGACGCGCTGCTGTTTGACCTGCTGGACAGCTACCTGCGCAGGCTGCGGGATCGGGTCTGTCAGATGGACCTGAGCGATCTGGACCCGGTGGCGCGGCTGAGACGTATCCTGACGGAGGTGCTCTTGGCCTATGAGGGCGCGGATCACGAGCACAAGGTGCAGCTCAACGCGATCTCGGCCCTGCCGGACCCACAACAGGAGCATCTGCGCGCCTATCAGCGTGAAATGGTGAAATTCATGAGCGCCGCCATCCGCGACGCCGCACCCGAGACGCTTGGTGCGGACAAGGGCAAGCTGCGCGCGGTCACCATGTCTGTCTTTGGCATGTTGAACTGGCATTACATGTGGAATGCCGATGCCGACACCGAAGACCGCAAAGGCTATGCCGATCTGGTCGCGCGCCTGACGCTTGAGGGCGTTCAGGGGCTGTGAGCACCGTCTTGGGCGATCGCTGCGCCAGATGAACCGGCTGTATCCATAGCCGTACAACAGTTTCCACAAGATGCGCTCGGACACCCGCCGATTTAGGGGGGTGTCATCGGCAATCTATTGCTGTGTCAAAATCTCTTCGCTTGGAAAGGCTGTTGAACGGTCTAGGTATAACAGAGGCTTATCGTCCGTCCCGTGATGGATCTGAAGGTAGTGCGCGGCTGATGCGCTCTTTGCGGGATGACGACACCAAAGAAACGTGAACCATTCAGGAGATGGGAAAATGTCAAAGACTTCAGGTGTGATCGCAGCATTGTTTGCTTCCGCACTCGCAGTGGCGGGCTGTACCGACAATCAGGACATCAACGCCGTATCTGGTGCGCTCGTTGGCGCGGCGGTGGGCAATCAGGTTGGGTCTGGTAGCGGTAAAACCGCGGCGACGCTTGTGGGCGGTGCCGTCGGCGCGCAGCTTGGTGCAAACGCACCACGTCAGTGCACGTATCGCAACGCCAACGGGTCGACCTATAAGGCCGCGTGCCCGTCCTGATCTCGGTATCGGCAGGTCGGTTTTGCTGGCCTGCTCGCAAAATAAAAAATGCCCCGGCGATGTGCCGGGGCATTTTTGTTTTTGTTGACCGCGCTTACTGTCGCGCTGCCAGAAGCGGTGTAATCCGCCGTACGGTGACGCGGCGATTGGCGCGCTCGGCGTCCAGCACCGGCACCGCCAGATCGCTTTCGCCATAGCCTTGGATCACCATATTTTCCGGTGGCACGTCAAAATACTCGGTGAGGGCCAGCGCTACGGTTTCTGCCCGGCGATCAGAGAGCGCAAGGTTGTAGGTCGCTGCGCCCACCGCATCAGTGTGACCTTCAATCAGGAACACCTCAGTCGGGTTTGTGTCGACCATCTGGCGCAGCGCATTGCCAAGGTCCGTCAGCTCTTCGGCCTGTTCCGGGCGGATCACCGAGGAGCCGGTTTCAAAGGTCACCTTGTCGACGTTGATTTCCGGCACCAAGCGGCGCACCGCGTCAATGTTGCGCACCTGTGCCAGCGAGAATCGACGGTCGATCCCTTCGGGTTGCTGGGCTGCGAGTGCAGCGGCCAGATCCTCGGCGGAGATGCTGCCATCCGTCGAGAAAGCCCTGCGGTTTGGCGAAGCTTTGGGCAGCTCTGTCACCACCACCTTTTCAGCCTCTTGCGTGTCGTCGAACAACACCACTGTGCGGCCATCGGTCAGGGTCTTGCTGCGGCGCAACACACGGCCATCGGCGGCGCGGATGGTTTCCACCTCAATGCCGTCCTCGCGTGTGACCACGGTGCGGGTGGAGCCGTCCTTAAACTGGTAGGTCTTCACGTTGGAGCCGGGTTGGCGCAACAGGGCGTCGTCATTTTTGATGACGCGATACTGGCCGTCCTGTTCAACCACCGCGCGGTCACCGCTGTTAGAGACCACGGTCTCGCCAGATTTCAGCAATTGCCCAACTGCCAAAGCGCCAAGCCCGAGGAGGGCCGCTTTTTCCAGTTTGGACAGGCCATCGTCTTTATCGGCTTCTGCGCTTGGCGTGGCGGGGGCGGCGTCTTCGGTCGCGGCGGTTTCGTTCACCTTGGTGTCGAATTCCTCGGCAGAGCTGCGCGCGGTGTCCTCAGTCACGGTCTCTTCAATCACCTCAGCTTCGGCCTCCGCATCATTCCCTGCGGCGGCGGCTGCGGTGGTTTCGGTCTGGGTTTCCGCCAATGCGTCGGCTTGTTCCTGACTGTTGCGTTCGGTGACTTCGGGGTTGTCAACAGGAGCGGTCTCGGCCACCTCAGCCTCAGCCTCAGCCTCAGCCTCAGCCTCAGCCTCAGCCTCAGCCTCAGCCTCAGCCTCAGCCTCAGCCTCAGCCTCAGCCTCAGCCTCAGTGGTGGCGTCGGTATTTTCTGCCGCCAGTTCCTCCGCTAGGGCCTCAGCGGTCTCATCGGTGGTTGGTTCTGCTTCAACTGCCGCGTCTGCGTCAGTTGAAGCGCCTTCTACTTGATCGACCTCGGCAGATTGCTCTGCCTCTGCAGGCTCTGTTTCAGCGGTGCTATCAGTCGTATCGGCGGGGGGAGTGGTTTCTTCAGCCTCCTCAGCAGAGGCCTCATCGAGGGGCGCTTCTTGCACATTTTCCCCGGCGTCCGCTGCTGCTGCGGGTTCTGGCTCAGCGTCTGCCGCCTCTTCCAGCTTCTGTTCGAGGTCGCTCACCTCCTCAGCGGCCGGTGCCAAGGCCGACAGAATTGAGCCAGACTGCAACTCAACCGGCAGCGCCTCATCATAGGTGCCCTCACCATATTGTGCGCAGAACTTGGCAATGGGGTCAGCTCCGTCTGCCTCTGCATCCGCCTCGGCGCCTTCTCGGCAACGCTCCACAAGTGCAGCGATTTCGGTCTCGCTCATTTTGCTGAGGTCGAATTTTGCATCGCCTTCAGTTTGGGCCACCCCCGGCATCGGCGCTGCCAATGAGGCGATGACGGCCAATGCGGTGGCCGATTTGAAAAATCCCGGTTTCATTGCGAGTCCTTTCCTGTGTCAGCACATGACTGTGCCCCATGAACGCAGAAGTCGGACGAAAGTTGCATCACATAAACGTAAGGGCCACCCTTTGGGCGGCCCTTCGCGTGTTTGGACGTCAGTGTTGCGCAGGTCAGATTTCGACCGGGGCAACCATGCCAACGATGTCGTAGGTCTTGCGCAGGATCGGTGCGGTGATCTCACGTGCGCGCTCCGAGCCCCGGGCGAGGATCTTGTCGATCTCGTCCTGATTTTCCATCAACCGGGCCATTTCGGTGGTGATCGGCGACATTTTCTCAACCGCCAGATCGGCCAGCATCGGCTTGAACTCCGAGAACTGCTTGCCACCCACATCCGCCAGCACCTGATCCACAGTCTGACCAGAGAGCGCAGCATAGATATTCACCAGGTTGCGCGCCTCGGGGCGTTCTTCCAGCCCTTTTGCTTCCGAAGGCAGGGCCTCGGGGTCGGTTTTGGCCTTGCGGATCTTCTTGGCAATGGTGTCCGCATCATCGGTGAGGTTGATACGGCTTGCATCAGAAGGATCTGATTTCGACATTTTCTTGGAGCCATCGCGCAAGCTCATGACCCGCGTCGCCGCGCCCTCAATCACCGGTTCGGTTAGCGGGAAGAAATCAACGCCGTAGTCGTGGTTGAACTTGGTCGCGATATCACGGGTGAGTTCAAGGTGCTGTTTCTGGTCCTCGCCCACCGGCACATGGGTGGCGTGGTAGATCAGGATGTCGGCGGCCATCAGGGACGGGTAGGCCAACAGACCCAGCGAGGCGTTTTGCTGGTTTTTACCTGCCTTATCCTTCCACTGGGTCATCCGCTGCATCCAGCCCATACGGGCGACGCAGTTGAAGATCCATGCCAGTTGCGCGTGCTCTGGCACTTGGCTCTGGTTGATCAGAATGGATTTTTCCGGATCAAGCCCGGCGGCGATAAAACCCGCACAAAGCTCGCGGGTGGCCTTTTTCAGATCAGCCGGGTCTTGCCAGACGGTGATCGCATGCAGATCCACCATACAGTAGATGGATTCCACATCCCGCGATTGCCAGTCGACGAACCGCTTCAATGCACCGAGGTAATTCCCCAAATGCAGATTGCCCGAAGGCTGGATGCCTGAAAAGACACGCGGGGTGAAGCTGGTTTCGCTCATCGTCGAAAACTCCCGTCTGGAATTATGCACCATCGTCGCTTACCCATGGCGCAGAGTATCGTCAACAGGCCTAGACCCGCAGAGAGCGCGAGAGAGCGCCGGAGAGCAGGACCAATGCAAGATCAAAACCAATCCCCCTTTAACGCGCTGCCACCGGTGGTGGTGGCTCTGGTGATCGTGATCCTTGGGATCGAGATTGTATTTTCGCTCGGCGCGCGCGGCCTGATCGGTGGGCCAGAAGCGGTCGGCTGGCGATTGAGCGCGCTGCAGGCATACGGCTTTGGCGCGCAGTATTTCTGGTGGATGTGGGAGAGCGGCACATGGCCCTTTGACATCTTAAAACGCTTTGTCACCTACGCTTTTGTGCATGGGGCCTTCACCCAGACGATCTTTGTCTGTGTGTTCCTGCTGGCCATGGGCAAGATGGTAGGCGAAGCCATGGGAGAGATTGCCGTGGTGCTGATCTTTCTCGGCTCTGCCATCGGCGGGGCGCTGGCCTATGCGCTCTTGGTGGGCGGCAATGTGGCGTTGATCGGGGGCTTTCCGGCGGTCTACGGGCTGATTGGTGGGTTTACCCATCTGTTGTGGCTGTCGCTCGCGACCGTGGGGGCGCAGCAATATCGGGCGTTCTCCCTGATTGCCTTCTTGATGGGCATTCAACTGCTCTTTGGCCTGATCTTTGGCGGCAGCCCGGAGTGGGTGGCCGACCTCGCGGGCTTTGGCACAGGATTTATGATGTCGTTCTTTCTGGTGCCCGGCGGGTGGGCGCGGATCTTGCAGAAACTGCGTCAGGAACGGTGATGGGTTGGGTCCCTGCGGTCAGGCTTTGCCGCGCCGCAGGGCCCATCTGAACTCCGACAATCTGAAGGCCCCGATGATCTGGCCGATGGCGAAATAGGCCACCGCACCGATTACGATCAGCGCCAACAGGGCGAGGTAGCGCCAGTAGGCCGTTGCCAATGCTGGGCCGAGCAGCGCGGCGGCGGCAAACAAGACGCCGCCCATGGCAATTGATGCCAGTGCGATGCGCAAGGACCGGCGTTGAAAGCGCGCGTCAAACTGCGCCGCCGCCCCCATGCGCCGTGCGCCGAGCCAGAGTTGCAACACCATCACCCAGCCCGCGACCGGGGCGGCGATAGCCGGGGCCAGCCAGCCAAAGACAGGTTGCAAGCCGACCGCAAGAACCGCGTTCACCACCATTGCCACAAGCGCGTAGTGAAACGGGCTGCGGGTGTCTTCGCGCGCAAAATAAAGCGGTTGCAGCACTTTTTGCAGCACAAACGCTGGCAGCCCTGCGCCGTAGATGGCCACGGCCATAGCAATAGCTGCCGCATCCTGCGGCCCCGTTGCGCCACGCTCATAAAGGACAGAGACCAGCGGCAGCGGAACAGCGATAAAGGCCACGGCGGATGGGATCGTCAGCAGCAGGGAAAACTCGCCCGCGCGCGACAGCGCATCCTGCGCGCCCTGATCGTCTCCGGCCCGCAGGCGGCGCGACAGATCGGGCAGTAAGACGATGCCCACCGCGATGCCCACCACGCCAAGCGGCAATTGATAGAGCCGATCCGCCAGCGAAAGCCAGGAGACCGCACCGGCGTAGCTGGAGGCAACTGCCTGACCCACCACCAGATTGACCTGTGTCACCCCCATCGCGAGGGCGGCGGGTAGGGCGACGCGCACCAGTTGCTTCATCTCGGGGGTGAGGCGGGGTAATCCGGGGCGCAGGGAGATGCCCGCACGCGCGGCCGCGCTCCAGACCAACGCCAGTTGCGCAATGCCTGCTAAGGGGATCACCCAGACCAGCCAGTCGATCACGTCTTGTCCCAGCAAGGCGCCCGCGATCATTGCGGCGCAGGCGAGGATGTTCAACAGCACCGGCGCCGCCGCGGCGGCGGCAAAGCGCCCGGTGGCGTTCAGAACGCCGGAAAACAGTGCGGCCAGCGACATGCAAAGGATGTAGGGAAAGACGATGCGGCCATAGCCGACGGTCAGATCAAACCGCGCATCCCCGTCAAAACCGCCGGCGGTCAGCAGCACCAGCGCTGGCATGAACACCATGCCCAATGCCGTCAGCAACAAAACCGAGGCGGCAAGGAGGTTGAACGCATCCTGAGCAAAGCCCTGCGGGTTCTCATCCGCCTCCCAGCGTTTGGCAAACATCGGCACGAAGGCCGCGTTGAACGCGCCCTCGGCAAAGAAACGGCGGAACATATTGGGCAGGCGGAAGGCGGCGTAAAACGCATCCCCCAGAACACCAGGGCCAATATAGGCGGCGATCAGGATTTCACGCATGAAGCCCAGAACTCGGCTCGCCAGCGTCCAGAATCCGACTGTCATGAAGCCGGACATCAATTTGATCGGCTTCATGTATCGGCCCGCTTTGCACCGTCGATAATGGCTTCGCGCAGTTTTTTCTCAAGCGACTGCTGCTTGGCTGCGGAGTGGTATTTCAAACCGAACATGTCCTTCACGTAGAAACTGTCCACCACCTGTTCGCCATAGGTCGCAATGACTGCATTGGCGATATAGACGTTCGCCGCCGCCAAGGTGCGCGCCAGATCATAGAGCAGGCCGGGGCGGTCGCGGGTGTCCACCTCGATGATGGTGTAAATATCGGAACCATCGTTATCAAAGGTGATATGGGTCGGCACCCGGAACGCACGCTCGCGCTTCTTGATCTTGTCGCGCGATTTCAGCGCGTCGCGGGCGATCACCTCACCATGCAGGGTTTTCTCGATCATGCTGCGCAGACGGGGCAGGCGGGAGGCCTCGAACGGGTGACCGTCGGCATCCTGAATCCAGAAGGCATCGGTCACAAACCCGTCCTTGGTGGTGTAGCTGCGCGCATCGACCACATTGGCCCCCACCAACGCCAGCGCGCCCGCGATACGGGCAAATATGCCCGGATGGTCCGGCATCACAAAACAGGCGCGGGTGGCGTCGCGGTCCTCGTCCGGGTGCAGGCGCACCAGCATGGCCGAAGGGTCATCCAGCCTGTCGATCTCGCGCAGCATCTCGGCAAAATCCACATGCGCGGTGACATGCAGCCCCTGCCAATAGGGCGGATAATGGCGGGCGGTTTCGCGTTTGACGGCGGATTTTTCCCAGTCGGGCAGGGCCTTGCGCAGGCGTTTCTTGGCCTCGGTGCCGCGATGCTCGCGGTTAAAGGCCTCCAGCCCGTTCTCCATCGCATCGCGCGTCTGGTTGTAAAGCGCGCGCAAGAGCACCGCTTTCCAGTTGTTCCACGTATCGGGGCCAACGCCGCGAATGTCGCAGACCGTTAGCAGCAGCAAGAGGTCCAGCCGTTTGACCGTCTGCACCGCCTTGGCAAAATCGCGCACCGTGCGCGGGTCGGCAATGTCGCGTTTCTGTGCGGTGTCCGACATCAGCAGATGGTAGCGCACCAGCCATTCCACGGTCTCGGATTCGGATTTGTTGAGCCCCAGCCGAGGCGCGACCTTGCGGGCGATCTGCGCGCCAAGAATAGAATGGTCCTGCGGACGTCCCTTGCCGATGTCATGCAGCAGCATGGCGATGATCAGCACCTTGCGATTGACGCCCTGTTTGATCAGCGAGGACGACAGCGGCAACTCGTCCTCCAGCTCGCCCCGCTCAATGGCAGAGAAGTTGGAGATCACCTGGATCGTGTGCTCATCCACCGTGTAGGAGTGATACATGTTGAACTGCATCATCGCCACGATCGGCTCGAACTCCGGGATGAAGGTCGACAGAACGCCAAGTTCATTCATGCGCCGCAGCACGCGCTCCGGGTTGCCGTGTTTCAGCAGAAGGTCGATGAAGATCCGCCGCGCATCCGGGTTGTTGCGCATCTCGTCATCAATCAGATGCAGGTTGCCGCGCGCCAGTCGCATGCTGTCAGGATGCAAGAGCAGGCCGGTGCGCAGGGCTTCTTCGAACATGCGCAACAGGTTCAGCTTGTCCTGCAGGAAACTCTCGGGGTCGGCAATTTCCAGACGGTTGTGATTGATCTTATAGCCGGGTTTGACGCGCGGTTTGCGCCGGAAAATGCGCTCCAGCAGCGGTTCGCTCTTGAGCTGGCTGTCCTCGAGTTTAGAGAGCAGGATGCGGGTCACATCGCCCACTTGCGTGGCGTGACGGAAATAATCCTGCATGAAGACCTCGACCGCGCGCCGGCCAGACGTGTCCTGATAGCCCATGCGTTCGGCGACTTGCACCTGCATGTCAAAGGTCAGTTGTTCGGTGGCGCGCCCCGCACTCAGATGCAGATGCGCCCGCACGGCCCAGAGGAAGTTTTCGGCCTTTGCAAAGAAATCAAACTCTTCGGGGCGAAACAGGCCGAGGGGCACCAGTTCGGCCACGTCCTGCACTTTGTAGAGATATTTGGCGATCCAGAACAGCGATTGCAGGTCGCGCAAGCCGCCTTTGCCCTCCTTGACGTTGGGCTCCACCATGTAGCGTTCGCCCTGCTTCAGGTGGCGCGCATCGCGTTCGGCCAGCTTGGCGTCGATGAACTCTGCGGCGTCCTTGGCAAAGAGATCCTTGGCCAAACGCTCTTCCAACTCTGCCGCGAGGGGGCCGTGACCGGCCAGAAACCGGTGCTCCAGCATGGCGGTCCGGATGGTGAAATCCTCAGAGCCGAGGCGGATGCAGTCCTTGATGGTGCGGCTGGAATGGCCGACCTTCAGCCTCAGATCCCACAGGATGTAGAGCATGGATTCAATCACGCTCTCCGCCCAAGCGGTGATCTTATAGGGCGTCAGGAACAGCAGGTCGACGTCGGAAAACGGCGCCATCTCACCCCGGCCATAGCCCCCCACCGCAAAGACAGAAATCCGTTCGCCGGTGGTGGGGGTGGCGATCGGGTGCAGCACATCCACGGCGGCCATGAGCGCCGTCGTGACCAACCCATCGGTCAGATAGGTATAAGACCGGGCCAATTCCCGCGCCGCGAAGGGCTGCAATTCAAAAGCCTCGGCAATGGCGCTGCGTCCGGCCTTATTGGCGTCGCGCAATAGCGCCACCACAGCGGCGCGAAACTCTGCGCCCTGGGCCTCTTGAGCCAAATCCTGAACCCGCAGGCGGATCGCATCGGTATCAAAAATCATACTGGGGTCGCAGATCAGCGACCCCAGAGGTTCGGGATGGGTTTTGTCGTTGGCGTCCGCCGGTTCAGGAACCGGCTCCTGGGAAGCTTCGGGGCGCTGGGTCAATGATGACGACTTTCTTGTCCTTGATCGTTGCGATGGCGAGGCCACGTTCATTGGTGCCATCAGGACGCAGGCGGAAGATACCCCCTGTGCCTTGGAACCCTGCGGATTGTGTCAGTGCCGCACCGGTCAGCGCACCGGAATTGCCAGAGCTGACAAGCGCACCAATGGCGGCGATGCCGTCATAGGCCAACCCGCCAATCGGGTGAGGTGCAGCGCCATAGGCGGACTGGTAGCGGGCACGGAAAGAGCCGGACTTTTGCGGGTCAGGCATCGCAAACCATCCGTTTTGCACGCCGGGCAATTCCAGCGTTTGTGCCGGAATGTCCCAGCGGGTCAGGCCCATGTACTGCACATCTGTGGTTGCAACACCCGCTTCGGGCAGCAGTTGGGTCAACAGCGGCAGCGCACCTGCGGTGGTGGCGGTCAGGAACATCACGTCTGCGTTCTTTTGGCGAACGCTCTGGGTGATGGTCGGGATCGCATTGATCACGCCCTGCTGGGACAGATCATAGCTCACACTGCCCGCAACGGTCATCCCGCTCTGCACCGCAGCCTGCTGAATCGCGGCGCGGCCGGTCTGGCCTGCGGCGTTATTGCCGGAGACCACGACCATATTGCTCTTGCCTTGGCGCTTTGCGTATTGGGTCAGGCGGCGGGCAGAGTTTTCAAAGGTAGACCCCAGCACAAAGACGTTACCGCCTGCGATGGAGGTGTTGTTGGAAAACGCCAGCACGTTCACGCCACGCTTGGCCGCAGCGATGCCCGCGGCATTGGCGGCCTCAGCGTAAACCGGGCCGAGGATGATGCGCGCGCCGTCTTGCACCGCTTGGGTTGCGACGGCAGCGGCGGTTTGTGGATTGCCCGCGGTGTCATAGACCCGCAAGTCCACCTGCACACCGTTCAGGTCGGCAATCGCCAGACGCGCGGCATTCTCCAAACTCTTAGCCAGTACGTCATCACCGCGCTGAACAGAGCCGCGCGGCACCAGCAAAGCGACCGGCACAGGTTTCGAAGTATTGATGGTGGGCCCACCGCTGGAAATCGCACCGGGATCACAGGCGGCAACGAGTGCAGTGGCAACAACTGCGGTGGCGGTCAGGACAACCTTGCGGGCCCGATTGAAAACAGCAAACATAAAGCGCATAAACTCCCTGTTCCGGGCCGCGACGATATGCTTCGCGTACCCGTTTTGGTTCGGAGCGATCATAGACGACCAGAAAAGCGGGTCCAGCGTGAATCACAAAATCGTCAGTTTGCCGCCGGGGTTATACTTTGTCGCAACTCCCATCGGCACCGCACGCGACATTACTCTGCGCGCCCTTGACGTGCTGGCCTCCGCCGACGTCATCGCGGCGGAGGATACGCGTTCTATGCGTAAACTCCTTGAAATCCACGGGGTGCCCCTCGGGGATCGTCCAGTGGTTGCCTATCACGATCACTCTGGCGCTGGCGCGCGCGCACGCCTGATGGCGGACCTCGCCGCGGGCAAATCGGTGGCCTATGCATCTGAGGCGGGCATGCCGATGATCGCCGATCCGGGCTATGACCTCAGTCGCGAGGCCGCGCAGGCGGGCCATCTGGTGACGGCCGCACCGGGCGCTTCTGCAGCACTTTGCGCATTGACCCTCGCAGGCCTGCCGACAGATGCGTTTTTCTTTGCAGGTTTTTTGCCTAACGCCAGTGGCGCGCGGCGTAAGCGTCTGGAAGAGGTGGCGAATATTCCCGGCACCTTGGTGTTTTACGAATCACCCAAACGCGTTGCGGCCTCGCTTTTGGATATGGCGGAGGTCCTTGGCGGGCGTGAGGCTGCGCTGTGCCGTGAGCTTACCAAAAAATTCGAAGAGGTGCGCCGGGGAACGCTCTCGGATCTCGCCTCAGGGCTTGCTGAAGCCCCGGTGAAAGGTGAAATCGTAATCTTGGTGGACCGGCAGCGAGAAGCTGCAACCAGCGCTGCTGATCTGGAGGCCGATTTGCGCGCGGCGCTGCGTGATAATTCAGTCAAGGATGCAGCCGCGATTGTGGCCGAGGCGCATGGCGAACCGCGCCGCAAGATCTATCAACAAGCGTTGCAGATCGCACGCGAGAGCTGAGGGCGGAGATCATGAGGCAGGGCGGGCAGGCGCGAGGACAAAGGTCTCACATCGCGGGTGCTGCTGCCGAGGAGATTGCCACCCGTGCCTATCTCGCCCGTGGATATGCTTTGGCCGAAACGCGCTGGCGTGGCCCACATGGCGAGATCGACCTGATCTTTAGAAATGGTGAAGAGGTCATCTTTGCCGAGGTGAAATCCAGCTCCACCCGTGATCGCGCTGCAGCCCGCATTTTGCCTGCGCAAATGCAGCGGGTGATGGCAAGCGCGGCCGCCTTTCTGGATGGCGAACCCAAGGGCCAGCTCACTGAGACGCGCCTTGATGTGGTGTTGGTCTGGGGGGCGGGTGACGTGGAAATTATCGAAAATGCCTATGGCCATGGCTGAGCCATTGAACATGGCTAAAGCCTGCGCCATGTATCGGTGATGAAACAAGGGACACATGTTATGAAAATTGCCTTTCAGATGGACCCGATCATGGGCGTCGACATCAACGCCGACAGCAGCTTTCGCCTTGCCGAAGAAGCGCAAAAGCGTGGTCATGAGCTGTTTTACTATGGCCCCGATCAGCTAGCCTATCAGGAAGGGCGCATCACCGCGCGTGGTCATGACATGGTCGTACAACGTGTGGCTGGCACCCCGGCTAAGCTAGGCAACCTCCGCGAGGTCGATCTGGCGGAGTTCGATGTTGTCTGGCTGCGTCAGGATCCGCCGTTTGACATGCATTACATCACCTCGACGCATCTGTTGGACCGGCTGAAGGACGACGTGCTTGTGGTCAACGATCCCTTCTGGGTGCGCAACTACCCGGAAAAACTGCTGGTTCTGGACTTCCCGGAACTGACACCGCCAACCACGATCGCGCGCGATCTCGACACCATCAAGGCGTTCAAGGCCAAACATGGCGATGTGATCCTGAAGCCGCTTTACGGCAATGGCGGGGCTGGTGTGTTCCGGCTGGATGCCAATGACCGCAACCTGTCGTCGTTGCATGAACTGTTCACTGGTTTCAGCCGCGAGCCGCTGATTGTGCAGAAATTCCTGCCCGATGTGTCCAATGGCGACAAGCGGGTGATCCTCGTGGATGGTGAGCCGGTGGGGGCGATCAACCGCGTGCCCGCTGCGGGTGAAACACGTTCCAACATGCATGTGGGCGGACGGCCTGAGAAAATCGGCCTGACCGACCGTGACCTAGAAATCTGTGCCGCAATTGGCCCGCTCTTGAAGGAACGGGGCCAAGTGTTTGTGGGCATCGACGTTATTGGCGATTACCTGACCGAAATCAACGTGACCTCGCCCACCGGCATTCAGGAGCTGGAGCGGTTCAACGGCGTCAATATCGCCGAAAAGGTCTGGGAGGCCATCGAGGCACGTGTTGCGTGAGCCGCGCACTTAACCTGTTGGTGGCAGGGCTGCGCCATCTGGTGCGGCCCCGGTTGCAGCGTGTCAAAGGGCCAGAAGAGGCGCGCGCATCGTTTGAGCGCACCGCACGTCTGGTGTTTCAGACGCCGCCATACCTGTGCCATATCGCGGATCGCGCGGGGCTGGATCGTATCCGGTGTGGTCCCTGCACGCCGGGTAAAATCATCCTTTACTTTCATGGCGGTGGCTATATCGCGGGTAGCTCCAAGAGCCACGCGGCGATGCTGGGTCGGCTTTCGCGCCTTTCTGGGTTGGAGGTCTGCGCCCCGGATTATCCGCTCGCGCCAGAGCAGCCCGCTCCGGCGGCCTTTGACGCAGCCGTTGCGGCGTGGGCGCATCTGATCGCATCGGGGTATGCCCCCTCTGATGTGGTGATTGGCGGGGACTCCGCAGGGGGCGGGCTGGCACTGGCGCTGCTGTCGCATCTGTGCCGCGCGGGCACGCCGCCAGCGGCCCTGTTTGCCATGTCGCCGTGGTGTGATCTGACCCTGAGTGGTGAGAGCCTGACCCGCAACGCAGACCGGGATCCTTTTCTGCCGGTCGCGCGCATCAGAGAGCTGGTGGATTATGTGGTTCCAGCGGGCATGCAGCCTGCTGATCCACGAGTATCGCCCCTATTTGCCGCGTTTCCCGACTGTCCGCCGGTTCTGTTACAGTATGGCGAAACCGAAATCCTGTTTGATGACTGTCGCCGCATGGCGGAGCATCTGCGTGGATCTGGTGCAGAGGTCTCAGAGTATCTGCACCCCACAGCGCCCCATGTCTGGCACCTGTTTGATGGTTGGATTCCTGAGGCGCGCAGGTCGCTTTGCGATATTGCCTATTTCGCCCGCATGAACCTCTAGGCTCTGATCTCAACGCGGCAAGCGATACGAGAGGGCCTCGGCGACGTGATCACGCGCGATCTCGGGCGCGCCGTCCAGATCGGCGATCGTGCGGGCGACTCGCAGCACCCGGTGATACCCCCGCGCGCTGAGGCCGAAATGTTCGGAGGCCTGCATCATGAGTGCGCGACTGTCGTCTTGGAGCTGGGCGACATCTTCCAGAACGCGTCCTTCGGCGTCGGCATTCACACTCGCCCCACCACAAGCCGCATATCGCTCTGCCTGTATGGCGCGGGCCTGTGCCACCCGCTGGGCGACAGTTGCCGAGCTTTCGCCGGGGCGGCTGCGTTCCAGATCGGCAAAGGCCACGGGCTCTACCTCTATGCGAAGATCGAACCTGTCCATCAGCGGGCCGGAGATGCGCCCCATGTAATCCGCTCCGCAGCTTGGTGCGCGGGGGCAGGCACGCGCAGGGTCGGTCATGTAGCCACACCGACAGGGGTTAGCGGCGGCCACCAGCATGAAACGGCTCGGATAGCGCACATGCGCATTGGCCCGCGCGACCATAACATCTCCTGTTTCCAGAGGCTGGCGCAGGGTTTCCAGAACGGCGCGGGCAAATTCGGGTAATTCGTCCAGAAATAAGACGCCATTATGCGCAAGGCTGATTTCGCCCGGTTGTGCCCGCCGCCCCCCGCCAACGATGGCCGCCATAGAGGCCGTGTGGTGCGGTGCCCGATAGGGGCGCGCGCGGCTGACTCCTCCGGCCTCGATCAGACCGCAGATGGAATGGATCATCGATGTTTCCAGCGCTTCTTGCGGCGTGAGCGGTGGCAGGATCGATGGCAGGCGCGCGGCCATCATGGATTTCCCAGCCCCGGGTGGACCACTCATCAGCAGATGGTGGCGTCCTGCAGCGGCGATTTCCAGTGCGCGCCGTGCAACCTCTTGTCCTTTGACGTCCGACAGATCCTTGTCGGGTGGGCCATCAATGACCTCGCCCGGCTGTGCAGGTGTAATCACGCCCTGTCCGGTGAAATGGCGGATCAATTCCGACAGGGAGGCCGCGCCGATGACTGTTGCGGCCTCGACCCAAGCGGCCTCCGCGCTCGACCCTTTCGGGCACAGGAGCGTGCGGTCCTGCTCCGCGGCGGCGAGGGCTGCGGGCAGTGCGCCGGTGATTGCAACCAGCGTCCCATCCAGTGACAGCTCACCAAGCGAGAGGGTCTCATTGGCTGCCTCTGGAGGTAGTATTTCAAGGGCTGCGAGCAGGGCGACCGCAATGGGCAGATCGAAATGGCTGCCCTCTTTGGGCAAATCTGCAGGTGACAGGTTGATGGTGATCCGCTTCGACGGCAAGGCAATCGACATCACCGCCAGTGCTGAACGCACACGATCACGCGCCTCGCTTACTGCCTTGTCCGGCAGACCCACGATGGAAAAGGCCGGAAGCCCCGGTGCCACAGCGCATTGCACCTCCACCGGGCAGGCCTCAACACCCTGAAATGCAACAGTTTGTGCGCGTGAAATCATAGCTGCCCCCGGGGAAATCTCGGATGAGATCCTCAAGGGACAGCATTGGAAATCGTGGTTACTGATTGGTTAAGGGTGGCGTGAAGCCTCCGCGAAATCGTGCAGCGTGAATGTCAGAGCGCCCATGGCTTGCGGTCCAGATCCAGCAGATAGGGCTCGGGATCATACCGCACCTCGCGTGCGGCCTCTTGCCACGACAGCACGGCTGGATCGCGCAGGAGGTCGATGCAATAGGCGCGGGTCGCGTCAGAGACCGGCAGATCATAGCCAACGATCCGTGCCGCAACAGGAGTGTAGAACACCTCTGCCAGACTATATGCGCCAAAGAGCGGCCCGGTTGCGTGACCAGATATCTTGCGTGCATGTGCAAAGAGCGCCTCGATCCGCCGCAGGTCTGTCAAAACCGCCTCAGAGGGTTGAAAACCTTGCCATATATGGCTGAGTTGCATGGGGCAGGCACTGCGCAGGGCGCTGAACCCTGCGGCCATCTCAGCACAAAGCCAGCGCGCGGTGGCGCGGCTCGTGGCATCTTGCGGCCACAAGCCCGCGTCCGGGTGGCGCTCCGCGAGGGTTTCGGCCATCGCCATCGTTTCGCCGACCACCGTGCCATCAGGCAACTTCAGGGTGGGCACGAGACGCGCCGGGGCGAGGTCCGCGAGGTCCTGCGCCATGGTTCCAGAATAAAGCCCCACAAGCTGCGCGTCATAGGGCAGCGAGAACTTCTCGAGCATGAGCCAGCCGCGCAAAGACCAGCTGGAATACATGCGATCACCGATGTAGAGTGTATATGTCATGGAGCTAGGATAGCCGTGCGCTCGTCATCAGCATAACTAATGTTTGTTGCGTAATGTATCACAAAATTTGATTTATATCGCCCGCACGCCAGCCCTCAGCGCTATGATAAATCTGACTCAGAGAGAGGTTGTCGATTTTCTGCGCAAAGGCCTCGGTCGCGGTCAAACGCGAGGCCCGTTGCACCTGACAGAGGATCTGACCGAAATGTCCGACGACAATGATGTCTTGTCCTCTGTGATCTTGTGCAAGCGTATCAAACTGATGTGATACACGCCGCATCAGCGCGTTCCAGCTCTCGCCATTGGGGGGAGCGATGTCACCCGGCTGTTCCCAAAAGGCGCGAATGTGATCAGGGCTTTCGGCGTCGATGTCTTTCCAGCGGCGCAATTCCCAATCGCCAAAGTGCATTTCGCGCAGATCGGGTGCGTGGGGGAGGCGGTGACGTTTGCCCTGAATCGCATCAGCGGTGGCAACCGCACGGTCTAGGTCAGAAGAGATCACCAAAGCCCCACTTGGTAAGCCGTCTGACAGGCGTCTGAGCGCCTCGGTATCCGACAAATCTGCGGGCACATCCGACCATCCTACCATGCATTTTGCATGGGTCGGGCCGTGGCGTATCATGTGGAAACGGGTGATCACAACGCGCCTTTCAACACCATGGGTAAGCCTGCCGCTACCAGCACAACGCAGTCGGCTTTTGCAGCAAGCGCGATGTTCAAACGTCCTTGCGCCTCACGGAAGCGACGCGCCAAGGCATTTTCGGGAACGATCCCAAGACCGGTTTCATTCGTTACCACAATCACCTCTGCCGGGCATGTCTCAATTGCAGACAGAAGGCGGTCTGTTTCCTTTTCCAAATTATGCTCAGCTATCAAATGATTAGTCAGCCACATCGTCGCACAGTCCATAAGGACTACATCCTTTGGTTGAGTATTCTCAAAGGCTGTCGCTGCGGTATAAGGGTCTTCGATTGTGGTCCAGTCGGGGCCGCGTTGAGTAAGGTGGCGCGCGACTTTCTCTTTCATTTCAAGGTCAAATATTTGTGAAGTCGCCCAATAAATTTTGTTTTTGCCTGTTTTAACACAGGCTTGCTCGGCGAATTCGGACTTTCCCGAGGCGGCACCACCGAGAATAATTGTGACTTTGCTGGCCAAGTTAGTTATCCTCAAAGTTGTAAGCATACTGCGCGTCGCGCCGAAAGATGCGGCCGCTCAGGCAATTTGCATTCCTACCGTTCACCGGGATGCGATGGGCATCTTTCAAAGATCCGGCATATTTATTTTTGAACCAAAGCCCGCCCTCACACGTTGTCAACGTAGTTCTTAGAACAGGGAGTTTAAAATGGCACTGGACGAGACCACCGAAAACCCCCTCCCGAAGCGCGCGATGAAAGCCGAGCTTCTGGATGCAGAGACAGAATTGGCCTTGGCCTACGCCTGGCGGGATCATCAGGATGTGCAGGCGCTGCATCGCCTGATCACGGCTTACATGCGGCTTGCGGTCTCGATGGCCTCAAAGTTCCGTCGTTACGGTGCGCCGATGAACGATCTGATCCAAGAGGCGGGACTGGGCCTGATGAAGGCTGCGGAGAAATTCGACCCCGACCGTGGGGTGCGCTTCTCGACATATGCGGTCTGGTGGATCAAAGCATCGATTCAGGACTATGTGATGCGCAACTGGTCGATGGTGCGCACAGGGTCGACATCATCGCAGAAGTCACTGTTTTTCAACATGCGCCGTGTGCAAGCGCAGCTCGAACGCGAAGCTGAGAGCGATGGCGTGGAACTGGATCGCCACAAGCTGCACCAGATGGTTGCCGAAGAAATCGGCGTGCCCCTGCGCGATGTGGAGATGATGGATGGCCGCCTTGCGGGCGCGGATTTTTCGCTGAACGCTGTGCAATCAGCGGATGAGGACGGGCGCGAATGGATCGACGCGCTGGAAGATGACAGCGAACAGGCGGCAGAGCGCGTCGCGGCAGATCATGATCGCAGACAGCTGCGTGAGTGGCTGGTGACGGCGCTCAACGGGTTGAATGAACGTGAGCGCTTTATCGTGCGCGAGCGCAAGCTGCGCGAGGAGTCCCGCACGCTCGAAAGTCTCGGAAATGAGCTGGGCCTGTCCAAAGAGCGCGTCCGCCAACTGGAGGCGGCGGCATTCCTCAAGATGAGAAAGAGCCTTGAAGGTCAGTCGCGTGAGGTGCAGAACTTTCTCGCATGAGAATACTGAATTTTAAGGGCGGACCCCAGGGTCTGCAATTTAATCTGGCAGCCGCCGCAATTGCTCTTCTGCCCTATACATTCGCTGCCAACGCCGGGCAAAACCCTGATTTGGCAGCCGTTATCGAGAAGGCCAAGCAAGCCGATATCGTCCTGCTTGGCGAAGTTCACGATAATCCGGCCCATCATCAGGTGCAGGCTGAGGTCATTGCCGCGATCAATCCGGTTGCTGTGGTCTGGGAGATGCTGACGCAGGAACAGGCGCAGCTGTTGAACCCAGAGGTGCTCGCTCAACCGGCGCAACTGGGCGAGGTGCTGGGGTGGGCAGAAAGTGGCTGGCCGGAGTTTTCTATGTATCAGCCGATCTTTGTCGCCTCTCCCGCAGCTCAACATTGGGGGGCGGCGGTGCCACGATCAGAGGCGCGCGCTGCGGTGGCAAAGGGCGGTGTGGCCTATTTTGGCCAAGAAGACGCAGCCCGGTTTGGGCTAGACATGGCTTTGTCAGAAGAAGAGCAATCCGAACGTGAGGCCGACCAACAAGCCGCGCATTGTAATGCGCTACCGCATGATCTCTTGCCCGGTATGGTCGAGGTTCAGCGGCTTCGGGATGCATCACTGGCGCGGGCCGCGCTCCGGGCACATGAGGGTGCGGACAATGCCAAAGCGGGGCCAGTGGTGATCGTAACGGGAAATGGTCATGCAAGACTGGATCGCGGCGCGGTGGTCTATCTGCGCTATGCAGCGCCGGAGCTTTCGGTGTTCTCCCTCGGTCAGGCGGAGGATGGGCAGATTGACGGAACCTTTGATGTGGTGATCTCATCCGATCCGGTGGCGCGCCCGGATCCTTGCGCGGCCTTCAACTGATGCACAGAGGCATGTGAGGCAGTGTTTGCCCTTGCACATCCGATTAACTAGGGTGGGCGAGGGCGTTTGTTTTGCCCGGAGAACCCAAACACCGAGGGCGTATCATGCTGTCAGGAAAACACATTCTGCTGATTATTGGCGGCGGGATCGCGGCCTATAAGTCGCTGGAGTTGATCCGGCGGCTGCAAGATCAGGGCGCGCGTGTGACGCCTGTTCTGACCCGCGCTGGCGAGGAGTTTGTAACACCTTTGTCGGTCTCGGCGCTTGCGGGGTCTGCGGTGCACCGGGATCTGTTTGACCTGACTGCAGAAGCGGAGATGGGGCACATCCAATTGTCGCGCAGCGCGGATCTATTGGTGGTGGCCCCGGCGACTGCGGATCTGATGGCAAAGATGGCACAAGGGCATGCGAACGATCTGGCCTCGACGCTGCTGCTGGCGACCGACACGCCCGTGCTGCTGGCGCCTGCAATGAATGTGCGCATGTGGGAGCATCCGGCAACCCAACGCAATCTGGCGCAGCTCCGGGCCGATGGGGTTCAGGTTGTCGGCCCAAATGACGGGGGGATGGCCTGTGGTGAATACGGTCCCGGCAGGCTTGCGGAGCCGGATGAAATCGTCCGCGCCATCGCTGCGCAGCTTCAGGCCGGGCCGCTTAAGGGGAAGCGTATTGTCGTCACATCTGGCCCGACCCATGAGCCGATTGATCCCGTGCGCTACATCGCCAACCGATCCTCTGGGGCGCAAGGGACAGCGGTGGCCCGTGCTCTGCAGGCATTGGGTGCGGAAGTAGTGTTTATCACGGGCCCGGCAACGGTGCGCCCTCCTGAGGGGGTGCAGGTGGTGCCTGTGGAAACCGCGCGTGAGATGCAGGCCGCTGTGGATGCGGCATTGCCTGCGGATGCGGGCGTTTTTGCCGCTGCGGTTGCGGATTGGCGCGTGGCATCTGCGTCGGATCGCAAGCTCAAAAAAACCAAGGACGGCATGCCGCGTCTGGAATTTGCCGAAAACCCAGACATTCTGCGCGATGTCTCGACCCGTGCCGAAGGACGACCCGGTCTGGTGGTCGGATTTGCAGCGGAAACAAACGATGTGGTGGAGCACGCCACGGCAAAACGGCTTCGCAAAGGCTGCGATTGGATCGTCGCCAATGATGTATCACCCGCCACGGGAATCATGGGGGGGACGGAAAATGCAGTGGTGCTGATCACTGCTGATGGGGCGCAGCATTGGCCGCGGATGTCAAAAGAGCAGGTGGCCGCGCGGTTGGCCGAAAAAATCTGCAACGCGCTGTCCTCGCCAATCTCGGGGAATTGACAGCAATAAAACTGCAAAGCCTTCAACCGGAATTGCCGGTTATACCAATTAGGCAGGGTTTGTGCGTGAAACTCGTGCCTTCGTTTTTTACGCTCGAACGATAGGGAATTAAGCGATTAAGAGGTAAAACAACCCCCAGATGATCGGAAAAGATCATATCGGAGGTGTCGCAGGTGATGAGTCGCAAAGTTAAATTCCCCTACCCAAGCGGGCTGAAACCCATTTGGGGCGCAAGCTGATGGCATTGGCAGAGCGTGACATTCTGGTGTTGGAAGATGACATCCTGCTCGGCCAGCTGTTGTGTAACATGATACGCATGTACCGCATTGGCCTGCCGCATCTGTCGCTGAGCGAGGTTGATGCCTGCCAGATGATGCGTGAGCGTGATTTTCACATTTGCTTCTTAGGGCTTCGGCTTCGGACGGGTGTGTGCGAACGTGCTGTGGCACTGGCCAACGCCAAGAGAATTCCCACTTTGCTGATGGCGGATGCAGAAGGTCTTGAGCCGCTCTCCATCCAACCGCAACGGGGCTTGGTGGTTCAAAAACCCGCCAGCGAAGAGATGATCCGCGATGCGGCCACGGCGCTCCTGATGCAAGAAGCAGTGCGCTGACGCATCAAGCTCTTTGAGGTAAATTTTTGAACCACAAATGATTTTCACTCGCCACCCAGCGTGCTAGCGTGGTTGAGAAGTGGCAGTCGTAATTTTTCTAAAGTTGTTATTGTAGCGCCCGAGAAATACCGAGGCCTTTTTAAAGGCTTGCGCACGACAGGCCAGAAAACAAGGTTTCGTCCATGAGGACCCGCAAATGAGCGATCACACTATTCCCTTTATGGTCGGCATTGCCGCCTCGGCTGGCGGCTTGGAGGCTCTTTCAGAGCTGGTGCAGGAGTTGGGGGAGCAGAATTCGGCCTCTTATGTCATTGCCCAGCACATGTCCCCGACACATAAAAGCATGCTGAGCGCATTGATCGCGCGCGAAACCCGGCTGCCGGTGAAGGAACTGACCGCCGAAGAGGACATCTGGCCGGAGGTGAATACCATCTATGTGGTGATGCCCGGTCAGGATGTGGTGATCGCCAAAGGGGGCAAGCTGGGATTGCGGGAACCGGATGGCCAGCGTGGACGTCCCAAACCGCTGGCCGACCGTCTGTTTAAAACCATGGCGGAGGAATACGGCGAGAACTGTGCCGCTATTATTTTGTCGGGCACTGGCAGCGATGGCAGCTACGGGGTGCGTGCCATTCGTGAGGTGGGCGGGATCACCATTGCGCAGGATCCAGACAGTTCCAAATATTCCGGCATGCCGTCGTCGGCCCTGCAAACCGGATGCGTCGATCTCACGCTCTTGCCGAGCGAAATTGGCGAACATCTGGGCAAGATTCTCTCGCGTCCGCGTGATTTTACCGAACTGCAGGAATTGCACTACAAACCGCACAAGCTCTCTGATCTGTTTCAGATCCTGACGGCGCGCACCGGGGTGGATTTTCGGGAATATAAAGCCTCCACCATCAATCGCCGCATCGCGCGGCGCATGCTTGCATTGGGGTTTTCCGAATATAACGCCTATGTGGATTTCTGCCGCCGTGATCTGGCAGAGGTCGATGCGCTCTACAAAGATCTGATGATTTCGGTGACGCGGTTCTTTCGCGATCCGCAGCAGTTTGAGGCGCTCAAGTCCAATATCGAGGCTATGGTCTCGAAAATGGATGCCTCTGACCAGCGCACCGTGCGTGTCTGGGTATCGGGCTGTGCCACCGGTGAAGAGGCCTATTCGGTTGCGATCCTCTTTTTGGAGGCGATGGGGGGGCTGGAAAAAGTGGCGCAACGCCGCCTGCAGGTGTTTGCCACCGATATCGACCAGCAGGCATTGGATGTGGCGCGGCGGGGGGAATATCCGATCTCTGCAGTCAGCGACATCCCGGACGAACTGGTGGATCGCTACTTTGTTGAGCGCACTGAAACCATTGAGGTCAAAAAGGCGCTGCGGGCATTTGTTCTGTTTTCACGCCACAATGTCATTCAGGATCCGCCGTTCACCAATCTTGACTGCATCAGCCTGCGCAACCTGTTGATCTATTTCAATGGCCCCCTTCAGGATAAGGTACTGGCGCGGGTTGGATATGCTCTGGTTCCAGGTGGATTGCTGTTTTTGGGCGCGGCCGAGACCGTGGGGTCGATGGAAAACATCTTTGAACCCACCACCCCCTCCGACCGGATTTACCGCAAGCGTGCAATGACGCGCAAACCGGCGTTGCAGTCTTTTCTGGAAGAGACTTCTCCGCGCCCTGCGCAAGAGCAGACCTCGGTTCGTTACTTGGCGGATAAGAACCGTCATCATGGCTCGACCCGCCAGTTTGATAGCCTGATCCGGGTGCTTGCACCCAACGGGTTCCTTGCGAGTTCGACGGGGGCGATCCTGCGGATTATTGGCGATATTTCTTATGTGACGGCGCTTACGGAAAGCTCGGGGCTGCAAGTCGATCTGAAGATCCTGATTCCGTCCCTGCGCAGCGAGGCCTCTAGCCTCATCAACGTCGCGCTGCGGTCTAGTGGTGTGCGCAGTGGGCAATGGCATCCATTGCCCCGGTCCGATCATGAACAGGTGCGCCTGACCTGCTACCCGATTGCCGCGCCCAGTGATGGTGACGGCGATGGGGCCAGCGTCGTGCTGATCGCGGTGGAGACCCGGATCAAGGAAGAGCAAACCGCAAGCCCCGAACATCTCGACCCGCAAGAGCAGGATCGCTACATCCGTCAGATCGAGGATGAGGTGATTTCGACCCGCGAAGCGTTGCAGCAAACCATCGAAGAGTTGCAGACCGCAAATGAGGAACTGCAGTCCGTCAACGAGGAGATGCAGGCTGCGAATGAGGAATTGCAATCCACCAACGAGGAGCTTGAGACCTCGAATGAGGAATTGCAGTCCACCAACGAGGAACTGATCACCGTCAACGAGGAAATTCAGGTCAACTCGACCGAAATCCAGCATGTGAGCGCGGAATTGACCGCCGTGTTGCGCGCCAATCCATTTGTCATGCTCGTGGTGGATCAGGCGTTGCAGGTTCGGCATGCATCGCGGCAGGCCATGACCATGTTCGAACTGGATTCGTTGCCAAAATCCGGCATTCACATCAGCCAATGTGCGCCGGTGGAAGGGCTGCCAGATCTGACATCGCGGATTTCGCAGGTGTTTCGCTCCAGCGCACCGCTGGTCGAAAACGCTGAATTTGGTGGGGAAAACCACGAGATGACCTTTACGCCGTTCCGCCAAAAGGACGGCCGAGAGCTGATTGGTGTGGCCGTTACCATCGTCTGAGGACGCGCGTGAAAGCTGTCGCGTGCGAGGATGTGCGGCAGCTTCAAGAACCATGTGGCAATTGCCTGCCGTTCCGGGGCATAAACGCTGCGCACAGGTGGGTGAGACAGGCCCATATGACGCAAGCGTAAGAAGGATAGCCCCATGACTGCAGCGCCCTTTGCGGTAGAAGTGAAAATCATCGACCCGCGTATTCGGGACTGGGGAATGCCCAGCTATCAGACCCAAGGCTCTGCGGCGATTGATCTCTTTGCCTGTATCGACGCCCCAATGGAGATCGCAGCACAAGCGCCCGCTGTCCTCATTCCGTCTGGGCTTGCGTTTTACATGGGCGACAATGCCTGCGCAGCCCTTGTGATGCCGCGTTCGGGTCTTGGTCATAAAAAGGGTCTGGTGATGGGCAATAACGTCGGGTTGATTGACGCTGACTACACCGGACAAGTGTTTATCAGCGCATGGAACCGGAACCCGCCGGGCACCGATGCCATCCGTATTGAGCCGGGCGAACGCATCGCGCAGCTGATGTTTGTGCCAGTGCTGCGTGCAACCTTGAATGAGGTTGAGGACTTCTCTGACAGCACCGAGCGTGGGGCCGGGGGCTTTGGTTCCACCGGTGCCGGAGCCAAGCCGGTATGATTCTGGTCCTCGGGCTTGCTGGGCTGATCTGGTGGGGCGGTCGTCTGGTCGGTTTCTCCCGCCCAATGCGCATGGCGCTGCTGGGGCTGCTTTATGCGGCGGTCTTGCTTATTCAGCTCACCTTGCCTGAGGGCAGTCCGCTGCGTGAAGCGACCGGCGGTTCTGCCAGTCTGTGGCTGATCTTGGGTGGCGTTGGTGTCATCGTCGCGCTTTATACTGCGGTGTTGAAGCGCCTGCGCCAACGTGTCGAGGCCAATGACAACACCCCGGAGACGCAAAAAACCGAGGCTCCTTTTCGTGATGTAGAACTGGACCGTTATGCGCGCCATATTGTGCTGCGCGAAGTGGGCGGTCTGGGGCAAAAACGTCTGAAGGATGCAAAGGTTCTGGTGATCGGGGCCGGGGGGCTGGGCGCACCGGCGCTTCAGTATCTCGCAGCAGCAGGTGTTGGCACCATCGGGGTGATCGACGACGATGTGGTGGAAAACGCCAATCTGCAGCGACAGATTATTCATCGCGATCAAGACATCGGTATGCCAAAGGTCTTTTCCGCGCAGGCTGCGATGGAGGCGCAGAACCCCTTTGTTGAGGTGCGTCCCTATCATCGCCGCCTCAGCGATGAACTGGCGGCGGAACTTTTTGCCGACTATGATCTGATCCTCGACGGGACAGACAATTTCGCCACCAGATATCTCGCCAACCGCACGGCGGTTGCTCAGAAAAAACCGCTGATTTCGGGCGCGCTGTCGCAATGGGAGGGTCAGATTTCCGTCTTTGATCCCGTCATAGGTGGCCCTTGCTATCAATGTATCTTCCCAGAAAGCCCCGCCGAAGGTCTCGCACCGAGCTGTGCCGAAGCAGGCGTGATTGGACCTTTGCCCGGCGTATTGGGCGCAATGATGGCTGTAGAGGCCGTGAAACAGATCACTGGCGCCGGAGAGGTCTTGCGCTCACAGATGTTGATCTACGATGGTCTCTATGGTGAAACCCGCCGGATAGCGCTGAAAGCGCGTGCCGATTGTCCCATTTGTGGACCCCATAATGGCAACCCGGCCCCGACAGGAGAAAACTGATTATGACCCGCACCCTTGCCCTGAGCGCCCTTGCGACGGCGATCTTTGCCACTGGCGCTTTTGCCGCCGATCTGCCGGATCTTGAGGGGCGCGAGGTCGTATTCGCGACCGAAAACACCTATCCGCCGTTGCAGTTCATTGACCCAAACAGCGGTGAGGCCATCGGCTGGGAATATGACGCCGTCGCCGAGATCGCTGAGCGGCTGAACATGACCGTGGTCTATGAAAACACCAGCTGGGATGCGATGATCCCGGCGATCACCGCGAGCCAATACGACATCGCCATGAATGGCATCACCATTCGCGACGACCGTAAGGAAAAGGTGGATTTTTCCGACAGTTACCTGACCTCGCAGATGCGCATGATCGTGGCAGGCGATGAGGACCGGTTCGCCGATGCTGCGGGTTTTGCAGCCGACGAGGACCTGCTGGCCGCGGCCCAGCCCGGCACCACGCCCTTTTATGTGACTGTCTATGATGTGTTGGATGGTGATGAGGCCAATCCGCGCATCAAACTCTTTGAAACCTTTGGCGCATCGCTGCAGGCCTTGCGCGCTGGTGATGTTGATCTGGCGCTCTCGGACAGCACTGCTGCTGCCGGGGTGGTCGCCGCCTCTGATGGGGCGTTCAAAATCGTGGGTGAACCGCTCGGCACCGAAGATTTCGGCTTTATTTTTCCCAAAGGCAGCGATCTGGTCGAACCGGTGAATGCGGCGCTGGCGGAAATGAAAGCGGACGGCACGCTTGATGCGCTCAATAAGAAATGGTTCCTCGACTATAAGATGGGCCAATAAGAGCCTCTCTTTTTGAATTTTATACCGCCCCGGCCAGACAGTAGGCCGGGGTTTGTCGTGACAGGGCAAGCACATGACCAATCGCCACAAGCGCGAAGACAAAGAAGATTTCCCGTGGTGGCTGGTGGCCGTCGGGCTCACGGCAGTCTATCTGGGCATTGAGGTTGCGCGCAGCGATGTCTACGCCCAGATCATGAACACGCTCTGGCGTGGGGTGGGGATCACCGTCTTTGTGACGGTTGTGAGCTTCTTTTCGGCCTCAGTTCTGGGCATGGCGCTGGCGCTAGGCGCGGATTCGCGCTGGCTTGTACTGCGTCAGACCTGCCGGTTCTACGTCGAAGTGGTGCGCGGCGTGCCGATCATCGTGCTGTTGCTTTATGTGGCCTTTGTGCTGGCACCGGCCCTGGTGGATCTGCGCAACTGGCTGGGCAGTTTCATCGGATTGGAGGACATCCGCACGCGAAACTTCCCGCTGTTGTGGCGCGCCATTGTGGCGCTGATGATCGCCTATTCCGCCTTTATCGCCGAGGTGTTTCGCGCAGGCCTGCAATCGGTACCCGAAGGTCAGGTCGAGGCGGCGCAGGCGCTGGGTCTCAACTGCTGGCAGCGGTTCCGGTTCATTGTATTTCCGCAGGCGATCCGCACGATCCTGCCGCCGCTTGGCAATGATTTTGTGGCGCTGGTCAAGGATTCCTCGCTGGTGTCCGTGCTTGGTGTTCTCGACATCACCCAGCTTGGCAAGGTCACGGCGGCCAGCAATTTCCGCTATTTCGAGACCTACAACATGGTGGCACTGATTTATTTGGCGATGACCATTTCCCTGTCGTTGGGCCTGCGCGCACTGGAACGCCATCTGCGCAACAAGCAGGATCAGCGATAGCGGGGCAGGCCGTATTGCAGGCGTAAAAACCGAAGTGCTGCAGACAGATTGCAGGTCGGAGGGGAAGGCGCTAGCGTCGACCCAAAGGAGACCTCACATGACAAATCCGCTGCTGCGCGACTGGCAAACACCCTTTGGGATTGCGCCCTTCGATCAGATTTCTGACGATGATTTTTCCCCCGCGCTCAATCAGGCCCTTGCTGCCCATCAGGCGCAGATCGAGGCCATCGCCACCAATCCCGAGCCGCCTACATTTGCCAATGTGGTGGAGGCGCTGGAGACCCCCTGTCAGCCGCTTGAGCAGGTGTTGTCGGTGTTCTTCTCGGTCGCCGGGGCGGACAGCAACCCGGCGCGTGAGGCACTGCAGCGGAAGTTTTCGCCCAAGTTGGCCGCGCATTTTTCTGCAATCACCGCCAATAAGGCGCTCTATGCCCGAGTGCAGGCGGTCTGGGAGCAGCGTGATGATCTTGATCTGACGGACGAGCAGGCCCGTGTGCTGATGCTCACCCATCGTGGGTTTGTGCGTGGCGGCGCGGCGCTTCAGGGTGCGGAAGATACGCGCATGCAGGAGATCAAATCGCGCCTGGCAACGCTTGGGACCAATTTCACCCAAAACCTCCTTGCGGATGAGCGGGCGTGGTTCATGGAGCTCTCGGAGACCGATCTCGAAGGCCTGCCCGAATTTGTGGTCAAAGCCGCGCGCACGGCGGGCGAGGAAAAAGGCGCGTCCGGTCCGGTGATTACGCTCGCGCGTTCGATCGTGACGCCCTTCCTGCAATTTTCGCCCCGACGGGATCTGCGCGAAAAAGCATTCCGCGCCTGGGCGGCGCGTGGCGCGAATGGCGGTGACCACGACAACCGCGCAATTGCCGCTGAAATCCTGACTCTGCGCGAAGAGCGCGCCAAGCTGCTGGGCTATGAGAATTTCGCCGCCTACAAGCTGGAAACCGAAATGGCCAAGACGCCAGAGGCCGTGCGCGGCCTCTTGATGGATGTCTGGGGGCCGGCCAAGGCGCAGGCCGACAAGGACGCCGAGGTGCTGACGCGGATGATGCATAAGGATGGCATCAACGGCGATCTGGAGCCGTGGGACTGGCACTATTACGCAGAGAAACGCCGCAAGATTGAACATGACCTCGATGAGGCAGAGCTGAAGCCCTACTTGCAGCTTGACCGGATGATCGAGGCGGCCTTTGCCTGTGCCAATCGTCTGTTTGGGCTGGAGTTCGCACCGCTTGATGTGCCGCTTTATCACAAGGATTGCCGCGCGTGGGAGGTGAGCCGGAACGGCAAGCATCTGGCGGTGTTCATCGGTGATTATTTTGCCCGTGGCTCCAAACGCTCGGGTGCATGGTGTTCGACGATGCGGGCGCAGGCGAGGTTCCCCGAGGCGCAGACGCCCATCGTGGTCAATGTCTGCAATTTTGCCAAAGGGGACCCGGCGCTGTTGTCCTATGACGATGCGCGCACGCTGTTTCACGAGTTCGGCCACGCGCTGCACCAGATGCTGTCGGATGTGACCTACGAGAGTGTCTCCGGCACCTCCGTGGCGCGTGATTTTGTGGAACTGCCGAGCCAGCTTTATGAGCATTGGCTCGAAGTGCCCGAGGTGCTGCAAGAATTTGCCACCCATGCCGAAACTGGCGAGCCGATGCCAAAAGCAATGCTCGATAAGGTGTTGGGGGCGGCGACCTTCAACATGGGCTTTCAGACCGTGGAATATGTCGCTTCGGCACTGGTGGATCTGGAATTCCACGATGGTGCCGCCCCCGCTGATCCGATGGAAAAACAGGCCGAAGTTCTGGCCGAGATCGGCATGCCCTCAGCCATTGTCATGCGCCATGCAACGCCGCAGTTTGCGCATGTGTTTTCGGGCGATGGCTATTCCTCGGGCTATTACAGCTACATGTGGTCAGAGGTGATGGACGCGGATGCCTTTGCCTCCTTTGAGGAGGCAGGGGGCGCATTTGACCCCGAACGTGCCAAGGCGCTGGAGGCGCATATCCTCTCCAAGGGTGGGTCTGAGGATGCGGCGGATCTTTATACGGCGTTCCGGGGACGGTTGCCCGGTGTTGAGGCGCTTTTGAAAGGGCGCGGGCTGGCAGCGACGTAAGCGCCCCCTGCGGGGACGCGGCCTCCGGCGGAGGTATTTTGGAAAAGATGAAGAGGGGCGCGATGCGGCGCCCTTCTTTATTAGTAGCCGCGCTCGCGATCTACCACATGCACAAAGTCCTCGCCTGCCTCGCCGCGACGGATGTTTTCTGCAATCACGCGCGATGCGGTGAGGGGCCGGGTTTCGGCGGCAATATGCGGTGTGACCGTGACGCGCGGATGTGCCCAGTAGGGATGGTCGTGGGGCAGGGGCTCCACCCGGAAGACATCCAGCGTTGCGTGGTCGATCTGACCGCTGTCCAGCGCAGCCAGCAGAGCCGTGTCATCGATCAGCGGCCCACGCCCCGGATTGATCAGGCGCGCGCCTTGGGGGAGATACTCGAGGCTCTGTGCGTTCAGGATGTTTTCTGTCTGCGGGGTGTCTGGCAACAGCAGCACCACGATCTGCGCGTTTGCGAGCGCGGGCTTGAGACCACCGGAGCCGTGGTGGCAGGTCACATCCGGCAGATCCTTGGCGGTGCGCGACCATCCCGATACCGGAAAGCCCAGCTGAGTCAGCGCTTTGGCGCAGGCGTGACCCAACGCGCCGAGGCCGAGGATGGTCACCGGGCGTTCCTCTGCCAATGGTGGCACATAGGGCTGCCAGCGGTCTTGCAATGCGACGGACCGGTCGATTTCCAGATGGTAGCGCAGCACGTGGCCGGTGACCCATTCGACCATGGATTGGGTGAGGCCCGGATCAACCATCCGACACAGGGGCTGGGTCAGAGTTTCATTGCCGGTGATCTTCTCAACCCCTGCCCAGAGGTTCAAAACCGCTTTGCAG
This sequence comes from Tritonibacter mobilis F1926, assembly GCF_000376545.2. Taxonomy (NCBI): domain Bacteria; kingdom Pseudomonadati; phylum Pseudomonadota; class Alphaproteobacteria; order Rhodobacterales; family Paracoccaceae; genus Tritonibacter; species Tritonibacter mobilis. Next base: position 439,900 of record NZ_CP015230.1, read on the forward strand.
CGCGTGTAGGGGCGAAAATCCTGCACGCCCGAATTAGGTGCATAGACGATGTAGTCGACGTCTTCGGGTGCAAAATCCTGACGCAGATCGACCTTCAGCCCATTGGCGATAAATGCGGCTTTGAGCGGGGCCTCATAGGTCTCCCAGCGTTCGGGACGGGCGGCAAACAGCGCGTTGATCATGTGGCGAAGACCCCGTCCATATCTGCAAAACCTTTGACTTCGATGGGGTTACCGGCAGGATCATAGAAGAACATCGTGCTTTGCTCGCCCGGCTCGCCCTTAAATCGGGTGGTCGGGGGGATCTCAAACTCCACGCCAGCCTCGTGCAGACGTTCGGCGAGGCGTTCCCACTGATCCTGAGGGAGGATCACCCCGAGATGCGGCATCGGCACGAGGTGTTCGCCAACCCGGCCGGTTTTGGCGGTTTCAAAGGGTGTGCCCTTGTGGAGCGATATCTGGTGGCCGAAGAAATCGAAATCGATCCAGCTGTCGGTGCTGCGTCCGGCGCGGCAGCCCAGTGTCTCTGCATAGAAGCTGCGCGCGGCGTCCAGATCGTCGACGTGATAGGCGAGGTGAAAGATGCTCATTCGGCGTCTCCTGCGGTTGCATTGCATTTGAGTTCTGCATAGCGCTTCGAGAGCTTAACATGCTAGCTTGTTTTTGAAGGTTCAATCGTAAGGAAAACTGTGGACACGCGATTTGTTGCCAGCCTGTTGGCCATCGTCGACGAAGGTTCCATTGCCGCTGCGGCGCGACGTGCTGGCGTGACGGCCTCAGCGCTGTCGCAACGGGTTGCTGCGTTGGAAGGTGATCTCGGGGTTGCGCTGCTGCGGCGTGAGGGGCGCATGGTGCGGCCTACCCATGCCTGCAGCCGTTTGTTGCCGCGACTGCGGGAATTCATACGGTTGGAAGGAGATCTGCGTGCTGATCTACGAGGGCATGGGATGGCAGGCACCGTGCGCGTCGGGGCGATTTCTACCGCATTGGGAGATTGGGCCGCACCTCTGCTGCGGCATCTGCGTACCACTGCCCCTGAGGTGGATCTGCGTTTGGTTCCGGGGACTTCGTCTGGATTGCTTGCGCTGTTGGAAGCGGAAGAAATCGACGTGGCTGTGGTGGTGGAGCCGCCTATGGCGTTACCGAAATCATTGCGGTTTCAGCCACTTCTTAATGAGCCGATTGGCTTGCTCAGCCCCGTGCAGGGACCCTCAGACAAACTGCCCTATCTGGTCTATTCACGCGATGCGTGGGGAGGGGCGGTGTGTTGGTCCGCGCTAAACGCGCGTGTTCATGATCCTGCGGTTCTGGTTGAGATGGATGCATTGGAGACCATTGCCCAGATGGTGGAGGACGGGGTGGGCCAGGCGGTGCTGCCAAGATGGCGCGGTCTGTCGCGGCACGCGCCCAAGGCGCAGTTCGCACCATGGCCAGATGTGCATCGCACCATAGGTTTGGTGCATCGCTTGCGGGATTTGGACAGCCCCTTGCTCGCCCTTGTGCGGGACGGGATCGGAGGTGGGCGTCTTGATCGTTAGCGCGGGCGGTGGACGTTGGCGCTCTGCACGATGCCGAAGGCTGCCAAAAGCACCAGCATCGCCGACCCGCCATAAGAGACCAGTGGCAACGGTACGCCCACAACGGGTGCAAGCCCCATAACCATCGACATATTGACTGCAAAGAACAAAAAGAAATTCAGCGCGATCCCAAGTGTGACCAGCGACGAAAAACGGTCCTTGGCCGAGATCGCGGTGGAGACACAAAAGACAATGATCATCACATAGATCGACAGCAGCATCACACCGCCAACAAACCCGAATTCCTCGGCGAGCGTGGTGAAGATAAAATCGGTCTGCTTTTCCGGCAGAAAGTTCAGCCGCGATTGGGTGCCTTGCATGAAACCGCGCCCTGACCAGCCGCCGGACCCTAGGGCAATTTTGGATTGGGTGATGTGATACCCCGCACCCAGAGGGTCTTGGGATGGATCAAGGAAGGTGTCGATCCGGCGATACTGATAGTCCTTTAGCAGTTGCCAATCGGTGCCTCGGCTTTGAAATACGGCCGCCACAAGCCCCCCTGCTGCGGCAAACACCGCTGCAAAATAGGCCCAGTGCACACCTGCCAGAAACATCACGCCGCCCCCTGCCGCCAGCAAGAGAATGGAGGTGCCAAGATCGGGTTGCTTGAGGACCAGAAAAGTCGGTGCGAGGATCAAAAACAGTGGCAGCAACACAAACAGGGGCCGCGATGTGCGATTTGCCGGAAGCCAGTCGTAATAGGCTGCAAGCACCATCACGAGGGTGATTTTCATCAACTCTGAAGGCTGTAGACGAATGGGCCCAATGTCGACCCAGCGTTGCGCGCCCATGCCGACAGAGCCGAAGAACTCCACTGCTACCAACAGCACCAAGGCCAAAAGATAGGCCACCACCGAGATATTGCGCCAAAACCAGATTGGCACCATTGCCACCACCAGCATGACGCCCAGCCCGAGCAGAAAACGCTTGGCCTGCGGTTCGACCCATGGCGTGAAAGAACCACCCGCCACAGAATACAGCATCAAGAAGCCAACACCTGCAGCCGCAGACAGCAACAGGACTAGCGGCCAGTTCAGAAAGAGGATCTTGCGCAGCCCGGTTGGGGTCGATTTTGCGTGATACTCAAGATAGCTCATGCCCGATCACTCCCGCCGCTCTCGGTGCGCTGGCGCATCTCGCGTTCAAGACGCTCTTGTTGTGCTTCGATCTTGCGCCGGTCACCAGCCGGATATGCCTCCAGCGGCGGGGTGCCACCATAAAGCGCCTGCAACAGCACATCGCGCGCAACAGGGGCCGCAACAGAAGAGCCGCCACCGCCATGTTCAACCACGACGGCGACTGCGTATTTCGGTTTGTCATAAGGGGCGTAACACACATACAGCGCGTGGTCGCGGCGCTCCCATGGCAAATCCTGATTTCGGATAACCCCCGATGCGCGTTCCGCGGCGGTGATGTTCCTCACCTGACTGGTGCCGGACTTCCCGGCCATGCGCATTCCGTCCCCGATAATGCGCGAGCGGTAGCCCGTGCCGCGTCGGTCGTTGCTGACCGCATACATGGATTTGCGCACATGGTTGAGATGGTTTTCATTGAGCCCGATCGGCTCACCTGCGCCGGAGGGTTGCTCTACCCCATTGATGGATTTGACCAATCTCGGAGAGACCTCGCGGCCCGATGCAAGGCGCGCTGTCATCACCGCCAACTGCATGGGAGAGGCCAGCATATAGCCCTGACCGATGGAGGCATTCACGGTGTCGCCCACCAGCCAGTCCTGACCGTAGGTGCGCGATTTCCATTCGCGATTCGGGGCCAGACCTGCGGCCACCGCAGACATCGGGATATCATGGCGGATGCCGAGACCAAGCCGGTTTGCCATCTCTGAAATCCGATCGATGCCGACCTTGATGGCAAGGTCGTAGTAATAGACGTCACAGGAACTTTTGAGCGAGTCCAACAGGTTAACATGCCCATGTCCCGCACGTTTCCAGCAGTGGAACCGCCGACCGGAAACCTCTAGATAGCCGGGGCACCAGGTTGTTTCCTCAGGCGTGATGACGCCAGCTTCCAAACCCGCAAGGGCGGTGACCATTTTAAAGGTCGATCCGGGCGGGTAGGTGCCTTGAACCGTTTTGTTGGCCAACGGGCGATAGGGGTCTTCGGTGAGCGCGCGGTAATCGGCAACTGATATTCCGCGCACAAACAGGTTAGGATCAAAACTGGGGCTCGAACAGATCGCACGCAGATCACCATTTTCCACGTCTATGATCACGGCGGCCGCGCTTTCGGTGCCAAGACGGGCCTGCACATAGCTTTGCAGATCTGCATCCAGCGTGAGCTGCATATCTGCGCCTGCTTCGCCTTCGCGCCGGTCGAGTTCGCGCATCACGCGGCCTGCGGCATTGACCTCGACCCGTTTGATGCCTGCTTTGCCACGCAGGGTTTCCTCTTGTTTGGATTCAAAACCCACTTTGCCGAATTGAAAACGCGGGGTCAGCAGGACGGGGTCTGGGTTTTCCATCTTTGACAGATCATAGTCCGAGACCGGGCCGACATAACCCACAACATGCGCAAAATCAGAGCCTTGCGGGTAGACACGCGACAGGCCGACTTCTGGCGTGATGCCGGGCAGGGCAGGGGCGTTCACCGCAACCTTAGAGATATCGTCCCACGAAATCTGGTCCGCCAGCGTGATCGGCAGGAATGGTCGCGAGCGGCGCATTTCCGTGCGCGCGCGCTCCAGATCTTCTTCATCAAGCGGCAGCAGACGGGTCAGATTGGCAATCACCTGCTCCACATCACCTGCGTCTTCGGGGACCAACACAATCCGGTATGAGGGCGAGTTTTGCGCGATGATATTGCCATTGCGATCATAGATCTCGCCACGGCTGGGCGCGAGCAGGCGGATGTTGATGCGGTTCTCTTCTGCAAGAAGTCGGAACTGGTCGGCCTGATCGACTTGCAAGAACCGCATCCGCATCGCCAAGGCACCGGTAAACCCAAGCTGTAAACCACCCAGCACCAAGGTGCGCCGGGTCAGCATGCGGTGGCTGTGGTCCTGATCTTTCTGATTGCGTTTCACAGGCGCGCTCCAAGGGTTTCTGCATCCGCCGCCGACAGACGACGCACTCCAAACAGGCTCTGGCTTATCAGAACCACAAGCGGATAAGCGGCAATGGTCATGATGACCTGCACCAGAATCAGCGCAATATGCGCCTGATCCACGGCCAGAATGCCAAGGATCATCCGGTTGAGCAAAGCGATGGCAATCATGACGATGCTGACCGCGACCCACTCACCCAAGAATGGCGTTTCGCGATGCGTCGACAAGCGCGATTTCAGGAATTCGCAGGCCAACAGCACCAAGAGCGCCCAGAGTCCGGGTGGGCGCTGGAACAAAAGATCGGCCAGCAGCATCACCATCGCGATCAGGAGCGGCGGCACAAAATCTGGCCGCCGCGATGACCATGCCAGCGCCATCGCCAGCAGGAAATCCGGCGGGCTCCAGCGTCGGGGGATGGTGTCGAGCGGCAGCAGGTGGAAGAACATGAACAGAAGCGCCAACCCGGCAAAGATCGCGCGCATGAGCCAGATCGCAGCCGGAGAGGTCTTAGCCATTGTCAGCCTCTTCCGGTGTCTCGGTGGGCGTTGCGCCCTCAAGAAACCCATCGGGGCGCGGCAGCGGGATCATGTCTTCGGGAACGGGTGCGATCAGGGCACCGGGATCGGTGATCGGCGTACTGCCCTGATGACGCAGCACCCGCAGGAACTCAAGTCGCTCATAATCTGCAGACAAACGTACCCGCAGGCGTCCGGCGCGGTCTTGTGCGACCTGACCGATCAAAAGACCCGGTGGAAAGACTTTGCCGTCGCCCGAGGTCACGACCCGGTCGCCGGGGCGCACCAATTCAGGGTTTTCAACAAAGTTCAGCAAAGGTGCTGCGGTGTTGTCGCCACTTACCAATGCGGATTGCCCCGAAGGCTGTAGCGTCGCAGGCACGGCACTGGCGGCGTCCGTCAAAAGGATCACCCGCGCAGTATCAAGCCCGGTGCCAGAAATCCGACCGACCAGCCCGATCCCATCCATCGCGGCCCAGCCGTCTTGGATGCCATCACGCGCGCCCACATTCAAAAGCACCGATTGACGAAAGGGGGAGCCTGAGTCGGCGAGCACCACGCCCGTCACATAGGTAAGCTGCGGATCAAGACGCACATTGTTCAGATCCAGCAAGCGCGCGTTTTCCTGCTCCAACTGCAGCGCGGCCTCTTTCCACGCGCGCATCTGGCGGAGTTCAGACCGCAATTCCCGGTTTTGCTCTGACAGACGCTGGTAGCTCTGAAAGTCGCGTACGAGGTTGATTGCGCCAGTGACCGGTGCCATCGCCCATTGCATATTGGGCACCACTGCATCCACCACCTGTGCGCGAAACCGTTCCACGCGAGGGCTGTCGATCCGCCAGACCAGAAAAATCACCGCCAGCACAAGCACCAAAATCCCGACAAGCAATCGCTTGAGCGGACCGGCGTAATCTTCGCGCTGTGACCGGTCTTTGGCCAAGGCTCTCCTTCCAGAAGTCAATCAAAACCAAGGGCATGCCCGATCAGGGCGGGGCGTTAGCTGTCGTAGTCGATCGCGTGGCGCAGCTGCTTTTCGTACTCAAGCGCCTTGCCGGTACCCAGTGCCACACAATTCAGGCTCTCATCCGCGATCGAGACCGCAAGGCCAGTTTGTTCGCGCAGCGCCAGATCCAGATCACCCAAGAGCGCACCACCACCGGTCAGCATGACGCCCCGGTCCACGATGTCCGCGGCCAGATCAGGCGGTGTGGTTTCCAATGCGGTCATCACCGCCTCGCAGATTTGCTGCACCGGTTCGGCCAGAGCTTCGGCGACCTGAGCCTGCGAAATCTCGATCTCTTTGGGCACCCCGTTCAAAAGGTCACGCCCCCGGATCTGCATCGACTGGCCACGGCCATCGTCGGGCATGCGGGCGGTGCCAATGGAGGTTTTGATGCGTTCGGCCGTGGCCTCACCGATCAACAGGTTCTGCTGGCGGCGCAGGTAGGAGATGATCGCCTCATCCATACGGTCGCCACCGACGCGCACGGAGCGCGCGTAAACGATGTCGCCCAAGGACAGAACAGCCACCTCTGTGGTGCCGCCGCCGATGTCGACAACCATGTTGCCGGTTGGGTCCGTGATAGGCATGCCAGCGCCGATGGCTGCCGCAATCGGCTCTGCGATCAGCCCTGCGCGGCGCGCACCGGCGGCCAGCACTGACGAGCGGATCGCGCGTTTTTCCACCGGGGTTGCGCCATGCGGGACGCAGACGATGACCTTCGGCTTGGAGAAGGTGGAGCGTCTATGTACCTTGCGAATAAAGTGCTTGATCATTTCTTCGGCAGTATCGAAGTCCGCGATCACCCCTTCGCGCATCGGGCGGATCGCCTCGATGGAGCCGGGGGTCCGACCGAGCATCAGCTTGGCGTCCTCACCGACTGCGAGCACCTTTTTCACGCCATCTTTGACGTGATACGCGACCACAGAGGGCTCCGACAGGATGATGCCGCGGCCTTTGACGTAAACCAGCGTGTTTGCAGTACCGAGGTCAATGGCCATGTCCGAGGTGAACAGACCGCCGAGATTTCCGAAGAGCGCCATGTAAAAGGGATCCTGTAAGTACTGCAATTGCCGGGCCGCGACTCTTTCGTCGGGCCGCAGACTTTGACCTTATAAGCATGGCGGGCCTGCCGTAAAAGGGAGTATTGGGTTCACCTAGCGTCTTTTCGCTTGTGAAACGGGCCAATTGCGTCCTCAAAGGTGGAGGAATCACATCAAGGCGTCGCCCTAGCTCGAAAAGATAGCATCCATGCGGGCCTTATAGCTGTCCCAGCTGACGGTGGCGCGGTTGCCTGCGTAGTTGTGATAGTAGGATTTCCCATTGGAGGTTGGGAGCCCAGCCCAGATCTTGGCGAGGTTGTTCATGAATGTGGTCTGGGTCATGTCACCGGCTTTGAACTGAGACAGCCCCGCCTCTTCGATCAACTGATGTGCAAGTTGATCCTGCAGATCTTTGTTGAACTTGCGGCCAAGCGGGACGCCCTGGTGTTTGACAAGACGGCGCAGTGTGGCGGGGATGAACTGATAGCGCCCGATGGCATGTGGTTGCCCGGGTGTGGCGTCAATCCAAGTGTAGATCTCCAGCAATGTCATGTCTGTCGGGTCTGCCGGGGGCTTGATTTTTGCGCCATGTTGGACGGCGTCATAATCGGCCTTGCCGGCCTCAGCACTTGCGATGACGTTCATGATTTCCGCGACATCGATGCCCACCGCCACGGCCGCACGTGCAAAGAGGCTGCCGCTGCTGCGGCCTCGAAACAGGCTGGCTGCACCCGGATTCATCGACACGGCACCGCGGCCGGTCGCATCATCATTGAGCACCACGTCGCGTGCAGATGGGGCAGAGGTCCGCATAAAGAAACCGCCATCGCCAACCAGAGAAAACCCTGCAGAATTGGCATGAAGGGCGCTGTTCCAGCTGGAAAAGATCAGCGTAAGCGCAATGAAAACGCCGGATGTGAGGCTCGTTCTGAGGGGCATATGGACCTGCTTCTGCGGGTAATTTCTCCTCTCACTGTGCCGCAATGTGGTTGAGATTTGGTTTAGGGAGCGTGAGCGCTGCCCCTTTCGCAACGCCTGCATTGCAGCTAAGGGAGGACCATGCTGTCCTATCAACATATCTATCACGCGGGTAATCTCGCCGATGTTCAAAAACACGCGCTGTTGGCGTGGATGCTGGACTACATGACCCGCAAGGATAAGCCATTGAGCTATCTGGAAACCCACGCGGGGCGGGCGCTCTATGATCTGGCGTCTGCCGAGGCGCAAAAGACCGGTGAGGCGGCGCAGGGTATCGACATCGCGCGGGATTGGTTTGCGCCCGATCATCCTTACGCACGGGCGTTGGATCGTGTGCGGGCGGCACATGGCGCAACCAGCTATCCGGGGTCTCCTCAGATCGCGGCAGAATTGTTGCGCCCCATCGATAAGCTGCATCTGGCAGAGCTTCACCCGCAAGAAGCTGCGGCACTCCGGGACGCGATGCGCGGCAGCGGCGCGAAAGTCCATGTGCAGGATGGGTTTGAAATGGCGCAATCGCTGGCCCCGCCAGAACCGCGTCGGGGGCTGGTGCTGATAGACCCGAGTTACGAGATCAAAACCGATTACACGCGCATTCCCGGTATCATCGCGAAACTGCATCGCAAGTGGAACGTAGGCGTTATTGCGCTTTGGTATCCGCTGCTGAGCGATGGCAGCCATAAGTCGATGCTTGCAACGCTTGAAGGGCAGGGCTTGCCGGATGCGCTGCGCCATGAGGTGCGGTTCCCGCCTGCGCGTGAAGGGCACCGGATGGTGGGGTCGGGGATGTTCGTGGTCAACGCGCCCTTTGGGTTGGCACAGGAAGCGGCGCGTCTAGACGCGAAATTCGCACGCCTTTGAACGCGCGAGAATTTCAGCTAACACCCTTGATTATATAAGAAAACCGCCCGCGTCTGAACGCGGGCGGTTAATGGATTGCGGCGTTTGCTCTTGTGAGCGGTGTTTACGACGCGCGGCGCAATGCGCTTGTGTCGTCTTTCTCCACCTGAAACTGGCGAGCGTTTTGCGCCAGAGTGTTGGCTTCATCCCGCAGGCGTTGGGTTGCCGCCGATGTTTCCTCAAACATTGCCGCGTTCTGCTGGGTGACTTGATCCAGTTGGTCCGCAGCGGAGGTGATTTCAGACAGGCCGGTGGATTGCTCGCGGGCGGCTTCTGCAAGAGCGCTGACGGTTTCATTGATCGCCGAGATATGCTCGTTGATCTCGTCCAGCGCGGTGCCGGAATCACGCGCCAGAGCGACGCCGGTTTCGACCTCGCGGCTGGCGTTGGTGATCAGTTCCGCGATTTCACGTGCCGCATCCGATGATTTGCCGGCCAGGGCACGGACCTCACCAGCGACGACCGCAAATCCACGGCCCGCTTCGCCAGCGCGGGCAGCCTCGACCCCGGCGTTTAGGGCCAGAAGGCTGGTCTGGAATGCGATGTCGTCAATGAGCGAGGTGATGCTGGAGATTTTGGCTGAGCTTTCCTCAATTCCGCGCATTGCATCAATGGTGCGACGGACCACCTGCGCGCCACGCTCCGTGCGGTCGCTGGCTTGCTGAACGCGCTCAGAGGCGGCGCGGCTTTCCTCAGCAGAATTTTTAACCGATGCCGAAAGCTCTGTGAGGGCGGCGGAGGTTTCCTCCAACGAGGCGGCCTGCGTTTCTGTCCGCATGCCCAGTTCTCGCGAGGAGCTGTCGAGCGCTTCGCTTTCGCTCTCGATGCGCTCCACGCCGACCATCAGCTTGCGCATCAGATCGGAAATCTGCGTCACAGTCGCGTTGAAGTCCTCTGCCACCTGCCGGAACTCTTCCGGCATGGCGTCATCAACGCGCACGGTCAGATCACCTTGGGCGAATTTCGCCAGACGTTGGCTGAGGATGGCCACGACGCGTTGGCGTTCCTCATCCTTGATGTGCGCCTCTGCTTCCAGTGCGGCCTGCATCTGCAACCCGTCGCGGAAATTGGCGACCGCATGGGCCATTTGGCCGATTTCACTGCGGTCCGTGAGGCCCGGCACATCAGAGTCGAGATCGCCATCAGCCATCGTCGCCATACGCCCCTTGAGCGCATTCAGCGGTGGCAGCATGCTGCGAATGATCAGAAGCGAAACGCCGATCAGCACCGCCAATGCAACGCCCAATCCAACCAAAGCACGCATACGCATCTGAGCAATATCAGCCTCAATGTCATTCACGTAAGCGCCGGTCCCCAGATACCAATCCCAAGGTTCGTAATACTGCGCATAGGTCAGTTTGGGTTCTACCTCTTTGGTCGCGGGGTTCTCAAAGTAGATGGTGGAGACGGACTGCCCGTTCTCATCCAAATTCCCGAGAATCGCCTCAAAGATTTTGTTGCCATGCACGTCTTTCAGATTGCGCTGACTTTCTCCGCCAACCCACTGCGGACGAAAAGGGTGGACGGAATAGACGATGTCGCTGTCAAAGGCGTAGATATAGCCGTTGTCACCAAACCGCAGGTCATTCAGAATCTGGCTGACGGCGGCCTTGGCCTCTTCAAGCGTGATTTCACCGGCTTCTACGCGGTTGTTATAGGCCTCAATCTGGCTGCGCCCAACGTCGGTGATATGACGCAGTTCTTCTGCTCGAAGGTCATATGCGGCATCAGATGCGCGGTTGAGGGTGAAGAAGGTCAGGCTTGCGGCTGCGATGAGCGCAAGCGCCACGAGGGCGTAGATCCTATAGGATAATCCGTAAAATGCGGCGGGCATGGTGGTAGGCCTTGCGTGTTTTCGATTGGCTCCCTTTTTGCGCCAAAAATACTAACGCCGACTTTACAGAAGGGGTCTGATACAAAGGCGGTCAGCAGGTATTCACAAAATGCAATTCAAAACTGTCGCGCGTCACAGATGGCGCTGGCCCTAAAAAACAACGCCCGGACAAGGCCGGGCGTTGCAAGTTCTTATCGTTTGTTTAGTCGACTTAACCGATGATGCCATTGAGCGTTGCAGAGGGGCGCATGACTGCAGCCTTTTTCTCAACAGACGGGTGGTAGTAGCCACCGATATCGGCAGGCGCGCCTTGTGCGGCTGCCAGTTCCGACAGGATTGCATCTTCGCTGGCTGCAAGCGCACCGGCGATGGGGGCGAAGTGTTCTGCCAGTTCTGCGTCTTCGGTCTGGGCTGCAAGCGCTTCTGCCCAGTAGCGGGCAAACCAGTAGTGGCTGTCGCGGTTGTCGGGCTGGCCGACTTTGCGGTCTGGCGATTTGTTGTTGTCGAGGATGCCTTGGGTTGCAACCTCGGCTGCTGCGCCCAGCACGCCTGCTTTCTTGTTGCCTTTTACATCGGCAAGAAAGTTAAGGCTCTCCCCAAGGGCACAGAACTCACCCATGGAGTCCCAGCGCAGGTGGTTTTCCTCAACCAGTTGCTGCACGTGCTTCGGCGCAGAACCGCCAGCGCCGGTTTCAAACAGGCCGCCACCGTTCATCAGCTTCACGATCGACAACATCTTGGCCGAGGTGCCCAGTTCCAGAATCGGGAACAGGTCAGTGAGGTAGTCGCGCAGCACGTTGCCGGTGATGGCGATGCTGTCCTTGCCTGCGGTGATGGTCTCAAGGCTCTGACGGGTTGCTTCGCGCGGCGCGAGGATCAGGAACTTATCCGCAACACCTGCCGCTTCCAGCGCGGGCGTCACGTATTTGATCAGCTCGGCGTCATGGGCGCGGTTGGCATCAAGCCAGAAGATCGCCTCAGACCCGGTCAGACGCTGACGGTCCAGCGCCAGCTGAATCCAGTTCTCGATCGGTGCTTTCTTCACGGTGCAGGCGCGCCAGATGTCGCCAGCCTCGACGTCATGCGAATGCAGGGTCTCGCCGTTGGCCAGAACGATGCGAATAGCGCCGTCTGCTGGTGCCTCAAACGTGGTCGGGTGGGAGCCGTATTCCTCGGCCTTTTGTGCCATCAGGCCGACGTTGGCGACGGAACCTGCCTTGGTCACGTCCAGCGCGCCATTGGCTTTGAAGTAGTTGATGGTTTCGTCGTAGACGGTGGCATAGCAGTTGTCGGGGATGACGCAGTTCACGTCGCCCTTGTTGCCTTGGGAATCCCAGCCCTTGCCGCCTGCGCGGATCACCGCCGGCATGGAGGCGTCGATGATCACGTCGGAGGGTACATGCAGGTTGGTGATGCCCTTGTCACTGTCGACCATGTACATTTCAGGACGCTCGGCGCGCACGGCCTCAATGGCTGCGGTGATTTCGGCATTGCCTTTCACGCGCTCCAGGAGGTCGCCCATGCCGGAGTTTGCATTGACACCCAGCGCCTTCAGCTCCGCGCCGTATTTGTCGAACACCGGCTTCAGCCAGGCCTTCACCGCGTAACCAAAGATGATCGGGTCGGAGACCTTCATCATGGTGGCCTTCATGTGCAGCGAGAACATGGTGCCATCGGATTTGGTGTCTTCAATCGCGCCTTCGAGGAAGCTCGACAGCGCCTTTACGGACATGAAGGTCGCATCGGCCACGGTGCCTTCGGTCAGCGGCCATGCGTCCTTCAGCACGGTAACCGCGCCATCCTTGGCGACAAATTCGATCTTTGCGTCGCCCGCCTGATCGGCGGTGATGGTGGCGGATTTCTCGTTTGCATAGAAATCATTGCCTGGCATCGACGAGACTTTGGTTTTGCTGTCGGAGGCCCAAGAACCCATGGAATGCGGGTTGTTCTGGGCGTAGTTCTTTACGGCCTTGGCGGCGCGGCGGTCAGAGTTGCCTTCGCGCAGCACCGGGTTCACGGCAGAGCCTTTGATGCTGTCGTAACGGGCACGGATTTCCTTTTCCGCGTCGGTGGACGGCTCGTAGGGGTAGTCGGGCAGCTTGTAGCCCTGTGCCTGCAGTTCCTCGACGGCGGCAACCAGCTGCGGCACGGAGGCGGAGATGTTCGGCAGTTTGATGACGTTGGCGTCTGCGGTCTTTACCAACTCGCCCAGTGCGGCGAGATCATCGCTCTGACGCTGGTCGTCGGTCAGGTTCTCGGGGAAGGTCGCGATGATGCGGGCCGCCAGAGAAATATCCTTGGTGCCGACGCTGACACCGGCGGCATCCGCGAACTTGCGGATGATCGGCAGGAAGGATGCCGAGGCCAGCTCGGGCGCTTCGTCTACAATGGTATACAAAATGTCCGGCGTTGAATTTTCTGCCATGTTTCACAACCTTTCTGCGAATTCGGAAGCTGTTGTTCGTCGTCAAATCGGTGCGCGTTCGTCGCGTCACCTATTGCCCGTCCGGTCAGCGGCACAAAGCCAGCGCCGGGCAGGCATGATGTTCACACGCCTCTCCTAGACCACGAGGCGGCACAAGGCAATTGTCTCCATGCGACTTCGCGGGATTGTTGCGCAGCGACGGATAGAACTTAACCCTAACCTTTCAGGATATGATCTATCCCTGCGAAGGTTCCCCCTGTCCATTTGCGCGTTTCGGCTATTCTGTCGTTGGTTTGAGTATCGCTGCGGGTGCATGGTTAACATGGCTTAAGGGGCGTGATGGTTAATGCCCTGACACCGGAGCGGGCGCGGTACGGAATGCGGGGGGCACTGAACCGCGCCCCCGGGCTGCCTCGATCCAGATGAACGGCAGGGTGCCGTGTTGAGTGAGGCGATCGTCTCCTCTCTCAGCGCAACGGAGAATGAAACTATGCGGACAGCGGCTGCAGGCCATCTGTTTATATATGCGCCGGTTCCGGTCTACCGGGATGCAGACGCGCTTTATGTCGAGCGGCAGGCGGTGAACGGCCTGCGTCTCTGGTCGCGTCATTTCGCCCGAGTCACCGTTGTCATGCCGGAAAAAAATGCCGATGTGCCAAAGGGCTGGATGCCACTCGCGGAGGCGTTGAGCGAACTGCCGGACGTGCGAGTGGAGACCGTGCCTTCGGCCTTTAGCCCGCAGCATTTCTTGCGCGTATGGCCGCGCGAACGCCGCCGCCTGAAGGCGCTTGTGGCTGAGGCCGATTATCTGAGTTTTGCCATTGGCGGGTTGTTTGGCGATTGGGGGGCGGTCTGTGCGCTGGAAGCGCTGCGTTTGCGCAAGCGCTTTGCCATCTGGACGGATCGTGTCGAATCCGACGTGCTGCTCAAATCCCGCGAATGGGGTGATTGGAAACAGCGCCTGAAATCGCGCCTTTATCGTCGCCCCATGGCGTGGTTGGAGCGCACGCTGATTTCACGTGCCGATCTGGGCCTGTTTCACGGCAAAGAGACTTATGACGCCTATGCGGGTTTCAGCCGTAATCCGCAGTTGGTGCACGACATACATATTGCCGGAGCGGATCACATCAGCGATCAGGCGTTGCAGGTCAAACTCAGCGAACTTCGCCAAAGGCCGCTGCGAATCGTCTATGCGGGCCGTGCCGAAGGCATGAAAGGCCCCGCCGATTGGATCTCCGTGCTGGAACGCCTCTCTGTGCTCAACGTGCCCTTCGAGGCAGAATGGCTTGGGGATGGCAGCTGTTTACCAATGATGCGCAACCGTATCCGGCGTGCGGGCCTGTGTGATCAGGTGCGTTTTCCGGGGTTCGTCGAGAATCATGCAGATGTGCGTGCGCGTCTGCAGCGCGCCGATGTTTTCCTGTTTTGCCACAAAACCGCCGAGTCGCCGCGCTGCCTGATCGAGGCACTTACCAGTGCCACGCCGATTGTGGGCTACGAGGGCGCATATGCGCGGGATCTTATTGCCGGTAGCGGTGGGGGACTTCTGGTGCCGCAGGGAGATACCGAACGATTGGCACAAACGCTCGCTGTGCTGAGCGATGAGCGTGAAACCTTGGCGATGTTGATGCGCCGCGCCCATATGGAGGCTGCGCCGTTCACGGATGAAAAAGTGTTTGCACACCGCTGTATGTTGATCCGGCGCTATCTGGCCCCGACGTCGCGCACATCGGGCCGTGGACCCGGAGGGCGTGCTTTACGGGTGGCCGCCGAAGGGTGAGGGGGCTGCGTCTATTCGCGCAGCTCGTCCGCGTCTACGCCCCATAGGTTTTCCTTGCGCGTCCAGCCGGTGTGACCTCCGGCGGTGACCTCGCACCAGCTGGGATCACAGGCCCCCAGTTGCGCCACAACGCCAAGTTCAAAAGCGGCGACGACGGGTGCACCTTCTTGGGGGCGGGCTCGCACCTGCAGCATGTCTTCTTCGATCAATACGGTGCGAATCCCCGACAAGAGCGCGTAATGCACCCAGCCGCCTTGTCCGTCACGGTCCTGCACCCGCCGCCAATGACCGTACTCGGCAGTTACCTCAAGTGGCATGCCACGCCGTTTAAAAACCCAGTCAATCCGATGATTGAGCGAGGGCCCGCGGCGCACGTTTCCTTCGGCGGCTTTCATGGAAACGAACCGAGGCAGCGGCAGGTTCGTCACCGGGCCGAGCTTTGGTCCCGTGCCATTGGCACTGGTGCCATCCTGCGCTGCAGCCGCCAATGTTGCGCCCGCCAGAAAGCAGCCCATCAAAAGCACACATAGCGCCTGCCGCACAGCATTTGCTGCGCTTAGGCCGCGACGGCGACCTTTTGTTTCAGTGATTTTCTGCACGGCCTCAATGCCCATCATTGTCCCGGGCGCCTTGTTTTTATGATCCCGCCACCCGCTGATCCTGCATCTGCTCATATCGTAACGCAAGCTCGGGCGGAAGGGTGCTTGTGCCCGCAATTATCTTGCGACACGATGCCATGGAATGGATCGACTTGCATAGCCCGAGGGAGAAGGCACGTGCCCAGAGAACGCCTGAGTGTTGTTGTTACGCGACGGTTGCCAGAGCCGGTGGAAACCCGCCTGAGTGAGCTGTTCGACGTGCGGTTGCGCACCGATGACACCCCGATGAGCCGCGAAGAGCTGGCCGCGGCCATGAAAGAGGCCGATGTGCTGGTGCCCACAGTCACCGACACGATTGATGCGGGCCTGCTGGGGCAGGCGGGCGAAAGGTTGCGGTTGATCGCCAATTATGGCGCCGGGGTCGACAATATCGACGTCGCGACCGCGCGTCAGCGTGGCATTCTGGTGTCCAACACACCCGGCGTGCTGACAGATGACACCGCCGATATGACCATGGCGCTGATCATGGCGGTCGTGCGCCGTATTCCCGAAGGTCTCGCTATTATGCAGCGCGGCGACTGGGAGGGCTGGTCCCCGACGGCAATGCTGGGGGGGCGTCTGGCGGGGCGTCGTCTTGGTATCCTAGGGATGGGGCGTATTGGCCAGGCGGTTGCGCGCCGTGCCCGCGCCTTTGGCATGCAGGTCCATTACAACAATCGCCGCCGCCTGCGCCCCGAAGTCGAAGAAGAGCTGGAAGCCACCTGGTGGGAGAGCCTCGATCAGATGGTGGCGCGGATGGATGTGATTTCGATCCACTGCCCGTCGACGCCTTCGACCTTTCATCTTATGAACGCCCGCCGCCTGAAGCTGTTGAAACCGGATGCGGTGATCGTGAACACGTCACGCGGCGAGGTGATTGATGAGAACGCCCTGACACGGGGCTTGCGCGGCGGTGAAATCGCAGGCTGTGGCCTTGACGTCTATGAACACGGCACCACGATTAACCCGCGCCTGCGCGAACTGCCCAATGTGGTGCTGCTGCCGCATATGGGATCCGCCACGATTGAGGGCCGGATCGAGATGGGTGAAAAGGTTCTATTGAACATCAAGACATTTGAAGATGGGCACCGTCCACCGGATCAGGTGGTGCCTTCTATGTTGTAAGCGTAACACCCGGCAGATTCCGGGCTGCGCGGTTTGGGAGGAAGATATGAGACCTATATTCTGGAGCGGGGCGCTGTTGGCGTCCCTTGCAACGCCTTTGATCGCCCAGCAGGCCGCAGATGCGGTTGCGCCTGAAACCGCAACCATCGGCCCCGGTGCGGCAGGCCTGGTGCTCTCTGATGCGGCATCTGCCGCGATGGCGTCCCGCAACGCGGGCGAGCCGGTGCTGGCGGATGACTGGATGGTCGCCGCTGCCAACCCGCTCGCGGTCGAGGCCGGTGCACGGGTATTGCGCGAAGGCGGCACGGCGGCAGATGCGATGGTGGCGGTGCAAACGGTTCTGGGGCTGGTGGAGCCGCAATCCTCCGGCCTCGGTGGCGGCGCGTTCCTTGTCTATTATGACGCCAAGACTGGCGCGCTCAGCACGCTTGACGGGCGCGAGACCGCGCCGCTTGCGGCGACCCCGACCTTGTTTCAGGATCATAATGGCGAGCCGTTGAAATTCTTCGACGCGGTAGTGGGCGGTCGTTCCGTCGGCACGCCGGGCACACCGGCACTGATGGAGACGGCACATCGCAAATGGGGTAAATTCAACTGGGGTGGGCTGTTTACCGATGCGATCCGGCTGGCAGAGTTGGGCTTTGCCGTGTCGCCCAGGATGGCGGAATCGATTGCAAACGACTCGGAGCGCCTAGGCCGGTTCCCCGAGACCGCGGCCTACTTCTTGCCTGAGGGTGCCCCGCTAGCGGCCGGTCAGGTCATCACCAACCAGCCTTACGCAGATCTGCTGCGCCGCATTGCGATGGAGGGCACGGATGCGTTCTATACCGGCCCCGTTGCGGCGGATATTGTCCGCACGGTGCAAAGCGCTGCTGGCAATCCGGGCGTTCTGTCGGAGCTTGATCTGGCGCTCTATCAGGTGAAGGAACGCCCGGCGGTCTGCGCCAGCTACCGCGCTTATGAAGCCTGCGGCATGGGGCCGCCGTCCTCTGGCGCGCTCACCGTGGGGCAGATCCTTGGCATGCTTGAACCCTATGATCTGGCAGCGCTTGGGGCGGACAATCCGGTCAGCTGGCGCTTGATCGGGGATGCCTCGCGCCTCGCCTTTGCCGACCGGGGCCGCTACATGGCCGATAGTGATTTTGTGCCGATGCCCACCAAAGGGTTGGTGGATGCCGAGTACCTCGCAGAGCGCGCAAAGCTGCTGCAAGGCGACACGGCACTGGACAGCGTCGCGCCTGGCACGCCCGAGTTTGACCACGCGCTGATCTGGGCCGATGACGAAAGCATCGAGTTCCCCTCGACCTCGCATATCTCCATCGTCGACCAATACGGCAACGTGCTGTCGATGACGACGACGATCGAGAATGGGTTTGGCTCGCGTCTGATGACCAACGGGTTCCTGTTGAATAACGAACTGACCGATTTCTCTTTCCGCAGCCATAGCGATGGGGTGCCGATAGCGAACCGATTGGAGCCGGGCAAACGTCCTCGCTCCTCAATGGCGCCGACCATCGTGATGCAGGACGGCAAACCGGTTCTTGCGATTGGCTCTCCGGGCGGCAGTCGCATCATCGGCTATGTGGCCACGGCGATTGTGGGCTGGGCCGATTGGGGGCTCAACGTGCAGGAAGCGCTGTCGCTGCCACATGCGGTGAACCGTTTTGGCACCTATGATCTGGAGGCCGGCACAGAGGCCGAGTCCTTCGAGGCTGCGCTAACGGACATGGGATTTGAGGTCAATATCCGCGATCTCAACTCCGGTCTGCATGCAATTGAAATTGGTGAAGGTCTTAAAGGCGGTGCAGACCCGCGCCGCGAAGGCATCGCGCTCGGTCATTGATGTGAGCAGGGGCTTTGCCCCTCCTGGCCTCACGGCCAGTTCACCCCAGGATATTTTGCGTTAGAAGAGGACTGAGTTCCGCTTCTCTTCTAACGACAAATATCCCGGAGCGCGAGGCAGAGCCTCGCATTTCAGACCCCTCAGCGCGCCATGGGCTTGTGATGATAAGACCATCGGCATAGAGTCCGCTCAATTGATTGTTAACAAGGCAAGTTGCGTGTCGCGCCTTGTTGATCCTTCGCACGTTCTGAAAGGACATCATTATGGTTCAGGCCACCACCTTGCCCCGCAATGAAGGCGGTATCAAAGCAGCAGTTGAGGCGCTTTCGGAGAAATTTGGCGACCGGATGCAAACCGGGCAGGCGTTGCGCGAACAACATGGGCACACCACCACTTGGATCGAGAACCAAGCCCCGGATGCAGTGGTTTTTCCTACCTCTCGTGAGGAAGTGTCCGATATTGTGAAGATCTGCGCAGAATTCGGCGTTCCGGTCATTCCGTTTGGGACAGGCACCTCGCTAGAGGGACATGTGAATGCGCCTGCCGGGGGGATTTGCGTTGATATGATGCGGATGGACAAGATCCTTGCGGTACACCCAGAGGATCTGGATGTGGTGGTGCAACCCGGGGTGACGCGGGAACAGCTCAATACCTATCTGCGTGACCAAGGTCTGTTCTTTCCCATTGACCCCGGTGCCAATGCTTCGCTTGGTGGCATGGTGGCGACACGCGCCTCCGGTACCAATGCAGTGCGCTATGGCACCATGAAGGACAATGTTCTCAGCCTTGAAGCGGTGATGGCAGATGGCACCATAATTCGCACAGCATCGCGGGCGAAAAAATCCTCTGCGGGCTACGATATGACCCGCCTTCTGGTCGGCTCTGAGGGCACATTAGGCCTGATCACGGAAATCACCCTGCGTTTGCAGGGCATCCCCGAAGCGATCCGCTCGGCGCGATGCTCGTTTCGATCGGTGGATGATGCCTGCCGCGCGGTGATGATGACCATTCAATATGGTATCCCTGTTGCGCGTATTGAACTCCTTGATGAAATGAGCGTCGGGGCGGCCAACCAACACTCCGGTCTGGATTTGCCAGAGGTGCCGCTGTTGCTTCTGGAGTTCCACGGTTCTGACGCGGGCGTCGTTGAGCAGGCTGATATGTTTGCCCAGATCGCCGAGGAATTTGGTGGTTTTGACATCTCTGCCACGTCGACCGCAGAAGAGCGCAACAAACTTTGGCAGGCGCGTCACAATATGTACTGGGCCAGCCTTGGATTGCGCCCCGGTGCCAAGGGGATATCGACCGATGTTTGCGTGCCGATCTCGCGGCTGGCTGAATGTGTTTCTGCGTCTCGCGCCAAGGCCGAGGAGATGGGGCTGATGGCCCCGATGGTTGGCCATGTGGGGGATGGTAATTTCCACGCCCTCTTGCTGATCGATATGGAAAACGCCGAAGAACGGGCCAAGGCGGATGAATATGTCGGCTGGCTCAATGATCTGGCGATCTCCATGGAGGGGACTTGTACCGGCGAACACGGCATTGGGCAGGGGAAACGCCCTTATCTGATCCGCGAGTTGGGCGAGACCACCCGGTTCATGGCAGCCGTAAAAGCTGCCCTTGATCCCGACAATATCCTCAACCCGGGTAAAATCCTCAGCGACGGGTAACGCCGGAATAGGGAGGAGACATGCGGCGGTCACGCCGCATCTTTTTTCCGATATAAGGCCCAAATTCTGCCTGATCCCACTGTTAGCAGCGATAGTGGCAAAGAGGTGGGATGACATGTTTATCATCAGAAAATTACTTAGGCTGTTTCGGCTCTATACCTTCGTCTTGCTGTGCGGGATCGTGATGGTGGGTATCGACTACGACATGCGGGCCAAAGCGGTGGGACAGACGATTGGGACCTATGAACCCAATGCCTATCTTGCGACATTGCAGCGTCGGCTTGGTCGGCCGCAATCGCTTCAGGTATCCTCCGATGGTCGCATTCGTTCACCGGAAGAGCAGGTGACCTCCCCGCTGGATGTGGCGTTTCGCGCCCTGCGTGGCCTTGCGGTGGCCAAGGCGCAGATGATGGGGCAAGATCTCGAGATGGAACAGGTGGTCCTGTTGCCTCCGCCCGCGCCGACCACGCTGGCTGTACCGCAGGACGTAGAGGCCGCTTCAGCGGAAGAGAGCCCGTCGCAGCGCCCCTGCGTACGTCGCGGCAACGTGCTGAACTGCTAAAATTCAGCTTCGCGAAATATCCTGTCGCCCGCCCAGGGTCGCGCTTTGCTTCGAAACTCTGACACGAAGTCGGTTTTGTCATTTTTTGCGTCGGACTGATTTCGCGTCTCTGCCACAGTCTGCGTCATAACCGATTCAATTGTGAATCAGAGAACTCGGAGAGCGGGCTCATGAAAACCCAAGTCAAAGCACTGGTCGTAGGCGGCGGCGCCGTCGGCACTTCGATTGCGTATCATCTGGCCAAGGCTGGTTGGGACGACGTCATGCTCATCGAGCGCGACGAACTTACATCGGGCTCCACGTGGCACGCCGCTGGTCTGCTGCCGCTGTTCAACATGTCCTATGCGACCACCCACATCCACAAGTACTCGGTGGATTTCTACAAAACCCTTGAGGAAGAAACCGGCCTCAATGCGGGATTTGCCGTTGTGGGCAACCTGCGTATGGCGCAGACGCAGGAACGCATGGACGAGTACATGCTCTATGCTTCCACCGCAGAGACCTGCGATGTGGCCTATGAGTGGCTGACCCCGGAGCAGATCAAGGAGCGCTGGCCGCTGATTGAGACCGGCGACCTCAAAGGCGCGATCTACCACACCGAAGATGGCTATATTAACCCCGCAGATGTGACCCAGGCGATGGCCAAGGGTGCCCGTCAGCGCGGTGTTGAAATTCACCGCAAACTGCAGGCCGATGCCTTTCACTGGACTGGCACCCATTGGGAAGTCACCTGCACCAAGATGGTCGAGAAGGGCGGCAATCTCGTTGAGAGCGACGAGCAAGTCGTCATCACCGCCGAGCATGTGGTGACAGCCAGCGGCAACCATGCGCAGCGCACCGCCAAGATGCTGGGCATCAAGATGCCCGCGATCCCGGTCGAACACACCTTCATCGTCATGGACAAAGACCCCGAGCTGGTCAAATGGCGCGAGGCCGGCAATCCGGAGCACCCCGTCATCCGTGACGCCGACAATGAATCCTATGCCCGCGAAGAGCGCGGCGGCTGGATTCTCGGCATCTATGAACACGGCGCACCGGCGCGGTTCGAGCACGGCGTGCCGGACAGCTTCCGCGCGGACCTCTTCCCGCTCGATCTGGACCGGATTGCGGATCAGTATATGGCGATGGCCGAGCGTGTGCCCTCCTGCGCCGAATCCGGCCTCAAGGACGATTTCAACGGCCCGATCTGCTACACCCCCGATGGCAACCCGCTGGTGGGTCCGGCACCGGGTCTGCGCAACATGTGGCTGGCGGAAGGCTTCTCCTTCGGGATCACCGCTGCGGGCGGCACCGGCTACTATCTGGCGCAGATGATGGTGGACGGTGAGGCCGAGATCGACATGGCGTCGCTCGACCCGAAACGGTATTCGTCGAACTGGATGACCACCGAATTCGCAGCCCGCAAGAACGAAGAGTGCTACGAGCACGTCTACATCCTGCATCACCCGGACGAAGAGCGCCCCGCCGCGCGCCCGCTGCGCACCGCGCCTGCGTTCGAACGTCAAAAAGCCCGTGGCGCTCAGTTTGGCTGGGTGAACGGCTGGGAACGTCCGAACTACTTCGGCCCTGTGGATGCGCCGGATAATTTCGACCACGACGCCCGTTCGTTCCGTCGCGGCGGCTGGTGGCAGCATGCAGTTGACGAGGCCAAAGCGATCCGTGAGGGCGTTGGCCTTGTGGATGCAACCGCTTTCACCAAACATGTGGTCAAAGGCCCCGGTGCCACCCAATTCCTCGACTGGTTCACCTGCAACAAACTGCCGAAGGTTGGCCGGATCAACCTGACCTACGCGCTGACCCAGAACGGCACCACCCGCACCGAATACACCATCGTGCGCAATGGCGAGAACAACTACTACCTCGTCTCTGCCGGTGCATGGTCCGAGTATGACGCCGATTTCTTGCGCAAGGCGGCAGAGGACAAGATGGAGGAGTTCGGCTACATTGAGATTCAGGATGTAACCACTCAATGGGGCGTCTTTGCCATCGCAGGTCCGAAATCCCGCGATGTGCTTAAAGAGGTGATCAACGACGCCGACCCGGCCACTGCGCTCTCTAACAAGCGCTTCCCGTGGCTGTCGGCCAAGCAGATCGAACTGGGCATGTGCCCGGTGAATGCGATCCGCGTGGCCTATACTGGCGAGCTGGGCTGGGAGCTGCATCACCCGATCGAAATGCAGAACTACCTCTTCGATCTGCTGGAGAAGGCGGGCGAGAAGCACGGCATGAAACTGGTCGGCGCCCGCGCGCAGAACTGGCTGCGTCAGGAGAAATCCTACCGCGCCTTTGGCAACGAGCTGGGCCGGGATGCCACCCCGCTTGAGGCCGACCTGCCGCGCTTTGTGGACCTGTCCAAAGATTTCCACGGCAAGGCCAAGCTGGAAGAAACCGGCGTGCGCGTGAAATGCTGCACGCTGCTGATCGACGGGCCAAGTGATGCCGATCCGTGGGGCCGCGAGGCGCTCTATGCAGAGGATGGCACTCGCGTCGGCCGTCTGACCTCCGGCGGCTACTCCGTCGCTTTTGAGAAGTCCATCGGCATGGGCTACGTCAAACCCGAGCACGCGGTCGAAGGCACCAAGCTGAAGGTCAAAATGCAAGACAAGCTCTGGGATGCGGTTGTCACCTGCGACAGCCCCTATGACCCCAAGAACGAGGTTATCCGCAAGGACGGCTAACTCTGCAGCCTTTGCCTGCACTGGCGGGCTGTGGTGACGGAAATCTCCCTCAGGCGCTCCGGTACAACCGGGGCGCTTTTCGCTTGGTTACCCAGACGAATTGCGAAATAATGATGCGAGTGTTGCGGCGTCTTTGAACAGGGCGCCGGAGGTTAAAGAGACAGTGATCGCGAGTAAGTTCCTAGCCGTTTTTGCGGACATCCCAGCGCGCCGCCTTGATACAGCCACCCGTGGGTTCTGCGTGTTGTTGCTCTTGGGGCTGGCCTTCAAAAGCGTGTTGCTGGCGCATTGGGCATTGAGCGCCATTCTGGTGGTTTTGGCCGGAATCATCCTGATCAATATGGTGGCGCTGCATCTGGAACGCGAGGCTTTCGTACCTCTGTCAATTCTTGTGGCTGTACTGACTGCAACCGTGATCCTGACCACATTCTACGTGGGTCTCTCCGGTGCAACTTGGATGTTCCCGACCCTGGTGGGGCTGCGCTTTGCAGCGCCACCGTCGCAGTATCAACCGGCGCGGCTTGTGCTGATCGTGATGGTGCCCTTGGTGGTGCTTTATCATGGCGATGCTGGCAACGCGGGCCGGCTGCTGGCGGCGGGGATCATCACCTCTGCCTATCTTTGGCTTGCCGAGGGTGAGATCGTCTCGTTGCGCGCAAGGCTCGACGGGGATGAAGGCCGTGATCCTCTTACGCGGGCCTATTCGCGCGCGCGAATGGAACTGGACAGAAGCCTGATCGCTGACAATTTGCCCGTGGGGATTGTGGTGGTGCGGCTCGATGGGCTGATGGGTTTGCGCACGCAAGGAGAGGGAGCGCGCGCGGATGAGATTATGGTCACAGTCGCCGCCTCAATTCTGCCACTTCTCAGCGCCCGCGAGCGTCTCTATCGGCTGAGCAACAATGAATTCATGATCGGCCTCGCAGGCTGGCGCGCGTTTGAGTGCTTCGAGTTGGGCCAGAAGGTTTGCAAGATCCTCCAGCCGCAATTGCCGGAAGGTATTACGGCGCAAAGCGGCGTCTCTGAGGTTAAGGCACCGGAGGATTTTGAGGCAGCACTTGATCTTGCGTCATCCATGGTCTCAAGCGGCTCAGACTACCGGCGCAACGCACTTTCGTCGGCGTTTTTGATCTAACGCTGCATGTCGGCATGCGAGACGATGCCGTCTCCATCACGATCAAGACTATGGGCAAAACGGTCGGAGTGACGGTGAAATTCACGCCGAGAAATAAACCCATCCGCATCGGTATCAGCAAACGTAAACGCATCAATGCGACCGGGACTTGCATTGTGCGCCTGATAGCCTTGCCCCATCTGACGAAAGCGGGCTCTGGCATTCTGCAGCGAACGGTCGAATTCTTCGGGATTGATCTTCCCGTCCCCATCGCGGTCAATCTGGGTAAACTGCTGATTTCGCACCAATGCCACCTCGCTGACCGTGACCATCCCATCGCCATCAAAATCGAGGCTTTCCAAGAAATCAGGATCCGCCCAGACAGATGTCGCCCCAAGGGTGACTGTGAGACAGAGAGACGCAAACAAGGGTCTGAGGCCGACAGCCTGCAGATCGGTGACGAAAGGGCGGAGGGTCTGAGCCATGGGGAACCTTGCAACTGCTGCTTGGTTTTGAATTAAGCGCGCAGTTGCCGTTTTTTGAGAGGCCCGTGTTACAAAACTGTCAAATTTTTGCACATCTCATGTGCGTGACAAAATCAAGCACAGGTTGTTGGCAGGCATCTCCACGGGGCTCGCAACACTCAATCCGGCCAGAGCGGCCCATTCCGTGACGGTTTCAGCATCCTTGTACCCAATGTCGGGATCGTGAGCGGTGAGAGCGGCGTGAAAGTTCTGATCGCCTTCGCTCACCAACAAACCATTCCGCGCAAAGGGCCCATAAATCAGAAAACGACCACCGGGGGTCAAGGCGGTGGCACTCTCCGAGAGGAGTGTGCGGGCTTCATGCGCGCTGATCAGATGCAACAGATTGGCCAGCACGATCAAATCAAAAGGCCCGATCAGCGCGCCCCATCCTTGTGTTGTGGCATCAAGAGCTGCGGCCTGTGCGACATTCTGCACGCCCGCCTCGGTGACGTGGGCATCAACGCTTGCGCGGCGGCTTGGGTCAATATCGCTTGGTTGCCATTGCAGTCCGGGCATGGCTCTCGCATAGCCGACCACATGCTGTCCGGTGCCACTGGCGATTTCCAATGCCTGACCTTTGGGGGGGGCGTGACGCTCCACGACCTCCAGAAGCGGTGCCAGATTGCGCGCCGCAGAAGGGGCAAAGAGCTTGCCGCCCTCACTCTCCTCGGCCACAGAGGCCTGTCCGGGAACCGATCGAAAGGGCATTATCGAAACCTCCCGGGACATAGGGTGCGGACAATATCGGCGCTGATCTCGGGTGTATCGCCTGCCACCAGCGCGCGTAGCAGCCGGGCAGAGGCGGGGGCGCTTTGGAACCCATAGCCGCCTTGCCCTGCATACCACCAGAACCCCGCCTGAGCCGGGTCTTCGCCAAAGACAGGAACGCCGTCCGGCGCAAAGCTGCGCAAACCTGCCCAGCTGGTTTCCAGTCGCGTGACGGGTGTGGTGACCATTTCCTCATAGCGCGCAAGCCCTTCGGCCAGCACCATGTCATCGGCCCATGCGTCTTGTGGAGGTACGGGGTCCGCGTCGGCGGGGGAGACCAGCAGCTTTCCCGCCTGTGGCTTGGCGTACCATGCCTCATGCACGCCCATCAGCATCGGCCAGCCGTTCACATCATGGCCTTCGGGCGCGGGTAGCTGTGCCATGGAACGGCGCTTGGGCTGAAGACCCACCGGGGCCACGCCTGCCATCTCGGCAATGATATCGGCCCATGCACCTGCCGCGTTCACGAGCTGGCGCGCGTCAAAGCTGTCATTGCGGGTTTCGACCCGCCAGCCTGCCTCATGGCGCGTGATCGCTGTGACCTCCTGCCGCGTGAGCGTCTTGCCCCCGCGTTGGCGCAGCAGTTTTGCCCAGTCCCCCATCAGCCGATCCGTGTCGATATCGGTTGCGGTTTCATGGGTTGCCGCAAAGGCAAGCGTTTCGGGGTTCAGGATCGGCACCCGTGCGCGTGCCTCTGCGACGGGGATTTCCTCCAGATCCAGGGTGGCCAGATCCGTTTCAAACCCCTCTCTCTGGTCGGTACGGCCCACCAGCATCAATCCGCGCGGACTGAGGTAGCTGTCGCGCCCCGCGCCGGGGGCCGCGAGATAGGCCCGGCTGGCCCGAGACAGCGCCTTAATCGCGGGCGGGCCGTAATCTTCTTCAAACATCGCCGCAGACCGCCCCGAGGCGTGATAGCCCAACGCAT
The DNA here is from genome assembly GCF_000376545.2 of Tritonibacter mobilis F1926. Classification (NCBI taxonomy): domain Bacteria; kingdom Pseudomonadati; phylum Pseudomonadota; class Alphaproteobacteria; order Rhodobacterales; family Paracoccaceae; genus Tritonibacter; species Tritonibacter mobilis. The sequence continues at coordinate 466,865 of NZ_CP015230.1, forward strand.
CTTCACGCTCTAATAAGAGTACCGAGCCGAGCTCTGCCAGATGCGCAGCTGCAGCGATCCCGGCTACCCCACCGCCGATGACGAGAAAATCGGTCATGCCTCCTCCAGCCGATCAGTCGCGGGGGCAGGGCGGGGGCTCAGGGCCTCGATGCGGGCGTATAGCGCCGGGGACATTTCAAACTTTGTGGCTGCAAGCGAAGGGGCCAGCTGACTGGCAGAGCGCGCCGACAGGATCGGAGCGGGGCGAGCGGGGTGATGCGCAGCCCATGCGACCGCCAGCGTCGCCGGGTCGGTGCCTTGCTCCTGCGCCAGTTGCAGAAGGTCCTGCGCGGTACGGTGCATCCAATCCTGACCGTATCGGGCGCGATATTTCTCATCTTCGCTCAACCGTCCACTGCCGCCCTTGGCGTATTTTCCGGTCAGAAGGCCACCGCCAAGGGGAGAATACGGCACAGGCAGGATATTCTGATCGGCACACATGGGCAGGATTTCCACCTCGGCCTGACGTTTGACCAGTGAATACATCGGCTGCAACACATCAATCTGAAGGCCAAGACGTGCGGCCAGCGCAACCGCCTTCATCACTTGCCATGCGGCAAAGTTGGAAAGCCCGATATGACGGATCAGCCCTTCTTGCTGCAGCTCTGCAAAACAGGTGAGCGTGTCCTCTAGTTGCGTCTCTGAATCGAAGCGGTGCAAATAGAGAAGGTCCACCTGATCAAGTTCCAGACGTGCGCGGCTTTGATCAAACTGCGCGCGCATATTTGCGGCGCTGGCCCCACCCGTGAAGCCCACTTTGGTGGCCACATAAAGGCTCTCGCGTTCAGCGGCGATCAACTTGCCAAGGATCTCCTCAGTTGCCCCGTCCGTATAGAGCCACGCGGTGTCGAAATGGCGCAGGCCCGCCTCCCGGCAGGCGGCATACATCTCGGACGAGGCCTGCACGTCGGCGCGGCCGCCGAACTGCATACAGCCAAAGGCAAAACGGCCAATCTCATGACCATCCAGGGTGGTGAGCGGGGGGCGGGATACATGTGTCATGGCGCGGAGACTGACACGCGCCCGGAGGGCGCGCAACGCAGAGTTTAGCTCGATGCGATTTTGTGATCCGAAGCAGCGGTGTCTCAGTCTTCACAATCCGGCAGCGGCAACGTGAGTGGATGTTTCAACCTTTAGCCGCTAGATCAAGGGGATGTTTGACGCCAAAATCCGCCCTCTCATTGATCCGATCCTGAACGCGCAAGGGGCGCGGCTGGCCGCCTTTGGGGTGACCGCCAATCAGGTCACTGTAGCCGGTCTGGCGCTTGGCCTGATGTCGGCTGTCATGATAGCGTTGGGTTTGACCTATTGGGCGTTGGTGCCGCTTTTGGCATCGCGGTTGGCGGATGGTCTGGACGGTGCGGTGGCCCGGTGTCATGCGCCGAGCGACTTTGGCGGCTATCTTGATATCGTATGTGATTTTGTCTTCTACGGTGCGGTGCCGCTGGGGTTTGTGGCGCTGGCGCCAGAGATCAATGGCTTGGCCGGAGCGTTTCTCTTGTGCAGCTTTTACGCCAATGGTGCGAGCTTTCTCGGCTATGCCGTGCTTGCGGAAAAGCATGACATGCAAACTGCGGCGCGAGGAGTGAAGACCCTTTATTTTACGGGCGGTATTCTGGAGGGGGCAGAGACCATTGGCTTTTTTGTGCTGCTGTGCCTCTGGCCTCAAGGTTTTATACCGCTAGCGTATGTTTTTGGGGCGCTGTGTTTTGCCACTGCTTTGTCGCGGGTGTTGTTGGCGGCACGTGTGTTTTCCAACAGGTAGCGACGCGCCCAGCCGCGCGCGGGGGCTCCCGCCGCTTCAGGCGCCCTGACCCTTTTGGGTCAGACCTACCTTCGGAGTTGGGCCGGGCCTTTTGTCCGGGGATCCCGGACAAAAGGCCGCCGTGCGTGCCCCATATGGGGTACGCACGGCCACCCCCAACGGGAGCGAATGCGCAGGATTTTTCTGCGGGTTTGGCGACGGGCGGGAGCGCAACCTTCACGGCCAACAGACACGAAAAGACCCGCCACACAGGACGGGTCTTTCCAAATACACCAAGTATTGTGGGGCGTTACTCGGGGATCGAACCTTCGATACCTTCGACATAGAAATTCATGCCGGCAAGGGTTCCGTCGTCCGCAGTCTCACCTTCAGCAAGGAAGTCGGAGCCGTCCTGCTTTTTCAGCGGGCCAGTGAAAGGGTGGTACTCACCAGATGCCATTGCATCCTTCAGGGCCAGTGCTTCGGCTTTCACCTCGGCAGGAACTGCATCCGAGATCTCACCGATGCCGACCATGCCCGGGCCAATACCGTCCCATGTGTCAACAGAACTCCAAGTGCCGTCCATCACTGCTTTGGTGCGGGCAATGTAGTAAGGTGCCCAGTTGTCGATGATGGAGGAAACGCGCGGCTTGGGCGCATATTCTGCCATGTCGGAGGCCTGACCAAAGGTGATCACATTGCCCGCCGCCTGCGCTGCAGCCTGCGGCGCGGTTGAATCGGTGTGCTGCAGGATCACGTCTGCGCCCTGTTCGATCAGAACCTTGGCGGCGTCAGCTTCTTTGGCCGGATCAAACCATGTGAAGGCCCAGACGATCTTGAACTGGACGTCGGGGTTCACCTTCTTGGCGTGGATATAGGCCGAGTTGATGCCGCGGATCACTTCGGGGATCGGATAGGAGCCGATGTAGCCGACAATATTGCTCTCGGTCATACGGCCCGCGATGGTGCCCTGAACAGCGCGGCCTTCGTAGAAACGTGCCGAATAGGTCGAGACGTTCTCGGCGCGCTTATAGCCGGTGGCGTGCTCAAACTTCACGTTCGGGAATTTCTTGGCGACGTTGATGGTCGGGTCCATGTAGCCAAAGGAGGTGGTGAAGATCAGGTCAGCACCCTGGAGCGCCATCTGGGTGATCACGCGCTCGGCATCGGGACCTTCGGCGACATTTTCCACATAGACGGTTTCGACTTTGTCGCCGAATTCCTTTTCCACGGCCAGACGTGCCTGATCGTGCTCATAGGTCCAGCCGCCATCACCGACAGGGCCAACATAGACAAAGCCGACCTTGGTCGGGTCCTGAGCCAGCGCGCCACCGGCGGCCAGACCCAGTGCAACAGCAGCACCGGCAAGAAGTTTGGTGAGTTTCATATGATGGGTTCCCCCTGATTGGTTCCATGTTTGAATGTCCGCCCCGGTTTCATCCGAGACTGGACTGGTCTTGAACGGTTCGGGCAAAACATCCCGCAACTGTCATACGCCCCCGGCGTTAGCGAGACGCGTGAAAACTCCGGCCAAGCGACGCAGGCGCGCTGCTCTTGTCGGCGGACAAAATAACGAGCACCAGAATGGTGATCAGATACGGCGACATTGCCAGATATTCCACTGGGATAGCAACGCCCGCTGCCTGCAGATTAAGCTGCACCACGGTGACGCCGCCAAAAAGATAGGCACCCAAAAGCGCCCGCCAGGGCTTCCAACTGGCAAAGACCACCAGCGCAAGGGCGATCCAGCCGATGCCTGCGGTCATCCCCTCGGTCCATTGCGGCACGCGGATCAGGCTGATGTAAGCCCCACCCAGCCCCGCACAGGCACCACCGAACAGGATCGCCAGCGTGCGGATCTTGACCACTTTATATCCCAGCGCATGCGCTGCATCATGGTTTTCGCCCACCGCGCGCAGGATCAGACCGACGCGGGAGTACTTGAGCACCGCCCAGACCGCAGCCGTGAGCGCGATCCCGAAGTAGAGCACAACATCATGGCCAAAGAGAATGCGCCCAAAGACCGGCAGATCCGAGAGGACCGGAATGTCGATACGCCCCATCTGCGGCGGTTTCACACCCACATATTTCTGCCCCATCAGGGCCGAGAGCCCCAGGCCGAAAAGCGTCAGTGCCAGACCCGAGGCGACCTGATTGGCCAGTGCCACCTGGGTCATGATCACAAACAGCAGCGACAGCAGCGCCCCCGCGATGGCGGCGGCAACAAATCCCAACAGGGGTGAGCCTGTCTCTACGGCGGCGGCAAACCCCGCAATCGCCCCGACGATCATCATCCCCTCGACGCCGAGGTTCAGAACACCGGATTTCTCCACCACCAGCTCACCGATTGCCGCCAGCAACAAGGGCGTTGCAGCCACCATCAGAGACGCGATCAGAAGGACTGGGTTGATAGCAGACAGATCCATCACGCCACCTCCGGTTTGCCAATTGCAATGCGATAGTTGGTGAGCAGATCAAGCGCCAGCAGGAAGAACAGGAGCATGCCCTGAAACACCTGAATGGCCGCGGACGGCAGACCCAGATTGCCCTGCGCGATGTCGCCGCCAATGTAGGTCAGCGCCATTAATGCGCCCGCCAGCAGGATGCCCACCGGATGCAGGCGGCCCAGAAAGGCCACGATAATCGCGGTAAACCCATAGCCCACGTTGAAGTCGATCGACACCTGCCCAGACGGACCAGAGACCTCAAACATCCCTGCAAGCCCCGCCAGTGCGCCAGAGGCCCCAAGGCAGAACAGGATCAGCCGGGCGGGTTTCACCCCTGCGAATTTTGCCGCCCGCGGTGCCTCGCCGGTCAGGCGGATATGATAACCCAGCATATGGCGGTTGAGCAGCACATAAGAGAAAATCACCGCGATCAGCGCCGCAACCACGCCCCAGTGCATGCCGGTCCCGGCGATCAGCTCGGCGTTATGGGCACTGTCATATTGTTGCAGGTTGCGCGAACCCGGAAAGCCAAACCCTTCCGGGTTCTTCATCAACCCTAGCGACATAGACGCCAGCAGCTGTTCGGCCACATAGACCAGCATCAGGGACACAAGGATCTCATTGGTGCCAAACCGTGTCTTCAGCACCGCAGGGATCATCGCCCAGGCCCAGCCGCCAAAAGCGCCCGCCAGAACCATCAGTGGAAAGATGATCCAGGACTCCATCGGGTAGAACGCCAGCCCCACACCCGCACCCGTGAGCGCGCCGATGATATATTGCCCCTCCGCGCCGATGTTCCAGATCCCGGCGCGAAAGCCCAGGCTGAGGCCAATGGCAATCAGCACCAAAGGCGCGCCTTTTACCAATAGCTGCGGGCGGTAATAGAACGCAAACTCGCCAAACAGCGGCTCCCAGAAAATGGTGCGGATCGCCTCCACCGGGTTCTTGCCAAGGGTGGCAAACAGCAGCCCCCCCATCACCATGGTCGCCAGCACCGCCACCAGTGGCGTCGCCATCGACCACGCCCGAGACGGCTGCGGTCGTTTCTCTAGCCGGATCATCCCTATTGTCCCTCTTGGCCGGATCTTTGTGGTCCGGTTCTCTTCATCTTCTTGCAAATATCCCCGCCGGAGGCTCCCGCCCCAAACGTCACATCCCCAAAGTCCGCGACAGGTGCGCTACACATGCGCCACTTCCATGCCATGTGCACCGCCCATCATCAGGCCGATCTCATCCACCGTCAGCTCCGCCGTGGGGCGCGGGGCAGACAGACGACCCTCATTAAGGGCGGCAAAATTGTCGGAGATTTCCATCAACTCATCGAGATCCTGACTGATGCAGATCACCGCCGCGCCATTTGCCGCCAGATCGAGCAAGGCCTGCCGGATCGCCGCCGCTGCTGCCGCATCCACCCCCCATGTGGGCTGGTTCACCACCAGCACTTCCGGGCGTTGCAACACCTCGCGGCCAATGACGAATTTCTGCAAATTCCCACCAGAGAGCGAGCGCGCTGCATTCTCCGGCCCCGGTGTGCGCACATCAAACGCCTTGATGATTTTTTCGGCAAAGGTCCTGGTCGCGCCCCATTTGAGAAAGCCGTTGTTTTCCAGCCCCTCGCGCACCGATCCGGTCAGAAGCGCATTTTCCGTCAGGCTCATATCAGGCGCTGCTGCATGGCCCAGACGTTCCTCGGGGGCGGTCAGCACACCAAGTGCGCGGCGCGCGGTCGGCCCCATGTGACCAATCGGCTGGCCATCAAATTTCACGGCATCGCGGGCGCAAGTGACCTCGCCCGACATCACCGCCAAAAGCTCATCCTGACCGTTGCCCGCAACGCCGCCTATACCGAGGATCTCGCCCCGCCGAACGGCCAGATGCACGTTCTTCAATGTGGTGCCAAAGGCCGAAGGCGCAGGCAGCGACAGGCCTGTGATATCCAAGGCCACATCGCCAAATTCCCGCGCACCGCGTTCGGGCGTCTTGAGGGCGGTGCCCACCATCAGCTCCGCCATGTCGCGGGCCGAGGTGTCGCGCGGCACACATTCGCCCACGTTCTTGCCCAATCGCAGGATTGTCGCGTGATCGCAAAGCGCGCGGATCTCTTCGAGCTTGTGAGAGATATAGAGGATCGACGTGCCCTCGCTCTTCAGCTTCTTCAGGGTCTCGAACAGGATCTCCACCTCTTGTGGTGTCAGAACCGATGTGGGCTCGTCCATAATCAGCAGCTTCGGATCTTGCAGCAGGCAGCGGATGATCTCCACCCGCTGACGTTCGCCCGCCGACAGATCGCCGACGGTGCGGAACGGATCAAGCGGCAGGCCATAAGCCTCGGAAACCTCGCGGATACGGGCGGCCAGATCACGCAGGGCGGGCGGACTTTCCATCCCCAGCGCGATGTTTTCCGCCACATTGAGCGCGTCAAACAGCGAAAAATGCTGAAACACCATCGCGATCCCATCGGCGCGCGCCTGACGGGGTTCGGCAGGCTCATAACTCGCACCGCGCAGGGTCATCCGGCCACTGTCAGGCTTCACAAGCCCATAGATCATCTTGACGAGTGTCGATTTACCCGCGCCGTTTTCACCCAGAAGTGCATGCACCTCGCCCTCGCCGATGGTAAAGGAGACATGGTCATTGGCCACCACGCCGGGGTAGGCCTTGGTGAGGCCCTCGATGGTCAGAAGGGGAGGCGTGCTCACGCGCTATGCTCCTTTTTCAAGTCCAAACGCTGCGAAAGCGCCATGAGTTCTGCCGCCACGCCGATGGCGATGGCCTGCGGGTGTTTGCCCATTTCGGGCTGCCCGATCGGGCAGGTGAGGCGCGCGATCTGCTCTGGGCTATGCCCGAGCGCTGAAAGACGCGCGCGAAACCGTGCCCATTTGGTCTTGGATCCGATCAGCCCTGCAAATTCAAAGCCATGCCCCAGCAGGCGATGGCATAGCGCCAGATCCAGCTGATGGGAATAGGTCAGGATCAGATGATGCGCATCAGAGGGGGCGTGCGGCACCAACCGGTCCGGTTCCTGTGCGGGCAAGGCAGTCACGCACTCAGGGGCGCGTTCCGGGAACTTTGAGTGCAGCGCATCGACCCAAGTGATTTCAAACTCGGGTAAAGGCGACAGCACCTGCACCAGCGCGCGCCCTACATGGCCAGCCCCCCAGATCCAAAGCGGCTGTGTTGGGCGCGCAACCGGCTCCACCATCCAACCTGCGATCATTTGTGGCTGGGGGCGCTGTCCTTGTGCACGGGCAGCATTCAAAAGGCGCGTTACCACAAGAGGTTGCGGTTCGGGCTTTATCGGGCGTGCGATCACATCCCCCTGAAGGCGGGCCAGATCCTCTGACGTGTAAATCTCGCTTAGTAGGGTGACTGAGCCACCACAGCACTGACCCAGATCCGGCCCGAGCGCATGGGTGGTGAGCTTGCGAGGGACATTCAAACCCAGCGCAGCTTCTGCCGCCTCGAACTCCAGCGCGCCGCCGCCAATGGTGCCAGATTGCCCACCGCTCCAGACCAGCATCGCGGCCCCTACCTCGCGCGGGGCGGAGCCTTTGACCTCTGCCACCACAACACGGATGACACGGCCATGGGCCGCGACGGCGGCCCTGAGGGCGTCGACATCAAACCCCATCGCGCTGTGTCCCAAGTGCACGCCAGATCTCCTCTGCCGTGGCCGGCGCATTCAGATGCGGATAGTCATCGCCACAGGCCGCAACCGCATCCGAGAGCGCCAGCCACGCAGAAATCCCCAGCATAAAGGGCGGCTCCCCCACCGCCTTGGAGAGATAAATAGTGTCTTCGCGGTTCTGGCCGTCATACAATGCCACATTAAACACATCGGGTCGGTCAGAGCAGGCCGGGATCTTGTAGGTCGACGGCGCATGCGTCCTGAGCCGCCCTTTATCGTCCCAGACCAGTTCTTCGGTGGTGAGCCAACCTGCGCCCTGCACATAGGCCCCTTCCACCTGACCAATATCCAGCGCCGGGTTCAGCGACGCCCCCGCATCATGCAGAATATCCGTGCGCAGGATGCGGTTTTCACCGGTCAGCCTGTCCACGACGACCTCCGTGACCGCCGCCCCATAGGCAAAATAGAAAAACGGCCGCCCCGCGCCCTTGATCCGGTCCCACTCCAGCGAGGGGGTCTTGTAAAATCCTGTGGCCGACAGGCTCACGCGGCCCGTGTAACAGAGCGTCGCCGCCGCCTCGAAGCTGATCTCCTCAGAGCCGATCCTGACTTTGTCTCCCTCAAACACGACCGCTGAGATCGGTTGCTGATGCACTTCCGCCAAATGCGCCGCCATGCGGTCGCGAATGGTGTCGCAGGCGGCCTTCACCGCCATGCCGTTCAGATCCGACCCCGAAGAGGCCGCCGTGGCCGACGTATTGGGCACCTTGGCTGTATCGGTCGCGGTGATCTTCACGCGCGCCTGATCGACCCCAAAGCGCGCGGCTGCCACTTGCGCGACCTTCTGGAACAATCCCTGTCCCATCTCGGTGCCACCATGGTTGAGATGGATGGAGCCGTCCTGATAGACATGCACCAAAGCCCCCGCCTGATTGAGATGCGTGAGGGTAAAGGAAATCCCGAACTTCACCGGTGAAAACGCCATCCCACGCTTCAGGCGCTCGTTTTTTACATTCCAGGCCGCGATCTCTGCCCGTCGCGCCGCGTAGTCCGAACTCTCCAGCAACTGCGCCGTCATCTCATGCAGTTCAAAATCCGTGACCGACATGCCATAGGGCGTTGTATTGTCCTTCAGCTTTTTAGAAATATCTCGGGGGGAGGCCGTAGGCCGGGGGGCAGAGCCCCCTTTGCTCGAGGCCGCGGCAGAGCCTCCCGCATCAGGCGCATCATAGTAATTGCGCACCCTGAGTTCGACCGGATCAATCCCCAGAACATGCGCCGCATGATCCATCACCCGTTCGACCCCGACCATTCCCTGCGGGCCGCCAAAGCCGCGATAGGCGGTGGCGCTTTGCAGGTTGGTTTTCAAACGGTGGCTCTCGATGCGGATCGCGGGGATTGCATAGGCGTTGTCGGCATGTAGCATGGCGCGGTCTGCCACCGGCAGCGACAGATCCTGCGCCCAGCCGCAGTTGACCAGATGCGTAAACTCGACGCCCTCAATCCGCCCCTCCGCATCAAAGCCCGCGCGGTAGGAAATCCGAAACGCATGGCGCTTGCCGGTGATGGTCATGTCATCGTCGCGGTCATAGCGCATCTTGCAGGCTTTGCCGGTGAGGCGCGCGGCCACGGCGCAGGCGACGGCCAGCGCGTTGCCCTGACTTTCCTTGCCGCCAAAACCACCCCCCATCCGCCGGGTCTCGACGCGCACCGCATGCATCGGCAGGCCAATGGCCTCGGCCACCTTATGCTGGATTTCGGTGGGGTGTTGGGTGGAGGAGTTGACGATCATGCCGCCATCCTCCTGTGGCAGGGCGAGGGCGGCCTGACCTTCGAGGTAGAAATGCTCCTGCCCGCCGATCTCGAAGGTATCCTCGATCATATGTGCCGCCGAAGCGATGGCGGCAGAGGCGTCGCCTTTTTGATAAATGCGCGGGCCTTCCTCGAAGCGGCTGTCGGCAGCAAGAGCGGCCTCCAGTGTCAGCAGCGCCTCCTCTTCGGCGTATTCTACTTTGCCTTTTCGTGCGGCAATGCGGGCGGCGCGATGGGAGGTCGCGACCACCAGAAACACCGGCTGACCCAGATAATGCACCTCTCCTTTGGCCAACAGCGGCTCGTCATGGGCCGAAGGCGACACATCATTGTCAAACGGCAAATTTTCCGCCGCCAGCACCGCGACAACACCTTGAGAGGCGCGCACCTCCGCGAGGTTCATCGCGGTGATCTTGCCCTTTGCAATCGGTGCAAGGCCAAAGGCCAGATGCAGCGTGCCCTTGGGTGTGGGGATGTCATCGACATAGCGGGCCTGGCCCGTCACATGCAGGGTTGCCGCATCATGGGGCAGGGGTTTTGCAACAGTCATAGGCCCACCTCCAACACATGCTCAGAGGCGCCGTTCAGATCTGTGAAATAGCGCGTGAGCATATTGCGGGCGCAGTCCAGCCGATAGGCGGCGGAGGCACGCATGTCACTCATGGGAGTGAAATCCTGATCAAAGGCGGCTTTGGCGGCCTTGATCGTTGCGTCTGTCCACGGCTGGCCGATCAGGGCGGACTCCACATGCGCGGCGCGCTTCGGGATGGCTGCCATGCCACCAAAGGCGATGGCGGCTGCGGTCACGCTGCCATTGACCACGGTGACATTAAACGCGCCCAACACCGCAGATATATCCTGATCGAAGCGTTTGGAGAGTTTATAGACCCTGAGGCTGTCGGGTTGGCGCGCAAAGCTCACAGCCTCGACAAATTCACCCGGGGCGCGGTCCTGTTTGCCGTAGTCGATAAAGAAGTCCTGCAACGGGATAGCACGGCGGGTGTCTGCGTGGCGCAGGTGCAATGTGGCGCGCAAGGCGATGAGGGCAGGCGGGTTGTCCCCGATGGGAGAGCCATTGGCGATATTGCCGCCGATGGTCGCAGCGGCGCGGACCTGCTGGCTGGCATAGCGGCGGATCATCTCGGCGTAGGAGGCATGGAGCGGCTCAAGGGCGGCGCGGACACGGTTCATATCCGCCATTGCCCCGATGCGGACCTCTGTTTCGCTGATGGTGATGCCCTTCAGATCCGTACAGCCATCAAGGAAGATCACATCATCCAGATCGCGCAATTGCTTGGTGACCCAAAGCCCGACATCGGTGGCTCCGGCGATCAGCGTGGCATCGGGGCGGGCTGCATAGGTTGCAGCCAGCTCATCCGAGGATCTGGGACGCAAGGTAGAAGGGGGCGCTGCCACAGGGATGTCGGAGGGGGGCTCTGCCCCCCGGTCTGCGACCTCCCCCCGAGATATTTCTGAGAAGATGAAGGATGAATCCTGCCTGATATGCTCCGGCACAGGGGCGCCTTGGGCGGCTTCGGCGGCACGGGTGATCGGCGCATAGCCGGTGCAGCGGCAGAGGTTGCCGGCGAGCTGGTCGTCATGATCGATGGCACCATTGGTATGGGCGGTGACCATCGACATGATGAAGCCTGGGGTGCAAAAACCGCATTGGCTGCCGTGGAGATCGACCATTGCCTGTTGCACCGGATGCAGGGTGCCATCCGGATGAGCGACCCCTTCGACCGTGCGTATGGATTTGCCGTGGAGTTGCGGCAGGAAGAGGATGCAGGCGTTCAGCGCTCTGGCACCGCTTTGGTCGGTGACCATCACAGTGCAAGCGCCGCAATCGCCCTCGTTGCAGCCTTCCTTGGTGCCGGTGAGACCGCGGTCCTCGCGCAGCCAGTCCAAGAGCGTTGTTGTTGGCTGGGGTTCTGGAAGCGAGACCTCTTCACCGTTGAGATGAAAGGTAATCGTCATCTTGAAAAGCCCGTCGCGGTACCCTGTTGTCCCATGCTGCGCGACTTTCGATGCGACGTAGAAAGTGCGCGGGCGTTATTTGATGTCACGCTCAGCTTGTGAGGCCTTGCCAATCAAAGCAAGAACAATGGCTGCAGGCATCGGTTGAGAATTCTTCACGTTTAAGATCGAGGCATTGCACAGATTGCGCAGTTACTGCCTGATTTGTAACAATTTTACTCTGCGCGCGCTACGGTGGAATTCGTCTTCGGGCTAAAGAGTTTCAAAAAAATCCATAAATTAAGTGATGCATTTCTGGGCGCGTGACGCTGGAATGAGCGCCGCAAGTGTGTGGCGCGCAACGCAAAGGGATCATGCGTCAGCCTTTGGAGGTGTCGCATATATTGAGACAATAAAGCTGACCTATCTGTGGCATGCTGCCCTCGCATTGGGCGGCTGCGACGCTATGGGCCCTTGTTTTCTTGCCTTGCCTTGTGTCGCGGGGTCAATGGCGCTAACAGGCGCTCAAAACAAGCTTCCCGAATTTACAGGTTTTGGTGTCATGACACGCGGCGTACTGGGCCTTCTGGCCAAGAATATCTCTCCTCCCAATCTTTCCATCATGCAGGATGAGGGCTTTACCGTGGCCCGTGTGCGCACCGAGCTGTTGTCGGGGCTGACGGTCGCACTGGCGCTGGTGCCGGAGGCTGTAGCCTTTGCCTTTGTCGCGGGCGTGCACCCGCTGGTGGGGCTTTACGCAGCCTTTCTGGTGGGGCTGATTACGGCGCTGATCGGGGGGCGTCCGGGTATGATTTCCGGCGCGACTGGCGCGCTGGCGGTGGTGATGGTTGCCTTGGTTGCAGACCACGGCGTCGAATATCTCTTTGCGACTGTGGTTCTCATGGGCATCCTGCAGGTGATTGCGGGGGTGATGCATTGGGGGAAGTTCATCCGACTGGTGCCGCATCCGGTGATGCTGGGGTTTGTGAATGGCCTGGCCATCGTGATTTTCCTTGCGCAGCTGACGCAGTTTAAACAGCCGGGTAGCAACGGCGAACAATGGCTCGCAGGGCCACAGCTTTTGATGATGCTGGGGCTGGTGGTGCTGACGATGGTGATCATCTGGGGTATGCCCAAGCTCACCAAGGTGATCCCGGCACCGCTCGCGGGGATTGGGATTACGGCGATTATCGTGATTGCATTTGGTCTGGATGTGCCGCGGGTTGGGGATATGGCCTCGATTGAGGGGGGCTTGCCGATGTTCCACATCCCGATGGTGCCACTCGATTGGGCGACCCTGCAGATCATCCTGCCCTATGCGGTGATCTTGGCAGCGATTGGCCTCATTGAGAGCCTATTGACCCTGAACCTTGTGGGGGAGATCACCGGCAAACGCGGCGGTGCGAGCCAGGAATGTATCGCGCAAGGGACATCTAACATTGTCACCGGCTTTTTTGGCGGCATGGGTGGTTGCGCCATGATTGGTCAGTCGATGATCAATGTGAACTCTGGCGGGCGAACCCGGATTGCGGCGATTGCGGCCGCCCTGTTTCTGTTGCTGTTCATCGTTGCGGCTTCCCCGCTGATTGAGCAGATTCCGTTGGCGGCCCTTGTGGGGGTGATGTTCATGGTGGTGATCGGCACCTTCGCGTGGAACAGCTTTAAGATCATGACCAAGGTGCCGCTCACCGATGCCTTCGTCATTGTGCTGGTGACTGTGGTGACAGTCATGACCGACCTTGCGATTGCCGTGGTGGTTGGGGTCATTGTCTCGGCCTTGGCCTATGCGTGGAACAACGCCCGCCGCATTCATGCGATCACCCGCGACAGTGTCAGCGAGCAAGGGGCCAAGGTCTATGAGATCCAAGGCCCGCTGTTCTTTGGCTCTACGGACGGCTTTATCGAGCTGTTTGATATCGAGAACGACCCGGATGTGGTGATCGTTGATTTTGCCGCCTCGCGCGTGGTGGATCAGTCGGCGTTGCAGGCGATCGAGGCTTTGGCCGGAAAATATGCGGCGGCGGGCAAAGCGTTGCAGCTGCGCCATTTGAGCCGCGATTGTCACCAGTTGCTCTCGAAGGCGGGTCATCTGATGGTCGATAGCGACGATGACCCTGAATATGGTCTGGCGGTGGATTACTCGGTGAAAACCGGCATTCTGGGCGGTCACTGAGATCTGACAGGCAAGTTAGCAAAGCGGTCGCGGTCCCAAATGGGACCGCGGCTTATTTGTTTTAAAAAGGAGGTTGCGCGCCAAAGCGGCAGATCAGTCGGGCGCGAGCGCTTCGAGCATGTCGAGATCGCCAGATGTAATGGCGGGCTCTGCGCGCAGGATCAGCTCTGCTGGCCAGTCCCACCATTTGAGCGCCAAAAGACGGGCAATCTGCGGCTTAGGGAACCTGTGGCGGGCAATGGTGGCCGGATTGCCGGTCATAATTGCATAAGGGGGGACTGTGCCACGCACCACAGCACCTGCGCCGATAATGGCCCCATCACCGATGCGGGCACCGGGCAGGATCAACGCGCTGTAGCCGATCCAGACATCATTGCCGATCACTGTGTCGCGGGTGTCGGGTTGAAACCCGGCCATCTGCGCGGGATCAAACACCGGAAACGGATAGCAGCTGAGGCCCTCTTGTGCATGGTTGGCCGAGGCGGTGATGAATTTCACCCCATGGGCAATCTGGCAGAACCGGCCGATTTTCAGCTGCTCGCGCGCGCCTGCAAAAAGATAGGGCGCAAGACGGCTGCCCCAGTCCCGTGGCGGATCAAAATCCGATGCATAGGTGTAGTCGCCGACGATGAAGTTCGGGTTCTCTACCGCGCGCGCCAGCTGCACCGTGCCTGCATGTGGAGAGCCATCGGGCAGGATGATCGGGTGGCGCATCTTGGGGTCCGGGAGCGGCATCTCAGTCGTCCGGACGCGTCAGCGCGAACAGATCACTGACCTTGGCATAATCGCGATACCCAAGGCGCGAGAGTGGCTGGTACTTGGTCACGTCAAAGATCCCGTCCACAAGGCAATCATCGCGCAAATGCACGCCAACCACCTCGCCAAAGGCCACTTTGTTGGCCTCGCCGGGCAGGCCGATGATCTGGGTGAGCTTGCACTCCAGTGCAGCGGGCACGCCTGCGACACGGGCGCAGTTGATCGTCTCGCATGCAACCGCCTCAAGCCCCGCATGGGCAAACTCGTCGACGCCCTTATCAAGTGCTGCAGAGGATTTGTTCATCTGATCGCGCATGGCGTATTCAACGATATTGACGCAAAAGACGCCGGTCTCGCGGATATTGGCCATGGAATCCTTGGTGCCATCCTGATCCGCCTTGGTCGAGGTGGAGGCAAACATCACCTGCGGCGGCACATAAGCAACGGCATTAAAAAAGGAATAGGGCGCGAGATTGTTGACGCCTGCGCTGGAGCGCGTGGAGATCCAGCCGATGGGGCGGGGGGTCACGACGGCGTTAAACGGGTTATGGGGCAGGCCGTGGCCATCCTCGGGGCGGTAGAACATTCTATGTCTCCAAGTGTTTGCCCCAGACTTACGCCCGTGCTAGGGCGAAATCCACCCCCGCGTCGAGTTGGCCCTGTGGTCGCAAAGCGCAGCAGACGGAGCCTGAGACACGTGATCACAATCGCGCCGGAGATGCCGGAGGATTCCTGGGAGGTGGAAGCCCTCTATGACCTGTGCTTTGCGCCGGGACGGACGGCTTTGTCCTCTTATCGTCTGCGCGACAATGTCGCCCCGGTGCGTGCTCTCAGTCAGGTGGCACGCGACAGTGATGGCATTTTGGCAGGTGCGATCCGGTTTTGGCCCGTTCATGTCGGTGACAGCGACGCGCTTTTGTTGGGGCCGGTGGCAGTTCACCCGACACGGCAAGGCGAGGGCATCGGTGCCTCATTGATCCGCGACAGCCTGTGGAAGGCGGAGCACAGCCATTGGCAACGTGTGATCCTTGTGGGGGATGCCCCTTATTATCAGCGCTTTGGCTTCGTGCGGCTTGAGGGCGTGGAGATGCCACCGCCGACCAACCCCGAACGTATTCTGGGCCTGAACCTGAGCCCAAATGCATGGCAGGGGGTGCAGGGGCGCGTGGCGCGCTGGAACGGTGCGGCGCAGGGGTAACACTCAAGGCCCGGATGCGATGCCCAGACCTTGAAACCATGGACGTGGCTTCTGATCTCTTATGGCAGGCGCAGCAGGGATGAGGTCAGACATGGGCGAACTGCCGGGTGAAATTCTGGAGAGCAGCGAGCGCAGCCTGACGGTGCGCGATGTCGAAGCAGAATTGGATGCGATTGCCGCTCGCTACCGGGCGGCGGGGCATTTTGGCATGCGGTTGTTGAATGCGCTGGGCGGTCAGGGAGAAGACCTGATGCGCCGTATGCCGAGGCCCGTGCGCAGCGCGATTGAGGGCGCGGTTTTGCAGGCGTTGCATCTCTCTGTTCGGGGGGCGGCGCTTAGCCGTCGCGTGCTGCCCGATCAGCCGGCACAGACCAATCGCTGGGTCAGTACCACCATGGGCATGGTGGGTGGCGCGGCCGGGTTGCCGGGCGCATTGGTGGAATTGCCTGCAACAACGACCTTTTTGATGCGCAGCATTCAGGGTGTCGCGCAGGAGTATGGCTTTGATCCCAATGCCAAAAGCGTGCGTTTTGATGCGGTCGAGGTTTTTGCCGCTGCGGGGCCTATGGCGCATGATGATGGGGCGGACACGGGGTTCCTGACCTTGCGATTGGGGCTGTCTGGCGCAGGATTGTCGCAATTGATCGCAGCCGTAGCCCCGCGCTTGGCAGTGGCGCTTGGCCCAAAGCTCGCCGCGCAGATGGTGCCCGTTCTGGGGGCTGTGGCGGGCGGTAGCGTCAACTATGTCTACTCGGGCTATTATCAGGAAATGGCGCATGTGCATTTTGCGCTGCGTCGCCTCGCACTC
Source organism: Tritonibacter mobilis F1926 (assembly GCF_000376545.2). Lineage (NCBI taxonomy): Bacteria > Pseudomonadati > Pseudomonadota > Alphaproteobacteria > Rhodobacterales > Paracoccaceae > Tritonibacter > Tritonibacter mobilis. The sequence continues at coordinate 483,426 of NZ_CP015230.1, forward strand.
GAGGCCGATACGCCCTATCCGCAGATGGTGGAACGCCTGCAACAGCGGCTTTTGAGCTGAGAGCGTATACTGAGCGACGCGGTATCGTGATCATACCCGCCGACCGGCGTCAAAACGCCCATACCTATTGCTCCTCTGGATTGCACGGTGAAGAGGGGTAAAAGGAATGTTAACCATTTTTTCGCAATCTTGAGGCGCGTGTTATTTGGTCGGCCCGTGTTTGGGCCGCAATTTTAAAGAGTAAAAAGGCAGGAGACCCATGTCAGAGGTCTTGGAAGCAGTCAGGCCGCAAGGCGAGCAGCAGGCCCTGCACCAGCAGGTCGGGGCACTGTGTTATCGGATCACCGCCAAAGGGCGGGTCAAAGTGTTGCTTGTCACATCTCGGCGGACACGGCGCTGGATCATCCCAAAAGGCTGGCCGATGGCGGGGAAATCAGCGGCTCAGGCGGCTGGTGTCGAGGCATGGGAAGAGGCGGGCGTCACAGGAGAGACGCTGGACATGCCAATCGGTCGGTTTACCTATGATAAGGTGCGAGAGGCCGCACCAAATTTGCGCTGCCGGGTGGATGTGTTTGCCCTGAAGGTGTACAAGCTCGCAGACCGTTTTCCTGAACGCGAAGACCGCTTGCGGGTGTGGATGTCGTTGAGCCGCGCAGCGAAACAAGTGGCCGAGCCAGAATTGGCGGCCTTGCTGCGTTCATTCTCGCCAAAGGGCCTGTAATGACAGGGCGGGTGGTTCCAGGCACGGCCACCCTTGCAAACTTCGCCCAGCCGTATTTAATCGTCGCCTCTGAGCACGAGACAAAAAATGATACGTTATGCACTGAAATGCGCTGAAGGACATGGCTTTGAAAGCTGGTTCCAATCGGCAGAGGCCTACGAGAAGCTTTTAGGCACGGGCATGGTTGCCTGTACCCATTGTGGATCTACTAAGGTGGAAAAGGCTCTGATGGCGCCTAGAGTGCGCCCCGGTCGCAAAGCGGCCTCCGCACCCGCGTCAGAAACTTCATCTGACACTGTGCCAGCTGCACCGAAACAGGTCGCGCCGGCCCCGACATCGCTTTCGACACCATCGAATGAATTGGAAGCGGCGATTTCTGCGCTCAAAAAACAGGTCGAGGCGAATTCAGACTATGTCGGCAAGGATTTCGTGAAACAGGCGCGCGAGATGCATCTGGGTGATGCGCCCACGCGCTCGATCCATGGCGAGGCAAAGCCGGAAGAGGCCAAAGCGCTGATCGAAGAAGGCGTGCCGGTTTTGCCCTTGCCCTTTGCGCCCACACGCAAGACCAACTAAGGCAGACCTATCTTGCGACTCGCTGGGACCGGTTGCGGATAGGAGCAGGCAGAGCAGACAGGAAGGAGACCGCCAATGCATGTGGTGGTGACAGGCAGCAGCCGCGGTATCGGACGCGAGCTGAAAACACGGCTGACTGAGCGTGGCGACCGGGTGACGGGCACCTCGCGCGATCATTCCTCGGGCACGCGGCTTGATGTAAGTGATCCGGGCCAGCAAGCGCGCTTTGCGGCGCAGATCAAAGGCGACCCGGTTGATCTGCTGATTTGCAATGCAGGCGTCTACCTCGATAAATCCATGGCGCTGAAGGACTATACCGCTGAGGTTTGGGCGAAGTCTCTGGCGGTGAATGTGACCGGTGTGTTCCTAACCGTGCAGGCGATGCTGCCAAACCTGAAACTCGCTGAGGCCCCGAAGATCGCGATTATCTCCTCGCAGATGGCTAGCCATGCCCGCGCGCCGGGGGGATCTTATGCCTATCGCGCCTCTAAGGCGGCAGCGCTCAATATCGGGCGCAATCTCGCAACCGACCTCAAACCCGAAGGTATCGCGGTTGGGATCTATCATCCTGGCTGGGTACGCACCGATATGGGGGGGCAGGACGGTGATATCTCGGTGCAGGAATGCGCCTTGGGACTGATTAACGAATTTGACGTTCTGTCGCTCGACACCACGGGGTGTTTCCACACTTGGGACGGTCAGGTCCACGCCTACTGAGGATGCGGTCATGCGGGGTCTTTGCGATCAAGGCAAAACCCGCTATGTGCGGGGCGAACCCCCTCTGATCCACCACCACCGGCCCAATGATCCGGGCCGGGAAACGGGATGACCGCATCATGATTGCCAGTAAACGCATCGTTCTTTCCAGTGATCACGCCGCCATCGAGCTGCGTCAAACCATCGTCAAACATATCGAGGCACGCGGCTATAGCGTGACCGATCTTGGCCCCACCACGCCGGAGAGCACCCATTACCCCAAACACGGTGAGGCCGCCGCGCGTCACGTGACGGCAGGTGAAAGCGACTTGGGCATTTTACTGTGCGGCACTGGTCAGGGCATCATGATGGCCGCCAACAAGGTCAAAGGCATCCGCTGTGGTGTCTGCTCTGATACATTCTCCGCCCAGATGATCCGCGCCCATAATGACGCCAATATGCTGTCGATCGGTGCGCGTGTTGTGGGCGAAGGGCTGGCGCTGGAAATCGTTGATGCTTTCCTCAACACTGAATTTGAGGGCGGTCGTCACGGCACCCGTGTCGATATGATTTCCGCAATCGAAGGCTGATGACAGGATCAGACCCGGGTCACGTGCACGTGTGATCCGGCCTTAAAACAAAGGCTCCCGAAGTGATCTTCGGGAGCCTTTTGATGTTCGGGGCATGGGAGGTCTTAGTCCCAGCAGCTGACCAGCGTCGTAAGGCCGGTGGCCTCTTTTTGCAGCAGCGACAATGGCATCTCGCCAGTGGTGGAGGCTTCTGTTGCGGGCAGGCCGACGCCCGCTTTTTCAAGGGCCATACGGATCACCTCACCTTTGAGCGCAAACCGCACGCCTTCGGGCAATGTCGGGCCATCGGTCACAACGGGCAACAGCATGCCATGCACCGTGCCGTCCTTGTCCAAAAGCGGACCACCGGCATCACCAGGCTGAGCGGCGAGTTCCAGACGGGCCAGATAGTCCTCACCCTGCAAGCCCTTGAGGTCACTGAGCGCGCCCCAAGTGAGGCTCGGCGCGCCGAGGACACCGCCGTAGGAGTAGCCAGAAACCGCAAGCGCGCTGCGCAGGCGTGGCGCGGTGGAGGCAAGCGGTGCGGTTGCCATTGGCGCAAGTGCTTCGGTCGGTTTCAGCACTGCAATACCCGCCTCGCTATCGCTCAGCAGCACTTCGGCGGTTACGTCGCGATCCACGGTGATGCTGCCGCAGCTGTTCACCACATCTGCGGTGGTCACTACCACACCGTCGCCCGACACAAAGAAGCCCGAGCGCGACAGGCGCGGTTTGCGGATTTCCAGACCCGAGACCAGATCAATGGATTGTGCATCATCCATGCCTGCAGCCGGGTCGAGCACATTATCCAGACGGGTAAAGCTCTCTTGCATGGCAGCCAGTACACGGGTGCGGCGCGCCTCATCCCCTGTGGGCCACACAAGGGTAAAGCCTTTGATCTCCCCATCAATCAGGCGTGCCTCTGCATATGTGACCACCTTGCTGTCGCGCCCTTCGAGGGTGAAGCGGTCGCCGGTGCGTTCGCGCGGACCTTCGAGCGGCATGATCGCCAGCGTCTGCATGATGTCATAAAGACCATAGAGCGTGCGGCGGTCGCCGGGCTGCGAAATCAGAAGCACACGCGCACCAAGATCGCCAGAGGACTCAAAATGCGCAAAAGGCGGCTCGTAGCGGCTGAAGGCCACTTCGTTCAACGGCAGATCCAGCGAGATGCCTGCGGCTTCGTCGGTATATGACGCCATGCCGGTGGAAATCAGCGGTGCGTTGTATTCGTCCATAAGCGCTTTGCGTTGGCCGGTGGTCAAAACACCGGTGGCCTCATAGCCGCGTGCCACTTGCCAATCAGACATAGACGCGCGGGTGCCACGACCAAAAGCGCCATCGATGCCAGAGTTGTAAAACCCGGCCGCTTTCAGCGCGATTTGCAGGTCCATGCGTTCTTCGCGGGTGAGGGCGCGTTCGCTTTGGCGCGCCTGAGCCGGGGTTTCATCGGCCACTGCGACATCTGGGGTGACGTCGGAAGCGGCATCCTCCGCGGGGGCGGCCTCAACTTCGGAACCCGCCAGCGGCACCGGGGCCGTTCCTTCCGACTCGGCTCCTACAGGATAAAAGCGAGTGCGCAGGTTGCTTGTGAAGGTGATGAAACTGTCACGCGGGATCTGGCCCTCAGCGCGGTAGACACGCAGCACTTGTTCGGCGTCGGGGCGTGCATAGGGGCCGATGACGATGCCATACCAGCCCCCGCCAAGCGCATATCCTGACACATCGGGAAGGCGGGCGGCGAAATCACGTGCCTCTTCCTGCGCTTCGCTCAGCGACGGGCGGGCGGCGACCTGAATCCAGACGCCTCCGGCATTGGATTGCTGCGCCTGTGAGACGCCCGGAAGCGCCGCAAAGCACAGGATCAATGCCCACAACACCGAGGCAAATAGGTTCTTCATTGCTAATCCTCTGTACGAAGAAACGGATTTTGTTCGCCGCGCAGGTAACCATTTTGTGTGCCAAAAGGAAACGGCGAGAATCCGCACATCTGCGTGTTATATGCATCTGTTTCTCATCTTCGACACTTCGACGTGAATTTTCCCCCTGTCTGCGGTCTCGCTGGGGTTTGCAACGCACGGGGCCGTTGACCCCGCCGGGGGGCTTGCATAGGAAGACGGTCGAACATTGCACCGTCTGTGTGGGCTTCCGGTGGCTCTCATGAGGCGGGCGCGCCGATGCCCTAGAGGGGAAGAGACATGACCCAGACCACAGCCCCGCGTTCGTTTCAGGAGATCATCCTGCGTTTGCAGACCTATTGGGCCTCCAAGGGCTGCGCCATCCTGCAGCCCTACGATATGGAAGTGGGCGCGGGCACCTTTCACCCGGCAACCACGCTGCGCTCGCTTGGCTCCAACGCATGGGCCGCAGCCTACGTGCAGCCCTCGCGCCGCCCCACGGACGGGCGCTACGGTGAAAACCCGAACCGCTTGCAGCATTACTACCAGTATCAGGTGCTGATCAAACCCAGCCCGCCGGACTTGCAGGAGCTCTATCTCGGTTCACTGGAGGCCATCGGCGTCGATATGGAACTGCACGACATCCGCTTTGTCGAGGACGACTGGGAAAGCCCGACTCTGGGCGCCTGGGGGTTGGGCTGGGAGGTCTGGTGCGACGGTATGGAAGTCAGCCAGTTCACCTATTTCCAGCAGGTCGGCGGCCATGACTGCCACCCGGTCTCGGGCGAGCTGACCTACGGTCTGGAACGTCTGGCGATGTATATCCTCGGCATTGATCACGTGATGGACATGCCCTTCAACGATCCGCAATCGCCACAACCGCTGAGCTATGGCGATATCTTCAAGCAGACTGAAGAAGAATACGCGCGCTGGAACTTTGACGTGGCCAATACCGAGGTGCTCTTGCGTCATTTCGAGGAAGCCGAGGCCGAATGTGCCGCAATCCTCGCCCAGGAGCATATGGACCCCAAGACCGGCAAGCGCATCATCATGGCGCATCCGGCCTATGACCAGTGCATCAAGGCTTCGCATATCTTTAACCTCTTGGATGCGCGCGGTGTGATCTCTGTGACCGAGCGTCAGGCCTACATCGGGCGCGTGCGCACGCTTGCAAAACAATGTGCCGATGCCTTTGTGTTGACCGAGGCGGGCGGGCATACCGGCGAGACCGCGGGCGAAACAGCGGCCTGAGCGGCGTAAGGGAGCATCTGATATGACCGGTAAAATCCTGTCGATCATTCTCATCGTCTCTGGCCTTGTGGCAGGGATCGCGATGTACTACCTACAGGTCTACGGCTTTTATGACGACGTCGTTGAAAAGCCGGGGCAGGATGTCGTGTTGCTGCCGATCGGAGGCGAGACGCCGGAACCCATCGCCTATGGAAACTTTCAGGCAATTGATGCCGATAGCTCTCCGATCCGCTATCGCGCCTGTTTCACCACGCCGCTGAAACCGGCGGAGGTGGCGCAGCTCTATCAGCTGTCTGACGCGCGTGAGCCGCGTAATGCGCCAAACTGGTTTGATTGCTTTGACGCTAATACCATCGGGCAGGCATTGCATGACGGTCAGGCGATGGCGTTTATCTCTGAAAAGAATATCGAATTTGGTGTCGACCGTATCGTGGCCATCACTGAAGATGGCCGGGGTTACGTCTGGCACGAACTGAACAACTGTGGCGAAAAGGCCTATGACGGCACCATTGTGGGCGAGGAATGCCCCAAACGGCCGCAAACCAACTGACGGGCGCAGGCGCGTCTGTTGCCACATCCCTTATTGCCGTGAACGCACGGCAGATCCGAACCGTTGAGGACTCGTAATGGCTGATCTTCTGATCGAACTTTTCTCCGAGGAAATCCCCGCCCGTATGCAGGCGCGCGCAGGCGAAGATTTGAAGAAGCGGATGACCGACGGTCTGGTCGAGGCGGGTCTGACCTATGCCGGCGCACATGCGCTGACCACGCCGCGCCGCCTGACGCTGGCGATCGAGGATCTGCTGGAGCATTCCCCCACCGTGCGCGAAGAGCGCAAGGGCCCCAAGGTGGGCGCACCCGAAAAGGCCATTGAGGGCTTTTTGCGCGGTGCGGGGCTCAGCCGCGATCAGCTTGAGGAACGCGACACCCCCAAGGGAGCGGTCTATTTTGCAATCATCGAGAAACCGGGTCGCCCGGCGGCAGAGATCATCGCCGAAGTGTTGGAAGACACCATTCGCAACTTCCCATGGCCCAAATCCATGCGCTGGGGTGCTGGGTCTTTGCGCTGGGTGCGGCCTCTGCATTCGATCCTGTGCGTGTTGACGCGCGAAGACGGCAGCGAGGTGGTCCCGCTGGATATCGACGGTATCACATCCGGCGACGCAACGTGGGGTCATCGCTTCATGGCGCCCGCGCGGATTTCTGTCACCAGCTTTGAGGACTACGCCGCCAAGCTGAAACGCGCCTTTGTGGTGCTCGACCCCAAGGAGCGGGAGGCGGCGATCTGGCAGGATGCCACCAATCAGGCCTTTGCGTCGGGCCTTGAAGTGGTGGACGACAAGGGTCTTCTGGCCGAGGTTGCGGGTCTGGTGGAATGGCCGGTGGTGCTGATGGGCTCGATTGATGCGGAGTTCCTCGACCTGCCGCCGGAGGTGCTGCAGACCTCGATGAAGGAACACCAGAAGTTTTTCTCGGTAAAGAACCCCAAGACGGGGCGGATCGAGAAGTTCATCACCGTGGCCAACCGCGAAACCGCCGACAATGGCGCCACCATTCTGGCGGGCAACCAAAAGGTGCTGAGCGCGCGTCTGGCGGATGCGAAGTTCTTCTGGGAGAACGACCTGCGTTCGATTGCCGAGCCTGCTAAAAACCAATTTGTTCCCGATGCCCTTTTTGAAGGTGCCGAAAATAACGCCTTTGTCGCTCGAAAGGGCTTTCAGAATTGGATCGCGGCTCTGGAGAATGTGACCTTCCACAACAAGCTCGGCACCCAAGCCGCGCGCATCGACCGGATCGCGGCGCTGGCGCGCGAAATCGCCCCCGTCGTGGGCGCGGATGCGGATCTGGCGGAACAGGCGGCGAAGGTCGCCAAGGCGGATCTCAGCTCCGAGATGGTCTATGAGTTCCCTGAACTGCAAGGCCTGATGGGGCGCTATTACGCCGAGGCCGCCGGGCTGCCGCAAGAAGTGGCCAATGCCTGTCAGCTGCATTACTCGCCCTTGGGCCCCAGCGATGAGGTGCCGACAGAGCCAGTGTCGGTTGCCGTGGCGCTGGCCGACAAGATCGACACGCTCACGGGGTTCTGGGCGATTGATGAAAAGCCCACCGGGTCCAAAGACCCCTATGCGCTGCGTCGTGCCGCACTTGGTGTGATCCGGCTGGTGCTGGAGAATGACGTACGGTTTGTCCTTTCTTCGGTGATTGGCAACGCGGTTTTTTCACATGACTTGACGCTTCGCTTCTCCAATGCAACTTCTAAGCAAGTTCCCTTGAAGGACGTTCAGGTGGGCAAGTTAGATCGGGCGACGGCCGCTGAGCTTTACATTCAGGCGATGGGGACATCAGACACGGAAGCTGCGGCAGATGAAGTCGTGTCTAAGGCGAACGACCTCCTATCCTTCTTCCACGACCGTCTAAAAGTCTTCCTACGCGATCAGGGTATTCGTCACGATGTGATCGACGCCTGTATTGCGATGGAGGGCAATGACGACCTGACGCTTCTGGTGAAACGTGCCCGCGCGTTGGAGGCATTCATGTCGTCGGAGGATGGCGAGAACCTGCTGCAAGGGTTCAAGCGCGCCAACAATATCCTGTCACAGGCCGAGGAAAAAGACGGGGTCGAGTATTCCTACGGGGCCGACAAGAAGTTCATCGAGGATGCGGCAGAGGCCGCCCTGTTTGATGCGCTTGCCGCAAACGAGGGGGCGATCTCCTCGGCCATCGAGGCCGAGGATTTCGCGGCCGCCATGGGCGGCATGGCCGCATTGCGCGCGCCGGTGGATGCCTTCTTTGAGGCGGTGCAGGTCAATTCCGACAATCAGGTGGTGCGCCGCAATCGGCTGAACCTGCTGAGCCAGATCCGCAAGGTTTGCGGTCAAGTGGCTGATCTGAGCCGCATCGAGGGCTGATCCTTCGCGCCAACTCGCGTGATCAACGGCCCTCGCTATTTTTAGTGAGGGCCGTTTTTGTTGTAGCTTCTGCATGCTTTTCCTTGCGGGAGTGATTGCGCGCATTATGCTCGGGATCAGGGAGGATCGCTGCATTGCAGAAACACACAGGGGACGAACCGATGGATACTACCCCGAAGGCCACTTTGATCACGGCCACCGCGCCGATTGCCAATCAGACGCATGGCGGGCGGGCGAAATGTTTGCAGCGGCTGGTGCGGTTGAACCTGCCGGTGCCGCAGACTGTGGCGCTGTCCTTTGATGCGGTGCATGAGATCGCCGAAGGCTATATGGTCGACGTGCAGGCGATCCTTGCGGATCTGCGTCCCGATGCGCTGCTGTGTGTGCGCCCATCCTCGGAAGATCCCGACTGGGGTGGCCCCGGTGCGGTGCTGAACATTGGCATGAATGATGCGCGGTTCGTGGATCTGAGCGACACGCTTGGCGCGGATGCGGCGGCGGCGCTTTATTTGCGGTTTGTGCAGTCCTATGCGGTGCATGTGGCGCGGCTGGACCCGGATGTGTTCGAGGACGTCGAGGATGGCGGCCCCGATGCGCTGAGCGAGATGTTGCAGGCCTATGAGGCTGAGGCCGAAGAGCCGTTCCCCCAAGATCCGGGCGAACAGCTGGCGGCGGTGCTGAGGTCGATGGCGCGCGCGTGGGAGGGCACTTCGGCACGGCTGTTGCGGGCGGCCAAGGGCGCGCCTGAGGATGCCGGGCTTGGGCTGGTGGTGCAGGAAATGGTGCCGGGGCTGGGGCAGGGCGAATGCGGCTCTGGCGTGCTGCAGCTTGTGAACTCTCAAACCGGATTGCCACAGATCACGGGCCGGTATCTGAGCCAAAGTCAGGGGCGGGATGCGCTGGGGGTCGATGCGGAAGCGATCTATCTGGAGCAGGACGAACGCGGTCCTTCGCTTGAAGAGTTGGCGCCCGAAGCCTTTGCGGAGCTAAAGGCCCATGCGGCCCTGATGCGGGTCAAGCTGCGGGCGGAGATGCAGGTGGAGTTCGTGATCGAGAATGGCCGCGTGCATATTCTGGATGGGGTGCGGGTGACGCGCTCGGCTCAGGCTGCGGTGCGGATTGCGGTGCGGCTGGCCGAAGACGGGATTATCCCACCGGAGGAGGCGGTGATGCGGGTGGACGCGCATTCACTCAATGAATTGTTGCACCGTCAGGTGGACCCGGACGCAAAACGCGATGTGATCGGCAGCGGGATCGCCGCAAGCCCCGGTGCTGCCACGGGCCGGCTGGTGTTCACCGCGACAGAGGCGCAGGCCAGCAAATCGCGCGGCGAGCCGTGCATTCTGGCGCGGCGTGAAACCTCGCCGGAGGATGTGCGTGGCATGCATGCAGCGGCCGGTGTTCTCACGGAAAAAGGCGGCATGACCAGCCATGCGGCGGTGATCGGGCGCGGGCTTGGGCTGCCTTGTATCGTGGGGGCCTCCAGCCTGAGATTTGATAGTCGACGCAAGCAGTTAACCGCGCCGGATGGGCGGATTTTCAAATCCGGAGAGACGATCACTGTGGATGGAACCTCGGGTCAGGTTTTGGCGGGAGAGCCAAAAATGACCGAGGCGGCGGAAGACGATGCGCTTACGACTCTGATGGGGTGGGCCGATGCGGCGCGTGACATCGAGATCCGGGCCAATGCTGACACGCCCGCGGATGCGCAAACCGCGCGCAATTTCAATGCGCAAGGGATTGGGCTCTGTCGGACAGAGCATATGTTCTTTGATCCCGGCCGTCTGACAGTGATGCGGGAGATGATCTTTGCCGAGACCTCATCGGGCCGGGCTGCGGTGCTGGCGCGCCTGTTGCCGATGCAGCGGAAGGATTTCCGCGAGCTGTTTCGGATCATGGAAGGGATGCCAGTTTGCATTCGCCTGTTTGACCCACCTCTGCATGAGTTTTTGCCGACCACCACCGCCGGTCAGCGCGAGCTTTCCGAGGCCTTGGGCCTTCCGGTCAGCGATGTGACCCGCCGGGTGGAGGAAATGGGTGAGTACAACCCTATGCTGGGGCTGCGCGGTGTGCGGCTTGGGGTGACGGTGCCCGAGATCTACGACATGCAGGCGCGTGCGATTTTTGAGGCCACGCTGGAAGCCTCACGCGATGGGGCACCGGTGGTGCCGGAAATCATGATCCCGCTGGTGTCGGCCAAGCGTGAGGTGGAATTGGTGAAGGCCCGGATTGATGCGGTCGCCTCAGCAGTGAAATCCGAGCGCGGGGCAGATTTCACCTATCGTCTGGGCGTCATGGTCGAAACCCCAAGAGCGGCGCTGCGCGCTGATGAGATTGCTGTTCACACCGCCTTCCTGAGCTTTGGCACCAACGATCTCACGCAGATGACCTATGGTCTGTCCCGCGATGATGCGGGGCGGTTCATGTCGGCCTATGTGCAGCAGGGTGTCTTTGCAGAAGATCCGTTCCACGTGCTTGATGTGGATGGTGTCGGAGAGCTGTTGCAACTCGGTGTACAGCGGGGACGGATGGCAAAGCCTGAAATCACCCTCTCGATCTGTGGTGAGCACGGTGGCAACCCCGAATCAATCGCGTTCTGCCGCGAGGCGGGCTTTGATTACGTGTCCTGCTCCCCCTTTCGAGTGCCCGTTGCACGGCTTGCGGCGGCGCAATTGGCGATCGCCGATAAAACCGGCCGAATAGCGCCGACATACATAAAAAATTAACGAATTCAGGGTTCTTCGGCGGCAAAAGAGACATCGCCGCATCGATGTAAGCCTTGGGGCATAACGGGTATACGTCCGCTTGGGTGGACGTTTTGATACATTTCCGTTACCCGAAGCCGTCGCTTGCGGTCGGAATGCCGCTGCAGGCAGTTGGACCGGGGGTACCCTGAATGAAACGGAATCTGATGTGTGTCGCAGTGATCGCGGCAACACTATGCGGTAGCATTGCCTCTGCAGACATGGGGCTGGATGCGCTTTTCAAACAGGAGCAGTCAACGCTTCAGGCCGCGCCAAAGGAGCGTATGCTACGCTTTTTGGGTGGAAAACGCCAAAGCCGAACCAAAGAAGTCACGCAGGTCGAGTACACGCGGGCCTTCTTGGATAGCCGACCCGAAGCGTCTGGCGGCAGTGAGTTTGCGTGCCTTGCCGAAGCGCTGTACTTTGAGGCGCGGGGCGAGACCGTCAAAGGTCAATTCGCGGTCGCTGAGGTGATCCGCAATCGGGTCAAGAGCTCACAATTCCCCAATACGTTCTGTGGCGTGATCAATCAGGGCACAGGTCGCAAATATCAGTGCCAGTTCACCTATACCTGTGATGGTCAAAAGGAAGTAATCCGCGAGCCACGCGCGTTTGAACGTGTCGCCAAGGTGGCGCGGCTGATCCTAGACGGGGTGAACCCGAAACTCACGCAGGGTGCCACCTACTATCACACCACAGCGGTAAAACCGCGTTGGTCGCGCAAGTTTACCAAGACCGCGCGTATTGGCGTGCATCTTTTCTACCGTGACGAGCGTTTCCGCACGGCGGCAAAATAAGCGACGCGATTTTCCCCGCCAGAGATCGCCAGACGCCGCTTTCCGGCTCTGGCACGGCGGGTCTGAGCCTGTTATCTGGCCTGAACGGACCTAAGACTGTGACTCCTGACACAGCCTCCTTCCTGTTCTAAGCCAGCCGAGGGCCACACCATGAGTTCCGATATCCACCTCGCCTTCGCGCATCCCTCAGAGCGGTCCGCCGCGACGGCACGTCCGGGGCCGCTGGATCGGATTTCCCTGCGCGATCATATCGTCGAGGTTGAAATCGGCGCATTTCAGCAAGAGCGCGGCACCACGCAGCGGGTCTGTTTCAATGTGGTGGTAGAGATTGCGCCGCTGCCTGCGGATCTGGACGACGACGTCGATCGCATCCTGTCCTATGACAAGGTGACAGAGGCTATTGCCCATGAGCTTGCCCGCGAACGTCTGGCGCTGTTGGAAACCCTCGCCGAGCGGGTTGCGGAACGTATCCTGTGGGAGCCGCAGGCGGTGCGCGCGTTTGTGCGTATCGAAAAATTGGACCGAGGTCCCGGCAAACTCGGCGTGGAGATCGTGCGTTCCTCGGATCAGGTGTCGCATGAGACAGAAGAGGACATCAAACCACACCCTCGGCTGATGTTCCTGTCCAATACCGCAATCGACAGTGACAATCTGACCGGCTGGATCGACCAGATGGAATGCCGCGAACGGCCACTGATCCTCTGTGTGGGGGCGCATGAGCTGGCGTTGCCGCAAACCGGGCATAAATGGACCCAGCGCCGCATTGATTTGCTGGCAATTGAGCAAAATGCATGGCGCTTGGCTGCTAGGGATGAACGCTGCAAAGTGGTGGAAACACGCACAGAGCTCGACTGGGCGATGAAGAATGGCCAGATTTGCGTCTGGGCGCCGTCCAAGATTGTTCTGGATGCGGTCGAGGGGCCAAGCGAGCCGCCGTCGAATGCGGTTGCACTTGCGGCGTGGTTCGCTTCTACTTTCGAAGCAGAAGAAATGATCGTGATCGGCGCGGAGCTCCCGGACAACCCCGGTGTGCCCCTGCGCGCCCATGCTGAGGAGCAACATAACCTGTGAGTTACTACCGCCCCCTGGTTCGTCATGGAGATGCGCGCCCCGAGGGCGCTATTCATCTTGCCGGCAGCGCGCTTTGGTTCACTGAGGTCGAAGTTTTAGATCGTTTGGCCCCGCCCCGTATCGTGCCGGCGGGTCTATTGCCAGAAGAGGTCCGGTTCCGTCTGATGAGCCGCCGCGCCGCAATTGCCGGGCTCGATATGACCCATCCGCATATCATGGGCATTCTCAACGTCACTCCGGACAGTTTTTCTGACGGCGGTCAGCATGACGAGCTGACCTCAGCGCGCGACGCGGCTTTGCAGATGGTATCAGACGGGGCCTCGATTATTGATGTGGGGGGGGAAAGCACCCGCCCCGGCGCGGCTGAGGTCGAAGAGCTGGAAGAGATCACCCGCACCGCGCCAGTGATCGCCGCGATCCGCGAGGCAAGCGAGGTGGCGATTTCCATAGATACCCGCAAAGCGACTGTGGGGATGGAAGCATTGGAGGCGGGCGCGTCGCTGATCAATGACGTGTCGGGCTTTACCTTCGATGCCGCGTTGGCGCCGCTGGCGGCACAGGCTGGGGTGCCGGTCTGCGTGATGCATGCACAAGGGGATCCGCAAACCATGCAGGAAAACCCGCATTACGAAAATGTGGTGCTCGACGTCTATGATTTCCTTGCCGCACAGGTGGACCAACTGGAGGCCATCGGTGTTTTGCGTGAACAGATTGTCATTGATCCGGGCATCGGGTTTGGCAAGAGCGAGGCGCATAACTTGGCGCTTCTGCGCAATTTGAGCCTGTTTCACGGTATTGGCTGTCCGATCCTTCTGGGGGTCTCGCGCAAGGGATTCATTGGCGCGATTGGCAAAGAACCGCAAGCTGCACGGCGTGCGCCGGGTTCTATTGCCGTAGGACTTGCGGGATTTGCCCAAGGCGTGCAATTGCTACGGGTGCATGATGTGGCGGAAACGGCGCAGGCGCTGCGCCTGTGGCAAGCCACGAGATAACGAGATTACGGCAGCTGTTGGACCCTCCGGCGGTGCGCCGGACAGAGGAGCAGCTTTGATGCGCAAACTCTTTGGAACCGATGGGGTGCGTGGCAAGGCCAATCTGCATCCCATGACTGCCGAGATGGCGCTGCGTATTGGAGCAGCTGTCGGTCGGTATTTTCGCCGTGAAACAGATACCGTGCACCGGGTGGTGATCGGTAAGGACACACGGCTGTCTGGCTATATGTTTGAAAACGCGCTGACGGCGGGGCTGACCTCGACGGGGATGAACGTGCTGCTCCTGGGGCCGGTGCCAACACCTGCGGTGGGGCTGATGACGCGTTCGATGCGTGCAGATCTGGGTGTGATGATTTCCGCCAGCCACAATCCGGCCGAAGACAATGGCATCAAATTCTTTGGCCCCGATGGCTACAAGCTCTCCGATGAGGTGGAACTGGAGCTGGAAGCGCTGATCGAGGCGGGGGTTGAGCCTGCACAGTCCCACAATATCGGTCGCGCAAAACGGATTGATGATGCCCGTTTTCGCTATGGAGAGCGGGTAAAGAGCTCTTTGCCACGCGATATGCGTCTGGACGGGTTGAAGGTGGTGATCGATTGCGCCAATGGCGCGGCCCATCGAGCTGCTCCGGAAATACTGTGGGAACTGGGCGCGGATGTGATCCCGGTAGGTGTGTCGCCGGACGGCAAGAACATCAACCGCGGCTGCGGCTCTACCAAGCCCGCTGTCGCCGCAGAAACCGTGGTGGCGCATGGTGCCCATGTGGGGATCTGCCTTGATGGCGATGCGGACCGGGTGGTGGTGATCGATGAGACCGGCACCGTTGCTGATGGCGATCAGCTGATGGCGCTTTTGGCGTCCGCATGGGCTGAGGACGGGCGGTTGAGCGGCGGTGCGCTGGTGGCAACGGTGATGTCCAACCTCGGTCTGGAACGGTTCCTGAATGATCGTGGCATCGGCCTTGAGCGCACAGGGGTCGGTGACCGCTATGTGGTGGAGCGAATGCGGCAGGGCGGCTTTAACCTCGGTGGTGAGCAATCCGGCCACATCGTGATGAGCGACTATGCCACAACCGGCGACGGGCTGATGGCGGGGCTGCATTTCCTTGCCGAGATGGTGCGCCGGGAGCAGAAAGCCTCTGAGTTGGCACAGCAGTTTGAACCGGTGCCGCAGTTGTTGAAAAATGTACGCTTTGAGGCGGGGCAGGTACCGTTAGAGGTGGATGCGGTGCAGGATGCGATTGCGCAGGCGGAAGGGCAGCTCAATGGGCATGGGCGTCTCTTGATCCGAAAATCCGGCACTGAGCCGCTGATCCGAGTGATGGCAGAGAGTGAGGATCCAGACCTCCTGAACCGCGCGGTGGATGATGTGGTCGCTGCTGTGGAGGCGGCGACGAGTTGAGGTTTTTCCGCCCGGGTGTCCGGGCGGACCCGCGCGCCGAGCCTTTGACTCGGCGCGCGAGAGGGGGCGCTGCCCCCTCGGGCGAAGCCCTCACCCCCGGGATATTTTTGAAAAGCTGAACAAGTGGGAATTTTGCCTTAGTGCCTGAGCCTCAGGTCAGGCCAAACAGGCGTTTCAAGGCGCCGTATTGGCTGAGTGCTACTCCTGCGAGGATCAGGCCCAAGGCCCACAAAAGCGTGCCCGGCAGGGCTTCGCTGAGGAACACCGCACCAAAGAAAACGGCGCAGACAGGGACCAGATAATTGGTGAGGCTCATGAAGGTTGGTCCTGCACCGCGAATGACCAAGACGCGCAACAGGTTTGCTCCGGCGGTTGGGATCAGACCTAAAATTGCCAACCACATCCAGGTTTCTGACGAGATGACGGGTGGCGGGCCTTCGACCATCCATGCGGCGGGGATGATGCCAAAGGTGCCGATCAAGAGCAGCACTGCGGCAAGGCCAACGGAGTCGACCTCTGGCAAGCGGCGCATGGATATGGATGACACCGCGTAGCAGGCGGCAGCGGTCAGGCAGGTAAGGCGACCGGCCCACTCCAGATCGGAGCCGTTGCTTTCAAAGGCTTGTCCACCGATCAGCAAAGCGACCCCGAAGAAGCCGATGACCACACCGATCAGGCGGCGCAGGGTCAGGGGTTCTGAGGCGAAGAAATGCGCCAGCGGCAGAACCATCAGCGGGATGGCCGACATGCTGACCCCAGCAAAACCGGAGGTCACATGCTGCAAGCCCCAGCTGATCAGGATGAACGGCAGCGTGGAGCTCAAGACGCCAATGAAGATAACAATCCACCAGTTTGGGCGGTCTTTAAACAGTTGAAATCCGCGCAGGCCCCAGATCGCGGTCAGCAACAGCGCCGCAAAGCCGATCCGCCCGGACGCGAGCCAAAACGGGGTGATCCCGCGCAGTGCCAGTTCGACCACCATGAAGGTCCCGCCCCAAGTGAGACCTAAGGCGGCCACCATGGCCCAGTAACGGGGGGCGATTTCCGGCATGATTTTCTCCTGACAATGTGCACGGGCTGAACTCGGGTGCCGTGCGGGCAGATGACCTCTGGTGCGAGGAAAGGTCAATGAGGCATGCTTCGTTCCAGAACGAAGCGTGTCACACCGTGAAAAAGGCGCCCCGGTGTCCCGAGGCGCCCTGCAGAGGTCCGGGCTGCGGAGTCTTAGCTCCGCAAACGGGGTCCTTAGTTTTTGGACTTGTCGACCATCTTGCCGGCAGAGATCCAAGGCATCATTTCACGCAGTTTGGCGCCGGTGGCCTCGATCGCGTGCTCGTCGTTGGCACGACGGGACGCTTTGATGGTCGGCTGACCCACGGCGTTTTCCAGCATGAAGTCGCGCACGAATTTACCCTGCTGAATGTCGGCGAGGACTTCCTTCATACGGGCTTTGGTTTCGTCGTACTTCAGGATGCGCGGGCCGGTGACATACTGGCCGTACTCGGCGGTGTTGGAGATGGAGTAATCCATGTTGGCGATGCCGCCTTCGTAGATCAGGTCCACGATCAGCTTCACTTCGTGCAGGCACTCGAAATAGGCCATTTCCGGCGCGTAGCCTGCCTCAACGAGGGTTTCAAACCCGCAGCGGATCAGTTCAACCAGACCGCCACAGAGAACCGCCTGCTCGCCGAATAGGTCGGTTTCGCATTCTTCGCGGAAGTTGGTCTCGATGATGCCGGAGCGACCGCCACCGATGGCGGAGCAGTATGACAGCGCGGTTTCGAGTGCGGAGCCGGATGCGTCATTGTGAACGGCCACAAGGCAGGGCACACCGCCGCCTTTGGTGTATTCGCCGCGCACGGTGTGGCCGGGGCCTTTGGGGGCCATCATGATGACGTCAACGCCTTCTTTCGGCTCAATGAGGCCAAAGTGCACGTTCAGGCCGTGGGCGAATGCAATCGCCGCACCCGGCTTGATGTTGTCGTGGACGTATTTCTTGTAGGTTTCGGCCTGAAGCTCGTCGGGCATGGTGAACATGATGACGTCACACCAGGCAGCCGCTTCGGCGATGCCCATCACTTGCAGGCCTTCGGCTTCGGCTTTTTTGGCAGAAGGAGAGCCTTCGCGCAGTGCGATCACGAGGTTCTTTGCGCCAGAGTCACGCAGGTTCAGCGCGTGCGCGTGACCTTGCGAGCCATAGCCGAGGATGGCGACTTTCTTTTCCTTGATGAGGTTCACGTCGCAGTCGCGGTCGTAGTACACACGCATCGGATCAATCCTTTGACCTGAGTTTCTATCTGTCAGCGAGCATAGGCGGCAGAGCGGGTGATGCGAGAGCGATTCGTGTATGAATTCACCAATTTTCGCGGTATCTATTCGTGATAATGTAGACTATCGTAGCAATCATGCTTGATGACCTCGACAGGCGCATATTGCGCAATCTTCAGGAGGACCCGATCCAATCGCTGCCGGATCTGGCAGATCGGCTGGGACTCACCGCCTCGCGCCTGTCGCGCAGGCTGGAGAAGTTACGTGAGGGTGGTGTCGTAAAGGGCACGCGGGCGGTCATCGACTGGCAGGCCTTAGGCTACGCGGTTGAGGTCTCACTGCGGGTGACGCTTGATAAGACCAACCCACGCGCTTTTGATGAATTCATCCCCGCCGCGCGCGAAATCCCGGAGGTGCTGGAGATCCAAACCTTCCTCGGGCAGGTTGATGTGCGCCTCAGCGTGATTGCGCGCGATATGGCCCACTATCAGGCGCTGTATCGGGATCGCATCCTGCAACTGCCGAATATCACCGATATTGAGGCACTGATGCATGTGGCGCGGATCACCACACGGACGGCGCTGCCGCTATGATAGAATTGGATGAAATTGATCTGGCACTCCTGCGGGCCCTGTCGGAGGACGCAACCCAGACCGCAGGCGCACTTGGTCGCGCGCTTGGCCTCAGCCAGCCCGCCACATGGCGACGGATCAAGCGACTGGAGGAGGCAGGGATTCTGTCGCATCGGGTGCTAGATCTCGATCTGGAGAAACTGGGGTTCGGCGTCACCGTTTTTGTCGGCGTCAAACTGGCCACCAAAGGGCGTGTCAGCCTTGATGACTTTGAGCGCGCGGTCTCGGCCATCCCGGAGGTGCAGACGGTGGAGCATGTGCTGGGGTTTTACGACTATCGCCTGCGGGTGGTGGCCCGCGACATTGCCGATTTCGAACGCGTCCTGCGGCGGCGGATCATGACATTGCCGGGGGCGGGCAATGTGGACGCCAATGTGCTCCTGTCCGAAGAACGCCGCCCCGGCCCCTTGGGCTGATGCGCATTTAACGGCTTTTACGACAAGAGCTGTAGCCACGTGGCGCTTGAGCCAGAGGGGCGGCTCTGCCATGACAGAGACAACCGGCCTCAGCCGACCCTATTGCAGCAAGGAGATTTCTCATGGCCCTCTTGGATGCAGTCGACCCTGATGGTCTGGATGAGTTCTCGGTGGTGTTCACCGACCGGTCCCTCAATCACATGTCAAAGGAGTTCCAGCGGGTGATGCTGGACATCAACGCCATGCTGAAAGAGGTCTACAAGGCAGATGCGACCGCGCTGGTGCCTGGTGGTGGGACCTATGCGATGGAAGCGGTCGCGCGCCAGTTTGCCCGCAATCAGGACACGCTGGTGGTGCGCAATGGCTGGTTCTCCTATCGCTGGAGCCAGATTTTTGAAACAGGCGGCCTGACCAAATCCGCCAGTGTCATGAAGGCGCGCCAGACCGGCAATACCGCGCAATCGCCCTTTGCTCCGGCCCCCATTGATGAGGTCGTTAAGGCGATCCGCGACCAAAAACCCGCCATCGTCTTTGCGCCCCATGTGGAAACTGCGGCCGGTGTGATCCTGCCGGATGACTACGTGACTCAAATGGCGGAGGCCGCCCATGAGGTCGGCGCGCTGATGGTGCTGGACTGCATCGCCTCTGGCTGCGCGTGGGTCGATATGAAGGCCACCGGTGTCGATGTGTTGATTTCCGCTCCGCAAAAAGGCTGGAGCGCGTCGCCGTCTGCGGGGCTGGTGATGCTCTCCAAACGCGCGCTTGCGAGACTGGACGAGACCACCTCCGACAGTTTCGCCCTCGATCTCAAGAAATGGCGCGCGATCATGCAAGCCTATGAGGACGGCGGCCACGCTTATCACGCCACCATGCCCACAGATGCGCTGCGCATGTTCCGTGATACTATGGCGGAGACCAAAGAATATGGTTTCAAACGCTTGCGCGAGGCGCAGTGGAAACTGGGCAATGGCGTGCGTGAAATGCTCGCGAAAAAAGGCGTCACCTCCGTGGCGGCCGAAGGCTTTGGCGCGCCGGGCGTGGTTGTCAGCTACACCGACGATCCGCAGATCCAGAATGGCAAGAAATTCGCCGACCAAGGCATGCAGATCGCCGCGGGCGTGCCGCTCGCGGTCGATGAGCCTGAGGGGTTCATGACCTTCCGCCTTGGCCTCTTTGGTCTTGATAAGCTCTATGACGTCAACGGCACGCTGTCGCGGCTGAAAACCGTGCTCGACCAAGTGCTCTGACACCGCTTCATCTTTTCAAAGATACCTCCGCCGGAGGCACGGGTCTGTCCCACAGGACAGGCCCGTTTTCTATCGCACGCCAAGTCCCATCTGCATCAGCATCTTGCGCACCTGCGGCAGGGAATAAAGCGCGTTTAGCCCACCGGCCCGCAAATCCCGGAGCGGACGGGCCTCGATCATCGACGCGCGATTCAGCAGATCAATACCGCTGACCCGTAATTTGATGTCGCTGTGACGGGCTTTCTCATAGGCATCCAGCATCGCCTGATCGCCCAGCCCCTCGGGGCGCGCCTCCACCAGATCCATCAGCACCCGCAAATCTGCCAGCGACATATTGAGCCCCTGTGCCCCAATGGGTGGCACCACATGTGCCGCTTCGGCCATCAATGCCAGACGCTCGCCCACCAGCTGTTCGGCGCGCTGGCTGATGATGGGCCAAAGGGTGCGGCGCGAGGCCAGTTTCAGCGACCCCAGAACCCCGCAGGAGCGGGTGTTCATCTCGCCTTCAAATGCGGCTTCATCAAGGGCTGCGAGCCGGTCGGCGTTGGCATTTGTTTCCATCCAGACAATCGCCGACGAGGGCCGCCCGTCCAGATCCGGCAGGGGCACCAGCGTAAAGGGGCCACCGGTGCGGTGAATTTCGGTCGACACGTTTTCATGCGGCAGATCATGGGTCACCGCAAAGGCCAGCGCCTTTTGTCCGTAACGGGTGGTCTGCACCTCGATCCCTGCCGCCTCGCGCATGGGGGACGCGCGCCCATCACAGGCCAGCACCAGTTTGCACCGCACACGCGCGCCGTCACTCAGGGTCACACGGGCCTCTCCCGTACGGGTGAACAGGCTTTGGGTGCCAACGCCGGGGCGAAATTCCGCATTGGCCAACTCGTTGATGCGCGACAGCATTTCGCGGCGCAACAGCCAGTTGGGCAGGTTCCAGCCAAAGGGCAATTCGGAAATCTCTTCGGCATTGAACTCTCGCACCACACGCGGTTCAGGTTCAGCACCGCCCGCGTCAATAATGCGCATAATCTGCAAAGGTGCGGCATAAGGGGCCAACCGCGCCCAGAGGCCAGCATCCTCCAGCAGTGATTTTGCCGGTTGCAGAAACGCCGTGGTGCGCAGGTCCGCGCCCGCATCCTCGCGCGCGGTCACAGGGGCCGTCGGGTCCACGCAGATCACGGAAAATCCGCGCGCTGCAAATGTCGCCGCAGCGGTCAGCCCGGCAATGCCGCCCCCGGAAATCAGGATGTCACATGTCTCGCTCATCACCTCGGCCCCGCGCTGTTGCTATGAGGGGAGACATAGGGCGCGGGGCGGGCGAATGACAAGCGGCTCTGTGCCGCAGGGGGATCAGCCGCGCGAAATCAGGATCAATATGATCCACATCACCGGCACCAGAGCGAGTGCAGGTAAATAGAGGCCGGGCAGGCCAAACAGCATGATGGAAATACCCCAGAGGCTGATGAATGTGGCAATCGCGTAGTAGATGTTGCCCTCATCGCCATAGCTCACCTCTTTCCAGATGCGGCCCAGCACGGGCACACGAAAGATAATGCGCTCAAAGGTCGTGAGCTTCGGCGGCAGGGTGTAGGCGGTCATGTCAGGCTCCGTCATGTCGTGTCGCCCTGCGATATAGGGCGCAAAACATGACTAAAACATGTGCATTTTGGTCGCTGCGACAGGCTACCGCAGGTGGCCCAGAAATTCCGTCAGATCCATGGTGTGATGATGGATGTGATCGCCCTCAAAGACCTCGGGTGCCACATGCACCGTGCGCATGCCCATCGCATGCGGCGCGGTCAAATTGCGCGGGTCATCCTCAAACATCGCCGCCTTGGCGGTCTCGACGCCGGCTTGCGCAAACACCCGTTCAAAGGCGCTGCGCTCTGGTTTGGGGCGATAATCTGCGTGCTCAACGCCGTAGATGCCGTCAAACAGCCCCGAGAGCCCCCGCGCGGCCAGAACACGCTCCGCATAAGGGGCAGAGCCATTGGTGTAGACGATTTTGCGCCCCGGCAAGGCTTTGATATGGCCTGCCAACATCTGATCGGGCTCCAGATGGTCGAGCGAAATATCATGTACCGCCACCAAAAACGGCTCGGGGTCGATACTGTGTTCCTGCATCAACCCCGCCAGCGTAGTGCCGTGGTTGCGCCAATAATCGCCGCGCAGCTTATCGGCGGCCCCATGATCGATCCCGAGCGTGTCCATCACATAAGTGATCATCTTCGCCTCGATCTGGTCAAACAGTCGGGCCGAAGGGTGATAGAGCGTATTGTCGAGATCGAACACCCAATGTTCGACATGAGAGAAGGATTGCTTGACCATAATCCGAGACCTAGGCGCTATGTCTCGGATTCGCAATGGATTAGCATGAGGCGCATTCCGCCTCAGACTTGATCGCAGCGCTGGCAAAGCGTAGAAAGTTGCGGTGCAATGGAGGGCAAAGCGCCGATGAGCCAGACGAAGAACAGCACCCAGAAAGACGCCTATGGGCTGATCCTCGACGCCATCGACGTTGGAATGTTCAAACCCGGCGACCGTCTGGTGGAGAACGATCTGGCCGATCGATTTGGCGTGTCGCGCACCCCTATTCGCGAGGCATTGCAACGGCTTGAAACCCAGAGCTTGCTGGAACGCGATGGCCGTTCGCTGATTGTGGCCTCCCTCGATCACAACCAGATGGCCGAGCTTTATGTGGTACGGCGCGAGCTAGAAGGGCTGGCTGCGGCGCTGGCTGCGCGCCATGCCACCGATGAGGAAGTGCAGGTTCTGCGCGATATGGTCGCGGCAGATGATGCGCTGGTCGACAAACCGGTAGAGCTTGCCAAGGCAAACCGGCGGTTTCATCAGCAAATCCATCTGGCCTCACATAACCGCTATCTGGTGCAGCAGCTGGATTTGGTGCATCGCTCAATGGCGTTGATGGCCACCACGTCACTGGCAGCCGAAGGGCGCGGGCGTATTGCGCAAGACGAGCATAAGGCAATCGTCGCAGCCATCGCCAACCGGGATGAGGCTGCGGCGGGGCAAGCGTTGAAGGATCATATCTCGGTCGCCTTCACCACGCGCCTTAAGCAGGACGCAGGTGCGCGCGGCGGCTGATTTACTCCTCCGCCGTGCCGCCGTGATCACCGTGAGCGGTCTTGTCCCAAAAGAACGGAGCGGCAAAAACCTCCCACAGGGCTTTGTAGGCGGCAAAACAGCCAAGCGCAAAATAGAGTGGCATCAACGGGGCGCAAAAGGCCAGCAACGGGCGGCCTGATGCGCGTGCACCGCTGATCCAGATGCAAAAGTTAAGCACCTCAAAGACCACAAGCGCCCCGGCGGTGACGTGCAGCGCTCCGGGCGGCAGCGCACCCTCTAGCGGATGTGGCAGGCCCAGTGCCACCAGCCAGAAACTCCACAACACCGGGGCCAATAGAAATTGTCCCAAAGTGCCGAGGAAGAACGCCTGAACGCCCAAAAAACGCCACCAGCCGATGTCGCGCAGCAGCTGCTTGGGCGCGCGCATATGCACCAGATAGGTCATCATAAACCCCTTGAGCCAACGTGAACGTTGCTTGATCCATGGGGTGATGCGGCTGTTGGCTTCTTCATAGGTGGTCGTGGGCAGCATTTCTGTGCGATAGCCTGCGCGGGCAAGGCGCACGCCAAGATCGGCGTCCTCGGTGACATTATGTGCATCCCACGCGCCGAGGTTCTCGAGGGCATCGCGTCGGATGAACAGGGTGGTCCCGCCCAACGGAACCACCAGCCCCAGCCGCGCGATGCCTTGTAACAGCACCCGAAACCAGCCCGCATATTCGAGCGTAAAGCAACGCGAGATCAGATTGCGGGTGGGGTTATAGAAATCCAGAACCCCTTGGAAACAGGCCACTTCGGGTGGTGCGTGGGAAAACGCCTGCGCGGCGATTTCCAGTTGGTCTGGTTCTGGTGCATCTTCTGCATCCCAAATGCCGATGATCTCGCCATGACAGAAGTTCAGCGCGTAGTTCATCGCCCGAGGTTTGGTGGTAAGAGAGCCCTCACCCGGCACCTCAACCACCCGAAACCAGTCGGGAAGATCAGCGCACTTCACGGCGTTGCGCGTGACCTCATCACTTTCTTCCAGCACCAAGAGCACCTCCATGCGGGCACGCGGGTAGGTGAGGCGACACAGGCGGCGCAACAGATGTTTGCCAATTTCCGCCTCGCGATAAAGCGGCACCAGCATGGAGATCATCGGGGCGGCGTTCTGGGGCTCAATCTTGGGCTGGTTTGCGCGTCTGGCCGCCAGCAGACCGGTGATCCTGAGGGTTGTGAACAATACCAAGGTCAACAACGCACCAAAGGCCAGAAAAGCGATAACGACCTGCGGAACCAGTAATGCGAACAGCACAAACAGCGCCGCAATCGCAAACGCTGGGGCGCGGGCTGCTTGATAGTCAAACGTCCGGCAGCTGAGAGCAGGGGAGACGCTGTTTGACGCCGCTTGTGTCATCTTTTGCCGAAACACCTGAAGCAGGGTTGCCTCAATCTCTGCCGCGGGGGTCGGTATGGGAACTAGGTCGTGAAAATTCCCCGCAAGCTCTTGTTTTAATTCCGGCAACCCCGTGGGGTCAGCCATCAGGATCAGGGCGGTATGCCCCAAGGTTTCCAATGGCACCGCCTGATGTCGCAACCAAAAGGCAGGAGGACGCAGAGCAAGAATATCCTGATCGGGGCGCTCAGTGCCGATCCGCTGCAACTGAGCCGCGCGGCGAGTGTTTTCAAGCCGCGCGATATTTTCCAAATGCTGCTGGTGGAGATTGCCCAGATCCAAGGAAGACGGCGGATCACGCAAACTGCCCGGTCGCGCCGACCGGCGATAGAGCACGCGGCTGCTCCGGTGCAGGTCCATCTGGTTCTTGCCCATAGCTTATAGCTAACAGAGCTGTGGCCAGCGTCTAAGTTAAACACCCGCAACAGATGGGAAAGTCACCGTAAAAGAAACCGCCCGGCTGCAGCGGCAACCGGGCGGTTTTGAACTGTGCTGTGGCCGCTGATCAGGCCTTGCGCGCCGCCATTGCTTCCGCAAAACGTTCAAACAGGTAAAAGCTGTCTTGCGGGCCGGGGCTGGCTTCGGGGTGGTGCTGGACGGAATAAACCGGGCGATCCTTCATGCGGATGCCGCAGTTGGAGCCATCAAACAACGAGATATGCGTCTCTTCCACACCCTCGGGCAGGGTTTGTGCATCGACCGCAAAGCCGTGGTTCATCGAGGTGATCTCAACCTTGCCGGTGCCGTGTTCCTTGACCGGATGGTTGGCCCCGTGGTGACCGTGGTTCATCTTGGTGGTCTTTGCGCCCAATGCCAGTGCAAGCATCTGGTGACCAAGACAAATCCCAAAGACCGGCAGGTCAGTTTTATCAAGGATGTCCTTGATCATCGGCACCGCATATTCACCGGTTGCTGCCGGGTCGCCGGGACCGTTGGAGAGGAACACACCATCGGGATTATGTGCCAGGACCTCTGCAGAGGTCGCCGTGGCAGGCAGCACGGTGACGTCACATCCGGCGGACGCAAGGCAGCGCAGAATGTTGCGTTTTGCTCCATAGTCGATGGCGACCACCTTGTGCTTTGGATCCTCCTGACGGCTGTAGCCATCGGGCCAGGCCCACCGCATCTCGTCCCAGCGGTAGGATTGCGCGCAGGTCACGTCCTTGGCGAGATCCATGCCCTCAAGGCCGGGCCATGCACGCGCAGCGGCGACCAGCGCTTCGAGGTCAAAATTCCCGTCCGGGTTATGCTCCATCGCCACATGCGGTGCGCCTTGCTGGCGGATCGCACGGGTCAGACGGCGGGTATCGACGCCGCCAATGGCAATGCGGCCGGTGCGGGTGAGCCAGGACTTGAGTTCTTCGGTGGCGCGCCAGTTCGAGGCCAGCGTCGGATCCCATTTCACGACCATTCCCGCGGCGACGGGGTCGGCGGTTTCGTCATCCTCGGGGGTGACGCCAGTGTTGCCGATGTGGGGGAAGGTGAAGGTGACGACCTGACCCGCATAGGAGGGGTCGGTCATGATTTCCTGATAGCCGGTCATTGCGGTGTTAAAGCACAGCTCGGCCACGCATCGCCCGGTGGCGCCGAACCCGTGTCCGTAGAACACGGTGCCATCTGCAAGGGCCAGGCAGGCGGTTGGCTTCGGCGAAACGGTTTCGACCATGACTCGACTCTCCATGCGGGCAAAATTCGCGCATCAATAAGTCTCGCATAGCGTGGGGTCAAGCACAGATAAGCCGATAACGGGCCTGCGTCGCGTGCAATCCCGAGAGCTTGAATGTTACCGTGGATTTGATTAATACTGCCTCTTCTTGTTCCACATGGACGAAGAGAACACATGGATACGCGAACTCGGGTCAACGAGGCCCTCAAGCAGGCAATGAAGGATAAGGCGATGGAACGCCTTTGCACTCTGCGTCTGATCAATGCTGCCATCAAGGACCGTGAAATCGCAGCGCGCGGTGACGGCGAAGAGGGCGGCATCGGCGACGAAGATATTCTCGCCATCCTCGGTAAGATGACCAAACAGCGCAAAGAAAGCGTGCGCGCCTATGAGGAGGGCGGAAGGCTCGACCTTGCGGAGCGCGAGATGAATGAGATCGAGATCATCGAAGAGTTTCTGCCAAAGCAGCTCTCGGAGGATGAGGTGTCCAATGCGGTGAAAGCCGCTGTGAATGAGACCGGCGCCGAATCGATTCGCGACATGGGCAAAGTCATGGGCGCGCTGAAGGCCAAATACACCGGCCAAATGGATTTCGGTAAAGTTGGCCCGATGGTCAAAGATCAGCTCTGCTCGGCTGGTGGCTGCTGAGGCCAACGCCCAGAGCGTGACAATCAAGAGATAGATAAACCCCGGTTCGAGACGCGAGCCGGGGTTTTTTGCTGCCGTTTAGTCCTGATGTGACGTGACGGCAGCGCTCTGACGAATGGAATTTCGCAGATCCTCATATAGTGCTTTGCGCTCGTCTTCGGACAGGAAGGCCCCGATCTCCACCTCTCGACCGGCACCGCGCAGGGTTACGTAGTTAGGCACCGGCCCGCGTTCATGGTGCAGGGTGACCTCGGCCCAATGGCGATTGCAACGCCAGCTTTGTGTGTTGCCGCGTCCATCGGAGCGGATCAACTCCGCGTCCTTTGGCCCAAGACGCAGCACCTCCAGCACCTGCGCATTGCGGCGGTTCTGATCGAGGGCGTATTTCATCCCGAATACGGCCAGCGTGAGAAATGGGATCAGCGCCCAGAACAACGGCGTGCCCATCAGTGGCAGCAGCGGCACCGTGATCAACGCAGCCGTCACCCCCAGAAAGCGCACATAGCCTTCGGGTTGGAGCGATTGATGGGGCCACAGGTGCAACTCGCCATCTTGATCGCTGGGGGGACGTGTCCAGTCATAGGGCATGGGGCGCATTTTAGCTCTCATGCGCAGGCTGTCGAGTGAAATGGCCGCCAGTTCTGGATCGGTGGCACAAAAGAAAACGCCCCGAAGCGGGAGGCTCCGGGGCGTTTTGATTTCAGATCAGGTTAGGTCAGGCCAGGCTTAGTGGCTGTGGCCTTTGTCCCAATCTTCCTGCTTAGGCAGGGTTTCAAAGGTGTGCTCTGGCGGTGGGCAGGGCAGGGTCCATTCCAGCGTGTCAGCGTATTCGTTCCAGTAGTTGTTCTGGGTTACGCGTGCGCCACGCAGCAGCGAATAGATCACCACACCAAAGAAGAAGATGAAGGAGGCAAAGGACAGGAACGCGCCGTAGGACGAGATCTTGTTCCAGTATGCAAAGCCTTCGGGATAGTCGATGTAACGACGCGGCATGCCCTGACGACCCAAGAAGTGCTGCGGGAAGAAGGTCAGGTTTGCGCCGATGAAGAACATCCAGAAGTGGATCTGCGCGCCCAGCTCGGAATACTGACGGCCAGTCATCTTGCCGAAGTAGAAGTAGATACCCGAGAAGATCGCAAAGACCGCACCAAGGCTCATCACGTAGTGGAAGTGTGCAACCACATAATAGGTGTCGTGATAGGCACGGTCGACCGCAGCCTGTGACAGAACCACACCGGTCACACCACCAACGGTGAACAGGAACAGGAAGCCGAAGGCAAAGACCATCGGTGCCTTGAACTCGATGGAGCCGCCCCACATGGTTGCGATCCACGAGAAAACCTTCACCCCGGTCGGAACCGCAATCACCATAGTGGCGAGCATGAAGTAGGCCTGTTGGTTGAGGCTCATGCCGACGGTGTACATGTGGTGCGCCCAAACGACGAAGCCCAGAACACCAATCGCAATGATCGCCCAGACCATCGGCAGATAGCCAAACACCGGCTTGCGCGAGAAGGTGGCGATCACGTGAGAGATGATGCCAAAGCCCGGCAGGATCACGATGTACACTTCCGGGTGGCCGAAGAACCACAGGATGTGCTGATAGAGGATCGGGTCGCCGCCGCCTGCGGGGTCAAAGAAGGTGAACCCGAAGTTGCGGTCCATCAACAGCATGGTGATCGCGCCCGCCAGAACCGGCAGGGACAGAAGGATCAGCCAAGAGGTGACGAAGATCGACCAGCTGAACAGCGGCACCTTGAACAGCGTCATGCCGGGGGCACGCATGTTCAGGAAGGTGGTGATCATGTTGATCGCGCCGAGGATCGAGGAGGCACCGGAGACGTGCACGGCGAAGATCGCCAGATCCATCGAGAAACCGCCTTCCTTGACTGAAAGCGGCGGATACAGCACCCAGCCCACACCGGAGCCAAGCTGGTTGTTGCCACCCGGTGCAAAGACCGAGCACACCGCCAGCGCGGTACCGGCCACATACATCCAGAACGAAAGGTTGTTCATCCGCGGGAACGCCATGTCCGGCGCGCCGATCTGCAACGGCATGAAGTAGTTGCCGAAACCGCCGAACAGGGCCGGGATGACGACAAAGAACATCATCAGGATGCCGTGGCCAGTAATCAGCACGTTCCAGAGATGGCCGTTCGGGGTACAGGGGTCGGAGGCGAAGCCTTCCATACACATGTACTGAACACCAGGTTCCATAAGTTCGAGTCGCATGTAGACGGTGAATGCGACGGAAATGAAGCCGGTGAGCGCCGAAACGATCAGGTAAAGGATACCGATATCCTTGTGGTTCGTGCTCATAAACCAGCGGGTGAAAAAGCTCCGCTCGTCTTCGTGGCCGTGACCTTGAATGGCTGCGTCTGCCATTTGGGTGCCTCCTGTTAATACTCCTCAGAGACCGCACGAGAGATTCCCGGCGGCTCTGGACTCTTGCCGGTTTTAGAATGGCCTGCCCGGCCCTTCAATGGCGGAGTTTGATCTGGATCAAGAATAATTGTCGCGCCCCCTTGAGTTTTTTGCCGGCATTACGGTCGAATCCGGTCTACGCGATGCCCCGAACGTAGCGGTCGCGGTGGGCATAGACCAGTTGCTTGACCGCATCTGCAGAGACTGCGACACCCAAGCATGACGCCTGCGTTGGGCCTTTGATACGGAGAGAGTCGACCATGACCGCCTATGATGACGACAATATTTTCGCAAAAATCCTGCGCGGTGAGATCCCCTCCACCCGCGTCTATGAGGATGACGACACGCTGGCCTTCATGGATATCATGCCACGCGTTGACGGGCATCTGCTGGTGATCCCCAAAACACCTTGCCGCAACGTGCTGGATGCCAGCTCCGCGCAACTGGAGGCTGTAATCCGCACCGTGCAAAAGCTCGCACAGGCCAGCAAGGCTGCTTTTGATGCGGATGGGGTTACGATCCAGCAATTCAACGAGGCTGCGGGCGGGCAGGAGGTTTTCCATCTGCATTTCCATGTGTTGCCCCGTCACGAGGGTGTCTCTCCGCGTGCGCCGGGGCAAATGGGCGATATGGATGCAATCGCCGCCCACGCCGAGAAAATTCGCGCCGCGCTCTAAGGGCGCTGATCTCGCGACATTTCAAACAATTGAATGGAGGTCATAGTGGCCAAAATCGCACATAGTATGATCCGTGTCCTTGATGAGGCCGCCTCCGTGGCCTTCTACAAAGCGGCCTTTGACATGGAGATCGCCGACCGTCTTGATTTCGATGATTTCACGCTGATCTATCTGACCGCGCCCGAAGGCAGCTTTGAGTTGGAACTGACAATCAACAAAGCACAGAGCGAGCCTTATGAGTTGGGCAATGGCTATGGCCATTTGGCGCTGGTGGTTGAGGATCTGGAACATGCCCGCGCCAAGGTCGAGGCGGCCGGTGGCACGCCGCGTGATATCGTGGATTTTCGCCCCGCCGGAGAGCGTGTCGCGCGGTTCTTCTTTGTTGCGGACCCTGATGGCTATCAGATCGAAGTGATCGAGGCAGGCGGGCGTTTCCGTTAAGGCACTCTATGAGGGCCGTCACCGCGACAAAGAAAAAGGGCGCTTCGGGCGCCCTTTTTGCTGTCGTTTTTTGCAGCAAGCTGCGGTGTCAGTCGACGTCCTTATAGGAAATCTCACGCGAGTCTGCGCCTTCGCCCATCTTGTCGCGGCGCACGATCAGGCGGTTAAGTGCGTCGATATAGGCCATGGCGGAGGCCACAACTGTGTCGGTGTTGGCGCTGTCGCCGGTGGCGATGACGCCATCTTCTTCGAGGCGCACAGAAACCGTCGCCTGCGCGTCAGTGCCTTCCGTGACCGCATGTACCTGATAAAGCTGCAGATGCGCGGCGTTGGGGTGGATCTTGCGGATCGCCTTAAAGGTCGCATCCACCGGACCGTCGCCCTCGGCGGTTTCTGTCACGTCCTTGCCGTCAACCTCCATCTCGACAGTGGATTCTGCCGGACCACCGGTGCCGCAAACCACCTTCATCGAGACCAGTTTCAGATGATCATCCTCATCGCCGCTGGTGCGCATAAGCGCGATAATGTCGTCGTCAAAGACTTCTTTCTTGCGGTCGGCCAGCTCCTTGAAGCGAACGAACAAGTCCTTGAGCTGGTTGTCCCCGATCTCGTAGCCGAGATTGGTGAGCTTGTCGCGCAGCGCCGCGCGGCCCGAATGTTTGCCCAAAGGAAGCGAAGTCCCCGCAAGACCCACGTCCTCGGGGCGCATGATCTCAAAGGTTTCCTTGTTCTTGAGCATGCCATCCTGGTGAATGCCGCTCTCATGAGCAAAGGCGTTCTTGCCGACAATGGCCTTGTTGAACTGCACGTTGAAACCCGAAACCGTGGCGACACGGCGCGAGATATGCATGATCTTCTTGGTGTCGATCCCGGTCTGGAACGGCATGATGTCGTTGCGCACCCGCATCGCCATCACCACCTCTTCCAGCGCGGTGTTACCTGCGCGTTCGCCCAAACCGTTGATGGTACATTCGATCTGGCGTGCGCCCGCTTCGACAGCTGCCAGCGAGTTTGCGGTCGCCATGCCAAGGTCGTTGTGGCAGTGGGTTGCGAACACAACTTCATCCGCGCCGGGCACGGTTTCGATCAGGCGGCGGATCAGGTCGGCGCTCTCGCGCGGGGCGGTGTAGCCTACCGTGTCGGGGATGTTGATGGTGGTCGCACCCGCCTTAATGGCGATCTCGATCACCCGGCAGAGGTAATCCCACTCGGTGCGGGTCGCGTCCATCGGCGACCATTGCACGTTGTCCACCAGATTGCGCGCATGGGTCACGGTGTCGTGGATGCGCTCGGCCATCTCATCCATGGTGAGGTTCGGAATGGCCCGGTGCAGCGGCGAGGTGCCAATAAAGGTGTGAATACGCGGCTTGGCGGCCTTGCGCACGGCCTCGGCGCAGCGGTCGATGTCCTTGAGGTTGGCGCGGGCCAGACCACAAATCACGGAATTCTTGGAGCGTTCTGCGATCTCGCTCACGGCCTTGAAATCGCCTTCGGAGGCGATCGGAAAGCCTGCCTCGATAATATCGACGCCCATATCGTCCAACAGCTCGGCAATTTCAAGCTTTTCATCATGGGTCATGGTGGCGCCGGGGCTCTGCTCGCCATCACGCAGGGTGGTGTCAAAAATGAGAACGCGATCCTGCGGGTTCACGGTGTCGGTAATGCTAGTCATGTCAGATGTCTTTCTTGCTCTGATCCCCGGGGACGTCAGGCGTTTTGTTCGGGGGGTAGGGTCCAATCCTTGGCGCGCATGCACATCCTCTGAGCGGGCGCGCCGGATGGCACGCTCAGAGGCGGATTAGGAGCAGTAGGCCACGCGAAAGCGCGCTGCAGGTGGCAGCGTCGGCAATCTGGATATGCGGATACGTGGTCATGGCCTGAGTTATACAGGCCATGAGGCGAATGAAAAGGGACAAATTTCTCTGCGCTGCAGCGACCGTGGTGTGCTGAGACTTCGGTTGGATTTGGATATTTATAAGAAGTTGAAAGCAAAGAGTGGAATTCCCCGCGCATCACGCCAGTTATGCCGGTCATGACACGGCTTATATTAGTATTGGGCGACCAGCTGTCCGAAGGATTATCAGCGCTAAAGGCGGCTGATCCCGCACGCGATGTGGTGGTCATGGCCGAAGTGATGGATGAGGGCACATATGTGCCGCATCACCCCAAAAAGATCGCTCTGGTTCTGGCAGCGATGCGCAAGTTTGCTACCCATTTGCGACAGCAGGGCTGGCAGGTGGCCTATCGCCGTCTGGATGAGGAGGGCGCTGACAGCATCGTGGGGGAGCTGTTGCGACGGGCCGAGGAATTTGACGCCTCCGAGGTGCTGGCGACCACGCCCGGCGAGTGGCGGCTGATCCGCGCGCTGAAATACGCACCTCTCAAGGTTCATTTCCACGCGGATGATCGTTTTCTGGCGACACGCGCGGATTTTGCCGATTGGGCAGCGGGGAAAAAGCAGCTCCGGATGGAGTATTTCTATCGCCTGATGCGCAAGAAAACCGGCCTGTTGAGGGAGGGGGACGACCCCGCCGGCGGCAAGTGGAACTATGATTCCGAGAACCGCAAAGCGCCACCAAAGGAGATCGACCATGCTGGCCCGCCCCGGTTTGAGCCAGATGACGACGTCAAGGACGTGCTGGATCTGGTCGAGGCACGGTTTGGCAAGCATTTTGGTGAGTTGCGCCCGTTTTGGTTTGCCACCACCCGCGATCAGGCGCTGGAGGCGCTGGCGCATTTCATCACCCATGCCCTGCCGCAGTTTGGTGATTTTCAGGACGCGATGATGACGGATGAGCGCTGGCTCTATCATTCGATCCTGTCGCCCTATCTGAACATCGGCCTGCTGTCACCGCTTGAGGTTTGCGAGGCCGCACAGGCAGAATGGCAGGCGGGGCGTGCGCCGCTCAATGCGGTGGAGGGGTTCATTCGCCAGATCCTGGGCTGGCGCGAATTTGTGCGCGGCATCTATTTCATCGAGGGCGAGGATTACCCCAGCCGCAACGCGCTGGGTCAGACGCGCGCCTTGCCATCGCTCTATTGGGGGGCGGAAACCGAGATGCATTGCCTGTCGCAAGTGGTGCGGCAAACACAAGAAGAAGCCTATGCCCACCATATCCAGCGGTTGATGGTGACCGGCAATTTTGCCTTGCTGGCCGGGATCGATCCCGCCGAGGTGCACGACTGGTATCTGGCGGTCTATGCGGATGCGTTTGAATGGGTGGAGGCCCCCAATACGGTCGGCATGAGCCAGTTTGCCGATGGCGGCATCATTGCCTCCAAGCCCTATGTGTCCAGCGGAGCCTATATCGATAGAATGTCCAACTATTGCGCCAGTTGCGCCTATAAGGTGAAGCAGAAAACGGGCGAGGGGGCCTGCCCGTTCAATCTGCTTTACTGGCATTTTCTGAACCGTCACCGGGATCGGTTTGAGGGCAATCCGCGTATGGGCAATATGTACCGCACGTGGGATCGGATGGACGCTGACAAGCGGGATGTGATCTTGCAGGAGGCCGAGGCGTTCCTTGCCAAACTGGAGGCGGGCGAAAAGGTTTAGCGGGTCTTGCTCATCCAGAACTTGCGCCATCTGTCTTCTGTCTCGGGCGACAGCTCGGCGAGCGCCAGGGCATTCGGTGCCAGTTTGGGCAAATCCTTGGCGAGTTTGTCAGGCGTGCGCGCCGAGCGTTCCATCATATCGAGCGCGATGTTGGCCCAGACATTGCGCCCCTCCGGCGTTGGGGCGGCAAAGGCGCAGAGATAAGCGAGATAACCAAACTCCGTGCCGCGCCCAAGCCCGTGGCGCACTGAGTATGCTTTTGCTTTTAGTCTCAGGGACAAGGGTTTAGGCGGCTCATTTATTGTGGGTAACTTTTGAACAAGTTCCAGGTTCACAGCCCGCCCATGCGGAAACATAACATCAAAGCGCCCATGATACACATGCCGCATATAGTTTGAATATTGGCTCACCGTATCGTTGGCAAAGTGGAATTCCTGCGCGTTTTTCGACAGAAGTGCGCCGAGGTATGTTTGTTCGAAATTGTCAATAATTGGATCGTTTACCGGCGATTTATGCGGCTCTAATGATTGATTTATGAAATAAATTTCTGCCGGGGTCAGGCCTAAAATCCCCGTGTTCAGGACTTCGGTACTGCTATGAATATGGGCCTCAAGCGCGGTGCCTTTGCAGGCGTCAATGATGGGCGCCCAGTCCGGGCGCCCCGCCAGCCAGCCGTCGCGATCATAGAACAAGGGCACCTGCGCCGTGATGCGCTCGGTCATCTCACGGGGAGGTGCCTTAAACGCAGTGTCCGTTGCCACCCAGCAGACCGGGGCGGTGCTTTCTGAAAGGGTTAGTTTGAGCGCATGAAGCTGCGCCCGGGCAGACCTGCGCCCGGCGTCCGTCCATTGTGCGATTTGATCGGCTGACAGGATATGATGGCGCACAGGCAGATCCGGGCGGCGATTGGCCTCATCGCACATCAGCAGGATCTCCACCCCCTCCAGCCCCTGTTTCAGGGCGGAGAGGATGCTGTAAGAGAGCTGCTGTTGTTGGCGCAGCGCGCGCCCAAAGACAAGATAAAGGAGCGTGGCCATGCGAAAGGTTAGTCGCTGCCGCCTTCAGTTTCAGCCGGTTGATCGGCTGAGGATTTCAGCGCGCCATTCTCCCAAGTGCCGGAGGCCTCTTGGCCAGAGGCGTAACGCATGGTGCCCGGCCCCTGACGTTTGGAATCCACGAAATTGCCCTCGTAGATGTCGCCATTGGCATAAGTGGCAATGCCCTTGCCACTGATCTTGCCCTCGGACCATTCGCCCTCATAGCTGAAACCATCGGGACGGGTGATTTTACCGGTGCCATGGCGCTGACCATTTGCAAACTCGCCTTCATAGATCGAGCCATCCGCATAGGTCACTTTAGCCTCGCCGTGGCGCAGGCTGTCTTTCCAGCCGCCCTCGTAGCGGTAGCCTTCGGGTGAGGTCATCACGCCTTGACCGTCGTTCTTGGCGTTTTTGAAACTGCCTTCGTAGATTGCGCCATTTGCATAGGTGGCTTTGCCTTCGCCCTCAATGACGCCAGCGACCCATTCGCCCTCATAGGTGGAGCCATCGGGGTAGGTGATTTTGCCGGTGCCATGGGCCAGATCATCGCGGAAATCGCCCACATAGACCGATCCGTCGGGATAGGTCACCTTGCCTTGGCCTTCGATCTGCCCGGCCTGCCACTGACCAGTGTAGATATAGCCATCGGTGCCAGTGAATGTCCCCTGACCCTGCCGCAGGTCATCCTCAAACCGGCCTTCATACTTATCGCCATTGGCATAGCGCAGGATGCCTTCGCCATGGCGGCGGCCATTGACCAGCGGTCCCTCGTAGACGTCGCCGTTGGGTTGGGTCAGCGTGCCGGTGCCGTTCATCTGATCGTCAGCCCATTCGCCCTCATACTTCAGCCCGTCCGGCATCACCAACGTGCCAAGCCCGTCGAGCTTGCCGTCCTTGATGCCGCCCTGATAGGTGGTGCCATCGGGATAGGTGATTTTTCCGGTGCCTTCTTTACGGCCCTCAATCCAATCGCCTTCATACTGATAGCCGCCGGGGTTTTGCATAATGCCGCGGCCATGATGCTTGGCGTTGACGAATGCGCCCTCATAGCGCACGCCATTGGCGTAGATCGCGATGCCTTGGCCGTTGATCACGCCGTTTTGCCATTCACCCTCATAGGTGCCGCCATCGGCAAAGGTGATCTTGCCCAGACCTTCGGGTTTGCCCTTGGAGAAATCCCCCTCATAGACGGAGCCATTGGGAAAGCGCGCGATACCTTTGCCGCGAATTTCGCCATCGACCCATTGGCCGGAGTATTCATAGCCATTGGGCAATTTATAAGTGCCCTGACCATGTTGCAGCCCGCCCTTGAACTCCCCCTCGTAGACGCCGCCGATTTCGTCCTGGGTGGTCAGGACCTGTCCGTCCTGTGCAAATGCGGGAGTCCCGACACCCGCAGCGGTCAGCGCCAGCAGGGAAGTCAGGATAAGTGTGGAGCCGATGCGGATCATGGAAACCTCAGTTGCCTCAAGTTCTTCGAGAGCTGCCTGGAAATTGGGTTGCTTGACCGCGAACCTATGTCAGCGGCGATCTGGTCGCAACGGTTTTGCCCCCTTAGGCTTTCCCTTCGGCGGGGATCTGATACATGGCTGGGTAAGAGATGAATTCGAGGACCCGTAAGATGGCCGATAGTTTTCGCATCACGCTTGCGCAATTGAACCCGACCGTTGGCGATTTGGCTGGCAATGCCGCCAAGGCGCTCAGCGCATGGCAAGAGGGGCGCGACGCCGGGGCTGACCTTGTGGCGCTGCCGGAGATGTTCATTACCGGCTACAATACGCAGGATCTGGTGATGAAACCGGCCTTTCATCAGGCCGCGATTGCCGAGGTGGAGGCACTGGCCGCAGCCACGGCAGAGGGTCCGGCGCTGGCGATTGGCAGCCCGTGGGTCGAGGATGGCAAGCTTTTCAACGCCTACTTGATCCTGAAGGGTGGCAAGATCGCGTCCAAATGCCTGAAACACCACCTGCCGAATGAAACGGTGTTTGACGAGGTGCGGATTTTTGATGCCGGGCCGTTGGGCGGGCCATATTCCGTTGGTAATACCCGTATCGGCAGCCCGATCTGCGAGGACGGCTGGCATGAGGATGTCGCCGAGACGCTAGAAGAAACCGGTGCCGAGTTCCTGCTGATCCCCAACGGTTCGCCTTATTATCGCGGTAAGATGGAAACCCGTTACAACCACATGGTGGCCCGCGCGGTCGAAACCGGCCTGCCGGTGATCTACCTCAACATGGTGGGCGGTCAGGACGATCAGGTCTTTGATGGTGGGACATTTGCGCTCAACCCGCATGGCGCATTGGCGGTTCAATTGCCGGTCTTTGACGAATGCATCGCGCAGCTCGATCTGGAGCGCACGGCCGATGGCTGGCGCATCAAAGAGGGCGAGAAGGCGCATCTGCCCGATGCATGGGAGCAGGACTATCGCACCATGGTGCTGTCCTTGCGCGACTATATGGGCAAGACCGGGTTCAAGAAAGCGCTGCTTGGCCTCTCGGGTGGTGTGGACTCTGCCATCGTGGCCGCGATCGCGGTCGATGCGCTGGGCGCGGAGAACGTGCGCTGCGTCATGCTGCCCTCGGAATATACCTCCAAGGACTCGCTGGAGGATGCCGAGGCGGTCGCCAAGGCGCTGGGCGTGCATTACGACTATGTTCCGATTTCCGAAGGGCGCAAAGCAATCACCAACACGCTGGCACCGCTTTTTGCGGGGCGTGACGCGGATCTCACCGAGGAAAACATCCAGTCCCGCCTGCGCGGACTGTTGTTGATGGCAATGTCCAACAAATTTGGCGAGATGCTGCTGACCACCGGCAATAAATCCGAGGTCGCGGTGGGCTATGCCACCATCTACGGCGATATGAACGGCGGCTATAATCCGATCAAGGATCTCTACAAGACACGGGTCTTTGAAACCTGCCGCTGGCGCAATGCCAATCACCGGGACTGGATGATGGGCCCCTCGGGCGAGGTGATCCGCCCCAATGTCATCGACAAGCCCCCCTCAGCCGAGTTGCGCGAAGACCAAAAAGACAGCGATTCCCTGCCGGACTATCCCGAACTGGATGCGATTCTCGATATCCTTGTGGATCAGGACGGATCTATCGCGGATTGCGTCGCCGCAGGCTTTGAGCGCGACGTGGCAAAACGGGTCGAGCACCTGCTTTATATCAGCGAATACAAGCGCTTTCAGTCCGCACCCGGTGCCCGCCTGACCAAGCGCGCCTTCTGGCTTGATCGGCGCTATCCGATTGTCAATCGCTGGCGTGATCCCAGCTGAAAAAACGCTGCGGCGCATTCGGAAAACAAGGTGGTTCCGGCCTTGATTGAGGCCGGAAGAACACAGGCCAGAGGAACTGGCCGACAGAGCCTTATACGCGGCTAGACCCGCTCTTCGCCCACGGACTAGAACTGACCCATGCCCGGACCACAGCTGCCTCATTTCAATTCGGACCGCGTGCTGCCAAACGCGGTTGATGTCGTCGTGATCGGCGGTGGAATCGTTGGCGCATCCACGGCGCTGGAACTCGCTGAACGGGGCCATTCGGTGCTATTGTGCGAAAAGGGTCAGATTGCGGGCGAACAAAGCTCACGCAATTGGGGCTGGGTGCGCATGTCGCAGCGTGACCCCCGCGAGATGGAACTGATGACCCATTCCCAGCGCATCTGGGAGGGACTCGACGCACGTACCGGCTACGCGACGGGCTATGCTAAACGCGGCATCATGTTCACCGCAGGCAGCCGCAAGCGCGAGGCGGAGTTGTTGGCCTGGGCGGAGCATCTCAAGGCGATTGGCGGTGAAGGCCATATGCTGCGCGGCGCGGCGCTGGAGGCGCTGACACCGGGCTATGGCCATCGGTTGCGTGCGGGCTTTCACACGCCGCAGGACGGTTGCGCCGAACCGCAGATGGCCACGCATGCAATTGCTTCGGCTGCGCGCGACAAAGGGGCCGTGGTGGTCGCTGGCTGTGCTGTGCGCACACTGGATGTGGAAGCCGGGCGCATTCGGGGTGTTGTCACCGAAAAGGGCCGCGTGACCGCAACAGCTGTGGTGGTAGCGGGCGGGGCCTGGTCGCGCCTGTTCCTGCGCAACGAGGGCATCTTCCTGCCACAACTCAAGGTGCTCAATTCCGTGATGCGCCTCTCTCCGGTCGAGGGTGTCCCTGAAACCGCGCTCTGGGCGGCGGGCTTTGGTCTGCGCAAACGCGCTGATGGCGGCTATACCGTTGCCTCGGGCGGCGAAAACACCTTTGACATCGTGCCCGACACGTTCCGCATCGGGCACCGCTTTATTCCGGCCTTTCTGCAGGATGTCACCGCCCTGCGGTTCCGCCTCTCCAACCGCTGGCGCATTGAGGCCCGCGAGGCCCGCCCCTGGACAGGGCAGGACCGTACCGCCTTTGAGGAAACCCGCGTGCTTGACCCTCAGCCCTCGCAAAAGGCGCTGCGCCGTGGGCTTGTGGCGGTGCGCGATGCCTTCCCGGCACTGGAAAAGGCCGATGTCACTCAAAGCTGGGGTGGCCTGATTGATGTGACCCCGGATGAAATTCCGGTGATCTCCGAAGTACAGGCCCGCCCCGGCCTGTTTGTCTCTACGGGCTACAGCGGGCACGGCTTCGGCCTTGGACCCGGTGCCGGGCGGCTCACTGCGGATCTGGTGACGGGGGACGCGCCCATTGTGGACCCGCGCCCCTTCCGCCTGAGCCGCTTTGGGTCTTAACCCATCATCTGATAGCTGACCGGGACAAACCTGAACCCGTCGCCCCGCGTCTCCACATAGCCCGCAGCCGGGAACGGCATATGGTAGCCGATCATTGGCGTGCGGCTGTCTGCCAGCATTGAGAGCACCCGCCGCCGCGTTGCCGAGGCCGCATCCTTGTCGGTGTCGAAACTGGTCTGCCATTCGGGATGGGCAAAGGGGAACACATAGTGATTGGCCAGATC
Organism: Tritonibacter mobilis F1926; assembly: GCF_000376545.2. Classification (NCBI taxonomy): domain Bacteria; kingdom Pseudomonadati; phylum Pseudomonadota; class Alphaproteobacteria; order Rhodobacterales; family Paracoccaceae; genus Tritonibacter; species Tritonibacter mobilis. The sequence goes on from NZ_CP015230.1 coordinate 523,533, forward strand.
CGCTGTCAGCAGCAGTTGCTGCCCGCCGCTCTCGATCATGTAGACCATATGCCCCGGCGTATGCCCAAAGGCCGCCATGCCGGTCACCCCGGAGGCCACCGTGCCGCCATCCTCGATAAAACTCATCTTCTCGGCCTGCGGCGCCACCTTGGCCCGCACCCGATCCGCCCCGCCATTGCCCTCGGGCAGGCCGGTCCAGTGGTCATACTCCCGCGCCGCCGTCACGTAGCGCGCATTGGAGAATGTCACAGCGCCGCTGTCATCCGTCATGCCGCCGATGTGGTCGCCATGCATATGGGTCAGCACCACCACGTCGATCTCCTCAGGGGTTACCCCTGCATCTGCCAGCGCCGATGTGATGCCGCCCGCGTTGAGGCCTGTGTCGAACAGGATTTTCTCCGCGCCGGTATCAACCAGCGTCGGGGTGAAATAGAACTGCGCGCTGGTGTCTGAGATGAAATTCTCCTCAGCGACCTCTGCAAACGCCTCATCCGAGGCCCCGCCGCCAAAAATATCTTTCACCCCATCGCGCCCGGTGCTGCCCGCAAGCAGGCTGTGCACGGTATAATCGCCAACCTTGAAGGCGCGGGCATGCAAGGGTTTCATGGCACCCCCTTCGCCAGCGGCCCGCAGGGGCGCAGCAACACTGGCGGCAATCGGGGCGGCGGCGGCACCGGCCAGCGCGGCACGGCGGGATAGCTTTAGTGTCATCCTCTTGGTCTCCCTGTTGAGTGGTATGATCCAAGCCTAGCGCGCTAGCCCGCAAAGTCCCCTGAAGCCCGATCACGAATGCGTGGGAGCACCACACCGCCTTCAACTTCTCCCAAATATCCCCGCCGGAGGCCGCGCCCCGACAGGGGCGCATCTTTGCAGCGACAGACGCGAAAACTGGACAATTCCGCGCGCCTGTGACAGAGCAACCTCAACAGGAGATTTGCGATGACCACCACCCGTTTTGCGCCGTCGCCCACCGGCTATATCCACGTGGGCAACCTGCGCACCGCCTTGATGAACTATCTGATCGCCCGCAAGGCTGGCGGCACCTTCATCCTGCGCATCGATGACACCGATCCCGAACGCTCGAAAGAGGTATACGTCGACGCGATCAAGCAGGATCTGGAATGGCTTGGCCTCACATGGGACAAGGTCGAACGCCAGTCCGAGCGGCTCGACCGTTATGCCGAGGCCGCCGACAAGCTGCGCGAGATCAACCGGTTCTACGAGGCCTTCGAGACCCCGACCGAACTCGACCTCAAGCGCAAGAAACAGCTCAATATGGGCAAACCACCGGTCTATGACCGCGCCGCACTGGCGCTGTCGGAGGACGAAAAAGACGCCCTGCGCGCCGAGCGTGGCAATGGTGTGTGGCGCTTCAAGCTTGATCAGGAACGCATTGAGTGGACCGACGGCATTCTTGGCGACATCTCTATTGATGCGGCGTCTGTCTCGGACCCGGTGCTGATCCGCGGTGACGGGCAGGTGCTTTATACCATCGCCTCGGTGGTGGATGACACCGATATGGGCGTCACCCATGTGGTGCGCGGCTCTGACCATGTGACCAACACCGCGACGCAGATCCAGATCATGGGGGCCCTTGGCTTTGGTCACCCGGAATTTGCGCACCACTCGCTCCTGACCGGCCCGCAAGGGGAGGCGCTCTCGAAACGCCTCGGCACGTTGGCGCTGCGCGATCTGCGTGAGGCGGGTGTGAAGCCGATGGCGCTTCTGTCGTTGATGGCGCGTCTGGGGTCCTCTGATCCGGTGGAATTGCGCACCGATATGGCAGAGCTGATCGAGGGGTTTGACATCAACCGTTTTGGCTCTGCTCCGACCAAATTCGACGCCGAAGACCTCTACCCGCTGACCGCGCGCTACCTGCAAACTCTGCCGGTGGAGACCGTCAAGGCAGAGCTTGATGGGATCGGTGTGCCAGCGGACAAGCAGGAGGCCTTCTGGGCGGTCGCAAAGGAAAACATCACCACGCTCAAGGATCTTGAGGGCTGGTGGATTCTGTGCCGCGACGGGGCGGAGCCGCTGATTGCCGACGAGGACAAAGACTTTATCGCCGAAGCGATGACCCTTCTGCCCGAAGGCCCTTACGACTCTGAGAGCTGGGGCAAATGGACCGCCGCAGTGAAGGAAAAGACTGGCCGCAAGGGCAAGGGTCTGTTCATGCCGCTGCGCAAGGCCGTAACCGGCATGGAGCGCGGCCCCGACATGTCGGCGCTGCTGGCCTTGATGCAGACCGTGCGCGCGCGCGGCTGAGCCGGGAAATATCCAAGACAAAAAGCGGGCAGGGCGCAGGCTCTGTCCGCTTTTTTATGGGCTACTGCGCGTCAAAATAGCTGCGGCGCATCTCGCGGGCGGCCTCTGTCATGGCGGTGTTGGAGTGATGTTCCAGCGCTTTGAGCGACGTCTCCATCCATGCCATGACCTCTGGCGCATCTTCTGCATAAAGCGCGATGGGTGGAAAACTCACCTTCAGCAGGTCTTTGGCTGTCACAGGCGGCAGGTGAACATGCGGATAATCCGCCTCTGCCTTTGTGGCGCTCGTGTCTTCGGGCAGGTTTTCCCATAACAGGCGGGTGATGCGCCCCATGACCTCATAGGCGGTGCCCGGATCATTGACGCCGGGGGACAAGGCGCGCTGCGCGGTTTCCGCCAGCAAGGTCAGCCCAAAGGTCGGGTCTTGTTCGAAGCTGCGTATGTCACCGATATCGATGAGGTCGCAGGCCTCCTCGCAAAAGGCCTCGTCAGCCCCCTCCGCCACCGCAACGGGGCGGCCACGCAGGACAAATTCACCGGGCAGCCGGGTGAGGTAGAGGGTGACGCCCGCCTCGTCAGCGCGTGCGTTCAGCGCGGCCATATCCACATAACGGACAAATCCGCTTTGGGTTGCTGCAATGGGGCGGGCATCTGATGGCGGCGCGCTCGTGCCGCAACAGCCACCAAGACAAGGCGTGTCCTTGCGGGCTTGCAGACTGGTGCAGGTGCGGGTTTCGATCAGGCGCAACGTGTGATCCATGCTGCCCAAATCCGACAGGTGATCGATCCAACGCAGGATTGCGACCACGATCAGCACCACCACCAGCGCCGTCATCACAAACACCACAAAGGCCGCCCCCGGCGGGTAGAGTTGCGCCCGAAACAGAATGATCGCGCTCAGGGAATAGACAAAGCCGCCGGTGAAGGTCGCCAGCACGCTCTGGGTGACGGTGTCTTCCAGCAGCAGCCGATAGACCCGCGGTGTCGCCATGGAGGAAGCCGTGCGATAGGCGCTGACCATGACGTTCAGCGAAAATGTCGTCACCGCCAGCATGCCGGAGGCCAGGATCGTCAGAACCGGCAGTACCGCATCGCGGCCAAAGCGATCTTCCCATTCTTGCGGCAGCACAGGGGCCAGCAAGGGGGCCACCGCGAGCGCCAGCAAGGAGAACAGCGAAATCGCAACCACCCGAAACCACAGTTGGCGCACAATGCGCCGCAGCAGCAGGAGGCCGCGCGAGATCATTGGCTGTCCGCCAGAACCCGTGCGCCAGCCTCCGCGATCAGCGCATCGTGGAACGCGCGCTCGGCTGTGGTCATCTCCTGATGGCGCGGATAGCGCGGGGTGGCGCGATCATCGAGGATCGGCGTGTCCCAGCCATCTGTTGTCGCCATAAAAGCCCGCGCGCCACCTTCGCCAAAGACCTCTGTATAGCCGCGCAGCACCACGTCGAGATAGCTCATCAGGATCTTGTGGCCATTGGCGTCCCGGTCCTGCGTCTCTTCGGGCACCTGATAGAGCGAGATTTGCGGGGCAGGGGCCATGTCATGTCCCACCTGCGCGGTCACATCCACCCGCACATAGCCGGTTTCCCGCTCATCCAATGCGGCCCAGTCGCCATTCGGCACGGCGGCCAGCAGCCCTTCGATCACGTTGCCGGGGGCGGCGGTGACGCTTAAGAATGCCAGATCACGTTCAGGCGTATGGACCCATGCACGCCGCCAGCCTTGCAGGCGCGCGGGGCGGGTGTTGCCGTAAACGTGGGTGGCGATGTTCACGAGGCTGCCGAAGCCGAAGAAATGCGGTGTCATGGGGCCTTGTCGTTTTCTGAGCGAGCTTTGATGTATGTCAAACCGCTTTTTGTCCTAATTTGCAACAGTGGGCCATCGCCGCCAATGGGAGAGGGCCCCAGACATGCGTATCACAAAAAGAACCAATATCGCGGTCCGTCTGCTGATGTATTGCGCCCTCAATGAGGGTCGCCTCGTTACAAAATCCGAAATCGCGCAGCGCTGCAACATTTCGGAGAATCATCTGGCACAGGTGGTCAATCAGCTGAGCCAGCTTGGGTTTTTGAAAACACAACGCGGGCGCAATGGCGGGCTGAACCTGAGCCGCTCCGCCGCCGACATCTGCATTGGCGATGTATTCCGGCAGGTCGAGGGCGGTCTGCCGATGGTGGAGTGCTTTGCCGATGTCGACAACACCTGCCCTTTGGTGGAGGCGTGCCGCCTGCGCGATGCGCTCAGCCGCGCAGGAGAGGCCTTTTACAGTGCGCTCGACGGGGTCACATTGGAAAGCCTGACCTGCGATAACTTTGATCTGCAACGCATTTTGGCACCCGTGTCCTGTCCGGGTCCTGCGGTGACCGCGCACGCCTAGAGGGCTGCGCCCCTAGTCGCGCGCGCGCAGCACCCGGGCGGGCCGAGCGGCCAGCGGGCGCAGCGCATAGGCCAGCCCGGCAAAGAGCGTCACCAAGATGCCGCCGCCGATCACCCCAAGCGCATTGGGCCAGATCACCACATAGTCGGTCTCCAGTACAAAATGGCTCACCGACCATGCGCCAAGGATGCCCGCCAACAGTGCCACACTCCCCGCCGCCGCGCCCAGCAGGGCCGAGCGCAGCGCAAAGCTGCGCAGGATCTGACCGCGCGGCGCGCCAAGCGTTTTCAAGAGCGCCGCCTCGTAGCGCCGCGCAGGTTCCGCTGCGGCCGCCGTACCCAACAGAACCAGAAAACCCGTGAACAAGGTCGCGGCCGCGCCATAGGCGGTGGCGGTGGCCAGTTGGCCGAGGATTTCGGACACGCGATTGATCGCGTCGCGCACCCGGATTGCGGTGATATTGGGCATGGCGCGGGCCACGTCGCGCAGGATTGCCGCCTCGGCCTCCTCTTCGGCATAGACGCTGGCGATATAGCTATGCGGCGCGCCCCGCAGGGCGGCCTCGTTCATGGTCAGCACAAACCCCATGCCCGCGTTGGAAAAATCCACCTCGCGGAAGCTGGTGATGGTGCCGGTGATGTCGCGGCCCAACACGTTGATGGTCATGGTATCGCCGAGTTTCAGGCCCATTTCCTCGGCCTCTTCGGCGGCAAAGGAGATCTGTGGCTCCCCATTGTAATCCTCGGGCCACCATGCGCCTGCGGTCACTTTGGTGCTTTTGGGTTTGGCGGCCGCATAGGTCACGCCGCGATCGCCCCGGATCACCCAATGATCGCCCGCAACCTCCTTGGCCGGGCGGTCATTGATGCGAGTGATGATGCCGCGCAGCATCGGCGCATTGTCGACCTTGCTGACCTGTGGGTCCCCCTCGACGCGCTCCAGAAAGGCGGGCATCTGGTCGCGCTGAATATCGACAAAGAAATAGGACGGCGCCACGTCCGGCAGGTTGCCCGCAATGGCGCGGCGCATGTTGCCGTCGATCTGGCCAATCGCGGCCAGCACCGTGAGGCCAAGCCCCAGCGCCAGCACCGCCGGCATTGCGCCCTCGCGGGTCGACGAAATGGACGCCAGCGCCCAGCGCAGGGCCGGTCGCCCCCGTGCCACCCGATTGCCCATCCGCGCCAGCGCGCCAATGGCGGCCCCGGCAATCAGCAGCACGATGAGCGCGCCGATCAACCCGCCAGCGGTCCAGAGCGCCAGTTCCGGTGCTCCGCTAAAGAAGGCCGCGGCGGCGATCAGAAGGCCAAGCGTCGCAAGTGTCGCGACGATGTACCGTGGCGCGGGCCAATGGATTTTCCCGCCCACCGCATCCCGGTAGAGCGCCGCCGCCCGGATGCGTTCCGCACGCGCCAGGGGCCAGAGGGTGAACAGCAATGCAGTCAAAACACCGTAAAGTGCCGATTCCGCCAGCGCGCTGGGGTAGACCGAGAACACCGCCGGAAAGGGTAGTTGCGCCGCGATCAACGGCCCTAGCAACAGCGGGCCAAGCCCGCCGAGCAGCAACCCGAGGGCAATCCCGCAGAGCGACAGCACACCGATTTGCAGAAAATAGGTCAGAAAGATCACCCGCCGTTCCGCTCCGAGGGTGCGCAGGGTGGCGATGGTCTCTGTTTTGGTGGCGAGGTACGCGCGCACCGCTGTTGAGACTCCGACACCCCCGACCGCCAGACCAGAGAGGCCGACCAGCACCAGAAACGCGCCCAGACGTTCGACAAAACGCGCAATTCCCGGCGCGCCGTTGCGGGCATCGCGCCAGCGCATGCCGCTGTCCTCAAACCGTGCGCGGGCGTCCTGTTCCAGCGCCTGCAAGTCAGCCTCGGGGGGGAGGGTCAGGCGGTATTTGGTGGAGTAGAGCGTGCCCGGTGCCAAAAGGCCCGATTGCGCCAAGGCGTCGGTGTGCACCAAGGTGCGCGGCCCGATGGAAAACCCGGACCCGGCGGCATCCGGCTCCCACGCGAGGAGGCCGCTCAGGCGGAACTCCTGCGTGCCAAGGCGAAACCCGTCGCCCGCGCTCAGGCCCAGCCGGTCAGCCAGTACCTTTTCCATCACCGCGCCGGGGCGGCCATCGACCTCAGCCAGTGCCGCGTGCAGGGGGTGGCCCGAGGTCAGGCGGACCTCACCGCGCAGAGGGTAGGCGGCATCCACCGATTTTACCTGGGTCAGCGCGCGTTCTTCCCCCACCACGGCCATTGAGCGAAACTCAACCACCTCGGAGCGATCACGGGCGATCTCCTCCATCCAGGCGGATTCATCCTCGGAAGCAAAGCGATAGGTGAATGTCAGCTCCGCATCGCCCCCCAAGAGACTCGCGCCTTCGCGCGCAAGCCCCGCCTCGATCGACGCCCGAATGGAGCCGATAGCGGCAATGACACCGACCCCCAGCGCAAGGCACGCAAGAAACAGGCGAAAGCCGCGCAGGCCGCCGCGCAATTCGCGCAGGGCAAAGCGCCACGCAAGGCGAAGCTGGCTCGGAGCCGCTGTCTCAGCGTTCATTCCGCCGCCTCACGCTGGGCGCTTGTCTGGATGCGACCATCGCGCAAATGCACGGTGCGGTCGCAGCGCTCGGCCAACTCAGGCGCGTGTGTCACCATCACCAGCGTGGAGCCATGCCGGTCGCGCAGGTCAAACAGCAGATCCATTACCTGTGCACCATTGGCCTGATCGAGATTGCCTGTGGGTTCGTCCGCCAGGAGGATCTCGGGCCGTGTCACCACCGCACGGGCCAGTGCCACCCGCTGCTGTTCGCCACCGGACATCTGCGCGGGCATATGATCGCAGCGATGGCCCAGCCCCACGGCCTTCAGTTCCTCGCGGGCGCGGTCAAACGCATCACGCGCGCCGGCCAGTTCCAACGGTGTGGCGACATTTTCCAGCGCCGTCATCGTCGGGATCAGGTGAAAGCTCTGAAACACCACCCCCATATGGGCGCGGCGGAACCGGGCCAGGGCGTCCTCACTCAGCCGGGTCAGATCCTCGCCCATGGCGCGCACGCTACCACCTGTTGCCTGCTCCAGCCCGCCCATCACCATCAAGAGCGAGGACTTCCCGGACCCCGATGGCCCCACCAGCGCCAACGTCTCGCCCGCTTCGACATCCAGAGTGATCTCTTCGAGGATACGTACCGGGCCGGTATTGCCATTGAGCGACAAATGCACATCTTGAAGTGTAAGAACGGGGCGGGCGTCGTTGCTCATATGGGGCTACCTGTCTTTTTGATCTCAAATGGATATGGAGTGTCCAAAGCCATGCGCAAGTTTCTTAGGCAAATTGTGGTCAGTTTGGTTAGCATTCCCTTGCTTTTGACCACTGCGTGGGCAGAACCCCTGCGCATTACCGCCTTTGGTGACAGTCTGGTGCAGGGCTACGGCTTGCCGCAGGATCAGGGCTTGGTTGCGCAACTGCAGCTGTGGTTCGATACCGAAGGCTATGATGTGGCGCTGACCAACGCGGGCGTATCTGGCGACACCACCGCAGGGGGCGCGGCACGGATCGACTGGACCTTGGCGGATCAACCCGATGGGGTGATTGTGCTCTTGGGCGGCAATGACCTGTTGCGCGCCCTGCCGCCCGAAGACACGCGCGCCAATCTGACCCGCATCATAGAGGCCTCGCGCGCGGCGGGGGCGGAGGTCATGCTGATCGGCATGCAGGCGCCGGGCAACTACGGCGCGGATTACAAGGCTGCCTTTGACAGTATCTACCCCGACCTGACGCAGGCTTATGATTTGGTTCTGCATCCGTTTGCCTTTGCTGGCATGGCGGCAGAGACCGGCGAGGACCCGGCCCAAATGGGGGCGTTTATGCAAGATGACGGCATCCACCCAAACGCTCGCGGGGTTGCGCTCAACATCAAAGCAATGGAGCCGACCCTGCGCGCGTTTATGCAGCGTCTTACAGAGGTTTCGGCCCAAAGCGGCGGGTGACGCGGCCTTTGGGGGAGCGATTTTTAGTTAAATGCGCGCAATCCTATGGGCCGCAACAAGGTGACGCTTGACGTTGCGCGCGCTATTGCCCATGGCACCCCAAAAGGCGGCCCAAGGTCGCCCCTGCTACGCGAGGCGCGCCCATGACCATTTCCCATCTTGTCACCCATTCGGGCGGTTTTCACGCGGATGAACTGCTCTCGACCGTCATCCTGAGCCGCCTTTATCCTGACGCAGAGCTGGTACGGACACGCGACAAATCTTGGATCACCCCGGCTGAAGGGCGGATCATCTATGATGTGGGTGGTGAATTTGATGCAGGTGCCGGGATTTTCGACCACCACCAGCGCCCCAACCCGCTGCGCCCGAATGGGCAGCCTTATAGCTCCTTTGGTCTGATCTGGGCGGAGTTTGGGCGTGACTATCTGCGCGCGCAGGCGGTGCCGGAGAAAGATCTGGAGCAGGTCCACGCCGCATTCGACGAGGATTTTGTGCGCCCTGTGGACCTGTTGGACAATGGCGCGGTGGACACGGCAGAGGCGGGGTCGCTGTTTGCAGGCCTCACGCTGCCGGTGCTGCTGGAGAGCCTGAAACCGGTGTTTGATGACCGCAGCGAGGGGGCCGATGATACGGCCTTTCATGCGGCGCTCACGGTGGCCAGAGCCATTGTTGAGGCCCGCATCCGCCATAAGGCGGCCAAGCTGCGTGCCGCCGATGTGGTTTTGACCGCAATCAAGGATGCAGGCACAGGCCGTGTGCTGGAACTGCCTATGGGCATGCCCTTTCGCGGCGCGGTCGAGCGCGCGGGCGCGGACCATCTGTTGTTTGTGGTCCACCCGCGCAATTCCGATTGGGCGCTGACCACGATCCGCACTGGCGACGACACGTTCGAGACCCGCGCCGATCTGCCTGCCGCATGGGCGGGACTTACCGATGCGGCGCTGGAGCAGGCCTCCGGGGTAAAGGGCGCGAAGTTCTGCCACAACGCCCGCTTCCTTGCGATTGCCGACAGCCGCGATGCGATTTTGAAACTGGCCGAACTCGCGGTGGCCGAGGTGGCAGAGTAAACAGCCCCAATGGCTTTTTGCTGCCGGGGCACGGGGTTGGCGTTGATATCGAATAACAAGGGCATATCTGCTAAGGTATTGGCATAATAAAACCGATTTGCTGCAATCATAGGACGCCTTTCATGTTCCGTGTCTCTCTGACCCTTTCTGCCCTTGCGGTGCTCGCCGCCTGCGCCACGCCTCAGGAACGATGCATCCGCAAAGGGGCCTCAGAACAAACGCAGATTCTAAACAAGATCAAAGAGACCGAAGCCAATATCACGCGCGGTTACGCGATCCATCGACAGACCGTGCCAGAGACGGTTTTCTACAGTTGCCGACGGGTCAACGACGGTAAAGTGGTCGGCTACTACCCCTGTCCAGAGACCTATTATCGCACGATTGAGACCCCGGTCAGTATCGACGTAAAAGAAGAGCGCAAGAAACTGCGTCGGCTCCAGGACGCGCTGCCCGCCGCCCAAAGCCGCGCCGCAGAGGCCGCCGCGCAATGTCGGGTGCTCTATCCTGAAAAAGCCAAATAAGCCGCGCTTTTCCCCCTCGCGCGTGCGCAGAGTGCTATACGCTCGCGACAGATTTTATGGTATTCTCACGCAGGTGATCTCATCGAAAGGATGGGTTGATCATGCGTGTTTTGATCAGTGTTTTTGTTATTTTTCTGTGTCTCAATGCCCCCTTAGCGATGGCGCGAAATTTTATCGCGGCGGGTGACGGGTCCAGCAATACAGTCAATCAGCGTACAACGCGCGAAGTGGTGCGGACGCTGGAGCATGAGGTTGGCTTGTGCCTTCAGCTGTTTGAAGCTTACCGCTTTGATTGTATTGTGAAATCTTACAATATTGCGGCGCGACTGATCAAAGGAAGCATTGATTATCTGCCCGCCTATGAGGCGCTCAACAGCGTAGAGCAGCGGGTTGGCGCGATGGTTGCAGCCAATGCCGACCCCACCGCGACGCGCTTGCGCCGAGGCATCATGAGCTATGGCGCGATCAAACCCGGCACGCAGGAGGCGGTGAAACGTGAAACCCTGCGCGCGATGGAAGAGGCGAGGGCATCACTCCTGCGCGCGACGAGGCCGCTGCAAAAGCCGCATCTCCAAGACATCGCGGATGCGATCGGTGCCAATTATACCATGATACGCGCGGCGCTCGCTGTGCCGCGCTAAGGGGCCCCTTTGATCCCGAGCCTAGCCGAATGTCGTGACCACATCATACATCACCGGCTCAAAACTGCGGCACAGCGCATTTAGCGCTCGGTTGCGCTTGCGCATCTCTGTTGAGCGCAGCATCTCCATAAAGTCCTCACGTTTTTGCCATTGCGAGTAATTGGCGACCCGCGTTTGTGCGTCATTCACATGCAGCCCGGCGGCGATAAATCCCGGCTGATGCGAGATGAATTCTGCATAGGCGGCCTCCAGCGTGTCGATCAAATCCTGACAGGTGCCCGGCGTGACCTCGAATGTGGTGATGACCGTCTGTAGATCGTCTGACTTCTTGATTGTCGGCATGAGAACGTCCTCCCTTCTCAAAGCGTAATCCAATGCGCTTGAAAGTCTACATCGGCTTGCTCTACCATAGGTGGAGTGGGTGTGATTTCAAAAGGCTTGGCCGATGCGTCTGCCCATCCTCATTGCTCTTATTGGCCAGCTGTGGTCGCTGCCTGCTTTGGCGGGCGCGTGGCTGGAGCAAAAGGGCGGTGGTTTCACCTCAACCGCGCTCAGGGCGCGCGCGTCCGGACAAGAGCTCAGCGGCTATGTCGCTTATGGGGTGTCGCGGCGGCTGACCTTTGGTCTCGATTTGCATCACAGCACGGATATGAGGACCAAGAGCGCCCATGCTCTTGTGTTCGCGCGGCTGCCACTGCGCCAATCGGATCAGGGCTGGCAATTAGCGTTTGAGCTTGCAAGCGGGTTCGGGCGCGAAGGGGCGCAGTGGTCCGGCATGCGGCGGCTCAGCCTCTCTGCGGGCCGCGGGTTGTCTTGGCAGGGCCGCGATGGTTGGGTTAATTTTGATCTCACACGCGAGTGGCGGCGCGGCGGGGATCTCGCCGCATGGAAGCTCGACAGCGCCTTGGGGATTGCGCGCAAAACCGGACCTTCTGTGATCCTGCGTACAGAACTCTATCAGCCAGACGGCGGTGAGATGATCTGGAAGGCGCTGCCGGGGCTGCGCTGGCAGCTTTCACCTCAACAAGAAGTGCTGACCGGGTTGGAGTTGCGGTCTTTTGGCGCGGAGCGGCTTGGACTGACGGTGGAGTTGTGGCACAGGTTTTGAGCCTCGCCAGCCGGATCGTGATCCGCCCGCCCGGCCTGTTTTGCAAACCGGAGAGCGCAGCCGTGCCAGAAAATACAAATACCCCGAAAGACCCAAAATCACCCATCCGCGCCACCGATGCTGAGGCGCGCGGCCTTGCGTCCGATTTGATGCAGAGCGCGACATTTGCCGCATTGGCCACGCTCAGCGCGGCAGGTCACCCGGTCCAGAGCCGCGTGGCCTTTGCGCTGGATACTGGGGGGCGACCGATCTCTCTGGTGTCTACACTGGCGCAGCACACGCAGGCGATCACCGCGCGCCCGCAGGTGTCGCTCCTGATCGGGGAGCCCGGCGACAAGGGCGATCCGCTGACTCATCCACGCCTCACGCTCAATGGCCGCGCCGAGATCCTGCCCAACGCCTGCCCCGCGCATGAGGAGATGGCCGCGCAGTATCTGCGCCGCCACCCCAAGGCCAAGCTCTACATCGGCTTTGCCGATTTCCACTTCGTGCGGTTCCAGATTGATGAGGCCTTTTTGAACGGCGGTTTTGGCAAAGCCTATGTGCTCACCCCCGCCGATCTGGGCCTGAGCGCCTAGCGGTCGATGCGGATCAGCGCCCGCACGGTGCCGCGCACGGCCTGTTCCCAGACGATGTCGATCTCGTCATTGTTGCTGCCTTCCTGCGTACGCACATAGTGGCCGGGATAAACCACCGCGCCACTGCTGCCGCGCAGTGATCCCTCAACGATCACCGCATCCACCGCGCGGCTGTAGCCCTGAAACGGCAGCGTGCCGCCGGTGGGTATGGTCCAGGTACTGGCAGCGGTATTCTGGTCGAACTCCACCCGCAGCGGGTTGCGGCACTGGGTGCTGACGTTGTGAAAGCTGTTGGCGTCAAAGAACACGTCCTTTGAGCGCGAGAAATCGAGAGTGGCAAAGCTGGTATCGACCCGCTCGGCCCGGTCGATGGTGCCGTTGATCGACCGGAACTTGTTGCCAGTGACCGATACCCCATTCAGAAAATGCCCGCTGCCATAGGGCTTTATCACGATATAGCTGAACCAGCTCGCCACGTCGCCGCTGAGGAACACATTGTCGGTGATCGACATGGCCGCAAAGGAGAACCCGCTACTGAAATCGGGGTTTGCGTCATATTCATTGGTCCACTCGATAAAGCAGTTGTCGATGTAGTTCTCGGAAATCGTGTGCGAGGCATAGGTATCCGTCACCACGATCCCGGCGGTGCGGATGCCGCCCGCAACACTGTCGCCCTGAAAGAAATGGTTGCCGGTGACCGTGTGGTTCGACCCGGCCATCACCGCCCAATGCAGGAACCGCGTGGCGCGGTTGTGGCGCAGCTTCACATCGTTGGAGTTCACGTTGAGCGCAATACTCTCGCGATCCGCCACATCCATGGCGTCTTCGTCCGACAGGAACTGGCAATTGTCCACCAGCATGCCCTGACAGCCGCTGCCGATCGAGGTGATCCCGCGCGCCTTGGGGCGGGTGAAGAAACAGTCATGCAACGCAAAAACGGTGCCTGCGGGCGCCAGACGCAACGCGCTGGCGACGCCATTACACTGGAATTCCACGCCGGAGATGCCGAACTTCTTCAGCGCAGAGAAGCCGGAAAAATCCAGCATGTATTTGAACGCGGTGAAGGTGAAATTCTGCGTCCCTTCGGCGTCATACAAGGGCTGGCTCAGGGTCAACTCGGTCGCGCCGACGTTCTTTGCGGTGACATAGACCTCACGCCCGACACCTGCACCCTCGACCAGCGCGCCCACTGGAATGGCCGAGATATTGGCCACATTGGTCAGTTTCTTCTTGTCAGAGCTGTCATAGGTCGCCTGCGCCGTGACCACGTCATGATCCCAACTCGCGCCCGTCTGCGCCGTGAACTGGCCGTTGCGGATATAGCGGCGGGTGGCATAGCTGGTCCGGTTGGGCACCGCTGCCTGCATGTCGATGGGGCCGCTGACGGCGATGCTGCGCCCGCCGAGATCGAGGCTTTCGTGATCGACACTGTTCAACAGCGCCTGAAACGCCTTCTTGAAGGCCAGTTCCTCATCCCCAAACGCCGCCGCATAGGTCGGATAGTCATAGCTCTTGGTCAGCAGGAGCATGGCGCTGTCGGGCATCGACAATGTGCCCTCAAAGATCACATCATGATTGAGCGACAGCGTGTTGTTGATCCGAAATTCGCCCTCGGGCACCAGAATGCGACGGCCATTGGCGGCGTCATCCGCCGCCTCGAACGCGGCGTGGCAATTGGTGGTGCCATCGCCCACAGCGCCAAAATCGGTCACATCCACCACGCTCAGCATATCGCGCAAAAAGACGCTGGTGATGTCCTCGATCACGATGTCGTCGACGCGGATCACACCACCATTGGCCCCGGTCAGATTCAGCCCGAGATGCCCGTAGGCGGCGTCCAGCCCCCAGGGCATATCGACACCCGACCTGCTGCCGGTGCCGACGATGGCCTGCACCTCGACCACCTCGCCATAGGCGTTGAGGGTGATTCCGGGGCCGCTCTCGATCACGCCAGAGACATGGGAGTTGTTGGCCGCCCCGACCCAGCCCGCGATGCGCACGGTGGGAAAAGCGCCGCTCATGGCTTTGACGCGGGCGGTCACCCGCAGGTAGCAGCCCGGCAGGATCGGCGTTTCGCCCATGTAGCGCAGCCGCTGGGTACTGTCGGTCTTTTGCAGCTCCAGACAGCCGCCAAAATCGGCGTCCCCCGCAACCACGGCAGCATTTGCCGCCCCGTCATAGGTGTCAGAGCCGGGTGTGCCGTCGCCGCTGGACCAGACGCCCAATCCGTCGCTAAACGCGGGCGGCATCAGTTGCAGACCGTCGGTGATTGCCTTGTTCATGAAAAACCCTTTCCTGTTCCACCACGCCGGGAGTGAGGAAGGGTTTTACCAGTTTGAATTTAACTCTCGCTCAGGAGAGCGTACGCTCCATGTGCAACACCCGGCGCAGGCTTGCGCCCAAAGGAAATGGGGTCCCGCAGCGGGACCCCATGCCGTGAGTGGCGTGCGGACAGGCTAGAGCAGAAAGCCCGTCTGAAGAGGTGAACGCAGAAGCAAAGCAAGATCAGGCGAGTCGGGATGAGCGGCTGGAGCAATGTCATATGCAACGCGCACTCCGGTATCGTCCTTCAGGCGAAATGTGACCCAAAGGCCGGGCGTGCAAGGGCGGATGCTTTCTTCAAGGGATAGGTCGCAATAAGCCAGTTCGTCATGGTCCTCGCACCAGACGATTGCCTCACTGCTCTCTGCATCGACCCAAATGACAACACCATTCATCCAAAACACCATAACCCGGTTCAAAGGCTTTTCTCTGCGTTCGTCAGATGCGCTGCACCCCGGTGAAGTTGGGAGGGACATACCTTTGCGCAACACTCTGACGTTTATGATGGTAGCGCACATAGGCCTCTGGTTGAATTTCGTAACTTTGGTTTTCTAAAAACTTCTGCGCAAGGAATTCAGAATATTCGAGTGGTCCGTCACGTATTTGCTGCTAAAGTAAGCGGATGCGTATCTATTGAAACATTCATTTTAACGAGTGCCTAAAGTGTCTGAGGAATCCCAAAACAAGAGCGGGAGTGCATTTGAGCGCGATCTGTTCTGTGCGCAGCTCGGTGAGCTTGTTGAAAAACGCGGGGCAATCGCTCACATCTGCAAGAACGCGGGCCTCAATCGGCAGCAGTTCAACCGGTATCTAAGCGGTGAGAACATCCCCTCATTGGCGACGGCATACCGGATCGCATCGGCGCTTGGTGTGTCTTTGGACAGTTTGGCCGGACAAGCTGTCACGAGAGAGACAGATCCTGAGAAAATGCCGCTAGACCAGTTGTTTAATGAAAACGCATCACCCAACACAGGATTGGTCGAACCGGGGTTTTATTGGGAGGTCACTCGCTATGGAGACCCGAGTGATCAGTTCGTCCTGAGCCTCACGCATTTTATCCCCCAGAAAACCGGCGGGTTGTACTATCGATATAATCAGGCCGCGCGTGCCGATGGCACCATTGTCCCCCAAGAATTCTGGGGGCGCTACTACGAGGCCGAGGGAAAAGTGACCGTGTTTCAGACCAATATTCGTGTCCGCAACACGATGGGGTCGATGGCGTTGCGGCGTCTGGATGGCTATGGCGCAGAGCTGGCTGGGCAGAAGATGGGGCACCGTTTTATCAGTGGCGCGCGCGTGACCACAAGTATCACAGCTTTGAAATTTATCGGGCGGCAAGTAGAGCAGGAACCCAACCAGTTGTTGACGGGGATCAAGCTGAGATCAGAGATCCCCGCCGATATCATGGTGCTCTATGATTCCGTCCTTGCGCTCTCTGAAGCGGAGCCGGGGCGTCTGCATTTTTAAGGAAGGCGATTTATGCTCGCCTGACGATAGGGAACGCAAAACGGGCGCCCTGAGATACAGCGCGCCCGTCAGAAGTTTTGTGTTCAAAGTGACCTTTAGGCCAATTCGCCCGCCAAGGCGCTCTCGATCAGCGCGATGGTGTCCTCAACGCCATAAAGCGCGATGAAGCCGCCAAATCGCGGACCTTGGCTCGCGCCCAAAAGCACCTCGTAGATCGCGGAGAACCACGCACGAAGGGGCTCAAACCCGTGGATCTTGCCAATGGCAAAGACCACGGACTGCAGGAACTCGTCGTCGGCAAAATTGGCTTCGGGCAGCGGATCATCGTTGCCGACCATCTCGTTTTTCTTGGCGATGACCGCCAGTGCCGCCTCTGGCGAACGCAGCGCATCGGCCAGATCCGTGAGGGCTGCGCGCTCCTGATCGGTGGGCAGACGGTAGGTTTTTGCGGGCTTCACGAAGTCATTGAAGTAGCGCACCGCATGGCCTGCGGCCTGATCCATGCCGGGATGGGTCTCGGCGGTGGCGTCGGGCGCGTATTTGTTGATGAAGCCCCAGAGGGTTTCCTTGTCCTCGGCGTTGGAGACGCTGGCGATGTTCAAGAGCATCGAGAACGGCACCACCATATCCGACTGCGGGACGTTGCCGCCGTGGATGTGCCAGACCGGATTGTTGAGCTGCGCCTTCAGGTCCTGACCGTGATAGGCCCGCAATTGCTGGTGATATTCATCCACCGCCTTGGGGATCACGTCAAAATGCATCCGCTTGGCGGTCTTGGGCTTTTGATACATGAAATACGCGAGGCTCTCGGTCGAGGCGTAGGTCAGCCACTCGTCGATGGAGACACCGTTGCCGGAGGTCTTGGAGATCTTCTGGCCGTTTTCATCGAGGAACAATTCATAGGTGAAATGCTCCGGCGCGCGCTGGCCCAGCACCCGGCAGATGCCGTCATAGATCGGCGTATTGGTGGAGTGGTCCTTGCCGTACATCTCAAAATCGACGCCAAGCGCGGCCCAACGTGCGCCAAAGTCAGGCTTCCACTGCAATTTCACATTGCCGCCGGTGACGGGCAGGGTCCATTCCTTGCCGTCCTCATCATCAAAGGTGATGGTGTAGGTCTCAGCGCAGACTTTCTTCATCGGCACATAAAGTACGCGGCCGGTGTCCGGGTGGATCGGCAGGAAGATGGAATAGGTCTGGCGGCGCTCTTCACGCAGGGACTTCAGCATGATCGCCATGATGTCGTCGTATTTTTCAACTGCGCGCTTCAAAACCTCGTCGAATTGGCCGGAGCCATAGAATTCGGTCGCAGAATAAAACTCATACTCGAACCCAAAGGTGTCGAGGAAGCGGCGCAGCATGGCGTTGTTGTGATGGCCAAAGCTGTCATGCGTGCCAAACGGGTCCGGCACCGAAGTAAGCGGCTTTTGCAGATGCTCCGTGAGGCTCTCGGAATTGGGCACGTTGCCGGGGATTTTGCGCATCCCGTCGAGATCATCCGAAAAGCAGATCAGCTTGGTCGGAATATCGGAGATCACTTCGAAGGCGGTCTTGATCATGGTGGTGCGGGCCACCTCGCCAAAGGTGCCGATATGGGGCAGGCCGGAAGGGCCGTAACCTGTCTCAAAGAGGACATAGCCCTTTTCTGGCGCGCCCTTGGCGTAACGTTTGAGAACACGGCGTGCTTCTTCAAACGGCCAGGCTTTGCTCTTCAGAGCTTCTTCGCGCAGAACAGACATGATGTACTCCAGTCAGCGTCTTTTTCAGGGATGTGTGGTGGCACCATGCACACCGACGCGCTTCTCTATTGTGCCTGTGCAGCGTGAGTCAACAAGCGCCGTTCTCTGAGCATGGGCGGAAAACCACTTTTCGCGCGGTGCATTGTTGTATGCGGGGCAGGGGGGGGCTTATTCTTGGAGGAGGAGAAAATCCGCAGTTTCAGGCACAAAGGACGCCCTAGATGACAGAAGAGACCATCCAGTTGCTGACCCCGCAGGACTGCCTTGTGGCGGTTATGGTGGCTGTGTCGGCATCGGACGAGGACATTCGCACCGCTGAGCTGGTGAAGATCCAGAATGCGGTCAATATGCTGCCGATCTTTGCCGAATATGATGCGGATCGGATTGCAGCCGTCTCGCGCACGGTCTTTGACCTGTTTGAGCAGGAAGACGGGCTGGATGCGCTGTTTGGTTTGGTGCGAGATATCCTGCCCGAGCGCCTCACCGAGACCTGCTATGCGCTGGCCTGCGATGTGGCGGCGGCGGATGGCAAGCTGAACGAAGGTGAGCTGCGTTTGCTGGAAGAGATCCGCTATGAGCTGAATGTGGATCGGCTGCATGCGGCGGCGATTGAACGGGGCTCGCGCGCACGTCACATGGTCTGAGGCGTGTATGTGGGCGAGATGCGAGGCGCTGCCTCGCGCTCCGGGATATTTCTGGTTAGAAGAGATGTCTTATGGAACGAGAGGGGCGCGAGGGAGCGCCCCTTTTTTATGTGGGTTAGGAGCCGTAGACCTGCCCCCAGCGGTCCAGCAGGCTTTCTTGTAGTTTCTTGGCATGCGTGTTCCAGCTGCGCCCGCCGCGGGGGCGTTCGCGTTCGGCGCGGCTGATTTTGGTCCGGGCGCGCTGATCGGCGCTGAAGATCGCGAATGCCAGCTCATTGCCGTCCGGGGTGGTGATAAAACCGCCAAGGCCGGAGACGAAGTTTAGCGTGCCGGTCTTTGCTGCGATCTTGACCGGGTGGGTCTTTATGGGGCGGCCTTTGGCGTCGCTGAAATAATAGGGCTTTAGCAGCGGCTTTAGCGCGCCGGTGCGGCGCGAGGCGATCAACGCGCGCACCATATCGTCTGCGGTGAGGCGGGATTCTTCGCCAAGGCCAGAGTGATCCACCATCCGACAGCGCTGCATTCCAAGGTTGCTGCGCGCCCAATCGTTCATGATCTGAGCGGAGGATTTGAGGCTGGAGGGACGGCTGCCGCGATTGACGGTTGCGGTCATGCCGATCATTTCGGCCATCAAGTTGTTGGAATATTTGAGCATCGCTTCCAGCAGGTCCGGCAGGGGTGCGCTTTGGATCTGTGCGATGACATTGCCGCCGGGCAGCGAGGCGGTCACTTTGGGGTTGGGCAGCGAGATGCCATTTGCGCGCGACAGCGTCTGAAAGACATCCCCTGCATAAAGCGCCGGGTTGCGTACCGGCAACCAGCGCGCGCCACCATTGCCGAGCGCCCCGCTGGCAACGGTCCAGTGATCGACGCCTGCCTTGTCCTGATAGCTGTAGACGGGCAAGTCACGACGGGCGAGCGCCATCTTGGAAGTATAGACATCGGGGCGGTATTTTTGAGTGCGGGCGTCCATGGTGATGGCCCAGCTGCCGCCTGCGCGTTTCCATTCAAAGTGAACCCGGTTGAAATTCAGGGCAATACCGCTCACCGAGGGGCTGTAGCCGATGTGGTCGGGCTGATCCGGGTCGATGGAGCGCACATAGGGCAGCATGTCGTCCCAGATCAACAGACGGCCAGAGATACCGCGTACCCCGGCGGCCTTCATCTGGGCTGCAAGATCGGCTAGCGCGTCGGTGTCGAGAGTGGGATCACCCCCTCCGGCCAATACCAGATCGCCTTGGATGATGCCGTTGCTGAGTGGACCTGTGGCAATCAGGCGCGTGCGGAAACGGTAGCCTGCGCCCAGCGAGTCGAGCGCATAGAGCGCGGTCAAAACCTTCGCGACGCTGGCGGGGGGGAGCGCGGCGTCGCCCCGCGCGCTTTCAAGTATCCGACCGGTGCGGGCATCTGCGACCACGCAGGCGCTTTCGCCCGAAAGCCCTGCACCTTTGAGGATGGCCTCCAGCCCGTCCGCACCGGGGGTGTAGGGGCTGACACCGCGTGCCTTGGGGCGCGGGGTGAGGCCGGGGGCGTTGGCGAGGGCCGGGCCGGTGGCGAGACCTGCGAGGGCGGTGCTGAGGAAGCGACGACGTGAAATCATGGTGAACATTGTGAATCAAATTCCCAAGCCAAGGGCAAATGCTTTGAAGGTCATATCACCAAGAAGTTTTTGTGACGTGGCACGTCGGTTGCGCCGGGCGTGGGTCATTCGGACCAGCCACCACGTTTGCGGATCTCGGTGGATGAGGCGTCGATCATTGGGACATTGAGAAAACACCAGGCAGGCGTATCAGCCCGCGCCAACCGCTGGCTCTGTGCGGCGGGAATGCGGTAGCGACTGTAGATGCGCGCGGCCGGAGACAGCCTGGCGGAAATGCGTTCGCCGGGGCGGGCCAGAACCCCCACTGGAACGCTGTCGAGGATTTCGCGCCAATCTTTCCAGCGGTGAAAATGAGCGAGGTTATCCGCCCCCATCAGCCAGACAAACCGCACGCGGGGGTAAGACTTGCGCAAGGCGCGTAGAGTTTGGGCGGTGTAGCGCGTGCCGAGGCGGGCTTCGATATCGCTGATGCGCACCTTTGGGTGGTCCATGATCTCGCGGGCCGCCTGCACGCGACGGGCCATGGACGCAGGCGGGTTTTCCTTCAGCGGGTTGCCGGGGGTCACCAGCCACCACAACTGATCCAGACCAAAGCGTTTCAGTGCCGCGCGCGAGATCTGCACATGACCTTCGTGGGGGGGATCAAAAGATCCACCCAATAGGCCCACGGTCATGCCGGGCGCGAGATAGGGATACGCATGTCTCATCATCGGATTGATGCGCAGATTTAGCAGGGGAAGGCAACGGCTTGCGCGGCACTCGGTTTGTTGTCGCGCAGGATCAGGGGCGGACAGGCGCGCATCTGATATGACCCAGCATGAGAAGTGGCACATCTATCACCGAAATGTGCGTTCAAGTTGGATGTCTAAATCCGCCCACGGCGACCGGGATTAGAAGTGTTCACTTGCGTCGAGGAGTGATCTCTCAGGTGTCAGCCAACTGCGGTTTCATGCGAGGAGTTTGACTCCCACTCGGACGAACGGTTGTGCAGAAAATGCGCAAGCAGCGTGACACTCAATGTGCTGAGGGCGCCGACGAAGGAATAGATAAGCAGGCAGATCAAGATCGACAGATCCAATGCGATATACCCGATGGAGGCGGTGATCAGCCCGGCAACCATGCCTAGGAGCAATCCAGCGAAAGCCATTGTTTGCGATCCTCCCTCAGTCAGTTTTCGACCCAAGATCAAGCCGAATTACGGTGCTTTGATGTTCAATCTTTAATTGATTTGTTCAAAGCCACTCATCCTAAACTAGCAGAATTGTATTGAGAAAAGGTTAACGCGACGGTGTTTGATGCTGTTTGAGCGGGATCGCGCCAGAAACAAAAAGGGCTTATTTCCACACCCGCACATCGCCGGATCATAAGCCACCTTAGGCATGGGCGATGGACCGGTCGTCGCGTTCCATTGTGTCCTCGCGCCGCGCGCGCAAAACTGTTGCAACAAAGAGCGTTAGCACCGTCACAAAGAGCCCTGTCGACATATATATAGCACAGCAGAGCCAAAAACTCACATCAAAAAACAGCCCTGCACTGAGCGCGGACAATGCCCCGCTTATAACCCCAAGGATGAGTGCTGCCACGATCATATTTGGTCTCCTGTTGCCTCGCCCGGCGTTCTGCGACTCTCCGCTTCTGCGGATACGGGCTGCATGTCTGGAAGAATTGTAGATAAATGTGGTCAGAATATGGTCAGTGACGTTACGGCAAGGCGCGCGATGACTTGCCCGCTTGCGCACCTGCACGGCAGCGATTGCTCCTGCCCGTCGCACGCGCTATCACAGCGGCCAAACTCTTTCCCCTAATGACGGAGCAATCCCATGGCCTCCTACCAGTACGTTTACCACATGCAGGGCGTCTCCAAGACCTACCCGGGTGGCAAGAAATGCTTTGAAAACATCCATCTGTCCTTCCTGCCCGGCGTGAAAATCGGTGTTGTCGGCGTCAACGGTGCCGGTAAATCGACCCTGATGAAGATCATGGCCGGTATGGATACGGACTTCACCGGTGAGGCCTGGTCGGCTGAGGGGGCCAAGGTTGGCTACCTGCCGCAGGAGCCGCAGCTCGACGAGAGCCTCACCGTGCGTGAAAACGTCATGTTGGGCGTGGCCGAGAAAAAGGCCAAGGTCGACCGCTTCAACCAGATCGCGGTTGAAATGGCTGAAAATTACACCGACGAGCTGATGGAAGAGATGACCGCGCTGCAAGACGCCATCGATTCCGAGAACCTCTGGGATCTCGACAGTCAGGTGGATGTCTCCATGGAGGCGCTGCGCTGCCCGCCGGATGATGCGGCGATCAAAGATCTCTCGGGCGGTGAAAAACGCCGCGTGGCGCTGTGTAAACTGCTGCTCGAAGCGCCCGATATGCTGCTGCTCGACGAACCGACCAACCACCTGGACGCGGAAACCATCGCCTGGCTGCAACAGCACCTGATCGACTACAAGGGCACCATCCTCTGCGTGACCCACGACCGTTACTTCCTCGATGACATCACCGGCTGGATTCTGGAACTCGACCGGGGGCGCGGCATTCCTTACGAGGGCAACTACTCGAGCTGGCTGGAGCAGAAATCCAAGCGTTTGCAGCAAGAAGCCCGCGAGGACAAAGCCAAGCAGAAAACGCTGGAGCGCGAACTCGAATGGATGCGGCAGGGTCAAAAAGCCCGTCAGGCCAAATCCAAGGCCCGTATCGCCGCCTATAACGAGATGGCCAACACCTCCGAGCGGGAAAAGGTCGGGCGCGCCCAGATCGTCATCCCCAATGGCCCGCGTCTGGGTGGCAAGGTGATCGAGGTCGAAAACCTCGGCAAACACTATGGCGACAAGCAGCTGGTCGAAGGGCTGTCCTTCTCGCTGCCGCCCGGTGGCATTGTCGGCGTGATCGGCCCCAACGGTGCTGGTAAATCGACGCTGTTTAAGATGCTCACCGGTCAGGAGCAGCCCGACGAGGGCTCCGTCACTTATGGCGACACGGTGAAGCTCTCGTACGTTGACCAATCCCGCGACGACCTCAACGACAATGACACCGTCTGGGAAGCGATTTCCGGCGGCGCCGAGATTATTGAGCTGGGCGATGCGCAGGTCAATTCGCGCGCCTATTGTTCCTCGTTCAACTTCAAGGGCGGCGATCAGCAGAAGAAGCTGAACCTCCTCTCTGGGGGTGAGCGTAACCGCGTCCACATGGCGCGCCTTTTGAAGGAAGGCGGCAACGTGCTGCTGCTCGACGAGCCGACCAACGACCTCGACGTGGAAACCCTGCGTGCGCTTGAGGATGCGCTGGTCGATTTTGCCGGCTGCGCCGTGGTGATCTCGCACGACCGTTTCTTCCTCGACCGGATCTGTACCCACATCCTCGCCTTTGAAGGTGACGCGCATGTGGAGTGGTTCGAGGGCAACTTCGAAGACTATGAGGAAGACAAGAAACGTCGTCTGGGACCGGACGCATTGGAGCCCAAGCGCCTGAAGCACAAGAAGTTTGTGCGGTGAGGCTTGATGGATTGGCATCAGGTTAGACAACTGGAGGAAGATCTGAAGAAAGTTCGGATCTTCCTTTTTGAAGTTGCTAGAAAACAGCCAGAAATCGAATTGTGGGGGTTGGGACTTGTCAATCGGATAGTGGGAGCAGATGAAGCGCTTGCACTCCTGAGGACTATTGAGACTAGATTGTCAGATTTCCAAAGTTCCGTGCGCTATGCTGCTCCAGAGATATTTCAGAAAGTTTCGGAGCTTCTTGATAATAGCCCATTGTATCACCGGGCGGCTGAATTCAGCGTATCAATCGAGCTTGAGAAACATAGCAAGCATCCGAGCATAGTCCTCCCTGCCGCAATTCAAGCTATTTTTAGATATCTCAATATTCGACGCGAAAGAATTTTGGATAACGACGAGGGAGTTCCGCTTCGCAAGATTATCGTTGATTTGGACAGGTTGCTTTCATTGGTAAGTTTAGGACATGTTGACAAAAGGGATTCACACTGGGGCTTCGACGTGTTTCAAGCTGGTATCTGCTATGGAGATCAGCTTGCCCCGAAACCTGATGAGCGACGACGAGTGGTCGCTGTTTGAATACTTCATTCTTGCGATCCGAGCCCGGAATGGGCGCAAGCCTACCAACCATCGCCTTGTACTGGATGGGATATTCTGGATTGCACGCACCGGATCACCTTGGCGAGATTTGCCCGAAGAGTTTGGCAAATGGTCCAGTGTTTACCGCCAATTCCGGCGCTGGACGTTGGCTGGGCTGTGGGAGGACATACTCGAAGCCTTGAACCAAAGCGGGGCCGTTCCAAACGCTCTCCAAATGATCGACAGCACTGTTATTCGCGCGCATCATCAAGCAGCGGGCGCAAAAGGGGGACTCCGAGACAGGGTTTTGGCCGTTCAAGAGGTGGCTTCACGACCAAGATCCACCTCCGCGTCAACGCGCACGGGTTGCCCATGAGAACAGACATCACACCGGGGCAAACTTCGGACTACCTTGGTTTTGATCTCGTCATGTCTGATAATCTGCCTGAGCCGAAAGTGCTACTGGCAGATCGGGGCTATGATGCTGATCGCATTCGGAAAAACATGAATGAACGTGATATCCTGACCCAAATTCCGATGCGAAAGACCCGCAAGATGCGCGTCGGCGTGGATCATGGGCTGTATCGATTGAGAAACCTGGTCGAACGGTGTTTCAATAAGCTCAAGAACGCCCGCCGCGTTGCTACCCGGTATGACAAAACTGCAGAAAGTTACCTCGGGTTCATCGACATCACATCCATCCGGCTCTGGGTGCGCCATTTGTCAACATGACCTAGCAGAAAAATACTTCTGGAGACGGTTGGAAGAGGATCGAGAGGTGCTCAAACCGTCCGGTGTTGATTTGACAGTTATCGGCAATTATGTCGAACGTGCAATATTTCTGATTTCCAACGACAGTCGTTTGAATAGCGACGATCGTGAGAGGATCGAAGAATACCTTTTGTCCGCGCAAGCCGAACTTGTCAAAGACGATCCTTCGTGGAGAAAAATAATTGGAGCGCTTGTTATCGTTTCAACTATTTTGGGAGGCCTTGCCGTTGCACCCGAAGCTGTTGAAAATGTGAATGCGGCGGTGAGGTACCTACTCGGAACGACATTTGATGGGGGACCTTCAAGTCCACCCGAAAGCTTACCTTCTTTTTCTATGACAGTAGAAACATAAGGCCCGTGCCTGACCTTGGGGAGGTGCGAAAGCGCCTTCCCGGGGGGAAGGTCAGGCGCGGGCCGTGCGGCTTTGCCTTACGGCCCCGGATAGTCTCGTATGTTTCGCCCCAGCCCCTCACGGCTCCAACTGAACAACCGGCCCCCCTGCGGCCTCGGCGTCTGCGGCGTCATGTGTCACCATCAGCACCGGCAGCGCGCGGTCGCGGGCGAAGGTGAACACCAGATCGCGCATCTGGCTGCGCAGGGTGGCGTCCAGTCGGGAAAACGGCTCGTCCAGCAACAATAGATCCGGCTCGGAGAGCAGCATTCGCATCAGCGCTACGCGGGCTTTCTGACCACCCGAGAGCGTCTCCGGGTCGCGGTCGTGAAAGCCTTCAAGGCCGATCTCTGCCAGTGCGTCTTTGATGCGCGTGCGACGGGCGCGGCCTCGGACCTGCGGCGCGAGGCCAAAGGCGAGGTTGGCCCCGACGCTCAGGTGCGGGAACAGCAGGTGATCCTGAAACAGGATGCCGACACGGCGCGCCTGTGGGGGCAGGGGGCAGAGGTCGCGGCCATTCAGGAGGATCTCGCCCTCAAGGCTGAAATCCGCGCTCATCTGCCCGGTGATCGCCGCGAGCAGAGTGGATTTGCCCACGCCTGATGGTCCCATCACGCTCAGGATGGTGGCGGGGGGCACGGTGAGGTCGAGTTCCAGCAAGGGGCGGTTGCCGTGTTTGATGCGCAGGGCGCGCAGTCTCAGGCTCTCAGCCATGTTGCAGTCCTCTCCGGTTGCGCCAGACGATCAGCGGCAGGGTCAGCGCGAGCACAAATGGCAATAGTGCCGCCGCCGTTTGCAACAGCCCGTATAGGCCAATGGCACGGCGGTCGCCACCAGCAGCAAGGGCGACGGCCTCGGTGGTGAGAGTCTGGATGCGCCCGCCGCCCACCAAGAGCGTCGGCAGATATTGCCCGACCGAGACCGCCATACCCACCGCCAGCGCAGTCATCACCGGGGCCAAGAGCATCGGCAGCCGCAGGGTCAGGAAAATACGGCTCGGAGAGGCCCCCATCGCCGCGCCCACCGCACCAAGGCGCGCATCCCACGCCTTGTAGGGGCCTTCGAGGGACAGGCGCAGATAGGGCAGCACAAAGACCAGATGCGCGAGCATCACCGCCCAGAGCGTGCGGTCGATGCCAAAGCCCAGCAAAAGCGTCTGCATGCCCGGCAGGAAGGCGGTCTGTGGCACCAAAAGCGGCAAATACAACAGCCAAAGCCCCTTGCGCGTGAGGCGCAGATTGCGGCGCTCTTCGGTTTCAAGACACCCCAGCGTCAGGATCAGCCCGGCAAGGGTCGCGGCAAGGGCAATGGCAAAGGTTGTCGTGAGCGTCTCTAGCGCGGCGGGGCCGTTGCGCTGCCAACTGCGCAGGCTAAAGCCGTCGGGGAGAACGTCGGGAAAGCTCCATCTGGCGGCAAAAGACCAGACCAGCAACCCCGCAAGCCCGGCCAGAACCAGCCCCACACAGAGCAAAGACGTTATCAGACCAAATGCGCGCCAGAGGCCATCCCGCGACAGGCGCGGCCCGCGGTAGATCAGACGTCGGCCCAGTGCGGCAAGCGCACGTTCCCCCCCGTGCCAGAGCAGAAGCGCGCCAATGACCAGTGCCAGTTGCAGCAATGCCGCCGCCGAGGCGAGCGTGCGCAGCGTAAGGTCCGGCTCTCCCATCCAGCGCACGATCTGTACGGACAGCGGCGGCGGCGTGTTGGGCCCAATGATCACCGCCACATCGACCACCGACATGGAGTAGGCAAGCACCACATAGACCGGCAGACGAATGCGAGCATAAAGCGCGGGCAGCACGCCAAATATCCATGCGGCCATGCGCCCATATCCAAGCGCCATGGCAACGCGCAGGCGGCCTTGGGTGTCGATCTGGCTAAGGGCCGCGAGGCTGATCAGCAGCAGGAATGGCACCTCCTTGACCACCAGCCCCAGCGTCATCGCTAGGCCCATCGGGTCCTGCACCAACAACACATCGGGCGGGCGCTGCCAGCCCGTGAGCCACGGGCTGAGCGCGCGAGAAATCCAGCCCGAAGGTTGGATCAGGAACATCAGCCCAAAGGCGGCGGCGGCATGCGGTACCGACAAAAGCGGCGACAACAGCCGCAGGACCGCACGAAAGGGACGCGTACCGGACCAACCTGCGAGCAGCAGCAGCGTGATCGCCAGCGAAAGAAATGTGGCAAGCCCGCCCGTTACAAGGCTGAGACGCACCGAGGCCGACAGCCCCGGCCATTCCCACAGCGTCTGAAACGGCGTCAGCGACGGCCCCTGCAGCCCCGCCACCGGCAGATGTCCGAAGGCCGCGCTAATGGTGCCCCACAGCCCGGCCAGAACAGGCCCGATGAGAACCAATATGGTCAGCAGCGGCAGGACCGGGGGCAGGGCAAGGGAGGGGCGCACAGAGGTTGCGATCTAAGGCTCAGTTGCCAACGCCATAGCGGGCCACCCAATCCTCGGAAATCCGGGTCATCCAGCTCGGATGTGGTTCCGGCTGCACAGCGCCGAGTTCCTCTGGCGAAAGCGTCGCAATTCCCAGATCCAGCGTGCGGAAGGCGGCGCGATCCTGAACCGGCAAGGCGTTCATATCAAGCACGGTGCCATAGCCCAGCACCTCGGGGTCTTGGGCGCGCAACTGGGCCTCCGGCGACATCAGGAAGTTTGCCACCACCATGGATGCAGCCTTGGAACCTGAATTATAAGGGATCGCCACGAAGGACGCATTGCCGATGGTGCCCTTGTCGAGCACGAAAGTGCGCACGCTTTCAGGCAGTTGATAATTGGCGATTGCGGTACTGGCCTCGCCGGGGCTGAAGGAAATCGCGAGATCAATCTCATCATCGTTCATCAGTTGCAGTTGGCGCGGGCCGGTGGGTGGGTAGGCGCGTCCCTCACGCCACAACAGCGGCGTCAGCTCCTCAATGAAAGCCCACAGCGGCGCAGTCACCTCGACATAATTGTCTTCATTGACGGGCTCAGAGAGCGCCTTGGGGTTGTCGCTCAGGTCGACCAGTGCCTGTTTCAGGAAAGTGGTGCCGAGGAAATCCGGCGGCTGCGGATAGGTGAAGCGGCCGGGGTGTTTGCGGGCCCAGTCCAAGAGCGCATCCATAGAGCCTAAGCGTTCGGGCAGGTCTTTGGTGTCATGCATAAACACCACCTGCGCCATCGCCCATGGGGACTCATAGCCCTCGGTCGGGACGGTAAAATCATGCGTCAGGGTGCTGTTCTCCGTGTTGGCATACTGCCAGTTCGGCAGCGCCTCGGCGAAGGGGCCAAACAGCAGATCGGCGTCTTTCATGGAGGCGAAATTGGCGCCGTTGATCCAGATCAGGTCCACCGCACCATCCTCGTCCTGACCTGCGGATTTCTCTGTCAGCACCCGCGTCACCGCATCGGCAGTGTTTTCCAGTTTCACATGAGTGAGCGTGATGTCGTAGTCGTCCGCGAGCCGTTCCCCGACCCATGCGATAAAATCATTGGTCGCGGTGGAGCCTCCCCACGCATGCCAATGCACGGTCTGACCCTGCGCTTCCTCCAGCACAGTGGGCCAGTCCGCCGGATCGGGAGAGGCCCACGCCGAAAGCGGCGCGAGGGCAAGGGCAAGAGACAACATGCGTTTCATGGCGATCCTCGTTCTGGGACAAATCATGGGTGCAGTATAGGCCGCATATGTGCGGCGATACTTCTGCAATCTCCCTCTGATTGCGCGATCCGCGCCGCCGCGTCCATGGGCATGACGAAAATGTGACGCTTGGTGTGGTGACGGGTGGGCGGATGCTTGCACGGTCAGGGTCCTGCGGGTATGCACAGGCCCATACTCGCATGGTACTATGCGAGGCGTGACCGGACGCGAGCGCTCTTCCACAACCGCGTCCGATTTTTCGGTGCCGTTACGATCTTCAGGCGGCCCGCGACCATACGAGGGGAAAACCCAGCCATGTCGCTCGATATTCCCGTGCTGCGCAGCGCATTGTCCCAGCACTACGATCTCACTCCGAACCCCGAACTCGCCGAGTCCATGTCTGATATCTATCAGCGCATGTCCCGCGTGGTGTCGCCCGTCGATTGGGTGCTCTATGCCCCATACGTCAAGGCGATCAATGAGCTGAAGGCCAAGCGCAACGCGGTGATCCTTGGCCATAACTACATGACGCCCGAGATTTTCCACGGCATTTCCGATTTTGTCGGCGACAGCCTGCAGCTGGCGATCAAGGCCACCGAAGTCGAGGCGGATGTGATCGTGCAATGCGGCGTGCATTTCATGGCCGAAACCTCCAAGATCCTGAGCCCTTCCAAAACGGTGTTGATGCCCGATATAGAAGCAGGCTGCAGCCTTGCGGAATCGATCACCGCCGAAGGGGTCGAGGAGATGCGCCGCCGGTATCCCGGTGCGCCGGTGGTATCCTATGTGAACACCACTGCCGAGGTGAAAGCGGCCTCTGACATTTGCTGCACCTCCTCCAACGCGGCGCAGATCGTCGGCGCGATGGAGAGCGACACGGTCATCATGACGCCGGATCAATATCTGGCGCAGAACGTGGCCCGCGATGTGCCGCATAAGAACGTGGTCTGGTGGGAAGGCTCCTGCATCGTGCACGAGCAATACTCTGCCCAGGATCTGCGCGATTTCCGCGAATGGAACCCCGGCACCCGGCTGATCGCCCACCCGGAATGCCCGCCGGATGTGGTGGCGGAGGCCGATTTCTCCGGCTCCACCAGCGGTATCTTGAAATATGTGACCGATGAAAAACCGGAAAAGGCGCTGCTGATTACCGAATGCTCGATGGCGTCCAATATCGCGGATGAGCTTCCCGAGGTCGAGTTTGTCGGCCCCTGCAACATGTGCCCCTATATGAAGAAGATCACGCTGGAAAAGGTCCTGTGGTCGCTGCACTCCATGGAAGGTCAGGTTGAGGTTGAGGCCGAGATGGCCGAAAAAGCCCGTCACGCGGTGCAGGCGATGATCGACCTGTCGCGCAAGCTGGGCATCTAAGCGCCGTATGGAAAGCTCTCAGGACATCCAGAGCAACCGCATCGTCATCATCGGCGCCGGGCTGGGGGCGCTTTACGCGGCATTGACGCTGGCACCGCGTCCGGTGGTGATGATCTCGCCTGATCCGTTGGGGCAGGGGGCAAGCTCGGCCTGGGCGCAGGGCGGCGTGGCGGCGGCGATGGATGCGGGCGACAGTCCCGAGGCGCATGCCATTGATACCACCCGCGCCGGTGCTGGCACTGTGGATGCCGAGGTCGCCGCATTGGTCACCCGCGAGGCACGCGAGCATATCCTTGACCTCACCACGCTTGGCGCGCCCTTTGATCGTACCGAGGACGGCGGCTATGTGATGTCGCGCGAGGCGGCGCATAGTTTTGCCCGCGTGGTGCGGGTCAAGGGCGATCAGGCCGGGGCCGAGATCATGCGCGCCCTCATCGAACGGGTCCGCGCGACGCCCTCGATCCAGGTGATCGAAGGGGTGCTGGCCGAAGGGCTGGAGGTTCGCGATGGCACCGTTAGCGGCGTGCGCTTGACCTCTTCAGCGCCAGAAGGATCAGCTGCGGTGCTACTGCGCGGCAGTGCTGTCTTGATGGCTGGCGGCGGCAGCGCCGGGCTTTATGCGATCACCACCAACCCTCCACGCATCCGAGGGCAGGCGCTTGGTATGGCCGCCCGCGCCGGTGCCGAGATTGCCGATGCGGAATTCGTACAGTTCCACCCCACGGCGATGGATGTGGGCGAGGACCCGGCCCCGCTGGCCACCGAGGCGTTGCGCGGTGAGGGCGCGATCCTTGTGAATGCCGCCGGCGCGCGGTTCATGCTGGACGAACATCCCGACGCGGAGCTTGCGCCGCGCGATGTGGTCGCGCGGGCGATCTTTGCGCAGTCGCAGGCGGGCAAGCGCCCACTTCTGGATACGCGGGCTGCAATCGGCGCGGACATCACCACGCTGTTCCCGGCGGTCAGCAGTGCCTGCGCGCGCAATGGCATCGACCCCACGCAGGAGCCGATCCCGGTGGCCGCCGCCGCGCATTACCATATGGGCGGAATTGCCACCGATCTGGACGGGCGCAGCTCGCTTGCGGGGCTTTGGGCCTGTGGCGAATGTGCCTCGACGGGGCTGCATGGCGCCAATCGTCTGGCCTCCAATGGTCTCTTGGAGGCGCTGGTCTATGCCCGTCGCGCGGCGGAAGATATTGCACAGAAGCTTAGCGCACTCCGCGAGGCTGCGCCGGTTGATCTTGAGTTGCCCCCCGGCGGCGCGGGGGCTGATCCCGCGCTTGTGGCATCCCTGCGTCAATGCATGACCCGCAATGTTGGTGTTGTGCGCAACGCTGATGGGCTGCGCACAGCACTGCGCGAGATTGCGGCCCTTTGCGCCAAACAACCCACCTGCGAGAGCTTTCAAAACATCTGCACCGCCGCCACCATGATCGCCGCCGCCGCATTGCTGCGCGAAGAAAGCCGTGGCGCGCATGAGCGGTCCGATTTCCCCGAAACCTTGCCTGCTCTCGCGCACCGCTCCCGTCTGACCTGGGATGCGGCCAAGACGCTGCGCGACAGCTTGCTTGAAGCGCCTTTACCCCAGCCGGAGACCCCATGAGTTTTGCCACTTTGCCTGACCTGATCCTCGACCCCCTGGTCAAATCCGCCCTGATGGAGGACCTCGGCTCTTATGGCGATGTGACCACCCGCGCGGTGATCCCGGACGATGTGACCTATTCCGCACGCCTGCGCGCCCGCGAGGAGGCCGTGGTCTCTGGCATGCAGGTAGCGGCACTTGCGTTCCGGCTGGTCGATGCCAACCTGCGGGTGAACACCCTCGTTGCAGATGGGGCCGCCTGTCAGCCCGGCGATGTGCTGATGGAGATCGAGGGCAAAGCAGCCTCGATCCTGATGGGCGAACGGGTGGCGCTGAACTTTGCCGGTCGCTTGACTGGAATCGCCACCCTGACAGCAGCCATGGTGGCTGAGACGCGCGGCACCGAGGCGCGCATCACCTGCACTCGCAAAACCACGCCTGGCCTGCGCATGGTGGAAAAGCTCGCAGTGTTGCATGGCGGTGGGTTCAATCACCGCTATTCGCTCTCGGATGCGATCCTCATCAAGGACAACCATATCGCGGCTGCGGGCGGTATCCGCGCGGTGCTGGACGCCACCAAGGCGCATGCCAGCCATATGATGGCGGTGGAAATCGAAGTGGACACGCTGGATCAGCTGCGTGAGGTCCTAGAGGTCGGCGGTGCTTCCGTGGTGCTCTTGGACAATATGACGCCGGATCAGCTGCGCGAGGCAGTCCAGATCAACGCCGGACGTCTGGCGCTGGAGGCCAGCGGCAACGTCAAACGCGACACGGTGGCGGCGATTGCGGCCACAGGCGTGGACTATATCTCCTCGGGGGCGCTGACGCATTCGGCGCGCACAGTCGATTTTGGCTTAGATTTTTAAGCGCTCAGCCCACAGCCTTTGCTGGATGATAACGCCTGAAGGACGGGGTCCGCGCGCAGCCGGTCGCGGGCAAAATCGATAAAGCTGCGTACCTTTGCCGGTGCGCGCCGCCCCTCTGCATGGACCAAATGGATCGGCATGCTGTCTGGCTCAAACTCCTCCAGTAGGCAGGCGAGATGTCCCGCAGCCACATCGCGTCCGGCCTGATAGGACAGCATCCGGCAGATGCCCCAGCCTGCGCGTGCAGCGTCCAGCCCGGCCGCAACGGTACTGACACAGAGCTGCGGCGTGATGCGCACGGCGTCTTGTTGGTCGGTGCCAAACCTCCACTCCGTCGCGGAAGAGACCGCGTTGATCGCCACGATGCGATGCGCAGCAAGGTCTGCCGGAATCACTGGCGTGCCGTATCTCTCAAGGTAGGAGGGCGCAGCACAGACCACCCGGCGCACCGCGCCAACTTTGACCGCTGACAGCGTTGAGGACGGCAGATGCCCGATCCGCAGGGCCACGTCAAAGCCCTCTTCGACGATATTCACCACCCGGTCCAATAGTACCAGCTCGGCCCGCATCTCCGGGTATTGATCGAGATAGTCCAGCAGGATCGGCAGGATATATATCCGCCCGAACTCATTGGGGCAGGTCAGCCGCAGCAGTCCCACCGGCGCGCTGGCTGCCCCGCGCGCCGCATCATCGGCGGCCTGCAAGGAAGTCAGGATATGGCGCACATCGTCCAGATAGCGCCGTCCCACATCGGTCAGGTGCAGGCGCCGGGTGGTGCGGGTAAAAAGCCGCGCACCCAGTTGCGCCTCCAAGCCGTTGATCGCCCGTGTGGCCGATGGCGCACTCAGGCCCACCCGGCGGGCCCCGGCGGCAAAGCCCTCTTCCTCCGCCACGGCGACAAACACCTGCATGCTTTGAACGCGGTCCATGGATTTTGTCCTGATTGCTATCGAAATCTGAAATTATCTCTTTCTTTCATGTCGTATTATTTTACACAACGGGGTGATTTATCTCTGTCACCAGAGGCGCTGACCACCGCGCCACAACTGGAGATCAAAATGACCCTCACGCCCCGCCCACCGCTGCCGCCCTTCACCCGTGAAAGCGCAATCGAGAAAGTACGCCTTGCCGAGGACGGCTGGAACAGCCGGGACGCCGCCAAGGTGACGCTGGCCTATACGCACAATAGCCGCTGGCGCAACCGCGCTGAGTTTCCCGTCGGCCGGACCGAGATCGAGGCCTTTCTGACCCGAAAATGGGCGCGCGAGCTGGAGTATCGGCTGATCAAGGAGCTTTGGGCCTTTGACGACAACCGGATCGCGGTGCGCTACGCTTATGAATATCGCGACGACAGCGGCCATTGGTACCGCGCCTATGGCAACGAAAACTGGCAGTTTGACGAGAACGGTCTGATGGAAGAACGCCATGCCTCCATCAACGAACATCCCATCACCGAAGCAGATCGCAAGTTCCACTGGCCGCTGGGACGTCGCCCTGACGACCACCCGAGCCTGAGCGATCTTGGCCTTTGACCTCTGAGGAAAACCAGATGACCCCCGATTTCCCCGCCAACGCCGCCCCGATCAAATTCTACCGCCACCCGCTCTCTGGTCACTGCCACCGGGTGGAGATGATGCTGTCGATCCTAGATCTGCCGTATGAGCTCATTGAGGTCGACCTGCTGAAGGGCGCGCATAAAGCGTCGGAGTTTTTAGAGCTCAACCTGTTGGGTCAGGTGCCGGTGATTGACGACAACGGCACTCTGGTTGCGGATTCCAATGCGATCCTTGTCTATCTGGTGCAGGCCTATGGTGCGGCGACCGATTGGTTGCCGACTGCGCCCAAACCCGCTGCCGAGGTGCAGCGCTGGTTGTCGCTGACAGTGTCGCATGTGGCAACCGGCCCCTCACGCGCGCGGTGGCGAACATTGATCGGCGCGGGAGACACGCCCGAGACGGGTGCAGCCCGCGAGGCCAGCCACGCATTCCTTGGTCTGATGGAGGGGATGATCGCGGGGCGGGATTTCCTTGTGGGCGATAGCCCCACGATCGCCGATGTCGCGGTCTACGCCTATATCGCCCATGCGCCGGAAGGGGGCGTGAGCCTTGCGGACTATCCTCTGGTGCGGGCGTGGATCGACCGGGTGCAGGGCATCAAGGGCTTTGTGCCGATGCAGGCCTCCCTCATTCCCGAAATCGCCTGAGGAGCGCCCGCATGTCCCGTGCAAACCATGTCTTTCACGCAGGTGAGCTGATCCTGCAACGCCGGGCGGGTGTGGCAGAGAGTTATCGAGAGCGGGTGGCCCATGCCATCCGTCCGGAAATGCCGCAACAGCACCGCGATTTCTTCGAGAGCCTGCCGGTGCTGTTCCTCGGCCTGCTGGATGCGCGGGGACAGGTTTGGGCGACGCCTGCGGTGGGCGAGGTCGGGTTCCTGCGTGCACGCGATCCTCGGCGTCTTGCGGTGGGGGCACGGCCGGTGCTGGGCGATACACTCTGGCTCGATGTCCGGCCCGGTGCGAAAGTGGGCGTGGTTGGCATGGAGCTGTCCAGCCGTCGTCGCAACCGGATGAATGGCACCATTCGTGCGGTCAATAGCGAGGGGTTCGAGATCGCTGTGGACCTGAGCTTTGGCAATTGTCCGCAGTATATCCAGACGCGCGATCTGTTGTGGCCCGCCAATCCGCCCGCGCCGGTGGCGACCGCACTGCCCGATTGGGACGCGCGCAGCCGCGCCTTGGTGGCGCAGGCCGATACCTTCTTTATCGCCTCGCGCGCGGCGGAGATGTCGGACGATCCAGCCGATGGCATCGATGCCTCGCATCGCGGCGGGCGGCCCGGATTTCTGACGATCAATGCCGATGGTTCGCTGTCGTTTCCGGATTTTTCGGGCAACCGCTTCTTCAACACGCTTGGCAATATCGAGGCCGACGGGCGCGTTGGGCTGTTTATCCCCGATTTCAGCAGCGGGGCCGGGATCTTTCTCACTGGATTGGCCACGGTTGATTGGACCCCCGACCGTGTGGCGCGCTTTCAGGGCGCAGAGCGGATCGTGGACGTGCAGCCTGAGGAGATCTGGTATTGCGACCACGCGCTTCCGGGGCCTGCGCCGCTAGCAAGTTCATGGCCGATGCTCGCTGAAACCGGGGTCTGGTAGAGCGCGGCTCACCACGCGACTCGGAGAAGTGGTGGACAAAGCCCGCGCCGGATGACGCCCTGCATGTGAAACCTATGGGGTGCTGAAAGGGGGGCGTATCGCAATCAGAGCGTTGTTTTGGTTGTGGTGACGCAGGTTATTTCTAGTAAAAACAACGCATTAATCTGCATGGTGATGGGCGCGTGTCCGAGGGTATTTGACGCGGCGTCACAGTTAATACTTTAAAAATAGAAATTTCAAGCTTGAAATTGTTTTGAGATGCGCAGAACCTTCTCCCATCAATAACCGAATTGGGGATGAGGATCAGATGCGCATTGCATGCTTGGGAGGGGGGCCTGCGGGCCTGTATTTCGCGATCTCGATGAAGCTGCGCGATCCCGGTCACGACGTCACCGTGATCGAGCGCAACCGCGCCGATGACACCTTTGGCTGGGGTGTGGTGCTGTCGGATGAGACGCTCGACAATCTCGCCGCCAATGACGCCACAAGTGCGCAGTCGATCCGGGCGCATTTTGCCTATTGGGACGACGTGGCACTGCATTTCAAAGGCACGCGGCAGGTGTCCTCTGGCCACGGGTTCTGCGGCATTGGACGCAAGCAGCTGTTGATCCTGCTGCAAGAGCGTGCACGCGAATTGGGCGTCGATTTGCAGTTTGAGACCGAAGCAAAAAGTGCCGAGGATTATCGCAAGGACTACGATCTGGTTGTTGCAAGCGATGGGCTCAATTCCCGCACCCGTAGCCTTTATGCAGAGACGTTCAAACCGGATGTGGACACGCGTCTGTGTAACTTTGTCTGGCTGGGCACCCACCAGACCTTCAAGGATGCGTTCACCTTCATCTTTGAGGAAACCGAGCACGGCTGGGTCTGGGCGCATGCCTACCAGTTCGATGACGACACCGCGACCTTCATCGTGGAATGCACGCAAGAGACCTTTGACGCCTTTGGCTTTGGCTCCATGAGCCAGCAGGAGAGCATCAAGGTCTGCGAAGAGATCTTTAAGGATCATCTGGGTGGTCACGCGCTGATGACCAATGCCAACCACATTCGCGGCTCGGCCTGGATTCGTTTCCCAAGGGTTCTGTGCGAAAAATGGAGCCATGAAAATGTGGTGCTGATGGGCGATGCGGCGGCGACGGCGCATTTCTCCATCGGATCGGGATCGAAACTGGCGCTGGAATCCGCCATCGCGCTGGCCGATCTGCTGCATGAAAAGCCTGACCTGCAAAGCGCCTTTGACGAATACGAAGACCAGCGCCGTCTTGAGGTGCTGCGCTTGCAGTCTGCGGCACGCAATTCAATGGAGTGGTTCGAGCGGGTAGAGCGCTATCTTGATCTTGATCCGGTGCAGTTGAATTATTCGATGCTGACCCGCAGCCAGCGCATCAGCCATGAAAACCTACGCGCTCGCGACAAGGACTGGCTTGAGAGTGCGGAACGCTGGTTCATGACCCAGGCCGGTGCGCCCAAGGATGCGCCGCTGCGCGCGCCGATGTTTGCGCCCTTCCGCCTGCGCGACATGGACCTCAAGAGCCGCATCGTCGTCTCTCCCATGGCACAGTACAAAGCCGTGGATGGCTGCCCGACTGACTGGCATCTGGTCCATTATGGCGAGCGGGCCAAGGGTGGTGCCGGGCTGGTCTACACGGAAATGACCTGCGTTTCGCCAGAGGGCCGCATTACCCCCGGCTGTCCGGGCCTTTATGCACCGGAACATGAGGCCGCTTGGTCCCGCATTGCCGATTTCGTACATACGCAGACGGATGCCAAGATCTGCTGCCAGATCGGTCATTCGGGGCGCAAAGGCTCCACTCAGCTCGGTTGGGACGAGATGGATGCGCCGCTGCCAGAGGGCAATTGGGATATCGTCAGCGCCTCTGCGATCCCATGGTCCGACCAGAACGCCACCCCGCGCGAAATCACCCGCGCCGAGATGGACGAGGTCCGCGATCAATTCGTGAGCGCGGCTGAGATGGCGGATCGTGCGGGGTTCGACATGATCGAGCTGCACGCGGCCCATGGCTATCTGATCTCTTCGTTCCTGTCGCCGGTCTCTAACCAGCGCGGCGATGAATACGGCGGCAGTCTTGAAAACCGTCTGCGCTACCCGCTGGAAGTCTTTGCCGCCATGCGCGCGGTCTGGCCCGAGGGCAAACCGATGTCGGTGCGCATCTCCGCCAATGACTGGGTGGGCGAGGATGGCGTCACCCCGGACGAGGCGGTTAAGATCGCTCGTGCCTTCTGGGAGGCGGGGGTGGATCTGATCGACGTGTCTGCCGGTCAGACCACCATCGATGCCAACCCCGTCTATGGTCGTATGTTCCAGACGCCCTTCTCTGACCAGATTCGCAATGAGGCGGGGATCTGCACCATGGCGGTGGGCAATATCTTTGAGGCCGATCACGCCAATTCGATCCTGATGGCGGGCCGGGCCGATCTGGTGGCCGTGGGTCGCCCGCATCTGGCCGATCCCTACTGGACTCTGCGTGAGGGGACCAAGATCGGCGACCGCGCCGCTCCGGACTGGCCGTTGCCCTATCAGGCGGGCCGCGATCAAAGCTGGCGGTTGGCGGACAAAGAAGCGGAGAGCTTGCGCGCATGAGCAGAGATTTGAGCCAAGAACACATCCTGATTACCGGCGGTGGCACGGGAGTGGGGGCGGCCTGCGCGCAGGCCTTTGCCGCAGCGGGGGCCACGGTCACCCTGATGGGACGCACAGAGAAAACCCTTGTTGAGCAGGGGCTTCCTTATGAGGTCTGCGATGTGACCGACGCAGCGAGCGTCACATCCGCCGTGGCGCGCGCGGCGGCTGCACGCGGGCCGGTTAGCGTGGCACTTGCCAATGCGGGTGCCGCCGAAAGCGTGCCTTTTGCCAAGATGCAGCCAGAGATGCTGAATGCCATGATGGCGGTGAACCTCAACGGCGTGGTGAACCTCTGGCAGGCGGTGCTGCCGGGCATGAAGGAAGCAGGACGCGGGCGCATGATCGCGGTGGCCTCAACCGCCGGGCTCAAAGGCTACCCCTATGTCAGCGCCTATTGCGCTGCAAAACATGCGGTGGTGGGGCTGACCCGCGGTCTGGCCAAGGAACTGGCCCGTACCGGCATTACCGTGAATGCGATCTGTCCGGGGTTTGTGGAAACGCCGATGCTTCAACGCAGTATCGACAATATCCGCGCCAAGACGGGCATGAGCGCCGAGGACGCGGCGGGCGCGCTCAAGGCGGACAATCCGCAGGGGCGTTTTGTGCAGCCGGTGGAAGTTGCGGATGCGGCGCTGTGGTTGGCGTCGAGCGGTGCGGCCTCGGTCAACGGCCATGCCTTGGCCCTGACGGGGGGCGAGATATGAGCAGCGCAAACCCGCGCGCAGAGGTCCGCGATGCGGCCTCCAAGGCCCGTCTGCGTCTGTGGCTGAAACTCTTGAAGACCTCTGGCAGTATCGAGGCCGAGTTGCGCCGCCGCTTGCGGGATCGCCACAATACCACGCTGCCGCGTTTTGATGTGATGTCGGCGCTGTCGCGCAATCCCGAAGGCCTCAAGATGAGCCAGCTGTCGCAGTTTCTGCGCGTCTCCAACGGCAATGTAACAGGCATCGTGGATCGGCTGACCGACGATGGCCTCGCGCTGCGGGTTGCGGTGCCCGGAGATCGCCGTGCGCAGGTGGCGCGCCTGACCCCTGCGGGTGAGGCAGAGTTCGCCCGCCTTGCCGCCGAGCATGAGGCATGGATCGATGAGATGATGGCGGGCCTTGGCGCAGATGACATCACGGATATGAGCGCGCTTCTGGATCAGATCCAGCCCATAGGCGCAAACCAGACTTCTAAGGACGACCTCACATGAGCCTGCACGACACAACCTATTTCAATTGCACCATCGAGGGCGGCATTGCCCGCATTTCACTCAATCGGCCAGAGCGTAAAAACCCACTGACTTTCGACAGCTATGCCGAGCTGCGCGACTGGTTCCGGGCACTGCCCTATTCGGACGAGGTGCATGCGGTGGTGATCGTGCCCAATGGCGGCAATTTTTCCTCTGGCGGCGATGTGCATGACATCATCGGCCCACTTACCAAGATGAACATGAAGGAGCTTTTGGCCTTCACCCGCATGACCGGGGATCTGGTGAAGGCGATGCTCAATTGCACCAAGCCGGTGATTGCGGCGGTGGATGGTATCTGTGCCGGGGCCGGTGCGATCATGGCGATGGCCAGCGATCTGCGCATTGCCGCCCCTGAGGCAAAGGTGGCCTTTTTGTTCAACCGTGTGGGGCTTGCGGGCTGTGACATGGGGGCCTGTGCGATGTTGCCTCGGATCATCGGTCAGGGCCGCGCGGCGGAGCTGCTCTATATGGGGCGTTCGCTCGGAGCCGAAGAAGGCGAACGCTGGGGGTTTTTCAACCGCGTGGTGACGGGCGACGCGCTGGAGGCGGAAGCCATGAAGATGGCGGAGCGCATCGTGCAGGGGCCGACGTTTGCCAATGGCATGACCAAGACCATGCTGGCGCAGGAATGGTCCATGAGCCTTGAACAAGCCATCGAGGCCGAGGCGCAGGCGCAGGCGATCTGCATGCAGGGCAATGATTTCCGCCGTGCCTACGAGGCCTTTGTCGCCAAAGAGCGGCCAGTGTTTGAAGGCGACTGAGAGCGCCGTGTTTCGCCTTCGGCGAGGATATTTAACAAGAAGATGAAAACAACGGGGAAGATAACGTGGCGGACCAGAGTTTTCTGAATTGGCCTTTTTTTGACCAAGAGCACCGCGACTGGGCGGCGCAGGTTGAGGCCGTGGCCTCCGGGCTGGCGATCGATCACGGTGACACCGATGCAGCCTGTCGCAAGCTGGTGGCCGACCTTGGCGCGGCAGGCGTTTTGCGGCCCACGGGCGAGGGGGAGGGCGGTGAGAGCCTTGATGTACGCAAGCTCTGTCTGTCACGTGAGATCCTTGCGCGTCACGACGGGCTGGCGGATTTTGCCTTTGCCATGCAGGGGCTTGGCACCGGGGCGATCTCGCTGTTCGGGACCGATGCGCAGAAGGCGGCGTGGCTGCCCAAAACCCGCAGCGGTGCGGTGATTGCCGCTTTTGCGCTGACGGAGCCGCAATCGGGGTCGGATGTGGCGAACTCCACCATGACGGCGGTGCGTGATGGCGATGACTATGTTTTGAATGGTGAAAAGACTTGGATCTCCAATGGTGGGATTGCCGATGTCTACACGTTGTTTGCCCGCACGGGTGAGGCACCGGGGGCCAAGGGGCTTTCGGCCTTTATTGTGACGCCGGATCTGGACGGATTTGAGGTGGTGGAGCGGCTGGAGACCATCGCGCCGCACCCGCTGGCAACCTTGCGGTTTACGGATGTGCGTATCCCCGCAAGCGCCATGATCGGCGCGCCGGGGCAGGGGTTCCGCATTGCCATGTCAGTACTGGATGTGTTCCGCTCCACGGTGGCGGCGGCGGCGCTGGGCTTTGCGCGTCGCGCATTGGACGAGGCCTTGCAACGTGTCACAGAGCGTCACGTGCAGGGTGCGCCGCTCTTTGATTTGCAGATGGTGCAGGGGCATATCGCCGATATGGCGCTGGATGTGGATGCGGCGGCCCTATTGGTCTACCGGGCCGCATGGACCAAGGACAGCGGTGCTGCGCGTGTGACGCGCGAGGCGGCGATGGCCAAGCTGTTCTCGACCGAGGCGGCGCAGGTTGTGATCGACAAGGCGGTGCAGCTCTTTGGTGGTGAGGGCGTGCGCTCTGGTGCGATGGTCGAAAAACTCTATCGCGAAATCAGAGCCTTGCGGATTTATGAAGGGGCCAGTGACGTGCAGCGCGTGGTGATCGCGCGGCAAGCCATGATGGCGATGGAGGGCAAGTCATGAAACTGGGCGCAACCGCACATACCGACACATTCACCCGCGACGCGCTGCCGCCGCTGGAACAATGGCCGGATTTCCTGCTGGATGGGTTTGATTACCCGGATCATCTGAACGCGGGCGTCGAGCTGACGGATGCGATGGTGGAGCGGGGCTTTGGCGACCGTACTGCACTGATCGGTAACGGGCGGCAGCGCACCTACAAGGAGCTTGCCGACTGGACCAACCGGCTGGCGCATGCGCTGGTGGAGGATCTCGGTGTCAAACCCGGCAACCGCATCCTGATCCGGTCCGCCAATAATCCGGCGATGGTCGCCTGCTGGCTGGCTGCGACCAAGGCAGGCGCGGTTGTGGTCAACACCATGCCGATGCTGCGGGCCGCAGAGCTGAAGAAATATGTCGAGAAGGCACAGATCCAGTTTGCCCTCTGCGATACCCGGTTGATGGAGGAGATGGAGATCTGCGCGGCAGAGTGTGACGTGCTTGAGCGCGTCGTGGGCTTTGACGGGACCTCCAACCACGACGCCGAACTCGACAGGCTGGCGCTGGAAAAGCCGGTGCGCTTTGAGGCGGTGCAGACCGGGCGCGATGATGTGGCACTTCTGGGGTTCACCTCCGGGTCGACCGGAGAGCCTAAGGCGACCATGCATTTCCACCGCGATCTGTTGATCATTGCCGATGGCTATGCGCGCGATGTGCTGAATGTGGTGCCTGAGGATATTTTTGTTGGCTCTCCGCCACTTGCCTTTACCTTCGGGCTTGGCGGATTGGCGATTTTCCCGCTACGGTTCGGGGCAACCGCGACGCTTTTGGAACAGGCCACCCCGCCCAATATGATCGAGATCATCGAGAAATACCGCGCGACCGTGTGCTTTACCGCGCCGACCGCCTATCGGGTGATGCTCGCCGCAATGGAAGAGGGGGCGGATCTCAGCAGCTTGCGTGCCGCCGTCTCCGCCGGGGAGACCCTGCCGAAACCCGTCTACGACGATTGGATGGCCAAGACCGGCAAGCCGATGCTGGATGGGATCGGTGCGACCGAGATGCTGCATATCTTCATCTCCAACCGCTTTGACGACCACCGCCCGGCCTGCACCGGCAAACCCGTGGGGGGCTATGAGGCCAAGGTGGTCGATGACGAAGGCAACACTGTGCCCGATGGCGAGGTTGGCCGCCTTGCGGTGCGTGGGCCGACCGGGTGCCGCTATCTGAACGACGACCGTCAGGCCGGGTATGTTACGGATGGCTGGAACATCACCGGCGACAGTTTTATCCGCGACGCGGAGGGCTATTTCCACTTTGCCGCGCGCAACGACGATATGATCGTCTCGGCTGGCTACAATATCGCAGGCCCCGAGGTGGAGGCGGCATTGCTGGCGCATGAGGCAGTGTCTGAATGCGCAGTGATCGGTGCCCCCGATGAGGAGCGCGGTCATATCGTGCAGGCCCATGTGGTGCTGAATGCAGAATTTGCGCCCTCAGACGCGCTCATCAAAGACTTGCAGACCCATGTGAAGGCGACCATCGCCCCCTACAAATATCCCCGCAGCATCATCTTTGCCGACAGTTTGCCCAAGACGCAGACCGGCAAGATCCAGCGGTTCCGGCTTCGTTGAATAATAAAACAAACCAACCACAAACAGGGAGTTTGATCATGAAGAAGCTAATGTTGGCCACAGCGGCCGCGGCGCTGGCCGCGGGCGGAGCGATGGCGGATGTCAAAGTCGGGATGATCACCACGCTTTCGGGCGGCGGTGCGAGCCTCGGTATCGACACGCGCGACGGGTTCATGCTGGCGATGGAAAAAGCCAACCGTGATGATGTCGAGGTGGTCATCGAGGACGACCAGCGCAAGCCCGATATCGCGGTGCAGCTTGCGGATAAGATGATTCAATCAGAAAAGGTCGACGTGCTGACCGGTATCGTCTGGTCAAACCTCGCCATGGCCGTAGTGCCTGCCGCCACAGCGCAGGGGTTGTTTTACCTCTCAACCAACGCGGCGCCCGCGCAACTGGCGGGCAAGGGCTGCAACGCCAACTATTTCTCGGTGTCCTATCAGAACGATAACCTCCATGAGGGTGCGGGTGCATATGCAACCCAAGCCGGGTTCAAGAACACCTTCATCCTCGCGCCGAACTATCCTGCCGGTATCGATAGCCTCACCGGGTTCAAGCGGTTCTACGAGGGCGATCTGGCGGGTGAGGTCTATACTAAGCTGGGGCAGACGGATTACGCGGCTGAAATCGCGCAGATCCGCGCGTCTGGCGCAGACAGCGTGTTCTTCTTCCTGCCCGGCGGCATGGGGATTTCCTTCCTGAAGCAATATGCCGACAGCGGCGTCGATCTGCCCGTGGTCGGTCCTGCCTTCAGCTTTGATCAGGGTATCCTGCAAGCGGTGGGCGAGGCAGCCGTGGGGGTCAAGAACTCCTCTACATGGTCCAAGGATCTGGACAATGAGGCCAACGCGGCTTTTGTCGCGGCCTTCCAGCAGAAATACGACCGCCTGCCGTCGATCTAC
This sequence comes from Tritonibacter mobilis F1926, assembly GCF_000376545.2. NCBI lineage: Bacteria > Pseudomonadati > Pseudomonadota > Alphaproteobacteria > Rhodobacterales > Paracoccaceae > Tritonibacter > Tritonibacter mobilis. Next base: position 568,052 of record NZ_CP015230.1, read on the forward strand.
GCGGCGCAGGGCTATGACACTGCAAACCTGCTGTTGTCGGCCATCGACAAGGCGGATGTGAATGATGACGCGGCCTTTGCTGCGGCCCTGAAAGAGGCGGATTTTGCCTCTGTGCGGGGGGAGTTCTCCTTTGCCGCCAACAATCACCCGATCCAGAACGTCTATGTGCGTGAGGTCATCAAGGAAGGCGACGTCTTTACCAACAAGATCGTCGGCACCGCTCTCGAGGATCATGCAAACGCCTATGTGGACGCGTGCAAGATGTAAGTGAGGCGCGCCCGGCCTGCGGAACCTGCGGGCCGGGACACACCTGAAAGAAGACATATGTCCACGATACTTATCATCGAGCAGGTGCTGAACGGGCTGCAATCCGGCGTCATGCTCTTTCTCATGGCGGCAGGGCTGACGCTGATCTTTGGCGTCATGGGGCTTATCAACCTCGCCCATGGCTCGCTCTATATGGTTGGGGCCTTTGCGGCGGCGGCTGTGGCGGGTGTCACCGGGTCGTTTGTGCTGGCGTTGGTCGCGGCCCTTGCGGCAGCGGCCCTTGCGGGGGCTGTGATCGAGGTCGCGGTGATCCGCAGGCTCTATGACAGTGACCATCTCGATCAGGTCTTGGCTACCTTTGCGCTCATTCTGATCTTTTCCGAGGGCACACGCTGGGTCTTTGGGTCTTTTCCGCTGTTTCTGGACATTCCCGATGCCTTGTCGGGGCCGGTGACCTTGCCCGGCGGCATCCAGTATCCTTTGTATCGTTTGGCGCTGATTGGCGTGGGGCTGCTGGTGGCGTTTGGCCTGTGGCTCTTGATTGAGCGCACGCGTATCGGCATTCAGATCCGCGCGGGCGAAAACGACCGCGAAATGATCGCGGCGCTGGGCGTCGATATCTCGAAACTCTATACGCTGGTTTTTGCCCTAGGTGCTGCGTTGGCCGGTCTCGCCGGTGCGCTGGTGGGCGCGATCCAGTCGGTGCAGGTGGGCATGGGGGAACCCGTGCTGATCTTTGCCTTCGTGGTGATCGTGATCGGTGGGATCGGATCGATCAAGGGCGCGTTTATCGGCGCATTGCTGGTGGGGCTTACCGACACATTGGTCGGGATCTTCCTGCCCGAAGTGCTGAAACTCTTTATGGACGCAGCCCCTGCCACCTCTGCCGGATCGTCGATCGCCTCGATGTCGATCTATATCCTGATGAGCCTTGTGTTGATCTGGCGTCCCTCTGGCCTGTTCGGAGCGCGCGCATGAGCCGAGAAACACTCTTTAATGCAGCCCTGCTGCTGGGTCTCATTGCCGTGCCTGCATGGGCGGTGATGACGGATGAGCCCTTTACGATCACACTGGCGACCCGTGCAGTGATCCTTGCGCTTGCGGCGGCGGGGCTGAACATCGCGCTGGGCATCGGTGGTCTGGTGAGCCTTGGCCACGCGGTTTTCTTTGGGATTGGCGGCTATGCCATGGGCATCCTGGCCCACCACGCCCAAAGCTACACCCCGCTGATGGAATGGCCGTTGGTGATCGAAGGCACCAAGTTCATGCCGGTGATCTGGCTTCTGGCCATTGTCGTCTCGGCCCTTGCAGCATTGGTCATTGGCATCCTGAGCCTGCGCACCACCGGGGCTTATTTCATCATGATCACGCTCGCCTTTGGTCAGATGTTTTACTACTTCGCGATTTCGTGGAGCACCTATGGCGGCGAAGACGGCATGTCGATCTATGTCCGCAACGATTTTCCGGGTCTCAACACATTGGCCCCTATCCAGTTCTACGGGCTGTGTCTTGCGATTCTTGTGGTGGTGTTGATTTTCACCGCCCGCCTGCGTCGCGCGCCCTTTGGTCTGGCCCTGAACGCGGCGCGTCAGGTGCCCGCGCGGGTTGAGGCCGTGGGCATGGACCCGATGCGCCTGAAACTGGTGGCCTTTGTGATTTCCGGCGTCATTACCGGCCTTGCGGGGGCGCTCTTTGCCGATCTCAACCGCTTTGTCAGCCCGACGATGTTCAGCTGGCAGTTCTCGGGCGAGATCATGATCCTTGTGATCCTCGGCGGGGTGGGGCGGCTGTTTGGGCCTGTTGCAGGGGCTGTGACCTTTGTGGCGCTGGAACATTTCCTCGGCGGGATCACCGAGTTCTGGCACATCTTCCTTGGGCTGATCCTTCTGGCGGTCGTGCTCTTTGCGCGCGGTGGCATCACCGGGCTGGTGGCAGGCAAGGAGGCGACCCATGACTGAGACCATTCTTGCAACTCACGGAATCACCAAATCCTTCGGCGCGCTGAAGGCCAGCAATGATATCTCGATTGATCTGCGCCCCGGCGAAATTCACGCCATTATCGGTCCCAATGGGGCAGGTAAATCCACGCTGATCGGCCAGATTTGCGGCTCACTTACGCCGGATGCAGGTCGCGTAGAGCTGATGGGTCAGGATGTGACCGGCCTCAGCACCGATCAGCGGGCGCGGGCCGGGCTTGGGCGGACCTTTCAGATCTCGGCGCTGGCAATGGAGGACACGGTGCTGGAAAACGCCATCCTCGGCGCCATGGGCGCCAGCGGCAGGCCGTGGCGGTTCTGGTCGGCAGCGCTTGGTGACAGGTCTTTGCGTGCCGGTGCCGAGGCGGCGCTGGAACGGGTTGGCCTTGGTGAACACAAGACCAAGCGCTGCGCCGACCTGAGCCATGGTCAGCGCCGCCAGCTGGAGGTCGCCGTGGCGCTGACGCTCGCGCCAAAGGCTTTCGTGATGGATGAACCGATGGCGGGCCTTGGCGCAGAGGGGTCTAAGAACCTTACCGGTTTCCTTGATAGTCTGCGCCAAGAGGCCCCGATCCTTTTGGTGGAACATGACATGGACGCGGTCTTTGCACTCGCGGACCGGATCAGCGTGCTGGTCTATGGCGAGGTCATCGCCACTGGCAGCGTCGATCAGATCCGCAGCGATCCGCGCGTGCGCGAAGCCTATCTGGGAGAAAGCGCATGAGTCTTTTGTCCGTCAAATCCCTCACCGCATCCTATGGCGTGAGCCAGGCCCTGTTTGGTGTCGATCTCGACATCAATCCGGGCGAGGTGGTGGCGCTCATGGGCCGCAACGGCATGGGCAAATCCACCACCGTCAAGGCGATCTGCCGCATGATCGCCGCAGGCGGTACGCTGGAGTTTGCAGGCCAGAACCTGCACGCGCTGCCAAGTCACAAGGCCGCGCGTCTGGGCCTTGGTCTGGTGCCGGAGGGGCGGCGCTGTTTTCGCGATCTTACGGTGGCGGAGAACCTTCTTGCCACCAGCCGCCCCGGTGACTGGGACATGGGCCGCGTCACGCAACTGTTCCCGCGTCTGGGTGAACGTCAGAGCCAGCTTTCAGCGTCGCTCTCGGGCGGTGAGCAGCAGATGCTGGCGATTGGCCGCGCCCTGATGACCAACCCGCGCCTGCTCATTCTGGATGAGGCGACAGAGGGGCTTGCGCCCATCATCCGTCAGGAAATCTGGGCGGCGATCAACCGGCTGAAACAGGACACCGATATGGCGATCCTTGTGATCGACAAGACTTTGGCGGAGCTGGAACAGGTCTGTGATCGCGCGGTGGTGTTGGAGCGCGGCAAAACCGTCTGGAGCGGGGCCATGGCGGCCCTGACCCCAGAGATTTCAGAGCGTTACGTGGGGGTATGAGCCATGTATGAGATGCCACAGAAAGTGCTGTTCAAACATTGCGACCCGGCGGGGATCGTCTTTTTCCCGCGCTATTTCGAGATGATGAACGACTGCGTCGAGGGCTGGTTCGCCGATGTTCTGGGCTGGCCGTTTGAGGACATGCATCAAACTGCGGGCGTGCCCACCGCCAATATCCAGACGCGGTTTTCTGCTCCCAGCCGCCATGGCGACCAACTGGTGCTGCGCCTTGTGGTCACGCGGATCGGGAAGACCTCGCTCGCCTATGAAATGACCGCAACCTGCGGCGAAGAGCTGCGTTTTGCGACAGAGACGACCTTGGTGCATATCAACGCGCAGGGACGCCCCGCGCCGTGGCCTGCATCAATTAGAACGAAAATTGAGAAAGACATGAAAGGGCAGACATGACCCATCAAACCATTCACCCCGAGGGTTGGGCTCCGGCCAAAGGCTATGCCAATGGCATGCTGACCCATGACGGCGTGCTGCATATTGGCGGCCAGATCGGCTGGGACGAGAACAAGGAATTTGTATCGGATGATTTCGTTGGCCAGATGCGGCAGGCGTTGAAAAACATTCGCGCCATTGTTGAGGCTGCCGGGGGTAAACCCGCGGATGTGACTCGGCTGACGTGGTTCGTGATCGACAAACAGGAGTATCTCGCCCATCAGGCCGAAGTGGGCGCTGCCTACCGTGACGTTTTTGGCAAGCATTTCCCGGCCATGTCGATGCTGATCGTTGCGGGGCTGGTAGAGGATCGCGCGCTGGTCGAGATTGAGGCCACCGCGCATATCAGCTGATCCCATCCTCAGGTGAACGGACCGAGACGATATCAAATGGGGCCCCGCGAGGATCATGTGATGATCCTGCGATGATACGGGGCCCCTTTTTGTTTACACGGCCAGTCTAGCGATCTGGTTCTATGACGAACGCGCTGATCAGATCTTCAGGATGGCATTGCCGACCAACGTACCCGCCTCAACCGCTTCATGCGCGGCGGCGATGTCCTCAAGGGCAAAGCTGCGATCAATGCGCGGGGCAAGCTGTCCAGCCGACAAAAGCGCGTTGATGTCGGCGACGGCCTCAGCCTTGGCCGCGTCGCTCATGGAATACACAAAGACCGGCTGTATCTGGATGTTGCGGAACGCCAGCGGATAGAAGGGCAGGGCGGGCGTCAGGTCACTGGCCGACGCATAGGCCCCGACCGAGCCATTGAGCTTTAGGATTTGCGGATAAATCTCCATATGTGCGGCAATATCCACATCAACCACATGATCGATGCCGCCTGCACCCAGCAACTGCGTCAACTGATCGGCCAAAGGCGCGTTTTTGTAGTTCAGCACCTCATCCGCGCCCGCGTCGCGCGCGATCTCGGCCTTGGCCTCAGAGGAAACGGTGGCGATCACCCGCGCGCCCTTGGCTTTGGCGATTTGAATGGCGCTGTGGCCGACCGCGCCGGCACCGCCGGTCACCAGTACAGTTTTGCCTGCGACTGCCCCGGCCCACATCAACGCGCGATGCGCGGTCATGGCAGGCACACCAATGCAGGCGCCCGCCTCAAAACTGGCCGCTTCCGGTAGCTCTACCGCCAGATGCGCGGGCACAATGGCGTATTGCGCAGCCGTACCCAGTGGCCCCTGACCCAAGCCGTCAACGGAGCGGTTCACATTATAGAGCCAGACGCGCTGGCCGATCCGCGCAGGGCCGACGCCGTCGCCAACCGCCTCGATGACACCTGCACCATCGTTATGGACCAAGACCTGTTCCGCAATCATTGGCCCCTGCGCGCCAGAGCGCAATTTCACATCAGATGGGTTCACCCCGGAGGCACGCATGGCGACCAAAACCTCTCCGGGACCGGGGGCAGGGGTGTCGGTTTCCTTCAGCACCAAAGTGTCCCGCGCGGTGCCGCGTGCGGTGTTGAAAACTGCTTTCATGCTCGCTCCTGTCGTCTGTTCAGTGGTTTCGCGGCGTATGAGCTCTGAAAAGCACGGTAAAGGCAAGCGCGTTCCCGGACAGCTTGCACTGGCATGAAAATACTGCATTAACCACGACATTAATCTCCGCCGCACATTAGGTTTTCCGAAAACAAATAGCCTTACTGTCAGAGCGATGTGGGAATGGTTGCGGTCGGGGAGACCAGTTTGATGAGCCTGAGACAGGCGCTTGTGTTTTTCGCGCTGATTTTGGCATTGCAGGTTGGTGTGTCCTTTCTGGGCTATCGCTACCTGACACTGGCGAGCGAATACCGCGCGCGAAACTTGGTGCATTTGGGACTGATGCATCGGTCGCTCGAAATTTTGCAACAAAACCCGGCGCTTGGTCAGGAACCCGCCCGCGAGCTGCACGGCATTCTGGAATATGCAAGTGAACAGGCGCGTTGGTGTATCAACAACCTCTCCGGCATTGAGCGTCAGGGCTTTCGGTTGCTGGGAGCCGCGCCGGCGTTTGAAATCTGCGAAAAAGGGCTCGCTGAGGCGATCCACACGGATGAGTTGCTGCTATCTATGATGCGAGGCGAGACCGCCACCACCGACGGATCAAGCAGCCCGTTTGCCCTCAACGTAAAGCTCACGGATGGTGTCAAGCGCCTGCAGGAATTGAGCCTTTCGTTTCGGCCGTATGTCGATCTGGTGGAGGAGCGCCTGGTGCGCGTGGTCAAAGGCGGCACCGCGCTGATCAGCCTCTGTCTGGTGATGTTCTTTGTGTTTCTCGCGCGTCAGTTGGCGCGGGCGTGGCATCTGCACAGCGATCAGGCGCGCCAGTTGAACCGGATGTCACAGCGCGTGACGGCTGCAATGGGGGCATCAAAAGATGGCTTTGCCATCTTTGACGAGGAAAACCGCCTGCTGACCTGTAACGATACGTACCGCGAACTCAGCCACAGCTGTCCTGATAAGGTGATCCCCGGTATGACCTTGCCGGAAATCCTCGCAGATGCAGTGGCTGCTGGGCATTATGCGCTCAACGGGATGTCGCCGCAGGACTACGTCAATAATTATAATCAGCGCGTCCTGAGCCATGATTATCGCACAGAAACCCAGCTGGAGCTTTCCGGCGACCGTCACATTATTTCTCGTGTCAACGAGACCGATTTTGGCGACAAGGTCGTCACACGGATTTGCATCACGGAATTGGTCCGCAATGAGCGCGAGCAACGCTGTGCGGCGGAGGCCCTGCAAGAAGCAAAAGATCGGCTGGAGCAGCAATCCCTCAGCGACCCGCTCACGCAGTTGCCAAACCGTCGTCATCTGGATCGTGAACTGGCACGCAGGCTGGAAACCGAGTCCGTGGCACTGGTGCGTATCGATCTGGATAGGTTCAAGAAAATCAATGACATCCTTGGGCATGAAGCCGGGGATTTTGTGCTCTGCCATGTCGCTGATGTGCTCCGCGCGCATACCAAGGCGGGTGATGTTCCTGCGCGAGTGGGCGGCGATGAATTTGTCGTTCTATGCCGGACTGGTACGACGCTGCGGCAGGCTGAAACGCTGGCGCAGCGGGTGCTGGAGGCCGTGCTGCAGCCGGTGGCATGGGGCAATAAACGCTGCAATTTCGGTGCCAGTTTTGGTGTGGCCCATGGGGAGCCGGGCACGATCAGCGCCAGTGAACTCTTGAGCAATGCCGATGCCGCGCTCTATCGCGCCAAAGCGTCGGGGCGCGCCGCCGTGGAAGTATTCACCCCAGAAATGCGGGCGCAGGCGCTGGAAGAGCGCGCCCTGTCGGACCGTTTACCCTATGCGATCGAGCAGGGTGAAATTACGCCATATTATCACACGCAACATGACGCCCGCAGTTGGCAATTGGCGGGGGTTGAGGTGCTCGCACGTTGGGAACATCCTGACCTTGGGGTGCTGACACCGGACAAATTCCTCGGCATCGCAAAGCAGCTGGGGCTTGAAGCAGAGTTGGACGGCTGCATTTTCGACACCGCAGTGGCGCAGATGAACAGCCTGCGGGCAGAGGGCATCCTTGTGCCGCGCGTGGCCTTTAATGTCAGCGCGCCACGCATCATGCAGCCCAGCTTTATCGAGAGCGTTCGCGCCCGCATCCCCGATCACCGTGAGAACTTCGCATTTGAAATTCTGGAATCTATTTCCTGCGAAGATGAGGGCGAAGCGCTTATTTTCTGTATTGATGCGTTAAAAGATATGGGTTTTCAGATCGACGTGGATGATTTTGGCTCGGGACATGCCTCAATCAATGGCGTTTTGAATATCGAACCTGATGCCTTGAAAATAGACAGAAATATTATTTTCCCACTTGGTAAAAGTGAACGTGCCGAGCGTATGGTCGCCTCGGTTGTGGATCTGGCGCATACATTGGATGTGAAGATCATTGCCGAAGGGGTCGATACTATCGAAAAAGCAAAAACTCTTGGCGAAATTGGCTGCGATATTCTGCAAGGGTTTTATTTCTCAAAGCCGCGTAGCTTTGAGGCGCTAAAGCAAAACCTGATGCGTCTGGATAGAGATTGGGCACGCGCCGAGAGTGAAGGGTAGGACTGTTCCTCAGACCTTCGGCCATCAGATCCCGTCGCGCGGCTAGGGTTCTATCGCTGCTGTCTGTAGCGCTGTGCGAGACGTCTGTTTGTCGTGCATCATACGCTCCACCTCCTCGATCGCGGTGCTGAGCCGACCTTCTTCTGCGGTGAGCAGATGCTCATCCTCATCACTGGCGCGGTCGCGCGCGCAATCATCCACATAGCGGCGCAGCAACTCGGTGTAGAACTTCAACTCGACGGTTTCATCCTCGATCTTGCGCAGACGTGAGCGCACCGATTCAGTTGCGCTGCGGTTTTCCAGAATACGGTCGAGATGCGTCGCGATATTTGCGAGAGGTGTACAAATGCTATCGAGGGCTTGCACAGCAGCGCGTTCGCGGTGAGGCAGCGGCATATGGTGACCAAACTCGTCCCGTCGAAACAGTCGCGACATCGCTCCGATGAAATAGGTGAACCGGACGGTGATGTGGCGTCCTCCATCCATCGCCTTGTTGACCAGCATGCGCATCCGCGCCACCACTGCGCCACCAAAGGACTGGATGACATCGGGATCGGTTAGCACCATCGGTGCATCAATCGCGCGGGCGATAAGGTTTTGAAGATAGTCAGCAAAATCCGGGTGAAAAACATCGGTAATACTGCGCCGTCCTGAAAAATGCAGAGTGTTTTTCAATTGGTCTGAATGTAGGGAAACCGCTGCAACGGTTTGATCTCTACCCCCTGCCGCTTCACGAATTTCAACGGTCAGCATATTGCTGGCGTATTCACTTACCTCATACACGGGGGTCACCATCAGATTTAAAAAGCGCGATATTAATACCCTAAAGGTTGCGTTTGTTAATACAAGACTGGACAGGTTGGAATAATCGTGCCGTTATTCCTTGCCGATGCTGGGTGTAATTAAATTAATGATGCTTTATTGGCAGCTTGGCTTGAGCCAATTGCTTTTTGTGAAACGCCCCCTCGCCATTATGAGCGAGGGCACGAATTTTCAGCACGACGCGTGTTTTTTGCCGTGCATGGCTGAGTCGCAGCGCGGGCCATGCTGCGCAACGCTCGGAAGGGAGAGGTTGGCGATTCGACGAGAGAGCTACCGCCTCAACCCTGCGCCTAGAGCACGGTCACGATGACGCCGATGATGTCTTGCGTGATCCCTTTGAAAATCGGCGTAAACGTAAGGGTTTTGGCCCCATTGTCATCATCGAACTCCAGTGTTTCACTTTCACGATGGCGGAAACACTCGGCCACTTTGGGCACCAGATGGGGCATCCCGTTCGCGTCCACGCAGGCGCTGACATGGGTGCCGCTCTGTGGCAACTCCGAGAGGCCAAAATAGCGGATCGCTGCGTCCGAGCCGTGCCGGATTTGCAAAGCGGGGTCGACCACCAATGTCGGATAGGGGGTCGCCTCAAGGATGGCGGCCAACTCAATAGAGAGCTGCTGCAACTCGGTGGAGTTGATCTGCATCTCTTCATTGACGGTGATCAGTTCTTCGTTGGTGGCCTGCAACTCCTCGTTGGAGGTCTCCAATTCCTCATTGGTGGCCTGCAGTTCCTCGTTGGTGGCCTGCATTTCCTCGTTGACCGATTGCAGCTCCTCGTTCGAGGTTTGCAGCTCTTCGATCGTTTGTTGCAATGCTTCGCGGGTCGAGGCGATTTCATCCTCGATTTGGCGCACATAGACCATCCGGTCGCGGTTGGTCATATCATCGGAGGTTAGATTGCGCGGCTGTGCCTCGCGCTTTTCGACCGAGAACAGGACGTGGTCCTCTCCGTCACCTTCCATCAACAGGGGGTAGCAGGTCAGCCGCAGTTGATCGAAATCGGCGCCCTTGATGTTGTACCAACGGCCAGAACGCACGGTTTGGCTGCGCAGGCACAGGGTGATGAGGCTGGCCGCTTCCGGGCGCAGATCGGATTTTAGGATCTTGGTCGAAAGCCTCAGCAAGGCGCTGTTTTCGTTCAGTTCGGTGACGTCGGAAATATCACCGATGATGCGAATGATGACATTGTCGCGGGTGGCGATAAATCCGTTTGGAGCCAAAACCCGGATCAGGGTCTCGAACATATCGAACGTCTGCGTGTTCGATGCGTTGCGTGTTTGTGTCTGCGTGCCGCGATGAAGGGTCGTAAGCGGCAGGAAATTCGCCGTTGCCTGCACGCTTTGGCGCAGCCCGCGTTTGGAATAGATCTTGTCGGGCAGGGACTGGGTTTCAAAATGCCCATGCATGGCCCCCACGGTCTCGGACGACCCAAGAAACAGCTTGCCGTTGGGCACCAAGGCATAGGCCATCCGCGACAGGACTTTTTCCTGCAGCGAGGAGCCAAAATAGATCAGCAGATTGCGCAGGCTGATCATATCCATATTGATGAAGGGCGGGTCCTGAATGATGTTGTGCCGGGAAAACAGCACCACCGCGCGCAGGTGTTTGTCGACTTCCAGCGTGTCGCCACTGATGTGCAGATAATCATCCACATAGTGGCGCGGCACGTCATTGGCAGCCGAGAGCGGGTAAACCCCGCGGCGCGCCACCTCCAGTGCTTGGGTGTCGATGTCGGTTGCAAATATCTGGATGCGCTCTTTGCGGATGGCTTCCAACCCGCCCATGGCCTCTGCAAAGAGAATGGCGAGGGAATAGGCTTCTTCGCCGGTGGCACTGCCTGCGACCCAAACCCGGAGCTGACGATCCTGATTTTCTTCGACCATGGTCTGGATGACCTTGGTCAGCTGGTTGAACTGGGATTGGTCGCGGAAAAAGCGCGTGACCGAGATCATCATGTCCTTATAGAGCGCATCCACCTCGGAGGCGTTCTCACGACAGAATTCTACGTAATCGTCATAGACGTCGATATCCTGCGCAACCATTCTGCGGGCAATGCGCCGGTTGATGGTGGTTTCCTTATATTCACGAAAGTCCACCCCGGTCCGCGCCAGAAGAATATGATAGAGATCGAGCAGCTTGCTGGGATTGCCGGTAAAGCTCTTGAGTTCTGCAAAATCGCGCGGACTTGCCAAAATCCCGGTGAGCTGCTGCCCGATCATATCCGGTGACATGGTCAGATCAATGCAACCGGTGTGAATGGCCGAAGACGGCATGCCCTCGTATTTTGCGGTGCCTGCTTCTTGCGCAATGGTCACGCCACCCGCTTCGCGAATGGCGCGGATGCCGTAGCTGCCATCGCTGCCAGTGCCAGACAGGACAATCCCCACGCAACGCTCGCCGCATTCATCCGCGAGGCTTTTGAACAGACGATCGGCGAGTGGTTTGGGCGTGCCGGGGTGGCCACTGGGTTCTCGCAGGCCAATTTTTCCGTTGTCCATGATGACATCGAAATTGGGCGGCGCGATGTAGATGGTGTCGGGCTGTGGGGTGAGGTCTTCGTTCTTCAGTTCGATGACCGGCAGTTCGGTCTCGCGCCCGATCAGCGACCACAACAGGCTCTTGTGCGTGGGCGACATATGCTGCGCCACCACATAGCTGGCATTGGCCTTGGCGGGGAGATTTTTCACCAGCGACGTGGTTGCTTCCAAGCCACCTGCCGATGCCGCTATTCCAATGATCACTGGCAGCTCTGCCTTGGCCATACGCCTCTCTCCTGAACTTGGCATTGCGAAGTAACGATGCCACGGGCTGACAGTATGACGCTGTCATGGGAATTGCTATCCGCTTTGGGGTCTTCTCAGGGTTGTTTCAGATTATTTAACGATATTCCAGAGTTGAGGCGTCATCGCCTGCGGACATATGCAGGCGATGACCCGGCATCTTTTAAGCTTAAAGCTTTTTCCTTGCGTCACTGGCGATGGCGCAATACCGTCTGGCCCATGCAGCCCTCCGAGAGGGCCGCCCGCATATTGCACGAGAGGTCCATCATGAGCGATTCAGCCTATAATCCCGGACAAGAGGGGGCAAAGATGGGCTTTGCCGATGCGATGTCTTATGGCGATTACCTGCATCTGGATGCGCTTCTGGATCAGCAGCATTGCAAGAGCGATGCTCATGACGAAATGCTCTTTATCATCCAGCATCAGACCAGTGAATTGTGGATGAAGCTTGCGCTGCATGAACTGCAGGCCGCCCGCACCGCCCTGCAACAGGGCCAGACCGCGGAGATGTTCAAGATGCTCGCCCGTGTGAGCCGGATCTTTGAACAGTTGAACAGCGCCTGGGACGTTTTGCGCACCATGACCCCGGCGGATTACACCCGCTTTCGCGAGGCTTTGGGGCCATCCTCGGGCTTCCAGTCCCATCAATACCGGCTGATTGAATATGTGTTGGGCAATCGCAACCCAAACATGCTGCGCCCGCATGAACATGTGCCAGAGGTCCACGCGATGTTGAGCGCAGAACTGGCCCGCCCCAGTTTCTATGATGAGGTAAATCGCTACCTGTTCCAGACCGTGGATGGCCACACCGATCATCTGCCAGCGCCGGTGCTGGATGCACCGCATGCCCTGGATGACGATATTCAGGCGCGCTGGCTCAAAGTATATAATGACATCGACACCTATTGGACGCTCTACGAGCTGGCCGAAAAGCTGGTAGACCTTGAGGACTATTTCCGCCGCTGGCGTTTCAACCACGTCACCACGGTCGAACGTGTGATCGGTTTTAAACGCGGCACCGGCGGCACGTCTGGCGTGCAATATCTGCGCCGCATGCTGAGCGTTGAGCTCTTCCCCGAACTCTGGACCCTGAGAGGCGATCTCTGACATGACCAACCTGCCCAAAAAACACCTCTTCGACATCCCAGAGGGCATGATCTACCTCGACGGAAACTCACTCGGCCCCCTGCCCAGGGGCGCGGCGGAGCGGGCTGTCAAAACCCTCACGCAGGAATGGGGCACTCAGCTCATCAAGGCGTGGAATACAGCTGACTGGATGGCCCTGCCGCAAAAAGTGGGCGACCGGATTGCAGGCTTTATCGGGGCTGCACCGGGCAGCGTGGCGACAGGCGATACGCTCTCGATCAAAGTCTTTCAGGCTCTTGCGGCGGCGCTGAAAATGCGCCCGGAACGCCGGGTGATCCTGTCGGATACCGGCAACTTCCCGACCGATCTCTATATGGCGCAGGGGCTGATTTCGACCATCGGCAAGGATTATGAGCTGCGCACCGTCGCCCCCGAAGAGGTCGCCGATGCGATCACCGACGATGTGGCTGTGGTGATGCTGACGGAGGTGGATTATCGGTCCGGTCGCCGCCACGACATGGTGGATATCACGGCGCGAGCGCATCAAAACGGTGCGGTGATGATCTGGGATCTGGCCCATAGCGCGGGCGCTTTGCCGGTGGATCTGACGGCCTGTAATGCAGAGTTCGCGGTGGGCTGTACCTACAAGTATTTCAACGGCGGTCCCGGCGCGCCTGCCTTTATCTATGCCCGCCCCGACATCGTGCTGGAGGTGGAGCCTGCGCTCTCGGGCTGGCTTGGTCATGACGCACCCTTTGCGATGGAACCCGACTACCGTCCCGCCATGACCACCGAGCGCCTGCGCGTTGGCACGCCTCCCATTGTGCAACTGTCGATTCTCGACACCGCATTGGATGTCTGGGAGGGGGTCTCCATGGAGGAAATCCGTGGCGCGTCTGTGGCGCTTTGCGAGACATTTATCGCAGAAGTCGAAGCCCGTTGCCCGGATCTGACCCTTGCCTCCCCGCGCGATGCAGATGTGCGCGGCTCGCAAGTGTCCTTTGCTTTTGCGGACGGCTACGCGGTGGTGCAGGCGCTGATTGATCGTGGCGTGATCGGTGATTTCCGCGCGCCCAACATCATGCGCTTTGGTTTTACGCCGCTCTATCTGGATCAGGCGGATGTCGTGCGCGCCGCAGAGATCCTTGAGGACGTGATGAAAAGCGAGAGCTGGAAAGACCCCAAATACCAAGTGCGCTCGCGGGTGACTTAAATTCGGCGCGCGCCCGGCTGCGGTCTCGACGAGGGGCAGCCGGGTAGCTCAGGGTATCGCTAATGGGGCTGTTGCAGTCGCCGCGAGTCCTAACCGATAATCGACCTAACGCCGCCGAAGCCGCTTTTCAGCAGCATGTCATACCCTACCCAGATGGACTAACCGCTAACGGATGGACCAAATTTCATCCAAAGGGAAAATGCAATAAAGCCAGTCCCAAATAGGAACCACTCCATCTTTACTGACAATACAGAGTTATAATTCATGAAGCGGCAGGGTTCCCGATATTTGCTTCGATCTTCAGCCTTAATTTTATGCCAAGCACATATTTCAAAAGAGAATTTTAGAGTGTAGGCCGCAACAATAATGGCGAAAGAACCGGAACAAGCAGATGGATCGCGGCTATCGTAGCGCCTGCCAACAGCAAGGAAGGCCCAACGACAGAAACATTTACCCAGTAGGAAACTCTAGTCTGTTCGTTTTCACCCATTTGCCTGCCCTTTCATATCAAGAGTATCAGCAAACCTTTGCCTTTTGAACATAGTGAGATCCGGCGCCACGCCCAACGGGAGCCCACCCGAGCCGATGTTATGCAGCGCCGGTGATAAGGGCAGCCAGTGGTCAGCCTAAGCGTTCCAGTAGGTAGATATCCATAATCCAGCCATGTTCCGCGCGGGCACGGGCGCGGGTCGCGAGGATCTCTTCCTGAACCTCAGACAACCGCCCCGCGATATTGATCTCATTGGCCATACCCGCATAGGCGGACCAGTGGATCGTCACGTGTTCGGGGGCCGCAATGCTCTGAAAGGAACATTCGCCATCCAGCATAATCACCAGCGTGTCGCAGCTCATAGGCCAGCCCGTATCACGCAGGCGGCGACCGGTGGTGATCTGCACCGGTGCGCCGATGTGATTGAGCGGTACGCCATGCGCCGCCGTCAGCGCTTGAATTGAGGTGATGCCGGGGATCACTCGCATCTGCATTTCCATCCGCGTCTTCAGGCGCTCGGCGATACGCATGGTGCTGTCATAGAGCGAGGGATCGCCCCAGACCAGAAACCCTGCCTGCCCGCCCTCGGGCAGATATGCCGCCAGCGTAGCCTGCCAGACCTCCGCGATAGCATCGTGCCAGTTGTCCACGCGCTGGCGATAATCTGCTGTGGCCGGATCGCGCACGGGCAGGTCAAACTCAACAATCTTGGGCGGATGCGCCACGCCGGTCAGCACCTCTGCACAGATTGCTTGCCTCAGGCCTGCAAGGTCGTCTTTGCCAGCGCCCTTATGGGGGATCAGGATCAGATCCTGCGCGCGGATCGCCTCTACCGCCTCCAGCGTCAGATGCTTGGGGTTGCCGGTGCCGATCCCGATCAGGCAAAGCTGGAGCATGGGCGCTCTCCGTTCGTTCTAGTGGTCTGACCGCAATGGGGGCCTCTGGGAGAGAGGTCAAGAGGGCAGGGTTACTGACCGCCGACCCAGAGTGTCGCCTCGACCGGGACGCCATCGACCGCGATCATGCCGTGGCTGTTGGAGTTGAGCGAGACTTTGACCTCCGCGCCGCCTTCGGGGAGGGCAGGGATATGCATCCATGCGCCATAGAGCCGCGCGAATTTCTCATCGTTTACATAGACATGGGCGTGGCCCTCGCCGGGCTGATCCGCGCCTGAGGCATGTTCTGGAGCGAAACGGAAATTTTGCGTTTCCACCTGCAAGTTCCAACCTGACATCGCATCGGGCGTTACGCTGATTTCGACCCTTGGGGGGGCGTCACCCGCGGGGGTGTTCACCATGGCTGAATGATCGTGCGCCATCATCCCGGTGGTGCCGCCATGATGCGCGGGATTACTATGGTCGTGACCTTCAAAGACCACACCATTTCCGGCAGCGGTGACAAAACCGATACCACCCCCAAAAACAAGGCCAATGGCAAAAAGCGCAAGCGAACGGGACATGTGATCTCAATATGTTAGAGGGGCTTTCGTAAGAACAGCGAAGGGGCCGCCCTGTGTTAACCCCGCCGCCCGATACCTGTTGCAGCGGCGGGGGCAGAAAGGCGTCAGCTTATGCGGTGGCCTCTGCGTGTGCGGTCTCAGACTGCCAGAAATAGGCACAGAACGCGCCAAGCAAGACCCATGCCGCCATGCCAATCCCAAAGGCACGTGCCGCAAAAAGCGCCCCAATTTCAGTGGGCACCGGACCGGTAAAGCTATCAGGCTCTGGCGCGCCAATCACATGCGGAGCCACCAGCAACAATGCGGCGATCACATAAGCCACCAGATTGCCACCAAAGGCGATCAGCCACATGGCAACCCCTGCACTGGCGACGGTTGCGACCCACCAGACCTGCCGTGCGCCCACATCTGCGGCAGCGACGCCGGGTACTTCTGGCGCCAGTGTCAGACCGGGAGCGAAGTGAAACGTGACAAAGCCCGCAAGCCCCCAGATGATCCCATGCCGGGCGGTGATCTCATGGCCCTGCCGCTCGGCCTGAGACATCAAGGCCACCATCACCAGTGCATAGCCAGTGTAGGTCAGCATGGTGAACAGAATGCTGAGCAGATTGCGCATCGGCTCATCAAACAGGCCGGGCAAATCGGGATGGGCGGAAACGGCCTCACCGCCGAAATGCACCAGCTCGCCGGATTCATATAGCTCGGCATGCAACAGCACAGGTTGCACGAAGAAAAGCTGCAGAAGGGCGGCAATCAGCCCCGCTGCAGCACCAGCGAACAGCGCGCTGGTCAGGATGCGTCCAAACATCTGCTTAGTGGCAGGGGAAGCCGGTGGCGTGGCGCACGTCATGCGCCGCATCATGCAGGGTCGAGGCCTGCACATGGCCCGTCACGGTGATGATCCCCAGCCCCAGAACCACGGCGAAGAGCACCGGGATGATGCTGCCGGCAGAGGCGGTCGATTTGATCGTTTTGGTCGTCATTATTCGTCCTCCGTACCGTCACACCCGACGGCACATTAACTGTCCTCGTTTGATACGGCCGGTCTCCTGACTTGCGGGTCGCGGCGATCATTCTCCTTCCCGGCGCGGGGCCAGTGGATGCTGAATGTCGCTCTCCGCTCACAGTCGCGGGGGCGGTTGAGGCTCGGGCGCCGCGATTGGGTCCGCCGTTCCTCATTCCCGTTTCAGTCCCGGCGCTGTGCGCTCTGGGACACCGTATAGCGGTGATATTGCGGTGTCGGGGTCTGATCGGTCAAGCATGAAACCGCCTTTGCGGCGCGCGTTCCCGTCATCTAGCCCTGCGATTGAGTGGGTGGCGTTGCGGTCTGGCTTGAGGCCGCAGGGATGCGTGCGATCGCCTTGAAACGCAGATCGCCCAGTGGGCGCGCATCGCTCACCGTGCCGTCGGCGCTGGCGGCATAGAGCCGCAAAAAGGTGATGATATCTGGCAGGTCCGCCGTGGTGATCTCGCCAAAGAGATAAGCGGTCTTGCCGCTCTGGCGCACGGCGAGGGTCTGCGGACGGGCACAGCCTGACATGCAATCGACCTCTTGCACCTCCGCCGCAAGCCCCGCCGCGCGCAGCGCCGCCGCCAGTTGGTCGGGCAGCGTAGGGTCTGCGTCGCGGCAGGTACGGCAGAGCGAGATCATGGGCTGTGTCATGCCGGGGCGGGGGCGTCTTCTTCTGCCAGTGGCCCATATAGGATCAGTACCGGCGCAGGCGATGTGATCGCCTCCAACAGCTCGGGCAGGGTGGCCACCGTCACCCGGTGCAGCTCTTGCGCGGGCGTCGAGACCCCAAGCGCCACCAGCGCAGGCGTGTCCTGCGGCAGGCCGGCCTCCAGCAGCAGGGACAGCAGCGCCGCAAAGGTGCGCTTGCCCATATAGACCACGGTGGTTGCCTCAGGGTCGGCAAGGGCCGCAAGGTTCATGTGATCGGGCAGGCCTCCGGTCACGTCATGGCCGGTGATGAACTGCAACCGGCGCGCGGTCAGCCGCCGGGTCAGCGGGATGCCAGCGGCGGCGGCGGCGGCAGAGGCTGCGGTGACGCCGGGGATGATCTCATACTTGATGCCAGCAGCGCGCAGTGCGATCATCTCTTCCTCAAGGCGGCCAAAGACGCCGGAATCCCCGGATTTCAACCGCACCACATGGGCACCGGATTGGGCATAATCCACCAGAAGCTGGCTCACGTGGTCCTGCTTGGGCGAGGGGCGACCTGCGCGTTTGCCCACGCCCACCAGATCCGCATCCTCCCGCGCATGCGACAGGATCGGGCCGGAGGACAGGTCGTCAAACAACACCGCATCCGCCGCCTCCAGACGTTTCACGGCCTTTACCGTCAGCAGATCAGGATCACCCGGCCCGGAGGAGACAAAGCTGACAAATCCGCTCATGCGTGCTCTCCGGTGATCAGGTGGAAAAAGGTGCCGGTGACATGACCCTTGATCGATCCGGTTTCGGGGACCGGATTGCCGTCAGCGTCCATGACACGCGCCAGCGGTGCGTCGGGCTCATCCAGAATGGTCGAGTAATGGAACTCATGCCCGCGCAAATAAGCACCGCTGTCAAAGCCCGGCATCGGCGCTTGCAACTCCGCACGGCGATAGCCGAGGTGGAATTTGCGCTTCTCATACGATGTGACAAGCCCGAGGAGCCCCGCCATCTGGTGCCGGGTGCCTTCTTTGTCGATCAGGGCCTCGCCCAGCGCCATATAGCCGCCGCACTCGCCATGAACGGGTTTGGTCTCAGCATGTCTTGCCATGCCTTTGCGCCAGTTTTCGGCAGCGGCAAGTGTGGCACCATGCAACTCCGGATAGCCGCCGGGCAGCCAGACCAGATCGGCGTCGGTGGCGGGGGCTTCATCCTTCAGGGGCGAAAACGGCAGGATCTCGGCCCCGGCGGCACGCCAGCCTTCCAACAGATGTGGGTAGGTAAAGGAAAACGCGGCATCGCGCGCCAATGCGATGCGCTGCGCAGGCGGGTGAGGCAGGGCGCGCGGCGCGGGCGCGGCAGCGGTGCTGGCCGCTGCACGGATCGCGTCGAGATCGACGTTTTCGCGCAAAAAGGCGGCATAGCCCGCAATCGCGGCCTCAAGGTCGGGATGCTCCACCGCCTGAATGAGGCCAAGGTGGCGTTCGGGCAGAGTCAGATCACCGCGCCGGGGCAGCGAGCCAAGCACCTTAACGCCTGCGCGCTCCATCCCGAGCCGGGTGAGCCGCTCGTGCCGGGGGCTGGCCACCCGGTTCAGGATCACGCCCGCAAAGGGCAGGTCGGGGTTGTACATTTTGAACCCCAGCGCGGTGGCGGCGGCGGATTGTGCCTGACCGCCCACATCGATCACCAGCACCACCGGCCAGCCCATCCTGAGCGCGGTCTCTGCCGAGGAGCCAAAGCCCGACTGGCCGCGCGTGGCGACCCCGTCAAAGAGGCCCATCGACCCCTCGCCGACGCAGATATCAGCGCCTTGGGCCTGGGTGGTCACGGCATCGAGCAGCGCGCTGTCCATCGCCCAGGTATCAAGGTTGAAGGACGCTCGTCCGGCGGCCGCAAAGTGAAACGCCGGGTCGATATAATCCGGCCCGCTCTTGAAGGGCTGCACGGTCAGACCATCGTCCTTGAGCGCGCGCAGCAGGCCCAGCATGACGGTGGTCTTGCCGGTGCCGGAGGAGGGCGCGGAGATCATCAGGCCTTTGGGGAAGTGGGTCATATGTGCCAATCCTCATTCGCTCGTGTCGCTTGCGCCCCCAGCCAGGCTCGGGCGCTGACCTTGGTGTGCCACATCGCGCGATCAATCATCCCCTTCGCTCCATTCCGACCAAGGGCTGTCGGCACTTTGCGGGCGATAGCGGCGGTCATAATCCGCGCCATAAAGGCAGCTTTCGGCGAAGTCTTCCGCGCCCAGGGCATGGCCCACGAGGATCAGCGCGGTGCGTCCGCGCGCGCCCTCGGTCGCCTCGATAATGGACCCAAGCGTTGCCTTGACGATCTTTTGATCCGGCCAACTGGCGCGCCAGACGATGGCCACCGGGCATTCTGCGCCATAGGCGGGCGTGAGCCGTGCCACCACATCGTCCAGCACATGCACCGAAAGATGGATCGCCAGCGTTGCGCCGGTGGCGGCGAAATTCTCCAGCGACTCGCCTTCGGGCATCGCCGAGGCACGCCCCGACGTGCGCGTGAGCACCAGCGATTGCGCAACGCCGGGCAGGGTGAGTTCGGTCCCCAGCGCCGCCGCACCAGCCGCAAAGGCAGGCACACCGGGGGTGATGTCATAAGCAATATTCAGATCGCGCAGGCGGCGCAGCTGTTCGCCCATGGCGGACCAGACCGACAGATCCCCGGAATGAAGCCGGGCGATATCATGTCCGGCGGCGTGGGCACTGGCGATCTCTGCCATGATCTCATCCAGCGACAGCGGCGCGGTGTTGATGATCCTGGCCCCCTCGGGGCAATGGCTGAGCAGCGCTTCGGGCACCAGAGAGCCAGCATAAAGGCACACCGGGCAGGCCGCGATCAGGTCGCGCCCGCGCAGGGTAATCAGGTCGGCGGCACCCGGTCCGGCACCAATGAAATGAACGGTCATCTCTCTATCATCTCCGCAAGCGCCACGGTGGCAAGCCCGTCCGTGGTCACACATCGTCTCTGGATCAGCCGCGCGCCTGCGCCCGCTGCCACAAGGGCGCAGGCTTCGGCCACCGATCCGGTGTTGAACCGCGCATGAATACGCGGCGAAAGGGTGGGGGTCGCGACCCCGGCGATCTGGTCCTCATCAAGGGTCTCGACCATGAGGTTTTGGGCCAGCGCAAAGGCGCGAAACACGGGGCTGTCGGCCTTGGCACGCAGGGTGACCACCCGATCCGGGCGCGTTTGCAGCGCATTGTAAGCCTCCGCAAGGCTTGCCTCGGTGGCGCGGTTGGAAAAGCCAAAGCCTGCGACCATCATCGGGTGACGCTCCATTGGATCACGGGGCGGGCACGTTCCCAGCCGCGCATGGTGCCCAAAGGCCCAGCTTCGGCGATTTCCACCTTGAGCAAATGACCGCCATGGCTGGCATGAGCCTGCATCAGCAAGATTTCTGTCTCCAGCGTCACACCATTGGCAACAAGGCGCGTGCCTGCGGGCAGGATCTGCCAGAGGTGGGCAATGAGGGCCTGCGACCCTCCGCCGCCGATAAATACGCAATCGGGCGGGGGGTGGCCCTCCAGCACCTCCGGCGCGCGGCCTTCACTGGCTGTCAGGCGATGCGAAAGGCCAAAAGCCTCGGCATTGCGGCGAATGTTCTCGAGCCGATCCGGGCGGGCCTCAAATGTGGTTGCCGTGGCCCCTTGGGCCGCAAGGCACCATTCCACCGAGACAGACCCCGATCCGCCGCCAATATCCCACAGATGTTCGCCCACACGCGGGGCAAGGGCCGAGAGCGTCAGCGCACGGATGGGGCGTTTGGTGATCTGCCCGTCACTGGCAAAGAGTGCATCCTCAAGGCCGGACGCCTGCGGCAGGCCCGTGCCTGATGCCGTGAGTGCTGCCACCACGGGGGCGTCAATGTCGGTGAAGTCAAACCCTTGGGCGGTGGTCGTGCGGATGCGTTCTCGTGGTCCGCGAAG
The DNA here is from genome assembly GCF_000376545.2 of Tritonibacter mobilis F1926. Lineage (NCBI taxonomy): Bacteria > Pseudomonadati > Pseudomonadota > Alphaproteobacteria > Rhodobacterales > Paracoccaceae > Tritonibacter > Tritonibacter mobilis. The sequence continues at coordinate 589,664 of NZ_CP015230.1, forward strand.
GCGCTCCAGCACGGTGATCTCGCTGGCGCTAAAGTCGATTTCGCATAGATAGGCAGCCAGTTCCGCCGCCGCCGCGCCATCGCGCAGGGTGCAGATCGCTTGGGTGCCACGGCCCAAAATCGGGCGCAGGCGCGCGAAGGGCGCGGCATGCAGACCCAGGCAGAGCGTGTCCTCCAGCTTCCACCCTAGCGCATTGGCGGCCAGCGCAAAGCAGGAGTGCGCCGGATGGGACGTCCACTCGCAGCGGTCCAGATCGCGCAGCAGGCTGCCGCCTGCGCCGTGCCAGAAGGGATCGCCCGACGCCAAAACCACCGTCGCGCGACCGCGTGCGGCCAGCACCGGTGCGGTGGAAAAGGGTACGGGCCAGGCCTGCCCGCGCGCGCCTGCATCGACCAGATCCAGATGACGCGGCCCGCCGATGATGATTTCTGCGGCCCGAAGGGCTGCACGGCTTGCATCCGACAGGCCTTCGGGGCCATTTTCCCCCAGCCCGATCAGGGTCAGCCACGGGCGCGCACCGCCCTTTGTCAAAGGATCAGACATGACCAAGCTCCTGCTTCTGGGCGGCACCACCGAAGCCTCGCATCTGGCGGCGCATTTGGCGCAAGCCTGGGTTTCGGACGATCCGGTGGCCGGGCGTCAGGCGGTGTTCTCCTACGCAGGCCGCACCGCGCGCCCGGCACAGCAGCCGTTGCCCTGCCGTATCGGCGGGTTTGGGGGCGTGTCTGGATTGGTCGACTATCTCAGCCGCGAGGGGATCACCCATGTGGTCGATGCCACCCATCCCTTTGCCGCGCAGATGAGCACCAACGCGGTGCGGGCCTGCGCTGAGGCTGGGGTGAGGCTGGTGGCCTTTGAGCGCCCCGCATGGCAGCCGCAGTCGGGCGATCACTGGGTCCATGTGGCGGATATGGCAGGTGCCGTTGCCGCCCTGCCGGAGGCGCGCGCGCGGGTGTTTCTGGCCATCGGCAAGCAACATGTGGCGGAGTTCGCGGCAAAGCCCAAAAACCACTATCTGCTGCGGCTGGTGGATGCGCCGGAGGCACCGTTGTCTTTGCCCGATGCCAGCGTGGTTGTGGCGCGGGGACCGTTTGAAGCGACCGGTGATGAGGCCCTGATGCGCCAGCACAAGGTCACGCATATCGTGGCCAAAAACGCCGGTGGCGCGGGTGCCGAGGCCAAGCTGAGTGCCGCGCGCGCTCTCTCCTTGCCGGTCGTGATGATCGACCGACCCAAGGTGCCCGCACACCCGGTGCTGGGCACTGTCGCTGAGGTGATGCGCTGGCTGGAGCACGGCGCTTAGGTGTCCTTGCCGGTCGGGGTCTGCCCGGGTTGATGACCGGGCGCAAAGCGCGGCGTGTAGACATAAGGCCCCACGCGTCGCGTGTCGCGATTGCCAACGATCACCACGGTACGCATGTCTGCCATCTCTGGCCGGGCATCCTTGAGCGGTACGGTGAGGATCTCCTGCCCCGGTTTGGTGACATCACGGGCGAAGGTAATGAGGGTTTCCGCGCCACAGGCCGCGCGCAGCACGTCCAGAGCGCGGGCAAACTGATGCGGGCGGGATTTGGAGCGCGGGTTGTAAAAGGCCATCGCCAGACCTGCCTCACCCACGAGTTGCAACCGGCGTTCGATCAGCTCCCACGGTTTCAGATTGTCGCTGAGGTTGATCGCCGCAAAATCATGCCCCAGCGGCGCGCCGATCGCCGCTGCGGCCGCCAGCATGGCGGTGATGCCGGGCAGCACACGGATCTCCAGGTCGAGCCACGCGGGCTGCGCCTTGGACCCGTCTTCCAGTGCTTCAAACACCGCCGATGCCATGGCAAAAACCCCCGGATCGCCGGAGGAGACCACGACCACGCGTTTGCCCTCTGCTGCCATCTGCAGGGCTTGTGTGGCGCGGTCCACCTCAACCCGGTTGTCGCTGGCATGGAGCGTCAGCCCCGCGCGCGGCGCGATGCGCTCCACGTAAGGGATATAGCCAACCACGTCTGTGGCTTCGGCCAGAACTTCCTGCACCTCGGGGATCACCATGCGTTCGTCACCGGGGCCAAGCCCCGCGATCACCACCCAGCCTTTTTGCGCATCCCTCATGGGCGACGTCCTTGCCCGTGCAAGAGCACGATGGAGAAATAGGGCACGTCGCCGGTGATCTCGGTGAGCTTTTGCACCGTCTGGCTTGGCATGGTGCCGCGCTCCACCAGCCATGCGTCCTGAAGACGGCCTGCAGCCTCAAGCGCGCGGCGCAGCTTGGGCAGGTTGCGGCCGATTTTCATGACCACCAGCGCGTCCGTTTCCCGGATCCGTTTGGTTAGTTCTTCTTCCGAGAGGGTTGCCATCGCGACCGTCAGAACATCATCGCCCCAGGTGATCGGCTGGCCGGTGGCGGTCCAGCAGCCGGACATGCCGGTGATGCCGGGGATGATTTCCACCTCCGCGCGGCCTTCAAGGCGGGTGTGCAGATGCATGAATGACCCATAAAGGAAGGGATCGCCCTCGCAGAGCACCACCACCGTGTCCGTCGCCGCAATCTCGGCCAATGTGTCGGCCCATTGGTCATAAAACGCGGCCAATTGGCGGTTATACTCGGGGTCGGAGAAATGGATCTCGGTGGTGACAGGATATTCCATCGGGTATTCGGTGACGCCCTCGGGCAGGATGCCTTCGACGATGGCGCGGGCCTGCCCTGCGCGGCCTGCCTTGCGGAAATAGGCCACATGGGTCGCGCCTTGCAGCGCGCGCCAGCTTTTAACGCTCATCAGGTCCGGATCGCCGGGGCCGAGGCCTGCGCAGATGACTTTGCCGAGTTTGGGCGCGTTCATGGTCATTCTTTCCATGAGGCCAGCGCATTCACTGCGGCAACCGTGATGGCAGAGCCCCCAAGGCGGCCTTTGACGATCATCGCGGGCACCGGCAGATCCTCCATCAACGCCTCCTTGGATTCGCGTGCGCCGACAAAGCCCACGGGGCAGCCGATGATTGCGGCAGGGCGCGGACAGGCGGGGTCTTTGAGCATGTTCAGCAGATGAAACAGCGCGGTGGGGGCATTGCCAATCGCGACCACGGCCCCGTCGAGTTTCGGACGCCAGAGTTCCAGCGCGGCCGCCGAGCGAGTGTTGCCCATCTCGCGGGCCATTTCCGGCACTTTGGGGTCACGCAGGGTGCAGATCACCTCATTGTCGGCAGGCAGGCGCGGGCGGGTGATCCCTTCGGAGACCATATAGGCATCGCACAGGATCGGCGCGCCATTCGCCAGCGCCGCGCGGGCGGTTTCGGCCATCCTGTCTGAGAATTGCACATGTTCCTCCAGCCCCACCATGCCCGCGGCGTGGATCATGCGCACGGCCACCACCTCCTCGTCTTTGGTGAAGCGGGCGAGGTTGGCCTCGTTGCGGATGGTGGCAAAGCTCTCGGCATAGATCTTGGCGCCATCGGTCTCATAGGTGTGCAGCATGTCAGGTGTCTTTCGTCAGGAGGTGCGGCGCAGCGCGCAGGGTGCGCGCAGAGAGATCAGAACGCAAGGGGCGGTCGTTTGCGCGGCCATTGCGAATGAGGTCAAAGCGGTCTGTGCCGGTGGCGGTCAAGGTCACATCGGCAGGTTTGGGATGGGCGCAGCCCTTGGCGCAGCCCGAGACGTGCAGGGTGGAGCCCTCCGGCAGATGCGGGGCGAGGTTGCGGGCCAATGCCCGGGTTTCAGAGAGCGCCTGCAGGCACCCGGGCGCGCCAGTGCACGCGCTCACCCGCAGGCGCGGATCCGTTGCACTGAGGATCAGGCCGGGCAGGGGCGCGAGGTCTTGAGCGTTCTCAATCAACAGCATCCGCCAGGGGGTGAGGCGCAGGGGGCCGAGATCGGCAAGCGCGGCGAAGGTCTCGGCGCTGATCTGGCCAAACTCCAGCGCAACCAATGCGCCGCTGCGGGTCTGGCCGGGCGCGGGCCGCGAAGCGCCCATTGCGACATCTGCGGCATGCCGCGCGGGGGCTGCGCGGTGCGCGAGCAGGGCGTGCATCCTGCCCCGACCCTCCGACGCGCCGCCTTGGTCAAGGAACCAGCGCGCGAGGGTCAGTGCCTCGGCTGCGGCTTGGTCTTTGCACACCTCCAGCGCCACATCGGCACCGTCAGCGCGCAAGGTCAGCCTGTCGCCTGCACCCTCGATGCGGATATCGGCAGCGGTGCCTTGCAATATGGGGGCCGGACCTGCGTCCACGGCAAAGCCGAACTTGCCGGGCAGGGGCAAGTCCTCGGCCAGTGCGAGGCCCTCTGTCAACGCCAGGGCGATATGGTGGCTGCGGTCTCCTGCAGCCCAGAAGGGCGTCATGAGGATATTGCGGCGTGCCTCGGCATGGGCGTCCTGTTCCACCAGCCCGAGATCCTGAAGCGCTGCGATCAGGGCGGGATGGCTGTCCTCGCGGACGCCGCGCAGTTGCAGGTTCGCCCGCGCCGAGAGATCAAGTACGCCATTGCCGTAGCGCGTGGAGAGATCCGCGACGGCCTTGGCCTGCTCAGATGTGAGCCGCCCCAGTGGCGCGCGGATGCGCACCACCAGACCGTCGCCGGACATCATCGGCCTCAGCGCGCCGGGGCACCAGCCATAGACCTTGGGGGCGGTGCTCATGCCGCGCCCTCAAGTCTGGCAAGGATCGAATTGCGCCGCGTTACCCAAAGCTCTGCGTCGCGCAGAGCGTTGAACCGATCCCGCATAGCTTGAAGGGCGGCGGGGTTTTCACGCTCCAGAAATGCCACCAGATCGTCGCGCCCCAGTGTGGCCTCGAAATAAAGGTCAAACAAATGCGCGGGCACCACCTGGGCCAGATGTGCAAAGGCTGCCATGTGATCAAGCGTTGCCGCAATCTCTGCCGCGCCGCGAAAGCCGTGGTTCATCATTGAGGTCGCCCAATGCGGGTCAGAGGCACGGGCGCGGGTGACGCGGGCGATTTCCTCCTGCAGGCTGCGCGCCTGCGGGCGGTCCAGACGGGTGGCGTCCATGTGATAAAGCGCCGGAGCCTCAGCGCCCAGACGCTTCATCGCGGCGGCAAAGCCTGCTTCATGGGCGGCGTAATCTGAGGCGACCAGAACATCCGTTTCCGCCAGATCCTGCAGATGCACAAAACTGTCGGCGCTGTGCAGCCGATCTTCAAGCGCGGCGCGCGCCTCGTGGATGTCCCCTTTTGCGTCAATCGCATGCGACGAGGCCGCAAGCCAGGCCTCGCCCGCTGCCGCGCGGGCCTCTTCGGAGTAGTCATCAAGATGCTGGGTCATGCCAAGGCCGTATAGTCCGGGCTTGGGGCCAAAGACGCGTGGTGTGGTCTTGAGGTAGGGGTTGTCGCCTGAGTCCTCATCGCGGGCGCTCAACGCGGCAGCGGCGGCCTCGAACATTTGGGCAAGGCCGGGAAACACGTCGCGAAACAGGCCGGAGACCCGAAGCGTCACGTCGATGCGCGGACGGCCCAAAAGGGCCAGCGGGATGATCTCAAAGCCCGAAACCCGCTCTGATCCTGCGTCCCATTGTGGGGCAAGACCCGCAAGATGCAGCGCCATGGCAAATTCCTCGCCCGCCGTGCGCATGGTGGCAGAGCCCCAGAGGTCCACCACCAAACCCTTCGGCCAGTCGCCATGGTCCTGCAGGTGGCGGCGCAGCAGCTCTTCCGCCAGCTTGACCCCTTGCGCCTGCGCCGCCCGCGACGGCACCGCGCGGGGATCGGTGGTAAAGAGGTTGCGCCCCGTGGGCATCACATCCGAGCGCCCCCGGTAGGGCGAGCCAGACGGGCCGGGGGAGACCAGCTTGCCCGCCAGCGCGTCCAGCACCCCGCGCAGCTCTGCCGCGCCGTGATCGCCCTGACCAAAGATATGCAAACCTTCGCCGTATTGGCTTTCCTTGATGTCGCAGACAAAGCGGTCGATGCGGGTGATGGCCTCTGCCGCCGAGGCGTCGGCGGGGATGCCCAGGTCGTCTTCGACGCCGGTGCCCTGTGCCTCGGCACGGATGTCGGCGATCAGCCGGTCACGGCGCGCAGGATCAAGCCCGTCGGCTGTGGAATATTCATCCAGAAGGCTTTCCAGGCGGGTCATCCCGTCGAGCAGCGTGGTCTGTGCCAAAGGTGGCGGCATGTGGCCCAACGTGATGGCACCGATGCGACGCTTGGCCTGCGCGGCCTCGCCCGGATCATTGACGATAAACGGATAGATGACCGGCAGATCCCCCGCCAGCACCTCGGGCCAGCACTGCCCCGAGAGTGCCACCGCCTTGCCCGGCAGCCACTCCAGCGTGCCATGGGCACCCACATGCACCAGCACATCCGTTTGCCTTTGGAGCCAGAGATAGAAGGCGACGTAGCCATGGCGCGGCGTGCGGTCGAGGTCGTGATAGTCGTCATCGCGGGATTGCACGTCACCGCGTTCGGGTTGCAGCGCGACCAGTGCCTTACCCGCACGCAGCGCGCGAAAGTGCACGAGGCCGTCCCTGATCGCGGGGTCTTGCACGGGCGCGCCCCAAGCCGCGGTGAGATCCGCGCGCAAGCTGGCGGGCAGGTGGGCGAGTGCTGCGAGATAGTCCGAGAGCGGCCATGTCAGCGTTTCATCCGAGAGCCGCGCGCCAAGGTCTGCCTCGGCGGTGACGTCATAGCCCTCGGTCGCAAGGGCGCGCAAAATCTCAGACGTTGAGGCCAGCGCGTCCAGCCCCACCGCGTGAGCGAGGTTGTAATCGCGCCCCGGATAGGTCGAGAGCACCAGCGCAAGGCGTTTGTCGGCAGGTGTTTGGCGGGCGAGCCGTAGATGCGCCTCGATGCGATCCAGCGCCGCCTCAACTCGCTCCGGATCGGCGCGGTGGGTGAAACGGGAATATTCCAGATCGGGATCGCGTTTGGTGGGGGATTTGAAGCTGACAACACCGGCAAACAGCCGACCGTCCACCTCTGGCAGGACCACATGCATGGCCAGATCCGCAGGCGACAAGCCGCGATCCGCCAGATCCCAATCCTTGCGCCGGGCCGTGGACAGCGCCACCTGAAACACCGGACAGCCCGTGAGGCTCAGGGGAGAGGCGCTGCCATCGCGTCCCTGCGCGGAAAAGGCGGTCGCGTTGATGAGTGCGGCGGGGCTCAGGGCGGGCAGTTCTGCGCGCAGCCAGTCGACCGCGTCGGGGACCTTGAGGCTCGGCGCGAAGACCCCATAGGCGGCATACCCGCGCGCGCGCAGGCTATGGATTATTGCATCCACAGGGGCGGTGTCGGCAGACGTCAGATAAGAGCGATAGAAACTGACCAGCACCAAGGGCTTGTCGATCTCGGGCAGGGCATCCAGCGCGCCCCGGTCGGGGTCGTAGAACCCGAAATCCGGCACGGTTTTCTTGCCGATCACCGGGCTGGCATAAAGGCCAGAGGCCAGCGCCAGTTGCGCCAGTGCCGCCTGCGCGGCGACAGCACCGCCCGCATCGCACAGCGCCTGAAGGCGGCGCAGGGTGGAAACCGGCAGGGTGGACAGCTCATCAAGGCGCGGATCTTCCTGACCGTCGGCGGGCAGGATCGCCAGCGCAATGCCCTTGCGCCGTGCCAGATCCTGAAGCGTGGCCAAACCATAGGACCAATAGCTCTCGCCACCGATCAGCCGGACCAAGACACCCTTTGCGCCCTCTAAGGTCTGTTCGGCGTAGACATCGACCGAGAGCGGGTGTTTGAGCGCCACCAGATTGGCAAGCCGAGTGGAGGGGAGTTTGCCGTCCGCGCGATGCCAGCCCGCCGCGAATGCGCCGAGATCGCTGTCGGAAAAGGACAGCACCACCAGATCGCCGGGGGTCTGCCCGACGTCATAGGGGGTGTCTGTTTCTCCGAGCCCGTGGCTTTCGCGGAAGACGACGTGCATGAGGTTGGTCCGCTTCGTTCAAATCGGAGAGGGCAGCGTCTGACCCCGGGTGGGTGCGAAGCGCCCTCCCGGGGGGGAGGGTCGGGCGGGACCTCACGGCGAGAGGTCAGCGCCCTTGGTGTTGAAACTCAGGCCCCGAGGTCGGCGTGGATGCCTGCTGTGTCGATGTTATCATGCTCGGCGATCACCACCAGCTGGGTCTTGCGCGGCTGCGCGCCCCAGGGTTGGTCGTATTGCGCGCGCAGACGTTCACCCACCGCTTGTACGAGCATTCGCATTGGTTTTCCTTCCACGGCCACATAGCCCTTCACCCGCAGGATGTTGCGGGCGCGGGCCATCTCGATGATCCGTTTTTGCAGGTCTTCGGGATCGGAGACTTCGCCCATTTCGACCACGATGGACTCAAAATCGTCATGTTCATGATCGTGGTGGCCGTCATGGTGGCTTGGGCGCGCGTCGAGGTCGTCTTCGGCGGCAGCGCCCAGACCCAGGATCACGCGGGGATCGATCACCCCTTCGGTCATTGGCAGGATCGGCAGCTTGCGCGGGGCCTCGGCTTCGATCACCGCGCGGGCCTTCTCGACGCCCGCCTCGCCGGCCAGATCCGCCTTGGACAACAGCACGATATCGGCGCAGGAGATCTGGTCCTCGAAGACCTCGGACAGCGGTGTTTCGTGATCAAGGCTCTCGTCCGCCTCGCGCTGGGCCTGCACGGCGTCCAGGTCGGGGGCGAACTGGCCCTTGGCGACGGCCTCGGCATCGGCCAGGGCGATCACCCCGTCGACGGTGATGCGCGAGCGGATGGCGGGCCAGTCAAAGGCTTTGAGGAGCGGTTTCGGTAGCGCCAGACCGGAGGTCTCAATGACGATATGCTCGGGCGGCTCGGGCAGCGCCATCAGGCTCTCGATGGTGGGGATGAAATCATCGGCCACGGTGCAGCAGATGCAGCCATTGGCGAGTTCCATGATGTTTTCCGCCGGGCAATTGTCATCGGCACAGGATTTCAGGATGTCGCCATCAACACCGGCGGTGCCAAACTCATTCACCACCACCGCGAGGCGCTTGCCCTGCGGGTTCTGCATCAGGTGACGGATCAGAGTGGTTTTGCCAGCCCCCAGAAAGCCGGTGATGACGGTGACGGGGATCTTGTTCAATGTGGTCATGTGAAATGGGCCTTTCGGGTCAATCCTGCGCAAGCTCGGTGGCAGGCGTGTCTGGGGTGTCACTGGAAGAGTCGTGACGCTCGGGTGCGGGTGTCGGGGTCAGCGCAACGCTCGGCATGGAGACGGGCGGAATGCGGGCGATGGATTGTTTGCGAAACACCACCGGGCGTTCGCGCCATGGCACAAACCCATCCTCGGTCGCCGCATAAGCCGCAGCACCGGCGAGGATATCCTCAAGATGGGCATCCGGATCGAGATCACCGTAGATATAGCTCCAGCGGGCAGGGCCACCGGAGAGATGCAACGTGCAGGACCGCGAGCAGGCCGAAAGGCACTCGACCCCGCGCACGGTGACGCCTTCGGGCAGCGCGCTGCCTGCAAGACGGTCGGCAAGGATGCGGCCGGGGCGCATGGCTTCGGGATCGCTGCCGGTCTGGCGACAGGTGGTGCAGACGGTCAGGACAACCGGCTCCGGGCTCTGGCTGGGGGTCTCTCCCATGCGGCCTTTTCTCCTCCTCAGCGGCGAGGCGGGGCAGGCCAGATGGGGGCGCGTGCCACGTGTGGCAGGCCCTCAACCGGTCGCGGCACACCCCGTCCGCCGGTTTCACACACGCTGGCAGGTCTCCCGGCTTGCGGATGCCAGACCCGGGTGGGGCGCTGACGGTCGTCCCGCCTTCCCGGTGCCGCCCCTAGGGGTGCGCCAGTGGCGTCGGGAGACCTCTCCGGTCACGGTCGCGGGGGCGGCTGTGCTTGGGGCGCGCTGCGGCGTGCCTTGTCACATTCCCTCTTCGCCCGAAGGGTGTCACCTTCGGGAACCAACGAAAATCCCTTGCGCCATGGGGGCACTCTTTGTCAAGACATGGGGCCAAACAGCAGGAGCGACCCCGTGAGCGACCAGACCAACGCAAGTAGCGAAACCGACATCTCCGACGAAGAAGCGGCACGCCATGCCTCAAAGATGGCAAAGAAAAAGGCCGCCCGTGATCGGATGATGAAAACCAAAGATGGCGAAAAAGGTCTCATCATCGTTCACACCGGCCCCGGCAAGGGCAAGTCGTCCTCGGGATTCGGCATGATCATGCGCTGCATCGCCCATGGCATGCCCTCGGCGGTGGTGCAGTTCATCAAGGGCGCGTGGCAGACCGGCGAGCGCACGTTGATTGAGGAGAATTTCTCGGATCTGTGCCAGTTCTACGCGATGGGCGAGGGGTTTACGTGGGAAACGCAAGATAAGGCCCGCGATATTGCGGCAGCCCGCGCGGGCTGGGAAAAGGCCAAGGAGATGATCCTCGATGAGAAGAACACCATGGTGCTACTCGATGAGATCAACATCGCGCTGCGCTATGAGTATCTGGATTTGCAGGAGGTTCTGGAGTTCCTCGTCGAGCATAAGCCGCCGATGACCCATGTGGTGCTGACCGGGCGCAACGCGAAGGAAGAACTGATCGAGATCGCCGATCTTGTGACCGAGATGGCGCAGGTGAAGCACCCGTTCCGGGCTGGCATCAAGGCTCAGAAAGGCGTGGAGTTCTGAAACCTCAGCGTGTGTCGTGAGCGGGGATGCGAGGCGCTGCCTCGCGCTCCGGGATATTTTGAGTTAGAAGAGGGAGGGGCGTTGTGCCCCTCTCTTTTGTCAGTCTGTTTTGTTAGTCGGTGACGCGGGATTTGATATAAGCGTCGACCGCAGTGCGCGCATCAGGGTCCAAACGCAGGCCGAGTTTTGTGCGCCGCCACAGGAAATCCTCGCCCGTGCGCACCCATTCTCGGGCAATCGCCCAGTCAAGTTCGCGGGCCGTGATGGTCGCGCCGAAGCTCTGGCCCAGATCGCTCTGCGCCTTGGCGTCGCCCAGAATGGCCCAGGCCTCGGTGCCATAGGCGCGGATCAGGCGGCGGGTGGCGTAGGCCGACAGGAAGGGATACTCGCGCGCCAATTTTTCGCGCAAGCGGGCGACATCTTCGACCGGGAAATCGCCGCCGGGCAGGGGCACACCTGCGGTCCACTCCGACGGCAGGCTTGGGAAGACCTCGTTGATTCTATCCAGCGCCGCCTCGGCAAGTTTGCGGTAGGTGGTGATCTTGCCGCCAAACACATTGAGGAGCGGGGCCTGTGTCTTGTCGAGCGTCAGCACATATTCGCGTGTCGCGGCAGAGGCGGAGCTGGCGCCGTCATCATAAAGGGGCCGCACGCCGGAATAGGTCCAGACGATCTGGTCGCGTGTCACGGGTGTGTCAAAATAGTTCGACGCGAATTTGACCAGATAGTCCTGCTCTTCCTCGGTGCAGATGGGTTTGGTCTCGGGATCGGGGTGATCAGCGTCGGTGGTGCCGATGAGGGTGAAATCCTCCTCATAGGGAATGGCAAAGATGATGCGCCCGTCCTGCCCTTGGAAGAAATAGCAGCGCCCGTGGTCGTAGAGTTTTGGTACCACGATATGGCTGCCGCGCACGAGGCGCACGTTTTCGCGGCTGTTTTGGCCGAGCTTCTGGCGCAGCACATCGGCCACCCATGGACCACCTGCGTTCACCAGCATTTTTGCGCGGCGGGTGGTTTCTGCACCGGTGGCCAGATCCTTCAGGTGGATTTCCCAGTGATCCGCGTGGCGGGTGGCATTCACAACCTCGGTGCGGGTCATGATCTCGGCGCCGCGGGCCTCGGCGTCGCGGGCGTTCAGCACCACGAGGCGGGCGTCTTCGACCCAGCAGTCGGAATATTCAAACGCCTTTTTGAATTTGGAGTTCAGGGGCTTGCCTGCCTCATCCGTGGTCAGGTCCACGGTTGCAGTGCCGGGCAGAATGCCGCGTTTGCCGAGTGTGTCGTACATGAAAAGACCCAGCCGGATCAGCCACGCCGGGCGGCGGCCTTTCATCCATGGCATGAAGGTGGTCAGCAGTTTGGAGGTCGGCGTTGTGTTGTCGAACCGCATGTCCTTGTGGAAGGGCAGCACGAAGCGCATCGGCCATGAGATATGCGGCATGGCGCGCAGCAGCACCTCGCGTTCGATCAGGGCCTCGCGCACCAGACGGAATTCGAAATATTCCAGATAGCGCAGGCCGCCGTGGAACAGTTTGGTCGAGGCCGAGGAGGTGGCGGAGGCGAGGTCGTTCATTTCGGCCAATGTCACGGAGAGGCCGCGACCGGCGGCGTCGCGGGCAATGCCGCAGCCGTTGATGCCGCCGCCGATGATGAACAGATCGGTGATGTCGGAGGTCTTGGGCGTATCAGTCATTTTCGCTGCTTTCGGTTTCGGGGCCGCCGTCTGCGATCAGGATTTGGGTGCCGGACGCGGCTGCGGCCTCGGCAAAATCTGCTGGAACAGGGCGGTCAGTGATGACAAAATCCAGTTCCGCGAGGGCGCAGATGCGCACGGGGGCGGAGCGGTCGAATTTGCTGCCGTCGCACATCAGGATGCGCGTGCGGGCATTTCTGAGGATGGCGCGGGCGACGGAGACTTCGCGGGCGTCGTGGTCGAGGATCGCGCCGTCTGCGTCCATGGCGGAGGCACCGATGACGGCGTAGTCGACCTTGTAACGGTTGATGAATTCCACCGCCTCTTCGCCGACAATCGCGCCGTCGCTTTGGCGGATGGTGCCACCCACAAGGATCAGATCACGCGCCTCCATACCCATCATCATATTGATAATGTTGATATTGTTGGATAGGACCGTCAGCCCCTTGTGACCGGAGAGCGCACGCGCCACCTGTTCGGTTGAGGTGCCGATATTGAGCGCGATGGAGCAGTTTTCAGGGATCACATCGGAGGCCAGTGCGGCCATCGCGCGTTTGCCGCTGGCATTGAGGCTGCGGCGCTCGGCATAGCCGCGATTGGCGGCGGAGCTGATGCGCACGGCACCGCCATGGACGCGGCTCAGCTGGCCACGGGCAGACAGATCGCGCAGGTCAGTGCGCACGGTCTGCAAAGAGACACCAAAGCGGCGCGCAAGGTCTTCAACCTCGACACGATCCTGCTGTGTGAGCAGGGAGAGGATTTCGTTTTGGCGATCATTTGCATCCATGAGCTTTCCTTTTCATGGATGCATATAGAGAACGTCGCGCGTTTTGTCACGTGTGGATTTCGTTCTAGTGTGCATCGGGCGCAAAACGAAAGCCCCTCGCGCAGGTGCGGAGGGGGCGCCCGGAATTTGAATTGGGTTTTGCCCGGACAAGGGCAGGGTCACCCCGACCTCCCCCACGGGAGGGGGCTTCACCCCGACCCGAGGTCGGGGCCGCCCTTCGTGCCCTCAGGTGAGTGGGATCAGGTGATTGTCCCAGGCCAGCGGCGCGGTGGCGAGGTGTTCAACCTCTGTGCCGATCCGCGCCACGGCACCCGTTCCGGTGCTGGCGAGGAAACCTTCGCGCAGGGTCGCAAGGCCGCAGACATCCAGGAGAGCATGTTCGGCCAGCAAAGCACCGCTGGCGCAGTCCATCACCTGCACCACACCACCCCGGGGTGAGGTCACGGCGATCTGCGTCTCATCGCCAGAAAACGCGATGGAGCCGCCATAGCCATTGAGGTTGCGCAAGCGCGGGTCGTCCGCTGCCATCAGGCGCGGCGCGTCGCCGGGGTGATGCAGGCCTACGATGGGCACGTCTGCGCCCAGATCGCCCTGCCATTGCATGGCAAACCCCACGGTGCCATCGCTGCGCACGGCGATATGGCGGATGGAGTTTTTATGCAGGTCCGAGGGCAGTTCCATCTGCTCCTGTATCTCGCCCGACAGGCTCAGATAGCTGAGGTTTGGGCGCATAAAGGGGATGTTGAGCTTGGCGCGGCCAGTGTCCGGGTGAGTCTCGATGCCACCATTGGCCACCACAAGACCGGGGGCGTCGCGGCGCAAAAGCATCTCATGCGGGCCGATACCGCCGGAGGGAAACTGGCCGATGCGGCGATAGTCGCGGGCGTTCCAGACGCCAATCATGCCTTCGCCGCTCTCGAAGGCATTCTCGGTCGTATACATCACCTCGCCTTCGGGGGAGAACACGCCATGACCGTAGAAGTGATGCCCCTCCGGTGGCTCCAGCCGCGCCAGTTGCGCGCCGCTGCGGCAGTCGATGACATCGGCAAATCGACCGGGACGGCGGGCAAAGGCCACCGCTTCGGGCCGGGTGGGATGAGCGCTGGCGGCATGGCCCCGGTCGGGCAGCGCGTGGCGAAACAGCACCTCGCCCGCCTCAGACAGCCCCGCGACCACAAACAGTCCCAGTTCGTCCTTGCCCGCAGAGAGATAGGCGGGCGCGCCCGCGTCCGCCCAAGTGGCGGAAGGGGCCATGCTGCTGGCCATCAAGCCTGCAATGAAGCCGCGTCGAGAGGGCATTTGTGAACTCCTGTCTTTGATCGGAACGGGTTGTGAAGTGTCGGGTCAGTCGCCATCCAGCGCGTTGAACCCGGCCTCCACCCCCAGCGTGGGGCCAAGGTCCAGTGCGGCGATTTCTTTGATCTCGCGTACATCCTGTTGCAGCGTTTCCAACAAAAAGCGTTTTTGCGGATCACTCACCCCGGCAAAGCTCGGGTCATCGGCAAGGTTCGCGGCGTGGCGGTCGGCCTTGTCGAACAGCTGTGTCAGATGTTGCGAGAGCGCCTGATCGCCTTCGGACAGGAGTTGTGCCAGTTGGCGCAGGCTATCCAACTGGATCTGCACATGGCGCAAGGAACGGCCGGAGCGGCGCGCCTCGGCGCGATTGGGGCGCGGGGTGTCAAATGTGCCGAGCGGGCGGCCAAGGCGCATATCGGCGAGGATCTCCAACCCGGTGGTGAGCGCTTTGAACAGTTCCTGATGCGCTTCCTCATCGCTGCGGTAGCGGTCATCGGGGTGGCGCAGCTTGTCGGCGTAGTCCTCTTGCCAATCGGTCAAAATCGCGGTGCTGTTTCGTGACACATCTTGCGCGACTGCTTTGACGAACGCGCAGGCATAGCCCGGGGAGGTCAGATCCGCATAGGTGGGGTCATAAAAGAGGTACTCCAGCGCATAAAACCCGCGTACCGCGACCGAGGCGGTGGCGAAGTCCTCGGGCGTGTTGACCACCGGGTCACTGTCCAACAGCAGGCTGCGCAGGGCCTTTGGGGTCTTGGAACGGCTGTCGGGCCAGAAGGCGATGGCAAAGGCGCGATTGTCGGCCTCGGAGGGGCCAAAACGCAGGTGGCTGGCCGCAACCCATGCGTCAAAGGCCTCACCCCAAGCGGTGCGCACGGCCTCTGATGTGGGGGCGCAGTCACTTTCTGTAAGGGTCGCAAATTCGGCAGTCTCGGTGGCCAGACGCGCGTAGGTGGGCAGGATATGCTGGTCGATGACCGCATCCGTGAGCGCATCCGCGCGTGCCATTCCGGTGAGGGCAACAAGGGCGCAGGCGGTGGACGCCAGACGAGACAAGACAGACATTAAAGAGACTCCAGAAAGGTGATAAGGGCGGCGCGATCATCGGGGGGCAAGGCGACAACGGTGTCGCGGGCGGCTTGTGCCTCGCCACCATGCCAGAGGATGGCTTCCAGCAAGGTGCGGGCGCGGCCATCATGCAAGAAGGTGGCACGGTCTGAAACCTGCTGCGTCAAACCAATCCCCCAGAGCGGTGCGGTGCGCCATTCGCGCCCGGTCGCGCGCGCTTCGGGCCGGTTGTCAGCAAGGCCATCGCCCATGTCGTGCAGTAGCAGGTCGGAATAGGGCCAGATCAGCTGAAAGCTCTGCTCGGGGCGGTCCAGCAGGCGGTGGGTGACGAATTTGGGTTGGTGGCAACTGGCACAGCCGCTGTCATAGAACACGGATTTGCCGCGCAGCACCTCGGGTGCGTCCAGATCGCGGCGGGCAGGCACCGAGACATTGCGGCTGTAAAAGGTGACCAGATCCATATTGGGCTGGTCAATTTCGGTGACGCGCACGTCGCCGTCGCCGTGCGGCGCGCTGCGGCAGGCGTCCTGCAAGGCTGTGCAATCGCCATAGGGCTGCGGAAACAGCGGTGTCGAGATGCCGATATCGCCGGAAAACGCCGCAGCGGATTGTTCGTGGATGGTGGCGGTGCCCGCCTTGAGGCCAAAGCGCCCCAGCATCACTTGACCAAATTCCTTGGACCACACGAGGTTTGGCCGCCCTGAAATACCATCGCCGTTCTGATCGTCGGGGTCGGCAAGGGCGAGGATATCAGCCGCCGGGATCGCCTCCAGGAGGCCAAGGCCGATCATCGGTGGAGCCACGCGCGGCGAGAGCATCGCCTTGGCATGCAGGGGGCCGTATTTCAGCGCGGTGGCTTCAAACGAGGGCTTGCGCAGGCTGACCACCTCGCCGCCATTCAGGGTAATTTCTTCCTCGGTGTAGGTCACCGACAGGCGGTATTCGGGATTGACGCCGGGGCTGGAGAAATCCTGCAATTGCCAGCCATAGGTCGGCTCTGGCGACATGCCGATATAGTCGGGAATGGCGCGCAATGCGGGGGACACCGGGCCGGGAATGGAGACGCGCAGAAAGGTCGAGGCAGAGCGATAGTCCGGCCCCTCGGGCAGATGTCCGCGCCCATCGCGGATGTGGCAGCGTTGGCAGGCACGGGCGTTGTAGACCGGACCAAGCCCATCAGACGCGCGGGTCGAGGACGGCGAGAACACCCAGAGTTTGTCAAACAAGGCCTCGCCCAGCCGGAACTCCAGACCCTGTTCAAACGTCAGGTTCACGGGCGGCGTGCTGAAAACCTCGCGGTCGTTGCGAAAGGGCAGGGTGGCGGCCCCGGCGGGGTTTTCCTCGAATGGCTCGGGCGCGGTGAAATCGCGCGCAGGGGCGGTGACGCGCGCAATGCGGCTGGTTTCGTCTTTGGTGCGGGGCAGAAAGGAGAGATGCGGCTCCGACAGACCATCTGGTGCGGGAGGGGCGGCGCGGTCGGTTGCATGAAGCGGTGCGGCCAGCACCAGAGTGAGGGCCGCACTCAGAAGAAAGACCGTGTTACTCGGCTTCGTCCATCTTGGAGGCGTTGAGTTGCGCGTATTTTTCTTCGCCAACGCGGTCGTGCAGTTCAAGCTGGGTCTCCAGGAAATCGATATGGCCTTCTTCGTCGGCCAGCAGCTCTTTGAACAGCTCCTCAGAGACGAAGTCACCATTGGTCCTACAGTACTCTGCCGCTTCCTTATAGAGGGCGCGGGCCTCTTGTTCTGCGGCCAAATCGCATTCCAAGGTTTCCTTGGGCGTCTGGCCGATGCGCAGGGGATCAAGCGTTTGCAGGTTTGGATGCCCTTCGAGGAAGATGATCCGGTCGATCAGCTTGTCCGCGTGGTTCATCTCTTCGATGCTTTCCTCGCGGCTCTTCTTGGCCATGTGGCCGAGGCCCCAATCCTGTTGCAGGCGATAATGCAGCCAGTACTGGCTAACCGCCGTCAGCTCGCTCCTAAGCGCCTTGTTGAGATATTCGATGACTTTGGGGTCGCCCTTCATAATTGCTCTCCGGAGAAATGGCTGTACGTAGGTTCTGCAGATGTGCAGGTACACTAACCTTAGCGTTGGCGCGCATGGTGTCCAGAAAGAGCGACATGCAACCGCCACAATCCGCCTTCTTGCCGAGGGCGCGATAAATTTTCCCAGGAGTTATAATGGTTTGCGGGTCAGAGGCGCGCATCCAGTCGATGGCCGAATGGATGTCGTGATCCGAGATCGCAGTGCAGTGGCAGATGATCATGGCGGGGCTGTTATCCCAAGAGATTCTATAGGCTACTTGCTCGCCTCAATATCTGAGCAAAAGAATAAGTTTTCAAGGATAAATAAGACAGATTTGCTCAGGAAATCGTGAGCGCCGCATATTGTGAAGATTAGCGCACACAAAAAAGGAGCCGCACACGGGGGCGCGACTCCTGTCAGATCGGGGACCTGATCTGTATTATTCAAAAACCGCCGTAGGGTTGTCGAGCGAGTCAGAACCTTCAATGGCGACACCGTCCAGCTCCAGTGCGGCAACCGCGCGCTCGATGGAGCGGGTCTGATCCACCAGTGCGTCCACGCCGCCCATGACCAGTGCTTCGCCGGCATCGCTGCCCTGCGCAAGCATCTGGTCATAGGAGAAGCCTGCCTCGGCCGCCGTCTTGATGCGGCCCAGCTTCATCATGGTGGTGGAGAGTTTGCCGGTCAGTTCCGCGTTCAGTTCAGAATCCGCCGCTTCGACCAGATCGGCCAGCGCTGGACCGGACACCAGATCGCCGTTCACCCGCACATATTCGCCCAAGTAGACGTTCTGGATGCCCAGACCATCGTAGTAGTGGCTGTTGTGGGTGTTGTCGGAGAAGCAATCATGCTCTTCCTCGGGATCGTTCAGCATCAGGCCAAGACGCATCCGCTCGCCCGCTTGTTCGCCATAAGACAGCGAACCCATGCCGGTCAGGATCGTGGTGATGCCTGCGTCCTCGTCCGAAAGCACGGTTTCGCGCGCTTCGCCGCCTTCGGCCCATTGCGCGGTGATCCACTCAAGATCGGACACCAGCAGATCAGTCGCCGCTTTCAGGTAAGCGCCCCGGCGGTCACAATTGCCGTTGGTGCAGTCATCGCCAGCCGCATAGTCCGTCCATGCGCGCTCGCCCGCGCCATGCTCGGTGCCGTTCAGATCCTGACCCCAGAGCAGGAATTCGATGGCGTGGTAGCCGGTTGCCACATTGGCTTCGACACCGTCGGCCTCGTGCAGGGTCTCGGCCAGCAGCTCGGGCGTGATGTCAGAGGCGTCAATTGTCGTGCCAGAGAGGGTGAACTCCGGGTTGGCGACCACGTTCAGCGCTGCGGCGGCATTTTCATCGGTCGGGCCACCATAAGAGGCGTCCACATAGTCGATCAGGCCTTCATCCAGCGGCCATGCGTTCACTTTGCCTTCCCAGTCGTCGACGATGGCATTGCCGAAACGGTAGACTTCGGTCTGCTGGTACGGGACACGCGCCGCCAGCCATGCGTGTTTCGCGGCCTCAAGGTTTTCAGCCGAAGGGTCCGCAATCAGCGCATCAACAGCGGCCTGAAGCGCCTTTGCGGTGATCAGGCTGTCTTCGTATTTTGCCTCGGCGATGTTTGCGTAATTGGTCAGAACATCGGCTTTGGAAGCTGCGAAAGCGGCCGATGTGCCTACGGTCAAAGCCGCAATGGCGGCACCGGTGAGAAGCGGCGTTTTCATGAAGTATATCCTCGCTGGAACTTTGGTATTTGTGGCGCTGTTGCGCGTGGGGTGAATTACTTGGTCAGGATCAGCTTGCCTGCGCGGGTGATGCGCAGCGAATAGATCTGACCATTGAGAAGAATGCGGGCCTGCACACCGCCGCGGGTCAGATCTTCGGCGTGGTAGGTCGGGTAGGTTTCAGGCTGGGCAGCTGCGGCAATGTCTTCTTGGGAAATCGGTTTCAGGTTGCTCATCGGGGAGACCTCTGTTTCTGCTCCACCTTGTCGAACAGCCACTCAAAGCAAAAGCTCTGCTGCGGCAACTCTCCCGACAGGACATTGTGCCACAAATCCGACAACGGCAGCGGATCTGTGTCGCGGTCACTATGTGTTGGTGTTTGGCCAGAGAGTTTCAACATGTGCGGGGCGCAAGGTTCAGGTTGTCGGCTGGCCCGTGTGACACACAGGTTGGCTGGATTGCCTTATACCTGATTTATTTGGTCGGATATGTCAATTGATTAAATATCCCTCCTGTTTCCTTTGGCTTATCCAATGCCGACGTGGGGATTTACGGCGCTGAAAACAGGGCAGATGTGGATTTATCGCAGGATTTCGCCGTGCTCAGCGACTTTGCGCTGGCTCGGAGGGGGAGGAAAACTCAGCCACCAGCGCGTCTATGAACAGGCGTACGCGCTGCGGCTGGTGGCGGCGGTCCTGATAGACGAGGTAAAGCCCCAGTTGCGATTCTACCCCCGGTGGTGGGGGCGCAATCTCGACAGAGCCCGTTTTGGCATCCTGCTCACATAGTGACAGTGGCAGACAGGCGCGGGCGGCACCGGCCAGCGTCAGTTCCCGCGCCAGTGCAAAGGATTCGCAATGGGCCTGTCCGGGCAGCGGGCTGCTGTTCAGGTGCCGGGTGAGGGGACCAAGGATCGGCAGGCTCTCATCCCGCAGCCGCCCCGGCGGGGCCACCAGCTGCACCGGCATCTGCGACAGGAGCCGCGCAATCAGATCCGCGCCGCCGGGGCGATTGCCACGCAGAGCGACATCGATCCCGTCGCGGACAAAATCGGTGGCGCGATCCTCCACGGTGATGTCGACATGGATTTTAGGGTGGCGCGCTAGAAAGTCCCGGGTGAGACGGGCCAGCTGGTCCATCGGAAGGGCAGTTGGCACCGACAGCCGCACCGGCCCGCTGGCGCTGACATCGGCCGAGACAAGGCTGCGCGCCGCCTCGATCTCGGCCAAGGCCCGTTGGCAGCGCTCCAGAAACACCGCGCCCTCGGCGGTGAGGGCGGTGCTGCGGGTTGTGCGATCCAAGAGGCGCACGCCGAGGCTCTGTTCCAGCGCCCGCACCCGGCTGGTGACGGTCGAGGGCGGCAGACCCAGACGTCGCGCCGCGCCCGCAAAGCTCAACTGGCCCGCGACTTCGGCGAAGGTTTCGATGTTTTGCAGATCGTTCATTGCGCGATTATCTCGTTTAGTGTCTGCAGTATTATGGCGATTATTTCGCCATATGCGAGGGGTTACATCCGCTTCATCAGAAGTGGAGAAGCAGATGAACAGACGTAGCTTTCTAAAATCCGGTGTTGCGGTTGCCGCAGCGAGCCTGTTGCCCGCCACCGCGCGCAGTGCGACGGCCCCCCTGACGGTGCGTTGGCTGGGAGGCGCGATGATGGAGATCGAAGCCGCAGGCCTGCGCATTCTCACCGATCCCTGCCTTGGCGAAGGAGAAGAGGCCTTTGTGATGGGGGACCCCAATGAGATGTTTGACCTTGCCAAAGGCCCGAATATCAAGACCCACGCCCGGCTGACGCCCTTTCCGGGGCTGACGCACAGCAGCCCGGATCTGGTGCTCTTGAGCCATCTGCACGAGGATCATTTCGACCAGAAGGCCCAAGCCTGGCTGGAACGCAGCCTGCCCTTGCTGGCACCGGAGCATGACACAGAGCATCTGCGGCAGCAGGGCTATGGCGCACAGGCCTTGCGGCACGGGGCGACGCGTGTGTTCAACGGCCCCAGTGGTGAGGTCCGGGTCACTGCCTTGCCTGCGGTGCATTCGCTCAACCCGCAAATCTCGGCGGTGCTGGGCCTTGGCAATGGCTATATGATCGAGGCCAGCCGTGGTGCGCAGGTGCAGCGTCTGTATTGGGCGGGCGATACGTTCCATGCCGAGCCGGTGGCGCAGGCGCTGGCCCAGCAGGACACCCCGGATCTGTTTATTCCGCATATCGGTGCGGTCGGCGGTGATGGGGCGCTGGGGCAGATTTCCATGGATGGGGGGCAGGCGATGGATTTCGCCGCACAGGTGGGCGCGCGCTCCGTTCTGCCGGTGCACCACACAACCTATTCCCTCTTTCGCGAAGGGCCAGAGGTGATGCAGCGCTTGCATGCTGCGTTGAGGCCCGAGTGGAACCTGCTCTTGCCGGGGGAGGGGGGAGAAGTCCTGCTCTGACAGGCGGCGCTCCGGCGATCAAACCCTGCCCCAAGGGGTGGGGTTTGATGGGGCAATGTGCGCTTGCGGGGCCGTTATTCAACCTCTGCGGCGAGCCGCCTTGCGAGCACAGAGATCAGAAACACGGCGACAAACAGAAACACCGCGCCGATCATCCATGCCGTGGGCGTGGAGTAAATCTCAGCGACAGCACCCGCAAAGACCATCCCCAACGCGCCGCCGAGTTGCTGCATCAGCGACCTCAGAGACAGCATGGTCGAGCGCTGGTGATCTTCGACGCATCTGTGCAAAATGCTGCTGGCGGGCGTCTCGGTTATCCCAAGGCAAACGGAATAGAGGATAAAAACCACAACAAAGCCGATGATGCCGCCTTGGAGGGCCAGTGCAATCTGAACCACGGCCAACCCTGCAAACGCCGCCGCAAGCGTCGTGGCATGTCGCCGTTTGAAAATCCGACTGATGCGAGGGGAGAGCGACGCCCCAAAGGCGATAGAAAAGAAATACGCCGCAGTCAGCACACCAATGAGCGTATTTGCATAGCTTTCGTCCAGCATCGGTTTTGCATGCGTGGGCCAGATCACTTCGACCGGGTTGCTCGCCATCAGGAACAAGGCTAAAGCCGCCAAAAGCACCGACAGTGCCGGATGCCGCAGCGCAAGCAGGCCTGCGTCTTTGATTACCAGCGGGACGGAGACAAACCCCTGTTTCAGAGCTTGCAGGTTCAGCGGGCGCGGTTTTTCAACAATGACACGCAGGGTGTAGGCGAACACGCCAAGCATCACAGCCATGCTCGCCGCATAAGAAACATCATAGGGACTGAAACCCAATCTCTCTGCCGCCGGGCCAAACAGATCGGGCAGTATGCCTCCCAATACGGCCCCCACAGCCAAGCCCATGGCATTGGCCCACTGCGCTTTGGCAAGTGCGGGCTGCACATCCACATTGGGCGCAACTGCTTTGAATGTTTCAACAAACCACGCATCCAGCGTGCCCGACCGAAGCGCACGTCCAAAGCCGATGAAGGCAAAAGAGAGCGCGAGAACATAGAAATCGCGGGTTGAAAGAAACAGGGCGAGGGAGATCAGGCTGGCAACAACCGCGGCCAGAAAAACCGGCTTGCGCCCAATGTTATCGGCCAAGCCCCCAAATGGGAGTTCCATCGCCATGGTGGTGATGGAGTAGATCCCAAAAAGCAGGGAAATCTGGAACAGGTCCATGCCACGGTCGGTCAACGCCAGCGCGACAACGGCAACCGTCAAACCCATCGCAAAACGATCAAGGAACTGATGTACCTGAAACACCCGGATGTGGCGTCTCGCCGGGGCGGTCAGCGCAGAAATGGAAAACTCTAATTCGGTTGCCATGGCGGCACCTTCGTCGTTGCCGGTGACTTCTGCAATAGGTCAGGAGGGCGGGCGTCACAATGGCGTCCTGATTTTCGGATATCTTTGACAGGCAAGGTTCGCGCGCGCAATTTCACATTCAAAGGTAAGGGCATAAATGGTGGCTGGCGGTGACGGAAGATGAGTTTCTAACGGTTGTGCGCGGCAACCCGGTTGTGGATCAGGTTCTGGACGGTCTGAGTGCGACCGGCCTGAAGGATGCATGGCTGGTTGCTGGGTGTCTTTTTCAAACCGTGTGGAACCAACAAACCGGTCGGCCTCCGGAGTTTGGTATCACCGATTACGATGTATTTTATTTCGACGCCTCCGATCTGTCGTGGGAGGCCGAAGATGAAGCCATTCAACGGGCACTACAGGAGTTAGGGGAAGTCGATGCGGATATTGAGATTCGCAATCAAGCGCGGGTGCACCTGTGGTATGAGGTGAAATTCGGCATTCCTTACAAACCCTTGTCTCGCGCCACAGAAGGCGTCGACCGGTTTCTCGCGAAGGCGTGTATGGTTGGCGTGCGAAAGACAGAGCGCGCAGGGTACGAGGTCTATGCGCCACAAGGGTTTAGGGATTTACAGGATTTGACGGTTCGCCCTGCTGAACATGAAACCTTTGATCCGGTCACATATCGCAAGAAGGCGAAGAAGTGGTTGGAGTTCTGGCCAGAATTGCGTGTGATTGACGCTTCTGCCGCCTGATTGTCCTGATTGCTGACGGCTCGGTCTTTACCTGTTGGGACGAGCGCAAAACCAATGAGAAAAGCCGCCCCCTCAGGTGCGGCTTTTGATCTTTAAACCATCCGCAGCAGCAGATCAGGCGTCGCGTCCGCCTGCAAAACGCGCCTGCCATTCCTCGCGCTGCTCGTCGGTGATCTTGGCAAAGAGCACCTCCGGCACGGTAAAGGTATGGCCTGCGGGCAGGGCGGCGAGCGCTGCGGCGACGTCTTCGGGCCAGTCGCGATCCTCGGTGCCCAATGCCTCAAACAGGCGATCAGAGGCATCGGGGATGAAGGGGGCCGACAACACCGCATAGAGACGGATCAGGTTGAGACCCAGACGCACCTGGCCAGCGGCGCGCTCGGGGTCTTCCTTGAACACCGACCACGGCGCGGCAGATTGCAGGTATTCATTGCCCGCAACCCAGATCGCGCGCAGCTCTTGCGCCGATTTGCGTACCTCCATCGCCTCCATGTGGCGCTCATAAGCGCCGATGCGGGTGGAGAGCTCCTCAATGAGGGCCTGTTCCTGCTCGCCCCATGCGCCTCCCTCGGGCACCTGCTCGCCAAATTTCGAGCGGCAGAATTTGGTGATGCGCGAGACAAAGTTGCCAAGCACATCCGCCAGATCCTTGTTCACGGATTGCTGGAAGTTTTCCCATGTGAACTCCGAGTCGGAACTTTCGGGGGCATGGGACAGCAGCCACCAGCGCCAGTAGTCCGACGGCAGGATCTCCAGTGCCTGATCCATGAACACGCCGCGCCCTTGCGAAGTAGAGAACTGGCCGCCGTCATAGTTCAGGTAGTTGAACGACTTGAGGTGATCCACCATCTTCCACGGCTCGCCCGATCCCAGCAGGGTCGCAGGGAAGGACAGGGTGTGGAAGGGGACGTTATCCTTGCCCATGAACTGGACGTATTTCACATCATCCGCGCCCTTGTCGGTGCGCCACCAGCGCTCCCAGTCCGCATCCGATTTGCCGTGTGCCTCGGCCCATTCGCCAGCAGCAGCGATATATTCGATCGGCGCGTCGAACCAGACGTAGAAGACCTTGCCTTCCATGCCGGGCCAGTCCTCGGTGCCTTTTTTGACCGCGATGCCCCAGTCGAGGTCACGGGTGATGCCCCGGTCCTGCAAGCCGTCGCCGTCATGCAGCCATTTCTTGGCGATCGAGGTGGTCAGCACCGGCCAGTCAGATTTGCTGTCGATCCATTGATCCAATTGGTCGCGCATTGCGGATTGGCGTAGGAACAGGTGCTTGGTTTCGCGCACCTCAAGGTCGGTCGAACCCGAGATCGCCGAGCGCGGGTTGATGAGGTCAGTCGGATCGAGCTGCTTGGTGCATTCCTCGCACTGATCGCCGCGCGCCTTCTCGAAGCCGCAGTTGGGGCAGGTGCCCTCGATATAGCGGTCGGGCAGGAAGCGGCCATCGGCGTTGGAATAGACCTGTTTTTCCGACACTTCGGTGATCAGCCCGGCCTCTTCCAGCTTGCCCGCGAAATGCTGGGTCAACGCGTGGTTCTGCGGGCTGGAGGAACGGCCGTAATGGTCAAACGACAGGCCAAACCGCTTGGCGATGTCGGCCTGGACCTCGTGCATCTCGGCGCAATAGTCGGCCACGGGTTTGCCCGCCTTGGCAGCGGCCAGTTCGGCGGGGGTGCCGTGTTCGTCGGTGGCGCAGAGGAACATCACCTCATTGCCGCGTCCCCGGTTGTAGCGGGCATAGAGATCGGCGGGCAGCTGGCTTCCCACGAGGTTGCCGAGGTGCTTGATCCCATTGATATAGGGCAGTGCCGAGGTGATGAGAATTCGGGCCATATCGTCCATCCACGTCGCTTGTCTGGCCGCTCATCTATCCCATGCGGGAAGGTACGAAAACCCCATGTTATCCGGCGATGTGAAGAAAGCGGCAAATATGGCGTGCAATCGGTGCTCTTCACCTTGACCCACTGGCGGGGTTGCAAGAGGTTAAGGACGAATTTGAACCCCAAGCCCTTGAAACCTCACGGTTGCGTGACCACATAGGTTGCATACAATGGCATACAAAGTGGATATTATTTGCGAATGACAGATCTTCTTCTCGACGGGGCCTTTGCCCCTTTCACCATGGCACTGGCACTTTTGCTCGGATTGGTGGGGATGGAAGTTCTGGCATTGCTGCTCGGGGGCAGCCTTCTGGCGGGGGACAGCGACGCTGATCTGGATGGTCCCGGCGGTGTGGAGCTGGACGCGGATCTCGATATTGGCGGCGTCGATCTGGACGCGCTGGATGGCGTTGATCTGGATGCGCTCGACATCGACGGGCTGGACGGTCTGGAGGCGGATGCGCCCGCAACCGCGCCAGAGATTTCCGGCGGGGGCGGCGTACTCAGCTGGCTTGGCATCGGGCGGATGCCCTTTCTGATCTGGCTCGGCTCTGCGTTGATGGCCTTTGGCCTTTCGGGAATGGCCTTGCAACTCAGCCTCAGGGATCTGTTCCAGATCTTTGCCCCGGCTGGTCTGGTTTCCCTCCCGGCAGCTGTGTTCGCGCTATGGTTTGCACGCGGTTTTGGCGCGGCCTTCGCGCGGCTGTTGCCGCAGACCAAGACCGAAGCCCTGTCCGAAGGGTCCCTCGGCCGCCGCCGTGGAACCATCACCCAAGGCACCGCGTCCCGCGGGCGCCCCGCCGAGGTCCGCGTCATGGACCGTTTTGGCAACGCCCATTATCTGCGCGCCGAACCCCTGAGCGATCAGGAACAGATTGCCCAGGGCACCGAGGTGCTGGTGATCCGTGACCGACGCGCCGAACGATATGTTCTCGTGCCCCTCTCTGACTGAGCCGCGCGGGGGCAGCCCCACCTTGAATTTAAACGAAACTTTGACCTGAAGGAGGATTGGGATGGACTTTTCATTCCTGCTGGTGAGCGTGATCACCATATTGATGTTTGTGGCCCTGATCGGGCTTGTTCTGGGGCGGCTCTACCGCCGCGCCACCCGCGAGGTGAGCCTGGTGAAGACCGGTTCGGGCGGCAAAAAGGTCATCATGGACGGCGGGACCATAGTGATCCCGTTGCTGCATGAGATCAGCCCCGTCAACATGAAGACCCTGCGTCTGGAGGTGCAGCGATCAGACGAGGCTGCGCTGATCACTCAGGACCGTATGCGGGTCGATGTGGGCGTGGAATTCTACGTCTCGGTGATGGCCACCGAAGAAGGCATCTCGCGCGCGGCACAGACGCTGGGCGACCGGACCTTTGATGTGGAACAGCTGCGCGAGATGATCGAAGGCAAGCTCATCGACGGTCTGCGCGCGGTGGCCGCGCAGATGACCATGGACGGGCTGCATGAAAACCGCGCCGACTTTGTGCAGGAAGTGCAAAATGCGGTCTCCGAGGATCTGTTGAAAAACGGTCTGTCGCTGGAATCTGTCTCGCTCACGGCACTCGATCAGACGCCGTTTGAAGCGCTGGATGAAAACAACGCCTTTAACGCGGTGGGCATGCGCAAACTGGCCGAGGTGATCGCCACCTCGAAAAAAGAACGCGCGCAGATCGACGCCGATGCAGAGGTCGCCGTGCGCCGCGCTGCGATGGAAGGGGAACGCCAGAAACTGCTGATCGATCAGGACGAACAGCAGGCCCGCATCGAACAGATGCAGCAGGTGGAAACTATGCGCGTGGCGCAAGAGGCGGAAATCGCCGCCCGGACCGAGGACTCGGTGCGTGAAACCGAACGCGCCCGCATCGCCCGAGAGGAAGCCATCCGCTCTGCCGAGATCGAGCGCGAGCGCAAGATCCGGGTGGCCGAGATCACCAAGGAGCGCGAACTAGAGGTGGCCGAGCAGGAACGTCAGGTCATCATCGCGCAGAAATCCGAGGAAGAAAGCCGCGCCCGCGCCTCGGCGGATCTGGCGCGCGCCGAAGCGACCAAAGCAACCGAAGCCGTGGCAACCGCCCGTCAGGTGGCCGAGGCCGAGCGTCAAAAGCAGATCGTCCTGATCGAGGCCGCCCGCGAGGCGGAGCGTCAGGCCACCGGCATTCGTCTGGCCGCACAGGCCGAAAAAGAAGCCGCCGTTGACCGCGCCGAAGCCCGCCGCGAAGAAGCACAGGCCGAGGCCGATGCGCTTAATATTCGCGCGGAGGCCAAGAAGAACGACATGCTGGCGGAGGCCGAAGGTAAACGCGCGCTGGTCGAGGCCGACAATGCGCTCTCGCCCGAACTGGTGCGCATGAAGGTTGACCTCGCCCGCATCGAGGCGATGCCCTCGATCATTGCAGAGATGGTGAAACCGGCCGAGAAAATCGACTCGATCAAGATCCATCAGGTCGGTGGCGTGGGCGGCGGCGCGGCCTACAGCAGCGCGGGCGCCTCTGGCGACAAACCCGTGGTCAATCAGGCGCTCGATTCCATCATGGGCATGGCGGTGCAGATGCCCGCGCTCAAAGCACTGGGGCGTGAACTGGGGATCTCGATGGAGGACGGCGTGTCCGGCGTGGTGAACGGCATGCTGGAGGGCGATGACATCGCCCCCGAAGTCGCCGCCGGCCCGGAGGCAACGGATGAGGCGAAGACCTCAGAGGTGCACTAAGCGCTGATGCGCTGAGACATCGGAAAAGGGCTGGCCGCGCGCTGGCCCTTTTTGTTTTGGGCGCGCTGGAACGGGAGTTCAGGTTTGGCAGCTTTGAGTCCACATTGACCTTCTTCACAGTTGCGGAATATCAAAGTTCATCCTTAACAGCTTGGGCTCAGAAGATGACACGGGAGATCATTGAAAGCTTTTGGGAAGCCATGGCAACCAATGATTTTGCGAAAGCGGCACTTTGGTTGCATCCTGACTTTGAGTACTTCATGCCGCAAACCTGTGAATACCTAACCGGTCGGGAAAATTTCGCTCGCTTCAATGCCGCTTACCCTACTGAGGGAAAATGGACTTTTTCGATCCAATCAATTGTCTTCGCTGATCATGATGCTGTTTCAGACGTACTGATCTCGGACGGTTCAATGCATGCGCGGGCTATTACGTTTCATAAGCTAAGAGACGGCCTGATAGTACGTCAAAAGGAATTTTGGCCCGATAATTACCCGGCTCCCCAGTGGCGTTCGCCGTGGATGAAGGTTGTTGGTGACGCGCCGTTTTAGTAAACGGCGGCTTCGTCCCGCATCGCAAACCGACATGCGTGCCTCGCCTACGACAGGCAGGGCACTCCTACTGCCGCCCCTCACGGGCGCGTTTCAGCATCTTGCCGATCGTGAATGACGTGCGCGGCGCATAGACGTAGCGGGTGCGTTCGGTTGGGGTGGCGCGGCTGCGCATCCTTGCAAGGCCAAAGATGATCAGCCCGGCATGCCCCACCGCGATAAAGACGAACAATGCGCCGGGGCCGAAGGCCTCAATGAGGGCAGAGGCCAGCAAAGGGGCTGCAATCGCGCCGGTAGCATAGAAAAACATCAAGGCTGCCGACAGCTCCACCCGCTCTTCGGATGTGGCAAAGTCATTGGCGTGCGCCGCCGAGACCGAAAAAATCGGCACCGTGGTCAGGCCAAAGAAGGCGGCTGAAACCATGATCGCCAAAGTGCCTCCGCCACTTGCGGGTAGGGTCAAAGCGCAGGCGATCATCGACACGCCCGAGAGCCATATCAGCACCCAGCGGCGGTCGAATTTATCCGCAAGCCAGCCCACGGGATATTGCGCCAGCGCGCCGCCGAGAACAAAGGCTGCAAGGAAAAAGGCGATCTGGTCGATCATCAGGCCGACCTCCTGGCCATAGATTGGCCCCACCATCCGGAAGGATGCGCCGCTGAGGGCTGAGACGATAACCCCCGCCACCCCAAGGGGCGAGCACCGCCACGCCAGACCGGGGCGCAGGCGCGGTGCGGAGGGTATCTTGGGCTGGCTTGCGCGCGTCATCATCAGCGGCAGCAGCGTGGCGCAACACAGGATCGCCAGCAGGTTATATGAGATGTAATTTGCGGGCGGCAGCACCGCGATCATCAACTGTGCCGCCAGAGAGGCGCCGGTGTCGGCGATCCGGTAAAGCCCAGATGTGCGGCCGCGGTTCTCATTGGTGACCTTGGCGTTCAGCCATGCCTCAATCACGGTGTAACAGCCCGCCACACAAAGACCCGATGCAATGCGCATCGCCGCCCATGCATAGGGGTTATCGGTGAGTGTATGTGCCAAAAGGCCCATCGCGCCAAGGGCGGTGCAGACTGCAAAGGCGCGGGAATGGCCGACGCGGCCCATCAACCGGGGCGCCCACCAGCAGCCGATAAAAAAGCCAAAGAAATGCGCCGAGCCGAGCAAGCCGATCTGGCGATTGTCAAATCCCATCGCCGCGCCAGAGATCGCATCCAGTGGCCCAACGCCCCCGGTCGAGAGCTGCAGCAGGATGACGGACAAAAAGAGGGCGGCAAATGAGAGGATCGTGCGCATATCAGGGCCGACCATAGGGGTTCGTCCGGCCCGTGCAGTCGTATTTTCGACGAAGGGGGGTCGTTTTTTATGCGATGTGACCAATCCGGCGCGCATTCGCGGCGGATCTGTCCAGCGCATTGATGTGTAGGGGCCGAAGGGCAGGCGCGCTTTGAGTGTCGCCAGCCCTATCGTGGTTCAGGGGCGTTGCGATTACCAATGGTAGGGAGTTACCCGGCCCTGAGCCGTCGTCCAGCGGTCAAGCCCGCCTTTGAGGCAATGGGCGTTTTGCAGGCCCATGTCCTGAGCGAGCCGGGTGCTCAGTGTCGAACGCCAGCCGTTATCGCAGTAGAAGATGAACATCTTGTCGAGGGTAAAGACCTCTCTTGCATAGGGGCTTTCCTGATCGAGCCAGAATTCCAGCAACCCGCGCGGGCAGGAATGGGCACCCGGTATCACGCCGGTTTTCTCCAGTTCCCGATAGACCCGCACATCAATAAACTCTGCGTTGCCCGTCTCGAGGAATTTCTGCGCATCGTCGACAGAAATGTAGGAAATTACGCTCTCTGCCTCAGCGACGAGGTCGCTACAACTTTTGGTGGAAATGAACGTCATGAGTGCCTCCGGTATCTTGGAAGGGGATGAGGTTAGTATACCACGGCACACAACCTTCCCGCGCAACAAAGCTACCAATTGGTTAATATCGGGGCGGGCTGAGGGTGACGGGGCGGGCTGAGGGTGACATCGGCTTGCATCATCCCGGCGGCGGGTTAGGGTCCGCGCAGAAGACGATGACAGGAGAGCGCGAGATGAAGAAGAACCGGCTTGGCCGCACAGATATGATGGTGACCGATCTGTGCCTTGGCACCATGACCTATGGCACCCAGACCGACGAGGCGGATGCCCACGCGCAGATCGACATGGCCTTGGCAGCGGGGATCAACTTTGTTGATACCGCAGAGATGTATCCGGTGAACCCGATCCGGTTGGAGACATTGGGGCGCAGCGAAGAGATCATCGGCAGCTGGAATGAAAAAACCGGACGGCGGGGCGAGTATATTCTTGCTACCAAACATTCCGGCGAGGGATCGGTCGCACGCGATGGTGCGCCGATCACGGCCCAGACCATCGGGGCAACGATAGAGGCGTCGTTGAGGCGGCTGAAGACCGACTACATTGATCTCTATCAGTTCCATTGGCCCAACCGTGGCAGCTATATGTTCCGTAAGAACTGGACCTATGATCCGACCGCATCGCGCTATGACCGCGCGCAGGTGATTGCGGATATGGAAGACTGTCTTGGCGCGTTGCAGGAGCAGGTCGACAAGGGCAATATCCGCGCCTTTGGCCTCTCGAATGAGAGCGCTTGGGGCACGGCACAATGGCTGCGTCTGGCCGAAGACGGCAAAGGCCCGCGCGTGGCTTCGATCCAGAATGAATACTCATTGCTGTGTCGTCTCTATGATACCGATCTGGCGGAGCTGAGCCATTACGAGGATGTGGGGCTGTTGTCGTTCTCGCCCTTGGGCGCGGGGTATCTGACCGGCAAGTATCAGGGCGGTGCGGTGCCGGAGAAATCGCGCAAATCGATCAATCCCGAGATGGGGGGGCGTCAATCTGATCGGGTCGAGAGTGCTGTGGCGGCCTATCTGGCGATTGCTGCCGATCACGGTCTTGATCCGGTGCATATGGCGTTGGCGTGGTGCCGGACACGGCCCTTTATGGCCTCCGCAATCTTTGGTGCGACGGATGTGGACCAGCTGGCGCATATCCTTAAGGGCGCGGATCTGGAGTTGGCGCCGGAGGTTCTGGCTCAGATCGACCACGCGCATCGCGCCCATGCGATGCCCTATTAGGCGACGGGAGGGGGCGCTGCCCCCTCTTGCCCCAAGGGGCAATTCACCCCCGAGATATTTTTAAAAAGCTGAAGAGGCTAGTTGGTGCTGTGGCTGGCGTGGCTGTTGGCCTGCATCATCGGGTAGTTTGTAAAAGCGGTCTCTGTTGTGCTTTGACGTAACTCGCGCGCCGACAAACCATGCGCCGTGCGAAAGGCGCGGGCGAAGGTGGATTGTGAGGTGAAGCCGGTGGCCACTGCAATCTCCATCAGGGGCAGGTTGGTGTCGGTGACCAGACGGCGGGCCTCGGCCAGGCGCAGTTGCAGGTAGTGGTCCTGCGGCGTTGTATTGAGGCGCAGGCGGAACTGTTGTTGCAGGCTGCGGGGGCTGGTGCCCAGAACCTCGGCAATTTCCGCCAGAGGCTTTGGCTCATCCAGCGCCGCTTCCATGATCGCATTGGCCTTGGCGGTGAGGGCATTGTGTTTGTGATGGCCAAGGCGACTTTGGCTGCGCTGGGGCGAAGAACTGCCATCATAAAGGAACAGGCCTGCCACCCGAGAGGCAAAGCCATGACCGTGGCGCGCGCCGATGATATG
Source organism: Tritonibacter mobilis F1926 (assembly GCF_000376545.2). Classification (NCBI taxonomy): domain Bacteria; kingdom Pseudomonadati; phylum Pseudomonadota; class Alphaproteobacteria; order Rhodobacterales; family Paracoccaceae; genus Tritonibacter; species Tritonibacter mobilis. The sequence continues at coordinate 622,164 of NZ_CP015230.1, forward strand.
GAGCATCATCTCGATCGCGGGCGTCGCCCCGCCGGAGGTCATACGACCCTCAGAGACGGTGAAACGATCCGTGCGGCAGTGAATGTCGGGGAAGCGGGCGGAGAAGTTCTCCAAATCTTCCCAATGGGTGGTGGCGGCATGGCCGTCCAGCAGCCCGGCTTCGGCCAGGAGCCACGGTCCGCCGTCGATCCCGGCAATGGTGGCGCCGGTGCTTGCGATGCGCCGCAGACCCGCAAGCAGGCTCGGGGTGGCGTGACGGGCCAGTTGGAAGCCGGCCACCACGATCAGCAGATCACAGCCATCCAGACGCGCCAGCGGTGTGGTGGGGACGGTGAGGCCGGAGGTGAGCATCGGCGGCTCGGCGGTGGCGCTGATATAGTCCCAGTCAAAGGCCGCGCGTCCGGCCAGCCGATTGGCGGCACGCATCGGGTCCACCGCTGCGGCAAAAGAGAGCGTGTTACACTCGTCCATCACCAGAACGGCGGTCTTGAGGGGGCGGTTCTCCGGCTGGAGAATGTTTTTTGCGGATTTCATCAACTTCGATTCGCTTCGCGTAAACTCTTGCCGCCAAGGCTGAGCGAGAGTGAAGATCAGCGCAAATTGGAATCCGGGGAGAAGCCTGGGGATAACCCGTGGCACAACCCTGTACATCAGAGGGAAAATCAAAAATGCCGCTTTCCATGAACCGCGAGGTCTTTATCACCTGTGCCGTGACAGGCTCCGGAGGGACGCAGGATCGCAGCCCGCATGTGCCCCGCTCGCCCAAGGAGATTGCCGAAAGTGCCATTGCCGCTGCCAAGGCAGGGGCGGCGATTGTGCACTGCCATGTGCGCGATCCCGAAACCGGCGCGCCCTCGCGTGACCTTGGGCTCTATCGCGAGGTCACCGACCGTATCCGCGACAGCGACACCGATGTGGTGCTGAACCTGACCGCTGGCATGGGCGGTGATATTATCTTTGGCGGGGTGGAGAACCCGCTGCCGGTGAACACGGCGGGCACCGACATGATTGGCGCCAGCGAACGGGTGGCGCATGTGGCGGACTGCCTGCCGGAGATCTGCACGCTGGATTGCGGCACCATGAACTTTGCCGAGGCCGATTACGTCATGACCAATACGCCGGGCATGTTGCAGGCGATGGGCAAGATGATGACGGATCTGGGCGTGAAGCCAGAAATCGAGGCCTTTGACACCGGCCATCTGTGGTACGCCAAGCAGCTGGTGAAGGATGGCATCCTTGAGGCGAACGCGCTGGTGCAGCTGTGCATGGGGGTGCCATGGGGCGCGCCCAATGATCTCAACACCTTTATGGCGATGGTCAACAATGTGCCTGATGATTGGAGCTGGTCGGCGTTCTCGCTGGGCCGCGATCAGATGGCCTATGTGGCGGCCTCGGTGCTGGCGGGCGGCAATGTGCGGGTGGGGCTGGAGGACAATCTCTATCTGGACAAGGGCGTTCTGGCGGAGAACTGGCAGCTCGTCGAACGGGCTGGCAACATCATCTCCAACCTTGGTGCGCGGGTGATCACCCCGGCCGAGGTGCGCGAGAAGCTGGGGCTGAAGAAACAGGCTCCGGTGGCAAAGTAAATGGGAACTCCCACCGGGGGACAGGCGTTTCGGGTGAGAACCCGAAGCACATGCCCCCGGAGGCCCAGACCATGATCACATCCGCTGTCCGCACCACATTCGCTATATCGCTTGCTGTTTTGACCGTCTCGACGTCGGCGCAGGCAGGGGGCTATCGCGACACGGATGTCCCGCTGACAGTGGAGGAGGATCTGGACCTCTCGCGCTACCTTGGCAAATGGTATGAAGTCGCACGCTTTCCCAACAATTTTGAGATGGGGTGCGAGGGTGTCACCGCAGAATATAGCGCACTCCCCGAAGATCGTATCAAGGTGGTGAACAGCTGCCACAAAGGGGGGCTGAGCGGTCCGATTGATACCGCCGAAGGCGTGGCGCGCGTCACAGGGCCGGGCATGCTGGAGGTGAATTTCGTCCCATGGCTGCGGATCTTGCCGTTTACCTGGGGGGATTATTGGGTGCTCAGCGTGGACACAGAATATGAGGTCGCGGTGATCGGCACCCCAAAAGGCAAGCACGGCTGGATCTTGGCCCGCACGCCCGAAATCAGCGCAGAGCAACTGACCGAGGCGAAATCGGTCCTGCGCGACAATGGATATGACATCGGGGCCTTGGAAATGGTGCCCCAGAACTGAGGACAACGGGATATGACAAAAACGGCGGCGGTACTGGGCGGCGGAGTGATAGGTGGCGGTTGGGCCGCGCGGTTTCTGCTTAATGGTTGGGATGTACGGGTGTTTGACCCGGACCCTGAGGCGGAGCGCAAGATCAACGACGTTCTGGCCAACGCGCGCCGTAGCCTGCCGGGGCTGGGGAATGTGGCCTTGCCGCCAGAAGGTACGCTGACGTTTCACGCCACAATCGAGGCGGCTGTGCAAGGGGTCGACTGGGTGCAGGAAAGCGTGCCAGAGCGGCTCGACCTGAAGCAAAAGGTTTATGGCGAATTGCAGGCGCATGTGCCGCCGGGTGCGGTGATCGGCTCATCGACCTCGGGCTATAAACCCTCGCAACTGCAGGAAGGATTCACAAACGCTGCGCAGATCGTGGTCGCGCATCCATTCAACCCGGTCTACCTGATGCCGCTGGTGGAGGTGGTCACCACCGATGTGAACACGCCTGAGGTGATCGCCAAGGCCAAGGAGATCATCAGCGCAATTGGCATGTATCCCCTGCATCTCAAAAAAGAGATCGATGCCCATGTGGCGGATCGCCTGCTGGAGGCGGTCTGGCGCGAGGCGCTGTGGCTTGTGAAGGATGGCATCGCCACCACCGAAGAACTCGACAATGCGATCCGCTATGGCTTTGGCATCCGTTGGGCGCAGATGGGTCTGTTTGAAACCTATCGTATCGCCGGCGGGGAAGCGGGGATGAAGCACTTCCTCGCGCAGTTTGGGCCGTGCCTCAGCTGGCCGTGGACCAAGCTGATGGATGTGCCGGAATATAATGACGCGCTGGTTGATCTGATTGCGGGGCAGTCCGATGCGCAATCCGGGCAGCATTCCATTCGCGAGCTGGAGCGTATTCGCGACGACAACCTTGTTGGGATGATGCGGGCGCTGGGCGCAAATGATTGGGGCGCAGGAGCGCTTCAGAACGCCCATGATGCGGCGCGCATGGCCGAGGCGGGTCTTGCACGCAGTCTCGATGAGGTTGCGGATATCAGCCAGCCGATCCTCACCCAGAGCCGCGTGGTGCCGCTCGACTGGACCGATTACAACGGACATATGACCGAGAGCCGCTATCTGGATGCCTTTGCGCAATCTACCGACCGGCTGATGGAGATCATCGGCTGTGATGCCGAGTATATCGCCTCTGGCGGCAGCTACTTCACCGCCGAGACCCATATTCGCCACATCGACGAGGTTCATGCGGGCAACCCCATTCAGGTCAAGACGCGGGTCATTATGGGCGCTGGCAAAAAAATGCACCTCTGGCACGAGATGTATGAGGGGGAGCGTCTGTTGGCGACGGCGGAGCATATGCTGTTGCATGTGGACCTTAAAACCCGTCGCTCCGCACCGCCTGCCGCGCAGATCGAGGCCAATCTGACACGGATTGCTGAGGCGCATGCCGCTTTGCCTGCGCCCGAAGGTCTGGGCCGCGCCATAGGGGCACCGCGCTAGTTCAGGCGTCGTGCTGGGGCGATGCACGTCACGATCAGGTCAATGCATGTGCACACTCACCTGCGACAATGAGATCAGGGTTCGGGCCAAAGGCCCGGACCGCGCCCAAGCCTTCCCCGGGGTGGTCCTGCCGGGTTATATGGATCACTGCCCGATCTGAGCCCTCAATGCGCCGACGCGCCGGGGCATTTGTCGGGCGGTGATATCGGCCTCGCGCACCAGCCGGTCAAAATGGCCAGTGTAGGTTTCCACCCGTTCACGGTCGCGAAACGCCATGTAGTGGCTACCCGCGTAAAACACACATAAGAGCGGGCCAAAAATCGTCAGCGGCGAGGAGTACAGCCGTTTGGCATCGTAGAGATAGATCCGCAACCGCGGGTAAAGCTGCGTGGTCAGCCGTTCCAGATGCTCCAGCTGTTCTATTCTGATCTCGGCGGATAGCCCCTCGTAATAGCCAACGCCTTTGGCGAAACTGTCGATCTCGTAGATCGGCATCGCGATCTCATAATCCGACCCTGCCTGCCGCATCCATGCCAGCCGGTCCTCGGATGCCCCGATGGCCTGATCGGCAGTGCGCCCCAAATGTGGCGCATATTCCCATTCCAGCACCGCGCGGGTTTTTAGCATATCCGGCAGGGTCGCAGGCACATGGCGGATTTTGTACCCCGCTGCCTCTCGGTGCCATTCATAAATGCGTTCATCCACCAGCGCGCGGGGCGCTTCGGTCATGGCAATCGAGGACGCCAGCAGTTCTGCCGCGCTTTCGGGCCGATCCGACAGGCTGAGCAGCCAGTCCGCCGACACGCCGAGCGCCGTTGCACAGGCCCCAACCACATGCGCATTGGGCAAACGTGCGCCCTCATCGGTCAGGAGCTGCGAAATGGTGGACCGATCCACGCCAGTGGCCCGCGCCAGCGCGCTCTGGCTCAGGCCGCTGTCGCGCAGGGCACGGTTCAGGCGGTCGCGGAACTGCGTCGCACGCAGGCGCTTGTCGATATTTTCTCTCATGCGGTGACGAATATCACATCTGATGAGTTTTGTTAATCACATACAGAATTTCGCACAGCCTGCGGATCGCCTAGCCTGAGTGCATATCAAACATCGGAGGACTTATGGAAACGCGCGGGCGCTCCCTCGTGAAGGCTGTTGTGTGGAATGTGATTGGGCTGATCTCAATGACCGTGGTGGGGTTTGTTGCCACCGGGTCGTTCAGCGCAGGGGGCCTGATGGCCGGGATCAACACCGCGCTGGGGTTCACAACTTATCTGATTTACGAGCGCGTTTGGGCTGGCATCCGCTGGGGGCGGCACCATGCATGACATGAGTGCCATAGATCTGGACGATCAGACGGTTGCCGTTCCGCCGATTGCGCCGGACCTCGATCCGGCAACGGCGGAGGCCAAGGCGGCGCTGCCGCAGCACCCGGAATGGGGGACCTTCCTGCTGATTGTGGTTTGCTATTTGCTTTGGGCCGGAATGGTTTTTGGGCTGGCGCAGATCTCGCAAACACTGGCGGTGGTGGGGGCAGGGCTAATGGTGGCGCTGCATTCCTCGCTCTGTCATGAGGTGCTGCATGGCCACCCGTTTCGCAGCCGGTCCCTGAATGAGGCGCTGGTGTTCTTGCCGCTCAATCTCTGTGTACCCTATGGCCGCTTTCGCGACACGCATCTGGAGCATCACCGGGACGAAAACCTTACCGATCCATATGATGATCCGGAGAGCAACTTTCAGGATCCCCGGATCTGGGCAAGCCTGCCGAAATGGCGGCAAAACCTCTTGCGGGTGAACAATACGCTCTTGGGGCGGATCCTATTGGGACCGCTGATCGGGCAGGTGTGTTTTATGAGGACCGACTGGCGCCTTGCGCGAGACGGCGGGCCGGGCATCAAGCGGGATTGGGCCTTGCACGGGGTTGGAGCGGCGCTGGTTTTGTGGCTCGTCAGTCTTTCCGCGATGTCCTTGCTCGCCTATCTTGCAGCGGCCTATATGGGGCTCGCGCTGCTCAAGATCCGCACCTATCTGGAACATCGCGCCCACGCAGATATGCATGGCCGGACCGCGATCGTCGAAGGGCGGGGCGTATTGGGCGCAGTGCTGGGATTTCTGTTCCTGAACAACAATCTCCATATTGTGCATCATCTCTATCCCGGCGTACCGTGGCACCGGCTGCCGCGCCTCTATCATGAGCATCGCAGCAGATTTCAGCAGAGAAACGACGGCTATGTGCTGCCAAGCTATGCCAGCGTGTTTCGCCAGTTTGCCTTCCGCGCCAAAGATCCGGTGCCACATCCGCTCTGGAAATCCTCCGAGTAAAGGCGCATAAGGTCGGTATGCGATAGTATACTGTAAAGGTTGCCCGATGCCTCTCTGGATTCCCGTCACCCTCGCTGCCGCCAGTTTTCAGACCGTGCGCTTTATGCTGCAAAAGGTGCTGAGCAGCGTAACCCTGAGCGCGGCAGGCGCGACCTTTTCGCGTTTTGTCTATTCCGCGCCGCTGATCCTGTTGCTGCTCTGGGCTTATGTGGCGGCCACCGGGGCTGAATTGCCGGCGCTGAACGCGCGGTTCTGGGGCTTTGCTACCATCGGAGGCCTGTCGCAAATTCTCGCCACGGTCTGCGTCGTGGCGCTCTTTAAGGAGCGCAATTTTGCGGTGGGCATAACCTTTAAGAAAACCGAGGTGATTCAGACGGCCATCGTCGGGTTGGTGGTTCTGGGCGATGAGGTCTCGCCACTTGGTTGGCTGGCGATCCTGATCGGATTGGCGGCGGTGCTGGTGCTCTCAAAAACCAAGGACGGCCCCAAGGGGATCTGGCGGCAACTCACCGGACGGGCACCGCTCCTCGGGCTTGGGTCGGGGGTGCTTTTTGCCTTTTCCGCGGTAAGTTACCGTGGCGCATCATTGCAATTGCTCGAGCCGGACGCGGTGCTGCGTGCGGCGGTGACGCTGGGCGTGGTGGTCTGTTTGCAGACCGCGATGATGCTGGTCTGGCTGGTGTTGCGCGATCCGGGCCAGATCGCCCGCGTTTGGGCCGCACGCCGGGTGGCGGTCTGGGTGGGGCTGACCAGCATGGGCGGGTCGTTTTGCTGGTTTCTTGCCTTCACTTTGCAAAATGCAGCCTACGTCAAAGCGCTGGGGCAGGTGGAGTTGCTATTGTCGCTGCTTGCGTCGCTGGTATTCTTCAAAGAAGACGTGACCCGCCGCGAGATCATCGGCATGGCGCTCTTGGTGCTGTCGATCCTTGCCCTGATCCTCGCTCTTTGAAGTTGAGAGTCTGATTCAAATCACCTCAGCGAGACACGTTAGGGGAGGCTCCCGCCCGTCGCTGCAGTCTTCCCTATCGGAAGCACGGCGCTCCCGTTGGGCCGGGCACCGCGCGTGCCGCGCGGTGCCGCAGCCTGCCCTCAGGGCAGGCTGCCGGGCCCAAGACCGACTGGCGGTGACCCTTTGATAAAAGGGGCGCAGCCGAGGGCGCGGGAGGCCCCCTCATCTGCGGGTTCAACGCCGCGCTCAGTCTGCCCGTGACATCGGACGGCCGTGCAAGCGCAGAAACAGGCTCTCTTCGTCGTCATTGCGGAAAAAGGGTGTGCTTTCCGGCGGGGTTTCGCTGCGCAGATTGGCGGTGACCTCTGCCAGCACCACTTCGGTGATGAAGGGCAGATCAAAGCTGCGCACCTGGCTGAGCGGGATCCATTGCAGATGCGACAGCTCGTCCGAAGCGCGGGAGAAATCATCGAGATCGCCCACCAGCGCTTCGGCCTCCACCAGAAAGAACCGGGCATCAAACCGGCGCGGGCGTCCGGGCGGGGTGAGGGCGCGAAACACAAATGTCAGCGCTGAGGCATCGGGCAGATGACCCGTCGCGGCAAAGCTCTGCCAATCATCAGGCACCGCGTCATCCCATGTCCCACGCTGGCCAAGGATCAGGCCGGTTTCCTCCCACAACTCACGCGCGGCTGCCACACAAATTGCGCGCCACACATCCGCACCACCATCCGCCTGCAGGCGGCCCCGGCAGGGTTCGGCAATGTCACCGCCCAAGGCGATCTCGCGGTCGCCGGCATCCATCGCGCCACCGGGGAAGACGAATTTGTTGGGCATAAAGGCCGCCTTGGCACCGCGCTGCCCCATCAGCACCCTTGGGTCATCGCTGTCACCGTCGCGCACCACGATCACCGTGGCAGCATTGCGAATCGCGGTCTTGTCGACCTGTGCTTCGCGTTCACCAATCTGTGTCATCGCTGCGGCCTCCGAAATGAACAAAACGGCCCGCAATCTGCGAGCCGTCCTCAGTGTCACGTCTTTAACATGGAAAGGAAAGAGGCAGGATCAGGCCGCCGATGTCTTTTGCTCTGACGTTTTGTCAAACCCATGCATCCGGCGTGCCCATTGATAGGCGACCACCACCCCTTTGAGATGCGGCAGCAGATAAAGCGACGCCGCCAGACAGCCGGTCGAGAACACAGATGCCATGACCCAGGGCGAGGGACGCCACTCAAACGCCATATAGTGCATCAAGGGCGCCATCAGGTGCCCCACGATCAGAATCGTCAGGTAGGCCGGTCCGTCATCGGCGCGGTGGTGGTGGAATTCTTCGCCGCAGTTGGAGCAGCTGTCATTCACCTTCAGGTAGCTGTGCAGCAGCTTGCCTTCGCCGCATTTGGGGCATCGCCCGCGCCAACCCTTCCACAGGGCAGGTTTGGTGGGGCGGTCTTCATGGATCGGAGCCTTCTGCGGGGTGAGGCCTTGCGTGTCTGTCATCTGATACTCCGTGACCTATGCGCGCCGTGTGATTTAATCTGAATGGCAATGGTCGTCTTAATTTCAATATTAGACCGAAATATGCAAATCACAGATTTATTTCGCTGTGACCGGGTGACGCGGGTGTGGAGAAATTGACTAAAAGCCCTTTTCTAAAAGGGACATAGAAAAAATCCACAAATATGCGACGGAAAGCGGGGACCGGGCCGTTTTACTCATACATCGGGCAGCATGGTGCTGCTGAGGCTCAATAAAGGAACGATGTTATGAAGAAACAGATCCTGATTGCTACCCTTCTTTCGCTGACCACTGCTGCGGCAGGAACGCAGGTTTTGGCAATGCAAGGGGCCGGGCCACGGCACGAAAAGCCGACATTCGAACAACTGGACGCCAACGGCGATGGCGCATTGACACGTGACGAGCTTGAAGCGCGCGGGCAAGAGCGGTTTGCCAAGGCTGACCAAAATGGAGATGGCGTGCTGAGCGCGGATGAACTCAACGCCCGGGCGCAGGAACGCGCTGCAAAACGCACGGCTGCAATGATCGAGCGGTTTGACAAGGATGGCGATGGTGCATTGAGCGCAGAAGAAATGCCCAGCCGTCGCGGCCCGCTCAATTTGCTGGAAAAGGCAGATACCGATGGCAATGGCTCGATTTCCAAGGCGGAATTCGATACGGCTCAGGCTATTATTGAAGCGGTGACAAAACGTCAGCATCATCGCGGCGGGCCGGACAAACCCCGTCATGGCCAAGGTCACGGCGAGGCATCGGAGTAAATCATATCCGAACGACAAAGTGCATATGCGTGCCACAAAACCGGTGCTCCCGCCAAAGGGGGGAGCATCGATGACCGAGGCGGGCCAGCGACCGCAGGCGCGACAGGTGGCGTCTCGGTCCGAACCCGAGGCCAGCGATGAGGCGTTGCTGGTCCGCTTTGGCAATGGTGATCCATCCGTGGCGGCCGAACTCACCCGGAGGCTCGCGCCACGGGTGCTGTCACTGGCGACTCGGGTGCTGGGGAGCCGCGCCGAGGCGGAGGATGTGACCCAAGAGGCCATGATCCGACTTTGGAAGATCGCGCCCGAATGGCGTTCGGGCGAGGCGCGGGTGACTACTTGGCTCTACCGTGTGGGGATGAACCTCTGTATCGACCACAAGCGCAAGGCGCGCGGCGGTCATGTCGATCTGGATGCCATCCCCGAACCGCCAGACCCGGCCGCAGGGGCGGCGGAGGCCCTGCAGGAGGGCGCGCGGCGTGATGCGTTGCAAGAGGCGCTCATGACCTTGCCGGAGCGGCAGCGTCAGGCGGTGGTGCTGCGCCACATCGAGGAACTGACAAACCCGGAAATCGCCGGGATCATGGACATCAGCGTGGAGGCCGTGGAAAGCCTGACCGCGCGGGGTAAACGGACCCTCGCCAAAGCACTGGCCGGGCGTCGCGAGGAATTGGGGTATCAAGATGGCTGATCATCACAACCACCGGGATGGGTTCGACGATCTCGATGCGCTCTTTGCAGAGGCGCGCGCGACCCGTCCCGAGGTGCCGGATCGGCTGATGCAGGCGATCCTTGCCGATGCCGCAACCGAGCATGCGCAATGGCAGCCTGAGAGTGCGCCCGAGCGTGCCAGCCGAGGGCCGATTGCGTTGTTTGTCGCTGCGCTCGGGGGCTGGCCTGCGGTCGGAGGTCTGGTCGCCGCAAGCTGCACCGGGTTGTGGTTTGGCATCAATGCGCCGGACCTGATGCTTAATGCACCGGGGTTGCAGGCGCTGGCGATGACAGGCAGCGAGACCTCTGACTATGAGGTTTACGAAACTTTTGATCTGGCCACGGTACTGGCTGAGGACTTGCAATGACACAGACACCTGAACCCAAACGCGCGTCGCGGATGCCCCGCTGGATGAAGGCGGTGTTTGCGCTGTCCCTTGCCGGGAACCTCGCCGTGGTTGGCATCATGGCAGGGGCGGCCCTGCGCGAGGATAGCCCCGGTCATCGCCGCCACAAAGCGCCGCCGCCGCCTGCGGCTGCCGATGCCATCGGGGCGGTGATGTATCGCAGCTTTGACCGCGATGAGCGCCGCACCCTGCGTGACATGGCCGGTGGCAAGCATGGTGATATTGTTGAGCGTCGGCTTGCGGAACTGAACGACCTGCTGGAGGTGATCCAGAGCGATCCGCTGGATGTGGACACTCTGCGCGCCCGAATTGAGGCGCAAACACGCGCGGCGCAGGCGTTTCGCAATACTATGCATGAGGTCTGGATTGCGGAGCTGCAAAAGATGACACCCGAGGAGCGCGCCGCCTTCGCCGAGAAGGTCAAGGACCATGTGGCCCGCTTCCGCAAACCTCGCAGCGAACGCGAGAGAGGCGAGGCCCCGCGCAACTAATCGCAGGCACATTGCTTTGGGCGTTACCTAGGGGGCGTTTGGGCGGATCAGGCCGCCGCGCTTTGCGGCAGGCCTTTGATCACGGCCTGATTGCGCCCGGCGTTCTTGGCCTCATAAAGGGCGCGGTCAGCGGCAGAGAACAATTCCTCTGAGGACAGTTGGCGTTCGCCCTGACCCCCGACAATTGCGCCGATACTGATCGTCACATCCAGCGGCGCGGCGCAGCCTTTGACGACAAAGGGCGCGGCATTGATCGCGCGACACAGCCGGTTGGCCATGGTGGTGACCTCATCGCGGCGCAAGTTCGGCAGCACCAGCATAAATTCCTCACCGCCGATGCGGGCCAACAGATCGCAGCCGCGCAGTTCGGCCTGCAAGCGACGGGCCGCTTCGATGAGCACCGCATCACCGACCGGATGGCCATGCGCGTCGTTGATATGTTTGAAGTGATCCAGATCCGCGACCATCACCGCAAAATTCGACCCCGCACATTGGGCGTCCTGTGTCACCTGCTCAAGGAACGGGCGGGCGTAGCGGCGGTTATAAAGCCCGGTCATCGGGTCGCGCATCGCCGCGCGGTAGCCGTCGCGCAGGTTGTTGCGGATCATCTCGGCGCGGTGCTGGTGTTGCAACTGAGTGTTGATGCGCAGCGCCAGCTCATCCACCTGAAAACCGCAGTGCAATACATCATGCGCGCCACGGTCCAGCGCTTCGGCGGCGATGCCAGCATCGGCAGGGTTGGGCACTGCAATCACCACACTGTCGCGGGTGCTGATGCGAGCGCGCAGATCGGCCAGCAATCGCAGCGCCATGCCTGCGGATTGCTCGTTGAGTTCGATCACGATCACATCCGGCACCGGCGTGCGCATGAGATCCTGAATGGCGTCCACGTTATAGGCACGCAGGCTGTAGCCGACGCTGGCCCCCAGCCTCGCCTTCCATTTATGGGCGGTTTGCAGGTCATGACAGACCAGCGCGACACTGGCGTCGGACTGACTGATGTGTTCGCCAGCGGCGTCTTTGGGTGCCATAACAAAGGCGGCAACCCCGTCTTCGCGCAGGTGCAAATCGTCCTCTTGCATGCGCATGCGCAACAGGCTGCGGATGCGGGCCTGCAGGATCATATCATCCACCGGCTGCGGCAGTACCTCGTCGATGCCTGCCGACAAGGCCATGATCCGTGTGCCGCGATCATTGTTTGCGCTGAGCGCGATCACCGGCACCCCGGCGCCATGCTGCATCCGGTCAAGCGCGCGCTTCACATCGGCGGCATCGCCATCAGGCAGGCTCATGGCAGTGAGAACCAGATCGGGACGGTTGTCCTTCATCAGCGCCATCGCAGCCGACAGGCTGTCTGCCTGCAGCACCTGAAAACAGGCGGCAGTCAGTTGCACCTTTAAAACGATGCGATTGGTGGATACCCCATCTATGACCAGGATCGTGCCTTGCACGTTAAAACACCTTCAGTTCCGGCTTTTGCTTGCGATTGAGTGTTGATGAGACTGGTTAACAAACCCTTTCGGGGTTAGTGCAAATTGACGTAAAAGTGTCGACAAGGGGGCTGATATGCCATTTTCCGCCGATCACGCCGAGGTTCTGGGCTTAAAGGCGCTGAGTTGGCTGGCCAGCAGCGATGAGCTGTTGCCAGTGTTTCTGGGATCAAGCGGTGCATCGATCTCGGATCTGCGGGATCGGGTCAATGATACGGAGTTTTTGGGCGCGGTGCTCGACTTTCTCTTGATGGATGATTCTTGGGTCGTGGCCTTTTGCGACAATGAAGGCGTGGCCTACTCCTCGCTCGTTGAGGCGCGCGCGATGCTGCCCGGGGGTGATCAGGTCCATTGGACGTGATAACCGCACTGACAAAAGATACTTCGACCAAGGATGTCCCATGACCCTCTCTGCGCTTCTGTTTGACAAGGATGGCACGCTTTTTGACTTTGCCCGCACATGGAATGGCTGGTCGATGGCGATGCTTACGGAACTCGCTGCGGGGGATCAGGCGCGCCTTGCGGCGATGGCCGATGCGGTGCGGTATGATCTGAGTGCGGCGGCGTTTCATCCCGACAGTGTGGTGATCGCGGGCACCAATGAAGAGGTGGCTGAGGCCCTGCTGCCGCATCTGCCGCACATGACACTGAGCGATCTGGAACAATTCCTGATCCGCACGGCGGGTGAGGCAGAATTGGCGCAGGCGGTGCCGCTCGCCCCTTATCTCAGCGCGTTGCGCGACATGGGGCTGAAGCTTGGGGTGATGACCAATGACGGGGCGCATTCGGCCCAGCGGCATCTGACGCGTTCAGGGGTCTTTGATCTCTTTGATATGGTGATCGGGGCCGACAGCGGCTTTGGCGCGAAGCCCGATCCAGACCCGCTGCTGGCCTTTTGCTCAAATGTTGGTGTTGCGCCCGAGGCAACCGCGATGGTCGGCGACAGCCGCCACGATCTGATCGCCGGACGCGCTGCAGGCATGCGCACCATTGGCGTGTTGACGGGTATGGCCCGCGCCGAGGATCTGGCGGATATGGCCGACGTGGTGCTGCCAGACATTGGCCATATTCCCGAGTGGCTGGCGCGCCCATAAGCGGCAGGGCGTTTTCGCGGCATCAAGCTGGTCAAAAACGACATGCTGTGTCGGTAATGGACAGGTGTGTCTGGTGCCTTCCGTCCCAATCTGGACCGGAAACGATCCGTCGCAGGAGAGGGAACCCCATGTCGCAGACACAAGCGCGCAGACGCCGGGGCGGTGGCAGGGCAGGCGCAGCCGCCCGACGCGGAACCGCCACATTGGAGCAGATGCCGTGGAAGCCTCCGACCAATATTGATCGCCCGATTGAACCGCTCACCGAGGAGGGCATTGCCGCGATCCACGATGGTGCCATGCGTATTCTTGAGGAAATCGGCGTCCAGTTCCTCAATGACGAGGCGCTGGAGATCTTTAAAGAGGCGGGGGTTAAGGTCGACGGCGAACTGGTCCGCATGGACCGCGATTTTGTGATGGAAATGGTGGGCAAAGCGCCGTCGGAGTTCACTCTGACACCGCGCAACCCAGATCGTTCCATCCGGATCGGCGGCAATTCCATGGTCTTTGGCAATGTGTCGTCGCCACCCAACTATTGGGACATGGACCTAAACAAAAAGGTCCCCGGCACCCGCGAACATTGCCAAAACCTGCTGAAACTGACCCAGTATTTCAACTGCATCCACTTCGCCGGGGGCTACCCGGTAGAACCCGTGGATCTGCATGCCTCGATCCGGCACCTTGATGTGCTATATGACAAACTCACCCTCACCGATAAGGTGATGCACGCCTATTCGCTCGGCAAAGAGCGGGTCGAGGACGTGATGGAGATGGTGCGGATCGCAGGTGGCCTGAGCCATGCGGAGTTTGACGCCACACCGCATATGTACACCAACATCAACTCCACTTCGCCGCTCAAACATGATGAGCCGATGATTGATGGCTCGTTGCGGCTGGTGCGGCGCGGCCAGCCGGTGATCGTCTCTCCCTTCACGCTGGCCGGTGCAATGGCGCCGGTGACGATGGCGGGCGCGGTGGCGCAATCGCTGGCAGAGGCACTCTGCGCGATTGCCCTGTTCCAATATGTCCGCCCCGGCACCCCCTGCGCGATCGGGACGTTTACCTCCAATGTTGATATGAAATCCGGCGCGCCTGCTTTTGGCACTCCTGAATATATGCGCGCGACTCAAATGACCGGGCAGATGGCGCGATTCTACGGCCTGCCGCTGCGCTCGTCGGGGGTCTGCGCGGCCAATGTGCCCGATGGGCAAGCGATGTGGGAGACATCCAACTCGCTCTGGGCGGCGGTGCAGTCGGGGACCAATATGGTTTACCATGCTGCAGGCTGGCTGGAGGGCGGTTTGATTGCCTCGCCTGAGAAATTCATCATGGACTGCGAAGTCCTGCAGATGATCCAGCGTTACATGGACCCGGCGGTCAATGCGACAGGCCCCGAGGAGATTGCGTTGGATGCGATCCGGGAGGTTGGCAACGACGGTCACTTCTTTGGCATTCAGCACACGCAGGACCGCTATGCCACCGCCTTTTACCAACCGTTTCTCAGCGACTGGCACAACTATGAGGCGTGGGAAGCTGCGGGGGGCACATGGACGGCCGAGCGCGCAAACGGGCTCTTCAAGCAGATCATCAATGAATTTGAGGCCCCGGCGCTGGATGAGGGCATCCGCGAAGAGCTGCAGGCCTTTGTTGCCCGTCGCAAGGAAGAGGGTGGCGCGCCCACGGATTTTTAACCATTGTTACCATTTGGGCGCGGCATGGGCAATTTTACGCGCTTATGTGCGTTATTTGATCACAAATCGGTTGGAGCAGCCCCGCGCCTTGCGGTATGGTCCGCCCCGATACGATTGAGTGGGGTAGGGCTTTCATAAGTTCAGAGCTTTGGATTGTTGAAATCCGCAGGCAACGTAACTGAACGCAACGCAGCAAGTAGACACTACAAGTCTTGGTGGTATTCTTTGGCCGTGGGAGCTGTCCCTCAGGCTTTTGTTTTGCATGGGCGACATGCATGATTTCGGAGCCGTTTCACATGATTTTGTGACATCCGGCTTCGGGTTGGACGCAGATATTTGGGCTTTCTTAAGTATGTCAGCTTAAGAAGGGGCAGAGGTGAAATAGGGAAACGACCGTATGCACGGTTTGATCAACAGGGCTGTTCAGGCTTTTGTCATTACCACCTATGGTGACAAGCGTTGGATGGAAATCATGGATGAGAGCGGCCTCGGGTTTACCGAGTTCGAAGCAATGCTTGTCTACCCCGAAGATCAGTCCACCCGTATGCTGCGCGCGGTCGAAACCAAGCTGGAGCGACCTCTGGATGAAATCCTCGAGGACGTGGGCACGTTTCTGGTGTCTAATCCGCAGGTCGAGGCCCTGCGCCGCCTGTTGCGATTTGGCGGCGTGAACTACGTGGATTTCCTGCATTCCCTCGATGATCTTCCGGACCGTGCGCGCCTCGCGGTTTCTGATTTGCATTTGCCGGGGCTGGAATTGATCGAACAGGCTCCCGGACAGTTTCAACTGCTTTGCCAACCCGGGGTGCTGGGCTACGCGCAGGTGATGACCGGCGTGCTGCGGGCGATGGCCGATGACTACGGCGCGCTGGTGATTCTCGACATCACGGGAAAGCAGGACGGATCGGATGTGATTTCAATCACCCTCGTTGAAAGCGAATTCAGCGAAGGGCGAGCCTTTGACCTGGGGGCGCATACATTATGATGAGCTTCGATCAACTGACGGGCCTCGCCGATCAACTGTGCCCGATGCATGTGATTATTGATGCAGAGGGTCTGGTGGTGAGCCACGGCCCGACGCTGAATAAGATCTGCGGCGACGAAAGCTGGGTCGGCAAACCGTTCCTTGAGGTATTGGACCTGCAGCGTCCGCGCTCGGTCAAACAGGTCTCAGACCTGATGCAAACCGCAGGCAGCAAGCTGCATTTTCAACTGAACGAGGCGCCGCATACGCGGATGAAAGGGGTCTTGGTGCCCCTGCCCGAAGGACAGGGCGCGTTCATCAACCTATCCTTCGGGATTTCGGTTCTGGATGCGGTGCGCGATTTCAACCTGACCAGTCAGGATTTCTCGCCCACCGACCTCACGATTGAGATGCTCTATCTGGTTGAGGCGAAATCTGCCGCGATGGAGGCTTCGCGCCAGCTAAACCTGCGTCTGCAAGGGGCCAAGATCGCAGCCGAAGAGCAGGCCTTTACAGATACGCTCACCGGGCTCAAGAACCGCCGCGCCATGGATCATGTGCTCAATCGCCTGATCAGCGGGGGGCGGGATTTTGCGCTGATGAATGTCGATCTCGACTTCTTCAAATCCGTGAATGACACCTACGGCCATGCGGCCGGGGATGCGGTTTTGCAGCGTGTGGCTGCAATCATGGTCGAATGCACCCGCAAATCTGATACGGTCGCCCGCATCGGCGGAGATGAGTTTGTGCTGGTGTTCGAGGGGCTTATGGACCGCAACCGGCTCAACGATCTTGCCTGTCGCTTGATTGCGCGCCTAGAAGAGCCGATCATGTACGGTGCCGATGAATGCCGGATCTCCGCGTCTGCGGGCACGACGCTCTCGACGGATGTGGTTCAGCCGCTGCCAGCAACGCTGCTGTATCAGGCCGACATCGCGCTTTATGCCTCCAAGCGGGCGGGTAAAGCGCAGCACATGTTCTACACCCCGCGTCTTGAGGACGAGATGGAGATGGAACTGATCGAGCAGGACAGCAAATCCGCCTGACGACACCTCGTGGCTCGAACTGGGAAGTGACATTATATTGCGTCGCAACCTGTGTCAGCTTCTACAGCGATCAAAAGGAAGGGGTGGGCGGTGAAGGGTCAATCACTTCGCGATGAATTCGAAAACTGCGGTCGCATCTGGCTTAGAAATGCTATTTCGAAAGCGGATCTGGCCCGTTTCGACTGCGCTGCTGGGGGCTCCGAGCAGGCTGGGCAAAGGCTTGATGCCTCGGCGGCATTGAATGACGCCCTGTCCCGCGAAAGCTCACTGCTTCGCGCTCTCCGATGTCTCGCACCTGCCGCGGAACCAGTTCGGATCGTGGCATTCAATAAGTCCGAAAAGGCAAATTGGGGTGTGCCTTGGCACCAGGATCGGATCATTGCAGTTGCTGCCAAGGCGGATGTTGCCGGGTATATGAATTGGACCCATAAATCGGGTGTTTGGCACTGCGAACCACCACGGGCGATTTTGGAGAATATGCTCTTTGTGCGCATTCATTTAGACGATTCCGATCACTCTAATGGCGCAATGGAAATCGCCCTTGGGAGCCATGCCGCCGGGGTTGTCCGAACCGCAGATGCCGCGGCGGTGGCGAACACCTACCCGATAGAGACCTGCACCGCCAAACGCGGGGATGTGTTGGTGCTGAAAATGCTGACCCTACACGCTTCGCAACCCGCAAAGGTTCAATCCGGGGGCAGGGTATTGCGTGTAGATTTCTCGTCTTCTCACCTGCCGCCGCCGCTGTCATGGGGCTGGCAGTCTCGCCAGTCCTCACGTTTGATGCCTGAAGGCGAACACCAGTAAACCGCGTGTATAGAGCTGTTAATACAGACAGCATTCCTAAACGGCGAGTCTGATAATTGGTCTGCCTGAATTGATCATTATTGGAACTTCTGGCTGGGCTTATTTTGGTTTAGCCAGAAATAAAGTCATTATGGAGCACAGCCATGTCCAGCCAACGCCCGTCTACCGCGCTCACACAGGTCTTGCCCAGCGTCTGCCCTCTGGATTGCCCCGACACGTGTAGCCTCAGCGTTGAGGTCACGGGCGATCAGATCACCTCGGTGCGCGGCTCTGACGCCAATCCGTTTACCGCCGGAGTGGTCTGCAACAAGGTCACGCGCGCCTATCCCGATTTTGTCCACGGCCCTGCGCGGCTGACCCATCCGTTGCGGCGGGTTGGCCCGCGCGGCTCGGATCAGTTTGAGCGCATCAGCTGGGATGCGGCGCTGGACTTGGTGGTGGCGGGCTTTCGCGCCGCAATCGACGCCCATGGCGCGCAATCCATCCTGCCGCTGAACTACGCCGGCCCGCATGGGGAGCTGGCCGGCGGCTCGCTGGATCGGCGGTTCTTCTACCGCCTTGGGGCCACCCGGATGAACCGTGGCCCGCTCTGCGGTGGGGTGCGCAGCCTCGCCTACGAGAGCCTTTATGGCAACGCGCCCGGCATGCCGCCTGAGCAGGCGCAGCACGCCGATCTGATCGTGGTCTGGGGCAACAATGTCACCGTCTCCAACCTGCATCTGACACGCGTCGTGAAGGCGGCGCGGGCCAAGGGCGCGCGGCTGGTGGTGATCGACCCCAAGCGCATCAAGATCGCGCAGCAGGCTGACCTTTATCTTCAGGTCAAACCGGGCACCGATGTGGTGCTGGCCCATGCGCTCGCTGCAGAATTGGAGCGGCGCGGGGCTTTTGATGCGGAGTTTATCGCGCAGTGGGTGCATGGTGCGGAGGATTATATGTCCGAGGCGCGCAGATACTCCATTGAAGACGCAGCGGAAATCTGCGGCCTTGAGGCGCGCGACATCCTGCAACTGGCCGACTGGATGCAGGCGGCAGAGCGGCTCGCGACCTCCACCGGCAACGGGATGGAGCGTGGCCGCTCCGGTGGGTCCGGCCTGCGTGCGGCCATGGCGCTCAATGCGCTTCTGGGTCAACACGGGCGGCTGGGGGCCGGGGTGGTGGCCAAATCCGGCCTTGCCTCGCCCAAGACCCGGGCACGGCTGCAAGGCGACCACCTGATCGACCCGGATACACGGGTGGTGAATATCCTCGACGTGGCGCGGCTGATGCTGGACCGGGACCAGCCCACGCCGATCAATGCGGTGATGATCTACAACCACAACCCCGTGGCCACCCATCCAGATCAGGCCCGCATGATTGCGGCGCTCAGCCAGCCGGAGATGTTCACCGTCGGCTGTGACGTGGTGATGACCGACAGCATGGCCTATTGCGACGTGATCCTGCCTGCGGCCACTCATTTTGAACATGACGAGATCTTTGCCGCGTATGGTCAGAACTACGTGCAACGCGCCGAGCCGGTGATCGCGCCGGTGGGGGAGAGCCTGCCCAATACGGAAATCTTCCGCCGTTTGGCGGCGCGCTTTGGCTATACCGAAGCCGCCCATCAGGCCTCGGACGTGCAGCTGATGGATGACGCCATGGATGCCAGCCATCCGCAGTTCGAGGGCCGCCCACCCAGCCAGATGCCCACTGACCGGGCGCTGGAAATGCAAAACAGCGACGGTGCGGCGCTGATCCTGTGCGATACGGTGACGCCGGACACGGAAACGGGCCGGATTGAACTCTTCAGCGCCGCGCTCGAGGCTGAAACCGGCTTTGGCGTGCCGCGCTTTGATCCGGTGCCGCAGGATCTGCCCTTGGTGCTGATTACGCCCAGTTCCGATAAACGCATCAACGCGACCTTCGGCAGCGCACCGCTCTCAGCCGGTCCCGAAAGCATCGAGGTCCACCCCGAGGACGCCGCCGAACGCGGGCTTGAGGAGGGCGATACGGTCGAGGTGGCAAATGCCCGTGGGGCCGTGACCTTCCGTCTGAAAATCTCGGACGCGATGCAGCGCGGGGTGGTCTATGCGCCCAAGGGCACATGGCGCATCAGCTCTGAAACCGGCCTTACCGCCAATGCGCTGATTCCGGTGGAGGTGCGCACGGATATCGGGGATGGCGCCTGCTATAACGAAACCTTCGTGGAGCTGCGCGCCTACGGTGGGCGTCACGCGGCCGAGTAGCGATCTCGCCCAACACGACCAAAAGGCCGGGCCATGTGTCCGGTCTTTGCTTGTGTGCAAATTGGCTGAGGCATAGCTTTGACTTTGGATCACTCTGAACGGACCAATTCCATGCCCGGTGACACGCCAGCCTTTATGCCGGATCGCACGTCAGATGTGCCGATCTTTGAACAGATCTGTGCCTCGTTTCGGGGCCGTATCCGCTCCGGCGCGCTTGAGACCGGTGCCCGGCTGCCCGCCACCCGCGCGCTTGCGGGGGATCTGGGGGTGGCGCGGGCCACGGTGGTCACCGCCTATGAGCAGCTCGTCGCAGAAGGCTATCTCGCGTCGCGCCGGGGTTCTGGCTACACGGTCTGCGCCATGGGTGAGGTGGAGCTGTCACCGGGTCCGTCCGCAGCCCCTGCGCCCAAACTCAGCGAACGCGGCGATCTGCTGCTGGAGGCGGGCCAGCCCGATATGCGGCTGTTTCCGCATCGTGCCTGGGCGAAATGCGTCGCGCGCCTGTGCCGGACCCGGCCCGAGGATATGCTGACGGGCTGTGGCCGCTTTGGTCACCCGGAGTTGCGGCAGGCCATCGCCAGCCATGTGCGCGACTGGCGCGGGATTGCGGCACGTCCCGAACAGGTGCTGGTGACCTCTGGCGCGACCGAGGCGCTGGACATCTGCCTGCATGCGCTGGCCTCAGCTGAGGGCCGCGTCGGTGTCGAGGATCCGGGCTTCCCGCCGATCCGCCGCTTTGCCGAGGCACAGGGCCGCCGCACCCGCGATCTGGCGCTGGATGCACAAGGGGCAGAGGTGCCGAGGCTTGGGGATGAGACCGATGTGGTGGTGCTCACTCCGTCGCATCAATATCCGCTGGGCGGCGCGATGAGTGCGGGCCGACGGCAAGAGTTCGTGCGATGGGCGGCGCAGTCGCAGGGCTGGATCATAGAGGACGATTACGATTCGGAGTTCCGCTACGCAGGCCGACCGATTCCGGCGCTGGCGGGCGTCGACGGGCAGGGGCGCACCGTCTACATCGGCAGCTTTTCCAAGATCTTCTCCAACAGTCTGCGGATGGGCTACATCGTGGCGCCCGAGGGGCTGATCGACCGGCTTGCGCAGGCGATGCGCATGAAGGGCGCGCGGGCCAGCGCCATGCCGCAGGCAGCATTGGCAGAGTTCATGCAGCGCGGCGAGTTCTACCGTCATCTGCGCCGCGTGCGCCGCACCTACGCCGAACGACACCGCACGCTCATCGACCGTCTGCGCCGGGATTTTGCCGATGTGGGGCACGTGGAGGACCATCACGCGGGCATGCAGGTGGTGCTGCATCTGCACCCGGAGCTGTGCGATCAGGCGATCACCGCGGCGGCCCGCGCGGGCGGGGTGGGGGTGGAATCGCTCTCGACCTACAGCCGTCGCGCCGGGGCTTATAATGGGGTGGTTCTGGGGGCCTGTCTCAATGATCTTGAGGACCAGGCAGAGGCGCTCACACGCCTGCGGCGGGCGATTTCCTCAACAGGATAATCCCCCGCCGCGTGCGCAAATAATGCGCGCGTGAGTGGTGGAACGTGCCAGTTTTCGAAATGAAAAATGGTACTCCGTAGGGGAATCGAACCCCTCTTTCCAGGTTGAAAACCTGGCGTCCTAACCGATAGACGAACGGAGCACACTTGGTGTGAGCGGGTGTTTACTGAAGCCATCCGGGCCGCGCAAGAGGAAAATTGCACAAACTGCAAAGTTTTTGCGACAGCGCGGGTTTTCCAAATAATCGAAATTATATCAACGCGTTAAGCACCGCATCTGAAGACAGAGCAGCGCAATAGCGGCATCCAGACAGGATGTGTGTCAGATTTCTACGGAAGGAGAAAGTGGTACTCCGTAGGGGAATCGAACCCCTCTTTCCAGGTTGAAAACCTGGCGTCCTAACCGATAGACGAACGGAGCACTCTTGGTGTGAGCGGGTGTTTAGGGTTTTGTGCCGGGTGCCGCAAGCGAAAAAAACGCTCGCATCGCAAAATTCTTATCCACAGGCAAAATCCTCGCCAGATGTGGCGAGGCTCAGGCCTCCGCCGCATCCTCCAGGCGCAATTGCGCGCTTTGGCGGCCGCCCCATGTGTTTACTTCCAGCCGTCCGGCCACATGAAACCGCGCGCCGCTATGCTCCAGCAGGCGTGGGCCAAGGGGCGTGTCAAACGCGCCAAAGGCGATGGCGTCGATATTGCCGCCCATACCATCGGTGAAACTCACCTTAAGGTGCGATTCCCCAACCCGTTTGGCAAAGCGCACCGCCAGATCGGGAAAACCATAGCGCGGGGCAGGGGCTCCGGCCCCAAACGGCCCGGCCTGTTCGATCTGCTCGATCAGCTCCACCGTGGCGGCGCCGGGCATCAGCATCCCGTCCAGCTTCAGGTCCGCCGGGCCCAGATCGCCTGCGCCCTGTTTGTCCAAGAGTTCCGCCAGCCGCGCCATTGCAGGTTCCAGCTGGTCGCGCGCCACCGTGAGGCCCGCCGCCATCTTGTGGCCGCCGCCTTTCAGCAAAAGCCCCTCCATCGCGACCTTCTGGATCGAGGCCCCAAGGTCGATGCCGGACACCGAGCGTCCCGACCCTTTGCCCTCATCGCCATCAAGCCCGATTACCACCGCCGGGCGACCGGTGGCTTCTTTCAGGCGCGAGGCCACGATGCCCACCACGCCCGGATGCCAGCCTTCGCCCGCCGCCCAGACCAGCGGCGCGTCAAAGCCGCGCTCCTCAGCCTGCTCCAGGGCGGCGGCGCGCACGGCGTTTTCAATGTCGCGCCGCTCGGTGTTGAGTTGATCCAGCCGCTCGGCCAGCGCGGCGGCCTCATGCGGATTATCCGTCGACAACAGCCGCGCACCGAGATCCGCCTTGCCGATGCGCCCGCCCGCATTGACGCGTGGACCCAGTAGAAACCCAAGGTGATAGGTGGAAGGGGCCGAATCCATCCGGCTCACATCCGCCAGCGCCACCAATCCTGCGCGCTGACGCCGCCCCATGACCTTGAGGCCCTGCCGCACCAGCGCCCGATTGGCCCCAATGAGTGGTGCCACATCCGCCACCGTCGCCAAGGCCACCAGATCGAGCATCGCCATCAGATCCGGCCCCGCGCCAAGCCCCTTTTCGCGGGCCTGACGGCGCACCTCCACCAGCATCAGGAACACCACACCGGCAGCACAGAAATAGCCCAGATCGCCGTCTTCATCCTGCCGGTTGGGGTTCACCACCGCCACGCAGTCGGGCAGGGTCTCGCCGCCGAGGTGGTGATCCAGCACCACCACATCCGCGCCCTTGGCCGCCGCGATCGGCCCATGCGAGAGCGTGCCGCAATCGACACAGACAATCAGGTCGTGATCGCGCGCCAGTGCCGCCATCGCTTCGTCATTGGGGCCATAGCCCTCGTCGATGCGGTCGGGGATATAGAGCGTCGCCTGCTGACCCATCTGCCGTAGATAGACCAACAACAACGCCGCCGAAGATCCGCCATCCACGTCGTAATCGGCAAAGATCGCAATCCGCTCGCGCCGCTCCACCGCTTGCAGGAACCGCGCAGCGGCGGTCTCCATGTCCTTCATCCGGCGCGGATCGGGCAGCAGCTCCTTGAGTTGCGGTGTCAGAAACCCTGTCGCCTCATGCGCGGGAACACCGCGCCGAGCCAGCACCTGACAGACCGCCGGGGGCAGGCCGGTTTCCTGCGCCAGATGTTCACCAGCACGGGCTTGCTCCACACCGGGACCGATCCAGGACCGCCCGGTCAGAGAGGTCTCAACACCCAGAAAACTCAAATCCACTCTCCCGATCTTTTTGCAGAAAAGGCCGGACCCGCGCGGGACCCGGCCTTTCATCTTTTCCCAAATACCTAAATCCCGACCACAGCTGCAAGCACCGTGGCCCGATCAGGATTACTGATGCGCGCTCAGCGGCGTGCGGTAGGTCATGCGGCGCACCGATCCGGTCTTGGAGCGCATCAACAGAGTGGTGGTCTCGACCCAGCCCGGCTGGCGCTTGATGCGCGGCAAGAGCGAGCCACCGGTGACGCCAGTGGCAGCAAAGATCACATCCTGCGTCACCATCTCGTCACGGGAATAGACGCGGTCCAGATCGGTGATACCGGCCTTGGCGGCGCGGGCTTTTTCATCGTCGTTGCGGAACAGCAGACGGCCAAAGATTTGGCCCCCCATGCATTTCAGTGCGGCCGCCGCCAGCACACCCTCGGGCGCGCCGCCTTGACCCATATACATGTCGATGCCGGTGGTTTCGGCCTCGGCGCAGTGCATGACACCCGCAACATCGCCATCGGTGATCAGGCGGATCGACGCGCCGGTTTCGCGCACCTCGGCGATCATCGCCTCGTGGCGGGGGCGTTCCAGAATGCAGACGGTGATATCCGAGGGCGCGCAGCCCTTGGCTTTGGCCAGCGCCTCGACCCGTTCACGCGGCGACATATCGAGCGAAACCACGCCCTCAGGGTAGCCCGGACCCACGGCCAGCTTGTCCATATAGGTGTCGGGCGCATGCAGCATGGAGCCACGCGGCCCCATGGCGATCACGGTGAGCGCGTTAGGCATGTCCTTGGCGGTCAGCGTGGTGCCTTCCAGCGGGTCCAGCGCAATATCGACGCCGGGACCGTTGCCGGTGCCCACTTCCTCGCCGATATAAAGCATCGGCGCCTCGTCGCGCTCGCCTTCGCCGATCACCACAGTGCCGGCGATATCCAGAAGGTTCAGCTGCTCGCGCATGGCGTTTACGGCGGCCTGATCGGCGGCCTTTTCGTCGCCGCGCCCGATCAGCGGGGCAGAGGCCAGAGCGGCCTGTTCCGCAACCCGGGCGAGGCCCAGGGACAGCAGGCGATCATGAAACGGCGCGTCGGCGGTGGTCGATGTCATTCCCAATATTCCTATCTCAAACTTGCGCGATCCAACCCGGCATAGCCCGCCCGCCCCCGGAGGGGCAAGGCCATGGCAGCGGTGGTGTCGCTAACAACACGTCTTTTGCGTCTCAGCTGCGCGGATCAGCGGCGCGTTGCCAGCCGCCGGTCCGCATAGGCCCATCCTAGGGCAGCAATGTCACAGTTCTTCGATGCGCAGCGCCACGGGCGCGCCTTCGACCACGCCAGTGGCTGCCAGCGCCTCTAGCGCTTGTTCCAGCATGGTGGAGGTGCATTTGTGGGTCACAATCAGCACCGGCGCGACGGTGGTCGCGTGGTCATACTGGCGCATCCGGTGGATCGACACGCCCGCATCTCCAAGGGCTGCGGCCACTTTGGCCAGCGCGCCGGGTTTGTCCTGCAAGGCCATACGCACGTAGTAGGGCGCAGGCAGGCCGGTCTGGGCGGCGGGTTCCTCAGAGAGGGTGGTCGCGGGCTGGCCAAAGGTGGCAATCCGCAAGCCGCGCGCGATGTCCAGAACATCGCCCATCACGGCACTTGCGGTGGGGCCTTCACCGGCACCGGGGCCGCGCAGCACAACCTGATCAATCGCATCGCCTTCGATCACCACCATATTGGTGCCGCCCTCAAGCTGCCCCAGCGGCGAGTCCGCAGGCACCAGACAGGGGGTCATGCGCTGCTCCAGCCCGCGGGCCGAGCGCTGCGCCACACCCAAGAGTTTGATCCGGTAGCCCATGTCGGCGGCGTGGCGGATGTCCTCAATGGCGATGCGCTGGATACCTTCGAGCTTTACATCATCAAAGGCGGGTTTGGTGCCAAAGGCGATAGAGGCCAGGAGCGCCAGTTTGTGCCCCGCATCAATGCCGCCCACATCCAACAGCGGGTCCGCCTCGAGATATCCCAGCTGGCCGCATTCTTCAAAGAGGGCGTTATAGCCCCGGCCCGTGGCTTCCATCTGGGTCAGGATGTAGTTGCAAGTGCCGTTCATCACGCCCATGACGCGGGTGATTTCATTGCCTGCAAGGCTCTCGGTCAGGGATTTGATCACTGGGATGCCGCCCGCAACAGCAGCCTCAAAGCGGATCACGCGGCCATTGGCTTCGGCCTGTTCGGCCAAGGCCTGACCGTGAATGGCTAGAAGCGCCTTGTTGGCGGTGACCACATCCTTGCCTGCGGCAAGTGCGGCTTCGGTTGCAAGCTTGGCGGGGCCTTCATGGCCGCCCATCAATTCGACAAACACATCCACGTCATCGCGGGTCGCGAGAGCGACCGGGTCGGTCTCCCAGGCGTAATCCTTAAGCGACACGCCGCGATCCTTAGTGGCGTCGCGGGCAGAGACGGCGGTGATGACCACCGGACGACCAGTTCGTGCCTCCAACAGGGCAGCATGGCGGCGAATGATTTTCACCACGCCAATGCCGACCGTGCCCAAACCTGCAATCCCCAGTCGAAGCGGTTCAGTCATAGTGGAGGTCCTTATTGTCTTGACGGTCTATGGGTTCGATGTCGCCTTAGCGGCTCTGGCCCGGTGGTGCAATGTTCAACACTGTGAACACGAGGCTCAGGGCTGGCGGCGGCGCAGCGCCTCAGCCCGCCTGCGCAACCGGTCCGCGCGAGCATCCAGCGCATCCGACAGCGCGGCGCTTTCCTCCTCCGGCAGCGGCTCCTGCGCCAGCGCGGTGTCCAGCGGCAGCAATTCAGGGTAGGGCTGGCTGCGCAAATCCGCAGGCAGGCGGTCTTCAAGTTGAGGCACGCGCGAGCAGGCGGCCGATACGCTCAGGAGGGCACAGGCCGACAGCACCGTCAGGCGCGCCAGTCGGGGCGCGGGTGTCATTCGCATCAAGGCGGTCTGTCTGGCAGGCATGAAAGTCCCAAATCTTCTGTCTGAGGTTTCGCCCTTGATGCACAAATGCGCCTAAGGGTACAAGTTAATCCGCGCAGCACGCCATGGTGCTTTTATCTGAACAGATGTTCAGATACCTTGGGTCTATGGCACGTACGCAAGGTTCTCATTCCGAATTCACCGGCCCTCGCATCCGCGCGGCGGCACAAGAGTTGTTCGCCCGGCACGGCTATGCTGCGGTGTCCATGCGCCAGATTGCGGGCGCGGTCGGGGTGCAGGCCGGGGCGCTTTATAATTATACCGCCGACAAGCAAAGCCTGCTCTTTGATCTGATGCAGGCGCATATGGAGGGGTTGCTGTCCGCATGGGCCGCAGAAGAGGTGCCGGTCGATGTGATGGGGCAGCTTGAGGGGTTTGTGCGGTTTCACATCCGCTACAATCTGGAACGCCCGGATGCGGTTTTTATCGCCTATATGGAGCTGCGCAACCTGACGGAAGAGAACTTTGCCAAGATCGAAGACCGTCGCCGCGCCTATGAGGACCAGCTGGAGGGCATCCTGAAGGCCGGTGTCGCGCAGGGGCTGTTTCAGGTGCCCGACACCAAGATCGCGGCCCTTGCGGTGATTGCGATGCTGAACGGGGTTCTGACCTGGTATCGCGACGGCGGGCGGCTGTCTTTGGTGGAGGTGGAGACGCTCTACTGGGACATGGTGCGCAAATCGGTGGGAGTGTAGGCCACATGGCACTATTGGACTTGCAGTCGGAGCGGTTGCGGGCGGTCCCCGTCGCGCGACTGTCGCCACAGGATCGCGAAGCGCTTTTCGAACCCGAGGTGGTTGCCTATCTGCCGGACGGCTTTCAGGGACTGGAGACGGATGCCGCACGCTGCGCGCTGCTGGACGGGGTGCAGCAGGAGGCAGAGGTGGTGGTGCTGGCAACCACGGCCGGAGGCGTGATCGGTCTGCTGATCCTGTCGCATGGGGCTGCGGGAGATCGCCTGCGTCATCTCGGGTATCTCTTTGTTCGAGCGGCCTGGGGGCAGGGATACGCCAGTGAAATGCTGCGCGCGCTTCAGGACCTGTATCGTGGCCAGCCTGTGGTCCTGTCCAGTGGTGTGATGGCGGACAACGCCGCCTCTGCCAGGGTTCTGCAAAAGCAGGGCTTCGTGCCGAGCGCGCCGAGCGAGGCAGGTGAACTCACCTATATCTGGGATGCGCAGCGCGGTTGAGAGGGGCCAAGCGGAGCGCTTCCGCGCGCTTTTATTCTGCTGGGGGCGAGGTGATGGCTGTTTGCGGGGCGGAGTGTCTGACGCTGGCGGATTGAAACAAGGCTGCTGAGACGGTCCTGAGGGGCAGGTCTGCCCTCAGGAGCCGCTTTCAAGTGTGATGAGGTTGGGCGCGTCAAGGGCACGCCGCCCGTGCCGGGCGGGGCCTTTGGCCCCCTTGACCCGATCCGCGCCTGTTGTGGCGTATTTCGGGCGAGCGGCACCAGCGCGCCGCTCGCAGGGGCAGTAGATACCGGTTTTCCCGATCAGGGGGCGGGCCGCGCCGCTCGCAGGGAAAAGTGGATACCGGTTTTCCCGATCAGTGAGCGGGCCTTATAAATGTCCCGTTGCGCAGCTCGGCAAAGGCCTTTTGCAGCTCGGCCTGCGTGTTCATCACGATGGGGCCGTGCCAGGCAACGGGTTCCTCGATCGGAGCGCCGGAGATCAGCAGGAAGCGCACGCCCTCGGGGCCCGCTTGCACGGTGATCTCGTCGCCGGTGCCAAAGCGCACCAGCGTGCGGTCGCCGGACATGTCGCGGATGTTGACCTCTTGGCCTGCGACCTCCTTTTCCAGCAGCACGCCTGTGGGGCGCGAGGCATCGGCAAAGGCCGCCTGACCGTCAAAGACATAGGCGAAAGCGCGGCGGTAGGTGTCGATCTTGAAGGTCTTCTTGACGCCCGCAGGCACATAGACATCGAGATATTGCGGATCGGCAGCAATACCGTCGACCGGGCCACGCTTGCCCCAAAATTCGCCCACGATCACCTTCACCCGGGTGCCGTCGTCGTCGATCACCTCGGGGATGTCCTTGCCCTGCACGTCCTGATAGCGCGGCGCGCACATCTTTTGGCTGCCGGGCAGGTTACCCCAGAGCTGAAAGCCGTGCATCTGGCCCTTGGTGTTGCCGCTGGGCATCTCCTGATGCAGGATGCCGGACCCGGCGGTCATCCACTGCACATCACCCGCGCCCAGCGTGCCGGTGTTGCCGAGGCTGTCACCATGCTCGACGGAGCCTTCCAGTACATAGGTGATCGTCTCGATGCCGCGATGGGGGTGCCATGGAAACCCCTGTTGGTAGAGCTCCGGGTGATCGTTGCGGAAATCGTCAAACAGCAGGAAGGGATCAAGCTCGCTTGGGTCCTGAAACCCAAAAGCGCGGTGCAGATGCACGCCTGCGCCCTCCAGTGTGGGCTGTGCGGCGCGTTTTTCCAGAATGGGACGCAGGGACATGAGACTTCTCCTGATGAGAGGGTGTGGCTCATAGATAGGAGGATCGGGCCTTGGGTAAAATCTGCGCAGACTCACCGGGTCTGTGCGTGAATGCAGGGCAGGCGCAAGGGCCTGCACAAAAAAGGGGCAGGAT
The DNA here is from genome assembly GCF_000376545.2 of Tritonibacter mobilis F1926. NCBI lineage: Bacteria > Pseudomonadati > Pseudomonadota > Alphaproteobacteria > Rhodobacterales > Paracoccaceae > Tritonibacter > Tritonibacter mobilis. The sequence goes on from NZ_CP015230.1 coordinate 651,688, forward strand.
GATCCTGCCCCTGTTGGGTCGTGACATGTGTCTGCGGTTATTCGCCCGCGACCACCTGCAGTTCCGGCTCATCATGGTGGTGATGTTCCCGTACCGGGCGCATCACAAGATTGGCGACAAAGGCCACCACCAGCAGCGCCGCCATGCAATACATCGTGGTATTATAAAGCGAAGGCGTCGGGTCGATGGTGCCTGCGGGCGCGATCTCCATCAGCTTGGCGATGGTTACGGTCTTGGCCGCAACCAATTGATCCAGCTGCGCCAGCGGCGCGCCGAATTTCGCCGCAAAAGCCGCCGGGTCGACGCGCGTCGCCAGATCCTCGATTGCGCTGGTCACCGACATTTGCCTCAGCGACGTGATCGCCAGCGGCCCCAGCACACCAGCGGTGGACCACGCGGTCAGCAAACGCCCATGGATGCCGCCCACATGCATGGTGCCGAACATATCCGCGAGATAGGCCGGGATGGTGGCAAAGCCGCCGCCATACATGGAGAAGATAATCATCGTCGCCGCATAAAAGCCGATCAGATAGATCAGCGACGGGTTGGTGGCCACTGCGCTGGCGAAATAGGGGATCGACAGGTAGAGCAGCGTGCCCAGCACGAAGAAGCACATATAGGTGGCCTTGCGCCCGATGTAATCGGAGGTGGAGGCCCAGAAGAAACGACCCACCATGTTGAAGACCGAAATCATCAGCACGTAAGTCGATGCAAACGCCGCCGTCACCACCAAGGGCATCACCGAGCCGAAGATCTCTGACATCATGGTCTTGGCCACGCCGATCACCCCGATGCCTGCCGTCACGTTAAAGCACAGCATCACCCAGAGCTGCCAGAACTGCGGCGTCTTCAGGGCTTGGTCGATATGGACGTTGTTCTGCGACACCATGCCGGAGGCCACGGGCTTGGGTTCCCAGCCTGCGGGCTTCCAGTCTTTTGCAGGGACGCGGTACTGGAACGAGGCGAGGATCATCACCACGAAATAGACCACGCCAAGGGTCATGAAGGTCTGCGCGGCACCCGTGTTGCCGGTGCCCACCACATAGACGCCTGCCTCGCCGCCAAAGCTCGCGGCCTGCGTGGCAGTGGCCACCACCACCTCCAGCCGCCCGGTGGCGGTCTCTGCAAAGACACGACCGCCCTCGACGATGGTTTGCACCGCGTCCGCGGAGCCGAGGAATTCGGGTGCTTTTTGATAAAGACCCAGCAGCCAGCCCTTGACCGGGGCGGCAATCATTGCGCCGCCGCCAAAGCCCATGATCGCCATGCCGGTGGCCATACCACGCCGGTCCGGGAACCAGCGCAGCAGCGTAGATACCGGGGACACATAGCCAAGGCCCAACCCGCAGCCACCCAGCACGCCATAGCCGATGTAGACCAACCACAATTGATGGGTGGAGATGCCAAACGAGCCCAAAATAAAGCCACCGCCCCAGAGAAACGCCGCAACGACGCCCACCATGCGAGGGCCGACCTCTTCGAGCCATTTGCCGGCAAAAGCCGCCGCAAGCCCGAGGAACACGATGGCGACCGAGAAGATCCACACCACCGAGCTGAGGCTCCAGTCCTCCGCGCTGGAGGCCAGCACCCCCAACTCGCGCGTCAGCGGCGGGTTGAAGACCGACCATGCATAGACAGAGCCAATGCACAGGTGAATGGCAATGGATGCGGGCGGCACCCGCCAGCGGTTAAATCCCGGCTCTGCGACGATGTGTTCCTTGCGCAGAAATGACAATGCGCCACCTTGTGCGGTGCTCATGTGGTTTCCTCCCTTATGGCCTAAGCTCAGGCTGTTCGCTCTGCGGTCGTGCCTCCTCATGCATGCGGCCGCATATGAGAGGGAGAAAGGCAGGTGGAAACTTGCGATGTCAAATAATTTATTAGCAATAACAATTGCTTATGGATATCTTCTGTCCTTGAAGCGCCGGTCAGATGGCGCAGTTTGAGACAAATTGTCCTGCGGGTGGGCCGTGTCTGCGGGAAAACCGGGTTAGTTTGTCCGGTTTTGCAGTTTTTGCGTTTTTTCGCTGTTTTTAGTCGGAAATACGCAGATCGGGCGCAGGGCACCCAGATGCGGCCCAGATGCGGTTCGTGCGCGCGATGCAGGACTCACAGCCCCCAAGTGGCGCATTTGCGGTCTATGGTCTTGCGCGACACACCAAGCCGTCGTGCGGCCTCTGTGCGATTGCCCCCCACCAGTTCGAGCGCGCGCAGAATTTCGCGGCGCTCCACATCCTCCAGCGGGGCAATCTCGGCATCATGGCCATGGTCTTCACCAATGGCAGCGGGGAAGCGGCCAAATATCAGGGCGCGTTCCACAAAATTGCGCAGCTCGCGGATATTGCCGGGCCAGTCATAGCGCAACATGGCCGAGCGCACGCCGGGAGGGATTTCCAGCGGCGGCACACCCATGGTGCCAGCAATCTCAGAGAGGAACAGCTCCGCCAGATCCACAACATCCGCGCCACGCAGTTTGAGCGGCGGCATGTCCAATTCGACCACATTGATCCGATACAGAAGATCGCGACGGAACCGGCCTTCTGCAACCGCCTGTTGCAGCGAGCGCGCCGAGGACATCACAAAGCGCAGATCCAGCTGCACGTCGCGCTCTGATCCGACCGGGCGGATCACCCCATCCTCTAGGACGCGCAGCAGGGCGGTTTGCGCATGGGCGCTGAGTTCCGCCATATCGTCCAGAAACACCGTACCGCCCTGCGCGGAGGCCAGCAGCCCCTCGCGCGCACCCTGCGCACCGGGAAAGGCACCGGGGGCATGGCCAAACAATTCGACCTCAATCATCTCGGTGGGGATCGCGCCGCAATGGATCGCCACAAAAGGCGCATCCGCGCGGGCAGAGCGTTTGTGCAGGTGGCGTGCGGCAACTTCCTTGCCCGTGCCAGAGGCACCGGTGATCAGCACGGGTGTCTTGAGCTGCGCCACCCGTTCCAGCACCGCGCGCACGTCTGAAATAGCGGCAGAACTGCCGATCAGGTCTGTGCGGCGGCTGCCGGGATCAGATTGCGCCAGCGCCCGGCGCAACGCCTGATTTTCGCGCTTCAGCTGCGCCACCTCAAGGCTGCGCCGCAGCGAATTGACGATCTGATTGGAGCGAAAGGGTTTGAGAACCAGATCCGAAGCGCCCGCCCGCAGGGCCTCTAGCGCGATGTGAAAATCCGCATAGGCGGTGATCATGATGGTTTCGGTAAAGCCCCCGGTGCGCTGACGCTCTGCCAGCCAGTCCAGCCCTTTGGTGCCGGGCATGATGTTATCGAGCAGCATCACATCGTAGTGCTGGCGCGCGAGACACTGTTCGGCTTCTGCGGCGGTTGCGGCCTCATCGACGCCCCGGCACAGCGGGCGCAGCGTCTTCACGAGGAAATTGCGCATCCCCGGCTCGTCATCGACCACAAGGATCTGCGCGCGCGCCAAAGGCTCGCTTGTATCCGGGCGCTCCATCACCTCCATGCCCGCGCCTCCTCCTCGCTGCAGTGTCGGGGCATCAAATCGTGACGGGGCGGTGCTGGCAAGCGTGTTTTTCAACGACAAGGCGAACAGGCAGACCTGAGCGCATCACAGCAAAGGCGTTCAGCACAGATGAAGCGTCAGGCGGGGATGTTCGAAAAATGCGTGGCTGCCCGTCAAAAGGGCAATGCCAGAAGGGGGGATTGCTCCCGGTCACAACCGGGAGCAATCTTGTCAGAGCTTACTCCGCCGGGCGCTGGGCTGCGTCCGGTGCGACCTCGCCGGTCTCTTCTGCCGTGGGCGTAAAGAAACCCGTCCATGCGTAGAAGATGCCAAACACCGGCGCCAGCCAGCAGGCAAAGGACAGCGGGATATAGAGAAGGTTCTCCATCTTGCCCTCCGAGATCCCCAGCGCCAGCGCCGAGATCACAAAGGCACCGCCTGCGTTCCATGGGATCAGCGGCGAAATGATGGTGCCGCCTTCTTCGGTGGCGCGGGCAAGGTTCAGACGCGAATAGCCGATGCGGTCATAGACCGGCTTGAACATCCGACCTGGCAGCGCAATCGACAGATAGGGGTCGCCTGCCACGGTGTTGGTTGCCATCGACGACAGGATCGCCGAGGTCTGCACGCCCGCGATGGTCTTCACCCGCTTGGTCAGCAGCTCAATGATCGCGGCCAGACAGCCTGTGCGCTCCAGCGCGCCACCAAAACCAAGCGCAATCAGGATCAACGAGATGGTCCACATCATCGACTGAATGCCGCCCCGGTTCATCAGCGCGTCCATCGCCTCCACCCCGGTTTCAACCGAGTAGCCGTAGTTGGCATAGGTAAAGACGTCATGCACCGATGCGCCCTGCACAAAGATCGCGATCAGCGAGGCCACCACGACACCGATGAACAGCGTCGGGATTGCGGGCATCTTCATCATCGCAAGCCCGATCACCAAAAGCGCGGGCAACAAGAGCCAGGGCGTGATGTCAAAAGAGCCATCCAGCGCGGTCTTAAAGCTCTCGATCCGTTCAAAGGACGGCTCCCCTTCGCCAAGGTTGAAGCCCATCACCGTATAGATCGCCAGTGCAATCAGCATGGCCGGAACCGTGGTCGGCAGCATGTTGCGGATGTGATCAAACAGCTGCGTATCGGTCACGGCGGGCGCAAGGTTGGTGGTGTCCGACAGGGGCGAGATTTTATCGCCAAAGAAGGCCCCCGAAACCACTGCGCCTGCGGTCCAGTATGCAGGAATGCCAAAGCCTTCGCCAATGCCCATAAGCGCCAGACCCACGGTGCCCACGGTGCCCCAGCTTGTCCCAAGCGCCAAGGAGACGATGGAACACAGGATCATGCCCGCAGCCAGAAACAGCTGCGGCGACAGCAGCGATAGCCCGTAATAGATCAATGTCGGAACCGTACCCGAGGCGATCCATGTACCGACGATCATGCCGACAAGGATCAGAACCGAGACGGCGGGAAAGGAGACCGCGATCACATGGAATGCGCCTTTCTCGATCTCATCCCAGCTCAGACCTTCGATCAGGCCCACGACGGCCGTCAATGCGATACCAATGGCCAGCGGGATATGCGGGGTGAAATCCCCAAAATAAAAGATCTGCACCCCAAGGATGCCGAGCGTCAGCACAATCGGCAGCAGCGCCAGACCGATTGATGGACGAACGTCCGTTTTTTGTAATGGCATGAAACATGTCCTCTCTGTTGGGTGGCGAACCGTGACCTGGCCTCAATGAGGGCATCACCGAGTGCAGCGGGGTCCGGTACCGGTTGTCGTCTCTTTGGGATCAGCTGGTGGATCTGTAGGCGAGTATTGCGGCCGACAGATCCTCAATCGCGGTACCGACCCCTTTGAAAAGGGTAATTTCCTCTGGCGACTGGCGCGGGGACAGATCCCCTTCGCACAGGTCTTTGAGCGTAGCGCGAATGTCGCTTTCGACGAGCACGCCGGTTTCCAGCGGGGTCTTGATGTCGCCGCTTTCCACCAGCGCATCCATCGTGTCCACATAGACCGTGGCACGGGTCAGCACCGCGTCGTCCGCTTCGCGCATGGTTGGAGTAAAGCTGCCGATCAGGTCGATGTGCTGGCCGGGGTGCAGCCAGGCACCCTGCAGCACTGGTGTCTGCGACAGGGTCGCGCAAGAGATCACATCGGCCTCTGCTGCGGCGGCCTCGACGCTTTCAGTGACCTCGGCGGCAATGCCCATCTCGTTCAGGTTTGCCACCGTGCGCGCCGCATTTTCCGGCATGATGTCATAGACCAGCGTGCGCGTCATCGGCAGCACCTCACGGTAGGCCTGCGCCAGATTAAAGCCCACGCGCCCGGCACCAATGATCAGATGCGTGGCGCTCTCGGGGCGGGCCAGCCGCCGTGCCGCCAGCGCCGAGGCCGCAGCGGTGCGCCGCGCTGTCAGCTCTCCGCCATCTGCCAGCAGCAAATGCGCGCCGGTTTCGCGGTCAAACAACACATAGCTCGACGACAGCGCCGCGCGGCCACGTTTGCTGTTGCCGGGCACCACATTGACCAGTTTGATGCCGCCAAAGCCCTCCGCACGCCATGCCGGCATCAGCAGCAGCACATCGTCTTCTTCTTCGGCGTTTTCCAGATAGTGGTGATGGCGCAGCGGCGCCTCATACGCGCCGCAAAATCCCTGATCCAATGCATCAATCAATTCCGCGTAAGGCAGGGCGGCGCGGGTCTGTTCCTGGTCGAGAATTTTCATTGAACGATCCTAACTGTGAAGAGGAGGCAGCGCCGGGCGGATAACGCCCGTGCCTAGGCGGCGATCAGCCAGCGGGCTGTCTCGGAAACGCCGTATGAGGGAGATTGAGCGCCATGCAGCCGCTCGGCGAGGAGCTGTCCTGCGCCCGCCGCCATGGTCCAGCCAAGCTGGCCATGACCGGCGTTGAGCCAGACATTTCTGTGGGTGCGCAAACGGCCCAGATAAGGCCGCCCGCTGGGGGTGGTGGGGCGCAGACCGGCCCAATGTGTGACTGCATCCAACTCGACCGCGCAGCCAAAGTGGCGCGCCACATAGTCATCCAGATACGCCGCGCGCTCCGGGTTGGGGCTGCTGTCGTGACCTGCAAATTCGGCAATGGCGGTGACGCGCAGGTAAGATCCCAGCCGGGTGACTGCGATCAGATTGGTTTCATCGACCAGCGGGCGGGCTGGCATATACGCACCATCCCGTATCGGGTAGGTCGCCGAATAGCCTTTGACCGGGTAGATCAGCGGGCGCACACCTAACTGTTTGCCGAGCGCGACCGTGCCAACACCTGCCGCGATCACCAACTGATCGCAGGGCACTGGCCCGTCTGTGGTCTGCACCGCCGACACGCGCCCCTGTGCGCGCTCGAACCCGGTGACCGTTGCGCCATAGCGGAACGCGACCTGCCGGTTCTGCTCCAGCCACTGCGCCAGCGCTCTGGTGAACCGGCGGCAATCGCCCTTACTGTCGACTGAGGACAACCGCCCGCCTTTCAGCCTGTCGCCATAAACCTTCAGCGCCGGGTCCCATTGGGTCAGTTCTTCGGCGCTCATGGGGGAGAAGCCTTCGAGATGATCCGACTCCTTGCGCGCCGCAAAGGCGCTCTCTTCCCCATAAAGATAATAGGCCCCGTCATGCCCCTGCTCAAAAGCAAGCCCAGTGGCTTGCTCCAAGGCCTGCAACTCTTGCCGCCCATGGCGGGCGAGCCACGCCATCGCGCCGGAATTTTCCCGATGCGCCCGCGCCGAGCACTGACGCAAGAACGCCAGCCCCCAGCGCCACAGTTGCGGGTCCATCAGCTTGCTGATCTTCACGCTCGGGGTACGGCCCAGCAGCGCATGTATCATTTGCGCAGGCGCGGCAGGCCCGGCCCAGCTCTCGGCATGACCGACGGCAATGATCCCCGCATTGGCAAAGCTGCAGCCCTCGGCAGGGGCCTTTGCGCGCTCGATCACGGTCACGTGGTGGCCGCGTTCCGCGAGGTGGTAGGCGGTGGCCATCCCAACCACCCCCGCTCCGATCACGGCAATTCGCTGGCCACGCTTCTGCTGGTCATGCATACTTTCATCCAAATAGCTCGGGCACGCGGCCTATGGGCAATTTTTTGGTAAAATAAGAAAAATCATGTCCCAAACAACAAAAAAAGACTCTCCCTTTTCCTCCGATGTCCAAGCGGCATTGCTGGATGACAGTGAAAAGCAAAGGATCCGGCTTGAACTCGGCAGGCGTGTCAAAGGCTTACGCAGTTCCGCTGGGATGACGCTGGAACAAGCCGCAGAGCGCACGGGCCTTGCGGTTTCGACCATTTACAAGATCGAAAACGGCAAAGTGTCCCCGAGTTTTGAGAATCTGCTGCGACTCGCACGGGGCTATGGTGTCGGGCTGGAGAAGCTCATCGCTGAGCCCGAAGACGAGGTCAGCACCACCCGGTTGACGGTCACGCGCGCCGGGCAGGGGCGCTCGGTCGAGGGTAAAGTGTATGAGTATGAGGTGCTCTGCAACGGGCTCACCGGCAAGAAGATCATCCCCCTGATCGGCACCATCAGCGCCGCAGGCGACAGCGTGCCCGCCCATCTTGATCGCCACGACGGCGAAGAGCTGTTGTTCGTTCTCGAAGGCGAGGTGGAGCTGATGGTCGAACATTACGAACCCGTCATCCTCGGGGCGGGCGATTGCGCCTATTACGACAGCACCATGCGCCACGGCGTGCGCAGCACCGGCCCGAATGAGGCGCGGGTGTTCTGGGCCTGCACCCATCTGGGGGGTCTCAGCTGATCCCCGTGCGGCAGGTGCGAAAAGGACTGTTAGATCCCGGCATTTTTCGCTAATCCGACGCAAAGGATCTGAGGGAGAACAACAGATGAGCAGCCAGATGGACCGCGGCGAAATCCTCGCCACCGTAGAAGCATCGCCCGCCCGCCGGGTGATCGGTGTGGGCATGCTGGTGGGTTTGGGACTGGTGCTTCTCTATCTGTCGATGATCAGCACGCCCGGTTTGGCGTGGCAGGGGTTCTTGCTGCTGGTCGCGGGGGGGGCGCTTTGGATGGGCTATCGCATGTGGCACGCCACAGCGCACCGGCTTGAACTGACCGCCGAGGGGCTGCGCTGCTCTGACGGCACCGAGATCATCCGTATCAGCGACCTGCAACATCTGGATCGCGGGTTCTTCGCGTTCAAACCCTCAAACGGGTTTTTGATGCGCAGCAAAACCGCTGGTGACAAGTGCTGGTATCCGGGTCTGTGGTGGCGCCTGGGCCGCCGCATCGGCGTCGGCGGCGTCACACCGGGATCACAGACCAAGACCATGACCGAAATCCTCGCCGCCATGATGGTAGAGCGCGACGCGGGGTGATTTTAGGACTGTTCAGACCAAGCGCGCTCTGTGCGTGCCTTCACCACATGCAAGATCACGTCGTGGAAATCGTCAAAAAAGAAATTGTGCCAAAATTCGGCGTAACCCCCCATGCCTGATCCATCATAGGTCCAGCTGGTCAGGGTCAGCTGCGTTTTGCCGTCTTTTTCCTCAAGCAGATACTCGCCGCGCAAGACATCAAAGTAGGGTCCGCCAACTTTGACATGCTGATCCTCAATACCCTCTGGGGCCCAGCCCTCGGGGAACTCAAAATCCCATGCGATGCGGCGGGCAGGATCATATGCGGTGATGCGTTCAAGGAAATGCACCTCATCGCTCCAGTAGGAATGCCGCACCGCACCGTTTTCCCCCTCTTCCCACACCGCTGCGGTCGGTTTGGGCACGCCCAGCAAATGGGTGGGGCGCGTCTCCACCTCGTCTGGCGAAATGTCGGGAATGGATTTCAACATCTGAAATACAACGGCGGGCGGAGCATCTATCAGTATGCTGTTGGAAATTTGATAAACTTCAGGATTTGCGGGTATGGCGTTTGCCAGAGCAATGGCCAGTATCGGCATGCTCGCAACGCTCAGGGTGCTCTTGGAGAGCTTTTTCCAGCGGTCATAGCAGAGATATAAAACGCCCCCAAGCAATGTGCCAAACAGGATCGGGATGAGAGCGATCGTGATGCAGATCAGCCCCTCAAGGCCACTGACCCAAGAGCCAAGCACAGACAGCAGCATGATGGACAACAACCATGCAACCGATTTGCCAAAGGTTTTGAATGAATTCTTGGGGCGGAACCACATGATGATAAAACCGGCCAAGGCAGGAAAGCCGAACAGATACCCAAAGCCCACGGGATCGATCGTGGACACGCTCAGGGCGGCAAGGCCCAATACGCCAACAACCAGCGCAATGGCTGGCGCAAGTATCCGAAGAAAATTTGAGAGCATGTCCATAACGACTTTCTGTAAACTGCAAAAACAAAGGAAAAATTCAATTCGCTTTGGGCGGGCCGGATGCCTGAAAATAACTCAGGCAAAGCCAGACGATGATCGCCCTTAGTTGGGTTAAACCAAAAACGCGGCTGAGGGAACGCGACCAATGGTGCGATCATCGGGACTTGACGCACCTCAAGACACCGCCTATCCGATAGCGCAGGGGAGCAGACCCCAGCCGCCCGCGGGCCTTTGGCCTTGGTGAAGTTCTGCGGACATCTCTGTCTATCGATCATCCTCCACGCATATCGCGCGGGTGGTAATGCGGGCTCCATCCTGTTCTTGCGCGACACTTGCAAGAGGAGATCGGGGATATGGCGTCTTCCCCTACCAACCATTTTTTGACCGGACGATTGGGTCCGACCTATGCCAAAACCGCCTTGCCCATCATCTTTGTGATGGGGATGAACGGGTGTCTCACGGTGGCCGATGCGCTGTTTCTGGGGCATTTCGTCGGGCCGGAGGCGCTGGCCGCCGTCACCTTGATGTTTCCCGCCTATATGCTGGTGGTGGCGCTGGCGACGCTGGTGGCCAGCGGCATGTCGAGCCGCCTTGCCAGGCACCTCGGTGCGGGCGACACACCAGCGGCGCAGGCGGATTATGCCGGGGCGCACGGGCTGGCGCTGGCGGTTGCGGTGGCGCTGATGGTGGCCTTTGTGCTCTGGGGCGATGCGGTGACGCAGGCCGCTGCCGGGGGCAATGCCACACTGGCCGCCATGGGCCATACCTACCTGCGCATCACCGTGGGCTGTACGCCGCTGCTGTTTGTGCTGTCGGTCAACTCCGACGCGCTGCGCAACGAGGGCCGCGCCGGGCTGATGGCGCTGATGAGCCTTGTGGTCTCGCTCTCCAACATCGCTTTCAACTACCTGTTGATCGCCAAAGCCGAACTGGGCGTGGCGGGCTCGGCGCTAGGCACCGCTCTGGCGCAGGCCTTGGCGCTCGCGCTGATCCTTGGGTTCCGGTTGCGCGGCAATACTGTGCTGCGCCCTGCGATCCTGTGGCAGCAGAGCCTCATTGCAGGGTGGGGGCGCATGCTGGCGCTCGGTGCGCCACAAAGCCTCAATTTCATCGGCATCGCCTTGGGGTCGGCGGCGATCATGGCGGCGCTGCAATGGGTGGAGGCTCCAGATTACGCAAAGACCCTCACCGCTTATGGGGTGATCACCCGGCTTCTGACCTTCACCTTCCTGCCGCTTCTGGGGCTGTCGCATGCAATGCAGAGCATCACCGGCAATCTCTATGGTGCGGGTGAGCGGCTGCGGGCGCGTCAAAGCCTCCGGCTCGCCATCTGGATTGCGCTGATCTACTGCGCGGTGACACAGGCGGCCCTCAGCTTGGGTGCGGCGCAGATCGCGAGTTGGTTTGTTGCGGATCCCGGCGTCATCGCGCAGGTTGCGCGCATTCTGCCGATCCTTGGCGGGTTGTTCGTGCTGGCGGGGCCGCTGATGATGGTGGCGATGCATTTTCAGGCCATCGGAGATGCGGCGCGGGCGGCGCTCTTGGGGCTGGCAAAACCCTATCTCTTCTCGATCCCGCTGACCTTCGTGCTGGCGGCATATTTCGGAGAGACAGGCATCTGGCTGGCCGCCCCCTTGGCGGAGGCGGCGCTGCTGTTGCTCACACTGTCGGTGCTGATTGACCTGCGGCGCAGACACGGCCCACGGCGATATGCAGCCCCCACCCGCGCTTCGGAGGGCAACTCATGAGACAGCCTCTCCCAAGCCTTTCTGAGGCCAAGGCTACGGCGCGCGCATGGCGCAGCGAACAGGCGCAGGCGGGCGAGAGACGTAGCCATAGCGCGGCGCTCGAACATGTCGCACGGCAGCTGGGGTTTCGCGATTGGAACGCCTGCGTCGCCACATTGGCACAGTCCGAGGCGCGCAGCTATGCGACGGGTGATCATGTAAGCGGCCATTACCTGTCGCAGCCGTTCACCGCCCGTATCCTGCGGGCCACCCCCGCCGAGGGACGTCCCGGCTGGGTGCAGGTGGAGCTTGAACTGGATCACCCCGTCGACGTGGTCACATCAGAGCGGTTTTCAAACCTGCGCCGCCGGATCAGGGCCGTTGTGGGACCAGAGGGCTACAGTCGGGAAAGGACCTCAGACGGGGTGCCCCATCTGGTGCTGGGGGTCTATGGCGGACACACCCGGGCATAAACAGAACGCTAAACTGGGCACTGAAACGCAAGGTCGCCGCTCCAAAAGGAGCGGCGACCTCAACCCGGCGAAACAGGCCGCGTCAACAGATCATCTTACGTGCCGGCGTTGTCGTCGTCGTCATGTACGGAGCCATCGCTGACCACAGAGCCCTCAAACGCCACCTGTGATGCAAAGCGGGGGCGGGTGAAGACGAGGTTATAGATCTCGCGCTTGCCAACCCCGATCGCCTCAAGCCTGAAGGCAGGCTCCACATCGTTCCACGTTTCCACCACGATGACCCGTTCCTGATCGGGCATGAGGGGCAATTTGTTATTGAGTGCGGTCACATTGGCGTCGGTCCAGATCTCCATCTGATCGCCACGTTCCACCGACCAATCCACATAATAGCGATCATCGTCCGTATCCCAACGGATCACCGAGACCCGCATCGACATGTCAGAACCCGCCCGCGCCATCAGCTTGCCCAGCGTGTAAATACTGTCGATGTAGTCATCGTTCAGCGCGGCCGTCTCTCGGGAAATCAGGTCCGATACGGTATAGGCGGCTTTGGTGTTGACGGTTTCCTGCCGGAACAGGTCAAACAGCGTGTAGGTCGCTGCAAAGACCCCAAGCAAAAGCGGCAGATACAGCGCGGCCTCAAGAGCAATATTGCCATCTTCTTTGCGGCGAAACTCTTGTAACTTATGTGTGATTTTTCTGAACATGGGTCACTGAGGCTCCTGAACAAAGGCACTGGACGCATAGAGGTTCACGCGCCCGCCGTCGTCTTTCTGCAACGCTTCACCAAGACCCCAATTCGGGAAGAGCACATCGACACTGGCACAGGCGCGCAGGAACATCAGGTCGTTAGAGCCACCATTGGTGAAGTTGATCAACGGATCGGCTTCCTCGACACTGTCCACGCAGTCGGCTTGTGGCGGAATACCACCCCAGTTGAAGGGATCCAGACGCACCATTTCCAGCTTCAGCGACACATTGCATTCCGCCATTTTGATAAAACCCGAGCGGGCACAAATGGTGTCGCGGATATCGTCATGCTGCATATCGCCACCGGTGCCGAGCCGGATGTCTCGCACCGTCATATCCATGGCGCGATCCAGCATGATCTGGCGGTAGTTGATCATACCCAACTCAACCGCGGCAAACAGCACCATCAGCATCAGCGGGAAGAGGATTGCAAACTCGATGGTCGCATTGCCATCCTCGTTGCGGCGGAATTTTTGGACCAGTGCAGGTATAGAGGTTCGATAGATCATTCTGTCAGCCTCAGTTGGCGGATCGCAGAGGCGATCGATGCGAAGGCGTCGGAGATCTCCAGCCCGTCCACATCATAGTAGTGGGATGCGGAGCTCGCACAGGCTTGCAGGACTTGCTGACCTCTCCAGGGGGCTTCGAAACCGATGGTGAAGACCACAATCCCCTTCTCTTTAGCGGCATCACAGACCGCCAATGTGCGGGAGTCTTTGGTGCTGTCGCCGACGTAGCTATAGAGGCGGTTGTACCAGTACCAACTGGCGTTGCTCATCCAATCGCCAAAGAGGTCTCTGTAGAGATATCGCAAAGAGGTCTCGGCAAAGAGGTCAGCGTAGCTGAGTTGCAGGGCTTCACCGGGTTCTTCGACGGTCCTCTTCTTCCAAGAGCCGTAATAACATCTGCCGTAATACTCGTTGCCGTCGCAATACGTCTCTTGATAGGTGCCATTTCCATAGGGGTGATCTTCCCACTGTCCAGTTTGGTGCCAATAGTACTTATCGCTCCCGTACCGGTTGGGGTCGTAGGTGGAATATACATTCTCTTCAGAGTTGTACCAAACCGGCGTCAAACCTTCGCGGTAGTCGTCCTTGATGTAATATTGTGCGGTGTTTTGACCATCGGTCATCATCACGATGACCTTCAGCGTTTCGGTGTCCTGATAGGATACCGGGCGATTGGCGTAGCGGGCTTCAATCGACTGGTTCGGGTTGGCGTCATTCGCAAGCGTGGCGATAATCGGCTGCACGGAGGGGTCCAGCAGGGCGGTTCCCCATTTCATGCCCAGATCGATGGATGTGTTCTCGGAATCCACGAAAGCATCGATATAGCTTTGCAGCTGTGCCACGTTATCTGACATCAACAGCGCCGTGCGCTCTGGATTATCCGCGTCAGAGGCACAGGTCGGTTGGCGCACATGCTCGTCTTCGTCGCGGTAGTCATAGTAATCCCACACGCTGAAATGCATCGTGCGTTCGTATTCGCGCGACAGGTTGAGGCCCGTCGTGTTGAAATCGGAGCCGTCGAAGTTGATGCAATTCGAATAGCTGTGCTCATCGCTGACGCGCATCTCATCAAGAAAGGCCGCAGGCATCGACACTTGGGTCGAATAGGGTACGATCGAGATCGACATTTTGCCGTCCTCGGTGTTGTCGTCCATGGTCTGGACGAACTCCTTGGCGGCGCGTTTCAGGTTCACCAGACGATTGTTGTTGCGCATGGAGCCCGAGACGTCGAGCACCAGAGAGATCTCCACATTGCCGATGCTCTCCACCGCGGTCGAGGAAGCCAGCAGCGGCAGTGTAATCGGCTCCAGTTCATAGGTGTCTGGATTGCGCATGTAGTCTTCGTAGAAGATGCTGTTCATCCACCCGGCGGTGAATTCGGTATCCACGCTTGCCTTGACGCGTTTGGCGGTGGGCGAAACCTCGGGCACAACCACGGTTGTATATTCACCCAGACCTGATTTCGACATGTAGTCGATCACCACCGCTTCCGGGTCCAGCGGCTGGTCGAGATCGGCCGCCGCCAGCACCGCACGGTCCAGCGTATATTGCAGATTGGTCCGGTCGCGCTCCATGCGTACAAGGTCCATCCCCAGCCCGCCTAACGCGAACATCAAGACGAGGATCATGATCATCGGCTTGGCGAGAACACCACTTTCGTCACTGCGAAACGCGCGCAATTCGTCAACAAAGCCCAGGCGCGGCTGCGGTCCGGTCAAGGCAGATGAAGTCCAGAAGCTTACCTTCATAGTTCATTCTTTCCTTCGGTCAGCGGGCGCGGGGCGCACAACAGGCAGGCGCAGGCACGCGGACATGAAAATACTCTTTATTATTCGTTGACGAAGGTGGCTGAACTGGGGCGAAATCCCGCCTAAATTGGCGTTTCTAGTGAAAGTTTGAGCTTAATCCGCAGGGCGTCTGAGGAGTTGTTTGCAACATAGAAACAATCCCCCCATGGCCCGCCCGAGCGTGAGCAGGGCCATTGCAGGGCCATTAACGATTCGTTTTCGAAAAAGTTCACAAACTGCCAAAAATTTGTGCAAAATCGGGGAATACCGGTCGCAGTTGGTAACGTTCTCTGCATAGATGGGGCGCATAGTAACTGCTTGAGTCGTTTCAGAAGGACGGGGATCATCCCATGAGCAATCTCAAAGAACCCAGCTTCCGCGAAAGTGTGGATCTCATGTTCAACCGCGCGGTGGCGCTGATGGACCTGCCGCCTGGACTTGAGGAGAAGATCCGCGTTTGTAACGCCACCTACACGGTGCGTTTCGGCGTGCGCCTGCGCGGTCAGATGCATACGTTCACCGGTTATCGCTCGGTCCACTCCGAACATATGGAACCCGTGAAGGGCGGTATCCGCTATGCCATGGGCGTGAACCAGGACGAAGTGGAGGCGCTTGCGGCGCTGATGACCTACAAATGCGCGCTGGTCGAGGCGCCGTTTGGTGGCTCCAAGGGCGGTCTGCGCATCGACCCGCGCCAATACGAAGAACACGAACTGGAGCTGATCACCCGCCGCTTTGCCTACGAGCTGGCCAAGCGCGACTTGATCAACCCATCGCAGAACGTGCCCGCCCCCGACATGGGCACTGGCGAGCGTGAGATGGCGTGGATTGCGGACCAATACGCCCGCATGAACACCACCGACATCAACTCCCGCGCCTGTGTCACCGGCAAGCCGCTCAATGCGGGCGGCATCGCTGGCCGGGTCGAGGCCACCGGTCGCGGCGTGCAATATGCGCTGCAGGAATTCTTCCGCTACGAGGAAGACAAGGCCAAGGCCGGTCTCTCCGGCACGCTGGATGGCAAACGCGTCATCGTGCAGGGCCTCGGCAACGTGGGCTATCACGCGGCGAAATTCCTCTCTGAGGAAGACGGCTGTAAAATCGTTGGCGTGATTGAGCGTGATGGCGGGCTGTTTGACGAAAACGGCTTTGACATCGAGGATCTGCGCGCGTGGATTGAAAAGCACGACGGCGTCGATGGCTACCCCACCGGGCGCTACATCAAGGACGGTGCCAAATACCTCGAAGAAGAATGCGACATCCTGATCCCGGCGGCTCTGGAAGGGGTGATCAACCTCTCCAACGCCGAAAACGTGAAGGCCAAGCTGATCATCGAGGCGGCAAACGGTCCTGTGACCGCAGGCGCGGATGAGATCCTGCGCAAAAAAGGCACGGTGATCATTCCTGACATGTATGCCAACGCCGGTGGTGTGACGGTCTCCTACTTTGAGTGGGTCAAGAACCTGTCGCACATCCGGTTTGGTCGCATGCAGCGCCGTCAGGAAGAGGCGCGCCACCAGCTTGTGGTCGACCAGCTTGAAATGCTCTCGGAGAGCATGGGCAAAGCCTGGACGCTCGATCCCAAGTTCAAGGAGAAATACCTCCGCGGCGCGGGCGAGCTGGAGCTGGTGCGTTCGGGTCTCGATGACACCATGCGCATCGCCTATCAGTCCATGCGTGAAGTCTGGCACGAGCGTGACGATGTCTCCGACCTTCGCACCGCCGCCTATCTGGTCTCCATCGGCAAAGTGGCCGCAAGCTACCGCGCCAAGGGCCTCTGAGGCGAACCATATCGCAATCAATGGAAACGGCGGGTATCATCCCGCCGTTTTTGTTTTGGAGCAGATGGGGGACGGCGATGCTGCTTCTCGACCACTTGACCGTCATCGCGCCCTCACTCGCGGAGGGCTGCGCGCATGTAGAGGAGTGCCTGGGGCTCAAGGTGCCATTCGGCACCCGTCACATCTACATGGGCACCCACAATCACCGCCTACAGCTTGGCGGGCGCGTCTATCTGGAGATCGTGGCGCGTGATCCTGACGGTGTGCCACCCCCGCGCGCACGATGGTTCGGGCTGGACGATCAGGACAGCGTACGAGCCGACTGGGACGCCGGGCGGCGCTTGCGCGGCTGGGTTGCCAATACGCCTTCGCTCGCGAGCCTCCTTACAGGAGAAGGCAGCGTCTTTGGCGCGCGGGTTTCGCTGCCACGGGAGGCACCAGAATTTGAGTTTGCCATTCCCAACGATGGCAGGTTGCCACTCGGTGGGGCCTTGCCCTCGGTTATAGATCATTGTGGGCAGCCGACTGCCATGAATGACATCCCCGATCTGGGCGCACGCCTTCTGGATTTCACGCTGGAGCACCCCGACCCGGACGCCATTTCTGCGCTATTCCAGCGGTTTCAATGTGCAAATCCGCCCCAGATCATCAAAGGCCCATCCCTGCGCTACCGCGCCCGGATCGAGACCCCAGCCGGGATCTGCGAGTTGACCTGACCTGTGCTGTGTTCCGAGCTGCAAACACGAGCAACCCAAGCCCGTGTGGCGAGGTCTGTTTCGAGCCCATACCTACCATGATGCTTGATTGATGCGAACGCAGCGAAATGGCATATGTTGACCATCCAAACATCGTCAGCAACACCTTCGGGTATCGAGAAAAAAGAGCACTTATCGTGAATGGCCTCAGCGAACAGTTGCCAAGCAAAGTCGAGCATCTCGTTGATACCGACCTTGATCCACGGTCGGGGGAATGCTCCTACTTTTACAATTACTTGCAGTACACCTTTGAACACACGGGCACACAGATTACAGCGCGAAGCTATATGGACGACGCCTCAGAAGTGAGCATTTTGCAGTGTCCCGATGATATCGACATTGAGAACGAACTAAGCGGAATTTTAGCCTATCTGCGGCTTAGGTATCCAACGGTCAAACGTCTTGTTCAAAGCGGCTATACTGAAATTTAGAACGGCAGCTCCGTCCCGCATCTCTTACGTTCGATGATGGTTGGTGGCTGGATCTGCGGCGAAGGTCTGCTCCTTCTATAGTTTGAGCAACATGGGACCGCCGCCCAAGAGGCAGATCTCGAGACTTTGCAAAGCCTGCCATCTGCGCTTCGCTAGCGGCCGGTGCGCGGCGCAGCATCGCTCAGAGTTGGACTCAGGCCGAACCTACGCCACCTGCCAATCGAGCAGCACCTTCTTCACCGCAGCCGATCTAAGATCGCCACCTGATTTGATGGCAATCTGACTTGGGGGTCGCATTCGCTCAAAGCATTAGAGTCGAAACATCCTGCACTCAATTAGCACTGGACATAACTGCCCAGTTCGTGCCCATCTGCGGCAATCGGCTGCTGCTTTGTCGCGTACGGACTAGGACTCATGGTTCAAACCCGCTAGCACTTGGCACAGAGGGTGCGTTGTGTATTCCTGCAGCGCAACGTCGAGACACCGTTTGGGGAGTGGGCCATGGGGTTTTCGGGAAAATTTTCCGGATGGCGCGTATTAAAAGAAGGGCTGACCGGCAATAAGGGCTGGACCGCCCATTGGCGCGACCCGGAGCCGAAGCGCGAATATGATGTGGTTATCGTGGGCGGTGGCGGTCACGGGCTGGCCACGGCCTACTACCTCGCCAAGGAACATGGCCTCCGGAATATTGCGGTGCTTGAAAAAGGCTACCTCGGCGGCGGCAATGTCGGGCGCAACACCACCATTGTGCGCGCCAATTACTACCTGCCCGGCAACTCGGAGTTTTATTCCCATTCCCTGAAGCTCTGGGAGGGGATGGAGCAGGACCTCAACTATAACGCCATGATGTCCCAGCGCGGCATCCTGAATGTGTTTCACAACGATGGCCAGCGCGACGCCGCCGTGCGCCGCGCCAATTCCATCATCAATCAGGGCGACGATGCAGAGATCCTCTATCGCGACCAACTCAAGAAACTGGTGCCGTTCCTGAACTATGACAACAACCGCTTTCCCATCATGGGCGCATTGTTGCAGCGCCGCGCGGGGACGGCACGCCATGACGCGGTGGCCTGGGGCTTTGCGCGCGGTGCGGATCAATATGGCGTCGATCTGATCCAGAACTGCGAAGTCACCGGCATTGATGTCGAAGGGGGCAAAGTGACCGGTGTGCAGACCGCGCGCGGCCCGATCAAAGCCAAGAAAGTGGCGCTGGCGGCGGCGGGGCGCTCGGGGCAGGTGGCGGCGATGGCGGGGCTGACCTTGCCCATCGAGAGCCATGTGTTGCAGGCCTTTGTCTCTGAGGGGCTGAAGCCGGTGATTGATCACGTCATCACCTTTGCCGCCGGGCATCTTTATATCAGCCAGTCCGACAAGGGCGGGTTGGTTTTTGGCGGCAATCTGGATTTCTACAGCTCTTATGCGGCACGCGGCAATCTGCCAACGCAGGAACATGTGATGGAGGCGATCACCGCCATGGTGCCCGCTGTGACCAAGGCGCGGCTGCTGCGCAGCTGGGGCGGCATCATGGATATGACGCCGGATGGCTCACCCATTATTGATACGACACCGATTGACGGTCTCTATCTCAATGCGGGCTGGTGCTACGGCGGCTTTAAGGCGACGCCGGCCTCGGGGGATTGTTTTGCGCATCTGATTGCCACCGGTCGCCCGCATGCGGCAGCCACCCGGTTCAAGCTGGACCGGTTCCGCAGCGGCTATGGTCTGATGGATGAGGAGGGCACCGGTGCGCAACATAATCTGCACTAAGCGCCTGACGCGCTGCTGGGGAGCCTCCGGCGGGGATATTTTTAAGAAGATGAAGGGGCGGTTGTCATGAGGATCACCTGTCCGCTGTGCGGCGCGCGCGATCATCGCGAGTTCACCTATAAGGGCGCGGCCCTGCCGGTGCCTGCCTTGGAGTCTGGGGTGGCAGAATGGGACGCGCATGTGCATCTGCGTGAAAACCCCGCCGGGCCCCATGAGGAGCTTTGGCAGCATTCGATGGGCTGCGGGGCGTGGTTGAAGGTCCGCCGCAACACCGTGTCTCATGAGATTTTAGCTGTTGAGCTTGCGCAGGACGCGGGCCTTGCGATCAAGGAGGACAGGTCATGAGGATCGCGGGCAAGGGGCTGGTCTCGCACAATCGGACCGTCAATTTTTCGTTTAATGGCAAGGATTACATGGGGCTGGAGGGTGACACGCTGGCCTCGGCCCTGTTGGCCAATGATGTGCATCTGGTGGGGCGGTCGTTTAAATATCACCGTCCGCGTGGCATCCTGACCGCAGGGTCTGAGGAGCCCAACGCGCTGGTCAGCACCGGCAAAGGTGCAGCGCGAGATCCCAATATTCGCGCCACCCAGCAGGAGCTGTTTGAGGGGCTGGCGGCGCAGAGCCAGAACTGCTGGCCCTCGGTCGAGCGCGATGTCATGGCGGTGAACGATCTGGCCGCGCCTTTTCTTGGGGCGGGGTTTTATTACAAGACCTTCATGTGGCCCGCGCCCCTGTGGGAAAAGCTTTATGAGCCGATCATTCGGCGCGCGGCGGGGCTTGGGGCCTTGTCCGGGGCGGCCAACAAGGATCCTTACGAGAAGGCCTTTGCCTTTTGCGATCTGCTGGTGATCGGGTCTGGCCCAGCCGGGCTGATGGCCGCACTGACGGCGGGGCGTGCGGGGGCGGATGTGATCCTCGCCGAAGACGACAGCCGCATGGGCGGGCGTCTTCTGGCCGAGGTTGAGGAGATCGACGGCAAACCTGCGCATGTCTGGGTGGCAGAGGTGCTGGCGGAGCTGGAGGGGATGGACAATGTGCGTCTGATGACCCGCACCGCGGTCACCGGCGTCTACGATCACGGCACCTATTCGGCGCTGGAGCGGGTTTCGCACCACCTGCCGCCGAGCCAGTCCCTGAAGACCGCGCATCGCCCGCGCGAGTGTTTCTGGCGCATCGCCGCCAAGGCCTCGGTGTTGGCGGCGGGGGCCATTGAGCGCCCCATCGCCTTTCGCAACAACGACCGCCCCGGCATCATGATGGCGGGGGCGGTGCGGGCCTATCTCAATCGCTGGGGGGTGGCCCCGGGCGCGCGGATCACCGTCTTTGCCAACAACGATGACGCCCATCGCACCGCGCGGGATCTGGTGGCGGAGGGCGTGCATGTCACCGCAGTGGTCGATAGCCGTCATGACGCGCCCGACAGTGGCGAATTCCCCGTCATCAAGGGCGCGATGGTTTGCGACAGCGCCGGGCGGCAGCGGCTGGAGAGCGTCACCATTCGCAGCGTCAATGGCGAGGAAAAACTGCAAACCGATTGTCTGGCCGTATCTGGCGGCTGGAACCCCTCGGTGCATCTAACCTGCCACATGGGCGCGCGCCCGGAGTGGAACCGGGAACTGGCGGCGTTCCTGCCAAAACCGGATGCTGTGCCGGGCATGGTGGTCGCAGGGGCCGCCAATGGGGTGTTCTCCACCCATGGTGCCTTGCAGGACGGCGCGCAGGCCGCCGTCACCGCATTGGCCAGCATCGGCACATCGGTTGACGCTGTTCCCCTGCCAGAGGCCAGCGATGCGCCCTACCGGATCAGCCCCTTGTGGGCGGTGCCGGGCAAGGGGCGGGCGTGGCTGGATTTCCAGAACGACGTCACCGTCAAGGATGTGGCGCAGGCGGCGCGGGAGAACTTCCGCTCGGTCGAACATATGAAGCGCTACACCACCCAAGGCATGGCCACCGATCAGGGCAAGAACTCCAACGTGGCCGCATTGGCGGTGCTGGCGGATGCCACCGGGCGCAGCATTGCCGAAACCGGTGTCACCACCTTCCGCCCGCCGTTCGTGCCCACGTCCATTGCTGCGATGGGGGCAGGGGCCGAGGATCAGGGGTTTATGCCGCAGCGTTATCTGACCTCGCATAAGGCATCGCTGGCACGCGGAGCGGCCAATATCGAGGTCGGCCTGTGGTATCGCGCCAGCTATTTCGCCAAGGACGGCGAGAGCACCTGGCGGCAATCCTGCGACCGCGAGGTCACCATGGTGCGCAATGCCGTGGGTGTCTGCGATGTCTCGACGCTGGGCAAGATCGACATTCAGGGACCGGACGCGGCAGAGCTGCTGGATCTGGTCTATACCAATCTGTTCTCCACGCTGAAGCTGGGGCGCGTGCGCTATGGTCTGATGCTGCGCGAAGACGGCTTTGTCATGGATGACGGCACCACCGCGCGGCTGGGGGAAACCCACTATGTGATGACCACCACCACCGCGTCGGCGGGGCAGGTGATGGCGCATCTGGAATACCTCACACAGGTGGTGCGCCCGGATCTTGATGTGCGGTTCACGTCCGTCACGGATCAATGGGCGCAGTTCTCGGTGGCTGGTCCCAAGGCGCGCGATCTGATCGACGGGCTGGTGGATGAGGACGTCAACAGTGAGACCTTCCCCTTCATGGCCTGCGGGGCAATCACCGTGTCGGGCGTGGCCGGGCGGCTGTTCCGGATCTCGTTTTCGGGCGAGCACGCCTATGAGATCGCGGTGCCCGCGCGCTATGGCGACGCACTTTATCGCCTGCTGCTGGAGCGGGCTGAAACCTTCGGCGGCGGTCCTTACGGGATGGAGGCGCTGAATGTGCTCCGGATCGAGAAGGGCTTTATCACCCATGCTGAGATCAACGGCACCGTCACCGCCTTTGACCTCTGCATGCAGGGGCTGGTCTCGAAAAAGAAATCCTGCTGGGGCAAGGCTTTGTCGGAACGAGACGGGCTGATGGATGACGACCGGATGCGGCTTGTGGGCCTCAAACCCGTGGGCGCGATGCAGGCGCTCAGCGCCGGGGCGCATCTGTTTGACCCCGATGCCACGGTGGAGCGGGTCAATGACCTTGGCTACGTGACCTCGGTGGGGTTCTCGCCGACGCTGGGACATATGATCGGGTTGGCGATGCTGTCGGGCGGGCCGGACCGGATGGGCGATACCATCCGGCTGGTGGATCACACGCGGGGCATCGACACCCTGTGCGAAGTGGTGAACCCTGTGTTCTTTGACCCTGAGGGAGGGCGCGTTCGTGGCTGAGACTGAGATGCAACTTGCCGCAAAATCCCCCTGCGCGGGGCTGTTGCCGCTGACCATTGGTGATGTGACCCTCTCAGAGGACACACCCGCCGCCATGACCCTGATCGCGCCCTACAAGGGGCAAGAAAAACCGCTGAGCGATGCGTTGAACGCCGCGCACGGCATGGGGTTTCCCGCGTCCAACCGTGCCACTGGTAAGGCGGAGGCCCGCGCGATCTGGTTTGGCCGGGCGCAGGCGCTGCTGGTCGGCCCTGTGGCCGATCCCGAACTGGCGGCGCATGCAGCACTCACTGACCTCAGCGATGGCTGGGCGGTTGTGCGGCTGGAGGGCGCGCACGCCGAGGAGGTGATGGCCCGTCTGGTGCCCATTGATCTGCGGCCACAGGTGTTCAAACGCGGTCACACCGCGCGCACGGAGCTGAAACACATGATGGCGTCGATCACGCGGATTGGGCCAAAAGCCTTGCAAATCATGGTGTTCCGCTCTTTTGCAGACACGCTTGTTCACGATCTGAAAAGAGCCATGGAAGCCGTGGCGGCACGGGGCTAGATTAACGGGGATCACGAAACTGATTCCGGAGCTGATCCATGATCCGCAACATCTTCGCAGCCGCACTTGTGGCCGCGCCCCTCTTCGCCACCCCCGCAGTCGCTGCCGCAGACCTCGGCAAGGAGGAAAGCTGCAAATATCAGGGGCAGGTGATGGCCGCCGTGCAAGCCGCGCGTCTGGACCGGGTGCCCGAGGGCAAGGTCGAAGAGACCATCCGCGCCAGCAACCCTGAATGGCCGGAGAATTTCTCCAATGCGATCCCGCAGCTCACCCAGCATGTCTATCAGATGAAGCGCCGCGATCTGAAAAACGTCGACCTTGGCGATGTGTTCGAGACCCAATGCGTGCAAAACTGGGACCAGATCCAGGAAATGAAGAAAAACCTCTCTGGAAACTGATCTGAACCTGCGTTTGAGCGGCCCTCGGTAAGGGCCGCTCCCTTGCACACAACTGGACCCTTTGTGAATGTCGCTGCCGCCCGGATTCCTTGATGAATTGCGCACTCGTGTGAGCCTGTCCGACGTGGTCGGGCGCAAGGTCATGTGGGATCAGCGCAAAAGCCAGCCGGGCAAGGGCGACATGTGGTCTCCATGCCCCTTTCACCATGAAAAAACCGCGTCTTTTCATGTGGATGACCGCAAGGGTTTTTATTACTGCTTTGGCTGTCACGCCAAAGGGGATGCGCTGAAATTTGTGCAGGAGACGGAGAATGTCTCCTTCATGGAGGCGGTGGAAATCCTTGCGGGTGAAGCGGGCCTTGAGATGCCCAAGCGCGACCCCAAGGCGGCCGAGAAACAGGACCGCCGCACGCAGCTGGCCGAGGTGATGGAACAGGCGGTGAAGTACTTCCGCCTGCAACTCAAAACCCAAGCCGCGAGCGAGGCGCGCGCTTATCTGGCGCGGCGTGGGCTCGATCCGGCGGCGCTCGATCGCTGGGAGATCGGCTTTGCCCCCGATGGCTGGCAAAACCTCTGGGACGCGCTCAAGGGCAAGGATGTCGCGGATGATCTGATCCTCGGTGCGGGGCTGGCTAAGCCCTCAAGCAAGGGCGGCAAACCCTACGATGTGTTTCGCAACCGGATCATGTTCCCGATCCGCGATGCACGGGGCCGCGCCATTGCATTCGGGGGCCGCGCCATGGACCCCAATGACAGTGCCAAATACCTGAACTCGCCGGAAACCGAGCTGTTTGATAAGGGGCGCAACCTTTACAACCACGGCCCCGCGCGGGCGGCCTCGGGGCGCGGCACCACCTTAGTCGTGGCCGAAGGCTACATGGATGTGATCGCGCTGTCCGAGGCGGGATTTGCCTCCGCTGTGGCGCCTCTGGGTACGGCGGTGACAGATAATCAGCTGCATTTGCTGTGGCGAATGTCGGACGAGCCGGTGATTGCGCTGGATGGGGACACCGCCGGTCTGCGCGCGGCGATGCGGCTGATCGACATGGCGCTGCCCTTGCTGGAGGCCGGCAAGAGTTTGCGGTTCGCCATCATGCCCGAGGGCAAGGACCCGGATGACCTGATCCGTGCTGAGGGGCCAGAGGCGGTGCAGACGGTGCTGGATCAGGCGATCCCAATGGTGCAGCTGCTGTGGCGTCGCGAGACCGAAGGGCGCGTTTTTGACAGCCCCGAACGCAAGGCGGCATTGGACAAGTCCCTGCGCGAAAAGATCAAACTGATCCGCGATCCCTCCATCAGGCTACACTATGCCGAAGACATCAAGGAGCTGCGCTTTCAGCTCTTTCGCGGTCAGCGTGGCGGTGGCGGGCAGGGGGGCACCGGCTATGGCCAGCGGTATGGCGGTTACAAATCGGGCTCCCGTGTTCAGGGCGGGTTTCGCGATGGCAGCCGTATGCCATGGGGCGCACCACCGCCCCCGCGCAGCACCACGCGGGCGTCGATGGTGGCTTCCTCTGAGGAACAGGATTTTGCCCGTGTGCGCGAGGCGGTGATCCTGGCCACCGCGATCACCACGCCAACGGTAATCCCGGAGTTTGAGATCAATCTGGAGCGCATGCAGTGTCAGGACATGGATCACGCTCACCTGCGCGATCTGGTTTTGCGCTATGGAATCGATGCACCAGAGCGACTGCGCGATGAAATTGCCTATGCTCTTGGGCCGGATGCCCTTGAAAACCTCCTGTCGCTGCGCCATGTGGCTATTAGCCCCTGCGTGCGAAAACCCGGCGACCTAGACATGGCCAGCCTGACTCTGGCCGAGGAATTCGCAAAACTCGAGAGCATCGCGGGGCTCAATGCCGAACTGGCGGAAGCCGAGGAGGATCTGGACGGTCTGGCGGATGAGGCCCTGACCTGGCGTTTGCGTCAGGCGGCAGAGGCCCGCAACCGGGCTGTGCGCAGTGAAAATGAGGATAAGGCAACTTATGATGTGGGTGAAAACGGGGCGCGGCTCAATCGGGATGAGCGCGACGCCTTCGGGGACCTGCTCAAGCGAATCGGTTTCAACAGCAAGTGACGAATCAGCCGCGAATCGCACCGCCAACTGTGGCCGCGACGCCGCGATGTGACGTTTTGCTAAAGAAGCCTACAGAAAAATTGGGTAAACGGGGTGACGAATCACGAGAGCGCTCTAAAGATTCGCTCCACCCGAATCGCCCGCAGCCCCTTAGAGGAGCATTGAATGGCCGCCAAAGATACTGACGACCGCAAGCCTGACGATCAGGACGCCGAAATCTCGCTCGACATGAGCCAGGCGCAAGTCAAGAAGATGATCGCCGAAGCCCGTGAGAAGGGCTACATTACCTACGATCAGCTCAATCAGGTTTTGCCGCCGGATCAGGTCTCCTCCGAACAGATCGAGGACGTCATGTCCATGCTGTCGGAAATGGGCATCAACATCATTGAAGATGAAGACGCCGAGGAAGAAGAGAACAAAGGCACCACGGAACTGGTGACGACGGAATCCAACCGCGAGGTTGCCGTCGCCGGAACCGGGACCGAGAAGCTGGATCGCACGGACGATCCGGTGCGCATGTACCTGCGCGAGATGGGCAGCGTGGAGCTTTTGTCGCGCGAGGGCGAGATTGCCATCGCCAAGCGCATCGAGGCCGGTCGCAACACCATGATCCTCGGGCTCTGCGAAAGCCCGCTGACCTTCCAGGCGATCACCATCTGGCATGACGAACTCCTCTCCGAGGACATTCTGCTGCGCGACGTCATTGATCTGGAGGCCACCTTTGGCAACCAGATGGATGAAGAGGGCGGCGTCGGAGAACCGGTGGTGGACCCTTCGGCGGTGTCCGGTGCGGCCAAGCCTGAGAAGGACTCCGGCCCTGAGCTTGATGCCGATGGCAACCCGATCCTCAACAACGACGACGATGACGACGACGATGACGATCAGGCCAACATGTCCCTTGCGGCCATGGAAGCGGCGCTGAAGGATCGCGTGCTGGAAACGCTGGAGCGCATCTCCAACGACTTTGTGACGCTGTCGGAAATGCAGGATCTGCGGATCTCTGCGACCCTCAACGAGGACGGCTCCTTCTCCAAGGACGATGAGGCCAGATACCAGCAGCTGCGGTCTGAGATCGTGGAGCTGGTGAACGGTCTGCACCTGCACAACAACCGCATCGAGGCGCTGATCGACCAGCTTTATGGCATCAACCGCCGCGTCATGCAGATCGACAGTGCCATGGTGAAGCTGGCGGATCAGGCCCGCATCAACCGCAAGGAATTTGTCGAAGCGTACCGTGGTCGTGAACTCGATCCGAACTGGCTGGCGGAAATGGGTGAAAAGCCCGGTCGCGGCTGGCAGATGTTCATCGAACGCTCCACCGACAAGGTTGAAGAGCTGCGCGCGGATATGGCGCAGGTCGGTCAGTACGTCGGTCTGGACATCTCGGAATTCCGCCGCATCGTGCAGCAGGTGCAAAAAGGTGAAAAAGAGGCCCGTCAGGCCAAGAAGGAAATGGTCGAGGCCAACCTGCGCCTCGTGATCTCAATCGCCAAGAAATACACCAACCGCGGTCTGCAGTTCCTCGACCTCATTCAGGAAGGCAACATCGGCCTGATGAAGGCGGTGGACAAGTTCGAATACCGTCGCGGCTATAAATTCTCGACCTATGCGACGTGGTGGATTCGTCAGGCGATCACCCGCTCGATCGCCGATCAGGCGCGCACCATCCGTATTCCGGTGCATATGATCGAGACCATCAACAAGCTGGTCCGTACTGGCCGTCAGATGCTGCACGAGATCGGTCGCGAGCCGACGCCGGAAGAACTGGCCGAAAAGCTGCAAATGCCGCTCGAGAAGGTCCGCAAGGTGATGAAAATTGCCAAGGAGCCGATCTCTCTTGAGACCCCGATCGGAGACGAGGAAGACAGCCAACTGGGCGATTTCATCGAGGACAAGAATGCCGTGCTGCCCTTGGACAGCGCCATTCAGGAAAACCTCAAGGAAACCACCACACGGGTTCTGGCGTCCCTGACGCCGCGCGAGGAACGGGTTCTGCGGATGCGTTTTGGCATCGGCATGAACACCGACCACACGCTGGAGGAAGTCGGCCAGCAGTTCAGCGTGACCCGCGAACGGATCCGTCAGATCGAGGCCAAGGCGCTCAGGAAGCTGAAGCATCCAAGCCGCAGCCGCAAACTGCGCAGCTTCCTCGATCAGTAAGACCCATGATTGTTAAAGCGCCCCCGCAAGGGGGCGTTTTTCATAGGGCTACCTATAGTTGCAATGCATATTATGCGCGTCGTGTGGGGTTTCATTCATCGCGGCGTAATGCGGGACATATATAGGCGGGCTGGTTTAGGCCGGGCCATATGCTTTGTCCCTTTTGCACAGTTGAAATGATCTTGGCCCTGATGTTTCATCCGTGTGTAATTTAGATGCGCGCACTGATGTGCTGCGTGTGATTTGATATAAGACGTCTCAACACAGGTATTTAAAACCATGAAAGCCGTGACCAAACGCGCCGCGATCCTTGCGACCCTCTTTGCAACCCCGGCGCTGTCCTGCCCTGATGGGTCTATTACGCTGGTGTCCTGTACGCTCAAAGAGGGCGCGAAATACCTTGAGACCTGTTTGATGGGCGATCACGCGACCTATGCCTTTGGCACTGCAGAGCGACGCCCGGATCTGGCGCTTGCGCGCCATGTGGATGAGGTAGAGATGACCCCATGGCCCGGTGTCGGGCGCGAAATCTGGGAGGATTTCACCTTTCATAATGGCGAGACCTCTTACCGCGTCCACTACAGTATCGACCGTTTCTCCGAACAGGGGGATGG
Organism: Tritonibacter mobilis F1926; assembly: GCF_000376545.2. Lineage (NCBI taxonomy): Bacteria > Pseudomonadati > Pseudomonadota > Alphaproteobacteria > Rhodobacterales > Paracoccaceae > Tritonibacter > Tritonibacter mobilis. The sequence goes on from NZ_CP015230.1 coordinate 680,530, forward strand.
GCTCAGCGGGGGCGTTACGGTTCTAAAAGGGCAGGAGCCTCTGGCGCAGCTTGAGTGTGATCCGGGCAGCGTCGACGCAGGCTATCCGTTGCCACTGTGGGATGCCAAAGAGCAGGCGGCACAATCGCCGGATCGTTAAGCCGGTAACGCGTGTTGGTCTGAGAGGCGCGGTTGAACTGCATCCCAGCCGGGGCAGCCCAATTGGCCCGTGCTCGGTGTTGGGCATACATACTATTAACCAATTTCGGCAAATTCGTTAACCATTACCACTGTTGGAATATTGATTAAAGAAATCGATAATTTATTCCTACCCCGTGCGCTTGTGATACATTCAAGCCATACACCGGGGGGTGAACATGAGTGGAAACAACGAAATGCAAAGCGCATTGGGTGCGCTTGACGAAAAGCTCGATGCTTTGGACACGATGACAGAGGTTAATTCCTTTCTGGTGTCGGCCCTACGCGAGCACGAACAGGAGCTCATTCGCATGAGCCCGCAAGAGACCCGCGAAATGCTGCGCCAAAAAGCGCGCGCCTATTATCGCGTGGATGGCGGCGAGCGGCCCAATCCAAAGGCGCTGGATCTTCTGGAAAAAACACTGGGCAGCGGCCACACGGCGGAAATCATCCAGTTCCCGGTGCGTCGCTAAACCCATTCCAGGCGGAGAGTGTGCAAGGGCGGCAGTAAGGTCGGGTGTGTGCGGGCAGGGCGATGGCTTGTCCCCGGCACGGGGCTACACTACATTCTGGGCAACCCTCCAGAAGGATGCCTTCAATGCCCACACGCTCTCGCTCTGCCACACGCGCCCTGACGCTCTCTGCCCTTGCGGCGACAGCTGCTCTGGCAGGCTGTGTCGATCTGCAAAGCACTGGACCACAAGCGGATTATTTCTCGTCCCGCGCGCTTGCCCGCATTTACGCGCTCGACGACGGAAGCTTTGAGGTGGTGCCGGAGATCGGTGCGCAAGGGGCGGCCTATTGGTGCGCGGCCTCTGAATACGCCCGTCGCCGCCTTGGCGCGGACTGGTCGCAGGACATTTATGTTGCCAAAGGGCGCGCGCCCAGCACTGTGAGCGGGCGCATCGACAGCGTCACCTTTACCCTGTCACACGTGCCCAGTGCCGAAGGAAAGCGTCCGTTTATCAACACCTTTGGCTTTAAGCCCGGCGATAATTTCAGCGTCTCCAGCGGCGATAGTTTCTGCCGCGATCTCGAACCGCTGTTCTTCTTCTGACCCGATGCCCGCCGTGCAGCAGCGCGAATTCACCCAGCCAACGCGCGGGCAGGGTCTCTATGAGATCACCCGCGAGCTCCGCGCCTTTGTGGCAGATTGCGCGCACCCGCAGGGGCTGCTGACACTCTTTGTGCGCCACACCTCCTGCTCTTTGCTGATACAAGAGAACGCCGACCCCGAGGTGCAAAGCGATCTCAGCGCCTTTTTTGCGCGCCTCGTGCCGCCGACCACGCATCCCGACATGTCCTACCTGCGTCACACCTATGAGGGCCCGGATGATATGCCCGCCCATATCAAGGCCGCGATGATGCCGGTGAGCCTGTCGATCCCTGTCTCGGGCGGCGAAATGGTGCTGGGCACCTGGCAGGGGATCTACCTCTTTGAACACCGCGACGCCCCGCATCAGCGCCGTATCTTTGCGCATCTCACCGGATAAGGCGATAAATCAGGCGCGAATCCAACCAAGGTCTTGGGGTTGAATTTCCCCTCTACCCAAATCCTAGCAGCTCCCCTATAGTTGTGGATAAATGCGCAAGCCTGCGCACTAGAACGATTTTGTATCGAGGGGAGGAGCCCGAGGATGCGGTGCCCATTTTGCGGAAATGTCGATACGCAAGTTAAGGACTCGCGTCCGGCGGAGGATCACGTCTCGATCCGCCGACGCCGCTTCTGCCCGGCCTGTGGCGGTCGTTTCACCACCTATGAGCGGGTGCAACTGCGCGACCTCGTGGTGATCAAAACCAACGGCAAGCGCGAGGATTTCGACCGCGACAAGCTGGAACGCTCCATTCGCATCTCGATGCAGAAACGCCCGGTCGACCCGGAGCGTATCGATCAGATGATTTCCGGCATCGTGCGCCGACTGGAAAGCATGGGCGAGACGGATATCGCCTCCAAGAAGATCGGCGAAATCGTGATGGAGGCTCTGGCCCGCATCGACACTGTCGCCTATGTTCGCTTTGCAAGCGTCTACAAGAATTTCCAGGCGGCGGATGATTTTGAGGACTTCGTGCACGAGCTGCGCCCCCCGGCGCCGCCCGAGACGTAAATCCCGGCCCTGCTGCCTGCGCATAGCTCGGCGAAAGGTCTGATCCAGTGAGCAAAAGCGACCATCGGTTTATGGGGCTTGCCCTGTCGCTCGGGCGACGGGGGCAGGGGCGCACATGGCCAAACCCGGCTGTGGGCTGCGTCATCGTAAAACAGGGGCGCGTGGTGGGGCGGGGCTGGACCCAGCCCGGTGGTCGCCCTCATGCCGAACCTATGGCGCTGGCGCAGGCCGGTGCAGCCGCTCGCGGTGCCACCGCTTATGTGAGCCTTGAACCCTGCTCGCACCACGGCAAGACCCCCCCCTGCGCGCAGGCGCTGATTGATGCAGGCATCGCCCGCGTGGTCGCCGCGATCGAAGACAGCGACCCCCGCGTCAGCGGACAAGGCTTTGAGATGCTGCGCGCCGCGGGCATCAAAGTCACCACCGGTATCCGCACCGAGGAAGCAGGCTTTGACCATGAGGGGTTCTTTCTCAGAACCGAACAGGGCCGCCCCTTCGTGACGCTGAAACTCGCCTCCAGTTTTGACGGGCGCATCGCCACAGGCTCCGGTCAGAGCCAGTGGATCACCGGCCCTGAGGCGCGCCGCATGGTCCATGCGATGCGCGCGCGTCATGATGCGGTCATGGTCGGCGCAGGCACCGCGCGCGCCGATGATCCTTCACTCACCGTGCGCGATCTTGGCATCAATCATCAGCCCGCCCGCGTGGTGGTCTCCCGCCATCTTGACCTGCCCTTGATGAGCCAACTGGCCCGCAGCGCCAAGGACATCCCGCTTTATCTATGCCACGGAACGGGCGCCGATACCGAACGCCTGCGCGCATGGGAGGGGCTGGGTGCACAGCTTCTGTCCTGCAACGCTCTGGGCACCCAGCTTGACCCGCATGACGTGCTGGAACAATTGGGCAGCGCCGGGCTGACACGGGTGTTCTGCGAAGGCGGTGGCGCACTTGCCGCCACCCTTCTGGCGCATGATCTGGTGGATGAGCTGATCGGTTTCAGCGCCGGGCTGGCCATTGGGGCCGAAGGCCTGCCGTCCATTGGCGCGCTTGGCATTGGCCACCTCAAAGAGGCCCCACGCTTTGAGCTGATCGAAACCCGCCCCGTCGGCGCTGACATCCTGCACCGCTGGCGCCGCCCCCAAAGTTGAGACCACACCCCTCTTCATCTTCTTAAAAATATCCCGGAGCGCGAGGCAGCGCCTCGCATCCTCGCTCAGCGCCAAAGTGGTGCAAATGAGGCAAACAAACCCTGCAGTTTCGACAGGCTGCGGTTCATCGGACCGGGCGCGGGCAGGTCGCCCTTGATCAGCCGATCCACCGCTACCTCTGGCGAACAGGGCAGGTTGGAAACCGGGTCGAAATAGCGCGGATAGTCAATCAATGCCGCATGGGCCAGCCCCAAAATACCGGGGCGTGCATCGCGCCAATGGGGCGCTTCCAGCCGATCCCGCGTCAGTCCCCAGCCTGCATAAAACGGCAGCCCCACGCAGGTCACCGGCACCCGGCGCAGCAATGCTTCAAACCCCAGAAGCGAGGTCATGGTCCAGACCTCATCGACGCTGTCAATCAGCGCCGCCGGGTTGGCGTGTTCCGCCACCACATCGGCCCAGGTCTCGGCATGCTTGATGCGCCCCTTGCGCAGGCCGGCTTCCACATCCGGGTGCGGTTTATAGATCACCACCGCATTGGGGCGTGCGGCGCGCACCGCCTGTAACAGCTTCATATTGCTGTTGATCTTGCCCGCGCCCATCTCGATTGAGGCGTCGTCCTCCACCTGACCGGGCACCAGCACCCGGTGGCCTTTGGGCAGATCCGGCAGCGTGCCGTCGAGGTTGTATTTCGTGACCTCATGTTTGATCAGCCGCATCACCAACGCCTCGATCCGGCGTTCCTGTTGCGGCGTCAGCGTCACCCGCTCGCGGATCAGATCGTCCAGATCGCTGTGGCGGGTGGGATCAAAGTAGATGCCCTGACGGTCCAGCACCAGCGACAAGGGCGGCACCAGTTCCGCCCCCAGCCCGCGCGAGCGCAAAAAGCCATCCTCAAGATGATGCGCCCCGGCGTGGTCCTTGGTGGCCTTGCTGGCCCAGACCATCCAGTTCTTGCCGCTCTTCTTGGCGGTCTTGGTCTTTTCCGTAAAGGTCATGCGCTTGTGCTGACCAAAGAACCGCTGCAAGGGCGCGCGTTTCCACAGGCGGATTTCCGATGCGGCCCAGCCCGCGCGATCCTCGCGCCACGCCCGCACCTGTGCCTCCAGCGAGTCAATCACCTGTTCGAGTTGGCACAGCCGGTCGTGATGCGGATCATACCATGTGGGATAGAGGATCATCGCTGCCGCAAAAAGCTGCGCGCGGGTCAGGCGACGGTGGCGGCCGGGTGGGGGAAACTCGTCCTGAGTCAGGCCCCAGCCAGCATAAAACGGCTGGCCAAAGATGCGCGGTTTGTGACCGGCCAGAATGGCCTCGAACCCCAGTTGTGACGATACCGTATAGACGCCGACCGCGCCCTCCAGCAGCAGATGCGGAGAGACCGGCGCGTCAAACAGCTCCACCCGGTCACTGGTATCGCGCGCGTCGAAATAGCCCGCGCGGTGACCCTTGGTGGTCTCAGGGTGGGTTTTAATAAGAACGCGCGCGCCGGGGTTTTCCTCCTGCGCAAAGGCGAGCATTTCCTGAAACCGCCCCTGATCGGCGCCGGGAAAGGGGATGGACGCCTTAACAGAGGCATCCTCGCGCAACTGATCCACCACCAGCACATAGCCGGGCTCTGGCGGCGGCACATTGGGGTGGAAGGCGTTGTATTTGCTCAGATGTGCGTCCTGCAAACGCGCCATCGCATCGCGCGCGCGTTTCATCAGGGCGCTGTCATCTAGGGGATGGTCTTTTAGCAGCGTGACCAGATCGCTCGACAGGGAGGGGTCAAAATGCACGCCGGTGCGGTCGATCAACAGGCCCAGCGGCGGCTCTCCGCTGCGGCCCGGGTGCACCGAGCGCAAGAACGCATCCTCGATCCGCACCAAGGGCGCGCTATGGTCTTCGGCGATTTTCTTGCCGCGATGGGCGGTGGGGCTGTCGCCCCAGATGCCGACCAGATCGCCCTCTTTGGGCAGGCCAAGACGGATGTCATACCCGGCCAGATCAAGGATACGGCGCACGCGGGACTGGGTCAGAAAGCCGCCATTATACACAAACAACCGGGAGCGCTGGCTCCCGGTTTTTGTCTCGTCTGGATGCGGCAAAGGCCCTTGCATCATCTGCGCTTAGCTGCCGCCGAACAGGGTCTCGACACTTGCGGCCGTGGACAGCGGGCTCGTCAGAAGCGACAGCGTCTTGGTCCACTGAGCATAGGGTGCTTCGGTCACATAGATGGTGTCGCCGTCGCGGATCACGAAGTCGCGGGCGATGAACAGACCGTTAGGCTGGGTGAGGTTCAGCACGTAGATCATCCGCTGTGCGCCGACCAGATCGTCCCGGCCCAGCACCTGATTGGAGATCGCCTCCGGTTCATTGCGGAACACAAAAACACCGGTTGGATCGGACGCGGTGGCAATCAGGCCGCCCACCTGTGCGATCGCCTCCAGCGCGGAGAGGTTCTGGCTCTCGAAAGGCACGCGGGCCTGCGCGGCGGTGGCCCCCAATGCGGTGAACGAACGGGTGTCACCCTCAACGAGGATCTTGTCGCCGTTGCGCAGCGGAATATCGAGCTGGGGATGATCGTAGAGATCCTCGAACCAGATCGTGCCGGTCTTACCCTGACGTGTGACGGAAACCTGCGCAATCTCAGGTTCGATCGCAACACCACCCGCCTGTGCCAGCATCGTGGCGAGCGTCCGGGTGGGGCGCTCAATCGGGTAGACGCCTTGCGCGCCGACCGCACCGGTGAGGCTCACAGTGGCCCCATCGCCCGCCATGCGGCGCACCTGTACTTGTGGGTCGGGGGTCTGATCTTCGAGCTTTTTGGTGATGGCTTCACGCAGTTGCTCGGGCGTGTTGCCGGAGGCGCGCACGCGGCCCGCGTAGGGCACAAAGATATAGCCCGCACCGTCGACCTGCACTTCTTCCAGCAAGGTGGCATTGGCCCCTGCGCTGGCCAGCAGCCCGTCATCGACGTTTTCCCAGATGGTCAGGCCGAGGATATCGCCGGGTCGGATGATGTCGGATGTCAGAACCGAGGCTTTGGTGAATTGGTCGGAAAAGCCAAGCGCGGGCACCACAGCGGTGGCGCGCGCAACGCGGTCATTTACGGATACCACAAAGGCGTCGCCCTGTTTCTGGACGGACCCTGCAAAGATCTGACGTTTATTCGGGCCCACCTTGGGCAGCCCGCATGATGCTGCGAGGGCGACCGCAGCCATCAAGGCCACGGGGCGCGCCCATCGTAAAGTCATGGGTTTCACTGCTCGGTCTCCTCGACCTATGTTTATTTTGCCTCAAGTTTTGCGTCCAAATTAGCGGACTGTCACGTAAAAATCCAGTCGCGCTTGTATTTGGAGTCAGCTCACAACCCGCAAGTGTTGCCTTGGTGCTGCTGTCCCGCGCAGGAGCGCATCATAGGGATCATCGGCAGAGAGCATCATATCCACCACCTGCCGCAGCAATTGCCGCCGCCCGGAGCGGGAATAAAACCCGCCGGGAAACTGCGAGGTTTCCAACAGATAGCGGCGATATTGCTTGTAGGCGCGGCCATCGGGGCGGGCAGGGGTCGCAAAAAACTCCGCCAGGCTTTGGGTCGAGGAAAATTCAGGCTTGTCATAGACCGCGCGGCCAAAAACCTTGAGCGGTAAGCCCCGCCACAGCACCTGTTGACCGGCGGTGGAGTTGACGGTGACGGCGGTGCGGGCCTCGTTCAGAAGGCCCGCGAGCTTGCCGCCGCGCACATAGTGGACACGCCCCTCGACGCCATGTTCCGCCGCAAGCCGATTGAGGGCGCGACGGATCGGGGCGCGGCCATCCTCAAGCGGATGCGCCTTAAACACCAGATGATGGTGGCGCGGCGCGCCCTCGGCAAAGCCGGCGACCACCACCTCAAGGAACTCGGTGATGGTCGAAAAGGGCGAATGGGCCTGAAAGGCGCTGTCATGCTCCAGCTGCAAGAGCGCCAGATGATAGGGAAAACCACCGCGCTGAATGCGCGCGGTGGCAAAGCGGCGGTGCAGCGCATGCAGCGGCATCATCAGCAGGCGATTGAGATAGAGCTGGAATTCCTTGGTCACCGGCAGCGCGCGGTGGGGGCGGAAATTGCGATAGCCCTGATTCCAGAACATGACGAACCAATGATAGAGCGCGCCGTAAATCACATGCTGGCGGGTGTCGCCCCAATGCGCAGGTGGCATCGGCATTTCCAAATCACTCTGCGCCAGTGCCTGCTCCATCTCGGCAACGGGCATCTGCATCAGCCGAGAGTTGCCATTGGTGCCATCACGCTCATAAGTGACCCAATAGGGGCGCAGGTAGCCCTCTTCGAAGGTGTGAATCGTGACGCCCCGTGTGCGTGCAATTTCAACCGCATGGGCGTGAATGGGGCGGGTGTCGCCATAAAGCACGATATCGGTGACGGCGTGGTCCTCAAGCAAGGCAGAAAAGCGCGCAGGCCAGGCCTCTAATGTGTCGCGAAAGGCGATGTAGTTTGACTTATCCGGCCAAAACATCCGGTCGCCTGCGTTAAAGCCAACCCGGCGCACCTCGCAACCGGCGGCCCGAAGCATGCGCGCCAAGGCGCCAAAGAACGGCCCATGCGGACCTTGCAAAAACAAGAAGCTGCGGGATTCACTCGATCCGTGTGTCGATCTCTTTGGCATCTGTGCTCGATCCGATAGTCACATGGGTCGGGCGTGGCCATTCTGATGCGGCCTGTCGAGAGGGTGTTTGATCTCGCCCGTGTTCACGCGTTCTGGTTTGTTTTACGGTGTCTTTGCTGAAAACCTAATCTTGGTAAAGTCTGTTAAACCTAAACTAGAGCAAAAGTATGACCAATTGCCTTATGGGGCACAGAGAGCCTCTTGAGCCGGAGGCGGGCAAGGGCTAGCTCTGTTGGAAAGGCGTCCGCAAGACAGGGGCGCGGCACTCTCAAGCGGCACTATCAAGGAGTTCGCCCATGTTTACCGGGATCATCACCGATGTGGGAACCATCACCGAGCTGGAACAGACCGGCGACCTGCGCGCCCGCATCCAGACGGCCTATGACACCGGCAGCATCGACATGGGGGCGTCAATCGCCTCGGATGGGGTGTGCCTGACCGTGGTGGCGCTGGGGTCGGATTGGTATGACGTGCAGATCTCGGCCGAGACTATTTCAAAAACCAACATTGATGGACGTGGCAATCACAAGGGCTGGTTTGTCGGCAAGCGGGTCAATCTGGAACGCGCGCTGAAGGTCGGCGACGAGCTGGGCGGCCATATCGTGTCGGGTCATGTGGATGGCGTGGCCGAAGTGGTCGAGATGCGTGACGAAGGCGACAGCACCCGCGTCACGCTGCGCGCGCCCAAGGATCTGGCGCGCTTTATTGCGCCCAAAGGCTCGGTTGCGCTCAATGGCACCTCGCTGACCGTCAATGAGGTAGAGGGCTGTGATTTTGGTATCAATTTCATCCCGCATACCAAAGAGGTCACCACGTGGGGGGATGTCAGCGTCGGGGATTTGATCAACCTCGAGATCGACACGCTGGCCCGTTATGTGGCGCGCCTGCAGGAAAGCCAGTGATGTCGCTGGGCACAGGACGGGGCGCAGAGCAGGGCGCAGAACAGGGCACAGGGTCGGTGCCGGGGCTGGGGCATAACGGTGGCCCCAGCATGGAGCCAGGCGTGCTGTGGCGCACCCATGCGTGGCGCTCGGCACAGAAGAAACTGATGCCCAACACCATTCCAAAGCTGGTGCTGCAAATGCGCCTGAAACGGGCCGCCGAGCTGGGCATGGACTACAAGACCTATGCAAAGGTGCGCCAGACCTCCGGTCAGGATGTGCTGGGGCTGTTGTTTTCTGCCAATGCGCTGCGTCTGTTGCGCGACCCGCACCTGCCGGACCTTGAGCGCGCCGCACTGGCGCGCGTCGAACACGCAGGGCGCCTGGCGCTGATCTATCGCCCGCTCGCTCCGGAGGTGGTGGAAGCCATTAATCCGGAAATTGATATCGCAGGGCCGGCTCCTGTCTTTACCGAGAGCTGGGGCGCGATGCGCGACAAGGTACAGAGTGTGATGCGTCAGCGTGGCTTGTCCGGGGCATCGGTCGTGGTGATCGGGGATGCGCCGCTGGAACGGGAATGGACCACAGCAGGCCGCGCCGCCGCCTACCTGAGCGCGGCGGAGTATTTTAAGAACAGCGCACACAACTAAGACCGGGGCGACCTAGTCTTGGCGCTCCGTTTGGCGGGTAATTTCATAATCTGCAGCCTGTTCGGCTCGTCGGTCAAAGTAAAAGGGACGGCGCCGCCACAAAGGCGGAAATGGCCGGGGGTATCCCCCCGCGTGCTCAACGTTATCTCTGCACTGCTCCCCCGAAAGGGAAGCTGGCTCCTGGTGATGCCGAAGGTTTTAAGTTCGGCGGGTGATCGCGATCCCCGCCAATATACTGTTGTTTCCCTTAAGGCTGGTAACCACTGCGTGCGCTTGGGGCGCAACGGGGATGCGAGGCGCTGCCTCGCGCTCCGGGATATTTGGAGTTAGAAGAAAGATCCGGCCCTCATATTCTTCTAACGACAAATATCCTGGGGTGAATTGGCCTAAGGCCAAGAGGGGCAAAGCCCCTGTGAGTGGTGCCGGTTGCGCACCCGCATGTGCCGCTTGCAGGGCTGGTATTTGCGCCGCGTGTGAGCTATCCCGGCGGGGACAATCGTGGCGCGGACAGGTCATCCGACCCTGCGCCCCATCAGTGAAAGGCCTGTTGCAGATGAGCTATGAGACGCCCGGCCCTGTCGAGTCTGAGTTGCGCGACGCCATCAGCCCCATCGAGGAGATCATCGCCGCCGCGCGTGCAGGGAAGATGTATATCCTGGTGGATCACGAGGACCGCGAGAACGAGGGCGATCTGATCATCGCGGCGGAGTTTGCCGATGCGGATGCGATCAATTTCATGGCCACATATGGGCGCGGGCTTATTTGTCTGCCGATGACCGCCGAGCGGATCGACCGGCTGGGATTGCCGATGATGGCGGTGAATAATTCCTCGCGCCATGAGACGGCATTCACTGTGTCGATCGAGGCGCGCGAGGGGGTGGATACCGGGATCTCGGCCGCGGATCGGGCGCTGACCGTGGCCACCGCCATTAATGAGCAAAACACCATGGCTGCGATTGCCACGCCGGGCCATGTGTTTCCCTTGCGGGCCAAGCGGGGCGGCGTGCTGGTCCGCGCCGGCCATACCGAAGCCTCGGTTGATATTTCGCGCATCGCGGGGCTGCATCCCTCGGCCGTGATCTGCGAGATCATGAAAGACGATGGCACCATGGCGCGGCTGCCGGATCTGGTGGAGTTTGCCAAAACCCACGACATGAAAATCGGCACGATTTCCGATCTGATCGCCTATCGCGCCAAGAATGACAATCTGGTGGATGAGACCGCGCGCAAGACCGTGACCTCGGAATATGGCGGCGACTGGGAAATGCGGATCTTTACCGACCAGACCCATGATGTGGAACACGTCGTGCTGATCAAGGGCGACATCTCCTCGCCCGAGCCTGTGCTTACACGGACCCATGCGCTGCATGAGGCTTCGGATCTTTTGGGACTGGGGCCAAAACCCGCAGGCGAGCTGCCGCGTGCAATGGAATTGATTGCAGAGGAAGGGCGCGGGGTGGTGTGCCTGTTCCGCCAGCCGCGCAATGCGCTCTATGCCTCGGACGAGGACGGGGTGCGCACGATCAAGCAAACCGGCCTTGGCGCGCAAATTCTCAATAAACTCGGCATTGAAGAGCTGATCCTGCTCACCGACTCGCCGGAAACCAAATATGTTGGGCTGGATGCCTATGGGCTGTCGATCGTCGGCACCCGTCCCATCCTGTCCAGTGACAGCTAAAGGAGGCCTGCGTCATGGCCGGACAAGAAAGCCACTACATCCTGCCGCGCCCGGAATTCGACAAGCCGGTGAAGCTGCTGATCGTGGTGTCGCCCTATTACAAGGACATCGCCGACAATATGGTTGCCGGTGCGGTGGCCGAGATCGAGGCCGTGGGCGGCTCTTATGAGGTGGTCGAGGTCCCCGGCGCGCTGGAGATCCCCACGGCCATCGGGATTTCGGACCGGGCGTCGAACTTTGACGGCTATGTGGCGCTGGGCTGCGTGATCCGTGGCGAGACTACGCATTACGACACGGTTTGTAATGACAGCTCGCGGGCCTTGCAGCTCTTGGGTCTTCAGGGGCTGTGCATCGGCAATGGCATCCTGACGGTCGAGAACCGCCAGCAGGCTGAGGTGCGCGCCGATCCCAAGGATCAAAACAAGGGGGGCGGCGCGGCTGCTGCGGCCTTGCATCTGATCGCGCTCGCGCGTAAGTGGGGCGCCCAGACCAAGGGTGTAGGATTCAAACCTGCCTCCGACTCTTACCGGCTCGCCTGATTTTAACAACGGATCCCTCGCTCATGACCTCCAAAGACGCCCCGAAACCGGGCCAGAAACCGGGAAAAAACAAGACGCAGGCGCGCTCTGCTGCCCGTCTTTATGCGGTGCAGGCGCTGTTTCAGATGGAGCAGAGCGACCAGAGCACCAATAAGGTGATCGTGGAGTTTGAGGATCATCGTTTCGGCGCGACCTATGAGGGCGACGAATATGCCGAGGGCGACACCAAGCTGTTTCGCAAGCTGGTGAATGATGCGGTGAATTATCAGGCAAAGATCGACCAGATGACCGACCGCGCGCTGGTGGCGAAATGGCCGATTGCCCGCATCGATCCTACCCTGCGGGCGCTGTTTCGTGCAGCGGGCGCGGAGTTTGTCGAGAGCGATACGCCGGTCAAAGTGGTGATCAACGAATACGTCGATATTGCGCGCGCCTTCTTCCCGGAAGGGCGCGAGGCGAGCTTTGTCAACGCGGTGCTGGACCATATGGCACGCGAAGCAAAGCCCGAGGCGTTCTGACAGTCAACCTGTCAGACAGGGCGAAGAAACGACGCAAAACAGTTCTAATGAGGCGCATGACGATGGGTCCTGCGCCTTTTTTCATTGAAACCTGAGAGCTTAGCGCCAGTTCATAGTCCGATTGGCGCGGATTGCATGCTTTTTAATCAGCAATTTGCGTTGGCAGCAAAAAGCTGCCAGCTTGCAAATACTGGACACCTCTGCCCGTCATGGGGCTGAGGCGGTCCTGCCCGGAAACGAAAACGCCCCAAAAGGGCTGCCAGAAACAGGAGGGGACATGTTTCACAAAGTAGTCGTGCCAGTGGACCTGGCGCATGAAGCCGCATTGCAGAAAGCTCTGCAAGTGGCTGCAACAATGGCAAAAACCCATGCCGCAGAGGTGTGTTATGTGGGGGTGGTCTCGGCCAGTCCCAGTGCACTTGCCCGCAGCCCTGCGGAATATAAGGCAAAGCTGGAGAGTTTTGCCCAGAGCCAAGCAGCGCAATATGCGATCAAGGCCAGCGCCCATGCCATCATGAGCCACGACCCGGCAACCGATCTCAATAAGGCGCTGGAGGCTGCCATTGCGGATCTGCAGGCGGATCTGGTGGTGATGGCGACCCATGTGCCGAATATCTCGGATTACATCTGGGCCGGTCACGGCGCCCATGTTGCAGCGCACAGCACCGCATCGGTGCTCTTGGTGCGCGATTGACTGACATAGAATTGAAACTCCGAAACGAAAGGCGGTACCTATGACCGACCAAACGACGGAAACGTCCGACGGCATTCCAAGCCCGGACGGCGCAGCACATATCATTGATACGGAATATGAAATCGGGCAAGACAACCTTGAGGGGTCTGTCGGTCCTTTCGGGTTTGACATCCACAACCCGGTGTTTGCGATCTCTGGCCTCGCGATTGTGGCCTTTGTGTTCTACACGCTCGCCCTGCCCGAACAGGCGGGGTCGCTGTTCTCCTGGCTGTTCAGCTCAGTCACCAAGGGCTTTGACTGGTTCTTCCTCGGTGCCGCGAATATCTTTGTGATCTTCTGTCTGTTCCTGATCGTGACGCCATTTGGCAACGTCAGGCTGGGCGGCACTGAAGCAGAGCCCGACTATAGCTATATCGGCTGGTTTGCGATGCTTTTCGCGGCCGGTATGGGCATCGGTCTGATGTTCTACGGTGTCTCTGAACCGCTGAGCCACTTTGCCTCTTCTATGGGCGGCACCGCCGCTGAGAATGGGGCGCGCACCGACTGGGCCCCCTTGGGCGGCGCGGCTGGAAATGAAGCGGAAGCCGTGCGTCTCGGCATGGCCGCGACGATCTTTCACTGGGGTCTGCACCCTTGGGCGATCTATGCGGTGGTGGCGCTGGCGCTGGCTTTGTTCAGCTACAACAAGGGCCTGCCGCTGACGATCCGCTCTGCCTTCTATCCGATCTTTGGCGATGCGGTCTGGGGCTGGGTTGGTCATGTGATCGACATTCTGGCGGTGTTTGCGACGCTCTTTGGTCTGGCGACCTCGCTCGGCTTTGGTGCAACGCAGGCCAATGCGGGCCTCAATGAGCTGTTTGGCATTGCGGTCAGTTCCACTACCGAAGTGATCCTGATTTCGGGCATTACCGCGATCGCGCTGGTGTCAGTCCTGCGTGGCCTTGATGGCGGGGTGAAAATCCTGTCGGAGATCAACATGGGTCTGGCGTTCCTGCTGCTGATCTTTGTGCTGCTGGTGGGGCCGACCGTGTTCCTACTGTCGCTGTTTTGGGATTCGCTGGTGGCCTATGTGCAGTTCCTGCCCGCGCTGTCGAACCCGGTGGGGCGTGAGGACGTCAACTTCATGCAGGGCTGGACTTCGTTCTACTGGGCGTGGTGGATTTCCTGGTCGCCGTTTGTGGGCATGTTCATCGCCCGCGTGAGCCGCGGCCGCACCGTGCGGGAGTTCATGATCTGCGTGCTGCTGATCCCGTCGATGGTCTGCGTGTTGTGGATGAGCGTCTTTGGTGGCACCGCAATCTATCAGGTGATCGCTGATGGCTACACCGCCGCGCAGGGGGCTGAACTGCCGGTGAAGCTCTTTAAGATGCTGGACGTGATGCCGCTTGCGGGGATCACTTCGCTGGTGGGCATCGTGCTGGTTATCGTGTTCTTCGTGACCTCCTCGGACTCCGGGTCGCTGGTGATCGATACCATCACCGCCGGGGGCAAGGTCGACGCGCCGGTGCCGCAGCGTGCCTTCTGGTGCATCTTTGAAGGGGCGGTTGCGATCGTGCTCTTGCTGAGTGCGGGCGGCCTGCAATCCTTGCAGTCGATGGTGATCTCCACCGGTCTGCCGTTCACGGTGGTGCTGCTGATCATGTGCTACGCGATCCTGCGCGGCCTGATGAGCGAGCGCAAAAACACCTGAGCGGCCTCGCATTGAGTGACATGAGAGACGGCGCCCTTTGCGGGGCGCCGTTTTTTTATGCGTCGCGTCGTGCGGTTTGGGGAAATAGTCAAACCCGACGCGGCCAAATCGTCGCATCATCGTCTGTGCGCTGGACCGGCGGGCCGCTGCGCCCTAGATTTAAAGGGTAGCCGCAAGGAGAGTGTCATGCCCGAACCGATTAAGCTCTACATCAGAAGCGCCCTTTGGGGGCTGGTGCTGGCCGCGATTTTTGTGGGCATCCTGTTGTGGTTCAACATCGCCAATCTTGGTGCACTGGTCTTTGGATCTGATGCGGGCGTCGTCGCAGTGCTGGCGCTGTGGATTTCCAATGCGGTGGTCTTTGGCGGTGTTCAGTTCGGCTTTAAGATCATGGCAATGGCGGAACGTGAGGACCCCCCGCGCGGTGGAACTTGGGTTGGGCCGGAGCTGCAAGCGGTGCCGGTCCCGGCCAAAGCCGCACAGGCCGGTCGCCCCACCAAACGCTGAGGGCTGGCCCCTCTGGGATTGGCTGAACACAGGCCGCGTATGTCTTGCGCGGCTTTTTGTTTGCAGGCGTTAGCGTGGGAAAAGCGGCGGGAACCACCAGTCAACCGTGCGGCGTTGATTCCCGAGGACCTGTATGTACAGGTGGGCGCCAGGTAAACGGACCAGGATCCGGACAGAGCCAGCTCCCTCGGAATTGCTTAAGGCCACTGGAATGCTGCCTGTCACGAGAAGGGGAGAACCCGCCTTCGCAATAGGTAGTGCGGCGCGCGCGCTTGCACAAGGGGGCGTGTGGGGATCTGGGGCTTGATTTTTGTTCATGAATTGTTCACTTTTCGGGTATGACACATCAGCACCTCGATCAAGATGAGTTCGACGCCCCCACGCGGGAGGCCGTCCCGCCTGAGGGCGATGAGGCGACACTGGCCCTGCTGCAGCCGGGACAGCGTCTGGCGCGTGGGGTCAGTCGCTATCTGCGCTCGATGGGATTTGCCTCGGTTGAGGAATTCGTCCCCGCGCGCGGGCTGCGGGTGGATGTGATGGCGCTGGGGCCAAAGGGCGAATTATGGGTGATCGAGTGCAAATCCAGCCGCGCCGATTTTCAGAGCGATTGCAAATGGCAGGGCTATCTGGAGTGGTGCGACCGGTACTTCTGGGCGGTCGACGTGGATTTTCCCACCGATCTGCTGCCAGAGGGCACCGGGCTGATCCTCGCCGATGCCTATGACGGCGAAGTGGTGCGTATGGCCCCAGAGCAGAAACTGCCCCCGGCGCGGCGCAAAAAGATGATCCAGAAATTCGCCATGGATGCCGCCCGCCGCCTGCAGCGGCTCAGAGATCCAAGACCCGGACGGGATGGGCTGCTGTTGTCTCCAAGCGAGGGAGAATGACCTGAGGGTGACCCAAAAGACCCGAACACGGCCTGCAGATCAGGCCGTGAGGTCGATGGCGGCTTTGGCCGGGGGGACGATGTAGATGATGTCACTGTGCCCATCGAGTTGCAGGGCGAGCATCTGCTGCTGTTCCTGCGCCTCGGCGACCTCTCGCTGGGGATTGCGCTCATAAGGTTCTGCGGCTGCGATCAGCGGATCGCTGGGCGGCGTGCGTATCTCCGCGCCTAGAGTGGGGGCAGCGTCCGCTGTCAACACCCGTGGCACAGGGGCGCGGTCCGTGCGATCCAGCGCGGCGGCGCTGCCCGGTGCCTCGGACAAGGCCCCGGTCAGGCCGACACCCTCATCCGAGATCAACTCTGCAGATTGCGATGTGCGCGATTGGGTCTGATAGGCGTAGGCCTTCTGGGCGAGGGCAATCAGATCCGCACTGGCCCGTCTTTGATCTTCTGTCAGGGGGAGGCTGATCACGGTGTTGGAGGTCATGCTCTCTCCTGATTGCGAGGGCTCTGATTGCGAAGGTTGTGGGGCCTCGCTGGGGGCTGGGGGGGCGGTGCGATCCGCGGCAGCGTTGGGCTGTGGGGTGTCGGCTGGGGGCAGGCCGATGATGACGACCCCGTCATCCATCACATAGATCACCCGTGGAGGACGCGCGGCGATGCTGGTTTCGGCTGTGGCATCCGTGGGGGCGGCCACGGGTGTTGCGTTAAGGTCCGCCGGGGCTTCTGCCACCGACGGGAGACCGTCCGGCATCCTGCCGGACTGCTGCATTGCGACGCCGGAAGGATACACCGCAAGGGCGTCCTTGTCCGTCACCGGGGTCGCAGGCAAGCGGGAAACCTGAGTGCGCAGAAAGTTCAGCACTTTCTCCATGTGATCGACCGTATCCGAGATCTGGTTCATCGCGGACTTCCAGCCCGGCTCGGGCGGTTTGGTCACCTGATCGATCATTTTCTCGCGGGCGCGCCGGGCCTGAGAGACCTGATTTTGCAATTGGTTGGCGGTCAGCTTGTCTGAATTCGAAATGGAAAACGCGGCGGCCCGCGGACCATTCGCAGAGGCGATGGCGCTCGGTAGGGTCACAGCTGGTCCCAACGGCGGGGTTGTAAAATGGTACATCACACACGCTCCAAGTAGAAACTTGACGTTCATTAATCATTTGGAGGTAGAGGTTAACACGGCCCTAACTTCCGTAAACGGAACCCGTCAAATTCGATGGATTTTGCCGCTCTGGCAGGCCATCGCGCGCAGCCGGGCGCGCACTTGCGGTAACTTAATGGGCGATTGTTGGTTGTTGTGATGTCGACAGCGGTGTTTTGGGCACAAAAAAGCCGGGCGCAAAGCCCGGCGATCCTGTCGAAGAAAGACGCGCTATTCAGGAGCTGACAGCACGCGCGGCCTGTGCCGCTGCACGGATTTCATCAGCGATTTCCTCGGCTTCCTCGGGGTCGAAGTCCATCGGGATCTCAAGCCCATCGGCTTCGATGAAAATGCGCACCATCCCGGCATCGGTCGGGCCGATCTGCATGTTCGCCTCAATGTCGCGTTCGGTATTGATCCCCATGTGCAGCTCCTTCGGGTTGCGGATCGCGGTAGGAACTCCTGCTAGCCTGCAAGCCCTTAAAAAGCAAGATGTCGCCTCTTGCCCACGCACGGCGCGCCCTTTGATTGGGAAAACAAGGAGTGAGAGGGAATCACTGCAGCCTCAAACGGGCCACTTCCGGACATCTGAACGGGCGCAGATCTATGCGGACAGGGGGAGGTCAGAAGAATTTGCCGTTGCGCAAAAAAGTGCAAAAAACTTGTGACATGAGCTCTTGCACTCTGATTTTCTGTGTTGTAAATCGCCCCCAGTGCCGCCTTAGCTCAGTTGGTTAGAGCGCTTGATTGTGGATCAAGAGGTCCCTGGTTCGAGACCAGGAGGTGGTACCATCCCCCCCCCTAACATCAGTCATGAAACGGTTTTATGCCTGTTGATGACCGACGCGGCCATCCGTAGCGACACGTAGCCGTGCAGCCGTGGAGTAGGGCTGCGACTTGGTTAGTCGATCTGAACGCTCTGGCGCAGCGCACCGGTTTCGCTGTCGAGGATCAGGATTTGATCGTCGGTGGTCACCACCGCCAGCCAGCCGGTTCCAAAGGTCACGGCCCGCGCCGTCGCGCCATCGGGCAGGGTAATGTCTGCCGGAAGCCGGGGGGCAGAGGTGTCGTCAGACAAACGGATGACAAGCAGCGCAATTACCACTAGAACCCCGCCCACCATGATCACCGTGAGCGTGGTCACGAGGCGGCGCAGGAAACGCAGCTGTGCCGGTTCGGTAATGTTTTCAGGTTCGGAAGGATGAGTCATGGCCAGCCGCCGCATTGAATTTGTGATCGCGGACAATCCGCCCAAGCGGCTTGATAAAGCGATTGCGCGCGATGTGCCAGAGGAAGCGAACCTGTCGCGCACCCGTCTGGCCCGTCTGATCGAAAGCGGTGGCGTTGAGGTGGACGGGGCAGTGGCCAGTGACGCAAAGGCCCGCGTCCCTGAAGGCGCGCAGATCGTCATCACGGTCGAGGACACCGAGGAGAGCCACATCGGCCCCGAGGATATCGCGCTGGATGTGATCTATGAGGACGCCGACCTTATCGTCATCAACAAACCGGCAGGCATGGTGGTGCATCCGGCCCCCGGCAGCCCCTCCGGCACGCTGGTCAATGCGCTTTTGCATCATTGCGGTGCGGATCTCTCTGGTGTGGGCGGGGTAAAGCGCCCGGGCATCGTGCACCGGATCGACAAGGAGACCTCGGGCCTCTTGGTGGTGGCGAAATCGGACGCTGCGCATCAGGGGCTGGCGGCGCAGTTTGAGCGTCACAGCGTCGAGCGCTATTATCAGGCGGTCTGCTACGGTGTGCCCGACGCCAATGACCCGCGCCTGCGCGGCGTGCGCGGTGCGAGTTTTGAGCCGGGCAATATCCTCAAGCTCACCACCCAGCTTGCGCGCCACAAGACCGACCGCCAACGGCAAGCGGTGTTGTTTGAAGGCGGTCGCCACGCGGTGACCCGCGCCCGCATCATCGAGGCTTTTGGTGCCCCTGCGGCGGCCTCCTTGGTGGAGTGCTGGCTGGAAACCGGGCGCACTCATCAGATCCGGGTGCATATGGCGCATGCGGGCCATGGGCTGCTGGGCGATCCCACCTATGGCGGCAAGCGCAAGATCTCTCCCAAGGCGCTGAGCGCGGCGGGGCTTGTGGCCATCAGCAACTTTTACCGGCAAGCCCTGCACGCCGCCGTTCTGGGCTTTGAGCACCCGGTGAGCGGCGAGATGATGCGCTTTGAGGCCCCGCTGCCCGAAGACATGCAGGCCTTGATCTCAGCCCTTCGGATGCCAGTTGCGATTTAGGGGGAGGGGTACCCACGCTCTGAATTTTGGAGGTGTGGGGCGAATGTCTCAAGCGGGGCATCTGTGAACGATGCTGCAATCCAAACGAATGGCCGCATTGAGCCCGAACTTATTTATTTCAACACGGCACACGAATGGCAATGATTACGGTTAGGCACAAAACCTATGAAGGCAATCGCGCTTTGAGCAGTCTAAAAGCAGTATCGATAATTTTTGGTTTTGTGAAATGACCAAAGACGAAGAGGGACTTGCCTTTTCCACGGAAGAATTGTCGAAGGCTTTGGAAATCTGCACGCATTCAAGTAGGAGTTCATTGACCGCAAGCGGCCAAAATCCGGGATACTTGTTCTGGCGCTCCCAACGTTGGATTGATGTTAGTGAGCATTTCGGTGACAGAAAGTCTAAGGTGCTATTGGAGGCACTCGAAGTCATCTTTGACGACTTTCGCAACCTAGAGAGAGCTTTTTTGCTGAAAGCGCAGAACAAGGGTGACACGCGGCCTGCGTTTGATTGGCGCAAGCCGATAGTAATGGCCTTTGGAAATAAGTTCCCCGATACGCCGTCAAAGGTTCTGTCGTGTCTGGAGGCAGACTTTGCACATAGGCACAGATAGCCCCCATCGAATATAAACTAAACAACCAAGCCAACGCTTGACTAAGTGACTACCTAAAGCAGTCGTCGGCGTAGCCGCAGCGAAATGGTGCTTTGTCCCGCATTCCACCACTCCACCACGACTGATGGCGCGCTCCGGGCACCCCCTGTTCCCCGCGCTTCGCACCTCACCCCGGTGGCTTGCCGCGGTATTTTACGGTTAGCTCGGCGGGGACGTCTTCGGGGTCATAGACCCCAAGCAGAATGCCTTTGCCGCGGGAGGCGCCGCGTCCCGCAATGATCTGTGCGTCTGAGCGGGTGATGCGTTGTGACATGCGCCGACCCCATTGGCCGAGGCGCGCATACATCATGTCGATCACTTCGCAGTGGTCTGGACTGCGGCCAAGGTCGTGAAACTCTTGCGGGTCGTTTTCCAGATCGAACAGCATTGGCGGCAGGCCGCCCTCGGCATGCATGAATTTCCAGCGCGTGTCCGTCACCATAAAGAGCCGCGCATCGCGGGGGGCGATGCCAAGCTTCACACTCATAGGCGTGCCGGAATAGTCGTATTCGCTGATCGCGTAGTCCCGCCACGCCTCGGGCGACTGGCCATGCAACCACGGTGTGAGCGCGCGGCCCTCAAGGATGTGATCTGCGACCTCGCCGCCGGCGGCCTCCACGAAAGTGGGCAGCAGGTCGATGTTTTCCACCAGCGCGTCGCAGGTGGTGCCGCGGGTGGCGTCGGCTTCGGGGCGGGGATCATAGACGATCATCGGCACTTTGACGGAGGGCTCGTGAAAGAGATCCTTCTCGCCCAGCCAGTGATCGCCCAGATAGTCGCCGTGGTCAGAGGTGATCACGATCATCGTGTCATCCATCCGGCCGGTGTCCTCAAGGTATTGAAACAGCCGCCCCATCTGGTCGTCGCATTGCTTGATGAGGCCCATATAGGCGGGGATGGCGGCTTGCCGAACTTCTTCGCGCGAGAAGGCCTGACCGATGGCATTGCCCATGAAGGCACCGTAAACGGGGTGCGGATCGTCGCGCTCTGCGGGGTCTTTGACGGCGGGCAGCACATGCTCCGGCCCGTACATGTCGTGATAGGGCGCAGGCACGATATAGGGCCAATGGGGTTTGATGTAGCTCACATGCGCGCACCATGGTCCTTCGGCCTGTTCAATGAACTCGATGGTCTTGGTGGTGAGCCACGGGGTTTCGCTGTCTTCCTCGGCAATATTCGCGGCCTTCTGCGCATTGGCCATGAACCAGCCGGAGGCCATCTCTTCGCCTTCAAGACCCGCATTGGCAAAGTCGTGCCACGGGTTATGGCCCGCGTAGCCCTTTGATTTTAGGTATTCATTATAGGGGCTGCGCTTTTGGTCATAAAACCCGTCCGGCCCTTCGGCCCAGAGGCCATCGTCACGAATCCAGACGTCAAAGCCGCATTCGGCTTGTCGTGCGCCAATCACGCTGTCGGGGCTGAGGCCAAGGCGGGCCATGCCCTCGCTGTCGGCATTCATATGCGTTTTGCCAATGAGCCAGCAGCCCATGCCCGCCTTGCGCAGGTGATCCCCCATGGTCCATTCGCCCACCCGCAGGGGCGAGTTGTTCCATTGCGCCCCGTGGCTGGAGACATAGCGCCCGGTGTAGCAGCTCATTCTTGCAGCACCACAGATGGGCGATTGCACATAGGCGTTGGTGAACCGCACGCCACGTTCTGCCAGCCGGTCGATATGGGGCGTTTTCAGATGCGGATGACCGGCGCAGCTCAGGTAGTCGAACCGCAGTTGGTCGAACATGATAAAGAGGATATTCATAGCGCAGGCCCCACTGGTGTTTCACCAAAGAGGATAGGCCAGTGAACGATGCGCAAAAACCCTTTGTCAAAACATGCCGCTCAGTGGCATGACGGGACATGTTGAAAGAAAACCGCTCTCTTGATCGTGGCATCGAAATTCTGGAGACCCTTGCGCGTGAAGGGGCGATGTCGCTTGCAGATTTGCACCGCGCCACCGGGCTGCCCAAGAGCACCATCCGGCGGCTGTTGCAGACTTTGATCGCGCGCAAGATCGTGCGCCGCTCGCTGGCGGATCAGCTGTACCGAACTTTGGTGGTGTTTCCCGATATTTCGGGCGAGGTGATGCCCAAGGGGATGTTGCATATGGCCGATGCGGCGATCCCGCGGGCGCTGGCGCTTACGAAGGCTATTGGCTGGCCTTCGGATATCCATATCCGCGAGGCGCGCGCGATGCGGATTATCGACAACACCCGTCAGGCCAGCACCTTTCACGTTCAGCGGGGCCAGATCAATCAACGGGTGAGCCTCTTTGGGTCGGCGGCCGGGGTGGCCTGTCTGGCCGAGATGACGGATGCAGAGATTGCCAAGACCTATGAGGCGCTGAAGCCCGATTTGCATTGGGGACCAGTGCGGTTCGGCATGGATCTGGCGGCATTGATGAAGCGGATCGAGCGGGTGCGCCGGCTGGGGTATGCGGAGCGGTCGACGGCGCAGATCAGCGATCATGACTGGGATACCGACCTGCGTGCCATTGCGGTCCCGATCAAGGCGGGCGGGCAGGTGCTGGGCGGGCTCTCGGTTCTGTGGCTCAGGACCTATAAACCGGTGGAGGAGTTTGCAGCGCTGCATCTGCCTGCGCTGCAAGAGGCGGCCGCCGGGATCAATGCGGCCCTTGATGAGGTCTGGGAGGGCGGGGCGCTCTGAAGCGCACCCGACGCATGTCAGAGCAGGCTTTCGGCGGCCTGTTTGGCGAGAAAGGCGCTGCGGTACAGCTGGGTTTTCACCGCGCGCCCCCGGTCGGGTTTCAGGTCGGTGATCGGCAGCGGCAGGCTGTCCTCTGACGCGCCGGAGAACAGTTCCGCCAGCGCCCGGCCAAACATCGTGCCGGTGGTGATGCCGCGCCCGTTATAGCCCACCGGGGAATAGAGCCCGTCGTCCAGCCGGTGAATGCGGAACAGGTGATCGGGGGTGAAGGCGATCTGCCCGTGCCAGGCGTCCGCGAACTCCAGCGCGCCAAGATCCGGGAACAGGCGGCGCAGCTTGCGCTCTGCCCAACGGCGGGTGAGGCCCTCGGTGCCGCCCACCACCGACCCCATGGAGCCGATAATCAGGCGCCCCGCCTGATCGCGGCGCAGCGAGAACATGATCTTGCCGGTGTCCCACAGGCCCTGACCCTCGGGCAGGATGGAACCGGCCTCAGCACCGAGTGGCTGGGTGGCCATCTGGAAGAAATGGATCGGCGTGAAGCTCTGCGCCAGCCCCGGCCACAGGTCATTGCTATAGGCGTTGGTGGCAATGACGACGCGCCCGGCGGTGATCACACCGCGGTCTGTCTCCACCTTCCAGTTCGCGCCGTCTTTCTTCAGCGCAAGCACCTTGGTTCCCGTGGATATGTCTGCCCCGGCAGCCCGTGCGGCGCGGGCCAATCCGCGCACATAGCCCATCGGGTTGATGGTGCCTGCGCGTGCATCCAAGAGCCCGCCGTGAAATTTTGCGGTGCCGGTCTTTTCCGCGGTCTCGTCCGCGCTCAGCAGGCGCACCGGCGCACCAAGCGCCTGCCAGCCTGCGGCGCGAGCCTCAAGATCGCGCAGCCCCGATGCGGCATGTGCGGCGTGGATGGTGCCTGCGCGGGTGGCCTCGCAGCGGATCTGATATTGCTCGATCAGCGAGAACACATAGTCGGGCATATCGCCTAGCTCGCGCACCAATGCGCCGCCATGCGCCTTGCCCAGCATCTGCTCCACCTGTTGCGGCGGAAGCCACAGGCCGGCATTGACCAGCCCCACGTTGCGTCCGGAGCCACCATGGCCGATCTCGGCGGCCTCCAGCACGTGACACGACAGCCCCTTGAGCGCGCCATGCAGCGCGGTCGAAAGCCCCGTGTAGCCGCCGCCCACGATGGCCACATCGACGCGGGCGTCCTGTGCCAGGGGATTGGCATAGGTGGGTTCCTCGGATGAGCGGTCCCACAGAGAGATCGGTTCAGAACGCGGCTGACCGGCGGATTGGGAAAGGGACGTGTCTGTGGTCACGCTGATCTCCTCGCATGTTCGGGGGCAGGGTCGGCGCATCAATGTACCGGGCCTGCGGGCGACACTGCGGCAGGGCAGGGCGGCTGTCAATTGCTGTGATCGCGCGCCCCCTCGCCGGGGCTGGCGTGGGGGCAAAGCTGCCCCTAGAGTGTTGGAAACACACGCCGCAGGAGGTCCGGATGGCACAGCTCAAGACAACATCGGCGCAGATGGTCGCCGCAGCCCGCGCCCGTATCGAGGAAATCACTGCGGCAGAGGCGATTGCCCTGCATGGCACGCCGGAGGTGGTGTTTGTCGACCTGCGCGATGTGCGGGAACGCCAGCGCGTGGGGTTTATCCCCGGCAGTTTTCATTGTCCGCGCGGCATGCTGGAGTTCTGGGTTGATCCCGACAGCCCCTATTTCAAAGAGATCTTTGCCGAGGAAAAACGCTTTGTCTTTCATTGCGCCTCGGGGTGGCGGTCGGCCCTGTCGGTGGCGATGTTGCAGGACATGGGGTTTGAGGCCGCGCACATCAGCGACGGGTTCTCCGGCTGGCTCAAGGCAGGCGGCCCGGTGGTGGCTCCGGTTGACGAAGGCTAACGCCCTGTCCCGACAGCAGGTCAAGGGGTTCATATCGCGACAAAAACGCGGCATTTCCGGGGCGCGCC
This sequence comes from Tritonibacter mobilis F1926, assembly GCF_000376545.2. Taxonomy (NCBI): domain Bacteria; kingdom Pseudomonadati; phylum Pseudomonadota; class Alphaproteobacteria; order Rhodobacterales; family Paracoccaceae; genus Tritonibacter; species Tritonibacter mobilis. Next base: position 705,329 of record NZ_CP015230.1, read on the forward strand.
GGGTGGCCTTTGCGGGATGCTGTGGCGTGGCTGCACTAGTGGCGCCATTAAGTGTTGGTTAACCAGTTGGGGCCTAAAGACACCAATAACCCACCAGCAGGTATTCAGATGATCCGATCCCTTGCGCTGGCGCTCTGCGCCGCGATTGCGCTTCCTTTGGCCAGCACTGTGCAGGCGGCGGAGGCGGCCCCGTCAGAGGCGCAGAAACGTCACCGGATCGGCTATGGCCACCTGATCGACAATGATCTGATCGGCGATGGCAAGGATCGCTGGCGCACCGGGTCTGTCGCCTCGTCGCGGATTTACGGCTACGGCTGGGACGGGCAGGCCCCTGCGAACTTCGGAGAGCTGTTGGAGCTGCGCTTTCTGGGCCAGATCATCGCCCCGGACAATCTGCGCAATCCGGCTGCGGGTGATCGGCCTTGGGCGGGGGCCCTGTCGCTCGGGCTGCACACGCATATGCAGCGCGGGTCACTGGAGATCTCGCTTGGCGGCGATCTGGTCTTTATCGGCCCGCAAACCGGGCTCGACGGGTTTCAGGATGCGCTGCATGATCTGGCCAACACCACGCGCCCGTCAGATGCGGTGCGCGATGCACAGATCCCAAACACGATACGCCCCACGTTCGTCGGCGAGTTGGGCAAAACCATCACGCTTGGCCCACGCAGCCGTCTGCGCCCCTTTGTCGAAGCGCGCGCCGGGGATGAGACATTGGTGCGAATCGGCGCGGACCTGACCCTGGGCACAGCCGGGCAGGGCGAACTCCTGGTGCGCGATCCGGTGACGGGCCAGCGCTACCGGACGATGTATGACACCCGTGGCCTGAGTTTCACGCTGGGGGGCGATGTGGCGCATGTGGCACAGTCGGTCTACCTGCCACAGGGGCGCGGGTACGCGCTGAATTCGCGTCGGGACCGCCTGCGCGCGGGGCTGCACTGGCAAGGCGACGGGCGCGATTTCTTCTATGGCATCACCTATCTGGGCAAGGAGTTCTCAGGTCAGGACACGGGTCAGATCGTCGGCTCCCTGCGGCTGCGCTGGACATTTTGACGTGGTTTTTACGCCACGGTCTCCGGGTCAAAAGCAAACGGGCCCCGGGGATTAAGTCTTCCACCTAGGGGCCTGATTTGTTAACGCTTCATTAATAATTGAGATGAACTCAACTGAGGCAGGCTAGAGCGGATGAAGACGGGCTTTTGCGGCACGTTTGTCATCTCTTGGACGCAAACGGAAATTGATGGTCTCGAGGCGGCACCTGTTGCAGCACTTGAGGTGGGCGCTGCGTGGTCATGGCATGGGGACGCCGTGCGCGTGGACGGGCCATCAGAGCTGTTGCGTCTGGATATGGCAGATGGGGAACAGGACCTTCGGCGTCGTGCGGCGCGCACGGTGCGCCGCCTCGTGGGCGCAGCCGTGCAGAACCGCAGTGATATTCATGCGATTGATATCGATGACCCGGTGACGGACAGCAGCTTCATCGTGACCAACGGCGTACAAAGCTATACCGTTACCGTGATCGAAGCGGGCCGTGGGCGGCCTGCGCTGTTGATGTTTGTGGATGAAATCCCGCCGCGCAACACCGATCTCTGGGTGGTGCATCATGCGCTGGGGTATCTCGGTGCGGATCAGGCGCCACGCGATCCTGGCGTGATTTGCTTTACTCCGGGGACACGTATTGCCACCCCCGATGGACCAAAACCCGTGGAAACCCTGCGCGAAGGCGATCGGGTGCAAACCCGCGACAACGGCGCACAGGTGGTGCAATGGATCGGCGCCCGTCGGATGAGCGGAGCGCGACTGTTTGTCATGCCGGGGCTGCGTCCGATACGGATTCGCGCCGGAGCGCTGGGTATCGATCGCCCGGAACGCGAGCTCTTGGTGTCACCAGAGCATCGCATGCTGGTGCGCGGCCGCGCGGCGCGGGCACTCTTTAATGAGCCGGAGGTGCTGGTGGCCGCACGCGATCTGATCAATGGTCGCACCATCGAGGTCGACAGCTCTGTGCGCGAAGTGACTTATGTTCACCTGCTGCTGGAACATCATCAGGTGATCTGGGCCAATGGGGTAGAGACCGAGAGCTTCCACCCTGCTCACGCCGCCCTCGCTGCGCTGGATGACAGTGACCGCAAGCGCCTGTTGCGCCGTTTGCCGGGGATTGAGCATGACCCCGCCAGCTATGGCGCCTTTGCGCGGCGCAACCTCTCGGCGTCTGAGGCCGCTATCTTGATGCACAACGCGGCCTGAGCGTAACCTAGCGGAGCGCCTGCGGCGCACAGGTTTGTTCAGATGCGAGGCGCTGCCTCGCGCTCCGGGATATTTCGGGTTAGAAGAAGTCCGGCCCCGCTCTTCTAACGCCAAATATCCTGGGGTGAATTGGCCGCAGGCCAAGAGGGGCAACGCCCCTTTGGGTGGTTTCGGGTAAAGCTGCCGCTTCTCACTTGACACGGCCAAGCGATCCTGTAGAAGCGCGGCTTCATTGGTGTTGGTGGCCCCCGCAAGGGGATGCCTGTCAAGGTCGAGGATCATCAGATCCAAATCCAAGAGGACAACGCCCTTTATCGCCGTGGCGAGCCTGATCTGGTTCTGACGGTTGTGTGTCGCGCGCGTCCGCAACCCGAAAAGTGGGAACCGGTTTTCGGAGCGAGTTGCGGAGCCAAATATAAAGGAGATCAGCCGTGACAAAACGCACGTCTGCCAAGTACAAAATTGACCGCCGTATGGGCGAAAACATCTGGGGCCGTCCGAAATCCCCGGTGAACCGTCGTGAATATGGCCCCGGCCAGCACGGTCAGCGCCGTAAAGGCAAACTGTCCGACTTCGGTATTCAGCTGCGCGCCAAGCAGAAGCTGAAAGGCTACTACGGCGACCTGACCGAGAAACAATTCCGTCGCATCTACGGCGAAGCCGAGCGTGTGAAGGGCGACACCGGTGAAAACCTCATCGGTCTGCTGGAGCGTCGTCTGGACGCTGTTGTCTACCGCGCCAAATTCGTGCCGACCGTCTTTGCGGCCCGTCAGTTCGTGAACCACGGCCATGTGCTGGTGAACGGCAAGCGCGTCAACATCCCCTCCTACCGCGTCAAAGAAGGCGACGTGATCGAGGTGCGTGAAAAGTCCAAGCAGAACGTAGCTGTTCTGGAGGCCGTTCAGCTCGCAGAGCGTGACGTTCCGGATTACATCGAAGTTGACCACTCCAAGCTGACCGCCACCTTCGTGCGCGCGCCTGGTCTGGCCGATGTGCCGTACCCGGTGATGATGGAACCGAACCTCGTGGTCGAATTCTACGCCAAAAACTAATGCTGGTGCGCCCAAAGGGGCGCGTTTGCTACCAGTTCGAAAAGCCGCTCCTTTTTGGGGCGGCTTTTTTCATGTCGTCGTTTTTGGAGAGGCGCAATATGAGGAAGGGCTTGGGTTTGAGAGGAATTGCCGAGTAGGGTGGAGATAAAACCGGATCTTTGTGGTTGAATCTGCGGTCCGGATAGATTGGGGAGACCACCATGCCAAAGATTTCAGCCTTGTGTCGGGCGTTGACCTACGGGGCTGCGCTGACAGTCGGTTTGACGGTTGCGGCGCTGGCTGCACCCGTAATGCTCACCCCGGCCAACCCGCAGCCATCAGGGCTGAAACCGGGGTTGTCTGTGCGCTATGCTTATCCTTCTGATGTGAAGAGCCTTGCTGCCGCGCGCAATGCGCTCAAATACAAGGTTGAACAAGGGGCGCCGCTCAAGGGGTTGGATTACCGCGACACCGAGCTGGGGCAGAATGTGCTGACCGCCAAACGTGCCGAGCGGGTGGTGGCCGATATTCGCGGTTACGTGCGCTTTGATGCGCCGGGTATCTACACGATCGATTTTTTGACCAATGACGGCCTGCATGCGGTGGTCGGCGGTCAGGTGGTGGGCGAGTTTGATGGCCGCCAACCCTGCGAGGAGACCTTTGCGGTTGAGGTCGAGGTGCCAGAGGCCGGGTGGTATCCGCTCAAGGCGCTGTGGTTCCAGCGCACCAATACCGCCTGTTTGCACATGCGGGCGGGGCCTGCGGGCAAACGTCCCAAATGGATGCCGAACGCGGCCTTTGGGCAATGATGCGCTTTTGTTGATTTAGGCTCATACGCGGCATGATTGAAATCGTTTCGGCAGAATCTTGCGACGCGGCTAAAATATCTACGGTGCTGGAAGGGTTGCGCAAGGTTGGCAAGCGTCGCAAGCCCGGCGATGCGATCTTTGCGCAGACACACTATATCGCGCATCCTGATCGGCTCAGTTGTTTGATTGCGATGGATGTGCGCGGCGACGTGCTCGGTTTCCAGTCGCTAAAGATTGCCGTTGACGGAAATGCTTATGGTACCCCGGTGGGATGGGGGATTATCGGCACGCATGTCCTGCCCCAAGCCTCGGGTCGGGGGATCGGACGGGCGCTTTTCGTCGAGACGAAGAAAGCGGCGTTGAAAATGTGCCTCCCCGCGATCGAAGCCCTGATCGGTGCTGATAACGCACAAGGTTTGGGCTATTACAGTGCCATGGGATTTGTCGACTATCGCGAGACGCCCACGGCGGTGGGCAAGAAGCTGGTTCTCACCACCTGAGGTCATGCGTTGTGACCACGCGTTGTGATCACGAGGCGTCTGCCCGTCAGACCGGCAGCGGGCGTCCTTCGGCAATGGCTTCCATGGCGAAATAGGAGGTCACGCTGTCCAGTTCGACGCCCGCGATCAGGCGTTGATAGACCTTGTCATAACTCGCCATGTCGCGGGTCACGACCTTGAGCTGGTAGTCGTAATCGCCGCCGATGCGGTGAAAATCCACCACTTCCGGGATCGTCAGCACATGGCGGCGAAACTGCGCCAGCCACTCGGCCGAGTGATGCCGGGTGCGCAGCATCACAAAGACCACCAGACCGAGATCGAGCTGGCTGCGATCCACTTCGGCGCGGGTGCCGCGCAATATGCCCTTGTCCTGCAAGGCCTTGAGCCGCCGCCAACAGGCGTTTTGCGACAGGCCGACTCGTTCGGCGAGGTCGCGTTGAGACAGGCTGCCATCCCGTTGCAAGGCTCGCAAAAGGTCGCGGTCAATTTGATCGATGTTTTTCGACATGTGTGGATCATATGATATGAATATTGGGCTGTCACCTGTGTAAATATGTGAAAATGACCAACCACTGGTGGTCTATCATTGCTCAAATGGCAATGAGGGCGCGACAATGATCCTTGAACAGTTCAAAACGGCGATCAAAGACACAGCGGAGGCGGGGGGGCTGGCTCAGTCGCTGATCGGCGAGGGGGTGATGATCCCCGGTCTCAACGGCGATGTGCCACTGGTCTATGCGGATTACGTGGCCTCGGGGCGTGCGATGCGCCCGGTCGAAACGTTCATTTCCGAAAAACTGCTGCCGTTTTATGCCAATTCCCACACCGAGGCCTCCTATTGCGGCCAGTATGTCACCCGCCTGCGCCGCGACGCCCGGGCTGAGATTGCGCGGCTGACGGGGGCGGGGGACGACTGCGAGGTGATCTTTGCAGGCTCCGGTGCCACGGCGGGTTTGAACCGGTTGGTGAAGCTTTTGGGGATTGAGGAGGCCACGCGCCCGGTGGTGTATATCGGCCCCTATGAGCATCACTCCAACATCCTGCCGTGGCGCGAGAGCCGCGCCGAGGTGGTGGAAATTCCCGAAGGTACCGAGGGCGGGGTCGATCTGATGGCGCTTGAGGCGGCCTTGGTTGCGCATGCGGATGCGGATCTGAAAATCGGCAGTTTCTCGGCGGCCTCAAATGTAACGGGGATTATCACCGACCCCGATCCGGTGACCCGGCTGTTGCGCGCGCACGGCGCGCTTGCGGTTTGGGACTATGCCGGTGGCGGGCCCTATCTGCCCATCGACATGGGCGCACATGGGGCGGAGCCAAAGGACGCCGTGGTGGTCTCGCCGCATAAGTTTCCAGGCGGGCCGGGGGCCTCGGGCGTGCTGGTGCTGCGCCGGGATGCGGTACGCGCGTGCAATCCTTCGTGGCCGGGTGGCGGCACGGTGAGTTTTGTGTCGCCGTGGTCGCATCGCTATGCGGACAGTCTGGCTGCGCGCGAGGAGGCAGGCACCCCGAATGTGGTGGGCGACATCCGCGCGGCGCTGGCGTTCTTGGTCAAAGAGGCCGTAGGGCAGGACCACATTGAGGCGCGCGAAGCCCGCTATGCGGCCAAGGCGCGCGCGGCCTGGGCGGATGTGCCGGGGCTGACGCTTCTGGGGCATGAAAGCGCGCATCGGCTGCCGATCTTTTCCTTCACCGTGGCAGGGGCATCCGGCGCGCCGGTGCATCAGCAGTTGTTTACGCGCATGTTGAGCGATGTCTACGGCATTCAGGCGCGCGGCGGTTGTGCCTGCGCGGGGCCTTATGCGCATCGTTTGCTGGAGATCGACCAGCCACAGTCCGAGGCCTTGCTCGGCGATCTTCTGGCCGGGCGGGAGTTGCAAAAACCCGGTTGGGTGCGGCTCAACTTCTCCTATCTGATGGAGGAGGCGACCGTGGACTATGTGATCGAGAGTGTTGCAAAGCTGGTGGCAGAGGCTGAAGAAATCGCTGCCGCCTATGATGCCGATCCCAGCACCGCACGCTTCCAGCCGCGTGCGGCCTGATCCCTCAGTATAATCTATGAATAGACGTTGTGATTGAGGTGTTTCGCCTCGGGCTTTGCCCGAGGCGACCCGCGCCGCGTGCCCTTTGGGCACGCGGCGCGGACCGGCCCAACGGGAGGATGTGCCCTGCGGCGGTGGACCTGCCAGATCCGGGGCAGGCGCAAAAACGGGGTCATGTGTGGCGCGACCTCGGCCAAAGGGCACGGACGACGGGCGGGAGCCTCCCCGCGCGACGTGGCGGGCGTGCTCTGGCAGCGACAGGCTGCCCCATAGGTGTGTTGATGAAGCAATGAGCAAGTTGCGGCTTTTCCCATCGCGCCGAGGGCGCTATGACGAACAGGTTCGCGAAGGAGCTCAACGATATGACCCAAATCACACCGCAACCCGGTATCATGGACATCGCCCTCTATCAGGGTGGCGCAGCCCATGTGGACGGGGTGAGCAATGTGACCAAGCTCTCCTCCAATGAGAACCCGCTGGGCCCAAGCCCCAAGGCGGTGGAGGCGATGGCGCAGGCTGTCACCAGCATGCATCGGTATCCGAGCTCCGACCATACCGCCCTGCGCACCGCGATTGCCGAAACCCACGGGCTGGATGCCGAGCGCATCATTTGCGGGGCGGGCAGCGATGAGATCATCGCTTTTCTCTGTCAGTGCTATGCCGGGCCGGGGGATGAGGTGCTTTATACCGAGCACGGGTTTGCCATGTACCGCATTTCCGCCCTTGCCGCCGGGGCCACCCCGGTCGAAGTGAAGGAGCGCGAGCGCGTCACCGATGTGGATGCGCTGCTGGCAGGCTGCACGCCGCAGACCAAGCTGGTGTTCATCGCAAACCCCAACAATCCCACCGGCACCATGATTTCCGAGGCCGAGGTGGCGCGCCTTGCCGATGGTATCCCGGAGGATGCGATCCTCGTTCTGGATGGGGCCTATGCTGAGTATGTCGAGGGCTTTGACGCCGGGGCATCCCTCATTGAGGCGCGCGAAAACGTGGTGATGACCCGCACGTTCTCCAAGATCTACGGACTAGGGGGCGCGCGTGTGGGCTGGGGCTATGGACCAAAGCCAATCATCGATGTGCTCAATCGCGTGCGCGGGCCGTTCAATGTCTCGGTGACAGCGCTTGCCGGGGCCGAGGCCGCGGTGCGGGACCGTGCGTATGTCGAAACCTGCCGCGTCGAGAACGCCAAATGGCGCGGCTGGCTGGCGGATCAACTGGCCGGGCTGGGCGTGCCGTCGGACACATCCTGTACCAACTTCATTCTGGCGCGCTTTGCCTCCCAAGCCGAGGCGGAAGCCTGTGACGACTTCCTGAAACAACGCGGCCTGATCGTGCGCCGGGTGGCGGGGTATAACCTGCCCACCGCCTTGCGGATCACTGTCGGAGACGAGACCGCATGCCGCGCGGTTGCAAGCGCGGTTCAGGACTTCAAGGCCGGGGCGGCACAATGAGCGAGACTGCAGCCAAACCCGTCTACAACCGCGTGGCACTGATCGGTCTTGGGCTGATTGCATCCTCGATGTTCTGGGCCATCAAACGCGCGGGGCTTGCGGGGGAAGTCACCGGCTATGCCCGCAGCCCGGAAACCCGCGACACCGCGCGCCGGATTGGTCTGTGTGATCGGGTCTGCGACACCGCACGTGCGGCGGTTGAGGGCGCAGATCTCGTGGTGCTCTGCGTGCCGGTTGGGGCGATGGGCGCGGTTGCGGCCGAGATTGCACCGGCGTTGATGCCCGGCGCGACGGTCTCCGATGTGGGATCGGTCAAGCGCCATGTGATCGAGGATGTGGCGCCGCATATTCCGGATGGCGTGCATTTTGTGCCCTCACACCCGCTCGCGGGGACCGAGCATTCCGGTCCCGAGTCGGGTTTTGCCGAGCTGTTTGACAACCGTTGGTGCCTGTTGGTGCCGGTGGAGGGCAGCGCGCCGGAGGCGGTTGCGCGGCTGCGCGCCCTCTGGGAAGGGATGGGCGCGCATGTGGATGAGATGGACGCCGACCACCATGATCTGGTGCTGGCGGTGACTAGTCACACGCCGCATTTGATCGCCTATACCATGGTGGGTGTGGCAGATGATCTGCGCCGCGTGACCGATAGCGAAGTGATCAAATATTCTGCTGCGGGGTTTCGCGACTTCACCCGGATCGCGGCCTCGGACCCGACCATGTGGCGCGATGTGTTCCTGACCAACAAGGACGCCACGCTAGAAATTCTGGGCCGGTTCACCGAGGAGCTCTTTGCCCTGCAACGGGCGATCCGCACCGGGGATGGCGCGCATCTGCACGACTATTTCACCCGCACCCGTGCCATCCGGCGGGGCATTATCGAGGCCGGTCAGGACACTGCCGCGCCGGACTTTGGTCGCGGGCCGAAAAAATGAGGGCGCGCGGGGTGGTCCGGCGGGTTGGCGTTGCCATGGTGCTGATCCATGCTGGCTGCGGGCTGGGTGCTGCCGCGCCTGAAACCACCCCGCGCCCGCCGCTGGAACGCGGGGCGGAGTTGGCGCTGACGGAGGTCACTGAGGTCTCTGCTGTGGCGTCGACCGTGCCCGTGCCACAGATGCGCCCACACATCCGGCCAGTGTCAGCACAGATCATCGCCGCCGCCGCCCGTCCGGTGGATCTGGCTCCGGTGGCACCGGGTGAAACCCTGCGCCCGATGATGCGCACGCCGGAGTTCGAGCAGCAGGTGCTCTTTGGGCGTGCCAAACGGCGGCGCGGCTCTGTTTGCGGCGATATCGACATTCAGGGCGAAGAGGCGGGGGATATTCCCGGTAAGCTCCGTGGGTGCGGTGCGCGTGATGCGGTGCGGGTGCGGTCGGTGTCGGGGGTGACGCTGAGCAGGCCTGCGCTGATGACTTGCGAGACGGCAAAGGCGCTGAATAAATGGGTGTCGCGCGACGTGGAGACGGCGTTTGGTCGCTCTAACCGAGTGGTGCAGCTCAGGGTGGCAGCCGGGTACAGCTGCCGGACGCGCAACAACCGTCCGGGGGCGAAAATCTCTGAACATGGGCGGGGTCGGGCAATTGATATTTCCGGCTTTACGCTTGAGAGCGGGACCACAGTAAGCGTGTTGAAGGGCTGGCGTGATCGCTCGACGCGCAAAGCTCTGCAACGCATGTGGAAAGCAGCCTGCGGGCCGTTTCGCACCGTGTTGGGACCAGATGCGGATATTTATCACCGCGATCACTTCCACCTTGATGTGGCCCGCCATCGCAGCGGGCGTTACTGCCGTTAAGCGTCGCATTCGTGTTCCGGTGGCTCTCCCGCCCCCGCAGGGGCGCGACCGCGCAAGGCATACCCATATCAGCACGGTCTGCGCGTGGGCCAAAGTCGCATATCATTTCACAGTTGCGCGCGCCCCTTAGCGGGGTTGAGCCGGGCAGCCAGTCCCGTACCGGGACTGGCTGCGGCGCCGGGCCGAATGGCCCGGCGCTATGCCCAACGCGGGACGATGTGCCCTGCAAGGGCGCAGCGGCAAGGGGCGGGAGGACCACCGGCGCGGGGCGCTAACGCAGGATCAGGCGCGGTGCGGGACCAAGCGGGATTGGGCCGATGGTGATATAGCCGCTGCGAAAGCCCAGCGTGATATCCAGATCCTCCGGGTTGCCACTGGCCCGCGCCAGCACCGCGATCACCCGGCTGGCCTGTTCGCGTGCGGTGGCGGACATCAGCCCGGTGTCTTCTGCCATTTCCAGAAACTCCGCCCAGGCCTCAACCTGCAAGGCCAGTTCTCCGGTGGGAATGCCTGCGGCATCCACCTCCAGCGTGCCTGCGCTTTTGATGCGCATATCCCCCCACTTTGCCTCCAGCAGGTCGATGTCGATCATGCGGGGTTGCGGGCGGCGTTGCTCCAGTGCGTTGCGATCCCATACGGTATCGAAGGTTACATCCGCCACCAGAGTGAGTGTCTCAAAGGTTTGTGGCAACTCAGGCGCGGCACGCAGCAGGCGGCGCAGGTCCGTGCCGGGGCGAAACGCATGTGCTTCTGCAGTGATCTGATAGTTTTCAGCCGGATCGCTCTGGACCACGCGCAGGTTCAGATCGCCAGCGCTGAGGACGCTGTTTTGCCCGTCGCCAATGCTCCACGCGCCTGAGGTCAGCCCCAACTCCTCCAGCTCTAGCGCTAAGCCGGGTGCAAGAAACAGATCCGCCTGCAACCCTTCGGTCGTAATCACCGCCGTTTGATCATAATAGGACAGGCGCTGATCGCCGTCAGAAAAGCGCAGGCTTTGACGTCCGGGCCAGATTGCAGGGCTTTGCAACTCCAGCCAATCGGTGCGCCAGGCCGCCCCGGTGCCGGGATCGGCCAGTGTGGGTCTGTCGATGCGGGTCACATGTCGCCATGGAAAACCGCCCAGCGTACCAGCGGGGGCAATGTCGCCCACCTCCACCTGCCAGCCGCGCGTCGCCTGCATTTGAAACCAGCCCTGCACGCTCTGGCGCAGACCCCAGGCGGCCACGGCCCAGTAGAGCCCCCAGATCACACAGAGCCCCAGAAGGATCTTCAGACCGCGTTTCATGCCGCACTGCCCCTTTTGTTTACGCCCGTTTTGCTGTTTACAGGCGCTCGCAATAAAGGACCAGTAACATGACGATGTGGGTATTTGGATACGGCTCTCTTCTGTGGAACCCGGAGTTCCCGATCGCGCAAAGCGAAGTGGCAACGCTGCATGGCTTTGCCCGCTCGTTCTGCATGCGCTCGATCCACCACCGCGGCAGCGAAGAGACCCCCGGACTGGTGCTGGCGCTGGATGCGCAAGAAGATGCCCATTGCAAGGGGCTGGCCCTGCGGGTCGAACCCGGCCATGAGGAGGCAACGCTGGCTGCGCTGCGCGAACGCGAGTTGATTTCCTCGGCCTATGTGGAGCGCTTTCTCGATGTGGAACTGGCCAGCGGTGAGGTGGTGAATGCGGTGGTCTATGTGATCGATCCGCATCACGTCCAATATTGCCATCTGGAGCTGGAAGAGCAGGCGCGGATCATTGCCCATGCGGTGGGCGGACGGGGACCGAACAGCGAATATCTGTTCAATACCGCAGGGCATCTGGATGAAATCGGCCTGAGCGATCCTGACCTCAGCTGGCTCACAGAGCGGGTCCGGCAGATTTTATCATAAATCCTTGGCGACCATGGGACTTTCAGTCTAGGCTGCAGGCGCAGAACCAAGACAAAGCCTATCGGGAGCCGTAAGGAAATGGCGCATCACGAACGCGAAGGCCGGCCACAATTTTCACAGCCGGTGCGCCAGGTTGTCATGATGCTGATTGCATTGGGACTGGCAGGCGCGGGGGCCTTTATGGCGCTGCCGCGGGTGATGCCGGTCTTTGAGGCGAACCCCTATCTCAACGGGTTTATCGCCTTTGTGTTTGTGATCGGGGTGTTGGCGACCTTCTGGCAGGTGGTGCAGCTGATCAATTCGGTGCGCTGGATCGAACGCTTTGCCGCCGGGATCACCACTGATGATGATCGTGCCCCCTCGATGCTGGCGCCCTTGGCGGCGCTGCTGCGCTCTCGGGGCGCGCGGATGCAACTTGGGTCTGCCTCGACACGCTCCATTCTGGATTCCGTGGCAGAACGCATTGACGAGGAGCGCGAGATCACGCGTTATATCGTCAACCTTTTGATTTTCCTTGGCCTTCTTGGCACGTTTTACGGGTTGGCGACCACGGTTCCGGCAGTGGTCGACACCATCCGCAGCCTTGCACCGCAAGATGGCGAAGAGGGGGTTGCGATATTCAACCGGCTGATGACCGGCCTTGAAGCGCAGCTCGGGGGCATGGGCGTGGCCTTTGCCTCCTCGCTTCTTGGCCTTGCGGGCTCATTGATTGTGGGCTTGCTGGAGCTGTTTGCAGGCCATGGTCAGAACCGGTTTTACCGCGAACTCGAAGAATGGCTGTCGTCTTTCACCCGTGTCAGTTTTTCCTCGGGCGAGGAGGGCGGTACTGGCGACAGCAACCTTGTGGCTGGTGTGCTCGATACGATGGCAGAGCAGATGGATGCGCTGCAGGCGATGTTTGTTCAAACCGCAGAGGGGCGCGCGGAAGTTGAGGGCAAGCTCTCGCGTCTGATCGACACCATCGAAGAGATGAACCGCCGTCAGGATGATGTGGCGTCGATTTCCGGCGCATTGGAGCGCGTGGCCGTGGGCCAAGAGACCATTGCCGAGCTGATGCGCGCGCATGGGGATGTGGGCATTGATGCCGAAAGCCGCATGCGGTTGCGCTCGATTGACGTGCAGATGCTGCGCATTCTGGAAGAAATCTCCGCCGGGCGGCAAGAGAGCCTTGCGGAGTTGCGCAAGGATATCGACCTTTTGGTCAAAGCCTTCGCAGGCCCGCGTGGCATGGACCGTGCAGCGCGAATGGCGGCGCGGAAAGAGAGCTGATCCATGGCCCTGAAGCGCCGTACCGGTCAACGTTTCCAAGGGGCCATCTGGCCCGGCTTTGTGGATGCGATGACCGGGCTTTTGCTGGTTTTGACGTTTGTGCTGACCATTTTTATGGTGGTGCAATTTGTCCTGCGCGAGACCATCTCCGGTCAGGAAACCGAACTGGATGAGCTCTCGACCGAGGTGCGGGCATTGGCGCAGGCGCTTGGCGTCAAAGAGCGCGAGGCCAGCCAGTTGCAGGCCCGTTTGGGGGCGCTTGGGGCGACACTGAATTCGGCCCGTTCCGATCTGGACGCAGCGCAGGATCAGATCACGGCCCAACAAGCCCGCATCAGCGCGCTGACGCAGGAACGGGATGCGGCGACCTCGGACCTTGCGGCGGCGCGCACGCAGATTTCCGATTTTGAGGCACAGGTGGCCGCATTGATTGCCGGGCGCGACAGTGCCGAGGCGCAGATCGCCGATCTCACGGCAGAGCGCGACGCGCTGGATGCGGCACGCGGTGAACTCTTGTCAGAACAAGAGGCGCTGAACCTCGCATTGGCGCAATTGCGTGATGAGGTCGACGCAGAGGCCGAGGCCGCACGTTTGGCGGCGGCGCGCACCGAAGCTCTGCAAGCGCTGGTCGCGGATCTGCGCAAGGAGGGCGAGGCACAATCCGCCCGCGTGGCAGAACTGGAAGAGACACTCTCTGAAGAAGAGGCCAATCGCCTGACTGAGGCTGCGGCGGCTGAGGCCTTGCGCGCGCGGCTGGAGAATGCCGATGCTGAACTTACGGCGATGACGCTGTCGCTGGAGGCCGAGCGCCAGAAAGCCGAAGATACGCTGACATTGCTGGCCGCTGCCGAAAGCGCCCGAAATAAGCTGAATTCCGAACTGGAAGAGGCGCTCTCGGCCATTGAACAGGCCAAGGCGCAGGCAAATGACCGCGATGAGCTGGCAGAGCGCCTGACCCGGGTGCTGGCCCAGATGGAAGTCACCGAGAGCACCGCATCGGCGCGCGTTTCGGCCCTAGAGGCAGAGCTGGACCGGGTGCGGACCGAGAGCGCCGCGACCCGCGCCCGACTCACCGGCGAGTTGGAGACCGCACGTCAACAGGCCGCAGATACCCGTGGGCAGCTTGAGGCTGAACTGACCCGACAGCGGGCGGCCACGGTTGAAACCGAGAGCCAGTATCAGGCCCAGTTGCGCGATGTGCAGAGTGCTTTTGATAAGGAACGCCGCCTTTTGGAGGATCGCCTTGCCAGCCTGCAAGCGGAGGCGGAAACCACGCGGCGCGACCTGCAGGATCAGCTTGCGACTCTGCGTGGTCAGGCCCAGGAAACCCGCAGCGGTCTGGAGACCCGTCTTGCGCGCGCCGAGGCAGATCTGGCTGCAGCACGCGCGGCGGCAAGCTCCACCGCAGAGGAGCGGGCATCTGTCGAGCAACGTTTGTTGGTCGCGCTGGAGGCGCTGGAGCGGGCGCAGGCGGCAGCCACGGATCAGGAAGTTTTGCAAAGCCGCCTTCTGGCCGCCCTCGCGGAGAAGGATGATTTTGCGCAAAACCTCACCGAGCAGAAAACCCTTGCGGAACAACGCGCTGACCTGCTGGCACAGGCGCGCAGTGCTTTGGCCGAGGAAAAGCAGGTCTCGGAAGAGGCACGCCGCGAGACGGCGCTTTTGAATCAGCAGGTGGCGGCATTGCGCGAACAGCTTGGCGGTTTGCAGGCGCTGTTGGATGATTTCAAGGAACGCGACGCTGCGCAGGGCATCCAGTTGCAAAGCCTCGGTCAGGATCTGAACACTGCGCTGGCACGCGCAGCCGCCGAAGAGCGCCGCCGCCGAATACTGGAAGAGCAGGAACGCAAGCGGCTGGAGGCGGAGCGGGAGCGGCTCGCCAATGAAGCCAAGGATCTGGAACAGTACCGTTCGGAGTTTTTTGGCCAGTTGCGCAGCCTTCTGGGCGATCAGGAAGGGGTGCGGATTGAAGGCGACCGGTTTGTCTTTGCCTCTGAGGTGTTGTTTGCACTGGGAAGCGCCGAACTCTCTGAGGCGGGAAAGATCGAGATCGCCAAAGTCGCGCGCATCTTGCAAAACGTGGCCGCCGCAATTCCCGATGACATCAACTGGATCATTCGCGTCGATGGGCACACGGACAATCAGCGTTTCTCGGGCACTGGCAAATACGCCGATAACTGGGAACTCAGTCAGGGCAGGGCGCTGTCGGTGGTGCGCTACATGATGGATGAGCTGGGCATACCCCCCGGACGGCTGGCCGCAAATGGATTTGGCGAATTTCAGCCGGTCAACCCGGCCGATACCCCCGAAGCGCGGGCGCAAAACCGCCGAATCGAATTGAAGCTTACGGAACGCTGACAGCGCGTGGCGCGTATTTGGTAAAGCTACAATTAAATAAGGCTCCGGCGGTGTTTCAACCGCCAGAGCCTGCGTTCTAAAATAGGACTTTTGAAAACAGGACGGCACCACCACTCACGGCTTATTGGATTCGTCCGGGTTCTTTTTATCATAGTTTGCCCGTTTTTCCAATAAATTATCACCCATGAGAGTTTTTTGTGCTATACTCTTCAGTACAAATTCGATTTACCGCCGCCATGTCTGTGAGCATCGTTTCAGGAGGGGCATTTTTGGACAGATTACGCGCCATATTCGAACTGCGTGACATGTTGCGTCAAATGGAGCGCGACATCGGTCTGGAGGATTTAAGCCCAGCCGAAAAAGACGTCTTTCAAGCGGCTCACCGTCTGACGGATGCGCCGGGGCAGTTGGTCTTGTCCGATCAGATCCGTCAGCACCCGCTGACCAGCGGCATCGCACAGGCCACATTTCACCGCGCGTTGCGGTCACTGCTGGAACTTGGCTTTCTGGAGCGACCTGAGGGCGCGCGGGCCAAACATTACATGGTGCGTAAGGACCTGCTGCACGACTAAATCCCGCACCAGTTTCTGACAATTTATTGCATAACGTCACGTTGAGACCGGTTTCCAGTAGGTCTGGCGCGAGATGAATTGCCTTGTCGCTCTTTCGCGTCTAAAGCTTGCGTATGAGAGCAGCTGATGGTTTTTCACCCGGCGTGGGTGGCTTTGTGATGATCGCTCTGACGTATATCATATGTCATGGCATCACGATCTGGGCGATTGCCCCTGCGCAGCGTTTCTTTCTCGATGATGTTTCTGTCCTCGCCAGTTTGGCGTATCTGCCGCATGGGGTCCGGGTTCTCAGCATTTGGCTGGTCGGTTGGCGGGCGCTGCTGCCGCTGGTTGTCGGAGCGATACTTGCCAATCTGATTTTCACCAGCGCGGATATCCTCGACCTGATGCACGATAAGATGTGGCTCTCGCTCGCGATGAGTGTGTTGTCGGCCTATTTCGCTTTTGAGCTGCTGCGTGCCTCTGGCATATCTGCCTATGCGGGGGGCGGGCGCAGGGTCAATTGGCGCAAGCTATTGTTGGCCGGGCTGTTGGCGTCGGTGTTCAATTCCATCAGTCAGACTTTGATTTTCTCAGGGATACTCGCACCGAGTGGTAAGCTGACGGAGCTTGCTTCTTTTGCAATCGGTGACCTGCTGGGTCAGGTCGTGTTGATGTTTGGCCTGATGATGATTTTCCGCGCCCTGCGCAGCCCCACGGCCAGCGCCTGATCTTCGGGCTGAGTGCCTTGATAAGGGTGAGGATTGGGTTCTGCGAACATCAGAACCGCCATCCGCAGGCCGTTAATTGCATGCGACAGGGTTTAAGGTTCTGGACCCAGACACACCAAAACGCCCGCCTCAGTTGTCCGAGGCGGGCGTTTTGAATTTGCATCAGGCGCTTGCGCCTTTGGCTCGTTGCTTATTCCGCGGTGAGCAGGGGCGGCTTGTTGCCGCTAAGGCGCGGCTTGCCGGGGCCTTCGATGCGCAGGTCGAGCTTGCCATCCTTGATGCCGACCTGAACCACACCCCCTTTGGAAAGCTTGCCGAACAGCAACTCCTCCGCCAGCGGTTTCTTGATGTGTTCCTGGATCACGCGGCCAAGGGGGCGGGCGCCCATTTTGTCGTCATAGCCTTTGTCGGCGAGCCATTCGGCGGCCTTGCGGGTCAGTTCGATGGAGACATTGCGGTCCATCAATTGAGCCTCAAGCTGCAGGACGAATTTCTCGACCACTTGCAGGATGACCTCCTTGGGCAGCGGGCCAAAGGAAATGGTGGCATCCAGACGGTTGCGGAATTCAGGGCTGAAGGTGCGCTCGATGGCGGCGGTGTCTTCACCCTCGCGACGGTCACGCCCAAAGCCGATGGCAGATTTCGCCAATTCCGACGCGCCCGCGTTCGAGGTCATGATCAATACCACGTTGCGGAAGTTGACCGTGCGACCGTTGTGGTCGGTGAGCTGGCCGTTGTCCATCACCTGCAACAGGATGTTGAACACATCCGGATGCGCCTTCTCGATCTCGTCGAGCAGCAGCACACAATGGGGATGCTGGTCGACACCGTCGGTCAGCAGGCCGCCCTGATCGAAACCCACATAGCCCGGAGGCGCACCGATCAGGCGAGAGACCGCGTGTTTCTCCATGTATTCCGACATGTCAAAGCGCAGCAGCTCCACGCCCAGCGTGTCGGCGAGCTGTTTGGCCACCTCGGTTTTGCCGACGCCGGTGGGGCCTGCAAAGAGGTAATTGCCGATGGGTTTTTCCGGCTCGCGCAGGCCCGCACGGGCCAGTTTGATCGCCGAGGACAGCGCATCAATGGCAGCATCCTGACCAAAGACCACGCGTTTCAGCGAGGCTTCTAGGTCCTTCAGCACCTCGGCATCGTCCTTGGAGACGTTTTTCGGCGGGATACGGGCGATCTTGGCCACCACGGCCTCGATCTCCTTGACGCCGATGGTCTTGCGCCGCTTGCTCTCGACGACCAGATGCTGCGCGGCCCCGGCCTCATCGATCACGTCGATGGCCTTGTCGGGGAGCTTGCGGTCATTGATGTAACGCGCCGAGAGTTCGACCGCGGATTTGATCGCATCCGAGGTGAACTTGATCGAGTGATGTTCCTCGAAATAGGGTTTCAGCCCTTTGAGAATCTCGATGGAATCCTCGACCGAAGGCTCGCTGACGTCGATTTTCTGGAACCGGCGCGACAGCGCGCGGTCCTTCTCGAAATGCTGACGGAACTCCTTATAGGTGGTGGAACCCATGGTGCGCAGCTTGCCGCCCTGCAAGGCAGGTTTCAGCAGGTTGGAGGCATCCATCGCGCCGCCAGAGGTGGCGCCCGCACCGATCACCGTGTGGATCTCGTCAATGAACAGCACCGCGTCGGGGTGTTCTTCCAGTTCGGTGACCACCGCTTTGAGGCGTTCCTCGAAATCACCGCGATAGCGGGTGCCCGCCAAAAGCGCGCCCATGTCGAGCGAGTAAATGGTGGTTTCCGACAGCACCTCAGGCACTTCGCTTTGTACAACCTTGCGGGCCAGACCCTCGGCGATGGCGGTTTTACCGACACCGGGATCGCCGACCAGCAGCGGGTTGTTCTTGCGGCGGCGGCACAGCACCTGAATGCAGCGCTCCACCTCGCTGTCGCGACCGATAAGGGGGTCAATATCGCCCTCACGGGATTTGGCGTTGAGATCGACACAGTATTTCGACAGCGCCGATTCTTTCTGTTCGCCTTCCGGGCCTCCGACGGTGGGGCCACCACCGATTTCATCCTCGGCGTCCGTCGCGCCGGTCACGGGGCGGTTTTCGCCGTAAGCAGGGTCTTTGGCCACGCCATGGGCGATGAAATTCACCGCATCATAGCGCGTCATATCCTGATCCTGCAGGAAGAAGGCGGCATCGCTTTCACGTTCGGCAAAGATCGCAACCAGCACATTGGCGCCGGTGACCTCAGTGCGACCAGAGGACTGTACGTGGATGGCAGCGCGCTGGATCACGCGCTGGAATGCAGCGGTTGGCACCGCTTCAGAGCCGTCGATATCGGTGACAAGGTTCGCAAGATCCTCGTCCACGAATTCAAGTAAGGTTGATCGCAACTCATCAAGGTTCACGCTGCAGGCCTGCATGACGCGGGCCGCGTCTGGCTCCTCGATCAGGGCCAGCAGCAGGTGCTCCAGGGTTGCGAATTCATGACGCCGTTCATTCGCCAGCGCCAGCGCCGCGTGAATGGCTTGTTCCAATGTGCTCGAGAATGAAGGCACGGGCGTGCTCCTCTGTCTTGGGTCATGGGGATCGGTCGCCACCGGGCGGGCCGGTCCTGTCCCATAACCATGTCCTCATACTGTTAGAGTTTGGTTGATAGAACGTAAGCTTCAAGGGCTTTTTGCGTGATTGTGGTCACAATTCCCGACATTGTGCTCACATATCTTGCGCGAAATTGATGGGGAGGCCGGAAAACGACATCAAAATCTGTCTTTCGCAGCCCTGATATGGGCAAAGACCTCCGCATCTTCAACCTCCTCCAATCCCAGAGATTTCTTTAGATCCGCATCCCCTGCGCGCAAAAACGGATTGGTGGTTTTTTCCAGCTCCAGCCGTGCGGGAACGGTGGGAAGGTCACTTTTACGCGCCTGAGAAATTTCACGGGCTCTTTTTTGCAGCGCGGCATTATCGGGGTCGATGCTGAGCGCAAAGCGGGCGTTACTTTCTGTGTATTCATGGCCCGAAAAGACCAAAGTGTCGTCGGGCAGGGCGGCGAGGGTGGTCATGGTTTGCCACATCATGGCGGGCGTGCCCTCAAAGAGGCGGCCGCATCCCATCACCATCAGGCTGTCGGCACTAAACAGGGCAGGGCCTTCGGGGTAATAAAAGGCGACATGGCCAAGGGTATGGCCGGGCACCGCGATCACCTGACAACGTCCCGCGCCGGTGCCGCCCTCAAAGCCGGGTTCCAGCTCCATATCAAGGGGCGCGCCCTGCGCCGCGATTTTATCGGCCTCGGCCTTGGGGCCCATCACGGGGCAGCCATACTTGTCGCGCAACGCGTTGATCGCGCCCACATGGTCATGGTGGTGATGGGTGATCATGATGACGCCAAGGCTCCAGCCACGTGCCTCAAGCGCGGCAATGATCGGTGCGGCCTCGGGGGCGTCGATCACCGCGACCCCGTCGGGGCCGTTGACCAGATAGGCGTAGTTGTCCGCAAGACACGGTACTGTGACGATTTCGAGGCCATTTGCCACGGTGGTGGGGAAAGAGGTCTGATCGGGCATGGTCATTCGCTTTCACATTGCTAGACTGCCCCCAGAGTGACCGAAGCAATGGGCGTCTGCAATGCATCTGGATGTGCAGGATCTGAGGAATTTCTACTACCGCAGCACCTTGGGGCGCGCGGCGCAGGCCTCGATCCGGGGGCAATTGTTGCGGATGTGGCCCGATGCCACTGGCGAGACGATTGCGGGATTTGGCTTTGCGGCCCCCTTGTTGCGGCCCTACCTGAGTGAGGCGCGCCGGGTCATGGCCTTGATGCCGGGGCCACAGGGGGTGATGCAATGGCCGGCAGGGCAGCCCAATGTGTCGGTGTTGTGCGAGGAGACTTCATGGCCGGTGGAGACGGGGCGCGTGGACCGGCTGGTTCTGTTGCACGGTCTTGAAACCTCGGAACAGCCCTCGGCCCTGCTGGATGAATGCTGGCGGGTGATGGCGCCGCGGGGCAGGGCGATTTTTATCGTGCCCAATCGTGGCGGGCTTTGGGTGCGCTCGGATGCGACGCCGTTTGGCTATGGTCGGCCCTATACGCTGACACAGCTGGAAAACCAGCTGCGTGGGCATCAGTTCACCATCGAGCAGCACGCGGCCGCCCTCTATCGCCTGCCCAGCCCGCGCCGCTTCTGGTTAAAGTCGGGCGCGATGATCGAGCGGGTGGGGCGCAGGCTTCCGGCGATGATGGCGGCGGGTGTGTTTCTGGTGGAGGTTTCCAAGCAGACCCATCCGCAAAAAGGCCATATGATCCGCACGCGCCGCACCAATCCGATCCGGGTGCTGGAAGGGCTGTCCAACCCGATTGCGGAGCCAGCATAAAGCACAAGTTTGGGATGCAAGTGCATGGCTGTTTGATGGGCACGATTGCCGGGTGATCGTTGTCGACGCTTCATGGGCGAGATTCGACATTGTGTACGCTTGTGTACCGAAATGACGCAATTTGCGCCTCTGGAATCGCATCCCCGCAGCTGGGGGGCGTAATTTTTTTACCATTAGAGCTGCGTCAAACCACCGTAGTTTTGTTAAGTCATTGAAAAGGCGTGGAATCGGATTTCACGGCTTCGGACAGAGGGAGTTGCTAGGTCGCAAAGGCTCTGCTACATCCACGCTGATTTCGATGCCCGGCCAAAAATCGGGCGACCTCACGCCCCCGGATGCTACCTGCCAGGACGCATATAAACCGGGGCCAAAATAATATCGGAAGGGTGGACGTGTCCGAACCAGCTTCGATTTCCGCAGGCATTGCCGACCGCTATGCCACAGCGATCTTTGATATCGCTGCCGAGAGCAATGCTCTCGATAAACTCGAGACAGGAATCAACGATCTGGCAGCCGCTTTGGCTGACAGCGAAGACCTGCGCACTCTCATCACTTCACCGCTGGTGTCGCGTGACGAACAAGCAGCCGCCATCTCTGCCGTGGCAGACAAGATGGGGCTTGTTGAAGTTCTGCGCAACTCCCTCGCGCTGATGGCGGCCAAACGCCGCCTGTTTGTGGTTCCAGCCCTGATCGACGCCCTGCGTGCTCGCATTGCCGAAGCCCGCGGCGAGGTCACGGCCGACGTTGTTTCCGCTAAGGCACTGACCAAGACCCAGAGCGATAAACTGGCCAAAACCCTCGCAGAGCGCGTGGGCAAAAAGGTCACCATCAATGCCACCGTCGATGCAAGCATCATCGGCGGTCTCGTCGTTAAAGTGGGCTCGAAGATGATCGACAGCTCGATCCGCTCCAAGCTCAACTCCCTACAGAATGCAATGAAAGAGGTCGGATAAATGGGTATCCAAGCAGCGGAAATTTCCGCGATCCTTAAAGACCAGATCAAGAATTTTGGTCAAGAAGCCGAAGTGGCCGAGATCGGCCGCGTTCTCTCCGTCGGTGACGGTATCGCCCGTGTCTACGGCCTCGACAACGTCCAGGCGGGCGAAATGGTCGAGTTCCCCGGCGGCATCATGGGCATGGCGCTGAACCTCGAATCCGACAACGTCGGTGTGGTTATCTTCGGCTCCGACCGCGACATTAAAGAAGGCGACACCGTCAAGCGCACTAACTCCATCGTGGACGTGCCTGCTGGTCCCGAGCTTCTGGGTCGCGTTGTCGATGGCCTTGGCAACCCGCTGGACGGCAAAGGTCCGATCGAAGCCAAAGAGCGCAAAGTTGCAGACGTGAAAGCGCCGGGCATCATCCCGCGTAAATCCGTGCACGAGCCGATGGCAACCGGCCTTAAATCCGTGGACGCGATGATCCCCGTTGGCCGTGGCCAGCGTGAACTGATCATTGGTGACCGTCAGACCGGTAAAACCGCGATTGCTCTGGACACCATCCTGAACCAGAAATCCTACAACGAAGCGGCAGGCGACGACGAGAGCAAGAAACTCTACTGCGTCTATGTTGCGATCGGTCAGAAGCGCTCCACCGTGGCGCAGCTGGTGAAGAAACTGGAAGAGTCCGGCGCGATGGCATACTCCATCGTTGTGGCCGCGACCGCGTCCGACCCGGCGCCGATGCAGTTCCTCGCACCCTATGCAGCAACCGCGATGGCCGAATACTTCCGCGACAGCGGCAAGCACGCGCTCATCATCTATGATGACCTCTCCAAGCAGGCCGTTGCTTACCGTCAGATGTCCCTGCTGCTGCGCCGCCCGCCGGGCCGTGAAGCTTATCCGGGTGACGTTTTCTACCTCCACTCCCGTCTGCTGGAGCGTTCGGCAAAGCTGAACGAGGACTTCGGTGCAGGCTCGCTGACCGCGCTGCCGATCATCGAAACCCAAGGCGGCGACGTGTCCGCGTTTATTCCGACCAACGTGATCTCCATCACCGACGGTCAGATCTTCCTTGAGACCGAACTGTTCTACCAGGGCATCCGCCCCGCCGTGAACACCGGTCTGTCGGTTTCGCGTGTGGGCTCCTCGGCACAGACCGATGCGATGTCCTCCGTTGCGGGCCCTGTGAAACTGTCCCTCGCTCAGTACCGCGAGATGGCAGCCTTTGCTCAGTTCGGTTCCGACCTCGACGCCGCAACCCAGCAGCTGCTGGCCCGTGGCGCGCGCCTCACCGAGCTGATGAAACAGCCGCAGTACTCGCCGCTGACCAACTCTGAAATCGTCTGCATCATCTTCGCGGGCACCAACGGCTACCTCGACAAAGTCGACGTCAAGGAAGTGGGTCGTTTCGAAGCCGAGCTTCTGACCTTCCTGCGCTCCAAGAAGGCCGACTTCCTGCAGTGGATCACCGACGAGGATCCCAAGTTCAAGAAGGGTGAACCGGTCGAGAAGATGAAGGCTGTTCTGGACGAATTCGCAGCAGACTTCGCGTAAGGAGAGAGACAGCACATGCCTTCTCTCAAGGACCTAAAAAACCGGATCTCGAGTGTGAAAAACACTCGTAAGATCACCAAAGCCATGCAGATGGTCGCGGCGGCGAAACTTCGCCGCGCCCAAGAAGCGGCTGAGGATGCACGCCCCTATGCCGAGCGGTTCAATGCCGTGATGGCGGGGCTGGCAGCTTCTGTCGGTCAAAGCGATACCGCGCCTAAGCTCCTTGCGGGTACGGGTTCGGATCAGGTTCAGCTCTTGGTGGTCATGACCGCCGAGCGCGGCCTGTGCGGTGGCTTTAACGCCAATATCGCGAAACTGGCGCGTCAGAAGGTCCTCGACCTTCAGGCGGCTGGCAAGACCGTGAAGATCCTCACCGTGGGCAAGAAGGGCCGTGATGTCCTGAAGCGTGATTTCAAAGACCTCTTCGTTGGTCACGTGGACCTGACCGAAGTCAAGCGTGTAGGCTATGTCGACGCGCAGGGCATCGCCAAGGACATCCTTGCACGCTTTGATGCGGGCGAGTTCGACGTTGCTACGATCTTCTACTCGAAGTTCCAGAACGTCGTGACCCAGATCCCGACTGCTCAGCAGATCATCCCGGCGGAATTCGATGCCGAGGGCGCCGAGGCGACCTCCGGTGTGGTGGATTACGAGCCCAGCGAAGAGGCGATCCTTGCGGATCTTCTGCCGCGCGGCGTCGCCACCCAGATCTTCGCGGGTCTGCTGGAGAACGGGGCGTCCGAACAGGGTGCCCGGATGAGCGCGATGGACAACGCTACGCGGAACGCGGGCGAAATGATCGACAAGCTGACCATCGAGTACAACCGCTCGCGTCAGGCCGTCATCACCAACGAGCTTATTGAAATCATTTCGGGCGCCGAGGCGCTCTAAGAGACAACCGGAGACGAAACATGGCAAATGCAAAAGGCAAGGTGACTCAGATCATCGGCGCCGTTGTGGACGTTCAGTTCGACGGCGAGCTGCCGGCGATTCTGAACTCCCTCACCACCGACAACAACGGCAAGAAGCTCGTTCTTGAGGTTGCTCAGCACCTCGGCGAGAACTCTGTCCGTACCATCGCGATGGACGCGACCGAAGGTCTCGTTCGTGGTCAGGAAGTCACCGACACCGGTGCGCCGATCACCATCCCGGTCGGTAACGCAACTCTGGGCCGCATCCTGAACGTTGTGGGTGAGCCCGTGGACGAAGGTGAGCCGATCGTCGCGAAAGAGACCCGCGCGATCCACCAGCCTGCGCCCGAGTTCAACGAACAATCCACCGAATCCGAAGTGCTGGAAACCGGCATCAAGGTGATCGACCTGCTCGCGCCTTATGCGAAGGGTGGTAAGATCGGTCTGTTCGGCGGTGCCGGCGTTGGTAAAACCGTTCTCATCATGGAACTGATCAACAACATCGCAAAAGTGCACTCGGGCTACTCCGTGTTCGCGGGTGTGGGTGAGCGGACTCGTGAAGGCAACGACCTTTACCACGAGATGATCGAATCCAACGTGATTAAGCCCGACAACCTCGAAGAGTCGCAGGTTGCTCTGGTTTACGGCCAGATGAACGAGCCTCCGGGTGCGCGTGCCCGCGTTGCTCTGACCGGTTTGACCCTCGCGGAGCAGTTCCGTGACCAGTCCGGCACCGACGTTCTGTTCTTCGTGGACAACATCTTCCGCTTCACGCAGGCTGGTTCCGAGGTGTCCGCACTTCTGGGCCGTATCCCCTCCGCTGTGGGCTACCAGCCGACGCTGGCGACCGACATGGGTGCGATGCAGGAGCGTATTACCTCCACCAAGAACGGCTCGATCACCTCGATCCAGGCTGTGTATGTTCCCGCGGACGACCTTACCGACCCGGCACCTGCAACAACCTTTGCCCACTTGGACGCGACCACCGTTCTCAACCGTGCGATCTCCGAGCTTGGCATCTACCCTGCTGTGGACCCGCTCGATTCCTCGTCGCGCCTGATGGACCCGCAGATCGTTGGCGAAGAGCACTACAAAGTGGCCTCCGACGTTCAGCAGATCCTCCAGCGCTACAAGTCGCTGCAGGACATCATCGCGATCCTCGGCATGGACGAACTCTCCGAAGAGGACAAGCTGACCGTTGCGCGTGCGCGTAAGATCCAGCGTTTCCTGTCGCAGCCGTTCGACGTTGCAAAGGTCTTCACCGGTTCCGACGGTGTGCAGGTTTCCCTCGAGGACACCATCGCGTCGTTCAAAGCCGTTGTGGCCGGCGAATACGATCACCTGCCCGAAGGCGCCTTCTACATGGTTGGCGGCATCGACGAAGTGATCGCAAAAGCCGAGAAAATGGCTGCTGACGCGGCCTAAGGAGGGCCCTGATGGCTGATACGATGCAATTCGATCTCGTGAGCCCGGAGCGGAGCCTTGCTTCGCTTCAGGCCCGCGCGGTCCAGATCCCCGGCTCCGAGGGTGACATGACGGCGATGCCCTTGCACGCGCCGACACTCACCACCCTGCGTCCGGGCATCCTGAAGGTGGAAGCACCGGAAGGCACCACGGAGTACCTCGTCACTGGCGGGTTTGCCCAGATCACTGCCGAGGGCCTGTCGGTTCTCGCAGAGCGGGCAATCCCCATGGATGAGATGACCCGCGCCCATCTGGACGAGCTCATCGAGGAAGCCCGCGCCATGTACAAGACCGCCAAGGATGATGAGTCCGCACACGGTCTGGTGGAAGACGCGGCCAAGCTGCTTGCAGATATGGAAGCGCTCGGGACCCACATGAGCCTCTGACATCACTGTCAGAACCTAAGAGACAAGAAACCGGCCTGCACCCTGCAGGCCGGTTTCTTTTTGGTAAGGGTTGGACGATACTTTCAATTTGTTGATTGTTTGAAGGTTGAGGTTCCAAATGCCTACAGTGCGTCTGTGGAGTTCCCGCACCGGCATCGCGCAGGGTGATGTGGAGGTGTTTTCAGAGTTCGACTCTGGCGGCACCATGTGGACGGGCGAGGGGGAGCGTGAACGCCGCCTGCATCTGCGCTTTGACGATGCCTTTGCCGCACCGCCTGCCGTGCAGGTGACAGCGTCGCTGATGGATATGGACCACACCGCCGCCTATCGCGCGGAATTGGTGGCCGAAGAGATCACCACAGAGGGCTTTGACATCGTTTTCCGCACCTGGTCCGACAGCCGGGTCGCCCGCGTCCGCGCCGCGTGGATGGCCATTGGCGATATGCCGTTTGAGGACGACTGGGTGGTGGACTAGGGGCGGCATCACGTCGTGCATGTGCCACGACTTGGATCAAGGCAGCGTTGGAGCTCGGTCAAACGCCCCCAGATGAGAATACCCCAGTGCTACTCGTAGGCGAGCACCAGTTTGCCGGAGGCGCTTTTTCGGATGAACAGTTCCACCAAAGCCAAGTTTATCGGGAAGCAGAGCATATGCGCCAGCGCGTATCCGCGTTCGGCTTCAACGCCGAGCAGAGCAAAAAACGCGACAAGTAGATAAACAGTGAGGATCGCCAGTAATACCGCGTAGCTTCTCAGCATCCACTGCCCGTGTTGCAGGTAGTGCTTCTTCCAGATGTGGTAAAAGGCAATCCCCACAAAGGAGATACCCAAAATGCCCCCAACGATATTGGAAATGATCGTGTTCGTGCCGCCAATCATCGGAAGCGAAAAGGAAATATAGGCCCCGAGCCCCAGACCAAGCGTCGCGGTAAACGCATAGAAATACCCGCTTGCCCGGTGCAGAAGGGGCGCTTTTTGTCGAACAACAGGAAGGAATTGGATGATCCCGGCTATCAGCGCCACCGATGCCGCAGTGATATGACCGACAACGGCAAATTCGCTTGATTGATAAAGCGGCTGTTGCCGCACAGAGAACTCATGCCAGAAGCTACTCTGCTGCCCGGAGAGATACTCCAGCATCGCATCTGTTTCAGCGAGGGCCAAAACGGATGCGGCACCACCGAATAGATATCGAAGCGAATAGAGCGCGATCATTAACGTGAGGGCGATACCAACATATAAAAAGACGTGTCTTGCGATTTTCAACATAACGGTCCTTGGTCGGCCATCCTGCACCTCCCCATCAGGGAAGGGACAATTGCGCCTGCTGAGTTTGTAATTGACCATGGTCATATTTAAATAAATGACCGAGGTCAATTAATGATTGCAAGTTCACTGTCGCGCGGGCCGCGCTCTCGATTGGCGTCGACCAGCCAATGACGTCCAAAACCGGTGTGCAAAAAATCTCATATTGCCTCTTGAGCTTCCAGTGACAGGAACCCCTACATGGAAGATAATAGGCAATAACGGAGTCGTTCCATGACCCAACCGATCACCGCCCGCCTCTCGATTGAGGGTATGACCTGCGCCGGATGCGTGGGCCGTGTTGACCGCACCCTGGCCGCGCTGCCGGGTCTTAGTGATGTCTCGGTGAACCTCGCCAACGAGACCGCGCAGATCACCGCCAACACCGCCGAGGCGTTGGAGCAAGCCGACAGCGCCCTGCGCGATCTGGGCAAACCGGCGCGCCATCAGATGGTGCAGTTGTCCATCGCGGGTATGACCTGCGGCGGCTGTGTGGGCCGGGTGGAGCGCGCCATCAAGGCGCTGCCCGGCGTGGTCTCGGCCAATGTGAACCTCGCCGCCGAGAGCGCGCAGGTGGAGATCCTGCAAGGGGTGGTGACGCCGTCGCAGGTGGCGGCAGCCAGCACCGAAGCGGGCTATCGCGCCCGCCCGGCAGAGGCGCGCGACAGCGAGGACCGCAGCGCCCGCAAGCACCGTGAGGCGCGCGATTTGCGTCGTCAGGTCTGGATCGCCGCCATGCTGACCCTGCCGGTGTTTCTGCTGGAAATGGGCGGCCACATGGTCCCGGCGGTACATCACTGGATCGCGCAGACCATCGGCATGCAGACCTCATGGGTGATCCAGGCCGTGCTGACCACGGCGGTGCTGTTCCTTCCCGGTCGGGCCTTTTTCACGCTGGGGCTGCCTGCCTTGCGCGCGGGCGCGCCGGATATGAACAGCCTTGTGGCGCTGGGGGCAGGGGCCGCGTGGGTCTACTCTCTGGTGGCGACTTTTGTCCCGTCTCTGCTGCCCGCCGATGTGCGCGCCGTCTATTTCGAGGCGGCAGCGATGATCGTGACCCTGATCCTGATTGGCCGTTGGCTGGAGGCCCGCGCCAAGGGCCGCACCGGGGCTGCCATTCAGGCGCTGGTGGGCTTGCAGGTCCGGCATGCGCGGCGACTGACCAAGGATGGTCAGCCCGAGGATGTGGATGTGGATGATCTTGCGCCCGGTGATCGCATCCTTGTGCGTCCCGGCGAACGCATCCCCACCGATGGCGAGGTGCTGGAGGGCAGCGCCCATGTGGATGAGAGCATGATTTCGGGCGAGCCGATCCCGGTGGAGAAAACCGCAGGCGCTGCAGTCACCGGCGGGACTGTAAACGGCGAGGGCAGTCTTACCGTTAGCGTGACCCGCACCGGTGCCGAGACCACGCTGGCGCAGATCATCCGCATGGTGGAGGACGCGCAGGGCGCCAAACTGCCGATCCAGAGCCTCGTGGATAAGGTCACCCTGCGCTTTGTGCCAGTGGTGATGGGGCTGGCGCTGCTGACGGTGGCGATCTGGCTGATGTTGGGACCCGAGCCCACATTGACCAACGCCCTGGTGGCCGGGGTGTCGGTACTGATCATCGCCTGTCCCTGCGCCATGGGGCTGGCAACGCCGACCTCGATCATGGTGGGCACGGGGCGCGCGGCAGAGCTTGGCGTGCTGTTTCGCAAGGGCGATGCGCTGCAATCCCTCAACGAGGTCGACATCATCGCCTTTGACAAGACCGGCACCCTGACCGAGGGCCGCCCATCACTGGTGGCGCTGCACCCGACCGCAGGCTTTGAGCGCGCCGAGGTGTTGGGCGCGGTGGCCGCGGTGGAGGCACGTTCTGAGCATCCCATCGCCCGTGCGCTGGTCACCGCCGCGCAGGACGAGGGCCTGACCCTCGCGGAGGTCAGCGATTTCCAGAGCCACACAGCGCGCGGTGTCACCGCCAATGTTACCGGGCGCGAGATCCATATCGGCAGCGCGCGGCTGATGTCCGAGGCCGGGATCAGCGTCGATGCGCTGGCGGCCGAGGCGCTCGAGCGCGCCAACCGGGGCGAAAGCGTGCTCTACACCGCCATCGACGGCCAGCTTGCGGCGTTGCTGGCGGTGGCAGACCCGGTCAAACCGACCAGTGCCGCGGCCATCAAAGCGCTGCGGGCGATGGGCAAGGATGTGGCGATGATCTCGGGCGATGCCCCGGCCACGGCAGAGGCCATCGCTCGCGATCTGGGCATCTCCCATGTGGTCGCAGGGGTCGCGCCCGAGGGCAAAGTGGCCGCGCTCAAGGATCTTGCGTCGCGCGGGCGCAAGCTGGGCTTTGTCGGGGATGGGATCAACGACGCACCGGCCTTGGCGCAGGCGGATGTGGGGATCGCCATTGGCACCGGCACCGATGTGGCGATTGAGGCAGGCGATGTGGTGCTGATGTCAGGTGATCTGGGAGGCGTGGTGACGGCGATCAATATCTCGCACAAGACGCTGGTGAACATCCGTCAGAACCTCGGCTGGGCCTTTGTTTATAACGCGGCACTGATCCCGCTGGCGGCGGGCGCGCTCTATCCCGCGTTCGGCATATTGCTCTCGCCAGTGTTTGCCGCCGGGGCGATGGCGCTGTCGTCGGTGTCGGTGCTGACCAACGCTCTGCGGCTGCGGCGGGCCTAGCGGTCCTGCGCTGTCACCGGCGGACAATGCCAGTCGCGAGTGGGGGAAATTCATTGAAATTTCCCCCTCCGCATGTACGCTCTCCATATTCGACATGTAATATGTGAGTTGGAGAGTTTTCTATGAAAGTCATTTCAGCGCTCGCGACCGCAGTGGTCGCCGCAACCAGCCTGCCGGGTATTGCGCGTGCCACGGACATGGCTGTCGTCGCCTCTGATGATTGCATTTTGACCATCGGGCGCGATGTAGACACAAGTCCCGGCTTTGCACTGCCAGTTAAATTCATCGACATAGATCGTGCGCCCCCCGCAACGGTGGACAAGAGCGCTCTTACGCCCATCGCAACGGCGCTTGCGGTGAAGCTTGTGGAGACGGCTTTTGAATCCGGTGTGAGCTATCTGAACAAGAAAGCGAACCCGGAACCGGAGACAGCGGAGCGGACCCTTGCGGTTGACCTGTTTCGGGTGGCGGAGGACATGAAAGTGCTCGCGCCAACAGATAAAGACCCAGCCAAGACAAAGACAGTCCGACCCGTGTTCTTGAATCCAGCGTTGAAGTGCCTGACGATTGTCACAGCATCTGCTCCGATCCGGACTGAGGCAGAGGTGATCAGCACTGCTGATCTGCTCCAAAAGATTGCCGATGATAAGGAAACGATTGATGAGTGGGATGACGACACTCTGGTCAACGGCTTAACTGACGACACGGTCAACTACCGCCTCGCCAAGGCCGGCATTGCGATGTTTGAGGGAGGCGCTTTGGGCGCGATCCTAGAGTTGCGGTTGGAGCTATCCGCCGATGGCAGCGCGTTTCGCTATGTGCCAGTCTATTTCGACGTGATGAATTTCGCGACCAAGGGCAAAGAAAAACGCGACATCGGTTTCACGATCAAACTCGCAAGCCTCGGCCAGACGGCAGAGAACAATATCGCATTGGCGAGTTTTCACGCCAATCAGCTCGCTTCGATCAACGGCAACGGTAACAACGCCGGTTTGAGCGCACAATCGAGTAAAGCCTTCGGCGGTTTTGGCCCGGCAACAGTTCAGGCGGTGCTAGGGCGGGGGGCATGGTCTAAGTTCGCGATGCCAGATGCGGCGCTGCCACGGAATATCGTGGAACTTTTGAATTTTAGCGCGTTGCCGACGCTGGAGAATATTCCTGAATTTGCGGATTTCGTCAGCGAAGCAAAACGCTTGCAGGGTGGTCCATTCACCTACAAACCGATGAATATTTCCGTTTCATTTGAAGAGAGCACCGAAGCCTCACAGATCGTCACCTTCCTGAATGACTTTGTAAAAGAAAATGATGCGCTCAAGGATCAGTTGAAACAGTCGACGATCAAGGCGCTAGGGCTGCAATCTGATGCGGCTGATCTGGCGGAGCTTACAGCTCTCAAGCAAAAAGAAATCGACGCGGCCAAGGCGTATCTTGCGGTTTTTGAGGCTGACCCCAATCACCTTCTGCCGGAAAAGGCAGACTGGTTCAAAAAGCAAGTGAAGGATCGCAAGGAGCAAATCGCAAAGATGGAGGCCGAGCTTGCTGCATTGAAATTTGGTGAAGACCCCTACGCGCCGACACAGGGGCTCGACAATCCTGAACCAGAAATCGAAGGGTAGGGCAGTTCTGCCGAAAGAGACTGCGGAAACTGGTCTGCGGGGCGTTCACATTGATCGCCGGGGCGGTGAGGCGATGCCTCCGCCGCCCCTATTTTGCCGCCAACACCGGAGCATGGCTGCGTTGATGGACCACCAGTGAGCCAAAGCCCGACAATACGATCAGTGCCAATCCGCAGAGCGAGATCACATCCGGCCAATCGCCAAAGACCACAACGCCCAGCACGGTTGCCGAAATCAGCTGACTGTAGACCAGTGGCGCAATGAGCGAGGCCTCGGCGGTTTTGCTGGCAACCACCAGAATGTAGTTCCCGACCGCCGACCCAAGCGCGCTGATGGTGAGCAGCGCCATGATCGGCCAGCTTAGCGCAGGCAGATTCGCGCTGATCCCGACAGGCGTCAGCAAAAGCGACCCGATCAGCAGTTGCGACATCAGCAACAGGCGCGGGCGGTAGCTGCCTGCAACGGTGCGCGTCACGGCCAGATAGGTCCCATAGCAGCACCCGGCGGCCAGCGCATAAAGCAGACCGAAACTCGCGCCGAAACCGGGTTTTACGACCAGCATCACACCGATGAACCCCAACCCCAGCAGCAAGCTGCGTTGGAGCGAAGGACGTTCGCCCAAAAACAGCACCGCAATGACATAAGACACGATGGGTCCGACGAAAAATGCGCCAAACACATTGGCGATCGGCTCTGTCTTGAGCGCGGTGAGAATGCAGGAGATGCCACCGGTGACCAATCCGGCGCGCAGCCAGACCCGCCAGTCACGGGCGATGTAGAGCTCGCTCAGACGCATTCCGCTGAGCGGCAGCAGAACCAAAGCCCCAAGCGCAAAGCGTGACCATGCCACCACCACCGGATCAACTCCGCGCGCCGTCAGCAGCTTTCCGGCGGTGTCGCCCATCACCACACAGGTAACGGCAGTGAATACAAGAGCGGCAAGGCGCAGCAGGTCGGTGGTTCTCATGAGGGCAACTTTATACAGGGGCGGATGAGAAGGGCCTATCAGGTGCTGCGGGCGCTTCAAAGCGCTCTCTGCGCAATGTTGTGGAGTGTGTGCGGAGTTGACGAGGCCGGCCCAAAGGCGCAGACACTCTCAGACCCAGTTGAGGCGCTTTGATAGCGGATCAGGAAGGTGTCCTGCGCATGAAGGCCAATCGGGTCTTCCGAGAGAATATCAGACTGGCCCGGCATGTGCGGCGGAGAGATGCCTCAATGCGGAGACAGCGTTGGCAGCAGGCTCGCACTAAGCTGACTGTCGGCTGTGCAGACAAAACTAACGTTCAAACATTTGCCACAAAGCGATGCCATAGCAACCTGAGACTAGCCAACCTACAGTGGGAATTTTTGTGAGCGATACACTTCGGCAGAGGGGAAACGTGAAAACGTTTCTATCCAATCATACGGGCGTTTATCGCTATCGTCCGTTGGCCAGCAAGTTTATGCTCGGGCTCGCCGTCTTAAGCCTTGCCGGTTTTTTTATCTCTGTTCGTGACTATTTC
This sequence comes from Tritonibacter mobilis F1926, assembly GCF_000376545.2. Taxonomy (NCBI): domain Bacteria; kingdom Pseudomonadati; phylum Pseudomonadota; class Alphaproteobacteria; order Rhodobacterales; family Paracoccaceae; genus Tritonibacter; species Tritonibacter mobilis. The sequence continues at coordinate 738,683 of NZ_CP015230.1, forward strand.
GCGGAGAGCGAAAGTTCGTCAATAGCCACAACAAAGATGTATGCAATGTTGCTATTTGGGCCATACCTTTCATGGTCTTCATTTGTTGTTGCGCGACGATTTAAAGAAGTGAGGATTGACGAGCGCGGCGTTAGCATTATGCCCTTCGGGGTGCATATTGAATCCCATGAAATCGAAGAAGTAAGGCAGAATGTGAATTATGCTGGTGCAGGAACAATCGAGCTGAAGCTGAATTCATACTATTGGATATTTTACCCAGTCGCATGGTCCTGGGGTCGAACTGTGACGATTAGTTTTAACGACCGCCTGCTAGCGCCAGTTGGAGACTCGGTCTAATCGAGTGTTTGGCCTCAATCCCGCCCTCAGCGCGCTCAACGAACAGCCGCACGAATCGCGGGTTGCATTTGAGGGCCGTCCACAAAAAAACACCCCACGACATCTCGCGGGGTGTTTTGATGAGATCTGAGGGACCTTAGCTCTGGCTGTTATAGAGCGACTCGTAGATCGGGATCAGGGTCTTATCCTCAAACAGCGAGGACACAGAAGTGCCGTGCCAGATGTTCAGGATCGCTTGGGTAAACAGCGGTGCGGTCGGCAGGATGCGGATGTTAGGTGCATTCAGAACCGCCTCGGAAGGCTGAATGGAATCGGTCAGGACCAGCGATTTCATCACCGAATTGGTCACGCGCTCCACGGCAGGGCCGGACATGACGCCGTGGCTGATGTAGGCGTGGACCTCTTTGGCTCCGTTATCCAGCAGGATTTGCGCGGCCTTGCAAAGCGTCCCGGCCGTGTCGCACATGTCGTCGACGATCAAGCAGATCTTGTCTTTTACATCGCCGATTACGGTCATCTCTGCGATTTCGCCAGCCTTCTCGCGGCGTTTGTCGACAATGGAGAGCGGCGCATTGATGCGTTTGGCCAGCTCGCGGGCGCGGGCCACGCCGCCCACATCGGGAGAGACCACCATCAGGTCGTCCATGCTGTCCTTGAACTGGGCCTTTACGTCCAGCGCGAAGATCGGGCTGGCATAGAGGTTGTCCACCGGAATGTCGAAAAAGCCCTGAATTTGCGCGGCGTGCAGATCGAGGGTCAGAACCCGCTCAATGCCTGCACCGGTCAGCATATTGGCGACCAGCTTTGCCGAGATCGGCGTGCGGGCCTTGGTGCGGCGATCCTGACGGGCATAGCCGAAGTATGGAATAACCGCTGTAATGCGCTGAGCCGAGGAGCGGCGCAGCGCATCGGCGATGATCAGCAGCTCCATCAGATTGTCGTTGGCCGGGTTCGACGTCGGCTGGATGATGAACATATCCTCGCCGCGCACGTTCTCGTAGACTTCGACAAAGATCTCACCGTCGTTAAAGCGCTCAACACGGGCGCTGACGAGTTCTTGGTCGACGCCGCGATGCATGCTCATGCGGCGCGAGATTGATTTGGCAAGCGGAAGATTGGCGTTCCCAGCGATGAGCTTGGGTTCGTTCAAGGTCGGCATTGGCTGATTATCCCCAGGCAGCAATGTGACAGATTCGTGATATTGAACCCCGCTTAACACGCACATAGTCTCGGGCCTAGTTCTAAGCACGAGGAATTCTCGCCATGTCCGCCTCCGCCCCCTCAATCGACTACTATTTTTCCACACTGTCGCCTTTCAGCTACCTTGCCGGGCAACGTCTGGAAGAAATTGCCGCCCGCCATGGCGCGGCGGTGACCTATAAGCCGTTTGACATTATGGCGCTGTTTGCGCGCACCGGGGGCACACCGCCCAAGGACCGTCACCCGGCGCGGCAAGACTACCGGCTGATCGAGATTGAGCGTCAGTCCAAACGCACCGGTCTGCCGCTTCATCTGAAGCCTGCGCATTGGCCCACCAATGCGGCGCCCTCTTCCTATGCGATCATTGCCGCGCAAAAGGCCGGTGGCGGTGATCTTGGGGCATTGGTGCATGCCACGTTGCGTGCGATCTGGTCCGAGGAGCGCGATATCGCACAGGATGATGTGGTGAAATCTCTGTTGCAGAGCGCCGGTTTCGACCCCGCGCTGGCGGATAGCGGTTTGCTGACCGGCGCGGAGATCTATGCGCAAAACCTCGAGGATGCGGTGAACGCAGGCGTCTTTGGCGCGCCTTTCTACGTGACCGCAGACGGGGCGAAATTCTGGGGGCAGGACCGGCTGGAGGATCTCGACTGGCATCTTGGGGGGCAGGGCGCGTGAGTCTGGATATGACCTCCCTGCCGCAAGAGGTATACCATCGCAGCTTTGGCAAGGGCGCGCGCGCGGTTCTGGCAGTGCATTGCTCGCTGGCGCATTCGGGCGCGTGGCGGGGGCTGGTGGCGGCGCTGGGCGAAGATCAGGTGAGGTTCGAGGCCTTTGACATGCTCTCGCATGGCAAGAGCCCTGATTGGGATGGGCAGGGGCTTTTGCAACAGCGCAATGCCGAGGCCGGGTTGCTCCTTCTGGAGGCGGAGGCCGCGCGCGCGGGTGGTCCTGTGGATTTGGTCGGGCATTCTTTTGGTGCCACGGTGGCGCTGGCGATGGCCGAGATGCGCCCGGATCTGGTGCGCAGCCTTGTGATGATCGAGCCGGTTCTGTTTGCCGCGGCCCAAGCGCAAAACCCCGAGGCACTGGTTCAGATGCGGGCCGATCATCAGGCGGTGCGCGCCCCTTATGAGGCGGGTGATGTGGACCATGCCACGCGGCTTTTTAACCGTGCGTGGGGCACGGGCTATCCCAAATGGCCGGACCTGCCGGAGCGCGCCCGCGCGGCGATGGTGCGGTCTTTTCCGGCGGTGATGGAGTGTGACAGTCAGGTCTATGATGACGCGGTGGGGCTGCTGGCACCGGGCGCGCTGGAAGCGCTGCCGATGCCGGTGCTGGTGATGCAGGGCGGCGCGACCCAGCCGATCATGTCTGCGGTGACTAAGGCGCTGTCGGCGCGGATGCCGGAGGCGCAGGTCGCGGTCATCGAGGGCGCCGGCCATATGGTGCCAGTGACCCACCCCGAGGCTGTGGCCGAGGTGATCGGAACTTTCTGGCCCGAGGGATAAGCCTCTGCTGATCGGCTTTTGCGCCGGTCAGCCCCTTAGACGGGTTCCTCGATAATGTAGTCTTCCCAGTCCTCCAGCGGCGTGTCGAATTCCGACACCGTCATGCCGCGCACCGAGACCCCGGCGCGATGCACGCTGTCCGGATCGCCCGTCACCAGCGGGTGCCAATCGGGCAGCGAGTTGCCCTCCCACAGACGGCGATAGGCGCAGGTCTGCGGCATCCAATAGGCGTGGGTATCAAGGTTTTCGGGCTTCAGCACGATGCATTCGGGAATGAAACTGTGCCGCGTCTCGTAATGGGCGCATTGGCAAGACTGGTCGTCCAGCAGGCGGCAGGCCACGCGCGTCAGCGCCACCTCGCCGGTGTCTTCGTCTTCCAGCTTGTTGAGGCAGCATTTGCCGCAGCCGTCACACAGCGCTTCCCATTCGCGCGGCGAGAGTTTCTTGAGCGGTTTCTTTTCCCAGAACTTCGGCGCAAGCCCGTCCCGGTCGATCTGATTGGTCATGTCGGCCCTCTCAGAGCGTTTTGAGGATGGCGCGGGCCTGATCGCAATCGGCCTGCATCTGGGCGATGAAGGGCTCCAGCCCGTCAAAAGTCATCTCCGGGCGCAGATAGTCCACCAGCCCGACGGACAGATGCACGCCATAAAGATTGCCCTTGAAATCAAAGAGATAGGTCTCGATGTTGGGCTGCTCGCCGTCAAACATCGGCCGCACCCCAACGGAGGCGGCACCGTGGTAGCTGCCCTTATGGGGGCCGTCGAGCACATCCACCAGAACCGCATAGACGCCAAAAGCAGGCGGGTGCAGCCCGTCGATGGACTGGTTCGCGGTGGGAAAGCCAAGCTCGCGGCCGCGCTGCTCGCCGCCGATCACCTCGCCCTCGATGCGGTGCCAATGGCCCAGCATGGCGGCGGCGTCGCGCGGACGGCCTTCGCTCAGGGCGGTGCGGATCGCGGTGGAAGAAACCGTGTGTTTGGAATATTCCATCAAAGGCGCGATGGTGACGCCAAAGCCCATCTCCTGCCCGAAGCGCTGGAGATCCTCGACGGTGCCCGCGCGGCCCTTGCCAAAGCAGAAATCAGCACCCACCACCACATGTCGAAGCCCAAGCCCCTCGGCGATGACCTTGCGGGCAAACTCCTCAGGCGTCAGCGACGAGAGCGCGTGGTTGAAATTCAGCTGATAGAGCTTTTCAACGCCGATCTTTTCCAGCCGATGCGCGCGGGCTTCTGCCGACATCAGGCGAAAGGGCGGGGCATTGGGGGCAAAGAACTCGCGCGGATGCGGCTCAAAGGTCATGACACCCAGGGGCGCTTCTGGTGCGGCTTGCCGCGCCAGATCAATGACCGAGCGATGGCCGCGGTGAACGCCATCGAAATTGCCGATCGCGACGGTGGCCCCGCGATCCTGGTCGTCAACAAATTGATAATCACGGATGATGCGCATGGCGTTTCCCTAGCTCTGAGTGGGGGATGGCGCAAGGGTGCTGTGCCCGAGTGACGTTCAGTGAGGGGGATGATGTGGAATTTAGGTATTTGTAAAAAGATGAAGCCCCGCGCGAGATGCGTCTGCGATCATGCATAAGAGCGGTCTTTGTAGGGAACAGTTTCCAGTCGGGCGATCAGATTGTTCAACAGCTTTTCCTCGGCACGGTTGCGCACGGTGTCGGGGTTCCAGACCAGATAGACATCGACCTCTGGCAGATCCTCGAACGGGGGCACCTGCCACAGCAGCCCGTCGCGCAGGTCGCGGGCCACCACATGTTTGGGCAAGGGGCCGATACCAAGGCCTGCCATGATCATGCGCCGCACCTCTTCCAGATTTTCCGATACGCCTGTTACCTGCGTTGCAAGTGCGGCGCGGGCGCGCAGGAGGGTCACGTCCTGCAACGCGTCTTGCAGGCGATCATTGTCAAACACCACCGCAGCGTGACCTTTGAGATCATCAAGCGTCAGGTCGCTGCGACCAAACAGCGGATGGCGCGGGCCGCAAAACAGCGCAAATGTCTCGCGGTAAACGGGGATATAGCGCAGGTTGGGGTCCGGTTCGCGCACTAGGGCGAGGGCAAAGCTCACCCGCTTTGCCGCTACCGCAGCGATGGCATCGCCGCTGGTGATGACGTCGATGGCGAGGCTTGCCTTTGGGTGCTCGGCATAAAAATCGCCAATGACCGAATCAAACAGCGGGCAGAGCACATGGCTGGCCACGGCAATGCGCACATGGCCGCTGATTTCGGGGGCGACGGTGCGCATCAGGGTGGCGAGCCGCAGGATGGAGCCGTTGATGTTTACCGCCTCGCGATAGAGGAGCTCCCCCGCTTCGGTGAGCGCGAAATGTCCCGGCGAACGGTCGATCAGGCGCTGGCCCAGCTGGTCTTCCAGTTTTTTCAGGGCGACCGAAACCGTGGGCTGTTTTAGCCGCAATTGCTCTGCCGCCTCGGTCACAGAACCGCTCTCAGCGAGCACCACAAAGGTGCGCAACAGGTTCCAGTTCATCTCACGGGTGAGGCGTTCGGGGTCGATGTGGTGCGGGGCCGGTTGGGTTTGTGACATTCTTTTAAAAACAAATCCTTATGGCGACTTTTGTGGGTCGGATTATGGCGCCAAATCACCGCGCCACACGCTTGCATTATTAAAATCTATGTTGAGATAATCAATTATCTATTTGATCTATTCCAGATCCCTCCGCAGATTTCGCTGAAATACAACGCAGCGCAGCTACCCTCGGCAGAAGCGGTAAGAGCCGACAGAGGGGGCATTTGGTCAATGCGCTGCAACGACAACAGGGAACGGAGTTTTTCTCATGCGTAAGTCACTATGGACCACCGCCGCCACGGCGGTTGCTTTCACCCTGTCGCTGGGCGCGGCGGAGGCGGCCGATATGCGGCTCAAACTCGCGGGTGTTGTCCCGGTTGAACACTTCGGCAATGACATCCTGAAACAGATCGAAGCCGATATCGAAGGCGCCGATGTGGGCCTCTCGGTGACGCTGTTTGAGGCCGGGCAGCTTGGTTCTGGCGAAGAGCTGTTCGAGGACGCCGCGCGCGGCAATGTCGATCTGGTGCATTCCGTGATCTATGCCCACCGCGACCCGGTGCTGGAGATCAACTCCTTACCCTATCTGGTGTCGAGCTTTGACGAGATGGAGAATATCTACCTCAACAAGGACAGCGCCTTTAACGCAATCTTTGCCGAGCGGCTTGAAGGACTGGGGCTGAAACTTCTCGCCAATGCGCCCGAAGGGTTTATCGGTGTGGTGGCCGAAACCCTGCCCGAAAACGCAACCACCGTGGGCGACAAGGGCGTCAACATCCGTGTCTGGTCCAGTCAGGTGATCAAGAACACCGTGGAGGCCATGGGCTTTAACGCCACCACAATGAACTGGGGCGAGGTCTTCCCGGCGATCCAGTCCGGCGTCGTGGATGGTGCGATCTGCTGCACCGCGCAACTGGCCTATAGCGCCTTTGCGACCTCGGATGTGGGCAAGTATTTCATCCCCTATGGCGCGGTGGTCGAGAACACCACCTATTACGCCTCCATGGAGACATGGGAGGAGATGAACGACGAACAGCGCGCCGCTGTGCAGGCTGCGTTTGATAAGGCCGCGCAGAGCTATTTTGCCGAGGCCAAGGCCAATGAAGCGGGCTATATCGATAAGCTCAAGGAAACCGGCTACGAGGTGGTCGAGGTCTCTGACGCCGAGCGCAGCGCCATTGCCGAGACCGTGCGCAAGGACGTCTGGCCCGGCATTGCAGAGATCGTCGGTCAGGATGTGATCGACCGCCTGATGGCCCCCAGCAACTGATCCCAATGATCTGACAGCGCGCAGGCCCCGGCATCCGGGGCCTGTCCTTGATCTCCAGACGGTGACTACATCATGAAAGACCTGAGCCGGGATTTGCCGCCCGGGCTGGCCAAGCTGGTCCGCATCCTGTTGCGGCTGCAAACGATCTACGTGTGCTTTGGCTGTATCGCCATGGCGCTGACCTTCTTCCTCGTGGTGGTGTTCCGATATGGTTTTAACGCCGATCTGTTCGCCTATGAGGAATGGTTGCTGATCATCTGTTTCTGGCTCTATTTCATCGCTGCCGCCATTGGCACATGGGAGGGGGCGCATGTGAACGCCGATCTCTTGGATTTTGTGATCATTGATCCTGTCAAACGGCGTGCGCGGGCGATCCTGATCACCGGGATCGAGCTTTTGGTGACCTTGGTGCTGTTTTACTGGGCCACGGTGATGATGATCGAAGAGATCGGGGATTATCCCCGCTATCAAACCACGATTGCCCTGCAAATTCCGTTCTTTGTGCCGCGTGCGGCGATCTTTGTCGGCTTTGGCCTGATGGGGTTCTACAGCGCGCTGCGGCTTTTTGTTTTCCTGAAACTTCCGGCGGCGCGCTTTGCCGTGCCCGCCGATAGCGACCCTGCCGCAGGAGCCTGAAGCTATGATTATCCTCGGCAGTCTTTTGATCCTATGTGTGTTGCTTTTGATCGGTGTGAGCGTGCCTCTGGCCTTTGGGGGCGTGCTGGTCTTTATCGGTGTGTTTGGCGGCCATGATGTGACCGGGTTCATGCCCACCGGCCATTGGAAGATGAACTCCATCGTCCTGCTTGCGATCCCGCTGTTCATCCTGGCCGGTGCCATCATGGAGCGGGGGCGGATTGCAGCGCCGCTGGTCTCCGTTGCGGAGCTTTTGGTGGGACGTCTTCACGGTGGGCTGAGTGCGGCGGCGGTCTTTGCCAGCGGCATCTTCGGGTCGATCTCCGGCTCGGCAGCGGCAACGCTCACTTGCATCGGGTCGATCATGATGCCGCATCTGAAGGCGGCAAACTACCCGCGTGGCCCGGCAGCGGCGCTGATTGTGGCGGCCTGTCCGTTGGGGCTGCTGATCCCGCCATCCTCGTCGCAGATCCTATACGCTTGGGTCGCGCAGCAATCGGTGCTCAAATGTTTCCTGTCGACGGTGGTGCCGGGGCTGATCCTCATTACGCTTTTGTGCATCGTGAACTATGTGCTGATGCGCAAGGCGGATCTGAAACTGCTGGAACGCCCCGCAAGCTACCCGCAGGAATTTGTGCGGCGCGGGGGGCGCGCCTTCCCGGCACTGTTGATGCCGATCATCATTCTAGGCGGTATCTACGGCGGCATCATGACCCCGACCGAGGCCGCAGGCGTGGCGGTAATCTATGCCATTCCCGTCGGCCTGTTCATCTATCGTGGCCTCACGCCCCATAACATCTGGCCGACCCTGCGCTATGCGGGCACCACGATTGGCGTGGTGATGCTGATGGTCTTTGTGGTGGTGATCGTCAGCCGGTTCCTGGTGTTCGAAGACATCCCCGGCATGGCCAAGGATCTGATCTTCTCGATCTCGGACAACCCGATCGTGATCCTGCTGATGGTCAATCTGGTGATGATCCTCATCGGCATGCTGATGGATGATATCTCGGGGCTTTTGCTGTCGGCGCCGCTCTTGTTGCCCATCGTGCAGAGTGCCGGCATGGACCCGGTGCATTTTGCCGCCGTCCTTGGCGTCAATCTCGGCATGGCCAATATCACGCCGCCCACGGCACCGCTGTTGTATCTGGGCGCGAAGGTTACCGACACGCCAGTCAGCGAGATGTTGAAGCCCACCTTCATTATGATCGCATTTGCATGGTTGCCGACGCTGCTGATCACCACCTTTGTGCCGCAAGTGGCGCTGTGGTTGCCCAATTTTGTCTTTGGCTGAGGCCTGAGGAGACCGACATGAAAGCGATCTATGATCCCCGCCAGCGCGCCCATAATCCCAGCCAGTTCATGGCCTATGGGGTGATGAAGCCAAACCCGGAACAACCCGAACGCACCGAGATCCTGCGCTCGGGCGCGGAAGCGGCGGGCTGTGCATTTGCCGCCCCAGATGACGCAGGCCTTGGCCCCATCGCTGCACTGCATTCGCCGGAATACCTGACGTTTCTACAAACGATCCATGCCCGCTGGTCCGAGATTGAGGGCGCAGGTCCGGAGGTGATTTCCCACATCAAGCCCGGTGATCGCCGCGACAGCTATCCGCGTTCTGCGCTGGGGCAGGCGGGCTATCATCAGGCTGATACCTCCTGTCCGATCAATGCCGCGACATGGGGCTCTGCCTATTGGTCTGCGCAGACCGCGATCACCGCCGCCGATCTGGTCGCGAATGGCGAACACGCGGCCTACGCGCTGTGCCGCCCGCCGGGGCATCATGCCTTTGGCGATATGGCGGGGGGCTTTTGTTTTCTCAACAACTCCGGCATTGCCGCGCAGCTCTTGCGAGATCGGGGCCTCAGACCGGCAATTTTGGATGTGGACGTGCATCACGGTAATGGCACGCAAGGGCTGTTTTATGATCGCGACGATGTGCTCACACTCTCGATCCATGCTGATCCGGCGGATTTTTACCCGTTCTTCTGGGGCCATAGTTCTGAACGCGGCGAGGGCCGGGGGCGGGGCTATAACCTCAACCTGCCGTTGCCGCGTGGCACCGATGATGCGCCGTTCCTGGCAGCGCTTCAAACCTGCCTTGAGCGGGTGCATGCCTTTGGCGCGGATGTGCTGGTCATTGCGCTGGGCCTTGATGCCTCAGAAGATGATCCGTTTCAGGGCTTTCAGGTCACTGGCGACGGGTTTTCGCGCGTCGGTGAGGCGATTGCCCGTGCAGGACTTCCGACGCTTTTTGTGCAAGAGGGCGGTTACATTTCCGACAGTCTCGGCCATAACCTCACCCGTGTGCTTGGCGGATTTACCTCCGCTGCGCGCTGATGCATTTCCTTTCAATCCTCAAACCATAGAGATCTTCCATGAGCGATATCACCTACGCCCACACCAACCAACGCATGAGCCAGATGGTCACCCATGGCGACACCATCTACCTTGCCGGTCAGGTCGGCACCGCTGGCGCCAGCGTGACCCAGCAAACGCAGGACTGCCTTGATAAGATCGACGCGCTGCTGGCCGAGGCTGGCTCCTCCAAAGAGCGTATCCTGCAAGCGACCATCTGGCTCGCGGATATGGCTGATTTTGCCGAGATGAACACCGTGTGGGATGCATGGGTTGCCGAAGGCCGCGCCCCCGCCCGTGCCTGTGGCGAATCCAAGCTCGCAACCCCTGAATACACCGTTGAGATCCTGATCACCGCCGCCAAGGGCTGATCCTTTCGGGCAATGCGCCCGCGTTTTGAAATCAACACGCATGCCCGCGAGGATTGGCGGGCATGCGCCGAAACCTTTGCCTAGAGGAGCCCTCTCTCATGTCCGAAATTCTGGTTCTGGGGGGCGGCATGGTGGGTATCGCAACCGCGCTGGAGTTGCAGGCGCGGGGGCATGCGGTCACGGTTGTTGACCGCAAGCCACCGGGACAAGAGACGAGCTATGGCAACGCGGGCCTCATTCAGGCCGAGGCCGCCGAGCCCTATGCGATGCCCCGCGCGCTGCCAGAGATTTTGGATATCATACTGGGGCGCAGCAACGATGTGGTGTGGTCGCCGCGCGGGGTTTTCAGCCAATTGCCCGCACTCTGGCAATACTACCGCTATTCGCACCCCCGTCGCCATCAGGTGCTGTCGCAGCCCAATGCAGAGCTCATTCGCAGCGCCTGCGCCGATCACAACCGCTGGATCACGCTTGCGGGGGCTGAGGATCTGATGGCGCAGGACGGGTATCTGTCGGTGTTTCAGGACGCGGCAGAGTTTGACGCTATGGCGAATGATCTTGACCGGCTGCGGCAAAGTTACGGCATCGACACCGCCACCCTGAGCGGTGCGGACCTCTGTAAAGCAGAGCCTGTGTATCAAACCCCGCCCGCAGGCGCGATCCATTGGCGCGAAGTCTGGAGCTGTGCGGCCCCCGGCGAATTGGTCACGCGATACGCAGAACTGTTCCAGAGACAGGGCGGCGCCATCCGCATTGGCGATGCCAGCACGCTGCGCCGTGCGGGCCACGCCTGGGAGGTGCAGACCGACACGGAGCAGGTGAGCGGCGAACATGCGGTCATTGCACTCGGGCCGTGGACACCACCACTGCTGGCGCAACTGGGCTACCGGGTGCGGATGATCATGAAACACGGCGCGCACCGGATGTATCCGCAGGCTCCAACGCTGCGCCGCCCGATCTTTGATGCCCGCCACGGGGTTGTGCTCTGCAGTATGCGCGGCGGCTTGCGGATGACCTGCGGTGTGGCGCTGGAAGCCTCGGGCCGGGTGCCGGATGTGCGCCAGCTTGATCGCGCGGCCAAGGGGATACCGGCCTATATGGATCTCAGCGCGGCAGAACCGGGGCCGATCTGGCGCGGCACACGGCCCTTCTTGCCAGATATGCTGCCCATGATCGGTGCCGCCCCGCGACATGACCGCCTCTGGTTTCATTTTGGCCATGGCCACCAAGGGTTTACCCTCGGCCCCACAACCGCACGTCATCTCGCCAATCTGATCGACGGCGGCGACAAGGGGACGGTGGCCGCGTTCCTGCCAGAACACCGCCCCAGTGTTTTAATGTAACCGCTTGGTCGTGACAGCGCAGGCGGTCTAGGCGCGCAGCCGTTCGCCTGTGGGGTCAAAGGGCGGCTCAGCAAGGATCACCGCCCGGTGGGGGCGGCCCAGCACCATCACCTCCACCTCATCGCCGGGTTTGGCCCCTTTGACATAGCCAAGCGCCAGCGACATGCCGACCGTGTAGCCATAGGTGCCCGAGGTCACCCGACCAATGCCGTGCCCATCCTTGAAAATAGGCTCGCCCCCCGTTGCATCGGCATTGGAGGCCGTCACGTCCTCATCATTGAGCTGCAACAGCACCAATTCCTCGCGCGCGGGCGTGGCCAATGCGGCCTCGGCAGCAGATTTGTTGAGGAACTCCTTGTCCATCTTGCACAGGGGCTGAAATCCCACCTCATGCGGGAAATACTCGGGGCTGTATTCCCGGCTCCATGAGCCATAGCCCTTCTCGACACGCAGCGACATCAGGGCGCGGCTGCCCACGGGGCCAGCACCGATGCGGCGGCCTTCGTCGATCAACGCGATATAAAGCTTTTCCTGATCTTCTGTGGCGCAGTGCAACTCCCAGCCGAGGTCGCCCGTGAAAGAGACACGCAACGCCAATACATTGATCCCCGCCAGCAACAGGCGTTTGCTGCGCATGAAGGGGAATGACGCGGTATCCAATGAAACATTGGTCATGCGCTGGAGCATCTCGCGCGATTTGGGACCGGCCACGTTAAAGCCGCAGACCTCTTGGGTGAGGCTCTCAAACGATGTGCCCTCTGGCAAAGCTACCGCGCCAAAAAACCGCTTGTGATAGCGCTCCGCCATGCCGGAGCCGATGATCCAGAATTCATCCTCTTCGGTGCGCGTCACCGTGAAATCCCCGGCGATCCCGCCACGTTTTGAGATCAAGGGCGTGAGGCAGGACCGCCCGACCGCCTTCGGCATGTGATTGGCAAATACCGCATTCAGCCAGTCCTCGGCACCGGGGCCTTTGCAGCGGTACTTGGCGAAATTTGAGATATCAATGATGCCCGCCCGTTCGCGCAGCATTTTGCATTCCGCGCCCACCGGTTCCCACCAGTTCTGCCGGGTGAAGCCATTGGTGTCCTCTGTGCCGGGCTGATCCGCGAACCACAGGGGATGCTCCCAGCCCGCATTGAGGCCAAAAACCGCGCCCATCTCGCGCTGCATCTCGTAAATCGGGCGGGTGCGGGCGGGGCGGCCCGCACTGCGTTCCTCATTGGGGAAATGGATCGCAAACCGGTGCGCATATTGATCCTGCACCCGCGCCTTGGTGAACTCCTTGGTGGCCCAGTCGCCAAAACGCGCCACATCCCAGCCGAACATATCGTATTGGGTTTCACCCTCGATCATCCACTGCGCCGCCATCAGCCCCATGCCGCCCGACTGCGAGAAGCCGGGGATGATGCCGTTGCAGCAAAAATAGCCCTGAAGCTCCGGCACCGGACCAAACAGCACATTCGCATCCGGTGACCAGATCATCGGCCCGTTGATGACCCGCTTGATGCCCGCTTCGCCCACCACCGGCACGCGCTCAATAGCGTTCATCATGTTTTCCTCGATGCGCTCCAGATCATCGGGAAACAGGTCATGGGCAAAATCGAGCGGCGTGCCCTCTTCGGCCCAGAACTTCATTGCCTTTTCATAAGCGCCGACCAGTAACCCCTGACCCTCTTGGCGCAGGTAATATTCGCCGTCGCGGTCCGACACAGAAGGCAGGCGCCGGTCCATCTCCGCCACCTCCGCGATGGTCTCTGTGACGAAATACTGATGCTCGGTAGGCTGCAACGGCAGATCAAGGCCCGCGAGCTTCGCCACCTCGCGCCCCCAGAGGCCCGCCGCATTCACCACCCATTCGGTATAAATGTCGCCTTTCGGCGTCTTCACAATCCACGTGCCGTCGGGCTGTTGTTCGGTGGCGGTGACAGGCGTGAAGCGATGGATTTCCGCGCCGCGTTGACGCGCCCCGGTGGCATAAGCTTGCGTCACGCCCGAGGGGTCCACATTGCCGCCATCAGGTTCATACATCACGCAGCGGATGCCCTCAAAATTCACCAGCGGATTGAGCGCCTGCGCCTCAGCGATGGAGATTTCATAGAAATTCATCCCATAGAGCTTGGCCTTGGCCGCTTGCAGGCGTAGCTGGTGTTCGCGCGCTTCGGTCTGCGCCAGATAAAGCGAGCCGGGCTGAAACACCCCGCAGCCCTGACCGGTTTCAGCTTCCAGCTCCTTATAGAGGGTCATGGTATAGTGCTGGATGCGTGAAATATTGGTGCTGTCATGGAGGCCGTGAATATTGGCCGCCGCATGCCATGTGGAGCCGGAGGTCAACTCGTCGCGCTCAAGCAGCACCACATCGGACCAGCCGAGTTTGGTCAGGTGGTAGAGGATCGAACACCCAATGACCCCGCCGCCGATCACCACGGCCTTGGCTTTTGTACGCATGATGGGCTGCCTTTGCTTTGCTGCTGTAAAAGGGGCTTTGAGCAAAGTGTTCCACCGCCACCCGGCGTCAGGCAACCTAGATTATTCTCATCTTCGCATGAGGTGAAGTAAACCGAAACGCAAAGGCCCCCGCGCCGGTGGGGTCGCTGCGCTGCGCAAAAACGCTTAACTGGGCTGACCCCGTTTCCGACGTCCTGACCCTAGAGTTCATGAACGATGGGCGGTGTCGTGCAGACGGATTTGGCGATGTCGACCACATGGCGGTGATGGGTCAGGTAGATTGCTTGGCCACGCCCGCCGATGGTTTCCATAACGCGACAGGCAGCACTGGTGCGCGCCTCGTCAAAGGTTTCGAAAATATCATCGCAGAAAAACGGCAGCGTCGTGCCTTGGGCCACGAGCTGTTCATGCGCAGCGGCGCGTAGTGCCAGATAGAGCTGAAACCGGGTGCCCTTTGACATCTCATCTGCTCTCTTGCTGACGCCATATTTGTCGACGGCCAGCAAAACCTCGCTATCCTTATCGATCTGGGTGCTGAGGGACGGATAGGCCCCTTGTGTCAGACCGGCAAAACACTGCTCGGTTGCCGTGAGCATCCCGCTGCGGTGGCTGTCGCGGTAGCGTCGGATCGCATCCGAGGCGAGGTGGTGGCCCAAGGAAAGCTCAAGGTGCTTTACTGCGGTCTCTTCGAGTTGCAGTTCCAGCGTTGCCTTCTGTTCGATCAAAGTGGCAATCGCATCGTCTCCCTTGATCTCGGCAAGAGCATGTTCGGCGGTGACGCGCTCTTGGATCGCACGGGTCAGCTGTTCTTCGGCGTGCGCGAGGTCGGAGGCGTTGCTGTCCAGCGTTGCGTCCAGTTCTGCAACCGAGGTCTCTGCAAGCTGCGCTCTTGCGGTCTCGATATCATCGGTGTCCAGTTCGGAGCGCACCTGGCGGGTGAGGGCGTCCAATTTGGCGCGGCTCTCGATGATCTGCTGCGCGCGGGTTGCGACCTCGCGCAGAGCGTCGATATCCTGCAGTGCCTCAGGGGTCGGGAAGACCGACGCGATGGCCGCGACCTCCTGATCAATGGCGTCCTGTCTGCTTTTGTGATCGGCTTTGTCCGCCTTGGCGGTCTCAAGCGCATGGTCGAGGCTGTCTCGTTTCTCTTGGGTCGCCCGCGCATGTTCTGCCAGAGCCTTGAGCGCGGCATATGTTTCGGCTGCTGTCGCCTGCGGGGGCAGGTCGTGGGCGCGGGCCAATGCGGCCACTTCCTCGGCGAATTGCGATTGGTCCGTCTGCATAGTCACGACCCTACGGGCTGCGCCAGCGCGGGTTTTCTCATGTTCGCGCAACGCGCGCAGTGGCTCCAACGAGGCCATGAGGCGTTCGGGCGCAAACCCTCCGCCAAGAAGGTTCTGAACCAGCGTCTGCCACGCCAGCTCTGCATCCTCTTTTGCGTGTTGTGCTTGTGTGTGGCGTGCCTCGCGCTGGGCCAGATCCCGTTGTGCCTGTTGCCGGGCGTCCTGGGCCTTGGTGCGAACCTCAGCTTGTTTGCGCTCTTCTTCAGTCATGCGGCGTGCGGTGGTCAGGGCCGTGTTCAGATCAGCCGGAGCAAACGGCAAGACGGTGACAAGCTCTGTCATCAGGGCCTTCGCCCGCCGCAATGTCGATTGATGAGCCTCCTGTGTCTCGCGAAGGGTGCGCGCGTCTTCGCTGGCAACCTCATGGAACTGCACCCACTCCAGCCACTCGGCAGGTGACAGAGGAGTGGCGAGCCCCACCTGAGCCGCGGCCGCGTGGACGTTCCGCTCAATATCGCTGCACGCGTCGTGCAGGCCGGTGATGCGCACCTGCGCTTGCGCTGCGCGTGCACGGGCCTCGGCCTCCGCCTGCCGGATCTCACGCAATTGCGCCAATTCGCGGTATTGGGTCAATCGCGCGTCGGCGGCGGTGTCGTGCAGTTGCATCGCGGTGTGAAAACCGCTGGCGGTGCTTGGGGTCAATGCCGCAAGATGCTCTGCCCACCGGGTATCCCGCCGCGCGCGCAACTCTTCCGCCTCGCTGTCAGAAACGACCTTTGCATCCTCTGTCAGCACACGGGCCTGAGCCGCGCGCGCTTCTGCGTCCTCTTGGTGCGCGTCGCGCTTTTCCTGTGTCGCACGCAGCTCACGTTGCACCTCTTGGTGGCGTTCGGACCAGAGTACGGCCTGCGGACGAGAGCAGGGGCAGGCGGGCAAGCTGTCAAATGAAGCACCCGCAAATGACAGCGCCGAGAGGGACCGACCTGCCTTGATCTTCGCGGTCTCAATGGCTTGCAACGCGGTGGCATGGGCGGGGGCAAGGCTCTCTGCATCGAAACAGAGCAGGATATCCCCGACCAGCGGGGCTGGATCAGCCACGGGCTGGCCGTCCTGCAGGGCTTGGCTTGCGGCACTCACCCGTTCTTGCAGGTCAGCGACTTCACGCGCCTCGGCTTCTGCGGTGGCACTGGCGGCGCGCAGGGTCTCTCTGACAGTTTCCAGCTCCGCAATATTGGCGCTGGATAGGACAAGGTCCTGCAAATCCGCGTCTGGCGATACGATGCCAAGATCCCGTGCCGCCTGCCGCATCGCCGCCTCAGCCGCCTGCTGCTCGTCCTGCCGTCTGCCGAGGTCAAGCCGTGCGGTGCGGTCGCGTGCGGCCAGATCCTCAAGTGCCTGCAAGGCACCTGCAAGCTCAAGCCCTGCCGGCGCAACCGAGAGGCGGGCGCGCTCTTCTTTAAGGGTGGTAATCTCGTCGCTCAGCCGCGCGATATTCTGTGTGGCGACACCGCGATCACTGCGCAGTTCGATCAGACGTTCAGGATTGAAATCAAGGTGTGTGGGGTAGCTCGCCCATGGCGCAATAGCCTGTTCCAGCTCGGCAATTTCCGCCACCATTGGCAAGGCACGCCGCTGTGCCTCGGTCCGGGCCTTGGCGGTGTTCAACGCATTGCGGGTCTCACGCGCGCTCAGTTCAGCGTCCTGCGCTTTTGCGAGGTCGCGTTTCAGGGCTTTCCACGCGCTGGCCGTTACGTCGCGCGCCTTTATGTCCTTGTCGACCTCCGCCAAGGCGCGTTTCAACTCGGCCATACGGGTGGTGCTTGCGCGCTTTTTCCAGAGCGCATCAGCGCGTTCGCGGATGCCATCCAACACACTGCTGAGGTCCGCGACGCCCGCGGCGGCGGAAAAGAGCAGACGCCCGATGTCACCTTCGGCGTTTGCGATCTCCTCGCCGCCGCGTTCGATCGTCTCATCATCAAGACAAAGGAGGCGGCGATAGTCCAACTCCGACAGGCCCGCCAGATGTGCAGAGAGGGCGGCTTCTGGCACTGCGGTCCCGGTCTCATCCACCAATGCCCGGCTGGGTGATGGCAGGCGGATGAAATTGCGCAACGCCCCCTCTATCTCCAATGTGGCAGAGATTTGCAGGTTCTTGCGCGGGTGCCGGAAGGCATAACTCTCGCGCATCGGAAAACCGTAAAACAGCCGCAGGACCGCTTCCATCGTGGTGGTTTTACCCGCCTCGTTGGGGCCGTAGATGATGTGAAAATCATGCCCGTCTCGCCCAGATCCAAAATCATACTGCCGGTCGGTGAAATGGCCAAAACGGTCCAGAGAAAGCCGTTGGATCCGCATCAGTTTTCCACTCCCTTCATCTGCGCCAGCACAAGATCGGCGCCCGCTTGGGTCAGCCGGTCGATCAGGGCGTCGCGGGCGGCTTCATCCGCCATCAGCTTGTCGCGCAGGGCAGCAGGCAGATCCTGCAGGACGGTTTCCACCTCAGCGCGGGCATGGTCTGCAAACCCCGGCTCGGTGCGGATGGTCGCCATTGTCGCGGCCAGCTCATCTGCGGCGCTGCTGGTGCGCTCGTCCGTGTTTGGCGGCGAGAAGGCGAACAGCAGCTTGTCGATCCAGAGGCTGCCTTGGCTCTGGGCAAGCTCTTCCAGCTGTTCGATCCAGACATCACGGTCCCTGAGAAATTGCCAGTGGCGGGCAGGGCGACCGGTCAGCGTCAGTCGCAGGACACCCTGAGGCGCCGCGAGCGCGTTTCGCGTCGCAGTCAGATGGTCCTTCAGCAGCGCCCGCAGCGCCTCATCGCTATCGGCATTTGTGACGTCCAGTTCGGTCTGGACAAATTCGACAACGGATGTCGGCACTTCGCTGATGTCGATGTGCCCACCATCGATTGTCAGCAGGGTGGCGGATTTTGGACCTGCCTCGCCAATGTCGCGTCCTTGGGGAATGCCGGGCATCACCACCCATGGCGCGCTGGAATGGACCTGCCGCTTGTGGATGTGACCAAGCGCCCAGTAATCAAACCCCATGCCCGCCAGCTCCGTGACGCTGCAGGGGGCGTATTCATCGTGACCTGCCGCCCCACCAAGAGAGCTGTGCAGCATGGCGATGTTCACCGCCCCCGACACCGGAGATTTGAAGCGCGGCAACAGGCTGTCGGGCGCGTGGCGATCCGCAAAGCTGACCCCGTGTATCCAGACATCTTCGGTCAGTTGATATTTGCCACCCCGCGCGTCGAACACATGAACATGGCCGGGCAGGTCGAGCGTGCCGGTGATCGGGTTCTCCGCGTCATGGTTGCCCTTGATGTAGAACGCCTTGATCCCGGCCTCTCCGAGGCGATCCAGTTCCGCCAGCAAGAATGCCCCCGTGCGTGCGGTGCGTTCCTTTCCGTCAAAGAGATCCCCGGCGATCAACAGCGCCGCCACCTCTTCGGAAATCGCGCGATCAATCAACTGGCTGAAAGCAGACCGCGACGCCGCCGCGATGGTGTCACGCAAGCCGGTGTTTCTCAGGGCAAGTGATCGCAGTGGTGAATCTAAATGAACGTCGGCGGTATGAAGGATTTTTATCAAGTGGGTCCCCTTATCGGGGCCGAATGAACCAAGATTTCAACTGCAAAACAATAGCGAAAGCCGCTCTCAGCCCGTGCCCGCCGCGATTGGCCCCGCGCCTACGGCTCCAGCGGCCATGCACGGCCATAGGCCACAAGGCGTCGGTTCAGCTCATGGGCGCGGGAAATTCCGGTTTCCAACGCAAAAACAAAGGCCTGCGTCAGAAAGAAACAGGCGGCATCCACATCGCCTTCTCTTTCTTTGTTGTCAGCAGCAATTGCGTAGAGCTCGACCAGTTGTTCCAGGTCATGATGGGCATGGGCCGCAAGGATCGCTGCATGGAGCGCTGCGGCCTCCTGCGGGGAGATCTGCGTCCACTCTGCGTTCATGACGCGCGCCCGGCCTCGACTTGGGTGGCGACCCAGTGATGGAAGTTATGCGTCGGCCCGTCCATCGCAGGCGAAAACCGCCCGCCGTCAAACATTGGCCCATGACGGCCCTTTTGCATGCCCTCAACAACAAAGATGTCTTCTTCAAAGACGGTCTTCCACAGCTGCGCGTTCTGGTGACGCAACGGGTCGAGTTCCGGCGTCTCGGCGCTGGATTTTGCGTAATAGAGCTCAATATGCTCGACCGTTTGCTCGCAGCCCCTAGGTTCCAGCACGATGGCAAAGGTATGATCGCGCTGCACGCCCAAGAGGACGTTGGGATAAACGGCAACATATTCACCGCCGGTCGTCCATTTGTCGCTGAGCGCGTCGAAATCGGGGAAAACCTCGCCTTCGGCGCCGCGCAACTGGCGATAAACCAGCGTGCCTTGGCCCGAATATTTTCCGGGTGATTCAATGTTGTAGTGATCTTCCAGCCGGGAATAACTATTCAAACCCGGATGCACCCACGGCAGATGGTAGCTCTCGCAATAGTTCTCGACGGCGAGCTTCCAATTGGTGTTGACCTCAAGTTTCAACGAGCTTTCCGGCCCGCCGTGATGCAGGGGGCGGTCAAACTCCTGCCAGCGGTCCAAGAGCTCTGCATGCACCTCCTCAAAGGGTGCGGCCTTGCCGTCGATATTCACAAAGATCACATCCTGCCACACATGCGCGCGAAAGGAGACAAGGCCCAGCTCCGCCATCTTCACGTCCTCATGGGTGTTTTGCCCCACACCGCCCACATGGGGTGCGGCGCGCAGCTGCCCTTTGAGGCTGTAACACCAGCTGTGGTAGGGGCAGCGAATGGTGCCACGGATGTTCTTTGCCTCCTCCACAAGGATCATCCCGCGGTGGCGGCAGGTGTTCTGATAGACATGAATGGCCCCGTCCTGATCGCGCACCAGCAAGAGCGGCACGCCGAGGAAATCCACGGGCTTGGCATCGCCCGGTTCGGGAATGTCCTTGCCAAAGCCCACACCGGACCAACTGGCAAACAGCACCGAGGCGCGTTCCTCGGCAAAGACCACCGGGTCAATATAATGGGCGTTGGGCAGCCCATTGGCCCGGTTGACCGAAGTCATGACAGACTGAAGCGTGCTTGGCTTGTTCATCAGGCTCTCCTGCGAACTGACGTGGCAAGGATATTCCGTCGAGGATGAGACCCGAGGGGGATGCCCTCAATATCAGAAAATCTCACTCACAGGTTAGCTTGGTTCATCCGTGATCTGGCTGGCCTCTGAGATGATCCAGTCGCGCAGCATCCGCGCGCTGGGCGTCAGTTCCTCTTCGGGTTTGCTGACCAGAAAAAACCGCTCTGGCGCGGATAGGACATGCGGCGGGATCACATGCAGATCGCCCCGGTCGGTGAGGGGCGAAATCAGCCGCTCCCATCCAAGCGTCAGCCCAGCCCCGTCGCGCGCGGCCTGCAACGCGATGGAGTAGTTATTGACCCGAATGCCCGAGGCCACCGGGCCGCTGTAGCCAAGCTGGCGGAACCAATCGTGCCATTTGGTCCAGCTGATGTCGTCGCCCTCCAAGTGGATCAGCCTTTGCCGCGCCAGCACTTCCAGGTCCGCCCCTGCCAGTTCTGCGGCTTTTTCCGGTGTGGCGACGGGCAGCAACCGGTCGCGATAAAGCGGAAACTGATCGAGCCGCTGATCCTTTTCGCGCCCATACCAGATATAAAGATCCATCTCGGCAGAGGTGGTAAAGGCGCGGTCGCGCACCACTTGGTTGATGTTGATCTCCGGGTGGTCGCGCCAAAACCGGATCACCGCAGGCGACAGCCACATTGAGGCCATTGCCGTGGTCGACCCCACCGTGACCACGCCCGCGCTGCCTTGATCGCGGATCGCCTGCAGGCTTTGGGAGACTTTGGTGAGCGAAGCTGCCAGCGTGTCATAGAGCGTCCGCCCCGGTGGCGTCAGCTCCACCCCACGATGTTTGCGCCGAAACAGGGCCACACCCAATTCGCCCTCCAATGCCTTCACCTGATGGCTGACCGCGCCGGGGGTTACCGACAGTTCCTTGGCGGCCTGTTTAAAGCTCAGATGCCGCGCCGCCGCTTCAAAAGCGGTAAGCGTTGTCAGAGGCGGCAGATTATAATGGCGGCGAGACATACATGCGTGCTCATGGCTAGGGTCTTGCAACTATGGGCCGCAAGCCGCCACTTGGCGAGAGGCTTCCCGACAAAAGGCCAGTCACTACCGACATTTGGGTCTGGTGTTTCGACGCAACCGCTGGCAGTCATATGCCATGACAAACAGCCCTTCATCTGCTCCGGTCCCCACAGGGGATAAGCAATGGCCCAAGGTCGCAACCGCCGGGTTTGACGGCGTGGTGGTGCGCTTTGCCGACAGTCTGAGCGAACCCGCCAACCGCGCCGCCCTTGCGTTTCGCGCCGCGATCGAGGCGGCTGGCTGGGCGGCGATTGAGGAAACCTCCACCTCGTTGGTCTCGACCTATCTGCGGTTTGACCCGCTGGGATGCGCCCATGATGCAATGATGGCGCAGGTTCGGGCATTGCTGAAAACGCGCGATTGGTACGGTGCAGCATTGCCGCAGGGGCGCAGGCTCTGGCGGGTGCCGACGGTCTTTGGCACCGATCTCGCTCCCCAGTTAGCGGAGGCCGCCGCGCGTGCGGGGCTGACCCCAGATGAGGCAATCCAGCAGATCGCGCAGACCCAGCTGCGGGTGCAGACCATCGGCTTTGCCCCCGGCCAGCCCTACTTGGGCGAGTTGCCACCTGCCTTTGATATTCCGCGCCAGACCGAGCTGACGCCGCAGGTGCCCGAGGGTGCGGTGGTGGTGGCGATCCGCCAGATCGTACTGTTTTCTGTCACCACCCCCACTGGCTGGCGTCACATCGGCCAGACCCGCTTTCGCTTGTTCCGCCCCGACGCACCAGAGCCATTTGTGCTGCGCCCCGGCGATGAGGTGCTGTTTGAGCCGATCTCGCCCGAGCGCTACGCCGCCCTTGAAGACGCGGGCGCAGATGGTGGTGCCACATCCGAGGTGCTGGCATGAGCGCGCGACTGATTATTCACCGCGCGGGGCCGGGCCTCAGCGTGCAGGACCTTGGCCGCAGCGGGTATCTGGTGTTTGGCCTGTCGCGTGGCGGGGCAGCGGATCGGCTGGCCCTCTATGAGGGGGCGGCACTCTTGGGCCACGACCCCGGCACGGCGGCGATTGAAATGGCCGGATTGGGCGGCACCTTTGAGGTCACGCACGACACCCGTATTGCCCTCACCGGCGCGCCCATGGGGGCGACACTTCAGGATGGGACGGTGCTGCGCTGGAACGCCAGCCACCTGCTGCCCGCCGGGGTGCACCTGACCATCGGCGCGGTACGGGCAGGTTCTTACGGCTATCTGCACCTTGGCGGTGGCGTCGCAAGCGAATTGCAGCTTGGCGCGCGCAGTGCACATCTCGCGTCAGGTCTTGGCGCGCGACTTGCGGATGGCACCGAGCTGCCCTTGGGCCATGATGCAGGTGGCGCGGTCAATATGACGCTTGAGCCGGAACCACGTCTGGAGGGCGGCCGTTTGCGCATGGTGCCAAGCCTTCAGACCGGTCTTTTTGGCGATGCAGAGGTGGCCCGCTTCCAAGAGGTCCGGTTCAGCCGCGACAGCCGCGCCAATCGCATGGGCGTGCGGCTCTTGCCAGAGGGGCAGGGGTTTGCGCTTGAGGGGGGCTTGAGTGTCCTGTCTGAGGTGATCGCGCCCGGTGATATTCAGGTCACGGGCGATGGCACGCCTTATGTTTTGATGAGCGAATGCCAGACCACCGGCGGCTATCCCCGCATCGGCTCGGTGCTGCCCTGCGATATGCCGCGTGTGGCGCAGGCGCAGGCGGGGGCTGAGTTCCGGTTCACGCTGGTCTCGCTGGACGAGGCCGTAGAGCTGGAGCGCCGCGCCTTGGCGGATCTGGAGCGTCTGCCGTCGCGCCTTGCGCCGCTGTTGCGCGACCCGGCCAGCATGCGCGATCTTCTGTCCTATCAGCTTGTGGGTGGTGTCACCGCTGGCCGTGAGCTGGATGAGGGCCTGTAAACCAAAGACCGAGGAGGGCCATGTGCCATGACATCTACCGTTGATCTGAATGCCGACATGGGTGAGAGCTTTGGCCCTTGGGTGATGGGGCGCGATGCTGAGGTGCTGGACGTCGTGACCTCGGCCAATGTGGCCTGCGGTGTGCATGCGGGCGATTGGGATGTGATGGCGCGCACCATGGCCGATGCGGTGGCGCGCGGTGTTGGCATTGGCGCGCATCCGGGCTTTCCCGATCTGCAGGGCTTTGGCCGTCGCAAGCTGCACCTGCCGCATGAGAGCCTGGCCAATCTGGTACAATATCAGGTGGGGGCGGCGCAGGCGATGGCAGAGGCCGCCGGGGGCAAGGTGCGTCACCTGAAACTGCACGGGGCCATGGCCAATATGGCCGCAGCCGATCATGACATGGCGCGCTCCTGTTATGAGGCTGCCCTGCGGGTGGCACCGGAGATCATCATCATGGTGATGGCGGGCACCCAGCAACAGGCCGCAGCCGAGGCCTTAGGCTGCAATGTCGCTTGCGAGATCTTTGCCGACCGCGCCTATAACGCCGATGCAACCCTTGTGGATCGCGCACTGCCGGGGGCGGTGATCCATGATGCGGATCGCGCCGGACAGCGGATCACCCAGATGGTGAAAGAGGGCGCAATTCTGGCCGAGGATGGCAGCCGTATTCCGGCGCGCATCGACACCATTTGCCTGCACGGCGACACGCCCGAGGCGCTGGACATCGCGCGCGCGGTGCGTCGCCAGCTTGAGGCGGCGGGTGTCACCTTGCAGCAGTTCGACGGCAAGCCGCTCTGATCAGGCGCTGATTTCGGCCTGATTTGGGTTGGCTACGGCGGGGAGGCTCCCGCCCGTCGGTAATGCCCCACCTTTTCAAGGTGGGACCCGACCTCCCGTTGGGCCGGGCGCTGCCCGCGCGCCAAAAAAGGCGCACAGGCAGCGCAGCGGGTGGCCACGGCTGCGCTCAGGCCTCTTCTGGCGCGGTTTCCTTCAGTGGCACATAGAGTTCACCGCCCTCGCGGAATTTCGCCGCCATCGCCTCAAACCCCTCTTTCTGAGCTTCGGCGCGGATGTCGTGGCTGATCCGCATAGAGCAGAATTTCGGCCCGCACATGGAGCAGAAATGTGCCACCTTATGGGCCTCTTTGGGCAGGGTCTCGTCGTGGAAGCTCTGCGCCGTTTCCGGGTCGAGCGATAGGTTGAACTGATCCTCCCAGCGGAATTCAAACCGCGCGCGGCTGAGCGCATCATCGCGCCGCTGCGCGCCGGGCAGACCCTTGGCCAGATCAGCAGCATGGGCGGCGATCTTATAGGTGATGACCCCGGTTTTGACGTCATCGCGGTCCGGCAGGCCGAGATGTTCCTTCGGTGTCACATAACAGAGCATCGCACAGCCAAACCAGCCGATCATCGCCGCACCAATGCCGGAGGTGATGTGATCGTACCCCGGCGCAATATCCGTGGTGAGCGGCCCCAGCGTGTAAAACGGCGCCTCGTGGCAGCATTCCAGTTGCTTGTCCATGTTCTCCTTGATCTTGTGCATGGCCACATGGCCCGGCCCTTCGATCATCACCTGGCAGTCCTTGGCCCAGGCGATCTTGGTCAGCTCTCCCAGCGTTTCCAACTCGGCAAATTGCGCGGCGTCATTGGCATCCGCGATGGAGCCGGGACGCAGCCCATCGCCCAATGAAAACGACACATCATAGCGGCGGCAGATGTCGCAAATCTCCTCGAAGTGCTCATAAAGGAAGCTCTCGCGATGGTGATGCAGGCACCACTTCGCCATGATCGACCCACCGCGCGACACGATCCCGGTGACGCGTTCCACAGTCATCGGCACCATATGCAGCCGCACGCCCGCATGGATGGTGAAGTAATCGACGCCCTGTTCCGCCTGTTCGATCAGCGTGTCGCGGAATACCTCCCAGGTCAGATCCTCGGCAATGCCGTTCACCTTCTCCAGCGCCTGATAGATCGGCACGGTGCCGATGGGCACGGGGCTGTTGCGGATGATCCATTCACGGGTGTTGTGGATATTGCGGCCCGTCGAGAGATCCATCACCGTATCCGCGCCCCAGCGGATCGCCCAGACCAGTTTGTCCACCTCTTCCTCCATCGAGGAGGTGACGGCGGAGGTGCCCATATTGGCGTTGATCTTCACCTTGAAATTGCGACCGATGATCATCGGCTCCAACTCCGGGTGGTTGATATTGGCGGGGATAATGGCGCGTCCTGCGGCGATTTCAGCGCGTACAAATTCCGGCGTCACATAGTCGGGAATGTTTGCGCCAAAATCCTCCCCATCGCGGGCGCCATGACAGGGCGACAGCTCCCGGAGTTGGTTTTCGCGGATCGCCACGAACTCCATCTCGGGCGTAATGATGCCAGCGCGCGCATAGGCCAGCTGGGTTGGTGCTGCATCATTCGCCCCGCGCAGAGGGGCCGGTTTTACAGGGAATTCCGGCACCAGCCGGTCGCCTGCGACAAAGCCATTGTCTGCAGCGGTCACATCCCGGCCAGTGTATGCCTCAACATCGCCGCGCGCCTTGATCCACGCCGCGCGCAACGGGGCCAATCCGTCGCGAATGTCGGTCACCACATCGGGGTCAGTATAGGGCCCGGAGCTGTCATAGACCGGCAGCGGCGCCTCGCCCGCGGTGGGGTGGGTGGCAATTTCGCGCATCGGCACGCGGATGCCTTCATGCATCTCGCCTGCCACATAGATCTTACGAGAGGCGGGCAATGCGCCTGTGGTGATCTTTGGGTTGGGGACGTTCATCTTGGTGCTCCTCGAGTCCATTCTCAAAAACACCAATTGAGCCGGGCCTAAGGAAAACGGGGCAGGGTGTTCAGATCCTGCCGTATCAGATCAGCGCGAACGCGCCCTGAACGGGAGCGGTGCGCGGCTGTCCTAGCTTCCTACGCCAGTATCAACTGGGTCAGGTTCTAAGGGTCGCGTCACCGGGATTTTTCCCTGTCTGCCTCTCAGTCCCCTCGGCGGGACTCCCCTGCGTGCCTTAGGGGTAGGGGAGGGGGACGTGGTGCGTCAAGCGGATTTTCCATCGCCCTTTCAATGGGCCCCTTTTCGCGTCTGCCGGGCGCTCAGGCGCGCGAGACGTCTTCAAGGCGACGAAAAATCAAGGATTTAAACTCTTGCGACTCATTTTATATATTATCTATAAAATTAGAAATCGCCTTTGACGTGTTCCCTGCCATCTGCCCAGCGAGGTTTCTCCATGCTCGATACGCCCCTTATCCGCACCGACTGGACCCGGCAGGAGGCAGAAGAGATTTATGCCCAACCCTTCATGGATCTGCTGTTTCAGGCCCAGAGTCTGCACCGCCAGATGTTTGATCCCAACGCGGTGCAGAAATCGCGCCTCCTGTCGATCAAGACCGGCGGCTGCGCCGAGGATTGCGCCTATTGCTCGCAATCGGCACGCAATGGCGCGCAGCTTCCGGCGTCCAAACTGATCGAGGTGCAGCGTGTCATCGCCGAGGCCAAGAAGGCCCGCGCCGCTGGTGCCACGCGCTACTGCATGGGCGCGGCATGGCGCAGCCCCAAGGCGCGCGACATGGCTCAGCTGGAAGCGATGATCGAAGGCGTCAAGGCGCTGGGGATGGAGACCTGCATGACGCTGGGTATGCTGGAGCAGGATCAGGTGCTGCGCCTGCGGGATGCGGGTTTGGATTACTACAATCACAACATCGACACCTCGGAGCGCTACTACCCGGAGGTCATCACCACCCGCAGCTTTGCGGACCGGCTGGAAACCCTGGCGCGGGTGCGCGAGGCCGGCATCAACGTCTGCTCTGGCGGTATTCTTGGCATGGGCGAAGAGCGCGGCGACCGGATCGACATGCTGTTGAGCCTCGCGACGCTGCCGGAACATCCGCAATCGGTGCCGATCAACATGCTGATTCCGATGGCAGATACGCCACTGGCCGACACGCCTCCGCTCGATCCGATCGAATTCGTCCGCACCATTGCGCTGGCCCGCATCCTGATGCCGCGCGCGCATGTGCGGCTCTCGGCCGGGCGCACCGAAATGAGCGATGAACTGCAGGCGATGTGCATTTTTGCCGGGGCCAATTCCATCTTTATGGGCGACACGCTCCTGACCGCGGACAATCCAGAAGAGGACGCGGACGAGGCGCTGTTTGAACGGCTGGGCCTCAGCGCCATGGCCGCGGGAACGCACGGCACGCGCTAATCTGCGACAACAGCGCTCTGGCGGCGGCATATCTTTCACGCTAGGCTCGCGCGGACGACATGCAAAGGACGACCCCATGCAGCTTGCCTATGTGATGACCACCGAACGCGGCGCCACGGATCGCCTGCTGACCGCTCTGGCAGAGCGGCTCGCCGCACAGGGTATCCGCACCGCAGGCATCGTGCAGACCAATACCGAATGCTATGACAACAAGCTTTGTGATATGGATGTGCGCGTGTTGCCCGATGGCGAAACCATCCGCATCTCGCAATCGCTGGGCGAAGGGGCCCGCGGCTGTCGCCTCAACCCAGAGGCGCTCGAACGCGCCGTTGGCCTTGTGACCAGCGCGCTGGACGCAACACCGGCCCCACAAGTCCTGATCGTCAACAAATTCGGTAAACACGAGGCCGACGGGCGCGGCATGCGCCCCCTCATCGGTGAGGCGCTGGCCATGGGGCTGCCCGTGGTCTGCGGCGTCAATCGCATGAATGTCGCCGCCTTCGAGAGCTTTGCCGAAGGCGTCTCCCAAGAAGCCGCCCCGGATCTGGATGCGCTGGTAGCTTGGGTTGCGGCTGCAATTTCCCAACCGGTCTGAGGCCCAGACCCTTCATCTTCTCAAAAATATCCCGGGGTCCGGGGCAGCGCCCCGGCGGGATCAGAGCTTTGACGATATGATCCCGGTGGCAAAGCCCCCTTGCCGCAACTCGCCAAACAAGCGTTGGTATTCGATCTTGGGACAGCGGTTCTGGATCACCGTGACGCCACGCGCTTCAGCCTGTGCCGCCGCGTCTTTGTGCTCGACCCCGATCTGCATCCAGATCGTTTGCAACGACGCAAAGGCCATAAGCGCCTCGTCGACAATCTCTGGGACCGCTTCTGAGCGGCGAAAGATATCGACCATATCCACCGGCTCATCAATGTCGGCAAGTGTCGCGCGCACGGTCTCACCAAAGAGCTCCTTGCCAGCGTGACCGGGGTTTACCGGAATCACCCGGTAGCCTTTCAGCGACAGGTATCGGGCGACATAAAAACTCGGTCGCACGGGATTGGCAGAGACCCCGACCACGGCAATGCTGCGTGTTCGGCGCAAGATATCGGTCAGGAGCGCATCAGAATACATAAAGACACTGTGTAAGCCCCGCCTAGCGCGCGCAAGCCCTCTCGCGCGGGGTGGGCGAACGGGTCCCCCAACAGAGCAAGAAAAAAGCGCCCGAAGTTGCTTCGGGCGCGAGGTGTGGAACGAGGGACAGTGAAAAAGATCTATGGCGGTTCCAGTGCCACAGTCTGATTAGGAATCTGGGGCGTTTATATTCCAAAAAAAGGGGCGCTCTCGTTTTCGTGAATAAGGTGCGAGCTTTGCAACTTGACAAGAGCGCCATTGCCACACCGCGCGCTGCGACGTCAGCGCGGAAAACAGGCTGAGCGGATCAGTCCTGATGCAGAGCGTCGGGCCATTCTGCATGAGCGGCCTCAATCATCTGGTTTTGATCCTCCAGCCACAGGCTGCGTCCACGCGGCGTGCGGAAAAGATAGAGCTGCCCGTCCACAATTTCCCATGTGTCAGGATCGCCTTCAAAAACTTTCCCACGCGCCAACCCATAGGCGCAATGCCCGCCAAATCGCGGTGCAAAGGCACGAGGATTGGCCTCGAACCGGGATTGATTTTGCGCTGAATGAAACAGCCAGACCGCCCCTTTCCACATCAAGGCGTGGTCTTCATGCCCCTTCATCGGTTCATGCGCCACATGGAAGGACACCGGATCATACCCCCCGATCGCCAGCCCATCCTGCACCACCACATACACCGTTTGTGCCTTGGCTTTGGTCGAGGGCAAAAGCGACACCGCCCCCCCAAGCGCAAAAGCAAGGCCCGTGCCACGCAGAATATATGTCAGACAGTCGGTCAGCACCCGGTAGGTCTCCGTTTGTTCGTATCGCGCCGGAGAATGCCCAAGCTCGCGTCATCAGAAAAGGGACTAAACGGGAAAGTGAATGCGCTGTGCGCAAAGCGGCGCACCACTGCAGCCCTGAGGACACAGCAACTGCGCAGATGCGATTGCCCTGAACCGGCGCGTCTCTCTTTCAGTCGAAAATATCCTCGATCACATCAAAGACTTTCTTCCAGGAGGACTTCTTTTTCTTCTTATGCTTCTTCATCAGCTTGGCATTGGCCAACTCGTAAGCGAGCGCGCCCCAGTCGCCCGATTTGGACTTCTTGGGCTTTTTCGCCTTGGCTGGTTTTGTCGCCTTTGGCATTTTCGCCCCCTTATGTTCGCTGAGGGGGCGTTGTTTTTGGGCCGAGAGGGGCGCGCCACAGGTGCCACAGACCAGCGCATGTAGGGCTGCATCAGGGACAAAGGCCGATTGCACGCCGCAATAGCAGCAAATGATCAGCTTGCCTCCGGGAATGCTCTTATGTGCGATGGGGACCTCCTGTGTGCCTCAACCCTTCAGAGATGCATATAGGGAGAGTGCAGCCGCATTTGAAACATTCAACGAGCCAAAACCCCGCGCTGCGTCGATTTTGACCAGTTTATCCACGGTTTCCTTGGTTTTTTGCCGCAAACCCGGCCCCTCAGCGCCAAGCACCAGCGCAATCGGCTCTTTGGTGCGCCCTGCCACGGCCTCTTCAATGGTTTCTTCGGCCTCACCGTCCAGCCCCAGCACCAGATACCCCATTTGTTGCAGTGCAACGATGGTGTCCGAGAGGTTGCGCATCCGCAGATAGGGCTGGCGTTCCAGCGCACCCGATGCGGTCTTGGCGAGCGCGCCTGTCTCTGGCGCCGAATGGTGCCGGGTGCCGATCACCGCAGAGGCTCCCAATACTTCGGCAGAGCGCAGGATCGCACCAACGTTATGGGGATCTGTCACCCGGTCCAGCAGGAGCACACGCGGGACCTCAGCCCCGATACAGTTTTCATCGAGGCCCCCCCAGTTCAGAGGCTTCACTTCCAGCGCCGCCCCCTGATGCACCGAACCGGGATCGATGGGCACTGAGAATTTGCGCGGGTCGACCACTTCGGGGGTGACCCCAGAGGCGGTGATCGCATCTTCCAGTTTGTTGTGGGCATTTAATGTCACCACAAGACGCAGTTTTTCACGCTTTGGATTCAGCAGAGCGTCGCGCACAGCATGAAGACCAAAAAGCCAGACGGTCTCGGCAGATGCAGCTTTCTTGGCCTTCTCTTTATCCACCACCCAAGAGGGTTTCTTGCTGGGTTTCTTGTTCATGGCGCGCTCCGGAAAACAAAATTCGAGGTGGGCGAAAAAAGTTGTGCTTTTGCTGTTGACGCCCGATTGGGGTGCTTGTAATCACGCCTCCACGTTAGGTGCAACAAGCTTCTGACAGTGGGCGACAGGCCGCAAGGTGTGGCAGGGGACTGTAACTCCCTCGCGGAGACGCACGCCTGGTTCGATTCCAGGGTCGCCCACCATCTCACTCTTGAGATGGTATTTAAACTCCCGATGATACATGTATAGCGGATTGAAAATTATCCGATTTTTGCGCGCTCTGTGATATTGGGCACGAACATCGCATCCCTGCGCCGGCGATGCTGTGCGTGGTTTTGACCCCTCTTTCCC
The DNA here is from genome assembly GCF_000376545.2 of Tritonibacter mobilis F1926. Taxonomy (NCBI): domain Bacteria; kingdom Pseudomonadati; phylum Pseudomonadota; class Alphaproteobacteria; order Rhodobacterales; family Paracoccaceae; genus Tritonibacter; species Tritonibacter mobilis. The sequence goes on from NZ_CP015230.1 coordinate 769,818, forward strand.
TCGTCATAGACTATGTTCGCACGCCACCGAGCAGAGGCAAGCGGCGCCAAATACATCGCCTGCGTTTTCGATGCTGAGGTGTGTCTGGCGGAGGGGCGCGCGCAAGTCGCCACGGCCTTGGTGGCGCGTCTTGCTGCGCCTTCAGGGTGTCGCTCCTTGCTGGCAGGGGAGTGCTCGCAAAGCGGCAGGGTCTATCCCTTGGGGCGGGCCGCTTTTTCGGCGATGCCGCTCAGGCCCTGACGCTCGGCCAGAACCTTAAGCACATCATCCAGCGCCACATCGCGCGCCGCCAGCATCACCAGGAAATGATAGAGCACATCCGCGCCCTCAGACGCGAGCCCGGCTTTGTTGTCCTTCACCGCCTCGATGATGGCCTCTATGGCTTCTTCACCGAATTTCTCCGCACATTTCTCCGGCCCTTTGGACAAGAGTTTCGCGGTCCAGCTGGTGTCTGGATCGGTGCCTTTGCGCGACAGAATGGTCTGTTCGAGGTCATGCAGAAGAGTCATTGGAGCCTCATCGGGATGCCGTTGGCAATCATGTGCTCTTTGGCCTGTTGCACCGTGTATTCGCCGAAGTGGAAGATCGAGGCAGCCAGGACCGCGCTGGCGCCACCTTTGGTCACACCGTCCACGAGGTGATCCAGAGTGCCGACACCGCCAGAGGCAATCACCGGCACATCCACCGCATCGGAAATCGCGCGGGTCATCTCGAGGTTGAAACCCGATTTGGTGCCGTCGCGATCCATCGAGGTCAGCAGGATCTCGCCCGCGCCCTTGGCGGTTACAAGACGGGCAAATTCCACCGCGTCGATGCCGGTTTCGCGGCGCCCGCCATGGGTGAAGATCTCCCATTTACCGGGGGCGACGGATTTGGCGTCGATGGCGCAGACGATGCACTGGCTGCCGAACTGGTCGGCGGCCTCGCGGATCACATCCGGGTTGGCCACTGCAGCAGAGTTGAAAGAGACCTTGTCCGCGCCCGCCAGCAGGAGTGCGCGCACATCGTCCCTGGTGCGTACGCCGCCGCCCACGGTGAGCGGCACAAAGCATTGCTCGGCAGTGCGGCGCACCATGTCAAACATCGTGCCGCGGTTTTCATGGGTCGCGTGGATGTCGAGGAAACAGATCTCATCGGCACCGGCGGCGTCATAGGCGCGCGCGGCCTCCACCGGATCGCCTGCGTCACGCAGGCCGACAAAATTCACGCCCTTGACCACACGGCCATCGGCGACATCGAGACAGGGAATGAGACGGGTCTTAAGCATATTTGCCTTATGGACCGGAACCGGCGGCGGGAAAAGAGGGCATTGCGCGCGGGCGTGCGAATTGCACGAGGGGGCACGGGGCAGATGCGGGCCAGAGGGTGGCCGGTCTTTGCCGATTTCAGCGCTTGTCACGTTTGTGACTGGCGAAGCCCGGTGGCGCGCGCCAGATTTTGCGCCAAATCGTCCATTCGTGATTGAGGAGATCTTATGAAAACCTTTGTAACCGCTGCCGCGATTGCCCTGATGAGCGCCGTGCCCGCCCTTGCGGATCTGGTCAAAGTCGAGAGCCGCCATTCCGTGCCCGCAACACTGGATGCGCTCGAAATGGCGCTGGACAAGGCAGGCGCGACGGTCTTTGCCCGCGTCGATCATGCCAAAGGGGCCGAAGGCATTGGCGAAGAGCTTGCCGCCTCGCAACTGCTGATCTTTGGCAACCCCAAGATCGGCACACCGGCGATGCAGGCCGATGCGCGCGCGGGGCTGTTTTTGCCGCTCAAGGCGCTGGCCTATGAGGACAGCGAGGGCAAGGTCTGGCTCACCTATGAGGATCCGGTGATGATGTTCGAGGGGCTGGATATCAAAGCCAACGCTGAATTCATCGCGGGCATGACTGCTGCGCTGCAAAAACTCTCGGAGGCCGCAACGCAGTAGCAGGTTTGAGGAATGCCCTGTCTCAGCGTGAGCGCTGCGTTAGTGCGGCGTTTGCGCTGAGGCAGCAGGCGTGTCTGCGCGCGCGATCCGGCGCATGGAATCGCGCACGATCAGGATGTGAAACGGCATCACCACCATCAGGTAGATCCGTCCCAGCCAATTGTTACGGTGCACCCAAGTCGCCATGTGAATGCGACCTGCCTCCTGACGCACGCAGATGCGGAAATTCAGGTGGGTGTCATCGGTTCCCAGGATCACCTCCTGCGCATCTTCATAAGTGACCGGAAAAATCGCCCCTTCACCGGTATCGCTCACTTCGGTCTTGAGGCCCAAAGGGCGCACGATGCGGTTGCGCAACGCCAGCAGGGCACTGGCCCATTTGGGCATGCTGAGGCCGATATCCGCCGCCTCTCGTGGGCCAAGGGGGCTCTCCACCACATAGCCATCGATGAAGTCACCCGGTTGAACCATCATCCACAGGGTGGAGGTTTTTGGCAGCGAGCTGGTCTCGATCTTCGGCATGGCGAGGCTCCTTTTTAGGGAGCGTGACAGGCTCAGGCGTGTGGCGCCAGTGGGCAAGGTGCCGCAGATCGAGCGCTGTGTTCTCCAGCGAGGGGAAGGCTCCCGCCCCCGATGCAATCCCCGCCTTTGGCGAGGATCTTTCGGCGTTGGGCCGGGCGCGGAGGCGCGTGTCCGCAGGACACGCGCCTCCGCGGTCGCTTCGATAGGTCAACTGGACAGCTGCAGGCGCGGTCGTGTTAGGAGGGGGCGATCAGCCCTTGAGGACCGCCAGCGCCTCAGAGAGATCAATCGCGCCATCATAGAGCGCGCGACCGGAAATCGCGCCATTGAGCGGCGCGCCGCAGGATTTTAGCGCGCGCAGATCGTCAAGCGAGGAGACGCCGCCAGAGGCGATCACCGGGATCGACACCGCATTGGCCAGCGCGGCGGTGGCGTCAATGTTTGGACCTTTCATCGCGCCGTCGCGCATGATGTCGGTGTAGATGATCGCCGCAACGCCCGCGTCCTCAAAGGACTTCGCCAGATCGGTGACGTCGACATCGGTTTCCTCGGCCCAGCCTTTGGTCGCGACCTTGCCACCACGCGCGTCGATTCCGACCGCGACCTTGCCCGGAAACGCCCGTGCCGCCTCGCGCACCAGATCGGGGTTCTCCACCGCTACGGTGCCAAGGATCACCCGCGCCAGCCCCTTGTCGAGCCAGCGCTCGATGGTCGCCATATCGCGGATACCACCGCCAAGCTGCGCGGGCACCTGACACTGCTTCAGGATCTCCTCAACCGGCGCGGCGTTCACCGGCTCCCCGGCGAAGGCACCGTTCAGATCCACCAGATGCAGCCATTCACAGCCCGCCGCCACGAATTCCAGCGCCTGCGCGGCCGGATTGTCGTTGAACACGGTGGTCTTGTCCATGTCACCATGCAGAAGCCGCACGGCTTGGCCGTCCTTGAGGTCAATGGCAGGGTAGAGGATCATCGGCTGTGCCCTTTTGGTCATGGAGGAGATATATCGGCTGCTCTTTTGCCCAAGGTCGCGGCGAATTGCAACGCAGGCCGCATCAAGGGACCCCTTGGGCAGTTCCGAGAGGCGCAAAAGGCAAGGCGACCCGAGGTCAATCTTGCCTGAATGCGCGCGCCTCGGTCAGACTTCAAACCCATAGGGAGGACGAATGACCATGAAACAAATGATTGCAACCTTTGCTGTGACGCTCGGGCTGGCGACAGCCGCCTTTGCCGCCGATCCGGTCGAGGGCACATGGAAGACCCAGCCAGATGATGGCTCTTACGCGCATGTGGCGGTGAAACCCTGCGGCAGCGCCGTTTGCGGCACCATTGCGCGCACCTTCAACGACAGCGGCGAGTATAAATCCCCGAACCTTGGAAAAACGCTGGTGATCGATATGGTCCCGCAGGGCGGCGGTGCCTATGAGGGCAAGGTCTGGCGGCCCTCCAACAACAAGATCTACATCGGCAAGATGGATCTGAGCGGCGACAGCCTGCGCCTGCGCGGCTGTGTGGCGGGTGGGCTGATTTGTTCCAAACAGACCTGGACGCGGGTGAAGTAACGCGCGTTCAAACCTGAGTGCGGTGGGGTCAGAACAGCCCCATCTGCACCGGGATCGGTACAAAGCCCCGTTTGACCTGCCGCTCCCGCGTGCTCTCAAACAGTGATTGCGCCTCATCAAGGGTGGGGCAGTAGTTGCGTCGTTCCTGCCCGCCGGGCTGGCCGATCGGGCCGGTGGATTGCACCACGCACCAGTCGCCGAACAGCGTTGGCGTCAGGCTCAGCACCAGATAGCGATGCTGCCCGTCCCGGTGGCTGAATTTTTCGAAACGCAAGTACAAGTCTAAGTGGGCCTGACCGTGAAAGTGGTCAGGCCCATATGCCTTTTTACCAAGGCGATGTCCATTGCTCACATTGGTTTAGGGGACCGGTGATGCAGGACAACTGCGGCAGTGTTCAGACGCTGCCGGTATATTCGCCGCGCGCCGGATAATTGTTGGAGATGGCAAAATCCAACGCCGCCACCAGTTCGGAAAAATGCGGGCGCACAAAGGGCATGGTCTGCACGGAGCCATAATAGAGCGTCTGTTCCGGCGTCACCATGAACAGGCCCGGCTCGGAAAACAGCGCAGGCTCTTCAATGCCGATCGAAGTGGTGCCGCGCGACGTCGAGATATAAAGCCCCCAGTCCTTGGCGACATTCAGCGGCAGATCATAGGCAAAGCGCAGATTTTTGGCTTCGATCTTTTCGGCCATCAACTGGGTGCGGTCCTCGTCGTCAGAGCTGATGGCGATGCAGTTGACGCCGCGTTCGGCGAAATCTGCGGCGCGCTTTTCGAACTCTTTCAGATAGGTGGCGCAGATCGGGCAGTGCAGGCCGCGATAGAAACAGATGACGGTGCCGCGCTCGGACACTTCAGAGGCAAGGTCGAACTGGCCGCCGCCCAGCAAAGGTAACGACAGGGCAGGGGTTTTCTGGCGAGGGATCAGCATGGGCAACTCCGGTATGCTTGGGGCCGACATGAGGTCGGTAGGCTGTGTGGCATCTCTATTGCACGCATTTGTGCTTGGTAATTCCGAAAAAACTGACCTAGAATCCTGATGTGCGCCGGATGTGCGTATGCGGAGGATGTGATGGACCGTCTCACCAGTCTTATTTCTCGGTTTCGGATGCGGGTGGATGTCGCGGCATGTCCGCATGCAAATCTGTGTGTTCTGACAGGGCGCGCAGGGGTGCAGACCCTGCTGTTTACACCCGGCAGTACAGTGCAGGGCACGGAGGCTGCCGCGTGTGCTGTCTGCCTTGCGCTGCGGGTGGACTGGGACGGGGCGCATAACCCTTTGGTGGCGGCATTGCCGCAGCGGGTCGAGGTGGCGTTGTCCCAAACCCCGCAGTTGGCCGCAATTCTGGACCTGATGCGGCAGGAGCTTGAGGCTCATCGCTGCGGAGCGGAATCGGTTCTGTCCAGTCTTGGACAGGCGCTGATGGTGCGGCTGCTGCGCCATCTGATCGAGGCAGGCACCGCAGAGCCGGGTCTGCTGGCAGGGCTTGCCGATCAGCGGTTGGCCCGCGCGATTGTGTCGATGCATGATGAGCCGGGACGGGTCTGGACCACCGCTGATCTGGCGCAGGAGGCGGGGTTGTCGCTGTCGCGGTTCTCGGAGCTGTTCTCAGCGCAAATGAACGAGACGCCGATGGGATACTTGCGGCGCTGGCGGTTGACGCTGGCGCGACAGGATCTGCTCCGGGGCGACCGGGTCGAGGCCGTTGCTCGCCGCTATGCGTATGAGTCACCCGAAGGGTTTACCCGTGCCTTTCGCAAAGCTTACGGCGTGGCGCCGGTCTCCCTGAGGCAAAGCGCGGCCTGAGGCTGGGCCGCGTTTGGCCCCCCTGCACGTGCCCTATGGGCATGGCCGGTGTCGCGTATTCTGACATCTGTTGAGTGTGATGGCCAAACGCCGCGCGCCCGCCCCTCGATGGGGCGGGCGCGCGGGATTGCCGGTGGCGCGCAAGCGGCCAAGGGCCCCTTGCGCGCGCCGCCCTTCGGGCGGCAGGCGTCCAGATCAGAGCGGGGTGTCAGGGGGTCCAGGTGAGGAAGTTGCCGATCATCCTGAGGCCGACATGCTGGCTTTTTTCCGGGTGGAACTGCATGCCGAGCATGGTGTCGCGCCCGATCACCGCCGTGACATCCCCGGCGTAATCCACATGCGCCAGCCGTTCGGCGGGAGTGGCGACGCGGAAATGATAGCTGTGCACGAAATAACAGTGATCGCCCGTGGAGATGCCATCAAACACCGGGTGGGGGTGGTCGATCACCAGATCGTTCCAGCCCATATGCGGCACTTTCAGTCGCGCGTCCTCAGGCATGATCTTCACCACGTCGCCGCCCACCCAGCCGAGGCCCGGCGTCTCGGAATATTCGTGACCCGTCGTGGCCATCAACTGCATGCCGACACAAATCCCAAGGAAGGGGCGGCCTTTGACCTCTACGGCCTCGACCATCGCGTCATAAATGCCTTTGTGGCCGCGCAACTCTGCCGCGCAGGCGGGAAAGGCACCGTCGCCCGGCAGCACCAGCCGGTCGGCGCGGGCGACCACATCGGCGTCGGATGTCACCACAACCTCGCCAGCGCCGACTTCAGCCGCCATGCGCTGAAACGCTTTTTCGGCGGAGTGCAGGTTGCCGGATTCGTAGTCGATGATGGCGGTCAGCATAGGAAGACGTCCTCATTGTCATGTGCCCCTGAAGTGGCGGGAAACCGCGCGAGGGTCAAGAGGCGCAGGGGATCACGCGGTGCCCGATGTTCCAAGCGCATTCAACAAGCCGAGGATCTGGTCAAACAGCCCGTCCTCCAGCGGACCACCCGGCGCACCGAATTCGCCCGCCAGGCTCAGCATGGTGAAACCGTGGATCAGCGACCAGACCTGCAGCTCGATCACCCGCGCAGCGGTGCCCTCGGGGACAAAGGGCGCGCAGACCTCGCGCAGGATCTGATAGGCGTCTGCGTCTTCGCGCGCGCCGCCGGGCACCAGCCCCGCCAGCCCCCGGTCGCCAAAGATCACCCGCAGGATGCCACCATGATCGACGCCAAACTGCAGATATCCCCGACAAATCGACTTGAGTTGCCCGCGCGCGCTTTGGTCGCCCTGCGCGCGCGCCTCGCGCATGTAGTTGGAAAAGATCCGAAACCCTTCAGCCGCAATCGCCGCCTTCAGCCCCGCAAGCCCATCGAAATGATGCGCCGGGGCGGCATGGGAAACACCGGCCCGCGCGGCGCATTTGCGCAAGGTCAGCGCCTCTATCCCGCCCTCTTCCAAGAGGTCGATCCCGGCGCGCACCAAGGTGTTGCGCAAGTCCCGTTGCCGGGAGTGGGAGGGGGGAGGTGAGGCCGTCATAAAGTCAGGATTGATGCGGAACTTGACGGTGTCAAGTTGGATCTTTACTTTACAGTGTCAAGTTGACCGTAAAGGAGTCACCGCATGACATGTCACTTCTGGACCAAGCGCCGCCTCGCATGGGGGCTTGGCACACTCTGGGCGCTGTCGATTCTGATTGCATTGGGATCTCTGCGGTTTCTCGTGGCGGAGGTGTCACTGGTGATGCCGGCGATGGTGCATCACCTGCTGGCGCGTCCGGTGGTGCTGTACCTGCATATCGGGCTGGCGCCGGTGGCTCTGGCGCTGTTGCCGGTGCAGTTTTCGCACCGATTGCGTGGCAGACGTCCGGGCCTGCACCGATGGGGCGGGCGGCTCTATGCATTGTGCGTTCTCATGTCCGGGCTTGCCAGCCTGTGGCTGGCGTATACCACGGCCGAAGGCGTGGTGGCGGGGCTTGGTTTTGCGCTGCTGGCGGTGGTCTGGCTGGCTACTACGGCAATGGCGGTGATCGCCGCCCTGCAACGCAGGCTCGCCCGGCACAGGGCCTGGATGATCCGTTCTGCCGCCCTGACGCTGGCAGCGGTGACACTACGGCTCTATCTGCCCATCGGCATGACGACTGTGGGGTTTGAGGCGAGCTATCCCGTGATCGCATGGATCTGCTGGGTGCCAAATCTCTTGGCGGCAGAGTGGCTGCTGCGTCGGGAGGCGCGCGGTGCCGTGTCTGCGGGCTGAGCGCTGCACCAACGCAAGTAATCAAAGCGAAAAGGCCCGGGCTGTGCCGGGCCTTCGCATCAGAAAACACACTGTGAGCGCTCAGAGCGCGCCTTTGGTGGAGGGCACGGCGTCGGCCTTGCGCGGGTCGACCTCGACGGCGGTGCGCAGCGCGCGGGCCACGGCCTTGAAGGCGGCCTCGGCGATGTGGTGGCTGTTCGCCCCATGGATCTGGTCGATGTGCAGGGTGATGCCGCCATGGGTCGCAAGCGCCTGAAAGAACTCGCGCACCAGTTCGGTGTCAAAAGTGCCGATTTTTTGCGTGGGCAGATCCACATTCCACACAAGGAAAGGTCGGGCCGAAAGATCCAGCGCGGCACGCACCTGTGCGTCATCCATCGGCAAGTGGCACGCGCCGTAGCGGTTGATACCTTTCTTGTCACCAAGCGCCTGCACCAGCGCCTGACCCAGCGCGATGCCGGTGTCCTCGACGGTGTGGTGGTCGTCGATGTGGTAATCGCCCTTGGCGCGGATGGTCATGTCGATCAGCGAGTGGCGCGACAGCTGGTCCAGCATGTGGTCAAAAAAGCCAACGCCGGTTTGATTGTCATATGTGCCGCTGCCGTCGAGGTTGACGGAGACGGAGATCTCCGTCTCGGCGGTGGAGCGGGAAACCTGGGCTGTGCGCATGGTGAAATCCTCAATCTGTCGCCTAGGCTTATAGGGTGCGGGGTGGCGCAGGCTCAAGGGGGATCGCAGGATTGCTGTGCCCCTGCAGTGCCTTCGTGGCGCATCAGTGGCGCTCAGGGGTGGGATTGCCCTTTTTCGCGCTGCGTGCGAGGTTGCCGGGCAACCAGACCTGACAGAAGCTGAGGCGAGATATGTCCACCTGCGTCTTTATCCAGATCCGCTGCAAACCCGGCACCACCTATAAGGTGGCCGAGGATATTGCGCTGCATGAGATCCACTCGGAGCTTTATTCCACCAGCGGGGAATATGATCTGCTGATGAAGCTCTACATCCCCTCGGGCGAGGATGTGGGCAAATATATCAATGACCACCTGTTGCAGATCCCCAATATCGAACGGTCGCTGACGACAATGACGTTCAAGGTCTTCTGAGGATTGCCAAAAAGAGCGCCTTGCGGCGCGCAGGGTGCGCTTTTCCCTGTGGGAAAAGCCTGTTGCGAGGCGCTGCCTCGCGCTCCGGGATATTTAGAGTTAGAAGAGGAAAGGCGCCCGTTTTGGTCGGGGCGCCTTTTGTTTTAGGTCAGCTGTTCAGGAGGCCTTCGGATTTTAAGGACTCATAGGCGGTGTCGACGCCGACCTTGGTGCGTTTGAGCATCTCGTCCACCTCAGCCTTTGTGATGATCAGCGGCGGGCAGAAGGCCAGCGCGTTTCCGGCCACAGCGCGCAGGATCAGGCCCGCGTCCTGGCAGGCTTTGACAGCTGCAGCACCACCTTTGCCGCCAGCAATTGTTGCGCCGGTGGTCTTGTTGGAGACCAGCTCCAACGCCGCGATCAGACCTTTGCCACGCACCTCGCCCACCAGCGGGTGATCGGTGAAGATCTCGCGCAGCTGCGCTTGCATGTATGCGCCCACCTCGGCGGCATGGTCAAAGATCTTGTCGCGCTCGTAGATTTCCAGCGTTTTCAGGGCCGCGGCACAGGCGGCGGGGTGACCGGAGTAGGTATAGCCGTGGCCAAAGACGCCGACCTCATTGGTCTGATCCACCATCGCCTTATACATCCAGCCGGGAATGACCGAGGCGGAGATCGGGAAATAGGCCGAGGACAGTTGTTTGGCGAAGGTCATCAGATCCGGTTTGATCCCCATGGTGGTGCAGCCGAAATCGGCACCTGTGCGGCCAAAGCCGCAGATGACCTCATCCGCCCAGATCAGGATGTCATGTTTGCGCAAAAGCGCCTGTAGCCCCTCGTAGTAGCCCTCGGGAGGGACGATCACGCCGGAGGCCCCGGTGATCGGCTCTACGATCATCGCGGCGATGGTCTCCGGGTCCTCGGCGAGGATCTGGTCTTCGAGGTTTTGCAGGATGCGTTCGACAAACTGCGCCTCGGTCTCATTGCCCTGACGGCCGGTGTAGTAATGCGGCGCATCGGCGCGCAGGATCGACAGTGCCTCCAGCGGTGCGTCGAAATGGGCCAGGTTGGCGGGCAGGGAGGTCAGCGAGCCCGCCGCCACGGTCACGCCGTGATAGCCGCGCTCTCGGGTGATGATCTTGCGCTTTTGCGGCTTGCCGATCGCATTGAAGTAATAGCGCAGCATCTTGTAGTGGCTGTCATTGGCATCGGAGCCGGAGTTGCCAAAGAAGAAATAAGCATCCTCCACCGGCACCATCGCCTTGAGCTTCTCGGCCAGTTGCATCACCGGCGCGTGGGTCTTGCCGCCGAAGGTGTGCTGGAAGGGCAGGCGGTTCAGCTGTTCGGTGATCGCCTCCACCACCTCGGTGTTGGAATAGCCCAGCGAGGTACACCACAGGCCCGCGAGCCCTTCGATGTATTCCTTGCCGCTGTCATCATAGACGTAGATCCCCTCACCATGGGTGATGCAGAGCTGCTCCGTCGCGGTGAAATTCGTCGTCGGGTAGATCACGCTCGCCATCTGGCCAATCCTTTGCTGTCACAGGTTGGGACAAGGATTGGCGCGCATTTGAGAGCCAGTCAAAGGATTTTGATCAAAAATTACAAGCGCCTGTTCTGAAAAGCGAAAAGCCGCATCGGATGATGCGGCCTTTTCGGTTCCAAATGGAGCGGGCGAGGCGATTCGAACGCCCGACCCTAACCTTGGCAAGGTTATGCTCTACCCCTGAGCTACGCCCGCGCTGCCATTCGGTGAGCCGTGATTTAGGCAATCCTGTCAGAGGCTGCAAGCGGAAAATTTGCGCATCACGGCAAAAACTTCTGTGTCTCGTCAGGGGCGGAGGACGGGGATGAGGAGCAAGAAAAGCGAAAGGCCACATCCGAAGATGCGGCCTTTTCGATTTCGAATGGAGCGGGCGAGGCGATTCGAACGCCCGACCCTAACCTTGGCAAGGTTATGCTCTACCCCTGAGCTACGCCCGCGCTGCCATTCGGTGAGGCGTGATTTAGGCAATCCCGTCACAGGCTGCAAGAGAAAAATTGAGAATTGGGTGAATTTATTGGCACGCCTCTGGGTCTTGGTGCGGAGCGCAGGCGGCCAGAGGGAAAAGCGAAAGGCCGCATCCGAAGATGCGGCCTTTTCGGTTCCGAATGGAGCGGGCGAGGCGATTCGAACGCCCGACCCTAACCTTGGCAAGGTTATGCTCTACCCCTGAGCTACGCCCGCGCTGCCATTCAGTGAGCGGGATTTAGGAAATCTCGTCGCAGGCTGCAAGCGGAAAATGCGAGGCGGGGCAATTTCAGCGCATCTCACGGCGGTTTGCTGGAATGCAGCTGGCGATAAGCGGTGGGCCAAAAGGTTCCATAGGGATGCGCACACAGCTGCGTGAACGGCAGGAATATGCACAGGCAGATCTGGGAAAATGGCAATTTTATACCGGCTTTGCGCTCGGGGTCAGGAAGAACGGGCGCAGTGGTTGTCCCCGCCCGGCGGCAGACCATGTTCTGCACACAGCGAAAGGCTGCAATAAAATGGAGACAACATCATGAAGCGCATCATTCTAGCATCTACCCTGTCGATCTCGGCCTCCGCTGCTGTGGCGGGCAATCTGGAAGAACCGGTCGTCGAACCCGTGCCGACCCCGCCCGCACCTGTGGTTGCGGCTGCACCAGATACTGACTGGACCGGCTTTTACGGCGGTCTGCAATATGGTCAGGGCGAAGCGGATCTGTCGCTGGGCGGTGCCTCTGCATCTGAGGATTTCGACGCCTTTGGTGTGCACGGCGGCTATAACCACGACTTCGGCCGCTACGTGCTTGGCGGTGAGTTGATGTATAACGACATCAGCGGCGACAATGGCGGTGATGGCGATCTGACCTCGCTGCGCGCCCGCGCTGGTATGGATCTGGGACGGTTCATGCCCTACGTGACCGCAGGTGTGTCGCATCTGTCGCTTGCCTCGGGTGGCGCAGATATTTCTGAGAACGGGTTCACCTATGGTGTGGGCGCGGAATACCTCGTCAGCGAACGGTTCAGCGTGGGTCTTGAATACACCAAGAGCGACTTCAGCGATGCCGGCGGCGTCGCGGGCGCAGATCTTGATACGGACAAAGTTCAATTGCGCGCGTCCTACCGGTTCTGATCGGTACACGCGCTTAATAGAAGAGGGGCGGTCTTTGGCCGCCCCTCTTTGCATTTTGTATCAGTGGTCTGTGTCTGGATGCAGACGCGCTGGTTTACTCCAGCTCGACCAGCAGATCCTTGGCGTCGATCTGACCGCCGGGCTGGACGTGCACGGCCTTCACCACCGCGTCGCGCTCAGCATGCAGGCCGGTTTCCATCTTCATCGCCTCGATGGTCAGCAGAAGGTCGCCCTCATGCACCTGCTGGCCCACCTGCACCCCAATGGAGGCCACGACACCGGGCATCGGCGCGCCGATGTGGTTGGCATTGCCCACTTCGGCCTTGGGGCGCTGCGCGGTGGAGGATTTCACCAGACGGTTGGGCACCCGGATGACACGCGGCTGGCCGTTCAGTTCAAAGAACACCTTCACCTCGCCCTGTTCATCGGTCTCGCCGATGGCTTGCAGGCGGATTTCCAGCGTCTTGCCGGGGTCGATCTCGGCGGTGATCTCGTCACCCGGCTCCATGCCGTAAAAGAACGTCCGTGTTGGCAGGGACCGCACCGGGCCATACTGGCGGTGGCGCCCCATGTAATCCAGGAACACCTTGGGATACATCAGATAGCCGTTCAGATCCTCGTCATCGACCTTGAAGCCTTCGAGCTCTTTGGACAGCTCCGCGCGGGTGCTTTCAATGTCGACAGGCTCCAGATGCGCGCCGGGGCGTTCAAGATTGGGGGCCTCGCCCTTCAGCACCTTCTTGACGATGCCTTCGGGGAACCCGCCCGGAGGCTGGCCGAGGTTGCCGCGCATCATGTCCACCACAGAGTCGGGGAAGGAGACGTCGGATTTCGGGTCCTCGACCTGCGCGCGGGTCAGGCCCTGAGAGACCATCATCAGCGCCATGTCGCCAACCACCTTGGAGGAGGGGGTCACTTTGACGATGTCACCAAACATCTGGTTCACATCGGCATAGGTCTGGGCGACCTCGTGCCAGCGCTCCTCCAGACCAAGGCTGCGCGCCTGTGCCTTGAGGTTGGTGAACTGGCCGCCGGGCATCTCGTGCAGATAGACCTCGGAGGCCGGGGCCATCAGGCCGCTCTCGAAGGCTGCATATTGCGCGCGCACGTTTTCCCAGTATTCCGAGATTTCGCGGATGTTGCCGATGTCCAGCCCGGTGTCGCGGTCGGTGTTTTTCAGCGCTTCCACGATCGACCCCAGACAGGGCTGCGAGGTGCCGCCAGAGAAGGCATCCATTGCCGCATCCACCGCATCGACGCCCGCATCCGCAGCCGCCAGAATGGTCGCGCCCGCAATGCCAGAGGTGTCATGGGTGTGGAAGTGGATCGGCAGGCCGACCTCTTCCTTCAGCGCCTTGATCAGCAGTTTGGCAGAGGCCGGTTTCAACAGCCCCGCCATGTCCTTCAGGCCCAGCACATGGGCGCCCGCCGTTTCCAACTCCTTGGCCATGCCGACGTAGTATTTCACGTCATATTTGGCGCGCTCAGGGTCAAGGATGTCGCCGGTATAGCAGATGGTGCCTTCGCAGATCTTGCCGCTCTCGACCACCGCGTCCATGGCGACGCGCATGTTCTCGACCCAGTTGAGGCTGTCAAACACGCGGAAGACGTCGATGCCTTTGGCGGCTTCCTTGACAAAGAACTGCACCACATTGTCGGGATAGTTGGTGTAACCCACCCCGTTGGAGGCGCGCAGCAGCATCTGCGTCATCAGGTTCGGCATTGCCTCGCGCAGGTCACGCAGACGTTGCCACGGGCATTCCTGCAAGAAGCGATAGGCCACGTCAAACGTCGCCCCGCCCCAGCATTCAACCGAGAACAGCTGGCTGAGGTTCTGCGCATAGGCCGGCGCCACCTTGATCATGTCATGGCTGCGCATGCGGGTGGCCAGCAGGGACTGGTGCCCGTCACGCATCGTGGTGTCGGTGAGCAGCAGTTGCCGCTGCGCCTTCATCCAGTCCGCGACGGCCTTGGCACCCTTTTGTTCCAACAGGTTACGAGCGCCATAGGGGGTGTTGCCCTTGTCGACCTTGGGGGCGCGCGGCTCTTTCAGGTCGGGATGCGGGGCGGCGCGGCCTTCGGTTTCCGGGTGACCGTTGACGGAGATATCCGCGATATAGGTCAGCACCTTGGTGCCGCGGTCACGGCGCTTGGCGAACTGGAACAGCTCCGGCGTCTCGTCGATGAACTTGGTGGTGTATTCATTCGACAGGAAGGTCGGATGCTTCAGCAGGTTCTCGACAAAGGCGATGTTGGTGCTGACACCGCGCACGCGGAATTCACGCAGGGCGCGGTCCATACGGGCGATCGCCTTTTCCGGTGTCGGCGCTTTGGCCGTCACCTTGGTCAGCAGGCTGTCATAGTACCGCGTGATCACCCCGCCCGCATAGGCGGTGCCGCCATCCAGACGGATGCCCATGCCGGTGGCAGAGCGATAGGCCGTGATGCGGCCATAGTCGGGGATGAAGTTGTTGAGCGGATCCTCGGTGGTGACGCGTGTCTGCAGCGCGTGACCGTTGAGGGTGATCTCGTCCTGGCTGGCCTTGCCGGTGGCCTCTGCGAGGGTCTTGCCCTCGGCAATCAGGATCTGCGCCTGCACGATGTCGATGCCGGTGACTTCTTCGGTGACGGTGTGTTCCACCTGCACCCGCGGGTTGACCTCGATGAAGTAGAACTTCTCCGTCTCCATATCCATCAGGAATTCGACGGTGCCCGCACATTCATAGTTCACATGTTGGCAGATCTTGCGGCCCAGATCGCAGATCTCGGTCCGTTGTGCATCCGTCAGATAGGGCGCAGGCGCGCGTTCCACGACCTTCTGGTTGCGCCGCTGCACGGAGCAGTCGCGCTCAAACAGGTGGTAGATCTCGCCGTGCTTGTCGCCGAGGATCTGCACCTCGACGTGACGGGCGCGGGTGATCATCTTTTCGAGATACCCCTCGCCATTGCCAAAGGCGGCTTCGGCCTCGCGGCGACCTTCCAGAACCTTCTCTTCCAGCTCGTCTTCCGAGTGGATCGGACGCATGCCGCGTCCGCCGCCCCCCCAGCTCGCCTTGAGCATCAGCGGATAGCCGACCTCAGCCGCTTCCTTGCGGATCGCGTCCATGTCATCGCCCAGCACCTCGGTGGCGGGAATGACCGGAACACCGGCCTCTACCGCCACGCGGCGCGCGCTGGCCTTGTCGCCCAAGGCGCGCATGGTCTCGGCCTTGGGGCCGATAAAGGTGATGCCGTTGCGCGCGCAGGCATCCACAAAATCGGGGTTTTCCGACAACAGGCCATAGCCCGGATGGATCGCATCCGCGCCGCATTCCTTGGCGACGCGAATGATCTCATCAATCGACAGGTAAGCGGCAACCGGGCCGAGGCCCTCGCCGATGCGGTAGGCTTCATCCGCCTTAAAGCGGTGCAGGCCCAGTTTGTCCTCCTCCGCATAGACAGCAACGGTACGTTTGCCCATCTCGTTGGCGGCGCGCATCACACGGATGGCGATCTCACCACGGTTGGCAATCAGGATTTTGTTGAACTCAGTCATCTCTCCCCCGAGGTCTTGCTAGGTTGGGCACGTGGTAACGGCTGTATGACACGCAGACCATCCGTGGTTCTGGGTATCTGCGGCATGATTGCGCTCACTTGCGTCCCTTATTCTTGAATTTCGGCGCATGAGGCTGCCGAAATGCGAAACATTGGCCGGGACCTCCCGGTTTTTGCCGCCACGGAAAGCCGTTTGGGAAGGCGGGCTGGCGATGTTGTAGCCACCCCACGGCTCCAGCGCACGCATTTTTTTGCAGTGCAGCATTTTCAACCTGAGCTTTTGGCGCGTTAACCACTCTTTAGGATAGTGCTTCTGTTCTTGCGAATTTCGGATAAATTTTAATCAACAGCACCGGATCAGCAAAACGCGATCCTCAACGACCACCGCAAAGCAGGGTCTTCGTTCTACCACACCAAGGAACCCAAAAGATGTACCGCTTCGTTTTTGTCAGCACCGCTTCTCAGGATCTCTCCGCGCAGCAGATCGCGGATATCGCGGGGGCGTGTCATCGCAACAACCGCAAGGCCGGGTTAACTGGCATGCTGGTGGCGCATCAGGGCCGGTTCCTGCACATTCTCGAAGGCGACGAGACCGCAATCCGCCGCCGCGCCCAGAAAATTCAGGACGATCCGCGCCACCGCGATTTCGAGGTGCTGCAAGCCCGCGACATTCAGATGCGCGCCTTCAAAGACTGGGTTTTTGTGCATGAGACACCCGAGGCACTGCCGCTACTGGGCGGCGAGAATATCGCCCCGCTGCGTGCCTTGCTGCCGATCAACAGCGCCCTGCGTGGTCGCGATCTGACGGTGCGCCAAGTGGTGCGCGACTTCCTGGCCAGCTTTAAACAATTGCTGGCGGCCTAAGATCGGGCGCGTCAGCGCGACACCCATAACAACCAGTCTGACCCGGGGGGATAGGCGGGGGAGGCGCGGTCCTTGGGCGAGGATCGCGCCTTAACTTATTGGCGCTTAGTCCAGATGCAGGCGCCTGAGGTCGCGCAGCTCTGCCAGCGTGCTGATGCCCAGCTGTCCCATATTGGCGCTCAGATCCTTGCTCAGGATGTCATGCAGATGCGCCGGTCCCGCGGCCCCCAATGCTGCAAGCGCATAGTGCCACGCCCGCCCCAGCATCACAAAATCCGCCCCCAGCGCCATGGCGCGCAGGATATCCAGCCCGCCCTCAATGCCGCTATCGAGGATCAGCGGCAGGTGGGTGGCGGCGCGCATCTCTTCCAGCACCTCAATCGGGGCAGGGGCCGCATCAAACTGACGGCCCGCGTGGTTAGAGATCCAGATCGCATCAACCCCTGCCGCCTCCAGCCGGGGCACGTCGCGCGCATCCAGCACGCCCTTGACCACCAAAGGCCCCTCCCAATGGTCGCGCAGCCACTGCAAGTAATCCCAATCGGGCGCGGTGCGCAGCAAATAGCCAATATGCGCGGTCGACGACAGCGCCGAGGCCGCGCCCTCGATGTATTTGTCCAGCGTGCGCATATGCGGCATGCCGCCATCGCCGCGATGTTGCCGCGCCATCCCCAGCGCCCATGTAGGGCGCATCGCCACCTGTGCCAGCAGGCGCGGGGTCAGCCGGGGTGGTTGTGTCAGCCCCGACCGCACCTGCCGTTCCCGGCGCGAGGCCACCGGCACATCGACTGTCAGCACCAGGACCTTGAACCCGGCCGCGCGGGCGCGTGCCAGCATATCCTTGCGGATGCCCTCATCCTTGGGCGGATACATCTGAAACCAACCCTGTTCGCCCAGATGCGGGGCCAGATCCTCGGGGCTTTGGCTCGCCACTGTCGAGAGCCCATAGGGGATCTGGGTTGCCGCCGCATGACGGGCCAGATGACCTTCGGCGTCGGGCCAGATCAGCCCCGACATCCCCACCGGCGCAATGCCAAAGGGGCGCGGCAGTCTGGTGCCAAACAGCGTGGTGCTCAGGTCCATCTCCTGCGGGCCACCCAGGATCGCAGGCATCAGCCCGATCCGGTCAAGGCAGCGGCGATTGCGCGCCTGCGTGGCTTCTCGCCCGGTGGCGCTGTCGAGATACTCCCAAACAAAGCGGGGCAGGCGCGCGCGGGCCTTGGCGCGCAGATCATCAAGGCCGGGGAAACGTTGATCCAAATTCATGCGGCCATTGTTCCCAGAATACTGCGCATGTCCAGCGGTTGCGCATCTGACGCGGGTATTAGAGGACTGGCAAAGGGATGGGCAAAAAGAACTGGCCGCGCGGAGCTCCGATCACTGGATAAGATGACTGGCAAAGCTCACTGGGTGAACGAGGGCAGAAGCTGCCTCAGGGTTTTGGGCGGCGCTTTCGGCGCCAGATCATAAAGCGACAGCAGCGCCTCCCGCGCTACTTGTGGCAACGCCTCCGATACCACAATTTGCATCGGCTGGCCCGGATAACAGCGCGACTGGACCGGCCCGTCCGACAGCGTAATAAACGCCTGATGGCGGAAATCCCCGCGGATCGCGTCAAAGCGCTGAGCCACCGCCATGTCCGGCCCTTCGAGGATTTGCAGAAACACCCCATCCTCAAGCGCCAAAACCCCGGTGATGCCGAGGCTTTCGTTCTTGCGGCGCGACTTTTCAGCAATGGCAGCGGCTTTTTCTGCTGTCATGGTGCTGCTGGCGCGGCTTAGGTACATTATTCTGCGCATGGCGTGCGTTCTCCGCCTGTTTTACACCTTTGTGGTGGTGCGTTCAGTATAGGCGGTGTTTGCCGTCACTTGACTCTGGCATGGGAACAGCGCGCGCTGCTTTGGCTCAGATTACCTATCCTTTGGACCATCTGCATGCCGCGATGGCGGGACATGGCCCCGCTTTATTTCGCACCCCCGTGCTGTTATGCGCCTTACGGAGCCGGGGGCGCAGCACCATAAGGCCGTATCGGAATTTGCGCGGAACGGAGCATGAACAGACCTCTTCCCGTCCACTGTGAAACAGGTTAGGATCGCCGCATGAGCACATTTGACGAAATGGACGCCTTTGAGGGCGCATCGCTGTCCGCCCGCGCCATGGCCGCAGGCTCCACACGCTATATGGACGGTCTGAACGACGCCCAACGCGAGGCGGTGGAAACGCTGGACGGCCCGGTGCTGATGCTGGCGGGCGCGGGCACTGGCAAGACCAAGGCGCTGACCACCCGTATCGTGCATCTGTTGACCACCAACAGGGCGCGCACCAACGAGATCCTCGCGGTGACCTTCACCAACAAGGCCGCCCGCGAAATGAAGGAACGCGTGGGCCGCATGCTTGGTCAGCCCGCCGAGGGCATGCCCTGGCTCGGCACCTTCCACTCGATCTGCGTCAAGCTCCTGCGCCGTCACGCGGAACTGGTGGGGTTGAAATCCAACTTCACCATTCTGGATACCGACGACCAGATCCGCCTGCTGAAACAGCTCATCTCTGCGGCAGGCATCGACGACAAGCGCTGGCCCGCGCGGATGCTCGCCAACATCATCGACGACTGGAAAAACCGCGCGCTGACGCCTGCCAAGGTGCCCGCGGGGGATGCGGCGGCCTATAATCATCGTGGCACCGAGTTCTATGACCAGTATCAGACCCGCCTCAAAGAGCTGAACGCGGTCGATTTTGGCGACCTCCTGCTGCACTGCGTTGAGATTTTCCAGAACAACCCGGATCTTCTGGCGCAATACCACCGCTGGTTCCGCTACATCCTCGTGGACGAGTATCAGGATACCAACGTCGCCCAATACCTCTGGCTGCGGCTCTTGGCCTCGGGGCACAAAAACATCTGCTGCGTCGGTGATGACGACCAGTCGATCTACGGCTGGCGCGGCGCTGAGGTGGGCAATATCCTGCGGTTTGAAAAGGATTTCTCCGGCGCCAAGGTAATCCGGCTGGAGCAAAACTACCGCTCCACCAAACATATCCTCTCCGCCGCCTCCGGCGTCATTCGCGGCAATGAGGGCCGCTTGGGCAAGGAACTCTGGACCGAAGCCGACGGCGGCGAAAAGGTCCGCCTGATCGGCCATTGGGACGGCGAGGAAGAGGCCCGCTGGATCGGTGAAGAAATCGAGGCGATGCAGCGCGGCACCCGTGGTATGCGCCAGTATGGCCTCAATGAAATGGCGATCCTCGTGCGCGCCTCGCATCAGATGCGCGCCTTTGAGGACCGGTTTCTGACCATTGGTCTGCCCTACCGCGTCATTGGCGGTCCGCGCTTTTACGAGCGGTTGGAAATCCGCGATGCCATGGCCTATTTCCGCGTGGTGATCTCGCCCGAGGATGATCTGGCGTTTGAGCGCATCGTCAACACACCCAAACGCGGCCTTGGCGACAAGGCACAGCAGACCATCCAGATGGTCGCGCGCGAAAACGGCGTCTCCCTTATTGAAGGCGCGCGCCTCGCGGTCGAGGACGGGTTGATCAAGGGCAAGGGCGGGGCCGCCCTGCGCCGCCTCGTTGAAAACATCGCCCGCTGGGGGCAGATGACCCGCGCCGTGATCCCGAATGACGGTGACGAGGATGCGGTTCTTGAGGGCGTGCAGAGCTTTGAGGAATTTCAGGCCCGCACGGAGGTCTCTCATGTTGAGCTGGCCGAGATCATCTTGGATGAGAGCGGCTATACCGCCATGTGGCAGGCGGACAAGAACCCCGACAGCCCCGGACGACTCGAGAACCTCAAGGAACTGGTCAAGGCGCTGGAAAACTTCGACAATCTGCAAGGGTTCCTCGAACACGTCAGCCTTGTGATGGACAATGACAAGCAAGACGCCGAGCAAAAAGTGTCGATCATGACGCTGCATGCCGCCAAGGGGCTGGAGTTCCCGGCGGTGTTCCTGCCGGGCTGGGAGGATGGGCTGTTTCCGTCGCAACGCTCTATGGATGAAAGCGGCCTTAAGGGCCTCGAAGAGGAGCGCCGCCTGGCCTATGTGGGCATCACCCGGGCCGAGGAGGTTTGCACGATCTCCTTTGCGGGCAACCGGCGGGTGTTTGGCCAGTGGCAGTCGCAATTGCCCTCGCGTTTCATCGACGAGCTGCCCGAAGAGCATGTGGAAGTGCTCACACCTCCGGGCCTTTATGGTGGCGGTTATGGCGCGGCTGCGCCCTCTGCGGCAGACCCCCCGGTGCGCTCCACCATCGAAGAACGGATGAGCAATGCGGATGGGTATAATTCGCCCGGCTGGAAACGCATGCAGGCGCGCACGGCAGAGCGCGGCTATTCCAAGCCCCGCAAGAGCGATGCACAGATTATTGATCTGACTGCCACCTCAAGCTTCACCATTGGCGAACGGGTGTTTCATCAGAAATTCGGCTACGGCGCCATCATCGGCATGGAAGGCGACAAGCTGGAGGTGGATTTCGAAAAAGCGGGCACCAAAAAAGTGGTCGCGCGATTTGTCTCTGCAAGCGATGACATCCCGTTCTGAACGCATCACTGCAACATGAGGCGGTCGGATCGCCTAAGGTGATCCGATCCGGCCATCCCCCAGATGCAACCTCTCAGATGAAATCAAAGCGCCGATCAGCCGCATCATGACGCGTGGCGTGACTGCTGTCCGACAGCAAACTGATCATCCATGTGCAGCGGAAATCGACAGGTATGTTCAGTGAGGACCGACATTCCTGAGCAATCAAACCGCCAGTGCTGACATTGGGGCAGCGTGCGGTGAAGGTCGGTAGAGAGTCCATTTTACTGAGTGCTGCGGAATGCACGAATGGCTGCTTCATTGCGGTCATGCACACAATCAATGCAAGTTGCTGTCACAAATGACCGCAGTGGCCTTCTTCGAAATCCCATGCGCCTTTTTGCTCTCCGCGTTCCAAAAACGCATACGCGATTTCGATCTCTACTTTCTTGGGAACGTCTACCGCGTACAGTTGGTATCCAAAGTCTCCGTGTTCGTATGAGCATCCAAGGCGCTCGAGTGGCTCCCAAAGTTCGGCAAACAGCGTTGGATCATGTTTGCCCTGCGCAACAAGAATTCGGTACGTGGAATGCCCAGATTTTGGACCGAGGCCGACAACTTTTATTTGGCCTTCAACCTGGCTCGTCATGACTGCGTCCCTTAAGCTGATGCCTTTTGCAAAGAACGGCGAATTCTCAATCTGATGGACACCGGAACCAAGATTGGTTGCCCAAATACTTTCAGTTGAAAAACCATGCCAAGTGTCTGAGCCGAGACCAAATATGATCTTTTGCATTTGATTGTTCGTTGCGTTCATATGTCTACGTTAGGTTGCGCCTGACGTTGTGTCACTACCTTAGCCGAACCTTGCAGCCGCCATTGGCACCGTCGCAGCGAAAGCTCACTTTGTCCGCATTCCCCCCAACCGTCTATACATATGTGTCCGCTTGCGGCAATTCGGAAGGTGTCAGTTAAACTGTTCAGCCTTGATAGAATTGGATGCCCAAGGGTGTCGGTATGACCACCAGCAGGGTGACACGATCCGCCGTCACAACGCTGCCGGTGCGGCACGGAATGATGTCTGAATAAACTCTGGGGAGATGGCGCGCGTGCAATGCGGGTTGGAAGGGGAGGCCCGTCAGACCCCGCGCAGCATCACAAGAGCACACTAGGAAACTTGCCTCCCCACAACAGGAAACGGCGGCGCCCAGGGAGGAGGAGAGGGCACCGCCGTTCTGTCAAACACCAGGTTAAAAGGGAGGAGGAAACCCGGTGCATCTGGTTCCGGCTCTCGCCGGTATTAGGTGCGGTGGCATCAGGGAGGAGGAGGATGCCACCGCGTAGGACAGGTCCTTAAGGGAGGAGGAGAAAGGACCTGATCTCGTTTGTTCTTTACTTAACCTCGCCGTACGCAGCTTCAAGAGCAATGCGCTTCAGCATGGAGCGGTTGAGACCCAGATCCGCCAGTTCGCGGTTGCTCAGCTCGCCCAGCTCGCTCAGCGTCTTGCGGTAAACGCGATATTGCGCAAAGCGGGCACGAGCAGCCTCAATCATCCCGGTCACACCGCCGGTGGTGAAGGATTTGGGTGCATGGATCGTGTTCAGAATTGCCATCGTCTCGTCTCGCTTATGTGTCGTCCGGACCGTGTGCCCGACTGACTGTCTGTGTCTCTGTTGATCCTTAAGATAATGAAATGCTGCAAATGCACAATCCGGGGAATGGACAATTCTGCTATGCAGCAAGTGCATGGGTAGATACGATATTTTTCTACTTTTGCCCAATGGCTGAGCGACAATCTTTCAGATTGATGTATACACGGGCAACAAATGGTCGCCTGCGCCCCCATGCGGGCAATTTGACGCTTGGGCAGGCGGACGCAGCATGCCTATATCTGTCACGGCCCCGAATTTGGCACAAAACAGGAGTTTCCCCCATGTCGGTCACCAAGGAAGAGATTCGCACCGCATTGGACCGTCTTGCGCTTCCGGGCGGGGGCACATTGGTGTCGCGCGACATGCTGCGCGCCCTCAGTATCGAGGGCAGCACGGTGAGATTCGTGATTGAAGCCCCCTCGCCAGAGATGGCCGCCCAGATGGAAACCCTGCGCCGCGCCGCCGAGGCCTGCGTAAAAGAACTGCCCGGCGTCGAGGAGGTCTCGGTGGTGCTGACCGCCCATGGCCCCGCGCCGCAAAAAGCTGCCCCCAGTCTTAAACTCGGCGGTCACCCCAAACCGCAGGCCGCGCCGATGAAACCCTCGGGCGTCGGGCGCATCCTCGCGGTGGCCTCGGGCAAAGGCGGCGTTGGCAAATCGACCGTCAGCGCCAATCTCGCGGTGGCGCTGGCCCGGCAGGGGCGCAAGGTCGGGCTCTTGGACGCTGATATTTACGGGCCGTCCCAGCCGCGCATGATGGGGGTCTCTGGCCGTCCGGCCAGCCCCGATGGCACCACCATAGAGCCGCTCCATGCCCATGGGGTCACGGTGATGTCGATTGGCTTTATGGTCGAGGAGCGCAAGGCCGTGGTCTGGCGCGGGCCGATGCTGATGGGGGCGCTGCAGCAGATGCTGGGGCAAGTGAACTGGGGCGAGTTGGATGTGTTGATCGTCGACCTGCCGCCGGGCACGGGAGACGTGCAACTCACGCTCTGCACCAAGGCCGAACTGTCAGGCGCGATCGTGGTCTCCACCCCACAGGATGTCGCCCTTCTGGATGCCCGTAAGGCGCTCGATATGTTCAACACGCTCAAAACCCCGGTGCTGGGCCTCATTGAGAATATGTCTTTCTTTACCTGCCCCGATTGCGGCGGCACCCATAATATATTTGGCAACGGCGGCGTCGCGGCCGAAGCCAAGGACCTGGGCCTGCCGCTCCTCGGGGCCTTGCCGATTGATCTGGAGACCCGGCTGGCCGGCGACAACGGCACGCCCATCGCCGCTGGAGAGGGCGTCATGGCCGAGGCCTACGCGCGCATCGCCAAGGGACTGGTCGAAGGCGGCATGGCGTAGGGGCGCTAAGGATTTATCCTCTGCGGACCGGCGCATAAGATTTTGACTAAAAGGTTTTTTTGTGCACTGAGTTTGGCGATAGGCTATCTTAGATATGCATTCAAATTGTGATTTTCAATATTCAGGAGGCGCCGGTGTTTGGGTTCCGTTCACGTGTTTCAGAAGACATGCGCTCCTGGATATTCGATTGCTTTGATTGGTTCGATGACAGGTTTGAACCACCTGATCAGCTTGTTCTGCCAACTCGTGCATTCTTTCAGGCACCTAAGGGAATTGGGCAAGATACCGCAGAACAGGTACTTGCGGATATTCAACGGCATATGAAAATAGATCAGCGGATCGAAATTGTTCCTCTTGATGTTTTGCCGGGTGAATATCGCCTCGACTATAATGCGCTCTCGTCAGTTGCAGGGGCTTATGACAACAGCGCAGGCATCCCCGTCATTCACTACGACCCGGAGCAGATGAAATATCCGCTGCAGTTCGTGAATACTCTGGCACATGAGCTGATGCACGCGCGGCTGGACAATTGGGTTGATGACGTCCCAGGAGGTGCGGGGGCACATGAACTGGCGACCGATCTGGGATGTATCATCGCAGGTTTTGGCGTGTTTCAATTGCAGGCAGCCGATGAAGCAGGCTGGAGTGGCTATATGACCCAACCCACCAGAGCGTTCGCTCTGGCGGTCTTTCTCAGCCGCCGCGATCTGGGCATTGACGCGGTGGCGCCTTATCTTTCTTCTCGGTGCCTCAGGTTGGTGAAACAGGCAGTTAAGCAGCTCTGAAACTTGAGCCGGGATCTCTCGCGCCTCGCCAGATTGCTTTTCAACCGCCCTCTGCCGTTGCGCCCCCACCGCGCGCTCTGCTCAGGGTGTTTTCACCCCGTTGCCCTATGCTGGCGGGTGTCGCGACATATCACAGGAGACCGGCCCCCAGAGACCACCCCCTCATTGGGTGCAGGGCGGGTCCGATTGAGGCTCACAGGATCTGACTTTTCGGGGTCAGCCGATGCTCCGCCCCTATGGCGGCGCCGTCATCCTTAATGAACGAAGCCGCGCCAAGGTTTCCCCCGCGCGGCTTTCATAGCTCAGATGTTAAACAGACGCTGCGGCTCAGGCTGCAAGCGTCCCTTCGGCGTGGCTCAGCGCACCTTCAGCGTTGCCAGACCGATCATCGCGAGGATCAGCGAGATGATCCAGAACCGGATCACGATCGTCGGCTCCGCCCAGCCTTTTTTCTCATAGTGGTGATGGATCGGCGCCATCAAAAACACCCGTTTGCCAGTGCGTTTGAAGTAAAGCACCTGAATGATCACCGACAGCGCTTCGACCACAAAAAGACCGCCGACAATGGCCAGCACCAGCTCGTGTTTGGTCGAGATCGCAATCGCCCCCAGTGCGCCACCCAAGGCCAGCGATCCGGTGTCGCCCATGAACACTGCAGCCGGCGGGGCGTTGTACCACAGGAACCCAAGCCCCCCGCCAAAGAGCGCAGAGGTGAAGATCAGGATCTCACCGGTGCCCGGCACGTAATGCACGTCGAGATATTCGGAAAAGTCAACGCGCCCCACCGCATAGGCGATGATGCCAAGCGTTCCGGCCGCGATCATCACCGGCATAATGGCCAGCCCGTCCAGACCATCGGTCAGGTTCACCGCATTGGCCGCGCCCACGATCACGCAGATGCAGAACGGCACATAGAGATAGCCAAGGTTCAGCAAAACGTCCTTGAAAATCGGCATCGCCAATTGGTTTTGCAGCTCCGCCGGGTGGTTCCAGCTCGCCCAGAGCGCGGCCACGATTGCAATCAGGAAACCGAGCAGCAGACGCACCTTGCCGGGCACGCCTTTGGTGTTTTGTTTTGAAACCTTGGCATAATCATCGGCAAACCCGATGAGGCCAAACGACAGCGTCACAAACAGCACCAGCCACACAAACGGGTTGTCCCAGCGCGCCCAGACGAGGGTCGAAAACAGCAAGGCTCCGACAATCAGCAGCCCGCCCATGGTGGGGGTGCCGACCTTGGCAAGATGCGCCTCCGGGCCGTCATTGCGGATCGGCTGGCCCTTACCTTGCCGCTTGCGCAGCACATTGATCAGGGGCTTGCCGAAGACAAAGCCAAAGATCAGCGCGGTCAGGAAGGCTCCGCCTGCGCGGAAGGTGATGTAGCGGAAGAGGTTAAAGAAATCCCCCCCGTCCGACAGTGCGGTCAACCAATAGAGCATTCCAGTGCGGTTCCTGTTTTAATGTGGTCTATCTTTACGATTCACGAAGGTGGGTTGCCTTGACCGATTTCCCGGATCGCGTCAACCACGCGCGCCACCGCCATCGACAGCGACCCTTTTGCCAGCACCGCATCGCCGCCGCTGATATGGGCGGGCAGGGCAGCGGCGGCCTCGGCCGAGGTCTCAACCCATATGCCGCGCTTGGTCGCGGGCAGCGCGTCAAAGAGGTGTTTCATCAAGGGGCCGATGCAGTGGATCTGATCGATGCGATCCAGTGCAGGATGCGCGGCGAGGGCGGCGTGCAACTCGGCCTCTTGCGGGCCAAGCTCTTTCATATCGGCCAGATAGGCGATCCTGCGGCCCGTGGTCGGGGTGGCAGCCAGCACCGTCAGTGCTGCGGCCATCGAGGTCGGGTTGGCGTTATAGGCATCATCCAGCACCGCCACCGGCCCCGAGGGCAAATCCACACTGAACCGCGCGCCGCGCCCTTTGACCGGCGACCATCCCGCCAGCCCGGCCAGCGCCAGATCAAGATCGCCGCCAAGCGCCAGCACCGATGCCAGCGCGCCGGTGGCGTTCATGGCAAAATGCGTGCCCAGCGATTGAATGTTGGCGGTGACGTCGCGCCCGGCCAGCGACAGATGCGCGCGGGTCACATCCCCGTCGAGCTCTGCATCCTTGAGGCGATAGGCGTCGGCGCTCTGGCCAAACCAGCGGGTCTCGATGCCTGCGGCCTCTGCCACGGCGCGCAGCACCGGGGTTTCGTCCAGATCGGCGTTCAGCACCGCGATGCCGCCCGGCTCCAGCCCTTCGATGATGGCGGCCTTTTCACGGGCGATCCCGGCCACATCCTCAAAGGCCTCAAGGTGCACGGCGGCCACGGTCGTCACCAGCGCCACATGCGGGCGAGCCTGGCGCGACAGCGGCGCGATCTCGCCGGGGTGGTTCATGCCGAGCTCGATCACCGCGAATTCCGTATCCGCAGGCATCCGCGCCAGTGTCAGCGGCACGCCCCAGTGGTTGTTATAGCTGGCCACCGCCGCATGGGTGCGCCCCTGAGGCGCGAGCATCGCGGCGAGCATTTCCTTGGTGGAGGTCTTGCCGACCGATCCGGTCACCGCCACCACGCGGGCTTTGGTGCGGGCACGCCCCGCACGGCCCAAGGCCTCAAGCGCGGTCTGTACGTCATCGACCACCAATAGGGGTGAACCTTCGGCGACACCTTCGGGGATATGCGAGACCAGTGCAGCGCCTGCGCCCTTGGCCAGTGCCTGCGCGACAAAGTCATGCCCATCGCGCGCGGCCTTGAGCGCGACAAAGAGATCCCCGGGCGCAAGGGTGCGGGTGTCGATCGAGATGCCGTCCACCGCCCAGTCGGAGGTCGCACGCCCCCCGGTGGCGGCAGCGGCGTCTGCAGAGGTCCAGAGGCTCATACCATTCTCCCGTCCAATGCGGCGACGGCCATGCTGGCCTGTTCGACATCGTCAAAAGGCAACACATCGGAGCCAATGGTCTGGCCGCTCTCATGACCCTTGCCGCAGATCAGGAGCGCATCACCCGGCTCCAGCATGTCGACACCGCGCAGGATTGCTTCGGCGCGGTCGCCGACATTGAGCGCATCGGGCGCACCGCCCATGACGGCAGCGCGGATCGCGGCGGGATCTTCTGAACGGGGGTTGTCATCGGTGACGATGACCGCATCGGCGTTTTCATGCGCGGCCTGTCCCATCAACGGGCGCTTGGTCGCATCGCGGTCCCCACCTGCGCCGACGATGGCCACCAGACGTCCCAGAACATGCGGGCGCAATGCCTTGATCGCCGTCGCAACCGCATCAGGGGTGTGGGCATAGTCCACAAACACCGTGGCACCGTTTTCGCGCGTTGCCGCCAGTTCCATCCGGCCGCGGACCGTGCTGAGGTGGGGGAGGGTGTCAAAGACCTGCACCGGGTCTTCGCCGCTGGCAATCGCAAGCCCTGCCGCAACCAGCACGTTTTCCGCTTGAAAGCCGCCAATGAGGTTCAGCCGTTTGGCAAAGGGGCGGTCGTGCCATGTGAACCGGATATCCTGCCCGGTGGCATCAACCCGCATGCCCATCAGGGCAATATCGCCAAGTCCCCGACCTACGGTGATAATCTCCTGGCCGCGCGCGGCGGCAATGGCGCGCATCTCCGCACCTTTGGGATCGGTCATATTGATAACGGCCACGCCATCTTCGGACAGAACCCGGCGGAACAGACCTGCCTTGGCGGCGAAATAGGCCTCGAAGGTTTCGTGGTAGTCCAGATGGTCTTGGGTGAAGTTGGTAAACCCCGCCGCCGACAGTTGCACGCCGTCCAGACGTCGCTGGTCCAGCCCATGCGAGGAGGCTTCCATCGCCGCGTGGGTCACACCGGCCTCTGCTGCCGCTGCGAGCGCGCGGTGCAGCGTGATCGGCTCGGGCGTGGTATGGGCGAGCGGGTGCGACCATGCGCCCTCAATGCCGGTGGTGCCAAGGTTCACCGCCTGATGGCCCAACTCGGTCCAGATCATGCGCAGGAAGGTCGACACCGAGGTCTTGCCATTGGTGCCCGTCACCGCCGCCATCACCGGCGGTTGCCCGCCGAACCACAGGGCCGCTGCCCCCGAAAGCGCCTGACGCGGGTCCTCTGCCACCACAAGTGCTGCGCCTGCGCGGGCGATTGCCTCGCCTGCGATCTCGGCCCCTGCTGTGTCAGTGAGAATCGCAACCGCGCCCTGATCGAGCACCTGATCGACGAATTTGGCACCATGCACCCGAGAGCCGGGAAGGGCTGCAAAAACAAAGCCCTGCTGCACCTCGCGGCTGTCCACCGCAAGCCCTGTGATCTGCGGGTCCATCCCCGCCCTTGCGGTCAGTCCCAACTGG
Organism: Tritonibacter mobilis F1926; assembly: GCF_000376545.2. Lineage (NCBI taxonomy): Bacteria > Pseudomonadati > Pseudomonadota > Alphaproteobacteria > Rhodobacterales > Paracoccaceae > Tritonibacter > Tritonibacter mobilis. The sequence goes on from NZ_CP015230.1 coordinate 799,121, forward strand.
CTGAGCTTTAGCGCTGGTCTTTCGGTCATGGCGTCCCCACCTGTTAATTTGAGGTGAGGGTTACACCAGTGACAGGGGCAGGTTCAATCTGCGGTCTGAGGCCAAGGAGCGGCGCGAGACGCGCAATCATCTCGCCGGCCACCGGGGCAGCCGTCCAACCCGCGGTGCGGCGGTCCTTGTCGAGGGCGATGATCTCCGGCTCGTCCAGCGTCACGATCAGCACATATTTGGGCTCATCGGTGGGGAAGACGGCGGCAAATGTGGCGATCACCTTGTCTTTGTAATAGCCGCCCATCGGCTTGGGCTTGTCGGCAGAGCCGGTCTTGCCGCCGACGCTATAGCCGGACACATCCGCCATCGAGGCCGTGCCGCTGCTGACAACGCCGCGCAGCATATCGAGCGAGGCGCGCGCGACGTCTTCGCTGACGATGCGCTCGCCCATCTGCGGGCCGTTCTGTTTCAGGATCGTGGGCTGTACGAGACGCCCGCCATTGGCAATTGCCGCATAGCCCGCCGCCAGATGCATCGGCGTGGTGGAAATACCGTGGCCATAAGAGATGGTCATGGTCGAAAGCTCCGACCAGTTCTTGGGCAGCAAAGGCTGGCCGCCAGAGGCTTCGACGATCTCAAACGGCGTCGCCTTGAGCATACCAAGACGGTCAAGGAAAGCGCGCTGGCGTTCGGTGCCGATCTGTTGGGCAAGGCGCGCAGTGCCGATGTTCGAGGATTTCTCGATAATGCGCGTCACCGACAACTCTTTGCCGTAGTTGCTGAAATCGCGGATGGAGAACTTGCCCCAGCGCAGCGGACCGCGAATGTCGATGATGGTGTCCGGATTGACCAGCCCCAGCTCCATCGCTTGCGCGGCGGTAAAGATCTTGAAGGTGGAGCCCAGCTCATAGACCCCCTGAACCGCGCGGTTGAACAGCGGGCTTTCCGACGGATCAAAACCAGAGGTGGGCGGGCGCGGGCGCTCGTTGGGATCAAAATCGGGCAGCGACGCAACCGAGATCACCTCGCCTGTGTAGACATCCATCAGGATCGAGGTCGCACCCTTGGCGTTCATCAGCTTCATGCCACCGTAAAGTACTTCTTCGGTGGCGTCCTGAATGGACAGATCAAGGCTCAACTCAAGCGGCTTGCCGCCATTGGCAGGGTCGCGCAGGTAGTCGTCGAATTGCTTTTCCACACCCGCAACGCCGATCACCTCGGCGGCATTTACGCCTTCTTTGCCAAAGGAGGCCCCACCGAGCACATGGGAGGCCAGCTTGCCATTGGGATAAAGGCGCATCTCACGCGGGCCGAACATCAGGCCGGGGTCGCCGATATCATGCACCGCCTGCATTTGCTCAGGGCTGATTTTCTTTTTGATCCACAGGAACTTACGGCTTCCTGTGAAGTCCTTAACGAGGCGTTCGCGGTCCAGATCCGGGAAGATCGACACCAGCTTATCGGCGGCATCCAGCGGGTCAACCATTTGCGGTGGCTGTGCGTAGAGCGAGAATGTCTCAAAGTTGGTGGCAAGGATGCGGCCCTCACGGTCCACAATATCGGCGCGCTGGTTGGCAATGGCGCTGCCCCCGACCGAGACGGGCTCAGCAGGTTCAGATGTGGCCATCACCGCCATACGTCCGCCAATCGCCACATAAGCGCAGACAAAGAACGCCGCGAGCACCAGCAGGCGGCCCTCCGCGCGGGTCCGGGCGCGGGCTTCCATGTCGCTGTGACGCTGGGCGATGTTTTCGCGCTCGATCAGGTCGGGGTTCTCGCCACGGGCACGGGCGGGCAGGATACGGGCGAGGGGGCGCAGTGGCGTGCGGATCATTCGTCTGCTTCCTGTCCATAGGCCGACACTTCGACGCCCTCTTCAATCACCAGACCGGAGGGCGGGAAGGAGACCTCATCCACGCGGCCAAATTGTTCCGGGCGCAGGGGCAGAAGGCCGAGGCTTTCAAAATTCAGTTCTGCCAGATCACGCAGGCGGTCGGGACGGTTGAGATAAGCCCATTCCGCACGCAGCACGCTCAGCCGCACCTGAGCAGAGGCAATATCGCCCCGCAAAACGCGCGTTTCCTTCAGCACCTGCTGGGTGGCGTAATTCTCGCGGTAGGCCCAGAACGCCAGACCAAAGACCGCGAGGATCGTCATCATATAGGCAAGGGTTCTCATCAGCGCGTCTCTTTCAACTGCGGCATGCTCAGTTCCTTGGCGGTGATCTCTACCGGAGCGGCATCGGTGCGCCGACCCACGCGCAACAGGGCCGAGCGCGAGCGCGGGTTCTGCGCCAGCTCGTCCTTGTCGGGGCCAACGGCCTTGCGGGTCACCAGCTCAAACTGGCTGGGCTGCTCTTCCATTGCGGGCGCGTAACGGTTGGCATTGCCGGTCTTATTGGCACGGTGCTGGAAGAAGCGCTTGACCATGCGGTCCTCGACCGAATGGAAGGTTACAACCGCCAGCAGCCCGCCGGGTTTAAGCGCGCGTTCTGCGGCCAGCAGCCCGCCCATCAGTTCCTCATATTCGCCATTCACCGCGATGCGCAGCGCCTGAAAGCTGCGGGTCGCCGGGTGGGACTGACCGGGTTTTGGGCGCGGCAGGCAGCTCTCGATGATTTCGGCCAGACGCAGGGTGGTGGTGATCGGCTCCAGCGCGCGTTCCCGCACGATCGCCTTGGCAATCCGGCGCGAGGCGCGCTCTTCGCCAAAACTGTAAAGGATATCGGCCAGTTGCACCTCGGTGAGCTCGGCCACCAGATCCGCGGCCGACGGCCCATCTTGCGACATACGCATGTCCAGCGGGCCGTCCTTCATAAAGGAAAAGCCGCGCTCTGCCAGATCCAGCTGCATCGAGGAGACGCCAAGGTCCAGCACCACGCCATCCAGATCAGAGGCGTATTCATCCATGCGCGAGAACACGCCCTGTTGCAGCACCAGGCGCGCGCCATACTCTGCCGCCCAATCCTGCGCCATCTCGAAGGCCAGCGGGTCACGGTCGACGCCGATGACCTGCTCGGCACCCGCCGCCAAGAGACCCTTGGTGTAGCCTCCGGCACCGAATGTGCCATCAAGCCAGCGGCCCGTGACCGGCGCCACCGCCTCCAGAAGCGGTTTCAGCAGGACAGGAACATGGGGACCGGAGGGAGCAGCGGTGCGGTCCGTCATGGGTTATGCGCCTCCGGCGCCGTCTAGGAATTCAAGGGGGTCGAAGTCTTCGGGCAGGTCTTCCATCATCTTCTCGGCTTCGGCCATCTCGACCTCTTCGTAGGTCTCGGGCTTCCAGATCTGGAAGGTGTCACCGGAGGCGATAAAGAAGGCCTCACCATCGAGGTCGATCTTTTGGCGCAGTTTTGCAGGCAGCACAAGGCGGCCCGTTTCGTCCACGGTGGTCGGCAGGGACTGTCCGTTGAACATGCGCTCAAGGATCTTGCGGCCCTTGGAGCCACGGGGCAGGGCGGCGATCTTGGCGTCGACCTCTTCAATGGCTTCCATGGTGTAGCATTCAAGGTATTGGCGGCGCTGATCGCCGTAGACGATCACCAGTTCGGGGGCGTCACCGGGCTGCCAGTTCGGATCAGAGGCCTCAAGCACACGGCGAAAAGAGGCCGGGATAGACACCCGCCCCTTGCTGTCCACCTTATGGTGGCTCTCGCCTCTGAACCTGCGACCCAATGTGCCGCCCTTTCTCGCGTCCCGCGCTTTTCCCCGGTTCCTCCTGAACGCGGGGCCTGAAACTAAAAGGGGCGGGTTGATCCGCTGCCACTGATCAACCCGCCACCTTGACCCGCTGTGCGGGGTGTCCGACTGCGCGCGCCACCTGGGGGGATGTCTGCTCGCCCGCGCGCCGGATCTCTCTTTGTGATGAAAGCGAAGGCCTGTATGAAACCTGCCGTATTTTGACGTTGGGGTCGTTTTGTGCCCCGTGCTCTCCGTCTTCATCCGATGAATTAGGGATACTCTGGGAATGCATGGGACTGCAAGGGATTTTTGAGGATTTCTTGTGGGAATCGGTGCTTTGAGTCGCATCTTGCGGAGCTGTTCAAGGGCTCAAAAGAGGATTTTTGCAGGATGTGGGGTCGTGGACGCGCATCCACACCATATATATGCCTCATTGTTGCCGCGAAAAACTTCCCCTATTTTCCCGCATTTCTTTCTGTCGAGAGCAGGTGGGTGGATTTTGTTTTCCTTATGTTCTCTATTTTTGGCAAGGTTGGGTGCGAAAAGCCCTGAATCCCATGGTTTGATGTGATTCGTTTTCGCTGGGAGCTATGCTCGGACCATGGTTTCCCATACCGCCCATGATTTCCCATCAGCAGGGGTGCCGTGGTTTCCCATTGTAGCGTTGTTGTAGCGTGACGGACTTTTTTGCAGTGATTTACGGACTTTTTTACAGCAACCAGTTTTTGGGCTGAAGTGGGATTGAAGGGGCGTTTAAAGCTGCTTTGAGCACACCATGCGGTGACATTCTTACTTTGAGGTCAGGGCGAACAGTCGTGCTTCATCCCACGATAGGGAAGGGGCGGGCCATAGCTACCACTCGATCCACCAATTTAAGACTGCGCTAACCCCAGTGCCTTAGAGACTTCTCCTTATGAGTGATTTTGAAACACGGCTTGCTGAGATTATTGGTCGTCCTAGTGGGCAAAGACCCTTCGTCTGTAGAGGTAAACCCGCCTCCTGCAGCGTATGGATTGTAGGGTATAACGCGGCAACCACTGGCGGTAACTGGTGGCGCTTTTGGTCAACTGATCACGGGTTTGATCTTGATGCATGGCGTAAAGACTATGACGACGAACGGGCGAGACGTGGCAAGGGGCCTTCGGCTACACGCCTTCGCATTGATCGGATCGCAGAACAAATACCGGGTGTATTGGAAACCAATATTTTCGCGACCCCCTCAACGTCCATGTCGAACATGCCGAAGAGCAGCACAGAGGCCTTCGACTACCTGCTTACGACACTTAATCCGAAGGTGATCATCGCTCACGGCGTGCCCGCAGCAAAGCACCTCACGAACTGGAAGGCCGGAAGGCTATTGACGTGCCGCCATCTGTCGCGGGCAGGCTATGCCCTTGTTGATGAAATGATCGAAAAGCTACGAGCCAACTAAGTTTGGCAATTCGAAATCAGTTGGCCCGAGTATAGGTGTCTGCCTAAATTTGACCGAACTTGGGTAGCAGGGGCGTTTGCAGCCTTCTCCGGAGTAAAATTCCCTACGGAGTAGTCGGTTGAACAGTATCGGAGTCAGCCTGATTGCTCTTTTCCGGTGAACTAGAATCGTGCCTTGTTAGCAGTGGGCGCGTATTTTGCTGCCCGCCAACTAGGAGATACACATGAATGATAAACCTCCCAAAGGCGAACCAACTGACAAAATCTCAATCAATTCGTCTCAACCTTCGCCTGGGACTACGGTCCTAACAGGGACCGGCCAACCCATCCCATGGGGTACCACTAACCCGTCTCCGGGCGAAACAGGTAAGAGTCCACCTCCGCCACCCAAACCCAAGAAGTGATCTAAGGGGCCACGCGTGTTTCAATCAGCTTAACTCGATTGGCCGGAATGATAGTTATTTGATTTCGCGCGTGGTCCTCAGTTTCCTCCCAGTTCTTACCACCTGAAGGCATCGTATGTGTGACATACATGGCTATGGATCCGTCTCCGCCTATTAAGCACGGACCGAAAGGGAAGTTCTTGAAGTCCCCGAGATTGGAGCAATAAAGGAATGGTCCATCATCAACGGCCACCAGCAACGTCGTAGGTTTGAAGTCCGAGCCGGTACGAATGGTGTCTAAAACCGTATGCAATCCATCCAAGTGATTTCCGCCAGTAGATTTCCACATTTTCGCGTAGCGCTTCATTCCGTCCCTTCGCCACCAGATGGCGATAAGCAGCGTCAGTAGCGCTGAAAGGCCTATCACGGCAATCTCAGGAAGCTGTTTGGACGAGAAATTGGCTAGAGATAGAAAATTGGCGGCGGTCTGAAAGAGTGCCGCGAAACACGCACTGAGGAATACTGTCTGCGTAGTGTTTTCTTCTTGAATACGCTCAACATAGGCGATGCGAAAACTCAGGTAGCCAATCGCAATCATCACCAGCAAACTGGTTTCGAAATCCAAGATACTTTGAATGTCACTCCACATCGGTCATTCCTCCTCGGTGTGTTGACCTCTTGTACTTATCAGGTTCTCTAACTGCTTTCAGCGATCTTGAAGCCTGTTGCAGTCGTTTTGAATTAATTGGCATTTCATAGGTTTGAGTTGATGACTGAAAAGGGGATTGAAGGGGCGTTTAAGCCCCCTCAAAGGCCCTTAAATAGCCCTTACGCTGAAGGTGTGCCGAGCTTCAGAACCGCTGTCAGATTGGTGACGAATGTGGCACCGCTTGCAGCGGCCATGCGCTTGAATTGGCGCATGTCCAAGCCATCCACGGTGTCAGGGATCGTATCGAGATCAGCGATGATCTGCTGCACCGCTGCGATCTGCGGGATGGTGGACACAAACGGCTCTTCAGATGGGGTTGGGGTGACTTCAGTCATATGCCAATTCTCCTGTGGCTTTGGTTAGATGTTACGCGCGACCATGACGGTCGTGTCGTGGAAGAATGCCCCTGCATACCCGACGTCTGGAACCAAACCGGGGCGCAGTTCGGCTATGGCGATGCGGTCCAAAAGGAACGTGGTGTCGTCGGTTTGGCGCAGCCTCGGCACCCATGCCGCCCCCGATCCCGTGTAGAGAAACGAGGTGTAATGCGGCGCGCAGACAAATGAGCCGGGCGCGGGGGAGCTGATGTTGTAAGTGCGGGTGGCCCCGTTTTCCAAAACAGCCACCATGTCGCTCTGAGACATGTAAAAATGCCCCGCGAGCGAGATCATTTTGGCGCGGCTGTCAAAGGCGACTGCGCCACTGGGCTTGCGGATTTGCATGCCGTAATTGCCGCTCAGATTGGCGGGCATATTGTCACCGGCCATCTTAAAGGGGAGGCCCGTGGCGTCTGTTCCAACCGCCCACATCATGACCCGTGGCCCATTGCTGGGATACCGGAACGGCACCCCCAACATGCCCCAAATGCCCTCAGTCGGCATTTTCACAAAGGGAAAGGTATTTAGGGGCCAATCGTCATTGCCGGTCAGGACACGGTGGATCTTATAGAGATCCTGCGACCGGCCCGTTGTGATCCACTTGGTGCCCTTTGCAATCTGCTCGAAGCGGGGCACCTTTGGGTTGCTGCCCCACGAGGTCGCCCAGTTGTAAAACAGATGTTTGTCAAACTCCGGGAGGCTGGGCAGAGTTGGCAGGCGGCGAGTGACGCCGCTGTCCATTTCAAAAAGAACGTCCTCATACTCGGTGATTGTTTCACCAAGATCGTTTTGCAGAGTGATCCCATAAGTCATTTCAAAACTACCTGTAGTGAATGCCCCAAGCGAACCAGAGAAACACCGCATTGGTGCCGTAGGTTTCCCCGGCCACTGCGCTCAGTTCCTTGGTGGAATTGTCCCAGTGCAGTGTCGGCATGGAGATTGGGTTGTAGAAGAACTCGCCACTGCGCGCGTCGGGGCCTGCATTTTCGCCATGTACGAAATTGTCATAGATGGTGTAGCGGAACCCCAGCGGGGCCATCATCAACGCCCCGCGGTTTTCATCAAAGTCCGGGAAGGTGCCTAGCGACCCGGTGAAGGTCGTAGACCACCCGATGCGAAACACCCGGCGCGGCAGGGTCTGCTGACCTTCCAGAACCAATGATCCGTCCGCATTCCTCATCTCAATTCCATAGGACATTAGGTGAGCCTCCCAATGACCACCCGCGCGACGTCGCTGCTGTCGAACACTCGGATACGGTCATCCTCAATTTCAACGCGCTCACCGCTGGTGGCGCTCTTGAAGTGACCGATGTTCGCAGAGACGGCCGACAGCTCATTGACGTCGATTTTATCGGCAGTCACCGCGCCCGTGGCGAGGCGATTGCTGCTGATCAGGGTAGAACCTTGCGGGCTGTAAGGGGCTGGCTGACTGGCGGCTCCGGTGGTTTCCGCAAGCTGAGGCTTGTGCAGAAACATCCAACTGTCGTTGCTTCCGGCGTTGGTGGCCATCTTGCGAATATGGATTGTCACATATGCCGCCCCCGTGGGCACCGCAGCCTTACCCCAAAGACGGGGCCACTTATCCGGGTTTCCGGAATCAGACATGGCAGTTGCGGTCGCCAGCACCGGTGTGTAGGACAGCACGTCGCCATTGTGGTTCCTGAACTCCATGCGCAGCGCAACAAGGCACCGATGCGCAGAGGCGTAAACGCTTGCCTCAACCCATCCAACGTTATCTGAAATCGAGACGCCGTATGCGGGAGCCACGCCGTTGACCATCACGGGGTGGTAGGTGATGTCGAGATAACCATCGGTGCCCGCACTTTGCTGATGCACCACCAAAGTCGGGTAGTATTTGCCTGCCCATGAACTGCCAGCCGCACGAATGCCGATAGAAGCATCTTCCCAACCACTTCCAAGACCGTCCGTGTTGCCCCAACCTTGCAGGCCATCCGCAAAATCCGTGTTGCCCAGAAGGTTCTTACCAAGGCCCACCACCAGCTTGTTGACCGACAGAGTACCTTCGGCCACCACATCGTCACCGATCAGCTTCAACAGCGATCCGCCGGACCCATCCGGGTTGGCGTAGCTGGTGGCTTGAATGCCGCTAATCCGGGTTTCGCCATTCACATCGACGGTTGTCGCGGTCAGGCCCGTCATCGCCTGCACCTTGCCATCTATTGTGGCCAGCGTGGTGCCCTGTTGCGTGACACTGCTGCTGATCCCGTCGATTTGCGACTGCTGACTGTTCAGCACTGAGGTCAGAGCGTCCACCGCTGTGGCGCGCGCTATCGCCTCATCAGTGACAGATGCCTGGACAAGAGCAATCTCAGGGATATCCGCAGCAAGCGGGGCCATCCGTACCAATACACGGGCAAACTGTGTTTTGCCGCCCGCCTTGGCACTATCGCCCCAAAGGCCAATCCAGTCAGACCCGCCACCGTTGGCAGTGGGCACATCGTAGTAGAAGCTGTACCACTTCCACCCCGCCTGAAGCGCGAAGGCTTGCCGACCACTGTTGCCTGTGTCGGAAGTGGAATAGGCGGCGATGAAACCGGCGGCTGCTCCGCTGTCAGCGGGCTTGGCCAGAATATCGACACGCACCCGGTTGCCGGAAAATTGCAGTGCCTGTTCTTGCGGGACCTCGATGCGCGCACCGTTGGTGCTACCTGCCGTATCGATTATTCCGGCGCTTGTTTCCGTTATTACTGACCCATCTTGGCCCAAAACCCCGGATCCGGTTACGGGTGTTTCCACGCTGCCGTTACCATCCAGCGAAGAAACGCCGCTAAGAATGCGCTGAAAATCTGTTTGCGTCAGATTCAGGTTCTGGATGGTCTGGGCGGCCACGGTGGCGCTGGTGGCTGCACTGGCCGCAGCATTTTCCGCATCAGATGCGGATGTCGCTGCGGTGGTTTGGGCCACCTCTGCCCCGGCGCGAGCTGTTTCAGCCGCCGTTTTTGCGGTTTGAGCCGCAGCCGCGCTTTGGCCTGCCTCGGTCTCGCTGACCCCTGCCACTGAGGCGGAGTTGGCCGCAGCACTGGCCGCGCCAGCAGCCCCCGCGCTTTCGGTCACATCCTCGATCAGGACGCGGGCGATTTCGATTTCAGCGGATGGGTTCTGATAGGATGTAATGAAATACGGAAATGCAAGCAGGTAGGCCGCATCATCCCCCGACATTGTGTATTCGCTGACAAAGGTCTCCCAAGTGTCCTGTGTCGAGAATGTCGCGGGTTGAAAGGAGTAACCCACATAACCATAATTCTCATCGAACTTGCGCCACTGCGAACCGAAATGCGTGCCCGCCCCAAGCGGACCGAGGTGACGCGCCACAATGGTCATACGGTACTTGCGCCCCAGAATGGGCGAGATATAGCCCTTGGGGGCTAGATGGGCGGTCTCCGCCAGATCCGCTGTCACCCATGCAACCCGCCCTTGCCCCGCCACATCGCGGAACCCAATGGCACTGGTCACCCCGCCCTTGGTGGCGGGATCACCGGAAAGCGCATGTGACCAATACCGATCATCGTCACGGAAATCGGAGGGCAGCAGGTCGATGGCTGTAGACACCACAACACCACGATGTTCAGCGGCACTGTTCTCGGCAGTCTCTGCCGCAAGCTGTGCGTCCTCTGCGGCTTGCGCGGCGATCTGCACGGCAGTGTAATCCACCGAAAGCGACGCCACCGCATTCGTGAGATTGTCCTGAACCGTCGCCGCATCCAGTAGCGCCTGCGAAGCGTCTTGCGCCGCCAAATCCGCCGCAGCCTGCGCGGTGTCGATGGCTTCGGTGACTTCATCCGCCAGATCATCAAGATCGATGCGGACATTGGGCGTTGTGACGGGCAGCCACCCAGACCAATTGGTTTGCCGGGTGGGTGCAATGGCTTTGCCGCGTACTTCATAGTCAGCATTCGGCTGCACCGGGTGGTGGCGATAGTTGCCGCCCGCGACATTGGTGGTGCTGACGGTGTCGGCCTCGGCTTCGGGTCGCCCCTGCACGCGGATCTGGAAGGTCAGGCCAGTGCAGGTGTCAGACAGCCGACCGTCCCAGACAATGCGGATTGCAGGCGCATGGGCCTTGCCATCCGCTGCCGTGATGGTCTCACCGGCAACGGCCAAGCCGACCACGCCCGCGTCGGTCACTGGGATCGGGCCGGTCGGGTGCGGTGTCTCCGGCAGCTCCAGCCCCGGATCCGGGTCAAAGTCTGTCGGGTCGGTTTCGCGCAACGAGAGGGAGACGTTCAGCGTCTGCAGATCATAAGCCGCCTCAGTGATGCGGAAGGTCTTGGCGTCGTAGCCGTAGTCCTGAAGGCTCAAATGCACATTCTGCAGCGGACGCAGGCGGGCGTATTCGCCGGGCAGGGGCAGGCGATGGGTTCGAAACCGGCGGTTTTCCCGCAAAAGCGCATCGGTGAGCTGGCGCGCTTGTTCGGCGCTGTAGACCATTGGCAAGTTCAGCTCGAAGAGCTTCTGGCGGCCATCCTCTGCGACCCACTCGTCTTTGACTATGGTTTCCAGCGTGGAGGCTTCCCACAAAGAGGCCGGGCTAGTGTAGGTCGTGGTGACCGCGTTAAAGGTGTTTTCAAGGCCAGGGAACGGGTCGTGCTGCCACGCCTGCGAGATCAGAACGTCATCATCCGAAATCGTGGCCGAGGCGGCAGTGGCGCTGCCGACAATCGGATACCAGTAGCCGCCGGTCTCGACGATCTGGGCATTCGCAGCGGAGAACAACTCTTCCAGAAAGTCGGCGGGGGCCTCTTCAAACTTGACCTCAAACCCCGCTTCAAACTGCGCGCGGCCAGTCCCTGCAATGCCCAGATCGCAAGCGTCCATGGCCTCGGCCCATTCGGCATAGGGCAGGTCTTCAGCCGGAAACCCACCGCCCCAGATATCGCCACTCGGTAGGGCGATGCCACGCAGGACATTGTAGGCAATGACCAGGGGATTGGTGGTTTGATCCCAGCTTGCCGGATCGTTGAACCGGTGGGAGCCGTTGCCGCCCATGGTGCTGTCTTTGCGGATGTCATAGAGCGGCGGGCCATCCAGTTCGAAAGCATAATTTGGCACGCCGCCGGGATAGACGTGGTCATTGCGATGGAAATAGAGCACCGCGTAGCAGGTGCCGGTCAGGATGTGATCGGGGGTCCATGGCCGGTTGGCAGCGCCGCCGCGCCAGCTCACCAGATTGTTATGCGCGGTTGTTTGCGTTCCGTCATAAAAGGCGATGTAGCCGTAAACGATCCCATCGGCAGTTTTTGTAAGGATGGGGTAGCTGCCGCCGCTATCTTGTGGACCAAGTTCGGCATAAACCCCGTCGATAATCAAATGGCGCAGGGTAGCGCCGGGCAGATCACCTAGTTCGACAACATGCGCGAGCCACTTGTTGTTTTCATTAAAGCTGCATTGATAGACCAGATGTCCGCGTGTCGCGAAACGGCCCAGCACGGTGGCCTGCGGCTCGGTCCCGCCGCTGGTCGTGTGGGTGGACTGAATGCCGGGGGTCTTTTGCTTGCGCTTGCGCAGCTTGGCCACCAGCAGCGAGATCCCGGCTTTGACCAGCGAGCGCAACAGGGCCGAGGCCAGCGTTGCCAAGACCGACCCACTCGCAAAGAACGAGCTGACGGCCGCGACGATTGCGCTAATGGGATCGGCTGCCGCAGGGGAGGCCAAAAGCACCAGAGAGAGGATCAGATACAGGCGTTCAAACAGGCGCTTCATGGGCGGAACACCCGCTCGGCTTTGCACCGGCTCAGAACGCTCGGCCCGGCCAGCGTGAGGACATGAACCTGCGGCCCGCCAATGATGCCGAGGATGACCTCAGACCCATCGCTGAGGGCGGCAATATCGCCAAGCGCTGCGTCGGCGGTGTCCACCTCCGGCATGTAGCTGGCAGCAAGCGCAGCAAGGTCGCGGTAGCCTTTGGCGCGCAGGGCCTCTTTGCCTTCCTGCAGCGTGGTGTACTCAATGCCAAGCCGGGCGCGGATGTCGGTTCCGGTCACCAGCTTGTACCAGCCGTGGGCATAGTTGGCGCAATCCACCCAACCGGGGCGAAACCCACTCCAGCGCAGGCGCACACCGCGCAGGTAGTGCAGCAGCATCTCGGATCTGTCTTGCATCACATCCCCCATGGCACGGTCCATTGACCGGTGATGTCGATGTATTCGCGGCCCCGATCATCCGGGTTGCGGCGTTTGAGTTCGGCGCTCGAGCGCTTCAGTGGCAGCCCAAAAGTCAGCATGCGGGCATTGGTGACCATCACCAATTCGGTGTAGCTGGCGTCGCCTTGTTTGCGCTCTTCGGGGGCCTGATTGAGAAACCCTTTGAAGCACCGCACGGGGGTGCCAAGCGGAGCGCCGCTGTCGATGTCGAGCGGGCAGGAATGGATCTCCACCCGCGCCAAACGTGGCTCGTAGGTCTGCATCAGGGTTTTCACCTCTTCGGTGAAGGGCGGCAGTTTTACGCGGTAGTTGCGCACCTGAAACCCCGGCTCCACGATGATCGGCGGCACGTCGATCACCTGACCCGCGCCAAAATAGGTGCGGATCTCGCCATCGATCAGAAAGTCTTGGTGATCATCGCCAGACCAGAAGCCGATCACCTCGGGCAGGCCGGTCTCGCGGTTTTTGGCCTCAATCCACAAAAGGACGCGCGCGTCGGTGCCGCGCCGCTCTTCCAGTTGGCCCTGTGTGACTGCGTCGTACTGCATGTTTACCTCAGCGTCTGGGTCCACTCGAAGGAACCGCCCTCACTCAACCGCGCGCGGCTCTGCCCATATTCAGCGTTGGCAATGCGGGCTTTCAGAACCGGCACGCCAAGCGTGACAGGGCGGCCCACCTGCGCGCCGGGGCGGATGAAGGGAATAACCTCGATGTCGCTGGCAATGCCGGTAACACCGGCCTCAGCCCCGACCACCACGCGGTGGTAGGCATAGCGGGTGGGGGTGGCGCCATAGGTGAAGCCGAGCAGATCCCCGGCGGCGATCTTGTAGTTTGCAGGCAGGCCTGAGAGGTCCAGCTCGCGGTTATTGGCGGCAAGGTTGGCAATCTGCGGATTAGAGGTTCCGAGGATTGCGAGCTGCGGATCAAAGCGGGTTCCATTGACGCGGGTATCGCGCAGCAACAGGCTCGCGCCGGGTTGCTCCAGCAGGGCGAGCTTGGCCTCAATGGCGGCCCAATAGGTGTGGATCTCTTTGTCCAGAACAATGCGCCCGCGCCACAGCCGCGTGCCCATGCCGTGCGAGATCACCTCACCGCCGCCGGTCTCGGAGCTGGTCTCAGCCCGACCGAGGCGGCAACTGATTTTCTGAATCGGAAGGCCTTCGAAAAAGCTCTCCAAGGGAAGCGGCCAAGAAAGCGCCATCAGCCTACACTCCACGGGTCGTTTAAGTTGCGATTAAAGGCCTCGCCGGAATGCTCGCGGTCGTAATTCTGGTTCACTTCAACTGCGGTCTGGCGGGATTGCTCCTCAACCACGACCCGGAACAGCGGGCTGGGTTCAATGCGGACGCGCGACATGCCCGGTGCTTGTGACGATCCCCCGGCACTCACGGCGGGCAACACCGGCGGCGCGGCGAAGGCCCCGCCATTTGCAAAGGCAGGCAATGCAGCGGGTAAGAGCGACCCGGCGTTGATCGCTTCCAGAAGGTGGCGGTGCTTGCGGGTGGCTTTGGCGTTCACAAAGAACTCGCCGGGGCTGGCTAGGACCAGCTCCTGATCGCTGCGATCACCGCCCCGGCCTGTGATGATGCCGCCATCTGCGCGCTTCAAAAGGCCCCCGATAAAACCGCCGGTCTCATCCGTGCCAAAAGCCCCGGCCAGCGGGCCTTCGCCCAGCAGGCTGGCCTGCAGGATCGCGGAGAGGATGGACGCCTTGACCCGGTCCCATGCATCGGCGGCAGCATCGCCACTGGACACCAGAGCCGCGCTCACGTCCTGCATGGTCTCGCCCAAGTAGCTGCCCAGCTCGCGGGTCTGTTCAATCGCCTTTTGCTCTTCCAGCCGCTTGCTGATGATCTTTTCCAGCGCCTCGCGTTCGGCATCGGTTGCGGATTTCATGGTCTCGCGGAAACGGATCATTTCCTGCTGAACCGGATCTGTCTCGCGCAGGATCTCCAGCCGTTCCCGCTCGCGTTGCATCAAGCGTTCAATGGCCTCGCGTTCGCGGTCGGCGGATGAGGCGGATCTGCCCCCACCAGACCGGCGGCTTCTGGGGTTGGGCGGCAACACCACACGCGGCAGGCCTTGGTCTTGGTAGACGTATTCCTTATTGCCCGAGCCGGGGCTTTCCCCGCGTGGATCATGAAAATCTGGGTTGGCTTTGGCGGCGGCCATAATCGCCGCCCCTTTTGCTGCCAGCAGTTCATTCTTGAGGCGCTGCGCCTCGCCAGCGGCCAGCGCGATGTTGCCTGCCATATCGACGCCTGCAACGCCGTTGGCGGCATCCCAAGCGGCCATCATCTCCTTTTTGAGTTCTTCTGTGATTGTCAGCTCTTCAACGCGCTGTTCGAACAGCTCGCGCTCGGCCTGAAGGCGCAGCTCTGCCACTTCCACGCTGCCCTCGCCGCTGGTGCGGATGGCCTCGTTAATTTCGGCCTCTAGCTGAAGCTGCTCAATTGTGGACCGCGCGGTTGCTTCGACTTCAGCCAGCTCGGCGCGCACCTTTGGGGTGTTCTTCAGCAGCCCTTCCCAAAGATCCAATCCGGCCTGCTTTAGGTCGTTTAGTGGTTTGACCGCTGTGCTCTCAAAGGCTTCTAGCTCCTGAATAAGCGTCGCCAAACCGTCGTAGAACTCGGCTTGGCGCTTAGACAGGTTTTCAATGCCGCCGCTGGCTTCCAGAAGGATATCGCGCAGGTTGTAAGCGGCCTTTAGGCGCTTCGCTTGATCCTCTGACTGTTCCAGAATTTTGAGGTTTTGGTTGAGGGCGGTGCCAAGCTCGCGCGCGTCATTCGTGGCAGCCTTCAGCCCAAGAAAGTTGGCGCTGGCTGCAAAGCTGTTGCGATCCCGCAAGCCGCGCGCTTCTGTCACCAGTTGCCGAATGCTCTGGGACGTCTCGTCAATGTTTCGCTGTGCATCGATCTTGGCGAGGGCCGCCAGATCAGCCAACACCATGCGCAACTGGGGCGAGGCCGATCCGAACTTTTCGATCATATCCGAGGCACTTTGAAAGGCGTCTTTCTGGCGGTCGCCAAACGCGTCCACTGCATCGCTCAAAGCCTTCAGGCGGTCTTCAAAGGTTTCGGCCTCTTCGCCAGCCTTGGAAAGCCATTGCACCGCTGCCGCGCCCGCAGCGACGGAGCCGATTGTCAGGAGGTTCAGCGGCGAGACCATATTCATGACGGCCTGCCGGGTCGCGCTTAGTGCCGCCGCCGCGCCCCGGTTGCCGAACACCTGCGTGATCTGTGTACCCTGCTGAATGGCAAGTTGCATCGGGCTTTGGCCCGCCGCCATCATGACGCCGATGTCGTTAAACTGTGCGGTGAGGTTGGCAGCACTTCCTGCGGCGAGCTGTTGGCTTTCGTCAACGTCTCTCAGGCTCGCAAACCACGTTGCGGCGCGGTTGCGCGCAACCGCCAATTGGCCGCTGAATGACCTGATCTCCTGACCATAGGATTTAAACGAGCTGGTCGAGCGTTTCAGCCCATCAAGCGCGCTTTTCTGGCTCGCAGCTTGCTTAACCCACACGCGCGATTGAGCGTCTGCCAAAATGGTTGTTTGCGACAGGTTTTGGTTTAGGCGGGTGACTTCATTTGCAACTGATGACGAAAACGCGCCCTGCATTGTGCGACGGAGCTGAGAGCTTGACTGATTGACCTTGTCGGTGGACGTGACCAGTTTCGCCTGTTCTGCACGAAGGCGTTGGAACTCCGACTTAGCGTCGGAGCCATCCATCAAGATCTCGCCTTGCACGACAAACGTCATGATTACCTCTCATTCAGCGCGGTTCGCGCTGCGTCCTCGATGATGCGAAGGCCCACCCAATCGGTGGGCGTGAGGGTCAGGCCCTCAAGCCTGAACGCGGGTTCTGCAGCGGCGTAATCAAGGCCGACCCAGAAGCGGCTGCCATCGGCCTGCGCCAGAACGCGCCACTGTGTCTGAATGGCAAGGAATGCGAGCAGTGCCGGGCGATTGCAGCCCCAGATCGCGGCCTTGTCTTGGTCTTTGGCCGACGCGGCGGTGTTGAGCCTGAGGCCGAACAATGCCGCGTCGTCTTTGGTCTCTTCACTGCGCTTGGCAGGGAAGAGGGAGCCGGTCGCCCAAGCGCGACCGGCCCACCTCAGTTTCCCGAGCGCTGATCCGTGACGCCATCGTAATACGCCGCAATAAGAGCGATCCGCACATAGGGCAGTTTGAGGATCTTTTCGCGGATCTCGTCGCTGTAGGGGATCACCTCGCCTGCGGTATTGGCGAGGTCTTCCATGCCCGCGAGCATCTTGCGCAGCACCTTTTTGACCTCGGCGGCGTTTTGCAGAGGCACACCCTCGATGACCTCATCGTCCACCACGTTAAACGCGGCTTTAAAGGTCTGTTCCTCATGGCCTTCGCCCTTGGGAACCTTGACCTTCACAGTGCGGGTGAAACTCGGGGTTTCTTCTACGTTGAACATGATTGAGCCTCTGGATCAGGTGAGTGTCAGGGTGAATTGGTCGTTGCCAGCCTGCGGCAGCGGGACCAGACGCAGCGGCCATTCCTTGACGTTCTGGGCGGTGGACAGCCCCTGCGGGCGCTGCATCTGCGCGGCGGGCACATCGAGCGTGGCAATCTTGCCCGCGCCGGTGCCATGCGTGAGCTGCAGGGCGGTGGCGCTTTGATCGAGCGCGCGCTGGAACGGGTCAAAGGTCGCAAGCTGAACCGCCTCGACGGTGGTCTCGATGCTCTCTTGCCGGTCGCCAAGTTTGACCTCTTCACGACCAACCAAGAACCGGCCCTCGATCTGGTTGCCCAGATCCATCTGGAACGAGCGCATCACCAGATCCACCCCGTCGATCTGGAACACGGGCGTATTGCCCATGGTGACCACCTGCGGCACGGTCCACGGGGTCAGATCGGCGGTGGGGTAGGCCGCATCTGTCGGCTTCACAAAGAGGCCTTTGAAGGTGAACCGCAGTTTTGGAACAGCCTGCGCCTGCAGGTCCAAGCGCACATTGCCCCGCGCGCCGAGGATCACGTAGCGGGTGGCGTCGATATGCAAATGAACCGTCGCGCTCTCCGGCGATTGCGTGATCGGGTTATAGATCACGGACGTGCCCGCGTTGATGGTTTCGGCCAAGCCGCAGGCGCGCAGCAGCGATCCCCATGCGGGGGGCGTGCCAGCCACGCCAGATGGGGCAAGTTCCACATCAAACGTGATTTCGCTCATCAGCTCGGTCGGGATCGTCGCGTCCGCACCAAAGTAGGGCCGTTCCAGATCCCGCGAGACGTCCGTGCCCTCCATGGGCTTGAGTTGCACATCCTGCGCGAGAATGGCGTTCGCGGCCCCGCTGGGGGCGGCGTCGGTGCCATAGGTCGCCTCGGTTTTGACCAAGAGAACCTTTTGCTTCCAGTTCAGGGACATTTAGGTCTCCTTCTTTTCCGTGGGCGCTGCAGCGCTGCGCGGGGGCTTTGGCTTGGTGGCCTCGGTTTGCTTCAGATTGCCGCTGGTCTGGACGACATAGCTGCCACCGGACGTCGGGAGCTTGGGCTTCTTGGGCTTGGTCATTGCACCGTGATCCTCAGTTGGTCGTTGATGGAAAATTCAATCATGTAGAAAAGCGCGCCGCCGCTGATCCCGGCGACATTGCCTTGGCGCAGCTCAAAGACGCCAAACGCCGATCCGGGCGACCAACCGGCCAAGGCCTCCATCACCTGCTGGATTGAAGGGCGTAGCTTTTCGAGAGCTTGCGAGCCGGTTTGGTCGTAGGACCGGGCCACCAGCAACACGCCGATGGTCTCGACATAATCCTGCATAAAGATGCCGGTGGCGTCGGGGGCGCGGCGGCCCTGCAAGCCAATCGGCACCACAAAGGCGGTGGAGTTTTGCGGGATCCCGCGATCCTTCAGGAGCTTGGTCAGGTCCACGGATGTCTCGATCCGGCCCGCAAATTCGCTCAACCGGGTTTCAAGGCGCTCTTTGACAGCATCCAGCATCAGATCCACCCCTTGAGGCTGTCTTGCGTCAGCGGGCGCTCGCGGTCGGTGGTCATGACGCCCTGACTGCTGTTGGTCTTGGGCGTGACACCGGCCACGTCCAGAATGATGATCCCCTTCGCGATGTCGCGCAGTTGGGTCATGGCTTCGCGGTATTCGGCCTCGATCTGTTTCGGGGCCTCGTAGAGGTGCATTTTCCAGATGGCGATTGCGCGGCTCAGAGGCGGAACCTGCGCGGGCACCTCAGACAGCGGGAGCTGATAGCGCCCTTTCAGAAAGCCATCGATCACCGCGTCGGCTTCGGCAATGGCTTGATTGACCGTGTCCAGATCCACCAAGCCGGTGGCGGCGTCGCCCCGATCCGTCAGGGCGATCAACATGTTTTCACCATAGCGATCGATCAGCTCGTCAAGGGATGTGTAGGTCATCTGCCAGCGCTCCGGAGGGGGTGAAACGGCCCGGCGACGCGAGGATCGCCGCCGGGCCAAGGCTCCGTTTGCCGGAGCGAAAGCGGCTCTTGGGGCAGAGCTGGCCGCTTTATTTGTCCACGCCTTCGACGTGATAGGTGGTGATCAGGCGGGGTTCAGCCTTGAGCGCCAGCTCCTCGGCCTTACTCAATTCATCGAGCGGGATATCGATGGGCTTGGGGCCAAACCGGCGGCCTGCGCGTCGGAACCCCTGTTGCGGTCCCAGAACCCGCAGAAACTTGCGGCCATGAAACTCAGGCGGCGTTGCGTCTGCGGTTGCCGTGGCCTCGCCTGCATCGGTGATTGTCACATCACCTGCAGACATGGCCGCCTGAATGAGAGCGCCCTCAAAAGGGTTTTTCTCACTGTCACCGGCTGGTGGCGTGACGGTGTCAGCCTCGCCCCCAGAGCCGGGGGCGCTGGTGTCGCCGCCGTTGTCCTGGTCTTCGCCGGTATCACCGCCACCAGAGGCCGGTTTCGCCTCGGCCTCTGCGATCAGTTCCTTGAGCTTGGGGGTCGAGAGGTTCGCCGCAAACTCAAGGTTCAACTCCTGCGCGCGGGCCTTGAGATCATCACGTTCACTCATCGGTCAGCTCCTTATGCCAGCCACGGAGTGACGAGCAGCTTGGCGGTGCCCTTCCACTCGTTGGTTTCGCCGCCTGCGCCCATCTCGTTATTCAGCAGCTTGAGCGCGGCGCTCTCATTGCTCGGCCCGACGATCAGCAGGGACGGGCGGATGCCCAGCGGGCGACCGTGATCGCCTTTCATGCCAGACAGTGCCGCGCGCGCCTTTTGATAGTTCGCGGCGTTGAGCGGTTGCTTCGAGCCCCATGCCATCTGCCAGAAGCCAAAGCCGGTATTGAACCGGGCGTCCGCGCCGTAGATGAACTCCTTGTTCATGAACACATTGGTGTCCGTGAGGTTGTCCATATTCACGAACTCGAAATCCTTGCGGCGCTGCAGGATGATCGGCTTCAACGCGCGGGTGTCGTCGATCAGGAACCACGGCTCACCTGCGCCGCCATCGGTATTGGCGACCGAGACCTCGTTGCCGCTTTCATCCAGAACCGGGTGGTCGGTGTCGAAGAACGGCTGGCCATCATAGCAGTTGAGGTCGAAACCCTTTCGCAGGGTGTCGCCAAAGACCAGAAGGTCTTTTTTCGCCCCTGTCGATGCGCCCATCTCGCTGAACAGCGGCGCATAGATGCCAAGGTTGTCGGTCTCGATATCGTCGCGGTCCACCCCGATGGTGAGTTCCCACGGCTTTTCCGCAATGGAATAATCGTGCTGGCTGAGGTTCTGGATTGCACGTGAGCCGATCCATTCCCGCACATTCGGCAGTTTGCCGAGCCAGCCGTATTTTTGCTCCTTCGTCATCGAGGGAACTTCGGTGGCGACGCTGGTCCAGTCGGATGAAGCCTGCCCCAGACCGTTCTGGAAGTGCTTCTTAAATCCGACGCGGAGCGCCGCAAGATTTGCTGCGTTTACGAGCATATTTAGTCCTTTCAGGAGGCTTTGGTCAGCGCTTCGTCAAAGCGGACCCAGACACCGTCCGCGTCCACACCGTCGATGATCCCGGCAGGCGAGCGGGTGCCGGTGCCATCGGTTTTGGCGACGGTCTGGTCATCCACGGCATAGGCGAGAGACCCGATGTCGGCGTGGGTGATTTCGTCAGCGGCGGCGGAGTTGGCGAATTTGTAGATGCCGCGGCGGTAGGTTAGCCCTTCCTCACCATCTGCGCCGATACGGTTGTCGATACGCTCTTCAGCACGGCCCACGCCGACCATGCCGGTCGCGGTGTGGCCTTCGTGAAGATAGCCATCGGCAGCGCGCAGAACGATTGCACCGGCATAGATCAAAGACCCGCCTGCCACGAAACCATGACGCTTATCGCCATCAAGGCGGGGTGTGTTGCGATCACTGGAAAGAACAGTCATCAAAAGCCCTCCTGCGCTTTGCGCTCTTCATCGAGAACGGTTTGATAATCCTCGGCAGACAGGCCCAGCAGCTTGGCCGCTTGGGACTGCTCTGCGTTCATCGCGATGGAGCCATCGGTGCTGGGCGGGGTGAGATGGGCCACATGCACGCCGTTCAGCATGGGCATGCCTGCGATTTCTTTCTCGACGCGTTCGGGGTCTTCTTGGTGCATCGAGATGTAGTGATCGCGCAGCGCCTTCGGGATGAACCGACCCTTTTGGATCTCGCCATCTACAAAGGCCTCGGCCTTGTCTTTTGATGCGCCCCCCTGCAGCCCGGCGATCTGTTCTGCCTGCGCTGCGATGGTGTCCTGCATTTCCGTCAAAGCGGATTGCAGCGCGACCGCGTCCGGCGCACCGACTGCGGTTGCTTTGGCGGCGGCCACCACATCACCACCGGCATCGACGCCGAGGATGGTGGCGACCTCATCAAGCTGCGACTGCGCGGCAGTCGCACCACCGCCATCTTCTTTCAGCTTATTGACCGCAGTCGCGACCTGTTCCTCGGTCGCATCCGCGCCGAGGTCCAACACGCCCGCGAGTTGTTTCAGAAACGACATGCGTTCCTCCTCTTCGAAGTTGAGCGCGGCCAGCCCGCGCAGGTTTTGACGATTCACAAGGGAAGCATTGAGGATCGCGACCACGCGGTTGCTGCCGGGGTGAGCGAGGCGGAAGACTGGTGAAATCCGGCGATAGGCTTGATCTGCAACCAAGCGCGCGCCTTCTTTCGTCCAGCGGACTTTGCCCCAAATGCCATCCTCGCGGGCCTGCATCTCAACAATCCAGCCACGGGCAGGGGCTTCGCCTCCGGCTTTGGCGGCGGTGAAGGATGCGTGGTTGACGTCGATCTCAATCTCACCGCGCGCGGCGAAACTTGCCTCGATCACGGCTTGTGGATCGGTGACCTCATAGGGGCCGCGCGCGTCGAAAGTCTCAAAGCGCCCGGCTGGAGTCAGTTGGATCCATTCAGGAACCTCCGCCCCCTCTGGGGGGGAGGGGAGGTCCTGTGCGGCCATCATGGCGATATGCGATGCTCTGCTCATGACAGCTAAGTTGCCAGAGCTGAAAAACGAAAAACGCCCCCAAGGATTTGGGGGCGTGATGTTCCTCGAGCTACTCAGGGACTGGAGTGAATGTGATTGCAAACCCCGTTTGGGTCAATCTTCATTCCGTCGGTATCCAACATATTGCCTGAGGTTTGCAGGTTATGCTTGTTAATACGGATGCTGAAATACCCGTCCCGAAACAGCTATCACAAACCCATCTCCATTTATGCTTGTAAGATAGTGGTACTCCGAACATTCTGCTCCGGGCAGAGGGAAGGTAAGACGTGCATTTGATATTTGTTGGCGCAATTGTCGCGTCTGTGATTGCGGTTCTCGGGGTATTCAAACCTGCCGCGTGGATCTGGGCACTGTCGCTTCTGTGGATTTTTCTCTTTGGCATTTTGAATTACGATCATCGCCGCGACCGGGTATCGATCCTGAACGGGCTGAAACGGCGGGACAATGCGCTGGCCTATACCCGGCTGGTGGATTGGATGCTGGGCGGGTTGCGGCGGATGCTGTCACCCACGGTTGCGGTAGATAGTCCGATGCCTACCAAAGGTTGGTTCTCAAAGCTCGGGTGGTTTTTGACTCCTCGGGCACGCGATCCGAATGACCTTAAGCGCCTGCAGGCCAACACTCTGTCGTGGCCGGTGATGGATGCGGCATTGAAAATCGCCGTGATCTACCCGCTTTTTTTGCTACTCTTGCAGTGGGGTGTCACGGGGGCGGACACGGGCATTGGTACGGTGATTGTTCTTGATGCGGAAGGCCGTAGCTGGCTGCGTGCTGCGGCGATAGTTCCGGTTGCCGCATATTTGATTGCTCGTAAGCTGGCGTCATCCAATCAATCGCGTGTCTTCGAAAATGCGACTGATTGGCTATATTTTATGGTATCCGCACTCGCACTCGCGGTCGCGGTCGTAGTCTCATACACGTCCGCAGACGCTGGCGTACTCGCACTCGCATTCGCACTCGCAGGCGCACTCGCATTCGAAGGCGCATTCGCAGCCGCACTCGCATTCGCGCTCGCACTCGCATTCGCACTCACAGTCGCATTCGCAGGCGCACTCGCATTCGTAGGCGCAGGCGTATTCGCATTCGCATTCGCAGTCGCATTCGCATTCGTCACCGGATATGGCTGTGCAAAAGGAAGAGGTGGGTTCAGCTACGTGCTTCTCATCATGGGGCTGTGGGGCAGCTTCGTCGCAATTTGTGCCTTCACAACCAATCCAGCGCCATCAGAGCGCCGTGTCCTTGTTTTTGCCATTGGTCTGTTGCCTTTGATCAATGCCGTATTTGATTATCTGTCATATGGCATCACCTTGGGGTTGATCCGTTACGGGCGCGGTCAGCGCAATTTTCTGACTGGGTTGATCTGGGTTCTGGACGGGCTGGTTGCAGTAATGTTGCTGATTGGACTGGGGCTAGGCCTCACCGGGACCATCGCACTGATCAACCATCTGGCCGGGCAGGAGTTCATCGCCCTTCGTCCGATCTTTGACGATCTGAAAACCCCCGAGGGGCGCGCAGGCTATACTTGGCTCATCCTATCCCTGCTATCGACGCTTGTGCCGACTCTGGTGCATCTGGTGCTGGTCTTTCTCTCGGCCTTCACTTGGGTGCCTCAGCGCTTCAAACTCTGGATCGCGCGGGGGATCGAGCAGGATGAGACCGGCGATCTGGCCACATTGGGCAGCAGTGCTGCCGCCGCTACGCTTGGCGCGCTCTGGGCAGCGCTGGTGACCTGTGGGCTGTGGGGGATCTTGCTGTTCCTCACGATCTATGTGGAACCTGCGGGGCTGGGGATCCTGCGGATCGTCGAAAATATAGCGCTCTGGTTTGGTTGGGTGGAACCTACAACAATGTTGATTTAGGTTTACGCCAACCACTCCTCCAGTTCCTCCACGATCGCGCTGCGGTCCTCATCAGACACCCCAAGGAACGGACGGGCTGGAATGTTGCCCCAAGGCAGCGGGCCACCCTTTGAGCTTGAACCAAACGCACCCTGCCTTGCCCCAAACTGCATGACCGCCGCTTGGATTGTATTACTGCCCCACGTCAGCCCATCGGCGCTGGCTTGATAGTTGAGCTGCTGGCGCATCTCGCCGCTCTTGTTCAAGGGTTGCGCCCCGTGTTTGATCTTCAACGCGAAATACCGCGCCAATGTGGTTTCCGAGCGCGGCGCGAAGGGGGTTCCGTCTGGCTGCTGACCTTTCAACATGCGGTCTTGGGTCGATTGCACCAGGAACTCGCCCAGATCCTGCATCACCGGCGACATGTCATCGAGCTGCGATTGAAGCTGCTTCAGGCGCAGCTGCAACCCCTCGTCATTGAATTTCAGGGTGTACATGCTCAGCCACTCCCGTTCAGGAGGCGGCTGAGAATTGGGTCACTCTCGCCTAAGCGCTGTATGCTGGTAATAAACAAGCCCTCCGCTGAGCGGGTGGCCTTCACGACCAGCACGTATCCCGGCGCACTGGGGTCGTCGCGCACAAAGATCAGACTGTTTTCGCCATCCTGCACCCGGTGGGGTGCAAGATTGATTGTCGCTTGCGCCTTTGCGTAATCCGCGACCGTCAGCTCGGGGTGATGCCGGCGCTGCTTTGCGAGGGTTTCAGCCGAGAGTTCAGCCACGCGGCGTTGAGAGCCGATTTTCTGCGCATCTGCATCGCTGAGACGCGCAAGCGGCCATGCCCCGCGCGGATCCTCAAACCAGCGCTTAAACGGTCCATCAAGCCAGCTTTCAATCAGGTCGGTTGCGGGTTGCGTGTGCAGCTTTTCCAGCTTGTCGCGAAAGGCGAGGATGGTGTCGGCAGCACTTGCACCCGGCGCATAGTCCCAGCCCCGGTCGATACCTTGCGGCGCGCCTGTGCGCGGATCGCGCGCGTCCCAGCCTGTCGGGAGCTTCACATTTGGATTGCCACCGCGCCGGATCGCGGCGGTTTTGGAGCGCGCGCCAAAGACCCGGCAGGAACAGCCCCAGCCATTGGGCGGAAACCAGATTGCCCAGAATGGATGGTCGGCTTCTAGGATCAGACCGTCGAGCGCCAGATGTTCAGGGCGTGGGTCGTGTGATCCGCCGTGGCGGTAGACCCAATATTTGAACCCGCCCTCGCGCAACTGGGCAAAGCGCCCGGCCTGATATGACACGCGCATGTTGGTGCGGTAGATGACCCGCATGCGCCATTCCTCGCCGCCGGGCGTGCCTTCGCCGGTCCAGCCGTGCCAGCCATTGCGCTCGACAATCTCCCGGAAATCGCGCTTGAAGGTCTCAAACCCGGTTCCGGCAGCGATGGCTTTGTCGACCGCAGCGGCAAGGTCGGTGAGCAAGTCGGCCTTTACCGCCCCCGCAACCATAAAGGCGCGATCATGGGCGCTGCGCTCGATGTCATCCCAGCGCACGGTGGGCACCAGATCCCCCAAGCGAAGGCGAAACGCGGCGACTTGTTCGGCAAAGGGCTTGCGGAAGGTGGCGGCGAGATCAGCCATCCGCTTCTTCCTCGATCATTGTCCGGCCACCAGTCTCGCCTGCCAGCATGGCACTCGCGAGGACAGCTTCCAGTTCCGCCGCATCAATATCGTCGGAGCTGGCGAGCAGCATTTCGCGGAACTCTTCAAAGCTGGAGGAGGCTTTGAGCATCGCCTCGATGCGCGCAAGCATCTGGCCCATCCCGCTGTGGGCCTCTGTTTCGAGACGGGCTGCAAGTGCCGCCTCTGGGGGTAACGCCTCAGAGCGGCCCACAGGGGCCTCCTCCGCCTGCTTCGCACCATCGCCTCCTAAAATCCCGAGATGGTCGTTTAACCGGCATTTAAATTCGCTCTGTGGGGCCATTGCGTCCGATTGCCCGGTCGCAGATGCGGGCTGCGGGGCATTTTCGGGCGATTTTGCCGGTGATCCACCGATTGCGGGGTCTGCGGCGGTCGGATCAGAGAGGCCGAACTTTGCGAGGATCTCGGATTGCTTCACGCGCAGGCCGTTCTGGATGAACGGGTTCAAGGCGTTTGAGAACGCCTCCAAGTCTTCCGGCTCCGGGCGACCGATTTTCAGGCGCGGGGCAGGGGCGTCGGGACCGTACTCAAGCTGGACCCATGGCCGGATCAGATCGCGGTTGATGATCGCGCCGAGCTGCTTGGCATCGGCGCGTTCGATGTCCTCCTGCACTTGGCGGTGTTCTTTGCCGGACCCCAAGCCGCCGGTTTCCGCGTCGGTGGTGGCGGTTTGCCCAAGCACCAGTTTCGAGGTTTGCTTGTCCAGCCAATCGCTGCGGCGCTCATAGTGATCGGTGGACGCGCCAATGCTCTTGGCCTCCTGAAACTCGATCATCATGCTTTCGGGAATGATCGCGGCGCAGTCTCCGGCGATATTGGCAACCGCCCTGAACAAGGTCTTGCGGTCATCCTCAGAGGTGCCGGGACCATATTTGCCGATGCGCAGCGGCTGCCCGTAGGTTTGGGTAAAGATCGCCCAGTCCCGTTGGGTGTAGGCCTTAAAAAGCCACGCCCACAGTGCAACTCGCGCCAAACCGGACCGAAGCGGCAGGCCAGACTTCGCTTTCATCGGGGCGTAGATGTACTGGAAGGGTGGCAGGATCTCTTCTTGTCCCGTTTCCGGGTTCAGCATCCGGGGTGTTTTCAGATCCTTGCGGTCAAAGCGGAACCAGCGCGGGTCGCAATATTCCAGCGTCGCGGGTTCATACTGCCCCTCGGAGGTGTCCCAGCGGATATGGGTGAAGGAATAGCCTTTGCCCAATGCGTCGAGAATTTCGAACAGCTCATCCGTCAGCTCATCGCGCAAAAGCCACTTGCGCACGCGCGCGGCGATTTCTTCGCCTAGTGGCGTTTCTTCTCCGGGTTCAACGGTGATGTCGAGCTGTGAGATTGAGCGGCGGCGGGTGCCCAAGACCCCTAGATAATGGGCGTCACGCTCTTCGATGGTTTCCGCCAGCTCCAGATAACGGATGGGATCACCAGCGTCGGCTTCCTTGAGGATACTGGCAAGACGTCCGGGGTTCAGCCCGTCGCCGGGGTATCCGGTGAGCGGACTGCGCACACCCCCAATAGTGGAGGGTTCGTCAAACCTCATAAGGTCGGCGCGACGCACCGGGTTTCCCCAGCGGTCAAGCAGTTGCGGGGTTTTCGCCATGGATCAGGCCCCCACACGACTGTTGTTGATGACGACCCAGAAATAAGCCGCGCATAGCAGCCAGAGCATCAACACGGCCCCGGTCTCCAGCAGGATCACGCCAGCGGCCAAGCCAACCGCGCCTTTGACCACTACCCAGCCGTGTTTGCCAAAGCGACGCATCATAAAGGCCACGACAGGGTTGGCCTCGCGCCCGCCGCGTGCGAGCGCCTTGATCGTGGTGAAAGTGTCCGCAACCTGCAAAAGCAGATAGATGACGAATGCGATAGTGGGATCTTTGATAACTGCGATCATGAGGGGTTCCTTTCACAGGCCTCCACGGATTGATGCGCCGAGCGGTTCTTTCCACCACGGGCGGTCCAGCGCGTCTTGTTCTTCAACGGTCATGCCCATGCGCCCGTCTTGTGGCTCACTGTTTCGATTGTCGGGCACGGGGGTGTAGGCGATTTCGACCCAGCGCATGCGGGAGGCAAAATGCGCTAGCGCCAATGCGATGGCGTAGTCGCCGTGGCGTTTCTTGCCTTTGGCGTCGGCTTCACGGATCTCCGGCACGCGGGGGATGCCGCGCACCTTTTTGACAGCCCGCAGGTCGTCCATGTGAGTGTCCCAGCGCCCAATCGAGAGCGTGGCCTCCTCAAAGGCGGTTTTCAGGGGCGGCATGTTCACCCTGTACCAGTCCTGGCTAAACTTGATCGCCCAGACCATGCCGGGGCTGTCGTCGCCTTCCTTCAGGCCGAACTTGCGCCCGATGTCCTCGGCAACGGTCCAGCCCATGCCGGTCGCATCAAAGGCCGCGCCGACGCAGCAGGTGCGGATCCGGTCCATCACCATGCCCACGATCAGCTTTTGCTCGTTGCCGGGCACGTTGCGCATCTCAATCGAGAGCGCCTCGCGGCGGTGCATGTTCTTCTCGATAGCGAGGAGGCAAAGGACCGAGAGGTCAGCCACGCGGGCGAAGTCGAACCCAAGCGCATAGAGGACGTCGAGCGGCAGCGCATCCAACACTTGCTCTAGGCGCTCCATAAAGGGGCGCATCAGCTCCCGCTGCTCGGCGGTGCTGCGCTGCAGGTAGTCGCCGGGCAGTTCCAGCTCCAGACAGGGCGCATCGGCGTTCATGCGCGCCTCGATCAGCGGCGCGTTCAACCATGCCCCGGTGCCCGCCTTGGGGATGCAGTGCAGCTCTTCGTCGGCGTCGTCGCCATAGACCGCATGGGTGCTGTCGATCCATTTCTGTTTGCCCATCGGCTCACGACCTTGGGCGCGCTGGATCAGGGCGATGCGTTCATAAAGCCCGGCGTCAACGGCGTCATTGAAGGTCACGCGCACCACTTTGGCGGTGTCGCCTTTTTCACCATCGTTGACTTGCCGCACCAACACATTGAAGGCGTTGGCGTCACCGTCATGGGTGGAGATGACCAAGACCTTGCCGCCCCACATCAGGAGGGCGTTTGCGGCCTTCAGCATTTCCTCCAGCTCATCATGGAAGGCGGCCTCGTCAAAGATCACATAGCCTTGGCGACCGCGCAGTGAGCGTGGCTTTGATGAAAGCGCGACAACCTCAAAACCAGACGCAAAGCGGATGCGGAAGGCCTGAATGTCGCGCTCTTCCTTGCCCTCTTCCTGATCCTTGAACAGGAACTCTTGCACCGAACTAGCGGCGGGCATGAAGGCCTTCGCCCACATGGCGCAGGTGTCGATAAATTCCCGCGCCATATCGAGGTTAAACCCGATGTAAAGCGTGTCCATGCCGCCCTCGTTTCGGGCCAGACCGGACGTCAACACCGCATCAGCGCCGACCGCCCATGTCATCCCGATCCGGCGCGATTTTTCGCAGACCACGAACTGATAAAGGGCGGTCGCCTGCAGGAGCTGCTGCTGATAGGACAAAAGCACATGCGGCAGGTCCATGCTCTCGTTGAGCACATCCGGCAGCATCTGACGGTCGGCAGCGCGCTGCGCTTCCCACTCGGCGTCTGTTATGGCGGTGGCGATAGTCACGCTCGCGCCTCACGAATGGCGGTCAGGTAAGGCTTTCCGCGCCACCAGCGGACATATACCAGCTTTTCACAGTGGACGAATTTCTCGACGCGGCCAAAGAGCAGCACAGCCAGCAAAGTTGTCACGCTGGCTTCGTGCCAGTTCTTATTCCCGGCAATGACTTTTGCGCCAAGGTGAAGGTCAAATTCACTCATGCATCCACTCCCAGAATGTCGGCTTTGATGGCGTGGACGGTCTCGCGGGTCATGCCGAGCTGGTGGGCTTTTTGCTCAATCTCACCGGCGAGCCGTTCCCGTTCCTTGCGGGCGACGCGGCGCTCTTCGTCATCGCGCAGCCGTTCGCGTAGCCCTGCGGATTGCATCAGGTCTTTGAGCATGCGCGACAAATGGGCGAGGCTCTTGGCATCCCACTCGGCCTCGTCACTTTCTGCAACCGAGCTCATCATCTGGAAGGCTGCGGTGGCGATCATCTGCATCAGCACTTTGTGCATGGTGCTTTCCTGCTCAATATCGAGATCCCCGAGCAGGGTTTCCGCCATGGCGAAGGCGTCGCGCTGGTTCTTCAACAGTTTGGAGTATTCGCCCACGGCAGATTTGCCGATGCGGATCTCCAGCCCCGCATCATCCAGCCAGAAATTCAATTCCTCCGTCACCGCGACAATATCGGCAAACCCGCGCTCCTGCAGCGCCATGGCGAGACGCTGGCGCACCTCTAACGGGATCAGGTCAAGTTTCTTGGGCGGGGGCATGGTTCACGCTCCCGGACGCGGGCGCTGAATGTCCGGGTGACGGGCGATCCCTTGGGCGATTTCCACGCCTCGCGTGGTCGCAACAACAACCAGAAAGCCTGCGTGGTCTTCCACCTCCACAAGCCCTTGTTCAGCGAGCCAATGCGCCTCGGTCGTCACCTGATCGCGGGTGAACGCAATCCCGACGCGCGGAAGCTGCGTTGCCAGCATGGAGACGTTGGAGGTGTATTTCGGGGCGTCCTCCAGAAAGCGGAGAATGGCGATGCGGGCGTGTTTGCGCAACTCGTCGGCGTAGCTCATAGCGGTCCTATTTGTTCAGAAGGTGGTCTTCGTGGCGGGTGACGACGGTCTCGAGGCGGGACATGATTTTCTGGTTGCCTTCCATGACCGCCTCGACGCGTTGCAGGGTGCCCGCCAAATTTGCGAGTGATAGCTCAATCTGGTGGATGTCATCTTTGCCGGGCAGCGACTGGATAGATTGCTCAGCGCGCGCGATGCGGCCCTCTTGCCTGTCCATACGGTCAGAGCCTTCTTTGAAACGCTCATCCACACGCTGAAACCGCGCTTCTACATTGGAGCGGCGCGAGGCGAACCATGCGAACACTGTGGTGCAAAGCGACACCAGCAAAGCCAGCGCCGCCAAGAGGTTTCCCAGCGTGACAGTCGGGTCAAACAGCATCAGGGCTTGGCCCCCGAAGTGGCCTTGATCCGCTCGATCATCACGTCCTTGTTTTTCGAGCCAGCGGAACTCCCGAAGTAGTAGTTCAGGATCTGCGTAAAGCCGACCGAGAGGCCCCCGATCAGAAGCGCAAGGATTTCTGCGCTGGCAGGGGGGAGGCCGTATTTCAGAAGGTACGCGATGACCGAAAAGAACCCGATCAGCACCAGTGCCGCCAGAATGCCGGGAACGCGGTCTTTCAGCGCCATCTGGCGTTTGCGTGCGCTGTCGCGGTCATTGGCCGCGATCTGCTCTATCTCAATACCCGCATCGATTAGGTGGCGTTCCAGATCGGCTTCGGCTTCTTTCAGCTTCAGGAGGTCTTGAGGGCTGGCTCCAAGGATTGCCGCCTCAACCTCTGCCTCGGTTGCATCCGGGCGGTCGAGCAGCTTGTCTGCGAGCGCCTTGGTGGCGACACCGGCCAGCGGGCCGCCGAGGGCGGTTGCAATCGTGGGGGCAATGCCGCCGAGGATTTGCAGGATCGTGTCTTTCTGTTTCACGGGGGATGCTCCTTTAGCGGGGAAGGGCGTAGGTTACGGGGTCGGCATAGCTCGCCACGATCCAACCCTCTTGACCGGCGTAGAACACCTGCAGCCAATCGCGACCGTCGAAGGTGCCCCGCCGTAGAACCGGCACGGGGGTGCCATCCGGGATTTTGGCGATGACGTTGGGATTGAAGCTCGGCCAGCGGCGCATGTTCAGGGTGTCGCCGTTGCTGCTGGTGATAACCAGCTCGTTTAGGCTTGCGGGCTGGCTGACACGGTTTGCCTCGTCTTCCGCCGGGTCATCCCGGCCAAGGATGTGAGAGCGGATTTGCTCCATCGGAAACAGCGGGTTTGTGTCCACTTTGCGCCCCGGCGAGACGTACCAATGGGCGCGAATGTCCTGCAGCGTTTCGCACTCCGCGAACAGCAGACGCAGGAGCCAGATCAGCGTGTCGAGTTGTGCCTCGGGGTAGTGCATCCACATCCCCCGGCCATGCTCTGGCGTCTCCGCGATTTCCACGGTGTAGGGCTGGTCGTTTTCTACGGTTGCGCCAAACCATGTGATGCCATTTGCCCCGGCGGCGCGCATCTTGCCCGGATTGACCAACTCGATACCGATGCTGAAATTGTTGCAGCCTTTGCGCCCGTGATAGCTGGATGCGCCTGCATGATTGGCGCGGCGATTGATTGGCACGAGCTGGCGCAGCTTGCCGTTCAGCTCGATCACAAAATGAACCGAGACCTTGGCGTCATTGTCCTGCAGGTAGTCGGCAGCGCTGCCTTCAGACAGGCTGCTGGCGGTATCGTGGAGGATGACGAGGGAAGGGGAGATGCCGCCGCCCATGTGGGTCGCGGGGGTGTATTGAACCCCCTCTAGAATACCGTCTTTAAACGTCATTTTCGCCGCCTTCCGAACCTGCTTTGCAGGTTTCAGAATGGCTGAGGCTCAAAACGAAAAACGCCCCCAAGGGTTTGGGGGCTGGTCAGTCAAACAAGTCGAATTGATTGGGGTCGGTCGGCGGGCCGTTATTCCGAAGATAAGCCCTGACCGTTTCGTCAGTCACGCCCAACATGCGTGCTATCTCCGCGTTTCGCAATCCTTTTGATGCGTAGACACGCGCGCGCCACTGTTTAGCCAAGGGAACCCGCCGAGGGAGAGTTTCAGCAACGGAAGCCAAGATGCGCGCTTTCGCATACCCCACCACCTCAACAACCTGAGACCGGGACTTGGGCTGCACCGCGATATAGATTTCTGTGCCGCCAAACGCCTTAATGAACTTCAAGGCGTCCTCTAAACCCAATGCTTGCACATAGGGCTCCACCTGCGCAGTCGGCTTTGGATATGAAAGGGGCAATTTGCCCTCAGGCTGTTGGCAGCGCTGGTTCATTTGCGGTGCGCCTCCCAATCAAAGTCGATCCCGGCGCGTTGGCCCCAGCTTTTTAATGCTTGGATCACCGCATCGATCTGGGACCAGTCGGTCAGCATATCGACGTCAGCGGGCACCATGGCCCAGTGATCGCCAAAGCGGGCGCGGATAAAACGGTTCAGTCCCGCCCGGCTCTTGTCGCGGAGCTGGCCCGAGCGCCCGAGTTCGCCCCAGAGCTTGTGGACCAGCCGAAGATCGGCGCGCGGAGCGGGCTTGAACGCTTTCTTTGTCCCGCTTGCAGGTTTAAACCCGTCTGCTTCGAGACGCTTCACCATGGCCTTTAATTCGGCCTCGGTCATATCGGTCATCGAGGCTTTGCCGGTCACGACCAGTTGCAGATCGCGCCGGGCCTCATTGTCGAGGCCCAGCTCTCGGCAGCCGAGGTGGATCTTGCGTTTCAATGCGGCGCTCATATCAGGAGGCCTCGCCTGCTATAGCGGCAACCGGGTGGAAAGTTGCCACGTCCGAGCGCATCCGGGTGTCCGTGATGTCCAAATGTGCGCGCGCCATCTGCTCAAATTCGCGCGGGTCCAGATGTGCCAGAGCCGCTTCCTGTCGCAGAACTGCGAGACGGTTTCCCAGCACCAACCCTGCACGGCGTTGCTTGGAGGCGTAGCAGCGAAAGGCTTTGGCGAGGTCTGCGTTGATCTGAGCCGGGGTCATTGCCATCACTCATCCCTCCCGCCGCTTTGCGATCTGATGGGCCGCTTGCCCGATCAGCGCTTTGCTGCGGCGGACAACGATATGCGCTGGGATCCCCCAACGCTCCGCCAGACTTGCAAGCTCAGCCGGGCCTGCGGTCATAAGCAGATGGTCCACATTCATCTGCGCCAGTTGAGCCGGGTAGCCGCGTGCAAGCACGCTACCAACACCGCCTGAGATTGGCCGGTCGTCGTGGTCTGCGGGCATTGGCACCCGCGCTGCATCCATGAACTTTGCAATCTGCATGGTGATGTCCTCCTCAGGCCTTCGCCAAGTCGATCTGAATGGCTTTCCACGCCGCATCGAGCGCGGCGCGCTGATAGCAACGTACGTAGGATTTGGAGCCGACCACGCGGATGGCGTCCTTGATCGCCTGCATGGCCCGCTGCCAGCGCTCGTCTTCGATTTCCAGACGCAGGAGCATGAAGATTTCAGAGCGGTTGATCTGACCGGCTTTGTCGGTGTTGAACGCGCGGGTGACGATGTCGCGGATTTCCGGGCGCGCATCGGCAGCCCATTCCGTCAGGCATTCATCCACGAGTGTTTTTGCGATTTGCAGCTCGGGGCCGAAGTCGATTAGATCCGCGACTTGCACCTGAACCTTGAACAAACCGTCATAGCTCATCAGGGTCTTGTTGCCTTTTTTGCCGCCCACTGTCGCATCGTATTGCCCGGCCAGAATGGCCTCAAAGGCGCTTATGTCCTCAAACGTATGGGCCTTGAAACGGCTCACCTCGTCGCTCAGTGCCAGAGCATAGCCGATGATTCCGCGCACGGTTTGGTCCTGCAGTTTGTCCTGCGGCTTGACCAATTCAGTTGGCCGGAGATCGCCTTGGGCATTGCGCATGTATGAGATGCCGTTGATGGTTTCCTCGCCGCCGGGCACATGTGCAGGTTGGCGGGAAGGGGTGGTGGTTTGAGCGTGCTGCTCGGTCATTCGCCTGTACTCCTGTTCAGGGTGGGTCTGGTTACTTGGGGCAGCCAAATGGGCGCGGTCAGGCGCTCACTTATTGGCCTGAAAATGCGGGCACTTAGGGCAGGCTTTGAACATCTTGACGTGCTGGCTGTTGGCGGCGGAGAATGTCTTGGAGCGCTCACGCCATTTGCGGCACACATCTTTGCCAATCTCGCCAAGGGCGGGGCAGGCGACCTTTTCCGACATCAGCACACCGCGCACAGATTGCTCGATGGCATCGGTGCTGGCCCCGTAGCGGTTGCTCAAAACGAGGTTCACCGCTCCCGCTGAATAGCCAAGGCGCGTTGCGGTCTTGGCTTGGCTGGTCAGGTCGCACTCGGTTGCGAGTGCTTCCACCCAATCGGGAATGTTGCCGCCCCAGCCGATGCTGGCTTTGTTCATTGCGAATGTGTCTGTGGTCACAGCAGCACCTCCTTATCCAGTGAGACAAAATCGGCGGTGTTGGGGTCGAATACGCCTTTGACCCTGCGCGGCTTCGGCGCGACGGGGCCGCTATTGTTGATCAGTTTGAACTTGGCCTCGCGCTTGCCGCTGATTGCGGTCTGCTGAACCCGGAGGTGATCGGATTGCACCAGCAGGCGGCAGTAGGCCCGCGCTTGGGCGACCGAGACCTTCACGCCGCCTGCATTGGAATGCGCGGCAATGTCGGTTGCGGAGAATACGCGCAGACCGCGCATGCTGCGCCACATGTTGCCTTCGGCGCTGTCGTCATAGCTGGGCGATACTGCGGGTGCGGTTGGCGCAAGATCAGTGCGGACGTAGACCTTGCGGCTGTCATCCGTTTCAACGCGGGCGATCAAGCCCGCATCTGCCCAACGGTTCACGAATTTCTTGGCGGTGGAGCGCACGATCCCAAACGCCAGCAGGTCGCTCCAGTGGATCTGTTTCAGCGATTGCGCAGCGCGCCACGCAGAGGCCTCCATATCGGATCGAAAAACGTGTTTCATTTCCCGGCCTCCGCAACGCGAAGGGTGGGGCTTTTGCGCGGGGCAGGGGCTGCGCTTGCTGAGGCGAGCCTGCGCACAGCAGGTGGCTGGCCGGTTGCAAATACCCGGTCACCCCAAAGTGCCAGATCGGCGCGACTGGTGCCCCGTGACCGGGCCAGTTCCTTGGCTTGGTCGATGTTTGTCACCACCCGGCGGATGGAACCGCCTGAAGCGTCGACAATCTCAGACAGCAGATCCCGCTCAATCGCCACATCCGGGCTGTAGATCTGCACCAGCTTTTCCGCATCAGACAGGTTGCAGGCGAGGGCCGGTTCCCATGCAAGCTGGCGGTTGTGGATGTTTTCCCACTTGGTCAGGTGCTGGGGCAGCTCTTCCTCACCGACCAGAATGACCGTTGATTGGCTGGCCTCGTAGAGGTCGCGTGCCAGTTCGATCAGCTTTTTGTTCTTGGTGAGGTACTGTGCGTCATCGACAATCAACGGGCGGTCAGCGCGCGCCAGAT
The DNA here is from genome assembly GCF_000376545.2 of Tritonibacter mobilis F1926. Taxonomy (NCBI): domain Bacteria; kingdom Pseudomonadati; phylum Pseudomonadota; class Alphaproteobacteria; order Rhodobacterales; family Paracoccaceae; genus Tritonibacter; species Tritonibacter mobilis. The sequence goes on from NZ_CP015230.1 coordinate 834,955, forward strand.
GGGCGGCAATGGCTTCGACCATCGCAGGCACCCCGCGTACCGGCTTAATGCCAATCTCGCGCATGATGGATTGCAGGAAGTAGCTCGGCGTCCAGCAGCTCAGGACCTGAACATTGTAGGCCTGATATTCGTTGGTGACGAATGTGGTGGCGGTGGTCTTCCCCCAGCCGGAGGGGCCGTAAAATACCGCCATTCCCGGCAGGCCTATGGAGCGGTCCTGCACGCGCTCAACCAGTGAAATCAGTGCTGCGACATTGCGCAGCGGGGCGATGCTTGGTGTCATGCTCTGCTCTCCTTATTCATCGCTGCCCAGAGCTTTGCGCATGCGCAGAAAGCTCCGGTATTGGGCGGATCTCTGATAATCCTGCATGAAATTGCGCTGTTCCTCGGTCAGCGGATGGCCTTCTGCATCGAGCCGTTCCAACTCGATGCACCGATTGAATTGCACCTCGGGGTCGTCATCATTCGGCTGCGGTTTGCGGCGGTCCTCGAGGCGCGCGATTTGCGCCTCCAGCCGGTTTTCGTGATCTTGATCTTGGTCGTGGTTCGTCTGCTGCAAGCGCGGTGTCTTGGGCGCTTTGTCGTGCGGGGTGACCAGTCGGATTACCTCGGCTTCGGGGAGTGCGTCAGGCTGCAGGTCTTGGCCTGCAGCGCGCAAGCGGGCCGCAATCTCTGCTGCCGAATATTCGCGGCTGGCGCGGGCTTCTTCTTTGGCTGCACGGATGAAACGGTTACGCTTGCGGGCCAGTTCGCGGGCGTCCTCAACACCGAGGAAGTCGCCGCGCTCGACGCAAGCCGCATGGCCGATGTATTGCCCTTCGAGGTCATAGACATGCAGCCCGGCGTGCAGGTTGTCCGGGTCAAAGCGCCCGACCACTTTTTGCCCGGCGATGCGGTACATCCACTCGGCCCAATACCGCGACCCCATCAGTTTCAGCTCACCATTCTTGGCGCTGGCATTCAGCCCTTCGGCCCCCATAAGCCAGAGGCGGCGCTGTTCTTCGGTGGCCTTGCGGATTGGGCGGCTCTTGTAAGAGGCCTCAAACACCTGATTAAACGACCGCCCAAACGCTATTTCACTGCGGCGGCCTTCGCGTGCGTTGTGGTCTTCGATTTCCTCAGTGAGGACCGCTATGAATTCCTCCAGCGGCACCGCGCGGTTGCCATAATTCTCCGGCTTTGCGTCGGGTTTGTTGCCGGTATATGCGCCCTCGAATGCGGGGTGTTTTGCCACCCGGTCACACAGGTCGCGGAACGCGCGTTCGATGGGTTTGGACTGGCCGGAGTAAGGCGTGGCCCAATGCACATTGACGCCGAGCAATGGTAAGAGACCCGGTGCATCATCCTTAAGCACATTGAAGCGGAACCGTTTTTCTGTGCCAGCTGTTATCGCCTTCGAGGCAAACTCGCGCCCGTTGTCGAGGAGTGCCGCATCTGGGATGCCATAGCGCTCGATCAGATCGCCAAGCGCGAGCTTCACTGTGTGGCTGTTGGCGGTCAGGGAAAGCCGCCAAGAGAGGATTTTCCCCGAGTAGATGTCGGAAAAGAACACGCCCTGCACGCGCACGGGCAGCGCCTCGCCGGGCCAGCGCACAAACACGTCGAACTTGTGATAGTCGCCGCAGATGCACTCAAGCGCGCTGAGGGCGCTCTTGTCGCGATCTTGATGCGGATAGTAGCGCCGCAGCGCCTCCGCCCCTTTGCGCAGGAAAATCTCGGTGGGTTTGGAAACCTTCTCTTTAATGGCTTTGCGCACCCGATGGATCGGGGCAATGGGCAGGCCTTCTTTTTTGGCGACCCGCTTTGCCCGATCATAGCAGGATGTCAGCGACGGGGCTTCCAGACGCAGCCAATCAGAACGGATCAGGGCGAAAAACTCAGGGTCCAGTGGCGCAACCTTGCCTCTGCCCCCGGTCGGCTTGGGGGCGAGATAGGCCAGCCAATCCGCCTCGGCCACGCCCTCGATCAGCGAGAGCCAGTTCCAGATGGATTTCTCCGAGGCATCGACGCGCAGCGCTACGGCAGCAACTGCAGCGGATCGGGTCATGCCCGCGCCTTCGCATTCGGCGGCCAAGCGCACCGCCTGCAGGCGCAGTTCGGCTTTGGATTTGGCATTGGCGTTGAGGCTGTCGAAATCGGCCCAAGCGGCCTCGCGGCTGCGCTTTGGTTCTGGCTCCTCAGCGGGCTGTTCGATCAGGGACAGGCGGGCGCGGATCGGGAACAGGGAATAATGATATTCCAGCCCGCCGCCTTTGCCTTTGCGGCGGCGGATCTTACCGGGCTGGCGGTCCCAGCCTTCATCCTTGGCGCGCTGATTGACCTTGCGCTTGGTTGTGGGCAGGTCGGGCAGGCGCGCGTCTGCAATCTCCGCAGCGCTCCACCATTCTTGTGTCGGGGTCTCCATCAGGCTTGCCCCTCGCGGATCTCGTCGAGCAGCGCCTGCACCTCATCCCCATGTTCTTCGAGGAAGGTCACACGTCCCGCTTTGCTGGCCCGCTTCCATGCGTCCTGCAGCCGTTGCCATGTCTTTTCGGTGTTGTTCATCGGGGGCGTGACACCCCGGTTTTGCTCACTGGCCCAAGTCTTGCGCGCATCTTTGGCGCTTTTGACTTTACCCTCGGCTAGCAGGTCGATGACGCGGCTGCGCTCTGTGACCTCGCCAATTTTGGCGAGTTCGGTGAGGTCGTTGAGGGTTACAGGGCGTTCAGAGGAGCGCAGGCGGTGGGCGTCGTCTTTTTCAATTGAGCCACCAGCGCGAACAATGCGCTCTACTTGCCGGACGGAAATTCCAAATTTCTCTGCGGTTGCGGCAGCAAACGACATCGTGTCGTTTGCTAGACCGTGGCGGGCAAGCCCACCTGCAACCCCGCTACGCGTTTCGGGGTGTAGCTTTTCATAGACCCGCTTGCGCTCTGCAAGAAACACCGCAGTGTCCAGCGCCGTGAGTTCTGCCCCGGCAAGATTGTCGTCAATCTCCATGAGCCGGGCAAAGTCGTCATTACAGTCCCAGCACACTACCTTGATGGTCGGCCAGTCCAACTCTTGAGCGACGGTGAGGCGGTGCGCACCTGCCAGCAATTCAATCTTGCCACTGCGCTTGTGTTTACGGACGTGGATGGCGTCTTTCATCACGCCAAGTTCGGTGATTGAGGCTTTGATGGCCTCCACTCCGGCCTTTGAGACTGGCCGCAACCGCGTGCCCATCTGGATGTCATCAACCGGCAATTCGGTGATCGACTGAATGATCTTTGCCGCCATGGCTTATTCGTCCTCGTTCAATGTTCGATAATCAGCGGTAGGAAAAGCAGGCCGATGAGAATGATGGCGAGGCAGGCACATCCAAGGGCGTCGCCCCAAATGCTGGCTGAAAATCTGCGTTCTGCCGCTCGAAACTTGGACCAGACCGCGCGCAGCGTGAGTGCGTGTTGGACGCGGTCTGGTGCGACCGGGACCTCAGCCCCGGTGGTCGCAAATGCCCCGGACTGCGTCTGAGTGGTGGCGTCTTGGTGTGGGGATTTGCGAAACTGGTACATCAGCTCGAGGCCTTCGCGTCGTCGGTGGCCTCAGACAAATGCGATGCTTCTGCGATCATGCGCTTGGAATAGCCTGCGGTAACAAGGTCTTCGCCTGCCGCGCTAATGATCCGTTTCAAAAGAGCGCGACCCTGCGCGCCGCCGGATTGACCGTAGGTCGCTGTTCTCGCGGTGCTGGGGTGGACCCCATTTTCCTTGCACCAAACCTCAAAACTGGTGCCAGCAGACCGAAAAGCGCCAACAATCACTTCGTGCAGGATCGCTCCGGGCTGGAACGGTTTTCTAAAATTTGGCATTGTTACCTCGCGATGCCGCCTTGCGTCGTGTCCTTACAACACCAACATACACCAATATTGGTGTTTATCAAGTTAGAATGGAAAATTTTGGTGCTTGCAGATCGCTTGAGAGAGTTGGCTTATGATAAGTCGATGAATTTAAAAGAGTTTTGCTCTTATGTTGGTGTTAGTTATAGGACGATACAGAACTATCTAGCGGAGAAATCATCTCCAAATGCTCAAGTATTAGAGTTGTTGAATGCCAAAGTTGGTGTTTCCGCAAACTGGCTGATATTTGGCATCGAGCCGAAATATGTCGATGCAGAGTGTGTAAGTACTAAAAATGGTGCTCATGAGGATTCGGAGTTCGTACAAATCAGAAGGCACCAAGTAGAAGCTTCTGCAGGGAACGGCAGCGAGGTCGCCAGCGAAGATGCGGCGCAGTCCTATGCGTTTAACCGCAAGTGGCTGGGGAAACGTGGTCTTAAACCCGACACTCTGTCAGTCATTTCTGTGCGCGGCGACAGCATGGAGCCGGATCTAAACGATGGGGACTTGGTGCTCATCGACCTTGCCAACACGGACTTGTCGGACGGCAAGATCTATGCGGTTCAGTATTCAGGCAACTTGTTTGTCAAACGGATCCAGTACGTGCCCGGCGACACCGTCCGCTTGGTGAGCCGCAACGCCCAGTATGCGCCCATTGAGATCAAGACACCCGAAGCCGATGGCGTGCGCGTCGTCGGACGTGTGGTTGCCTCGATGCATGAGTGGTAAAGTGGTAGTAGAGTAGGGCGCGAAACGCCCAACTCGATGGTCCCGACTGTAGTTACATTACTGGCAGGTTGTGGGTGCGCCTTCTGTCACAAGCTCTTGCCAATTGTCACCCAGTTGCTTGCGGGCGGACAGTGCGTTGCGAGCTGCGGGGCTGTTTTCGGGGATTACTCTGACCACCATGGATTGATTGTGGCTTCCACTCCAGAAATCAGATTGGGCCGCATCTCCAGTCAGAACGAATTTATCACCACCCCGGCGGATTACTTCAATTGCTGCAGTCTTGAACGCAACATTTCGTGCTCCATTGGGGCCACAAGCAGGTGCGGCTGTAGTGGAAATTTTGAATGTGTCTTGTGACATAGGTTGAACCGTCGACTGAGCGCAGGCCGCCAGCCCGGCTACCAATACCAACGGCAAAATTATCTTAGTTTTCACGTTTGTCTCCAAAGCGATTCTTGCTTGAGCCGCAAAACTGGGAAACATGACTGGTTTGCACAACGGAATGTTGTAGCGCGAGACCGGTGCTCGAGGCTGCGTGTCAACAATGCAACTATTGAATGTGTTTGTGAGGCCTGCTGCGGTCGATCCTAATCGAGGTCTTCCGCACTTAACTTCGCCCAGTCACCATCCGAAAGTGCCGCGATTAGAACAGCATCGGATTCTTCAAGGAAAGACCTCCACATCGGACTGCCCTCCATCTTTATATCTGGTGGATAGCCCTGCAACTCACACAGCGCCCTAGCGGCACGTTCTCTAGCGGGTTTTTCTTTTTTCACCAACGGGCTACCCTCCAGTCTATCTTGTCATGTTGGTTTCAGTGGTCGTTGAGACGCGCTTTCATCTTGTCCAAGTCCGCCGATATTTCTGAAAGTGTGCGAACTGGCTTCTCTGCAGCTTGTCTGTTGTGCTCAGGGGGCGCAATCTCAGACACTTCTCGCGCTATATGTTTAGATGTAGCCTTCTCTCCCGATAGGGAGTCACGGATATCGGTCAATAGGGAGACCACTCTTTCGAGAGCATAGAACAAAACACCTGAAATTCCGCAAGAAATCCCTGATGAAATGATAAATATGTCCTCGTTGCTGATGCCTAGAATAATAAGCAACCCAGCCACGACCCAACTCGCGTAGGCGATCCACTTCAATATATCCAATTCTCATACTCCTAAAATACCTTTGTCAACGAATCGAGTGTCGTTCAATGACTACATATTAATCAAGGGGGATGAGAGTGATGTCTAGAATGAACCACCGCTATACTGTTCGTTAGGTAACCTATTCGTGTTGATATGCGCATGGTGTCGGTTTCGGAGGGCGCACTTGCAGCTAGCACAACGCTCGGGCCGCGCGCTCTCTAGAGGATCTGATTTTTCGAGTTATCTGGGAGCTCCAGTCAGTCTAGGTTGTGTTGACAAAAGTGATTCACACGGCGGCTTTGTCAATACAACCTAGCTTCGTGGGTGAGCCAAAACAGCTGTAATACTCTCTTAAAAAACTGAGATTTGAAGGAATGAGCTAATTTCTCAGCACCTGAACGCAACGGAGAAAAGGCATGGATAGCAGTTGTATTGGGTTTGATCCACACGCTATCGTTGCAGCGAACCGGCGATAAACAGCATTCGGGTGAGGCGATCGACTATGAAAAGCGCGAGCAAATATTTTCACTCTGCCAACATTTTGGTTGCTGCTGTAGGACTTGCCAGCGGGACAGGCCCTGTGGCTGTGATGGGTGCCTCAATGACCGGAATAGGGTCTTTGCTAGAGTTAGTAAGGATGAAATCGGGTAAGCCCCGTGAAATTGTCGCGAAGGTGGAAAGAGAGTTGGAATTTGCGCTTGAGAAGACGCATTTAACACCAAGTCAACGTATACTCATTCCGCAGATGATTGAACGATCGGATATTTCGGCAGAGGCAATTATAGCCAGCAACCGGGATGCTGATGTACTCACGGAGCGCCTTTTGGAGTACAGTGAAGGGCACCCGGATTACGGTTTGGACACAGCTAAAGACGGTTTCCGTCGAGTAGTTACGCCGATCCTCCACGAGTTGCTACTTGACCGTGCCGTCTGCGATGAACTTCGCCCAGCTTATGAGCAAGTTATCAGCCAAAGTCTTGCTAAAATTCAAGCTGAACAACGCCAGCAGACAACGTTGCTTGAAGAGATAGTTTCGCCCGGACTGATTAGTCCCAAAGAATGGTGGCAAAGTTGGGCATCTGCTTCACAACCTGCAATCTCTCCAAGATTAGTTTCCTCACGCAAATACGATGAACGGGCCACGCTACTATTAAAGTTACGTAGTGGAGAGGCAGTTGTGTCGGTTCAAGCGGATGATAGAAAGGAAGCTGTCGCATTTACTATCGCGTCACTATTAGAGGAAAACGATAGCGAACTTCTAGATAGGGTCTGCGTAGTTACTTCTGGAAACGCTATTATACCCCATAGCGAGAAGCGGCTGATCATCATCGCTGATGTTGAGGAAGGGGATGACCCAGACTTCGGCAACAGATCTCAACTCACTATTGTCCGTCCTTATCCAAAGGGGCGTATGGATGTCAGAGAGCCGCTCTCGTTGTCTCATGTCCCATCGGACAAGTTCATATCAGAACTTGAAAAAATGGGGTTTTCGCACGATGAGGCGGAAAGCAAGGGGCGCAAAACCGGATATTCTATTCCTGTTTTGCGCCGTGATTTGTCAAAAGACCCTGATGTTCGAAAACCGACTTGGGCTCGCAATCGAACGTTGGCAAAACGTGTACTACCGTTTGCATTGGCTGGCTCATGGGTTGAGCGGGACAACATAGATGATCGCACGATCCTCGAGTTGTTGGGTGATTTTCGGGAAGGTGAGGCAGAAACAATTCGAGACGATCTTCTGGCTCTGAATGATGCACCAATTACGCGCTATGGCTATGTGAACGTAGTTGTTTCACAAATCGACGCACTTTTTGCAGTAGGGCAGTACATAGATCGAGGCGATCTAGATCGTTTCTTCCAGCTTTTACCTGAACTACTAGGGGAAAGGGACCCCGCTTTAGACCTGCCTCAAGATCAATGGTACATGGCTAGTGTTCTGGGGCGTTCGCGAAGTTTTTCGGGTGCGCTTCTTTCAGGTCTTGGCGACGCATTGTGCATTCTATCCGTTTACGGTGCAGAGATCTGCGGTGACAGGTTAGTAGCCGACCTCTCTTATCGCGCTGCGCAAGTTGTTCGTAGCCTAATGCAAGGCGCTGACGAAGAACGATGGCTCTCCATCCGGGGACATTTGCGGGCACTTGCGGAGGCATCTCCGTCTGCGTTTCTTGATTGCCTTGAAGCTGAGCTTCTAGAGCCTGAACCTGCAATACGCGCTATCATGGGAACCACTGAAGGCGTCGTAAGCGGAGAGTGCCTACGGACGAATTTGCTTTGGGCGCTTGAACTATTGGCCTGGAATCCCGACCACTTTTCGCGCGTCGTGGAGATTGTTTTTGACCTTCGAAGATTGGAGGTCAAAGACAATTGGTCAAATTCACCAAAATCGACTGCTCGTTCGCTATTCTTAGCTTGGCTTCCTGCCACAACTCTTGGAGCGGATCAGAAGATGTCCATTTTGCGCCGCTTGTCAGCGCGGTACCGGCATCCTGTAATGGACGTTTGCGTCTCTCTTCTTCCAAGAAATGGCATGAATGCCGCTTCACGCACTGCGAGACCGAAATGGCGTGTGCTGGATGCCGAAGTGCCGACGCCGACAATTTCGGATGTTCGCATGGCGGAGGTTGAAGCCAGCCGCATACTGCTCGACATGGCTCCTTTTCAAAAGTCAGAGCTTGAACGGTTGCTAGATGTTGCGACGTGCTTGTGTTCCGATGACTTATCACGCTTGGTAATAGAGGTGGAGAATTGGTCACAGGCAGCAACCGATGAAGACAAGGCTGAGCTACGGCATAACCTCCGCCAGTGCGATGTTCATCGAGTGTTTCAGGAAGTTGACGAGGACGAACAGTTGTCATCCGCGTTTCGGCGCATGGAAAAGGCGTTGCTTCCTCAGTCTCCGACTGCCCGCCATCGCTGGCTGTTTGAAAACTCTTTCGTCGAGTGGCGTGCTCTATTGGATGACGAAGAAAGTGGGCGTTTGTCATGGCAGGAGAGAGACAAACGCGTCAAAGAACGCCGACGAGAGGCAGTTGCTGACATCAGGGAGCAATTGGGAGAAGACACGATACTCCCGTTTGCGCTCAGCGTGAAGCACCCTGAGTTGGTAGCTGAAGTTTTAGTCTCTCAAGATGCCGCTGTACCGATGGCGACATATTGGGTTTCCGCTGCACTACAATCCGAGACAAATGATCGATCCAGTGCTTTTCTAGGGCAACTGCTGTGGAGTGCAGGAAGGATCGATCTTGCCGCAGTTGTGGCTGGCTTAGAGGCTCAAGGAGCTCTGAATTGTGAAGCGGAGCGCTTGAGATTTGCCGAACACCTTCCTGGTCATTCGATTGGTTGGAATGTGGCGGAAAGTTTGGGCGAAGATGCAGCTTCTGCATTCTGGAACTCGGTATCAATACGCATTTACGATGACACGCCACTCGACGAAATGGAGTACGCAGCTAAAAAGCTACTCAGACACCAGCGACCAAAATCAGCATTTTCAACCTTTTGTTTGTTTGTCGACAAATTATCAGCCGCCCGGTGGGTAGAAATCCTTCAAGCAGTTGTTCGCGGAGAGGAACCGAACGGGCCTTCTCTAAACTCGCACGCACTGGGTGAGGTGTTTCAACTACTAGACGCAGAGGAAGCGATCTCAGACGATCAAATCGCCTATCTTGAACTTCCCTTTGTAAGAATTCTACGCACGCACGGATCTGAACGTCACAAGCGAACGCTGGCTATCCACCGACAGCTTGCTTGTGACCCCCAGTATTTCGTTGAGATGTTGTGTTGGCGCTATCCCCGCAGCGATGGTTCGGACCAAGTAGAGCTAGAAGAGCATTCCGTCGAGAGACAGAAGTTTTTTGAAGATTTAGCCTATCATACTCTGGAGGGGTGGGGAAAAGTCCCCGGCTGCGATGATGATGGTGTTATGTGTCCGGATGATTTCATCGCATGGACCGATACCGCTTTCCGGCTTGCTGTTGATGCTGGACGCAATGAATTAGCTGAAATTCATTTTTCAGCGCTGCTTGCGAAAATGGCCCGATCACGCCCTTGGGCTAACTGGCTACCTAACGTCGTCTTAGATTACCTAGATCGCTCCGAACACGCTGGACTAAGAGAATATTTCTGTGTGGGGGTCCGCAATGCTCGAGGTATGACATGCCGTTATCCCTACGATGGTGGGGCACAAGAACGCAAACTGGCCGGTCGCTATCGAGAGTTGGCTACAAGATATGGTAGTTCCCACCCTCGCTTGTCAGAAAGCCTCAAATCCATTGCAGAAGGTTATGAATGGGACGCCCGTCGAGAAGATGAACGAGCTGCAGTCGGCGAGCGCTGGCATCCTTAAACCAGAGCAATTTAACGACAGTTCTCGCGAGTTGAACTGAACGTCTTGAGGCTAAATTGAGGAGCCGTAGGCCGATCTAGGTTGTCTGTTAGTTCTGTTTGGAAACGTCCGGAAACTGCGCAAAGCAGTTGAGTGCACTGTTGGAAAGGTTTGCAACGTGTTGATAAAAATAGGTCCCAGAACGAAACACCCCTTCGCGCGCCCAATAGCATTCAAGTGATTGTGATGTAATTAAAAAGGCGTTTCTGGGTCCTTCGTTTCAAACTGGGCGAGCTTGGTCCCAGTTCCTGTAGTGCTTCACATCCAATTTTGACAGGTATTTAAGGTCGCTCGCGGGACGTTTAAGCCTTATTTAAAAGGGTTTTCGTGTGGTGTAAGTAGCGAGTGCTCTAGTTCACCGCATGGCGCTCCGCGTACAGCCTCTGAGCTGTTTCGAGCCTTTACTGCAAAACTCAACATAATTGCCCATTATATGAAGATCTGGCCGCTAAGGCCTTGTTTTGTATACTTTCCGAAGTCTTCCGACCACTGCGGAGCTCTTCCGGCATCACTGTAAATAAGTCTCTCACCCCACAGTTGTTGTAGCGTGACGGACTTTTTTGCAGTGATTTACGGACTTTTTTACAGCAACCAGATTTTGGGTTGAGGTGGGATTGAAGGGGCGTTTAAGGCTGCCTCGAGCACACCATGTGGTGACATCCTTACTTTGAAGTCAGGGCGAACAGTCATGCTTCACCCCACGATAGCGAAGGGGCATGCCCTAGCTACCACTCGATCCACCAATTTAAGACTGCGCTAACCCTAGTAGCTTAGAGACTTCTCCTTATGAGTGATTTTGAAACACGGCTTGCTGAGATTATTGGTCGTCCTAGTGAACAAAGGCCCTTCGTCTGTAGGGGTAAACCCGCCTCCTGCAGCGTATGGATTGTAGGGTATAACGCTGCAACCACTGGCGGTAACTGGTGGCGCTTTTGGTCAACTGATCACGGGTTTGATCTTGATGCATGGCGTAAAGACTATGACGACGAACGGGCGAGACGTGGCAAGGGGCCTTCGGCTACACGCCTTCGCATTGATCGGATCGCAGAACAAATACCGGGTGTATTGGAAACCAATATTTTCGCGACCCCCTCAACCTCCATGTCGAACATGCCGAAGAGCAGCACAGAGGCCTTCGACTACCTGCTTACGACACTTAATCCGAAGGTGATCATCGCTCATGGAGTTCCAGCAGCAAAGCACCTCACAAACTGGAAGGCCGGAAGGCTATTGACGTGCCGCCATCTGTCGCGGGTAGGCTATGCCCTTGTTGATGAAATGATCGAAAAGCTACGAGCCAACTAAGTTTGGCAATTCGAAATCAGTTGGCCCGAGTATAGGTGTCTGCCTAAATTTGACCGAACTTGGGTAGCAGGGGCGTTTGCAGCCTTCTCCAGAGTAACATTACCTACGGAGTAGTCGGTTGAACAGTATTGGAGCCAGCCTGATTGCTCTTTTCCGGTGAACTAGAATCGTGCCTTGTTAGCAGTGGGCGCGTATTTTGCTGCCCGCCAACTAGGAGATACACATGAATGATAAACCTCCCAAAGGCGAACCAACTGACAAAATCTCAATCAATTCGTCTCAACCTTCGCCTGGGACTACGGTCCTAACAGGGACCGGCCAACCCATCCCATGGGGTACCACTAACCCGTCTCCGGGCGAAACAGGTAAGAGTCCACCTCCGCCACCCAAACCCAAGAAGTGATCTAAGGGGCCACGCGTGTTTCAATCAGCTTAACTCGATTGGCCGGAATGATAGTTATTTGATTTCGCGCGTGGTCCTCAGTTTCCTCCCAGTTCTTACCACCTGAAGGCATCGTATGTGTGACATACATGGCTATGGATCCGTCTCCGCCTATTAAGCACGGACCGAAAGGGAAGTTCTTGAAGTCCCCGAGATTGGAGCAATAAAGGAATGGTCCATCATCAACGGCCACCAGCAACGTTGTAGGTTTGAAGTCCGAGCCGGTACGAATGGTGTCTAAAACCGTATGCAATCCATCCAAGTGATTTCCGCCGGTAGATTTCCACATTTTCGCGTAGCGCTTCATTCCGTCCCTTCGCCACCAGATGGCGATAAGTAGCGTCAGTAGCGCTGAAAGGCCTATCACGGCAATCTCAGGAAGCTGTTTGGACGAGAAATTGACTAGAGATAGAAAATTGGCGGCGGTCTGAAAGAGTGCCGCGAAACACGCACTGAGGAATACTGTCTGCGTAGTGTTTTCTTCTTGAATACGCTCAACATAGGCGATGCGAAAACTCAGGTAGCCAATCGCAATCATCACCAGCAAACTGGTTTCGAAATCCAAGATACTTTGAATGTCACTCCACATCGGTCATTCCTCCTCGGTGTGTTGACCTCTTGTACTTATCAGGTTCTCTAACTGCTTTCAGCGATCTTGAAGCCTGTTGCAGTCGTTTTGAATTAATTGGCATTTCATAGCTTTGAGTTGATGACTGAACATGGGATTGAAGGGGCATATAAGCCCCCTCAAAGGCCCTTAAATAGCCCTTACGCTGAAGGTGTGCCGAGCTTCAGAACCGCTGTCAGATTGGTGACGAATGTGGCCCCGCTTGCAGCGGCCATGCGCTTGAATTGGCGCATGTCCAAGCCATCCACCGTGTCAGGGATCGTATCGAGATCAGCGATGATCTGCTGCACCGCTGCGATCTGCGGGATGGTGGACACAAACGGCTCTTCAGATGGGGTTGGGGTGACTTCGGTCATATGCCAATTCTCCTGTGGCTTTGGTTAGATGTTACGCGCGACCATGACGGTCGTGTCGTGGAAGAATGCCCCTGCATATCCGACGTCTGGAACCAAACCGGGGCGCAGTTCGGCTATTTCGATGCGGTCCAAAATGAACGTGGTGTCGTCGGTTTGACGTAGCCTAGGCACCCATACCGCCCCCGATCCCGTGTAGAGAAACGAGGTGTAATGCGGCGCGCAGACAAATGAGCCGGGCGCGGGTGAGCTGATGTTGTAAGTGCGGGTGGCCCCGTTTTCCAAAACAGCCACCATGTCGCTCTGAGACATGTAAAAATGCCCCGCGAGCGAGATCATTTTGGCGCGGCTGTCAAAGGCGACTGCACCACTGGGCTTGCGGATCTGCATGCCGTAATTGCCGCTTAAATTGGCGGGCAGATTGTCACCGGCCATCTTAAAGGGCAGGCCCGTGGCGTCTGTTCCAACCGCCCACATCATGACCCGTGGCCCATTGCTGGGATACCGAAACGGCACCCCCAGCATGCCCCAAATGCCCTCAGTCGGCATTTTCACAAAGGGAAAGGTGTTTAGGGGCCAATCGTCATTGCCGGTCAAGACACGGTGGATCTTATAGAGATCCTGCGTCTGGCCTGTTGTGATCCACTTGGTGCCCTTTGCAATCTGTTCAAAGCGGGGCACCTTTGGGTTGCTGCCCCAAGAGGTCGCCCAGTTGTAAAACAAGTGTTTGTCAAACTCCGGGGCGTTGGGCAGCGTCGGCAGTCGGCGAGTAACGCCACTGTCCATTTCAAAAAGAACATCCTCATACTCGGTGATTGTTTCACCGAGATCGTTTTGCAGAGTGATCCCATAAGCCATTTCAAAACTACCTGTAGTGAATGCCCCAAGCGAACCAGAGAAACACAGCATTGGTGCCGTAGGTTTCCCCGGCCACTGCGCTCAGTTCCTTGGTGGAATTGTCCCAGTGCAGGGTCGGCATGGAGATAGGGTTGTAAAAGAACTCGCCACTGCGGGCGTAGGGGCCTGCATTTTCGCCATGTACGAAATTGTCATAGATGGTGTAGCGGAACCCCAGCGGGGCCATCATCAAGGCCCCGCGGTTTTCATCAAAGTCTGGGAAGGTGCCCAGCGACCCGGTGAAGGTCGTAGACCAGCCGATGCGAAACACCCGGCGCGGCAGGGTCTGCTGACCTTCCAGAACCAAAGACCCGTCCGCATTCCTCATCTCAATTCCATAGGACATTAGGTGAGCCTCCCAATGACGACCCGCGCGACGTCGCTACTGTCGAACACCCGGATACGGTCATCCTCGATCTCAACGCGCTCACCACTGGCGGCGCTCTTGAAGTGACCGATGTTTGCAGTGATGGCCGACAGCTCATTGACGTCGATTTTTTCGGCAGTCACCGCGCCCGTGGCGAGGCGATTGCCGTTGATCAGGGTAGAGCCTTGCGGGCTGTAAGGGGCTGGCTGACTGGCGGCTCCGGTGGTTTCCGCAAGCTGAGGCTTGTGCAGAAACATCCAACTGTCGTTGCTTCCGGCGTTGGTGGCCATCTTGCGAATATGGATTGTCACATATGCCGCCCCCGTGGGCACCGCAGCCTTACCCCAAAGACGGGGCCACTTATCCGGGTTTCCGGAATCAGACATGGCAGTTGCGGTCGCCAGCACCGGTGTGTAGGACAGCACGTCGCCATTGTGGTTCCTGAACTCCATGCGCAGCGCAACAAGGCACCGATGCGCAGAGGCGTAAACGCTTGCCTCAACCCATCCAACGTTATCTGAAATCGAGACGCCGTATGCGGGAGCCACGCCGTTGACCATCACGGGGTGGTAGGTGATGTCGAGATAACCATCGGTGCCCGCACTTTGCTGATGCACCACCAAAGTCGGGTAGTATTTGCCTGCCCATGAACTGCCAGCCGCACGAATGCCGATAGAAGCATCTTCCCAACCACTTCCAAGACCGTCCGTGTTGCCCCAACCTTGCAGGCCATCCGCAAAATCCGTGTTGCCCAGAAGGTTCTTACCAAGGCCCACCACCAGCTTGTTGACCGACAGAGTACCTTCGGCCACCACATCGTCACCGATCAGCTTCAACAGCGATCCGCCGGACCCATCCGGGTTGGCGTAGCTGGTGGCTTGAATGCCGCTAATCCGGGTTTCGCCATTCACATCGACGGTTGTCGCGGTCAGGCCCGTCATCGCCTGCACCTTGCCATCTATTGTGGCCAGCGTGGTGCCCTGTTGCGTGACACTGCTGCTGATCCCGTCGATTTGCGACTGCTGACTGTTCAGCACTGAGGTCAGAGCGTCCACCGCTGTGGCGCGCGCTATCGCCTCATCAGTGACAGATGCCTGGACAAGAGCAATCTCAGGGATATCCGCAGCAAGCGGGGCCATCCGTACCAATACACGGGCAAACTGTGTTTTGCCGCCCGCCTTGGCACTATCGCCCCAAAGGCCAATCCAGTCAGACCCGCCACCGTTGGCAGTGGGCACATCGTAGTAGAAGCTGTACCACTTCCACCCCGCCTGAAGCGCGAAGGCTTGCCGACCACTGTTGCCTGTGTCGGAAGTGGAATAGGCGGCGATGAAACCGGCGGCTGCTCCGCTGTCAGCGGGCTTGGCCAGAATATCGACACGCACCCGGTTGCCGGAAAATTGCAGTGCCTGTTCTTGCGGGACCTCGATGCGCGCACCGTTGGTGCTACCTGCCGTATCGATTATTCCGGCGCTTGTTTCCGTTATTACTGACCCATCTTGGCCCAAAACCCCGGATCCGGTTACGGGTGTTTCCACGCTGCCGTTACCATCCAGCGAAGAAACGCCGCTAAGAATGCGCTGAAAATCTGTTTGCGTCAGATTCAGGTTCTGGATGGTCTGGGCGGCCACGGTGGCGCTGGTGGCTGCACTGGCCGCAGCATTTTCCGCATCAGATGCGGATGTCGCTGCGGTGGTTTGGGCCACCTCTGCCCCGGCGCGAGCTGTTTCAGCCGCCGTTTTTGCGGTTTGAGCCGCAGCCGCGCTTTGGCCTGCCTCGGTCTCGCTGACCCCTGCCACTGAGGCGGAGTTGGCCGCAGCACTGGCCGCGCCAGCAGCCCCCGCGCTTTCGGTCACATCCTCGATCAGGACGCGGGCGATTTCGATTTCAGCGGATGGGTTCTGATAGGATGTAATGAAATACGGAAATGCAAGCAGGTAGGCCGCATCATCCCCCGACATTGTGTATTCGCTGACAAAGGTCTCCCAAGTGTCCTGTGTCGAGAATGTCGCGGGTTGAAAGGAGTAACCCACATAACCATAATTCTCATCGAACTTGCGCCACTGCGAACCGAAATGCGTGCCCGCCCCAAGCGGACCGAGGTGACGCGCCACAATGGTCATACGGTACTTGCGCCCCAGAATGGGCGAGATATAGCCCTTGGGGGCTAGATGGGCGGTCTCCGCCAGATCCGCTGTCACCCATGCAACCCGCCCTTGCCCCGCCACATCGCGGAACCCAATGGCACTGGTCACCCCGCCCTTGGTGGCGGGATCACCGGAAAGCGCATGTGACCAATACCGATCATCGTCACGGAAATCGGAGGGCAGCAGGTCGATGGCTGTAGACACCACAACACCACGATGTTCAGCGGCACTGTTCTCGGCAGTCTCTGCCGCAAGCTGTGCGTCCTCTGCGGCTTGCGCGGCGATCTGCACGGCAGTGTAATCCACCGAAAGCGACGCCACCGCATTCGTGAGATTGTCCTGAACCGTCGCCGCATCCAGTAGCGCCTGCGAAGCGTCTTGCGCCGCCAAATCCGCCGCAGCCTGCGCGGTGTCGATGGCTTCGGTGACTTCATCCGCCAGATCATCAAGATCGATGCGGACATTGGGCGTTGTGACGGGCAGCCACCCAGACCAATTGGTTTGCCGGGTGGGTGCAATGGCTTTGCCGCGTACTTCATAGTCAGCATTCGGCTGCACCGGGTGGTGGCGATAGTTGCCGCCCGCGACATTGGTGGTGCTGACGGTGTCGGCCTCGGCTTCGGGTCGCCCCTGCACGCGGATCTGGAAGGTCAGGCCAGTGCAGGTGTCAGACAGCCGACCGTCCCAGACAATGCGGATTGCAGGCGCATGGGCCTTGCCATCCGCTGCCGTGATGGTCTCACCGGCAACGGCCAAGCCGACCACGCCCGCGTCGGTCACTGGGATCGGGCCGGTCGGGTGCGGTGTCTCCGGCAGCTCCAGCCCCGGATCCGGGTCAAAGTCTGTCGGGTCGGTTTCGCGCAACGAGAGGGAGACGTTCAGCGTCTGCAGATCATAAGCCGCCTCAGTGATGCGGAAGGTCTTGGCGTCGTAGCCGTAGTCCTGAAGGCTCAAATGCACATTCTGCAGCGGACGCAGGCGGGCGTATTCACCGGGCAAGGGCAGGCGGTGAGTTCGGAACTGGCGGTTTTCCCGCAAGAGCGCATCGGTGAGCTGGCGCGCTTGTTCGGCGCTGTAGACCATTGGCAGGTTCAGCTCGAAGAGCTTCTGGCGGCCATCCTCTGCGACCCACTCGTCTTTGACTATGGTTTCCAGCGTGGAGGCTTCCCACAAAGAGGCCGGGCTAGTGTAGGTCGTGGTGACCGCGTTAAAGGTGTTTTCAAGGCCAGGGAACGGGTCGTGCTGCCACGCCTGCGAGATCAGAACATCCTCATCGGAAATCGTGGCCGAGGCGGCGGTGGCGCTGCCGACAATCGGATACCAATAGCCGCCGGTCTCGACGATCTGGGCATTCGCGGCGGAGAACAACTCTTCCAGAAAGTCGGCGGGTGCCTCTTCAAACTTGACCTCAAACCCGGCTTCAAACTGCGTGCGGCCAGTCCCTGCGACCAACTGGTCGCAAGCGTCCATAGCCTCGGCCCACTCAGAATAGGGCAGGTCTTCAGCCGGAAACCCACCGCCCCAGATATCACCACCCGGTAGGGCGATGCCGCGCAGGACATTGTAGGCAATGACCAGGGGATTGGTGGTTTGATCCCAGCTTGCCGGATCGTTGAACCGGTGGGAGCCGTTGCCGCCCACGGTGCTGTCTTTGCGGATGTCATAGAGCGGCGGGCCGTCCAGCTCAAAGGCGTATCTGGGCACGCCGCTGGGATAAAGGTGATCGCGCCGGTAGAAATAAAGCACCGCATAACAGGTGCCGGTCAGGATGTGATCTGAGGTCCATGGCCGGTCGGCAGCGCCGCCGCGCCAGCTCACAAGATGATTATGCGCGGTGGTTTGCGTGCCGTCGAAAAAGGCGATGTAGCCGTAAGGAATACCGTTTTCCGTCTTTGACAGGATCGGGCGCAGACCAAGGCTATCGACCGGGCCAAGGTCGGCATACACCCCGTCGAGGATGAGATTGCGTAGGGTTGCGCCGGGCAGGTCGCCCAGTTCGACAACATGCGCGAGCCATGCATTGTTTTCATGATAGCTGCATTGATAGACCAGATGCCCGCGTGTCGCGAAACGACCCAAGACCGTGGCCTGCGGCTCGGTCCCGCCGCTGGTCGTGTGGGTGGACTGAATGCCGGGGGTCTTTTGCTTGCGCTTGCGCAGCTTGGCCACCAGAAGCGAAATCCCGGCTTTGACCAGCGAGCGCAACAGGGCCGAGGCCAGCGTTGCCAAGACCGACCCGCCCGCAAAGAACGAGCTGACGACCGCGACGATTGCGCTGATGGGATCGGCTGCAGCAGGGGAGGCCAAAAGCACCAGAAAGAGGATCAGATACAGGCGTTCAAACAGGCGCTTCATGGGCGGAACACCCGCTCGGCTTTGCACCGGCTCAGAACGCTCGGCCCGGCCAGCGTGAGGACATGAACCTGCGGCCCGCCAATGATGCCGAGGATGATCTCAGACCCATCGCTGAGGGCGGCAATATCGCCAAGCGCTGCGTCGGCGGTGTCCACCTCCGGCATGTAGCTGGCAGCGAGCGCGGCAAGGTCGCGGTAGCCTTTGGCGCGCAGGGCCTCTTTGCCTTCCTGCAGCGTGGTGTACTCGATGCCGAGCCGGGCGCGGATGTCGGTTCCAGTCACCAGCTTGTACCAGCCGTGGGCATAGTTGGCGCAGTCCACCCGACCGGGGCGAAACCCGCTCCAGCGCAGGCGCACACCGCGCAGGTAGTGCAGCAGCATCTCGGGTCTGTCTTGCATCACATCCCCCACGGCACGGTCCATTGACCGGTGATGTCGATGTATTCGCGGCCCCGATCATCCGGGTTGCGGCGCTTGAGTTCTGCGCTCGAGCGCTTCAGCGGCAGCCCAAAGGTCAGCATGCGGGCATTGGTGACCATCACCAATTCGGTGTAGCTGGCGTCGCCTTGTTTGCGTTCTTCGGGGGCCTGATTGAGGAACCCTTTGAAGCACCGCACGGGCGTGCCAAGTGGCGCGCCGCTGTCGATGTCCAGCGGGCAGGAATGGATCTCCACCCGCGCCAAGCGTGGCTCATAGGTCTGCATCAGGGTTTTCACCTCTTCGGTGAAGGGCGGTAGCTTCACGCGGTAGTTGCGCACCTGAAACCCCGGCTCCACGATGATCGGCGGCACATCGATCACCTGACCCGCGCCAAAATAGGTGCGGATCTCGCCATCGATCAGAAAGTCTTGGTGGTCATCGCCAGACCAGAAGCCGATCACCTCGGGCAGGCCGGTCTCGCGGTTCTTGGCCTCAATCCACAAAAGGACGCGCGCGTCGGTGCCGCGCCGCTCTTCCAGTTGGCCCTGTGTGACTGCGTCGTACTGCATGTTTACCTCAGCGTCTGGGTCCACTCGAAGGAACCGCCCTCACTCAACCGCGCGCGGCTCTGCCCATATTCAGCGTTGGCAATGCGGGCTTTCAGAACCGGGACGCCAAGCGTGACAGGGCGGCCCACCTGCGCGCCGGGGCGGATGAAGGAGGCTTTGAGCATCGCTTCGATGCGCGCAAGCATCTGGCCCATCACAAAGAGGCCGGGGCGCTCGCACAAGACGCGGGCAAGATCGGCGCGGAATTGCTCGCCAGTGGAGAGCGCCGCATAGGGCCGCAGCCATGAGGGCACAGAGCCAAGGCCCACAGCCGAGAGGGCAGCGGTCACCGCATCAAACGACCCGCCCGGCGTGATCACGTCCACGATGGCCCCGCTTGAGGGGCGTGAAATCAGTCTTGATGGATGTGGCGCTCTCCCTGATGGCAGAAGGCGGGCTTTGAGGGGGGGGCAGATTTTGCGCTGAGGTCTCTGCGCTGCTCATCTGACTTAGATCAAAGACGAAACAGGGCCTTGCTGCGCATGAGCATACGCAAACGCGCGTCACATTAAATATGAGGTTTCGAAATGCTTCGCTTGGCCCTGATCTTGCACATCTTTATCGGCTCCACGCTGGGTGGCAGCGCCGTCATTGCCGCGCTGGTGATGGGGTATTCCACGATCTGGACGATCCTGATCGCGGCTGTCGTGGGCTTTGTGCTGGCGGTGCCAGTCAGTGCAATCGTTGCGCGCAAGCTTTATGGCGGGTGAGCCGGGGCGGCGGCGCGCTGTGACGGTCGTGACGTCAGAGCGCGTTTTGCACGTTTTGGGCCGTGCCTGAAATCGCCTCTCCGGCTTTTTGCAGGTCACGGCCTGCGCCTTTGGTGGTCTCACAGGCGGCAAGGCCGAAGATCACAAGGGTCAGGAGCAGAGGGCGGATCATGGGCGGGTCTCCATCGCGGTGCGGTGCCGCGAGAGGGCGGCGTCTGATCTGATGAAAATTCCCGATGTTTTCGAAAATGGCAAGAGCCAAGACAAGGCGGCACATGCTGCTTTCTGTGCAATTGCAGCATAAATTTGTCGCTTCTTTATCGCCCTTAGGTTGCGTCAGCGCGGTATTATATCGGTGGTGAGCGGGGGATTCGTTGCATTGCAAGATGGCGAGTTTTCGCTTGGCGGCCCTTGGGGAGGGGCGTTGCACTTGTTTGCGGGAAGGCCTGCCCCAAATCAAAAGACAACTGTTTGCGAGGAGAGACGATGGATTTCAATGTTCAGAAGAAATGTCTCGAAACCCGGCTGAGCGCACTCTCGGCTGGAATGCTCGCGGGGCAAGGGTTATCGGCCCTTGCGCGTGCGAGTGAGGCGCAGATTGCCGGGCGGGGGAGCAGAGCTTCGACGTTGGCCGGGCGGGAAATGCGGGCGATTTTGACCGCATTGGACCGCCTGAAGGCCGGGGAATACGGCTATTGTCGGATTTGCGGCGCCGATATCTCGCCGGAGCAGCTGCGGGCGCATCCCGAAATACCCTTTTGCGAATCCTGCTCCGCCTGAGGCGGCAGGACGAGCACCAAAATTGAGGCGGAACCCGGCGTGAGGCGAAGGCATCATGCCGGATTATTTGTTCATAAGGTGCATTTCACAACACATCAGACCTCAATATTTCCGGGGTGCATCAGGGCCGGGCAGGGCCACGATTTGAAAGCGCGCGTATGCGGCGATGGGCGCGTGATTTCACCGCGGCGACAGCAGAGTGCGGGCAACAGGTTCGTTAAACCTTAGCCATTGTGCATCGGGGCCGTTGCCGCGCAGGTGGTGATGTGGCAAAACCCATGCGAATGCCTGACCATATGAGTTTAGCAGATGACTGATTTCTCCGACCGCCGCCGCATGATGGTAGACACTCAGATCCGCCCGGCGGATGTGACCAAATACCCAATCATCGAAGCCCTGCTTGCCATTCCGCGCGAAAACTTCGTGCCGGATTCGCAAAGCGAGGTTGCCTATGCAGACCAATCGGTGCCCCTGAGCGACGGGCGCGTGGTGCCTGAGCCGCGCACCTTGGCCAAAATGCTGGATGCGCTGGATGTGCGTCAGGATGAACTGGTGCTGGATGTGGCCTGCGGGCTTGGATACTCCACCGCAGTGGTGGCGCGTCTGGCGCAGATGGTGATCGGGGTCGAGGAAGACGAAAGCCTCGCCGCTGAGGCGCAAGAGACCCTCAGCAACAGCAATGCCGACAATGCCATCGTGCATCAAGGAGCGCTGACTGAGGGGGCGGCCGAGCACGGTCCCTATGATGTGATCCTCATTGAGGGCGGCGTCGAAGAGGTGCCAGATGCGCTTTTGGCGCAACTCAAAGACGGCGGACGTATCGCTGCATTGTTCATGAGTGGCGCGTTGGGCGAAGTTAAGATAGGATATAAGAGTGCCGGTCGCGTGTCTTGGCGCTTTGAATTTAATGCGGGGGCACCCGTGTTGCCCGGCTTTGCCAAGCCGGAAGTCTTTTCGCTCTGACGCAGGCCATCCTGTCGCGCTCCTGTCTTTTCGGTCAGATAAGCAAGATAGGCTCTTTTCAAATAGATGTGACGTTCACATATGTTTGGCGCAAACGAGATTGATAACGGGGCAAAAAACCCCACAAGACATCGAGGCGACAGGATGCAACGAATACTGAAAACAAAGCGGATCAGGGCTTTTGCTGCTATCGGCGTCCTTGCCACCGCCGTGGTGAGCGCACCGCAGGCACAGGCAGACAATGTGACCGATGCAATGATCGGCGCCTATACCAGCAGTGGCCTTTTGGAACAAAACCGCGCGCTTTTGCGGGTTGCCGATGAAGGGGTCGCGGCCACGGTCGCAAAGTTGCGCCCCGTGGTGACCGCGACGCTCGGGATTGCGCGTAGTTATGAGCGCAAGGGGTTGGGAGCATTGGGCGCAAGCTCCAACCACAACACCGGCGCGACGCTTCGGGTTGGGATGGAGTGGCTGTTGTTCGATAACGGGGCCACCCAGCTTGATCGGGCGGCGGCACAGGAAACCGTGCTGGCCACCCGTCAGACCCTGCTGGATGTGGAGCAGCAAGTGCTGTTCGCGGCGGTGCAGTCTTATGTCAACGTCCTGACCCAACAAGATATTGTGGCGCTACGCCAGAACAACCTGCGTCTGCTGCAAGAAGAGCTGCGCGCGGCCAATGACCGCTTTGAGGTGGGGGAAGTGACCCGCACCGACGTGGCCCTTGCTGAAAGCCAGGTGGCAGAGGCGCGCGCCAATCTGACGGATGCGCGCGGCGCATTGCTGACCGCCCGCGCCACCTATGAAGAAGTCGTGGGACGTGCGCCGGGGGCGGTGGCCTCTTATCCGCCATTGCCGCGTCGTGCCGCCAGCCTGTCTGATGCGCAAGCGCGGGCGCTGCGCAGTCACCCGAGCCTGCGGGCACAGCAGCATTCGGTGAAAGCGGCGCAACTGACGGCTGACAGTTCCTTGCGCGACATGGGGCCGAATGTGAAATTCACCGCCGGGGCGTCTCATGGTGAGGTGCGCGGCAGTGACGGAACCTCTGACAACTTTGATCTGGGTCTTTCGCTGAACCAGACCCTTTATGCGGGCGGCGGGCTGGCCGCTGCGCGGCGCGCCGATCTGGCGCGTGTGGATGCAGAGCGTGGATCGCTCCTTTCGGTTCAGCGCAGCATTTCCAGCAATGCCGCAAGCGCCTATACCGCGTTTGACACGGCAGCTGCGAGCCTTGTGTCCTCTAATGAGCGGGTGCGTGCGGCGCAGGTGGCTTTTGACGGGATCCGCGAGGAAGCCACGCTGGGATCGCGCACCACGCTGGACGTGTTGCAAGCCGAGCAGGAGCTTTTGGATGCGCAGACCGCCCGTTTGTCGGCGCGCGCCAATCAGGCCCTGGCGGCCTATCAGTTGCTGCAGGCGCAAGGGCTGTTGACCGCAGAGAACCTGAACCTTGCTGTGGAACGCTATGACCCTGAGATTTATCACAATCAGGTCCGGTCCGCCCCGGCCTTCGTGACCAAACGCGGGCAGGATTTGGACCGTGTTCTCAAGGCTCTGAGAAAGAACTGAAAATCTGACGTTGCTGTTGTGTGATGCGGGCAAGCTGGCTACACTTGCCGTAAGAGGTGAGCTTGGCCAATAAAAATGTCTGAACCCGTTACGCACGCAGAAATCGAAGACGTCCTATCCTCCATCCGTCGCTTGGTCAGTGAGACCGGGCGGGCGGAGGACCCTGCGCGTCCCGCAGCCAAACCCGCAACGCGTCTGGTGCTGACACCGGCGCTGCGGGTGCCCGAGGCCGAGGTCGCGCGTTCTGATGCGGCGAAACATGATGCGGTGCAGAATGGCGGGGCGGCTCACTCTGATGCAGTCACGCCGCGTGATGTCGCGTTAGATGCTGCATCAGAGCACCCTCAAGAGCCGGTGATGCCGCAGGTCAATGGGACCGCGCGCAACGGGGCGGCGACGGATAAACTCACCACACAAACTGACGCTGCAGATCTGCAAGGCGAGCCACGCGATGAAGCTGCGACGTCCGGGCCGCTGGATCCTCAGGGCGAGGTCCCTGAGCGGGCTGCCCCAGAGCGCGCGGGTGAGGCAGGTGCCGAGACATCTGCGCAAGAACCCAGCCGCGTGCTGTTTCGGGCCCGCGCGCCAGTTGATGCGCCGCGCAAGCCGGAATTGGTCAGATCCGCCCCGTCAGAAGCGGCCATGGTCGACAGTTCCCAACAGAATGAACCCGTCGCCGAGGCCCCATTTGTCAATGTGGACGACGCTGAGGCTCAGACGTTTGAGGAGGCCGAGCGCAGCGCGCCCACCCTGCTGAACACCAAAAGCGCGCCGCGCTTCCCTGAAACAGAAAGGCCCGAGGCCTCTGCAGCCGTCGCGGATAGGGCGCTGAATGAGGTCGCGGCTGATGATACGGCAGCGGTTGATGCGGCAGGGGATGATGCACCTTGGCGCGACCCTGAGGCGCGGCTCTATGACAGTTTGGAACCCGGTGCTGCGCAAGCCGAACAGCCCGCTTCTGCAGAGCCGCAGAATATGCAGCGGGAACAAAGCTCCCGCGTGGCTGCCGTGGTGCGCCGGATTGCAGAGCTTGAGACCGCTGGACGTGCCGAGCCGGAGGCCGCAGACCAAAGCAGTCGCCGTGTTCCGGACATCAATGAGGATGAGATCGAGGCGGTGCCCCATAGTGGCCCCACGGTTGAGACCATCCAGTGGGAAGATCATCAGGAAGAGGCGTCTGGTGGTGCCTCCTTTGCTTCGGCCCGCGATTCGGTGGCGGAAAACGCGCGTGAGATGGCGGGCGATGCGCTGACGGAGGCTGCGATGGACCGGCTGGCGGCGCATGAGGATTTCCTTGATGAGGAAGGCCTGCGCGAGTTGGTCTCTGACATCGTGCGTGAAGAGTTGCAGGGCGCGCTTGGCGAGCGGATCACCCGCAACGTGCGCAAACTGGTGCGCCGCGAGATCCAGCGCGCCTTGGCGACGCAAGAGCTGCTCTGACGCAGCGCGCGAGATTTTACCGTTAATTCAAATCGTTAATCGTGGTTCTGCACCCTTCTGATTAACGACGGGGGCGCTCCCGCCCATCCGGCATGTTTTCTGCGAAAACCCGCTGTCTGGTTGGGCCGGGCAGCGGGCTGGCGCCCGCTGCGGGCGCGCCTTGGTGCGGGTGTTGTGGCTAGCGCAGGCGGGGCGTTCAGCGCGCGCGGGCGGGGATGGGTTCCGCCAGTTCCAGCAGGCGGTCGATATCCATGTAGCGTTCCAGATGGGCGGCAAGCGCATCCAGCGTGTCCTCGACACCTGCGTCATAGCCAATGTCGGACTGGTGGCCGAGGTCGGCAAGGAAGCGGGCGCGAAACGCATCCGACGTGAACAACCCGTGCAGATAAGAGCCGCGCACGCGGCCATCGGCGGAGGTCGCACCCTCCGCGCGCCCTTCCAGCGTCAACCAGGCGCGGGCGCAATCCGGCCCGGTGGTGCGGCCCATATGGATCTCATAGCCAGACACGGGCAGATCGCCCGCAAGCGTGCGCGCGTCGCTCAGGGTCACGCGTTTGTCGCCCGCCATCACCGTATGCACATCCAGAAGGCCAAGCCCCGCGACCTTGCCCGGCTGCCCATCGACGCCGTCGGGGTCGTCGATGGTCTGGCCGAGCATCTGGTAGCCACCACACAGTCCCAGCACATGACCGCCGCGCCGATGATGGGCGAGGATGTCTATATCCCAGCCCTGCGCGCGCAAGTAAGCCAGATCCCCAATGGTGGATTTGGAGCCGGGGATCAGCACCAGATCCGCATCGCCGGGCAGGGCGCGGCCGGGGGGGATGATTTCAACCGTGACGGAGGGCTCAGCGGCGAGCGGGTCGAGGTCGTCGAAATTCGCCATCCGTTCCAGTTGCGGCACCACCACTTTGCATGCTCCGCCCGCGTGTGAGGCGATGTCCATCATATCCTCGGCAGGCAGTTTCCACGCATCCCAGAACCACGGCACCACGCCCACCGAGGGCCAGCCGGTCCAGCGCGCAATGTCATCGCGCCCGCCATCAAACAGGCTGAGGTCGCCGCGAAAGCGATTGACGGCGAAGGCTTTGATACGGGCGCGGTCGTGTGCGTCCAGCACCGTATGGGTGCCGACGATCTGCGCGATCACGCCGCCACGGTGGATGTCACCCACCAGGACCACCGGCACGCCTGCGGTCTCGGCAAAGCCCATATTGGCGATGTCCCCCTGGCGCAGATTGGTTTCTGCCGGGGAGCCTGCGCCCTCAATGAGGATAATGTCATGCTGGGTGGCGAGGCGGTGAAAGCTCTCCAGTGTGGCCTCCAGCAGGCCCGCCTTGTCGCGCATAAACGAGCCCGCCGCGCGGGTGCCGCGCCGTTTGCCCTGCACGATCACTTGCGCGCCCGTGTCGGTTTCCGGCTTCAGGAGCACCGGGTTCATGTCTGTGTGCGGCGCGAGCCCCGCCGCGCGGGCCTGTAGCGCCTGCGCCCGGCCAATCTCGCCTCCGTCAGCGGTCACGGCGGCGTTGTTGGACATATTCTGCGGCTTGAACGGCGCAACTGAGAGCCCGCGCAGGCGCAAGGCGCGTGCCAGCCCCGCCACCAGCATGGATTTCCCGACATTGCTGCCGGTGCCTTGGATCATGAGGGCCTTGGGGATCATTTGGGTGTCTTTTTTGCTGTCCGTCTGTGGCGAGGGTTGCAATGCCAGAGGCCAAAGGTCAATCGCGCAGGTTAGCGCGGGGTGGGGATCTGTCGGTGCCGCTGGGGCGGGGCGTATGCAAAAGCAAATCCCCAAAAAGAAAAACGCGCCCCCCAGGGACGCGCTTTTCGTTCAAGCTTGGCAGCTTATTTTGCGTTCAGGCCGCTTCGGCCTGCGCCGCGTTACGACGTTCACTTTCTTCGCGCGACAGCGCGACAGAGGTCCGTACACCGCGACCAACGAAATCCATCAGGCCTTCGACCACACGTTCGTTGGGGTCGATGCCTGCGCAGGTCAATACTTCGCGCCCATCGCGCGAGCGTGCCCAGCGGGCGATCTGCTCGGGGCCGTTGCCGTATTTTTTGTCGTCGGCAATGGCATCATCCAGTGCAGCCAGTACAACCGCCGCAAACAGCTTGCGTGCTCGGTTGCCCTGTTCGTTATTGTATGCGGTGCCGTCAACGAAATCTCGCATCTCGTTTCCTTTGTTGTTCTTGCTATTGCATTTTCGGCGTGACGCTCCTTATGGCGGAATTGTGACGATTCGGGTACCCCAAAGATGCATATCTTTTATGCATCTTGTGCATGCCTATTTCGCGGTCACCTATCCGTCAGACACGATATATCGTCATCTTGCCAGCCTTACACCTGCCGGATATAGGGGTGTTCAAGCTGTCATCAACCACCTGAAAGAGTTTTCCATGCCCAAGATCAACGGCAATGAAATCCGCCCCGGCAATGTTCTGGAGCACAACGGCGGCCTCTGGGCTGCGGTCAAGGTCGATCATGTGAAGCCGGGCAAGGGGGGCGCGTTTGCTCAGGTCGAGCTGCGCAACCTGCGCAACGGCTCCAAACTGAACGAGCGGTTCCGGTCTGCCGACAAGGTCGAGCGCGTACGTCTGGAGCAAAAAGACCAGCAGTTCCTCTATGAAACAGACGGGATGCTGGTGTTCATGGATACCGAAACCTACGAGCAGATCGAATTGCCTGCCGATCTATTGGGCGATCGTCGCCCGTTCCTGCAGGACGGGATGACCATTGTGGTGGAATTCTACGACTCCGAGGCGCTGAACGCGACCGTGCCGCAGAAAGTAACCTGCAAGATTGTTGAGACCGAGCCGGTGGTCAAAGGCCAGACGGCTGCGAACTCCTTTAAACCGGCAATCCTTGATAACGGCGTCAAGGTCATGGTGCCGCCCTTCGTGGGCCAGGACGAGATGATCGTCGTCAACACCGAGACCATGGAATATTCCGAACGCGCCTAAATCGCGCAGAGCTCTATTGCAAAGCCTTGGTCCTGCATCCTGCGGGGCCGGGGCTTTTTTCTGCGCACTGTAAAGGACAGCGCGCGCCGCGCAGCGGCGCCGGGCCCAACGGGGGAGGGGGCATTCTAATGGACCCGAGACGGGCGGGAGCGCCCCCGGATCTGGATCAGCGCGGGATCTCGACGGAATGGCCGCAGCTGTCCATCATCTTGCCATAGGCGGCGGTGAACCCGTTCAGCGAGGCCACATAGGTCTGGGTGCTGGCGCGATAGGCGTCCAAGGCGCGCACCTCCATATGAGAGGCCGCTTTCATCCAAAGGAGTGCATTTTTCACATCCTGCCAGCGCGGTGTGGCAGACACCCACGCGATGCCATCGTTGTCAAAGCCGCCCTCGGCGACGCCAAAGAACACCCCTTGCTGGTCGAACACAAAGGCCACACCCTGCGCATTGCCGATCTGGGTGCGGTGGCCGCGCGGTGCGCTGGAAAAATAGGTTGGCGTTGGGAAATCATGTGGCGGCCCTGCGTCGCCATTGCTGATTTCGAGACGCAGCGTCGGCATCCCGTCCCCGCCAGTCAAAGCGTGGCAGATACGGCGAAGGTCTTCGCCGGTGTCCTCTTCGGTGATGATGACACGCCAGTCGCCGTATTCCCAATAATCCTGTGCGTGCGCGGCTGGTGCGATCAAAGCAGATGCAGCGATTAGCGGTGCCGTCAGAAAAAATCGTGTCATCTCGTGTCCCATATTGCCTGCCCGGCCCTGTTTCTGACCCTGTGCGCTGCTCTGAGCGCGCCAATGTCGCGCCTAGACCGCCAGTGCGCGCAAGGCTAACGGACAAGGGTTAAACAATTGCCTCAGTCTGTGGGGGCCTCTGGCCAGCGCAGCGTGGTGCCCTCGGCCTCCAGCGCGCCCTTGGCACGATCAAAGCGCAGATACGCAATCGCCTTGCCGCCGGATTGGGTCAGAACCTGACCCACCGGTTTGCCAGATGCGGTGATCTGCGCGCCCACCGGCACAGCGCCGTCGATCTCAACCTGTGTCAGACCTTTGCGCAGCTCGGTTTTGTGTTTCATACGGGCGGTGACCTCCTGGCCAACATAGCAGCCCTTGCGGAAATCAACGCCATTGAGACGCTCAAAGCCCACCTCAAGGATATAGCTATCGGGCGTGAGCTCAATGCCGGTTTCCGGGATCACATGCGTCACCCGGATTGCATCCCAGTCGCTGCCGTCATCGCCTGCCACATCGCCATAAAGACGCCAGCCAAGTGCCGGATGGCGCGGGTCCGTCAGAGCGCCTGCGGGGGCCTCCCCGGTGCCGCGGCTCACCTTCAGGTCGGTCTCGTCGATGGTGACATTGGCGCGCAGCTTATACATCTTGAGCCGCTTCAGAAGGTCATCTGCCAGATCATCGGCCACATCCAGCAGCACCGCCTCGCCCTCGGGGGCGAGAAAGAAATCCGCGAGGTATTTGCCCTGCGGGGTCAGGATCGCCGTATAGACCAGACCATCTTCTAACCGATTGATATCATTCGTGACCAGCCCCTGAAGAAAGCTGTGGGTGTCCGGTCCATGCAGGCGAAAGATGCGGCGGTCGGCCATGTACGTCTCCCATTGGGGTGTTTGCGCGGTCTGCAAAAGATGTGACCCCGAACGCGCCGGAGTTCAAGCGGGTCTGGCCTGCCGTGGATCAGCCAAACAGGCGACGGGCAAAGCGGCGCAACAGGCCTGTGTCCTCACGTTCGTCCCGGCGATCATTGCGGGTGATCTGGGCGTTGACGCCATCGGTGTCGATCACCGTTTTACCGTCCTGAAATTGCAGACGATAGAGATCGGCATAGATGCCGCCGCGCTCCAGCAGCTCCTCGTGGCGACCCTGATCCATAACGCGACCACGTTCCATCACCACGATCTTGTCGGCCGAGCGAATGGTCGAAAGACGGTGCGCGATCACAATGGTGGTGCGCCCGCCAGAGAGCTTCTCCAGCGCCTTTTGCACCACTTTCTCGGACTGGGCATCGAGCGCCGATGTCGCCTCATCCAAGAGCAGCAGCGGCGTGTCACGCAGCAGTGCGCGCGCAATCACCACACGCTGACGCTGCCCGCCCGAAAGCGCAGAGCCACGCGGCCCGACCCGGGTCTCCAATCCATCCGGCAGCTTGTGCAGGAAATCCGAAACATGGGCGGCGTCCAGCACCTCCGTGAGGCGTTCGTCACTGACGTCAGTACGCCCCAGCAGGATGTTTTCCTTGAGCGTTTCATCAAACAGCAGCGCGTCCTGCGTCACCACGGAGAACAGATCCCGCAGATCGCCAAGGTCGAGATCGCGCACCTCGGTTCCATCCAGGGTGACAGAGCCGCTCTGCGGATCAACCAGACGTGTCAGGATGTTGAAAATTGTGGATTTACCCGCCCCGGATGCGCCCACCAATGCGGTGGTTTTGCCAGCTTCTGCCACCAAGGATAGATCGCGCAAGATATGCGCCTCGCCATAATAGAGGTTCACATTGTCGAGGCGGATTTCAGGCAGACCCTTGGGCGCAGGTTTGGGCTCTTCCGGCGACACCAGCGTGATCGGGGCATCCATCAGTTCTTTGATGCGCTCCATCGCGGCGGCGGCCCCCTGCCAGACGCCCATAATGGCGGCGAGGCGGCGCATCGGGTCAAAGGCGAGGCCGATGGCAGTGAAAAAGCTCATGAATTCGCCGACCGTCTTGTCGCCATCAATGATCTCGCGCCCGCCAAACAGGATCACACACATCACCCCAAGCCCGGCCATCATATCGACCATGCCGGTGGTGGAGGAGGCCCCAAGGGCCGCCTTGATCTGAGCGCGCACAAAGGAGGCGGTCGCAGTGCGGTAGCGCCCACTTTGATAGTCCTCGAGCCGGTTCAGCTTGATCGGGACGATGCCGTGGAACACCTCATCCAGCCGGGTGGCCTGCACCGCACCAAGGTCGCGGGCAAGGCTGGCTTTTTTGCGCACATAGCGCTGCACGATGGACAGCGGCAGCACCAGAAGCGGTACACCAATCAACATAATGAGCGTCCAGCGCCAATCGACGCTGATGGCGACCCCGAGCACGGCAATCAATTGCGCCACGTCCCGACCCGACCCGGTGATGATCGCTTGCCAGACCTGATTGATCGCCGCCACATCAGATTGCACCCGCTGGATCAAAAAGCCGGGGGGGTGATGCTGGTGAAAACTGGCGTCCTGATGGATCAGCCGGTCCAGCATATCGGTGCGCATATGCGCCTCAGACCGCTGGTTGATGGTTGCAAGGATCACCCGCTGGGTCACCGAACTGAACCCGCGCAGCACAAAGATGGCAAAGAAAGCGACGCTGACCCAGACCAAGGCATTCTCGTTGCCGTTGACAAAGACCAGATCAAACATCGGCTGCATCATGTAGCTGAGGCCACCAACGGAGGCGCCTTCGATCAGCATAAAAACGACGGCGATGGCCAGCAGGCCAATGTGATGCCGCAGGTAGCCGCGCCAAAGCCAGCGCAACAATTCGCGCGAGGACATGTATTGCGTACTCATTCTGCACTTCCTGACTGTCGTTTATGGTCTGATGCCGGCAAGACTTGCGACAAGTCCCGACATTTAAGCAGCTTAGAGGCAGCGCGCAAGCGGTGCGAGCCGTGGGGGCTTGGGGTGACCTTAGGCAATTGACCTTGCCGGGGGCTGCGCTAGGCTGCGGCCAATTGAAATACGTCTCGGGCGATTATCCGACGCAACAGGACATCCCGGGCACTCAGCAGGGCAACTTAATATGCGCGATTCTGTGAAACTCTCTTCCGGTCGGTCCTATCTGGCGATTCCGGGGCCTTCGGTGATGCCGGATCAGGTATTGCAGGCGATGCATCGCGCCTCTCCCAATATCTACGCCGGTGAATTGGTCGAGATGACTGATACGCTGCCGCCGGATCTGCGCAAAGTGGCCCGCACCGAACATCATGTGGCGATCTATATCGCCAACGGCCACGGCGCGTGGGAGGCGGCGCTGTCAAACACCTTGCAGGAGGGCGACAAGGTTCTGGTTCCAGCCTCCGGGCGGTTTGCATATGGCTGGAGCGAGATGGCCGAAGCGATTGGCTTGCAGATCGAGGTGATGGATTTCGGCCTGCAAGCCCCCTTTGATCTGGCGCGCGTGGCGGAGCGGCTGGCCGCAGACACGGCGCATGAGATCAAGGCGGTGCTGGGTGTTCATACCGATACCTCCACGTCGATCAGAAATGATATCAAGGGCTTGCGCGGGGCACTGGACGCGGCGAGCCACCCGGCGTTGTTGATGGCGGATTGCATTGCCTCACTCGGGTGCGACCGGTTCGAGATGGACGCCTGGGGCGTCGATGTGATGGTCACCGGCAGCCAGAAAGGGCTGATGGTGCCTGCGGGGTTGTCGTTTGTGTTCTTTAACGACAAGGCCGCAGAGGCGCGCGCGCGTGTGCCTCGGGTCAGCCGTTACTGGGATTGGACGCCGCGCGCCAACCCGGAATATTTCTATCAGTTCTTTGGCGGCACCGCGCCGACGCATCATCTATATGGTCTGCGTGCGGCATTGGATTTGATCCACGCAGAGGGGATCGAGCAGATCTGGGATCGTCATGAGACCTTGGCGCGGGCGATCTGGGCGGCCTGTGATCGCTGGAGCGAAGGCGGTGCGCTGGCGATGAATGTGGCAGATCCTGCATTGCGCTCGCATGCGGTGACGGCGCTCAGGCTGCCCTCACCACGGGCCACGGATCTACGGATGTGGCTGGAGGAGAACCTTGGCCTGACGCTGGGCATCGGGCTTGGCATGGCGCCGCCCGACAGCGCGGAGTGGCATGGTTTTTTCCGTCTCGGCCATATGGGGCACGTCAACGGCCATATGATTATGGGGCTGTTGGGCGGCATTGAAACGGGTCTGAGTGCGCTGGATATCCCGCATGGCTCTGGCGCGCTGGAGGCGGCGGCTAAGGTGCTCGCCGGAGCACAGGCGGGCTGAGGTCAGATGGCGGGCCGCTTAGGTCCGCCTCTCGCAGGGTCAGATGCGCCGGTTGAGGGGATGCGTGCCGCGTGTATCCGCGCGTTGCTCGGCGCGGATCATGCGCACCTCAAGCCGGTTGATCATGTGGTTCATCGCAACCGCCAGCAACAGCACCGGCACCATTCCATAAAGAAGCCAGAGCGCAAAGAAGATCCACAGTAGGTTCACGGCCAGAAAACTGAGCGTGGCCGACAGGAATTCTGTGTTGTCATGGTGCGTGTTCCGGCGTTTCATGATTACCCCTCCAGGCAGGCAATGTCCGCACAGCCTAGCCCTAAAGGGGTAAACTCCCGGTAAAGCGCGCGCGCCTTCAGGACGTTTTACCGGTTCGCTTGCGCTATGCGCGACCGCGCCGCTGGGTCAGCCGCGTTTGCGGCGCGCCTCTTCCAGCGCAAGAGGCAGCGCGGCGGCAAAGGCGGCGCGCTCGGCCTCGGGGCCGCAGCTGACGCGGATGCAGCGGTTTTGCGGTGCTGCAAAGGGCATGCGCACAAATATGTCGCGCGCCACCAGCGCCTCCAGGACCGCCTTGGCAAAATCCCCGTCATGGCCACAGTCGATGGCGACGAAATTGGTGGCAGAGGGCAGCGGCGTCAGGCCGTTTTCGCGCGCAATGCGGGAAATCTCATCACGCGCGGTGGCAATCTCTGCCTGCACATGGGCCAGCCAGTCCTGATCCTTGATCGCTTCGGTTGCGCCAATCTGGGCACAGCGGTTCATGCCAAAATGATTGCGCACCTTGTGAAAGGCGGAAATCACATCGACTGCGCCCATCGCATAGCCGACGCGCGCGCCTGCCATGCCATAGGCCTTTGAGAGGGTGCGCATGCGGATCACGCGCGGGTCGGTCACATCCACCGGTGCGGCGGTGCCTGCGGGGGCGCATTCCACGTATGCCTCATCCAGCAGCAAAAGGCTGCCCTCGGGCAGATCATCCAAAGCGGCGACGATATCCGCGCCGCGATGCCAGCTGCCCATCGGGTTGTCGGGGTTGGCGAGGTAGACGATCTTGGCGCTGACCTCATGGGCCTTTGCCATCAATGCGGCGATGTCTTCGTGGTCGTCCTTGTAGGGGACGGTGTGCAGGACGCCGCCAAACCCTGCCACATGGTAGTTGAACGTGGGATAGGCTCCAAGCGACGTGACGACCGCATCCCCAGCGCCGACATAAAGCCGCACCAGATTGCCCAGAAGCCCGTCGATACCCTCGCCAACCATGATGTGATCGGGGGCAACGCCGTGCAGATCAGAAAGCGCCTGACGCAGCTCATAGCTTTCGGCGTCGCCGTATTTCCAGATCTCTGCCGCCGAGGCCTGCATGGCGGCGACTGCCTTGGGCGAGACACCAAAGAGATTCTCATTCGCGCCGAGCCGCGCCACAAAAGGCGCGCCGCGTTGGCGTTCATGGGTTTCGGGCCCCACAAAAGGGACCGAAGCGGGCAGGGACTGGGCGAGCGGGGTTTGGCGGCTGTCTGTCATGCGCCAAGACCTAGCCGGGCGGACGCAGACGGGCAAGGGGCCATGCGTGATCCGGTGCCCCGGCGTCAGGCTGGAAAGCGCGGGCGAAGCGCGGCAAGCTGGGTGCAACCAACGAGGGTGCCACAGCGACGGCACGCGAGACGATCAGAGGAGGAGCCTGTGATGGCTGAGGAAAACGCGCGTGTATCCGTCGAGATCCGCGACCACGTGGCCCATGTCACCCTGACCCGCGCCGACAAGATGAACGCGGTCGACAAACATATGCTGGCGGCGGTGATCCAAGCGGCCAAGGAGGTTGCGGCCTCGGACGCGCGGGCGGTGGTTTTGTCGGGCGAGGGCAAGAGTTTCTGCGCGGGCCTTGATGTGATGAGCTTTGCTGCGATGGGGCAGATGCAGGACACCGGCTGGATCATGGATCGCACCGAGGGGGACGCCAATGATTTTCAGGCCGTCGCCATGATGTGGCGTGCCTTGGATATTCCGGTGATCGCGGCCTTGCAGGGGGCAACCTTTGGGGCGGGGCTCCAGATCGCACTGGGGGCGGATATGCGCATTGCGGCCCCGGATGCAAAGCTCGCGGTGATGGAAATGAAATGGGGCCTGATCCCGGATATGGGGGGCATGGCGCTCCTGCCGCAGTTGGTGCGTTCGGATGTGCTGCGTATGCTGACCTATACGGCAACGCCGGTGGAGGCCGAGCAGGCCGAGCGCTGGGGGCTGGTGACCGAGATCGCGAATGATCCGTTGGCCCGCGCGCAGGCGCTTGCGGCAGAGATCGCAGGCAAGGGCCCCAATGCCATCCGCGCCGCCAAGCGCCTGATCGCCTATGCCGAAAGCGGTGCCAGTGCCGCAGAGGTGCTGTTGCGCGAAAGCGAAGAGCAGGCAGCATTAATCGGCAAGCCCGAACAGATGGAAGTGGTGATGGCGAACATGCAAAAACGCCCGCCGGTCTTTAAGTAGCGCCGTCGGGGCGCGCAGGCTGGGCAGGTCCATTCGGGGAGGAGCGGACATTATGCGGTTGAAACTCTTGCTGTCGCACCCGTCGGTGCCGGTGATGCTGGCGGCGGTGGCGCTGGGTGTGGCGATCCTGCTGATGCAGGGGGCGACATGGCAATGGGGCTTTGTGGTGCTGGGGGTCGGCCTGCAGATGCTCAATGAATACGGGCTACACCGTTATATCTTCCACCTGAAACCGCCGCGCCGACAGTGGGCCTTTGATCTGCTCTATCAGGCCCATTACGGCCACCATGATTTTCCGACCAATCACCGGCTGTTCTTTGCGCCGATCTGGGTGGCGCTGCCGATGCTGGCGGTGAATTTTGCGCTGATCTACGGGCTGGTGTGGCTGGTCCTGCCGCTGCATGCGCTGACGCTTGCGGCGGCGATCGTGCTGGTGGGCGGGGTTGCGACCTTTCTGGGGTATGAATGGTTTCACATGACAGCGCATCTGACAGTGCCCAAAACACGGGTGGAGCGGCATGTGACCCAGCTTCACAACCAGCACCATTTTCGCGATTTCTCAAAATGGTTCCATGTCTCGCCCGGCGGTGAGGTGATCGACCGCGCGATGGGCACGGCCATCGACCGCGAGGCGCTGAAGAAGCAACAGCGGGTCGAATTCATCCGCACCCTTGGCATGACACCGGACGACCCGAGGCTGGTGGCGGCGCGGAAACGGTTTGCAAATCGTTACCAGTTGAGCGCCGACGACATCGCCCGCGCTTGTCGCGCGTAAACAGACTGAGGCAGATCCGTGGCGCTGTCGGGGAAGTTGCAAAAGATGGTATTCTGTCAAAAAGTGATTTTGAAGTTTTCAGTTTCATTGCGTGGGGCTGCGCGTTGAATTCGGCGAGAAACTTGTTTGGTGAAGTAAAGTCCCATTATTTATAAGGCGGATCACGCCTTGGGGCGAATCGATCTGTGCGCCGTTCTAGATTTTGAAATTCGAAATAATTCACCTGTTCACGGTGTTGCGCAGTAATGCGTCATCCATTGTCCACAATTCCGAAAAGGGAATGTGTAACGCTGTGTTTTTGACGGGCGTAAACCATAAAATTGTATTTATTTAGCTTTCGTTCGCAAATCGATCATAATTCTCGAAGTCCTGCGGCGCTTTATTTTGCGATAAACTCACGGCGACCGCTGCTTTTACGAATGCAGAGGAGTACTCCTGTGACGGTTGAGATGAACGCATTGCTCGCGACTTACGATCTGGACGGAGCAAATCAGGCCCGCTTGCAAAAGGCCTCCAAGATGGTGATGGCGCTGCTGCCTGAGGTTTTGGATCACTTTTATGATCGGGTCGGGCGCGAGCCGGAAATGGCTGCCTTTTTCAAAAGCGACAAGATGCTGGAGCGCGCGAAGGGAGAGCAGCTCAAACATTGGTCGCGACTGTTTTCCGGGGAGTATTGCAAAGACTATCAATCTTCGGCGCGCAATATCGGTCAGGTGCACACCCGCATCGGCCTGCCGTTTTCATTTTTTAATGCAGGCTACGCGCATGCAAATGCGCAAATTCAAGCACTTATTCTGAAACGCCAGACAGGTGGACTGTTTCGGCGCGCGTCTGAGACGCATATTTTGCTCGGGATTTTGTCACGGGCTATGGCGCTCGATATTCAACTGATC
The DNA here is from genome assembly GCF_000376545.2 of Tritonibacter mobilis F1926. Lineage (NCBI taxonomy): Bacteria > Pseudomonadati > Pseudomonadota > Alphaproteobacteria > Rhodobacterales > Paracoccaceae > Tritonibacter > Tritonibacter mobilis. The sequence goes on from NZ_CP015230.1 coordinate 872,149, forward strand.
TTTGACGCCCATGCAGAGGCCGTACAAGAAGAGCAAAACCGCGGCTTTCGCTATATGACCGATGCGATCGAAGCACTGGCCGCACAAGACCTGAGCCATGATATTCCTTCGCCCGAAAACAGCGATTTTCCGGAACAGTTCAATGGTATTCGCGAGAGTTTCAACGCTGCAATCGGTGCCTTGCGGCAGGTCATTTCCGGGATTCGCACCTCTGCACAGCAATTGGACAGCGGGGCGCTGGAGGTTTCACAAGCCTCGCAAGATCTATCCCAACGTACCGAATCTCAGGCCGCGACGCTGGAGCAGACCGCAGCCGCCGTGGAGGAAATCACCGTCAGCATGCGCTCTTCTGCGGAGGCGACGCAGCAGACCAGTGGTGCGGTCGATACCACCCGCCAGCGCGCCGAAGAGGGCAGCGTGGTGGTGCGAAATGCGGTTGAGAAAATGAATGAGATCGCGGACTCCTCGGCCCAGATTTCCAAAATTATTTCGGTGATCGACGATATCTCCTTTCAGACCAATCTGCTGGCGCTCAATGCCGGGGTTGAGGCCGCGCGGGCGGGCGAAAGTGGCCGTGGCTTTGCCGTGGTGGCGTCCGAAGTGCGCAATCTGGCGCAGCGCACGGCTGACTCTGCCGGTGAGATCAAGGAGTTGATCGACATCAGCACCAGACATGTGGAAAGCGGCGTGGAGCTTGTGGGCAACGCGGGCGAGATGCTCGAAAGTATCGTCAATCATATCAACGAAGCCGCTGACCTCACGCAACAGGTGGCCAGCTCTGCCGAACAGCAATCCACGGCCTTTGGCGAGATCAATATCGGCGTGTCGCAGCTTGACAGTGTGACCCAGCAAAACGCGGCCATGGTCGAACAAAGCACCGCTGCCCTGATGGAGATGCGCAATGAGGCATCGACCCTTTCGGGGCTGGTGTCTGTGTTCCAGCTTGGATCGGGCAGTCAGAGTGGCGGGTTTGAGGGCGCACAGGATGCGGCGTTTCGCAACGTGGGCTAACGGTCCGATGTGCCAGATGTGACAAAGGCCGCAGCGGGTGCTGCGGCCTTTGTTGTTTCAAACAACGCTCAGTCTGCGACGTGCTTCAGAGCGAGGCTTTGTAGATCTTGTCGATGTTGGAGCCGAGGGCGGCGTTATAATCCGCATCCGACATCGCCACATTCAGCCCCTCGGTGAGGGCGCGCGAGAACGACGCGATCATCTTGCTGTTTTGCGACAGGCGCGCGCAGGCATCATCGGTGGTGTAGCCACCAGACAGCGCCACCACACGCACCACGGCGGGGTGATCCGCGAGGCTGTCATAGAGGCCTGCCTCATTGGGGATCGTCAGTTTGAGCGAAACCTTGGTGCCTTCGGGCAGGGCGTCAAGCTGGGCTTTGATTTCGTCCTTGAGCAGGGCTTCGGCCTCGGATTTGGTGGCGGAGTTGATGTCCACCTCGGGTTCGATGATCGGAACCAGACCGGCGCGTGCGATTTGCAGGCCAACCTCGAACTGCTGCGCCACCACGGATTTGATGCCGGCGGCGTTGGCTTCTTTGACGACGGAGCGCATCTTGGTGCCAAAGATACCAGCGGCAACCGCGCGTTCCAAAAGCGCATTAAGATCGGGCATCGGCTTCATCAGCTGGACGCCGTCTGCCTCATCTGCAAGGCCCTTGTCGACCTTCAGGAAGGGCACAACGCCGCATTTTTCCCACAGGTAGATGGGGACGGGCGTGCCGTCGATGGCGTTGTCCATGGTTTTTTCAAACAGGATCGCGCCAAGGATCTTGTCGCTGTTGAAATCCGGTGCGGTGATGATGCGCGCGCGCATCTTCTGGATTTCTCCGAACATTTCCTCGTCATTGGAATAGGCGTCTTCCATCACGCCATAAAGCGCCAGCGCCTTGGGTGTGGAACCGCCAGACTGGTCCAGCGCGGCGATGAAGCCCTTGCCAGTTGCAATGCGGTCAAACTGTTGCTGATGGATTGCGGGGTCTGTCGCCATGACGCGCGGCCTCCTTGGGAAATGCACGGATACTGTTGCAGCCACTTCTATACCGCGGGCCAAGAGGGAGACAACAAATGCTTTGCGATGGTTGCGCTAACGTCCTGCCGTTTCAGCGAAAAAACGCTTTGCGGACATTTTGAGGCGAAGCCAGCGGATGCGCGGGCACGCGCCAATCGCCATCACGCCGCAAGCGATGAGCCAATAAAATGTTTCAGGGCCTTGTGCGGCAGGCATTTTTCGCGACTGCGCCCGGCCAGACGCACGGTGTCAAATAGCACCGTGAGGGTCATGTCGGTGAAAGACAGGCTCCAGTAGCGGGCATCCATCGCGGCCCAACGGGCGGCTTTTTCGCTGCCGCAGATTTCGGTGAAATTCCACGCCGAGACCGGGTAGGGCGATTCCGAGAGTTCATCCACATTCATGGGATCGATGCGAAAATCCAGCACATCGTCAAATTCCAAAATGGCGAGCCCGCCGCCCGCAATGGGCGCCACCTCGTAGCATAAGAGCAGCTTGTCGCCGTCGAAAAAGACTGCGGGAACCTCTTCGGTTCCGATCACCGGGAACTCCTCTCGGGGTTCTTTGCTCGTTATGGTGCCTGTTTCTGGCATCGTCGTCTCCAACGGCCATTCTCGGCCGTGCTTGGGTCGTCACTTCGACTCAGGACCATAAGAGATGGGGGCTTCTAAATTGCTAACGAGACTCACCTGTTGGGCGCAAAAATACGGCTTGAGACAGAGACCGAATTGCCGTCCGGGTCCTTGCGATTGGCAAATTGGTAGCCGTCCGCCTCGTGGAGGCTGCCAAAGGCAAAGCCGGCCCTTGATGCAGCGGCGCAGAACCCGGCCACATCCTCAACGTCAAAGACCAGTTTAACGCTGGACTGGCCGATTTTCTGACTGCGGGCGGCAGGATGCAAGAGAAGGGCTGCACCGGCGGCTGGGGGGCGCAATTCGACGATCCGGTCGCCGGGGAGGTCGTGGCGGGTGTAGCCAAAGAGGGCAGTGTAAAACGCCACCATGTCATCGATGCGTTTTGTATAGATGAGGATGCGCCCCAAACATGTTTGCATGTCTTCTCCTCCGGTACGTTCGGAGTGTGGCAGCAGCTCATCGCGTTGCCAAGTGCACATGAAAAAGGAGCGCATGCAAAAAGGGCACCCCTGATAGAGATGCCCTTTGTTCAGTTATCGTGACGTTGCGCAGGTATCAGACCAGACGCGAGGTTTCCTTGGCCGCGCGGACGAAATCCTTGAACAGCGGGTGCGGATCGAAGGGTTTCGATTTGAGTTCCGGGTGGAACTGCACGCCGATGAACCACGGATGATCGCTCCATTCGACGATTTCGGGCAGGCGGCCATCGGGGCTCATGCCGGTGAACTTCAGACCGCAGGCCTCGAGTTTTTCGCGGTATTTGATGTCGACCTCATAGCGGTGACGGTGGCGTTCCTCGATGGAGGTGGAGCCATAAACCTCGGCCACTTTGGACCCATCGGAGAGGGACGCGTCATAGGCACCCAGACGCATGGTGCCGCCTTTGTCGTCATCGGCGCTGCGGCTCACCTTGTGGTTGCCCTGCACCCATTCCTTGAGGTGGTAAACCACGGGTTCAAAACGCTTTTTACCCGCTTCATGGTCAAACTCTTCCGAGCCGGCTTCCTCGATGCCGGCCACGTTGCGGGCGGCCTCGATCACGGCCATCTGCATGCCGAGACAGATGCCGAGGTAGGGCACCTTGTGCTCGCGGGCATATTGCGCCGCCTTGATCTTGCCTTCGGTGCCGCGCTCGCCAAAGCCGCCGGGCACGAGGATCGCGTGGAAGCCTTGCAGATAGGGCGTTGCGTCTTCCTTGTCGAAAAGCTCTGCGTCGACCCACTCGATACGCACCTTCACCCGGTTCGCCATGCCCCCATGGGTGAGCGCCTCGGCGATGGATTTATAGGCGTCCTCAAGCTGGGTGTATTTGCCGACGATGGCGACTTTGACCTCACCTTCGGGGTTGTAGATGCGGTCGGCCACGTCTTCCCAGGTGTCCAGCGTCGGGCGCGGGGCAGGGGCGATGCCAAAGGCGTCCAGCACCGCCTGATCGAGCCCTTCGCGGTGGTAGGCCAGCGGCGCCTCGTAGATGGATTTCAGATCCTGCGCCGCGATCACGCTGTCGGCGCGCACGTTGCAGAACAAGGCCAGCTTTTCGCGTTCCTTCACGGGGATCGGACCCTCGGAACGGCAGACCAGAATATCGGGGGCCAGACCGATGGAGCGCAGTTCCTTCACGGAGTGCTGGGTCGGTTTGGTTTTCAACTCGCCAGAGGCCTTGATGTAGGGCAGCAGCGTCAGGTGCATAAAGATACACTGACCGCGCGGCTTATCCTGGCTGAACTGGCGGATGGCCTCAAAGAAGGGCAGCCCTTCGATGTCGCCTACGGTGCCGCCAATCTCGCAGAGCATGAAATCGACCTCATCCTCACCGATGGAGATGAAGTCCTTGATCTCGTTGGTGACGTGCGGAATCACTTGAATGGTCTTGCCGAGGTAGTCGCCGCGGCGCTCTTTCTCAAGCACGTTGGTGTAGATCCGCCCCGAAGAGATCGAGTCGGTCTTGCGGGCTGGTACACCCGTGAACCGCTCGTAATGGCCCAGATCGAGGTCGGTTTCGGCTCCGTCGTCGGTCACAAAGACCTCGCCGTGTTCAAACGGGCTCATGGTGCCCGGATCGACGTTCAGATAGGGGTCGAGTTTGCGCAGGCGGACGGAATAGCCCCGCGCTTGCAGCAGCGCACCCAGCGCAGCAGAGGCCAGTCCCTTGCCCAGAGAAGAGACGACACCGCCAGTAATAAAGATGAAACGCGCCATGTTTTCGGCTGCCCCCGTGAGATCGTGTCAGGTCCAAATCGGTTCAGTCGTGATCCGGGGAAGACCCCGCATCTCTTGCTGCCCGGCGGTGAATTCAGCGTGTGTTTTTACGCCTCAAAAACCGCAGCATCACGGGACTTAACAGTTATCAGATTCGCAAAGCATGCGCAAGGGAACCGCAAGATGCTGTTACGGTTCCCTCAAGTCTGTCTAGGTTTTGTATGTCAGTTGGCGCTGGGTACCAGCGGCGCGTTCTCGCCCGAGCTTGGCGGCAGAAGATCGTTGCCAAGCGGAGAGGTCGGTGCGTCCGGCGTGCTATCCTGCGTTGACGGGATAAGGCTGTCGGTGATCGACGAGCGCCCGGATTTCTGAGCGGCCAGCACCGTGAGGGTGATGGAGGTCGCGATGAACGCGATGGCCAGAACCCAGGTTATTTTGCTCAGCGCGGTTGCGGCTGCGCGTCCGGTCATGGCACCACCGCCACCGCCGCCACCCATGCCAAGGCCACCGCCCTCGGAGCGTTGCAAAAGAACAACGGCAATGAGGCCGAGCGCCAGAAGAAGATGGATGATGAGAACGACGTTTTCCATAGGACCCTGCGGCTGTTGGCTGAGTATCGGGCGGTTCATAGGGAAGATTGCCGGTCGGGGCAAGGGCGGAGTTCTTTTGTCTTTTGTCGAGGGGCGCAAAAACCGGCTGCGCAACAGGAATTGATTGTATGCATCACGATATGAAACTGGACACAGCAGGGGGGAGACGCCAGCATTCAGCATGCCTCATGATGATCCCGACCACCCGCATAGCCTGCTGCCATCCGAGCCCGCCCTGCGCGTCAAGGCGCTGGAGACGATTCTGACCCGCAAGGGGCTGATCGACCCGGCGGCGCTGGATGCCATCATTGATACTTATGAAAACAAGATCGGCCCGCAGAACGGCGCGCGCGTGGTGGCGCGGGCGTGGTCTGATCCCGCGTTTCGCGCGGCTCTTTTGCAAGATGCGGATGCGATCTTGGATGAGATGGGCCTCAATGGGCGCCAAGGGGAGCATGTGGTGGTGGTCGAGAACACGCCAGAGCGCCACAATATTGTCGTCTGCACCCTATGCAGCTGCTACCCGTGGCCGCTGTTGGGGATACCGCCGGGGTGGTATAAATCCGACGCCTATCGCGCGCGTGCTGTGCGCGAGCCTCGCAGAGTTCTGGCGGAATTTGGCGTCACCCTGCCTGAGGAGACTGCGGTGCGGGTGTGGGATTCCACCGCTGAGGTGCGTTATCTGGTGCTGCCGATGCGCCCCGAGGGCACCGAAGGGTGGAGTGAGGACGCCTTGATGGCGCTTGTGGGGCGCGATTCGATGATAGGAACCGCATTGGCAACACCGGCCAGCGAGGCCCCCGCATGAGCCGCATCCATGATATGGGCGGGCGCTACGGGGACGGGGCGATAAATCCCGAACCTCAGGATGCGCCGATCTTTGCGCAGGATTGGCATGCCCGCGCGCTGGCGGTGACTCTGGCCTGCGGTGCGCTGGGGCAGTGGAACATTGATATGTCGCGCCATGCGCGCGAGTGCCTCAGCCCCTCTGACTATATGAACTTCAGCTATTATGAGAAATGGCTGGCCGCGCTGACGGATCTGTTGGTGGCGCAAGGGGTCTTGAGCCGTGCGGATCTGAGTGCGGCGTCGGACGCGCCAGACACCATCCATCCGCTCGCCGCGCGGCACCTGCCTGCGGCGCGCGTCGCGGCGGTGCTTGCGGCGGGGGGACCTGCGGATCGCGACAGCACTGTGGCCGCGCGTTATCAGCCCGGCGACATCGTGCGCACGCGGCTGAGCGGCAATAGATCTGTCGCGGGCGGCCACACGCGACTGCCCACCTATGCCAGCCACGCCGAGGGGCGGATCTTGCGCCTGCATGGCAGCCACGTCTTTCCCGATTCCAATGCCCATGGCCAAGGTGAGGCACCAGAGCCGCTCTATGCGGTGGCGTTTGCGGCGAAAGCCCTGTGGCCGCAGGCGGAACACCCCGGTGACGAGGTGGTGCTGGATCTGTGGCAAAGCTATCTGGAGCCTGTATCCACATGACTGAAACCCTTCAGCGCCCTGAGCCAGCCTTTGAGGCCCCATGGCACGCGCAGGCCTTTGCGCTGGCGGTGCATCTGAATGAAAGTGGGCTGTTTACATGGCCTGAATGGGTGGAGCGCTTCTCTGCCGGGTTGCGGCAGGCGGGCCTGAGCCGCGAACTCAATGGCGGTGACGACTATTTCACGGTGTGGCTGGCCACGTTGCAAAGGCTGATGGCGGATCAGGGACACACCGATGCGGGCGAGGTGGAACGCATCCGGCAAGGCTGGGCAGAGGCCTATCTGTCCACGCCTCATGGGGCGCCGGTCCATCTGCCTGATGATGTGATCTAGCGCAGCCCGTTTTAATAATCCTCTTCGGTCGGGCAGGCTCCGGGTCCGTTTTTGCAGCGCGCTGCAGGTGCGGACCTGAGATTGTAACCATGATGCGACGAGATTCCGGTTTCCTCGCCCGCGCCGCCTCGCTATACGGGGCGTCGGTTTCAACCCAGCATGCAAAGGACCTGAGATGGCCAATGTCGTGGTAGTCGGCGCCCAGTGGGGCGATGAAGGTAAGGGCAAGATCGTTGACTGGCTCAGCGAACGCGCCGATGTGATCGCGCGCTTTCAGGGCGGCCACAACGCCGGCCATACGCTGGTCATCGACAAAAAGGTCTACAAGCTGCACGCGCTGCCCTCGGGTGTGGTGCGCGGTGGCAAGCTTTCTGTCATCGGCAATGGTGTCGTGCTCGACCCGTGGCACCTGATGAAAGAGATCGAGACCGTGCGTGCCCAAGGTGTGGAGATCACGCCCGAGACGCTGATGATCGCGGAAAACACGCCGCTGATCATGCCATTCCACGGTGAATTGGACCGCGCCCGCGAAGAGGCGGCCTCCAAGGGCACCAAGATCGGCACCACCGGTCGCGGTATCGGCCCGGCCTATGAGGACAAGGTGGGCCGTCGTGCCATTCGCGTGGCTGATCTGGCCGATCATGCGACGCTTGAGGCGCGCGTGGACCGGGCACTTCAGCACCATGACCCATTGCGCAAGGGCCTCGGCGTGGAGCCGATCGACCGTGACGCATTGGTCGACTTGTTGAAAGAGATCGCGGGCGAGATTCTGCCTTTCGCCGCGCCGGTCTGGAAGGTGATGAACGAGAAGCGCAAAGCGGGCAAACGTATCCTGTTTGAAGGCGCTCAGGGCGCGCTTCTGGACATTGACTTTGGCACCTATCCCTTTGTGACCTCGTCGAATGTGATCGCCGGTCAGGCGGCGACCGGTGTTGGCATTGGCCCCAATTCCATCGACTATGTGCTCGGCATCGTCAAAGCCTATACCACCCGCGTCGGCGAAGGCCCGTTCCCGACGGAACTGCTGGGCGCGGACGGCAAACCGGATGCGGATGGCGAGCGTCTGGGCACCCGGGGTCATGAATTTGGCACCACCACCGGCCGTCAGCGCCGCTGTGGCTGGTTTGATGCTTGTCTGGTGCGCCAGACCTGCGCGACCTCGGGCATCAACGGGATCTCCCTCACCAAACTCGACGTTCTGGACGGGTTTGAGACGCTGAAGATCTGTGTGGGCTATGATCTGGACGGCACCCGTCTGGATTATCTGCCGACCGCCGCCGATCAGCAGGCGCGCTGCACGCCAATCTACGAAGAGATGGAAGGTTGGAGCGAGTCCACCGAGGGCGCGCGCAGCTGGGCGGATCTGCCTGCCAACGCGATCAAATATGTGCGCCGGGTTGAAGAGTTGATCCAATGCCCGGTCGCGTTGCTGTCCACCAGCCCGGAGCGGGACGACACCATTCTGGTGACCGACCCCTTCGCTGACTGATGGCAAAGGATGGTCTCAGCTACCGCGCCCGGAGGATCTGGGCGCTGGTGATCCTGCTTGTGGGGATGCCGCTCTATATTGTGCTGGCGGTGACGATCATGAACCTGCTGGATCGCCCGCCGATCTGGTTGGAGCTGCTGGTCTATATCGCGTTGGGCGTGGTGTGGGTGCTGCCGTTCAAGTTCGTTTTCAAAGGTGTCGGCAAGGAAGATCCAGACGCGCTCCACGACGAACATCCAAAGTAACAAGGCCCGCAGAGGCGCATATGCAGAGGCGCACATATTGTAAGGGCGGGAGGCTCCCGCCCGTGCTCCGTGCCCCTTGCGGGACCCATCGCCCAGTTGGGCCCGGCGCCGCGCTCCCCGCAGGGGAGCGCGGCGCCGGTCGCTTCGGGCAAAGCCCGAAGCGAAACACCTCAGACGTTGTCGTCAACTTATCGCGATATGAAGGGTTTGATATCAAACAAAAACACCGCCCAAAACAGGGCGGTGTTTTTTGATCATCGATACCATGGTGGCTGCGGCGGTTAGCCTGCCGCGCGGTTGCCGGGGCGGAAGCCGATCTGTGAAGACACCGAGAAGCGCCCGTTGGAGGCCTTCTTCAGCTTGCCTTCGCGCAGCAACATGCCAAAGGAGCGCAGGCTGTCCTCGCGGTTGAAATCATCCTGCCCTTCAAGCATGCGCACCTTGTTGATCAGCTGCGGACGGGAGAAACTCTCGCGGCCTTCCACAAAGCTCATGTAAGAGGCAGCAGCTTCCAGCAGTTCATGCAGCTCCACCGCGCCTTTTTCCGTCGCATAGGTGGCAAAAGCGCCGTCCTGTTGCCGCGCCGCAGGTGCGCTGTCGTCCTCGTCAGACCCCATCAACACGCTGGAGACGCGACGGGGACGCACTGGCGTATCCGAAGGCTGAGCCTGTGCGGCTGCGGCAGGTTTTTCTTCCGGGGTCGGGTCGATACGCTGCTCGGCCACCAGTTTCAGTGGTGCCGGGCGCGCCTGACCTGCGCCGCGAGCGGCACCGTCGTCAGATCCCCCACGGGAGGGGCGGACCACATGGGCGAGATCCTCGCGGAAGGCGCGGGTGCGGGCCTCGCGACGGGCGTCATCCGATTCGCCGGTATCCGCCTGGGCCGCAGCCACTGCCGCACGAAGTTGATTATAGGTTTCGCGCGATGAGGCTGCATCCTCGTCGCTCAGACGGTCATCGGCAGCCGCCATCAATCGCGAGACATCCCCGTCGGTCGACGCATCCGAAGAAGTCAGAATCTCGCGTGCGGGGCGTTCTGCCGCAGCAGGCGCCTCTGGCGCGACCTCGGCATTACCTTCCTCAGACGAATCCTCTTCTGCCGGAGCCGCATCCGCCTGTGATCCGCTTGAGGCCATCAATTCAGCCTCAACCGCGGCCAGTTCGGCCATAAGGTCAGCTTCTTCATCTTCCGAGAGGCTGCTTTCTTTGGGCGCAGCGGGGGCGATGGCTTTGGGGGCGTCAGCGGCCGGTTCGCGGCGCGGGGTTACATCTTCTGCGGTGGCGTCGATCAGAGAGCCATCCGCTTGTGCTCGTTTCACACGGATCACCCGACCACGCACCGGACGGCGCGGGCGGATTGGTTCTGCCGGGGCCTCAGCCGCTGCTGGTTTCTCTTCCACCGGGTTTGCGTGGCTTTCGGCCTCAGCGGACGGAGCCGCTGCTGAAGCGTCCTGTGTGTCTGGGGCTTCTGGCTGGGCCGCATCAGCGGCAGCCGAGCCATCAGAGTCTTCGGGCGTGGCCTGCACATTCCGAGTGACGCGGATGGTGCGCGCCTTAAGGGGGCGCTGAGGGCGCACTGGCTGTGCCTGCGCCTCTGGCTCGTCCGCACTCTCGTCAGAGAGAGTGTCTTGGGCGATGGTTTCAGACACCGTGTCGGCGTCGCTCTCGTCCTCTGCATCTGCTGCGTCATCCGAGGCGGGCGCATCCACACGCGCACCGGTCAGGTCCAGCCGATCCAGAATGTCGCTGACGGATTCTTCATGCGTTGCTTCGTCCTCGAACGGCTCATCGTCACGCAGATCGTCTTCAAAGGCGGTCGCTACATCCTCGGGCAGGTCGTTTTCACCGGTGCTGACCGCATCGGCGTGCTCATCCTCGATGAATTCTTCGCTGCGGTTGGGGGTCTTGGCGACGACGGCGCGGATGCGCTGCAGCTTGGCTGCAATGCTGTCGGTGGCAGGGACGGTATCTTCAGACCGCGGAGCCGGGTCGAGGACATCCTCGGCCTCGACCATCAGGTCATCTGCGAGATCCGCTTGAATGTCGTCTTGAATATCATCCGCCTCATCCGCATCAGTGGCGAGATCCTCGGCGCGTGTTTCGCTGAGCGCGCTGCTCACATCTGCGAGGACCGAGGCTGACGCTGCATCTGTATCCTCAGCAGTGGGTTCAGCCACCGCTTCGCGATCTTCTGCGATCTGATCCGCGATTTCAGCAGTTGTTGCGGGCGAATCGGCGACTGGCTCAACCGCATCGGCGTCCTCGGTTGCGGTCTCTTCGAGCTGAGGTTCTGCGCGGGCCTCCGCAGAAGGCGTGGCGTCTGGCGTGGTCACCTGAGCGGGCGCCGCAGGTGCAGCGGCGGCAGCGCGCAGATGAATGCCGCTGTCGCTGCTGCGGGCCTCAACCTGACGGGCAATTTCGCGCTGGGCGATCCGGGCCATCATCTCGGCATCTGGCTGAGGCGGTTCCGCACCAAAGTAACGGTCATCCGCAGCCAGATCACGAAAGTACTCGGCAATCGCTTTCATCGTGTCAAAGGAGTCTTCGAACCCCTCAAGGGTGCACGAAAACGTTCCATAAGAAACGGTTAAAACTTTGTTATTCTGTACCATTCGTCGGCTCGTCCTCAGCAAAGTCGCAAGGTCAACACTATTCATCTTCGGGTCAAATTCGGCCCGACTCCTAGCAATTGTTCGTATAATTTTGTGTTTACATTGTGGCTTGTTTCCATTTCTGCCAGATATCCTCCATGACAGAGGTAATTGTTCAGGAAACCGCCCCGGTCACGCTGATTGGCGGGGGGGATGTCACCAGATCTGATCTGGCCGAAGCGTTGGCGCATGCGCCGGGTCTGGTTGCCATCGACAGTGGCGCGGATCAGGCGCTGGCGCTTGGGCATCGGCCTCGGGCGGTGATCGGTGATTTCGACTCGGTGTCTGATGCGACCCGTGCGGCCCTATCTGACAGTATACTGCATCTTGTTGAAGAACAGGAGACGACCGATTTCGACAAGGCCTTGCGGTCGGTCAATGCGCCTCTGGTGCTGGCTGTCGGCGTTCTGGGGGCGCGTCTGGATCACCAGTTGGCCGCACTCAATGTATTGGTGCAGCCGCATGCGGCCAGCTGCATTCTGATCGGCGCGCATGAGCTGGTGGTGCATCTGACCACACCGCTGGAGGTCGAACTGAACGCGGGCGATGTGGTCTCACTCTTTCCGCTAGGTCCCGTGACCGGGCGTTCAGAGGGGCTGGAGTGGCCCATCGAGGGGCTGAACTTGTCGCCGATGTCGCGCATTGGCACCTCTAATCGCGCCACCGGGCCGATCCGGATTGAGGTGGACGGGCCGGGACTGCTGGCGATGCTGCCGCGGCACTGCCTCAGTGGGCTTATTCAGGCGATGCGGGCAGGCCGGTCTTGCTGATCGGTGTGGGGTCCACTTTGCGCGCGGCACGGCTGACGCTGCGTTCGCGCATCACCGCATAAAGCCCCGCCGCCATGGTTAACGCGATCCCGCAGGTGGCGATTGCGTTGGGCAGTTCAGAAAAGAACAGCCAGCCGACAAAGACCGCAACCGGGATCTCCAGATATTGCATCGACGCCAGCGTGCTGGTGGGCGCATAGCGCAGCGACCATGTCATCAACAGATGCGCAATGGTGCCCAAAACCCCCGCTAGCAGCAGCAGGTTCACCTCTGGGCGGGCGGGCAGTGTGGTGTTCAGCTCTTTGAGCTCAAACTGTGCGCCAAGCGCAAAGAGCCCCGCCATCAGCACGCAGGCAATGCCGCCGGACACGGCCTGTATCGCGATGGGATCGGTTTCGCGGGCGATGGTGCGTGTGACCATCATAAAGACCGCAAAAATCACTGCCACCGCCAAGGGCCAGAGCGCGTTCAGGCCCACTGCGGCAAAGCTCGGCTGGATCACCAGAAGCGTGCCGACAAACCCCACGATACAGGCCAGAAGGCGGCGCAGGCCGACATCTTCCTTGAGGACATATTTGCCCAAGAGCAGCATGATGAAGGGCATCACAAAGGCAATGGCCACCGCATCCGCCAAAGGCAGGAACCGCAGCGCCATGAACATCGCGGTGATGCCCGCCATCTGTAGCACCGTGCGCAGCAGCACGATGGGCATGATGCGCGCAGGCAGGCGCAGAGAGATCCCCAGCATCAGCGCCACCGGTGCGAGGATTATCCCCTGTGCTGCAAAGCGGACAAAGACGATCTGCCCCACCGGAATGCGCGTCGACAGAAGCTTTGCCACCGCATCGCCAAGCGGAATGAGGGCGCAAAAGCCCAACATCAAGGCAATGCCAAGAAGCGGGCGATCCGTTGTATCGGGGGTGGTGGCAGATGTGTGGCTCATCCGGCGACGCTAGGGGCGGCGGCAGGGCTTGGCAAGTGGTGAATATGTTCAGAAGTTGTGGGCTATAGACGCTATCGCGCCTGCCGCAGAGGCGCTGCGTCGACCTGAGCGGTCTGGTGCAGCAGGAGGTCGTCCCAGGCGGCCTCGTTGCCCGCACCGAGACCCGCTCCGAGACCTGCACCGAGAAAGCTCACATGGCCCAGGTGCTTCAGCCCATAGGTGCCGGGATCAAACATGCGCAATTGGGTGCGGCTGGGCGCGAAATGCGCCGCATACCGCTGAACCGCGACGGGGGGCACGACGACATCATCCGTCGCCACGCACAGCTCCAGTGGTGGATGGGGCGCGTCGAAATCGGGCTGTGGCAGAGACCGGCCAATGTCGCTGGCGAAGAAACCCCGCCGCGTGCACCAGCGGCGCCATTGCCAGTAGACCCCGGCAGGCAGATCCGCGCCAAGCCCGAGCCGCCGTCCCGGCAGGTAGCCCGTCACCGCCGTTGCAAGCGGGCCAAGCAGGAACCAGAAGGCCAGAACCTTGGGCAGGTAGCTCCAGGGGTGATCCCAGTGATGTGTCATCCCGGACCCCAGCGTGATGATCCGTGAAACCCGCGCGGGATAAGTGTGAAACGCAACGCCCAACCCGCCCAACGAATGCCCAAGCACCCAAAGCGGCCCGGTGGGGGCAAGCGCGGCCAGTTTGCGTTGTGCTGCGTCCTGATCGGCAACCGCCCAATCCGCCATGGAGGCGGGGCTGTTGCGGATCGGGCCGCGCAGCGAGTCGCCAAAATCCCGGTAGTCATAGGTCAGGGTGCCAATGCCCCGCTCTGCGGCCCATGCCGCGAAATGACGATAAAACCGCTGCGGCACGCCGGTTGCCCCATGCAGAACCATGGCCGCCTGCATTTGCCCCTGCGCCGGATACCACTGGCCCACAAGCGGGCTGCTGCTGGGGCCAAAGGGGATGGTTTCGGGCGTGGGGGACATGGGGGATCACCTCTGACTGTGTGTAGTCTGACTGGGTGTAGACCAGTCGGTCTAATTGCATGTGTAGACCAATCGGTCCAATGAGGCTATTCCTTTTTCATGACCGCGCCAGATACCCGCATTACACTGATCAAGACCGCCTCACGGCTCTTTCGCCGGAAAGGCTATTCCGGGGTGGGGCTGACCGAGATTCTGACAGAGGCCGGGCTGCCCAAAGGGTCGCTTTATTATCACTTTCCCGGCGGCAAACCCGAATTGGCGGCGGCGGCCACGCGCTGGGCAGGGGCCTGGATCGAGGCTTTGGTGCAGCGGTCCTTTGAAGGGGCAGAGACGTTCGAAGAGGGCGCGCAGGTAGCGTGCCGGGATCTGGCGGCCACATTGGCGCAGGTCGACCACATCGAGGCCTGCCCGGTGCTGAGCGTGTTGCAGGCGGCCTCGGACACGCCTTTGCTGCAAGAGGCGGTGCAGGAGGTCTATGCCAGCTGGACCGAGGGTCTGGCGCGCGAGGCGCGGCGGCTCAATCGGGCAGAGCCGGATGCGGCGGCCTATGCGCTGCATATTCGCCTGCAAGGGGCCTGGGTGATGGCCTATGCGCAGCAATCCCAGCAGCCGCTGTTGCGACTGGCGGATGAGATCGGCGCGGGCATTGGCTGAGTGAACGCCACCAAAGGGGCTGCGCCACCCGCTGGACGGATGGCGCACCTGTTTGCGGGTTCAGCAGTTGGGCACGTTCACCGCAAGGCCACCGAGGGAGGTTTCCTTATATTTTTCATGCATGTCGGCCCCGGTCTGGCGCATGGTCTCAATGACTGCGTCCAGCGGCACAAAGTGCTGCCCGTCGCCGCGCAGCGCCAGGGAGGCCGCCGAAACCGCCTTGATCGCGCCAAGGCCGTTGCGCTCGATGCAGGGCACCTGCACCAGACCTTTGACCGGATCGCAGGTCATGCCGAGGTGGTGTTCCAGCGCAATTTCGGCCGCGTTTTCCACCTGTTCCGGCGTGCCGCCCATCACCGCGCAGAGCCCCGCCGCCGCCATGGCAGAGGCCGATCCGACCTCGGCCTGACAGCCTGCCTCGGCCCCGGAAATCGAGGCGTTGTATTTGACCAACCCGCCGATGGCGGCGGCGGTCAGCAGGAAATCCTCGATGTGTTTTTCCGATGCGCCGGGGACATGATCGAGGTAGTAGCGCAGCACCGCAGGCAGCACACCCGCCGCGCCATTGGTGGGGGCGGTTACCACCTGACCCCCGGCGGCGTTTTCCTCGTTCACGGCCATGGCGTAAACGCTCATCCAGTCGTTGATGGTGTGCGGCGCGGTCAGGTTCATGCCACGCTCGGCCATCAGGGAATCATAGATGCCCTTGGCGCGGCGACGCACGCTCAGGCCACCGGGCAGGATGCCGTCGCGCTCCAGCCCGCGGTTGATGCAATCGTTCATCACCTGCCACAGGCGCTGGGTGCCCTTGGCGAGGCTTTCCTCGCAGCCGCGCGAGACCTCATTGGCGCGTTTCATCTGGGCAATCGTGAGGCGGGAGGTTTTCGCCATCTCCAGCATCTCGATGGCGGATTTGAACGGGTAGGGGATCGGGTCACCCTCATCCGTGGCCTTGCCCTGCGCCAGTTCTTCCTCCGTGAGCACAAAGCCCCCGCCGACCGAGTAATACACCTGCCGCAGTGTCACATCACCCTGCGCGTCGGTCGCCATCAGCACCATGCCATTGGCGTGGCCGGGCAGCGCGTGATCATAATCAAAGATCATATCCGCCTTGGGATCAAACTGCAGGGTGCCAAGATCATCAAGCACAATGGTCTTGGTGGCATTGATGGCTGCAAGCGTGTCTTCGGCTTTGTCGTTATCATAGGTGTCGGGCAGAAAACCCGCGAGGCCGAGAATGGTGGCGCGGTCGGTGGCGTGACCGACGCCGGTGAAGGCGAGCGAGCCATGCAGCGAGGCGCGCAGGCCGCGAAACTCAAACGGCGAGGCGCGCATCATGTCAAGAAAGCGCGCGGCGGCCACCATCGGGCCCATGGTGTGCGAGGAGGACGGGCCGATGCCGACCTTGAACATGTCAAAAACGGAGAGGAACATTTAGGTGGCTGATCCTTCTGGAGGGATGGCGAATGTTGGGGCGGTGAAGGGCGTCGGTCCGAGCCCTTCGGCGATTTGTGCGGCCTTTGTGCTGTTGCGCGCCTCGGCCCGGCGGCACATCTCAGAAAGCGCGGGGTAGGCGGAGAGCTCAAACCATGGGGTTTGCGCGGTCTCTGCGTAGAGTTTGGTCCACCGCAACAGACAGGGCAGGTAAAGGTCAAGGAGCGTCGGCTGGTCTTTGCCGGTGAGGGCCGGGGTAACTGCCAGCGCGGCGTCAACCATGCGCAGGTGATCCTGCAAGCGCAGACGGAGCATCTGACGCAGTTGCGCGTGATGTGACGGATCGGAGCCGATATATTTCTCCGGGTAGAAATACTGGCGCAAGTCGACGTGCAAGGTGTTCGAGCACCAAAACAGCCACGTCAAAAAGCGCCCGCGTTCAGCAGATTCGGGCACGGGGGCGAGACGCGCGGCCTGATCCGAGAGCCACAGCAAGATGGCCGCAGTTTCAAACAGCGCTCCATCCGGTGTTTCCAGAACCGGGATGGTGCCATTGGGGTTGAGGCGTAGATACTCCGGCGCGCGCTGGGCCCGTTGGCTGCGGTTCACCAGGATTGTCTCATAGGGCAGGCCAAGCTCTTCCAGCGCCAGTCGCACGATGAGCGAGGCATTGTCGGGCGCATAGTGAAGGCGAAGCGGTGTGGTCATGCAGAGATCTTAGGTCCGTGCGGGGTGAAGTGAGCGATTGAAACCGACGTTTCCGATAGGAAACGCGCTGGTGTAACCTATGATTTTGACGCCGCTTTGCAACCAATCAGTTGCGATCGATCTCATCACTGTTCTTTTCGGGGCGGAGGAGAGGTGTTTCGCTTCGGGTGCCCCGAAGCGACCAGCGCCGCGCCTGCCTGTCGGCAGGCGCGGCGCGCGCAGATCGCCCCTCGCGTGGGCCACATAAACCGCCTATAAAGATCGCGCAGGCCATTGGTTTTTGCCACCAAGGTCCGCCACATCATAAAGCGCGGAGGTCTATATCCCATGAGCGGCGAGCTATCCCCCATCGACAAAGCCAAATTTGTGGCTGCCAAACGTGCGGCTGAGCTGGTTGAGGACGGCATGCGCGTGGGGCTCGGGACCGGGTCCACTGCCGCATGGCTGGTGCGCTGTCTGGGTGAGATGGTGCGCGAGGATGGGTTGAAGATCACCGGTGTGCCCACCTCTGCCCGCACGGCGGAACTGGCGCGTGAAGTGGGGATTGAGGTGATCACTCTCGACGAGGCGCGTTGGCTGGATCTGACCATCGACGGTGCGGATGAGTTCGACGGCGATCTGAACCTCATCAAAGGCGGCGGCGGCGCGCTGTTGCAGGAAAAGATCGTTGCGACTGCGTCCGATCAGATGGTGGTGATTGCCGATAAGGCCAAGGAGGTCGAAATGCTCGGGGCGTTTCCGCTGCCCATCGAGGTGATCCCGTTTGGCTGGCAGACCTCGCAGGCCCTGGTCGAGGAGACGCTGATCTCGATGGATGTGATGGGGCGCAGCTCGACGCTTCGGATGAATGGGGCCAGCCCCTATGTAACCGATGAGGGAAACCATATCCTTGATCTTCATCTCAACCGCATTGGCAATCCGCGGCAATTGGCGTTGGTTCTCAACCAGATACCGGGAGTTGTTGAGAATGGGTTGTTTATCGACATCTGCGACACGGTGGTGATCGGCTATGGTGACGGCAAGGTCGAGGTGCGCGACATCAATGAAGGCACCATCGAGACCGACCGGATTGATTTTGTCGAGACGGACAATCTGTTTGCGGATTTGGGGGAGTAACCCCTCACTAATAGCAGTTTAGTGACAGCCGCCCTGTTCGGGGCGTCAAGAGTGGTGAGGATTTTCCGACAGTCTTAGGAGAATGTTCTCTTTTTGCGGGCAAGCATGGGGCCGAAGAGAAGAAGACCGTCTTGTGAAACAAGGAAGTAAACCGTGCGACAAGAACAGGAACAGCTGAATGTCACCGCCAACAAGCTGGTGAGCGAACTGGTGAGCGGGGCCGTGAAGCTGCATCAGGCGCGTGTGCAGACGCAAATCGACAATATCCCCAACTATAAGCTGGGTAAGGAAAATATTGCGGGTTGCCAGTTGGTTTTGGACCGCGAAGAGCTGTTAAAACGCCTGCCAAGCGGTGGTGTCGTTGCGGAACTTGGCGTGGATCAGGGGGGCTTTAGCGCCGCCATTCTGGAACATAATGCGCCATCTCAATTGCATCTCGTCGATATCTGGGGGGATGCGCGGTATCACGAGGGAAAGGCCCAAGGGGTGTTTGCGAAATTCAGCGAGGAGCTGGAAATCGGGAAGGTCGCGATCACGCGCGCGCTTTCGCTGGATGCGGTGGATGCTTTTGCGGATGAGACCTTTGACTGGATCTACATCGATACCGACCACAGCTATGCCACGACCATTGCTGAGCTGCGCGCCTGGGCACCCAAAGTGAAGGCGAATGGCTTTATCGCAGGCCATGATTACACGATGGGTAATTTTGCCACCGGCTACAAATACGGAGTGGTAGAAGCCGTCGCAGAGTTCTGCGTCCAAAATGGCTGGAAACTCTCGTATCTGACCGCCGATTACAATGAGAGCAACAGTTTTGCCATCAGCCGGATCATGAATTGAGGCGGTGATTGTTGCCGCGCCGATCTCGGTGCGCAGACCTGCCGTCATGTCGTCAAAGCCGCCCTGTTTGGGGCGGCTTTTGTATGAGAGGTTCTGAGCCTATCCGACCCAGATGCCGGGAAGCATGAGACGAGGCGTCAGCGGGTTAGTGGCTTTGTGCCGCTTTTTGCCATTCCGGCAATGGGAACAGCCGATCATAGGCCCAGTTAAAGCCAAAGGCGTAGACCATATAAAACAGCGCAAAAGACACATCCATCACAAAGGCCTGCAAGAGCGAAATCTGCAGATACCACGCGATGAACGGCATCAGCACAATGAGCAGCCCGCCCTCAAATAGAACCGCATGCAGAACGCGGAGTTTGGGCGTCTTTAGCGTGCTGCCGCGCCAGCGCTGCAAGAGCGCGTCAAAGCCGTAATTGTAGATCAGATTCCACAGGGTGGCGAGGGTGGCGCTGACGATGCCAACGGCACCGATATCATGGACGGGAAACTGAAACACCACAGCCCCAAGGGGGATGATCAGCAACAGGGCGATGATCTCAAAACTCAGGGCGTGGCGGATACGATCAAGGGGGGAACGCATGGGCGACCTCATCTTCACGGTCGGGTCGTCCCGAGGCAAAATCAACGGCTGTACCATCGTGGTGGAGCCATTGGCGGGGTCGTCCCCAACGGATCGCAATCTGGGAGTGCAGCGGATATTTTTCAAGCCCCGGTGCGGCGTTGCATGTCAGCTATGCGCCTTGACAGGGCGATGCAAAAACTCGCAGGTGAGTGCTTATTGAATATATGTTGTTTGCAATCTGGACTTGACGCCGATGTATTCTGTGAAGCCTGATCAGCACGATGGATCACCCACCGCAGATGTCCCGATGAGGGACCGGCTCCCCTATTGGGGCATGCTTCTTCTGGCGCTCACAACTCCGCCGGTTTTGACCTTCCTTCTGCCCGAGAGTATCCTCGCGCGGTTCTCCGGACCTGAATACCTGCGTGATATCTGGAGCGTTGGGAGCTTTGTGACGATCTTGGCGCTGAGCTCTGAAAGCTCGTGGAACGATCGCTTTTTGCGGGTGAACGCCTGGGGCATACATTACGGGAGAACGTACTCGCGGGGGAGCGTCTGGGGTATATATCGGGCGAGGAAGGAAGGAACGGTCAACGCGCTGCGCTGGGCGGATGTCGTGTCTGTCACCTACTTTCCAAAGAGTATGCTCACAGGTTATGCGCGGCTGCGCGTGCGGGCACAGGTGCCGCTGGGGGCGCGCTACGATCTGACCTTTAAAACTGTGTCCCTTGATCCGAAATGTGCAAATCCAGCCGATCCTGAGGTCGCACGGGTGCAGTTGGCTCTGGATCGGTACTGGCCTGAGTGGCGCGGGGGAAACTAGTGCGCGAGGCGTTCACGCCTCTTTCACGGTTTCGCGACATGAACGCCTGCATGTGTTTGAAATGCCATGTCGCACCCCCACTTGCGAGACTGGCAATTCACCGCGCGCTGTGGGATACCTCGCGCAAGTCATAAGAAGGGCGACGAGTATGAGCTTTGATTACGATCTATTTGTTATCGGGGGCGGTTCCGGCGGCGTGCGCGCGGCGCGTGTTGCCGCCGCAGGGGGCGCGTCGGTGGCGCTCGCCGAAGAGGATCGCTATGGCGGGACCTGCGTCATCCGGGGCTGTGTGCCCAAAAAGCTGATGGTCTTTGCCTCCGAGTATTCCGGCATGGTCGAGGATGGCCGTGCTTACGGCTGGGATCTGGACAACAAAGGCTTCAGTTGGGACCACTTCAAGGGCAAGCTCAACGCGGAGCTGGACCGGTTGGAAGGGATCTATCGCAACCTGTTGAAAAACTCCGGCGTGGAGAGCTTTGATGCGCGTGCGAAACTGGCGGATGCCCACACGGTTGCGCTCTCGGATGGCACCACAAAAACCGCAAAGCACATCCTGATTGCCACCGGTGGCCGTCCTTGGGTGCCGGAGTTTCCGGGATCGGAACTCGCGATCACCTCGAACGAGATGTTCCATCTGGAAAAGCTCCCCGAGAGCATTCTGATCGTGGGCGGCGGTTATATCGCCTCCGAGTTTGCGGGCATCATGAACGGGCTTGGCGTCAAGACCACGCAATACTATCGCGGCGAGCAGATCCTGCGCGGCTTTGACAATGAGGCGCGCGGTTTGGTGGCTGAGGAGATGATCCAGTCGGGCATCGATTTGCAGCTTGGCAACAACGTGGCCGAGATGCAGCGTGAGGGCGACAAGATCCGCGTGACCGCCACCAATGGCGATGTGACCCTGTTCGATCAGGTGATGTTTGCAACCGGTCGCAAACCCAATGCCGACAACCTCGGGCTGGAAGAACTGGGTATCGCGCGTGGCAAGGGCGGCGAGATCAAGGTGGATCAATACAGCCAGACCGCTGTGCCGTCGGTCTATGCGATCGGTGACGTGACCGACCGGGTGAACCTGACGCCGGTGGCGATCCGCGAGGGCATGGCTTTTGTGGAAACCGTGTTCAACGGCAACCCCACCAGCCCCGATCACGAATTGATCTCGACCGCGATCTTTACGCAGCCAGAAATGGGCACCATTGGTCTGAGCGAAGAAGATGCCGCCAAAGAGGAAACGATTGAGGTCTATTCGACCTCGTTCAAACCGATGCAGCAGAGCTTTGCCGGGCGGGCGCAAAAAGTACTGATGAAGCTGATTGTCAGCCAGACCAGCCGCAAGGTGCTGGGTTGTCATATTGTCGCACCCGGTGCGGGCGAGATGATCCAGCTTGCCGGGATTGCCGTCAAAATGGGGGCGACCAAGGAAGATTTCGACCGCACCGTCGCGGTTCATCCGACCATGTCGGAAGAATTGGTGACGCTGAAGACACCGGTGCGGACGGTATAACACATAAACAAAGTTTGGTGGCGGCGCAGATCTTGAATTTCAGCGCCGTGACCACAGGTTAGTGGGCAATATCCGCCGATGCGGCGGGGAGAGATGGATAGGAGACTTATGGCTGGGAACAGTGGTGGCCCCTGGGGGGGCGGCGGTTCCTCCGGCGGCGGAGGCAACCGGGGAAATAATGGCGGTGGCAACGGAGGCGGCGGTGGCCGTCGTCCCGATGATGGCCAGATCCCCGAGATCGACGAGCTGGTGAAAAAGGGCCAAGAGCAGTTGCGCGTCCTGATGGGCGGACGTGGCGGCAGCGGTGGCAACGGGCAGGGACCACAGGGCGGTGGCTCTGGCGGTAACCCCTTGTTTACCAAGGGCGGCCTGATGTTGGGCGCTGTGGCGGCCGTCTTCCTGTGGGGCTACAACAGCTTTTACACAGTGAAGACAGAAGAGAAATCCGTCGAGCTGTTCCTCGGCGAGTTTTCTTCCGTGGGCAATCCGGGTCTGAACTTTGCTCCATGGCCTGTGGTCACCTATGAGGTGGTTCCGGTCAGCGTCGAACAAACCGAGAGCATTGGTGCAGGTGCACGCGGTTCCGATGCGGGGCTGATGCTGACAGGTGATGAGAACATTATCGACGTCGATTTCCAGGTGGTCTGGAATATCAACGAACCAGATAAGTTTTTGTTCAATCTGCGCGACCCAAAAGCGACGATTCAGGCGGTTTCTGAATCGGCGATGCGCGAGATTATCGCTCAGTCGCAGCTTGCGCCGATCTTGAACCGTGACCGTGGTATCATTTCGCAGCGCCTCGAAGAGCTGATCCAGTCGACGCTGGACAGCTATGATGCGGGTGTGAATATCGTCCGGGTCAACTTTGACGGGGCAGACCCGCCAGAACCGGTAAAAGACGCCTTCCGCGATGTGCAATCCGCTGGTCAGGAACGGGACCGTCTGGAAAAGCAGGCTGACGCCTATGCCAACCGCAAACTGGCATCTGCCCGTGGTCAGGCCGCACAAACGCTCGAAGAAGCAGAAGCTTACCGCGCGCAGGTTGTGAACCAAGCGCAGGGTGAGGCGTCTCGCTTCACGGCCGTTTTGTCGGAATATGAAAAAGCACCGGAAGTGACGCGCAAGCGCCTCTATCTGGAGACGATGGAAGACGTGCTGAGCCGCGTGGATAAGATCATCCTTGACGACAATGCCGGTGGCGAAAGTGGACAAGGCGTAGTGCCTTATCTGCCGCTCAATGAAATCCGTCGT
Organism: Tritonibacter mobilis F1926; assembly: GCF_000376545.2. Taxonomy (NCBI): domain Bacteria; kingdom Pseudomonadati; phylum Pseudomonadota; class Alphaproteobacteria; order Rhodobacterales; family Paracoccaceae; genus Tritonibacter; species Tritonibacter mobilis. The sequence continues at coordinate 895,392 of NZ_CP015230.1, forward strand.
TCGGGAGGAAGCAACTGATGAACCGTTCTGTTATTCTTCTCGTCCTTCTGGGCGCTATTGTCGTGGGCGCGCTGTCGTCGATCTTTATCGTGGACGAGCGTGAAAAGGCGCTGGTGATGCGCTTTGGTCGTGTCGTCAACGTGCAGGAAGAGCCCGGTTTGGCGTTCAAACTGCCCTTCGTGGATGAGGTCGTGAAATACGATGACCGTATCCTCAGCCTTGAGGTGGGTCCGCTCGAAGTCACCCCGCTGGATGACCGTCGTCTGGTGGTTGACGCCTTCGCACGCTACCGCATCACCGATGTGCGTCGCTTCCGCGAAGCGGTCGGCGTTGGCAACGTCGGCGCGGCCGAAAGCCGTCTCGACAACATCATGCGCGACCAGACCCGCGAGGTCTTGGGTACTGTGAGCTCCAACGACATTCTGTCGTCTGACCGAGCTGCACTGATGCTGCGTATCCGCAACGGGGCTATCGCTCAGGCGCAGGCTCTGGGTCTTGAGGTGATCGACGTGCGCCTGAAACGCACCGACCTGCCGCAAGCCAACCTTGAGGCGACCTTTGCGCGTATGCGGGCAGAGCGGGAACGCGAAGCCGCAGACGAGATCGCGCGCGGTGAAGAAGCCGCGCAGCGTGTCCGTGCGCAGGCGGATCGTACCGAGGTCGAGCTGGTCTCCGAAGCCGAACGCGAAGCCGAGGTCATCCGCGGTGAAGCGGATGCGGAACGCAACAATATCTTTGCCGAGGCTTATGGTGCGGACCCGGAATTCTTTGAATTCTACCGCAGCCTGACCGCCTATGCGCGTTCGCTGCAGGGCGGAAACTCCTCAATGGTGCTGTCGCCGAACAATGAGTTCTTCAACTACCTGAAGTCCTCTGAGGGTGCGAACCGCGCAACAGAGTAAATCTGGCAACGGATAAACACGAAAAGGCCACTCGAAGGGGTGGCCTTTTTTCATTGTGACTGCGTGTATTCGCGCATGGCATTATGGCTGCGATCAGGATAGTGAGGCATTTCCCCATGTGATCACGTTCAGAGAACCTGTGTTCAGTGGTCATAGGCGGGTTTGAGCCCACGGTGCCCGGCCTGAGTCTGGTGCCCGGATTGGGTCGCGCTCGGGCTGCGACTACGTTGGTCAGATCCCGGCCCTAACATATGAAGCGTCCGAGATGTGCAGCGAACGGTATTCACATTTGCCAGTAGGGCTCGATCGTTTAGAGAGACCTCCAACGACAACAAGAGATGCATGGTAATGAGCAACCTTCCACCTGCGCCCGAGGGGCGACCTGGTATCCACGCTGCAAAAGACTGGGTTCGGATCCTTGCCGAATACCGTGAACCCTACGGCCTTCGAAGCTGGACGGAAGTGGCCATCACCTTGGGGCCATTTATCATGCTTTGGGCCGCCGCATGGTGGTCACTTTCCTACAGTTATTGGCTTGCGTTCGCCATCTCGGTCTTTAACGCGGCGTTTCTCCTTCGTCTCTTTGCGATTCAACATGATTGTGGGCACGGAGCTTTCCTCAAGAACCGCGTTTCAGGCGATTGGCTTGGGCGGGTGATTGGAGTTCTTACGCTGACACCTTATGACGTCTGGAAGCGCTCGCACTCCATTCACCATAATTCCGCCGGCAATCTTGGGCGGCGCGGCATAGGTGACATCACCACACTGACTGTTGCGGAATATCGCGACCTTTCCCCGATAAAGTGCCTCATGTATCGTCTGTACCGCCATCCGCTCGTTTTGTTCGGACTGGCACCGGGCTATCTGTTCTTGCTTCAGAACCGCGTGCCACTGGGCTTTATGAAGAGCGGAAAATATTGGTTTAGCGCCATGAGCACAAATGCGGTGTTATTGGTCGCGTTGTCCGTGATTGTGTATTTCGGCGGTCTGATGCCAATTCTGCTTATTTTCCTGCCTTCGACACTGCTGGCAGCGACCGCCGGTGTCTGGCTGTTCTACGTCCAGCATCAATTCGAAAATACCCATTGGGAAGCAGAAGAGGATTGGCAGTTGCATGAGGCCGCCCTGCACGGAAGCTCTCACTATGTGATGCCACCTATCTTGCAATGGTTTACCGCGAATATTGGCATTCATCACGTGCATCACCTATACAGTCGCATCCCATTCTATCGTTTGCCGGAAGTTTTGCGTGATCACGATGCGTTGGCCGAGGGCAACAGAATGACGATCCGTGAGAGTCTGGCCAACGCCCGGTTGCACCTTTGGAATGAGGAGACAAAAACGCTCTTGTCCTTCGCAAGCGCGCGGGCGTTGAAGGAATAGTGAGATATCAGGGTGTTTGAACTTTCCAAGCCGATGTAATGGTGCTTTTTTTCAAGTAGCGCGGTTGGCGCCGAGACTACTTTCTCTTGTGGTGCAGGTTTCCAACAAGGCTCCGAAGTTGCGTTTGCCGCGCAGGTCCGCAATGCGATTAGCGACCGCAGCATATGGACCCGGAAATGATCGATGTCGCGCCCGACGCAAACGCCGGGTTCATCCGCCCCCTCCGAGCGCCCGACATGCGCGTGGCGAAAGGGGCTGACGTTCTTCTCCGTGCTGAGGCAGATGATTTTCTGGGCCTCACACACTCCGGCTAAATCAGTGCTATGCTGCAATGACAGATCACTCATCGCCCACCTGTTGCGCTCTGGTCGCGGTCGCGAAACCTTCACTGGCCTTCACGTCGAATTGAGGTGACCGCGAGCCCCATTGCGGCTGCGCGCGGAGTGGCTACATTAAGGACACAGTTTTCCCACCCCAACGCGTCGCGCTTGGCTATATGTCAGGTGCCGCGCCTGAGGCACGGGTTCGCCCTTTCCCCTTATATGCGGGGGCGGGCGGAGACAGAGTTGACAGGCCAATTCAAGGAGTATGTCCGTGCATCCAATCACATCACCTAAGGCATTGAGCCGTGAGCACGCCCATAATGGCGCGCAGAGCGGCTGGCGTCTGTTCTGGATCGCAGTCCTCGGGACCGCGCTTCTGGTCATGCAGTCGCTCTCGGCGGCCGCCCGCCCCGAAAGTCTCGCACCGCTGGCAGAGAAAGTCAGCCCGGCTGTCGTGAATATCACCACCTCGACCGTGGTTGAGGGCCGCACCGGACCGCAAGGTATCGTGCCCGAAGGGTCCCCGTTTGAGGATTTCTTCCGCGAATTCCAAGATCGCAATGGCGGCGGCGACCGTCCGCGCCGCTCCTCTGCGCTGGGGTCCGGTTTTGTGATCTCTGAGGATGGCTATATCGTCACCAACAACCACGTGATTGATGGCGCAGATGAGATCGAGATCGAGTTCTTCCCCGGTGATGGCCAGCCCGCAGATCTGCTGCCTGCGACCGTTGTTGGCACTGACCCCAACACCGACATCGCGCTGTTGAAAGTGGATGCGCCGATGCCGCTGAAGTTTGTCAAATTCGGCGACAGCGACACTGCCCGCGTTGGCGACTGGGTGGTTGCGATGGGCAACCCGCTGGGGCAGGGCTTCTCGCTCTCGGCTGGCATTGTCTCGGCGCGCAACCGGGCGCTGTCGGGGTCTTATGACGACTACATTCAGACCGATGCAGCGATCAACAGAGGCAACTCCGGGGGGCCGCTGTTCAACATGGATGGCGAAGTGGTCGGCGTGAACACCGCGATCCTGTCCCCGAACGGTGGCTCCATTGGGATCGGGTTCTCCATGGCGTCCAATGTTGTGACCAAAGTGGTCGGCCAGTTGAAGGAATTCGGCGAGACCCGTCGCGGCTGGCTCGGCGTGCGCATTCAGGATGTGACCGACGATCTGGCCGAGGCCATTGGTCTGGCCAATGACGAAGGCGTGCTGATCACCGATGTCCCCGAAGGCCCCGCCAAAGAAGCAGGTCTGCTGGCGCGTGACGTGATCACCAGCTTTGACGGTTTTGAGGTCAAGGACACCCGTGATCTGGTGCGCCGTGTGGGCGACACCGAGGTCGGCAAGACCGTGCGTGTGGTGGTGTTCCGTGACGGCAAGACCGAGACCCTGCGCGTGACGCTTGGCCGCCGCGAAGATGCGGTTGGCAACAACGCAGGCGCTGAGTCTGGCGAGGCGATCCCGGATGAGGGCGAAAAAGAACTGCTTGGCCTGACGGTTGGTGTAGTGCGCGACGACATGCGCGAGGATCTGAACCTTGATGCGGGCACCACCGGACTGGTGATCCTGTCGGTGGATGAAACCTCTGGCGCATGGGAAAAAGGTCTGCGCGCCGGTGACGTGATCACCGAAGCCGGGCAGAACAAACTGTCCTCTATTGCGGATCTGGAAGCACAGATCGCGGCTGCCGAAGAAGGGGGGCGCAAGTCGATCTTCCTGATGGTGCGCCGGGGGGGCGAGCCGCGCTTTGTGGCGCTGAACCTCGAAGAGTAAGACGGCGTGCCCCGGCCTGGGGCATGTCAGCACAACCTCAGCGGCCGGCCCCAACGGGTCGGCCGTTTTGATTTTCTGGGGGCGTCTGTGAAACCAAAAGAGCCATGTGTCGGGCGGACACATGGCTCACGATGGGACGGACGATCATTGGGATGGATAGGAGAATGACCGCCTTAAGGCCCTTATGGCAGAGGCTGTGAAGGCGGACTGTGAAACAGGTCACATTCGCGGGATTTTTTTGATGTCGGGGGGAGGTGTTTGCGTGGACTGTGGCGAGAGGTGGTTTGTGGGCCAAAGCGCCAATGGCTGCGCTTCGCAAGTCTGGCAGTTTTCTCGGTTGGTGTGTTGCAGTAGTTAAGGTGCTGGAACAAATATAGCCGTTGGGGAGAGACAGTGCCTTCACTCATTACATTTTTGATGTCTTGGCTTTTGGCTTTCAGTGTTACGTTAGCTGGCTCAGCGACATCCGCGCAAAATCAGCAATCAATCCCCGGCGTGTTTTTCGGGTTCGACTTTGTTTTGCAACCTTTGGCCATCAAGTGGGCTTGCGGAGGCCAAAGAGAACAAGACTTGTCCCAAATTCAAATGCTTGTTTCTGCTTTTCCTGAAGATGCAGAACGAGCAGAACTGAAACCGATAGTCGCGGCGCTTAGCAAAATGGCCTCAGGATCGGAAAGCCTGTCACGAATTCTCGGCGCTGAGTTGAACGATCAGCAAGTCGAACAATTATGCGCGGTGGCTCGATCGTTGAACATCGATTGGCTTACCCCTGAAGTCCTTGTCATGGCTGACGAAAGCGGAAGACCTGAAGAACAAGAAAAGGCATGGGCGGGCTTTTTTGCGGTCGTCGAAGGTTTTCAATAGCTTCGGGGTCTAAGTCTGAGCAGACATTCAATTTGCTTTGGCCAAGGGTCGGTTGCAGCTTCGACATGCGTGTCCGCTCAGTTCTACGTAACCGAGAGGTCTGGTCCCACGACGAGAAACACAGAAGTCTGCGACAGATGGCGGGTGAGGGGAGGCTCAGATACCTTCGGGATCGGCAAGAACCGCGAGGCCGCCGCGGTCTTTTAGTTGCAACCCGCCGCGGCTGATGTCGATCAGGCCTGCCTTGCGCCAATTTGACAGGGTTTTTGAGACCGCTTCACGGGTGGCGCCGACAAATTCCGCCAGTTCCGACTGCGACAGGCTCAACTGGCCATTGCCATCTGCGGGCGTGAGATAAAGAAGTTTGCGCGCCAGCCGCACCGGCATCGGCAGGAACACCTGCTCATTGAGTTGGGTGTTCATCCAGCGCATGCGTTGCCCGGCGAGTTTCAGCATATCGCCCGCAAGCTCGGGGTGCTTGGTCAGCTGCGCCAGCACATCGCGGTGCCGCAGGCGGCGCAGGTGGCTGGGTTCGGCGGCGGTGGCTGTGGCTGTGCGCTCGCCGGGATCAAACATCGCAATCTCGCCAAAGATCGCACCGGGGCGCATCATATCCAGCGAGAGCTTGCGCCCCGCCGCCGAGAGCGTGGAAATCTCCAGTGCGCCCGAGATGATCGCATAAAGGGCGTCGCCCTCATCACCACGTTCAAACAGAACATCCCCGGTATCGAGGTGCACATCAGTGGCCTGACTGTCCAGCATGGCCCTGAGACGCTCCGAGGCTCCGAACAGGAAGCTGGAGGCAGGGAGGGGAGCGGCGGCCATAATGGATCTCCGAGGGGTATATGTTGGGTGTCGGCTTTGCGGGTTTTAAGCGGCAATAGGCGTTCACGCAAGCTTGCACATGGATTGTCGAATGTTTGCGGTGTCAGTCAGCGAGTTCCACCGCGCTGAGGCCCAGACTGCGGGCGGCGCGCAGCGACAGCGTTTGACTGTCGATCCCCAGCTCTTGTTGATAGCGGCGAATGGCGGCGCGGGTCTGGGTATTCAGCGTGGCCGTGATCAGCCCATCATAAAGACCACGGGCCGCCAGAGCACGCTGCAGCGATGAGATATAGTCTGGTGTCAACTCATCGGGGCAGAGGGTCTGGAAATAGGACTCCTCGCGCGGGCGGGTGATTTCCTGCCGGGTTTCTGTGGCAAAAACCGCAGGCTTGGTGATCGTGCCATCCGCAGAGGTCTCAGCCTCGGAGATCATGACCTGTTCCGTGATGGTTTCGATACGGGCCGGGATGATCACCGACTCCCAGCATGTGCCGGGCGGCGCGCCGGGGGGCGCGGAACGTCCGACCCGTTCAAAGGGGGCAGGGGCCATGCACCCCGCAAGCAGGCCGACACTGACGGCGATGGGCGCGAGTCGCCGCACGGATGGGCCTGCCGCGGACAAGGCAAGAATCCGCACCAAAGGCAGGCGGAAGGCAGACCGCCGCCAAAAAGCGGCAGGAAGCTGAGGCTGCGGGGCGGGCATTTGCTCTGACAGGTCCTTGGTCTTGGGGCCCGGAATCTGGTGGCACTTCGGCGGCGTCCCGGTTCGCGGCGATGCTAGACGAATTTTACACGCAGGCAAAGGTTGTATCAGGTGCTGCACGCGCGGGGCAAATGTAGAACAGGCCGTTGGAAATGACATGCGACGCGAGGGATGTGTCAGATGGGGCTGGAACGGCGCGAGCGTGATCGCTACACACGTTATCGAGTACCGAAAAAGGGAAGACGGATCATGGCAAAAATCACCTACATCGAGCACAACGGGACCGAACATGTGGTCGACGTCGCCAACGGGCTGACCGTGATGGAAGGTGCACGTGACAACAACATTCCGGGGATTGAGGCCGATTGCGGCGGGGCCTGCGCCTGTTCCACATGTCATGTCTATATTGCGCCGGACTGGGTGGAAAAACTGCCTGCAAAGGACGACATGGAAGAGGACATGCTGGATTTCGCTTTTGAGCCGGATGCCGCGCGGTCGCGCCTGACCTGCCAGATCAAGGTCACCGATGCGCTGGATGGTCTGGTGGTTCACATGCCCGAAAAGCAGATCTGATGGCGGGTGGGGGCAGGGCGCGGCGTCCTCGGGCGCGTGTGCAGCCCCCATCCATACGCCGCGCGGCGCAAACGTTCTGTGTGTCGCTGGCGGTGCTGGCGAGTGCGGCAGCCGGCTCCGCGCGCGAAAACTGGCGTGTTCTGAGCGCCGAATTTTCCGAGCCGACCACCCGATATGGCCACGCAGTCTTAGGCGATGACGTGGAATACGGCAGCCTGTTGATCCACGTAGATACTGGCGGGTCCGGGGCGTTGAGCTTTAATGCTGTCCAGCAGAAGGCCCGTTTTGAAGTGCGCCTGCCGCTGACCCGTGTGTTCGAGGATCTGGAGCCGCGCCTGTGGGATGTGACAGGGGACGGTTTGCCCGAGGTGGTGGTCATTGAAACCGATGTGGAAAAAGGCGCGCAGCTGGCGATTTACGACGCTGAGGGCCAAAAACTCGCTCAGACCCCTCATATTGGTCAGCGTAATCGCTGGCTTGCCCCTATTGGGGCGGCGGATCTGGATGGGGACGGCAATATCGAGATCGCCTATATCGACCGCCCACATCTGGCCAAGACACTGCGGATCTGGCGCTATGAGGGGCGAAAGCTGGTAGAGGTCGCATCCCTCAAAGGGCTGACCAATCACCGGGTCGGGCAGGATTTCATCACCTCTGGAATTCGCGATTGCGGACAAGGGCCCGAAATCATTACCGTCGATGCCGACTGGTCACGTATTGTCGCCTCGCGTCTGAAAGATGGCACTGTGACGCGCCGCGACATTGCTCGCTTTGACAAAAACGCCGGTCCGATCTCTGCGCTGGCCTGCAAGGCGGATTAGCAGACCTCCCGGCGCATCGTCACGGAGGTGGGTCGCTCATACCCCGCATGGGCGGTGGTGCCGCTGCGGGTAAATCCCAGCCGGGCGAATGTGACGTGGTTTTCCACCAGTTCGACCCGCGTCTGCAATTCCACGGCACTGAGACCCAAGGCCCGCGCGCGCCTGACCGCATGCTCAATGAGATGACGTGCCAGCCCCTGTCCGCGCTGATCCTCGGACACCGCGAGCTTGCCCAGATAAAGCACGTCGGCGCGCGGTGTCAGCACCACTGAGGCAACCACAGGCGCGCCGATTGCCCAGACCTCGCCTGCCTCGGCTTGTGCGGCAAGTGCGTCCAACGTGAGGTGATGCATGGAGGAGGGCGGATCAATCCGCCCGTCCATATAGGCAAAGCTGCGCCGGATCAGGTCCAGAACCTCCTGCAAGTGCGGGCTGTTCGGGGGGATCTGAACCGGCGCGACAATCATGGCCGGATCAGAGCGCGCGCCAGCCGATGTCGCGCCGCACAAAGCCCTCGGGCCAGTCGATCTGATCCACCATTGCATAGGCGCGGTCGCGGGCCTCCGTGAGGCTGTCGCCGCGTGCCGTCACATTGAGTACCCGACCACCATTGGCGAGGATCTTGTCGCCCTCGGCCTTGGTGCCAGCGTGAAACACCATGTTCATGCTGTCCTCGGGCAGAGCGGCGAGGCCTTTGATCTCGCTGCCCTTCTGGTAGTCGCCGGGATAGCCATTGGCGGCCATCACCACGGTGATCGCGTGGTCCTCCGCCCAGTTGACGCGAGCGTCCGCAAGGCGTCCCTCGGCGGCGGCCTGCATCAGGTCCAGCGCCTGCGCGCCAAGGCGCATCATCAGCACCTGACATTCGGGATCACCAAAGCGGACGTTATACTCCACCAGACGCGGCTGGCCGTCCTTGATCATCAGACCGGCGTAAAGCACGCCTTGGTAGGGCATGCCGCGCTCGGCCATCACCCGCATGGTGGGTTTGACGATCTCTTCCATGGCTTTGGCCTCAACCTCGGCGCTCAGGATTGGGGCGGGTGAATAGGCCCCCATGCCGCCGGTATTGGGGCCGGTGTCGCCTTCGCCGACGCGCTTGTGGTCCTGCGCGGTGCCGATGGACAGGATCTCCTCGCCATCACAGAGCACAAAGAGCGATGCCTCTTCGCCTTCCATGAATTCCTCGATGACAACCTCTGCGCCCGCCCCACCAAAGGCACCGCCGAACATGTCGTCGATGGCATCGAGCGCTGTCTGATCGTCCATCGCCACGATCACGCCTTTGCCTGCGGCCAGACCATCGGCCTTGACCACAATGGGCGCGCCGTTTGCACGGACATGTGCCTTGGCGGCCTCGGCATCGGTGAAATGGCCATACCCCGCAGTGGGGGCATTGGCCGCGTCGCAGATCTCTTTGGTAAAGCTTTTGGAGGCCTCCAGCCGGGCGGCGGCCTCAGAGGGGCCAAAGACCAGAATGCCGGCATCGCGCAGGCGGTCCGCCACACCAGCGGCCAGCGGGGCCTCGGGGCCGACGATCACAAAATCAATGGCGTTTTCCTCGGCAAAGGTCACAACCGCACCGCCATCCTCGGCATTGAGGCTGGCGCAGTCCGCGATCTTGGCGATGCCCGCATTGCCCGGCGCCACGATAAGCCGGTCGCATTTGGGGTTCTGCATCACCGCCCAGGCAAGTGCATGTTCCCGCCCGCCGCTGCCGAGGATGAGGATATTCATGAGCCATTCTCCGATCTGCTTGGCCTTGGTTGATGCGCGTTCTATGCTGTGTGCGACGTATAAACAAGAACGCCCTTGCCGGGGTTTCCCTCCGGTGGCAGGTGTCAGAGCAGCCAGATCCAATCACAGATCAAACCGGAGCCTGAAATTCCCATGTCCGACCTCCTTGATGATCCCTCTCCGGGCCAGAACGCACCAGAGTTTTCTGTCTCCGAGATCTCCGGCGAGATTAAAAAAACACTCGAAGGCAGCTTTGGCCGCGTCCGGGTGCGCGGCGAGGTCGGGCGGGTGTTCAAGGCACGCTCCGGGCATCTTTATTACGACATCAAAGATGACCGCTCGGTGCTGGCCTGCACCACGTGGAAAGGTCAGGTTTCGGGCCTCTCCGTGGTGCCCGAAGAGGGGCTGGAGGTGGTTGTCACCGGGCGGCTCACGGCCTTTGGCGGGCAATCCAAATACAATATGAACGTCGACGAGGTTGCGGTTGCGGGGCAGGGCGCGCTGATGGCGCTCTTGGAAAAACGCAAGGCGCAACTGGCCTCAGAGGGGCTGTTTGCACCGGAGCGCAAGAAACCGCTGCCGTATCTGCCGCAGATCATCGGGGTGGTAACCTCGCCTTCAGGGGCGGTGATCCGCGATATTCTGCATCGGCTGCGGGACCGGTTTCCGCGCAAGGTTCTGGTCTGGCCCGTGGCGGTTCAGGGCAGCAATTGCGCGCCCGAGGTGGCCCGCGCCATCGACGGCTTCAATAACCTCAGCCCCGGCGGTGCCTTGCCCCGGCCCGACCTGATTATAGTGGCCCGTGGGGGCGGCTCGATCGAGGATCTGTGGGGCTTTAACGAGGAAATCGTTGCCCGTGCGGTTGCCGCCAGTCAGATCCCGCTGATCTCTGCCGTCGGGCATGAGACGGACACGACGCTGATTGACTATGTTTCTGACCTGCGTGCGCCCACGCCAACCGCGGCGGCGGAACATGCGGTTCCGGTGCGGCTTGAACTCTTGGGATGGGTCGAAAACCAGGGCGCGCGTATGGCCAATGCCACCAGCCGCGCGGTGCAGCTGCGCCGCCAGCGGCTGGGCGATGTGGCTCGCGCATTGCCGCGCCCGGATACGCTGCTGGAAACCCCGCGCCAGCGGCTGGACCGGGTGTCAGACCGTCTGCCCAATGCGCTGATTTCGGGCGTGCAGCGGCGCAAACTTACGCTCAGCGAGCGCGCAGCCTCTCTGCGGCCCGCCACTCTGCGCAGCCTCGTTGAGGCACGCAAGGACCGTCTGAAGAACCTGTCGTCACGCCTCACGCTTCGCCCGATCCAGCAGGACACGGCGCGCAAACGCGACGCGCTCGACCGGATCAGCAAGCGCCTCAATGCCGCGCAAACCAGCCGGATCGAGCGCCAAAAGGATCGCCTGTCGGCAACTGCACGCCAATTGGAGATCCTGAGCTACAAGGCCACCCTGAGCCGTGGCTATGCGGTGGTGCGTGATGGGGATGCGCTGGTCACCAATACGGCCGACGCGCGCGCAGCGGCTGCGCTCTCGATCGAATTTGCGGATGGCACGGTGGAGATCGGCGCCAGCGCAGCTGCACCAAAGAAAACCGCGTCCAAACCAGCCACGCCCAAGTCGCCCAAAACACCGGGAGAGCAAGGCTCGCTGTTCTGACGCCCCATCTCTTCTAACTCAAAATATCCCGGAGCGCGAGGCAGAGCCTCGCATCCCTCAGGGCCTCAGACCCCGACCTCAGGGCCGAGGCAGACCATCTCGTCACGAGGGCGTTTTTGTTCGGTCAGCGTCAGCGCCGGACCCGTGTCGCGTTCAATGGTGACGCTCAGGCCGGTGCCGTCGATCTGATAGCTCCAGCACTGCGCATCGGGGCGATCCTCATAGATAAAGCAGATGTCGCCCGCCTGCATATACCATTCGCCCTCGATGCAGCGCCCATCGAGAAAGGACCAGATCACGCGCTGGCCCGGTAGGTAGCGTTCCGCCCCATAGGGTTGACCTTCCCAGTCAAAATGAATGGTGCGGCCCTGTGTGTAGCTGTCAAAACGCTCGGTATCAGTGGCTTTTACAGCTCCGGAAAACCCAAGGCACAATCCCAGCGCCAAGGCAGGTACAATCTGTGAAGGTGATGCAAACATGAACTCACCATGGCGTATGTTGGCGGCTGCGCCAAGAGGGCACTGCGCGGCAAGGTGGCGCAAGGTCAGTTTTGACCTTCTACAACGCCCGGCGCAACCTGCCGCAAGATCGCAGGGGAGGCAACATATGACCACAAACATGATTGGGCTTTTGGGGGCAGGAGTTTTGGCGCTGGGGTATCTCTGTCTGGTACATGCCCGAGAAAGCTGGGGACGGTCTGCCTTAAAAACCGGTGCGGTTTTCATCCTGGCGCTGATGGCTGTACTCAAAATGCCACTCCTCGCCGTGGCGCTGGGGCTCTGTGCCTTGGGCGATCTAGCCCTGTCGCGCCCGGGAGAGCGCGCGTTTCTGGCAGGTGTCGCCAGTTTCGCCGCTGGGCATCTGGCCTATGTCTGGCTGTTTTTGTCGCTGCCGGGGTCAGACCCTATGCGGCTGGCAACTGCGCCTATGCTCTGGGCCGTGTTGTTGCTGTTTCTGATCGCCATCGGGATGGCGCGGATGCTGGCGCGTCATGCGGGCGAGATGCGTGTGGCGGTGCTTTTGTATGTGCCAGTGATCGTTGCGATGGCGCTGGCGGGGTTCACCTTGCCCCAGCCGCTGATCTGGGGCGCGGCGGTGATGTTCATGCTGTCCGATATGGTTCTGGCGGTGGAGACCTTTGTGCTGCCGCCCGCGCACCGCGCACGCCGCCTGACCGCACCAACGGTCTGGGTGCTCTACTGGGGCGCGCAGGCCCTGTTTTTCGCGGTGCTTCTCTTGTGAAACATCTCATTGCGCTTTGCATCCCGCGCCAAAGCGCATTAGGTGAAGGTCAAACGACCCTGCGGAGACCCAGATGGCGCTTTTTTCAAAGCTCAAGGAACGGTTGCTGAAATCCTCATCCCGCCTCGGCAAGGAGGTGGATGCGATTGTGGAAGAAGGGGCCGTGACCCCGGACCCCGCAGCGGAGACCAGCCCGGACCCCGCGCCTGTTCAAGAGACGCAGCCTCCGGCAGAGACGACACCAGTTCCAGCCGACGCAACCCCCGCCGATACACCGGCGGCAGGGGCGTCTACCGTTGCACCTGACCCCATTGTTCCGCCCGCCCCTGCTCCGCATGTGGAGGCATCCAGACCGGGCCTATTGGGTCGGCTCATGGGGCGCGGCAAAGCGTCCGAGCCGCGTCGGGTGCTGGATGACGATATGCTGGAAAGCCTTGAGGAGATGCTGATTGCCTCCGATATGGGGGTCGATACAGCGCTGCGGGTGACCGCGAATATCGCCGAAGGCCGCATGGGGCGCCGGGTGTCGGGCCGCGAGATCCGAGAGCTTCTGGCGCAGGAAATCGCCCGCGTGATGGAGCCTGTGGCACGTCCGATGCCGCTTTATCCGTCCAAACCGCAAGTGGTGCTGGTGGTTGGCGTCAATGGTTCTGGCAAGACCACCACCATCGGCAAGCTCGCCAGCCAGTTCCGCGCAGCAGGGAAATCCGTGGTGATTGCCGCAGGTGATACATTCCGCGCCGCCGCCGTGGAGCAGCTGCAAGTCTGGGGCGACCGCGCCGGTGTGCCGGTGCTGACCGCGCCCGAAGGATCAGATCCCGCGAGCCTTGCCTTTGATGCGATGACCAAGGCCGAGGCCGATGGTGCGGACCTCTTGATGATCGACACCGCCGGACGTCTGCAAAACCGCGCCGACCTGATGGAAGAGCTGGCAAAGATCGTGCGTGTCATTCGCAAGAAAGATCCCGAAGCCCCGCACAACACGCTCTTGGTGCTGGATGCCACCACCGGACAAAACGCGCTCTCGCAGGTGGAAACCTTCCGCCAGCTTGCGGATGTTTCAGGGCTGGTGATGACCAAGCTCGACGGCACCGCCAAGGGCGGCGTTCTGGTGGCGCTTGCGGATAAATTCGGCCTGCCGATCCATGCCATTGGCGTGGGCGAGCAAATTGACGATCTTGCGCCCTTTGACCCCGAGGAGTTCGCCGCCGCGCTCACCGGGCTCGAAGACGGGGTTTGAAGACGGGGTTTGAAGACGGGGCTTGAAAACGGGACCTGAGGATCGGAGCTCAATGCCGGGTCATCCATCTCTCCACATGGCGCAGCGCAAACAGCACCGTGAGGACAATTGCGGTGGCCATCGCCGCCAGCGGCATCTGACCCGCTCCGCAGCCCAAACCGATTGCGCCTGCAAGCCAGAGCGAGGCCCCGGTGGTGACATTGCGCACCCGGTCCCCGGCGGTGAAGATCAGACCCGCTGCAAGAAAGGCCACACCGGCCGTGACCGCCTCGATCATACGCAGGGGATCGTTGCGCTGGGCGTCCGCGCCAAAATCAAGCGCGGCAATCTCGCGCCCCAGCACCACGAAGAGACAGGCCGCAACGGCGACCAGAATATGGGTCTTGAGGCCTGCGGGCTTATCGAGCATCTCCCGCTCCAACCCGATCAGCGCCGCCAACGCACTGGCCGCGAGCAGCCGGGCAAAGGCCACGGGCGCGGGCACCACGGAAAACGTGCTGGTGAACTCTTCGGTGATCTGCTGAATGGCCGTGTCGAACATAGCGCCCCAAGATATCGTGTCGCATATTCAACCTGCGCAACGGGACATGGTTCCCGAGTTTTTGGTTTTCATCGTTTGAGATTTCGCATTGAAGAGGACAGCACATGCTGAGCGACTGGCTGATTTCCCTAGAGGGCACAGAGGCAGGACGCCAACTGGCGTTGACCCTGGCAGTTTCCGCCGCATTCTTGCACGCGGTCTTTGGCGCGCTGCAAAAGGGGCGGCATGATCCATGGCTGTCGCGCGGTGCGATTGATGCCTCTTATGCCTTGATGGCAGCGCCGTTTGCATTGTTTGTGGTGCCATGGCCAGAGCCGCATATGTGGCTGATTTTCCTCGGCGTTTGGGTGATCCATGTGATCTATAAACTGCTGCAGGCGATGGCCTATACCAAGGGCGCCTACACCGTCGTCTACCCGGTGGTCCGTGGCACGGGGCCATTGTTTGCGGTCATCGGGGCCTATTGGCTCTTTGGTGAGACCTTCACGCTGGTGCAGTGGCTGGGGGTGGGCGTGCTGCTGGCGGGGATCTTTGGCCTTGCGGTTTATAACTTTGTTTTCCTTGTCACCGCGCGCGAAACCCTTGGGATTGCGCTGCTGCTTGCGGTGGCGACGGGGTCGTTTGTCGCGCTTTACACGACCTACGACGCCTATGGTATTCGGGCCACCGCCGATCCTTTCACGTTTCTGGCGTGGTTCTTTATGATCGATGGGATCACCATGCCGATTTATGCCTATTGGCGGTGGCGACGGATGGGGGCCGATCAGCCGACAGTGGGGCCTTTGATGCTGCGCGGATTTTTCGGCGGGCTTGTGGCCTTTGCCTCCTTCGGGTCGATCATGCTGGCCACCCGTCTCGATAAGGTCGGTGAGGCCGCAGTCTTGCGCGAAACATCAACAGTATTTGCAGCACTCATCGGCTGGCTGGTGCTGAAAGAAACCGTCGGCCCACGCCGCATCGCCCTGATGGCGCTGATCGCCGTTGGGGCAGTCATTGTTGAAATGGGGGGCTGAGGGTGCCATCTGAGAGAGACGATTTGGGACATGAGAGGTCACCTATGAGCGAACAGACAAGCGATACACCCACTGGGGAGGAGCGCAAGATCAGCCCCTTGGTGAAGAACCTGCTGGAGTTCGGCCCGGTTGTGTTGTTCTTCATCGCCTATCTCAAGCTCAAGGATCAGGTGTTTGAGATCGGCGGCACCTCTTATGAGGGATTCATCATCGTCACCGCTGGCTTTGTGCCGCTGATGGTGCTGTCGACGCTGATTCTGTGGAAGCTCACCGGCAAGCTGTCGAAGATGCAGGTGATGACGCTGGTGGTGATTGTGGTTTTCGGGGGGCTGTCGGTCTGGTTCAACGACGAGCGGTTCTTCAAGATGAAGCCGACGATGATCTACTTGTTGTTTGGTGGCCTCTTGGGCATCGGGCTATTGCGGGGGCAGAGCTACCTGCGGGTGGTGATGGAAGAGATGATGCCGCTGCAGGACGAAGGATGGATGATCCTCACACGTCGCCTCTGTGCGTTCTTCTTTGGGCTGGCGGTGGCCAATGAGGTCATCTGGCGGATGATGAGCACCGAAACCTGGGTTTATTTCAAGACCTTTGGCCTCACGGCGGCCATGTTCCTATTCTTCATGACGCAGGCGAAACTGTTTCAGACCTACGGTATCGAAGAGGAAAGTGAGGCTGAGTGAGCGCAGACGTCGGGCTTGATTTCAGCTGAAACGCGACCCGGTTTGAGGGTTTGCGCTGCGCTTCGCGCATCGCCGGGGGGCGTGAGCCGCGCCTTCAGGCGCGGCTCACGCCCGGCCCAACGCTTTTGGTGCAGCCTTTGGCTGTCGCGGAAAGGGGCGGGAGCACACCCACCTTTTCAGGAACAGGAGCGAGTCCGAGGAGGGTCAGATCCGCTGCCAGATCGGCATCGGGCTTGGTTGCGGGCGCAGGCTCAGCAGGCGTGACCAGCGCCGCGCGGGCACCTCTGGCAGGAGTTGCTGCATCAAGGGCAGGGGCGTGCGTTCCGGTTGACGCAAGAGCCGCTTGTACAGACGCAGCGCGCCCGGGCGCATGTAGGACGACCAGTGGCACACCCGCCGCTCCGGCAGGCCGATGGAATGGCCCATCTGTGCCAGATGCTCCAGCGTATCGAGGCAATCGAGTTGCAGGGTCACCGCATTTGTTGCCTCAAACCCCTGACCAATGGCGCGATCGCCACGTTCGGGTGACCGGGTCAGGGTCTCAAACATAAAATCAAATGCATCGTTTTCACGGCTGGTGACGTTGAAAAACTCTGCCCGGCGTCCGGCCGGTGTCGCCAGCGCTGTGGCCGCTCGGCTTTGATAGCTGGCGCCGGTCAAAGAGATCACCCGTCCCACGGCACCGGCGGGCAGCCAGTGAAGGGCCTCAAGTGCCACCTCGGACCCCAGAGAATGCCCGATGATATGTATGTCTCTGGCGGGGGCTTGTGCGTGCAGGCTGCGCACCACTTGTGCCAAGGCCCGTCCTGCCGCCAAGGCGCGTGCCTGCGCCGAGGCCAGCGTGCCTCGGGCGTCCCAGCCAAATGCCACTGCGAGCCCCTCGTCCCTCCGTCCAAGGCCGAAGCCGAGCTGACGCGGCCAGGATGGCGCACGCCACGGCATATGCTGTGGATCAAGCGACAGGATGTGGCGGTGCGGGCAGTGGTTTGGATTGCCGGGCTGGTATTTATAGCCATGCACCATAATCACCACCGGCCCCGGCACATGCGCCAGTCGCGCGATACCATCGTCAAACGACCTGAGCCGCGCATGAAGCACCGGCGTCTCACCCACTGCATTGATACGAATAACTGCCATCACAGGCCCCCAAAGCCATGATTTTTCCTATCCGGTAGCGGCCTACAGTGACGGGAAGGTGACGACTGGGTAACGGGGAGGTGACGCGACCCGGTATGCGGCAGGGATGTCACATCAAAGCTGGGGCGGGGCGCGGGCCCTTCATTGCGCATGGGGTGCCCCGCTCTGACACGCGATCGGGAGATGTTCGCAAATTTTGTCTTTACCTACATGATGTAGCGAGATGACATCCCTGCGATTTTGCCGGGACTGTTTGCCAAGACCCAATCGAAAAGGACCCTTCCCATGTTCAAAACCATTTTCAATCCTCTCGCCGCAATTTCGGTTTGCGCCGTTTTGGCTGCATGTGGCGGTGGCGTGCCTGCAAGCAATCAGATGAATATCGACAGTGATGGCGATGGCCGGTTCAGTGGTATCGCCGGTGTTGCATTCACCGAGCAGGAGATCAGAGACAACGCCTCCACCATGATTTGCGGCGACGGTCCCATAGTGGAGTTCCGCACCAGTGTGCTGCCGTCCAGGCCGGGCCATCTGACCTTTTCCGGGCGCTGTGCCAGCGGGCAGGCATCTGTCGCGGGGCAGGGACAGGTTGTGACACCGGCTATTGTGCCAGCAATGCCAGGTCCGACGCCACGCCCGACAAAGACAGCAGGCACCTGGGATGGCTCCACGCCGTTTGTGGATTGACACCAGAGGGCGTGAGGGGGCGCAGTCGGCTGCGTCCCCTCTTGACGCAAAGAACGCGCGAGAGTACCACATGCCGCAACACTGCGCTGGATCTGCGCAATGTTGCATCGTGGCGATTTGTTTACCGGATTGCGGGCCACGTTAAAAAAGCCGCTAAAGAGGTCAGGACGACGGGACTCCCTTTCGCTTGGCCGAACGGGAGTTTTTTTATGCGCGGCCCGCAAGAGAGTGGCGGTGACCGGCGGAGGCGATACGATGACTGAGACCTGGAACAAACGCACCAAACTGGTTCACGGCGGCACCCGGCGCAGCCAGTATAACGAGGTCAGCGAGGCGATTTTCCTGACCCAGGGGTTTGTCTACGACAGTGCAGAGCAGGCAGAGGCGCGGTTTATCGAGACCGGCCCGGATGAATTTATCTATGCCCGCTATGGCAACCCCACCGTTGCGATGTTTGAAGAACGTATCGCGCTGCTCGAAGGGGCAGAGGACGCTTTTGCCACCGCATCCGGCATGGCCGCAGTTAATGGCGCGCTGACCTCGATTCTGAAGGCGGGCGATCATGTGGTATCAGCCAAGGCGCTGTTTGGATCCTGTCTTTATATTCTCGAGAGCATCCTGACCCGTTATGGGGTTGAGGTGACATTTGTTGATGGCACCGATCTGGACGCATGGCGTGCGGCTGTGCGCGCGGATACCAAGGCGGTGTTCTTTGAGAGCATGTCCAACCCGACGCTTGAGGTGATCGACATCGAAGGCGTCGCCGAGATCGCCCATGCGGTTGGCGCGACGGTCGTCGTGGACAATGTGTTCTCTACACCGGTGTTTTCCAACGCCATCGAACAGGGTGCGGATGTCGTGGTTTACTCGGCCACCAAACATATCGATGGTCAGGGGCGTGCGCTGGGGGGCGTGGTGCTGGGTAGCAAGGATTACATCCGTGGCACGCTGGAGCCTTACATGAAACACACCGGCGGCTCTCTCAGCCCGTTTCATGCCTGGATGTTCGTCAAAGGGCTGGAAACCATTGATCTGCGGGTCAATGCACAGGCCGCAAGCGCGTTGCAGATCGCCGAGGCGCTGGACGGTCATCCGGCCCTGGCGCGCACCATCTATCCGGGTCTGAAGACCCATGCGCAGAATGATCTGGTGCAGCGGCAATTGGGCGGCAAGGGCGGCACGGTGCTGTCACTGGATATCAAGGGCGGCAAGGACGCGGCCTTTGCCTTCCTCAATGCGCTGACGATCCCGGTGATTTCCAACAATCTGGGCGATGCGAAATCCATTGCGACGCATCCGGCGACCACGACCCACCAGCGCCTGTCCGAAGATCAGCGCACGGAACTTGGGATCACCGACGGGCTGGTGCGGTTCTCCGTCGGGCTTGAGGATACGGACGATCTGATTGCAGATGTTAAACAAGCCCTTCAGGCAGTGCGTTAAAGCAGCAAAAAGCTGCCGCAGCAGGGGGCGTTGGCTCTGCTGTGGCCTCACCCATGGGTCAGGTGAGGTGGTTCAAAAGGTCAGATCAGAGACCTTTAGTGGCGTTTTTAGGTGATCTGTTTTGTGTTTCCTGCCGTACTACCCTAGATAATTGCGAGCAGACGCTTTGCTGCTGGGACAGGAGTACGGGTTCATGAATATCCATTCTCGTGATGTGAACGATACGCCAGATCGCTCAGACGCCGAAGAGGCGCTGGCTGTGTTGCGCCGTTGGGCGGATGAGGCGAGCGAGACGGAAGTGGCGCAGTTGGACCCTGCCATCGCGCGACTGTTGCCGGGCCGGGAAGTGCAGAACTATCCTGACCTGAAGCGCCAGTACCCGGAAGAATTTGACGCATCCGAGACCTATCGCGCCACGCTGCCGGATCTGCAAAACGGCCCGTCTAGCCTGATCCGGGGCGCAAAAGAGCAGATCCAGCATGTCGGTATTTCCAATTTCCGCCTGCCGATCCGCTTTCATACCCGCGACAACGGCGATCTAACGCTGGAAACCAGCGTGACCGGCACCGTGAGCCTTGATGCGGAGAAAAAGGGCATCAACATGTCCCGCATCATGCGCAGCTTCTACAAACATGCGGAAAAGGTATTTTCCTTTGATGTGATGGAGGCGGCGCTTGAGGATTACCTCAGTGATCTTGAGAGCGGTGATGCGCGGCTTCAGATGCGGTTTTCCTTTCCGGTGAAGGTGGAGAGCCTGCGTTCGGGTCTGTCGGGTTATCAGTATTACGACGTGGCGCTGGAACTGGTGCAGATGGGCGGGCAACGTCATCGCATCGTGCATCTGGATTACGTTTACTCCTCCACCTGTCCCTGTTCGCTCGAACTTTCAGAACATGCGCGTCAGGCACGCGGGCAGTTGGCGACACCACATTCGCAGCGCTCCGTTGCGCGGATTTCTGTGCAAATGGAGCAGGATAGCGGCTGTCTGTGGTTTGAGGACCTGATCGACCATTGTCGCCGCGCAGTGCCGACCGAGACGCAGGTGATGGTCAAACGCGAGGATGAGCAGGCCTTTGCGGAGCTGAATGCGGCCAATCCGATCTTTGTTGAAGATGCCGCACGGCTGTTCTGTGAGGCGCTGCAAAGCGATGCGCGCGTGGGCGATTTCCGGGTGGTGGCGAGCCATCAGGAAAGCCTGCACAGCCATGATGCGGTCTCAGTGCTGACGCAAGGGACGATGTTCGCCGCACCGAGCCTTGATCCGCAGCTGTTCTCAACCCTGATCCATCGCGGTTGAGACGATCAATGCGAGGGGCGCTGCCCCTCGCGCTCCCCGAGATATTTATAAGAAGATGAAGACAAGGCCCCTTCATCGGAGGTCGGGTGCTGGTTTTTGCCGCATTGCGGCATTTTTCTGCTGTTGCGAAGGAAAATCATGTTAGCCTGAGTCGTGAGGGGGCGCTTGCGTCAGTCGACAGGGCGCCTGGCCTGTTTGAATGCGACATTGATCGACGCCGAGGAGCTCACATGATCCGGTTTGAAGGTTTCAAAGACATTCCCACAACCCCGCAGGCTTGGGCAGGTTATGCCTTGGGTCAGCAAATGAAGATGATGCGCGCTGTGTCGGCGCTGGTGGCAGAAGCCCCGCAGCGCCAGTTGCATCTGGCGCAAGCGCTGATGAAAGCGCAGCAGGAGTGGATCAGCGGTTTGCCAAGTGGCTCCGTTGTTGCTGAGGCGGTGACCCCTGCGGCGGCCGAGCCTGCCAAAAAGTCCGCTCAGCCACGCAAACCTGCAGCGCGCAAGCCCGCCGCCCGAAAGGTGGCGACAAAAGCGACCCCGGTTAAAGCTGCGGCCAAAAAAGCTGCGGCCAAAAAGGCTCCGGTGAAGAAAACAACGGCTGAAAAGACCCCGGCACCTAAAACGGCACCACCCGCGCAGGCCTTGGATGCCAAAGCTGCTGCGGAAAAAACCGCAAGCCCTACAGATTCTGTTGCGCGCGCACCCGTTGCCAAGCCAGAGCCTGCGGCACCTACGCCCCGCGCCGCAGGCCCAGTCGCAGCGCCCAAGGCCAGCCAGCCAGATCCGCGCAGGCGCGCCCGTGCGCCAGCGACGCCGCCAGCAATGCCCGCCAAGGAAGCCGGCAAAGAGGGCACAAAAGACAAGTCGTGATCGCTTTGGCTTGACAGTCTGAGCGGGGGTTGCCAACGCTGCGCCTCATGTTGGATCTGCGCCCCGTCGGATATGTCATCGGCCTGCTTGTCGCCATTTTGGGCGGCACCATGGTCTTTCCGCTTCTCCTTGACCTCTATGATGGCAAGGGGGAGTGGCCGGTGTTTTTGGAAAGCGCCCTGTTTTGCCTGCTGGTCGGGGGCATTCTGGCCCTGACCTGCGCCAATGGCGTGGGGCGCGGCCTGTCGATCCGCCAGACCTTTTTGCTGACGACATCTGTTTGGGTGGTGCTGCCCCTATTCGGGGCGTTGCCCCTGATGCTGGGCGCGACCGAGCTGAGCTTTACCGATGCGTTCTTTGAGGCGATGTCTGGGCTGACCACAACGGGCTCAACGGTGATTTCGGGCTTGGATGATCTGCCGCGTGGGCTGTTGCTGTGGCGGGGCATTCTGCAATGGTTGGGTGGCATCGGCATTATTGTGGTGGCCATGGTGTTCCTGCCCGAACTGCGGGTGGGCGGCATGCAAATCTTTAAGTCCGAAGCTTTTGATACCATGGGGAAAATCCTGCCACGCGCGCAGGAGATCGCCAAGCAGATCTCGGTGATCTATCTGGTTCTCACCATGGTCTGTGCACTGGTTTACACCGTCTTGGGCATGGGGCCGTTTGATGCGCTGGTGCATGCGATGACCACCATGTCGACGGGCGGGTTTTCAAATTATGATGCCTCTTTTGGGACCTTCTCTGGTCCGGCGGAATATGCGGCGTCGCTCTTTATGATTGCTTCGGCGCTGCCTTATGTGCGCTATGTGCAATTGGTGAACGGGCAGATGACACCGCTGCTGCATGACAGCCAGATCCGCGCGTTTCTCTGGACCATCTTTGTGCTCGTCGGGGTGACGGCGGGCGTGTTGATAACGGTGTTTCCGCACCACCCCGAACAGGCAGTCAGAGAGGCGCTGTTCAATATCGTCTCCATCATGTCGGGCACCGGTTTTGCCAGTGTCGACTATATGGGTTGGGGGCCGTTTTTGATCATGATCTTCTTCTTTGTCGGGCTGATCGGGGGCTGTGCGGGTTCGACAGCCTGTTCGGTGAAGATCTTCCGCTATCAGCTGCTCTTTGCCTCCATTCGGGTGCAGGTACAGCGGATCCGCTCGCCCAATGGGGTGTTTGTGCCGCGCTATCAGGGTCGCCCTGTGACGCCGGATGTGCTGAGTTCGGTGATCTCCTTCTTTATGTTCTTTGTCATCACGCTGGGTATTGTGGCCTGGGCATTGGCGCTGACGGGGCTGGATTTCATCACCGCGATTTCGGGTGCCGCAACCGCAGTGGCCAATATCGGCCCCGGTCTGGGCGATATCATTGGGCCTGCGGGCAACTTCGGGCCACTGAATGATACCGCTAAGTGGATTCTGGCGATTGCCATGCTGATCGGGCGGCTGGAACTGATGGCGGTCTATGCCATCCTGACGGTTCGTTTCTGGCGCAGCTAAGCCTATCTGGGGCTGAAGGTTGCGCAAAACGCCCTTGGCCTTGAAATAAAGGGCTGGGCCATCTTGCTCTTGGCCGGTCGCTCGCCTAAGAACGCGCGAACCTTTAACCCCGCAAGCGGAGGGAAACCACACCTCATGCCCCTACTTGTGATGAAATTCGGCGGCACATCCGTCGCCAATCTGGATCGCATTCGCCGCGCCGCCAAACGTGTTGGCGTCGAAGTCGCCAAGGGCTATGACGTGATCGTCATCGTCTCTGCTATGTCTGGCAAGACCAACGAGCTGGTCGGCTGGGTGGGCGAGACCTCACCGCTTTATGATGCGCGTGAATATGATGCGGTTGTGTCCTCTGGTGAGAACGTGACCGCCGGGCTGATGGCGTTGACGCTTCAGGAAATGGACGTGCCCGCGCGCAGCTGGCAGGGCTGGCAAGTGCCGCTCAAGACCAACTCCGCCCATAGTCAGGCCCGGATCGAGGACATCGGCACCGACAATATCAACGCCAAGTTCGGCGAGGGCATGAAGGTGGCCGTGGTTGCAGGCTTTCAGGGGATTTCGCCCGAGGGCCGCATCACCACATTGGGGCGCGGCGGGTCTGATACTACGGCGGTTGCCTTTGCGGCGGCCTTTGGGGCCGAGCGCTGTGACATCTACACCGATGTGGACGGCGTCTACACCACCGATCCGCGCATCTGTGAAAAGGCGCGCAAGCTCGACAAGATCGCCTTTGAGGAAATGCTGGAACTGGCATCCTTGGGTGCAAAAGTGCTGCAAACCCGCTCTGTGGAACTGGCCATGCGCTACAAGGTCAAACTGCGCGTGCTCTCCAGCTTTGAAGAACAATCCGACGAGGCCGGCACGCTGGTCTGCGACGAGGAGGAAATCATGGAATCCAATGTTGTTAACGGCGTTGCCTACTCTCGTGATGAGGCCAAGCTGACCTGTCTTTCGGTCGCGGACCGTCCCGGCATTGCGGCGACCATCTTTGGCTGCCTCTCTGATGCGGGCGTGAACGTCGATATGATCGTGCAGAACATCTCTGAAGATGGCCGCACTGATATGACCTTCTCTTGCCCCACCGATCAGGTGCAGCGCGCCGAGGTTGCGCTCAGCGCCTACAAGGAAAAGGGCGAGTTGAACTACGGTGAGCTGGTGGCGGATACCGGCGTGGCCAAGATCTCGGTGGTTGGGATCGGCATGCGGTCGCAGTCCGGCGTTGCCGCCAAGATGTTCAAGGTGCTGTCGGATGAGGGCATCAACATCAAGGTCATCACCACCTCCGAGATCAAGATCTCGGTGCTGGTGGATCGCAAATATATGGAGCTCGCGGTGCAGGCGCTGCACGACGCATTTGAGCTCGACAAGGCAAGCTGATATGCGTTGCCGCTGATCTTTTTGCGCGCCGGGGGCTCCTCCGGCGCGTTTTTGTTTAAACAGTCTAATTCATTGAGTTCATTGTCTCTATTTGCTGCGCTGCAGCTAGAGAGGCCGCGGCGTTTGAGAGATGCAAATACGACGGGCACCATCTCTGCACGCAGCGGTATTTGCTGCAAAACCTCTTGCCAGCGCCCCGGCCAGCCGACACATTGCCTGTGACCCCGCGTTTGGTGTGAAGAGAGTTGATGCGCATAAGCGTCATCTGCTATTCAGAACGCCGGACTCGGACGGGTGGGTAACAGGGCATCCGTGGCGTCAAATGAATAACCCGAGAAAGGGCCAACATGGTTGAGAACACGGAATCCGAAAGCAGAAAGCTTCTGGGTCGTCTGCGCGAGGCCATGGCAGGAGATGATGCAGGGCAGGCCCGCCTTGATAAGATCACTCAGCTGATTGCCGACAGCATGGGCACCGAAGTGTGCTCCATCTATCTGTTTCGCGACGAAGAAACACTGGAACTTTGCGCCACTGAAGGTCTGAACCGCGAATCCGTTCACCAGACCCGTATGCGTGTGGGCGAGGGGCTGGTAGGGCGCGTGGCGCGCACCGGCAAGGTCATCAACACCCCCGACGCCCCCAGCGCGCGCGGCTTTCGCTATATGCCAGAGACCGGAGAGGAGCGGTTTTCCTCCTTCCTTGGTATCCCGGTCCAGCGTCTGGGCGAGATGATGGGCGTTCTGGTGGTGCAGTCCAAGGAGAGCCGGGAATATTCCGCAGATGCGGTCTACGCGCTTGAGGTGGTGGCCATGGTCATTGCTGAGATGACCGAACTTGGCGCTTTTGTGGGCGAGGGCTCGGCGATGTCGCCGCTGCACCAGCAGTCCGTACTATTGAAGGGAATTACCGCGCAGGAAGGGGCGGCTGAGGGTAACATCTGGCTGCATGAACCCCGCGTGGTGGTCACCAACCCGATCGCCGATGATCCCCACCGCGAGCTGGAGCGCCTGCAAGAGGCGGTGGATGAGCTGCGTGTGGGCGTTGACAAGATGCTACAGGTGTCCTCCAGCGGAGATAAGGAGCAGGCGCAGGTTCTTGAAACCTATCGGATGTTTGCCAATTCCAAGGGCTGGATGCGGCGCATGGAAGAAGACATCGCGCGTGGCCTCAGCGCTGAGGCCGCGGTGGAAAAAGAGCAATCCCTCGCCCGTGGCCGTATGGCGCAGGTACAAGACGCCTATTTGCGCGAACGTCTGAGCGATCTGGATGATCTCTCGAACCGCTTGCTGCGCATTCTGACAGGGCAGGGCAAGGACACTGGCGCCGAATTGCCGGAAAACCCCATTCTGGTGGCCCGCAATATCGGCCCGGCGGAATTGCTGGAATATGGCCGCAAGCTCAAGGGGATTGTCCTTGAGGAAGGCTCCGTAGGCTCTCATGCGGCGATTGTGGCACGGGCGCTGGCGATTCCGCTGGTGGTGCGCGCGGCGCGCATCACGACAGAGGGTCTCAACGGTGATCATGTGCTGGTCGATGGGGACAATGGCGTGGTGCATTTGCGCCCCGATGATCCCGTCGTCAGCGCCTTTCGCGACAAGATCGCAATGCAGGCACAAGCGCAGGAGCGCTATACCTCCATACGTGAAAAGCCTGCCATAACCACCGACGGACAAAGAATTAACCTGCTGATGAACGCAGGTCTGATGGCCGATTTGCCGTCGCTGAATAACTCTGGCGCCGAAGGCGTGGGCCTGTTTCGCACCGAGCTGCAATTCCTCGTGCGCAACCAGATGCCGAAACGCTCGGAACTGGTGAGCCTCTATCAGCGCGTTCTAGAGGCCGCGGGCGGTAAGCGGGTGATCTTCCGCACGCTTGATATCGGCTCTGATAAAGTTCTGCCCTACATGAAGCCCACCGATGAGCCGAACCCGGCACTCGGCTGGCGCGCGATCCGGGTGGGGCTGGATAAACCTGGTGTGATGCGTATGCAGCTGCAGGCGTTGATCCGGGCGGCGAACGGCGGGCCTTTGACGGTCATGTTCCCATTTGTGGCGCAATTCGAGGAATACCGCCTTGCGCGCGAAGAGGTGAACAAGACCATCGAACGGGAACGTCGGTTGGGCCATGTTCTGCCCTCTTCGCTGGAAATTGGCGCGATGCTGGAAACGCCCTCGCTTGGCTTCGCGCCGCTCAAGTTCTTTGAAGAGGTGGATTTTCTGTCAATCGGGGGCAACGATCTTAAGCAGTTCTTCTTTGCGGCGGATCGTGAAAACGAGCGCGTGCGCAAACGCTACGATACGCTGAATGTGAGCTTCCTGAGCTTTATTGAGCGCATCGTGGAGCGCTGCGATATCTCTGGCACCCCGCTCAGTTTCTGCGGCGAGGATGCAGGGCGCCCGATTGAAGCGGTGTGCCTTGCAGCCATGGGCATCCGTACCTTGTCGATGCGCCCGGCCTCCATCGGTCCGGTTAAATCGCTGCTGATGCGGGTGGATCTGGGCGAGTTGCGCAAGATCATCTCTGATGCGCGTCATCGCGGTGATCAGACGGTTCGGCCGGCGGTCATGCAGTACCTGCGCGAACTCTGAGCTTTCATGATATCTGATCGCGCGGTCGCCTTCGCTGAGGGCGGCCGCACTGCATCTGAAGCTGCGAATTCGATCGTTGAAGCGTAAAGTCGGTTTTCCTATTCGGACATTATCTAGGTCATGTTGACAAATGGCGCACCCAGAGCCGGATGGATGTGATGTCGATGAACCCGAGGTAACTTTCTGCAGTTTTGTCATACCGGGTAGCAACGCGGCGGGCGTTCTTGAGCTTATTGAAACACCGTTCGACCAGGTTTCTCAATCGATACAGCCCATGATCCACGCCGACGCGCATCTTGCGGGTCTTTCGCATCGGAATTTGGGTCAGGATATCACGTTCATTCATGTTTTTCCGAATGCGATCAGCATCATAGCCCCGATCTGCCAGTAGCACTTTCGGCTCAGGCAGATTATCAGACATGACGAGATCAAAACCAAGGTAGTCCGAAGTTTGCCCCGGTGTGATGTCTGTTCTCATGGGCAACCCGTGCGCGTTGACGCGGAGGTGGATCTTGGTCGTGAAGCCACCTCTTGAACGGCCAAAACCCTGTCTCGGAGTCCCCCTTTTGCGCCCGCTGCTTGATGATGCGCGCGAATAACAGTGCTGTCGATCATTTGGAGAGCGTTTGGAACGGCCCCGCTTTGGTTCAAGGCTTCGAGTATGTCCTCCCACAGCCCAGCCAACGTCCAGCGCCGGAATTGGCGGTAAACACTGGACCATTTGCCAAACTCTTCGGGCAAATCTCGCCAAGGTGATCCGGTGCGTGCAATCCAGAATATCCCATCCAGTACAAGGCGATGGTTGGTAGGCTTGCGCCCATTCCGGGCTCGGATCGCAAGAATGAAGTATTCAAACAGCGACCACTCGTCGTCGCTCATCAGGTTTCGGGGCAAGCTGATCTCCATAGCAGATACCAGCTTGAATCACGTCGAAGCCCCAGTGTGAATCCCTTTTGTCAACATGTCCTAGGCCACGCGCCCCACAATCGTTAAATTAGTTTCAAATTTTAGATAAATTCGATCTTTTAGCCAGAGCCGAAACGTACCTCGGATCTGGCGTGTTATCTGCGTCAAGTTACCTGCTGGCTCCGTGCCCCCCTGTACCAACAAGAGACGGTCGCGATGGCGAAGTGACGAAAGCTGTTCTCCACAGAGAATGACCAGCGTAACCATCTGCCAAAATAGCGAAAATGCGAGGTTATCCACATCACATCAATCTGTTTTCCACAGGCCACAGACCCAGCTTTGACGATCATAAATGAGAGATTTCGTCAAAATGACAGTTGTGCCGTAAATGTGGCGAAATCACCGGCGAGAGGTCTGGGATTAACTTATTAAATAGTTATGATCGCGGCGTTCAGGAGAGGAAAACGAACAGATGTCCAGCGACAAAGCACAGCCCAACGCAGCCCCGCTTCGCAGTGGTGGCAGAATTCTTGCAGACCAGCTGCAGATCCTCGGGGCTGATACGATTTATTGCGTCCCCGGAGAGAGTTATCTGGAGTTGCTGGACGGGCTCCATGCCCACCAAGAGACCATCAAAGTGGTGACGTGCCGCCACGAATCCGGTGCCTCAAACATGGCCGATGCCTACGGTAAGATGACCGGAAAGCCCGGGATCTGTGCGGTGACGCGCGGACCGGGGGCCACCAATGCATCGAACGGCGTGCATACCGCATTTCAGGATTCTACCCCGATGATCCTGCTGATCGGGCAGGTCGGACGCGAGATGGTGGATCGCGAGGCCTTTCAGGAGATTGATTATCGCCGCATGTTTGGCCAGATGGCCAAATGGGTGGCGCAGATCGACGATGCTGCCCGTATCCCCGAATACATGGCGCGCGCGTGGAAAACGGCGCTGTCAGGTCGCCCCGGTCCGGTGGTCTTGGCGTTGCCTGAGGACATGCTGACCGATGAGGTCGCGGTGGCTGACCTCAGGGTGACACCGCCTGCACGCTCTGCACCGGCGGCACAGGATATCGAGACGCTGCAGGCGATGATTGCCCGCGCCGAACGCCCGATGCTGATGGTGGGCGGTCCCAGCTGGAGTGAGAGCTGTGCGCAAAAAGCACTGGCTTTTGCAGAACGGCTGGGTCTGCCGGTGACCACGTCCTTTCGCAGTCAGGACTATGTGAACAACGGACACGACAACTATGTCGGCCCCGTAGGCATCGCGCCAATTCCCAATCTTCGCAAGCGGTTGCGCGAAGAGGTTGATCTGTTGATCACGGTTGGCCCGCGCCTTGGCGAGATGACAACCCAAGGGTATGAGCTGATCGACATTCCGCATCCACAGATGACATTCGTGCATATTCATCCCGGAGCAGAAGAGCTGGGGCAGGTCTATCAGCCCGATCTGGCGATCCAGTCCGACCCAGAGCTGTTCTTTGATGCCGCCGATGCAATCACCGTGCCGGATGGGCCATATGTCTGGTCCGATTGGGTGCAGGCACAGCGCGCCGACTACCTTGCTTTCCAGACCCCGACCGAGGTGCCGGGAGACGTGAACATGGGCCATGTGGTGCGCCACATGAGCGAGACCCTGCCGGACGATACGATCTACACCAATGGGGCCGGGAACTATACGGTCTGGCTGCACCGGTTTCACCAGCACCGCGCCTATCGCACCCAGCTTGCGCCCACCAGCGGCTCGATGGGCTATGGGGTTCCTGCGGCGGTCGCGGCCAAGCTGGCGCACCCGGACCGCACCGTGGTGGCGATGGCCGGGGATGGCTGTTTCATGATGACCTCGCAAGAGCTGGCGACGGCTGTTCAGCACGGGGCGGATGTCATCTATGTGGTGGTAAACAACGGCATGTATGGCACCATCCGTATGCATCAGGAACGCCACCATCCCGGCAAGGTCATGGCCACCAAACTGGTGAACCCGGATTTTGTGGCCTATGCGGCCTCATTTGGGATCACGGGCGAGCGGGTGTTGAAAACCGATGACTTCCCGGCTGCACTGGAACGTGCGCGCAGCGCCAAGGGCGGCTATATGATCGAAATCGTGGTCGATCCCGAAGCATTGACCCCGAACCAGTCGCTCTCGGCGGTGCGGGCCGAGGGTGAGAGCAAGGGAAAAAGCTGAAGCCTGCGCGCTTCAAAGTTGAATATTCCAATATTTTCCAAAGACTTGATTGACGCGGGCCGTTGTCCCGCGTCATTCTGCGTCGCAGAAGGACCAGAGCGGAGAATCCGATGATCGACCTCTACACTTGGAATACGCCCAATGGGCGCAAGGTTTCGATCCTGCTGGAGGAGCTCAATGTTCCTTATAATGTGCACGCGGTGGATATCACCAAGGGTGAGCAGCTGGAGGCGGAGTTTCTGACCATCAGCCCCAACAACAAGATCCCGGCAATTCGCGACAATGAAACGGGTGTGACCTTGATGGAATCCGGGGCGATCCTGATTTATCTGGCGGAAAAATACGGCCAGTTTCTGCCGCGCGAAAACCGCATCGAGATTTATGAATGGTTGATGTGGCAGATGGCGGGGTTTGGCCCGATGCTGGGGCAGGCGCATCATTTCCTGAAATACAATCGCGGTGCCTCCACCTACGCCGAAGAGCGATATGGCGAAGAGGCGCGCCGCCTTTACGGGGTGCTGGATCGTCGCCTGGAGGGGCGCGACTATATCATCGGCGAATACACCATCGCCGACATTGCCTGCTGGCCGTGGGTGTCACGATATGAGTGGCAAGAGATTGATCTGCGCGACTACCCGCATGTGCGCAAATGGTATCAGCGCATTGCGGCGCGGCCCGCTGTCCAACGCGGCTATCACGTGCCTGATCACGTGAACGATATACCACAAGGGTGAGGCCGCGCCCTCTGGCGCGGAGCGGCGATCAGAGGGACAGATCTCCCATCACCTCTTGGGCGATGCGTTCAACGATGGGTTTTGCTTCGGGCGCGCTCATGCCAACGCGCAGACGGCGATCATAGAGGATCTGCAAGAGTTTCTCATCATGGCTGGTGAGGCGGGCAAATTCATCATCGTCGTTAAAGATCGAAGGCCGCGCCTTGGGGCTGTCGTTGCGCAGGCCAAGGCCTTGGGCGATTTCCTCATGGATACAGCTCTCGCGCATCAGATCCGGCTGTTCCGCGCGTATCAAGGCCACGCCGCGGCTGTAATTGAGCGGATCGCGTTGAGGCCCGCCTGCAAAAACGAGGCAATAGAACTTGCGTGGTGGTGTCGCAAAAAGCGCCACATCGCTATCTGAGAGATTGGGCAACAGGCGGCGGACTTTATCCTCGACAAAATCCGCATCATCCACCCCGGCAAAGAGCACGGTGAAGTTGCCGCTGGTGCCGACTGTGACCGGATGGCCGGTGATCCGGGCCAGTCGTGCGGCATAGGCGGTGAGGGTGGCACGGTCTTTCTCGGCCTGTGCTTTGGTCACCGAGGGCCCAAAGATCGGCACCAGCCGCACGGGCTGTTCCCAGCGTCCCATGCCCCCGGCACCACCATCGGTAGCGCTGGCGTATTCATCGTAAAAGGCAAGGGTTTCAAAGCGTTCCGCCAGATCTTCGGCGTCATAGGGCGTTTCAGGCCCGCCGCCATCCGTACGCAAGAGCCCGCGCGTGAGCAGGTCCTGTTCCAGATCGGCATAGTATTTGGTGAGCGTCTGCGCCTCCACCGATGGGGTATAGACCGGTTTGATTGGGCGCGGGGTCGGGCGTGGCGTATCCTTGGGGCCAGGCGCAAGCGCCAGACAGCCGCCAAGTGCCAGAGCGGCGCTCAAGGCAAGGAGCGCGCCCAGCGGCCGCGCTCCGGTGTTGGTATTGTCGCGAGGGTTCACGCGGTCAGGCTCACTTGGGCACGGCGGTGCCAGCATTGTCGCCGACCCCGTCTTTGCGGGCCTTGGCCGCCGCCAATGTGTCGCGCAGCTCGGTTTCCATCTTTTTGAGCTCGGTCTCTGCTTCGGCGCGCTTGCGTTTGCCCTCGTCGGCGATCTGCAGGCTTTCCTCGATGGTGCCGATCAGGTCGGCATTGGCCTTTTTGACCGCCTCGATATCAAAGACGCCGCGCTCCATTTCCTCGCGGATGACCTTGTTGCTCTCGCGCAGGTTGGCGGCATTGGCGGTCAGCAACTCATTGGTGAGGTTGTTGGCATCGCGTACCGCGTTTGCGGCTTCGGCAGAGCGTTGGATGGTCACCGCCTGCGCCAGCTGGGTTTCCCAGAGCGGCACGGTGTTCACCAACGTCGAGTTGATCTTGGTGACCAGCGATTTGTCGTTTTCCTGCACCAGGCGAATGGAGGGCAGGGACTGCATGGTGACCTGACGGGTGAGCTTCAGGTCATGCACGCGGCGTTCCAGATCGTCACGAGCGGCGCGCAGATCGCGCAGCTCTTGTGCTTTGATGACCTGATCATCCTCTGGTGCAGCCTGAACTGCGGCCTCCAGCGCGGGGATCTCGGTGGCGTCCAGCTCGGCAAGCTTGGCTTCACCGGCCGCGATATAAAGCGCCAGTTCGTCGTAGAAATCCAGCGTCTTCTCGTAGAGAACATCAAGCGATTTGATGTCTTTCAGCAGCGTGTGCTCATGCGCCAAGAGGCTGTCGGTGATCTTGTCGATCTGGCCCTGCACGGTCTCATATTTGGCGGTGAACTTAGCGAAAGGCGCAGCGCGGCCCAAGAGGCGCTCCCAGAAGGTCGGCTTGCGGCGCACGTCCAGTTCCGACACCGAAAAGCCGCGGATGGTGGTGACGATATCGCGTAAGGAATCACCGGCAGGGCCCACATCCTTGTTGCGCACATCCGTGAGCATTGCCTGGCTGATCTGCTGCAATTCGCCCTGTGCGGCAGAGCCGAAGGAGATGATCGAATTGGTGTCGCCCATGTCGATCTCGTCGATGCGGCGACGGATTGCGGTAGAGGTCTCGGGGTCTGCAGCCTCAAGCGTGGCAAGCTCGCCTTTGGGCTCGGGCAGGGTGACATCCGTCACTTCCTTTACCAGAGTTTCAGCTTCCACTGCTTTTTTCTGAATGGTCTCAGACATGGGCCAGGCCTTTCCTGTCAGGTTAAGAGGGGCGGTCCAGTTGGACGCCTTCGCGCTCCAGCCGGGCGCGCAACACATCAATTTCAATATTCAGATCGCCCCGGTCCTCCAGCAGGAGTTTTTCATTCCGGGCGGCGAAATTCTGTTCCAGATCGTCGAGCAGCGCGAGGTAGTCCGCGCGCGCCTCGGCATTGCCACTGCGGGCAAAGATGTCGGCAAATTTGATCGTCGCGTCGCGTGCACCAAGCAGATAGACGGTCAGATATTTGCGCGCGGCGGTCAGATCGCGCGGGTCTTCTTCAACGGTGCGGCAAAGATCGCGCGCCACCGCCTGAAACTGATCCACGCGAAGCTCCACCTGACGATCCTTGGCGCGCAACACCGCGTCTTTCATTGCCGCCAGATGGGTTTCGGCCTCATCCACCACACGCGCCACGCGGGAGCTTTGAAATTCGTCAATGCCCTCGACACCCTTGTCACTGAGAGGGTCGATGCCGAAGGCGGCCAGATGCAGCCCGAGGCAAGCCACACCATAAAGTGCGGCGGTGATCACGCCCGGCTCGCTGGACCATGCGCCCACCGCGCCGCCGAGGCCGCATAACAGACTGGCAAGGATCTTGCGGGGCAGGGCGGGGCGGCGCGCGACTTTGCGCGCCTCATAGGCGGCTTGCGCCTTAAGCCCTTCGCGCAGCATCACAGCGGCTGCAGCCCAGAGGCCTGCGCCAATCAGGCCGATCACCAGACCGGATGCGCCGGCCCCAAGCGAAAACAGCATGAGTATCGCCGCAGGCACGAACATCAGGTTCGCACGCAACCCCACGGGATTGACCCGTGCGCTGGCCATCATGCGGGACTTGCCCGTGGGGCGCCCATCGGGGCGGGTGGATTGCTGAGCTGAAGGGCTGAACTTGCCGCCAAAC
Source organism: Tritonibacter mobilis F1926 (assembly GCF_000376545.2). Taxonomy (NCBI): domain Bacteria; kingdom Pseudomonadati; phylum Pseudomonadota; class Alphaproteobacteria; order Rhodobacterales; family Paracoccaceae; genus Tritonibacter; species Tritonibacter mobilis. The sequence goes on from NZ_CP015230.1 coordinate 929,497, forward strand.
CGTTGTGCCATACGTCAGACCCCGACGATCCAACCGGTCCCGATGCCCAGCATCAGGATCAGCAACGCAACATAGGCGATGGTTTGCACCGTTTTGGCCCCCAACATTTCCCCAACATATTGAAACCTAGGGGATTGCAGGCGCTCCTGCTAGGGGGAAGTCCGCTCCGGGGGGCTCAGTCTTGCGGTTTTTTGCCAAAACGCCGTCCTCCGGGGGCTGATTTGCCGCCAGAAGGCCCACCGGTTTTGCGCCCGCCCGCGCCGCTTGCGGTTTTTGAGCCAAAGCTCTTGGTACCAGAGGGTTTGCCACCAGAGGATTTGCCAGCGCCGGGCTTACCTGCAGAAGCTTTGCCAGAGAAGGTTTTGCCCTCAAACGGCTTTCCCGATCCCTTGCCAGCCCCTTTGCCGATGGGGCGGCCCTTTGGTGCGCTGCCGCCTTTGCCAGCCGGTTGTGCGCCGGAGGTTCCACCAGGATTGCGCGGCCCACGTCCGGGGCGGGTGGGCTTTTTCTTGGCTTCACCGTCGCCTTCGGGCGCGGCCAGACCCAGCTGGTCGCGCACCACGCGCGAGCGCAGTTCTTCGACCTCGCCTTCCTTCAACGTGCCAAGCTGGAAAGGCCCGTAAGAGATCCGCAGCAGCCGGTTCACGGGATAGCCGACCTCTTCCATGGCGCGGCGAATTTCGCGGTTCTTGCCTTCGCGCAGGCCGATGGTGAGCCAGGCATTGGCGCCCTGCTGACGATCAAGACTCACGGTCATCGGCTGGAAACGTTCGCCGTCGATCACCACGCCTTTGCGCAGCACGTCAAATTCATGGTCCTGCGGTCGGCCATTGATGCGCACCCGGTAGCGGCGCAGCCAGCCGGTGGAGGGCAGCTCCAACTGGCGTTTGACGCCGCCATCGTTGGTCAACAGCAGCAGGCCTTCGGAATTGAGGTCGAGACGCCCGACCGTCATCACCCGCGGCAGATCCTCGGGCAATTCGTCAAAGATCGTCCTGCGGCCTTTTTCGTCCGAATTGGTCGTCACCAGACCTGTGGGTTTGTAGTAGAGCCACAGGCGCGGGGCCTCGGCCTCGGGCAGGGGATTGCCATCCACCACGATGCGATCACTGCCGGTCACGTTGAGCGCCGGGCTGTCGATCACCGCGCCGTTGACCGCAACGCGGCCCTCGGCAATCATCCGCTCCGCCTCACGGCGTGAGGCCACACCGGCGCGCGAGAGCACCTTGGCAATGCGGTCGCCCTCCGCAGAGGGCCGCGCGTCCCCTGTTGCGCTTGCCTGCGGGGCTTTGGGACCGCGCGGCTTCGCTGAGGGTTTCGCCTGTGGCCGGGCGCCTTTGGCTGCGCGATGCGCGGAGGGGGAGGATGGGGTTTTCTTGCTCATGGCGCTGCCATAGCCTATTCGCGAGGGCGGCGAAAGCATCCATTGCAGGGGTGCGCGGCCGTTAGTGCGGGCGGTATGACGACAGAAAGGGGCATGGCACACATGGAGTTTCGATCCTTCATGGCAGAGGCGCTGGAAGAGGCGCAGGCCGCCGCTGGGCGCGGTGAGGTGCCGGTGGGTGCGGTGCTGGTCAGCCCCTCAGGCGAGGTGGTGGCGCGGGCAGGCAACCGAACCCGCGAACTCAACGATCCCACCGCCCATGCCGAGGTGCTGGTGATCCGCGCGGGCTGCGCGGCACTGGGCAGTGAGCGGCTAACGGGGCATGATCTCTATGTGACGCTGGAGCCCTGCGCCATGTGTGCCGCCGCCATTGCCGCCGCCCGTGTCGCGCGGGTGTACTACGGCGCGTCTGATCCGAAATCCGGTGGCGTGGCCCACGGTGCCTGCGTGTTCGACCACCCGCAAGCGCACCATGTGCCTGAGGTTTATGACGGGTTTTCCGCATCACAGTCAGAGGCGCTATTGAGGGATTTCTTTGCGAAACGGCGCGGATGAGTCTGCCCCCCACAGAACTGTTGCGCCGCTTTGGACTGAGTGCGCCGGAACTGGTCACTGAAACCACGCGCGCCAAGGTCTGGCGGGTGAGGCAGAAAACTGACACGCAGGCAGCGCTGAAATACTATCCCGCCGGGCATATGGGAAATGAAACGAGTGGCTTGACCTATCTGGAGCGTGTCGAGGGCGCCGGGGCCGTTCGGGTGTTTGCTCGGTCAACAGATGCGGTGGTGATGGAGTGGCTTCAGGGGCCATCGCTTGGGGAACTGGCGCGCAGACAGGCCCCGGAGGTTGCGGATCGCGGGTTGACCGACGTGGCAGCACAGTTGTTTGCAGCAGAGGTTTGCGCAGATGGGTTGCTGTCTGTGGCCGCGATCATGGTGCCGTTGCGGGATGCCTGTTTTACTGCGCCCGAGGCGCGTGAGGCGCAGGATATAGCGTGGGCCTGTCTGGATCAGATGCAGCGCGGAGCCGCTGAGACTGTCGCCCTGCACGGTGATCTGCATCACGATAACATCATTCACACTGCGCAGGGGCTGCGGACTTTTGATGCCAAGGGATTGGCGGGGCCGCGGGCGTATGAACTGGCCAATGCGTTTCGCCATCCGCGCGGGTGTCGCGCGTTTGCAGCGGATGCGCAGGTGATCCGGCACCGCGCGATCACGTGGGGGCGTGTGGCGGGATGTGGCGCGCAGGAGCAGCTCAGATGGGCCATCGCCAAGCTGTTGCTGTCAATGCTCTGGTCCGGGCAGGAGGCCCCGGAAGAGCGTGCCTTGTTACGTCAAATGCTGAGGGTGGTTGAAAAGGGCTTGCCGGATTAGGTCGTTTGTCCTACTGATGCTTTAGGACGCTTGACCTAATCGTCAAGTTTGCTCCTGTTTTAAGTCTCAGCCGAGGATGAAGTGGTGATGCCCAGCACGAGAGAGCGGATCGTCGAACAGGCCGATGTGCTGTTTTATGAGCGTGGGTATGAGGCCACCTCACTGGCCGATATTGCTGCGCCCCTGGGCCTGTCGCGCGGCAATTTCTACTATCATTTCAAGACAAAGGACGAGATCCTTGATGCGGTGATCGACCTGCGCCTGTCGCGCACGGCTGCGATGCTGACCGCGTGGGAGGCCGAGGGCGACACGCCGCTGGCACGCATCACCTGTTTCATCCGCATCCTGATCCGCAACCGCGCCAAGATCATGTCATGGGGCTGCCCTGTAGGCACATTGGTGAGCGAGCTTTCAAAGCTTGATCACATCGCCCAAGCACGCGCGGCGGAGCTGTTCACACTCTTCATAGACTGGCTCGCGCTGCAATTTCGCAGCGCCGGTGTAGAGCGCGACGCCAGGGCGCTTGCCACGCATCTGATGGGCCGCAGTCAGGGCGTCGCAGCGCTGGCGCAGGCCTTTGGCGACGAAGCGCTGATCGAGGCGGAGGTCGCGCAGATGACGGATTGGGTGGCACAGCAAATCGCGGCGCAACCCACAGATTATTCATAACAAGAGGGAGGGTCGCTTTGTTTGTGATCTTTTTAAAATTCACCGAAGAGAAGACCCGTGCCGGAGAGGCCATGGAGGCGCATAAAGCATGGCTGGCGCAAGGGTTTTCCGATGGGATTTTCCTTGCGGCAGGCTCTTTGGACGATGGCGCAGGGGGCGCGATCCTTGCTTTCGGCGAAGATCGCGACGCCTTGGAGGCGCGAGTGGCGGTCGACCCTTTTGTGCAGGAGGGCATTGTCACGGCTGAGATCACCGGATTTACGCCCGCGCGCACCGATGCGCGGCTCGGGTTCCTGAAGGTGGCCGGATGAGCCGTGTTGTCACAAGCACGGGTGGCCAGCAGCGGTGTGCATGGTCGGCCACGGCACCGGAGTTTGATGCCTACCACGATGCGGAGTGGGGCTTTCCGGTGGGGGACGACTGGCGGCTGTTTGAGAAGATCTGTCTGGAGAGTTTCCAGTCCGGCCTCAGTTGGCGCACCATCCTGTCGAAACGCGAGAACTTTCGCGCGGCTTTTGATGGCTTCGACTATCACAGCATGGCAGGGTATGGCCCGGAGAAAGTCGCCGCATTGTTGCAGGACGCGGGCATCATCCGTCATCGCGGCAAGATCGAGGCGGTCATCAATAATGCCGCGCGCGCGGTCGAACTGGAAGCCAGCGAGGGATCTCTGGCCGCATTCTTCTGGCGTTACGAGGTCAAGACACCCCCAGAGCCGCAGACCGTTTCCACCTGCCCAGAGTCAGTCGCGCTGTCGAAGGACCTGAAAAAACGGGGCTGGAAATTCGTCGGACCAACCACTTGTTTTGCTTTCATGCAGGCGATGGGGCTGGTCAACGATCACGCCGAGGGCTGCTACTGTCGCCCGTTGGCGGCTGAGGCGCGCCGGGCGTTTTCGGTTCCTCTCTGAAGATTGGCCTCTGACCATCGGCCTGAAGCTGCAGGTGGCTGCGTGGATCTACGACTGAGCCTCCGCAAAAACGGGGGTGCCATACGACTGCCGGATTTGAGGGATTTAGCTTTGGGCTTCGCCCAAAGCGACCCGCACCGCGCGCCCTTCGGGCGCGCGGTGCTCGGCCCAACGGGAAGAGTGGTTTTTTACAAACCGCGCTGACGGGCGGGAGGTCACCCGCCTGCCAGTGAAGCCGACCGGTTGAGGGGCCGGGTTACTTCACCACGATTTCGCGCGGCACATCGACCAGAGCCTCGCCGCCGTTCGGGGTCACCACAAATGTCTCTGTGATCGCCATGCCCCAGTCCGGGGTCCACAGACCCGGCATCAGGTGGAACGTCATGTTTTCTTCGAGCTTGGTGGTATCGCCTGGACGCAGCGACATCGTGCGCTCGCCCCAATCCGGCGGGTAGCTGAGGCCGACCGGATAGCCGGTGCGGTTGCCCTTGATGTAGCCCGCGCGGCCAAAGCTCTCATAGACGCAGGCGGCGACCTCTTCGCAGGTGACACCGGGTTTGGCGACCGCGAATGTGTCTTCGATCGCCTGCAGGATTGCCTTTTCCCCGCGGCGGATGTCCTCGGGCGGGCTGCCGAGGAACAGCGTGCGGCTGATCGGGCAATGATAGCGGCGCACGCAGCCCGAGATCTCGAAATAGGTTGCCTCTCCGGGGGCCAGGGGGCGGTCATTCCAGGTGATATGCGAGGCGGAGGCCTCAATGCCCGAGGGTGCGATCGGTGAGATTGCCGGATAATCTCCGGCCAGAAGCGGTAGACCCTCGATACCTGCGGCCTGCACCCGTGCCACCAGCGCGTTTTTGGGAATGCCTTCATTGAATTCCGCGCGCAGTACCCCGTGCATATGCGCCGAGAGCTTGCCTGCCGCCTGCATCAACTGCAGTTCCTGTTCGCTTTTGACAGCGCGTTGCCAGTTCACAAGGCCCGTGGCATCCGCAAAAGCATCGCGGCCAAAGGCGGTCTCCAGAATCTCATGGCTGCGGGCGGAGTAATAGTAGTTGTCCATCTCCACGCCGATGGCTTCGGTCCAGCCATATTCGCGCAGCAGATCCACCAGCGAGTCAAACGGGTGATGATCGGGGTGCTGGACGTGTTCTTCGGGCCAGTCGAAGAGATGATCGGCCTCCAGCCAGGTGGTCAGTGCGGCGCCCGGCTTGTCCTGAGTGCGGCCCCACCACATCGGCATGCCGTTTTCATGCAGAATCACTGCCTGCGGGACATAAAAGCTCCAGCCGTCGTAGCCGGTAAGCCATGCCATGTTGGAAGGATCGCAGATCACCAGTGTTTTAAGGCCCTGTGCTGCCATGGCGCGGCGGGTCTTTTCCAGTCTGCGGGCGTATTCGGTGGTGGTAAAATCGTTGGCGGGCATTAGAACTCGATTTCTTTCATAACCTGTGGCTCGATGACGTTGACGCCGGGAAGCCCGTCAATCAAGTCCTGTGCGCTCTGTTCCAGCAATGGAAAGGTGCGATAGTGGCAGGGAATGACCGTTTTGAAGGCAAAATAGCGCTTTGCGGCATAAGCGGCGGCCTTCATATCCATGGTGAAATGGCCACCAGCCGACAGGATGCCAATGTCGGGTTTGTAGTAGTCGCCCATCCAGTCCATATCGGCCATAATGTCGGTATCCCCCGAGACATAGATCATCTGTCCCTCGGCTTGGATCATATAGCCCACTTCGCTGCCAGCGGTGCGCAGCCCGTCGCGGGTGGAAAACGTGTTGGAATGGGAGGCGGGCACCATCGACACGCGGGTCTCGCCCACATCGACCGTGCCCCCTTTGTTAAAGCCCAGGGTTTCCACGCCTTCGGTTTCACCCCAATAGCCCATCAGATCATATTGACCGATGATCGGGATCGAGAGGTGTTTGGCAAGGCCAAGCACGTCTGCCACGTGATCAAAATGCGCGTGGGTCAACAGGATATGCGTGGCCCCCTTGGTGGCGGCATCATGCTGGCTGTCGTCCAGCATCGGGTTGCCGGTAAGCCAAGGGTCGATGAGGAGGGTGGTCTCGCCCGTTTCCAGACGAAAGCCGCCGTGACCTAGCCAGATCAGTTTCATGCGCCGTTCTCCGCGTTGTCCAAGACGTGTGTGGAATGTCTTTTACGTGACCCTATCAGGGGTTTGGGAAAAATCCATGGCTGTGATGAAATCATGAAAGACGATAGAGCAGGGGCAGCGCTCCCGCCCGCTCTCATGCCCCTTTGGGGCCTTTCGATCCGTTGGGTCGAGCGCGCGCGGACAGCTTTGCTGTCCGCGCGCGGGTCGCATCGGGCAAAGCCCGATGCGAAACACCTCAGTTGGCGGTGGGATTTGGATCTCGCGGGCGGAGAATTCCTAAGGCAGGCTTGCGGCGCGCAGGCACGAGCGGTAAACGCGTGGACAAGACGAGATGAGGGTTATTGATGTCGATTGACCAAAGCACAGCCGCGAAAGTGGCCAAACTGGCCCGGATCAAGGTCGAAGAGGACGCTCTGCCTGCGTTGGCAGAGGAGTTCAACACGATCCTCGGGTTCATCGAGCAACTGAACGAAGTGGATGTTGAGGGCGTCGAGCCGATGACCTCCGTCACCCCGCAGCGCCTCAAGCGCCGCGAGGATGTGGTCACCGATGGCAACCAGCAGGACAAGGTGCTGGCCAATGCCCCGGATGCCCGCGAAGGCTTCTTTGCTGTGCCCAAGGTTGTGGAGTAAGATATGTCTGACCTGAACAAACTGGGCCTTGCAGAGGCCCGCGATCTGCTGCGCAAGGGTGACACCACCTCTGTGGAACTCACCGAGGCCTGCCTCAAGGCCATCGACGGGGCGGATGCGCTCAACGCGTTTGTGCATAAAACCCCCGATGTCGCGCTGGAGCGTGCCAAGGCGGCGGACGCGCGGATTGCCGAGGGCGATGCGCCCGCCATGTGTGGTCTGCCCATCGGAATCAAGGATCTGTTCTGCACCAAAGGTGTCGACAGCCAGGCGGCGTCGAACATCCTCAAAGGGTTCAAGCCCGAATATGAATCCACCGTCTCGCAGAAATTGCAGGACGCAGGCGCGGTCATGCTCGGCAAGCTGAACATGGACGAATTTGCCATGGGCTCGTCGAACGAGACCTCTGCCTATGGCAATGCGATCAGCCCATGGCGGCGCGGCGCGGAAGAGACCCCGCTGACGCCCGGTGGGTCTTCGGGTGGCTCGGCGGCAGCTGTGGCGGCAGACCTGTGCCTTGCGGCGACCGGAACTGATACGGGCGGCTCGATCCGCCAGCCTGCGGCCTTTACTGGCACCGTTGGCATCAAACCCACCTATGGGCGCTGCTCGCGCTGGGGCATTGTGGCCTTTGCCTCCTCGCTGGATCAGGCCGGGCCGATGACCAAGAACGTGCGCGACGCGGCTATCATGCTTGAGGCCATGTGCGGCTATGACGCCAAGGATTCGACCTCTGCGGACCTCGCGGTGCCGAACTTCGAGGCGATGTTGACCGGCGACATCAAAGGCAAGAAAATCGGCATCCCGCGCGAATATCGCATGGACGGCATGCCCGCCGAGATTGCCAAGCTCTGGGACGAGGGCGCGGCGATGCTCAAGGCTGCGGGGGCCGAGATCGTCGATATCTCGCTGCCGCACACAAAATACGCACTGCCCGCCTATTACGTGATTGCCCCGGCTGAGGCTTCTTCGAACCTCGCGCGCTATGATGGCGTGCGCTACGGCCATCGCGCGACGCTGGCGCAGGGTGACGGCATCACCGAGATGTACGAGAAAACCCGCGCCGAAGGATTTGGCCACGAGGTGCAACGCCGCGTGATGGTCGGCACCTATGTGCTGTCGGCGGGGTTCTATGACGCCTATTACAACCGCGCCCGCAAGGTCCGCACCCTGATCAAAAAGGATTTCGAGGATGCCTTTGCCGCAGGTGTTGATGCGATCCTGACCCCGGCGACGCCTTCTGCGGCCTTTGGCCTTGGCGAGATGAATGACGAAGATCCGGTCAAGATGTACCTGAACGATGTCTTCACGGTCACCGTGAACCTTGCAGGTTTGCCCGGTATTTCGGTGCCAACCAGTGTCGACACCCAAGGTCTGCCGCTGGGGCTGCAGCTGATCGGGCGGCCGTGGGAAGAAGGGGATCTTCTGAATACCGCCTATGCGCTGGAGCAATCCGCCGGATTTGTAGCCAAGCCTGCGCAGTGGTGGTAAAACACATCGCTAAGAAGAGTGAAAAGCTAGACTGAGCAGACAGGTGACACAGATGCGAGTTTCGGGATTTTTGATCGCGGTCAGCGCGATGGCACTGGTGGCCTGCAGCCCGCAGGTCCCCGACAGCGCGGCAGGGGTAGGGGACGCAACAAGTCCCTTTAACGCTCCGCCCGAGGTCGAAGCGGGCCGCACCCTGAACGGCGCACCTCTGGTGCCCGCATCTCGCCTGTCGACTGAAACGTCTGGAACAAACGCCAACTGGCAGCAGCCCCGCCCCTCCGGGGCTGCCGCAACTGCGAATGACGACATCGCCAGAGAGGCCGCAGCAGCGATTTCAGCCGCTGGTCAGAACTCAGGTCAGGCCCCGCTGGAGGCAAGCCCCTCGAACCCGGCACCCGCACTGGTCGGCAACCCCAACCTGTCGGACGAGAATAATTTCGAGGCCGTTGCTGCCCGGCAAACCATCGAGAGTGACGCTGAGCGCATCGCACGTCAGCGTGCGCAATATCAGGTGGTCACCCCCACGGCTGTGCCAGACCGCCCGCAGGATCTGGCGCCCAATATCGTGCGCTACGCGCTGTCGACCTCCAATCCACGCGGTCAGCGGATCTATAGCCGCACCGGGATCAACCTGCAGGCCCGTTCGCAGCGCCACTGCGCGGAATATGCCTCTGCCGATCTCGCGCAGACCGCATTTCTTGAGATGGGCGGGCCAAAACGGGACCGCAAGGCGCTGGACCCGGATGGGGATGGCTACGCCTGCGGCTGGGACCCGGCCCCGTTCCGCGCCGCTGTGCGCGCGCAGGGCGACTAAGCTGAACACATGTCTGATGTCTCCCCGATCTGGCAGCCGAGTCCCAACTACGGGCCACGGCGTGAGGGCCTGCGCCCCCATCTGATCGTGCTGCATTACACCGCAATGCAGAGCGCCGATGCAGCACTCACGCGGCTATGTGATCCCGCATATGAGGTCTCGGCTCATTATCTGATCGGCGGCGATGGCAGACTTTGGCAATTGGTCGAAGAGGACCAGCGCGCCTGGCACGCAGGCGCAGGCGAATGGGCGGGGCAGCAAGACATCAATTCACGCTCTATCGGGATTGAGTTGGACAATCGCGGCGATCATCCGTTCTCGGAGCCGCAAATGCACAGGCTGGAAACCCTTCTGCCACAAATCATGACCCGCTGGAACATTGCGCCCGAGGGTGTGATTGGCCATTCAGACCTTGCGCCGGGGCGCAAATGGGATCCGGGGCCGCGCTTCGACTGGCAGCGGCTGGCGACCCTTGGATATGCGCGGCCTGCCAGCCGGTCACATGCCGCCACCGCCGCGACACCGCAAACCTTACGCGAGGCAGCTCAGGCCTGCGGGTTCACCGCCGAGGTTGACGATGCCACGCTTCTGGAGGCCGTGCGTCTGCGCTATCGGCCCTGGGGGGAGGGGCCGCTGTGCCGCGACGACCTCATCCCGCTTCTGGACTGATTTTCACCTTCTCACAAATATCCTGGGGTGAATGCGCATCCGCGCAGAGGGGCAACGCCCCTCCCCCCCGCCCCTCCCACCCGCGCCACCTTGACGCAGCGCCGATGCAGGCGTAGGCAGACCGCGCGCAGAGAGCCGGATGGCCGCGTTGGGGCATCAAGCCCCCGCGAGGAAAGTCCGGACTCCCTGAAACAACGGTGCCGGGTAACGCCCGGGCAGGGCAACCTGACGGAAAGCGCCACAGAAATGAGACCGCCTCGCCGCTCTGGAGGTTCGCCGAAGGATGCGACGGGGTAAGGATGAAACGGTGGGGTAAGAGCCCACCGCACCGCTGGCAACAGGGGTGGCACGGCAAGCCCCACCGGGAGCAATGCCAAATAGGGCCTCCGCGCGGGCCGGGTCGGGCAACCGAGACCGCCGCTAGGGATGTTTCACCCGAGAGAGGCCGGGTTGGCAGCTAGAGGCGTCCGGCAACGGGCGTCCCAGAAGAATGGTCATCAAACCCTGCCTTTCGGGGCAGGGGGAACAAGATCCGGCTTATAGGCTCTCTGCGCAAAATACGTAGCCTTTCCAGGCGCGACAGCATCGTAATCCGCCCCTAAAGCGGGATTTTAGTAAGAGCTGCAATTTAGCCGGGCGAATCCTATTGACACTCGCCACCACAAAGGTAAAAGCGCACGCTCATATAGGAATTAGACCCGAGAGGCCCCCTGCCTTTTCGGACGCAGGAGAAGCACAATGGCGAAGCCGACGACCATCAAAATCCGCCTGAACTCGACCGCGGGCACGGGCCACTTCTACGTGACCAAGAAAAACGCGCGCACCATGACCGAGAAAATGACCGTTCGTAAATACGACCCGGTCGCGCGCAAGCACGTCGAGTACAAAGAAGGCAAAATCAAGTAAGCCTTTCGGGGTCCATTGGATCTCAGTCTAAAAAAGGTCGCGCATCGGGCGCGGCCTTTTTTGTTGCGCAGCACAGACCATATGCGCAGCGCAGGGTTTGCCCGCAGGAAACGGTGTCGCGCTTATCTAAAATGCAGAATGTGTGCCGGGCCTTGGCCGTGGGATCTGCACATTCCTGCCCTATTTCGCGGTCAGACCTCTAGGCGTGGTGTGAAAGTTAGAGAGTGGAGAGGGTGATCTTATGAGAAGCCTGATTGGATTGTCTGCGCTGATGTTGTTGTTGCCTGCAGCTGTGGCACTGACCGAACAGCAAGAAACCGTTGCAGTGCTGAAAGCCCCGACAGTTGTCGACGTCAAAGCGCTCTGAACTGGGCAGACGTGTTGCCTCGTGCGTCGATTGATTTAACGGAAGTTACCCCCCCTGACGAGCGCCGTTGAAGGGAACCATGCCAAGGTTCAACCGGATTGAAACAGGCCCACCAGTGATGCACCGGGGCGTCAAATGCGCCTCCGGCAGGGCGAGCCATCAGGACTTGGTTTCGCGGTCCTTGCGCCACTCTGCCATGGTGAGAACCGGCTCCAGCCCAAAATGACGCATCAATGCGGCTGAGGCCGCGTTGAAGGGCGCGTAGGTCACGCCGATCACATCGGCCCCTTTCTCAAGTGCGTCCTGTTTCATTCGCGTCATCAGCGCCTTGCCCACCCCGATCTGGCGCAGTGCGGGGGTGACGGCTATGTGGTGCACCGTTGCGCGGCGCTCTGCCGGGCGCACGGGCAGGGCGGGGCGGTCCTCCATCCCATAGATCAGATACCCCATAACGGCGTCCTGAGGGCTGATGGCTGCGAGGGCGTAAATCTCTGGTTTCTCCAGCCACTCCTGCAACCACGCACAAAGATCAGCGTCCTCGGGGTCAGGTGTGTGGCGTTCAGGCTGGTGCTCGACGTGGAGCGCGTGCAAGTCCTGCAGCAGTGGCACCAAGAGCGTGGCCCGCTCTGGGCCAATGGGTTCAATCTTCATCGGTCAATCCTTGGGACGTGTCGAAATCAAATCAGGGGTCTGAAAATGAAAAGGGGCGGATCAATCTGATCCGCCCCGGCTGTCTGTAAGTTGGGAAGTTGCGGTTATTCGCGGTTCCCGAGCAGCTGGAGCAGCATCATGAACATGTTGATGAAGTCCAGATAGAGGCTCAGCGCGCCCATGACGGCAGCCTTGCCAAGCCATTCCTGATCGCCAGCATGTGCCATCTGCAGGTAGTCGTTCTTGATGCGCTGGGTGTCATAAGCGGTGAGGCCCGCAAAGATCAGAACACCGATCACGGAGATTGCAAACGCCATCGCGGAAGATGCGAGGAAGATGTTCACAACCGACGCCACGATCAGGCCGATCAGACCCATGATCAGGAACGAACCCATGCCGGACAGGTCTTTCTTGGTGGTGTAACCCACCAGCGACAGACCCGCAAAGGCGATGGAGGTCACGAGGAACACCTGCGCGATGCTTTCACCGGTGAAGGTCACGAAGATCGAAGAGATCGACAGACCCATCAGTGCGGCAAAAGCGTAGAAGACAACCTGAACGCCAGCGGCGGACAGACGGTTCACAGCAGCGCCAAAGCCAAAGAAGACAAAGGCCAGCGGGGCGAACATGATCACCCACTTCAGCGGCGACGCATAGATCGCATAGCCGAAGTTGGTCAGATAGCTGTCAGAGCTCAGCTGCGCGACGGCATTGGCCGGGTCAGACGTGACCGACAGGCCTGCAATCGCCCAAGCGGCGAGGAAGGTAATAAGTGTGCCCACGGACATGGTGCCGTAGACTTTGTTCATGTGGGCGCGAAGCCCGGCGTCGATCTCGGCGCTACGCGCGCCGGCAGCAGATCGAATGCTGTCAAACTGTGCCATGTGTCATGGTCTCCGTCTAGGTTCTCCCTCAGAGCACACCCGCGACGCGGATCTGCCTGTTGCCTCAAATATTGGCTTTTGCGCCCGCAGGTTCAAGAGGTTCGGGCCTGCAATCGAGGTAAAATGAACAGCAGTTTGGCAAGTTTTTTACCGGAACCGGATCCGCCGAGCGGGGTGAGCCGGTTCCGGCCGTTTTTGGCTCTGTTCTTGGTCTGCACTGAGGGCACCTCAGCTCAACCAGTATTGCGGTGCATCCCATGCTTTGCGGCGTGCCTCGGCGTCCGCAGCCTCGCGGGTCAGGCCGACGTCTTTTAGCTGCTCATCGCTGAGTTCGGCCAGATGCATGCGCTGGCGGCGTAGCGCGAACATCTGAGCGATGTATAAAAAGAGCGAGGGGCGCCGCAGATAGACGGGGCGGCTGTGTTCAATGCAATTCGCCATGATGGCCTCCTGAGATTGTTTTGTGATGGATGCACTTGATTGCATCACTGATATTGATGTATACCGAAGGGGAATACATTCTCAAAACGAATGATTTTGAAGTGATCCATCAAAAGGTGTGATGATGAGAAATTTGGACATAACCACGCTGCGTTCTTTTGTGGCGGTTGCCGACACTGGCGGCGTCACGCGTGCGGCGTCTTTTCTGCATCTGACCCAGTCGGCTGTGTCCATGCAGCTCAAACGTCTCGAAGAGATGCTGGGGGTCGAACTTCTGGATCGTTCCGGGCGTAATATCGGTCTGACAGCCGCAGGCGAGCAGCTCTTGGGCTTTGCGCGCAAGATGCTGAGCCTCAATGACGAGATCATCACCCGCCTGACTGATCAGGCCTTTGAGGGGGAGGTAACGCTGGGGGTGCCCCATGATGTGGTGCATCCGGTGATCCCGATGGTGATGCAGCGCTTTAATGTGCAGTTCCCACGCGTGAAGGTGAACCTATGTACGTCTCACACACGCGAATTGAAAGCGGACTTCGATCTTGGACGGTTTGACCTCATTGTGACCACCGAAACAGCCGCCGGCGCGGGCGGAGAGGCCATCCACCAGATGCCGCTCCAGTGGATTGGCGCGCTGGGTGGGCAGACGTGGCGCCAGCGCCCGCTTCGGATCGGGTTCTGCCGCAATTGTATCTTCCGTGGGTTGGCAACGGCAGCGCTCGATGACGCGGGTATCCCGTGGGAAATGGCGGTGGACAGCGAGTCTGACCGCACAGTGGAGGCCACCGTCAGCGCAGATCTGGCCGTTGGTGTGCTGCTTGAGGGCACCCAGCCTGCGCATCAACAGGTGATCGACCACGGTGGCAGCCTGCCACGCTTGCCGGTCCAGCACATTAACCTCTACGGCGCAGAGCGGGCACGGGCGCAATATGTCGACCACCTCGCAGGCCTGATCCGTCAGGGGTTTGCCGGTCTTTCGCAACCTGGATTGCGCGCCGTGGGAACCGAAATGGTCAGCGCCGGAGCCCAGCTCGGGGTTGCATGATGACCTTGCCGGTGGCGGCGCGGCTGCGGATGAGTTCCAAGCCTTGCGCCGTCTCACGCAGGGGCAGCCGGTGACTGATGTGCGGCGTGATCCGCCCTTCGGCCAGCCACTGCATTAGTCGCTCAAAGGTCTGTCGCCCCAGCTCGGGGCGCAGTTTCACCAGCCCACCGAGATAAAAGCCAAACACTGTCAGGTTCTTGACCAGCAGGTGATTGGCCGGAATTTGCGGCACCTCACCGCCTGCAAATCCGATAGGCAGCAGCCGACCGCCAGGATTGGTGGCGCGAAACGCGGCCTGCCAGATGTCACCGCCCACCGCGTCATAGACCACATCCGCGCCACCCAGATCCTTGACCCGTTGGCGCAGATCCTCGCTGGCGTCGACCAGATGGTCCGCACCCGCTGCTTGTGCCACCCTGAGCTTTTCTGGCCCGCGCGCCTGCGCGATCACCTCAGCACCCAAGAGTTTCCCGATCTCAACCGCCGTAAGCCCCACGCCCCCAGCAGCACCGGTCACCAGCAGGCGCTCTCCGGGTTGCACCTTGGCCAGATGCTCCAAGGCAAGCAGGCTGGTGCCATAGGCGATCAAGGACGCAGCCGCAGCGTCATAACTGACATTTTCGGGAATATGCACTGCGCGGCTGGCGTCAAATACGCCCATTTCCGCCAATCCGTCTTGGCCGCTAAATACCGCGACGCGGTCGTCGATTTCAAATTCCGAAATTTGCGCACCTATTGCGGTGACCCGCCCGGCGCATTCCAGCCCCGGTGTAAAGGGGAGGGGAGGCGTATCCTGATAATTCCCCTTGATCATTAATAGGTCGGCAAAGTTCAGGGCGCAGGCATGGATTTCAACAGCGATCTGATCCGGGCCCAGAGGTGGAATTGGCGTTTCAATCAGATTTCCACTCTGCCCATGATTTACTATACGAAAGGATAGCATTTTGGTTTCCCTCGTTATTTTCCGACTTGAGTGATTCGAATCAAAGATGAATGTTTTGACACCGATTTCACGCCTCGCCATTTATGGTGAGTGGCAGCAAACCGTATTTGTACCGTCTTTCGCGATAATTTTTGATGCATAAAATCATATATTTGCCTGCCGAGGCTCGTAGAGCGCGTGTTGGAAAACTTGTATTCAACCACGAAGAGCGTACACTTTCCACATAACTGAACTTCTGACCCTAACCAAAAGATCCCGATGTCGGCTTGTGCGCCATCGGTATGCGGGTCCGGAACAGTGGTTTGCGGCGTAGAATTTCGCGCCGCACACCAGTTTTCTGGAGGCCGTAGCTGGGAGATACTACAAATGGCACATCCCGTCGACATTCACGTTGGCAAACGCATTCGGCACCGTCGCTGGCTTATTGGCATGACTCAGCAGCAATTGGCAGAAAAGGTTGGGATTAAATTCCAACAGATCCAGAAGTACGAAACCGGCGCAAACCGCGTCAGTGCTTCCCGGCTTTGGGATATTTCTGACGCGCTGGATGTAAATATCAGCTTCTTCTTTGAAGGGCTGCAGGATGAAACTGCGAAAGTGGTCCCCGAAAAAGCCCGCGTTCCTGCGGATCTTATGGGCGACAAGGAAGCTCTGGATCTGGTGCGGTCTTACTACGCTATCCCAGAAAACCAGCGTCGCCGACTGTTCGAACTCGCGCGCGTCCTCAGCGACGTCGCCTGAGGTAACAGCTGACTGCGAAGGATCTAGGCCGCATTGCGCGGCCTTTTTCATGCGCAGGCCCCGCACCCGGTTGCGTGCCTAAGTGCTTTGGACTTGAAATGCTCACGCCTCTCGTGGCACGCGATTGAGGCTTGCCAATTCAATGACGGGGCCTCGTGTCATGACCTATTCCGCCAATCTCTCCGATCTGGAAGTCGCGCGCCGTTTGGCGGATGCGGCCCGAGAAGCGATCTTGCCGCATTTTCGTAACACGGCCACTACCGCAGACAATAAACTGGATGCGGGTTTTGATCCGGTGACAGTTGCGGATCGCGCCGCCGAAGAGGCCATGCGCGCCGTGCTGGCCGAGTTGCGCCCCGAAGACAGTATTCTCGGCGAAGAATTTGGGCCCACGACAGGCGATAGCGGGCGGACATGGGTGCTTGACCCGATTGATGGCACGCGCGGTTTCATCAGTGGTACACCCACTTGGGGGGTGCTGATTGCGCTGTCGGATGCAAACGGTCCGATGCTGGGCATCATTGATCAGCCCTATATCGGTGAGCGGTTCGAGGGCTGCCGGGGGCATGCTCAGGTGATCGGCCCCCATGGCACGCGCCCGTTGCACACCCGAAAGACCAATGCGCTTGAGGATGCCATCCTGTTCACCACCTTCCCAGAGGTCGGCACCACGGAGGATCGCGCCGGGTTTGAACGTGTCGCGCGCCACGTCAAACTGACCCGCTATGGCATGGATTGCTACGCCTATGCGCTATTGGCGGCGGGAACTGTGGATCTGGTGATCGAGGCTGGATTAAACGCCTATGATATCCAAGCTCCTATCGCGGTGATTGAGGCCGCAGGCGGCATTGTCACCAATTGGGAGGGCGGCCCGGCTCATGATGGCGGTCGCGCGCTTGCTGCTGCAAACCCTGAAATTCACGCAGCCGCACTGGCATTGTTGCAGCGCGCGTGATGGATTACGGGCAAGCACATGTTTTCACGGCAATTGCAGAAGCTGTTTAACGGATTGCCTGACTTGCTCTTTTAGCGGCGGCTGGGATAGCAATAGATCTGCGCCGAGTCCTTTGCCCGTATTCCGTCGGCGTCTCTTCACCTCCACCTTATGAAACGGGCAGATTTTGGAGCGTGAAGTCGTGACTGATTTTCTTTTGAAAAATGCCGAAACCCTGCTGACTATGGATGATGACCGGCGGGTGTTGAAATCCGCCGACATCCGGGTGCGGGACGGTGTTATTGTTGAGATCGGGCAGGGCCTGCAAGGGGCAGAGGCGACCGTGGACGCCAGCGGCACCGTGGTGACGCCGGGGCTCGTCAACACCCATCACCACCTCTATCAGAACCTCACCCGCGCCGTGCCGGGTGGGCAGGATGCGCTGCTGTTTGGGTGGTTGCAGACCCTTTATCCGATCTGGTCGCGCATGGGGCCGGAGCATTTGCAGGTCTCGACCCAGCTTGGTCTGGCAGAACTGGCGCTGTCGGGCTGTAGCCTGACCTCGGATCATCTCTATCTCTTTCCCAACGGTGGACGGCTGGACGACACCATCCATGCCGCGGCCGAGGTGGGGCTGCGGTTTCATCCCACCCGTGGCGCAATGAGCATCGGTGAAAGCGACGGCGGCCTGCCGCCCGATGCTCTGGTGGAGCGCGAAGCCGACATTCTTGAGGATATGATCCGGGTGGTGGATGCGTTTCACGATCCCAGCGAAGGCTCCATGTGCCGGGTGGGGCTGGCGCCCTGTTCGCCATTCTCGGTCAGCCGGGAGCTGATGCGCGACGCGGCGGTGCTGGCGCGCGACAAGGGCGTGATGCTGCACACCCATCTGGCGGAGAATGACGAGGACATCGCCTATAGCGAGGCGAAATTTGGCTGCCGCCCCGGTCAATACGCCGAGGACCTGGGCTGGACCGGCGATGATGTCTGGCACGCGCATTGCGTGAAACTGGACGTGGAAGAGATTGATCTCTTTGCCAAAACACGCACGGGCGTGGCCCATTGTCCGTGTTCCAACTGCCGCCTTGGCAGCGGTATCGCGCCGGTGCGCCAGATGCGGGATGCGGGCGTCAAGGTTGGGCTTGGGGTGGATGGATCTGCCAGCAACGATATTTCCAACCTCTGGGATGAGGCGCGACAGGCGATGTTGCTGCAGCGGGTCGCCAATGGCGCGGATGCCATGTCCGCCTATGAGGCGCTGGAGATTGCCACCCGGGGCGGTGCGGATGTGTTGGGTCGGCCGGATTGCGGGCGTATTGCGGTCGGCAAACGCGCGGATCTGGCGGTCTGGGATGTCTCTGGCCTTGCGTCAAGCGGAAGCTGGGATCCAGCGGCATTGGTTCTGGCGGGGCCGCGACAGGTGCGCGACCTTTTTGTCGAGGGGCGTCAGGTGGTGGCTTGGGGCCGTATGACCACGCTGGACCTCTCGGCGGTGATCCGTCGGCATGGCGAGATGACGCAAGCTCTGGCCAACGGGGCCTGAGCGTTTGGCTTGAAGGTTGGAGGATGCGAGGCTCTGCCTCGCGCTCCGGGATATTTTGAGTTAGAAGAGCTTGGGGTGGCGCCGCCCTTTGTTATTTCATTGGGGTTTAGCGGGGCCTTCAGTGGGCCTTGCGGCCATTGATGCGGACCTCTGCGATGGCGCGATCATCGCCCATCATCAGCGTTGGGAACAGCGCTTCCCAGAGATCAGTCGCGCGGTTGGCGCGCTGGGCAATGGCGGGGGTTGAGGCAAGATCGAGCACCACCAGATCAGCCTCCATGCCCACCGCGAGATTACCGACCTTGTCCTGAAGTCCGAGCGCCGTGGCAGAGCCCTGGGTCGCCAGCCACAGCAGTTGCGCCGCATGCAAAGGCGTGCCGCGCAGTTGAGCGACCTCATAGGCGGCGGCCATGGTGCGCAGCATTGAAAAGCTCGACCCGCCGCCGGTGTCGGTCGCGAGGCCGATGCGCTGCCCCTCGTGTATCAGCCCCTGCATGTCAAAAAGGCCGGAGCCGATGAAGGTGTTGGAGGTGGGGCAATGAATGAGGCTTGCGCGGGTCTCGCGCAGCCGGTCGCGTTCGCGCGGTTCCAGATGGATGGCGTGGCCAAAGATTGCGCCCTCACGCAGAAGGCCAAATTGTTCGTACGTGTCGAGATAGTCGCGCGCCTCGGGATAAAGGCTGCGCACCCATTCGATCTCGTCAAGTTGCTCGCTCAGATGGGTTTGCATCAGACAGGTGGGCTGCGCGGCCCAAAGCGCGCCGAGTGCTTCGAGCTGTTCCGGGGTTGAGGTGGGCGAAAACCGCGGCGTGATGGCGTAGGTGATCCGGTCGACACCGTGCCAGCGCTGGATCAGCGCGGCGCTGTCGTCATGGGCGCTCTGTGGCGTATCCCGCAGGCCCTCGGGGGCGTTGCGGTCCATGCAGGTCTTGCCTGCGACCACCCGCTGCCCGCGCGCCTGCGCCGCCTGAAACAGCGACTCGACGCTTTCGGGATGGATGGTGCAGTAGCTCGCCACCGTCGTGGTGCCGCAGGCGGTAGTCAAATCCAGATAGCGCGCCGCGATCTCCGCCGCATACACCGCATCGCCAAACCGCATTTCCTCGGGGAAGGTGTAGGTGTTGAGCCAGTCGATCAGCCGCTTGCCCCAGCTGGCGATGATCGCGGTCTGCGGATAATGCACATGCGCGTCGACAAACCCCGGTATGATCAGCTTGTTGCCGTGATCAACGATCTCCGCCTCTGGCAGCGCCTTGGTGAGCGCAGCACGGCTGCCGAGCGCCACGATTTTGCCGCCGCGCATAGCAATGGCCTCGTGCTGTTCCACGGCGGCTTCGGGGCCGGCCGCATCAAAAGGGGATGCCGAAAAAGACAGCACTCGGCCCAGAAGAATGAGATCTTGTTTCATTGCGGTGTCACATCTGTTGTCAAATCAGTTGCACAGAGGATAGGGCTCTGCGCGGTGAGGGTAAATTGCTGATGGGCCGTTGTTTTTGCCCGCATGCATCCTTTAGACAGGTAACTCAGGTAAACCGGAGGGCTGCGAATGACCACAGGCGAGAACACCCCCGAGACAGAACCCACGGGCGAAGACGCTTACGAGCTGGATCGTAAGCGGGTCGCGCAGATCCTCTTTGCGCTGGATCGCGACGACCGCGAGGCGCTTGTAGAGCTGATGGAGCCGCTGCACCCGGCTGACATCGCTGACCTTTTGGAACAGATCAACGCGTTTGATCGGGGTCGATTGATCCGGCTCTATGACAAGGAGTTCGACGGCGACATCCTATCGGAACTGGATGAATCCATCCGTGAGGAAGTCATTTCCGCCCTGACCCCGCAGGTACTGGCGGATGCGGTGCGCGATCTGGACAGTGACGATGTGGTCGACCTTCTGGAGGATCTGGAAGAGCCGCAACAAGAAGCGATTCTTGACGCACTCGAAGACAGTGACCGGGTCGCTATCGAGCAGTCGCTCTCTTATCCGGAAAACTCCGCAGGCCGCCTGATGCAGCGCGAGGTGGTGACCGCGCCCGAACACTGGACCGTGGGGCAGGCCATCGACCATATGCGCGAGGCAGAAGAGCTGCCCGAGCAATTCTATCACGTGGTCATCGTCGACCCGCGTATGCATCCCGTGGGGCAGGTGACCTTGGGGCGGCTGATGAGTTCGCGCCGCACCAAGCCCCTGATCGAGATCATCGAGGAGACCTTTCAGGTCATCCCGGCGGCGCAGGACGAAGAAGACGTGGCCTATGCCTTCAACCAGTATCACCTGATCTCTGCGCCGGTGGTGGATGAGGACGGACGGCTGGTCGGTGCCATTACCATCGACGATGCGATGGCGGTGCTGGACGAGGAACACGAAGAAGACATCCTGCGTCTGGCCGGTGTTGGCGAGGGGAGCCTCTCGGACCGGGTCTCCGAGACCACCAAACAGCGTTTTCCGTGGCTTGCGGTCAATTTGGTCACCGCGATCTTTGCCTCATTGGTGATTGCGCAGTTTGAGGCAACGATTGCGCAGTTTGTGGCGCTGGCCGTGCTCATGCCCATCGTGGCTTCCATGGGCGGCAATGCCGGGACGCAATCGCTGACGGTGGCCGTGCGCGCGCTGGCGACCCGCGACCTGACCGGATCAAACGTCTGGCGGGTGATCCGGCGCGAGGTGCTGGTGGGGCTGATCAATGGCGCCATCTTTGCGGTGGTGATGGGCATCATCGGGGTGGTCTGGTTCGGCACGCCGATGCTTGGTGTGGTGATCGCTGCCGCAATGGTGATCAACCTTGTCGTCGCGGGGCTCGCAGGCACGGTGATCCCGGTTATTCTTGACCGTATCGGTGTCGACCCGGCGCTGGCCTCGGGCGCATTTGTGACCACGGTGACGGATGTTGTGGGCTTTTTCGCCTTCCTTGGCCTTGCGGGTGCGGTACTGCTGTAACAGGTCGGCAGGAGCAGGACATGAGCGAGACGGATCACAATGCGGCCGATTTGGCGGCGATCAAGGCTGCGGCGCGCAAGGCGGCTTTTGTGCGTCGCAAGGGCGCGTTTGAAGCGCAACGCCCCGGCGCGGCGGGCCATCTGGCCGAGGTGCTTGCGGGCTATCGTGGCGTGCCGCTGGCGGGATATATGGCGATCCGAACCGAGATTGACCCGGTGGCTGTCATGGCCGAGGCCGCGGCCCATGGTCCCGTGGGCGTGCCGGTCATTCAGGGCGCGGGCCTGCCGCTGGAGTTCAGCCGCTGGCAACCAGAGGGCGCGCTGCGAGCTGGACCTTTTGGCGCCAAGGTCCCGGAAGTGGACGATTATTTCGACCCCGAAATCCTGATCGTGCCACTGGTGGCCTTTGATGCGGCGGGCAACCGGCTGGGCTATGGCGGCGGTTTTTACGACCGCACGCTGGAACGTTTGCGCGCGCGCCGCGCCACCCTTGCAATCGGCTTTGCCTTTGATGCGCAAGAGACCGAAGGCCTGCCGCTGGAGCCCACCGACCAGCCGCTCGACATGATCGTGACCGAGAGCCGGGTGCTGGATTTCAAACGCAGGTAGGGGGGTGAATATGCAGGAGTTGACGACGCGCCGACTGCGCCTCCGTGCTCTGAATCGCTCGGATTACGGGTTCTTTTGCGAGCTGATTTCTCATCCGCAGGTGCGCAGATATCTCGGCGGCCCAATTGCTAAGGATCAATGGGCGCACAGGTTTGAGGCCTATCTGTCAACCACGCTCCCGATCTGGCTGGTGAATGCAGAGGGCATCTCCATTGGAATAGTGACACTGACACCGCATAAGGACGGACAGGATTTCGAACTGTCCTATCAATTCCTGCCTGACTTCTGGGGGCGCGGATATGCGACAGAAGCTTGCCAAAAAGTGCTTGAGTACGCACTAATCACAAAGCGCTTGCCCTGCATTATCGCCGAAACGCAAAGTGCAAATGATGCCTCTTGCAGACTGCTATCCTGTCTTGGATTGCACGAAGAGCGTAGAGTTGAGCGCTTTGGCGCTCAACAGATTATTTTTGCAACGCCAAAGCGTGCCTGAACACAACTGGGCTCAGAACCCCAGCTTTTCCAGACGCCATGCCAATTTGCGGTGGAGCACCGGAGGCAGCAGGTCTTGCAGCAGCTCTCGGCGGGCCACCTGACGGTCACGCTGGTCTTTCGAGCCGGGGCGCGGTTTGAACAGCGTGGTATGGCTCTTGCGGGTGCTGTCCCATGTGGCGGTGTAGTAATAAAGCGCGATCGACATGCGCGGCTCGCCATCGGGGTGATTCACCGGCTCGGGGTTGCCATGCCAGCTCTCAGAAGAGGTGGAGAACATGCACATCCGGTTAAAGAGCGGCACGTAACTGGCCAGTTTCCCAGACATATTCTCGTCCCAGACCTCAAAGGAGCCGCCATATTCCTCGCGCCAATCCTTGTTGAGATAAATCAGCAGATTGACCCGGCGTTCCAGATTGAGGCCCGCGTGATGGTTGAAATCCGCGTGGATATCCAGATGGCCGCCATTGGCCACCACATGAATGCCGCCGCCTGCAAAATAAGGGTCTGGGATCAGTCCTTTGATACCGGTGAGTTCCTCGATAAAGGCAATCACCGGGCGCGAGTTCAGTGCATAGAACAACTGTCGCGTATACATTGGCAGGCGCTCGGGCACATAAGAGGTCTTCAGCCGTTCTTGCGGGCGGTCATAGCTGTTGGCAGCTTCTGGCAGCTGTTTCAGCTCCTCGCGCACACGCTCCAGAATTTCCGGGTTCAGGAAGTTGTCGTAACCGCCATAATTGAACGGTGCGCGGGCTTGATACTCCGCTGCCAGCGGCTCTGCGGCGGCGCGGGCGTCGCGCGAAGCCATCAAGAGGGTGTCAGGATCAAGGTTCAATACCGGTGTGGACATGTTTTGGACTCGTCTGAAAAATTACGGCGGCGCTGGGATTGGCTGCGCTTGGATATGAGGGTCAGACTTGTCGGCCTGCGGCCAGTACGCAACTCTTTTATTAAAAAGCCGCACATCTTGGGTCGGTCCATAAGGATAGGAGGGAGAAATTCTGCGCAAAGGGCGGGATTGTTGGCCAGCGCAAAACAGTGACGCCTGTACGGTTTGCCCGCAGGCGCGACAGTGAGGGCAGAAAACCGCAGGCTTTGCCCTTGTGGCGCGCCGCCACTGCGCCTATTCCGGGGGCATGCGAATTCTGTTTCTAGGCGATGTGATGGGCCGCGCGGGACGTGCGGCGGTGAGCGAAACCCTGCCGCGTCTGCGCGAGGAGTGGCGGCTCGATTTTGTTGTGGTGAATGGCGAGAATGCCTCCAACGGGATGGGGCTGTCGGGTGAACATGCCAAGATCCTGTTTGACGCGGGCGCCGATTGCGTGACGCTTGGCGATCATGCCTTCGATCAAAAGGACATGCTCCAGTACATCGAGCAGGACAGCCGCATCGTGCGGCCGCTGAACTTTGCCAAGGGCGCACCGGGGCGGGGGCATCGGTTGTTCACCGCACGCGGCGGTCAAAAGGTTCTGGTGCTGCAGGCGCTGGGGCAGGTGTTCATGAAACGCGCCTTTGATGATCCTTTTGGGGCGGTCGAGGGCGTGCTGAAATCGCATCCACGTGGTGGGCTGGCGCAGGCGATCATTGTCGATATGCATTGCGAGGCCACCTCCGAGAAGATGGCGATGGGGCATTTTTGCAATGGTAAGGCATCGCTTGTGGTTGGGACACATACCCATGTGCCGACGGGCGATGCGCAGATCCTGGAAGGCGGCACCGCCTATCTGACCGATGCGGGCATGTGCGGCGACTATAATTCCGTGATCGGCATGGATAAGGCGGAACCGATGCGCCGTTTCCTCACTGGCATGCCCAAAGGGCGCTTTACGCCCGCCTCCGGTGCCGCGACGCTTTCGGGCGTTTATGTGGAAACCGATGATCGCACCGGTGCCGCCAAACGCATCGAGATGGTGCGTCAGGGTGGCCTCTTGCAGCAGGCCGCACCCTAATCCCGGGCGCGCTACGCAAAACCGGTGGTCCTCCCGCCCGTCGTCATGCTTTTTGACAAAAGCCCTCCTCCCGTTGGGCCGGGCCGCGCACGCACAGCGTGCGCGGCCCGGCCCAACCGAGACCGTTTCTCTGGCGCAAGCCAGAGTGGCGTGTCTTGGGCGGGAGCACCCCCGCCGCTGGGTAGGTTTAACTGGGCAGACTTAACTGGGCAGGGCTTATTTTTCACTGTGAGACCACTGAAAGGCGCATCCGGAACCCTTCGGGGCAAACTGCGCGATGGGGGGCAAGCCCGTCAGGTGTGCCACATGCGCCGATCTTGCTGCATTCACTGAATTTTTGCTGCGACAATCGCTTGCTGCGCGCTGCCAGATCGGTGAAACTGCCCGTTGGCTGAAGCCCCGCCCCGGAGTGTGGTGGGTGCGACCCTGACATAGTGGATCTGTATGTTTCTCTTTCAATCGGGTGACACCACAAGCGCCATTCTGGCCTTACTGATCGTCCTTGGGATGTTCGTGGCCTTCCTGCGTGAAACCTACCCCACCGAGGTGGTGGCCATTTGCGGCGTCTCGCTCATGCTGATCACCGGCGTGTTGCCCTACGCAGAAGCACTGCCGGTGCTGGCAAACCCGGCACCATGGACCATCGCGGCGATGTTCCTGATCATGGGGGCCTTGGTGCGCACCGGGGCACTGAGTGCTTTCACAGCTGTTGCACAAAAGCAGGCCGAGGTCAGCCCAAAGATGGCAATTGCGCTTTTGATGGGTTTTGTGGTGATCGCTTCGGCCTTTGTGTCCAACACGCCCGTAGTGGTGGTGATGATCCCGGTCTTTATCCAGATCGCGCGCACGCTCAATGTATCGCCCTCCAAGATGTTGATTCCGCTGTCCTATGCGGCGGTTCTGGGCGGCACGCTCACCTTGATCGGCACCTCCACCAACCTGCTGGTCGATGGGGTGGCCCGCGCGCAGGGCCTGAAGCCCTTCTCGATCTTTGAGGTCACGCCTTTGGGCATTGTGGTGGTCACGTGGGGGCTGATCTATCTGCGCTTTATCGCGCCGCGCCTGTTGCCCGAACGGGACAGCATGGCGATGATGCTCTCGGATCGCTCCAAGATGAAGTTCTTTACCGAAGCGGTGATCCCCCCCGACAGCAACCTGATCGGACGCGAAGTCACCGGCGTGCAGCTCTTTAAGCGTCCCGGCGTGCGGCTGATCGACGTGATCCGGGGCGATGACTCCCTGCGCCGCAATCTCGAAGGGGTGGAGCTTCAGGTGGGCGACCGCGTGGTTCTGCGCACCAAGATGACCGAACTTCTGAGCCTGCAACGCAACAAGGAACTGAAGCGCGTCGATCAGGTCTCCGCAGTGGAGACCAAAACGGTCGAGGTGCTGATCACGCCGGGCTGCCGTATGGTGGGCCGCAGCCTCGGCGCCATGCGTCTACGCCGCCGCTATGGCGTCTATGTGCTGGCGGTGCACCGGCGCAATCAGAACATCGGCGTGCAGCTCGACGATCTGGTGGTGCGCGTGGGCGACACCTTGCTTCTGGAGGGCGCGCCCGGCGACATCCAGCGCCTTGCCGCCGAGATGGACATGGCCGATGTCTCCCAGCCCACGCAGCGCGCCTATCGGCGCAGCCATGCGCCAGTGGCCGTGGCCGCGATGGTCGGGATCGTGATAGCCGCAGCCTTTGGCCTTGCGCCCATCCTGATGCTGTCGATCCTTGCGGTGGCGCTGGTGCTGGCAACCCGCTGTATCGACGCGGATGAGGCATTTTCCTTTGTTGACGGGCGTTTGCTGGCGCTGATCTTCTCCATGTTGGCCATCGGGGCCGCATTGGAAAGCTCCGGTGCGGTCAAACTCATCGTCAGTGGGATCTCGCCGCTGCTCGCGGATTTGCCGCCATTCTTCCTTGTCTGGGCGGTCTATCTGCTGACCTCCGTGCTGACGGAACTCGTCTCAAACAATGCGGTGGCCGTAGTGGTCACGCCGATTGCGGTTGGCCTCGCTCAGGCGATGGGACTTGATCCGCGCCCGCTGGTGATTGCGGTGATGATTGCAGCCTCGGCCTCCTTTGCCACGCCCATTGGCTATCAGACCAATATGCTGGTCTATGGCCCCGGCGGCTACAAGTTCTCGGACTTCCTGCGGGTGGGCATTCCGCTCAATCTCTCGATGGGATTGCTGGTCTCGGCGGTTATTCCGCTGCTGTGGCCCCTCTAGGCACCTGAACGCTGGGATGCGCGTCTTTTCGCGCATCCCGCCTGCATGTTTCGCAATTCCCCTTGCGACGGAACCCGCCGCTTCCCACGTTTGTCTTACGAGACAGACAAAATTGGGAATGGGACCCATGAAGACAACCCGAAGAGCCTTTATCGCCGCCGTTCTGGTGGCAGCCTCCGCCATTGGAATAGGGGCGCAGACCCGTGCCACGGAGCCTGCGAAACCACCGCTTGCCAATACCGAATGGACGCTAAGTCAGATTGAGGGTGAGGCCCCGCTGGAAGGGCGCGGCCTCGATTTGAGCTTTACTGAGGATGGCCGTTTTGGCACCAGCGCCGGATGTAACCGCTTTATGGGTGAAGTGGAGATCAAAGGCCGAGAGATCAGCTTTCCGGACAAGCTTGCAGGCACCATGATGGCCTGCCCCGAAGGACTGGCAGAGCAGGAAGAAAAGGTGCTCTCGCTTCTTGCACAGGTGACCAGCTACCGCATGGAGCCGAAGGCGCTGATCCTGGTGGACAGCGAGGGCAGCGAACTGTTGCGCTACAGCCGCGAAGTCAAGAAAGACAGCCTTGTTGAGACCAGCGGCTAAGACATGTGGTCAGGAGGGGCGCTTCCTGACCCGCTCTGCGCTTCGGTCAGGAGTTGCCGACGCTCACGTTGCCTGACAGCTCGCTTCGAACCGTCATCAGGATCTGGCCCAGCTTATTGAGACCGCGCCCATCCGGGCCACAGCCCCAATAGGCATCCATCGGCGCATTTTCAATCAGAGGTGCATCCCCGGTGCTCAGAAGGAGCTGCCGGGGTGCCGCGTGGGTCTGGAATTTGCACCGGACAGCGGTAAGCATGATGTCATCCTTGACCTCTTCCCAATCCGCGCGCAGCGGTATGGCGCGTGTCATGCCAAGGGCTTTGGCCGCTTTTGGCTTGTGACAGCGGCGAATGCGTTCGCGGTGGTCGGCGTCATGAAACTTCATCGCCTGAAAGTAATGCTCCACCGTGCGCCACCATGTGCCGTCAAACGCCACACCATAGGGGGCAAAGTTTGAAAACTCCGCGTAAGGGTCTGTTTGAGCGTAAAAATAGATGGGTTCCGGGTGTAGGGGCATTGGTATTGAGTATCTCATCACAGTGGCATGGCGCCAGCCAAAGATGCGCTCAACGGGCGTGCAATCATCTCTAGCATCGGTCAGGCGATCTGATCCGAGCGTCCGGCTTGCCGACCGGAAAACAGGCAGCCGCCCAGAAATGTGCCCTCCAGCGCGTTGTAGCCGTGATAG
The DNA here is from genome assembly GCF_000376545.2 of Tritonibacter mobilis F1926. Lineage (NCBI taxonomy): Bacteria > Pseudomonadati > Pseudomonadota > Alphaproteobacteria > Rhodobacterales > Paracoccaceae > Tritonibacter > Tritonibacter mobilis. The sequence goes on from NZ_CP015230.1 coordinate 957,502, forward strand.
CCTCCGCCCCCAAACCCCGCCGCTTCGCCCACCGCAAACAGGCCGGGCAGGGGCGCGCCGTCTGCGCCGATCATCTGGCTGTCCAGCGTGGTGTGCAAACCGCCCAGTGTTTTGCGGGTGAGAATACTCAGCCGCACCGCAATCAGCGGCCCGTTGGCGCGGTCCAGCAGGCGGTGCGGCTTGGCCGTGCGAATAAGCCGGTCGCCGCGATAGTTGCGCGCCGCATGGATCGCCTGAATTTGACGGTCCTTGGCAAAGCCATTGTCGACCTGCGCATCCCGCGCCTCGATCTGTGCTCGGATATGCGCCTCATCCAGCGCCACATCGCCGATCTCATTCATGCCCCGCACCAGATCCGAGAGAGTCTCTGCCATCACAAAATCTGCGCCATGTTTCTTGAAGGCCTCCACCGGGGCCGGGGCCTTGCCGCCGGACAACAGCCGCGCGCGCAGCACCTCGGCCCATTTGCCAGAGGTGAGGTCCGGGTTCTGCTCGGAGCCGGAGAGGGCGAATTCCTTCTGGATGATCTTCTGGCTCAGGATGAACCAGCTGTAGTCCTGACCGCTCGCCAGGATCGCCTTCAGCGTGCCCAGCGTGTCAAACCCCGGCAGCGCCGGGTCGGGGAGCCGGGTGCCATGGGCATCAAACCACAGGGATGAGGGACCGGGTAGGATGCGAATGCCATGGTTGGGCCAGATCGGGTCCCAGTTCCTCAGCCCCTCGCAGTAGTGCCACATGCGATCGCCATTGATGATATGGCCGCCTGCGGATTGCGCCACCTTCAGCATGCGCCCGTCCACATGGGCAGGCACGCCCGAAACCATGCGGCTGGGCGCGGGGCCGAGGCGTTCGGTGGGCCAGTTGGCGCGCACCATCTCCAGATTGCCTCCGATGCCGCCCGAGGCCACAATAAGCGAGGGGGCGTAAACCTCGAACTCGCCCACCTCCTGCCGGTTGGTTTGCGCACCGATGGGGCTGGTGTCCTCGGCCAGCACCTCGCCCGAAACGCCTTTAATCTGGCCGCCCTGCTGGATGATGTGGCTGACCTGATGGCGAAAGCGCGCATCTATGCGACCAGCGCTCATATGCGCCTCAATGCGTCGGGCAAAGGGGGCAACGACGCCCGGCCCGGTGCCCCATGTGATGTGAAAACGCGGCACCGAGTTGCCATGCCCCTCGGCGCGACCATCGCCGCGCTCGGCCCAGCCCACCACGGGAAACCAGCGCAGGCCCAGACCGTGCAGCCACGGGCGCATGTCGCTGGCGGCGAACTCCAGATAAGCCTTGGCCCATCGCCGGGGGTAATCGTCCTCGGGGCGATCAAACTGCGCGCTGCCAGCCCAATCCCGCCGCGCCAGATCGAGGCTGTCGCGAATGCCCATGCGGCGCTGCTCGGGCGTGTCGATCATGAAGAGCCCGCCAAGGCTCCAATGCGCCTGACCACCGAGGAAATGGGCAGGCTCCTGCTCCAGAAGGATCACCCGCTTGCCCCGGTCTGCCAGCTCATTTGCAGCCACCAGCCCCGCCAGCCCGGCTCCGATCACGATGACATCGGCGCTGTTGTCTCTCTGCGCAGCGGCCATGGCGCTCCTCCCCGATTGGCAATGCCTGTGGTTCTGAGCCTAGGCGCAAGGGGCCGCGCCGCGCAATCCTTGCGTGTAGAGCTGCCGTGAGGGCACGCCAGTTCGGGCGCAGTGAGAGAAAGCGGACAAGCCGGATTATGCGAAGTGTTGGTCAGAGGTTTTGCGCCGCACCTTCGTGCGTCGCGGGGGGGCGGGGGCCGCGCCTTTGGCGCGGCCCCCGCCGGGCCCAACGCTTTTGGAGGTGGCTTTGCCACATTCACAAAAGGGGCGGGAGCACCCCCTCCCTTATATAACTTCCTTTTGTGGCTTTGATCAGAGCGGCCAGAAGAACAGGATTGCGGGGATCGACACGGCGATCACGAGGATCTCCAGCGGCAGCCCCATGCGCCAATAGTCGCCAAACCGATATCCCCCCGGACCCAGTACCAGCGTGTTGTTCTTATGCCCGATGGGGGTCAGGAATGCTGCCGAGGCCGCCACGGCCACGGCCATCAGAAACGGATCGGGCGAGACATCCAGCGCATTGGCCATGGAAATCCCCACCGGGGCCGCCACGATCGCCGTGGCCGTGTTGTTGAGCACATCCGACAGCGTCATCGTCACCACCATCAGCACCGTCAGGATCGCCCACGCGGGCATCCCCGCCGTCAGATCCACCAGCCCATTGGCCAAGAGTTCGGTGCCGCCGGACTTCTCCAGCGCCTGCCCCAGCGGGATCATCGACCCCAAGAGCACCACCACCGGCCATTCCACGTGGTCATAGATCTCTGCCACCGGCAGGATTTTCAACAACACATAGCCAATCGCCACCAGCCCCAGTGCAATCGGCAAATACACAAGCCCCACCGAGGCCGCCAGAACCGCCGCCGCGAAGAGACCAATGGCCCACCATGTCTTGTCATTTGCCGTCACCGAAAGGCCGCGCGCCGCGAGCGGCAGACAGCCCAGCCAGTCTGCCACCTCTGCGCCGCGATCACGTGGGCACAGGATCAGCAGAATGTCACCCGCGGCCACTTCGGTCTGGCGCAGGTGCTTTTTCAGCCGCTCGCCCTGCCGGGCGATGCCCAACAGAACCGCGCTTTGCCGCCACGCCAGCCCCACGGCCTGAGCACTGCGGCCAGCAATGCGGGAATGCTCCGGCACCACCACCTCGATCAACTCCAGCCCATCGCCTGCGGCCTTGAGCTTTTCTTCGCGCGCCGCATCTGAGAAATCGAGTTTCAGGGTAGTGCGGAACTCATCCAGCGCCTCGGGCGTGGCCTCCAGCACAATGGTATCGCCCGCCTGCAACAGCGCGCCCGAGGCGCGACCATAGCGGCGCTGGCCGCTTCGGATCAGTCCAAGAATGGCCACATCGGCCTTCTCGGCCTCGGTATCCAGACTGCCGAGCCGCTGGCCGATCAGCTCAGATTCTTCGGGCACTGTCAGTTCCGCCACATAGGGGGCAAGCTGGCTCTCGGTTGCGCCTGCCGCGCCAGAGCGGTCCGGGATCAGCCGCCAGCCCACCAGCGCCACAAAGGCCAGACCCGCCGCCGCCGCCGCGAGGCCGACGGGGGCAAAATCGAACATCTTGAACGGCGCGCCCAATGTATCATGGCGGATTGTGGCGATGATAATGTTGGGCGGCGTGCCGATCAGAGTGGCCATCCCGCCAAGGATAGTGGCAAAGGACAAGGGCATCAGGCTTTGCCCCGGCGCACGCCCGGCCTTGCGTGCGGTCTGAATATCCACCGGCATCAACAGCGCCAGCGCCGCCACATTATTCATAAACGCCGAGAGCACCGCACCCACGCTGCCCATCAGGGCGATATGCGCCCCAAGCGCGCGGCTCTGGTCCACCAGCGTACGGGTGATCAGATGCACCGCACCGGATTTTACCAGCCCTGCCGAGACCACAAGCACCAGTGCCACCACCAATGTGGCCGGATGACCAAAGCCCGCAAAGGCGTCTTCGGTCTTCACCAGCCCCAGCACCACCGCCACCATCAGCGCGGCGAACGCCACCAAATCATAGCGAAACCTGCCCCAGAGCAGGAGGCCAAAAACGGCGGCGAAAAGGCTGAAAAGCAGGGTCTGGTCCAATGTCATGCGGCCACTCTAGCTGCTGGCGTCGCGCTGGCAAGGCGTTGAAATGAAATCCGCATCAATCGGCCCATGCCTGTCAACGCCACCGCGCGCCCACCTCAGGCAAGCGCTCAGAATTTCGCCGCTCATACCCCAACCCATCGACGCTTGAGCCATCCGGCAACAGGCAGGCATTTGGTTGGCGGGCATAGGGTTGAAACCCCAGCCGACGTGCGAGTGCGGCACTGGCCCGATTGTGGGCGGCATGGCCGGTGGTGACACGCTGTGCCCCGAGTGCGCGAAATGCCATCTGGGTGACAGCGGTGACCGCTTCACTGCCATAGCCCTTGGCTTGATGCGTGTTGCTGATCCAGTAAGCGAGCCGGAATCGCGCCTCGTGCCAATGCGGGATCACATCGATCCGACCGATCAGCTGCTTTTGCTGCCAGATGATGTAAGGCAAGCGCTGGCGCCGGTTTAATGCGTCGATATCACGTGTGAGCCGCTGGCTCTGCCAGTCCGGGCTGGATTCTTCAGCTGTGGTCCCCATCTCTTGATGAAACCATGGCCATAGCTCTGCGTGGTTTTTGCTGCGCACGTCCGCAAGTGCAGTGGCATCGTCACGGCGCGCAAGTCGCAGATCGAGCCTCTGGGTTTCTATCCTTTGCGGGATAAAACCCCTTGGCTCTGCGCGTTCTCCGGATAGGTATTGCATCGCAATGGCTCCCCTGCCTGCCCGACCAGATCAGCAGAAAATCCACTAAAGACCTAGGCTTGGCGCAACAGACCCTGCCTTCTGAGCAATGCATCGCCCGTCAACGCCATGCGGTCTGAGGGCCTCCCCTCAAAGCCCTGCCTTGAAAGCCTGTGCGCTCCGGGGCTATATGAGCGCCAGTTTCTGAAATCAAAACACAGGATGCACCATGGCAGGCCATTCCAAATGGGCAAACATCCAGCACCGTAAAGGTCGCCAGGATGCTGCGCGGTCCAAGCTCTTCTCCAAACTTTCCAAAGAAATCACCGTCGCCGCCAAGATGGGCGACCCGGATCCCGAGAAAAACCCGCGCCTGCGTCTTGCTGTCAAGGAAGCCAAGTCGAACTCGGTGCCCAAGGACGTGATCGACCGCGCCATCAAGAAGGCCACCGGCGGTGACGCGGAGAATTACGATGAGATCCGCTATGAGGGCTACGGCCCCAACGGTGTTGCGGTGATCGTTGAAACCATGACCGACAACAAGAACCGCACCGCCTCCACCGTGCGTTCGACGTTTTCCAAGAACGGCGGCAACCTTGGCGAGACGGGCTCCGTGGGGTTCATGTTCGAGCGCAAGGGTGAGGTCACCTACCCGGCTGAGGTGGGCGATGCCGATACCGTCATGATGGCCGCGATCGAGGCCGGTGCCGAGGATGTTGAAAGCTCTGAGGACGGTCACGTGATCTTTTGCGCCGACACGGACCTCAATGAGGTGTCCAACGCGCTGGAGGGGGAGTTGGGCGAATCCGAGAGCACCAAGCTGATCTGGAAGCCGACCACCACCACCGAGCTGGATCTGGAAGGCATGCAGAAGCTGATGAAGCTGGTCGACGCGCTTGAAGATGACGATGACGTGCAACGCGTCACCACCAACTTCGAGGCCTCCGACGAGGTGATGGCGCAGCTCTGATCCGACCGGATCACGCGTAGGATGTGACGGCTCCGACTGCTTTGGTCGGGGCCGTTTTCGTTCTGTCTCTGGCCTACTGGTCCGAAGGCGCCTTGATCCGCCTTGTTTGAGGTTTTGCGCTGCGCTTTGCGCATCGCGAGGGGGCGGGGGCCGCGCCTTTGGCGCGGCCCCCGCCGGGTCCAACGCTTTTGGGGGTGGCTTTGCCACACCTCAAAAAGGGGCGGGAGCACCCCCGTTTTTGGTTATCTAGCCTAGCGTGAATGAAAGATCGGGCACGTTATGCGCGGGTCCTCTCAAACTCCTGTTCGATCATCTCGGTGCCCCATTGTGCGCCCGGCGCCTCATGGGTGAGGCAAAAGCCATGTTTTTCATAGAGGTGGCGCGCAGCATCTAGGCCTTTGAAGGTCCAGAGCCGCGTGATCCGATACCCTTGGGTATCCACAAAATTCACCGCCTTTTCCATCAGCCTTCCGCCAATCCCAAGGCCCTGCGCCTTGGGGCTGACGATAAACCAGCGTAAATGGCAGGTGCCGTCCTCCAAATCCTGCCCATCAAGGGATACGGACCCCAAAAGCTCTTCCCCCTGATAGGCACAAAACACCGTATTCGCCGAGGATTCGATGCGGGACATGAACTCAGACATCTCGCTTGCGACTTTGCGCTCGAACACCGCGCCAAACCCATAGTTTTGCGCATAATATGCAGCATGAAGCGCGCTCACCGTGCCGATGACACCGGGGCTGTAGCCCTGATGCCAGCGCACCTCTTGAACGATAGGTTTCTTTTGCGCTCCGGATGCCCGCAAGGCATCGGCGAGCAGTGACAGGCCAGCTTCGATTGTCTGTGCCTCATTGGCGGAGGTTCTATCCAGTGCCGCGCGAAACTGCTGCCTGCCGAAGTGTTCCAGCTCACGCAGCAGATCGCGCCCTTTTGGGGTCAGGCTCAACCGGCGCGATCGCCTGTCAGAGGTATCACATATCCCCTCAATCAGATGGTCGGACTCCAGCCTTTGCAGCAGGCGGCTGACCGAGGATTTCTCCAGATGCAACAGGGGTCCCAGCGCGCTGGCCGTCGCCACCGTGCCATAGCCAATCTCAAGGATCGTATGCACCGCCGAAGGTGAAAGAGCCGTCCCGGCCAAGCCCTTTTGCATAAAGCCAAGTTCGCGCACGATGTGACGGGCGGCCGCGCGCATTTTGTCGATACGGGAGGTATCAGGGAGTTGATTCATGGTTGTATAATACAACTAATCTGTAAGCCGCCAAACCCAACCCTCATGGACGGAGGCCTCTCAGGTGTGGCCGCGTTAGGGGCGCAACACGCCTGCGGCGCGCAATATCGGCTCTTTGGGGTACCACATGCGGTTCGGGGGCATATCAAAAACCCGCGCCGCAAACTCTGGCTGCATACCCTGCGCGATAAAACTGGCGCGATCCTTTTCCTGCGCGCGATCAATATCATAGCCGGGTAGGTTCACGTCCTCGGACAATCCGTACCCGTGAAATCCAAGCCGCGCCTCCGGCGCGAGGCGACGTTGATGTCCTGCCATGAACAACAGGGTGCAGGCCGAACTGCACTCTCCCTGAACAAGGGTATCGAGCCCAGCCGCCGCGATCACTTGTGCCGCGCCGCGCGCCTCATAGATGTGGCCCCCGGGGCTGTTCAGGCGGATTTCATCAATGCCGGGGGAGAGGTCCAACATCTGAGAAAGCCGCGCCTTCAGCCCAAAGGTGATCTCGCCGTCAAAGGTGATGCTGCGGCCATCCGGGCTGCGCGTCAGGGTATAGAGCGCCTCGCGCGCGCGCCGCATCTGTTCGCTATGCTGTTCTTCGGGCGGTGGGCGATGTGCAATCAACACCGTGTTCCACCAAAGGGTTGCACTGGAGAGGATCGCCAACAGGCAGAGCAGATAGCCGCCCCAGATCGGGGCCATCGCGCCAGTGTCGCGAATATGGGCCTCGGCCGCGCTGTGATAGCGCGCGATCTGCCATAGCAAGAAAATCGCATCCCCCGCCACCAGCAGATAGGCCAGCCAGACCGGCAGTTGCAGGCTCTGGTTCATGCTCCAAAACGCCGCTAGCAGCAGCGCGCGCGGCACAATCAGCCGGACCCACACGCTATGGGCAAAGGACCCTTTGGGAGGACGCAACAACAGCATACCGCCAGCCTAGCAGCTGTCCGCACTCTGCGACCAGCCTAGCGATCCTGTCGCAACATATCTGCGGCAGCCGAACGGACCGCGCAGGTGATCTCGCGCAGGGCAGGGGCCATGATCCGGCTCACCTGCCAATAAAGCGGCGTATCCAGCTGGCTGCCGGGCACCAACTCCACCAGATCTCCACGCGCCAGATAGGGGCGCGCCAGAACCTCCGGGTTCATTCCCCAGCCCAGCCCGGCTGCCGCCGCATCCAGAAACGCCTGTGTGGAGGAGAGGGAATGCGCAGGCGGCACGATGCCCGGCGCAACATGGCGATCCAGCCAGCGATGTTGCAGCCGGTCCTTGGCGTTGAACACCATACAGGGCGCGCGACGGGCCGCCTCAGTCGTTAGCCCCTCCGGGAACCAGCGCGCCATATAAGTGGGGCTGGCCGTGGCCACATAAGACAGCCGCCCCAGCGCATGCACATCACAGCCGGTGACCGCGCGGGAGTCTGCGCTCACGGCGGCAGAGACCACCCCACGGCGCAGCCATTCCGTGCTGTGGTCCTGATCGTCGATCACCAGATCAAACAGCACATCATCCGCCGCGACCATCGCCTGCACAAACCATGTGGCGAGACTGTCGGCATTGACCGCAACCTTCAGCCGCGCCGGTTTTTCGGTGGTCTCCAGCGACAGATCCCGGCTGAGGCGGCGCTCCAGCAGGGCGATATCCTCGGCATGTTTGGCAATGCGCAGCCCGGTTTCGGTGCCGGTGCAGGGGCTTGTGCGGTTCACCAGCGGCGTGCCCACCCGATCCTCCAGCGCCTTGATCCGCTGCGAGACCGCCGAGGGCGTCACGCCAAGCGCCGCCGCCGCCGCATCAAAGCTGCCAAGATCAAGCACCGCGGAAAGCGCGGCCAGCTGGAGAGGATCATATCGCATTAGCAAAACTTAACTGAGGTCAGTATCTTTAATTTGATTACGTCACACCCCGGCTTTAGTCAAAGGCAACCGCCCTAGGGCGTTGCGCAATGACACAAAAGGACAAAGTCCCATGCAGCCCCTCCCGATGACCGCAGACATGCTGCCGACCCTGATGGCAGGCTTTGGCCTTGGCTTTAGCCTGATCCTTGCGATTGGGGCGCAGAACGCCTTTGTGCTGCGCCAAGGCATCCGGGGCCAGCATGTGCTGCCCATCGTGTTGACCTGCGCGTTTTCGGACGCGCTGCTGATTACCGCCGGGGTGGCGGGGTTTGGCACACTCACCGCTGCGGTGCCATGGTTTGAAACCGCGATGCGCCTTGGCGGTGTCGTGTTCCTGACATGGTACGGGCTGCGCGCGCTCCGGGCGGCGTGGACAGGGGGCGCAGCACTCAGGACCGAAGGGCAGGGCGTGCAGACCGCGCTCCTGCCTGCGGTGCTGACCTGTCTGGCGTTTACCTGGCTCAACCCGCATGTCTATCTCGATACGGTGGTGCTGCTTGGGGCGATCTCGGCGCAATACACACCGGCGTGGATCTTTGGCCTTGGCGCGGTCACGGCCTCTTTCGTGTTCTTCTTCACGCTGGGCTACGGCGCGCGGCTCTTGGCGCCTGTGTTTGCGCGGCCCCGCGCATGGCAGGTGCTGGACGCGCTGATCGGGGTGGTGATGCTGGCGCTGGCGTTGAAACTCGCCCTGATGTGAGCGGGCGCGCAGGGTCTGTGCAAAACCAACAGGCTGTCAGAGCGGCACCCGTGGCCTAGTTTAAGGGCAACGCGGCGAGGAAAGGACAGGCCCATGAGCTGGAACCCGACACTGGAACCCAAGTGCCCCGATGCAGGCAGCCTCGACAGTATCGAGACGCTGATCATTCCCCGCGCCCGCGACATCGGCGGGTTTGAGGTGCGCCGGGCCTTGCCCGCGCCCCGGCGTCAGATGGTGGGGCCGTTCATCTTTTTCGATCAGATGGGCCCGGCAGAGTTCATCACCGGCGGCGGCATCGATGTGCGCCCGCATCCGCACATCGGCCTTGGCACCGTGACCTATCTTTATCAGGGCGAGTTTGAACACCGCGACAGCCTCGGCACCCATCAGATGATCTACCCGGGCGAGGTCAACTGGATGGTCGCTGGCAATGGCGTCACCCATTCCGAGCGCACCTCGGAGGCGACCCGTAAGGGGCACAGCAGCCTCTTTGGCATCCAGACATGGATCGCGCTGCCCGAAGACAAGGAAGACATGACGCCGGTGTTTGAACACCACGGCAAAGAGGCGCTGCCGCATCTTTTGGGCGAGGGCAAGGATGTGCGGCTGATCCTCGGCTCCGCCTGGGGCGAGCGCGCGCCTGTGACCATGCTGTCGGAGACCTTCTATGCCGATGTCATTCTGGACGCCGGGGCCAAGCTGCCGATGCCGGATAATCACGAGGATCGCGGGCTTTATATCACCCGCGGCGCGGTCGAGATTGCAGGCCAGACCTTTGAGGCGGGGCAGATGATGGTGTTTCGCCCCGGCGATGCGATCACCGTGACGGCGGGGCCAGACGGCGCACGGCTGATGGCGCTGGGCGGCGAGACCATGGGCGGGCCGCGCCACATCTGGTGGAACTTCGTCGCCTCCTCCAGGGAAAAGATCGAAGAGGCCAAGCAGGCATGGGCGCGCGGCGATTTTGCCAATAACCCGCGCTTTCACCTGCCGCCCGGCGATGACGCGGAATTCATACCGCTGCCAAACCGTTAAGGCCCCAGGCTGATGTTCCGGGTCAGGTTGATCCGGTCGAGAAACGCGCTGTCGTGGCTCACCACGATGAGCGCGCCGTCATAGTCCCGCAGCGCGGCTTCCAAGGCCTCAACCGCTTCTAGGTCGAGGTGGTTGGTCGGCTCGTCCAGCACCAATAGCTGCGGCGGTACCAGCCGACCAAGGGTGCAGGCCAGACCCGCCCGCAACCGCTGCCCGCTGCTGAGTGCCCCCGCCACTTGCAGGCCATCCTCGGCGCGAAACCGAAACCGCGCCAGTGCCGCGCGGGCCTCATTCAGGGTGGCTGCGGGGCTGAGACGCTGGAAGTTCTCCACCAGCGTCTCGGAGGCCTCCAGCAGGCTCACATGCTGATCCAATAGCGCGGCACTTGCGTGGCGCTCCACAGATCCGGCGCGGGGCGTCAACTGCCCGAGGATCACCGACAGAAGCGTGGTCTTGCCGCAGCCATTGGGACCGTGCAGCGCAATCCGTTCCGGCCCGGTGATCTCCAGCGACAGATCCCGCAGCACGTCGCGGGGGCCGTAGCCAGCAGTGATCTCGTGCAGGGTCAGGATGCGTGTAGTGGGCTGCACGCCGGTTGCGGGGATGTCCATGCGGATCGGCTCAAGTATTTCGATGCGCGCGCGGGCATCCGCCAGCGCCTCATCCGCCGCCGCCTGCCGCGCCTCGCGCAGTCGTGCGCCTGCGCCTTTAGAGGCCTCGGCGCGCTCTTTTGCCTTGTCCATCAGGACTTTGGGTTGGCTTCCTGACGCCCGCGCCGCCTTGCCCGCGCTGTCGCGCCGCGCCTTGCGCTCGGCGGCCTCCTGGGCGCGGCGGGCGGTGTCCTTGCGGGCTTTTTCGGCCTCGTTCAGATCATGATGCGCTGCCGCCAAGGCTGCGTGTTTTTCCGCCCGAAACTGGCTGTAGGGCCCACCAAAGCGACTGACCCCAAGCGGGCTCAGCTCCACGATGGCATCCATGTCGTCGAGCAGTTCGCGATCATGGCTCACCACCAGTGCGGTGCCCCGCCAGTCGCGCAGAACCTGCCGCACCGTGGCGCGCCCTTCGGTGTCGAGGGTATTGGTCGGCTCGTCCAGCAGCAGGATATCCGGCTCCTGAAACAGCAGCGCCGCCAGAGCAAGCCGGGTGCGTTGCCCGCCCGACAGCTGCGCCAGCGTGGCCTCCGGGCGCAGCGACAGGCCGCAGCGCTGCATCGCGGCCTCCATCCGGGCGGGCAGGGTCCAATCGGCCTCGGCCAGATCGGCGGCATTCGCGCAGCCAGCCTCAGCACGCGTCAGCCGCGCCAGACCGGAGGCCGCGCCAAACAGCTCTGCTACTGTCAGGTGATCCTGCGCGGCCACGTCCTGTCGCATCCAACCGACCGTGCCGGTGGTCACGATACGACCCGATGCAGGCGGCAGATCCCCCGCAATCAGACGCAGCAGCGTCGTCTTGCCGGTGCCATTGCGGCCCACAATCCCGGTGCGACCGGGGTGAAAACTGAGGGTGACGTCCGAGAGAACAGGTCGCGCGTCAGCGGCGGACCAATGCAGGCTGTCGAGACGGACGGAGGCGTTGGAAGAGGACATGATAAAGAACCACGTGCAGCGACACAAACAGGGCGAGTGCGGCAAGGGTCTGGATCATGGATAGGGTCTTCCTCTGTTGCTCCTGCCAAGAAACATATGCGCCAGAACGCGAAAGGCAAGAGGTCTCGACAGGAACGATACGTCAGGCAAGACTGCGCGCATGCATTGCGTGCAGTGCCTTGGACACAGAAACCACCGGAGAAAGCAGAGACCCCCGATGCCCATGCCTTGGACATATCGACATTCTTCAAAAGAATTCAGCGCCTTCCTTGAGGATGTCAAAGAAGAGATGAGCCTTCAGTCCGACAATTCCGCCTATACGGCGGTGGAAGGCGTATTGCTGGTGTTTCGCCGCCGACTGACAGCGCAAGAAGGACTGGCCTTTGCGTCGGTGCTGCCATCGGTACTGCGCGCGATCTTTGTCAAAGACTGGGATATCAGCCAGCCGCCGGTGCCCTTTGGCGACCGCGCCAGCCTGACCCGCGAAGCACAGGTCCTGCGCCCGCATCACAATCTGACGCCAGAAAATGCCATCAAAGCCACCGCCCGCGCCCTGCGCCGCTCGATCCGACAGCAGGATCTGGACCGGGTGCTGGCGCGCCTGCCGGAGGGGGCAGAGGCATTCTGGCACGTAGAGGTCAGCGACCCGCGCGAACTGGAGCAGCGCATCATTTGAGGATCTGCGTGCAGGGCACGGTCCGTGTACTCATCACGGCAGCGCAAAAAGAGGTACAATATTTCACAAGTGAAGGGTTGTCTTGCCCTCGCAATGGGTGTCTGCTTGCGCCCATGAGCGATGCAACCCTGACCAAAGAGATGGCAAGCCAGCCAGCTTCCAATCCCATGCGCGGTGTCTTCTGGATGCTGGTGACGGGGCTTAACTTCGTGGCGGTGACGGCGCTGGTGAAATACATGGGGCCGCGCATCCCTCCCGCCGAGAGCGCGTTCTTGCGCTACTTACTGGGGCTGGTGTTCCTGATCCCGATGATCGGCTCGCTCAGGGCCGTGACCTGGACCCCGAAACTACACGGTCTGTTCGCGTTGCGCGGTGGGGTACATGCGCTTGGGGTCATCATGTGGTTCTTTGCCATGACCCGCATTCCACTGGCCGAGGTCACCGCGATGAACTACCTCTCGCCGGTCTATGTGACGCTGGGCGCTGCGATTTTTATGGGCGAAAAGCTGGCCTTTCGCCGCATCGCCGCGGTTGCGGTGGCGCTGTTGGGGGTGGTGGTGATCCTGCGGCCCGGTTTCCGCGAGGTCTCTCCCGGACATCTGGCGATGCTGGTCACAGGGTTTGCCTTCGGGATCTCTTATCTTTTGGCCAAGACCATGGTGGGGCGCACAAACCCAACTGTGGTGGTGGCGATGCTGTCGCTCTGGGTGACCGTTGCGCTGGCCCCCTTTGCTTTGGCCAATTGGGTGACGCCCACGCTGTATGAACTCACGGTGCTCTTTGGGGTCGCCTGTTTTGCGACAGCAGGCCATTACACCATGACGCTGGCCTTCGCCTCGGCACCGCTGACGGTAACCCAGCCGGTGACCTTCCTGCAGTTGATCTGGGCCACGCTGCTAGGTGCATTGGCCTTTGGCGAAAGCGTCGATATCTGGGTGGTTCTGGGCGGCAGTATGATCCTTGCGGCTGTCACCTTCATCACCTGGCGCGAAGCCGTGCTGAAGCGGCGCGCCATCACACCTGCGCCACATGCGGTGAAATCCTGACGCCAAAGCGCAGCATTTCACGCCAAAAACACCGGTGACACGGCGGGTTTGCAGAAACCAAACGTCATATCTTCAAAAAAGTTAACAACTTCCCGCACGCCGTGTCGTCAGCCCGTTACACTTCTGTCATAGATATCCGCGTCGAGATGTATGAAGTGTAGCGCTATGTCCTTGCCCGATCTTAGGCTTTTGTTGGTGCTGGCGATCTCGCTGGTGCTGCCGTCTGTGGCTCAGGCGGCGCTGGATCTGTGCAACGACACCAGCGATCCACAAAATGTCGCCATCGGGTATAAGAACGCTGACAGCTGGGTGTCCGAAGGCTGGTGGCAAGTCCCCGTCGGAGAATGCGCCGAGGTGGTGCCCGGCGTGCTGCCGCGCCGGTTTTATTACCTGCGGGTCGAAACCGAGGGCTGGGTCTTCACCGACGACAAGCTGGGGTTTTGCGTCGATGACGATGATTTCTCGATCAGTGGGGACGACTCCTGCGCCCGCCGGGGCTTTCGCCACGAGAATTTCGCACGCATAGACACCGGGCTGGAAACACCCGACTACAGCCATAGTCTGAGCCTCAATCTCAAACCCGCCGATCCCGACCGCGCGGCGCGTATCGCAACACACCCTCAATTTGTCAGCGAGGCGGTGTTTCAGGGCTGTGAAACCGAGGTCGCGAGTTACTCCAGCTTTTGTACCTTCATCGGCACCGGACGGCGCTTCTTGGTCTATGATGACGGGCGCACCTCCAGCAAGCTCTGGCAACAAATGCAGGAGATCCCGCGCGGCCGCCGAGTCGAACTCTATGGCCAGCGCGAGGATCTCTTCGACACCACATCGGAACTGGTCCTCACCGCCCTGGTCGTGCAGTCCGAAAACCGATTTGACCGGCTCCTGGCAAGCCTGCAGGGGCTGTGGCTCTCTACCATGGATCCCAACGACAGCTTCCGCGTCAGCGGCGCAGAGCGGATCAACTCCTATGCCGGCGCGGAAACCTCGGTGGAATATATCTCGTTGCAAGACAGCTGCGCCGACTACGATGGCGAAGGGGTGTTCCTCTATACGTGGGACAATAACGCGGGCACCAGCCTGTGCTATCAGATCACCCGTATCTCGGACGAAGAACTGGCTCTGACCTACCTGCCACGGGGCACCGAACTGGTCTATCGCCGCGAGGGCTGAGCCTCTCTTCTAACGCCAAATATCCCGGGGTCCGGGGCAGCGCCCCGGTCTGGCGCCTCAATCCTGACCCTGGCCTGACTCTGGCCTGACCCTAGGCGACCAATTCGCGCGAGGTGACCAGATCCACCACCCGATGCGCGGCGCGCCGTGCGGCTTGGGTATCCAGCGGCTGATCCGATTGGGCGGCCTGCAACCAAACTCCATCCATATAGCTTTGCAGCGCCTGACGTGCGGTTTCCACCTGATCGGGGGCCACCAATTGGCTCAGCTCGGCGACAAAATGGCTGCGCACACGGGCGCGGTTGATCCGATGGAGGCGTGCCAGACTGGTGGAGTAGGGGGCATTGGCCCAGAACTGCATCCAGATGCTGCATTGCGGCACCGTGTAAAGCGAATCTGCAAAGTTCGCATCCATCACCGCATAGAGCCGCTCCAGCGGCGATTGCGCCTGCGCGTAGCCTGCGACCATCGCGTCTCTGAGCTTGCGCAACAGATGTCGCATCGTGGCTTCCATCAACCCTTCTTTGGAGCCGAAATAATAGCTGATCGAGGCGGCAGAAGCCCCCGCTTCACGCGCGATTTCCGCCATGGTTACAGTCCCGTAGCCACGTTTGTGGACGGTGATGATGGTTGCTTCAATAAGCTCTTCGTTGCGGATGTCGCGAATGCGTTTACGTGCCATAAAATCAGAGTGCGCCAGTGGGGCAGAAGTTTCAATAATTGACCTCAAAAAACCAAAACTTGAATGGCCATTCAAAATTTGGTTAGATTGTTCAGGCGCAGGCCACTCAGCCGACGCCACCAATAATAATAACATCGACCGAAGCGGGCGCCAGAGGGTGCCCCTGCGACTTATTCACTGGGAGGTGAAAACGAATGACGTATTTGATCTCTGCAGGTATTCTGCTGGCCTTCGCGCTGGTGGCATTCTGCGTCATCAAGTGGTGGAACCTGGAGGTGGTCGGCGTGACGCCTGTACCGCTGTTCACATTTATCGCAATCCTGTTCACATCGGGCCTCGACGTGGGCCTCGTGATGTTCCCGCTGGCGTGGGACTTCCCGCTCTATGCGGATACCGCAACAGAGCCCGCTTATGGGTTCACCAACCCGCTGGCGCTGGAGTTCGGCTTCTGGGGCTTCTTGATCTGGGGTTTTTATTTCCTGACCACGTTCTACTTCTGCGTGATCGAACCGAAGGTCAAATTCTTCGAGATCCCGGTGGTCAAATGGATCAACAATATCGTCATTATCGGCACCTGTGCCTTTACCGGCGCATTGTTCCTGAACTATCTGCCCTATTACGCCACTTTCGTGGGCGACGGCGAGACGGTGATCCCGGCGTTTTATGCTGTGACCTTCCTCGTGGTGCTGTTTGCCGCGTTTTCGTCCACTGACATCAAATATGTGCGCATCCTGTCACTCAGCTCGACCGGGCTTTTTGCGCTGTTGATCCTTGGCATGTGGGCCTATTCCGGCATGGGGCTGGGCGAGTTCGCCTCCACCGCCTCCAACATTGGCGGCTATTTTGCCAATATCCACAAATTCGTGCTGCCGCTCACCGACTACCATGAATTCTACCTGTTCTGGTGGTTTGCATGGTCGATCATGATCGGTCAGTTCACCTCGCGCTTTGTGGGCGGCCTCAAGACATGGCAGGTGCTGGTCTCGCTTCTGGTGTTCCCGTCGATCCCCCTCGCGGTGTGGTTCTCGGTGCTTTATTACTACCACCTCAACGAGATCCAGACGACGCTGTACATCAATATCTCCATGGTGGTTGTGGGCGTGATCTTTGTGATCAACTCCTTTGACTCGTTGATCCGTCTCTACACTGACAACCTCAACCTCAGCTCGCGCCGTCTGGGCCGCCCGGTCTATGTGATCGGCAATGCGGTGGTGCTTTTTGCGCTGACCGTCGCCTTCCAGAGCCAGTGGCTGCAGATTGAATGGATCGGTGCCGTGGTGATCGGTCTCTACGTGGCCTGCCTGATCTATATCTTCGTCAACAAGCGCGAAGAGGTCATGGCGATTGAGGCCAGCCCGGAAGAAAACGACCTCGATTTCACCAAGATCGAAACCGTTCACTAAACCTGTGACATCGCAGCGTCCCCGGCCGGGGGCGCTGCACCGCCGACCCATCCACGACAGACGCCTGCGCGCCCGTCCTGCATGTGCCGGTCCCCGATTGAAACCGCACAGCTTCGCGCGCCACCTGTTGGCCGCGAAGGTCCACACATCACGCCCCGCACCAGAGCGGGGCACCTCGAACACGAAAGAGGCGAAAGACATGACACATCCGGCCCAGCCCAAAGCCAGCCATTTTATCAATGGCACCTATGTTGAAGATACCTCCGGCACCCCGATCCCGGTGATCTACGCCGCCACCGGCGAAGAGATCGCCACCGTCTATGCCGCCACCCCGGCCATTATCGAGCAGGCCCTGACCTCGGCGCAGGCCGCGCAAAAGGAATGGGCCAAGAAAACCGGCACCGAGCGGGGCCGCGTCCTGCGTCGCGCCGCTGAAATCATGCGCGAACGCAATCATGAGCTTTCGGTGCTGGAAACCTATGACACCGGCAAGCCGCTGCAGGAAACGCTGGTCGCGGATGCCACGTCTGGTGCTGACGCGCTGGAGTATTTCGGCGGTCTGGCGGCAAGCCTGACGGGCGAGCATATCCCGCTGGGCGAGGATTGGGTCTATACCATCCGCGAACCGCTGGGCCTCTGTGTCGGCATCGGCGCGTGGAACTACCCCACCCAGATCGCCTGCTGGAAGGGCGCGCCTGCATTGGCTTGTGGCAACTCCATGGTGTTCAAACCCTCCGAGACCACGCCGCTCTGCGCGCTCAAAGTGGCCGAGATCCTGATTGAGGCGGGCGCGCCTGCGGGGCTTTATAATGTCATCCAAGGTATGGGCGAGGTTGGCGGTGCGCTTGTGACCGACCCGCGCGTCGACAAGGTCTCGCTGACGGGCTCTGTGCCGACCGGCAAAAAGGTCTACGCCGCTGCGGCTTCCGGCATGAAGCATGTGACGATGGAGCTGGGCGGCAAATCTCCGATGATCGTCTTTGAAGACGCCGATATCGAGAGCGCCATCTCTGGCGCGATCAACGGCAATTTCTATTCCTCCGGTCAGGTGTGTTCGAACGGCACGCGGGTGTTTGTGCACAAGGACATCAAGGAGAAATTCCTCGCCCGTCTGGCCGAGCGCACAGCGACCGCCAAGCTGGGCGACCCGATGGATGAAGAGGTGAACTTCGGCCCGATGGTGACCGAGAACCAGATGAACATCGTGCTGGGCTATATCGAGAAGGGCAAATCCGAGGGCGCGCGCCTGATCTGCGGCGGCGGACGCGCCGATATGGATGGCTATTACGTGCAGCCCACCGTCTTTGCCGATGTCACCGACGATATGGTGATTGCCCGAGAAGAGATCTTTGGCCCGGTCATGTGCGTTCTGGATTTTGACAGCGAAGAGGACGTGATCGCGCGCGCCAACGACACTGAATTTGGCCTCTCTGCCGGGGTCTTCACCAAGGATTTCACCCGCGCCCACCGGGTGATCGGTCAGCTTGAGGCCGGCAGCTGCTTTATCAATTCCTACAATGACGCACCCGTTGAAGCGCCGTTTGGCGGCGTCAAAGCCTCTGGTGTGGGGCGTGAAAACTCCAAGGAGGCGATCAAGCACTTCAGCCAGGTGAAGTCGGTCTATGTGCGCATGGGCGATTGCGAAGCAGCCTTCTGAGGTCTGCACCTAAACGATAGGGCGCGTCCTTTTGGGCGACGCCCACCCACCCACCCCGTCGCCCAAAAGGACGCGCGGGATCAGAGAAGCTATGCCTTGTGGTCAGCCCCGGCGGGTGCGGCCCTGTGACAGGAGAATGGACGCGATGAACGCGGATTACGTGATTGTTGGGGCCGGCAGCGCAGGCTGCGCCATGGCCTACCGTCTGAGCGAGGCGGGGAAATCGGTGCTGGTGATCGAACATGGCGGCACCGATGCAGGCCCGTTCATCCAGATGCCGGGCGCATTGAGCTACCCAATGAATATGTCGATGTATGACTGGGGCTACAAATCCCAGCCCGAGCCGCATCTGGGCGGGCGCGAACTGGTCACCCCGCGCGGCAAGGTCATTGGCGGGTCGTCCTCGATCAACGGGATGGTCTATGTGCGCGGCCACGCGGGCGATTATAATCACTGGGCCGAGAGCGGTGCCACGGGTTGGTCCTACGCCGATGTGCTGCCCTATTTTAAACGCATGGAGACCTGGGATGACCGCGGCCATGGCGGCGATCCCGACTGGCGCGGGACCGACGGCCCGCTGCATGTCACCCGCGGCCCGCGCGACAACCCGTTGCATGATGCCTTTGTGAACGCCGGGCAGCAGGCGGGCTATCCGGTCACCAAGGATTACAACGGCGAGCAGCAAGAGGGCTTTGGCCCGATGGAGATGACGGTCTACAAGGGCCGCCGCTGGTCTGCCGCCAACGCCTATCTGAAGCCTGCCCTGAAACGCGACAATTGCACCATGATCCGCGCGCTGGCCCGCAAGGTGGTGATCGAAGACGGCCGCGCCGTTGGTGTCGAAGTCGAGCGCGGTGGCCAGATCGAGGTGATCCGTGCGGATGTGGAAGTGATCCTCGCAGCCTCCTCGCTCAACTCGCCTAAACTCCTGATGCTCTCGGGCATTGGTCCCGCCAAACATCTGGCCGAACACGGCATCGAGGTGGTCGCAGACCGCCCCGGCGTCGGTCAGAACCTGCAAGACCATCTGGAGTTCTATTTCCAGTTCGCCTCCAAATTGCCGATCACGCTCTATAAATACTGGAACCTCTTCGGCAAGGCTTTGGTCGGGGCGCAGTGGCTCTTTACCAAGACTGGGCTGGGGGCCTCAAACCAGTTCGAGAGCGCGGCCTTTATTCGCTCCGACAAGGGGATCGACTACCCTGACATCCAGTATCACTTCCTGCCAATTGCCGTGCGCTATGACGGGCAGGCGGCAGCCGAGGGCCACGGCTTTCAGGCCCATGTCGGCCCGATGCGTTCCGCCTCGCGCGGTGAGGTCACACTGGCCAGCGCCGATCCCAATGCCGCGCCGAAGATTCTGTTCAACTACATGTCAACCGAGCAGGACTGGATCGATTTCCGCAAATGCGTGCGCCTCACGCGAGAGATCTTTGCCCAGGACGCGATGAAACCCTACCTGAAGCATGAGATCCAGCCGGGGAGCGACCTGCAAACAGACGAGGAGATCGACGGTTTCCTGCGCGAACACGTCGAAAGCGCCTATCACCCCTGCGGCACCTGCAAGATGGGCGCGGTGGATGACCCGATGGCGGTGGTTGACCCTGAATGCCGGGTGATCGGCGTCGAGGGGCTGCGGGTGGCGGATAGCTCCATCTTCCCGCGCATCACCAACGGGAACCTCAACGGGCCCTCGATCATGACCGGCGAGAAAGCCTCCGATCATATCCTTGGCCGACGGTTGCCGTCGTCGAATGCCGAACCCTGGTTCAACCCGGATTGGGAGACCTCGCAGCGCTGAACCCTGCACTGTCGGTCACGACTGGCCGCCCCCTGCATCCGCAGTGGGGCGGTTTTTTTATCGACATTTCTGATAGTCATTGTGGTCGGTGACTGGACGAAGATGTCATTGATTTCCTGCCGGTTTCTGCGAAGACCGACTTAACAACCAATGGGAACTCGAATGAACTTTTCAAAAAGGATCTATTTAACAACTGCATTCGGCGTGTTTGTCACCTCTGTGGCATATGCTGCCGATCCAAAGGAAGTCGGGGGCTTCAAACTGGGAAGCTCATTTGAAGCAGCACAACAGCATGCGCTCGGACAGGGATGGGAACTCGTGCCTACTTTAGAAAACCTGCCGGGACAATGGGTTGTCGAAGGCACGAACCTATCCCTGTTTGTTTGCAACGGGGTAGTCTCTTCAGTCCATGAAAAGTTGGAAGGCGACTTTGAAGAGTTCGTGGCACTCGTTTTTTCGATGCAGCTTAAATTTGGCAAACCCGATATTCAGATCCTGAGCCTTAGTTCTGGCATTGGAGACATATCGACGATAGATGCGCGCTTCGACAAAGGTGATGGTGGAGCCACAGTTCAGCTTCAAAGTCTTGGCGGAGGACGAGCCTTTTCTGTAAATCACTGGATGGAAATCGAATGCCAATGATGACTTCAGCTTTCGTTTGCAATGCAAGGCAACGAGGGCTCAGAGCAGACCAACCTGATTTGAAGGCTGTCTTTATTCCTATCCCTGTGCCCGATCAGGCAGCTGCTCCCTTCTCGGAGTGGGGTGGAGCAGGTGTACGCCCTTTCACACGGTTCTAAACCTCTGCCACCACACGGCATAAAATGTAGCGGCGCTTCAAATCGGGCGCTGGTGCGGCACCTTGACTTGAGGCCCGGATATTGTAGCGATGCTGGCCGCACGTCATTTGGGGTTTTGAATTCCTCCAAAACTTGATCCCGGTCAAAGTGTGCCTGCGAGTCATCTTCTAAGCTCTTGTCAAACAACGCATTGAAGGAGCGCACAAATGTCCCATACCCCGCATGAACTGGCCGAAGAATTCCCTGAAAAAGCCGCTCTTATGAGTGATCTCAAACAGTCAGATGCGCATTTTGCAAAGCTTGCGGACGACTATCACGAGGTAAACCGCGCCGTGCACCGCGCCGAAACCAATGTGGAGCCGGTG
Organism: Tritonibacter mobilis F1926; assembly: GCF_000376545.2. Taxonomy (NCBI): domain Bacteria; kingdom Pseudomonadati; phylum Pseudomonadota; class Alphaproteobacteria; order Rhodobacterales; family Paracoccaceae; genus Tritonibacter; species Tritonibacter mobilis. The sequence goes on from NZ_CP015230.1 coordinate 978,863, forward strand.
TCCGAGCAGGCCGAAAGCGAGCTGCGCAAGAAGCGGGCAGCCCTCAAGGATGAGATCTGGGGCATTCTGTCCAAGGCCTGAGCCTTCCTGATGAACACCAAGGGTCGCCCAGATTTGGGCGGCCCTTTTGCGTGACTAGTTGACCCGGTAGGGCAGCACGCTGCGCTCATTGGTGTCGACCGACAGGCGTCGCTCCAGCGGCGGCACCGATCTCTGGTGGCAATGCTGGCGCTCGCAGATCCGGCAGGAAATGCCGATGGGTTCAAACGCCGAGGCCTGCGTCACATCCAGCCCATCCGCAAAGACCAGCGCATCCGCGTGACTGACTTCGCAGCCCAAGGAGATCGCATAGCGCCGCACCGGTGCCCCGAAGGATCCGCCCGGTTTCGACACATCTCGCGCCAGTGAGATATAGCGCACCCCGTCAGGTGTCTCGGCCAGTTGGCGCAAAAAACGCCCCGGCGTCTCAAACGCCCGGTGGACGTTCCACAAGGGGCAGGCACCGCCAAAACGGGCAAATTGCAGCCGCGTGGCAGAGTGGCGCTTGGTGATGGTACCAGCCTGATCGACACGCACGAAGAAGAACGGAATGCCCTTGGCCCCGGGGCGTTGCAGGGTGGAGAGGCGATGCGCCACCTGCTCGATCGAAGCGCCAAATCGGATCGCCAGCAGCTCCAGATCGTGACGGCAGGATTGCGCGGCCTCCAGAAACCTTGTGTAGGGCATCAGGGCCGCGCCCGCGAAATAGTTGGCAAGGCCGATCTTTGCGATGGAGCGCGCTTCTTCGGTCTGAAACTTTGCAAAGTCCAGCGTTGCTTCCAGCAAATCCCCGTAGCGCAGCAACGCCAGTTGCAAGAGCATCTGGAACAGCCGCGTCTGCGGCGCGGAGCGATGCGAGAGCGCCAGCACCTTGGTCTCCGGATCATAGGCGCGCAGGCCTTCCATGTCGCGCAGGGTGAGGGTGACGCCGATCTGTTGCAGCGCTGTTTCGGCGTTGAGGCGGGTGTCGCCGCTGCCTGAAAACCGCTCGGCCGCGCGGTCCACGGCGTCGATATAGTTGTCGCAGTAGTGAAAGAAGTCGCGAACCTCTTCCCAGGGGCTGGCCTGAATGCGCGCATCCGCACGCCCCAGCGCCTCATCCAGCGAGGCAAGCCGTTCATGGGTTTGCCGGTAAGCACGGTGCAGGCTGAGGAAAGCGCGCGCGAGCGCTGGCGCGTTTGAGGCGGTGAGACGCAGATCCGCAAGCGGCGGCACATCATCGGCAAAGACCGGATCGGCCATCGCCTCGCGCATGTCGGAAATCAGCCGCTCGCTGTCCCCAGACGACAGCTCCGTCACATCCAGCCCGAACTCCTGTGCCAGCGCCAGAACCACGGTGGTGGACACGGGCCGGTTGTTGTTCTCCATCTGGTTCAGATAGGGCAGCGAGACGCCGAGCTTGGCGGCATAGTCCTTCTGTGTGAGGCCGATCCGGTTGCGCATCTCGCGCAGTTTCGCCCCGGCATAGAGCTTTTGGGTGGCCATGTGGCGTGCCTTTGCAAATTGAGCTGAGCGAGTTTGTATAAGTGCAAACTCACTCTGGCAAGCTGCACTGGTTTTAACTGCGCCCACATAGAGCAACCCGAAAGGGCGAAGGGAGACCTCCCGCCCACGGCCCCTGCTTTAAAAAAGCAAGACCCGCAGTTGGGCCGAGCGCGGCGCGCGCCCCGGCAGGGGCGCGCGCCGCGCGGGTCGCTTCGGGCAAAGCCCGAAGCGAAACACCTCTGGTCAGGCAGAAATGTCAGAAGGATCAGGCCGCAAGGCCCAACTGCCGCTCGCGGCGCATCACATAGAGGATGGCGATCAACCCGCAGACACCGCTGCCAAACATAATCTCCAGAAGCGGCGAAGCGTTAGAGCCGGGCACCAGCAGCCAGCTTGCCGTGGCCGAGAGCGCCGCACCCGCGCCGATCATGATCGCCGATGACAACCCCGCAGCGGTCCCCGCCAGATGCGGGCGCACGCTGATCGCACCGGTGGTGCCGTTCGGGATCGCCATACCGTTGCCGAGCCCGACAAAACACATCAGGCCAAAGAAGGTCCAGACCGAGTCCATCCCGACCAGAGTGATGGTCAGCGACAGCCCGACGCCAAAGATATTGATGATCGCGCCCCAGAACACCATCGCATTGATCCCGAACCGCTCCGAGTAGCGTCCGGACAGGAAGTTGCCGAGGAAATACCCCAGCGCCGGGGCCGAGAAATAGATCCCCAGTTGGGCGCTGTTCAGCCCATAGACATTGGTGCCCACAAAGGGGCTGCCGCCGAGATAGGCAAAGAAACTGCCCGACGACAGGCCCGCCGCCAAGGAGTAGCCCCAGAAGCGCGGCGAGCGCAGCAGTGCCGGGTATTCGCGAAACTGCGCGATCAACGGCTTGCCGCTCGCGGTCGCGGTCTCGCCAAAATCAGCGTAGAAAATCAACAGCGTCACCGCAGCGGCGGCAAACAGCAGCCAGAAATTCGCATGCCAGCCAAAGGCCTGATCCAAGATCCCGCCAAGCGCCGGACCCATCATCGGCACCACCGTCATCCCCATGGTGACATAGCCGATCATGCTCGCCGCCTTTGGTCCCTCATACATGTCGCGCACGGCGGCGCGGCTCAGCACCATGCAGGTGGCGACCACCGCCTGCGCCATGCGAAAGGCCAAAAATCCCTCGGCCGTGGTTGCAAAGATACAGCCCAATGTGGCCAGCAAGAACAATACCAATGACGCCATCATCACCGGACGCCGCCCCATCTTGTCCGAAATCGGCCCGACAACGATCTGGATCACCGTGCTTGCGGCCAGATAAAGCGGCACCGACAGCGCGATCAGCCGATATTCAACCCCGAAATAGGTGGCCATGCCGGGCAGTGAGGGCTGAAAGATGTTCATGCCAAGCGCGGAGAGGCCAGAAAGCAGGATCAGGGTCCAAATGGTCGGTGGGGTGCTGCGTGTCACTATACGTCTCGGTTTAGTTTGCGTGTTAACCGTTTACGGCGCGGAGCGGTGCTTGTCCAATAAACCCGCACTCAAGGGTACAATCTTGTGCGCCACGCCAAAGCCTGTCTGTGTCGCAGGTCACTTAGTGGCACGTTTATTCTGTGGTGTGCGGCGCAGACGGCGCGATCCATTTCGTGCCTTGAATTAGCTAATTTGCCAGTTTGCATCATGGGTATGCATTGTATTTGCAAATTTGCGATATTTGCCTTGGGTGAGGGGCGGGCCCAAGCTAGGGTCGGCCCCAACGAACCCGGTTCAACTCTGTTCAAAACAGTGGGCCCAAACTGATCAGGGGGCATTTGCCATGAAGGATATCCTTGCCGAACTCGAAGAGCGCCGCGAAAACGCGCGGCTCGGCGGTGGACAAAAACGCATTGATGCACAGCACGCGCGCGGCAAGCTGACCGCCCGCGAACGCATCGAACTCCTGCTGGACGAAGGCAGCTTTGAAGAGTTCGATATGTTCATCAGCCATCGCTGCACCGATTTTGGCATGGAGAACAACAAGCCCGCGGGCGACGGTGTGATCACCGGCTGGGGCACCATCAATGGCCGTCAGGTCTATGTGTTCTCACAGGATTTCACCGTGTTGGGTGGCTCGGTGTCCGCAACCCACGCGCAAAAGATTTGCAAGATTCAGGATATGGCAATCCAGAACGGCGCGCCGATCATCGGTCTCAACGATTCTGGCGGTGCCCGTATCCAAGAAGGCGTCGATGCACTTGCGGGCTATGCGGAAATCTTCCAGCGCAACATCATGGCCTCTGGCGTGATCCCGCAGATTTCCGTCATCATGGGGCCCTGCGCCGGTGGTGCGGTCTACAGCCCCGCGATGACCGACTTCATCTTTATGGTGAAGGACACATCCTACATGTTCGTGACCGGCCCGGATGTTGTAAAAACCGTGACCAACGAACAGGTCACCGCCGAGGAGCTGGGCGGGGCCTCCACCCATACCAAGAAATCCTCCGTGGCCGATGGTGCCTTTGAAAACGACGTCGAAGCGCTGGCCGAAGTGCGCCGTCTGGTGGACTTCCTGCCTGCGAACAATCGCGAAAAACCGCCCGTGCGCCCGTTCTTTGACGACCCCGCGCGGATCGAGGATAGCCTCGATACGCTGATCCCGGAAAACGCCAACACACCTTATGATATGAAGGAACTCATCACCAAAGTGGCGGATGAGGGCGATTTCTACGAGATCCAGGAAGACTTCGCCAAGAACATCATCACCGGGTTCATTCGCCTTGAGGGGCAGAGTGTGGGCGTGGTGGCCAATCAGCCGATGGTGCTGGCGGGCTGTCTCGATATCGACTCCTCGCGCAAGGCGGCGCGCTTTGTGCGGTTCTGCGATGCCTTTGAAATTCCGATCCTGACCTTTGTGGATGTGCCGGGTTTCTTGCCGGGGACAGCTCAGGAATATGGCGGCGTCATCAAACACGGTGCGAAGCTCCTGTTTGCCTACGGTGAGGCGACGGTGCCTAAGGTCACGGTCATTACCCGCAAGGCGTATGGTGGCGCCTATGACGTGATGGCGTCCAAACACCTGCGTGGTGATTTCAACTACGCATGGCCCACCGCCGAGATCGCGGTGATGGGCGCCAAGGGCGCAACCGAGATTATCCACCGCGCCGATCTGAACGACCCCGAGAAGATCGCGGCGCATACGGCCGACTATGAGGACCGCTTTGCCAATCCATTTGTGGCAGCAGAGCGGGGGTTCATTGATGAGGTGATCCAGCCCAAATCCACCCGCCGCCGCGTGGCGCGCGCCTTTGCCAGCCTGCGTGGCAAGAAGCTCGCGAACCCGTGGAAAAAGCACGACAATATCCCGCTCTGAGGAAAATTGCCCTATGCAGAAGGTCTATTCAATCAAGGAGCGACTTATGCGTTATCTATTCGCGTGCATTTTCGTGATGCTGGCCCTGCCGGCTGCCGCCGCGCAGCCGGGCAAGGAATGCCGGGGCAAGCAGACATTCGAATTGAGCGACGGCACCACCGGTTGCCTGCTGCATTTGGACACCACCAACATCACTCGTACCCAGTCTCGTGATGACGGCCAGTCCAAATCTCAAAAGAAACAAGCGATTCTGTCGGTGGTCGGGCTATATGGCAAGTTCGATACGAGGATGCGTGTCACTTCCAAGCGGATGAAGGAAATCTGCACGGCAGTGATGCCCGCAATGCAGCAGAAAAACGGTGGTCGCACACCGCAGCAGATCGTGGTCCATATGGTATGGCCGGGTGTGGCGCTGCCCAAACCGACCCGTGCGAATGGAGGGCAATACCTTAATCAAGTGGCGGAGCTAAACAGCTCGTGCCGGTCGCCGCAATATTTCGGAAGCCGGACACGGTGATGCGGAGCCTCAGCCTCTCTCATGCGTTTTGTGCGGATATGGCACAACCGCCGCGCTGTGGCGGGGCGCGCGCATGACGGTGCGCTGGCATATCACGCGCGGGGAGGGGGAGCTGACGCTGTCGCGCCAACTGCCCGCGCGCTTTGATGTGGTGGCGTCCACCACTCTACCAGAGGGCGATCCGCTTCGGCTGGCCCACCAGATCCGACAGGATATGTGGCGGATGCTCAAACGGGTGCGGGGGTTTTCCCCTGTGGTTCAGCTCACCCGTGAGGGCGATGTGATTCGAATCAAAGCGGGCGGACGCGTTACTACCCCGGTCGCGCCGGGTCTGAGCACAAAGATTGCGGCTCTCTTGGCGTGCCCGGCGCATCGCGCACGTTGGGTGGCACAGGCAAAGCGCTCTCAGAGGAGGTTAAAATGATCTCCACTCTGCGTAGAAACCGGCCAGAATCACGCCAAATGGCAAGTGATATGCCCAATAAGCCCCTGAATTCTTGTAACGTGTTTACAATCTGCGCGCAGATCGGGCGGGGCGGGGTGCTCTTGCACAAATTTGTAACAGTATTTGACACAGAGGCCGAATCGGTTGCATGCTCCGGCTCAGCCAGACTGAGTTTAGCGCGCGCCACCGGCGCTGCGCCCGCAGCCCCGGCAGGAGGAGCCCAATCTGATTGGGGTCGGGGCTGCGGCAATTTGGTAGGCCAATCCATACAGCGTTGGGTTGTGTTGCGCGGTGCGCAACTGTCCGCAATGTGCCGCCTTGCCACCATCGCGGCCTGTCTCACGCTTCCGCTCTCGGCGTCTTTTGCGGCGTCCGGTGCGGGTGATGGCACCACGGAACAGACGCCCGCTTTGATACCGGTGCCCTCCGCGCAGCCGGTGACATTGTCTGAAGTCTTGCTGGATGATGCGCCCGGTGCGCTTTGGGCGCGCTTTCGCTTTGTCGCGCCCGAGATCGCCAAAGGCGGTGATCCGGACGCCAGAGCCGCCGATATTGACTACCTCTGCACGGAGGTCGCGGTGCCTTATCTGCGGCTTTATGAGATCGCACCGGAGCGCGTGGTCATCTCGCTCTCGGACCGTGTTCTGCCCTTCGGCAGCAGCGAGCCTGAGGCCACCCAGTTCTTTGAGACCTACCGCGTTGAGAACAAAGCTTGCGTCTGGGAGGGGTTCTGATGGCGATTGAGACGCAATTTCGGCATTTTTCTGCGATTTTCGCGCCACAGGGCGGCGACACTGCAGAATTTACATATATCCTTGAAACCAATGGCGCTATGCTACGCGCAGGACGCAAATATGCGCCTTGGTCCACAGGTTTTTTGCCTGTCGGATTGTCAGAGGTGCGGGCATTCGCCCGCGCAGGTTTCAGCAATGATCTTAGGAGACAGACATGTCCAAGAGCATCAAACTCATCACCCTCGCAGGCCTGCTGGCCGCAGTTTCCGCATGCGCCGGTCAGCGCGAAGAAGAGTTCGTCGTGGTTGATCCCGAGCCGATCTCTCAAGAGCCGGTCTACACCGGTAAGTACAAGTAATCACTTCAGGGGTCCGGCCCTGTGGCCGGACCTTTCCGACCTGCGGGGTGCCGGACCGGAGGCACTCCCATGCTAAAACATCGCGGCTTTCCCGGCCGTCTTCCCGGCACCGATTTCCAATTTGTCATCCGTCGCCCCAACCCAAAGGGCATCACGCCGATCACCCGGCGTGAGCGGTTTCGCGACCGCAAACCCGCGGACCGGCGGGCGGATGCGGGCTTTATGAAAGCGCTCTGGGAAAACTTTGGCGACCAGCCCTTTGAACGCGGCAATCTGGACGCAGGACGGCTGAGCTGGCTGTTCGGACGCGAGGTGGTTGCGGTTGATGATCCCTTTGATCCTGAAAGCTATGAGTCGCTCTTGGTGATCGACGTTGACGTCGCGCGTCGCTCCTTCCCCGAGGCGTTTGGGGGCTGAGGAATGCAAAAGGGGCGTCATATTATCGAAATGGGTTCATTACAGCAGCGGAAATCCGCGTGTTGTTTTACACCTCATGCGTGTATCGGCGTCTTTTTGCTACCCATTCTGGAATTTGCGCGGCCTGCTGCCAATAACCCCGCTGATTTAACGGCGCGGTTTTCAAGGCGTTCCGGCGCTGGCAGGGTGGATCTGCCTACGCAGCCTTTTCGTCCCTTCTGGCTGTTGTTCTGGCCCCAAAACCTGACTGGGCAGCTGTGCGCCCCCCCGCGCCAGCTGCCCGCTTTTGGGTCTCTCTCTCCCGCGTCTCAGCTGTCTTTGTGCCGATCCGGCAAAGACGCTGTGCGCGGCGAAAATCTGCATATTGATCAAAACACTGGCCTTGCCGCCGCGCAATCCCTGTGCATCTGCGCACGCGCGCCTCAAGAATGGGCGAAAGCCCGCCAATTGCGTGGTTATCGCGGGCGATCTGTCGCCCATGCGGCAAGATTGCGCGGAACCTATCTGGACGATATGCGTTGGACCGGCAAATTGGCTCTCAACCATGCAGAACGATCCAAAGGAGCATTTCGATGCGTAAATCACTCATTGCGGCCCTGCTCGCAGGCACCGCAGCCGTTGCGGCCTGCGGCGATACCACCGGTGAACAGGTGCTCTATGGTGCCGGTGCAGGGGCGGCAGGGGCCGCATTGCTCAACGGCAGCCTCGTCACCGGCGCAGCCGTCGGCGTTGCTGGCAACCTCATCTACTGCAAGGAAAATCCGGGCCGCTGCTAAACCAGCCTCGGGCGCGCGGGCACTCCGCGCCCTGCTGACATCTCGCTTTGACGCGGGCGCACCGCCGCCACGGGACATCCCCGTGCGCGGCGGTTTTTTGTGTGCGCGTCAGACCCATCAACACGGACCACAAGGGACAGCCCATGTTTGATAAGATCCTGATCGCCAACCGGGGGGAAATCGCCTGTCGCGTCATCAAGACCGCGCGCAAGATGGGCATTGAGACCGTCGCCATCTACTCTGATGCCGACCGTCAAGCGCTGCATGTGCAAATGGCGGATGAGGCGGTGCATGTGGGGCCAGCCCCCGCCAACCAATCCTATATCGTCATCGACAACGTCATGGCGGCGATCAAATCCTCGGGCGCGCAGGCGGTGCATCCGGGCTATGGCTTCCTGTCGGAAAACGCCAAATTCGCCGAGGCGCTGGAGGCCGCAGGCGTCGCCTTTGTCGGCCCGCCCAAAGGCGCGATTGAAGCGATGGGGGACAAGATCACCTCAAAGAAAATCGCCCAGGAAGCAGGCGTTTCCACCGTGCCGGGCTATATGGGCCTGATTGCGGATGCCGATGAGGCAGTGAAGATCTCGAATGAGATCGGCTATCCGGTGATGATCAAAGCCTCTGCGGGCGGCGGCGGCAAGGGCATGCGGATTGCATGGAACGACGAAGAAGCGCGCGAAGGCTTCCAATCCTCCAAAAACGAGGCCGCGAACTCCTTTGGCGATGACCGGATTTTCATTGAGAAATTCGTCACCCAACCGCGCCACATCGAAATTCAGGTGCTTTGTGATGCCCATGGCAACGGCGTTTACTTGGGCGAGCGTGAATGCTCCATCCAGCGCCGCAACCAGAAGGTTGTCGAAGAGGCGCCCAGCCCCTTCCTTGATGAAGAGACCCGCCGCGCCATGGGCGAGCAATCCGTCGCGCTGGCCAAGGCCGTGGGCTATGCCTCTGCGGGCACGGTGGAATTCATCGTTGATGGCAACAAGAACTTCTACTTCCTTGAGATGAACACTCGTTTGCAGGTGGAACATCCGGTGACCGAACTCATCACCGGTGTTGACCTTGTGGAACAGATGATCCGCGTGGCTGCCGGCAAGGAGCTGTCGATCACCCAAGATGACGTCAAACTCACCGGCTGGGCGATTGAAAACCGCCTTTATGCCGAAGATCCCTACCGCAACTTCCTGCCCTCCATCGGGCGTCTCACCCGCTACCGTCCCCCTGCAGAAACCGCGGCCTATACGCCCGGCGTGGCACCGGGAGATGCCGGCGATGTGGTCGTGCGCAATGACACCGGCGTCTATGAGGGCGGTGAGATTTCAATGTATTACGACCCGATGATCGCCAAGCTCTGCACCTGGGCGCCGACCCGTGAGGCGGCGATCGAGGCGATGCGCGTGGCGCTTGATAGTTTCGAGGTCGAAGGCATCGGTCACAACCTGCCGTTCCTGTCGGCGGTGATGGATCATCCGAAATTCGTCTCGGGCGATATGACCACCGCCTTTATTGCCGAGGAATACCCCGAGGGCTTTGACGGCGTGAACCTGCCCGAAAGCGACCTCAAGCGCATCGCGGCGTCCTGTGCAGCGATGCACCGTGTTGCCGAAATCCGCCGCACGCAGGTCTCGGGCCGCATGGATAACCACGAACGCCGTGTCGGCAACAACTGGGTGGTGGCCATTGGCGATCACTCATATGCGCTGCGCATCTCTGCAGATCCCGAAGGCGCCACCGTGCGGTTTGAGGACAAAAGCGAAATCCGCGTCAGCTCCGACTGGACGCCGGGGGATAGCCTTGCGCATGTGCTGACCGATGGTACGCCCTTGGTTCTGAAGGTCGACAAGATCACCCAAGGCTTCCGCGTGCGCAGCCGGGGGGCCGACCTCAAGGTGCATGTGCGCCGTCCGCGTCAGGCCGAACTGGCCGCTTTGATGCCGGAAAAACTGCCGCCGGATACCTCCAAGATGCTCCTGTGCCCGATGCCCGGCCTTGTTGTAAAAATCAACGTCGAGGTGGGCCAAGAAGTGCAGGAAGGGCAGTCGCTTTGCACCATCGAGGCGATGAAGATGGAAAACATCCTGCGCGCTGAGAAAAAATCCGTGGTCTCCAAGATCAACGCGGGCGCTGGCGACAGCCTCGCGGTGGATGATGTGATCATCGAATTCGAGTGATCCATTGACCCATTTGGCCCGCATATCCCCTGATCTCATCCCGCCGCATCCGCGCGCGGAGCAGATCAGCGCGTGCGGGCCAAAATTTCCGCAAAAATCCAGCAACCGGGCCGGGACGTTAAGCCTTTCTGAAGGGCGCGCGCCTATTTTTGACGCATATGCCCTGCCGCAGGTCTCTGCCTGCCGGTGTTTTCACCATGCCGATATTGCCGGAGATTTTGCTCGTGCCGCTTTCCCGTCCTCGCCGCCTTCTGCGTACCCTCACCGGGGTGCTGGTTGGCTCTGCTCTGATGGCGGCCTGCAGCCTCGATCAGGAGGAGAAGGTCCGCTCGCAAATTCAGGATTGGGTGAAGCTGGGCGAGACCTATTACTTCTTCTCGCGGGTCAATTGCACCGCCGCCCTCTTCGAGGTGAAGGCGAGCCGGATCACCTCCATGGTGAAAAAGGTCCGCGACGTCGACACAGGCATGCGCGCCATCACCGAGGGCAAGCCGGTGGCCTTCGAAATCTCCGACATGTCGCCCACTGTCGTGACCGAACAGATCATGACCCGCGATCTGCCACTAGGGCTTGGGGTGCTGTCCTCGGGCACCGGTGGCAAGGATTGCATGGCGGTCGAGATGGAAGATGCCTATTTCAACGCGCTTCTCGACCCCACATCGGTGCTGATCTTCGACCCCGAGGCCAAGTTCACCGCGATCTTCGACCGGCGCAACATGCGTCTGTTTTATTCACGCGGCCGCACCCACTAGGCGCGCGCTTTGCACGCAACAGAGATTACCCGCCGCGCCGGGCCTCGATTTCGCGTTGCCGGGTGGGCATCTTGTCGATGCTGCGGCTCAATTCGCGCACGCTCCACGGCAGCGGTTTGCGAAGTTTCACACCGCCGTCCTTGCCAATCAGAACCAGCATGAACCCGCGCGGGCGCAGCTTTTTGCGCAGGGCAGAGCGCGCCTTTGGGTCAGTGTCCACAAACACCACCACATCGCGCGTCATCAACGCCGGGATGTCTTGTAACAGCTCGTCGATCTGCTCTTGGTATCGCGGGTCCGCCGGGCTGTCGGCAAAGACCACCACCGGACGATGGGTCCACTGGAATTCCTCGATATCCACGTCGTATCCATCGCGGATCTCAAATGCGGGCGCGGCCTCTTCGACGCTCAGCTCTTCGGGGGCGGCGTCTTCGCTCAATCCGGTATCCGGCGCGCGCGGCGGGGCGTCAGCCTCCTGCGCCGCAAGGGCCAGCGTGAAGGGCAGGGTGGTCAGGGCGGCAAGCAGCGCGAGGCTTTGCAATCTGTTCATAGGCTCTCCTCTAAGCGCAAATATATGTGTTCCCAGCGTAAAAGCGACCGCTGAAACCCCCAAGGACACAAAAAAATCATCTTCTGTTAAGCGTGAAGGAACCCCTTTCGCGCATGGTTTTCTGCGGAGCCCTCAGCCTGCGCAAGGAGAACCTGCGATGAAAGTCATTTTGCATATCGGTGCCCACCGCTGCGCCACCCGCAGCTTTCAGAACTATATGACCCGCAAAAGCGAAACCCTGTCGCAATACGGCATTGCGTTCATGGGACCAGAGCGCACGCGCAAGGGGCTGTTGCACGGGGTGCAGCCGGGGGCGATTTCTGTCACCGGACGCAACCCGGTTGAACGCGCGCGCGGGCGGATCTCCTTGCAGCTGGCGGGGTTGCACAACGCAGGCACTGCCGCTGTGGTGATTTCTGATGCGGCCATGCTGCAACCGCTGGAACAGTGCTTTGCATTGGGCGCGCTCTATCCCGGTGCGGGCGAACATCTGTCGCGGCTGGATCATGCTTTTTCCGGCGCTGTCACGGATGTGATGCTCAATATCCGCAGCCCGGAGAGCTTCTGGGCCTCCGCCATGGCGGTGCGGCTGGAACACTCCCTGCGTCTGCCCAACGCGCGGACACTGTCGCGCATCGCAGAGGCCACGCGCAGCTGGCGTGATGTTATTCAAGACATTTATTGCGCCATGCCCGGTGCCCGCATCCGGGTCTTCGCACATGAGGTTTTTGCAGCGCAGCCCGAAGCACAGCTTTCGGCGGTGACCGGCGTCGACTGCCCGCGGGTGCGTGGCAGCTTTCGTCTGAACGCCAGCCTGCGCCTGCCGGAACTGCATGCAGAGCTGCCAAAGCGCATCACCAACCTCCTGCCCGAAGGGGAGGGCCGCTGGATGCCCTTTTCCGAGGCTGAGGCCGCGCGCCTGCGCGAGAGTTACTATGACGATATGATGTGGCTGGTCGGCGGGGCCGATGGCCTCGCTGAACTGGCCGAAGATCCGAATAAATCGGACACGACCACCAACACACCTGCGCCTGACCAAATCGCGCAGGAAGATCTGACAAGAGGACGATTGCATGACCCAGACACCGGACGATTGGCGGGCACTGGCTGAAAAAGAACTGCGCGGCCGCCCGCTCGAGGATCTCACCTGGCAGACCTTGGAGGGCATCGACGTAAAGCCAATCTATACGGCTGAGGATACCGCAAACCTTGGCCATATGGGGACTCTGCCAGGCTTTGGCCCTTTCACCCGCGGGGTGAAGGCCACCATGTACGCAGGCCGCCCCTGGACCATCCGCCAATACGCGGGTTTTTCCACGGCCGAGGAATCCAACGCCTTTTACCGCCGCAACCTTGCCGCCGGTCAGCAGGGCGTCTCCGTCGCCTTCGATCTTGCCACCCACCGCGGCTATGACAGTGACCATGAACGTGTGATGGGCGATGTCGGCAAGGCGGGTGTGGCCATCGACAGCGTTGAGGATATGAAGATCCTCTTTGACGGCATCCCGCTCGATCAGGTTTCGGTCTCCATGACCATGAATGGCGCGGTGATCCCGATTCTGGCCAGCTTCATCGTCGCAGGTGAAGAGCAGGGCCACGACAAGGCGCTCCTCTCCGGGACCATTCAGAACGACATCCTTAAGGAGTTCATGGTCCGCAACACCTATATCTATCCGCCCGAACCCTCGATGCGGATCATTGCGGATATCATTGAATACACCTCAAACGAGATGCCGAAATTCAACTCCATCTCGATCTCCGGCTACCACATGCAGGAGGCGGGCGCGAACCTCGTTCAGGAACTCGCCTATACGCTGGCGGATGGGCGCGAATACGTCAAAGCCGCCATCGAGGCGGGCATGGACGTGGACAAATTCGCAGGCCGCCTCTCGTTCTTCTTTGCCATCGGCATGAACTTTTTCATGGAGTCCGCAAAGCTGCGCGCCGCCCGCACGCTCTGGCACCGGGTGATGACGGAGTTTGGCGCCAAATCCGAACGCTCCAAGATGCTGCGCACCCACTGCCAGACCTCGGGCGTGAGTCTGCAGGAACAGGACCCTTACAACAACGTGATCCGCACCGCCTACGAGGCGATGAGCGCGGTTCTGGGCGGCACGCAAAGTCTGCACACCAATGCGCTTGATGAGGCGATCGCGCTGCCCACCGATTTCTCTGCGCGAATTGCGCGCAATACCCAGTTGATCTTGCAGGAAGAAACCGGCGTCACCAATGTCGTCGATCCGCTCGCCGGCAGCTATTATGTCGAGAGCCTCACCGCCGAACTCGTCGATAAGGCCTGGGCGATGATGCAGGAAGTGGAGGAGATGGGCGGCATGACCAAGGCCGTGGCCTCCGGCATGCCGAAACTGCGCATCGAGGAAACCGCCGCCCGTCGTCAGGCGATGATCGATCGCGGCGAAGAGGTGATCGTCGGCGTCAACAAATACCGCAAGGACAAGGAAGACCCGATCGACATTCTTGATGTGGACAACGTCAAGGTGCGCGACAGCCAGATCGCCCGGCTCGAGCAGATCCGCGCCAGCCGTGATACGGCAGCCTGCGAGGCGGCACTGGCCGAGCTGACCCGCCGCGCATCTGAGGGCGGCAACCTGCTCGAAGCGGCGGTCGAGGCTGCCCGCGCCCGGGCCTCAGTCGGAGAAATCAGCATGGCAATGGAAAAAGAGTTTGGCCGCCACCGCGCCGAGGTGAAAACCCTCGCCGGCGTGTATGGCGCGGCCTATGAGGGCGACGAAGGCTTTGCCGCGATCCAGAAATCTATTGAGTCCTTTGCCGAAGAAGAGGGCCGCCGCCCGCGTCTTCTGGTGGTCAAGATGGGGCAGGACGGCCATGACCGGGGCGCCAAGGTGATCGCCACCGCCTTTGCCGATATCGGCTTTGACGTGGATGTGGGGCCGCTGTTTCAGACCCCGGCCGAGGCCGCGCAAGACGCCATCGACAATGACGTGCATGTGATCGGAATCTCCTCTCAGGCGGCGGGGCACAAGACGTTGGCACCGCAGCTGATCGCCGAGCTGAAGGCGCAAGGGGCCGAGGATATCATCGTGATCTGTGGCGGGGTGATCCCGCAGCAGGATTATGAGTTCCTGTATAAGGCAGGGGTGAAGGCCATTTTTGGCCCCGGCACCAATATCCCCACCGCCGCGCAGGACATTCTGGAGCTGATCCGCGATGCCCGCAGCTGACGCGAGGGGTGCGATATGAGCGATGCACTCCCCAAGGGCCGCGTGCACCTCTCGGGGCATCTCTTCTGCGCTTCGGCGCAGGAGCGGGCCTTAGTGGAGCAATACCTGCCGGAGCACATCCGCCTCACGCGGGCGGAGCCGGGGTGCCTGTCCTTTGAGGTGACGCAAACCGATGATCCATCCGTCTGGCGGGTGGAGGAATGTTTCACGGATCGCGCGGCGTTTGACGCGCATCAACTGCGGGCAGGGGCCTCCCTCTGGGGCCAAAAAACGCAGGGCATACGTCGCGCGTACGAAATCACCGAAGATTAGGGTTCTGACCTTGGGCGCTTGGTCTCATCCGGGCGGTGGCAGCCGACCCTCGACGAGAGGGCCGGCTGCGCGCGTCGCACCCAATGGGTGCGACGCGCCACGCCCAACGGGCGTGGTGGCATGTGCCATGCCACCGGGACGGGCGGGAGCCGCCCCGGTTATCACTCCGGTTACGCTCGGTTGAGCCAGTCGGAGTAGCCCTGCACGCCAAAATCCGTATCTGGCTCATCTTCCAGCATATGCAGCATCTCGATGGAATGGCCGTCCGGGTCCTTGAAATAGATCGACATCGCAGGCATCCAGCCAAACACCACCGGCTCTGTGACCGGTGTTCCGCCAAAGCCAAGCGGCGTGATGCCCCGGCTTGGCAATACCTCACAGGCGCTCAACACGGCGGATTTTGTCGCGCGAAACGCAAAATGCATCGTCATGCTCAGCGGCGCGCTGCCCGCCCCCCAGAGGCCCAGCATGCCCACCTCCTTGGGTCCGGCCCAGACAAAGGCGACATTGCGCGCGGGCAACCGATGCGCCAGCTTTAGTCCCAACTGGCCGGTATAAAACGACAGAGAACGGTCCAGATCCCGCACCGGCAGATGCGTCTCATAGATGCCAAGGATGTGGTTTGCGGCCCAGTCTTCGGGCGTCAAAGGGTCGTGCATATGTGAACTCCAGTCATAGTCGGTGCGCCCTAGGGCTGCAAAGCAGCACAACCGGGGCGGCGACTCAGACGGTAATTCCTCAAGCTCACTTTAGATCAAGCACAAAACATCAAGACCACCATGCCTCTGTGATCCGCGCGCATTGCGGGTGTCCTTCCCCCCCGGATTTGCTAGGCTGCCGCCCAGGACCACACCGATCCAGCCAAGGGGCTTCACCATGGAACTCGACCATTTCGCCATTGCCGCCAACACGTTGGCCGAGGCCACCGCCCATGTCGAGGAGGCGCTTGGCGTGCCCCTCCAGCCGGGCGGGGAACATGCGGTCTTTGGCACCCACAACCGTCTTTTGGGGCTGGCAGACGGGCTTTATCTGGAGGCCATCGCCATCGACCCGGAGGCCACGCCGCAACGCCAGCCGCGCTGGTTTGATCTGGACCGGTTTGCAGGTGCGGCCCGGATCACCAATTGGATCTGCCGCAGCAGCGATCTGGACAGCACGCTGGCCGCGCTGCCGGTGGATGCAGGCGCGCCGGTCTCGCTCACCCGTGGGGATCTCAGCTGGCAGATGGCGGTGCCCAAAAGCGGCATCCTGCCCTATGACAATATCTTTCCTGCGCTGATCCAGTGGCAGGGACCGCACCCTGCACCGCGCCTGATGCAACAGGGCTGTAGCCTGCGTCGTCTGGTGGTCTCCCACCCCGAGGCGCAGGCTCTGGCAGAGCTGCTGCCGCTTGGTGATGCACGGGTGGTGTTTGAACCCGGTCCCGCCGCGCTGCGGGCGGAAATCGACACGCCGCACGGGCTGCGCCATCTGTCATGACCGCCGCACAAACGACGCGGATCAGACCCGCCCGCGACAGCGATACCGAGGCGATCACGCATCTGCAGCGCCACATCGTTGACACCACGCTTATGACCTTCGCCACCGAGGCGCGCGCGCTCAGCGACTGGCAGGACGATATCCTCTACGGTGATCCGCCAATTCTGGTGGCCGAAGATACGGATGGAGACTTCCTTGGCTACGCCACCTACACGGGCTTTCGCAGCAGCGAGGGCTATCGCCACACGGCAGAGCTGTCGATCTACCTCTCCGAGGCCGCCCGTGGACGAGGGGCAGGGCGTAAGCTCCTGACAGAACTGGAAAACAGAGCCATGGAAGGCGACATCCACGTCATGGTCGCCGCCATCAGCAGCGCCAACCCCACAGCCCAAGAGTTCCACGCCGCCTGTGGCTACACAGAGGTCGGACGCCTGCCGCAGGTGGGGCGCAAATGGGATCAATGGCTCGATCTTGTGCTGATGCAGAAAATTCTGCGTGAGGACGGCACTGCCCCGCCTGACAGCGCGGTCAATCCCGGCTAAACTGGCCTTATGTCACTCTGGACCCGCATAACCGAGGCGCTTGCGGCGCTGACGCAGGGCGAAAGCCTGGCCGAGGTGTTCGACCGCCTGCGCACGCCGCCGGAACGTTCCGTGGGCTTCACCATCGCGGTGATCGCGCTGGGGGCAAAAATGGCCAAGGCCGACGGGCAGGTGACCCGCGATGAGGTCGCCGCCTTTCGCGAGGTGTTCCAGATCGCCGCCGAGGATGAGGCGCAGGCGGCGCGGGTCTTCAACCTCGCCCGGCAGGATATCGCAGGCTACGACGATTATGCCCGCCGCATCCGGGCGATGTTCTCGGATGACCCCGAAACGCTCTGTGACCTGATGGAGGGGCTGTTTCACATCGCCATTGCCGACGGGTTCTATCACCCCAATGAGGATGTGTTCCTTGAGGAGGTGAGCCGCATCTTTGGCCAGTCCGAGGCACAGTTCCGTTCGCTTCGGGCGCGGTTTGTCGAGGATGCCCCAAAGGATCCGCATGAGGTGCTGGGCGTGGCCCCCGGCACCCCGATGGAAGACATTCGCCGCATCTGGCGTCGGCTGGTGCGCGACAACCACCCCGACGCGATGATCGCGCGCGGCGTCCCACAAGAGGCGATCCGGCTGGCCGAAAAGCGCATGATCGACATCAACCGCGCGTGGGAAGACCTCAGCGGCAAGGCGCAAGCCCGCGATCATGCGCCTGAGCACGTATAATATCGAATGGTTCGAGGCGCTCTTTGACGAGAGCGATCACTTGCGTCTGGATGGCTCCCCCTCCGCCCGTCACGAGGTCAGCCGCCGCGCGCAGGCCGAGGCCATTGCCGATGTGCTGCGCGCCATTGATGCCGATGGCATCACCATCATTGAGGGCCCCAACACCGGCAAACGTCAAAGCACCGTGCGCGCGCTCACGCGGTTCGCCGAATGGGCCGATCTGCGCACAAGGGACGTGGTGATGGGCTTTGCCAATGACACCCGTCAGGAAATCGCATTCTTGTTTGATTCCAATGTGATGCAGGCGGAACATGCGCCCATCTCATCGCCGCGCGCGCCCCGGTTCGATGCGACGTTTGAAATCGACCTCGATGTCGATGCCAAGGCCGATATGGTGCGGTTTTCCAAACCCCCGATGGAGCTTATGGTGACCCCGGTGGAGGGTATGCCCTTTCGCCTGATCGGCGCGCATCTGAAATCCAAGGCCCCCCATGGCGCGCGTACCCCGGAAGAAGCCCGCGCGATCTCCATTGCCAACCGCCGCAAGCAGCTGGCGCAGGCGGTCTGGCTCAGGGGGCGGGTCGAAGACCATCTGGAGGCGGGCGATCCGCTGGTGGTGATGGGTGACTTGAACGACGGCCCCGGCCTTGATGTCTACGAGGCGCTCTTTGGCCGCTCTTCAGTGGAAATCATCCTGGGGGCAGAGCTGTTTGACCCCCACGCGCGCCATTTGCTTCGGCCCAATCAGCAGGGGCTGCCGACCTCAGCGCGGTTCTATAACCATCTGGAAGGGCGGTATTTTCAGGCGTTGCTGGATTACATCATGATCTCGCCACCCTTGCAGGCGCATCAGCCGAAATGGCGCATCTGGCACCCGTTTGAGGATGCCGCCTGCTATGGCACGCCCACGCTCTGTCAGGCGCTCCTGACGGCATCGGACCATTTCCCGGTCACGCTGGATCTGGAGCATACCTCCGGCTAATCCTGTGCGCTTTCCTCTGCGACGCTGGCGCGCAGCCAGTCCAGCACCGCGCGCACCGCATGTTTGTGCTGGCCGCTGGTCTCACCCGCCGGGGTGACGATCGCCTGCAAGCCATTGGACACACGCACAAACCCCAGCGGCGCAATCAGCCGCCCCGAGGCCAGATCATCCGCCACCAGCCGCCGCTCTGCCACCGCCACGCCAAGCCCCGCTGCCGCCGCCTCCAGCGCGAGGATGTGGTGCGGATAGGCGCTCTCACGCGCGGCGCGCAGGGCCACGCCGCTCAGACGGCACCACGCGTCCCAGGATTGCGGCGCACCTGCGTGCACCAACCGCAGCTCCGCACGCCAGCCCTCGGGCGATTGCACCAACGGATAGCCCGGCGCGCAGACCGGACCATAAGAGGTATCGCCAAGGATTTCGGGCTCGCGCGTGTCCCGCAGAGGGCCGCGCAGGCGGTCATAGCTCAAGATCAGATCATAGGTGTCGCGCATGTCGCGGTGGGGTCCGGACATCAGCAGATCCACCTCCACATCCGGGTGCTGCGCATAAAACCGGGGCAGGCGCGGGGTCAGCCAGCGGGTGGCAAAGGTGGCGCTCACCGCCAGTCGCACCCGGCGCTGATCCTGCTGCTGTCGCAACTGCTGCGCCACATGATCCAGCCGGTCCAGCATGGGCCGCAGCTCCGCTTGCAACTGTGCACCACGCTGGGTCAGCCGCAATCCGGTGCCGTCTTTTTCAAACAGCGCGCCACCCAGATCCTCGCCCAGATGACGCAGTTGTTTGCTGATGGCGCTATGGGTCCGGCCCAGTTCTGCGGCCGCAGCGGTCACGGACCCGAGCCGGGCGGTGGCCTCGAATGCGGGCAGGGCGGAGAGGGGTGGCAGATGTCTCATATGTTCCTAGAAAGACCAAAGAGCAGGAGAAGAACTCAATTTTTCTGCGGTCATTATAGGACTAAGCTGGCGGTATTGGAACAAAGGAGCCTCTTATGTCCGCCGATATTCTGACCCTGCCGCACGCGCGCCCCTTGCGCCGGACCTGTTGCGCCCCGGATCAGCGGGGGCTGGCGCTGTGGCTTGCCCGTCGTCGTCTGCGCCTGATGCTGGCTCGCGAGTTGCTCGGCGCGCCCGACAGCGCATTGCAGGATGCAGGCTGGACCCGCGCCGCCCTTCGGCAAGAGATCGCCAAGCCGATGTGGCGGGGGTAAGCGGCGCGGATTTGTCCCCCTATGCCTGTTACAGAAGCGCGCTATACTCTTAGGCATGACACAGGATATTCGCCCTCGCATGTTTCGCCGCCTTGCCCTTGGGGCCGGGGTTGCGGCCCTGTTGGCGCTGCCGCTCGCCGCAGAAGACGCCCCGACGGACGAGGAGGGGCCGACACTGATGGATCGCGGGATGGAGCTGTTCTTTGAGGGGCTGCGCCGCGAGATGGAGCCGACGCTCGAAGAGGCCGCGCGCCTTTTTGCCGAAATCGGCCCCTCTATGCGCAGCTTCCTCACCGAGATGGGGCCTGCGCTGGCGGATATCGCCGATCAGGTAGAGGACTGGAGCGTCTACGAGATGCCAGAAATCCTGCCCAACGGCGACATCATCATCCGTCGCAAGGCACCACAGCCCGAGACCACGCCAAAAGCGACTGAGGACGGCAGCATCGAGCTATGATCTGCCGCAGGGAAAGAAGGTCATGATCTCTTATGTCACGGTCGGCGCGGATGACATCCCACGCGCCAAGCGGTTCTATTCCGCCTTTATGCCTGCTCTTGGCTACACGCTAACAGAGGGGTCAGAGGGGCTGAGTTACGTCTTGCCGACAGCAGCGGGGCAGTCACCGATCGCGCCTGACTATTATGTGAAACCCACCTTTGACGGGCGGCCTGCCTCGGCGGGCAATGGCGCGATCGTGGCGTTTGAGGCGCAAAGCCAAGCGCAGGTCCGCGACCTCCACGCCGCAGCGCTGCGCGCGGGCGGCAGTGACGAGGGGCAGCCGGGCTTTCGCGCGGCCTACGGTCCGCGGTTTTACGTGGGCTATTTGCGCGACCCGCAGGGCAATAAGATCGCTCTTTATGCCAGCAATCCAAACGAGCCGGGACGGGACGGATAGGCGCTAGTCCCGCGCGTCCTTTTCCAACAGCGCGCCGCGTGTGCCTGCAACGGTCACCCGCACCTCGGCCTTTAGCGTGTTGACCAGCGACATCAGCCGCGACTCTGCCACCTCGCCAAACAGCGCGGTGCTGGCGGCGGGCAATTCCACATGCAGGAGGCGTTTGCGGGGCTGCCAGCGCAGGCTCCCGATGTCCTGATCCTCGCCCACCATCAGCATCGCGCCAAAGCGCATCGCCTTGCCGAGGATTTCGGCCTCTTTCTGTTTTTCCGGCGGCAGTAGATCGTAGAGATGTTCGAAATGGGTGCCCTGCCGTTTGTTGCGATAGCGGTGCAGCAGCGCCAGCCCAAGAAAGATCCGTTCGGAGTGTTTCAGCCCGCCGAGATTGGCGCGGGTGGCGTTGTCAAAACAGACCTCGGCGCGATAGTCCGGGTGCGCGCGCCAGCTGACATCATGCAGCACACAGGCCGCCTTAACAAGGCGCATCTTGGCGTAGGGCGCGCCGGAAAACAGCGGTTTTACAAAGGTGTATAGCGTCTTGCCAAAGCCCGGAACCCGCGCGTCCTTGGCCTCGGCAAAGCGCGCCGCCTCAATCAGCGGGTCGCGCTGGCGCAGGCGGTCGGGCATCTGTTCATACAAGAGCCCCTCGCGAATCCCATAGCTGGAAATCGCGATATCCTTGGGGCGAAAGGTCTTGATAAGGCGCGAGAGCACATCAATCGCGTAAGGCACCAATGCCATCCGCGCCGAGGACACGCCGCACTCGGAGCGCAGCTTTTCCAGATCGCCCTTCTCAATGAATTTGACCGTCTCGCGCACATCCTTGGCGGTCATGCGATATTCGTGCTGCACCGTCAGCGGGTAGTTGCGCCGCAGCATATCCAGCCGCGCAATCGCCCGCCAGCTGCCGCCCACAAGGAACAGACGATCCCGCTGATCGCCAAGCTGGTCACGCAGCGAGGCCATCACCTCGTCGATATGCGCCTTGCGGCCCCGGCGACCGCCTTTGATGTCCTTGAGCTTCAGCGGCCCGAGGTTGGAGGTCACGCATTTGCCGACCTCACCGTCGTGGATTTCCGCCAACTCCATGGAGGAGCCGCCAATATCGCAGATCAGCCCATAGGCACCGGGCCACCCCAAGAGCACGCCCTGTGCCGACAGCCGCGCCTCTTCTTCGCCGGTGATCACGCGGATGCGCAGGCCCGTCGCGGCCTCAACCTCGGCGCAGAACTCCGGCCCGTCGCTGGCGTCGCGCACCGCCGCCGTCGCCACCACAGTAAGCGGGTCTTTGAGGAGGCCCTTTGCCAGCATCTGAAACCGCTTGAGCGCTTCCAGCGCGCGGGCGCGGCCCTTTGGGTTGAGCTTGCCGGTGTCGGACAGACCCGCGCCAAGGCCACACATGATTTTCTCGTTGTAGAAATAGGCGGGGCTGCGCGCTGCGCCATCAAACACCACCAGCCGCACAGAGTTCGACCCCACATCGACCACGCCCACCCGGCTCAGCGCGCGGGCATCCGGGTCATTAAACAGAGGACGGCCATAGGGGCCCCAATCCTCTGCCGGTGCATCAGATCGTGCGGCCTCTGACGGGTCCGACCCGGAGGTCGCTGTATCGAGGTCACGGTGCGGGGCAGCGGGCTGAATGGTCATGCAGGCTCCGGGGCGTTTTGACTTTGGAAAGAATGGGGTATCAAGGCGATCAGGTCAATTCGCACATGCAGCATTGCGGCAATTTCCTTGCGTCTCGATATGAGCTGTCGCTGAGCAGGCTGGGGCGCAGGCGCAGGTAAGACAGGGGCGGGCAGGGCGCAAAACTGTCCTGTGTTGCTCTCCTGCGGCTTGCCCATAGCCTCAGCCCTCCTGATCGCTCGACATCATGCGGATCGCCAGCGCGCGGCTGAGGGTGCGCTGTTCTGCGAGCGCCAGACGGTCCAACTGGTCCACCACCGCTGCCGCAGCGGCAAAGCTGCGATCCATCCGCCCGACCAGATAGGGGATCACATCGGGCTTGGGGGTGATCTGTCGGTCATTAAAGAGTTTCGCCAGCACCACCGCCAGCAGCGCATCATCCGGGGCTTCAAGAGCGGCATGGGTCGCCGCCTGCACCCGGCTTTGCAGATCCGCCAGTCCCAGACCCCAAAGGTTCGGGGCAGGGCGGCCGGTCAGCATCAGCCGGTGCCCATGGGTCAACACCATATTATGCAGGTGAAACAGCGCCTTTTGCGCCCGCGCATCCTCGGCGATTGCCGGGACATCCTCGATGGCGACCGGACCGCTTGCCAGATCGGGCACATCGGCCTCGGTCAGGGCACGGGCCGGCACCACACGGGCGCCGCTCTCTTTGGCCCAGACATGGGCGAGGTGGGTTTTGCCGGACCCCTTTGGCCCGGTCAGGACCAGCTTGCCCGAAGGCCACGCAAAGGCCGGGTCGATCAGTGCGACCGCCATGGCGTTTGACGGTGCAACAAAGAAATCATCCCGCCCCAGCGCGGGTTTCGCCGGGAGATCAAAGCTCAGCTGTTCGGACATCGGCAGTCTGCTTGTTTTATGCGTATGGGTCGGGCGGGTCGAACCCTATGTTTCAGATGTCGGAGCGCTGGTCCTCAGGCGCGAGGGTGGCGGCATCCCGGTGAGAGAGCCCCTGATAGAGGCGACTGTGCAAATACTGATCCACGGCGAAACGTGCAACCACCCCGATGACCGCCGCCACCGGCACCGCGATCAACATGCCGACAAAGCCGAACAATGCGCCAAACACCGACAGCGCCAGCAGCAGCCAGACCGGGTGCAGCCCGACTGAATTCCCCACCAACTTGGGCGTCAGGAAATTGCCTTCGACCATCTGGCCGATCACAAAGATGCCCGCCACCAGCGCAATCCGCAGCCAGTCGGTGCCCTGCCGGATCATCTCGCCATCCGCGCCTTCCACGGCGCCCCAGAACTGAAACAGCGCCAGCCCAATGGCCAGAACACCGCCGATAATGGCCCCGAGGTAGGGGATAAACGTAACCAGCCCCGCGACAAAGCCCACCGCCAGACCGAAGTTCAGCCCCACCAGCATCAAGGCCACCGCGTAATAGCTGCCAAGGATCACGCAGACCATGCCCATGCCGCGAATAAAAGACGACAGCACCCGGTCAATCTCGCGCGCCAGATGGCGCACCACCGGCGCATGGTCGCGCGGCAGCAGATCATCAATGCGCGCCACCATCCGGTCCCAATCCACCAAGAGATAGACGGCCACCACCGGCACGATCACCAAAAGCACCACGATATTCAAAAGCGACATCGCCGAGCCGACAAAGGTCTGCAGCAGGGTGACGCTCTTGTCCTGAACGATTTTCCAAAGGCCCGCCAGCGCCTCGCGGACCTGGCTGTTGTCTTCAAACAGCGACGGGAAATGCTCCTGTGCAAAGGAACGCAGATTGGACATCGCTTGCGGCAGGGTCTGCACCAGATCGATCATCTGGTTGATCAGGGCTGGCACGATCAGCAGCAGCATGATGAGGAAAATCAGCACCGCCCCCACTGTGATCACCGCAGTGGCGCCTTCGCGGCTCAATCCCGCCCGCTCCAGCCGGTCAGCAAGCGGGTCGATGATATAGGCAATCGCCCCACCAAGGATAAAGGGCATCAGCACATTGCCAAGCGCCCACATGATCACTGCAAATAGGACTGCGGCAAGGCCCCAGTATTTCAATTGTTTGCGGGCGGGCAGAGCCATGATCCGGCATCCTCGCTATGGCTGTTCGCGGATGCGTCTGTGATCGCCCATGCTCTCTTCAGTTGCAAGAGAGAGTTGGCGTTTGCAGCGCCTCGGTTTCTACCTCTGGAGGGCTAGGCGTCTGTTTCGAGATCCGGGATCAGCGGGGAGAGCACCCGCAACAGGTCCGGCTGGCGCAGCGGCTTGCCGAGCCAAGCGTCAAAACCGGCGTCGAGATATTCTTCGACCTGATCGCCATAGGTATTGCCAGTGACAGCGATACATAGCGCGGAATGGGCAAGATGGCGGGGATGCGCGCGCAGTTTGCGCACCACTTCGGTGCCCTTGTGGCCCGGCATCTGTATGTCCAGCAACAGCACGTCATAGCGGGTGGTGACCGCGCGGCCAAAGGCATCGCTGCCGTCATAGGCCTTGTCGACACTCGCCCCGAGATTTTCCAGCATCTTCTGCAGGACCAAGCGATTGGCCGGGCTGTCATCAGCCACCAAGACCCGTTTGCCCAGCAGCGGCAAGTCCTCAGCCCTGCGGGTGGAGGCGTCGAAATCGAACTCTTCGATCACAGGTTCAATCTCGGCGTCGGTCACCGGCAACGGCAGGTAGAGGTGAAAGATCGTGCCCTCGCCGGGGGTGCTTTCGGCCCGGATGCGCCCTTGCATCAACTCCACCATCTGATGCACGATCGTCAGCCCCAACCCGGTGCCACCTTTTTCATGGGCCACATGCGCGCTGGCCTGCGTGAAGGGGAGGAACAGCTTGTCCAGCCGATCCGACGCAATCCCGCAGCCGCTGTCCCTCAGGGTCAGATGCAGCGCGTCAGGGGTGCCATGCAGATGCAGGCTGACCGTGCCCTGATCGGTGAATTTGATCGCATTGCTCAACAAGTTTCCAAGGACCTGCGACAGGCGGAACTGATCGCCATAGCGCCATTCCTTGGCATCGATCTCGCGGAAACTATGGGTCAGATCGACCCCTTTCTGGCTGGCCTGCGCCGAAAACAGTTTGACCGCATCATTCACCACCTCGCGCAGATCAAAGGCGGCAGGGGCCAGCTCCAGCTTGCCTGCGTCAATCTTGGCAATATCGAGCGCATCGTTCAGCAGGCGCTGCAGGCTCTGGGCAGAGCGGTTGATGGTGCGCAGCAGATCGTTTTGTTCTCGCAGATCTGCATTGAGGCTGGAGGCCCCGCGCATCAGCAGATCGACCGAGCCGATAATCCCATTGAGCGGCGTGCGGATTTCATGGCTCATATGGGCAAGATGGGTCTTGCGCGCCTCTGCATCCTGCTGCGCGCGCGCCTCCGCATCCGCTGCAACATCACGCGCCCGCTTCAGCGCAATCATATCATCCAGCGCGCAGCCCAGCTGCTGCATGGTTTTCAGGTCATCATGGCTCCATTGCCGGGGCACCCGGTCAATCACGCAAAGCGCCCCGATGGGTTTGCCATCCGGCAGGTGGATCGGCACGCCCAGATAGGCCACCATACCCAGATCAATCACCGCCGCATTGTCGCGCAGTTGCGCATCCTTACGACTGTCCGTGACCACCAAGGGCTGATTGGTATCCTGCACAAACTGACAGAAGGAATGCGACAGCGGCGTCTGGCGCAGCTCGCTCGACAGTTCCGGCAGACCGATGCAGCTTTTGAAAAACTGTCGGTCTAGACTGCGCTGCACCACCGACACCAATGCGGTCGGCACATTCAGGAGCCGCGCCGCCAGCGTGGTCAGATTGTCAATGTCGGCTTCACGTTCATGTTTCACAAGCCCCAGCTCGCGCAGCTGCACATCATAGGGATCGGGCGTCAATTTTGCAGCTTGGGTCATGAACAACACATCTTTAACATCTGCGGATCGGGCATCGAAAAAATGGGGTAGCCCGGACATTGTGACTAAATTCCATTCATTGAATACGCACAATCGGAGCGAATGTGTCAAAAAACTATATTGAATTGAATTTATTTTTTCGGGCGGGAATTTTTCTTTGCTGCAGCCTTGAAGTATTGCCTCGCCAAAAATGGCGAGGGCCCAATTGGTTATACGCTTTAATGACAGCGAGGGGCGCGAAATCTGAGTCGCCGCGAAATTTTATGTCTAGCCCGCCTTGGCGCTCAGACACGGGGAAAATTCTCTCAAAAGGTGCAGAATCGACCGACTCGTTCAGTTCTCAAAGGAGCGTGTAGCATGTCGCATTCGGAGCCATCAGACCAGAACCTGGGAAAAGCGTCGCTGCCAGATCCTGTCGCGTAACACGCCCGGCACAGGGATGCTCCGCTCATCCCGGGCGAGCGCAATTTGGTATTTCGTGAAATGAGCGCAAAATTGTGTAGGGGTCTACGTCAGATTGACGATGGCAGAACTGACAGATGTCCCGGGAAATGAAGCCCGATAATTGGATGCGTAATTTTCAAATATCAAATACGAGATACTTTGATGTTAATTACTCTAGCGTGTGATCACGCCTGTCAGGGTTGAGAAGTGCCGCAGCCCACAGGTGGCGGGCAGGGCGGTCTGATCTCAACTCTTGTCCACACCCGCCGCAGCCACTAAACCGGGCGAAACATCTTTCACCGCATGGAGCCATTATGCGCCTGTCTCGCTATTTCCTGCCTGTCCTCAAGGAGACCCCCTCCGAGGCGCAGGTCGTCAGCCACCGTTACATGCTGCGCGCCGGCATGATCAAACAGTCCGCCGCCGGGATCTACTCCTGGCTGCCGCTGGGCTACCGCGTGTTGAAAAAGATCGAAGGCATCGTGCACGAAGAGCAGATGCGCGCGGGCCACATCCCGATGCTGATGCCCACCATCCAGTCGGCCGACCTGTGGCGCGAGTCCGGGCGCTATGACGCTTACGGCGAGGAGATGCTGCGCATCCGCGACCGTCATGACCGCGACATGCTGTTCACCCCCACCGCCGAGGAGCTGATCACCGACATCTTCCGCTCTAATGTCTCCAGCTACAAAGATCTGCCGCTGACGATGTATCAGATCCAGTGGAAATTCCGCGACGAGATCCGCCCGCGCTTTGGCGTGATGCGGGGGCGTGAATTCTACATGAAGGACGGCTATAACTTCGACCTCACCAAAGAGGACGCGCTGCACGCCTACAACCGCCATCTGGTCACCTACCTGCGCACCTATGAACGCATGGGGCTGCAGGCGATCCCGATGCGCGCCGATGGTGGCCCGATTGGTGGCGACTACACCCACGAATTCCTCGTGCTGGCCGAAACCGGCGAGTCGGAGGTCTTTTATGACAGCGAGATCACCGATCTGAGTTTTGGCGCGCGCGAGATCGACTATGACAGTGTCGAGCAGTGTCAGGCGGTTCTCGAAGAGTTCACCTCCCGCTATGCCCGCACCGACGAGACCCATGACGAGGCGCTGTTCAACGCGGTGCCAGAAGAGCGCCGCCGCGTGGCGCGCGGTATCGAGGTTGGTCAGATCTTCTACTTCGGCACCAAATACTCCGAGGCGCTGGGCGCCACCGTGCAGACCGCCGAAGGCGACAGCGTGCCGGTCCACATGGGCTCACACGGGATTGGTGTCTCGCGTCTTCTCGGCGCCATCATCGAGGCCAGCCACGACGACAAGGGCATCATCTGGCCCGAAGGTGTCACCCCCTTCCACTGCGGCATCGTGAACCTCAAACAGGGCGACGATGAAGCGGATGCCGCCTGCGAGCAGCTTTATGCCGCGCTCACCGCCATTGGTCTGGAGCCGCTTTATGATGATCGTAAGGAACGTGCAGGCGGCAAATTCGCCAGCATGGACCTCATCGGTCTGCCATGGCGCATCACCGTCGGCCCGCGCGGGCTGAAGAACGGCGTCGTCGAGGTGACCAGCCGCCGCACCGGCGAAAGCGAAGAGATGAGCCCGGAAGACGCAGTAAAGAAAATCGCCGCGATCTACGCCAACCACCCCACGCCCCGCGGCTTCTAAAGCCACCGGCACCACAGCATTGAGAACCCCGCCCGACAGAGCCGTCGGGCGGGGTTTTTCTATGCCGCATGTTGTGTTTGGCCAGCAATGCTGTGAATTCAGTGCATCTAGGCTATGGTCAGCTTGGGGCGCTCAGCGTTCGTTGCCCTATCGGTGGTCCTTCGCGTGCGCAGCACTTCAGTCACGGCCCGGAGCGGTCGTTACCCGCAAATGCCGTAGAATGTTGCGGGCTTGTGCCTTTACCTCTTTCATCGGGCTGGTTGTAAGAAATGGCATCAATGCAGTCAAAAACTGGTTGTGCAGATCAAAATCCCATCCCTCGTTTGCAGGATTGATATTGGGTGTCTTGATGCCGAGATTGTTCAATCGCGCATACTTGTCGGCGATTTCAGAAGCAACTTCGAACGGCTGTTCCAAGACCCATTGCGTACCGCCGAGGCCCCCCTGCTTTTTCTGCAAATAGTAAATATCCCTGAAGAGGTTTCCCCGATCAGCAGCGATTGATCGCTTGTGGTTTTTCAGGCGACCAGACGCCCAGCGACCGATCTCGGCAACTACCCACACGGAAGAAAACACAAAGACGATCCACGCGATCACCAAGTACTTCGGATCAAGGTTGGCGCTCACCCACGGAGAAAGCGCAGCGAAGCCACTGGCAACGCATGAGGCCAGCCCAATTGAAAAGCTAAGCCTGTCCAATGCCGTATTGATAATTTCAGTGAAACCCATGTGCTGCACAATTGAACTGGTGTAATCCTGTCGGTGGAATGTACTTGGCAGAGGCTTGTCGGTAAAGAAAATGTACTGTGCGAAGTGTTTTTTTGAGGTCTACCCCAACCAAACTTTGCAAAGTCAGATTCTATGCGGTGCGACCGCCCCAAATCGTTTTTGCCGCGCCTGCAGCAAACGTCCGCTTCGTCCGAATTGCTGCGGCTGCGGGCGTTGGTTGATGCAGTTCGTGCGGACAGCCCCGCGACACCCACGCAGCCGCATCCAGATCAGATGTCTTTGTTCGAGTGAGCGCGCAGCACCGGTGAAGGGCGCGCGCCCCTAGGCGCGAGTGCGCCCACTGCGTGTAGACCAAGGTCCATGTCTTTGAGGGAATCTAAAGGCGCGGCAGCCGTGGCCTCTGACAGATCCGAATGTCAGACCCTCGTATCGACACCATCGGCGTCTGCCGGCGGGATTTGCAGCGGTACAGGATCACCGCCGCGGGCATTGGCGAGGGAGATCTCTCCCGCCTGATCAATCCCGCTCAGGGTGAGGCTGCCGCCATCGGCATAGCGCAGGAGCAGCTTGTCGCCCTCGCGGGTGATGCTGGTGGGTGCGGCAGAGGCAATGGTCAGCTTCGCCCCCGGTGCCAGCATGGCGATATCATCGCCGTCCCCGGTCTTGCGCGACAGGGTGACGGTGCCACCGCCATTGCGCACCTCGATCAGGTCATTGCCACGTCCCCCGCTTATAGTCACCGCTTCGGTTGCGGAAATGCGGATCAGGTCGTCGCCTTCACCGCCATCCACAGAGCCCCGCGCCGCCGTCACATCAATCGCATCAGCCCCGTCGCCGCCGCTGATGCGTTCGGCAATTGTGGCCTGTAAGTTGATGATATCATTGCCTGCACCGGCGTTGATGCCCTGCGCATAATCGGCTGAGATCCGCAGCCTGTCGTTCCCATCGCCAGCGGAGACACTGTAGAGGTTATCCGCATCAATAGTGAGCCTGTCGTCACCGCCACCGGTGCTGATGGACCCCGCGGTTCCGGCCTGAATGGTCAACCTGTCATTGTTGGCAAAGGTTTGCGTGCTCATCCAGGTGGTGGAGCCGTCTTTGTCCGCAATCGTGACGGCAATAGTGGGTGTGGCATCGGTGCTGACGTCAAAGACCTGCGCGCCGCTGAGCGAGACCACATCAGCCCCGTCGCCGGTTTTGACGCCAAAGATCATACCCTCGGTGTCGACCGAGACCTCATCCGCGCCTGCGGTGCCCACCGCATCCGGCATGGCGAATTTGGCGCTGAGGAACGTGTCATCCGTCGCGTCACCGCCCACGATCGACATCAGGATCGTGTCCGCCATCGTGTCGCCGGTGCTGACCTGCCCGAGGATCTGCATGGCGATTGTGGTGGCGTAATCTGCGTGGTCGGGATCTTCATCGCGCAGTTTGGCGATGGCAACGCGCATATCCGCAGCCTGCTGGCGGTAGCGCTGGGCGGTGAGATTGATGTCACCGACGCCCATGCCTTCCTTGACGGTGAGACCGTCGTCTGCCCGCATCTGATATTCGGTGTGCATGGCCGCCTGGCCGCGTTTGCCTGCCTGTTCGACCTCATCAGCATCCTTGAGGGCGCGTTGGTTGTTGGCCATGTCCTGAAAAATCTGTGCGACCCGAGGATCTTGTCCCGGCAAAATTGCGGTCATGATATCAATCTCCTCATGTCGCTGATCGATATGGTGAAGGGGTCAATCTACCTATGGGAGTGTGATTCCAGATCGCTTACCAAAAGGTTGCGTTCTCCGGGATGTCGGCCCACGGCCTATGGTTTTTGTGGAGCATTTTGCGAAAACTCATTTGAACCTCTGCAGGCTGGGGCAAGCTCCCGCCCATCTTGCGGGCATGAAACATGCCCTGATCCGGTTGGGCCCTGCGGGTTGGGGGTGGCGCCGGGCCAAAGGCCCGGCGCCACCCCCAACGCCTTTTCGGCGTTTTGCGCATGCAAAACACCAAAAGGGGGCGGGAGCACCCCCCTTTCCCCCTTCACAGGCGGGGTTTTGGCCGATTTGATAGCGTGTTCAGGTCAAGGGTTGAAACCTTTGGGCCTGTGCCGGCCTATAGGCGTTGAGGGGTGAGAGAAGGACGATGAGCATGATTACGCGGATGGTGTCACTGCTGGGTGGGGCGGGCGCAGGTGTGGGCCTGTCACAGTTTCCCGCCTATGCGCAGGCCTATCTGCAACGGCTGGGTGGGCACGTGGACGCGCTGCGCCGCACGGTGGCAGAGTTCGATGCCGATGCGGCGGCGCTCGGGCTGGAGCGGCATGCGGCGCTGGTGCAACTGGCTCAGGGGGGCGAGATGGGGGCCGCGCGCGCCGAAACCATGGCGGCCACCATCGACCGCTACGGTCGCCTGTCGTCTGACTTGCGTGAGTTGAGCGCCATGGCCCCGGTGGAGCGCGCGCTGCATCTGGGGCGCTTTGCCGAAAGTGAGATCGCCTCTGCCACGCTTCAGGCGTTTGAGCCTGCGGTGCCGGTCTCGCTTGATGCGATGATGCTGGCGGCGGTGGGGGTGCTTTTGGGCAGTGGTCTTATCTGGGGGCTGATGGCGGGGGTGCGGCGTCTCTTTGCCCGCAGTGCGCGCCGCCGCGACAGGCTTGCTTGACCGCACATGCTCGCGCCCCTAGGGTCTGCGCGACACGCGCTCTGCCTTGGCAGAGCCGCATTTTCATCGTAAGAGGAAGACCGCCTAAATGGCTGCACCTGCGCCTTTTTCCCGTTTCGAATGGATGATTGCCTGGCGCTATTTGCGCGCCCGCCGCAGCGAAGGCGGCGTGTCGGTGATGACCTGGATTTCCCTCATCGGCATCACGCTGGCGGTCTTTGCGCTGATCGCGACACTGGCGGTGCGCTCAGGCTTTCGGTCGGAATTCGTGGGTACCATTTTGGGCGCCAACGCCCATGCCACGGTCTACGCCCATGGCGAAGTCACTGAAGCCGGCACGCTCGATCGAAGCATCACCGATTATGCCGCGTTGGCGGATGCGGTAGGGCAAGTGCCCGGCGTGTTGCAGGCGGCCCCGCTGATCAAAGGTCAGGTGATGGCGAGCCGGGGCGACCGCAACGCCGGTGTGCAGGTGTATGGTATTCACGCCGCGGATCTGGCCGAGATTCCGGGTGTTGCCCAAAGCGACGTCGCCTATGGCGATCTCGGCCGTTTCGACGAAGGAATTGCGATTGGATCGGGTGTCGCGCGTGCCCTGGGCCTCAGCATCGGAGACAAGGTCAAGCTGATCTCGCCCAACGGCGTCAAGACTGCCTTTGGCACCAGTCCACGCGTGAACGCCTATGAGGTGGTCTATGTCTTCACCGCCGGGCGCTATGACATCGACAACACCCGCGCCTATCTGCCCTTTGCCGAGGCGCAGAGCTACTTTAACCGCGAAGGTGCGGCAGATGAGATCGAGGTGATGGTTGATGACCCCGAGCGGGTGGATCAATACATCCTGCCGTTGCTGCGGGCGGCGGGGCAAAGCTATGGCGTCTGGAGCTGGCGTGACAGTTCGGGGGGATTCCTGCGGGCGCTGGAGGTCGAGGACAATGTGATGTTCGTGATCCTGTCGATCCTGGTGCTGATCGCGACGATGAATATCGTCTCCGGCCTCATCATGCTGGTGAAGAACAAGGGCCGCGACATCGGCATCCTGCGCACGATCGGCCTCAGCGAAGGGTCGGTGATGCGGGTGTTTTTCATTTGCGGGTCGATCACCGGGGTGATCGGCACCTTGCTTGGGGTGATCCTTGGCTGTCTTTTTGCGATCTATATCGACCCGATCTTCTCGTTTGTGAATTACGTCATGGGGGGCGGAGTCTGGGATCCGTCGATCCGGGGCATTTACGCGCTACCGGCTGAACTGCGGGCGGGTGATGTGATCAAGGCCGTTGGCCTGTCGCTGGGCCTGTCGTTTGTTGTCACCATTTTTCCGGCCCGCCGCGCGGCGCGGCTGAACCCTGTGGAGGCGCTGCGCTATGAGTGAGATCACCTTGCAGATCGAAGGGCTGAGCAAGACCTATCTGGCGGGCACGCCCGGTGAAGTCTCGGTCCTGCGCGGAGCAGACCTGACCCTGCGCGCGGGCGAAGTTGTGGCGCTGGTTGCCCCTTCCGGTGCGGGCAAATCGACGCTGTTGCAAATCGCGGGGCTGCTGGATGTGGCGGACAGCGGTCTGGTGCAGATCGGCGGGCAGAACATGACCGGAGCGGGGGAGCGCAAGCGCACGCGGGTGCGGCGGCAGGATGTGGGCTTTGTCTACCAGTTCCATCACCTGCTGCCGGAGTTCACGGCGCTGGAAAACATCGTTCTGCCCCAGCTCGCCAATGGGGTGTCCCAACGCGCGGCAGAGGCGCGCGGCGCCGAACTGTTGGCGCTTGTGGGGCTGAAAGACCGCGCCGCGCATCGACCCGCAGCGCTTTCTGGCGGCGAGCAGCAACGGGTGGCGTTTTGCCGGGCGCTGGCCAACAGCCCGCGTATCCTGCTGGCGGATGAGCCGACAGGGAACCTTGATCCGGCGACCTCGGATCAGGTGTTTGAGGTGTTGATGCGGCTGGTCTCAGAAACCGGCCTGTCGGCGTTGATCGCGACCCATAATCTGGAGCTTGCGTCCCGCATGGACCGGGTGCTGCATCTGGAAGAGGGCGTTTTGCGCCAAAGCTAAGTATCCGAACCTGGCCCCGTGGGAGCGAGGCTCTGCCTCGCGCTCCGGGATATTGGTGGTTAGAAGAGGGGAAAGTGCTTCCTCTCTTATTCTTCTAACTGAAAATATCCCGGGGGAGGCCCAAGGGGCCGGGGGCAGCGCCCCCTAAAGTCAGGCCTTAGTCACAGATGCCTTTGACTGTTGCGTCTTTCCACGGCAGGTACACATCCTGTTCGCGGCTTTGGGGCAGATCTGAGACCGGCATTACTTTTGCGAGCATATCGTGCAGGCGGCGTGTCCGGGCGGCTTTGGGGGCGAGGGCGCGGCAGCAGACGTATTCCTCGACGATGGTGCCTTGTTGCTCGTAGCCGTAAGCGAGGAAATCCGCAGGACCATTGACATCAAAGAGATAGGGATCTGGTGAGGTGCTGTGTTCGCGCAGCGCCTTGAGCGGCGTGTAGCCAGTCAATTTGCGGTTTTGCCATTGCCAGACATGGGTG
Source organism: Tritonibacter mobilis F1926 (assembly GCF_000376545.2). Taxonomy (NCBI): domain Bacteria; kingdom Pseudomonadati; phylum Pseudomonadota; class Alphaproteobacteria; order Rhodobacterales; family Paracoccaceae; genus Tritonibacter; species Tritonibacter mobilis. The sequence continues at coordinate 1,013,352 of NZ_CP015230.1, forward strand.
GCCTCATGCGCCAGCAGCATCGCCTCTACCAGATGCAGGGCGTCGGGGTATTCCGGTGTGTAGTCGGGCAAGAACCAGTCGCGGGTAAAAAAGATCCGGTTGAACAGCGCCAGCGCTGCCGGAGAGGCCGTGACCATTTCGCCTGCAGGGCGCGGCGGGACAATGCGTTCGCGGCAGGTGACACGCGGGCGCTGGGGGCGGCGGAATGTGACCGCGCGCAAGGGGGCGCCTTCCACCAGTCGCATGCGGCTGTAGTCCAGACTGTCGCCATGGATGGTGCCCAGAAACATCTGTTCGCGCTCGGTCGGGCTGCGTCCGCAGGCCGCAAGAAATGTGAGCGCCAGCAGCACACAAGCCAGCGCGCCAGTCTGGATCATGCGTCGCCGAAGGGGAGGGCTGGGCAGCGAGGTCTGTTGGGCAGGCATTGGGGCTCCGGCGAAATACATATGGGGCGGCCATTTCCTGTACCTTAGCGGGCCGAAGACTGCGGCACTACGTCGGATTTCTGAAACAATCGTGAGCGCGCCTATGGCACGCCCAAAGCGCCCGACCTGCGAGAGCGCGGGGGGCGTCATGTCCTGTAGCGGATCTATATAATGCTGCAGTCTGGTCAGCCTCTGCATGGCACAAAAGAGCGAATGGCGGCGCCGCCACCAGAGATATGATCCCCGGGGAGGCGGAGAGGTGGTGCGGCACTCACCGCATCAAGCCTGATCCCCTGCACCCAATGAAGGGGTGGTCTCTGGGGCCTGTTCTCCTGTGGCAGCGGGGTGTCAGCCCGCCGCCCGATGTCGCGACGCCTTCAGTATGACAGGCTGGGTTTAACCTCTGGTGAGAGGGGCGTGCGCGGCCTGCGCAACAGCGGCCCCGTTCTTGCCTGTTCTTCTCTGTGCCGCCCCGCACCTTGACAGCTTGCGCAGATTGCACGAAGGAACAGGCAGCGGGTCAAGCCGCTTCCGGACCCGCGGGAAGGGCTGAGCCCTCTTGAGAGATCTAACCTAAGGTTTTCAACCTTTGTGCAGCCGAATTTGCGGGTCATCGGCGTGATATGCGCACGGAGGTTTTTTATGAACTCTCTTCCCGAGACTCCCAATCTTGATCATCTGAAACGTCAGGCCAAGGATCTGCTTGCAGCCTATCGCAGGCACCAGCCCGAGGCGATGGACCAGTTCCGGCGGCATCTGCCTGTGGCGCGCGGCGCAAGTGATGCGGATTTGATGGCCGCAGGTTTGCGGCTGGCGGATGCGCAGTCCTGCATTGCGCGCGCGTATGGCTATGCCTCATGGGCCGATCTGCGTGCCATGGTGGAACTGTTACGGCTGCGGGCAAGTGATGTGCCTGCGCTGCGGCTGCTGTTCGCGCAGCGCGCCTATGGTGGGGATCTGAGCGGCCATATGGATGGCGCGCAGCCGCGCGCAGCGGCGCAGGTTCTTGAGCGTCACCCCGAGATCACCCAGGGCTGCGTGGTGACAGCAGCCGGTGCGGGGGCGGTGGAGCCGGTGCGGGCCGCCCTGCAGAGGGGCATCGATTGGATCAACCAGCCGGGCGGGCCCCTGATGCTGACGCCTTTGATGGCGGCCTGTCATTCCGGTCTGCTTGGCCAACACGAACACCGCGCCGCTGTGCTGGAGGTGATCCGGCTGCTGCTGGAGGCCGGAGCGGACGTCAGCGCAAGTGTGGCAAGCCGCTGGCCCCCGGCGTCGTTGCACGCGCCGGATGAGACCACACCGCTGTCACCGCTTTATGGGGCTGCCGGGGTGATCCGTGACCCGGAGGCGGTGCGGCTGCTGTTGGCGGCGGGCGCTGATCCCAATGATGGCGAATCGCTTTATCACGCGGTGGAGAATGTGGACTGCCTGCGCCTGTTGCTGGAGGCCGGAGCGCGGGTTACCGGCACCAATGCGCTCTATCGTGTGTTGGATTTTCATGCACCCATTGCGCTGGCGCTGTTGTTGAAGGCTGCGCCGGGCGCGCCGGAGTTGCAGGGCGCAGGCCTGCTGGCATGGGCGATCCGGCGGCGGCGCGCACCGGAGATCTTTGCTGTATTGCTGGAGGGGGGATGCGACCCCGCTGCGCGCACGGCGCAAGGGCAGAGCCTGTGGGAGCTGGCGCTGCGCTATGGTCTGCGGGAGGTGGCGGAGATGCTGCGCGCACCGGGCAGTCCTACAGCAATGTCCGGTCAGGACCGGTTTCTTGCGGCCTGTGCTGCGGGTGAGGCTGCTGTTGCCCATGATCTCCTTAGCCAAGAGCCGGGGTTGATTGCAGCGCTAAAGGAGGCGGAGCTGGCATTGCTGCCGGAACTCGCGGCGGCGGGTGCATCAAAGGCGGTGCGGCTGATGGTGGAATTGGGCTGGCCGATAGAGGTGAAGGGTGGTGATTGGGGCGCAAGTGCGCTCAATCAGGCGGTGTTTCGCGGCGATGCGCAGATGACGCGGTTCTTGCTGGAGCGGGGGGCGTCGTGGCAGGCGCAGCACGGGTTTGGCGACGATGTCTCTGGCACCCTGTGCTGGGCCTCGCAAAACCGCCCCGTCCGCGAGGGCGATTGGGTCGCCTGCGCCGAGGCATTGCTGGAGCACGGGCTGCCCGGCGTGCGGCGTGACCCCAACCACCCCGGCGCAGTTCTGATGGCGGGACGACCGCGTCAGTTCTCTGATGCGGTCACCGAGTGTTTGCTGGATGGACCGGCGGGCTAGACAGGTGCCGTCAACCGGCCCAATTGGGCGCTGCAGAGGCGATAATGCTTTGGTCCAGCGCCTCAAATTCTCCCAGCCCAATGGTCTGGTAAAGCTCTGAGCGGGTTTGCATCTCGGGCAGCAGCGCGGTGGTGGCCCCGTCGCGCTGCAAGGCCTCATAGAGCCGTTGCTGGGCGCGGTTCGCCACGCGCAGCGAAGAGACCGGCCAGATCACCATGTCATATCCCAGATCCTCAAACTTCTGCGCGGTGAGGGTGGGGGTGCGGCCGAACTCTGTCATATTGGCCAGCAGCCGCACACCCGGCAAGGCGGCGCGTATCTCGCGAAACATCTCAACCGAGGTGAGGGCTTCGGTAAAGATCGCATCGGCCCCCGCCTCGATATAGAGTTTGGAGCGCGCCACTGTGCCCTCGACCCCTTCGGAGGCGGCGGCATCGGTGCGGGCGATCACCACCAGATCACGCGCGGCACGGGTGGCGGCGGCGACCTTGGCGGCCATATCGGCGGCCGGTAGCAGGCGCTTGTCATTGAGATGGCCGCATTTTTTGGGCAGGATCTGATCTTCCAGGTGGACCGCGCCTGCGCCAGCTTCCTCAAAGCAGCGCACCATATGCATGGCGTTCAGGGCCTCTCCATAGCCGGTGTCGCCATCCACCAAGAGCGGCAGACCCGAGGCCCGCGCGATCTGGCGAATAAAGAAACTGACCTCATCCACAGTGATAATGCCAAGATCGGGCACCCCCATAGAGGCGGTCATTGCGGCACCAGAGAGATACAGCCCGTCAAATCCGGCGGCGCGGGCCTGTAGGGCGGCCTGCCCATTATGGGCACCGGGCAGGCGCAGGATGCCCGGTTGATCCATCAAGGCGCGAAAACGGCGGCCTGCGCTTTGTTGGGGCAGGGTGTCAGCATTGAGATAGGTCATGGGTCTACTCCGCCGCTGCCGCGAGGATCTGGCCGCGCTGTGCAAGCGGCACAAACGCCCGATTGTCAGGCCCGGTGTAATGGGCAGAGGGGCGGATGATCTTATTGTCCTCGCGCTGTTCGATCACATGCGCGCCCCAGCCTGCGGTGCGTGAAATCACAAAGATCGGGGTGAACATCGCGGTGGGCACCCCAAGCAGGTGATAAGAGACCGCAGAATACCAATCGAGGTTTGGAAACATCTGTTTGGCCTCCATCATCACGTGTTCGATCCGCTCGGCAATGGCGAACATCTTGAGCGACCCGGCCTCGCGCGCGAGCTGCTGCGCCACCCGTTTGATGACCACGTTGCGCGGATCTGAGATGGTATAGACCGGATGGCCAAAGCCGATGATGACCTCGCGCGCGGCGACGCGGGCGCGAATGTCGGCCTCGGCCGCGTCGGGGTCGCTGTATCGGCGCTGGGTTTCAAACGCCACCTCATTGGCGCCGCCGTGTTTGGGACCGCGCAAGGCTCCAATCGCGCCAGTCACAGCCGAATAGACGTCCGAGCCGGTTCCGGCGATGGAGCGCGCGGTAAAGGTGGAGGCGTTGAATTCATGCTCGGCATAGAGATTGAGCGTGGTGTCCATGGCGCGGATCTGCGCCTCGGTCGCGCGCGCCCCATGCAACAGATGCAGGAAGTGGGCGGCGATACTGTCGTCGTCGGTCTCCACCTCGATGCGGCGACCGTTCTGGGCGAAGTGATACCAGTAGAGCAGCATGGAGCCCTGCGCTGCGATCAGCCGGTCGGTGATGTCGCGCGCCCCGGCAAGGTTGTGATCGCTGGCCTCTGGCAGCGCGCAGCCCAGCGCCGAGACGCCCGAGCGCAGCACATCCATCGGATGCGCCGCTGCCGGGATGGCTTCCAGCGTGTCGCGCACCGCGCGCGGCAGGCCACGCAAGCCGCGCAGCTTGTGGCGATAGCTGGTCAGTTCGGCGTCCGAAGGCAAATGCCCGTGGATCAGCAGATGCGCCACTTCCTCAAAGCTGCAGGCCTCGGCCAGATCGAGAATGTCATAGCCACGATAATGCAGGTCATTGCCGCTTTGTCCGACAGAGCAGAGCGCGGTATTGCCTGCGGTGACGCCCGAAAGCGCCACGGATTTCTTTGGTTTTCTGGTGGGGGGGGTCATGGTCTGTCCTCCTCAGCTCCGGTCGAAAATGCCAGTCGGGCGCGGTGCGCCAAGGCGCGCGGCGTCGACCGTGAAATTGAGTGCGTCCAGCGTGCCTGCCTTGAGATCCGCCAGCCCTTCCGCCGCGTTCAGGAAACGTTTTTGCGCATCCACGCTCAGCACGCCTTCTGAGAGGGTCAGGAATTTTTTGACGTAATGTTCGCGCTTGAAGGGGCGCGCACCATCGGGATGGGCATCCGCAAGCGCCAGTTCGTCCACCACGGTGGAGCCGTCCTGCATCGTGATCGTGACCTTGCCACCAAAGGCTTTTTCCTTGGGATCGCGCGCGTGGTAGCGGCGGGTCCATTCGGGGTCTTCCTTGGTGGTGATCTTGTGCCAGAGCGCCTTGGTTTCCGGGCGCTGGGCGCGGGCGGGGGTGTAGCTGGCCTCATGGTGCCAACCACCATCTTCGAGCGCGACCGCGAAGATATACATGATGGAGTGATCAAGCGTCTCGCGGCTTGCGTGGGGGTCCATCTTTTGCGGGTCATTGGCACCGGTGCCGATCACATAGTGGGTGTGATGCGAGGTCTCGATCAGGATGGATTTGACCTGAGAGAGATCACCGACCTTTGGCCCCATGCGACGGGCCAGATCAATCAGCGCCTGCGACTGATACTCGGCGGAATGCTCCTTGGTGTAGGTGTCCAGTATGGCGCGTTTGGCCTCGCCAGAGGTGGGCAGGGGCACATGGTAGACCGCTTCGGGGCCGGAGAGGAGCCAGGCGATAAAGCCATCTTCGCCTTCCCAGGCCGGGCTTGGCGCGCCTTCGCCTCGCATCACGCGGTCCACCGCTTCGATCGCCATTTTGCCGGCAAAGGCCGGGGCGAAGGCTTTCCACGAGGAGATCTCTCCCTTGCGGCTCTGGCGGGTGGTGGTGGTCACATGCAGGGCCTGCTGCACCGCCTGATAGATCGTTTCTGTGGGCAGGTTCAGCAAGGTGCCGATGCCCGCCGCCGCCGAGGGGCCGAGATGGGCGATATGGTCGATCTTATGCTCATGCAGGCAGATGCCTTTGACGAGGTTCACCTGGATCTCATAGCCGGTGGCAAGCCCCCGGATCAGATCCGCGCCAGACAGACCGCAATGCTGGGCCACGGCGAGGATCGGCGGGATGTTGTCGCCGGGGTGGGAGTAGTCTGCGGCCAGAAACGTGTCGTGAAAGTCTAATTCGCGCACGGCGGTGCCATTGGCGTAGGCGGCCCATTCGGGGCTGACACGCTGCGCGCTGTCGACGCCAAAAACGGTTGCGCCGGGGGACATCGGATGGCTCAGGGCCTGGGCACGGGCAGATGCGACGGGGCGGCGGGCGACTGAGGCTGCGGCGACCGCGGCATTGTCGATCACCCGGTTGATAATCATGTCGGTCACATCAGCATCCACCGCGACCGGATCGGCGGCCACTTCGGCAATTTTCCAGGCCAGTTGGTTTTCGCGGGGCAAATCCTCGGCGGATTTATAGGTCCGAACTTCATGCGTCTTCATGACTACGCTTCCTTTTTGGAGGGTGAAGGGATGTGGCGGGGGCGGCCCTCGGCATCGACGGCGACCATCACAAACCGCGCCGTCAGCACGTGTTCTGCGCCGAGCGTGCCGGTGACGGTGATGGTCATGGAGCTGTGCCTGATCTCAAGCACGTGGGCGGCAAGACCGAGCAGGCTGCCCACGGGCACCGGGCTGGCAAAATCCACCCGCTCCACCGCCGCCATGACCACGGCGCCCCCGGTTGTGGCGTAGGCGGCGGCAAAGGCTGCACTGGCCAGAAGCCGCAGCGCGTGACCACCAAACAGGGTTCCGTAGTGGTTGGCCTGATCCGGCAGGATCAGTTCCGAGGTGGTGATTGAGGGGGGCTGGGTCATGCCGTCCGGGCCTTCGCAAGTTTCGCAACACCACCTTTTCACAACCGCACACATAGGCTAAACTACTGAAAATGCGTAATCGTGCGAAGGGTGGCATTGGATTTTGCGAATTTTGCGAAGGTGATGGTGTGAAGAAAGCCTATATGGGAGTACGCCTCAGACGGCTGCGCGAGGAGCGGGGTATGACCCAAGCCGCGCTGGCCCGGACGCTGGAGTTGAGCCCGAGCTATCTGAACCAGATGGAACGCAATCAGCGGCCACTGACGGTGCCGGTGTTGTTGCGGCTCAACGCGGTTTTTGGTCTGGATGTGCAGCTGTTCTCCGAGGCGGAAGAAGCCCGGCTGATCCCGGATTTGCGGGCCGCGCTGGCGGATCAGGGCGCAGCGGCCTCGCTGGCGGAGGTTCGGGAGATTGCGGCCAATATGCCGGGCATCGCGCAGGCGATCATCAGCATGCAAAACCGGCTGCGGGATACCTCTGAACAGGTCGATCTGATGGCCGGGCGTCTGAGCGGCGAGACGGGCGCGGAGCCTGCGCCTTTTGAGGCGGTGCGCGACTATTTCTACCACAACCGCAACTATATCGCAGCGCTTGATGAGGCGGGCGAGGCGCTGGGGCAGGGCATTCGCGCCGGGCGAATGGCAGAGGGGCTGAACGAGCGGCTTGCGGGGCGGCATGGGATTCGGGTGTCGATGGATGACGACACCAGCGCCCTGCGTCGCTTTGACGATAGTGCCGGGGTGCTGCATCTGTCGTCGCGGCTGACACCGGGGCAGCGGGCGTTTCAGATGGCCACGCAACTGGCATTTCTGGAGCAGGGCGACGTGATCGCGCAGCTTGCGGATGGCGCGGGCCTTGCCGGAGAGGATGCCCGCACGCTGCTGCGCATTGGCCTTGCCAATTATTTTGCCGGTGCGGTGATCCTGCCCTATCGCAGCTTTCTGGAGGCGGCAGAGAGCGAAGGCTATGACATCGAGCGTCTGGCGCATCGCTTTGGCGTGGGGTTTGAAACCACTTGCCACCGCCTGTCGACCTTGCAGCGGCCTGAGGCGCGGGGGGTACCGTTCTTCTTTATCCGCGTGGACCGGGCGGGCAATATCTCCAAGCGGCAATCGGCCACCGATTTTCATTTCTCGCGCATTGGCGGCTCCTGTCCGCTGTGGAACGTCTATGAGGCGTTTTCCCGCCCCGGCGAGGTGCTGACGCAGGTGGCGCAGATGCCGGATGGGCGCAGCTACCTGTGGATCGCGCGCACGGTGAGCCATGGCACCGGTGGCTTTGGAGCGCCAGTCAAACGGTTCGCGGTGGCGCTGGGCTGCGATCTGGCCCATGCGGAGCGGCTGGTCTATGCGCGCGGTGTCGATCTGCGCAATCCGGATCTGGCGACCCCCATCGGAGCGGGGTGCAAGGTCTGTGACCGCCCGGCCTGTCCACAGCGGGCCTTTCCCATGTCGGGGCGTCCGGCGCGCACGGATGCGGATCGCACCAGCTTTGCCCCCTATTCGGGTCAATAGCGGCGGGTGATTGCATTTCACCTCCGAGGGTGAAACTTTGCGCTAAAGTATTGACCCCGCAGGCCTGCGGTGGGTCAGAGGGTCTGTGCCCCTCTGGCGGATGGTAGGCCGCGCGCCGCAGGAGCCAAGCCTATGCAGCAGTTTTTTCGATCCCTTGGCCCGGCGGTGGCGCGGGTGCCTGCGACAGAGGCGCTGCGGGCGGGGGCGGGCGCGGTGGTGGCGCTGGCGCTGATCGGTTTGTTGCTGCTGTCACCTGCGGTGGATCTGCAACTGGGGCTGTATCTGGTGGCCCCGTTTGGGGCCAGTTCGGTATTGCTGTTTGCGGTGCCCAACAGCCCGCTGGCGCAGCCGTGGTCGGCCATTGTGGGCAATACGGTTGCCGCACTGGTGGGGGTTGCCGTCTGTCTGAGCGTGGCGGACCCGGCCTTGCGGGTAGCCTTGGCGGTGGGGCTGGCGATTGCGGCAACCATGCTGTGCCGCGCGGTGCATCCCCCTGCGGGCGCAGTTGCGATGACCGCCGCCATGAGCCCGGAGGCGGTGGAGCGGCTGGGCTTTGGGTTTGCGTTGGCGCCGGTGGCCGTGGGGACGGTCGCATTGGTGATCCTGGCTGCGGCCTATGCGCGGCTGACCGGGCGGCGCTACCCGTTTCGCCAGTTCGATGACCCAAGCCCGCAGGGCACCCGGGATCGTCCCGCACAAGAGCGGCTTGGCCTCTCGCAAGACGAACTGAGCGCGCTTCTGGACCGTTATCGGCAGAGCTTTAACCTCGGGGTGGAGGATCTGGCGCGGCTGATCAGTGCGGCGGAATTGCAGGCCGCAACCCATGACAGCGGCGCGATTGCGGCGCGGGATCTGATGTCGCGTGACCTGATCACAGTCTCCCCCGGCGCGCGGCTTTCTGAGGTGGCGGATCTGTTTGCACAGCACCGGATTACTTCGATCCCGGTGGTTGGCGAGGGGGAGCGGTATCTGGGAGTGATCTTTCAGTTGCATCTGATCACCCGAGCGCGGGGCGAGGCGCTGGCGCTGGAGGGCGGGTATATCGCGGCGCTGCGGCATCTGCTGGCAGGGGGGCGAACGGGGCGAACGGGGCGTTTGCGGGCGGCGGATATCATGGATGCTTCCAGCCCCTATGTAAGCCCGGATGCGCCGGTCGCGCAGCTGTTGCCGATGATGGCGGACGGGGAGGTCGATGCGGTGCCTGTGCTGGACGAAGAGCGTCTGGTGGGCATTGTGACGGGCACCGATCTGATCGCCGCCTTGGCGCATAAATCGCTCTCGGACCAGAGCGTGGTCTGAGGGCAATCTGAGGGCGTGGGCAGGGGCGCAATTGCGCACATGCGGCATCACGTACATTCGGGATAAGCCGCTCTGATTTGGGCCAAGACTGCAGATGAGTGCAGGCTGTCCCCTATGGGGACAGGTGGGGACAGAAGGCGTGCACTTCAGATGGCAGTTTCGTAAAAACAGGATGAATTTTCTGCAACGCAGCAAAAATCTCTTGAAATGCTGCACTGCGGCATGCATATTGTGGGCAACGGCGGGAGTGGCCCGCTCGGGACCCCACCGGCTCGTGGCCGGGGACACGTAAACTAAGGAATGAGTACCATGGCCAAGACCCAAGATTTTTCCGCTATGATGAAAGACATGATGGCATCCTTCCCGGTTGACACATCCGCGATGGAAGATTTCTTCAAGAACACCGCAGCTTTGAACGAAAAGCTGTCTTCCGTTGCGCTGCAAGCCGCTGAGAAGAATGCAGAAATCTCCTCCAAATGGACCAAAGACACCCTGACCAAAATGGGTGAAATCTCCAAAGCGAAGGCAGAGCCTGCGGATTACGCCAAAGCGGCAACCGATTTCGCATCCGCTTCTGCTGAAGTTGCGGCTGAGAACATGGCGGCCTTTGCTGAAGTTGCCAAAAAAGTTCAGATGGACACCGTTGAGCTGCTGATGGCGGCTGGCAAGGACATGTCCGAGGAAGCAACCGCTGCTGTGAAGAAGGCCACCGAAGAGGTCTCCACCGCTGCGAAAAAAGCTGCTGCTGCGAAATAATCGCCGCAAGGAAAGTCCGGGGGCTCACTTAGCTCTCCTCCCAAGAGATGAGACCCCGAAGAAAAGGGCAGGCCGCGCGCCTGCCCTTTTGTATGTGCGGCCTGTATGTGTGCGGCCTGTGGGTATCGGGTGATTGGCTTGCCGTCTGACCTATGCCGAGGCGATATTGTCGGTCGGCGTTCATGTGTCACGCGACGAGGGGATTGAGGCCAAGCCGGATCTAATCATTCACCACGTTGGGGATCGCCCGCTTCATTTTGCATCCAATCCAGCAGTATCTTTGCAGCACTCGTTATCCGGCGATCTTTGGGCACGGTTAGCCAATAGCTCCCGAGTGTCACGGTCGTTGGGAATGGGCGCACCAACCGACCTGAATAAAGATGGTGTTGGAACATCGACACAGGCAACAGCGCCATGCCGAAGCCCTCGGCGGCAACATCCGCCAGCCCAAGCGAGCTGTCCAGAACCGGCCCTGTGAGGGAAGGACAGGCCTCTCCGGCCTGCGCGAACCAAGCGGACCACTCATCGGCTCGGTAGCTGCGCAAAAGCGTGTGCTTGCGCATATCCGCCGGGGTCTGGATGTCCAGATTGGGGGAACAGAGCGGCGCCATGGGCGCATCCATGATGTGATAGGCTTCGACCCCCGGCCATTGGCCGTCGCCAAAGCGGATGGCGGCATCCAATCCCTCGCGGGCGATTTCCACGCGATTGTTGTGAGTGGACAGACGCAGCGTGATTCCGGGATGTGCCCGATCAAAGGCCTGAAGCCGGGGAATGAGCCACCCCACGGCGAAGGTTGTCACGGCGCCGATGTTGAGAATTTCGGTCGGCGGGCCACCGGCAACGCGGTCGAGCACGCGGGCAATGTCGTCCAACCCCCGCTCCATCACCGGGAACAGCGCCTGTCCGGCGTCGGTCATGACCAGCCCCGCCGGGGTGCGGTGGAACAGGGTCACGCGCAGCACATCCTCCAGCCGCGCGATCTGGTGACTGACCGCCGCTTGCGTCACGCGAAGTTCTATGGCGGCGCGGGTAAAGCTGCCCTGACGTGCGGCCACCTCAAAGGTACGCAAGGCATTCAGGGGAAGGTCGGGACGATCTGGCATGAGCTGAGCTTATATGCAGGTCAATATGTTGTCGTCTTCTTATTGCGCGCCGCTGCGGATATTTCAGCCTCGAAAACTGAAATGGACCAGACATGAAACGCAACTTCCTCCTCTCCACCCTGATCGTGACAGCTTCGTTTAGCCCAGTGTTTGCGCAAGACAGCCAGCAGAGGTTTGAAACTGACGCCGCCGCAAGCTTTGAGAGTGTAATCGCGGACTACGATATTCCCGGCCTGATCGTGGGCGTAACCCATAATGGGCAGCACCAGTTCTATCAAACCGGGCTGGCCTCGCGCGAGGACCAGCGGCCTGTGACGCCTGATACGCTGTTCGAGCTGGGCTCCATCAGTAAGATTTTCAATGCCACGTTGGCGGCCTTGGCCGAGGAGCGGGGAAAGCTGTCGCTTGATGCGCCGGTCTCGACCTACCTTCCGGCCCTGCAAGGGTCACCGGCAGGGGAGCTGACGCTGATGGATCTTGCAACGCATCATTCCGGTGGCTTGCCCTTGCAGGTTCCAAGTGAGGTGGCAGATGTCGATCAACTGGTGGACTGGCTGGGAAACTGGCAGCCATCTGAACCGGGCGCGCGCAGCTACTCCAATATCAGCATTGGCCTGCTGGGGCGCATCACCTCCGACGCGATAGGCATGAGCTATACTGATGCCCTGCAGACGGATCTCCTCCCCGCGCTCGGACTGACGAATACGTGGATCGATGTTCCCGAGGGCGCGGCGGCCTCTTACGCATATGGTTACGACCGGAAAACGAATGCGCCAATCCGTGTCACACCCGGCGTTCTTGACGATGAAGCCTATGGTGTAAAGTCCTCTGCGCGTGACATGCTGACACTTCTGGACGTCGAGCTTGCGAAGGGGGATGTCTCTCCTGAAATCCGAAATGCGGTGTCTCGCACTCAGAAGGGGCAGTTCCAGACGCGACTTTATACGCAGGCCATGATCTGGGAGGCTTATCCCTGGCCTGTCGCACCGGAACGCATGGTGGAGGGGAATGGCTATGACTTCATCCTCAATCCCCAACCGATGCATGAGGTGGCAGGTCAGTCCGATGAGGATATCATCCTGAACAAGACGGGCGCCACGAACGGGTTCGGTGCATATATTGCTCTGGTCCCTCGCAAAGATCTGGGGGTCGTGGTCCTTGCCAACCGCAACTACCCCAACGAAGCGCGGGTCCGCGCGACCCTTGACCTGATCACACGCATTCTTGCTGAATGACGTAATGTTACCGACGGCATCGGCATGCTCGCAAGGGCGTGCCGAAGGTCGGTTCTATCCCGCTCACCGGACTGTTGCTGGTGGGCGGTTCAATAATTTCGGCGGCAACACGGTCATTTGGGACACCAACGCAGAGTGTGGTGGTGCCCGATTGGTTGTAAGGGGGGCATTGGGGGCTAGCTTTTGGCAAATGCACGCAGGTCTGAGGCCAGTTCACGCAAAAAAGCGGCACGATCCGGGTGAGCATCCACCGCGCCCGGCGGCGGGCTGTCCATATAGGTGAAATGGTCTGCACCGTTGTCGCGGCGATAATCGACCGGGGCCTCGCCAAAAGATCGATCCCCGTGGCCTCGATTCGAAAGTTTTTTGTCGAGAAAGAGGTGCTGACCAATGCGATATCGCAGGCGCAGCACCGTCTGAGCGGCCAATGTGGTGGCAATGGGGGCATCTCCTTTTGCTTTCAGCACTTTCTTTTTGTGAGCGGCTCGCCTAGGATTTTCTGCAACGCGCAGAATTCCGGGGGAAAAGAGAATGGCGGAACAGGATAAGCCTCTGCTCATCAAACGCTATGCCAGCCGCAGGCTCTACAACACCGAGACCAGCGATTATGTGACGCTGGAAGATATCGCGGGCTTTATCCGCGACGGGCGCGAGGTGCAGATCCTCGACCTGAAGACCGGCGATGACCTGACCCGCCAGTATTTGCTGCAGATCATTGCGGAACATGAGAGCCGGGGCGAAAACGTGCTGCCGGTCAATGTGCTCAATGATCTGGTGCGCAGCTATATGGTGCCCGGCGGCGGGGTGATGCCGCAGTTCTTGCAGGCGTCATTCGATATGCTGCGCGACAGCCAGTCGAAGATGATGGAGAATATGAACGCCATGAACCCGATGGCGCAGATCCCGGGGTTCGAGGCGATGAAAGCCCAACAAGAAGCGTTCCTGAAGGCAATGACAGGCGGCTTTGGCGGCGGCTGGACCGGTGGCGGTGAAGAAGGCACAGGCACCGAGGGCGAAGAAGACCTCAGCGCCATCAAACGCCAGTTGGCGGAGTTGCAGGAAAAGCTCTCCAAACTCAGCTAAGCGGCTGTGTGCCACCTGAGATAAGATTGCCCCGGATTATCCGGGGCTTTTTTGTGGTTCGGTGAAATCTGGGAGGAGGGCAGCGCGCCGCAGGCGCGCTGCCCGGCCCAAGGGGCTGCAGGACATCTTTGATGTCCTGCCGCTGCGCGGGAGCGCTCCCGCCCAGCGGCGCCACATCAAGATGTGGCGCCGCCAGTTGGTCCGGGCGCCGCGCTGACGCGCGGCGGGGGCAGGTGGCACAGGCCGGTCAAAAAGAAAGGGCCGCGTCTTCACGCGACCCTGAGGAATTTGAGAGGCTGACCGATCGGTCAGGCCGCCGCAGCGCGGGCCATGGTTTCCTCGACCGAGGACAAAAGGATCTGTGCAATCACATCCAGCTCCCCCTGCGTCAGCCGCACCGGCAGGCGCACGTCACAGGCGCGCATCAGCATGGCGCGGGTTTCGGGCAGCTCGGGCAGATCCTTCAGAAACTGCCAGTTCCAGAACGCGCGAGCATTGTCGGTGGAGCGGCCAAAGATCTGGACCTTCACACCTTTGGCTGCGGTGGCCTGCGCAAAGGCTTCGATTTGCGCATCATCCATGCCGACCAGATTGAACTGGATCGAATCCGGGGCGCGCCGTTCTGGCACCAAAGGCGCGGGGACGTGGAAATTGGCATGCGCATTCAGTTTTGCCGCCACATAGTCGTGGTTCTTCAGACCATCCGCGACCCGGCGCGCCAGCTCCGGGATCTGGGGGCGAATGACAGCGGCCGAAAGGTTGCTCATCCGCAGGTTATAAAGCGGCAGCAGGTTCTGCCAGCGGCCAAAAGCCTCGGCCAGCGCGGTGCCATTGTCGCCGCGGGCGGGTTTGTGTTTCTGCCAGTTGTGCTCATACGCGCCGGACATGATCACCGCGCGCGCCACCACATCGGCGTCATTGGTGACCAGAATACCGCCTTCGCCGGCGTTCAGCATCTTGTAGGATTGGAACGAAAAACACCCGACCTTACCAAGCGTGCCGATATTGCGCCCATGCCAAGTGGTGCCGAGCGAATGGGCCGCGTCCTCGACCACGGGGATGTCGCGCGCCTCACAGAGCGCCATGATCGCATCCATATCCGAAGTATGACCGCGCATGTGCGAGATGATCACCGCCGCGATGTCCTGATCAATCTTGGCCTCAAAGTCGGCCATATTGATGCGGTAGTTTTCGCCCACCTCACAGAGCACCGGCACGCAGTCTGCATGGACAACAGACGATGGCACCGCCGCAAAGGTGAAACCGGGGATCAAGACCCGCGCATCCCGGGGCAGGTCCAGCGCCTTGAGCGACAAAAACAGCGCCGCCGAGCAGGACGACACCGCCAGCGCGTATTTTGACCCCAAAAGCTCGGCAAACTCTGTCTCAAGCAGCGACACCGGCGCATCCTGCGGCGCGGTATAGCGAAACAGATCGCCCGATTGCATCAAAGCCTCGATCGCTTCGCGCGCAGACTCAGGGATTGGCTCGCCCTGATGCACATTTGGAACCTCGGTGTTCGGGACTTGGGGGGAGGATGCCTGCTTCATATTTCAAAATCCTGAATTTACCTTTTCAAAATTATAAAACAATGGCGCAAGGAAGCCAAGGATTCCCCTGTACTCAGGGGTTTAGTTGGCAGGAATTTCACGAAACTGTTGCCTTCAGGCGGAGGTTTTTGCCTTCAAAGTGCGGCAGGCGGCCCACTGAGCAATAAACCAGATTCGCTGGATTTAGGTCTGCTTCATCTTTTCGGAAATACCTCGGGGGTCCCCGGGGGCAGAGCCCCCGAACATTTAAAACTGTGGGCAGAGCCCCCGGACATTTAAAACTCTGGGCAGAGTCCACCGAACATTTAGACCTGTGGCCAGCGCACCCGAATATCTAAAACAGCGGGTAAGGCTCTCGCGACAGGTCGGATCAGACCCCAAGCCGGTCGCGCAGCGAAAACCACGTCATTGCCAGCACCAGCAGCGGCGAGCGCATACGCGCACCGCCAGGAAATGGCGTGGTGGGAATGCGGGCCATGGTGTTGAACCCGTCGCTTTGGCCAGCAACGGCCTCGGCCATCAGACGGCCCGCGTGGGTGGCCGTGCCCACCCCATGCCCGGAATAGCCAGAGGCCGACAGGATGCGCGGCGAGACCCGCGCCAGATAGGGCAGCCGTTTCATAGTGATCCCAAGAGTGCCGCCCCATGCGTAGTCGATCTTTACATCGCGAAGATGCGGGAAGATCTCGCTCATGGGGCCGCGCACCTTGGCGGCAATATCGCTGGGAAAGCGGTAGCCATAGCTCTCGCCGCCGCCAAACAACAGCCGCTTGTCATGGCTGAGGCGGAAGTAATTCACCACAAATTTGCTGTCCGCTACCGCCACGTCACGGGCCAGAACCTGCGCTGCGGCATCGCCCAAAGGCTCGGTTGCGGCGACAAAATTATTGATCGGCATCACCCGTGCGGCGACCTGTTCGTTCAGGCCGCCAAGATAGCCATTACAGGCGAGGATCAGATGATCGGCGCGCACGGTGCCCTCGCCGGTGCGCACCTCGACCTGCGGGCCGTCCTCGATGGCAAAGACTTCGCTGCGTTCATAAATCTGCGCGCCTGCGGCAGTTGCTGCGCGGGCCAGACCGAGAGCAAAATTCAACGGATGCAGATGCCCCGCACCATGGTCCAGAATGCCGCCCTTATAGGCGGGTGAGGGGCACATGGCATGACAGGCGTCTTGATCTAAGATCTCAATCTGATCATAGCCATAGCGGTCTTGAAGATGGTGGCCATAGTCATGCAGATGTCGCACGTCCCGCGCGCTCTCGGCGGTCCAGGCGACGCCGGGTTTCAGGTGGCAGTCGATCTGATGCTTGGCGATCAGGGATTTCACCAGATCCTTGGCCTCTTCGCCCAAGGCCCACAGATGGGTGGCATCCTGTTGCCCCACCATCTTTTCCAGCGCTTCCTGGTCCTGACGCTGGCCAGAGCCAAGCTGGCCGCCGTTGCGCCCCGACGCCCCAAAGCCCACCCGCTGCGCATCCAACAGCACCACCGAGCGTCCTGCTTCGGCCAGATGCAGCGCTGCGGAAAGCCCCGTGTAGCCCGCGCCCACAATGCAGACATCCGCCCGCACCCCGCCCGAAAGCGAGGGGTAATGCACCCCCGGCGTCGCGGTGGCGGCATACCAGCTTTGGGGATATTTGCCGGGGCGGTCGTTTGCGTGCAGAAGGTTCAGCGCCATCGGGTCGGCCTCATGGGTCTGCCACCCCTGGAAATTGATCGCAGGGGGCTGGTCTTTCAGCTTCTCTTAAATATCCAATGTGCCGCGCCCGAGACTGGACGCAGCACCAATGGATCAGACGTTCAGCAGCAGGTGCTCGCGCTCCCACGGCGAGATCACTTGCAGGAACTCCTCGTATTCGGCCCGTTTCACCGTGCTGTAGACGCGGGCGAATTCGGGGCCGAGCACCTCTTGCAGGGCGTTTGACTCCTCAAAGAGATCAAGCGCCTGACCCATCACTTGTGGGAAATCGCCTTCGCCTTCATAGGCATCGCCCTTGAACTGGCGGGTGGGGCGGCGTTCTTCCATCAGCCCGAGATAGCCACAGGCAAGCGACACCGCGATGCCGAGGTAGGGGTTGCAATCCATCCCTGCGATGCGGTTTTCAACCCGGCGCGAGGCGGCACTGGACAGGGGCACCCGAATGCCGGTGGTGCGGTTATCCCGCGCCCATTCCAGATTGATCGGGGCTGCGTGGTTTTTCACATAGCGCCGATAAGAGTTCACATAAGGCGCCATCACCGCCAGTCCGGCGGGCAGGTGGTTCTGAAGCCCCGCGATAAAGTGATAAAACGCATCCGTTTCGCCACCTTGCGGTCCGGAGAAGATGTTCTCGCCGCTCTCAATGTCGATCACCGAATGGTGGATATGCATGGCAGAGCCCGGCTCATCCGCGATCGGTTTGGCCATAAAAGTGGCAAAGCAATCATGGCGCAGCGCCGCCTCACGGATCAGACGTTTGAAGTAAAACACCTCATCCGCGAGCTTCACCGGAGAACCGTGGCGCAGGTTGATTTCCAACTGGCCCGCGCCGCCCTCTTGGGTGATGCCGTCGATTTCAAAGCCTTGCGCCTCGGCAAAGTCATAGATGTCGTCGATCACCGGGCCAAACTCATCCACGGCGGTCATGGAATAGGCCTGACGCGCCGCCGCCGGACGGCCAGAGCGGCCCATCATCGGCTGGATGTCGCGGGCAGGATCGACGTTGCGGGCCACCAGATAGAATTCCATCTCAGGCGCCACCACGGGTTTCCAGCCCTGCGCCTCATAGAGGCCAACCACATGTTTCAGCACGTTGCGCGGGCTGAACGGGATCGGGTCGCCGTCGCGGTCATAGGCGTCGTGGATCACCTGAAGCGTCCAGTCGCCGGTCCATGGAGCCGCTGTGGCGGTGCTCATGTCCGGGCGCAGGATCATGTCCTTTTCGATCCAGCCATCCTCGTCCGCGGCATCCGCCCAGTCGCCGGTGATGGTCTGGTAAAAGATGCTGTCGGGCAGGTGGAAATAGTCCTGCTTGGCAAATTTTGACGCTGGCACCGCCTTGCCTCGGGCGATGCCCGGCAGGTCTGAGATAACGCATTCAACCTCGTCGAGACGACGGCCCTCCAGATAGGTCTTGGCTGCTTCGGGCAGTTGCTCTTGCCAGCGCGTCGGGGTGGGCATCAGGTCCTCACTTTCTTGAAGAAGTCGGCAATCTCGTTGGCTATTAGGTTGGAATCGGTGGGGCGGTCGAGGGAAGCCCCGGCCGCGTTGAGTTGTTCATCGGGCACCACGCCCTTGCCACGGGTGCGCAACAACCCGTCGACAAAGGCGTTCTCGAACTCCGGGTGCGGCTGCGAGGTCCAGATGTGGTCGCCATAAGCCAGAAAGGCATTGGCGCAGAAATCGCTCTTGCCGATCACGCGGGCCTCGGCGGGGAGCTCCACCACCTGATCCTGATGCCAGGCATTCAGCTGCACCGGTGCGCCATGCAGGCGATATTCGGTGTGGCCGACGCTCCAGCCGCCATCATATTTCACCACCTTGCCGCCAAGGGCCTGCGCGATGATCTGATGGCCAAAGCAGACCCCCACCAAGGGCATCTTGCGCGCGTGGATCTCGCGGATCAGATCTTCGAGCGGGGGAATCCAGTCGTGATCCTCGTAAGCGCCATGTTTTGATCCGGTGATCAGCCAGCCATCCGCCGCCTCCGCGCCATCGGGGAACACGCCATCCAGCACCGGATAGGTGTCAAAGCTGAACCCATGCCCATCAAGGAGCGTGCGGAACATTTCATCGTAGTTCCCGGAGGCGGATTTCAGTTCGTCTGGAGCGTGGCCGGTTTGCAGGATGCCGATCTTCATAGGTCACCAAATATGATCAAAATACAAGGGCAGGACACAGAGGTCTCTCCCTGCCTCATACGGCCTCCAGCCACGAGAGCCAATGACTCTCTGCCGGGCGCTCGGCAAAGCCAAGGAGTTCCTGGCGTTTGGTCATCACCAGATTGCGGATCGCCATTGGCGGCAGGATGCGCGCGATGAGGGGGCTGTTTTCAAAGAGGTCAATCGCCTCGGCCCAACTGCCCGCCAACTGCGGCAGGCCTTCGATGTCGTAGATATTGCCCTCGGAGGGGGGCGGGGGTGTTGCGCCATCTTCCATGCCGATGAGGGCCGCGCCAAGGACGGTTGCCAGCATCAGATAGGGGTTGATGTCGCCGCCCGAGACCCGGTGCTCGATGCGCCGCGCCTTGGGGCTGCCACCGGGAATACGAATGGCGGCGGTGCGGTTCTCATAGGCCCAGGCGGCAGAGGTCGGGGCATGGGCGCCGGGCACCAGACGGTCGTAGGAATTGCCATGCGGGGCAAAGACCAGCGTGCTGTCGCGCATGGCGTTGATGCAGCCCGCCACGGCAGCATGCAGCGCAGGCGTGCCCTCGGGGCCGCCATTGTCAAAGATGTTGTTGCCGTCGCGATCCACAACCGAGAAATGCACATGCATGCCGTTGCCGGATTCCTCAGCGTAGGGTTTGGCCATAAAGGTTGCGGCAAAGCCATGTTTGCGCGCGACCCCTTTGACCAGCGCCTTAAAGAGCCATGTGTCATCGGCGGCGCGCATGGCGTCCTGATGGGTCAGGTTGATTTCAAACTGGCCCAGACCGGCCTCGGAAATTGCATCCTGTGCCGGGATGCCCATCGCCTCGGCTCCGTCATAAAGATCGGTAAAGAAGTCGTCATAGGCGTCCAGTTCCGCAATCGAGAGCACCGATTGCTGATCGAGCGCGCGCCCCGTGAGGGGGTCAATCGGCGGCAGCGGTTCGGTGCCGGCGTCGTCGATCAGGATGAATTCGAGTTCCGTCGCGGCGGCCACCTGCCAGCCTTTTTCGGTGTAGCGGTCCAGCACATGCGCCAGCACCTGACGCGGATCGCCAAGGAAGGGGCGACCGTCCTCATGCACCATCTTCATCGGCACCAGCGCCGAAGGGGTCGCAAGCCAGGGCATCGGCACCGCGCCGCGTTTGGTGGGCAACAGGATGCCATCGGCATCGCCGGTTTCAAACACCAACGGGCTGTCTTCGATGTCGCGGCCCCAGATGTCGACGTTGAGGACCGAGAACGGCATCCGGGCCGAGCCTTCGCCCAGTTTTGCCGCCATGCCAGCGGGAAGTCGTTTGCCGCGCATCTGTCCATTGAGGTCACAGGCGGCGATGCGGATCGTTCTGAGCGCAGAGAGGTCCATGCGCGTGCTCCTTGTCTTGCTAAAGACACATTGGCGCGGCCAGATGGCTCTGGCAAGAGAATTTGATCAAAAATTATCGACAGAGGCGGGCAAAGGCTGCGGGCGAGAGGCGGTTGAATGTCAGATGGAACTGACTGTCGCGTACGCGAGAGGGGGCAAAGCCATGCTAATTGAAAAGGGGCGCAGCGGGAGTGATGGACATAACCCGATTTTACACAGCAGAAGCGGCAGGGCCGACACCCCACCTCCGTGTTGTGGTCATTCAATTTTGAAAACTGAGTTCACAGGTTGCGGACGGAGCTGATTTTAGAGGTTGGCCCTCAAAGGCATGACCTTGGAAATGGAACTCACGTTAAGTGAGCTCAATCAGTTGCGCTAGCACAGGAGGTAGAGACCTCCCAAATCGTGCCAGCACGTTTTCTTGTGTCCTTCCAAAGCACGGGACCAGGTGAAGATCCGCTCCGTAGACAGATGATGTCGGTCGCCAATACTGCAATCAAAAAATTCCCGTGCTCGGAATGTGTCGGAGCATCAATCGCGAGGGTAAAGCTTTGCTTTGAGTCAACGTCAATCACACGCCCTGAAAACTTCTCTCCGAGCATCTCTCCAGTGAAATCAGTAGGAAGCGCTCCATCTGAATGGATGGGGAACGCGAAATTCAGGGTCGACATCACCGCATCAAGGTTCACCGTTCCATCGGATAGCAGGGGCACCTCAACAACATCCGCGTACGCGGGCTGTAGTAAAAAGAGGCTTGCGATAAGGAATTTAATAATGCGCACGTTTCTATAGCCTCTGATCGGCACCAAATATGGCAGCCATTACAGCGCTGTCTAAGTCGACACAAGTTATACGCAGTTTTGGCATCTCTGATAGCAGCCGTTCGAGGCAGAATTGCAAGGTACTGCAGTAGCATAACTGCACGATGTTACACTGATTGAGACACATGTTGTGACGCCGATAGGGGCGCGGCACTTGGTGTATGCGAAATCTCTAGTCGATATCGACCGGCGACATCTCGGCCCCCTGTGCCCGTTCGATGGCGTTGGCGATCAGGCGTGGCACATCGGGCAGGGCACCGAGGACCGGCAGCAGGTCGCCTTGAAAACCGGCCTCGGCGAGGGCCTCGGGAATGTCGTGGCGCACATGGGCGCCTGATTGCGCAAAGAAAGGCAGGCAGAGGGTTTGGGGGCCACAGTCCCGCGCAGCCTCTGCGATAAAGGGCGATTGCTCGACAAACCCGGTGATCAGGCGCAGGCCGGGCAGGGCAGGGCGGAGCTTGGCGGCAAAAGCCTCGGCGGCCTCGGCGGCTTTGGGGCCGCGCGCAGAACCATGGGCGGCCAGCAAGATCTCGGAGGCCTCGGGCTGCCAGCCCCGACGTGCCAGTTCCGCGCGGATTGCCGCCACCGTAAGATCAGGGAGCGCGGGGTCCAGCCCAAAGGGCGTCGCCATATGGTAGCGCCAGCCGGAGAGCCTGCCGGGCAGCACCTTGCCGGTGAACCAGCCGCGCGCCATAAAAAACGGGTAGATCACCGCACCATCTTCGCGCATGGCGGCCTCAAGGAAGCCTTTGGATGAGAGGGTCGCGGACCGCACATCCCACCCCGGCAGATGATCCTGCACCGCTGCGGCCACCGCAGCGAGATGGATTTCCGGCGGCGGCGGCGCAGAAGGCTGGCCGTGCGACGTGAGAATGGCAATGCTGGGGCGCGCGCTCATGTGGGTCCTAAAACTGCTTTGAGACCCAGAACTTAGATCGCCGCCTGCACTTGGGAAAGGGCCAGCGGTGGAAATACTGCGGTTTGATCTGCGTCGCGCAGCTGGCGCAAGCCCGTGTGGCTGGCGCTTTGGCGGCTGCAAGGTGCAAAAATCCCGGATATGTGGTTGACGGCCAAAAATCCTTCACATACACCACGGTCTACGAAGCGGGTATGGTGAAATGGTATCATAAGAGCCTTCCAAGCTTAAGGTGCGGGTTCGATTCCCGCTACCCGCTCCAAATCCTCCCTCAAATGCTAGGTATATCAGCCTCTTAAGGGGTGATTTGTCCCGCGTTCAAAAGCCCCGTGGGACACATCTACCAATCCAGCCCCTCCAATTTGGCCATGGCATCCTTTGCCAGACGCCACCGTTCCACACCTATTGTGTAGACCTCCGAGGTCTTGGCCTGCGTGTGGCCGTGGATGGTCTGTTTTGCAGCGAGCGGATGTGTTTGACGTGATGGAGGGTAGATTGAGATGGCGCTCACATGTAGCCAAGGAACACACCAAGCAATCTCATCGGTGGGAGGCCGCACGCTCGCGCCACGCGATGAACGCGCTGCAGAACTTCGGGGTGGGGAGCTGCAATGTCTTGCAAGCGCCTGTGGCGAGGCGGGCCTCGCCACAGGTTCTCCAAGCGAGGTGCGGAGCGATCACCTTGTTCAAGGTGGGGCCACTCAACGCATTTGCTTGGAGGGATTTGCACGTTGCACATGCTCTCGCAGTGCAAGGAAGCAATAGGGGGAGCGGATCACTCCCCCGATTTTTGAACACTCTTTTTCCGAAACGCTCTAAGACGTGCGGTCTTTTCTGCGTTTGCTTTGGCTTCCTCGTCTTGCAGTCGCTTGACGATTTGAGTTGTTCTATCAGCCGAAGACAGTGCACCCGCAGTTTTTGATTTTGCTGCAGATACAGATAGATACCCGAAGATATCCACGCTGTCTTTGTTTGCTGGGGCGTCGGTCATCTGTCCTTCTCCCCAGCAATGGTTATCAAGCGAGTGCCAGATTGCTGGCAGACGTGCGACCGTCACGACCGCTTTCGAGGTCGTAGGTCACTTTCTGACCGTCATCGATGCGGTTAATCCCAGCGCGTTCAACTGCGGACACGTGCAGGAACACGTCCTGAGTGCCATCTTCAGGCTGAATGAAGCCGAAGCCTTTGGTAGAGTTGAACCATTTCACGGTGCCATTGGCCATATCCGTAATCTCCTAAAAAATCTGTCCGCAGAATTGCGACAGGTCGGCAAAAGTTGATCCAAGTCGACCAACCGATACCGTTTTCACGGGAGCAGAGATTCGAAGAGAAGAAACGTTAGCCAGCCACAGATGGTCGTTTTGCCGCAACAATGCAAGGATTCTTTTCATGATCGGGCGTCGGAGCATCCGTCACCGAGACGGCAGAGGCGAGGGGCTTGCGAGAGAAACACGACTGAATAGCCCCCGGTCGGCATATTTCCTAGCCCGCGTTGCGAATGCCCTCAGCCCGCATCTGAGGCAGTCCTGCGGGAGTGCGGCTGCGCACCTTCAGGTGGTAGGCTTGGCAGATCTCTCCAGCCGCGTCAAAGCGAGGACCGGCTGGCGTCAGCTCGAGGCCAGAGCGCCGGGTCAACAGCGCGGATGTCACGGAGGTCAGGCAGAGAAAAGCGTTGATGCGCCATTTCTGTGAAAGCTGCGCAAAGCTGCGCCCCATGGCGTTTCGTACAAGCATGCGCTCACGGCTCTTCAGGCGGTCGGAGACAAAGACCCGGCTGACCTCCCAGATATGGGGATCTTGCGGTGCCTCTGTGTCGAGCACATCCCGCGGTAGATCTGGCAACAGGCCACGCTGTGCGTCGCGCAGCATGTAGGTGGAGTTCATGCATCGCGCAGTGGTTGGTGTTATGCGAAAGCCACCTTGCACCGAGGCCTCATCATGGATGGCGCAATAGACGCTTTCCGGTGTGTCGTATTGGTCGAACTCCAGACCCCGCACATTCGGCATCGGCCAGCCGCGCACCATGATGAAATGGTGATAGCGCGCGCGCAGAAGGGCAGTGAACAAGTCGCCAGTTTCGCCCAAGTTATCAAAAGTGATTTCAGTTGACTGCATGGATCGCCACGCCTTTTCCCGCAGCGCCCAAGGTCAGCTGCGGCAGTTTCAATAATTTTAATCAACTTTTAGGTGAGTCGGTAAATTAACCGTTAATGACGGAGATTTGGCGGCCAAGAGGCAGGTCTTGGCATTGTTTTGGGGGGATGATCGACCCGAGAGGTCGGCGTACGCGCGGCATTTAGGTGCCCGTGCGCGCGCTCTGTCTGGTCTCGATTGGCTTATGACCATGGGCTGCGGCGACACGTTGGATTTCTGCGAGCAGCTGTGCCTTGCGGACCGGTTTGGCGATATAGCCGACCGCGCCCAAGCTCAGAAACAGTTCGCGATCCTCGGGCGCAGCATTTGCGGTCAACATCACCACCGGAGTCGCGGCAATCCGCCCGCCGCGCGCGGTCATGGCCAACAGGGTGTCCTGCCCATCCATCACAGGCATCTTCATGTCCAGCAGAACCAGATCCACGGAGGAATGATCGAGAATGGCAAGCGCATCGGCGCCGTTGCAGGCCTCTATGAGGTCAAGATCAAAGTCCTTCAGGAAGGAGCGTACCACCAGTCGGTTGGAGGCGGTGTCATCCACCAGCAGGATGGACCGCACCCCGAGGTCGGTGAAGATCGTATCTTGGTTGGGCGGATTGGTGCCAGAGAGGGCCGTCATCTCCAGAACCTGCACGCGGCACGTAAAGGTGAAGCAGCTGCCCTTAGCCGGGCTGGTGGTCAAGGTAATGTCACCGTTCATCATGCGCGCGAACTGCCGGGCAATCGACAGGCCCAGCCCAGTGCCGGGCACGGTGGGCGCATTCTTGTCAACCGCCCGGTAAAAGTCCTGAAATAGCCGTTCGGTCTGCTCCGGCGTCATCCCGCG
Organism: Tritonibacter mobilis F1926; assembly: GCF_000376545.2. NCBI lineage: Bacteria > Pseudomonadati > Pseudomonadota > Alphaproteobacteria > Rhodobacterales > Paracoccaceae > Tritonibacter > Tritonibacter mobilis. Next base: position 1,038,519 of record NZ_CP015230.1, read on the forward strand.
CCCGGTGTCTGCGACCTTGACCTCAATAATCGCGTGATCGCCCTCTGTCACGGCGCTGGCATGCACCGTCACCTGACCCGTGTCGGTATATTTGACGGCGTTCGACAACAGGTTGCCGATGACCTGGCGCAGCCTAAGGGCATCGCATTCGGCGTAGGCCGGCAGGCTCTCGTCTATGGTGAACTCGAGCCGCAACCCCTTGTCCTCGGCCGAGGCACGGAACATCTCTATGGCGCTCCGGATCTCTACCGCCGGTGCCGCAGCCGCCAGGCTCAACTCCATCAGCCCGGCCTCGATCTTCGCATGATCCAGCACGTCATCGAGAATGCCCGCCAGTGCCAGCGCCGATGTGCGCAACAGCTTGCTGCGCTCCTGCAGCAGCGGGCGATCCTTGTTTTCCTCGTCGATGAGTTCCGACATGCCGCAGATCGCGTTGAGGGGCGTTCGGATCTCATGGCTCATGGCGGCGAGGAACCGGCTCTTGGCGCGGCTACCGGCTTCTGCTTCCTCCAGCGCCGCTCGCAGGCGTGCGGTCAACCGATGCTGGGTCCACAGGGCATGGAGCATGTAGGCGGCACCGATCACAGTGATGATCGCCGTGGTCGCCATCTCAGCCGGAGTCGCAAACTCTCTCAGGAAGCTGACGATGATGAACCCGACCACGCAAATGATCGGGAGTGTGGTCAAAAAACCGAAGAATATCCACGTCGCGCGGGCCACCACGCAATGATTGAGCGCGATGATCAGCAACATTGCTCCGATCATTTTGAGGAAGGGATCTTGCTCAAGGAACAACAGCAACGGGATCAGATTGAAGATCCAGACCCCGAGGAAGGCAGAAGTGCTAAACAGCACAATCCCGCGCCAGGTCACTTCCCTTGCCAGCATGCGATAGACGAAGACACCAACGATCTCAGTCACCGCATAAGCGAGATAGACCGCCCCAAGCACTGTCGCGGGCAGGAAAAACAGCGATAACAGAGAGACGATGGTGATTGAGGCAAAGCGGGTAGGGAGATCCGCGCGCACCAGATCATTCTGAGCGGCCACGGATATCGCAAGTTCAGGCGAGATCTTCAGCATTCGCTCTCTCCTTACGCTGAACGTCCTGACACTCCTCACGCAGGCCTACATACAGCAAATTTCGAATCTCTCCTTGCGTGAAAATATGGCTAAATCATGATTTTGAAATTAATAACGGCGTTTAGACCGCCCACGCAAAGCGAACTTCACTTAACATTTTAAACGTGTCAATTTTTTAGGCGATGTCTGGTGTCGAGCATTCCGGTCTCCGGGATGGCGTATGGAATGAAACGGGCAGGGAACGCCGCACTGGCTCAGCGCTCGTTTAATCGCGCATCCCGCACGATCAGCGCTTGCTTCTGGCCATTGCGATATATCTTCTCGAGTATGATGAACGCACCCTCAGGGCTGTAACCCGTGAACAGATCCGTGCCCTTTCTGCCGATGTATTCGCGATCATTGTTGAGCTTAAAGCGCAGCACAGGTTTGTCGTCGATGAATACTGTGTAATACCCTGTGCCAATCCATTGCGCCTGACGTCCTTGACCCGTCGGGCTACCAAAAGCTGCACCGCGACGCGGCAGGAATTCATTCTGGTCGAAATGCGTGAGTTCCACGCGGAAACGCCGGCGTCCGGTATTGTCGACACTGGGTCCGTAGCCAGACCGATAGGCGATATATGTTTGCATGAGACCCGGAAAATCTGCCCCTTTCCAATCCGTGAGCTGCGGCTCCGGGGTGGTGAACCGCTTCCAGACGCCATCATGGAGCATGACATGCATCTGGCGATTGATCCCCTTTGCAAGGTCATTTCCCGGCAGATCTGTATGTGAGTAGGAGCGATAGTGGGTGCTTTCCTCGGCCATTGCTTTGAGGTCAGCGGCAGAGGGCGCTTCGACATCAACATATGGAAGACGCTCAGTCACGCTCTGGGGTGAAACGGCATAATACCCATCCAGCGTCACGATGTATCGACCCAGCGGAAATGCCTGAGGCTGATCGATGATTTCTCCGATCTCCTGTCCCTGTGCGTTGAGGAATATAAAACGTTCCTTGCCCTCGGCGGTCGAGAGGATCAGGTAAGTGACTCCCAGATCTGGGATTGTGTAATACTCACGAAAGCCTATATCGCTGGAGAGGACCCGGACATCTGCATCCTCGGTCGATACTACAGAGTCCATGTCCTGATATGCAGAGGCATCAAATCCCGCTGGAGCGGGAGTTCGGGCAGGTGGAATATTGGGTGCCGGGGAGCCGCTTAAGACCCATAAACCCCATTCCACCACCAGTATGGCAACTACCAAAACCCCTGCAAGGATGCCGAGAAATACCTTCATCTTTGTGTAGTCCTTTTGCAGGCCAGAAATGGCTGTTAGGTAATTGAATAATATGTATATTTTGAACGGTTTGGGGGTTTTTACACGAAACTGAGCCTGAGCGCATCCCTTTAGGTCTCGGGGGGAAGTCCCCCCGTTGGCTCTGTCCCGGCTGGGCCGGAAATATAGCGCGCGGTGCATTCCCCACGGGGGGCCGCCGCGCAGGATCTTTGATTGGGGCTAGCTGTAAAACAGGGGATAAACCATTGCCGGTGTGGCACTTTTTCCTCGGTTGGGTCCTGTTTGTTATCCTGCGGCTGCGTCGATTGTTCCCAGCCTTGCCGAGAATGCAGCCTTGACCTGCCTGTGGTGCAGGGCCATGACACGCACTAAACGGGTGCGCCTTGCGCGCCAGACTTCAGGCGGCGAACAAAGGAGCGCTCATGGCACGACGTGCAGTGCAAAATGCGGGCGGCAACGAGGAACGCGAAACCTCGCGCCGAATTGGAGTTCTAAAGGCGCTCTGGCCGTTTATGCGCCCATATCGCGGCATGATTTTTGCCGCACTTGGCGCGCTGACACTGACTGCAGGCGTGTCGCTGTCGCTACCGCTGGCCGTGCGGCGGGTGGTTGATAACTTTCGCATCACCGATGCCGCATTGTTGAACCAGTATTTTACGGCGGCGATGATTATGGCCGCGCTGTTGGCCTTTGGCACGGGCCTGCGCTACGCGCTGGTGACGAAACTGGGCGAGCGGGTGGTCGCCGACATCCGCAAGGCGGTGTTTGACCGGATCATCGGCATGAGCCCGGCGTTTTTTGAGCGCATCATGACCGGCGAGGTGCTGAGCCGCATCACCACCGACACCACGCTTATTCAATCGGTGCTGGGCTCTTCTGCCTCTGTTGCGCTGCGCAACCTGTTGATTTTCCTCGGTGGTTTGGTCTTGATGCTGTTGACCTCGGCCAAGCTCACGGCGCTGGTGCTGTTGATCGTGCCTGCGGTGATCGTGCCGATCCTGTTTCTGGGCCGTCGTCTTCGGGCAATTTCAAAGGAAAATCAGGACTGGATCGCCGCTTCTTCGGGCAATGCGGGCGAGGCTCTGGGCGCGGTGCAGACCGTGCAGGCCTTTACCCATGAGGATCTGAGCCGCCAGCATTTCTCTGAGATGACCGAGACCTCTTATGAGGTGTCCAAACGGCGCATCCAGACGCGGGCGTGGCTCACTGTGATTGTGATCTTTCTGGTGTTTTCCGGCGTCGTCGGCGTGTTGTGGATCGGGGCGAATGATGTGCGCTTTGGCTCCATGAGCGAGGGCGCCTTGGTGCAATTTGTGATCTACGCGGTGATGGTGGCAGGCTCTGTCGCGGCGCTCTCGGAAATCTGGAGCGAGCTGCAACGTGCCGCAGGCGCAACGGAGCGTCTGGTGGAGCTGTTGCAGGCCGACGATAGTGTGCGCGACCCGGTGCAGTCGCAGACCTTGGCGGAACCTGTGCGCGGTGAGTTGAGGTTTGATAATGTCTCTTTCACCTATCCGTCGCGGCCAGATACATCGGCGCTGGATCAGGTGAACCTGACCATTCAGCCGGGGGAAACGGTTGCCTTTGTCGGCCCGTCGGGGGCGGGCAAGACCACGATCATCCAGATGATCCAGCGGTTTTACGATCCGCAATCGGGCGAGGTGCGTCTGGACGGTGTGCCGCTGACAGCGCTGATGCGGGATGTCTTCCGTCGTCATATCGCGCTGGTGCCGCAGGACCCGATCATCTTTGCCGCTACCGCGCGTGACAACATCCGCTTTGGTCGCCCCGATGCGACGGATGCAGAGGTCGAAGCTGCCGCCAAAGCCGCTGCCGCGCATGAATTCATCATGAACCTGCCCGAAGGCTATGACGCCTATGTGGGCGAGCGGGGCGTGATGCTGTCGGGCGGGCAAAAGCAGCGCATCGCCATTGCGCGTGCGATCCTGCGCGACGCGCCTGTGCTTTTGCTGGATGAGGCGACCTCGGCGCTGGATGCCGAGAGCGAGCGTCTGGTGCAGGCGGCATTTGATGACCTGAGCCGGGACCGTACGACCATTGTGGTGGCACACCGTTTGGCGACGGTCAAAAAGGCGGACCGTATCGTGGTGATGGATCAGGGGCGCATTGTTGCCGTGGGCAGCCATGAGAGCCTTGTGGCAGAGGGCGGGCTTTATGCGCGTCTGGCGCGTCTGCAGTTTACCGACGGGCAGGCGCAGGCTTGACAGTCTTGCTATGCTGAACACGTCCCCTGCCAGATGTTTGGGCGGGCGAGGACGGAGTTCAGCAGGAGCAGGCAAATGACACATCAGTCCCTAATTCCAGAAGGCGCAGAGGGGGCCGTGGCGGCGCTCAAACTGTCGCCCGGCGTTTTGTCCGCCGGGCATGTCTTTGTGACGGGTATGACCGGCAGCAGCCCGGATGGAACCATGCCGGACGCACCGGAGCAGCAGTTCCGGCAAGCCTTTGACAAGGTCGCGGCTGTCCTGGGGGAAGCGGGGCTGGATTTTGGCGCTGTGGTGGAGATGACGAGCTATCATCTGGGCCTGCGGGAACATTTCGATTTGTTCAACGAGGTCCGGTCTGACTACGTCCGCGCGCCATATCCCGCATGGACCGCGGTAGAGGTTGCGGGACTGAGACGAGAGGGGGCATTGGTCGAGATCCGGGTGATTGCGGCCACACCAGCCGGGGGTGATGCGCCTGCGTGACCGCGATCCGGTCAAAATAGCGCAGCGTCACTTTGAGCGTTCCCTTACGTGAATTTACGGTCTCGCTTGCGTGGTCTTCAAATTCCAATCATCTTGGCTCAGAGGAACAAATTAGGCTCAGATGCACGGGCTGCGATTGCGTTGAAAACGGCGGGGTCGCCTGATGTGCCTGTGACTTGCGAAATTGACGATTGGGGGCGCTTGGCATATGCCGATCCGCCCCAGGGGAGGAACTTGAATGACTTTTGCAACGGTGGCGGATGTCGCGGCGATCGAACAGGAATGCACCTGGGCGGAGCGCGACGTTCCACGTACGCTCTATGGTCTGCTGTCACGCACGGCTGAGCGTTTTCCGAACAATGACGCGGTCAGCTATCAGATCTTTTCCGGCCCCACCGATAAGGCGGAAACCCTGACGTGGCGGGAGCTTAAGGCAAAGACCTGTCAGGCCGCCAATCTGTTTCGCTCGCTTGGGATCGGCGAAAAGGACGTTGTGGCCTATGTGCTGCCCAACGCCAATGAGACGCTGATCACCCTCTTGGGCGGTGCGGTGGCGGGGATTGTGAACCCGATCAACCCGCTGCTGGAGCCGGAACAGATCGCATCCATCCTGCGCGAAACCGGGGCTAAGGTGGTGGTGACGCTCAAGGGCTTTCCCAAGACCGACGTGCCACAAAAAGTGGCCGAGGCGGTGGCCCATGCGCCCAACGTCAAAACCGTGCTGGAGGTGGATCTCAACCGCTATCTGACGCCGCCAAAATCATGGATTGTGCCGCTCATTCGCCCCAAGGTGAACAAGGCCCATGCCCATGCGGATTACAAGAACTTCAACCGTGAATTGGCCAAGCAGCCCACCGAGCTGACATTTGCCGACAGCGATGGCGACCGGGTGGCGTGTTATTTCCACACCGGCGGCACCACCGGCATGCCCAAGGTTGCGCAGCACACCTATGAGGGGCTGATTTACAATGGCTGGCTGGGGCATACGCTGTTGTTCACCGAAGAAGACAACATCATGTGCCCGCTGCCGCTGTTTCACGTCTTTGCCTGCCATGTGATCGTGATGGCGGCGGTGGCCTCTGGCGCGCATGTGGTGTTCCCGACGCCGCAGGGCTATCGCGGGGATGGCGTCTTTGACAACTTCTGGAAGCTCTGCGAGCGTTGGAAGATCACCTTTATCATCACCGTACCCACGGCGATTTCGGCGAAGATGCAGCGGCCTGTGAATGCGGATGTCTCGACCGTAAAAACCGCGTTTTCGGGCTCTGCGCCTTTGCCGCTGGAACTGTTCCGCCGTTTTGAAAAAGCCACGGGCATCACAATTGTCGAAGGCTACGGCCTGACCGAGGCGACCTGTCTGGTGTCCTGTAACCCGGTTGAGGGCGAAAAGAAGGTGGGCTCCATCGGGATTCCCTTCCCCTACTGCGATGTGAAGATCGTCAAGGGCACCCCAGACGGGATGCAGGAATGCGGCGCGGATGAAATCGGTGAGATTTGCGTCTCCACCCCCGGCGTGTTTGCGGGCCACACCTATACCGAGGCCGACAAGAACATCGACCTCTACTATCAGGAGAAATACCTGCGCACCGGCGATCTGGGGCGGGTCGATCCCGATGGCTACCTCTGGATCACCGGGCGGGCCAAAGATCTGATCATTCGCGGCGGTCACAATATTGATCCCGCCGACATCGAAGAAGCGCTGCTGGGTCATGATGCGGTGGCCTTTGCGGGGGCCATTGGCCAGCCCGACGCGCATTCGGGAGAGTTGCCTTGTGCCTTTGTCGAACTGGTGGATGGCGCAACGGCCACCGAAGAGGAACTGCTGGAATACTGCAAGCGCCACGTCCGGGAGCGCGCTGCAATCCCGAAACACATGACAATCATGCCCGAACTGCCCAAGACCGCAGTGGGCAAGATTTTCAAACCCGACCTGCGCCGCCATGCAATCACTCGCATCTATGATGGGGCGTTGGAGAGCGCGGGCCTCAATGCGCGGGTGGGGTCTGTGATTGATGACAAGAAACGCGGTCTGGTGGCGCAGATTGTCCTGAACGGCAGCAGCGCCGAGGATGTGGGCAATGTTCTGTCGGTCTACACCCGCCCGTGGGAAGAGGCCAAAGCCTGAACCCAACCGAGCCAGCCCGATGAGATTGCAAAGCACGCCACGTTTGGCGTGCTTTTTGCATTTTGCCGTTTTCAACAGGCTTTTGCGGTCCTAGGCTCCATCTGAGTGACACCAGCGACGGTGAGTGTGATGGATTATGAAAAGCTGATCGACGAAGAGACCTGGGCCTTTATCCGGGAGACGGGCCGGCATTACCCGGAGGACTCTGTGGATCTCTCCATTGATGAGCAGCGCGAGGTCTATAACAAAATGGCCGCGGCGTTTCGCAAACCGCGCTCTGCCGTGGTCGAGGTGAGCGAGCACATCGTCGGCACCGTTTCCGTGCGTATCTATGAGGCGGGCGATCCAACCCGCACTGTGATGTACTGCCATGGCGGCGGTTTTGTGGTGGGCGACCTCAACAGCCACGACGATGTGTGTTCTGAAATTTGCGAGCAGACCGGGTATCGCGTGGTCTCGGTGGATTATCGGCTGGCCCCCGAACATGAGCACCCGGCGCAGTTTGATGACGCATGGGCGGTTCTGGAATGGATCGCCAAGACCTATGAGGGCGGGGTGGTGCTGGCAGGCGACAGTGCGGGCGGCATGCTCAGCGCCTGTGTCGCGCAGCACGCGCGGGGCCGCATAGATGACGTTCTGGGGCAGGTGCTGATCTATCCGGGGCTTGGTGGCGATCATGCTTTGCCCTCTTATACAGAACATGCGCAGGCGCCGATGCTGACGCTTGAGGATGTCAAATTCTATGCAGGCATTCGCAGCGGCGGCACCGAGGTGCAAAATGACCCCACCTATGCGCCATTGCAGGACAGCGATTTTGCAGGGCTGCCGCCAACGGTGATGTTTTCAGCCGATTGCGACCCGCTGCGCGATGATTGCCGCGCTTATCGCGATGCGATCCACGCCGCAGGGGGCTTGGCAGAGTGGATCAATGAGGCGGGACTGGTACACGGATACCTGCGCGCCCGTCACAGCGTGGGCCGTGCGCGCGACAGTTTTGAGCGGATCGTGCTGGCAATCGAGGGGCTTGGTCAAGAAATCTGGCCCTACGAGGATTAAGCCCTCCGGGGGAATTCATTTTAGGTCTGGATTTGCAATGTGACCAATGCCGCGATCTCTGGGGTAACGTCTTCATTACATTATGGGTTTGGGTTGAGGATATTGGCGGTGTTTTTGATCACCGCAATGTCAGCGCTGATCCATGCGGTTGGGCAACAGGCTGAACTGGGGCAGATCATATTCTGGCGCTCGGCGGTGGCCTTAGTGCCGATTACCATCTATGCGGCGCTTCGGCGTGGCGCGCAGGCGGGCCTGAGGGCACAACTCAGCACTCGCAATCCGCGCGGGCATATCCTGCGCAGCCTTTTTGGGGCCTTTGCGATGCTATGTTCATTCGCCTCCCTGATCTGGTTGCCGGTGGCGAATGCTCAGGCGCTGAGTTACCTCGCGCCGGTTCTGACGTTGCCACTGGCGGCGCATTTTCTCGGAGAACGTCTGAGCGTTCCGGTCATTCTTGGCGCGATTTTGGGGCTGCTGGGCGCGGTTGCTTTTTTGTGGGACGCGCTTGAGACACCGGGACAGGGGGCTCTTTGGGGGATCGGGGCAGGGCTTGCCTATGCGCTGACGATGGCGGTGGTGCGGGTGCATGTCAAAGCGCTGACCCGCAATGAGACCCCGGCGGCGATTGCGTTTTACTTTGCCCTGACCTGTAGCGTGATCGGTCTGGCGACGCTGCCGTTTGGCTGGCTGACGCTGACGTCATCGGTCTGGGCACTGCTGATCGGGGCGGGGCTGCTTGGTGGTCTTGCGCATATTGCCTCGACCGAGGCGGTGGCGCGCAGTCCGATATCTGCGCTGGCGGTGTTTGACTACACGGGGTTGATCTGGGCGATGCTGTTTGATCTTTTGTTGTTCAGCCATTTGCCGACGCCACTGTCATGGCTTGGGATCATTGCAATCGCGGCGGCGGCCTTGTTTGGCGCATGGAGGCCCAAGCCCGTGGCGGTATGAGCGCGTTAGCCTGCGTATTGTGCGCAGGTTTCCTGATACGCCTCAAAGTGATACCAGCCCGCACTTTTGATCTGCCAGTCACCGCTTGAGATCGTGACATAGGTCCAGCCGCCCTCCGGGAGGTGGCCATAGCTGATGGTGTCGCCGGGAAGGATTTGCCCGATGACGTTCGTATTCTGGCTGTGTCCTGCGCGCAGGGGCACCGGATCGCCCAGCCAGCCGATACAGGCGCTTTCCAAGCCATCGCTGACGGGGAGATCGATGAGCCGCCTGCGGGTGGCGATATCCGGCAGATCCAGTGCTGTGCGATTGGTGTCGACGCGACAGGCGGCATCTTTTTCCTGTTGCTGAATAAGGGCCACCTTGGCCTTATCCGCATCAGAGAGGCTCACGGATTTTGCGATGCAGTCGCCATTGTCAAACAGCCGCTGCCCCAATGTGGAGCCAAAGCAATATCCGGCGCGATCTATAATGGCGTTTCGCGTGAACCACAGATCAGCGCAGTAATCCCCCGCCACAGCCGGGGTGGCTGCGGCGAGTGCGAGGAGGGGAACAATGAGCTTCATATCGGACCTCATGAAAGGCTGGGCGAGGCCGAAATGCGTGACCTCAGCGCAAGAATGCCCCAGCTTTCATGCTCTGTGCAACAGGTGCGCCGAGGCGATTGAGGATCGTCGGGGCCAGCTGTAGCTGGTCGATCACGTCATCCTCAGCCGGGCCTTCGGCATCACCAAAGTAATAAAGCGCAGTTTCCTGTTGCAGCGGATGGCGTCCGCCGTGGTGGCCGCGTTCGTCCTGACCGTGGTCTGCAGTCACGATCACCTCATAGCCCATGGCGCGCCAGCGCGGAATAAAAGGCGCGAGCATCTCGTCCATGACAAAGCAGGCTTTGTCCATCTCGGCGCTTTCGTGAAAGAACCGGTGTCCCATGCTGTCCAGCGTGCAGGTGTGCAACATGCCGTAGTTCAGATCAAAGCGCCCGCAGAGGTTGGTGAGCGTGGCAAAGAGATCCACATCCGAGGGCGTCATTTGGTTGTCGTGACCATAGCCGGTCATGGAGTGAAAGCGGCCATGGTTGATGGTGGCGCTTTGAGGTTCGTCATACTCAATGTCGCGCACATAATCGAAGGGGGAGCGGTTGAAGAACTCCGACCAGAAGCTATGCGCCACAGCGCCCGTGGTGCCGCCCCCTTTGCGCACCTGAGAGAACACATCGTCGTGGCTGAGGCGAAAGACATTGCCGTTGCCGGTGCAGCCATGTTCCTGCGGGCTGACCCCGGTGTGGATCGAGGCATAGCAGCTCGCGGAGATCGAGGGCAGCACCGCGCGGTGTTTCCAGATGCGCGCATCGCCAGATGCAACCCAGCCTTCGAGGTTGCCAAACAGGCGGCGGAAATTGCGATAGGGCACGCCGTCAAGGATGATGAGCAGAAGTTTGCGGTCCATGGGAGAGGTCCTGGGCTGGGGTTTGATCTATGATGCTCAGGTCAGCGCCCGAGCCTAGGGTGGGCGTGAAGCGCCCTCCCTGGGGGGAGGGTTGGGCGCTGTCCGGCCTTGCGGCCGAACAGGGCTTCTATTGTCTTGCGCCCGCATCGAGCGGGCGCTGCTGGTTGGCAGGAGGCGGGCATCAGTTGCCTGCGCTCTCCATCTTGCGATTGGCGATGACCTCTTCGAGCCAGCCCAGTTTCATCTCTGGCACGGAACTCAGCAGAAGGTCGGTGTAATCATCAAAGGGCGGGCTCAGCACCTGCGTTTTGCCGCCGTAGCGCTGCACCTTCCCCTTATACATCACCGCGATATTGTCCGAAATCGCGCGCACCGTCGCCAGATCGTGGGTGATAAAGAGATAGGCCACATCCTCGATCTTTTGCAGGTTCAGCAACAGTTTCAGGATGCCATCGGCGACCAGAGGATCAAGCGCCGAGGTGACCTCGTCGCAGATGATCATCTTGGGCTTTGCCGCCAATGCGCGGGCGATACAGACACGCTGTTTCTGCCCGCCCGACAGCTCTGCCGGGTAGCGGTCCATAAAGCTCTCGCCAAGTTCAATCTCATCGAGCAACTCGATGATCCGCTTGCGCTTTTCGCTGCCCCGGAGGCCGAAGTAGAACTCCAGCGGGCGGCCGATGATGGTGCCCACGGTCTGGCGTGGGTTCATCGCCACATCCGCCATCTGGTAGATCATCTGCAACTCGCGCAGATCCTCGCGGCTGCGGTGTTTGAAGTCCGGCGTGAGGGTGCGCCCGTTGAAGTAGATCTCTCCCTCGCGCGGCGGCAACAGCCCGGTGATGACCCGCGCGAGCGTCGATTTGCCTGAACCAGACTCGCCCACCACAGCCAGCGTTTGACCGGGGTAGAGATCCACGTTCACATTGTGCAGCACATCGAATTTGGTGCCCTGATAGCGCGCGGTGATATTGCGCACCGACAGGACCGGCTCCTCGGTGGGGGCCTTTTCCTCATGCTCGATAGAGCGCACGGAAACCAGCGCCTGGGTGTACTCTTCTTGTGGGTTGTTGATGATCTGATCGACCGTGCCGTATTCCACGGTTTCGCCGTGGCGCAGCACCATGATGTCATCAGAGACCTGCGCCACCACCGCGAGATCGTGGGTGATATAAAGCGCGGCCACCCCGGTGTCGCGGATCGCTTCTTTGATGGCCATCAGAACATCAATCTGCGTGGTCACATCGAGCGCCGTCGTGGGCTCGTCAAAGACCACCAGATCGGGTTCAGGACAGAGCGCAAGTGCTGTCATGCAGCGCTGCAACTGGCCGCCGGAGACCTGATGCGGATAGCGGGCACCGATGTTGTCGGGATCGGGCAGGCCGAGCTTGGCAAAGAGGTTGCGGGCGCGATCTTCGGCCACTTTGCGCGAAAATTTGCCCTGCTCGACAGCGGCCTCAATCACCTGTTCCATGATGGTCTTGGCCGGGTTGAACGACGCGGCGGCGGATTGCGACACATAGGTCACCTCACCGCCGCGCAGTTTGCGAATGTCGCGCAGACGCGATTTCAGGATATCGCGCCCGTTGACCCAAACCTCGCCGCCGGTGATCTTTACGCCGCCCCGACCGTAAGCCATGGACGACAGACCGATGGTGGATTTGCCCGCGCCGGATTCCCCGATCAGACCGAGCACCTTGCCCGGCATCAGGTCAAAGCTGACCCCATGCACGATCTCGATATCATGGGGCTTTTCGCCCGGCGGGTAGACCGTGGCGCCGATTTTCAGGTCGCGGACCTTCAGAAGTGGTTCGCTCATCCCCGGCCTCCTTTCAGCGATGTGGTTCGGTTCAGAACCCAATCCGCCACGAGGTTCACCGAGATCGCAAGGGTTGCGATGGCGAAGGCGGGAATCAGGGCGGCGGGGATGCCATAGACGATACCGTCCTTGTTTTCCTTCACGATGCCGCCCCAGTCTGCCTCGGGGGGCTGTACGCCCAGACCAAGGAACGAGAGGGTGGAGACAAAGAGCACCATAAAGATAAAGCGCAGACCCATCTCTGCCACCAGCGGCGACAGCGCGTTGGGCAGGATTTCGCGGAAGATGATCCATGCGGTTTTCTCGCCGCGCAGACGGGCGGCCTCCACATAGTCCATCACCTCGATATCGACGGCAACGGCGCGGGCCAGACGGAACACGCGGGTGGAATCCAAAAGCCCCATCACGAGGATCAGCATCGGGACTGTGACAGGTGTGACCGACAGCACCACCAGCGCAAAGATCAGCGTCGGGATCGACATGATCAGATCGACAAAGCGCGACAGCAGCTGGTCAACCCAGCCACCGGAGACCGCAGCAAAGATGCCGAGAATCGCACCGGTGGTGAAGGAGATCACCGTCGCCATTGTGGCGATAAAGATGGTGGTGCGCCCGCCGTAGATCATGCGGCTCAGGAGGTCGCGGCCGATATTGTCGGTGCCCAGCCAGTAGTCGGCGCTGGAAGGTTCCCAGACGTCGCCGACCACTTCGGCCATGCCATAGGGGGCCAAGAGCGGCGCAAAGATCGCGCCGAGGAAGTAAAGGGCCGTGAAAAACAGCCCGATCAATGCGGATACGGGGATATTCTTCATTTCGGATGCCTCAGACGCGGGTTCGACAGGATCGACACGATATCGGCAACCATGTTGAGGCCGATATAGACGGCTGCAAAGATCAGGCCACAGGCCTGCACCACCGGCACGTCACGTTTGGAGACATGATCCACCAGATATTGCCCCATGCCGGGATAGACGAAGACCACTTCGATCACCACGACACCGACGACCAGATACGCAAGGTTCAGCATCACCACATTCACAATCGGTGCAACCGAGTTGGGAAAGGCGTGACGCCAGATGACCTTGAAGGTCGAAAGCCCTTTCAGTTCAGCGGTCTCGATATAGGCGGACTGCATCACGTTGAGGATCGCCGCACGGGTCATGCGCATCATGTGGGCAAGCACCACAAGCGTCAGCACCGCAACGGGCAGGGCGATGGAATTGAGCTTCTGCCACAGGCTCATACTGTCGTTGATCATGGCGACAGAGGGAAACCAGCGCAGTTTCACGGCGATCAGATACATCAGAACGTAGCCGATCAGGAATTCAGGAATGGAGATCGACGCCAAAGTGACGCCTGAGATCAGCTTATCGGGCCAGCGATCTTTGTAGCGTACCGCCAAAAGACCGAGGAAAATGGCCAGAGGCACCGCGATAATGGCGGCCCAGAAGGCGAGGAACAGCGTGTTGGAGAGGCGCGAGCCAATCGCAGAAGTGATGTCCTGTCCAGAGGTCAAGGCAGTGCCAAGATCACCCTGTAACGCACCGAAAAGCCACTCAAAATAGCGAGTAAGCGGAGGGTCGTTCAGGCCAAGATCTGCGCGCAGGTTGGCGAGCGCTTCGGGGGTTGCGGATTGTCCGAGGATGGACTGGGCGACGTCACCGGGCAGGATCATGGTGCCCGCAAAGATCAGTGCCGAGATCATCAACAGGAGGAAGAGGCTCAGCGCAATGCGCTGAGCCAGTAGCTTTAGAACCGGATTCATATCAGGCTTTGACCCACATTTTCATGGGCGCATAGAAGTTGTTCAGCTCAAAGCCCGCTTTTGCGTCGACCCAGCCGTCCACTTCGGTGCTGACACCGTCAATGAAGCTGTTGAACATCGGGCAGACCAAGCCACCCTCGTCGCGGACCATGGTGGACATATCCGCATACATCTGCGTCCGCTTGGCCTCATCCAGTTCTGCGCGTGCCGCATAGAGCAACTGGTCGAATTGCTCGTTGTTGAAACGGGTGTCGTTCCAGTCTGCGGTGGACAGATAGGCGGTTGAGAACATCGAATCCTGCGTCGGACGGCCACCCCAGTAGGAGGTACAGAAGGGCTGTTTGTTCCAGACCTCGGACCAGTAACCATCGTTTGGCTCACGCTTGATTTCGAGGTTGATGCCGGCTGCCGAAAGCGATTGCTGGAACAGCGCTGCCGCATCCGGCGCACCCGGGAAGGAGTTATCGGAGGTCCGCAGCAAAATGGAGCCGTCATAGCCCGATTTCTGCATGTGGAACTTCGCCTTGTCGGGATCGTAGGTGCGTTGCTCGAGTTCAGTGAACAGCGGATAGGACGAGTTGATCGGCGTGTCGTTACCAATAGAGCCATAGCCGTTCAGGATCTTGTCGACCATTTCCTGACGGTTGATGCCGTATTTCAGCGCCATGCGCACATCGTTGTTGGCAAAGGGATCTTTGTCGCAATGGGCGATGAACACATAGTGACCCGGACCTGCGGTTTCGCGCACGTCGATGGTCGGCGCACGGTCCACAAGGCGGGCAGTGCGCGGCGGAACGCGGTTGATCATATGCACCTGACCGGACTGCAGGGCAGCAACACGCGCGGTATCGTCGTTGATGACAATAAACTCGATGGTGTCGGCATGACCCAGCGAGTCGTCCCAGTAGTTGGGGTTCTTTTCCGCAACAAAGCGCACGCCGGGCTCGACCGATTTCAGGATGTAGGGGCCAGTACCGATCCCTGCCGCCGGATCGTCCTTGCCACCACCCGGCTGGATCAGCAGGTGGTAGTCGGTCAGCAGATAGGGCAGGTCGGCGTTGGGTTCGTCCAGTTCGATGATGAAATCATTGCCTTCGGCACGCATGGATTTGATCCCGCGCATAATGCCGAGCGCACCGGATTTACTTTCCTCGCCGGAGTGACGCTCCATCGTGGCAAGCACGTCTTCGGCGGTCAGTTCCTTGCCATTGGAGAAGGTCACACCCTGACGGATTTTGAAGGTCCAGACGCGGGCGTCGGCAGAGGCGTCATAGCTTTCGGCCAAGCGGTGCCAGATGCCGCCCATCGGGTCGAGTTCGACCAGCGGCTCGCCCCAGAGACGGCCAATAGAGCTTGCGGTGGCATTTGCGGCCAGTGCCGGATCAAGGCTGTCAGCAGAGCTGCCGCCCTGAATACCAACCCGGATGGTGCCGCCCTTTTGCGGACCTGCGGCCTTGGCAGCAGTGGCCAACAGCGTGTTGGCCCCCAGTGCGGCCACACCCAGCGCGGCAGCGCGGCCGAGGAATTCGCGTCGGCCCATACGGCCCAGAGCGGCTTCCTGTGCGAGGTGCTTGAGATAATCGTTCATTCGTTGTCTCCCTGTCGAGGTTACGGGTAGGTCCCGGCTTTTTTCTTGAATGGTGAATCAAGATTTGCCGATTTGGCACACTGGGGCAAGGAATAATGCCAGAAAATTGCGTGAGCCTTGCTGGGGGGGCCGGGAAAACCGGCCATTATCGCCCCCATGTCGGCCCGCACATCCTCTGGCCCGAGCGGGGGTGTTACCCCGGTCTTGCGGGCTTGTTTGGACGGTCATCGGTGTCTAGCCAGATTGTAACAGGACCGTCGTTGACAAGTGAAACTTTCATGTCAGCGCCAAACTCTCCGGTCTCAACCGGCAGGCCGATCGCACGCATTTTGTCGCAAAAACAATGATAAAGGCGCTTTCCTTCATCCGGAGGGGCCGCTTTGGAAAAGCCGGGCCGCGTGCCGCTCCGGGTGTCGGCACCCAGCGTGAACTGGCTGACCACCAGCACGGCGCCGCCAATGTCGCTGACGGAGCGGTTCATCTTGCCTGCGTCATCGCGAAAGATCCGCAGGCGAGAAATTTTATGCACCAATTGCGCAGCCTCATCTTCCGAGTCGCCCTGCATGGCGCAGACCAAAACCAGAAGACCGGGACCGATTTCGCCGATGACCTTTGTATCGACGGTGACGCTGGCGGTGCTCACACGTTGCAGGAGGGCACGCATGCCTGTCCTTTCATCTTGGGATTACGGGAGAGGGCTGAGCGCGCCTTGTCGCTGATAGCGCAGCGCCTGTCAGCATCAGCCAGAGCGACCGCGACCGCATGAGGTCGGGTCCGTCGTGGGTGGCTGTGACGCCTGCGTGGCCGTTGGTCGAACTCGCTCAAAGCGCTGTCGGACAATGTGTCGTCTCCCCGGATTTGGCGCGAACATGCCGGGGGTGTCGTGAAAACGCAAGCAGATGTCGGAATTTAACTCTGTGACGCGAGGTAGGCCACACCCGCCGCGACAATCAGACCCAGCACCACGGCACCGGCGATCTTCCATGCGGAATAGGGGCGTTCGCCCTGCACGCGGCCGGACTGGCCATTGACCACAAAGCGATAGCTTTGGCCGCGGTATTTATAGGCCGCCAACCAGACCGGCAGCAGCACATGTTTGAAGGTCACCGCGCTGACATCCGTATCGACCGAACTGATGCGCTGGCGATCCCCGCCGATGTCGAATTTGATGTCGCGTTCGATGACCCGGTCCATTTTCTGGCGCGCATCGGCAAAGCCTGTCTCAAGGTCGACTGTATAGGCTTCGGCCCGGAACCCGGCCAGATACTTGGGCTGATAGGGCGCAAGCTGCGACAGATCCCAGGGCTCCAACCCTTCGGTATATTTGCGCGGCAGGCTTTTGGAGGCCAGCACCAACACGTCGTCAAAGAACCGCTGCACGCGCCCGCGCACATTGGACCAGCGCACGCGGATTTCGGTGCGCACTTGCGGTTTGCCATCGACCATGACGGTGCGGCTGACGGTATATTCCGTGCCGCGTTGGCCGGTGTATTGGCTGTGGGTCTGGGCGTCATAGGTCCAGTACGGAACGTAAATCCCATCCAGCTTGCGCCCTTTCTGAGCGTAATCCTTGAGGCCATTGGGGGCGAACCACAGCCCGCCGAGCCAGTCCTCCATCGCCTGACGCGCGGCGCGTTCGTCAAACTGAAAGGGCAGCACGCCCTTGGGTTTGATATGGCGATTCTCGCCGGTATCCGCCACCACCGGGGTCGCGCAGAAGGGGCACTCCAGCGCATGTACCGAGGGGTCAAACTCCACCTGAGCGGCGCAATTGGGGCAGGAGGAGACGCGCGTCACTTCCATCTCGGCAGCGGGAAGCTGTTCGCGCAGGGCCTTGAGGAAATCGAGCTCCTTCAGCGCGCTTCCGCCCCATGGGCTTTCAGTGAGGTCTTTCTTGTGACCGCAGTGATCACAGATCAACGCGCCCTCAGCGGGGGCAAAGCGGTAGTCCGCGCCGCATTGCTCGCAGGGGAAACGATGGGTTTCCTCTGCCTGTTGCGGGGCTGCGTCCATTGCGGGCGGGGGCGGCGGTGTCTGGGTCACGAAGAGGATACCATCTGGTCTGGAGCCAATTATTCAAGGTGCTTCAGGTTGTCTGCCCGGTCCGAGACAGAAGCGAACAAAAAGTGCGGTTGCAACGCACGTGCCTACAAAGGTCGCTTGCCATTGAAAGGATGTGAGGAACTGGTGTTGAGCCGAGACTGTCCAGTCTCGCGTCACGGGGCCAGTCCAGCCAGGCTCTGTTTTTCCAATAGTATTTATCACAAACGAATAGGTCACTATAGCGACCACCGGAATTATGGCACCCCAAAGCGTTGCAACTCCCCAGCTTATCCGGCGTCGCATGAGATACCATAGCAACCCTGACAAGAATACCCAACTCACCATCAAGGCAATTGGTGTACCAACTAGAGCAAACGCTAAGATATACACAACTGCAGCATACCAAGGGTCGCTCGAAAGCAGAATTGGGGCTGTCGAAACGATAAGGATGATATTGTATGCGACCGGGCCGCTTAGGCTGACCGCATACCTCCATTGGTGCGTTGAATAGGGTGAAAAGCTCGGCATCGTCAGGGATATTACCCCGCAGGCGGTGGCGGCGGAGGAGGCGGGGGCAGGATGGTGAACAGCTGTGCCAGTTCGGTCACGTCGCCCGCGCGCATCCAGCCGTCCTGACCCGGTGTCCAGACATGGGTGTCGCGGGTAAGCTGGCCTTCTTGGGCCATGCGTCCCATACGCGCCTTGGAGTAGGGACCAGAGGTCTGACCGTTTTCCGCAATGTGCCAGACATGTTCCACCGGCGGTGGCGGCGGGGCCTTCGGTGCGGCCTGCGTGGGCGCTTGCGAGGCAGCGGGTGCGGGCCGTGCGCCCCAGGGACCGGAGGTCTGACCCGCTGCCGCCGGGGACTGCGCCTGGTGCAAGGTTTGCCCCATCTGCTGTGCCATCGCCATGCCCATCCCCATGCCGAGGCCAGCGCCCATGCCGCTGTTGGGGGTCGTGGCGGCGGCTTCCATCGCTTCGGCGGCCTTGAACTGCGTATAGCGGCCCAGATCGCCGATGATGCCCATCTGGGTGCGCTTGTCCATCGCCTGCTCCACCGCCGGCGGCAGGGAGATATTCTCCACATATAGCTCAGGGATCGAGAGGCCGTATTCAGCCACAACGGGGCCGATCTCGGCGGCGACCAGCTTGCCTAGATCGGCGGTGTTGGCGGCCATATCAAGCACCGGAATGCCGGAGCTTGCAATCGCGCGAGAGAACTCCTGCACGATGATATTGCGGATCTGGTAAGAGATCTCGTCCATGGTGAACTCACCATCGGTGCCGACAATCTCGGTGAGGAACCGCGCCGGGTCCACCACCCGCACCGAATAGGTGCCAAAGGCGCGCAGGCGCACCGGGCCGAATTCCGGGTCGCGGCACATGATCGGGTTCTTGGTGCCCCATTTGAGGTCATTGAACCGCGTCGTCGCGACAAAGTAGATCTCAGACTTAAAAGGCGACTGGAAGCCATGGTCCCAGTGCTGCAGCGTCGTCAGCAGCGGCATGTTGTTGGTTTCGAGCATATAAAGCCCGGGCGTGAACACATCCGCCAGCTGGCCTTCATGCACAAACACCGCCGCCTGACCTTCGCGGACCGTCAGCTTGGCACCGTATTTGATTGCGTGGCCTTCGCGCTCAAAACGCATGACCATCGTGTCGCGGGTATCATCGGTCCAATGGATGACGTCGATGAATTCGCCTTTGAGAAAATCGAAAATGCCCAAGGTGTTCCCTCCCACGGCTGTTTCCCAAGATGTAGCAATCCATTGGTCCTGAAACCAGAGGGCAGCCCGCTTGGGCGGCTTTTTTGCCAATTTCAAGCAGAGTTTCCCCGCAAAACCGGGCAGCGGATCGCGGGGTTGCCCGGTTTTTTCACGCAGATGCGCGCGACTGAGGTTAGCTTTGCTGGACCCAAAGGCGGGTCAGCCCGTGGAAATGGTAGCTGTTGGAATACTGCGGTGCCTCTGCCAGTTTCAGTTCTGGGCAGCGCGCAAACAGGATCGGCAGGGCAATCTCCATCTCCAACCGCGCCAGCGGCGCGCCAACACAGAAATGCAAGCCGCCGCCAAAGCTCTTGTTCACCTTGGGCGGTCGGGTCGGGTCAAACTGATCTGCGCGCGCCAGCGCCTCCGGGTCGCGGTTGGCCGCCGCCAGCATCAGCGCCACCAAATCGCCGCGCTGGAAGGTATGGCCGAGCATCTCGACCTCCTCATAGGCGTAGCGGGTGAACATATGCAGCGGCGGATCATAGCGCAGGATCTCCTCCACCAGCCCGCTGATGCCCTCAGGGGCCAGCCACTCGGGCGACCAGCCCTGTTCCAGCATCGTCTTCACCCCGTTGCCGAGCGAATGCACCGTCGCCTCGTGCCCGGCATTGAGCAGCAGAATGCAGGTGCCGATCAGTTCATCGGTCGAGAGGCTCTCGCCATCTTCTTCGGCCTGAATGAGGCGGGTGATCAGATCATCGCCCGGTGTCTTGCGACGCTCGTCCACATAGTTGGTGAGAAAGGCGATGAACTCTTCGCTCGCTTTGGCGGCGGCATGTTCGGTCTCGATGGTCTTGGAGGCCTGATACATCGCCACCATCTTGTGCGACCAGTCCAAGAGCTTCGGGGCCATGTCTTCTGGTACGCCGAGCAGGCGACAGATCGCGATCACCGGCACCTGCGTGCAATAGGCGGTCAGCAGGTCAAAGGGCGCATCTTTGGGAAAGGCATCAATCAGATCATGGCACAGCGTCTCCAGCCCCGGTGCGAGCGCCTTGATCTCGCGGCTGGTAAAGGCGCGCAGCACCAGTTTGCGCAGGCGTGTGTGGCGGGGCGGTTCCGCATCCAGCAGAGAGTGCGCTTCTACCTGCAAGAAGGGCGCGAGATGGGCCGGGCCTTCGGTGGCCATCTCGGCAGGGATTTCGCGGCCGAAGCGGCGGTCGCGCAGCAGCATATGCACCGCATCATGGCCAAAGGCCGCCACCATTTTATAGTCCTGCCAGTACCCGAGTTTCCCAGCTGCGCGCGCGGCGTCGTAAAAGGGATAGGGGTCCTGGACAAAATCTGGGTCAGTCGGGGATTGGGTCAGTGTTTTCATGTATATGGCTTTTTGCGGAGGTCTCTGGCCTTGGCAAGGGGGGCTTTGCTACTGTGGCGCAATGTTAGATACACGTCACCCCCGTCTCGCGCTGATCTTAGGCGTTGTTCTGGTCATCGTGGTGCTGTCTGTCGCGGTTTGGTCATCGGCTTACCGGCAGGCGCTCACGGCGCTGGGAGAGCGCACCGCGTCCGATCTGGCGCTGGCCTCTGATCGGGTCAGCACGCAATTGCAGATTTTTCGCGAACAAGCGGTGCTGGTGGTGGAGCATCCGGGGCTTCAGACGCTCGACAATGCAGCAGGGCGGGAGTTGGCGACAAATTTGTTGCGCCGCTTTGCCGATAAATCCGGCGCGCTGGATGTGTTTTATGCGGATGCCAGTGGCCAGGTGCTGGCGGCAGCCGAAGGGGTCGCGGGAGCGGATGTCTCGCAAAACCGCTATTTTCGTCGCGCCATGCAAGGCGCCATGGGGGCAGAGCCGATGGTGCTGCCCGGAGGCAAACGCCGCGCCTATTTCTTTGCGGCGCCTGATTACGGACCCGATGGGCGGGTGCGCGGGACATTGGTGGTGGTGGCCGATATTGAGGTGGTCGAGCAGACGTGGCGCGGCTCGCTGCCGGCGGTGTATTTCACTATCGAGGATGGCCGGGTTTTTATGTCGAACCGGTTTGAGCTGCTGTTCTGGCAGTTGGATGACGACAAGACCGGGCTGATGACTGCCGATGGGGGCGATCTGCCACTGAAGGTGCGTCATGTGGGGGAACATGAAATCTGGCAACAGGGCTGGAGTCCGTATTTGCCCAATCAGGCACTGCATCTCGGCATCGATCTGCCCTCCATTGGGATGCGCGGCGAAATTCTGGTGGATGTGACACCAGCACAGCGGATCGCCACATTACAGGCCATGGCGATGGCTGCGGTCTGTCTGGCCTTTGGCACGATCCTGTTCTGGGTGGCAGAGCGCCGCCGCACCTTGGCAAAGGCCAATGCCGAACTGGAGGTGCGGGTTGAAACCCGCACGCGCGCCCTGTCGGATGCCAACGTTCAGCTGCGCCGCGAGGTGCGCGAACGCAAGGAGGCGGAAGCGGCACTGAAACAGGCGCAGGCCGAATTGGTGCAGGCCGATAAACTCTCGGCGCTGGGGCAGATGTCGGCAGGGATCAGCCACGAGTTGAACCAGCCGCTGATGGCGATTCAGCAGTTTGCCGAAAACGGTCAGGCCTTTCTGGAGCGTGGCAAATCGGAACGCGCGGGCGAGAACCTTACGCGGATTGCGCAGATGTCGGCGCGGATGGCCCGGATCATCAAGAACCTGCGCGCTTTTGCCCGCAACGAGAGCGAGCCGGTGGGCCGTGTCGATCTGGTGCAGGTGATCACTGCGGCGGTGGAGTTGACTGAAACCCGCCTGCGCGACCATGACGTGACGCTTGACTGGCGCCCCCCCGAGGCGGGCGCGATCTGGGTGCGCGGCGGCGAGGTGCGTCTGACGCAGGTGTTTGTGAACCTGATCAACAATGCGGTGGATGCGATGATGGGACAGGACGACCGCCTTGTTCGGATTGTCGTCAATGATGGAAAGCGGCTTACGGTAACTGTGCGCGACATCGGCCCCGGCCTGAAACAGCCCGAAAAGGTGTTTGAGCCGTTTTACTCCACCAAGGCGGTGGGGAGTTCGGAAGGCATGGGGCTGGGGCTGTCCATTTCCTACGGTCTGGTGCAAAGCTTTGGCGGCAATATCCGAGGCACCAATACCGAACATGGCGCCCTGTTCACGGTTGAGCTGGACTACTGGAAAGAGGAAACCGCCGCATGACGCGCTCTCTGTCACCGCTGCCCACCCGCAAAGTCTTGTTGGTGGATGATGACGCCGCCGTGCGCGAGGCGCTGGGCCAGACGCTGGAACTGGCGGATCTGGATGCGGTGACGGCGGGGTCGTTTGTCGCGGCCAAGGATCACATCACGCCAGAGTTTGACGGGGTGATCCTGTCGGATATGCGGATGCCGGGGCGCGATGGGTTTCATCTTCTGGCCTACGCGCAGGAGGTGGATGCGGAACTGCCGGTGGTGCTGCTTACGGGCGAGGGCGACATCCCGATGGCGGTGCGGGCCATGTCCGAAGGCGCGTTTGATTTCCTTGAAAAACCCTGCGAGACGGCAAAGTTGATGACGGTGTTGGAGCGGGCGCTGAAAACCCGCGCTCTGGTGCTGGAAAACCGCCGTCTGCAACGGCAACTGGAGCGGGGCGACCCGGCGGCACGGATGATCTTTGGCACCTCGCCGCAGGTGCAGGAGTTGCGCGCGCGGGTGCGCGCCGCCGCCGTAACCGAGGCAGAGGTGCTGGTGAGTGGCGCGCCGGGCAGCGGCATTCCCAAAGTTGCCGAGGTGGTGCATCTGATGTCGCGGCGCGGGCAGGGCGCGTTTGTCAAACGCCCGGCGGCGGGGCTGACGCCTGAAACCTTTGAGGAGCTGTGCCACAGCGCCGAGGGAGGATCGCTGTTCCTTGATGAGCTGTCCGCCATGCCGCAAGAGACGCAATATGCGGTGCTGGCGCGGCTGGAGCAGGGCAGCGATGCGCGCATCATCGGCGGCTCTTCCGTTGATCTGTCAGAGAGGGTTGCGGGGGGCAGCTTTAACGCCGATCTCTACTACCGGCTTGATGTGATGCGGGTGCGTATTCCGTCGCTTGCCGAGCGGCGCGACGATATCCCGGTGCTGTTTCGTCATTACGTGTCGCAGGCTGCAGAGCAAGCCGGGATTGATGCGCCCGAAATCAGCCCCGAGACCCTCGCCAGCCTGATGGCGCAGGACTGGCCCGGCAATGCGCGATCCTTGATGTCGGCGGCGATGCGCTTTGTGCTGGGGATGCCCGAGGAGGTCTCCAAAGCTGCCGACCTGGGGCTCGCAGAGCAGATGGCGCAGGTGGAGCGCTCCTTGCTGATTGCGGCCTTGGGGCGGCAAAACGGCAAGGCGGCTGCGGCTGCCGAAGCGCTGAAGCTGCCGCGCAAAACCTTTTACGACAAGCTCGCCCGCTATGGGATTCGCCCAGAAGACTATCGGCGCTAACGCTTGTGCGGTTTTTCGCACAACCCGCAACAGCCCTGTGTGAAATCCCGCACAGGGCGGCAAGGCGCGCATCACTTTCGCCTTCGCACTTTGCGCTACCTTATTGAAAACAGGCAAAAATAGTTAATTTGTCGTGATTCTCGAATCGCGACTTGAGCGAAACTCCGCCTTTGCCAATTCTAGCTCCCAAGCCTCGGGTCCGATCCGGGGTCAGAGGAAGACATCGATTCTTAGGGAGGATCTCCATGAAGTTTCTGACTGCTGCCGCAACCGCGCTGGCACTGAGCGTCACCGCAGGTGCCGCACAAGCCGAAGCCTGTGATGACGGCGAAATCGTCGTAAAGTTCAGCCACGTGACCAACACCGACAAGCACCCCAAGGGGATCGCGGCCTCACTGCTGGAAAAGCGCGTGAACGAAGAGATGAACGGCACCATGTGCATGGTCGTCTATCCGAACTCCACGCTGTATGATGACAACAAGGTGCTTGAGGCGATGCTGCAAGGCGACGTGCAACTGGCCGCACCGTCGCTCTCGAAGTTTGAGAAATTCACCAAACAGTTCCGCCTCTTTGATCTGCCGTTCATGTTCAAGAACATCGACGCGGTCGACGCCTTCCAAGCCTCCGACAATGGTCAGGCCATGCTCGACAGCATGCAGCGCCGTGGTCTGCAAGGTCTGGGTTACTGGCACAATGGCATGAAGCAGATGTCGGCCAACAAGCCGCTATTGCTGCCCGAAGATGCCAATGGTCTGAAGTTCCGCGTGCAGTCCTCTGACGTGCTGGTTGCGCAGATGGAAGCGATCGGCGGCAGCCCGCAGAAAATGGCTTTCTCCGAAGTCTATGGCGCGCTGCAGCAGGGTGTTGTGGACGGTCAGGAAAACACCTGGTCCAACATCTACGGCAAGAAGTTCTTTGAGGTTCAGGACGGTATCACCGAAACCAACCACGGTGTGCTCGACTATCTGGTTGTGGCCTCGGTTGACTGGCTCGACAGCCTTGAGCCCGAAGTGCGTGACCAGTTCATGACCATCATGCATGAGGTCACCGCAACCCGGAACGCCGAATCCACCCGTGTGAACAACGAAGCCAAACAGTCCATTATCGCCGCAGGCGGTGTGGTGCGTGAGCTTTCCGCTGATCAGCGTCAGGCGTGGGTCGATGTGATGAAACCTGTCTGGGAGCAATTCGCAGGCGACGTAGGTCAGGACATGATCGACGCGGCGCAGTCCATCAACGCGGGCTTCTAAGGCAGATCTGCGGTCCCATGCGGGCCGCGATCATCTGAAATACTGGTCAGAGCGCAGGGAAAATGCGCTCTGACACCTGAGCGGCACAGAGGCTGTGTCCGCACCCATTTCCCAAAAACTGGAGAGACAATGATGTCGGGGGCAAGAACCGGCCCGTCCGGGTTCATCCATACACTTGAGGAATCGTTGATCGCGCTGATCCTCGGAGCAATGACATTGCTCACCTTTGCCAACGTGATTGCGCGCTACGTCTTCAATTCCAATATTCTCTGGGCGCTTGAGGTCACTGTGTTCCTCTTTGCCTGGTTGGTGCTTTTGGGCGCGTCCTATGCGGTCAAAGTGCATGCCCATTTGGGCGTTGATGCGGTGATCAATATGCTGCCCGAGGGCGTGCGCCGTACGCTGGGTCTGATTGCGGCGGCGGCCTGCATTATCTTTTCGCTTCTGATGCTGAAAGGTGCCTATGACTACTGGGCGGTTTTTGCCGATCTGCCGCCAACCTCCGGGCGCTGGTTTCCCACGGGTCTGGATCTGAAAGCGCGGAGCCAGAGTTTCTATGAAGTTCAGGATGTGCCGATGATCGGTGCGCTGCGCTTTCTTGAGGATCTGATCAACTACGGCGATTCCTACGAAAAACTGCCAAAGGTCGTGCCTTATCTGGTGTTGCCGCTGTCGATGCTGTTGCTGGTGATCCGCTTTGTTCAGGCGGCGTTTCAGATCCTGCGCGGTCAGACCGACCGTCTGGTTGCAAGTCACGAAGTCGAAGACGAACTCGAAGCGGTTCGCGCTCAACAAGGAGAGCATGACTGATGGAAGTGGTTCTTCTCTTTACCCTCGTGATCGGATTGCTGCTGATCGGTGTGCCGATTGCGGTGGCCCTTGGTCTGTCGTCCACCGTGTTCCTGCTGATCTATTCCGACAGCTCGCTGGGTTCGGTTGCGGGGACGCTGTTTCAGGCCTTTGAAGGGCATTTCACCCTGCTGGCAATTCCGTTCTTTATTCTGGCTTCGAGTTTTATGACCACAGGCGGCGTGGCGCGGCGGATCATCCGTTTCTCCATCGCCTGTGTCGGTCACTTGCCGGGTGGTCTGGCGATTGCGGGCGTCTTTGCCTGTATGCTGTTTGCAGCGCTGTCCGGGTCGTCGCCAGCAACCGTGGTGGCCATCGGGACGATCGTGATCGCGGGCATGCGTCAGGTGGGCTATTCCAAGGAATTCGCTGCCGGGGTGATCTGTAACGCAGGTACGCTCGGTATCCTGATCCCGCCTTCCATCGTGATGGTGGTTTACGCCGCAGCGGTTGAGGTCTCGGTCGGGCGGATGTTCCTTGCCGGTGTTATTCCGGGCCTGATGGCGGGCATCATGCTGATGGTCACGATCTATGTGATGGCCAAGGTCAAGAACCTGCCGCAGGGCGAGTGGAACGGCTGGGGGGAGGTCTTTGCCTCTGCACGTGAAGCAGGCTGGGGTCTGTTCCTGATCGTGATCATTCTGGGCGGCATCTACGGCGGTATCTTTACCCCGACCGAAGCGGCTGCAGTGGCGGCGGTCTACGCCTTCTTTATTGCGTGTTTCGTCTACAAGGACATGGGGCCGCTTTCCAATGGAGAGGGGCAACCCAAGGACTCGCTGTTGAAAAAGCCCTATGCGCTGATCACCGCGTTTTTCCACAGCGATACCAAACACACGCTGTTTGAGGCTGGCAAGCTCACTGTGACGCTCTTGTTCGTGATCGCCAACGCGCTGATCCTGAAGCATGTTCTGACCGACGAGCAGGTGCCGCAGCATATCGCGAATGCGATGCTCTCGGCAGGGTTTGGCCCCGTGATGTTCCTGATCGTGGTCAATGTGATCCTGCTGATCGGCGGGCAGTTCATGGAGCCCTCGGGACTTCTGGTGATTGTGGCACCCTTGGTGTTCCCGATCGCCATTGAGCTGGGGATTGACCCGATTCACCTTGGTATCATCATGGTTGTGAACATGGAGATCGGGATGATTACACCGCCGGTGGGGCTGAACCTCTTTGTGACCTCCGGGGTTGCGGGGATGCCGATGATGGCGGTGGTGCGGGCTGCGCTGCCGTTCCTCGCGGTGCTCTTTGTTTTCCTGATTATGGTGACATATATCCCGGCGATCTCGACCTTCCTGCCCAATATGATCATGGGACCTGAGATCATAACCAACTGATCTGACCGATACATGAGAAATGATGCGCCCGGAGAGTTGCCTCTCCGGGCGTATTTTTATCGGCAGGGGCGTTGCCCCTCTGCGCTGACGCGCATTCACCCCAGGATATTTGCGGTTAGAAGAAAGGGGAGCGGTCGGCGCTTTGGCAAAGAAAACGCCCGGACCGTGAAGTCCGGGCGTTTTTCATCAGGCTGACGCGGGAGGGAGGCCGCGGCGGCCAGAATTATCAGGCCGTACGCGGGCGTGACAGCAGCAGGGCAGGTGCTTTGATCGCACGTACCAGTGCAGCGCCGATGCTGGAGAGGATGACGCCCATCATCTCGGCGCGCATTTTGCGGGCACGGAGTTCGATGTCTTTCATCTCGTCGCTGAGCAGCGGGGCGGTTGAATTCAGGTCCATAACTTCACCTTGGGGTCTTCGTTTGATGCCCTTCATCTAGTGTATCCCTCAGCTTTGCACATCGCATAGCTTGGCAATCCCGCTATGCCTCTGCTGCAATGCGGCATCCGTTAGGTGGATCGTTTCGCCATGAAAAAACCGCCCGTGCTGATGCAGGGCGGTTTTTTCTTTGGCTGCAGCTATTGGTGATCAGCTGGCGCGGCGCTCATCAAAGCTGAGCGCGATGAAGCTTGGCATATGGTCACCCATGCCCACGACCTTGTCATCGCGACGATCATCGCGGCGTCCGCGTGAGCGTGATTTACCAGATTTGTTGGTATCGTCCGCGGGTTTCTCGGCCTGACGCTGGGGTTTGTCCTGCGCCTGTTGTGGCTGCTGCTCAGTCGTTTGTGCAGCGGCTTCGACCGGCGGCTCTTCGGATTTGGCAGCGGTGGTTTTGCTGCGGCTGCGACGGGCCGGTTTGGGCTTATCGCTTGTCGCGTCTTCCTTGGTCGCGGTTTTGCGCGGTGTCGGCTTTACCGGGTTTTCCAAGCGGGTGATTTCTTTTTGAACCAAACCCTCGACTGCATCCAGCGCCTTTTCATCGCGCGGGCTGCACAGGGTGATGGCCTTACCGTTGCGCCCGGCGCGACCGGTGCGCCCGATGCGATGCACATAGTCCTCCGCATGGCCGGGCACGTCGAAGTTGAACACATGGCTCACGGAGGGGACATCCAGACCACGCGCCGCCACGTCGGAGGCCACGAGGATCTTGAGCGTTCCGTCACGGAAGCCATCAAGCGTTTTTGTCCGCTGGCTCTGATCCAGATCGCCATGGATCGGTGCCGCGTCATAGCCGTATTTCTTCAGCGATTTGGCGACGATATCCACGTCGGTTTTGCGGTTGCAGAAGATGATGGCGTTTTTGACCGCCTCGCCTTCCTGATTGATCAGCTCGCGCAGAACGCGGCGTTTCTCGCTGCCTTCGCGATCCTTGCGGGAGGCTTTGAACATCACCACCGCCTGTTCGATCGTCTCGGAGGTGGTCGCTTGCCGCGCGATCTCCACCCGTTCGGGGCCGGAGAGGAACGTATTGGTGATGCGCTCGATCTCCGGTGCCATGGTGGCGGAGAAGAACAGCGTCTGGCGGGTGAAGGGCGTCAGCGAGAAGATGCGTTCGATATCGGGAATAAAGCCCATATCGAGCATCCGGTCGGCCTCATCCACCACCATGATCTCAATGCCCGTGAGCAGCAGCTTGCCGCGCTCGAAATGGTCCAGCAGGCGGCCCGGTGTGGCGATCAGCACGTCAACACCGCGGTCGATGGCTGCGTCCTGTTCCTTGAAGGAGACGCCGCCGATCAGCAGGGCCTTCGTCAGTTTGACGTGTTTGGCGTAGGTGTCGAAGTTCTCCGCCACCTGTGCGGCCAATTCGCGCGTCGGGCAGAGCACCAGCGAGCGCGGCATGCGCGCCCGGGCGCGGCCACGGGCAAGGCGGGTGATCATCGGCAGGGTGAAGGAGGCGGTCTTGCCGGTGCCGGTCTGAGCGATCCCGAGGACATCGCGTCCTTCTAGGGCGGCGGGAATCGCGCCTGCCTGAATCGGGGTCGGGCTTTCATATCCTGCTTCCTCAATGGCTTTGAGGACCTTGGGATTAAGGTTCAGATCGGTGAATTTTGTCATATGCGTCCGTTTTTGCGGACACTGACCTGGCCCGCGCGTGTGTCTCTATCCCGGTATCAGTCGGACGCCTGAGCAGTCAGGTGTCCCCGGATGTGGCGGCACATAGCAAAATTGCGAGATACGGTCAAATGATCGCGAAATTCCGCCGGCGTTCTTTTGGAGATTGGGGGTATTTGCAGTATTTCTGAAACAGTTCGTCAAAATTCCGGGAAATGTTTCCGCTGCAATTGTGCAAGTGGCAAGCTCCGTTGGCGCAAAAGCCCCTCTGCCGTCAATTTTTGCCGCAAGTCGGTGCTGTCGGCGCAAACTTCATCGAAAAAGGCCCTGAGGCCGGATTCGCCCTCTTCTGATTCCAAGGAGGACAGCAACTCGTGCAAGGTGACACCGCCGGTTTCGCGGGGCTGAGCCGGGCGCAGGTCTGCCCGGTAGGAGCCTTTTTGCAGCCGGTAGCGATAGTGGTTCAACCAATGATCCCAGTCGCTCGCGTGGAAATGGCACAGGTCCATATCATCGAGTTCTGTTTTGGCAGGGTTTTCGGCGCCATCCACAAAGACATTGTGAATGCGCAATTCCACATCACTCAGGCCACAACGCACAAAGACCTTGCCCTGTATGTGGCTGACAAAGCCGCCTTTCAGGTAGCCGCCGAAACGGGGGTAGAGCCGGGTGCTGGTGGCGCTAGCGTTTGATCCCTGGGGCACGCGCGCCTTGAATTGATCGTTGCTGCCAGCGAGCAACTCCAGCGGGCGCACGCGGGCGCAGATGGTGTCGTCTGTGAGGGATGCCAGTTGCGTTTCAATCGGTGAGGTGGACCACAAAAACTCATCAACGTCGATATGGATCAGCCAGTCCAGGTCGCGGGCCTGACGGCGATAGGCGCGGGTGGCGTTCAGGCTCTGGCGGACCTGATGTTTTACCGGCACACGGCCCCGGCGTTTTTGCCAATGGGCCTCGGTCGTTTCAATGACACGGATGTGCGGGTGGTTTTCAAGGTGTCGCAGCGCCTCGGGGCAGGGGGCATCCAGGTAGAGAAACAGGCGATGCGCACCTTGTTCCAGATGCCACGCGGCAAAGTTCAGGATCTCGTGCGCGTCGGACTTGAGGGTAGCAACGAGGCCCCATTTTCCCGTAATTGCGGGATCTTTCATCTGTCCACCTGCCTGCATGATTGAAAACGGGCACCCGGTAAGGGGTGCCCGCGTTTCAGACCATCATTTCCTTGGTGGAGGAGAGTTTCAAGTCAGGATAATCCCGTTCCACCCGGTCGATGTCCCATTGCAGGCGCGTCAGATAGACCACGTCGCCATCGTTATCATGGGCAATGTGCTGTTTGTTGGCGTTGGTGAATTTGTCCACCGCCGCCTTATCGCCATGCACCCAGCGCGCCGAGGTAAACTGCGAGGCCTCAAAACGCACGGGCAGGCCGTATTCCATCTCGATCCGGCTCGCGAGCACCTCGAACTGCAACTGGCCGACGACGCCGACGATAAAGCCCGAACCAATCGAGGGTTTGAACACCTTGGCAGCGCCTTCCTCGGCGAACTGCATCAGCGCCTTTTCCAGATGTTTGGCTTTCATCGGATCGCCCGCCCGCACGCCCTGCAGAAGTTCCGGCGCAAAGGACGGAATGCCTGTGACGCGCAAGGCCTCGCCCTCGGTCAACGTGTCGCCAATGCGCAGCTGGCCGTGGTTGGGGATGCCGATGATGTCACCGCCCCAGGCCTCTTCGGCAAGCTCGCGGTCAGA
The DNA here is from genome assembly GCF_000376545.2 of Tritonibacter mobilis F1926. Taxonomy (NCBI): domain Bacteria; kingdom Pseudomonadati; phylum Pseudomonadota; class Alphaproteobacteria; order Rhodobacterales; family Paracoccaceae; genus Tritonibacter; species Tritonibacter mobilis. The sequence goes on from NZ_CP015230.1 coordinate 1,069,777, forward strand.
GGCGAGGAACAACACCGGGTTGGAGATCGCCATCGGTTTCTTGCTGCGCACATGCGTCAGCTTCATGCCGCGTTTGAAATGGCCCGAGGCCAGTCGCACAAAGGCCACGCGGTCCCGGTGCTTGGGGTCCATATTGGCCTGCACCTTGAAGACAAAGCCTGCGACTTTTTTCTCTTCGGGTGCGATCTGGCGGGGTTCGGCGGATTGGATCTGTGGCACCGGGCCATATTGGCCAATGCCGTCCATCAGTTCACGCACGCCAAAGGAATTGATCGCAGAGCCGAACCAGATCGGGGTCATATGCCCTTCAAGTACAGCCTGCGGGTCGAGTTTGGGCAGCAGTTCGCGCGCCATTTCGACCTCTTCGAGCAGCTTTTCCAAGAGATGCTCGGGCACATGTTCGGACAGTTTGGGATCATCGAGGCCTTGGATCGAGATGCTCTCGGCGACCTTGTTGCGGTCGGCGCGGTCCATCAGTTCCAGCCGGTCACGCAAGAGGTCGTAACAGCCGATGAAATCGCGCCCCACACCGATGGGCCAGCTGGCGGGCGTCACATCAATGGCGAGGTTTTCCTGAATCTCATCAATGATTTCAAAGGTGTCGCGGCTTTCGCGGTCCATCTTGTTACAGAAGGTCAGGATCGGCAGATCGCGCAGGCGGCAAACCTCAAAGAGCTTCTGGGTCTGGCTCTCGACGCCCTTGGCACCGTCGATCACCATGACGGCTGCATCTACCGCCGTAAGCGTGCGGTAGGTGTCCTCGGAAAAATCCGAGTGGCCGGGGGTGTCGACGAGATTGTAGCGGAAATTGCCGTAGTCAAAGGACATCGCGGAGGCCGAAACAGAAATGCCACGGTCTTTTTCCATCTGCATGAAGTCAGAGCGCGTGCGCCGCGCTTCGCCCTTGGCGCGCACTTGTCCGGCCATCTGGATGGCGCCACCATAGAGGAGGAACTTCTCGGTCAGGGTGGTCTTGCCCGCATCCGGGTGCGAGATGATCGCAAAGGTGCGGCGCCGCGCGATTTCCGGCGGCAGATCGGGGCGGTTATGAGCGGTGTCCAACATGAGGCTGGCCTTAGCCAGAAAGCGGGGATGAGGCAAGGAAAAGCGGTGTCATCGCTCAAGGAGCGCGGGAGACCTCCCGCCCATCCATCGTTGCGCCCCTTTGGGGCACCCCGCGTCCGGTTGGGCCGGGCACCGGGCCATTCGGCCCGGCGAGGCTCAGAGCACCGGATCGGTGCTCTGAGCCTTCCCCAGCATCATGTGAGGCGTCGTGGTCTGGACCGTGGCGATAGAGGCAGGCTGGGAGGGGGCTGCGATTTTTGGGAAATTTGCGGAACAATTTGCGTGGTCTCACGTTGTCTGTCCGAACGCGAAACAAAACCGGAAAGGACATTCCCATGCCGAAGGATCAAACCGCACCGTCCACCGAAGATATTGCAACGCAGATGGAAGTCCTGCGCTCTGACATTTCTGTGCTTACCAAATCCGTTTCCGATCTGGCCAAGGATCGCGCGGGCAAAGCCCGTGATGCGGCGCGTGACACCGCGCGCGAGCAAGGCCAAGCGGTCGCGAATGGAGCTGCCCAGATGACTCGCCAAGCCGAGGACGCGGTGCGCGCGCAGCCCCTCGCGGCAACGGCAATTGCAGCCGGTCTTGGCTTTGCGCTGGGTTACCTGAGCAATCGTCGCTAACGCGATGCTGAGGCTCATTAAATCCAAGGCCCGGCGCGGAGTGCGCCGGGCGCGCTACGCGGCACTTTGTGCAGTGAGCGCAGCCATTGGCGCGGGGTTTGCAACGACGGCGCTTTACGCGGCGCTTTTGCAGTCCGGGCAGTCGCACGCGATGGCATCGCTTATTCTTGGCTGTATCTGGTTTGGCCTGTCGGGAGTCTTTCTGCTGGCCAAAGGTGCGGTTGGTGAGGATCGCGAGGACTATGGTTCAGAGCCGCGGGTCGGCTCACCCCATGTGGCGCATCCTAACGGTCATGCCGCAACAGCACCGAGCGTGGCTGAGGCCTTTATGAATGGTGTAAACGAGGGCGCGGGCTTTGCCCGCATGCAACAGCGCGGCAGCTGACGGGGCCGCGCTGTTGTCGTGCTCGGAGCCGGGCACGTATGGCGCTAATGGGCAGTTGGTGTTGGCGCGATCCTTAGCGCAGGGATGCGCGTTTTAGCAATTCTACCGCATCGGGGCGCTGTAGCAGTGGGCGGCGAATTTCCAGCCCATGATCCCCGCGTGTGCCGTGGCGGCGTGGTGTTGCAACTTTGCGCTGAATATCCTCTGGCAGGGCCGGGCGCGTGACCGCATCCACCAGCATCGATTCTGCTGCGATTCCCTCGGCGTAGATGATGTGGTGATGGTCAAACAGGATCTGATAGTAATCGATAAAGCCGCCGTCCTGCACCACGACACTGTCGCCATTCACCAGATCCCGCGCGCGGATCATCAACTCGTGCCGTCCGGTGCCCAATACATCCGAGCGCTGATAGATCATCAGCCGGTGATCTGGGCTGACCAGCAAGTCACGAGCGTTGTTCAGCGCACCCTCTCGGATCAGGATCGGGGCCATCTCGCCAACGGCGCGCACGGTGGTCTGCCCAACCCAAGTGATCGTGCGCGCGCCACTGTTGCGGGTCAGAACCCGGTCACCGGGTTTCAGGGTTTCAATCGCGCGCTGCTCACCGGTGCCCATGGTGATATGCGTTCCGCGTGAAAACGCAACACAGCTGAGCTGTGCAAGTCGTTCCCATACGCGGGCACGATCCGCGCGGACCAAGCGATAGCCTGTTCCAGCGGACAGTGGTGCCTGTGGGATCAAATATACTGCGGTGATTACCCCTGCCGTGTCGACCTCAACCGCGATCAAAGCTTCGATCGCGCTGCCAAGATCGGGCATCAGGGTGATGGCGCAATCCAGATAGAGCACAGCCTCAGGCTGGCCCATTTCGCTGTCGGAGTGCAGGGAAATTGCGCCCTCGGCTGAGACGGTGAATGCCAGCCTCTGCAGCCTTGCAGGGCTGCTCAGTTCGTAGATGTCATCCATCACCAACTCATCCAACAGCCCGACCGGATCGCCCGAATTGGCGCCGATATCCACGCAGAACTGTTCCGCCGGATAGGCCGGGAGGGCGTAGAGGGAGATGGTGTCGTCTGTCACGTCGATCACTGTCTTTCGGTCTAAGGAGGCGTCGGGAGTGCCTCGATTGCGGAACAACTTTGCACCCCGCGTAGTAAAGACTAGGTTCACACTTGGGCGAGAAACGGGCACTCAGGGGAAAATTTCTGGCCCGTGCCCGGTTTGTCATCTGGAAAACCCGTCACTGCGCTGGCAGGGTCACGCCGGAACACGCAGCAGCAGGGAGAGTTTCATGGATCTGGGCATTCGCGGAAAGCGCGCATTGGTATGTGCATCGAGCAAAGGGTTAGGTCTGGGCTGTGCAGAAGCATTGGCGCAGGCGGGTGTGGATCTGTTGATGAATGCGCGCGGCACCAAAGCGCTGGAGGCATCGGCTCAGGACATTCGCGACCGGTTCGGGGTGCGTGTGGATACGCTTGCGTGTGATGTGACCGATGAGGGCGCGCGCGCAGAGCTGATCGAACGCGCCAAAGGTGTCGACATCCTTGTCACCAACGCAGGTGGGCCGCCTCCGGGCGTCTGGAGCGATTGGGACCGCGAAGATTTCATCAAGGCGATTGATGCCAATATGCTTACCCCGATTGCGCTGATGAAAGCGCTGCTGCCGCAGATGATGGACGCAGGCTGGGGCCGGGTGGTCAATATCACCTCGCAGTCGGTAAAAGCGCCTATTGCGGCGCTGGGGCTTTCCAATTCCGCGCGCGCGGGGCTGACGGGCTATGTGGCGGGCACCTCGCGGCAGGTGGCTGGCAAGGGTGTGACCATCAACAATCTGCTGCCGGGCATTCATGCCACCGACCGGGCGATCTCGCTTGATACCGGGGTGGCGCAGGCACAGGGCATCAGCATGGATGAGGCCCGCGATCAGCGCGCCGCTACGATCCCAACCGGGCGCTATGGGACGCGGCAGGAGTTTGGTGCGACCTGTGCGTTCTTGTGTTCACAGCATGCGGGTTTCATCGTCGGGCAGAATATCCTGCTGGACGGTGGTGCCACCAATATGACGATCTGACCCGATGGCAGAGGCATTCTCGCTGAAGGATCAGCTATTTAACATCGAAAAGACCCGCTATCTGGCGGGGCTTTTTGCTGCGGCGTCCCCGAGTTTCGATGCAAACGCCTTTGAGGCGGATGTGATGGCGCGGTTGCTTGATCTGGCACTCAAGGAACGCATCAACTGGATTGCCGAGCAACTGTCGCAGCATGTACCGGGCCCCTTGGAGAAAGTGGCACCGGTGATCATCGCCGCTCTGCCGCCGCCGCTGGACCCGAGCCTGAGGGACGATGATTTTGGCGACTTTATTTTTGCACCCCTTGGTGAGTGGGTGACGGCCCTGACGCAGGCTGACAATGACCTGCCGCTTGCACTGGATGTGCTGGAGGTTCTGACGCAGCGGTTCTCAATGGAGTTTGCCATCCGGCCCCTGTTGAAACGCTGGCCGGATCAGGTGCTGGCGCGCATGGCGGACTGGGCAACGCATGGGCATTATCATGTGCGTCGTCTGGCCAGCGAGGGCACCCGGCCGCGCCTGCCATGGGGACTGGCAGTGAACCTGCCGCTGACCGCGCCATTGCCGATTTTGGACCGGCTGCATGGTGATCCGACCCGCTTTGTCACGCGGTCTGTGGCGAACCATTTGAATGATATTGCCAAGAAAGATCCGCAGATCGTCATCGACCGGCTGACCGATTGGCAAGGGCAGGGAAAACAAGCGCCCAAAGAACTGGACTGGATCACCTCCCACGCGTTGCGCGGGCTGGTAAAGGCGGGGGATCCACGGGCGCTGCGGCTGTTGGGCTATGATCCCGATCTTGAGCTGACCGCGCAACTGGATCTGCCTGCGCGCGTACGTATCGGTGAAAAGCTCATGCTGGGCTGTACGTTAAAAGGCGCAAACGGCGCGCGGGTGCTGGTTGATTATGCGCTGACCTTTCAGCGTGCGGGCGGCAAGACGTCGACCAAAGTGTTCAAATGGAAAACCGGTGCGCTGGGCGGAGATGGTCTTGCGCTGCAAAAATCCCATCCACTCAAGGCGCAGGCTTCGACCTTTACGCTGATGCCGGGGGCGCATCGCGTCACGCTGATGGTCAATGGCCAGCCCCGCGCGAGTGGCGAAGTGGAGTTCCTTGCCTGAGGCAGGGCAGCTTGATATCAGCGCGCAATCTCCGATTGCCAGCAATCCAGACATAAAGGGCCAGACCATGCCAGAGCAGATGACCAAATCCGCACTGCCCTCCGTGCAGGCGGAAGGGCACGAGGTGACGCCCCGGCTGGAAATCCGCAACATCCGCCGTTTCTTTGAGGGCCGTGCGGTGGTGGATGATGTCTCGCTCACGGTGTTGCCGGGGCAGGTGACCTGTCTGCTCGGCCCCTCGGGGTGCGGGAAATCCACCACCCTGCGTATGATTGCGGGCGTGGAGATGCAGGATGAGGGCGAGATCTATGTCGATGGCAAGCTGATCTGCGACACGCTGTTTCGGGTGCCTCCAGAGCGGCGCGAAATTGGCCTGATGTTTCAGGACTTTGCTCTGTTCCCGCATCTGAGCGTTGGCGACAATGTCGCCTTTGGTCTGAAAGGGCCCAAAGACCAGAAACGGGCCCGCGCGCATGAGCTGTTGGATCGGGTGTCGCTGGCGCAGTATATTGATGACTACCCGCATCAGCTCTCTGGTGGGGAGCAGCAGCGGGTGGCGCTGGCGCGTGCGTTGGCCCCGCGCCCCAAGATCATGCTGATGGATGAGCCATTCTCCGGGCTTGATAACCGTCTGCGTGATGGCATCCGTGATGAGACGCTGAGCGTTCTGAAAGAAGAAGACACAGCCGTGTTGCTGGTCACGCATGAGCCCGAAGAAGCCATGCGGATGGCGGATGAGATTGCCCTGATGCGGGATGGGCGCATTGTGCAGCAGGGCGCGCCCTACAACGTCTATACCCGCCCCGTGGATAAGGCGGCGGTGGCGTTTTTCTCTGACGTCAATACGCTGCCCGCGCAGGTCAATGGCGCGCTGGCCGAAACGCCGTTTGGTCAGTTTCTTGCGCCGGGGGTGCCGGATGGCACCGATGTGGAGATTGTGTTCCGCCCGCAGCATCTGCGCATCGACTTTGACCGAAATGGTCGTGGTCCCGAAGCGACCGCGCGGGATGGGGTGCCTGCACGTGGGATCGTGCAGCGCGCGCGTTTCCTGGGCAATGAGAGCCTTGTGGAGTTCCGCATGGACTTTGACGGCTCGATCCTGAAGGCGACGGTGCCCAATGTGTTCCTGCCCGCCGAAGGCCGTGCGATGTGGCTGACAGTTCCACGTGATCGGTGTTTCGTCTTTCCACGGTGATTTTTGACCGTCATGGTGGGATCAGGAAACCGGAGGCCACCATGCAGCAGAGCTATGAGATCCGACCGCTCACTCGCGGCGAAATCGACACCGCCGTGGCATGGGCCGCGCGAGAGGGCTGGAACCCCGGACCGCAGGATGCTGCATGCTTTGCCGCGCAAGACCCAAGCGGCTTTTGGGGCGGCTTTCTGGCCGGAGAGATGATCGCCTGCATCTCCGTTGTCACCTATGGTGAGGCTTTTGCTTTTCTTGGATTCTACATCGTAGACTCCGCCCATCGGGGGCAGGGCTATGGCTATGCCCTGTGGCAGCGAGCGCTGGAGCACGCCGGGCAACGCACCGTTGGTCTGGATGGGGTGGTGGACCAGCAGGACAACTACCGCCGTTCGGGCTTTGATCTGGCGTGGCGCAATATTCGATTTGGCGGCGTGCCCAAGGCCGCGCTCAAAGTGTCGGACGCCTATACGCTGACGTGGCTGGAGGGGCTGACTGGTGATGTGGCAGCGCTTGATGCGCGGGTTTTTCCGGCTGCGCGCCCGGACTTCTGGCAGCAGTGGTTGTGCGCGCCGGGGCATGTGAGCATTGCGGCATATGACGAGGGTGGCATATGCGCTTTTGGCACGCTCCGGCGTTGTCAGACTGGGGCAAAGATCGCGCCCCTTGTTGCGACCTCTCGCGCGGCGGCGCTTGCGGTTCTGGCGGGATTGCTGCGCGATTGGCCCGCAGATCAGGAGATTTTTCTCGATGTGCCGGACCCCAACGCGGTGGCGGTTGATCTGGCGCGGGATTTGGGACTTCAGCCCGTATTTGAAACCGCGCGCATGTATCGGGGGCGCAAGCCCGAAGTGGCGCGGGATCTGATTTATGGCGTGACCAGTTTTGAGTTGGGTTAACTCCTAAGTGCGATGCTGCGCCTCTTCGCAGGCTTGATAATCCTGCAAGCGTTTGCCCGGCTCATCCACGAAGAGTTCCGGCAGCGCCTCGGCACCTTCGATGAGATCGACGCGGAACACCCGGAAGTCCCCTCGCGTCTCGCACCATGCGGTCAGGGTCCAGACCCGGCCCCAATATTCCATATGCAAGGGGCGGATCACCCGTTCGGTGAGCGTCTCGTCAATGCGGCGATAGCGCAGGGCGAGTTTCTGGCGGGCCTTGATCGCCGCCCGCAGCGTCGGCATCCAGGTAAACCCCCGCGCCGCATCGGCAAAGGGGTAGACCGCGAATTTCCAGGCATCCGCCTCTGTCACGGTCTCAACCGGCAGCACTGCATCGACCTTTGCGGCGAGGCTCTCTGCCGCGGCCTTCAACTCCGGATCGGCGGCTTCGGCCACGATCGCCATGCCGAGGTTGAGCGCTTCCAGCTCGGACGGGGTCAGGGTCAGCGGCGGCAGGGTGATCGCCTCGCGCACCATATAGCCGAGACCGCGCTCGCCCTCGACCGGCACGCCCGACGCCACCAGCGTGTCCATATCGCGATAGATGGTGCGGGTGGAGACCTCCAGCCGTGTGGCAATGTCCTGCGCCCGGTGTAATTTCCCATCGCGCAGGATCTGGATAATTTCAAAAAGGCGGTCGGTGCGGCGCATGGAGAGATCTTTCACCTGCGCCGCACCTCAAGGTCAACCCATCGCAGGGGCAGGGGCCATCGTCCACATCTGTGTCTCATGCCGCATCACGAGGCTGCTCTGGTCGATCATGCGCATGATGTCGGCGGTGCAGTCGGCTTGCGGGAACTTGGCGCTGGCCTCCTGCGCGGCCGCCAGATCGGCCCAGATCACATAGTCCATCCAGGTGCCGTCCTCGCCTTTTGACAGGCGCCGGTCAATAAAGCCGCGCATTCTGCCGATGAAGCTTTCGGTCTTTTGGGTGGCAGCCACATAGTCCGCGTCGCTGACGCCCGGGTTCAGTTTGAAGGTTACCACTTCCACCACGGTCTTGGTCATCTGTCGTCATCCTTGTCTTGACGGTTTCGATGATCCTGTCCTAAGGCAGGGCAACTGACACAAACCTGTCAGTTGAGTGATGGCGGATTGAAAAAACCGTATATGTGAGGGCAATGGGCGCTCCGATCTGCCAGCCTGCGCTTTGCTCCGGCGCGTGCAGCGCCTATCACTCAGGACAGGACAACCTATTTTGGCGCTTTGGGCTGTGGCCCGATCCCGCGCCCCGCATAACGAAAGGCAACACCCATGCTCAACAACATCGGCCTTCCCGGCATTCTCCTCATCGCCGTCGTGGTTCTGGTTCTCTTTGGCCGCGGCAAGATCTCTTCGCTGATGGGCGAAGTGGGCAAAGGTATCACCTCCTTCAAAAAAGGCATCAGCGAGGGCAGCAAAGAGCTGGAAGACGACGCTGCCGATCAAGCGCGCGACGTCACTCCCGAAGCCGACAAAGACAAGGCGTAACTCCTAGATGTTCGATCTTGGCTGGACAGAGCTTCTGGTCATTGGCGTCGTTGCCCTGATCGTGGTCGGGCCCAAGGATCTGCCCATGTTGTTCCGCAATGTGGGCCGGTTTGTGGGCAAGGCACGCGGCATGGCCCGTGAATTCAGCCGCGCGATGGAAGACGCGGCGGATGAGGCGGGCGTCAGTGACATCCAGAAGAGTTTTAAAACAGCGACGAATCCGATGGGATCGGCGATGGACAGTGTCAAACAGGCGACACGCGATCTGACAGATTCCATCGACCCAACGAAATTCGACCCCGACAGCGAGACCGGCAAGCTGGCCGCCGACCGGGCCGAAAGCGCCAAGAAGATACAGGCCGCCACCGCGCGTGCTGCGGCAGAGCGCAAGGCCAAGGAGGCTGCCGAGGCGATGGCCAAGGCAGAAGAGGCCGAGGCGGCACTGGCAGCAACATCAAGCGGCGCGCCGTCTTCTGACAGTGAGACTAAGGCATGAGCCAAACAGACGATCTAGACGATTCCACAGCGCCGCTGATCGAGCATCTGGCGGAACTGCGCAGCCGCCTCATCCGGGCGGTGCTCGCTTTTGCTGTGGGTATCGTGCTGGCCTTTATGGTGGCCGAGCCGATCTTGCAGTTTCTTGTATCCCCGATCGAGCAAACCCTGCGCGAATTGGGCGATCCTTCCCCGACGCTGCAATATACCTCGCCGCAGGAATATCTGTTCACACTGTTCCGGATCTCCATGGTGTTCGGCTTTGCGCTGTCCTTCCCGGTGATCGGATTTCAGCTGTGGCGGTTCGTGGCACCGGGGCTCTACAAGAGCGAAAAGGGCGCGTTTTTGCCGTTCCTGATTGCCTCGCCTTTCATGTTCCTGCTGGGCGCGAGCTTTGCGCAGTTTGTGGTGACACCGCTGGCGATGCAGTTCTTTCTGGGCTTTGCGGACGTGAGTTCGATTTTTGCGGGCCTGTTGTCGCAGGCAACCGGAGGCGACGTGCCCGTGGATGTGGCAGTGGTGCCGGAAACCACAGAAGGAGTGAAGATCACCTTCTTTGGCAAGGTGAACGAGAGCCTTGATATCACGCTCAAATTCATCATGGCCTTTGGCCTGTGCTTCCAGTTGCCTGTGCTTTTGACGCTGATGGGCAAGGCCGGTCTGGTGAGTGCCGAAGGGCTGGGGGCCATGCGCAAATATGCCGTGGTGGCCATTCTGGTTCTGGCCGCGCTGGTCACACCGCCGGATGTCATCACCCAGATCATACTCTTCACGGTGGTCTACGGGCTTTATGAGGTGTCGATCTTCCTCGTCGCGCGTGTCGAGAAAAAGCGCGAAGAACAACTGCGCGCCGAAGGGTTCTACGATGATGAACTGGACGGCGAGTAAGCACGAAAACAGCTCTTATGAATGAAGGAGGCGCGCTTTTTGAGGCGCGCCTTTTTCCATGTTCGGTTTCGTGTTTCGCGCTCTGCCGTTGCAGGATCGCGCGTGCATGTGGCTGCGCGTGAATGCATGTCTTTCGCGCGAATATTGCGGGCAGGTTTGTGCGCTCTTGTTGCGCGGGGGCAATCGTGCTTTGTCATGGCCGCACTCAGACGTGGAGGAAGGCATGGACGACAACACACTTAGCCGCATTGCAGACGCGCTGGAGCGCATGGCGCCCGCCCCGCTGGCGACACCGGATTTTGCGGCGGCTTCTGGGTTCGTCTGGCATGTTGGCCCGGATCGTTTGGAACCGGTGCCTGAGATCAACCGCGTGGAATTGGATCTCCTGGTGGGGATTGACCGCTCGCGCGACACGCTGTTGGAAAACACCCGCCGTTTTGCAGCAGGTCACGCGGCCAATAATGCGCTGTTGTGGGGCGCACGCGGCATGGGGAAATCTTCGCTGGTGAAGGCCATCCACGGCGCGCTGACAGCCGCGCATTCCGATCTGAAGCTGGTGGAACTGCAACGCGAGGATCTGCCTTCGGTGGCGCGCCTGCTGAACCATCTGCGCGGCGCGCCTTACCGGTTTATCCTGTTTTGCGATGATCTGTCGTTCAGCCATGACGACCAGCACTACAAGAGCCTCAAAGCGGTGCTGGACGGCGGCATCGAGGGTCGGCCTGAGAATGTGGTGTTCTACGCCACCTCCAACCGCCGCCATCTGATGCCCCGGGACATGATCGAAAATGAGCGCTCCTCGGCGATCAACCCCTCCGAGGCGGTGGAGGAAAAAGTCTCGCTCTCGGATCGTTTTGGTCTTTGGCTTGGGTTCCATCCCTGCAATCAAGACGCCTATCTGGCGATGATCGAGGGCTATTGTACGGCATATGGCATCGAAGTCGACGCCGAGACACTGCGGGCCGAGGCGGTGGAGTGGCAGGCGACGCGCGGTGCACGGTCGGGCCGGGTGGCGTGGCAGTTCTTCACCGATCTGGCAGGGCGTAAGGGTGTGGCGCTGCGCTGACACTGGTGCGGGTATCCGCCGCGGCCCGTCAGGGACGCGGCGCCGGGCCCAACGGTTTTGATCGTCGCTTTGCGGCGATGGAAACGGGCGGGAGTGCTGCCTTGATCAAGGCAAGCATAGCAGAGTCATCCGAGAGAATTTCAGGCTGATGGAATAGGCCAGAAGGGGGGGGAGGCTCCCGCCCGTCGCTGGGGCGCAGAGCGCCCCGCTCCCGTTGGGCTGGGCGCCGGACCTGGCGGTCCGGCGCGGGCGCATCTCGCCATATATGCCGTGTTGGGATGTGTTACTGCAGATAAGGCAGGGGATCGACGCTTTCGAAGCCGTCGCGCACCTCGAAGTGAACATAGGCCTCTTCAGCGCTGCTGCGCAGACTTGCGATGGTCTGGCCGCGGTTCACGCGGTCGCCCTTCTTGATCTTGATGCCATCCACATTGGCATAGACAGACAACAGATTGCGGTCGTGACGGATCACGATGATCGGCACTTTGTTGGAGTCTGCGGTGATGGCCGCAACTGTGCCTGCGGCGGCGGCCTTTACAGCGCTGCCCGGTGCCGCTGAAATGTCGATACCATCATTCTTACCCTTGGAATAGGCGCGAATGATCTTGCCGGTGACCGGATAGGCCATTGCCGCCTGTGAGGCGCGAGTCGGCTCTTCGACCTTTACCGTCGGGGCGGGTTCTGCGCGGGCTTGTGCTGCGGGTTTGACTTTCTCATCCGGCAACGGCTGCGTGGCGCTTGGGGGTGTGGGCGTCGAGCTGCCCTGACCGGGCGCGGTCACGGTTTCTTGCGTCTCAACCTTCGGCGGCGGTGCCTTGGGATCTTTGAGCGGGATCAGCAGATATTGACCTTCGCGGATGGCAAAATCGCTGCCAAGCCCGTTCCATTCCGCCAGTGATTTCACCGGAATCTGATAGAGGCGGGCAATGGTATAGGCTGTCTCGCCGCGGGTGACCTTGTGGCGCACGGGCTCCGGCCCATCCTGCACACGAGCCGGTGCGGGTTTTGCAGGAGTGTTCTGCAGCGTCGTCGTGGTGACAGATCCGGGGTTGGGCGATGTGGACGGGGCGCTGTCGATGGCGCTGCCTGCCAGAGAGGCGATATCGACGCCGCCGGGGGCCGCGTTGCCGCCACGTGCCGAAGTTTCTGGCGCGCGGCGTGGCAGCACTAGCACCTCGCCTTTTCGCAGGGGATCTGTGGTTTCCACGCCGTTAAAGCGCGCAACCTCGACCGCAGGAAGTCCGACCCGGCCCGCCAGATCGGCGACGGTGTCGCCATTGCGCGCGACGGCCACCTGATATGAGGGGTAGGTGATCAGGCCACGGCTGTCTGGCGCAGGGCGGTTCTCGGTGGCGGTCTGGGCCGCTTTGGAGGTGTTGAACGCGCCGAGTTGACCGCGCAGGTCATAATCCAGTGGTTCGGTACAGGCTGCGGCCACCAAAACCAGCGGCAACAGAACTGCGGGGCGCAGGGGGATCGGGCGGAAGACCTTGCTGGGGCGGGTCATATCTCTTGCTCTCCTCGAATGGCGTCCCCGTTATGGCGGAGACTTTGACGGCAGCGGCGAAGTATCTGGCCCGGGCCTGAACCGAGCGTGGCGCCACCGCACAACGGGGCTGACCACGGAATAGGACAGCTCAGGTGTCTTTTCCAAGCCCTTCCAGCAACGGAACAAAGCGCACCGGGCGCAATTCGTCATATTCCAGCCCATTTTCCGTCTTTCGGACGCGGATCAGCGTCTGAACAGCATCGGACTGCCCCACCGGCACCACCATGATACCGCCAACCTTCAATTGAGCAAGCAGCGGTCCGGGGGGGTCTTCGGCGGCGGCGGTCACAATGATTCGATCAAACGGAGCCTGATCGGGCATCCCAAAGCTGCCATCGCCGACCATTGAGGTGATATTTGACAGGCCCATTTTCTGAAACACCTGCCGGGCCTCGCGCACCAGTCGCCCGTGGCGATCCACCGTGTAGACGCGACGTGCGAGTTTGGCGAGCACTGCAGCCTGATAGCCAGAACCAGTGCCCACTTCGAGCACGGTATCACGCGCATTGACCTGCAGCGCCTGCGTCATCAAGCCAACAACTGAGGGCTGGGAAATCGTCTGGCCGCAGGCAATCGGCAGCGGCACGTCCTCATAGGCGCGTTCCGAGAAAATGCCGCGCAGGAACAGGCCACGGTCGACGGCCTCCATGGCCTCGAGTACTGGCCCTTCGGTGACCCCGCGCGAGCGCAGAGCAAAGAGAAACTGCATCTTGGTTTGCGCGTCTGGGCCGCTCATTCGATTGCCTTCAAGGCCTCCAGCGCGTCATGGGCAGTGAGGTCGGCGCGCATCGGAGTGACAGAGATGAAACCCTCCAGATTGGCCGCCGCATCGGTTCCCGGCGCGGTCGAGATTTGCTGATCGCCGCCTTTCACCCAGATGAAACGCTTGCCATTCGGGGAGAATTGCTCTTCTGCGGAGAACCGCTTGCCTTCGCGGCAGCCCTGAGTGGTGACCTTGATCCCTTTGACATCCGCTGCCGCGACAGGGGGGAAATTGATGTTGTAAAACAGCCGGTAGGCGTCGGTGCTCTGGGGCTGAGCGGCGAGCAGTTTGCGCACCACAGCGGCCCCGTGCTGGCGTGCCGCTTCAAACGGGGTGTCCAGATTGCGGTTGCCACTGCCGAAATACTGCGAGAGCGCCATTGCGGGCACGCCCTGAAGAGCGCCCTCCATCGCGCCACCCAATGTGCCGGAATAAAGCGCGTTTTCGGCGGAGTTATTGCCCCGGTTTACGCCTGAGAGGATCAGGTCCGGCAAATTGTCTTTCATCACCACATGCAGTGCGGCCAGCACGCAATCGGCAGGCGAGCCCTCGGCAGCAAAGCGACGCGGCCCGAGTTCGGACAGGATCGAGGGGTGGGTGTAGCTGATGCAGTGACCAACGCCGGATTGCTCAAAGGCGGGGGCAACGGTCCAGACCTCGCCATCCGGGCCTGCGAGTTCAGCGGCGATCTGTTCCAGAACGGCCAGTCCCGGTGCGCTGATGCCGTCGTCATTGGTGACCAGAATGCGCATTGTGACCCCTTAGCATATCTGCGGATTATTCACGTTTTTTTGTCTGCGCGAACCCAATAGATGGGGGCAGCGACTGCGCCCTTGAATAGGCGGCAGGGCGGCACAGGGCAAGGTTTTTGCCCGCATTTTCAGTTGTGCGGCGGTGCTGGTGTGGCCAAATCGCCCGGAATGACCAAGGCTCTGGGGCAGAGCCGGGGCGCTGCCCCGGACCCCGGGATATTTTTTGTTAGAAGAGGGCGGGCCTCAGTCTGCCAGAATGTCGGGCAGCAGTGTGGCTGCGGCCTGCGCTGGCGAGGTCAGGGTCTCGCGGTCTTCGCCCGGGAAGAAACGGGCGCGCAGAGCCGTGGGCATGGCGGGTGGTGTAAGCAGTTTGACCTTTGGGCCGGTGCGGGCCGTTTCCTGCTGCCAGCTGCGGGCAAGGGAGATTTGCGCCGCTTTGGTCGCACCATAGGCGCCGAAGAATTTTTCGCCCGCGCGGGGGTCGTCAAAGAAGACCGCCTTGCCTGTCTGGCCCAGCAAAGGCGCTACATAGGGGATCAGCACCGAAGTAGCTGTCGCGTTGATGGTGACGGACTTTTGCCAGTCCTTTGGGGCCACGTGATGTGCAGGGCTGAGCGGTGCTGCGTGGATTGCGCAGTGGAGCCACAGGTCGAGTTTGCCCCAGCGATCAAAAATACCACGGCACAGGGTCGCCATTGCCTCGGGGACGGTGATGTCCATGGGGGCAAGTGTCGCCGAGCCGCCAGCGGCTTTGATCCGGTCGTCGAGCTCTTCCAGCGCGCCCGTTGTCCGGGCGACGGCGATGATGTGATGCGTGGGCGCAAGCGCTTCGGCCAAGGCGGCGCCAAGGCCCCGCGAGGCCCCGGTGATGAGGGCGAGTTTATCGGTCATGGCCGCTTACATGCTGTGAGGCCGCTCCGGGGTCAAGCCCCGTGATGATCCTCCTGTTGCCCTGCGACGAGATGCGCCTTTGTGCGGCGGATATCGCATGGGGGCCTTCAGTTGGTGAGGATCGGCAGGCGGCCCACTTCGCCACGCCGCTCGATCAATAGACCGTTCTGGTCGATTGCGACGATGCGGCCAAGGCTGAGGCGTTCACCGGCTTTGACGGTCTCGATACGTCCGGAGGCATAACGCACCAGCGCCTGCATGTTGTTTTCCGATCCAAAGAGGCCGATCAGTGAGAGATTGCGGTTTGGAAGCGCGCCCTTTGAGGTGGCGAGCGCTTCGGCGGTGGCGGTTTGTGAGTTAGCCATTCGGGGTCCGGTGACGCGCTTGGGTGCGGAAATTGCAATCCCAAGCGCGCGATGTGTCAGCTGTGAGTGGTGATCAAATGGTTCTGAGCCGCTGCTATCAGCGACGATCACAAAGCAAAAGCGGGGTGTGCCCGACTAAGCGGGGGGCAGCCGACACGGCGTGGGCAAATGCGCGAACTGCTGCCGGAGGGTCAGGCGTCGTAGACCAGCGAGGCGAGATCATGCCCATAGGCATGTAAAAAGATCAGCAGTTCTTCGAGATCAAGGCCAAGTTCCTGCATGCGGGCAAGGTCATGATTGACCTCAGACACCTGAAGCTCCGGATATTGGCCGTCGGGACGCATGTGCAACATGCAAGCAAGCGGGCCACTGCTGTCTGGCGGGATCTGGTTTGAGAGCCATGCGGGGCGCGAGCCCATGCTTTCGGTTTCGCGCAATTCAAAGAGGTCGAGATACTCCATAAAGACTTCCTCGCTGACACCGGCCCATGTGCCAAGAATGAACTCCTCGCCACGCGAATCTGCCAGCGGGATCGCCAGCACCGCACGCAAGAAGCGCAGGTTGCCAAAACGGCAGAAATCCTCGGTCAGCACATCGCCATTGGTCGCAAACACGGCTGTGTTGTCCTGCACCTCCAGATCGCCCGGCACGATGTCGGGGCGGTCGCAGGAGAGGCTGAGAAGCTGAGCAAACGTCGCGCCGCAACAGCGGCACTGACGAGAAGAACTCAGCATGCGGGCGAGATGCGCGTCCAAGAAAGCGCCCCTTTCGAAAGTCAAATAGAGAATGGCGCTGATCTGTCGGGATCAGCGCCATCGGGATTGATGAGGCCCCATACGCCTGTTGGCGCGGACATGCAATCGCTGTGCCAAAGCACCACCGGGCAGAGCGCACCGCCGCAGGTGCCGCGATGGAGCCTGCGTTTTGATCTCAGGTCGCCAGTGTTGCGCCGTTCCAAGAGGTGCCAGCGTCGGGCATGTCTTTGATTTTCTTGCTGACGCGGCTGCTGCTTTCCAGCGTGTTGAGGTAATCCTCGCTCACGGAGCCGGTGACATATTTGCCGTCAAAGCAAGAACAGTCAAAGGTGTCGATATCCGGATTGCCACCCTGCGCGGCCCAGATCAGATCGTCGAGCTTTTGGTAGAACAGCTCATCCGCGCCCAGTTCCTCGCGAATCTCCTCGATGGAGCGGCCATTTGCGATCAGCTCATGTTTGGTGGGCATGTCGATGCCGTAGACATTGGGGTATTTCACCGGAGGCGAGGCGGAGGCGATGTAGACCTTCTTGGCGCCTGCCTCACGACACATCTGCACGATCTTCTTGATGGTGTTGCCGCGCACGATCGAGTCATCGATCAGCAGGATATTGCGGTCCTGCATTTCGCGCGGGATCGCGTTCAGCTTGCGGCGCACGGATTTTTGCCGCTCTTCCTGACCGGGCATAATAAAGGTGCGGCCCACATAGCGGTTTTTGACCAATGCCTCGCGGTAGCGGATGCCAGTGATATTGGCGACTTCCAATGCCACGGGGCGTGCGCTGTCGGGCACAGGGATGATCGCGTCGATGTCGAGACCCGAGGCTTCGATCTGTTTTGCAAGCGTCTGCCCCATGCGGATCTGGGTTTTGTAAACTGAGATCCCATCGAGCAGGCTGTCGGGACGTGCGAGGTAGACATACTCAAAGATGCAGGGCGTCAGCTTGCCTTCGACGGCCTGAAACTCATGTTTGTTGCCGTCGAGATCAATCAAGATGGCCTCGCCGGGTTTCAGATCGCGCAGCTTTTCAAACCCGTTGATGCCAAAGGCCACATCCTCTGAGGCAAAGGCATAATCGTTACCGTTTCCTTCGGCGTCGCGTTTGGCCACCGACAGTGGACGGATGCCGTGCGGGTCGCGGAAGGCCAGCATGCCGACACCGGCAATCAGGCAGATGACCGAATAGGCACCCTGCACGCGCTCCATCGTCATTTTCACACCGGCAAAGATGTTGCGGATGGGATCGGCGTTGCCGTTGACCTTGATGGCATCGGCAACCTTATCCGCCAGCACGTTGAGCATGATCTCGGAATCCGAGGTGGTGCGCAGGTGGCGGCTGTATTTGCCGGTGACCTTGGCGCGCTGCTCTTCGGTGTTGGTGATGTTGCCATTGTGGACCAGATAGATGCCGTAGGGCGCGTTCACAAAGAATGGCTGCGCCTCGGCGGCCGAAAGCGACCCGGCAGTGGGGTAGCGCACATGGCCCATGCCGATGCAGCCCTGCAGGGTATCGGCATCTTTTGCGCCGAAGACATCCTTCACAAGGCCATTGGCTTTGCGTTCGCGAAAGAACCCGTCGCCGTAGGTGACGATGCCTGACGCATCCTGACCGCGATGCTGCAGCATCAGCAGCCCGTCATAGAGTTCCGCAAACACTTGGTGGTTTCTGCTTGCGATGCCCAAGATACCGCACATGGCGAGGCTCCAATATAATCGTTCGAGTGGCTTACAGCCCGAAGGCCGAGACGTGAGGTGTCGCGGCGCGAGCGCCGGGAACGGAGGCTACAACAGCATATGTTGGGCCAAGATATAGGGGATTTCTCGTGAACGGGTAGGCGGAGCCTTTGCGGTGCAGCGCTGCGATGGCGCGGGCCACACTGCGGCTGCGGGGTGCCAGAGGGGCAGAACCTGCAGCGCGAGAGCGGCTGCGCAGGTCGGCTGAGTACTGGATCAACACAGGGGCTTTGGCTCCGAATCCTGTCTAACAGTGACGGCCCTCACATAGGCTGTCTGACAGGCAATGTCATCAAAGGATCACAATGTCGGGCCGGATCGGAGCGGGATTTCCCGCACAGGCTGAATTGCGCGGCGCCGGATCGTCGTCAGATGTCAGCGCAGAGCGATCTGGATAGGTTTGGGTTTCAGGCAGCGTAGCGGCCAAACAGCAGATCGATGGGATCAAAGGCCGGTGCAGGCATTGCGTCGAGACCGAAGAAACGCGCATCTTCTGCGTCTTCGTCAATCTCGGCGGCAGTGTTCTTCTCGACGGAAGATTCGCGACCAGCTTCGACAATCATCCGGGTCTCGGAGAGGCTCAGAACACTGTAGAACCCATCATCGTCAGATGCGCCTGCGTTCAGGACCAGACCGCCTTCGCTCCAGAGCAATTCTTCTTCGGCGCAATCGATGTGGATGCGGGCGATACGTTGGGGCAGGGCTGTGCTGATCCCGTTGTGGCCGATCAGCGCAACCAGCTTTGCGGTCACGACTGGCAGGTCGAAAAGCTCCAGCGCCAGATCGCCTTCGATGGCGACGATGGCATCGGAAGGAAGATCGAGTGCGGCGTCGTTGCCCAGAGCGCCCACAGGTACATGCACCATGGCGGTGAGGCGCGGAACGGAGTGACGGATGTTGACCACTTCACGCAGGCCGCCGTCGAAGGTCTGCACCATGTCACCGGGGCGCAGGGTACGGGCCTGTTTGAAACCAAACTCTGTCTCGATGAGGGTGCCGGGCAAAACACCGCCCTGCTGAGGGCGCAGACGGGACGCGCTAAGACCCTCCGCGTCATCCGAACGCAGGTCCAGAAGCAGGTCAACCGGCTGATAGTCTGTAAACGCGGTGGTGTGATCCAACAGCATGTCCAAATGTCCCTTCTGAGAGCGCCGAGGCTTTTTGCCTTCGTTGATCTCAATTGGCCCCTGAATTGGGACAAGAATGGGGCAGGCTTGGGACAGTTTCGGTACCAGAGCGCATTTGGGACCGGAAAAACACGATACAACCCAAAGGTTAACGCCGGATCTGGGGGTAATTAAGGACTTGTTAACACTTAGAGACGGATTTCGCCTGTATTGGGCAGATGTTTAGAATCGATTCTTCTTTGTTAACAGATGGTTAATTATTGCTGGTTTCGCGTTAACCACTTTACGGCGGCTGAGGATAACTCTGTGAACAGATCTCAGCGAAACACGGGTTTGGTTTATTCTTGTTTGGGAATGTAAAAAGGGCGCCCAAAATGGACGCCCTTTAGATATGTCAATGTGACGTCTCTCAGCCTTCGCAGGAGGAGATCAGATCTTCGTACTTTTGAGTCACCCAGCCAAGCGCTTGCTCGGGGTTTTGCTCTTCGACCTTGCCGATCACTTGGTTGAACACTGCGGCCGAGCGGCTCTCATCCACCATGGTGAAGCTCTGCCCGGTCATCACGACATTATAGACAAAGAAGCCAATCACCACGAGCAGGATGCCGCGCAGCACACCAAAGAAGAACCCAGCCCCCTGATCAAGCCCGCCAAGTGCAGAGCGCTGTACCAGCCCCGCCATGAGAGGCGTGAAGAAGGAGACAACGATCAGTGCAATGGCAAAGACCGCAAAGAACGCGGCGATCAGCGACAATTCGCAACTGTCGGCGATAAAGTCGCCCACCACCGGAATCTCTGCCATCAGAGGTTCGGCCTGCGGCGCGAACATATAAGCCAGCACACCAGCGGCAACCCAGCCGATGATAGCCATGACTTCGCGGACAAAGCCGCGTGCATAGGCAAGAAGCGCCGATACAACGATAACCAGCGCTACTGCGCCGTCGATAATGGTGAAACCTTCCATGTCCCTCGCCTGTTTGCCCGCGAAATCTCTATTGAGTGGCCTTTTAGCCTGCTCCGAAATATTCGCCAACAAATCCTGTGAGGTCGGCGGCCGGGCGCAGGGTCAGGCCGGGGACAGATACAGTTTTGCCACCGCTCGGAGCGATCGCTGCCGTGAAACCAAGTTTTTGCGCTTCTTTCAACCGGTTTTCGGTCTGAGGGGCCGGTCTGAGCGCCCCGGAGAGAGATATTTCGCCAAATATTGCCGTATCCGCCGGAAGAGCTGTGTCTTCTCGGGCACTCAGGAGCGCGGCGGCGACCGCCAGATCGGCTGCGGGTTCGGAGATTTTCATACCGCCTGCGACGTTCAGATAGACATCAAGCCCGGCAAAGGGGATGCCGCAGCGCGCTTCTAGAACGGCAAGGATCATCGCAAGGCGCGAGCTGTCCCAGCCGACGACCGCGCGGCGCGGTTGCGAATGGGGCGAGGGCGCCACAAGCGCCTGCATCTCCACCAAAACCGGCCGGGTGCCTTCGATGCCGGCAAAGACCACTGATCCGGGTGAGGGCTGACCGCGTTCCGACAGGAACAGTGCCGAGGGGTTCACCACCTGTGCAAGGCCACCTCCAGTCATCTCAAACACGCCGATCTCGTCGGCGGGGCCAAAGCGGTTCTTGACCGCACGCAGGATGCGGAATTGATGGCCGCGCTCGCCCTCGAAATAGAGTACCGTGTCGACCATATGCTCCACCACGCGGGGGCCTGCGATCTGGCCTTCCTTGGTGACATGGCCCACCATGATGATGCTAACGCCGTTGGTCTTGGCGAATGTGGTCAGCTCATGCGCGGCGGCGCGCACCTGGCTCACCGACCCCGGTGCGCTGTCGACATTGTCCGCCCACATGGTCTGGATGGAATCGATAATGGCAAGCTGGGGTTTTTCCGCCTCAAGCGTGGTCAGGATGTCGCGCAGATTGGTTTCTGCTGCGAGCTTGACCGGCGCCTGCTCCAGCCCCAGCCGTTGCGCGCGCATCCGCACCTGGGCAGAGGCTTCCTCTCCCGAAACATAGACCGTCTTCAGCCCCGCATGGGCAAACTGCGCCGCTGCCTGCAACAAGAGCGTCGATTTACCGATACCGGGATCGCCCCCCACAAGGATGGCCGAAGCCTCCACCAAACCGCCACCAAGCACACGGTCGAGTTCGGCGACCCCACATAATGTACGCGGCGGTGGTGTTTCTTGCGTGGCCAAGTCGCTCAGCACCAGCCGCTTGCCGCGCATGGCGCCCAGTGATTTCTTGGCCGGACCGGCAGAGGTGAGGCCCTTGTCCTCGGAAATGGTGTTCCACTCGCCGCAACCTTCGCAACGACCTGACCATTTGGAGAAGGAGGCTCCGCAGGCGGAGCAGGAGAATGTTGTCTTTGCCATGAGCGATCAGTGGCAGATGTTTCTGGTTTGTTCAAGTGCGGCTTTACCGTCTTCTAACCACAAATATCCCGGGGGAGGCCCATCAGGGCCGGGGGCAGCGCCCCCTTTTACCTGCATATAGGTGGCGCTCCCGCCAGTCGTACGATCATCAAAGATGATCTCCTCCTGTTGGGCCGCGCGCCGCTGGCGCGGCGCGAAAGGGCTGCTGAGAAGCGGTTCAGGCGCAGGTCTGCCCTGAACGCGCCTTGTCCAGCCTGAATGCGAGTCGCCTGCGCCTCAATGATCTGCGACCGCGCGGGGCGCGGCGGCCCGCTGGGCCGTCATTGACCCGCCGCCGACTCACGTTTGATCTGGCGGTCCGTCAGAATCGACAGAACGATGGAGGCAAGGATGCAGGCGGTGAAGAGATACATCCCCCAGGCCACCTCGATGGTGGCGTAGCTGATGCCTTTTGCCAGCGTAATATAAAGTGCAATCAGGAAGACATCGGCCATCGCAAGTTTGCCGAGGATATTCAGCACAGGCAGGCTGCGCGCATCCAGCAGGTGGAACTGCACCAGCGCGAGGCCGATGGTCTTGAGGTAGGGGGCGAAGAGCGCAAATGCGGTGACCACCAGCGCCAGCACGATGTCACTGCCCCAGAGGCTCTGAAGGCCGGTGAGGACGGAGATTTCCGACAGGCCGAAGATCGGCAGAAGACCAGCCCGCAACAGAGGCGCAAACCACGCGACGGGGTAGAGGATCAGCAGGGCGAGGTTGGCGAGGCGGAGGAGGATCATCGCTGGTATTGCTCACTCTCGAGAAGCGCTCTCACACCGTTAGCAATCAGGGCACAGTTGATAGGGTAATAGGTCATATCGGTAGGCGTTGGGTAGCGTGTTTTGAAACGGGAGTGGCTGCACTGATCTCGATAATAAGTTTGATTGAGAAGAGATAGCTGCAGCCAAAAGACGTAATATGATACCCGTGCTTCCTTGGTTGTGAGCCTGGCTTTTAAGTCGCCAGAGGGCTCACACCATTGTTTTGCAACCTCACCGAGATCACGTTCAAAGGATATAGGGTCCGGGAGTAGCTTTCGGACCCCTGCATAGAGAGCACATAGATCATGGGTACGGTCGAAGGTTCCCGAGTTTGTGTGCAAAAAGTGTTTGAAACACAGCTCAGCAGCCATCCCTAGATTATGGTATACGGGTCCGAACCAATAAGTGTGACCGCGGGATTCCTCTGTACCGAAGTGGTACATCGCCTCAAAAGCGAGGAGATATGCCTGCGCGTAACTGTCGAGATCACTTTGATCACTACTCACCGCACCGCCTCGATCGGCCCCTCCGCACTGCCAGAGATAAACTGTTCCACGTAAGGGTCGCCCGACTGATCCATCTCCGCCACGGGACCCGTCCAGCGGATCTTGCCGCCGTGCAGCATGGCAACATTGTCGGCGATGGCACGCACTGAGGTCATGTCGTGCGTGATGGTCATGGCGGTGGCGCCCATCTCCACCACGATCTCGCGGATGAGGTCGTTTATGACGCCGGACATGATCGGATCGAGCCCGGTGGTGGGCTCGTCGAAAAAGATGATCTCCGGGTCGGTGGCAATGGCGCGGGCGAGGCCCACGCGTTTTTGCATACCGCCCGACAGCTCTGCGGGCAGGCGGTCGGCCACATCGGCCTTCAGGCCCACACGGCGGAGTTTCTCGATGGCGATCTCGCGAGCCTCATCACGGGGGCGGGCGAGGCGGCCCCGCAAAAGCCGAAAGGCCACATTCTGCCAGACGGGCAGCGAGTCAAACAGTGCCGCACCCTGAAACAACATGCCAAAGCGGGCAAGGAAGGCATCGCGATCACCTTGGCCCACGGGTTTGCCATCAACGCGGATTTCGCCCGTGTCGGGCTCAATGAGGCCAAGCACACATTTCAGCGCCACGGATTTTCCGGTGCCGGAGCCGCCGATGATGACCAGAGAGGAGCCCTTGGCGACCTCCAGATCGACACCGCGCAGAACTTCGTTGGAGCCGAAGGCCTTGGCGACCTGACGCATTTCAATCATCGGATGGGTCATAGCGAGAAGAACACCCCGGTCAGCACAAAGTTGGCGGCGAGGATCAGCACGGCGGCGGCCTCGACCGAGCCTTTGGTGGCACGGCCCACGCCCTGCGCGCCGCGGCCCGACTGCATGCCGTAGTAGCAGCCCATGAGGGCGGCGATGGTGCCAAAGGCTGCGCCCTTGACCAGGCTTGAGACGATATCGCGCAGCTCAAGGAAATCGACGGTGTTTTTCAGATAGGCAGCGGCGTTGAAATCCAGGGTCTCAGTGGCGACCACATAGCCGCCCATGATGCCGATGATGTCACCGACGCCAACCAGCACCGGCACGGTGATCAGGGCCGCCAGCACACGCGGCGCGACGAGGTATTTCATCGGGTTGGTGGAGAGCGTCACCAGCGCGTCGATCTGCTCGGTGACTTTCATGGTGGCGATTTCGGCGGCAATCGATGAGGTCACCCGCGCCGCGATCATCAGCCCCACCAGCACCGGGCCGAGTTCGCGGACCATGCCGATGGCGACGATCTGCGGCACCACGGCCTCGGCATTGAAGCGCGCGCCGCCGGCGTAGATCTGCAGCGCCAGCGCACCGCCGGTGAAAATCGCGGTCAGGGCAACAACCGGCAGGCTGAGCCAGCCGACCTGCAGCAGCGCATTGGCAAACTCGCGCGGGTAAAACGGCGGGCGCAGCATATGGCTGAAGGTCGAGGCGGCAAAGCGCGTGATCCGCCCGAGGGCCGCGAGGCGGCCCAGCGAGGTGCGGCCGATCATCCCAAGGGCGGACATGGGGGTCATGCGCTATAGGTCCTCGCATAGCGATTGCCGAGCGAGGTCAGAACCTCATAGCCGATGGTGTCGGCGGCATTGGCCAGAACATCCACCGTCTGCGCCTCGTTCATCAGGCTCAGATAGGGGGGCACATCGTCCAGATCGGTGATGTCCACAGTGATCAGATCCATTGAGATCCGCCCCACCACGGGGCAAGGGATGGAGCCTGCATAGGCCATGATGCCTTGGCGCTGAAAGGCGCGGTGCAGACCGTCTGCGTAGCCTGCCGCAATGGTGGCAATGCGGGTGTCGCGCTGTGCGATCCAGGTGTTGCCGTAGCCCACGCTTTCGCCCGGTGCGAGGTCGCGGGTCTGGATCACCGGCACCTCCAGTTCGACCACCGGCAGGGCGTCGCTGTAGGGCGCACCGCCATAAAGACCGATGCCCGGGCGGCAGAGATCAAAGTGATAGTCGCGCCCCAAAAGCAGACCGCCGGTGGCGGCGAGCGAACGGGGCAGGTTCAGCCCCTCGGTCATCTCGATGAAGTTCTTGAGCTGATAGGGGTTCATGCCGTGGCCGGGTTCATCGGCACAGGCCAGATGCGACATCAAGAGGACCGGGTTCTGATCCAGCGCAATGTCGCGCACCGCCATCCATTCGGCCGCCTCCATCCCGAGCCGGTTCATGCCGCTGTCGAGCTGCACGCCAAAGGGATGTCCCGGAAGGCTCTCGAAATGGCGCAGCATCTGGTCAAGCGAGTTGAGCATTGGTGTCAGCTGGAAGTCGCGCAACAGTTTTGCGTCACCCTCCATATGACCGGAAAAGACCGAAATTCCGGGTCCCGGTCCCAGCGCACGCCGGAGCGCGATGCCCTCTTCGGCGATGGCGACAAAGAAGTTGCGGGCGCCTGCCTGAGCCAGCGCCTTGCCGACGCGACCAGATTCCAGACCATAGCCATTGGCCTTGACCACGGCTGCGGTCTCGCAGCCGGTCTTGGCATCCAGATTGCGCCAGTTGATCGCCAACGCATCCAGGTTGATTTTTAAACGTGCCGTGCTCATGCGTCGTTCATGACATGGAGGCCACCGGGGTCAAGGGGGAAACCGCATCGGGGGTGGCTTTGGGCAGGCTATTGCGCTGCTTCAGGGGCCGAGAGGAGGCACGACCGCGCGCCCGCTGGACTGGCTCCACGTGCCTCACCATCGCGGTTTTTACTAGAGATATCCGCAATTCTACCTATGCGAGTATTGGTCTGCGTGATTTGTTAAATCTACCCTGGTCAGACTGGTTCAAGACTTTGAGATATTGAGAGGTCACCATGTATATCAATCAATCTTTGAGCGAACAGACGCTCGCCCTGTTCAAAACCGCAGGGGCAAGCCAGGATGGCACAGAGGCACCGAGGACGTCGCTGGCATCGTCATCTGTCGCCGATCAGGCCGTGAAATTTGCACTCAGCAAGATTGCGCTTGCAGCAAGGGCGGGAGAACCTGCGGCACCGGTCTTCGAGGGCGCAGGGGCTGGAATCCCCGAGGAAGGCGGCACCTATGGCGGGCGGTTCTCCGATCCAGCGCAGCGCGCTAAAATATTCGCCGACGCCTATGCCAGACAGGCCGCATCCGATGCCTTTCAGGCAGAGAACGGATACAAAAACCGTCTGTCGATGGGGCTTTATACGGCTAATTCCATGGCGCAGGCCCAGCAACCGGGGATGGGCCACTATGAGACCCGTGAAGATGCTGTTGCTGCGGCGGCGGAG
This sequence comes from Tritonibacter mobilis F1926, assembly GCF_000376545.2. Classification (NCBI taxonomy): domain Bacteria; kingdom Pseudomonadati; phylum Pseudomonadota; class Alphaproteobacteria; order Rhodobacterales; family Paracoccaceae; genus Tritonibacter; species Tritonibacter mobilis. The sequence continues at coordinate 1,095,981 of NZ_CP015230.1, forward strand.
CGTTTGGGGGACATGATTACCGCTGCCAAGCAGGCAAACTGGACAAGAAACACAGTTACTTATCCAGTTGATGATAGTGTCGCTAGGGCTGAAACCGATAGCGGTTTTATTTGGTCACACGCAAAGCTTGAGGACGCTGAATTGGCTTTGGCGGAGCTTTCTCCTGAGCAACTGACCCGAGCTGAAGAAAAACAGGCGCATGATCTAGGTCATGTTGACAAATGGCGCACCCAGAGCCGGATGGATGTGATGTCGATGAACCCGAGGTAACTTTCTGCAGTTTTGTCATACCGGGTAGCAACGCGGCGGGCGTTCTTGAGCTTATTGAAACACCGTTCGACCAGGTTTCTCAATCGATACAGCCCATGATCCACGCCGACGCGCATCTTGCGGGTCTTTCGCATCGGAATTTGGGTCAGGATATCACGTTCATTCATGTTTTTCCGAATGCGATCAGCATCATAGCCCCGATCTGCCAGTAGCACTTTCGGCTCAGGCAGATTATCAGACATGACGAGATCAAAACCAAGGTAGTCCGAAGTTTGCCCCGGTGTGATGTCTGTTCTCATGGGCAACCCGTGCGCGTTGACGCGGAGGTGGATCTTGGTCGTGAAGCCACCTCTTGAACGGCCAAAACCCTGTCTCGGAGTCCCCCTTTTGCGCCCGCTGCTTGATGATGCGCGCGAATAACAGTGCTGTCGATCATTTGGAGAGCGTTTGGAACGGCCCCGCTTTGGTTCAAGGCTTCGAGTATGTCCTCCCACAGCCCAGCCAACGTCCAGCGCCGGAATTGGCGGTAAACACTGGACCATTTGCCAAACTCTTCGGGCAAATCTCGCCAAGGTGATCCGGTGCGTGCAATCCAGAATATCCCATCCAGTACAAGGCGATGGTTGGTAGGCTTGCGCCCATTCCGGGCTCGGATCGCAAGAATGAAGTATTCAAACAGCGACCACTCGTCGTCGCTCATCAGGTTTCGGGGCAAGCTGATCTCCATAGCAGATACCAGTTTGAATCACGTCGAAGCCCCAGTGTGAATCCCTTTTGTCAACATGTCCTAGCTGTCACAGGAATGTGGTTTAATATTAAGGCGTCTGAATTGACCCGCGACTTCGGTATCACGGCCGAAACCTCGACAAGCTTCGACGAGGACGGTCGCGTTACATTGAATGACTTCGAGGTCACGCATTCCAAGTATGGCAAGGTCGGTGAAGTAAAAGACGGCGTGTTCTACATCGCCACAACAAATGGCACGCTTGTGGACCCAGAGGTGTACTTCGGCAACGCTGCGGCCAATTGAAAGTGACCTGACCCAGCGCAGTGAGTACGCCACGACAGCCGGACGCGCTTTGATCTTGGAGACTTCCGCGCGGTCGGTCGATGCTGCCCAGACGCACCCGCAGCGGTTTTCCGAGACGCACTGCGAGCCGAGATCGCGCAGTAGGTATTTGATAAAGGGTGAAAGGGCGGGGCGCGTGTCCCCGCAGACCTGAGTTTTTCTTAGTAGCCGTCGGGCTGCTGCTGCCAGGATTTGGCGAGGTTGCCAAAACGGGTGAACTGCGCCTCGAACGATAGCTCCACCGTGCCAATGGGGCCGTGACGCTGCTTGCCGACGATGACCTCGGCTTTGGCGTGCAGACGCTCCATCGCCTGTTTCCACTCTTCCATCTTGTCGAGTTCGTGATCGCCGGGTTTTTCGCGTTCCTTGTAGTATTCTTCGCGGAACACGAACATCACCACATCGGCGTCCTGTTCGATCGAGCCCGATTCCCTGAGGTCCGACAGCTGAGGGCGTTTGTCTTCGCGGCTTTCCACCTGACGTGACAGCTGCGACAGGGCGACCACGGGGATGTTCAATTCCTTGGCGATGGCCTTCATACCCATGGAGATCTCGGCGATTTCGTTCACCCGGTTGTCGGACATGCCGCGGCAGAGTTGTAGATAGTCGATCACCAGAAGATCGAGCCCGTGGGTCCGTTTCAGACGTCGCGCGCGCGCGGCAAGCTGCGAGATCGGGATCGCGGGGGTGTCGTCGATAAAGAGCGGGCAGCTCTCCAGATCCTTGGCGGCCTGCACGAAGCGGCGAAATTCCTCTTCGGTCATGTCACCTTGACGGATCTTGTGCGAGGAAATCTCGGAGGCTTCGGCCAGAATACGGCCCGCCAACTGTTCGGCTGACATCTCAAGCGAGAAGAAGCCGACAACGCCACCGTCCACCGCGCCTTCGCTGCCGTCCTGTTTCAGCCCGCGCTTGTAGGCTTTGGCTACGTTGAAGGCGATGTTGGTGGCGAGCGAGGTTTTCCCCATCGAGGGACGTCCCGCGAGGATCAACAGGTCCGATGGGTGCAAACCGCCGAGTTGTTTGTCGAGATCGTCAAGCCCGGTGGAAATCCCGGCCATGCCGCCGCCGCGCTGGTAGGCCTCATTGGTGACATTGACCGCCTCGGTCACGGCGCGCAGGAAGGATTTGAAGCCCTGTTCGGTCTGGCCCTGTTCGGCAAGTTGATAGAGCGACTGTTCCGCCTCGACGATCTGTTCCTTGGGTTCCGAGGCGACATCGACGCGGCGGGCCTTTTCGGCGATGGTCTGACCAAGAGCGATCAACTCGCGCCGGATCGCCAGATCATAGATCATCTGCGCATAGTCGCGCACCGCAAAGGCGGAGATCGATGCAGAGGCCAGCTTGGCCAGATAGGCGGGCCCCCCCAGTTCGCGCAGGCCCTGATCATCTTCCATGAAGGCCTTGAGGGTGACCGGCGAGGCCAGCGCATTTTTTGAGATGCGGGCGGCTGCGACCTCATAGATCCGGGCGTGCACGGGATCATAGAAATGCGAGGAGTTAATGATTGAGGCGACTTTGTCGTAGACGTCATTATTGGTGAGAATTGCCCCCAGCAATTGCTGTTCCGCCTCGACGGAGTGGGGCAATTCCGATGCCTGTGCTTCACCTGCCGAGCCGCTGGAGTCTGGTGACGCGGGCGGCTGTGGATCGCCGTTAAATGAGGTGATCTCGTTCATGTCTGCTCTCTTGTGATAGGCCCGAGTTCTACGCTGGATTCGAACCTGATTTCCATCTGGAAATCCCTGTGGATGAAGTGAGGATAACCGCAGAGACGGATGTGGGCAATTTTTCGAAAAACCGGGATAGGCGCGTCTGACTTCTGTATCTGGGGTGCGCAAGTCGCGTCAGCCACGAGATATGGAAAAGGCCGCTCCGATTCGGTGCGACCTTTTCCACAGAAATCAGTAGCCTTGGGGGTAGAGTTTTCCTCAGGCTTTCTTGTTGGCGTCTTGCCAAGCGCGGGGATCTCGCAGGAATTTCTCTACTTCATCAAGGGTTTCGACGCTGAATGCCCCTTGAACGCGGGCCTCTTTCAGCACGTCCCACCATGTGCACAAGTAGTGAAGTGCGACGCCGTGATCACCCAGTGTTTTGGTGGTTTCGGGGAAGATGTCGTAATAAAAAATCACCGCCGTGTGGCCGCAGGTCGCGCCGGTGTCGCGGATCGCATCCACAAAGGAGAGCTTAGAGCCACCATCGGTGGTCAGGTCTTCGACCAGAAGCACCCGCTCGCCTTCGGACATTGCACCCTCAATACGGGCGTTGCGGCCGTAGCCTTTGGGCTTTTTGCGCACATAGGTCATCGGCAGGGCGAGACGTTCGGCCACCAAGGCCGCAAAGGGAATGCCCGCGGTTTCGCCGCCGGCGATATTGTCAAAGGCTTCAAAACCTGCATCCCGCATCACGGTGACCGCCATGAAATCCATCAGAGTGGAGCGGATGCGCGGGAAAGAAATCAGCTTGCGGCAGTCGATGTAGCTCGGCGAGGGCAAGCCGGAGGCCAGCGTGTAGGGCTCATCGGTGTTGAAGTTCACCGCGCCGATTTCCAACAGCATCCGGGCGGAGAGGCGGGCGATTTCTTCGGGTGAGGGGTAGGAGGAGGGGATCATGGCGTATCCTTCGAGAGCAGAGTGCCAGAGGCGCGGGCGGGAGCCTCCGGCGGGGATATTTATCAAGAAGATGAAGTCAAGCGACGGTCCAATGCACCGGAAATCCGGGATCAAAGACGGTGACCGGGCCGTCCGGCGTGTCGATCTGCTCCGGGAACGCGACGGGCGCGTCCTGTTTCACCAGTGTGATCTGGCCGGGGTTTTCCGGCAGTCGGTAGAAGGCGGGACCGTTCTTGGAAGCAAAGCCTTCGAGCTGGTCCAGCGCGTCGTCTTCTTCAAACACATGGGCCAGCAGCGCCATGGTGTTGGTGGCGGTGAAACAGCCCGCACAGCCGCAGGCTTGCAGCTTGTTGGCGTCTGTATGCGGGGCTGAGTCGGTGCCGAGGAAGAACCGTGCATCGCCCGAGGTGGCGGCAGCGCGCAGGGCGATACGGTGTTCTTCGCGCTTGGCAACTGGCAGGCAGTAGTAATGCGGCTTGATGCCACCGACGAGGATGTGGTTGCGGTTGATGATCAGGTGATGCGTGGTGATGGTCGCGCCCAGATCCTTATCCTGCGACCGCACGTAATCGGCAGCGTCCTTGGTGGTGATATGTTCCATCACCACACGCAGGCCCGGGGTCGCCTGGCGGATTGGGTCCAGAACCCGGTCGATAAACACCGCTTCGCGATCAAAGATGTCGATGTCGGGGTCGGTGACCTCGCCATGGGTGCAGAGTGGCAGGCCGATTTCGGCCATCTTCTCCAGCACCGGGCGCACCTTGTCGAAATCGCGCACGCCGGAAGCGGAGTTAGTGGTGGCCCCGGCGGGGTAGAGTTTGACCGCTTTCACCAGGCCTGACGCATGGGCGGCGGCGACATCCTCGGGGTCGGTGTCCTCGGTGAGGTAGAGCGTCATCAGCGGCTCGAACGTCATGTCGCTGGGCAGGGCGGACAGGATGCGGTCGCGGTAAGCGCCAGCTTGTTCGCCGGTCACCACCGGCGGCACGAGGTTTGGCATGATGATGGCGCGGCCAAAATGGCGGGCGGTCTCCGGCAGCACCGCGCGCAGCATGTCGCCGTCGCGCAGATGCAGATGCCAGTCGTCGGGGCGGGTGATCGTCAGGCTCTGGGTCATGGGGCAGGCGTTAGCACAGCCCCATGAGCTTGGGAAGGCGGGTTAATGCCCGCTGTCGGTCTGGGGCTTCTCTGGTGGAAGCACCGGGCCGGGGGGCAGGCGAAATTCGCCGTCTGTCGCGCGCTGTTCCAGACCGCGCAGGCGGCGACGGAAACGCGGCAGGCGGCGGCGATCATTGACGTTTCTGCACAGGAGCACGTTCAGATAGGGGCGATCAAGATAATCGAGCCGGTTCAAAACATTACGCAGGTAGACATTATTGTCGCGCCGCGCCCGTGCGAGCCGGTGGAATGCGTTTGCGGTGAGCCGCCCACTGCCTGCAAGGGACATGATCCGATAGAGAATATCCATCTCGATCAGGCGGGTCTGGATTGCATCTCCCATGCAAGGAAGCCGCAGACGTGTTACATTGGGGCGCGCATAAAGGGCCGCGTGCATCGCATCCAGAGACTGGTAGGGATCATAAAGCACAAAGGCCTTGTCAGCTGCATCCAGCATATCCGGCGCATAGCCGTAGCGGTCGGTAAAGGAGGTGCGGCGCATCTCGACAAAGCGGTCGTCCCATTCGGTCATACGCGGGTCGAGCGTTGCTTGCGGCTGGATCGCCACCACTGTGGCACCGGGGGCCGCAACGGAAAACGCCGCCGCCGCATAGCCGCAGGGACCTGCGCCATAGAAGACGACATTGTCGAATTCTTCAAAGAAACCATCGTCGATCAACTGATCGAAGAACCCGTAGATACGCGCCTCGCGAAACCAGGTGTCGCCATCCGAGATCACGCATAGATGCGACCAGCCCAAATTCTTGACCAGATCAAACCCCAGTGGCTGGGCGGTTTCAGAAAAGCTCTCGATGCCCTGACGGCTCTCGAACGTTACCAGAAGCGTGTTGCCTTGATCGATGAATGTGGCGAAATGCCTATCACCGAGCGGCTGATACATGCCGTTTTCCTCAGCCATCTCTGCCAGGCGGGCCTGCCATTCCGCAGGCTTTAATCCTGAAAGGTCCTGCTCGAGGATATCTGTGTCGTCTTGCATTTGCGCCACCTGCCACCCGTTTTTTCGGTCTTGCTCAGGGTAAGATCTAGGTGGAGATTGAGGCTAAATTTAGAAAAACCTTGGCCCAATTGTCGGCCATTGTTGCCGCAGTGGGGATAACTCCTGATTATTCGGAGCTTTGTGTTGGCGTGTTGCCGGGCCCAGTTTCCGGGCTCTCGGTTGATTTTGGCTCTATGCGTACCGTGCGGCGCTGGCGCATGCCTAATGTGGCAAACCCGGCCAGGGTACGACCTGTCACATCACTGATGGGGCGCGAGGGCGGTGTCATCATCAAACGACCAAAGAGCGCGCGATAGGGCTCTTCGCGCATCAGTTCCATAAAGCGGTCCTTGCGCCACTGCACCGCGCGTTCATGCAATTTTCGCAGTCTGGCGTCCTCAAGAAGCATATCGAGGATCGCATCGCGTGCAGGGCGGTAGCGTGCGATAGTGGTGTCTTCATCGGTGTTGAAGTTGCGCTCCACCCAGTAGTCGATGTCCAGCAGATGGTCTGAATGGACTGCACGACCGCGATTGGCCTTCAGGATGTAGCTCTCCATTGCGCCAAGTGGGTAATGGTTGAGTTGCGCCAGCGCATAATTGTCCTGACCATAGTTGGAAAACACCCGCTTGGTCTTGAAATCGCCCATCAACTCGCGCCCGACGCAGTCAAACCAGCGAAACTGCTCCAGTGCGGCGTCGTCTTTGACATTGCGCGGGCGGTGGATGCCGATTTTGCGGTAGACGCCGGAATTGCGATAAAGCGTTTTGAACATGGAAGCACGCCATGGCCAGTGCATCACTGCGGGGGCCGCGCGGGTGAAGCGATCGGTGACACGTTCCCCCTGATAGCGGACCTGATCGGCATTGCCAAAAAGCCGCCATGTGAGGGTGATTGCATCGGCCTCCGGCAGGGCCTCCAACAGATCACTGATCTGCCCTTTGCCGGTGTGGATGTTCACAAATTCATCGACATCCAGCGCCATGATCCAATCGGCGCGTTTGGTCAGCCGGTGTTTGTCGGCGCGTTTCATGGCGGTGAACTGGATGCCGCCTTTATCAAAGGGGCCGGTATTCTCAACATGTGCGAGATGGCCCATCTCGTCCAAGCGGTCCAGCATTTCCACCGTTTGATCATCGCAATCGTTGGAAAAGACGAGGAAATCCGTGAACCCCACCGCCTTGTGATGGGCGAGCCATTCCAACAGATAGGCGGCCTCATTTCGGACGGTCAGAACGGCCAGCGTGCGCATCATCAGCTCTCCAGATCCAGCGAGAGCGCCCAAGCGACGCGTTCGGTTGCGGTAAGGTCGATCTCCAGAGCCTGACGGTAGAGCTCTTCGAACTCGGCGCGCTGGTGTAGCTCTGCCGCCTTGGCGCGGTGCCACTCAAGCCCCGCCTGATGCAGATCGGACAGGGTTTTATCCTCCATCAGACGCGCCATTTCTGCCTGCATTCTGGGTAGGTTGCGCTGAATGGTGATGTCGCGGTGGTCGTTCCAATCCATGCGGATCCAGTAGTTCAGCCCGATGGAGCGATCCACATGCAGCGCCCGACCACGCTGGCGTTTTACCAGAAAACTCTCTGCCGAGCGCAGCGCGTAGTGGTTCAGTTGCAGCAGATCGTAACCGATGGATTTTTTGGAGCTGCGCCAGCCATTGTCCGCCACCTCCTGCGTCATGTCCTGACCGGAGCCATTGACCCATTTCACCTGCGCGCGTTTGTCTTCTTCCAGCTTGTTGGGCCGGTGGCAGGAGATTTTCTTATAGGCACCAATAGTTTTGAACATGGTTTTAAAGCCCCAGACCGTATGTGGCTTGGGGCAGAACTTTGGCGCGCAATGATCGAACTGCGCGATCACAGGCCGGTCGCTGAGGGCGGTGACGCCGTTGTGGCCAAACAACCGCCATGTCATCGCGACATTGGTGGCGTCCGGCACATGGTCAAAGAAATCATCCAGTGTTCCATTGCCACAGCGCACGTTCATGAACTCGTCGACGTCGATATGGATGACCCAGTCGGCCTGTTTGATCACCGGCTCTTTCAGCGCCTGATTGAGCGCATATTGCTGGGGGGAGTTGCCTTTCCAGTTGTCATTGTTGCGATGCTGCAGGATGCCAAGGTCCTGCAGGCGGTCCAACAGCTCCGAAGTGCCATCACTGCATCCATTGGTGTAGATCAGGAAATGATCGACCCCGATCATGCGGTGATAGGCCACCCATTCGAGGATGTAAGGTGCTTCATCTTTCATGCAGCCGACGATGACATTGCCGCTTTGTCCTTTTGAGAGCTTGCGCGGCGTAACTTCAGTGTAGGGCGGCATTTGGGCGGTTTCATCCACCCGGCCAAGTTGGTCATGCGGCTTGAACGAAGACCCCTGCAACATTGCAAAATTCTTAAGCGCCAATGGAGGCATCAATCGGCGCGCCTTTGCGGAGGGTGCGGCACCCACTGCGCTCGTCTGCGCCGCGCGAGCGCTCCGGTGCGCCAGCAGATCGCCCTCGCGTGCGGCGCGCTCTTCCGCTGTCGCTTTCTCAATTCGGTGCAGAAAGGCCATAAGATATTGCGAGGCGCGAAATCCCATCTGCGGGTCAGTTTCTGCCCATTCCTCGGTCGAGGTCGCAACCTCGAAGATGTGTTCTGACAGCGCCTCATGCGCTGCACAAAGCGCGGCGTTTTGATCGGTAAAATACCGTGTCACGGCACCAAGCCGTGCTACGTCAATGGGCGGACCCTCGACATGGAGGTCTTGGATCATCTGCCGCCACAGCTTGCGCGGCAGGATATGGTTGCCCTGCGCCAAAAGCCTGAGCAGCAGCGCATTGAACTGGCGCCCACGGGTGAGCCATGCGGCAGGAACAGGTAGGCTGGGTTTTATAGCCGTTGCACGCCCGATCTGCCCCTCAATGCCAAAGGCCGCGCAGATCTCTTGGGTGATGTCCGCGCTGTCAAACTCTGCCGGGTCATAGCTGCGAAACGTAACCGAGCCCTCGCCAAAGACCTGCTCCCAAAAGGCTTGAAGCGCCTGATAATCAAGCCAGAAAGGCGCGCCTTGGGTTTCCTCGAACTGACCCGCTTGTGGGTCTACCGGTGGCAGGGTGTCCAGTGCTGCATCCCACCAGCTGTCCTCGCGGGTCAGTTCCACCTCGCGGGCCAGCCCGGTGGCACGGCCTTCAAAGACCTGCTCGGCAAAGACATCTGCCAGCATGCGCGCCTGTGCATCCAGATGCGCAACAATGCGAATGTCATCAGAGAACGGCGTCAACAGCGCTTTCAGCCGCTCCAATTCGCTCTGGCGCGACAATTGTGTGCCGAGTTGGTGGGCGCTCAGGATCAGCGTATGGGGTGCGTGTTTGGCAATGTCCGCAGCGAGGCTTTCGACCAGTGTTTCGCGCAGATGCGCTTGTTTGGCTGTGCCGATGAAACCCCGATTATAGCGCAGCGGGTCGACATGGTCTGGATCGGTGACCGCCATAAACAGACGCGTGTGGTTCTTTGGTCCTGCGGCACGCGGTACCATCACGCCGCGCGCCAACAACTGATCGCGTTTGTCCGCGAGCACCGCCTGCAGACGTTCAGAACCCGCCTTGTGCAGGCCGATATGAAGATAAATTCGCATCAACGCGCACTATCCTGTTCTGCGCGGCCATCTTGTGCGGCGCGATCTTCCGGGTTGATGTTGGACTGTCCCCACCACGGCACCGGACGGCCCAAGAAACGCTCAAGCCGCAGCCGCGCGTCGGGGGCGGCAACGTCCAGTTCCAGATAGAGCGGATCATTGCGGAACCAGTGGGCAAGGGCCTCATAATGGCCATCGATCCAGATCATTTGCTCATCGATCTCATGGCCGTATCCGACCGGGAGTCCGGGAACGGTGGAGAGCGGAATGCGAAGTTTGCCAAGGTTGTTCCAGCGCATGATCGAGCGCGCCATGTGCTCTGTGTCGCGCCGTGTCGCAATAAAACACAGCTTTGGGTGAAGTTTTCGCAACGCCAACAACAACGCATGATCGCATTGCGGCCAGACAGAATTCCCACCGTAGATAAAACTAATTTCGGTCAGCGCGTCATGGTCGTTCAGCAGGGCCAGCGGGTCGCCGTATTTAAACAGCCCCTGATACATCAGATCGCCAACAAACACTCTGTCGGCCGGATCGTTGGGATCCTCGCGCGATTTCATCCGGTGGTCGGCCACAGAAAACCCCGCCTGCGTCAGCGCATGTTTCAGCGTGGTGGTTCCGGATTTCGGCAGCCCAAGGTTGATGATTTCAACGGTCATTCAACAGGTCTCACATCAATCCCAGCCGCAGCATCATGTCTTCTTCCTGCGGCGGCAGCGGAGAGGCTTTTTGCAACTGCGCGCGCATCGCCTGATAGGCAGGCTGCGCCAGAAGCTCATCGCGCCGCGCCTTGTGACGGGCGACGCAATCCGCATGCAGGCGGGCAATCTCCGGGTCGGATTTCATCTCGTCCAATGCAGCTTGCAGCGCAGGCAGTAGCCGCAGGATCGAGCGATCCTCCCAGGCAGGATCATTCCTCTCCCGCCAGTAGGTATCGTCAAAGGCGCGGTTCTCACGGTTCACATCGCCACGATCATTTTTGACCAGATAGCTGTCAAGCGCGCGCAGGGCGTAGTGATTGAGTGTTGCGAACTGTCGCGCGCCCTTGGCTGGGAACTTGCGAATGCGGCGTGGGTTGGCCGCGACCAGAAACTTCTGCGGAACTTGCCGTCCGCCGCCATCGCACCAGCGCGGGCGTATATCTGCGCCCTTCCGGATAAACGGGCGATGCGCGCCATAATACCCCAGTGGGAAATCCCTGCGGGTCAAGGTCTTCACCTCGATTGCGGTCTCTCCGCACCAGATGTCGGGGTTATGGCAGCGGGTGAATTGATCAATGACCGGGCGGTCAGAGAAACTCTCAACACCCCCATTGGCAAAAAACTGGAATGAAAGCGAAATCGCCTGTGGGTTCTGGCAGGCCTCAATCAGGGCAGGGATCGTGTGATCGGCTACATGGATGTTCAGGAATTCGTCCACATCCGCAATCCAAAGCCAATCGGCCTGCTGTACAATGGGCTGATGGGCGCAATCTTTCAGCGCCTCCATCTGATAGGCGCGTCCCTGTGCCGGGTTGGGCAGATGAGTGACACCGCCACGCGCTGCCAGCGCATCCAAAAGCGCATCAGTGCCATCGGTGCAATCGTTGGAATAAAACAGGAAATCCGTCACGCCAATCAGGCGGTTATACGCGATCCATTCCAGCAGGAATGGGCCTTCGTTTTTGACGCAGGTCACCGCGGTGATGCGCATTGTCCTGTCCCTCTTTGTGCTCCACGCCCCAGATGAACGCGTGGATCGTGCCTCTTATCGCCTGCAGGGGCGTTTTCTCCCCACCCGTTCAGCCGGGGTCCTTGGCGCTGGTGTTGTCGCACCCTGCAGGCGGCGCCGTCAATCTGTCCGGCGTCAAAGCCCGCAATATGTTGCATCACCTCCGCGTTGAGGCTGCTTGACGCAAGGGGGGCGGCCATGGCCTCTTGGCAGAACCTGAACCAAGAGGCGCGCCGCATGACACAACAGGCAGAATTTCAGTCGATTGATGCCGTACAGGCCGAGCTTGCACGGGTGGGATATATTTGTGGCAGAGCCTTGGCGACGGTGGTGTTTTTATCTGCCCGCCTCAATCGTCCGTTGTTCCTCGAAGGAGAGGCAGGCGTTGGCAAGACAGAGATTGCCAAGGCTCTCTCTGCCCTGACAGGGCGTCCCTTGATCCGGTTGCAATGCTATGAGGGGTTGGACGCGGCGAGCGCCGCCTATGAATGGAATTTCGCCGCGCAAATGGTGGCGATCCGCACCGCAGAGGCTACGGGCAATACAGACCGTAAGGCGCTGCAGGACGAACTCTTCTCAGAGGATTACCTGATTGCCCGCCCGCTGTTGCAAGCGATGCAACCAGACCCGCGTGGCGCACCGATCTTGCTAATTGACGAACTTGATCGCACCGACGCGCCTTTCGAGGCGTTTCTGCTCGAAGCACTCTCTGATTTTCAGGTGACCATTCCAGAACTCGGCACCATCAAAGCAGTTGAGCCTCCAATGGTGATCCTGACGTCAAATCGCACCCGCGAGGTGCATGACGCCCTCAAACGCCGCTGTCTCTATCACTGGGTGGATTATCCTGATTTTGAACGTGAGCTTGAAATTCTGCACGCACAGGTGCCGCAGGCAGCGCAGACCCTCAGCCGCGAGGTGGTGGCCTTTGTGCAGGCGTTGCGCACGGAGGATCTGTTCAAAAAACCGGGCGTGGCAGAGACCATTGACTGGGCCAACTGCCTGCTGGCGCTTGATGTTGTGAACCTAAGTCCCGAGACCATTGCCGATACCTTGGGGGCATTGCTGAAATACCAAGATGACATCGCCCGACTGCAAGGCTCCGAGGCCAAACGTCTGCTCGATCAGGCGCGGGCATCTCTTGAGGAGCGCTAATATGTCCTTTCATCTTTTTTCAAATACCTTGGGGGTGTGGGGGCAACGCCCCCATAATGGGTGATGGCAGAGGTCCCGACCCTGAGTTTGCCGGAAAACCCTAAGCTGGTTGCAAATATCACCCATTTCGCGCGCGCTTTGCGCAAGGCGGGTCTGAATGTGGGCACCGGGCGCGTGATGGATGCTGTGAAGGCCGTGGCTGCCGTGGGCTTTACCTCTCGGCGAGACTTTTACTGGACCTTGCACGCCTGTTTTGTATCGCGTCCCGAAGAGCGGGCGGTGTTCGCGCAAGTGTTCCGGCTGTACTGGCGCGATCCGCGGTTTCTGGAGCATATGATGGCGGCAATGCTGCCCGCGATCCGAGGTGTCCAGGAAGAGCGCAGCGCAAAACCTGCGGAAAAACGTGCAGCGGAAGCATTGCTGCAGGGACAATTGCCCGATGATCAGCCTCAGGATGCGCCCGAGGGCGAAGAGATCGAGATAGATGCGACCATGACGCTTTCGGCTGAAGAGCGGCTTAAAACGCTTGATTTCGAACAGATGAGCACAGATGAAATCGCAAAGGCGAAACGCATGCTCGCGCGTCTTACATTGCCGATCAAACCTTTGAAAACGCGCCGCCATCTGCCGTCACCGCAAGGCGCGCGGGCGGATTGGCGGCGTACGATGCGCGGCGCCTGCCGCACGGGGGGCGAAATCCACCGGATCGCCCGAACGCGCCGGGCGGAGCGATTTCCAAATCTTGTGGTGCTTTGTGACATCTCGGGCTCCATGAGCCAATACAGCCGCATGGTGCTGCATTTTCTACATGCTTTGACCAATGCACGAGAGGCCCACAGGCGCGGGCGCTGGGCGCAAGTGCATGGGTTTACCTTTGGCACCCGGCTGACCAACATTACCCGTCACTTGCGCCAACGCGACGTAGATGCGGCCCTTGCCGCTGCAGGCGCTGAGGCGCAGGATTGGCAGGGCGGTACCCGGATTGGCGCCTGCCTGCATGCGTTTAACCGCGACTGGTCACGCCGGGTAATGGGGCAGGGTGCTGTGGTGGTGTTGGTCTCGGATGGGCTTGACCGGGAGCATCCGGTGGATTTGGCGCGCGAGATGCAGCGTTTGCAGCGCTCTGCCAAGCGGTTGATATGGCTCAACCCGCTCTTACGGTGGGATGGATTTGCACCACGCGCGCAGGGCATTCAGGCGATGCTGCCCCATGTGGACAGTTTCCGGGCAGGTCACAACATTGCCTCGCTTGAAGATCTTGCCAGAGTGCTCTCTCGGCCTGAGGATACAGGCGAGAAGACGCGTCTTATGGCATTGATGCAAAGCACAGAGGCTCAAGAGTTTCTGAGTTGAAGCGATTTATCCTTGAACTTCTGACCTTTAGAGCCATGGTTTAAAACACATTCAGGCACCGGGATTTCTGAGATGACATCTGGCACCAACACCGACAGCGAACCTGCACCGAAGTCGCGTTTCGACAATGCACCTGAGCTTGCACTGGCGTGGCACCGCGCAGGGATTGGTGCGGTGCTGTGTACCGTGGTGCAGACGTGGGGATCTGCCCCACGACGCACGGGATCACAACTGGTGGTTGGCGGAGATGGTCGCGTCGAGGGATCCGTCTCGGGGGGCTGCGTCGAAGGTGCGGTCATCATGGAAGCGCAGGAGGCGCTGGAGCGGGGCAGCCATAAGATGCTGGAATTTGGCGTCAGCGATGACGACGCCTTTGCCGTGGGATTGGCCTGCGGCGGCACCATCAAGGTCCTGCTCGAACCCGTTGGTCACACCTTGGCTGAGGACACGCTGGAGGCGTTGGTTCTGGCGCGTAATGAGCGTCGCCCACTGGCCTATGAGGTAAGCCTCGCGAGCGGAGAGGGCCATTTGGTCAATGCCGCATCCTACCCGGAGCGCATGCGGATGGATCGCTCTGGCGTTGAAGACGATGGAGAGACCTTTGTGGCGATCCACAACCCGCCTTTGCGGGTGATCGTGGTGGGGGCGGTGCATATCGCGCAAGCATTGGTGCCGATGGCGCGGATCGCGGGCTATGATCCCGTAATCATTGAGCCGCGCGCAGCGTTTGGCACTGCCGAGCGGTTTCCGGGCGAACGTATCGTGGATGATTGGCCGGATGAAGCGGTGGAGCGCCTTGGACTGGATACCCGCACTGCTTTGGTGTTGCTCACGCATGATCCAAAGCTCGACGATCCGGCCCTGATGGCGGCCTTACGAGCAGAGTGTTTCTACATCGGCGCGTTGGGGTCTAAACGCACCCACGGGCAGCGGCACCAACGCATGATTGCCGCAGGCTTCATGCAAGAGGACATTGCCCGTATCCATGGCCCAATCGGACTTGATATCGGTGCGGCAAGCCCTGCAGAAATTGCGGTTTCCATCCTTGCCGAGATGACGGCGGTGTTGCGGGGCAAAGCGGCATGAAATTCGGGCCGGTTCCGGTGCGCGACGCTCTTGGTGCGATTGCGGCGCATTCAATCCGGGCCACCGCGCGCCCCTACGCGTCGCAACTGGACTATAAGATTGCCAAGGGTACGGAACTGACCGCAGATCATATCGAAGATCTGATCGAGGAAGGGCACAGTGAGATTGTCGTAGCGCGGCTTGAACCCAGCGACGTGCATGAGAACGACGCGGCCCTGCGTTTGGCGCAGGCTCTGGTGCCGGACGCGGACGGACAAGGATTGCGCCTATCGGGTGCGGGCGCTGGACGTGTCAATCTTTATGCGCTGAGCTCTGGCGTTTTGCAGCTGGATGCCAGCCAGATCGCGGCGGTGAATGCGATCGATCCGATGATCACCGTGGCGACAGTGCCAGATTATCACCGGGTTGATGCAGATGGCATGGTCGCGACGATCAAGATTATCTCATATGCGGTGCCTGAAACGCATCTGAACCAAGCGACGGCTGCGGCTACGGCTGCGCTCCGCGTGCGATCTCCGGTTTATTCATCGGCTACGTTGATTGAAACACGGGTGACGCAAGAGATACCGTCCGACAAAGGGCGCGCTGCGATGGCGGGGCGTCTGGAACGGATGGGTATGGTGCTGAGCCCACGGGTAGTGATCCCACATCATACCGCAGAGATTGCCACCGCACTGAAGGAAGCGCCGGGTGAGGTTCTGTTTGTCCTCACCGGCTCTGCGACATCCGATCCTATGGATGTCGCACCAGAGGCGCTGCGCCTGGCTGGGGGCACGGTTACACGATTTGGGATGCCGGTTGATCCGGGCAACCTGCTGTTTCTTGGCCATCTTGGCGAGAAACCCGTGATCGGCCTGCCCGGATGTGCGCGCTCACCTGCGCTCAACGGGGCGGATTGGGTGCTGGAACGGGTGGTCTGCGGCATAGATGTGACGTCGGCGGATATTGCGATGATGGGAGTTGGCGGTCTGTTGAAGGAAATCCCCACACGGCCAAGGCCGCGGCGGGATGGGGAGTAACACCAAGGACCGTGCCTGACCACGGGGAGGCGGGGGGGAGGCGAGAAGCGCCTTTCCGGCGGGAATGTCAGGTGCTGTCCGACCTCTTGGTCGGACGAGGCATGCCAATCCGCAATCTCCTTCGCCCTCCCTTGCCGCATAAAATCCTCGCGCCATCTTCTGACCCGTGATTAACTGATCTCAGCCAGACAAAGAATTTCAAGCTAGGGAGGAATTTATGACGAAGGTCTCGATGACCGTGAATGGCACCCCCATGTCCGGGGATGTCGAAGGTCGTACATTACTTGTGTCGTTCCTGCGGGATCAGCAGGGGCTCACCGGCACCCATGTGGGCTGCGACACCAGCCAATGCGGAGCCTGTGTTGTCCATGTGGACGGCAAGGCGGTGAAATCCTGCACCATGCTGGCGCTTGAGGCCGAAGGGGCGGAGGTTGCCACCATCGAGGGGCAGGCGGCTCCTGACGGCACACTCAACGCGATTCAGGCGGCGTTTCAGGAACATCACGGGCTTCAGTGCGGATTTTGCACGCCCGGCATGGTGATGTCGGCAGCGGCATTGCTGAAGGAGAACCCCAAACCCTCCGAAGCCGAGATTCGCCATTATCTGGAGGGCAACCTCTGCCGTTGCACCGGTTACCACAATATCGTCAAGGCGATCATGGCAGCCTCCGGTCAGGATGTCTCTGCCATCGCAGCGGAGTGAGCCAAATTCGCATCAAAAATGAGGATTATCCGTGAAATAGCGTTTTGGGTCCTGATCGTAGGACTCGGAATTGGAATCCAGCAATTTTGGACAGGCTTTGTCATGACCCGCATAGATTATGCGTCTCATTATCAGCAGTCCTTAGAGTTGGTAGGAAAAGCTCTGATGGTAATCGTCATTGCGGCCATTGCAGCATGTACGCGCAGAAGATCGAAAAATAGGCCAGACCAAGATGCATCTAACAATTGAACTTTGTCGTTCACAGGGAAGAGGAGCCCGGTGAGACGATAAAAGTCCTCAAGGGAGGAAGTCAGAATGCCTAAAGATATTGACGCCAAGGAGAGCGGCATCGGCGCCGCCACCAAACGGCGAGAAGACATCAGGTTCCTGACGGGAACCGGCAATTATACCGACGACATCAATGTAAACGGTCAGGCCTATGTTCATTTCCTGCGCTCGGACGTGGCGCATGGGCGGATCACCTCGCTTGATACATCCGCGGCGGCGGCGATGCCCGGCGTGCTGCGGGTGTTCACCGGCGCGGATTTCGAAGGGATCGGCGGTCTGCCCTGCGGCTGGCAAGTGACCGACCGCTTTGGCGAGGTGATGCAGGAACCGGCGCATCCGGTGCTGGCGCAGGGCAAGGTGCGCCATGTGGGCGATCCCATCGCCGCTGTGGTGGCCGAAAGCGCCGAATTGGCCCGCGATGCCGCCGAGGCGATTGCGCTGGAAATCGAAGACCTGCCCGCCGTGATCGACATGAAGGCGGCGCTGCAGGACGGCGCGCCCAAGGTCCATGACGATCTGACCTCCAACCTCTGCTATGACTGGGGCTTTGTAGAGGAAAACAAGGAGGCGGTGGCCAAGGCCTTTGACGCCGCCGCCCATGTCACAACGCTGGAGCTGGTCAACAACCGGCTGGTCGCCAACCCGATGGAGCCGCGCGTGGCGGTGGGCGATTTCAACCGCGCCACCGGCGAGAGCACGCTTTATACCACCAGCCAGAACCCGCATGTGATCCGGCTCTTGATGGGGGCCTTTGTGCTTGGCATCCCGGAGCATAAATTGCGCGTGGTGGCCCCGGATGTGGGGGGCGGCTTTGGCTCCAAGATCTTTCACTACGCGGAAGAGGCGTTCTGCACCTTTGCCGCCAAGGCGCTCAATCGTGCAGTGAAATGGACCTCCTCGCGGTCCGAGGCCTTTATGTCGGACGCGCATGGCCGCGATCATGTGACCAAGATTGAGCTGGCGCTGGACGCGGACAATAATTTTACCGCTCTGCGTACCGAGACCTATGCGAATATGGGGGCTTATCTGTCGACCTTTGCGCCCTCGGTTCCGACCTGGCTGCATGGCACGCTGATGGCGGGCAATTACAAGACGCCGCTGATCTATGTGAACGTCAAGGCGGTGTTCACCAATACGGTGCCGGTCGATGCCTATCGCGGTGCGGGGCGGCCCGAGGCGACCTTCCAGCTGGAACGTGTCATCGACAAGGCAGCGCGCGAGCTGGATGTCGACCCGATCGCGCTCCGGCGGCAGAACTTTGTCACCGAGTTCCCCTATGCCACGCCTGTGGCGGTGGAATATGACACCGGCGACTATGTGGCGACGATGGATAAGCTCGAAGAGATCGCGGACATCAAAGGCTTTGCCGCGCGCCGGGCCGAGAGCGAGAAATCCGGCAAGCTGCGCGGCCTGGGTGTGAACTGCTATATCGAGGCCTGTGGTATCGCGCCCTCGAACCTCGTCGGGCAATTGGGCGCCCGCGCGGGCCTCTATGAGAGCGCCACGGTACGCGTCAACGCCACCGGCGGCATCGTGGTGATGACCGGCAGTCACAGCCACGGCCAGGGACACGAGACGTCCTTTCCGCAGGTGATCTCCGAGATGATCGGCATCCCCGAGGATATGGTGGAGATCGAACACGGTGATACCGCCAACACGCCGATGGGCATGGGCACCTATGGCTCGCGCTCGCTTGCGGTGGGTGGCTCTGCCATGGTGCGGGCAACCGAGAAGATCATTTCGAAGGCCAAGAAGATTGCCGCCCATCTGATGGAGGCCGCAGATGCCGATATCGAGCTAAAGGACGGCAAGTTCTCGGTTGTGGGCACGGATAAATCCGTGGCGTGGGGAGATGTGACGCTCGCCGCCTATGTGCCGCATAACTACCCGCTGGAAGAGATCGAGCCGGGCCTCGAGGAGACGGCGTTTTACGATCCGGCCAATTTCACCTATCCGGCGGGGGCCTATGCCTGCGAGGTTGAGGTTGACCCCGATACTGGCAAGGTCACCATCGAACGCTTTGCCGCTGCCGATGACTTTGGCAATATCGTCAATCCGATGATCGTCGACGGTCAGGTGCATGGTGGTCTGGGGCAGGGGATCGGTCAGGCGCTCTTGGAGGGCTGTGTTTATGACGAGGATGGTCAGCTCCTGTCCGCGAGTTTCATGGACTACGCCATGCCACGCGCCGACGATGTGCCGTTCTATCAGGTGGATCATTCCTGTCAGACGCCCTGCACCCACAATCCGCTGGGGGTGAAGGGCTGTGGCGAGGCCGGGGCGATCGGCTCGCCGCCGGCAGTGGTCAATGCGGTGGTGGATGCGCTGCGCTCCGCCGGCAAGGATGTGACCCATATCGACATGCCGCTGACACCAGCGCGGGTCTGGGCGGCGATGCAAGGTTGAGACGGCGGAGCGGGGGCCAGCCCCCGCACCCCGGGGATATTTATGAGAAGATGAAGGAGCCCAAGGGCGATCCTTCGGAAAGGAAGAGCGATGTATGAGTTTGAATTCGCACGTCCCGAAACGGTGGCTGATGCGGTACAGGCGCTGAGCGAAGAGGATGCGCAGGCGCTGGGCGGTGGGCAGACTTTGATCCCGACGCTGAAGCAACGTCTGGCGATGCCGACGACCCTGGTGAGTCTGAGCGGCATCTCTGAGTTGAAAGGTATTTCTGCCTCGGGACGTGAGGTGGTTGTGAGAGGTGGCACCACCCATGCTGAGGTTGCGGAAGGTGCGAGCGCCTATCCGGCACTGGCCGCGCTGGCCGGGCAGATTGGTGATCCAGCGGTGCGCAACCGGGGCACCATCGGCGGATCTCTGGCCAATAACGACCCTGCCGCTTGCTACCCGGCGGCGGCTCTGGCGTCGGGCGCAACCATTGTGACCAATGCCCGCGAGATTGCGGCGGATGACTATTTCCAAGGTATGTTCACCACCGCGCTGGAGGAGGGTGAGATCATCACCGAGGTGCGCTTTCCGGTGCCCGAGGTGGCGAACTATCAGAAGTTCCTGCAACCGGCGTCGCGCTTTGTCATGGTTGGGGTCTTTGTCGCGAAGTTTGCGGATGGCGTGCGGGTGGCGGTTACCGGCGCGTCTGAGGAGGGCGTGTTCCGCTGGGCGGAGGCCGAAGCGGCGCTGTCGGCCAATTTCAGCGCCGATGCGGTATCCGGCCTGACCGTTGAAGCTGAGGGCATGATCGGTGACATCCACGGCACCAAAGAGTATCGCGCGCATCTGGTCGGTGTGATGACCAAGCGGGCGGTGACAGCGGCGGGCTAACCCCGTCGCAGCAGGTTCAGAGAACATAAAAAAGCCTCCCCCAAAATCTCGGGGGAGGCTATTTATTCGGATTTTTGTTCAACCGGCTCAAGAGCGGTCGATGCGCATTACTTCGTCGGAAGCGGGCCGATCATCATGATCATCTGACGACCTTCCATCTTTGGCATATTCTCGACCTTGCCGAGTTCCTTGATGTCTTCGGCCACGCGCAGCAGCAGTTCACGACCAAGGTTCTGGTGTGCCATTTCGCGGCCACGAAAGCGCAAGGTGACTTTCACCTTGTCGCCGTTTTCCAGAAACTTGATCACGTTGCGCATCTTCACGTCATAGTCGTGGGTATCCGTGTTGGGACGGAACTTGACCTCTTTGACCTCGATGATCTTCTGCTTCTTGCGCGCTTCGCTTTCGCGTTTTTGCTGTTCATACTTGAACTTACCGAAGTCCATGATCTTGCAGACCGGGGGCGTGGCATTGGGCGAGATCTCAACAAGGTCGAGACCAGCCTCTTCGGCCATCTGCATCGCCTTTGCGGGA
The DNA here is from genome assembly GCF_000376545.2 of Tritonibacter mobilis F1926. Lineage (NCBI taxonomy): Bacteria > Pseudomonadati > Pseudomonadota > Alphaproteobacteria > Rhodobacterales > Paracoccaceae > Tritonibacter > Tritonibacter mobilis. Next base: position 1,116,835 of record NZ_CP015230.1, read on the forward strand.
TGCACAACGCCTACGTTTTCGCCTTCTGCACCGATCAGGCGGATTTCGGGAGCGCGGATTTTGTCGTTTACGCGCGGGCCAGTGTCACGGGTCGGCGGCGCGTTATGAGGTCTGCGAGCTATGGGTTCTATCCTTTGATAATTGCAGAAATTTGAGCCGGGAATTTAATAGGTGTCTCACAGTCTTGCAAGCCGGAAACACAAGGGTTTTTGCGATTGGCAAGAGATTTCACGCATAAGCTGGATGTGCTGGCAAAGCATGGCCGAGGGGAGCGTGTGCAAGGACTTCCCCCTTGTTGTATCCGTCAATTAAGCAGAAGTACATCTGCAATCCGTCCCACGTCGGGACGTTAGCATGGAAGGATATTGCCATGAAAATCGCAGGAGTGGGCGCAGCAATTGGTTTGGTCGTGGTTGCAGGTGCCGTGTGGTATTTGAACCAGCCAGACGAACAGGCCGTGACTGACACACCGGCTGAGGTTGCAAATGAGGCAGCGCCTGTCGTTGCTGAAGAGACCGAAGCTGCTGAAGTCGAAACCGGTGAGGCCGAGGCCACCGATTTGCAAGAACAGGCTGAGGCGGCAGCAGAAGAAGCAGTCACCACGGTTGAGGAAACTGCACAAGCCGTTGCCGACCAGGCTTCTGAGGCAGTTCAGAGCGCGTCAGAGGCCGCCTCTGACGCGGCAGGAAATCTTGTGGATGGCGCGACTGAAACCGTCGAGGCGGCCCAAGAACAGGCCACCGCAGCGGTTGAAGCAGCACAGGAAGGCGCTGCAACAGCCGTGGAAGGCGCCGCCGCCGCGGTTGAGGCTGCACAAGAGGGGGCAACCAGTGCCGTAGAGGCTGCTCAGACAACAGCGTCTGACGCGGTGAACGCTGTGACCGAAGGGGCGAGCGATCTGGCCACTGAGGCGCAGACTGAGACGCAAGATGCCGCAGATGCGGTCACCGAGGCCGTCACGCCGGAAACTACAGCAGACGCCACCGCAGAGGCAGAAGCTGCAACGCCTTCGGAGCTTTTGACGCCCGAAGGGTTCAACTACGACCGCGTGATCGAAATGATTGATGGCTCGGAACTGGACCCGCTGAAAAAGACCGCCGTGAAATCGGCGATCACTCAGGCGCGCGACAATCCAGAGCTTTTGAAATCAGCCCTGCAGGCAGCGCGTTCCGCACTGGGTCTCTGAGATTTAGATCTTAGGACAGAGCGCACAATGAGACGCCCCGAGTTTTCGGGGCGTTTTTTGTGTGGGTGTCAGGGTTGGACTTGCAAAGAAAAACGCCCCCGCAGTTGATCTGCGAAGGCGTTTCAAAGAAGGCGTTTCAAATTCAGGTCGAGTGATCTGTAATCAGTCGAGGAAGGCTTTTTCCACCACAAAATGCGCAGGTTTGGAATTCGCGCCTTCTTCCAGACCGTAGGTGTTCTCAAAGAGATCCTTGAGTTCGAGGTTGAAGGCAAGGTTGCCGCAGATCATCGCACGGTCGCTTTCCGGGTTCAGCGGCGGCACGCCGAGATCGGCAAAGGCCTCGCCCGAGCGCATCAGATCTGTGATGCGGCCCATTTTGGCGCTCTCTTCGCGGGTGGTGGTGGGGTAGTATTTGATCTTCTTCCAGAAGCCCTCGCCGATCACCTCGTTCAAGAGCTCATCCGTCTTCAGGCTCTCGATCAGCTCCCGCCCATAGGTCAGCTCACCGGCCTCGCGGCAGGTGTGGGTGATGATGACCTCGTCGTAATCCTCATAGGTCTGCGGTTCGCGCAGCAGGGACGCAAAGGGCGCAAAGCCGGTGCCGGTGGCAAAGAACCAGATCCGCTTGCCCGGAAGCAGCGCGTCATGCACCAGCGTGCCGACGGGTTTGGGGCGCAGGATGATTTCGTCACCGACCTTGATGTGCTGAAGCTTCGAGGTCAGTGGGCCGTCCTGCACCTTGATCGAGTAGAACTCCATTTCCTCGTCCCAGCTTGGGGACGCGATGGAATAGGCGCGCAGCAAGGGTTTTACCTTGCCGGTCTTTGGGTCCGGATCGTTCATCAGGCCGATCATCACGAATTCGCCTGAGCGAAAGCGCAAGGATGCAGGCCGCGTGCAGCGGAAGGAAAACAGCCGGTCGGTCCAGTGCTTGACCTCCGTTACGGTCTGGGAGTCGGGCAGGGCGGGTTTGGCCTTTGCAGGCGCGGCAGCTTCGGTCACAGGCTCACTCACGGGCGAAATCTCGTTCATCATGTCTCTGCCAGCGGGGATAGGCCGGCACCTCTGATTAGTCTTTGATCCAAGTCAGGGGAACCCCCTCTGCGGCAATCTTGCGCAGGGTGTCGTTCCCACTGGTCCAGCATAAGGGTGGACCGAGAACGGGGCGGGGCCTGACGGCGATGTCGTGGGGCTGGCTTAGCGCGCGGCGTTTGATTGCGCGCGCAGGCGGGCCTGATAGTTGTGGCTTTGCCAATTGGCGCGGAACAACCACTCGCCTTCGGGCTGGCGGGTGGCGAGATCGTCGGAAATCTCCACCTCGTCAAAGCCAACCCGGCGCGCCATTGCGTATTGATCCGAGATCACATGGCCATGCGCGCGCAGGCGCCCCTGATATCCCATCAGGCGCAGCATCCGTGCAATGGTAAATCCGCGCCCGTCGGCAAAAGAGGGGAAATCCACCCGGATCATCTCTATGCCGTCCAGTTGGTCTTTTAGGGTGGCAGGATCCGTGTCAGACGCCAGATCGAGCACATTTGGGCCCTCAAAGCCGCCGGTCCAGTCATCATGGGCAAAGCCCGTGTCGGTTACGATAACGCTCATATCATTCAAGCTCCTGTACGGACGAATTTGCCATCCACCACGTGAATGCCGCACTCGACTTTGTTCTGGTTGCGCCAGCGGCCAGCGCGGGGGTCTTCGCCTTCTGCGACCGGGCTGGTGCAAGGGGCACAGCCGATCGAAGGATAGCCCTTTGCCACCAGCGGATGCCGGGGCAGGCGGTTTTCATCCATATAGGCGCGCACGTCCTCGGGCGCCCAATGGGCCAGCGGGTTGATCTTCATCCGTCCCGTTCCGTCCTCGACCTCAAAGAAGTCGAGCGCGGCGCGGGTGCCGGACTGGAACCGCTTGCGGCCGGTGATCCAGCCGTCATAGCCCTTGAGCGCATGTTGCAGCGGCAGTGTCTTGCGCAGGGCGCAGCAAGCATCCGTGTCGGAGAACCGCAGCGCGCCGTAAGGGTCCTTTTCGGCGATGTCATCGGCCTTGATGACACGCACGTTCTTTAGCCCCAGACGCTCGCTCACCTCCTGCTGGTAGACCAACGTTTCAGTGAACAGTAGTTCCGTGTCCACAAACAACACTGGCACCATCGGGTCGATGACGGCGGCCATATGCAAAAGCACCACCGATTCTGCGCCAAAGGAGGACACCAGCGCGATGTTTCCAGCATCACGCAAAGCGCCTTCCATCACTGAGGTGGCCGAATGGTGTTTGAAACGCGCATTGAGCGCGGCCACTTGTTCGGCCAGGGCCTCCTCGCTGCGCGGGGCAGCGGGGTGACCATGGATGTCATGGTCGATGCGGGTCATGGCTCAGGCCACCTTTTTCTCTGCTGCCGGGTAGAGCGCCGCCTTAAAGGGCTCCATGCCGACGCGGCGATAGGTTTGAAGGAATTCCTCCTCCGCACTCTCGCGCTGCTCCAGATAAGTCTCCACGATGCGCTCTACTGCGGGGACGATTTCGTCATAGGCAAAGCCGGGCCCGGTGCGGGTGCCGATCGCTGCCGTTTCAGTCGCGTCACCACCCAGCGTGATTTGGTAGTTCTCGACGCCTGCGCGATCCAGACCAAGGATGCCGATATGGCCGACGTGGTGGTGTCCGCAGGCGTTGATGCAGCCGGAGATCTTGATCTGCAGATGGCCGATATCATGCTCCATCTTCAGATCCTCGAACCGGGTGGCGATCTCCTGCGCGACAGGGATAGACCGTGCGGTGGCCAGCGCGCAGTAATCCATGCCGGGGCAGGCGATGATGTCCGAGATCAGCCCGATGTTGGCGGTGGCCAGATCCGCCGCTTTGAGGCGCGCATGGATCGCGGGCAGGTCGTTCTTGTGCACATGCGGCAGGATCACGTTCTGCTCGTGGCTGATGCGCAGCTCGCCATAGGCGAACTCTTCGGCAATATCCGCCATGGCGCGCATCTGATCGGCAGTTGCATCGCCCGGCGTCGCGCCGTGTTTCTTGATCGAGATGGTTGCGATGGCATGCCCCGGTGCCTTGTGCGCGGCGAGGTTGGTGTCAGCCCATGCGCGAAACACCGGATCGGAGTCGTAAGCGGCGTCAAAGGCCTCGGTGCCACCAGCGCGAAACTCCGGCGCAGCAAAGTGGCGCTTGATGTCCTGAAACAGCGCCTGATCGGCACCGCCAAAGGTCGGGCGCACCTGGGTAAAGCGTTCCTCAGTCAGCTCGCGGATTTTCTCCAGACCCAGTTCGTGCACGGTGATCTTGATGCGGGCCTTATACTTGTTGTCGCGACGGCCCAGTTGGTTCCAGACCGAAATCACGCTCTCAATGTAGGGCAGCAGGTCATCGGCGGCGACGAATTCATTCAGAGCTTTGCCGATCATCGGGGTGCGGCCCAGACCACCGCCCACCAGCACCTGATAGCCGATCTCGCCGTCGTCATTCTTGACGATCTTTACCGCAAGGTCATGCGCTTTCAGCACCGCGCGGTCGTTGGAGGCGCCAGAGACGGCGATCTTGAACTTGCGGCCCATGAACTGGAATTCCGGATGATCAGTGGACCACTGCCGGATCAGCTCGGCGATGGGGCGCGGATCTTCGATCTCGTCGGCGGCGGCACCGGCGAAATGATCTGCGGTCACATTGCGGATGGTGTTCCCGGACGTCTGGATCGCATGCAGGTTCACCTCTGCGAGCGCGTCCAGCATGTCCGGCACGTCCTTCAGCTTTGGCCAGTTGTACTGGATGTTCTGACGGGTGGTGAAATGGCCATAGCCCTTGTCCCATTTCTGGGCCAGCAACGCCAGCGCGCGCATCTGATCGGGATTGAGCGTCCCATAGGGGATCGCCACCCGCAGCATATAGGCGTGCAGTTGCAAGTAGAGACCGTTCATCAGACGCAGCGGCTTGAACTCATCCTCAGTGAGGGCACCGTCGATGCGGCGCTCCACCTGAGTGCGGAACTGGCGATTGCGTTCGGCGAGGAATGCGGAGTCGAAGTCGTTGTACTTATACATCTGCGGTGGCCTCCAGTTTGGCTTCTTGCTTACCGTGGGCATAATTCGAGGGACCGGTGCGCCGGAAATCCTCGCGGAAATGGGTGGGCTCGGGGCCTTGCTCGCCTGCTTTTGCGTCGGCGAGATAGGCACCAACGGCGATTTGCGGCTGGCTTTGTGCATCAAGAAGGCGCAGCTGCGCCTCCGCCTCATCGGTGATCAACTCTGCGTCGCGCAGGTCGCGGGTCCAGTTGCCAGAGGTGGTGAGATAGATCACATCGCCTTCCAGCAGGTCGTTGGCGGTGACGACTTTGGGGGTGAATGCACGGGCCATCAGGCAAGCTCCATCTGAATTTCGGTGTTGGCGGCAGACGCGGCACGCGGCGCCAGCCCAAGGATAGTAAGCGCCGGACCAGCAAAATTCGCTGTGGCCAGATCGGCGGGCAATTGATCGAGAGTCGTGGCGAGCACACGCTGATCCGCGCGCGAGGCGTTCTCCACCACGGTCACGGGCGTTGCGCGATCCGCGCCATGCATCAACATGCGCCCCTGCACAAAGCGGGCAGATTTCTTGCCCATATAGACGGCGGCCACCTCGCCCGGACGGGCAAGCTGTGCCCAATCATGATCGGCAAAGCCCTTCATGTCGTGCCCGGTCAGGAACCGCACCGAGGAATTGCGCCCCCGCTGGGTCAGGCTCTGCCCGATGGCGGCAACTGCAGCCGAGGCAGCAGTGATGCCCGGAAAAATTTGGGTGTCCACATCAGCAGCCTCGCAGGCCGAGAGTTCCTCGTCGAGACGGCCAAAGATGGTGGGGTCACCCGACTTCAGCCGCAGCACCTTGAGGCCGCGTTTGGCGTGATACACCAGCCGCGCGCAGATCTCTTCTTGTGCCATGGAGGGGCCAAAGCCCTCTTTGCCGACGTCTTCCAGAATGGCGTCGTCGTGGGCGAGCGCCATGATCTCATCACTGACCAGACGATCATAGAGGATCACATCGGCCTCCCTCAGCGCCTTCAACACCTTGAGGGTCAGCAGGTCGGCATCGCCGGGACCGGAGCCTGCAAATGCCACAACGCCCGGACACATCACGCCAGCGGCTCCCGGCAGGGGCGGCGTGAGGGGCGGGATGTAATGCGTGTCGCGGGGCATCTCTCGGTCCATTTTTTGCTGTTTGACGTGATTGTAGATATAGGAAATATTCCTCGCTCTGTGCTATATGGGCTGGGAAATAAGGACACATGTCTCACTGCATTTCGCCGTGAGGTCCGCGCGTCCTAAACTTAGGAGAATTTTGGAATGACAGTGCGGATCGACGCCACGGACCGGAAAATTCTGGCGGAACTCCAGCGCGATGCGGGGCAGTCGCTGGACGAAATCGCCAAGCAAGTGGGCAGTTCAAAGACGCCTGTCTGGAATCGTATCCGCAAGTTGCGCGAGGCCGGAGTAGTGGGCAACCAGACCATGATCCTCGATGCCGAAGCGCTGGGGTTTGAGGCCTGTTTCTTTGTTCTCATCCGCACGTCCGAACATGAGGCCGAGTGGCAGGCGAAGTTTCTCAAAGCACTGCAAGAACGCCCCGAAGTGCAGGAGGCACATCGCCTTGCAGGGGATATCGATTACATCCTGAAGGTACGGGTGAAGAATGCCCGGGCCTACGACAAATTCTATCAGGCGCTGATCTCAGAAGTGCGCGTCCACAATGTGACGGCGCTCCTGTCGATGGAGGAAATCAAATCCACGACCCATCTGCCACTGGCGCAAATCCGGGTCGATTAAGCGGAGATGAGCCCTGCGACACAGGGGAGGCTGTTTTTGTGCAAAGGGGTGATCCTGAGCGGCGCTTGATAGCGGATTTTTCGCATCTCAATGTAGTTTTGGCTCTTGCACCCTGCATGTAACCTCCATAGAAAGCGAAACACACCAAGTGGCCGGACACCACCCGCCACATCAGGTGCTAAAGGCGGCGAGTTGGCGGAGTGGTGACGCAGCGGATTGCAAATCCGTGTACACCGGTTCGATTCCGGTACTCGCCTCCAAACAAATTCAAGTACTTATGAGAGGATTAGTGAACCCTGCAGCGGGTTTAGTCTCTTTTTAGTCTCATAAATCGTTGAGTTTCGAAGCGAGTACCTATGTTCAGGCATGAGCGATAATCTACTTACCGTGACAACAAGTACTGAAGAGCGCCGTAGAACTGATCTTTGTCATAGTTGCACAGCTTCGCCGCTGCCTTGCACAGTTCTCGCTCGGCCTCATTTGGGATTGTTGCAAATACCTTGCTATCCAGACAGCTTTTGTACTTCATCTCAAGTTCCATAGCCTTCTGCATGGGGGTCATTGGTTTAACTCCTATTTGTCATCAGTTTAACTCAGTCAGAACCTATTATTTTCACTTCAAGATTGGGGATGCCCCACTGGGCCTTGAACGCTTGCGCCTGAATCGCCGTAGCATAGGCGGCTTTCTTTTTTCTGGTGCTGGATGTGGCAGTGCCTGAACGATAAGCTGGGCTCGTGCGCTCGCATTCCAGTGCGTAGAAGCGGTAGCGACTTTCACCATCGACTTGATGCTCAATGCCGTAGAGCGCGTCTGGGATTAGCTGCGTCTTCCGTCCGTCGATTCTGGCGGGTAGCGCCAACGGGTTCCTGGCTTTCTGTGTGGCTTCTGGTGCCCGTGCCAAAATCTCATCTACTGGCACAAAGCGTTGATCCGGTTCGGACCGTGTTGCCAACTCAGTCTCCAGCAGGGTTTCAATGATCATCATCGTGTGCAGCATCTGCGGATTGAAGCTGTCTCGAGGGCGGCGGGAAAAGGTGACGGCCCGGTGGGGAAGCAGTTCAAGCGCTTCCAGATAGGCAACGCCCTTGTTGCTGATCTCGTACATCATCGGTGTTGCACGGGCATCAAACAGGGGCGCTTGAAGCAATGGGCGGCTTATGAAGCCCGTCTCATGAAACAAATCACCTAGCCGCTCAGCGAAGCGTTTGGGTGATTTGGGCGCAAAGATGCTGATTAAGAGATCGTGACGCAGATAGCGGTAGCGATACAGCCAGGACAGAATCTCCTGGTCACGCAGCGTCAAGCGCATCCTTTTACCTGTAGGGCTTCGCTCAAAGCGGCTACGGCGGCCCAGAGCGTCCAGTTTCACCATGCCATAGGACTACCATCATCAGGGGTGGGTTCACTTAGGGGAGGCGAAGCAGCAGCTTCATTCAGGTTTCGATAGTATCCAAGCTGCTGCTGCTTGATCTCAGCCCATTGGTCTGGCGTCATGCTGATATTATTGCCAACTAGATCACTGTTGGCTTCAAGCTTGAATGTACTGCCATTGCCGACCTTCATCCAGAAATGACCGGTTTTGAGAGCTTGTACATCTGCTTGAGTCTTTCCGAGGATTTTGGCGAGCTTGTCATCTTCAGGTGTTCGGCCTGCTGCTTTGACGTTGGTGTTGTTGAGCACCACGGTCTGCATCTCGGACGACATGCCTCGGCCTACCACTTGCTGCGCCAACGTCATGCTGACGCCGTATTTGCGGGCTTCTTCCAAAATCTGCATCGTGGCAGGTGCGATGTAGTTCTGGCATTCATCAATGAAGAGGTTGATAGGGGTACGCTGATCTTCCGGAATATCTGCACGGCGTAAGGCCAGTCCTTGAACCGCTGCTACGATCAACCGCCCAAAGGCTTCACTGGCTTCATCCCCCATTCGACCTTTTGAGAGATTGAAGAGGATGACCTTGCCCTGCCTGATGGAATTTTCAAGGTCGAGCCTTGTGGGACTGTTGACCACTTCATCAAAGGCAAAGGTGTTGAAGAGGCTTTGCAGCTTTCTTGAGATCGCGCTTTTTGACGGCCGCAATGTCGGATCACCCGCAAAATCATACTTGAAGAAATCCCGGATCGCGCGCCGATTCGACTGTTCCCCAAGTGCAACCAGGTCTTCATTTAACCGGTCGTTCATAAACCTCTGGAGGTCAGCAAGGGTCGAACCCGGTTGATCCAGTAGAGTCAAAATGCAGGGCATTAAAACCGTTCGCATGTTTACGGTCAGGCTGTCACCGCCAGAACCCTTAAGGAGCTGTTCAAAGGCATTGACCAGTTGCTGAGCGATGACTTCCCGTTGCTGCATGGACGTACCGTCAGACACGATCAGCGGATTGAAGGCGGGCACATGACCGTCTTCCAGATAGGGATCAATGTAGATCAGCCGGTCGTCATCCACGAACATTTCCCAATGAGCAACCTGCTCAGCAAGATCTCCATGAGGATCAATGACAATCGTCGCTTCATCACAGCGATGATAGGCAGCATGGATCAGTTGTTTCAAAAGTTCTGTTTTGCCGGAACCCGAGCCGCCCGTGATATAGGTGTGACGGCGGATTTCTGAAAGGGTTGGATAAACAGGCAGAGCCTCATTGAGCGCTGACATAAAGGCCGCATCCTGACCTGATATGAAGTTCAGGTATCCCTTGCGGTCTGGCGTATGAATATGAGGGTTATAGTTGCGCGCGAGATGCAAAGTTATGGTATCGTATTGCGAATAAAGCTTGCGACGGGCCTCGTTGATTTTGTCGGCCTGTTTCCAGTTCTCAGTCGGATTATAACCTGTCTTGTTCTCAATGATCCTAGCGGCAATCTTGTCTTCGGTTGGGTTTCCCATGCGTCTGCCTTGGTAGGGTTTATCCCGTTCGGCGTCGGCCAGCTTTGAGCGAATACTGTCTATGCCTTTGACGGTGCTCAGGTACTGATCAAAGGTTAAGAGCTGACGTTTCTGTTCAGCACTCAACCCCATGTCGTTGCCATGCTCGATATAGATGTTGTCAATGGCATTGGCGACGATCTGCAAGCGATGCTGAATGCAATGATCCACCACTTCATCACTTTCCGAAACGCGGATACGGCCAATGCTATCAGCACCGGCGAGCTCAAGGTTGAGCTCTTGCATACCAAAATCCTGATAGTCCTCCAGGCGCATGTGGCATCTCCCAACAGTCAAATCAGCGCACCCTCATGGAGTGCATGAATCACGAAATTAGCAATGCAGGGTAGTAAGACTCATATCGACTCATAAAGAAACAGTGCTGAACATGTGGACGAAAGCAGATGGAGGTGCCGTATCCCCGCCACTATCCCCCTATCCGCAAAGTCCGCTCTGCTGCAAAAGTGCCTTTGGAGATCAAGTTCACCCAAGAAAGAAGGCTATGCAGCCTTTACCTCAGAGACCTCATCAAGCCCCATGCACAGCCTGTTATCAGGTCTTTGTGGTAGACAGGCATCCGCAAGAACGTATGGTGAACATACTTCTGCTGGGTTGATTGGCCCGACACAAAGTGTAGTAGTTTTTTTCTAACCGACAGACACAAGGCGGAGAGGCGAGCATGAGCAGTGAATGGAAGGCGATTGACCTGTTTTGCGGTGCAGGCGGTCTATCTGAAGGCTTCCGCCAGGCAGGTGTTCATGTTCTTGCTGGCCAGGATATTGAAGCCGTATTTGGCGAAACCTTCGAGAAAACCCACCCTGAAGCACGTTTCGTGCATGGGCCTATTCAAGATATTAAGGCTGAGATCCTGCTGGAAGCCTCGGGCCTTAACCCAGGTGAACTTGACGTCCTGATAGGTGGACCGCCCTGCCAAGGTTACTCGGTCTACAATCACCAGAGGGGGCTAGATGACCCTCGCGCTGGCCTCTTTAAGGAATACCTGCGGATCGTTGAAGCGCTCCAACCGCGTTGGCTGGTCATGGAGAATGTCACGGGCATTACTTCAATCGCGAACGGTGGCATTGTTCGTGAAATCCAGAGCGGCATGCGTCGGCTTGGGTACAGGGTCGATATGAAAATGTTGAAGGCGGAAGAATATGGCGTCCCCCAAGAGCGCCGCCGGGTATTCTTCATTGCCACCCGCGAGGACACCTGTCCAATTCTGTTCCCGAGCCCAACACATGGGCCGGAACTTGAACCGTTTGTGACTGTTTGGGATGCAATTTCTGACTTGCCCGAACTAGAGAACGGGCAGGTTCTCGATCAGGCGAAATATGCAACAGCTCCTCAGAGCGCTTATCAAGCCTTACTGCGTGGAGATCGCAGGTTTGTAGAGAACCATAGTGCACCAAAATTGGGATCGATCAACATCGAGAGGATGCAACACATTCCGCAAGGTGGTTCCTGGCGGGACATTCCTTTTAATCTTCTTCCAAAAGGCATGCGGAAGGCCAAACGGAGTGACCATACTAAGCGCTATGGCCGCCCAGCCAAAAGTGATCTGGCCTGCACCATCCTGACCAAGTGCGACGTGCATTGGGGCGCTTATATTCATCCTACTCAAGATCGCTCGTTCACTGTGCGTGAAGCTGCGCGCCTACAGTCCTTCCCAGATTTTTTCACCTTTAGCGGAAGTCGAACCGAACAGTTCGTACAGGTTGGCAATGCCGTCCCCCCGCTTTTGGGTAAGGCAGTTGCACAATCCATTCTGAAAGCGGATACCATGAAGTTGAATGATTCTTCGCTTTTAGATGAAAGTACTAGGTTGCATGCCATTTGACCCCAAGGACGCTATCGCTGAAATTCAAGGTCAGAGAGCGACCGCCAAGGTTGATCCATCATTAAACAGCTTCGAATGCCCTTATATTCAGAAGCGCTGTCCGAAGCGTTCAACTAACCTCGGTGATGAAGCCTATCCTGTATGTTCCTTGTGGAAAGCAAACAGGAATGATGCCGAAGTTGAACGCGAAGTCATCTGCGTGTGCCCCAAAAGGTTCTACCAAGTTGATTGGCTTGACGCAGTAATCGAGAACTGCTGGCCTTTTGATCCTCCTACAGACCCAGTGGTTGCCACTGAAGTCAAAATGACCGGATTTGGCAACGTTGACTTTGTGATTGCGGATCAGGGTCCAGATGGCGAGATTAAGAATTTTCTCTCAGTCGAGCTGCAAGCCATCGACATTACCGGCTCAGTATTTCCTGCCTACGAAGCCCTTCGAGCTGGAACAGATCTGCCCAAGCGACCAACCTATGGTTTCAACTGGGACAACGTCTACAAACGCTATATCACACAGCTTGTTCGCAAGGGTTACTTCCACCACCACTGGGGCACAAAAATTGTCGCTGTGATCCAGGATCAGGTATACGACTACGTAATCAATAAAGCCGAGTTCATGCGCTCGACAGACGTGCGGAACTCGACGGTGAACATCGTGTTCATGACTTACACTTTCGAAGAAGATCCTGAAAACCCGGGCCAGTTTGTTCCGCGCTTGAAGCGCGTAGAAGGGACCAGCCATGCCAGCTTACAGCAAGCCATCTTATATAAAGAAGCTCCATCGAAGGACGCTTTCAAAGAGAAGATCTCGCAGTCCCTGAACAGAAAGTAAATGAGAAGATTACTTCTATTTTGAACGCGTGCTAGCAATGACCCTAATGCTTCTTCCTCAATGGTCATGACATTGAACATGGCTACTGCTTCTGAATACATCATACAATATCCAGCCTTCCCCCTCTCGCAAAATGTTTTTTTCAATTAGTTACAATATCGTTATTCCCCACGTCTTCAACGTGACGCAGGGAATGCTTGCGGTTGATCCACCTGAAAACACAGAAATCCCCTCCAATAAGATTTAAGAAAGAAAAAATCAACTTTTCCGCGCAAGAAAAATAATTTAGAGTCAAACACTAGACATCGAACCCAAAGACAAAAACAGGACGGATAAAAAGTGAAATCGAAAGAGCAGATCATTTCTTGGAGCTTATCCGTTTTCTGGACCACCAAGCCGTCATATCCTTGAAGACTAATTTTAATGGAGAAATGTGCATTGCAAGGGGTTGAATTCAAAAAAGGCGAAACTGGCTCCCTTTGTTTCGCAGTGCGCGAGATATCAGAAGATCTGAAAATCGAAATTCGAAGCCGACTTTCTGAAATTTGCAATGGCGCAGCAAAGGCTTCTAGAAACACAACTCTGTATTCATACCAACGAACTTTATCTGCCTTCTTCCAAAAGTTCGATACAAAGTCTTCTGACACCCAGAAAGGAATGATTGGAGAGTTACTTACTCACGTTCTGCTTTTACACTATGAAAGTGACTTTCGATCTGCATCGACCTTTTTCAACTTAGAAGAAGACTCCATTAAAAAGGGATTTGATTTGGTATTACATCACGATACCACAGGTCAAATCTGGTTTGTTGAAGTCAAGGCTGGAGATTGTGGAGGAAAAACTAGCATTCAAAAACTCGGCGATTTACTTTCTCTTGCCAAAAATGGTTTGAAAACTGCCCTAAACAGCAAGCGCTTTACACTTTGGCAAAATGCGGTTCACGGGGCCACTGTTGTAATTCAAGATAGAAGCCTAAAAGAGCAAATCGAAAACCTGCTGGAAGGTTATAACGAAAAAGCTCTGGAAGGAGAATCTACTAGCACAGACTATAATGCAGCTTTAGTCGCCGTCAGTTATTTAGGAAATCAAGAATTTGCAACTCCGGAAGAGTTCGACAGGAGACACAACGCACAGAAGGAAATGAATGAGTTTCACGACCTAATTTCCATTGCATTTCAAAAAGACACTTTCCAAAGTGTTGTGGAATTTCTAAGAGGCGAGATAAAAGATGTCTAAGGCTCCGCTCAGAACGCTCCGAAATTCTGAATTCTTCTCGCTCTACAAAACCCTTTTGACACAAGGTGAACTAAGCGTCTCTCAAGCTGAAACACTGCTTACAGCTGCGGTTGTTTTTCTGAATCATGAGAACCGCCATATTAACGCTTTAGGATACCGTATAGTCGTCATGTACGCAAATATGACTGGCGACTATATCCCTCTGTACGACGTTGCAATAGGTAAAGGTTTTATGCCTATCGTAAACAATATCCAGGAGACCCTGATGGAAGGTGACGATGGAGGGCATTTCTTCCCTGAGTACTTCTCGTCCCTCTTGAATCTATATAAGGTTGACGATGCTGTTTTTACCGAGACACAATTGGACCTGGGTAATTTTTTTAATGAGCACAAACAGGATGATGTCACAGTTACAGCGCCAACCTCATACGGAAAGTCTGAACTTATTTCAGGATTTTGCAATCAAAATCCACAAAGTAAAATTTGCGTCCTAGTTCCCACAAAAGCTTTGTTGGCGCAAACCAAACAACGGCTTTTGAAGAAGTTGAGCGTGGACGACAATAGAGCAATTATTACACATGCCGAAATGTTTCAAGGTGGCGATCAAAAATTCATTGCCGTCTTAACACAAGAAAGACTGCTCAGATTCTTCATTAAGCATCCACAAGTTGATTTCGATGTTATCTTCGTTGACGAGGCTCACAACTTGCTTGGGCAAGACCCTCGGGCGTTGTTACTTGCGAAGGTAATTATTTTGCAGAAGCAAAGGAATCCTGACGCGCGTGTTAAGTATCTAACACCGTTCCTCGTAGATGAAAAAAATTTGCAACTCCGGTACACAGAAATAGAACCAGCTGACTACAAAGTTGGGGAAAGTCTAAAAACAGAGCGCTACTATATTGTCGACTGTCGAGAGGGTGATGCAGTACACCTTTACGACCAGTACTTTGACAAATTTGTGAAATGTGGCGAAGACATCTTCCATGACGAACTTAAATTTATTTCCCACTTTTCTTCCAGCAAGAACATTATCTTCTTCAATCTACCCAAGAAAATTGAGAAATTTCTTCGTTCCTTCTTGCCAATAAATAAGGATATTGAAAGCGATCGCATTGACCGCGTTTGCAAGAGCATTTCAGACTTCTTGCATAGTGATTATTTGTTGGTTGAAGGGCTTCGCAAGGGCGTACTTTATCACCACGGTTCCGTTCCAGACATTGTAAAACTCTACATTGAGAGAGCTTACACCGAAATCCCTGAAATTAAACACATCGTTTGCAATTCAACGTTACTCGAGGGCGTGAATATCCCGGCAGAGAAAATGTTTATCCTAGAAAACAAAAAGGGTCCAAGCAATCTAACAAAGTCACAGTTTCGAAACCTTGTGGGTCGTGTTTGTCGGTTTAGTGAAATCTTTGATCAAGACGCCGCAAATATGAAGATGCTTGAACCTGAAATATACTTGATCGGTACCAGTGAATATTTGGGCTCGCAGGCAAATTTGCGAAAATTTATAAAGACCGTGGCGCAAGTGGATTTAAAAATTCAGGATGAGGTTGAAAATGTGCTTCTGGAAGAATCCGTTATCGAACAAGATGATGAAGACCGAAAAAGAGAGGCCGACGAGTTTCTTGAGAATGTTTTGCCGGGCACAACAGGGCTGGAAGTATCTCATGCTACCACTCCCGCAGGCCGAGCGTGCTTCCTGAACAATATTTCTGAAGTTGATGTGCTCATCCACGAATCCCAGATCCAAGAAAAACTTGAGGTGCTCGACGCCCGACTAGAGACTTCCAACGAAGTGCTGGCCATGATCGCCGATGCTTTCATCCCATTTTTGAAAGACGGAAGCGCTTTCGATATCCTCCGCCGCCTGAAAGAAAAAAATGCCCAAACCTTCTATGCAATGCTTATAGATTGGAAAATAAGGGGAGCCTCATATGCTGAAATGATCCAAAATTTTTTACGATACTGGGAGGAAATCGATAGTGATGAAGTCTTTGTTGGGAAGTGGGGCGAGTTTGCCAGAGAAGGTTCTTTTCGACCTAGCTGGGTAAACATCAGTGAAAAATCACACTCCGAACAAGTAATCCTAGCCATTGTTCGAATCAAGGAAGAGCAAGATTTCGTAGATAATCACCTACTCAAATATGTCGAACTTTTCAATGATCTGGAAATGGTAGATGCGGACCTGTATTTAAAGATAAAGTATGGCACTACCAATAACGCGAAAATTCGGTTAATGAACTTGGGGGTAAACTCGTCCCTTGCAGGGAAACTTATTGATGACTATGTGGACTTTGTGAACATACAGCCAGACAACGGTTCCATTGACCTTCTACCAGAATTAATTGACCGGATGCGAGAAAATGGAGAAAACGAAATTTTGATCTTTGAGGCCGGACTACATCTCGGGTTAACTCACAGCTTTTAATTTCCAGTTTGGATCTTGAGGCCTTTTTCTGACTGATAATTTCCACCAAAAGATAGAATAATGGAAAGTTTACCGTGGAAGACCGATTCTCAGACATCAATAGTGGAAATTCGTTATTACTCTTTGGCTCAATTGGAAAGAGGACTGACCTCTCGGCCAGCCCTCCCGCTCTCGCCAAGGAGAGTCATTGGCGTTGATCACGTGCGTCGATGCGACTTTGAAGCCAGTCCTGAACCTCATTTTCAACCCATCCAACCCGGTTGTGGCCTAGCTTTACCCTCTTGGGGAATTTACCTGCCGCTTCCAGACGCGCGATGTGTTGCGGTGAGTACAGAACCAATTCAGTCACCTGCCGTTTGCTCAACATCTTCATCACAATACTCCTCTTGTTGAGGAGCATCGCGATGCCCCAAGGAAAGCCCCAGGGTGGTTCTTTGATACGAGATTCAATCTATGGAGGATAGCCCTTTCATCGGATCAGCTTGCTGAGCAGTAGGACCAGCCCGTGCATGACAGCGTGTGCGGCCATCGCAAGCAGCCAGATGAGTTGTCCCAGGATGATAAACAGACTCACGATCATAGAGCTGTCCCTCCCTGAAGCAAGCGGCCTAAATACACGTCGGTGATCTCGATGCGATTGTGGCCGAGCTCCTTGGAGATCCGCTGACGCGCCTGGCGGTCCAGTTCGTATTGCTCATCGCTCATCAAGGAGCGCTCAGGGCCACCATTGATGGGGCATTTCATGCCTGTAAGCTTTTCATACCGAGCTTGCGCGTACTTATGGCGCAGACCATGCGCGCGGGCGATGCCTGCCTTGTGCACCTGACGCTCATAAATTCGCATGTGCTGGGCATAGCTGCGCTCTTCCGGGATCAGACTGCCATCCATGGCAACCTGGCTCACCGCAGCCAGCACAACCCGCTGATGCTGGGACACAATCGGCACCGTGCGCGGACGCCCACCCTTGGTCCAGCTTCCCTTGAGTTTCAGGCAGTCCTTCCTGATGGCCTCTTTGGGAATAAACTTCATTGCTTCTTCCCGACGCAACCCAAATGCTGCTTGCAGCATGACTGCGGCCTGCACATACCGGTCTGTCAAAGCGTTTAATTGATCCGGGTGCAGCGTGAACGCGATGTTCTGTTTTTCCCTGCGATCATCGTTCAACTCATAGCTGGCGTTGTCTTTGTCCAAGATCGAAATTTTGTCCACCTTCTGTGCCCACCATCGAAGCCAGCTCATGCGGTTTCGGATGGTGGCTTTGGTGAGCCCGCTGTCCCGCCAGTGATCAACCAGGACATTGACATGCTTTGGTTTGATCGAGCGGGCTGTCTTTAGGGAATAGCCCAGATGTTTGAGCTCTGACGCCATGGCAGTCAGCCCTCGTTGACGGTTCTTTTGAGTGCCAAAACTGCCATCACGATTACGCTTGGTGAGACGCACCAAGTCCATAGTGAGATTATCCATCTCCTTTTCTTTCTGTTGTTTAAATGTTGGTTAGTGTTGATGGCCAACCGGCAGCCCGCAGGCTGTTCGGTCCGCAGTACGGGAATTGGCCCAGACAAAGAAACGCCCTTGGCGCTTGTGTCTGTTGCCCCAATGGGCAGAAATACGCCCGGAGGCGGGATTTCAGGGTATGTGCTGCGATCCGCAGCGGGTCCGGCTTGATGCCGTAGAGCCGTGATTAGACCGCTCATGGCGGTTTGAGATGATCAGTGATCATGCAGTGTCTCCTTGTAAAATGGTTAAGATGGTTCGGGAAAGGAGCCGAAAGGGCTTCCTTATCCGCGAAGACCGTCATTGTATCTGGAAGCAGATATTTCTTCGATGAAATGATCAAAAATGATGGGAGACTGTTCAGGTCTCAGGCCGTCATTTGTCCGTCATTTGTCATTTTCTCTCAGAAGTGGCGGTGAGGGAGGCAAACCGAGCGCCGTCACTCCCGCGTTGCTTGGAGTGACGGCGCAGCCGTACATGGCCGTTGGCCATCGGGGGATACCCCCGCCGAGGCGTTGCCTCTCCCCCAGTGCTGCCAGGCAGCACGCGCAAACAAGTTGCGCCATCTTTGATGGTGTACTCAGGGGGCTTTGCCCCTCGCGCGGGCAATGGGTAAAGGCTACGCCCGCGTCAGAGATTATTTTCCCCTGACATTCAATTCTCAGAATTGAACGTCATTCCTCGCGGATCAAAATAATCCCCGCCGCGCCCTTGTCCTTGCTACCCCCGCGTTCGCCACATGGCAGGGTTCCAAGATGATCTTGAAACCCGTGTCCATCATAGAGGGGGCACACTCGATGTTTTATTGAAACATGCTAGATTGACCTCATGGCTTGAATCATTTCAAGCTGGACAAAGTACATTATTATCGGCACACCCCGTTCAATCCTACACATAGTGAAAGACAGGTAATGACTGATCTCAACAATATGTCTCTTGAAGAACTAAAGGCTCTTGAAAAAGAGGTTGGCGCAGCCATCAAAACCTTTGAGGCCCGCAAACTCGCAGAAGCCCGTGACGTTCTGACCGCAAAAGCGAAAGAACTAGGCGTCAGCATTGACGAGGTGTTTGGCGTGAAGTCGGGGAAGGTTAAAACTCCTGTTGCCCCCAAATATCGCCACCCGGAAAACCCCTCTCTCACATGGAGCGGTCGAGGCCGTCAGCCTGATTGGTTTAAAGAGGCCATTGAGGCGGGCGCAGATAAGAGTGATCTTCTGATCTAATTGGCGTTGCTGTGCCGACGTTCCTTATCGAGAGAATAGGACGTCAATATCCCGCGCCCCATGTAAAATACGTGCAATAATTACTTCATCTCTCTCGATGACATAAAAGATGACGTGCGCCTTATAGGGAAAGCTGCGGATACTGGCAGCCAGTTCTGACCGTGTACGCCCTGCTTGAGGGTTCTCAGCCAGAACGTCAAAGGTATGATGAAGATCTCCATGGTATTGGCGCGCTTGCGGGCGTCCCCATGTCGTAAGGCCATGCAGGAATATGCCAATCAGGTCTTCTTCCGCTTCTGGGGTCAGCGCATAGCGTTGACTCATGTATCGGATCGCTGCTGTAGCGCTTTTTCTTCGATCTCATCTTGTGAGATTTTGCGATAGTCGCCCCGCTCTATGGAGGAGAGACCTTTGTGCACTTCTGCGCGGAGCTGTTCCAGTTTCAGGAAACTCTCTTCCTGACGGCGCAACGCATCGCGCATGACCTCGCTGGCGTTATTGAATACGCCGCTCTTAACCTGCTGAGAAACATAGTCTTCCCAGCGTTTTCCAAGAGAAAAATTCATTTTGTACCTCCTTCACTTCATTATGAAGGATGCCATAAATAACAACAAACAGCAACTATTACTATTTTGACAGGGCGGCGCTCCTGCACCGCCCTGTGAGATCACTTGTTATCCCCGTCGGACAGCTTCACGATCCCGAAGATGGCCATGATCGCTGCGATGATGAGCAAGGTGTAAAACGCCCCCTCTGTGAGCAGCGGTCGGTCAGAACGCAGCGCTGCATCCGTAAAACCAGACGGCGGGCGCATCGGATAAACAATACCCACAAGGATCACAGCACCGATGAGGAGTGTAATACCCCAAGATTTCTTGGTCATATGTTGGGTTCCTTTTGTATTTCGTTGTTCAGTGGTGTCATTGCGCACGTCGGCAATGAGTTCATGAGAGATTTCGCGCGAAGCTCAGGTCTCGTCACTGACCGTGAATGAGTAACCCCATTTTTCTTTGAGGTACTTTTGGACAATACGCGTACATTTAATCAGCGTGTTTTTATCTGAGAAATACATCCCATCTATATCTGCAAGACCGGCGACAATCAATCGGCCAACCTCAGTAGAGATGAGGCTTAAGGTCTCAGATGAGGTAGAGAAAATTCCCACCATGAGGTTGTAATCGCCGTCATCAAATTGCGACAGCGTGAGCACAGTGTCTGCACGCGATAGCTTTTCATGAACCGGCGGTTTATAGCTACCGTAAGGCTTTGCTACCGTCCAATTGATAGAAAAAAGATACAGCATGATGCGAGATGCAATTTGTGATGGAACCTTGCCCGCTTCTAACTCTGCGTAGATCTCTGCATAAATTGGTGCGAGTGCATGCTGTCCAGCGTCTCCGCCTTCTGTAAAAGTCGCCTTGATAATGCGATCTGCTGCATCGTCATTAAGGACATTGACGGCATTGAAGTAGATGACATTTGCAAGGATGATCCGCGCAGTCCAATCGCTGCTAATCTCTGATAAAGTGCCGAGTTTCTTTGTACCCACAAAAACGGGACTATCTTCACTGATCATCCAACGGTCAAGAGCGCTGGTTTTGTTGAGGCCGCATTGGGTGAATGTTGCTTGCACGGTGATGTTCCTTTTGGAATCAAAAGTGCCCCGGCACTCCGGGGCACGGTGAGGGAGATGGACGGATTTTTTACCAGAAGCTCTTTTTGCTGCTGGGCTTGCCGACAAACAGCGCGTCCACGTCATCTTCGGCATTGTCGGACATGATCTGCTGAGCCGTGCTGAGGCCATGCCCCATGCCACCGCTGCGATAGGTGTTGATGGCAGACATGCTGTCACTACTTGATCCCAGCTTATCAAAAGCGGAATACGGTTTGTCTTTGTTGCCAAAGAGATCGTCGTCATCGAAGATACCCATGAGAGGCTCCTTCCAGGGTTGGATTACTGCGGGGAGTAGACTTTGAGCGTGCCATCAGACATGCCAACCGTACAGGAGTTGGCGGTGAGGCGAGGGTAGCGCCCTTGCGGGCTGCGCAGCACCGCGTCACGAACTTTACCCGTGCAGCTTGTTGTGGCGATGGATTGGTAGCCTTTTTGCCCCAAGCACTGCGCGAAGGCGCGTTTGCGTTGCAAAAGGTTTTGATCCTGAATATCGGTCTGTCCACCGGCCCAATGACCGCCCCGATAGTAGCAGTTGCCGTTTTTGCAGTGCTGGACCGGCGGCACCCAATAGCGCGGCGTGTAGTTGGCTTTATTGGCCACGGGGAACTGCTGTGTTGCACGGCGTTCGCAGATAGAGATGTCACTGCGCCGTTGTTGTGGGGTAATCCCTGCTTTGTATTGATATTCGGTCGTCATGCAGCCTGACGCTAGCAAGAGGCTCAGGATCAAACCCGTTTTGCGCATCGTGTCGCTCCTGTAAGATCGAACAGAATTGCCCAAACTGTTCAGTCAGCGGCAAACCCATGATTTTACGATTGAATAACGCGATAGGTTTCATGTAGGATTCCATCAGACGTTGCAGCGGTGGCGTCCATGTCTTTGACATCAAAGACAGATTTTCTTCACCGAACAGAATGGGCAATTCTGTTCAGATGAAGAAAGAAGACTAACCTCAATGAAAGATTGGATTTTGTACGGTCTGGCACCGGAGGATATTTTATGATCTCCTCCCCGTCATTGTTGACCTCAACCGGTCACCGGAAATATCTCAACGCCTCTGAGCGACGCCGGTTTATCGCTACAGCCAAACGGCGTCGTTCTTCTGAAAGCCTCTTGTGCCTGATGCTCTTGTGGAGTGGCGGGCGCTTGTCAGAGATCCTTTCCCTGCGTCGGGATCACATCTCTCTGGAAGAGGGGGTGGTGGTGTTTCGCACTCTCAAGAAACGTGGTCAGATTTGTCATCGACATGTACCGCTGCCCCGTTCTGTTGTCGTCATGGTGACGGAAGCGGATGACCCTCTGTTTCCATGGGGGCGTACACAAGCATGGAGTATTGTGAAAGCCGTCATGGCGGATGCAAAGATCATAGGCCCACAAGCAACCCCACGCGGCTTGCGCCATAGCTTTGCGGTTCATGCTGTCTCGAAAGGTGTCCCTCTGCACTTGATTCAGCGCTGGCTCGGTCATGCCCGCTTGGAAACCACCGCGATCTATAGTCAAGCGCTAGGGCCGGAAGAACGGCAGATAGCGCGCAGAATGTGGCTTCAGAACTGAGATTGCTCCCAGGCATTGGCAATATCCTCAAAGCACCATTCGCGGAACCCACCCGAGGTGAGGGACTTGCGGTTGATGCAGTCATTGAGGCCACTCTTTACCTTGAACTGCTGAAACCAGGACTGTGATCGAGGCTTTCCGCGCGTGTTTGTCTTGATGCTCCGAATATGCAACCCGTTGGCCCAGTGCTCCCGTGGATTGGCAACTGATTGACGATCTGCAAGAAATCTTCGCAGTTTGCGGATCACGACTTCGTTCGGATCAGTGCTCAGTTCTGATTTAAAACTATCGATGACCTCCTGAGCCGCTTGTTTGGCTGTTTCTGTCAGCATGTGTTGGAGTTCGTGCTCCATAAATATCATAGCGGGTTGTCCACTCATCTATATATCCTTTATCTCAATTAACGAAAAAGGGCGCCACCCGGCGCCCCAAAATAAAAAAAGCCGCATAGCTGCGACGTTGAAAATATATAACCACATTTGCCCCATTTCGTCAAGAATTTTTGATCATTTGATTCCTGTGATGTTTAATGCATTGATTGGAGCGTATTAAAAATCATGAGAAATATTTTGTACATGGATTGTACATGGTAGGGTTGATAGTTAGTGAGAGATGTCTAACTTGTTGAAATTTATGGTGGTCAGAGGCGGGCTCGAACCGCCGACACAAGGATTTTCAAAAAACAATATGTAGATGCCTGTTGTTTGTGCTATAGTTGATTTTCGTTTGTGATTATGGGTTTTTGGTAATTTTTTTAAAACCTACACATTGCAAAATGTCTATATGTTGTGTTTGAATGTCTACATGGGTTGTACATCAATAATATGTTAGAAGGATATTGGCGAAATTATATTTAACTGAGGCTCTGGTCAAGTCGGCGACTTGTCCGATTGGGAAATCCCAGGAAATTATCTGTGACTGTGCGCGAGGCGTTGACGGAAAGTTGCGCAATGGTTCAGTCAAAGGGCTAGGATTAAGAGTTACGCAGCACGGCGCGAAATCTTTTATTCATACCTACAGATTTAACGGGAAATCACGCCGGGAGGTAATCGGAACAAATGATAATATGAATGTGGCATCAGCGCGGATGGTCGTACAGCAACGCAACCATGAGATTGACCAAGGCGTTGACCCCAATACTATCAAATCTGTCGACCATCGAAAAAAGCATGGAGAAACTTTAGGTGAGATCATTGACGCTTATGTTGATCAACATCTGAGCAAGCGAAGTAAGTCTCACCGTGCTGAATTTGGTCGCCTGATCGCACCTTGGATCCGAGAAGAGCCAAAGAACCCGAACAGGGGCGGTAAGCGTCAAACCCGCCTGACCATCGGCCAAGCCTTTCGTGAGACGATTGCCGAAGAGATAACTCCGCGCCATATTGGCCCATACTTGCAGCGCATTCCCTCTGATAGTGTCGCCAACAGCGCCTTGCGCCAACTCCGGGCATTGTTCAACTGGGCGATCCGCATGCAGATCGTGGATATGCGCAACCCCTGCGGACCCTTTGAAATGCGCAAGATCATCAAGCAAAGGCGAGACTATACGCCAGAGCAAGTCAGGCTGATCGCGCAACGCGTATTTAACCCACCGATGAAGGCTGCAATCAGTTTGGAGGGGCTGGAAGGCGAGAAGAAGCGACTAGCTGCGCTACAGGCTGGTCATGCTGGCCGGGAACACGATCAGCTCTTGGAGCTTTGCAATTTCATGGGAATACTCTTCTTAACCATGGCACGGCCCACCGAGGTGAAACATGCCCGATATGAACATTTTGATTTGGATAGGCTGATCTGGCACAAACACAACACGAAGGGGATTAAACTATCCAGAACAACCTATGAATATGCTTTTAGGTCAGTTCCGATCCATCCAAAGGTCGGAGAGCTGGTGCAACAACAACGGCTTCGCTGGCCGGACAGCGGCTTTGTTTTTCCAAACCACACCGATCTCACACAGCCCCGCGACAATTTTGCCCGGGCAATCAAGAAGTTTAAGGGCCTAGAAGGCATTCCGGCGCATTTCCAGTTATATGATATCAAGCGGATGGCGATCTCATTGATGATCACTGGTCAAGGAGTAAGACGAGAAGACGTGTCGCACTATGTTGATCACAGAGGGAATATTGATACCACAATGATTTACGACCTTGGGTTTGTTGACCCTTTGCGCCCTGTCACTCATAAGCTGGGAGAATTGTTAGGTGTGGATTAGTAGAACTGTTGTTTTGCTCATGGGCAGGATTTAATCGTGAGGCGGCATAATGTTGCGCAAGATCGCCGGTTTTGGTAGTAAAAAATGCAGGTTACTTTGGTGCGCCAGTAAGGTGGCACGCCCAGAGACAATATAAGTGTTTAAGTAATTGAATCGATGATGATCGCAATTGCAAGCTGAACGAAGAATGCACGTGCAGGGTTTGAGCTGGCACGGATAAATTCGTTCAAGAGGGTAAGAGCAAGCCATGCTATGATTTTGCTGTTATCTTTTTATTCGACTCAGCATATTTTTAGTTTGTTTATTTGCAGAACGACAGTGAATGATCGGGAAATGGAAGCCAAATTAACTTGGCAAACCAAGCGCCTTAGGAATGAAGTCGTTGATGTTTTCACCTTCTTCCATATAGATGGGAAATGCATCTATCTCGAGTACGCTGCTTTCTAAATCTATGATGAGATGATTATCTTTTACGGACATTTTGAAAAGGTCCGCTTTATCCCCTAATATTCTTTTTACTTGCGATTGAATTTTTCTCGCGTCTTTTTCTGTCTTAAAGTGTTCTAGAGCTACGGAAGCAATAGATAATAGATAATCTCGAACTAATTCAGCTTCATTGATCGCCGGTGCTTGTGAGGCTGCATGGATACAACGCACTACATCTGAGTAGTTGTCACTGACATTCGGTAAATTATCAAAGCAATTTACTTCATTGACTGCGGCTAAGGGCTTTCCGATAGCTAAAGCGTCATGATCCTTAAGGTAGTACTCTTCAATTGATCCTCGTCTTAGTATAAAGCATCCAAATCTCTCGAGTAAATCTAATGCGATTGTGAGGCGTTCCTTTATGGAGCTCCAGCCCTCGGGTAGTTTGTCGTTTAGGAATAGGGCGGAGAAGGCTGAACGTTGTTTCGCTAATCTCCCTGAGTCTTTGTCTTTCCTGGTTTTCCAGTAAAGAGTCGTTTCAGCAAGAATTGAAATTTGGTCCCAAGATGTATCAACTAAACTTAGAAAATCACTCCTGATGGCGTTGCAGAATTTGACAGCAGAAGGTGAGCCCAAATTACTATTAACGTAACTATCCGCTTCGGGGGCTGCGAGAAAAGTGTTTGAAAGGTCGGGAGTGTCAACAAATGCATCTGCATCAGCTAACACAATTGGGGTTTTTCCCATTAGTCGCAAGAGTTTAACCACGGTTGGAAACTCCCCTTTGCCAATAACAGGCAATATTTGAGATCCTCCCGCTTCAATGTGGAGGTCTAGTTTATTTGCTAAACCTCCGCAAATTATAGTGTCAGATGGTCCTTCAACTAGTAGTGGTGATTTTGAGAAAAGTGCAAGTTTATGTTCTTGCCCCATTCTGATCACTAGTTCTTGCAGCTTTTGATTTTTTAATGTCGGTTCTTTAGGCGAGATTTGCCTTGGTTCTTCTCCTAGCTCTTGGCAAAAGATAAAGTTAGGAATATCTAGAGTGGTGTTTAGGTCAATGAACTCAGTGGAGTGCGTGCTGATGATGATGAGCTTTTTGAAGTTTCCGTTTTCGGGTATGCCTGACACATGTTTTATTTCTCTTAGTAAAAAAGCTTGAAGTTGTGGGTGTAAAGAAACTTCAGGTTCGTCAATTAAAAGTGCGCCAACGGCGTCATCATAAAGTGCTGCCAGAAGGCCGACTAAGTGTATTAGCCCAGAGGCTTCACGAGCAGATGAATAGCTATGGTCATATTCTTCGTGCTGAAACTCAACTTTCAGTTGTCCGGAGTCCCAAAATATTGAAATGTCTCTTTTGAAAAGCTTTCTGAGGCGTTCGCTTACCTTAATAAGAATGTCTGGCCTTGCAGCTAAAGTGTGAAAGTCTCCATTCAATGTTTCAAAGTTCATGCGCAGTTGTGAATCTCGTTTCCCTCCATAAGATGCGTTCTCATAATTAGGTGAAGCGCCCCGTTGCCCATCAAAATCTGAGCGATACTGTTCCATGAGACCCATACGCCCAGCGGATAAAAAGCGAACGTATTTTCCTGACGTATGAGATTTGAGCTCCAATTTCAAAGATCTCATAAGGTGTGTTTTTCCGGATCCATTTGGCCCAACAAGTACTGTTAGAGGGCTGTTTAAATTAACGGTTCTATCTATATTTCCATTTGCTGAAGGCACTGACAAATTAAGATGTATGGGAAATTTCATCGTTATATTCTCATATTGTTTTATTATAAAAGATTACGCTTTTGTTTGGAGTAGTTCAAGGTGGATTGTGGCCTAGGGTCAGGACCTATTGATTTCGGGCTGATCGCGTGTTTCACGGTTCGAAAACGAGCGGTGAACATTTCGGACCTTTTCTGGTTGAGCGAAGCCCAGATGGCGCGTCTTGAGCGATTTTTCCCAAAGTCCCATGGCAAGCCCAGTGTCGATGATCGACGGGTTTTGAGCGGGATTATCTTTATCAATCGGAATGGCTCGCGATGGCGGTACTCACCTGAGGAGTACGGCCCGCACAAGACCTTGTACAATCAAGACCTTGTACAATGATGGAGCGACAAAGGCATCTTCGCCCGGATGATGGCCGGTCTGGCGGCTGACCAAGGCGGACAGAAGACCGTGATGATTGATGCGATCTACCTAAAAGCCCACCGTTCAGCGACCAGCATGGGCGTGAAAAAAGGGGGCTAGACCAATAAAAAATGATACTGGTCTCGAAAGTCAAAAAACAGCCGCGTCTACAAGAGCGAATCTACCACACTAGATTGAAATCAAACCAGGCTTTTCAACACTGACATATCCAATTGAAGAGTAAAGGCGTTCAACATGATTTCCAATTACGCATTGTAAAAAAATATCGCCCGCCCCCTCATTCAAAGCGGATTGACTTAGCGCAAGGGAAACTTGTCTACCGTATCCGCGATTTTGCCTGGAAGCGATTGATCCAACGCTGTATAAGCCTGCAAAGCTACCTGCCCGATAGACTGAGCCGCACGTAACCGGCTCCCCCTCAACATAGCCAACAGCGTGGCTAACAGATGTCCCTGCTTTCAGTGTTGATCGCTTCAGAGTAGGAACATAAAAATTTCTGAAGCGATCATTTAGTTTATTGTCCTCAAATAGATTTTCCAATACATAACAGTAATCATCTGGTGGAACCGCTTCCTTTGAAAATCTCACTTCCAGTTCGCCCAATATAGGTGTTTCTAGCAACGTATCACGAGAGCAAATCATCCATTGCTCTCTTGCCACCGAGCATTTATCTCCTAAAGCGAGCATCACGTGCTTCAACTCACTTTCACGTACAAAAAAAGCTGGCTGCCGGTGTCTGCAGGCAGCTTGATCCTTAATGAAGTTTAAATGTGAAGAATTACTGGGATCCGCTAATACCGAGTGGTTCCAAGACAGGGATGGAATATCTTCGGAGTAAAAATAGCTAGAACCATTAGGCCCAAGCACCTTACCTGAATAATACCCCGAAAGTTGCATCTCAAAATGTGCAGCTACATGTTGATCGGTAAGTTTTGGTTCAGTATTCACTTCATGTTTTCCCTAATAAACTCCGCGCATTTTAGCACAGTTTCATCCAGTCGTCCGTAAGTTTGTTGGACATGTAGCAAGGGGATTCTCTCGAGACGAGCATGCGCTTCGGCTGCTTGACGCATCGAATCCTGTGAAGCAAAAGCCTGCGACAAAAGAATATCGTCACCTTGCTGAGACCTAGAGTTTACCATTTTTGCCCAATCTTCATACTCAGCCGAAAGGAAGATGATCATGCTTGCATTTGGGAGATACTTTGAATCCAGCTCAAGAATTCTCATAAGAACTGAAAAATATGGATCATTCTTGGGGATTATCCAATTAGATGATTGATGGCTTACGTAACCAATCATTATTTTGTGATAGTACGCATCACAAATTGACAGCCCACATTTCCCATACTTCGAAGCCCGTCTTATCAAATCTACTTGATAGCAGCGAAACCACTCCAAAACATCGAATGAAAAATCAACAAAACCGTCTTCTATAAAGGCTGGCCAATCCTTTCGATCAGGTTCACAAAATGCTTTTGCATCAAGGTCTAGGGAGAGTCGCCGCACGACACTTGTTTTACCGACTCCCGCCAATCCAAGTACCGCAACAAACGACATCAAACATCCCCAACCAACGCTCGAAAAGTTGGCCCTATGAATTCAAACCCCTGTCTAACATAGAGTGTATTTGGTGCACTGGAATGGTCTGGTACTCCCGTCGAAAGCGTCAGTCGATCAATGTTTCGAATTCGACATATGCTTTTAGCATACTCAATCATCAATCTCCCTATTCCCCGGTTGCGTTCATCAGGAACCACATAAAGATCCGACAACTCAAGATATCCTCCTCCTGAAATCAAAGCCTCTCGCTCGGCAATTGCCATGAATCCGAGAATCCTTGACGATGACCTAGAGACAGCTACATATACATTCCCATTTCGCTTGGTTAGCGTATTAATCGCCACTTCAAAATCCTGGATGCTGAGCTTGGTGACACGCCCCGGTGCGACTTCATTTGAGAATTCAACGCACAGCAACGCTAAGGTATGGATTTCCCCTGCGTCTGCTTTACGAACATAAATCATGATTTGCCTCCACTATCATCTTGAAATGCAGGCCGTAAGAAACTGGCCAGAAATTCAATCCGAAAATCTGAAACAAATATAATTTCCTTACCTCACACAATTTCCAACCTCGATCTTCAAAGAAACGACGCATCTCTGAGGGAGATCTCAATTGAATGAAAATACCATCAAACCAAGTTTCCCAAAAAATGCTCGGAAACGGTTCAATAATCAACAGATCTTCGCCGGAACTTGCAATCGAACCACCATTTACTGTTAGGAACTTATCCAACGAATCCAGGTAACAGAGAAAATTAACCGACAAAAAGGAAGATGTACCAGCTCCTGAACGACCTACCTCATCAATTTTTTGCTCTACACAACCCTCTAAAAACTCAATACGTGTATCTTGCGCTGAGAGCTGCCACTGAAGCTTCGAAATGTATAGATCGATCCCAATATATCTCTTTACATTTCCTAACGTAGAATCGAGAAGTGTAGTTATCTTCCCCTGACCACACCCCATTTCAACTAGTCGATCAAGTTCTAAGCCTCCAAGCGTGTCCGAGACAAAACTCATCACGAAGCTGCCATACCAGTTCGTCGAAGAGTCAACTATGTCCACAGCGGATTCGTTGTACCTTTGCTTGGAATAGTATCTCTTTATCGTCTTC
The DNA here is from genome assembly GCF_000376545.2 of Tritonibacter mobilis F1926. NCBI lineage: Bacteria > Pseudomonadati > Pseudomonadota > Alphaproteobacteria > Rhodobacterales > Paracoccaceae > Tritonibacter > Tritonibacter mobilis. The sequence goes on from NZ_CP015230.1 coordinate 1,146,480, forward strand.
GCGGCCTCGCTGTCTTTTCCTCTTGTTACCTTTACAATAACTCCGAAAAATCTAGAAAAAACTCCATCAAGAACTGGCTTCAGCACACTTTTGAGGCTTTGCTGAGGCTTTACAATTACGCTAGAAGTTCGTGGCTCACTGGACATTAAGTTCAAGGCTCTCAAATGAATCAATCCATGGATCTTTAGCTGGCGTCGACGATCTTAGTGTAAGAAGTCTTTTTGTTCCAAGTACTTGGGAGACGGTGGCCGTTATTACTTGTGATGCCAATACCGACCCGATGCACCTATGCACCCCGCGACCAAATGACAAATGTCGACAACCACGAACTTGAAACTGAATGCTTTCTGGATTTTCATATACTCGATCATCCAAATTTGCAGATGCATTCCATATAATCAAGTAGCTTCCTTTCTCTACTTGAATACCTCCTATTTCACAGTCTCTAGATGCGACTCGATGACTGCCTCGAAAGACAGGTCTTATACGAATACACTCTTCGGAGATCTGTCTTGACCAAGTTCCCAGGTCGGTTTGTAAAATCTTCTGCCGTTTGATGCTCTGGCTTGCTAAAACTTCTAGAGAATTGACTATCTGTCCCGAAAGTGTATGTCCACTCGCAAAGATCAACGATTTCAGCAAGGCTCTAGACGATCTTCTGTCCTCAAGCACCTTCTCGACACTTGCAATCATTTCTTCGATCTGTTTTGGCGGATCGGAAATTACCCGGTCGAGAAACACATCAAGTTCCAGATGCATCTCACGGACAAATTTCTCTTGAGCGTCAACCCTTTCCCCTTCAAACTCAAGAAATTCAATTCCCACACCAGCTCCAAACCTAGCATACCAAGACTTCAGAAACTCTAACTCGACAGGGCGAAATCCAAAAATTAATACAATTACTTCAGTTGAAATTCTCTCTGCCAGCGCCACGCCATCAAAATATGTCTTATTCAGCTCGATATCTAAGAACCCAAACCCTCTCTTCACTATTTTGGAAACGCTTGCTGTCCTGTGATTAAACCAAGGAGTAATCGCTCTTCGATACGCTGTATGCACAGGAGGATCATCCTGAATCATAATCGCTGCGTCACCAAGTAATAGCTGCTCAAAAAGTGAGATATTACTCGACCATTGACCATAGTCCTGAAGTGCCTGAGCGCAGTCTGCGTACCTAAACATATGAATAATTCTTTTGCCTTGCCGCTCCTCCTTGAAGACAGGTTGGCAGTCTCGCATATGCCGAAAAAGCTCCCGCGCATTATTCGGGAACATCGGATCTAGAGGGTTAAACTTATTCGACAAAACCAGCAGAAATCCATCCAAAATTGACAACGATCCAAGATATAAGCCAGATTGAGCACACAACTGAATTCCAAGCCGGGTGCTCAGGTGCCATCAGCGTGACTAATCCAATCAAAAATTGTATTACTATAACATGCGATAGTTTCTTTTCGTACGCTTCGGAATTTTCAATGCCCACTGTTTGGTAAAATTCACTATTCCAAAACTTGCAAATAAACAAATATAGCGCCGAAAGCAGAATTAAAGCTCCCAACGTCATCGATGTCGTGCCTTTCGGGATTCCGCTCTTAACTTTAGATAGAAGCGTTGAAGGATCGAACGCAGAGAGGCCAGCACCAACGGCAAAAATAATCACATTATTCATTGAGAAAAAAATAAAAATCACAAGAAGATCTGCGGCAAACAATTTCGATGAATATGTGTTACCCATTTTGTCAAGTTCTTGTCGGGCAAATCTGACCGCGTTCCATCCTAACATGATATTTGCAACCATCATCACTGAGGCAACAGCTACAACGAATAGGAAAGCCCATGTTGTTGGCGAAATTGAAGTGCCGACAATTACTCCAGAGACTAGAGAGAGTGGAATAACAAAAAAAAGACTGGCTACAAAAATACCAATCTGCCCTAGAAGAAGTAGGAATGCGTTAGGAACTGTTTCTGACATTTATGCAACCTACCAAATCTCGCTCAGAGATCGCCATTTCTGGCCACTAAACATTTGAATGTTAAGGTTTATTTCTCACACCTTCCTCCACTAAGCAAGCAATGCAACTACCCGTATGTGTGTCATTATTTCGAATTCAGGTAAGACTTGCAATAAGTTTTCACCGCGGCTCGCCTCCATTGAACTCAGCTACCAGTGTTCCGCCCACCGTTTAGCCAGTGACCACCACTAGTACGAGTAGAATTCAGGCTTTCATTCCTATCTCTTTCTTTGCGGCCTTACCGTAGGAAGCTGCACAGTTCGGCCAGAAGCTATCAAGCTACTGCCCAGCTGTACTCATCAAGCTATCATCGAAACTGTTAGAAGCTTGCCTCATTTCGTTTGAATATGAATGTCGATTATAAACTGCTGCAACCCCGCTGATGGTCCCCGTTACATGGTTCAGGAGCTTTTCGGTGACGTGGATCGGTGTACCGATCTGGGCATGAACGGTTGCAAAGGTACGGCGTAAATCGTGAAGGGTGTAAGGAGCAACATTTTCTAACCCTTCATCAAATCTGGCCTTGTGCCAAGCCCATGTTGAGAAAGGCTTTTCTGGATCGGTAGCCGCAGGGAATAGTAAGTCTCCAGTATCCGGCAGACTAGAGATCACCTCTTGAGCCAAAGGCGACAAGGGGATGCGGTGTTCTCGCTTGTTCTTGGCAAAGCCTTCAGGGAACGTCACTTCGTCCCTATTGATCCAGGATCGGCGCAGAAGCCCGATCTCAGTGCGTCTCTGACCGGTTAGGATCAAGAGCTGTACAATCGGCCCAAATGGAAAGGGGGTCTCTAAGGCACGCAGATACACTTGTTTAAGCTCATCTTCACTCAACACGCGATCTCGTGCCTTCATCGTCTGCTTCATCGGCGGCACGACTGAGTGCTCAATGAGGCCATGCCGCACACACCAGTTCATCATAGTGCGGATTGCCACATAGGCATGAGACTGCTCTGATGGTGTGCCCGACAAGCTGGACACTATCTCCATCACTTGCTTGCGCGTGACATCCTGAACATCCTCTTTGAAATTAAAATGCCGGTTCAGAAGGCGCGTATAGTCAGCGACGGTGCGCGGCTTGTTACGTTTCTCGCAATCGCTGAGGAAGCGTGTCTTGGCGTCTTCAAACGGCATGGTTTGCCGGGATGGCGTGTCCTCTTCAATTTCCACCTCAACGAAGAAGCGCTTGGCCTGCGCACGAGCATCAGACAGTGACAGGCTTGGGTAACGGCCCAACGTCTTGAGGCGGCGTTTTTCCCCGTACATGACCACGAAAGACTTGCTCTTTGTTGAGCACCGCAAGCCAAATCCTGGCATGACTTCATCCCAGTGGGTCACTTGTCCCTTCTCGGGAAGGGATAGCTTCTTGATCGCCATGTCGGTCAGTCGCAGCTTCATTTCAGTCTCTTTTTAGTCTCATAGATCGAGAGTGTAAGGAGGTGTTGCTATGTTCAGCAGTAGTCACAATACACCTTATTTTCAAGGCAAAAGCAAGAATCTCGCTATACTATGTTCACCTATGAAACTCATATTTCTCGGATTGCAAATCCGTGTACACCGGTTCGATTCCGGTACTCGCCTCCAATAAAATCAATAGGTTATGGCTTTTTCTACTCATAGGGTATCACCCCGGGTATCAGTTTCTCGTTCTGTGCTTGTTCTGTTCGCATGTCACTTGCGCTTTGCTGCGGCCTGACGCGCCCGCATGATTTGCCGCGCTTCGCCTGCATATTTGATGATCATCGCTTTGGATGTGTGGCCGCTGAAGCTGGCAATTTCGTCGTCGGTACAGCCAGCCCAAGCCAGTTCCATCACCCCCCGATAGCGTAACGCGTGTTGATCAAAGGCCATTAACCCCAGCCGCTTGCGCTCTTGTACCATTACCCGAGCCATCGCGTGATAATCCATCGCGGAACCATTAGCACGCGTCAGGATGTGTCGCGATGGATGGGGCACAAACCTCAGCTCGGCCTTCGCCCTGTCAAGTGCTGCTCTCAACGCCTCAGTACAAGGCAAAAGCAAAGACTTGCCGGTTTTGTTCTGGCGCAACTTCAGAGTTTCGCCATCATAATCACCCCACTGGAAGTCCACCCAATCACTGGGTCGCTGCACACTGCCCACCGCGATCTCGAAAATCAGCAGGGGCAAGGCAGCGGGCGACCTTCATGGTGTCGAGGTCTGTGCGTCCGACCTTCATGGCGTGGTTCAGCCAGCGGGCGATCTGGTTGAGGTTGCCGCCGATGCGTCCGATGGCCAGCACCAGCGCCGGATCGACGCGGGGGACGGGCTTGCGGCGGCGGGCCTCGGAGAGGCCAAGCGCCTCGCGCAGGAGCGTCGAGGCAGGTAAGCCTGCGGCCTCGGCCTTGGCGCGCAACTCGGCCTTCTCGGCCGCCGTGCAACGGAAGACGAAGGTCTCCGTCAGCCGCTCTGTGGCGCGGGCTTTGCCCGCGCCGGTGGGGGTTCGAAGGGGAGGCTTGCCGCCCCTCGCAAGGTCCCGTGTCAGCAGCGCCAGCGTATGACATGGGTCGCCTTGCTGTTCGCGCTTCGGTGGAATCGAGGGCGCTCATGATCTGAGGCCTGCCGCTTGAATTTGCGCCTGTGTCACCAGCTTAGCGGCCAGCAACGCGTCGACCTAGCCCGGGGTGATGTGGCGACAGAGCGTATGGCGCTCCGTCACCCAGTCTGCCAGGCCTGCCAGCAACTCGGCCTGTTTCGCCTTCACCGCTTCACGGCTCTTGGCGATGTCCTCGATATAGGCCCGCCATCGTCCGGCCCTGAACCAGTTGTCAGAGAAATAGACCTTCGACCGGGTGAAGCCCGCGCTCTCGGTAGCGTAGGCCTTCACGGCTTGTAACAGGTCCTCGACCTCCGTCCCATCGTCCAAGGCCTCCCTGATCCGTCCGAGACAGTCCGCCTTCCCCCGCACTCGGTCCGGAGGATAGGCCATCAACACCTTTTCAGCTTCTTCATCCGCCACCGCCACGCACTTGCGCGTAGGAGGTTTCTGGATGGTTTTAGGGTGGTTTGGGGGCCGCTGTGGCCCCGGTACCCCGGTCACTATGGCCCCCGTTCCGGGACCAGTCTGGACGGGGGCCACTGTGGCCCCTGTCTCGATTTCGGGGTCAGCGGTCAGTTCCAGTGCCCCGACCTTCCCCAGGTCGATCCGGTAGACGACAGTATAACCATTCTTGCAGCCGCGTGCGCCGGTCTCAATTAGAATGCCCTCTTTCAGGAACTCCCGCATCGTCCGCTTGACTGTGCTCTCCCCGAGCTCTGTGTGCCGCTGGATCGTCCCCTTCGAGCACCAAATGCCCGACCCGTCATCGCTTGCCTTATCGGCAAGGAACATAATGACCTGCTTGCGTGAAGCGCTCCCGAACTTCCGTCTTGCGCACGCGTTCGCCACCCGCCAACTCATAGATCGACTTTCGGGGAGGTCTGAGCGCAATTTGTGAAGGTATCAGGTTCTCTTGTAGTTCGGCATTTGTCTTGATACCAATTATGCGCCAAGGCACTGATATAAAGCAGAATATTGCGGGATTGCAAATCGGTGTACACCGGTTCGATTCCGGTACTCGCCTCCACAATATGCCAAGCAATGAGATGTCAGTCGGTTGGCTTTTGAGTGGATGCTCGCTCAGCCAGATATGGCTTTTTATTCCAGCGCCCAGATGACCTCACTCAAGCCCGCGAGTTTGGCGAGCCGCTTCAATTCCGCCTCGAGCTTGTCTGTGCGTTGTTTCGTGTGCAGGCGTGTGTCTTCGGTCCAAAACTTGGTCAGCGTAAGTGTGCCTTTTGCGCGATCGCCTTTGACCTCTATTCGGCCGACCATCCGGTTCCCCTCTAGCAAAGGGTAAATGTAATACCCCCATTTTCGTTTCATGGCCGGGACAAACATTTCGACGGTATAGTCAAAACCAAATAGTCTCGTGAGGCGCTTGCGGTCACGAATGGCCGGATCGAACGGGTTGAGTATGCGCAGTCGGGACGTTGGGGTTTGCAGTGTTCTGATCCGCTCCTCGATATCTGCACAAGCCACTGCTTTGGTCCAACTGCCATCTGCGCCTTGTATTTCAGTTTCGATCAGGTTTTTGGCATCACTAGTCCACCAAGATTGGACTTCTGCTCTCTCGCAGGCCTCCCAGAATTTATGGATTTCACCTAGAGTCCCAAAACCGATCCTGTTAACTGCGGTGCGGCAGAGCTGGGTGATTTGCTCCGTGTCGCTGAGTTCGGGCATATCCTGCGGGTACACGCGTTCGGCCAGGTCATAGTATTTGGTAAACCCGTCTCGATGCGATGTCGCCAATTCGCCAGAGTACCAAAGATAATCGAGCACCATCTTGTGAGGCGGACGTTTCCACATCGTCTTTTCGCCTGAAATTTTGGTCTCAAAGTCTTTTGTCGACAGAGGGCCGTGTTCTCCAATCCGACGCAGAACCTCGTCGATCAGTTCTGGTTCGAGATACTTGCCAAACCAGTTTGAGCGGCCGACTTGAGCTTTTTTGCGCGAGAATTGACGCTGCCACATGGGGAGGAATTCCATGGGCAAAACAGAAGCATCATGGGTGAAATGTTCAAACACCTGCCGTGTGCTGCGAAGCAAAGGGTCCAACATGTGTTCGCGATAGTTCTGATTGCGGCTCCACAGGATATGGTGATGGGCACGGGACACAACTTGAATGGTATCGAGTTGCACAAATCCCAGCTGTTTTATCAACTGCGGCGTGTCCAAGGGTCCCGTCGGCGCGTGCGCGAGGCCATGCGATCCGAGCCACAGGGCGCGGGCGGTGTGATTGTCGATTTTTAACCGGGCCAATGCGCTGCACTCCTCCACGTTCTGGATTTGTTTCACAAACGAGGGGCTGACGAAAGGCGTTTCATTTGAAATCTCACGTAATTCCGGCACGGTCTTGGGGTGGTATTGCTCCGATTATATGGGCTTCTCGGCCCGGCGCGGACAGAGATATCCTTTGTAAGGCTATAGACGGGCCGCAACGACGCGTGTCCTGTGCTTAGGAATTGGGGCGTCCTTAGCCGACCTGCATGAACGACTGACCAGAATTCCAGTCCTGAGCCCAAGCAAGGAAACTATCGCGATCCATTGGGCGCGCGAATGCATACCCTTGCAAGACGTCGGCCCCAAGATCAGAGAGTATCTTGGCTTCGGCCTCAGTTTCCACGCCCTCCACAACCGTTGCAGCACCTGCGCTTGTGGCCATTTCGATCAATCCACGCATCAGATCTCTGCGCGCAGGCTTGCTGTCGATACCGGCCGTGAACATACGATCAATCTTGAGCCTGTCGGGGCGCAGCGCCAACACGCCTGCGATACTGGCATGCCCTGTGCCAAAGTCATCAATTTCGATCCCAATGCCCATCGCTTTCAGGGCGTCGATTTGCTTGGCGTAATCCTCGTCGACATGATCCAGAAACACTGTCTCTAGGAGTTCAAAAGCTAAGCCGCTGGCGGGGAGGTCCGTGCGTTGCTTTAACTCTTCAATCAAGCCCGGATGCCCCAGCCGTTCTGCAGAGACATTCACCGATATGCTGGGTAAGTTAATGTTATGTTGGGCGAATTCCCAATAAGCAGCAAGCGCAAGGTCCAAAATTCTCCGATCCAGCTCCGCCAACATGTTCACTTCTTTGGCAACGGATACAAAAACATCTGGGCCGACGATGCCGCGCTTGGGGTGGTGCCAGCGGGCCAAAGCTTCACAGCCAGCAATCGCCCCGGTTTTTCCATCGATTTGCGGCTGGAAGGTCACTTTGATTTCATCGTTTCGGAACGCCTGCTTAAAGTCCCGGATCAGATCCATTTTTTCATCATGCGCCGCGCCAATGTCGGTGGAGTACGCGTTGACACAGGATCGCCCGTCGGCCTTTGACGCATAAAGAGCCAGATCGGCGCGCCGCAGCGCGGAAAGAAGCGTTTCATCGCGCTCGCAGAGTGCAAACCCAATGGAGACACCAACCTCAAGCTCGACGTTCTTGTAGCGCACAGGCTGAAGCAGTTCGAACAGTAGGTCGGAGCAATACTCAAACGCCTCTGCCTCGCTTCCGGAAAATTCCACCAGCAAGGCAAACTCATCCCCTCCGATGCGGAAAGCGAAATCACATCCGGGCTGGATCCTGTCCGAAATTCGCCGTGCAGCCTGTTCTAGGACCAGATCGCCCACTTCGTGGCCATAGGTGTCGTTGATATATTTGAAACGGTCCAGATCAAGCGCGATAACCAGCGTTCCGGCCTGCTGAGCTGTCGCAGGCGCTGCGGCAATTTCCTCAAGGTGCTTGCGATTGCCCAGACCGGTGAGTTTGTCATGTCGGGCCGACCAGGCGCTCTCCTCCTGAGCCGCGCGCATCGCCTCAAAGGCTTCTTCCGCCATCTCCCGGCTCATACGCTCCTTGCGGATTGAGGCCATGCGCTGGTCAATCTCGTCTTCAACGCGGTCGAGAACACGGTTGTAACGATAGGCCAGCACGCCCAATTCTGACGAGCGTTCGATGCGCACGCGGCTGCTGAACGATCCGGTTCGCTGGTGACGTTTCATTTCTTCCAGCAATTCCAACAACATGTTTCGCTGGTTGTTTTCTGCTAGGTTGAGGCCGCGCACTTCATCTCGGGGGCGTGCGCGCAGAAGGCCGCGGGCTTTTAAGAGCAGGATCAAGGGCGTCATGCAGGATATGACCCAGATCCCGACGGCAGCTGCGCCAAAAGCCTGCACGCCAAGCTGGGCAATCCGGCTGCCTGCAGGCAGTGCATCCAGTGGAGCCGCGAAGGCCACTGCCAGCGTGCCCAAAAGACCCGCCGCCAGATGAACAGGGATTGCGCCAACAACGTCATCGATTTCCAGCGCGTCCAATATATCACGCGCCACAATGACTGCTACGGCGCCAGCGGCGCCAATCAAGAAGGCTGTCGGCCCGGATATCAAATGGATGCCAGCGGTGCTTGCTACAAGTCCACCGAGGAAACCATTGACCAAGAGGTCCGCCCTGACACAGCGAAAGATGCCAAGGCCGATGGCGATGCTGGCCAAACCCGCGCCTGCAGCGGACAGCATTGTACGGGCGATGACAGGGCCGACATTCGTGTTAAAGGCCAGCGCCGATCCGCCATTGAAAGCCCCCCAGCCAACCCAAAGCAGCAGCCCGCCCAGTGTGACCAGCGAGATGGAGTTTTCCTCAAAAAAGCGGTTCTTTCGACCGTAGCGCCCAAGCCTTGGACCCAAGAAGATCACGGCGACCAAGGCCGTCCATCCGCCCACGCTATGCACAACCGTTGCACCAGCAAAATCGATGAATCCGAGTTGTCGGAGCCAACCCGCCTCATTCCAGATCCAATGACCGGCAATCGGATATATGAAGGCGCTGAGTGCGATCGACACAATCATATAGCCTAAAAAACGCTCCCGTTCGGCGACCGCGCCGGAGACGATGGTGGTGGCGGTGGCAGCAAAGGCCATTTGAAACAAGAAGATCGCGGCTGAATGACCTGTGGCGTTGTCGAGCCGGGGCAAAAAGCCACCAGTCCCAAAGAGGCCCCCAAAGCTGGTGCCGAACATCAGGCCAAAACCTACCAGCCAGAAGCATGTGCAGACGACGCAGACATCCGCCATATTTTTGAGCGCAACATTGGCGGCGTTCTTCGTCCGGACGGTGCCGGACTCTAGGCAGAGGAACCCGGATTGCAGGACAAGCACAAGAAGTGCTGAAATTAGCATCCAGACAGCGTCAATTTCTGACATGAGCACTCACTCGCAACACACAACAAACCGTTCCGACCTCCATTGTGACGTCAGCAGGTCAAAATACAGTTACTTTCTGAATGTGTTTTGACGGCGTTGCGCCGCGAGGGGATGTGGTGATGGAGCGAGCCAAGTGGTTGTATCAAGATGGAAAACAAACCTGAGATGTCGGTTTAACCGTCGGTGCGCGACGATGCCCTGTGCGATTGAAACTCTCGAATGGCCAATTCACCGCGGGCGCATCCCGCATAAAGAGCCTCACGTTCCGTGCTTGTCAGGGTGGCTATCTTGGATGGGCGTTGCTCTGGCAATTGGCTTGCAGCTTCAACCCATGCTTCAGGTGCATCGCCCAAGAGATATTGGCCAAGGTGGGTGATTTCCTGCCGTGGCGCTGCGCAAAGCTCTTCGTAGGAAAGCACCATCAGATCCCGCCCCATTAGGGTTTGAAGGCCGGTTTCCATCATCGCCGACCAGAAGGCCGCGCTGTCAGTCAGGCTCGGGCGCTTTGCCAATATGCTGCGCAGGCCGAATACGCTGCCTAAACGTTCGATCACGGGCCATAGTGCGCCGCGACCGTAGTGGGTTTGGGGATCGAGAAGATCGATCCCAAATGGGCGTAGGTGCCGCCACATCCAGATTGCCACGCGGGTGGCCGGGTAGTCGCGCATCGAGAGCACCGTGTCAGGCCCATTTCGCAACAGCAAGACCGGGCGCGCTTCGGGAAACATATCGAGGAGCGTCTTGGCAGCCACCAATGAGCCTCCGGAGCGTTCGACCCAGATCTGCTTGCCGCCCTGATTATTCGCAAGGCTTTGAAATAGCGCCCGATACTGATCACCTATGTCCCTGCGGTTCCACTGTGGGATCTCGGAGGCGAGTTGAGCAAACAGCGCGTCCGGAGAGTGCGAGAGGTGTGGCAAGGTGATCGCTAATATGGGAGGGCAGAACCACGGGTCATGCGCTGGGGCTTTAACGCGCCCATAGAGGAACTCATTGGGCGCGCTGTCGGGGTTGCCGATCTGTGATAAGGCGCGCGAGGGTTTGGACAGATTGTGCCAGAATGTCTCTCCGCTCAGTTGATCTGGCCGAAAGGCATTTGGCCCAACAGTCGAGAACAATTCCGACAGCGACAGGATCGCAGGGTGCAGCCGCAGAATATCGGAAACCAAAGTTGAGCCACATCGGGCGGAACCAAGGATGAATCCACCCGTCAGTTTGTGAGCAGGGTTATGCATCGCTTGCATCCTTGAGCGCGCTCAGCATTGTGCTCACCGCCGCGTGTGCCAACGCCTTTGGCGACCTAGGGGACACCATATCCAGACGCCCAATCGCGGCCAATGCGACCACGCCGTGAACGGAAATGAACAACTCCTCAGCGCGTTCGGCTGCATTCTCGGAGGGGGCCAGCGCTGCTATGGGATGCGCAATTTTTGCCAGCAGGGCATTGATTGCGGCCATGTACCACTGCGGAAAAACATCCGTGACCCGGTCTCCCTCAAAGAGGCCGCGCCAGACACCCTTGCGCTCTAACATAAAGTCCACATAGGCCTCCGCCAGTGCGTAAAGCCAAGGTTCCGGCGGCGCATCCGGCAAGGCATTGATCATTTCGCCCAGCTCCCGAAAGGTGTCGCGGTTTACCTCGATCAGCACGCTGTGGAGATCCCCGAAGCTGGCGTAAATCGTGCCGCTCGTAGCACCTGAGGCCTGCGCCAATGCGCGCGCCGTCAGAGCAGGGGGGCCACCTTCTTCCAGCAAGCCTCTGGCGGCGGAGACCACCGCGGCCCGCAGTGTTTCGGGATGATATTGCCGGGGCCGTGCCATGTGGATCTCCAGTTTTGGAAAGGCCCATAATTGGAATGGGCGCTGGGTATTTGAACAATGTTCTGAAATGATCTTGACGATCCGGTCGCATATGTCAATATTTTAGAACGATGTTCAGAAATGGATTGTTTCTATGTTTCCGATCGCGCTTACCATTCAAGGAACGGGTAGCTATCTGCCTGAAAATAAACGTCTCAGTACGGAGATCGATCGCCGCCTTGGTTGGGAGGACGGGCAAGTGCAGGCGCGGTTTGGTCTTGAGGGCCGCGCGGTCGCGACGCCTGATGAAACCAGTTCGATGATGGCGACAAAAGCTGCGCGCCGCGCAATGGATATGGCCGACTGCGGGCCGGAGGATCTGGACCTGATCCTCGGTGCCTGTGGCGTGATGGAGCAGCCGATTCCGTCAACAGCCGTGCTGGTGCAGGATCGCCTTGGTTTGGGGCAATCCGGCATTCCGGCCTTTGATATCAATGCGACCTGCCTTGGGTTCTTGCAAGCGCTCGATGTGGCGGGCCTCTGGGTGGCAGCGGGACGCGCGCGGCGTGTGTTGATCTTCTCTGCCGATATCGCATCGGTGGGGTTGAACTGGTCGCACCCCGAGAGTGCCGCGATCTTTGGCGATGGGGCAGGGGCGGTTGTGGTTGGCGCGGGCGAGGGGGCTGTGCTGTCACATGGCTTTGCAACCTATTCTGAGGGAAAGCAGGCCTGCGTGTTGGCAGCGGGTGGCACACGGGTAAACCCAGTGCGGGGCAGCGATGAGGGAGACAATTGTTTCCAGATGGACGGAGCACAAGCCTATCGACTGGCCGCACGCTATCTGCCGGACTTTCTGACCGATCTGCTCAAACGCGCAGGTCTTGAGCGTGATGAACTGAATGCCGTCTTGCCGCATCAGGCCAGTGCTCAGGCGTTGCGTCTGATGACGCGCGCATTGCACCTGCCACAAAGCAAGGTGGTGGATATCTTCTGCAACCACGGCAATCAGGTGGCGGCCTCCATTCCAACGGTTCTGGACCACGCGGTCCGAAATGGGCGTTTGCAGCGTGGCGACAAGACCTTGTTGATCGGAACCTCTGCCGGGATTTCGATTGGCGGAACTGTGGTGCAGTTTTGATGCGTGCGCTGATCACAGGGGCGAGCGGCTGTTTGGGTCGCGCCTTGGTCGATGAACTTTCGCGTCATGGCTGGCAGCTGCGCACTACGGCGCGCGTACCTGCTGATCTCCCCGATTTTCACCCTGCAGATTTGGTTTGTGATGATCTCCTGCCGCTGACCCAAGGCATGGATGCTGTGTTTCATTGCGCGGCCCTTAGCGGCGGTTGGGGCAGTCCGATGGAGTTTGAGGCCGTGAATGTTACTGCAACGCAGCGTTTGCTGCGGGCCGCGAAAAAAGCAGGCGTCGCGCGTTTTGTTTTTGCCTCAACGCCAAGCATCTATGCGGATGGGCGAGATCGGCTGAACCTCAGCGAAGACGCCGAACTCCCGCCGCGCGCTCTGTCGCCTTATGCTGAGACTAAACGTCGGGCAGAGGCGTTGGTCTTGGCCCCGGATGGAGAGATGCGCTGCACGGCCATCCGTCCGCGCGCCATCTATGGCCGCCATGATCGCGCATTGCTGCCGCGCCTCAGCGCCGTCATGGCGCGCGGGTTTGTTCCGATGATATCAGGAGGCCAGGCCAAGATTGACCTGACCCACCGCAGCGATGCCGCCCGTGCAATGCGATTGGCTGCGGCAGGTCCTGCAGGTGGCGTATGGAACATCACCTCTGGCGAGGTATTCAGCTTTCGCACGCTGGCAGATCTGGTGGCCCGCCATGGTGGCTATCAGCCGCGACGATTGCCGCTCCCCTATCCGCTGGCCTATGCAATCGCCTCGTTGTCAGAACGGCGCGCGCTTTGGATGGGCGCGGGTGAGCCAGCTTTGACCCGTCAGGCGGTGGTGTCGCTGGGGCGCTCTTTGACGCTCGATATCAGTGCCGCGCGCCGAGATCTCGGGTATCGGCCTTTGGTGACATTGGAAGAGGGGCTGTCGGAATGCTTCGCGTGACATCTATGCGCGTCGGCAGTTGCCGCGTGCGTCCGTTTGCAGCGGGGCTGGCTGGGTGGCGAAAAGTTGATCTGCCTGCTTTGGCCACGCTGATTGAAGCCCCAAACGCTAACGTGCTGGTTGATTGCGGCTACGGTCCGGCGTTTTTTGATGCCACGCATCGCTTTCCCGCGCGGGCCTACCGGGTCGCAACGCCGGTTCAATTGCCCGATCATGAGCACATCACGTCTCAGCTCGATTGTTGCCCGGATCTGATCGTGTTGACACATATGCACGGGGATCATGTGGCAGGGCTGATGGATCTGCCGCGCGATGTTCCGGTCTGTGCGTCGGGCGCTGCAATTGCCCATTTGGCGACATTACGCGGGCTGAAAGCCACGCTTGAGGCCTGTCCTCCGATCTTGCGCGATGGGGTTCTGGCCCGCGCGCCGCAGCCCGTTGAGGACCAAGACCTTATTGAAACCGAGTTACCTGAATTTCCGCAGGGGCGTGATCTGCTCGGCACGGGCGAGATAATCGCCATTCCCTTGCCCGGGCATGGTGTTGGGCAGATCGGGATTTGGGTGCCGCAAACGGCTCATTTCCTGATTGCCGACGCCGCCTATGGACGCGAGGCGCTGCGCACGGGCCGCATGCCCCCCGCTTTTGTGCTGCATCGTTTGGGGGATGCCGCGCGGTATCGCGACACTTTTGCGCGGTTGCGGCGGCTGATGGGCGCGCGGCCCGATATTACCTTTGTGCCGTCTCACTGTCGGGAGGTGATCACATGAGCCTCGGGGCTTTTGTGCGGACCCGGTATGGCGCAGGCTGGCGCACACGTGCGGCGATTGAGGCGCATCAACGCGCTGGCTTTGCGCGTTTTCGGGCCAACGTGATGCCGCGCTCGCCGTTTTATGCGGCGCACGCGGATCGGCCCCTGCAGGATTTGCCGCCCATGAACAAGGCGCGGCTGATGGAGAGTTTCTCTCGGATCAACACCTGCGGGATCGCTTATGATGAGGCGCTGCATGTCGCGTTGAAAGCAGAGCGCAGCCGTGATTTCAGCCCCACCATCGGCGACGTGTCCGTGGGCCTGTCGACCGGTACCTCGGGGCAGCGGGGGCTGTTTCTGGCGACCCCCCAAGAGCGGCGCCTGTGGGCTGCGATCCTGATGGGGCGGTTTTGGCCAAATCTTATGCAGCGCCAGCGCGTTGCGTTTTTTATGCGTGCGGACAACGCGTTGTACCGAACTTTGAGCAATCCACTGGTGCGGTTTGAGTTCTTCGACATGCTCAGCCCGTTTGAGGCGCATCTACGCCGGCTGAACGACCTTGCGCCAACGGTGGTGATTGCGCCAGCAAGCCTGGTGCGTCATCTGGTACAGGTGCAGAACGAGGGACGTATCGGGATCGCTCCGCACAAAATCATCTCCGTCGCGGAGACGCTTTGCCCCGATGACAAAGCCCTGGCCGAGGCGGCGTTTGGCTGCAGGCTCGATGAGGTCTATCAGGCGACGGAGGGGGTGCTGGCCTTTACCTGTCCTGCAGGATCGCTGCACCTCAATGAGGGATGGTTACAAATTGACCGGGATGTGATCGATCCGGATACGGGTGCATTTTGTCCGATCATTCATGACTTTACCCGAGAGAGCCTGCCGATTTTGAACTATCGTCTGAATGACGTTCTCCTGCCTGAACCTGCCCCCTGTGCGTGCGGGTCCGCCTGTCTCCGGATCGCCCGGATCGAGGGGCGCGAGGATGACATGCTGTGGTGGCAGGGCGAGAATGGCCGCAAGATGGTCCCGGCAGAGGCCGTCCGCAGTGCGATTGCCGCGATGCGGGCCTCCGTACGGGATTATTCCATCATTGAGAAACAGGGCGTGCTCACCGTTTGGCTGGATCACCCCACCGAAGGGGCCACAGCTGAGGTCGCGCATGCGTTGCAGAAACTTGCGCAGCGACTTAAGGTCTCTTTGCCCGCGCTTGACATACGTGTTGGCTGCCCGCCGCGAACCGAGTTTAAGCACCGCCGCATTCGTGTTGAGCGTCAGTAAGCCGTCAGAATAGGACAGGACCTGTCACCCCGAGCAGCGCACGCGTATCTGTCCGAAAGGGTGAGGGAGAGTATTTCGGCGTCATGACCTGAGCATCCAGAGACTGAAACCTCATCTTCAAATGTACAAAATTGGAATTTGAGGCTGAAGGTTCATACATCGCTTTAGTCAAAGTTTGGCCGCGGGAACCCTGCTTCATAAGATAGATCTGCGTTCATCTATACGTAGGCATATTTTGTTCAGTGACCTGAAATTGTTCACTCATATTTAAGTGTTTACCCTTACACCGCTACCAGGAATTTCCCTTCACAAAGCAAGTGATGGCACCAGCTGATGTTGTCTCACATTTCATTATTTGAAATTTGAGACAGCGGGTGCTGCGGCCGATATAAAATGGAGACAGCATTGACCCTAAAAACATTGGCCAGATTAAGCGCTTCTGGTGCGATTATCGTATTACCGACATTGGCATATTCGTTCTCTGCGAGCGATGATGTCAGCCGCAGTTTTTCAGTCGACGGAACAGGGTGTATATTTAATGCCCAAGTGAGATCTAGCAATGGTTTCGCAGCCGTTTGGATCAATGCGGGTTCAACGATTCAAGTATCTGGCGGTGCATATCATGAAGCAGATGGTAGTATTCGTACGACATATAGCCCGATATCAGCGACCGAACTCGCTGGGTGCTTAGATACGGATGTTTCCAACATTAGCAACTTTACACAAACTGGTGCGGTAACGTCGTTTGATGACGACACCTACATGGGCATTAGTTTCGATCTGCTTCAAGAAACCAGTTATATGGATGCAGGGAGCTATGAATTCTCGACCGCTCGCAGCACCTTGGTTACCGCAGATAACACAGCCCCCGTGCTGACCGCACCGACAACTCGTAACCTTGGCACCGATACAGGTAAGGCAACGGCGTCGTTAGATGTGACGTCGCTCGGGTCGGCGAGTGATAATCGCGACAGCACGGTTGCCATTATCTATAAGATCGGCAGCACCACACTGACCGGCGCGCATGATTTTCCGCTAGGCGACACCACCGTGACGATGGACGCCAGCGATGAGGCGGGGAACGATGCCACGCAAGTGAGCTTTATTGTGCGGGTTTCAGATGATGAAAACCCTGTCCTTACCGCGCCCACAAACCAGACGGCCACTGCGGCATCTGGCGACAATAGTGTGTCTGTTGACGTTACAAACCTTGGCTCCATAAGCGACAATGTCGATGATGATCTCGCAATCACCTATCAGGTCGGCAGCACGGTCCTGAGCGGAGCACATGATTTCCCAATCGGTGAAACTACGGTGACACTGGATGCCACTGATGCGGCGGGCAACGATGCCACGCAGGTCTCATTCACCGTGACCGTGGCGGATGGAACGGCACCTGTCCTGACTGCACCCGCACAACAGACTGCGACAGCGGCCACCGGTGCCAGCGCAGTCTCTTTGGATGTGACCGCTTTGGGTTCGGTTTCCGACAATTATGACACCAGCGTTGCGGTCACCTACCGGGTTGGCAGCACCGTTCTGACTGGGGCTTATGATTTCCCGATTGGCGAAACCACGGTGACAATGGACGCAAGTGATGCAGCGGGCAATGACGCCACCCAAGTATCCTTTATCGTGAAAGTTTCCGATGGCACCGCGCCAGTGTTGACGCCGCCGTCCAACCAGTCCGCAACCGCCGCATCCGGAGAGGATACGGCTTCACTGGATGTTACCGGGTTGGGCTCGGTGAGCGATGATGTCGATACAGAGGTCGAGATCACCTATCAGGTCGGCGACACTGTCCTGAGCGGAGCGTATGATTTCCCGATCGGTGTCACCACGGTGACAATGGACGCCAGCGATACGGCTGGAAATGCTGCCACGCAGGTCTCATTCACCGTGACTGTCGATGATGGCACCGCGCCTGTATTGACCGCTCCAGAAGATCAAAGCGCAACAACCGCATCGGGCGAGAGCACCGTGTCTTTGGATGTCACCGCGCTTGGCTCTGTGAGTGACAATGTCGGTGGCAGCCTGTCGATCACCTACCGGGTTGGCAGCACCGTTCTAACGGGGGCTTATGACTTCCCGATTGGCGAAACCACCGTGACAATGGACGCAAGCGATGCAGCGGGCAATGACGCCACCCAGGTGTCCTTTACCGTGACGGTTCTGGATGGGACGCCGCCGCCGCCGCCAACCATCAGCGACGTGACCATCAACTCAGATAAAACCGTGACAGTGAGCGGAACGGCGCAATCCGGTGCGACGGTCACGGTGACATTCCCCGATGGCACATCGGTGGATACGACGGCCTCTGGCTCATCGCAATCCTCAACTGCAGATTCTGCCCGCAGCTATGCCGTCACCACCGGGACTTATTCTGCAACATCTGCCTCTGCTCAGCCCAGTGGGTCCGTCACCGCAGTGGCCTCCACAAGCGGTGGTGGTGCCTCGGCGACCGCGACTGTGACGGTGGACACGACATCCCCCGATGTGGTGTTGAGCGGCGGGCCAAGTGATGGCATCGGCGCGCAGGAGAGCTTTGCAATCACCGTGACTTTTAGCGAAGGGGTGACCGGCTTTGCGACGTCAGACATCGTGACCCAAAACGCAAGCGTGCTGTCTGTTTCAGGGTCGGGCACCGATTATATCGTGCAATTGCGTGCCTCCGGTTCCGGTGCTGTCACCGTGCAGATCCCTGCGGGTGCCGCCGAAGATGCCGCAGGAAACGCAACCACCGCATCCAATATCTTGCGCTTTGATGATCGCACGATTGTCGAAACACAGGAGCAGATCGCCGGGTTCCTCTATAATCGCGCCAACCAACTGATCGCCAACCAACCAGAATTGATCGGCTTTCTATCGCACTCTGATGCGGGGTCGGGGGCAATGCAGGCACATGTCACCCGAGGCGCGGGTGACTTCAACCTGACCTCTCGGTCTGGCCTGCCAATTTGGTTCCGCCTGCAAGGCAGTTGGAGCGAAGAGGACCAGTCTGAGACACGCTATGCGTTTGGTGCCGTCGGTGGCCATCTGAATGTCAGTGACCGGTTCTTGTTGGGGGCGATGCTGCAATTCGATCACCTCAATCAGGACGAAGGCGCGCGCCGTATCGAAGGGACTGGCTGGCTGGCAGGTCCATATGCGGTAGCGCAACTCTCGGATCAGGCCCTTTATCTGGAGGCGCGCGTCCTCTACGGGCAATCGGCCAACAGCATCTCGCCCTTTGGTACTTATGAGGATGATTTCGACACCACTCGTATGCTGGCCCAACTGCGGCTTGCAGGCGAGGTGGAACATGGCGAGACCACCTTCACCCCTTATGTGGACGCCGCATATGCCAATGAGGAGCAAGAAGCCTATGTCGACAGCCTCGGCAACAGCATTGGCGCGCAGAAAATCCATCTGCGACAGGCGACCTTCGGTGTGGGTTTTGCACGTCATTTCGCAACCGGAGGCGACGCTGTGGCTGAACTGACCGGTGGTCTGGCCGGGGTATGGTCTGCCACCAGTGGGACAGCAGTCGCGGAAACAGTAATCCCAGCCTATACGGGCTGGCGGGCCAAAGTGAACCTTGGTGTCCGCTATCAATGGGCCAACGGTAGTCGTTTCGCCATCTCTGCGCGCTACGATGGGCTTGGCAGCGAAGGCTATAAGGATTTTGGCCTGACCATCGACTACAGCCTGCGCTTCTGACCAGCGCTCAACCCTAAGAAGAGGCTGCGAGAGTGGCCTCTTTTTTCTTTGCTGTTTTGCACTTGCCCTCATCGCTCTGGCAGGTTGCGACGAGATCGCGTATTTCTCCGCAAACCCAAGCGTTAGACCAGAGGGCGCGGATGACATCTGAAACCACGGATTTGCCGCGGGTGAGCGATCCCAGCCCACCACCGCCCTTCAAGACGCAACTGCTCAAATGGGTTGGCAACAAACAGCGCTTCGCCCATGAGATCGTGGCGCATTTGCCAAAAGACTACGGCACATATTTTGAACCATTTCTGGGGGCAGGCGGCGTGATGGCAAACCTGCGCCCGCATCGCGCGGTGGGCTCCGATATCTATGCCCCGCTCATCGACATCTGGCAGGCCTTGCACGACGATCCGGATCGTCTCAATCGCTGGTATCAGACCCGCTATCGGAGCTTTATGGCGGGCGACCGCGTCGCCACCTATGAGGCGATCAAAGCGCGCTATAACGCTGCTCCCAATGGTGCGGATTTCCTGTTCCTGTGCCGTGCCTGCTACGGCGGTGTGGTACGCTTTCGGCGCAAGGATGGCTATATGTCCACGCCCTGCGGCAGCCATCCGGTGATGAAGCCGCATAAATTCGCAGAACGGGTCGAGATGTGGCACGACCGCATGTCAGGCGCGCGTTTCGCTTGTCTGGATTACCGCGCCGCCATGGCGCAGGCGCGGGCAGGCGATGTGATCTACTGCGACCCGCCCTATGCGCATTCGCAAACCATCCTTTACGGTGCGCAGGCGTTTCGGCTCGAAGAACTCTTCGCCACGATCGCGGCCTGCAAAGCGCGCGGGGTGCGGGTGGCCATGTCAATCGACGGAACCAAGAAATCCGGCGATATCTACTGCGATATTCCAATCCCACGGGGGCTGTTTGACCGCGAGATCCTCGTCAATATGGGCCAGTCAATGCTAAAGCGTTTCCAGATGAGCGGTCAGCGGATGGAGACAGAGATGGTGCGGGACCGGTTGCTCCTCACCTACTAATCCGAGCCTCTTCTAACACCAAATATCCCGGGGGAGGCCCCAATAGGGCCGGGGGCAGCGCCCCCAATACCGGTGCCGCGATCACGCGTTCAGGAAGCTGCGCACCGTAGCTTCGAACTCACGCGGTTTTTCGGCGTGCAGCCAATGGCCTGCACCGGGGATCTTGGCAAAGCGAGCGCCCGGAAACAGCGATTTGATACGGCCGCGGTGCTCTGCCAGCACGTATTCCGAATTGGCCCCGGTCAGGAACAAGGCCGCGCCGTCCCAATGGGTTTCAATCTCCGGAAACGACAGGATATGCGGCATCTCGCGCTCCAATGTGTCGAGGTTCAACCGCCAGCATTTGTTTTCCACATCAAGGGACTGGGTGAAAAAGCTCTGCAGCATCGCGTCCACGCCAGCCTCTGCCAGCTGTTCTTGCGCGTCCGAGCGGCGCGTCACGCGCGACAGATCCACGCTGCGCATGGCGGTGATGAAATGCGCCTGAGTGTGCTGGTAGCTCACTGGCGCAATATCGGCGACCACCAGACGGTTCACGGCCTCCGGGTGGTGGAGTGCCAGTACCATCGCCGCCTTGCCGCCCATGGAATGTCCCACCACATCCATGCGGCCGCCATGGGTGGCGATCACCTCCGCCAGATCCTCAGCAAGATCGACATAGGTGTGGCTCTCGGTCTGCGGACTGAGGCCGTGGTTGCGCATATCCACCGCAATCACCTGCCGTTCGTCCGAAAGCCGCTTGGCAATCACCCCCCAGTTGCGCCCGGAGCCATAGAGGCCATGGGCAATCAACAGGGGTGGTTGGTCGGTCGGGGTGCCATGTAGGATCGTGTTCAACATACCGCGGTGATAGCCACAACAAGCGACGGTGTCAGCCCCCAACCGCGCACAGTCCTTGCATGTAAGTTGATCGGGCGATCTCTGGAATTGTGCCTAGAGCCAAACCTGATCACGCCATGCTGCAGAAATGAACAACTTGTTGCGAAAGGGAAATCACCTTCTCCAACAGCAAAGCATATGAACCTAAGTTGCAGATGATAAAACTGTCGAAGAGAAAACTATTTCGGGACAAACTGTGATGCCAGTGTTCAGCAAGGAAACCGCCAAATCCGACAGCAGTGATGGCGAAGGGGATCCGTGTGGTCCATACCGAGCGCTTTTGTTTAGCGACAGCGGGGGCTTGACGCAGTTTGGTGCTTTTGAAGAAACCTTGCCGCCGGGGTCTTCTTCGTCGGTTAAGCACTGGCATGCGGGGGAGGACGAGATGGTTTATATATTAGAAGGCGAGGTCACTCTTCACGAAGGCGACGACAGCGTTGTTATGCGTCCGGGCGACGCCGCAACATTCAAAGCCGGTGATCCAGTTGGACATTGTATGCAAAACAACAGTGACACAGCGGTTCGGTATCTCGTGATTGGTACGAGGTCTCCGCGTGACGTTGTGACCTATCCCGATCACAATCGCATTTTGCACTTCGACAGGGAGAGCGGGAACCGCCGCTGGACGGATCATGCTGGATCTCCTGCTGATACCCCTTATCAAACGGACTAAAGCGATATTTTGCAGCTATAGAAGAGGGGGGTGACGCAGTTTGCCTGAGTGTTGCGGTCCATGGTGCGAAGCGCTGCATCAGATAACATAGGCCCCACCACCTTCATGGATTTACGCGCCGAGTTTGCATTACTTGTGTGAGTCTTCGATTATGTCGGGGGGCGACAGCCGATCCCATTCGTCATCGCACGCAGTATGAGTTTCACTACCAGCCTAGCCATTGAGATCATGCAAGGCTGCCGCTATGCTCGCGCCTGCTGTAGCGTTGCCGTTAAGGACTTCTCCCCATGAGCGAAACACTTGAGAGCGAGTTGGATCAACTTCGCGCGTTGCTGGAAAAGCGGCTGAAGCTCTCGGGGGAGCTATCGGAAAGTTTGCGCCGTGCCCGGCGTCATTTGCCGCATCGGTTACGCAAAGCGGCGGATGATCTTGTGTCCGCGGAGCAGAGCTTTGCTCATCCACGTCTGGCTGCGGCGTTGGATGAGGACCGACTGGTCAAGAACGCGCGTCGCCTGCGGGCTTATCTTGCGGAACTCGACCTCAAGGACAGGCGCAAGGGGCGCCTTCTGGATATGGCCGCTACCTCTGCCTTTGCCGTATTGTGCGTCATAGCGCTTCTGGTGGTCGTGCTGCGCTGGCGGGGGTTCGTCTGATCCCGTGTGACCCGACCGGGCGGTAAGGCGCGTGTGAGAGCGCGTCGCGCACCACCAAGGTGACGGTGACAAAACTCACATACAACAGCAGATACCAGCTGCCCATCTTGGCGATACTGACCCATTGATCACTGTCCTGCCCGGCATAGAGCCATGTGCGCGTGCGGGTGCCGACGTTTTCCGCCACCCAGAGGAAGAAACTGGACAGGAAGGCCGCCAGTGGCAGTGGCATCCAATAGGCGTGGCCGCCGATGTAGAACCAGATCCGGGTGCGGATAAAAATCACCACCGTGGCAACAAACAAAGCCAGCCTGATGTCCGGCAGGAAATGGTGGCTGAAGAAATTCACGTAGATCGCCACCGCAAGGCCCGTCGCCATCCAGAGCGGCGGATAGGGGGCAAAGCGCATGTCAAACAGGCGGATCACCCGCGCCATGTAGGACCCCACCGAGGCATACATGAAACCCGAGAACAGCGGCACGCCCCAGAGTTTCGCCAGACCGTCCCCGGGATAGGCCCAGCTGCCGGCATCGACCTTGAAAATCTCCATGATCGTGCCGGTGAGGTGAAACAACAGGATCACCCGCACCTCGCGCCAGCTTTCCATGCCAGTGGCCAGAAACACCACCTGCAGCCCCAGCGCATAGATCAAAAGCGCATCATAGCGCGCCAATGCCCAGTCCGCTTGCCAGATGCGACTGGAGATCAACAGCCCACCCAAAAGCAGGATACCAAAGATCGCAGCCCAGCCCTGTTTCAGGGTGAACATCACGAATTCCGACAGATAATGCGGCAGCCGTGCGCGCATCCAATCCCCAAGGGCGCGCTCAAGACGGCGTGTGCGGGTGACGCTGGCGGGCGGATGGGGTGTCTGCTGGGTCATATGAGGGAAATGACTGCAAAACTGGCATGAAGTCCATGTGCTTTTGGTGCGCGGAGGGTGTTTGAAGCCGGGATTTGCATTTGGGGGGACATGCGGCCTATAGACGGACGTAGCGTGAACGCGGTTCAAGAAATCGGATGGGTAAGATGACAACAAAGGCAGAGCAGCGCAGGGCGGACCTTCGTGAGAAGCTGGTGAATGCAGCAGAAGCGCGTATCCGCGACGCAGGCGTGACATCGCTCAGGGCGCGGGATCTGGCCAAGGATGCAGGCTGCGCGGTGGGGGCGATCTACAATGCTTTTGACGATATGACAGCCTTGGTCATGGCGGTAAACGGGCGCACGTTTCAGCGCCTCGGGGCAGAGGTCGAGGCCGCCGTGGCCGCATCACAGGATGCGGTCGCCAGTGAACGGCTGATCCGGATGAGCGAGGCCTATCTGGACTTTGCCAGCGCCAACAATCGCCTTTGGCGCGCTTTGTTCGATCTGGAACTGCCAGCCGATGGGGCGGTGCCCGATTGGTATCGCACCGCACTTGATCGCTTGTTTCAGCATATTGCCGGCCCGGTTGCCGAGCTGTTTCCCGATCAGCCGCGCGCGGAGCAGGCGCTGACCGTGCGGGCGCTGTTTTCTTCTGTGCATGGCATTGTGCTGCTGGGATTGGAAAACCGCATCTCTGGCGTGCCACCGCAAGAGATCCGGCGCATGATTGCACTGGTGCTGTCACAGTTGACGGTAAGGTAAACCTTACTTTTGTGAACGTTGTTCATTTTTGTTCTTGAACGGCGTTCAGGGATGCCGTACATCCTCCATATGAACGATGTTCACGAATGGAGGAATGATCGTGTTCTCAACGCTCAAAACCCTGATGGTCGGTGCAAACCGCCGCGCCGAAACCCAAGTGCGCCAGCAATTTTCCATCGAGTTGATCGAGGAAAAGATCGCCCAGGCCAATGATGATCTGAAGTCGGCCAAATCCACACTGGTCAGCCTGATCCAAAAGGAACGCGCCGAAGGGCGTCAGATTGCAACGCTGACAACGCGGATCAATGATCTGACCCTCCGCGCCAAAGCCGCACTGGTAGATGGGCGCGACGACCTGGCGACAACCGCCGCAGCCGCCATCGCCGAGATGGAGAACGAACGTCGCTTGCGTCAGGAGACACAAGCGCGACTGGAAGCCCGCATTCTGCGTCTGCGCCAATCCGTGGAAACCGCCAGCCGCCGTTTGATCGACCTGCGTCAGGGGGCCATCGCCGCCAAGGCCGTGCGGGGCGAGCATCGCGCGCAGGCCTCTCTTGGAAGTGCGCTCCACGGGCGGCCAATGGATGAAGCGGCGGAGCTTATTCAGGAGGTGCTGGGGCAGGAAGATCCCTTTGAGGCCTCGGAAATCCTCAACGAGATTGAAACCGGCCTGACGCCCCATTCCGTTGCAGATCAACTGGCAGACGCGGGCTTTGGCGCGGCCACCCGCAGCACTGCCAATGATGTGCTGAGCCGTCTGAAATCCGACAGCTGACCTAAAATCTCTCCGGGGTAAAGACGCCCCACTTCACCTGGGCAAACGCCCGGTTTTACGTGACTAATTTCAAATCAAAGGACCTGACTTATGTCTAACATGCGCAACGAAAACGCCCTGATCACCAACCTCAACATTGCTGGCGTCGTAATCGCTTATGGGATGCTCGGCATTTCGCTCTGGCTCTCGACCGAGGTGCCGCTGTCGACCAAAGGGTATTGGGGGATGGGTATCCTTCTGCTGACCCTGAGCCTCATCAACGTGGTGAAGTACCGCTTTGACATCCGCCAGAGCGAAGACCGTATTCGCCGCATTGAGGACATTCGCAACGAGCGCATGCTGGAAGACGCGCTGAAAGAGCCGACGTCCGAGGGATAAGTTCCTCTCTGGATCGTGCGATCAGACAACAAAAAACCGCCGCGCTATTTAGCGCGGCGGTTTGATTTTTACCCGTAGTGGGGATCGATCAGAGGTTCGGATAGAGCGGGAAGCGGGCGCACAATGCCGCGACTTTGCCGCGCACTGCTTCTTCAACCGCGCTATTGCCGTCTTCGCCATTGGCGGCCAGACCGTCGACCACTTCGACAATCAACTGTGCGATTTCGCGGAACTCAGCCTCGCCAAAACCACGGGTGGTGCCGGCAGGCGTGCCCAGACGAATGCCGGAGGTCACGGTGGGCTTTTCCGGGTCAAACGGGATGCCGTTCTTGTTGGTGGTGATATGCGCGCGGCCCAGAGCCTTGTCGACGATGTTGCCGGTCACGCCCTTGGGGCGCAGGTCGACAAGCATCACATGGGTGTCGGTGCCGCCGGTCACAATGTCCAGCCCGCCCTTGATCAGCTCATCCGCCAGTGCAACCGCGTTTGCACGCACCTGCTTTTGGTAGGATTTGAACTCAGGCTTCAGCGCTTCGCCGAACGCGGCCGCCTTGCCTGCGATCACATGCATCAGGGGACCACCCTGAATGCCGGGGAAGATGGCGGAGTTCACCTTCTTAGCGATATCGGGGTTGTTGGTCAGGATCATACCACCGCGCGGACCGCGCAGGGTTTTGTGCGTGGTGGTGGTGGCGACATCCGCATAGGGGAAGGGCGAGGGGTGCTCGCCTGCGGCCACGAGACCGGCAAAATGCGCCATGTCGACCATCAGATATGCGCCGACGCTGTCAGCGATTTCGCGGAATTTGGCAAAGTCGATCTGACGCGGGATGGCGGAGCCACCGGCGATGATCAGCTTGGGCTGGTGTTCGGTCGCGAGCGCCTGAATTTGATCGTAGTCGATCAGGCAATCGGATTCGCGCACGCCGTAGTGCACCGCGTTAAACCACTTGCCGGACTGGTTCGGCGCGGCACCGTGGGTCAGGTGACCGCCGGACGCGAGATCCATGCCGAGGATGGTGTCGCCGGGCTTGATCAGCGCCTGAAACACGCCTTGGTTGGCCTGGCTACCAGAGTTCGGCTGCACATTGGCGAATTCGCAGTTGAACAGCTGCTTGGCACGGTCGATGGCAAGGTTTTCCGCCACGTCGACATATTGGCAGCCACCGTAGTAGCGACGGCCCGGATAGCCTTCTGCGTATTTGTTGGTCAGCACAGAGCCCTGCGCTTCCATGACAGCGGCGGAGACGATGTTTTCCGAAGCGATCAGTTCGATCTCATCGCGCTGGCGGCCCAGCTCGTCTGTGATTGCGCCAAAAAGCTCGGGATCACGTTCCGAGAGGCTTTGGGTGAAGAAACCGGGGTCGCGGGTCGCGTCAGTCATGTTGGCTCCGTCTGGTTGGGGCTGATATTTGCGAGATTTCCTATAGGAAACTTCACAGATCTGAAAGGCTGTAAAGCGACGAAACGCATCAGGTGAACGGCAACTCTGGTCAACGGGGAAAACCTGTGCTTGTTTCGGAACCGTTTGGACCCTACCGGAAACAGGATCGCGCCATATGAGAATCGCATTTCTGGCCAGCGAGGCCCCTTTGGCGCAGACGGCTCTTCATGTGCTGAGCAAGCGCTACGGCTCTGTCGCGGTAGAGGCGGCGGATGTGATCGTCGCCCTCGGGGGCGATGGCTTTATGCTGCACACGTTGCGGGACACCGTGAATCTGAATATTCCGATCTACGGGATGAACCGTGGTACAGTTGGGTTCTTGATGAACTCTTATGGTGAGGGGGAGCTTCTGGAGCGGCTGGAGGCTGCCAATGAGGAAATCATCCATCCTCTTCGGATGCACGCAAAAGATCGTGCGGGCAAATTGCATGAGGCAATGGCGATCAACGAGGTCTCGCTGTTGCGGCAGGGACCGCAGGCGGCCAAGTTGAAGATCTCGGTGGATGGACGCCAGCGTATGGCGGAGCTGGTTTGCGATGGAGCACTGGTTTCCACGCCGGCGGGTTCCACTGCTTATAATTTCTCAGCCCATGGTCCGATCCTGCCGATTGGGGCGGATGTGTTGGCCCTGACCGCGATTGCCGCCTTTCGCCCGCGGCGCTGGCGCGGAGCATTGTTGCCAAGTGGTGCGACAGTGCGATTTGACGTGATCGATGCGGCCAAGCGGCCTGTGATGGCGGAAGCGGATTCGGTGTCGTTCAAGGAAATCGATTGGGTCGAAATTCAGACGGAGCGCGGGATCAGCCATAAGATCCTGTTTGATCCCGGACATGGGCTGGAAGAGCGGCTGATCTCCGAGCAGTTCAACTGAGATCGCGTCTGAGCGGGCGCGCTGGCGCGCGACATGTTTAGCCCCGGACCTTTTGGTCCGGGGCCGTTGCCTCCGGCGGAGGTATTTAACGAAAAGATGAGGACATAGGGACGGGCCCCTGTGTCACATCCGCTCCCACAACAGCGGAGCCATCTGGCCGATGCGGTCTTCGATGGCGATGGCGGCGTCCACGGCCATATCCTCGCGCCAGCGTTGGGCCACGATCTGCACGTTGATGGGTTGTGGGCCTTTGGGCAGCTGCGCCAGCCGGGACGGCACGCAGGCGGCGGGCAGACCCATGTAGTTCATGGCGTAAGAATAGACTGCACAGCCGAGGACATCATGCGCGCCCTCAACACCTTCGCGGTCACGATCCGGCGCAAAGAACGGATGCGGCAGGAAAGGCGTCAGCACCAGCGGGTAGTCCGCCATGAACATCGCCCACTGACGGGCGTAGTGGCTGCGTTTGGCGTACATCTTGAGGAGGTCTTCGCCGAGGAAGGGCGGGAACTCCTGAAAATAAGTGTCGAACATGGTGCGGATCACCTCGGACCCAACAGCATCGACATCCGATTTCATGAGTGTATGGACTTCGCCCATGAGTGCGCGGTAGCCAGTGCGCCCGGCCTCAAACACATTGGGGGGCTCGACCTCTTCGACGATATAGCCTGCATCTGACAAGGAATCGCGCGCCGCCAGCAGCGCGGCCTCGACCTCCGGGTGCAGATCATAGCCATGGGTGTTGCGGGTGAAGGCCACCTTGATGGGAGCATCGGGTTTCGGGCCTTGCCATGGGACCGGCGCATGGAAGGGGTCGCGCACATCCGGTGCGACCATCGCGGGCATGGCGAGATGCAGGTCACGCGCCGACCGGGTCATCAGACCCTGTACGCTCATCAGCTGTGCCAACAATCCGCGTTCGGCTTTTTGGCTGGGGTTCCACGCTGGCACGCGGCCTAAGCCCGGCTTGACCGTCACCGCGCCATTGGCGGCTGCGGGAAAGCGCAGGGAGCCGCCGATGTCATTGCCGTGCGCCAGCGGGCCGATCCCGGCCATCACTGCGGCACCGCCGCCACCCGAAGAACCGCCCGGAGAGATATGCCGCCCCCAAGGGTTGTGGGTGCGCCCGTAAAGCGGATTGTCGGTGTCCGCGCGGAAGGAAAACTCCGGCGTGTTGGTGCGTCCGATCACAACCGCGCCCGCACGTTCCAGATTTTGCACCACCGGGGCATCATCGGGTGCGATCAGATCCTTGAGCGCGGGAATGCCGTTGGAGGTGGCGTGGCCGGTCTGGTCCACGTTGATTTTGATCGTCACAGGTACGCCATGCAAGGGTCCGCGTGCGGCCTCTGGCGTGCTGTCCAGAACCTCGGCCCGTGCAAGCGCCTCATCCCGCAGATCCTCAACCACCGCGTTGAGGGCCGGGTTCACCGCATCCATACGCGCCAATGCGGAGGCAACCGCCTCGCTGGGGTGGATTTCGCCACTGCGGGTCAGGGGGGATAATTCATCTGCGCTCAGGCGCCAAAGCTCTTGATTTGACATGTTAACAATCTCCTTGATCGGGAGACTAGTGCGCCATCACGGAGCTGGGAAGGGGATATTTCCGAAACATGCAGAACCCTTTGACAGAGCACAGAAATTGAGCGGGATCACGTAATAAACTGGCGGTGCTTGGGAACAATTTCTGCGCTGCTACGTTATCCGGTCAAGCAGCAAGCGTTTGAAAACGCACTGTGATCCGACCTGAAACGCAAGGAGCAGAGATCATGAA
Organism: Tritonibacter mobilis F1926; assembly: GCF_000376545.2. NCBI lineage: Bacteria > Pseudomonadati > Pseudomonadota > Alphaproteobacteria > Rhodobacterales > Paracoccaceae > Tritonibacter > Tritonibacter mobilis. Next base: position 1,175,939 of record NZ_CP015230.1, read on the forward strand.
CTGGGATATTATCGAAGGCAAATGGAAGCAGCTCAAAGGGGAAACGCAGACCCAGTGGGGCAAGCTGACTGAGGATGAGATCGATCAGGCTGCGGGCAACCGTGAAAAGCTCGCCGGTATCATTCAGGAGCGCTACGGCGTGGCCAAGGATGAAGCGGAGCGTCAGATTGATGAATTCGCGGAGCGTCTGAAGGATCGCGTCTGATCCGAAGCACCCACGTCAGGTGCTACCATTAATAAGAAGCGGCCCTCAGCGGGGCCGCTTTTTCTGTTGCTGGGTTACCGGCTGGCGTAACCGAGTGTTTGCAAGGCCGCAGTGATCTCATCCAGAATCACCGGATCATCAATGGTCGCAGGCATTTTCCAATCGGTGCCATCGGCGATCGACACCATGGTCGCGCGCAGGATCTTGCCCGAGCGGGTTTTGGGCAGGCGGTCCACCACGCAGGCGAGTTTGAACGCTGCCACCGGGCCGATCTTCTCTCGCACCAGAGTCACCACCTCTGCGGTGATGTGGGCGTGGGGGCGGTTGCAGCCCGCGTTGAGACAGAGGAACCCCAGCGGCATCTGGCCTTTGAGCTGATCCGCCACGCCAATCACCGCACATTCCGCCACATCCGGGTGGCTGGCCAGAACCTCTTCCATCGCACCGGTCGACAGGCGATGGCCCGCGACGTTGATCACATCATCGGTGCGCGCCATGATGTAGAGATAGCCATCCGCGTCTATCATCCCCGCATCTCCAGTCTCGTAGTAGCCGGGGAAGGTGGTGAGGTAGCTTTTCTTGAACCGATCCTCGGCATTCCACAAGTTTGGCAGCGTCCCGGGGGGCAGGGGCAGTTTGACCGCAATTGCGCCAAGCTCTCCCGGTGGCATTGGGTGGCCACCCTCATTCAGAATCTGCACGTCATAGCCGGGCATCGGCACCGCCGGAGATCCCAGTTTCACCGGCAGTTCCTCGATCCCAAGCGGGTTGGCAGCAATCGACCAGCCGGTTTCTGTCTGCCACCAGTGATCGATGACCGGCACGCCCAGTTGGTCCTGCGCCCAGGTGATGGTGTCGGGATCGGCGCGCTCGCCTGCCAGATAGACCTGCTCCAGACAGGAGAGGTCGTATTTGCCGACAAACTCGCCCTTGGGGTCTTCGCGTTTGACAGCGCGGAATGCTGTGGGCGCGGTAAAGAAGCTCTTGACCTTATGTTCCGAGATCACCCGCCAGAAGGTGCCCGCATCAGGCGTGCCCACGGGCTTGCCCTCAAAGACCACGGTGGTGTTGCCGTGGATGAGGGGGCCGTAACAGATGTAGCTGTGACCCACGACCCAGCCCACGTCGGACGCGGCCCAGAACACATCGCCGGGGTCGACGTTATAGATGTTCTTCATCGACCAATTGAGCGCCACCAACTGCCCGGCGGTGTGGCGGATCACGCCCTTGGGCTGACCGGTGGTGCCGGAGGTATAGAGGATATAGGAGGGATGATTGCCCTCAACCGGCACACAGTCCGCAGGCTCCACGCCATATTGGAACCCGTGCCAGTTCACATCGCGGCCCTCGACCAGTTCGGCCACTTCCTGTTCGCGTTGGAAGATCACGCAGAAGTCGGGCTTGTGGGTCGCCAATTCAATTGCCCCATCCAACAGCGGCTTGTAATGCACGGTCCGCCCCGGCTCGATCCCGCAAGAGGCGGCGATGATCGCTTTGGGGGTAGCATCATCAATCCTGACGGCGAGTTCGGAGGAGGCAAAGCCGCCAAAGACCACCGAATGCACCGCGCCGATGCGGGAACAGGCAAGCATCGCCTCCAGCGCCTCAGGGATCATCGGCATGTAGATAATGACCCGGTCGCCTTTCTCCACGCCCTTGGCCCGGAGCGCACCGGCCAGTGTCGCGACCCGGTTGCGCAGCTCAACGAACGAAATCTCGCGCTTGGTGTGGGTGACGGGGCTATCGTAGATGATCGCGGTTTGCTCGCCGCGCCCAGCCTCAACATGGCGGTCGACGGCATTATAGCAGGTGTTGACCTTGGTATCGGCAAACCACTCATAAAGCCCACCACCAAGATCGCTTAGCGCCTTGGTCGGGGCCTTATCCCAGCTGATGGCGTTTGCAGCCTCCATCCAGAACCCCTCTGGATCTGATTTCCACTGCGCATACACCTCAGAATAGGTCATCGGGGTCCTCCTCCCTGTCTCCTCTGGGGGTAGAGCCTAGGCGTAAGCACAGACATCTCGCAAGCGCGGCGAAGGGGGCTGCGGCGTTTTAAAAACTTGTTAGCGGTAGATTTTGCCAAGTGGAGTTGCAAAGTTTTGCAAACCCATAACTGGCGCGAATTTTGCAGGGAAAATTTGGCAGATCTGCAAAGTTGCAAAGCTAATTTTGCGAAAACTTCACGATCTGATGGGCCGACTCACTTTACGTCAGATCAGCGTGAGAGGTGAGGGGCAGGCCGCCCCTCACTGGTGTTTGTCATCCTGAGCCTTAGCCGTAATGCGCCACAGGGGTGCCAGCGATGGCCGCCATGTTCAAAAGGCCACGCGCCGTGATCGAGGGCGACACAATATGAGCGCGGTTGCCCATGCCCATCAGGATCGGCCCGACCTCAAGCCCGCCGGAACGCATCTTCAGAATGTTACGCACGCCAGAGGCCGCATCTGCATGGGCGAAGACCAGCACATTGGCGGCCCCTTCCAGACGCGAATTGGGGAAGATCCGCTCGCGCAGCTCCGGGTCGAGCGCGGTGTCGATGTTCATCTCGCCCTCATAGATAAAGTCGCGACGCTTATCATCGAGGATTTCCAGCGCCGCGCGCAGGCGGGCACCGGTGTCGCAGGGGATGTTGCCGAACTGGCTTTGTGAACAGAGCGCGATCTGCGGTGTCAGACCAAACCGCCGCACATGGCGTGCGGCCCCGATAACGGTCTCTGCGATCTCTTCCGGGGTGGGTTCAATCCGCACCTGCGTGTCGGCAATGAACAGTGGCCCGTCTTCGAGAATCATCATCGACAGCGCCCCATGCGGCGCATAAGAGCCACCGCCCAGAATTTGCTGCACATAATTCAGGTGCCAGCGGTATTCCCCAAAGGTGCCGCAGATCAGGCTGTCCGCCTCACCGCGATGCACCATGATGCCACCAATGGCAGTCGTGTTGGTGCGCAAAATCGCCTTGGCGAGATCCGGCGTCACCCCCTGACGCTCCATGATCCGGTGATAGCTGGTCCAATAATCGCGGTAGCGCGGATCGTTTTCCGGGTTCACGATCTGCACGTCCTGACCCGGACGGATCGACAGGCCAAGCCGTTCGGCGCGGCTCTCGATCACCTCGGGGCGTCCGATCAGGATTGGGGTTTCGGTGGTTTCGCGCAGGATCTCCTGCGCAGCCCGCAGCACGCGCTCGTCCTCGCCCTCGGCAAAAACGATCCGGCGGGCGGCTGCGCGGGCGGCCTCGAACACCGGTTTCATCAGAAGGGCGGACTTGAACACGCTTTGGTTCAGCTTTGCGCGATAAGCGCCAAGATCCTCCATCGGGCGCTTGGCCACGCCGCTGGACATGGCGGCACTTGCCACCGCCGAAGACACCACAGCCACCAGACGCGGATCAAAGGGTTTCGGGATCAGGTAGTCGGCCCCGAATGTCAGCTGTTCACCCTTGTAGGCGGCGGCGGCCTCGGCCGAAGTGGTGGTGCGTGCCAGCTCTGCGATGCCGTCGACACAGGCGATCTGCATCTCGTCGTTGATCTCGGTTGCACCGACATCCAGCGCGCCTCGGAAGATGAACGGAAAGCAGAGTACGTTGTTGACTTGGTTGGGAAAATCGCTGCGCCCGGTGGCGATGATCGCGTCCGGTGCCACCTTGCGCGCCGCATCCGGCATGATCTCGGGCGTCGGATTTGCCAGCGCAAAAATGATCGGACGTTTGGCCATTTTTGCGACCATCTCGGGCTTCAGCACATTGGGGCCGGAAAGGCCGAGGAACAGGTCCGCGCCGTCGATCACCTCATCCAAAGTGCGCTTGTCAGAGGCTTGGGCAAAGGCCGCCTTATGCGGGTTCATATCCTCTTCGCGACCCTCATAAACCAGCCCATGAATATCGCAAAGCCAGACGTTTTCGCGCTTCACGCCGAGTTTGAGCAGCATATTGAGGCAGGCAATCCCTGCCGCGCCGCCACCGGTTGAGACGATCTTGATGTTCTCAAAACTCTTGCCGGCCACATGCAGCGCGTTTTTTGCAGCCGCGCCCACGACAATCGCAGTGCCGTGCTGGTCGTCGTGAAATACGGGGATATTCATTCGCTCGCGACAGAGTTTTTCGACGATAAAACAATCCGGTGCCTTGATGTCTTCAAGGTTCACCGCGCCAAAGGTCGGCTCCAGCGCGCAGACGATATCGGCCAGTTTTTCCGGATCGCTCTCGTTCACCTCGATATCGAAGCAGTCGATATTGGCGAAATTCTTAAAGAGGACCGCCTTGCCCTCCATCACCGGTTTGGAGGCCAGCGCGCCGATATTGCCAAGGCCCAGAACCGCTGAACCGTTCGACACCACCGCAACCAGATTGCCGCGTGCGGTGTAGCGCGCAGCGTTGACCTCATCGTCTTTGATCTCAAGACAGGCTTCGGCCACGCCGGGAGAATAAGCGCGGGCGAGGTCGTTTCCGGTGGCCAACGGCTTGGTGGCGCGGATTTCCAGTTTACCGGGACGCGGGAACTCGTGATAGCGCAGAGCCGCGTCGCGCAGGGATTCCGAGGTCTTATCGGGCATGAATGGCGCTCCTGATGGTGATAGTTTAGTGCTAAACTATCTTGGGGCCGAGGGGAACAGGCTTTTGAATACGTGCTCTTCGCTCGGCGGGTGTCTGCATCTGACACCATCGCTGGAGACGCGGCAACCGTGCTGCTGTGAGCGGGCGCGCAGGTGCCGCGAGATGACATTTGACCATCCGATCAAAACCAGCAAAGACTGGTGAGGAACAGCAACACAGCGCCCCACGGAACTGTTGGCCGATCAGGCCAAAACCGGGGCGAGGACGGAGTAAGCCCATGCCCGCATCAGATCCCGCAAACAGCCACCCCTTGCGCGCGCCCGCTGCGGCCGTGCGCGAAAATGCCCATGCGCCCTATTCAAACTTCAAAGTGGGGGCGGCGATCCGGGCAAAATCTGGTACTGTCTATGTGGGCTGCAATGTCGAAAATGTCGCCTATCCCGAAGGCACCTGCGCTGAAGCGGGGGCAATTGCAGCGATGGTTGCGGCAGGGGAGACGGAACTCCTTGAGGCCTATGTGATCGCTGATTGCCCCAGCCCGGTACCGCCCTGCGGTGGCTGTCGTCAAAAGCTCAAGGAATTTGGCGCAACCGGTGTGGAGGTGACCCTTGCCACCACCGATGGGGTGGAGATGAAAACCACCATTGGCGACCTGCTGCCCGGTGCCTTTGACGCGGGCCATATGGAGCGGAGCTGACAGAATGGATGCGCGTGCGGTCATCGCCCGGTTACGACAAAAAGAGATCCCCACGGCTGAGGAACTTTCGTGGTTTGCCGAAGGGCTTGCCAGTGGGGCGGTCAGTGATGCGCAGGCGGGGGCGTTTGCGATGGCGGTCTGCCTCAATGGTCTGCTTCCTGAGGCACGCTCGGCGCTGACGCTGGCGATGCGTGACAGTGGCGATGTGCTGACATGGGATCTGCCGGGGCCGGTGGTGGACAAACATTCGACCGGTGGGGTGGGCGATTGTGTGTCGCTGTTGCTGGCACCGGCATTGGCGGAATGCGGGGCCTTTGTGCCGATGATTTCCGGGCGTGGCCTTGGCCACACCGGCGGCACGCTTGATAAATTGGAGGCCATTCCCGGTCTCAGCACGCAGGTTGCGCAAGACCGGCTGGCAGGGATCGTTGCAGATGTGGGCTGCGCCATTGTAGGGGCGACTGCGCGGATCGCGCCTGCGGATAAGCGGCTTTATGCGGTGCGCGATGTAACGGCGACGGTCGAGAGCCTCGATCTGATCACCGCGTCGATCCTGTCGAAAAAACTCGCGGCCAGCCCGGAGGCTTTGGTGCTGGATGTCAAAATCGGCTCTGGCGCGTTTATGAAAACCACTGCGGAGGCGCGTGCGCTTGCTACATCGCTTGTGGAGACCGCAAACGCTGCCGGATGCCCGACGCAGGCGCTGATCACGGATATGAACCAACCGCTCGTGCCGTCACTGGGCAATGCGTTGGAAGTTGCAGAGGTGATGCGCGCATTGACGGGCGCGCAGAGAGGGCCGGCCACTGGGCCGATCATCGATATCACCGTGGCGCTCGGCGGTGCGGTGTTGCGTCAGGCCGGGCTGGTTGAAAGCGTTGAGGCCGGTGAGGCGCAGATCGCCGCGACCTTGGCAGAGGGGCGCGCGGCGGAACGGTTTGCAAAAATGGTGGCGGCGCAGGGCGGCCCCGTCGGCTTTGCCGAGAAATGGCAGCGGTTTTTGCCAGAGGCTCCGGTGATTTTGGAGGTGACGGCTGAGCACGCAGGCTATGTCAACGCCATTGACGGTGAGGCGCTTGGGCTCTTGGTGGTGCGTCTTGGCGGTGGTCGTATGATTGAGAGCGACCGGGTCGATCTGGCGGTGGGGATCTCTGACCTGCTGCCCTTGGGCACAAAAATTGCCAAAGGAGACGTCATCGCACGCATCCATGCCGCCCACACGGACGCCGCGCAATACGCAATGTTGGCCTTGCGGGCGGCGGTGAGCATAGCGCCTGCCGCGCCCGATCTGCTGCCACTGGTGCATGAAAGGATCGGATGATGGCGCGCGCTTTTCTGGTGGTGATGGATTCGGTCGGGATCGGGGGCGCGCCGGATGCGGGCCGGTACTTCAACAAGGATCTGCCCGATCTCGGGGCCAATACGGTTGCTCATATCGTGCAGGCCTGCGCGGAGGGGCGCGCCGAAGAGGGGCGCAGCGGTCCGTTGCGATTGCCGACATTGGATGCGCTGGGGCTGGGCGCGGCGGTGCGGCTGGCGTCAAATCAACCCGCACTGGGGCTGGATGCAAAACCAACGGGCCTCTGGGGGGCGGCCTCGGAAGTGAGCGCGGGCAAGGACACGCCATCTGGCCATTGGGAGTTGGCAGGGCTGCCGGTGCCTTGGGATTGGAGCTATTTTCCCGAAGACGGCGCGGCTTTTGATAAGGAGTTGGTGGCGCATGTCGCTGAGGCGGCTGGGACCACAGGTCTCCTTGGCAACTGTCATGCCTCCGGGACGACCATCATCGCCGACCTTGGCGCAGAGCATATGAAGACTGGCCTGCCGATCTGCTACACCTCTGCCGATAGCGTGTTCCAGATCGCCGCCCATGAGGAGCACTTTGGACTGGAGCGATTGCTGAAACTCTGTGCCGATGTCGCGCCCTATCTGCATGCGCGCAAAGTGGGCCGGGTGATTGCGCGCCCCTTCGTTGGCACGCCCGAGGAAGGGTTCAGCCGCACCACCAACCGGCGTGATTATGCGATCAGGCCGCCTGCACCGATCCTCACCGATTGGGTTCGCGCGAGCGGTGGCCGGGTGCATGGAATCGGCAAGATCGGCGATATCTTCTCTATGCAAGGGATTGATACGCTTCAGAAAGGTTCTGACGCGGCACTGATGGTGCATCTGAGCGAGGCGGTTCAGCAGGCCGAGGAGGGCAGCCTGACATTTGCAAATTTCGTGGAGTTCGACAGCCTCTATGGGCATCGCCGTGATATCTCTGGCTATGCGCGGGCGTTGGAGTGGTTCGACCGGGAAATCGCGCGGGTGCTGGATCAGTTGCGCGATGGAGACCTCATGATATTGACCGCAGATCATGGCAACGATCCGAGCTGGCCGGGCACAGATCACACCCGCGAACAGGTGCCTGTCCTTGTTGCGGGCGCTGGCACCGGCACGATCGGAGCTGTGCAGTTTGCCGATGTTGCGGCCTCGGTTGCGGCGCATCTTGACGTACCGTCACAGGGACCGGGGCGCAGTTTCCTGCGCTGATCCACGCCGCATTTGGACGGAAAACGCCTTGCTTGTCTGGGGGCGCGGCGCTTAAGAGAACAAAAAGCCAAAAGGAGTGTCCTTTATGAGTGACCACCTGACCGTCGTTGACCACCCGCTGGTGCAGCACAAGCTGACCATCATGCGGGACAAGGCAACCTCCACCTATGAGTTTCGCCAACTCTTGCGCGAACTCACCCAACTGCTGGCCTATGAGGTCACGCGCGAGCTGCCACTGACCACCACCACCATTGAGACCCCGATGGAGGATATGGAAGCGCCGATCCTTGCGGGTAAGAAACTGGCGTTGGTGTCGATCCTGCGCGCAGGCAACGGGATGCTGGACGGTGTGCTGGAACTGGTCCCCTCTGCGCGGGTTGGATTTGTTGGCATGTACCGCGACGAAGAGACGATGCAGCCGGTGCAATACTACTTCAAGGTGCCGCAGCAGATCTCTGACCGAATGGTAATTGCAGTGGACCCGATGCTGGCCACCGGCAATTCTTCGGTTGCTGCCATCGACCTGCTGAAAGAGGCCGGTGCCAACAACATTCGTTTCCTGTGCTTGCTTGCGTCGCCCGAAGGGGTCGCACGCATGAAGGAAGCGCATCCGGATGTGAAAATCATCACCGCTTCGCTGGATCGTGGGCTGAACGAGAAGGGCTATATCATGCCCGGTCTTGGCGATGCAGGCGACCGGATGTTCGGCACCAAATAACGGCTTCTGGATAACAGGCAGCGGCCTTTTATACGCGTTCTGCCGTGCGCTGTTACGTGATCGAGAAATATGGCGACGATCCGCTGGATCGCGCCATATTGTTGCCCAGATTGCCTTTACTCAGTTGCGCTTTTCAGGCATCCTACCGCCATATATTGTGGGGCAGGTTGATGAAAATAACTACAATTACGGCAGTATCCCTCATCTTGGTATCCGGTTTGGGCTCCGGTGCTTTTGCGCAGCTTTCATCCAAGACGGCGCAACCGGCGGAGTTTCCTCCAGCCAGCTATCAGGGGCGCCAATATGTGGACAGTCGTGGCTGTATCTTCATCCGCGCCGGTGTCGATGGAAATGTAGCGTGGATTCCGCGTGTGAACCGGGCCCGTCAGCAGCTGTGTGGTGCTGAGCCTTCCAATATCGCCGGATCTACCCGCCAACAGCCGTCAGCTCAGGATCCGCGTCCAGACATCATTACACTGGCCCCCGATGCCGGTCGCGTTGATGAACCTGCGCCCGTGCGGGTGACGCCTCCGCCCGCTGTGCGCAGCCGTAGCACAGCTCCCAGCACAGCGATTAAGCCAGAGCGCACTGCCGCGATGACCTCGACCGATGCAAAAAACGTGGCGCTCTCACCAGCTCGCCCGGCGCGTGCGACGCCACCCAAACCGCTGCGCGCTGCGGCAGCGCCTGCACCCGCAGCGCCGACCGTTGCAACCGTGCCGCGCACCCGGTTGCGCAAATCTGGTGATCCGCTTGCGCAGATCACTCCGAACACCCGCATTTTGCCGGTACATGTCTATCTGCTGCGTCGCGAGAGCGAGGGGCTGCAGGTGCCCGCAGGGTATCGACCCGCGTGGGAAGACGACCGGCTGAACATCCATCGGGTCGAGCAGACCATCCGCCCAACCGTGATCAACGAACAGCCCGCCGTGCCTGAGGGCTACATTCTGGCGGAGCGTTCGGACAACCGGATGAACACCCGCCGGGCGCAGCGCACGCAGCAAGGCGATCAACAGATGGCACAGGTCTGGACGGACAATCTGCCGCGCCGTCAGGTGGAGCAATCGCTTGATAAGACCCCGTTCATTCTGTGGGATGCCAAGGCCAAATACGGCATCGTGCCGCCACGCCGGGGTGGCCCTGTGACCACCACCCGCATCTCCAGCCGTGCGGCACCGGATGCAACCTTGCCAGAGACGAGCAAGACACCGGCCACACCGCGCTATGTGCGCGCCGCAACCCTCGCCAATACAGAAGAGGCAAAGCGTGTCGCGCGCGAGCTTTCTGCGGCGACAGGTCTGCAGATGCGCCTCGGTACGCTCAATCGCAATGGCCAGACCCTGAAGGTGGTTTTGGCTGGACCCTTTACCGCTGGTGCGGATCAGGCGCTGCAACGTATTCGCGCTGCGGGATTTAGCCGCGCACGGCTCAGCAAGTAAATCTAATCCCAGATTCTCTGGAAGAAATGGCCGGGTTGTCCCGGCCTTTTTTATTGGAAAATAGATGGTTAGCCGCAGATGTTTTGCAATTGCACCCAGTCGCGGTCATTCAGCACTGGCGCCAGATCACGCCCCGCCATTGGGTCGGCTTCAATCAGGCCAATGGTGGCTTCTCCTGTGACATCACGCGCATAGGCATAGGGTGTCGAGGGGATGGCGGCGCGGGCAAATTCAGCCAGGAGCGCCTCAGTATCCACAGCCGGACGGGGCGAGGACAGCATGGTCTCGGAATAGCGATCCAGTGTTTCGCGTTTGATTTCGCCCGTCGTAAGCAGCCGGAAGGTCGCCATAAACCCTCCGACATCAAGGATCTCTGCCATCGGATCCTGCGCCTGTGCGCGGACGTGCTCGACCAGCACTGCCCCTGCGGCCACGGCCGGGTCTTCGTAATCTTCGACAAAGGTGCGATGCATCAACACGATACCACCGGGCAGCGTCAGGCTCTCGGCAATGCCGGAGCGCAGAACAACCACGCGGCGCACACCGGTACGATCCGCGAGCTTTTTCAGGATTGGGTCAGCTTCCGGCGTTGAGCAAGCCTGACCTGATACGCGTTCGATACGGCCCAATAGCGCCTGACCGATGGCTTTGCGATGCACCTCTGAAACCGCCGCCAGTGTCTGGTTGCGCATGGTCTGCGGCAGGCCAAGCGCCAGCAGCGCCACGGCGCAGGTGACAATCGCAACCCCACCAAAAAGCCGCAGCCGTCCGGGGTGTGGGCGCGCGCGTTCGATTGCGGTCTGCACTTTCTCGATGGCCTCACGCATGGTGACCTCATCCTCGGCCAGTTCCAGCGTCTCGCCAGGGTCACCATCGGGATGATAAAGGGCAGGGAACTCACCGGGATTGGCTCGCTCGACCGCAGCCAGCGACCAATGGGCAAGGGGGCGATCTTGCATATCGGTAATGGTGAGCGTCGCATCCCCGAGCGAGACAATCACGTCGCGCCGCTGCTCTGACGGCGAAGGCCGCCAGATGCCCACCGCCTCAAGCCGCTGAAATTCACGGAGTACCGTCATCGACCGGGATTGCCTGCTCCTGTTGTTCTAGATGTTATTTAACATGCAAGCTGCATCGGCGGCAAACCGCTTTGCGGCTAAAATGGCAATGCTTAGGTGTTTTTCTGAGCGTTGAGAGGGCGTTGAGGTAGAAATGAGCCAGATGTGGCTGCGCAAGACGTCCCGTTGGCCTGTTGATGGGCACACCTGAGGGCGAATGCGCCCGCGAAGGCAGAAGGGCGAGATGATGTGTCAGATACCGATGCGGGGGATGCGCGGTGTTTGAGCATCGTAATAAAGAGGCGGTCTGCTTGATCGCGCTTATTCGTATTGCGTGCCGCGAATTTCCAGCGGAGCCATCTGTTCTGCAAGGTGCATGAAGGGCTGCTCGCCTAAATTGGTTGCACGGAACGGTTTGTCGCCGTTCCGTGACAATGGTTAAAATCCTTCGACGACGATCTTACCTTTGGCCTGACCCGTTTCGACCAGCCTGTGCGCTTCGCGCATATTGGCGGCATTGATCGGGGACAGAACCTCGGAGAGGGTTGTCTTGATGTTTCCCGCATCAATTTGACCGGCCACGTAGGAGAGAAGGTGATGCTGCTCGATCATGTCCGGCGTCTGGTGCATGGAGCGGGCAAACATGAACTCCCAATGGAAGCTCGCGGCCTTGGTCTTCATGCCACCCATTGGCATAGGCAGATCGGTGTCGTCGATACTGACAATGCCACCTTGCGGGCAGATCAACTCAACCGCCGTGTCCCAGTGCCGCATGTCGTTGAAGATCGCGATATGATCGACGTGCTTGAGGCCAATGGCTTGCACCTGAGCAACCATGTCCTCGCGGTGGTTGACGACATGATCCGCGCCAAGCGATTTCACCCAATCCGAAGTTTCGGAACGGGATGCGGTGGCGATCACTGTTAACCCGGCCTGTTTGGCAAGCTGGATACCAATGGAGCCGACACCACCGCCCGCACCGATGATAAGGAGTGATTGTCCGGCATCTGCCCCGTCGCGGTCTATGCCAAGACGATCAAAAAACGCCTCGTAAGCTGTGATTGTCGTCAACGGGAGGGCGGCGGATTCGGCATGCGACAGGGACGCAGGCTTACGGCCGGCGATCCGCTCATCGACAAGATGGAACTCCGCATTGGTGCCCGAGCGGGTGATGTCGCCCGCATAGTACACCTCATCTCCCGGCTTGAAGAGCGTCACATCCGGACCGACGGCTTCGACCACGCCGGATGCATCATAGCCGATGATGCGTGGTGTCTCTTCCACCTTGTCTTTGGGTGCGCGTACCTTCGTGTCCACCGGATTGATGGCAACAGCCTTGACGTTCACCAGAATATCTCGGCCTTCGGGCAGTGGTTTTTCAACGTTGAGATCGCGAAACGCACTCTCGTTCTCAATGGGCAGATAATGTGTGAATCCGACAGCTTTCATAGGTCTTCTCCTTGTTTGGTAAATTCGACGGCGACGAAGACAAGTTCTGTCTCGCCGGTGTTGATCAGGTCGTGGACAAAGGCATTGTCGGGCGACAGGTCAGGGAAATGCTGGGTCTGGCCGTTGGTGTAGGTTACATCGACCACGCGACCGTCATCGAAGCGGGATCGCGCCGTACCATCGGTCAGCACTGTCCAGAAATAGGGGTGGTCGTGACGATGGGGAGGATGAGTTTCGCCCGGCGGCACCCTGAGGTGCCAGATGCGCATTCCGTCGGTTTCAGCGACAAGCGCAGTGCCGATCCGAGGATTTGCCCGGCCTTCGGTGATCTCGTGCTTTGTGAGCGGGGCGGTCATACCGAGACCTCGTAGGTGGTGTATCCCTGCGCATCGCCGCCAAAGAGCGTGTCGCTATCAAAGGGAGACAGCGGAAGATTTTCAGCCAAGCGGCGTGGCAAATCAGGGTTGGCGATAAACGGGCGTCCAAAGGCCACAGCATCGGCATAGCCGCTGTTGATAGCGGCGACGGCCATGTCTGGCGTGTAACCACCTGCGACGAGGACCGACCCTGAATAGGCCGCGCGAAGTTCTTTGCGGAACCATTCCGGCGTTTGCGGCGCATCGTCCCAATCGGCTTCGGCCAAGTGGATGTAGGCCAATCCGATCTGGTCCAGCTTTTTCGCCAGAGTCAGGATGGCCTGCGGCGCATCTGGATCGTCCATCCCGCGCTGCGTGATAAAGGGCGAGAAACGAATGCCCGTCTGGTCTGCACCCATCTGCGATGAAACTGCTTCGGCAACTGCCACCGCAAAACGGATGCGGTTTTCCACAGAACCGCCATAGGCGTCCGCGCGATGATTGGATGTGCTGCGCAGGAACGCGTCGATGAGGTATCCATTGGCTGCGTGAATCTCGACGCCATCGAAACCGGCGGCTTTGGCGTTGCGGGCCGCAAGGCGGTAATCCTCGACAATGCGGGCGATTTTATCTGTTTCAAGCGCGCGTGGAACAGGGCATTCCACCATGCCACCTTTGCCCGTTTCAGGATCCACGATCCAGACGGTCGCATCCGGGGCAATGGCAGATGGTGCAACAGGCTTGCCATCTGCGTGGAACATCGGGTGGCTCATTCGCCCGACATGCCAGAGCTGTAATACGATGCGCCCGCCTTTGGCGTGAACTGCGTCGGTCACCTGTTTCCATCCGGCAATCTGTGCTTCGGAATGGATGCCCGGCGTGAAGGAGTACCCTTTACCTTCGGGTGAGATTTGCGTGGCTTCTGTGATGATCATGCCAGCGCTGGCGCGTTGCGCGTAGTACTCCGCTATCATGGCGTTCGGCACATCACCCGGTTGTGTCGACCGTGAGCGGGTCATCGGGGCCATAACCACCCTGTTGGGCAGATTGATCGCGCCGATGGATACGGGGGTGAAGAGTGTCATGTTCGGGTCCTTTCAACCTCAGGCTTTGGTGGGGGCAGGAGCGGGGTTTCGCTCCTGCCAGACGATGAAGACGAGGCCGAGTGCAGGCACGATGATCGCGGCGAAGGGGATGTAGGCGGCCCCCAGTGTGCTATCGACAACCGCGCCACCGATGATGCCGCCCAGGGCGTTGGCGATATTGAAGGCCGAGATATTGGCCGTCGCGGCAAGCTCAGGCGCTTCACCGCCATGCTTCATGACGCGCATCTGCATCGGTGGGACGTTGGCGAAAGACACGACACCAAAAACGAAGGCCGCAGCAACGAACAGGTAGGGTTGCGAGGCCACCAGACCGACGACGATCAGCGCGGCGATCATTGCGGCAGGCCAGCCGATCAGGGACGCGCGGAGGTTTTTGTCGGCAGTCTTGCCACCCAGCGTGTTCCCCAGCACCAGACCCAGCCCGATGATGACCAGAATCCATGTCAGGGACGCCCGTTCAAAGCCTGCGACCTGTTCTGCGATTGGCGCGATGTAGCCGTAGAAGGTCATGAAGCCGACCCAGCCAAGCGTTGTGATGAGCAAACTGGCCAGCAGCTGCGGATTGCGGAACGCGCCGATTTGCGAGCGGATGGATTTCGGCTTTTCAGCACCTTGTGGTGGGATGGCAATCGCAATAGCGGCGGCAGCCATTGCACCAAGCACGGCGACGACGATGAAGGTTGTGTTCCAGCCAAACATATTGCCGATCCACGCGCCGCCGGGAACACCCAGTACATTGGCCAGCGTCAGGCCTGCAAACATCTGGCCGACCGCCTGGCCTTCCATGTCCTTTGTGACCAGCCGCGTGGCGACAACCGCTCCGATACCGTAGAATGGCCCCTGTGTCAGACCGGCCATGACCCGGCTGATCATCAGTGTCGTGTAATCAGTTGCAAAGGCTGTGATCAGGTTCGAGGCGACGAAGAGCACCATAAGACCGATCAGCACAACGCGTTTGCGATAGCGTGACAGCCAGAGTGTCAGGATCGGCCCACCAATGACGATAGCCATCGCATAGGCAGTGATGAGGTGGCCGGCCTGACCTTCAGAGACATTCAGACTTTCGGCCACTTGGGTCAGAATACCGGCAATGACAAATTCTGCCGTGCCGATGGCGAATGCTGCGAGCGTCAATATCCAGACTTGCAGCGGCATTTTCGATTTGAGGGACATGATTTGGGCCTCCTTCAGTTGATCAATGCGCCACCGTCGATGTCGATGACGGCACCGGTGACGAAGGGGTTGTCGATGGCGAAGAGGTAGCCAGCGGCCAGATCATCGGCACAGCCGACCTTGCGCGCAGGCAGCGATTTCGCGGCGTTATGGAGCATCGCCATGCGCGCCTCGCTCGTCATACCGGCGTAGGCTTCGGTATCGGTCAGCCCGGGGCTGACGACATTGACGCGGATCGGGGCCAGCTCTTTGGCCAGAATTTTGGCCACCGCTTCTAGAGCCGCATTCATGGCAGTTTTGACGTAGGTACCGGGTACCGTGCGCCGGGCGAGGAACCCGGACGTCAGCGTGATTGATCCGCCGGGTTTGATGTGGCGCGCCGCTGCTCTGGCAACCGCGATCGCCCCCCAGAACTTTGTGTCAAAGGCTTGCTTTGCAGCATCAAACGACACGTCGGTGACTGCACCGCCCGGTGCTGATGACCCTGCGGTGAAAACGACATGATCGACCGGACCTTGCGCATCGAAGTAAGCTTCAATCGCCGCTTCGTCTTTCACATCAAGTCCAGTGGACCGGCTTGCCACTTCAATAGTTCCGTCGCGGTTTGCAAGCGCAGTTGCAACGGCTTTTCCGATCCCGGATGTACCGCCGATCACAATGGTTTTGGTTTCCTTGGTGAAGGTCATTGAAGGGTCTCCTCTCGTTGAGGCATGGGGTCGTGGAAAACGGCTTCGATGAGCGGACCGGAAGGCGTGCGGAAAAACAGCCTCCGTTCATCCAGATCTTCGAGGTCCATCGCTGAATAGCGGATACCCAGAGCTTCGAGCTTGGCGCGAAAGCCCCTGTAATCATCAAGATGGATGCCCACATGATCGTAGGCTTCGGCGGCGGTATCCGTGCCGTAGCCCCGCGCGCCGATCAGATGGATGATTGGCTTGTCACCAGCATAGAGCCAGTGCCCCGGAATACGATGGATCGCCTCGGGCCTTGCGCGCTCTTGCAACTCATCAAAGACCGTAAGCAAGAAGGCCCGTGTCCCGGGCAAATCGCGTGTTCGGATGGTGATGTGGTCGAGATGCATGATGATCTCCTTTCGTTGATCATCATCTATCGCCTATCCTTAGGGCAAATAATTGCCTAAAATCCCAATTGATAATTCGGAATAGGCGAATAATGAAGCATCCATGCTGATAGAAAATCTCAAGCTGTTCCTGCTGATAGTGGAAAAAGCTGGGCTTGCGGCGGCGGGTCGTGAGGTTGGATTGTCGCCCGCGACGGTCACAGAGCGGCTCGCTGCACTCGAAGCGCATTACGGAGCGCGCCTGCTGACGCGAACAACGCGCTCGATCAGTCTGACAGACGAGGGCCGCGAGTTGGTCACGGGCGCGCGGCGCATATTGGCAGAGACGGAGGAAACAGAAGCAAGGATCAAGCTGGGGGTGGAAAAAATATCCGGCATGATCCACATGAGTGCGCCGAGTGATCTAGGTCGCACGCAACTCGTGCCGCTGCTGGATCAATTCATGTCAGAGCACCCGGAAATCGCGATCGACCTGACGCTCAGTGACGGAATTATCGATTTGGTCGGGCAGGGCATCGACCTTGCGCTCCGCTTTGGCGAATTGTCCGATAGCACGATGAAGTCGCGCAAGCTCGGGGCAAACCGTCGGATCGTCTGCGCGTCCCCCGATTATCTGAAGCGCAACGGAACGCCCATGCATCCAGATGATCTGAGCCATCACAACTGCCTGATCATGCGCTTTGGAGCCAACACTGATCGGGATTGGGCGTTTGTGATCGACGGGCAGATGAAAACGAGGCGGGTCTTTGGGAACCGCATTGCCAATGATGGAGGCCTCATTCGGCGGTGGTGTCTGGGCGGGCAGGGTATTACACGAAAGTCGGAATGGGATGTCCGGACGGATCTGGCATCTGGAGGCCTTGTTGAGGTACTGCAGGCGTTTTCACCAGAACCGAACGCGCTTCACATGGTTTACCCAGCAGGAGCAGTCCAGCCACGGCGCGTAAGAGCGCTGATGGAGTTTCTAGTGGCGCGGTTACAATAGCGTCGTGATGAAACCGGACACTCACGCCTAACGACAAAACGGTAGTTTTGTCCTCTTCGTTTCCATTTGTGGTCTGCGTGCTGAATGTCAGCAATCGCAGCTTCTCGCCCGGTCTGACAGATCTTTGCCATCCAGTGTCATTTTACAAAAGCGTCCCCAATCCGCGGGTGGAGATCGTCTTCAACTCCCGCCAGCGAACCGTTTTCTCAGTTCAAACTTCTGGATCTTACCGGTCGATGTCTTGGGCAGTTCCCCAAAAAATACCGCTTTTGGGGTCTTAAAACCGGCAAGCGTCTGGCGGGTGAAGGCGATCAGGGCTGCTTCGTCGACCTCTGCGCCCTCTTTCAACTCCACAAAGGCACAGGGCACTTCGCCCCACTTTTCGTCTGGCTTTGCCACCACCGCAGCAAGGTTCACATCCGGGTGACCCATCAGCACGCCTTCGACCTCCACGGAGGAGATATTCTCTCCGCCTGAAATGATGATGTCCTTGGCCCGGTCTGAGATCTGGATATAGCCATCGGGATGCTGCACCGCGATGTCGCCGGAATGGAAATAGCCGCCGGCAAAGGCCTCTGTGGTAGCCTCGGGGTTTTTCAGATAGCCTTTCATGACCGAATTGCCGCGCATCACGATCTGGCCTTGATCCGTGCCAGTCATCGGGATCTGTTTCATCTCTGCGTCGACCACGGTGATATGGTCCATCATCGGAAAGGCCACACCCTGACGGGCCTTGATCGCGGCCCGCCCGGCGGTGTCGAGCGTGTTCCAGCTGTCTCCTTTCCAGAGGCATTCGGTGACATGGCCATAGGTTTCCGTCAGACCGTAAACCTGTGTGACGTGAAACCCCAGTCGTTCGATCTTTTCCAGCGTCGCCGGGGCAGGGGGCGCGCCTGCGGTAAAGACCTCGACCGTGTGGTCAAAGGCACGCCGCTCCGCATCCTTGGCGTTGACGATCATATTGAGCACGATGGGCGCGCCACCAAAATGGGTCACTCCCTCATCGGCGATGGCATTATAAATCGCCTCGGCGGTTGTGTTACGGCAGCAAACCACGGTGCCACCCAGCACTGGCATCATCCACGTGTGATTCCAGCCGTTGCAGTGAAACAGCGGCACAATGGTCAGATAAATCGGGCGCAATTGCAGTTGCCATGAAATCACCGTGCCCATGGTCATCAGATAGGCGCCACGATGGTGATAGACCACACCCTTGGGCCGCCCGGTGGTGCCGGAGGTGTAGTTGAGCGCAAGGCTTTCCCATTCGTCCTCGGGCATGATCCAGTCAAAATCATCGGCTGCAGCAGCGAGGATTTCATCATAGATGGCATGGCGTCCGCTTGCGGGCACACCCGCCTCGGGATCTGGCACCTCGATGAGGATCGGGCCATCACCTGCTATTTGCGCCTTGGCGGCCTCGGCCAGCGCGAGGAATTCGCTGTCGACCAGCGCCACCTTGGCCTCTCCGTGTTCAAAGATATAGGCGACGGTATCCACGTCCAGCCGGATGTTGATCGTATTGAGCACCGCACCACAGGCGGGCACGCCAAAATGCGCCTCGGCCTGCGCCGGGATATTTGGCAGCAAGGTGGCAACCACATCGCCGGGCGTCACCCCCATGCCGGCCAGCGCCGCCGCCAGCCGGGTACAGCGATCGTGATACTGCGCATAGGTGCGCCGGGTTTGGCCGTAGACAAGGGCCGTGTCCTCGGCAAAGACGTGCGCCGCGCGTTGCAAATGCGACAGCGGTGTCAGCGGCACATAGTTCGCCGCCGTCCGATCCAGCCCGGTTTCATCTGCCAGCCATCCCATGGTTCCTCCTCCCCGGTCTTGCCGTTTTGTCCATGAGGTCGAATATTGCGCTGGAGATGTGAAAATTGAAAGAGATTGCGTGCGTTGGCGGTATTTATGCTGCATAGGCCGCCTCCGCTTCGCTGTTTCCCAATGCGCCTTAATGGGTTAGCCTCTGCGCATGATCCTTTCGCGCGGGCGCAACTACGTCTTTATTCATATCCCCAAGACCGGCGGCACCGCGCTCGCGCTGGCGCTGGAGGCGCGCGCCATGGCCGGGGACGAGATGCTGGGCGACACGCCGAAGGCCGTTAAACGCCGCCGCCGCCTGCATGGCACCCAAACGCGGGGGCGATTGTGGAAACACTCAACCCTTGCCGATATCGAGGGTCTCGCCAGCCGCGAAGAGCTGCGTCAGATGTTTGCCTTCACGCTGGTGCGCAATCCTTTTGATCGCATGGTCAGCCTCTATCACTGGCTCAAAGAGCAATCCTTTGATCATCCGATGGTGCCACTGGCGCATGCGCTGCCGTTTACCAGTTTTGTGACCGATCCTTTGGTGATGCGCGCGCTCAAGTCTCAACCGGCTCCGTCTTATATGATGCAGTCGGACGGGTATGAGCATTGCAGCCTTTACATAAGGCTCGAACATTTCGCCAAGGATACCGCACCTTTGTTCGATCACTTGGGATTCGCACTGGAATTGCCCCGTGTGAATGAGTCGCGGCGCGATCCCGACTGGCGTATTTACTATGATTCACAGGCGATTGATGCCGTAAGGACGTGCTGCCACCTCGAAATCGGACGATTTGAATACTCTTTTAACGATTACCCCCTATCCCTTTGATACAGAGCGGCTCCCTAAGAGACCGCGCCCAGGCCCGCCCGGTTTGCTACAAAGAATTCACGGAACGGCGATTGGAGCTTCGAGCCCCCGAGGTCCGGAGCAACTTAAGTGTCGAAAGGACAGGAACATGCTGGATTGGTTTGCAAAACGGAATGCCTCCCCGATGGCAGAAGCATTCACCACCGAGTTTCCGATGGTGGCCACAGGTCAGGCGGGCTTTCTCGCAGGGACCATGGTTGCAACTGCGACTGGTTGGCGCCCGGTAGAAGCCCTCTCCACCGGCGATGAGGTTCTGACCTTCGATCACGGCATGCGCCCCGTAAAATCCATTGAACGCCGCGTTCTGGTTCTGGGCGACACCGCCTCTGCACAGGAAATGGCGCCCATCTACATCCCCCGCGATGCACTCGGCAACCGCAACCCGATGTGGGTCAAGCCAGAGCAGGGCATCTTGCTGGAGCATGACCTCCTTGAGGATGCGCTGGGAGATCCTTTTGCAGTGGTTCCCGCCTGCGCCCTCGAAGGATACCGCGGTATCACCCGCGCACCGCAGCAGGTGACCATGGAAACCATCGTTCTCAACTTTGATGAGGATGAGGTCGTCTATATCGAGGCCGGCGTTCTGGCCTTCTGCCCCGCAGATCACGACCTGATGCACTACTGCGTGACCGCTCAGTCCGAGGAGCTTTACACCATCCTCTCCGCCTCCGAAGCCCGTGAATTGGTGATCGACATGATCACCGAAGACAGCTTCTGGACCCCCGCCGGCGCGATGGCAGGCACCGGCGGCACTGGCGAGCCGCAATACGCAACCTTCGCCTGATTACACGCTCTCTCTCACCCCCTCCAGAGCAGACGACCCGCCAGCCGATCCTTTCGGCGGCGGGTTTTCTCTGTTTCAGCCCTGACTTAGATGCGAAAGCACCAGCGCCACGCGATCTTCAACGCGGGCCTTGGGCAAGGTAATCACCTCATACCCCAAGGACTGATAGGTGCGCTGCATCACCTCAAATGTCGCACGCGCTTCCGCCTCACCCTGTTTGCGCTCCGCATCCTGACCAAAGATCTCCGGCCAGTAGGGCGCAATGAACACGCGTGGATTGTAGCGAAACATCCCAGCCGCCTTTTCCACATGCGCTGGCACCGGCAGGTTACACAGGCGCAGATATCCAAGGGTATCCGGGATGCCGCGATCCATCAAAACCGGCCCCGGCAGCTTTGTGGCCTCGTGATAGGAGCGCATATCCCAGCTCAGCATGGTTTGCGCAAACAACCCCCGATCCGCCCAAGGCAACGCTTGTCCACCGATGGCGATCTGATCGCGGATAATGGCGCGTCCGGCCTCAGGCATCGATGCAATGCCGTGCAGACCCAGCGCCTCTATCAATGTCGTTTTGCCGGACCCGGGACCACCCGTTACGACATACAAATGGTCACCCATGACCAACCTCACATAATTTCAGGGGGGAAGTGGCGCGACAGTCTTGCCAAGCGCACACGCGTCATAGCGCATCACCGCGCACCTGTCTTTCACCTTTTTCTAAATACCTCTGAGCGCGAGGTAGAGCCTCGCAAAAGAAAAAAAGCCGCCCCGCGAGGGGCGACTTTTTAGATCACATGTGTGCAGAGATCAGGCCGCCTGATCCTCTTCCGGCGCAAAACGGCCATAGAAGGTCTGGCCTTTCTCCGCCATCTCACGCAACAGCGGCGGGCAGGCAAAACGGTCGCCATATGCCTCTGCCAGCTGGTCGCAGCGCTCCGCCGCATAGGGTGTGCCGATGATGTCGAGCCACGAGAGCGGTCCACCGGACCACGGTGCAAAGCCCCAGGCCAGAACAGCGCCCACGTCGCCCTCGCGGATGTCCATCAACACACCTTCTTCCAGCGCCCGGACGGCCTCAAGGACCTGCGCGAACATCAGCCGTTCCTGCACCTCAATCAAATCCGGCTGCTCGGCAGCTTGCGGGTATTTCTCCGCAAGGCCCTTCCAGTACTCAACTCGTTTACCTTTGTCATCATAATCAAAGAAGCCCGCATTGGCCTTGCGCCCCAGACGCCCTTGGTCTTCCATCCAGAAGATCAGATCATCCGCCGGGCTGTCGGGATAGGCATCGCCCATCGCGGCCTTGGTGGCCCGTGCGATTTTCGCCCCAAGATCAATCGAGGTCTCATCGGTGAGCTGGATCGGCCCCACCGGGAAGCCCAGCTGGCGCGCCGCATTGTCGATCAGCACTGGCGAGACACCTTCGGTGATCATCCGAGCGCCTTCGTTGATGTAGGGGATGATGCAGCGGTTGCAGTAGAAGAAGCGCGCATCATTGACCACGATCGGCGTCTTGCGGATCTGGCGCACATAGTCCAGCGCCTTGGCCACCGCGCGATCCCCGGTTTTCTCGCCTTTGATGATCTCCACCAAGAACATCTTCTCAACCGGCGAGAAGAAGTGAATGCCGATGAACTGCTCCGGTCGGACCGAGGCCTCGGCGAGGCTGGTGATCGGCAGGGTCGAGGTGTTGGAGGCAAAGATGCAATCCTCGGGGATGATCGCTTCAACTTTCTTGGTCATCTCGGCCTTTACGCTCGGGTCTTCAAACACCGCCTCAATGATCAGATCGCAGCCCTTCAGCACTTCCAGATCCGGTGTTGCCGTGATCTGCGCCAGCAGCGCCTCTTTCTTCTCGGGCGTGGCTTTGCCGCGCTTGATGCCCTTGTCCATATAGGCGGCGGAGTAGGCCTTGCCCTTGTCGGCGGCGTCCTGGTCGCGGTCGATCAGCACGACTTCCATGCCCGCCTGCGCCGACACCAATGCGATGCCCGCGCCCATCATACCCGCGCCCAAAACGCCGATCTTCTTGACGGACTGATCCTCGATGCCCTTGGGCCGCACGGCGCCTTTCTCAAGCGCTTGCTTGTTGAGGAACAGCGAGCGGATCATCGCAGAGGACGACGGGTTCATCAGCACATGGGTGAACCAGCGCGCCTCAATGCGCAGCGCAGTGTCGAAATCCACCAGCGCGCCTTCATAGACCACAGAGAGCAGCGCCTTGGCCGCCGGGAACGCGCCTTGGGTCTTGCCATGCACCATGGCGGAAGCACCGACATAGTTCATGAAACCCGCAGGATGATAAGGCGCGCCGCCGGGCATTTTATAGCCCTTCTGATCCCACGGCTTGACGATGTCGGCGTCTTTGGCATTGAGCACCCACTGACGCGCCGCCTCCAGCGGATCGGCGGCAACCTCATCCACGAGGCTTGCGGATTTTGCCTTTTTAGGGTCCAGCATCTTGCCTTCGAGCAGCACGGGGGCGGCGTTGACTGCGCCCACCATGCGCGAATAGCGGATGGTACCGCCGCCACCGGGGAAGATGCCCAGCAGGATCTCCGGCAGGCCGATCTTGGCCTTTGGGTTGTCGGTCATGCTGCGGTAATGACAGGCCAGCGCAATCTCGGTGCCGATGCCCGCACAGGTGCCATTGATGGCACAGGCAATCGGTTTGCCGCCCTTGTTCGTCTTGGCGTCCATCCCGGCGCGCTCCAGCTTGCGCAGGATGCGGTGGCCATTCATCGTAAAATCAAACAGGCCCTGTGCCGGATTTTCACCGGATTCCTCGCGGATGGTGGCCAGCACATTCAGGTCCATGCCGCCCGCAAAGTCTTTCTTGCCGGAAGTGATCACCACGCCTTTGACGGCGTCATCGCCAAGTGCACGGTCAATATATTCCTCCACCAGGCCAAAGGCCTCGCGGGTGAGGACGTTCATGCTTTTGCCTTCAGCGTCCCATGTGATGATGGCGATGCCATCGGCGTCTACGTCGTATTTGAAATCGGTCATAGTCTTTGTCTCCAACCCTATCAGGTGAGAAGGCGTCGCTTAGACGCGCTCGATGATGGTGGCCGCACCCATGCCGGATGCAATGCAGAGCGTGGCAAGGCCGCATTCCTTGTCCTGCCGCTCCAGCTCGTCCAGCAGCGTGCCGATGATGATCGCACCGGTCGCCCCCAACGGGTGCCCCATGGCGATGGATCCGCCGTTCACATTCACCAAGGCCGGATCGACGTCAAAGGCCTGCTGGAAGCGCAAGACCACCGAGGCAAAGGCTTCGTTGACCTCGAAAAGATCCAGATCGGAGATTGTCATGCCGGTCTCTTTGAGGATCTTCTCGGTCACAGGCACAGGGCCAGTCAGCATGATAGTCGGGTCGGTGCCGATCTTGGCAGTCGCCTTGATACGGGCGCGCGGCTTCAGGCCATGACGCTCGCCAAATTCCTTGTTGCCGATCAACAGCGCGGCAGAACCATCCACGATCCCCGAGGAGTTCCCGGCGTGGTGGATGTGGTTGACCTTTTCCAGATGCGGATATTTCAGTTTTGCCACGGCATCAAAGCCCGGCATCACTTCGCCCATCATCTGAAAGGACGCATTGAGCGCGCCAAGTGCCTGCATATCGGTGCCGGGGCGCATGTATTCATCATGATCGAGGATCGCCAGACCGTTCTGGTCGCGCACGGTGATGATCGACTTGGCAAAGCGGTTGTTATTCCACGCGGCCTTGGCACGGCGCTGGGATTCCACCGCCAGCGCATCGGCCTGCTCGCGGGTAAACCCATACTGGGTCGCGATGATATCGGCGGAGATCCCCTGAGGCACAAAATAAGTGTCCATCGCAAGGGTTGGGTCCACGGCAATCGCCGCCCCGTCAGAGCCCATCGCCACACGGCCCATCATCTCGACGCCGCCCGCAATATAGCCATCTCCCGCGCCACCTTTGACTTGGTTTGCAGCGAGGTTCACCGCTTCCATGCCAGAGGCGCAGAAGCGGTTGATCGCAAGGCCCGGAATGGATTGATCCAGATCGGAGGCGAGCACCGCAGAGCGCGCCAGACAGCCTCCCTGTTCCATCACCTGCGTGACGTTGCCCCAGATCACATCCTCGACCGCATGGCCTTCGAGGTTGTTGCGCTCTTTCAGCGCGTTCAGGGTCAGGGCAGAGAGGCGCACGGAGGTCACCTCATGGAGTGCGCCGTCCTTGCGGCCTTTGCCGCGCGGGGTGCGGACGGAATCATAGATGTAAGCTTCGGTCATATTGGTCTCCTCAAGCTCGATCCGACGGGTTGCCGGGCATCAGGTCATAGGGGTGTTTCCAGCCGGGCAGGGCGCTGAGGCGCGACAGCCAGGCGTCGATATTGGGGTAATCCTTGCGGTCAAAGCCGAAAGGCTCCGGGTAATAGAGGTAGCTACAGCAGGTAAGGTCGGCATTGGTGAGGCTTTCGCCCACGATCCAGTCGCGGCCCTCCAGGTGTTTGTCCAGAACTGCGTAGGCCGCTTTGAGGCGTCCTTGCAGGAATGCAATTACTTCAGCCGGGCGTTTGTCTTTGGGCAGGAAATTCATCAAAAACCGGCACAGGCCCGCGTTTGAAGACAGTTTGTGATTGTCCCAGAGCTGCCAGCGCAGGACTTCCCGTTTCTCTTCCGGGGTGGTTCCACCAAACTTGCCATAGGTCTCGGACAGATACTGCTGGATCACGCCGGACTGGCTGAGCGTTACGTCACCATCAATTAAAACCGGACACTCGCCCATTTCATTGACGTCACTTCGGAACGCATCGCCGCGTGTGGTGCCGTTGAAAAAGTCAACAAAGACCGGCTCCCACGCAAGCCCCGCAAGCTCAAGCGCCAGCGCCGCCTTGTAGGAATGGCCGGATTCGCCAAAACAATAGAGTTTCATATCAAATCGCCCCTCCCAGTGGCGATGTCGCGGCGGGGGGTTCACCCCCCCGCACCCCCGTGGGATATTTTGAAGAAGATGAAGGATAGTCAGCGTTTGTTAACCAAGATGGCGATAACATGGCAGTGCGGTACAGGCTGGGAAGCCGATGACCGCAGAAGCTGAAGGCGCGCTTGCCCATTAGGCGGAGAGCCCGGGGGCAGGCGCGCCCCATACCTTCAACTTCTCTCAAATATCCCCGCCGGAGGCATCCGTCAGACGCGGCAAGGGAAAGCGCTGGAACTGTCACAGCGACCTCGCAATCAGCTCTTTCATGATCTCATTGGTGCCGCCGTAAATGCGCTGCACACGGGCATCGGTCCACATTTCCGCCACGGCGTATTCCTGCATGAACCCGTATCCTCCGTGCAGTTGCAAACACTCATCGAGCACAGCGCCTTGGGTGTCGGTGATCCAGTATTTGGCCATCGCCGCTTTATCGACGCTTAAGTTCCCACGTAGGTGGTCGACCATGCATTCATCAAGGAACGCGCGGGCGACTTTACTCTTGGTCAGGCATTCAGCGAGCTTGAAGCGGGTGTTCTGAAATTGGGTCAGAGGCCCGCCAAAGGCTTCGCGCTCCTTGCAATAGGCGATGGTGCGCTCGACCGCGCCCTGCATCGCGCCAACCGCGCCGCAGGCGATGATCAGCCGTTCCTGCGGCAGTTGTTGCATCATCTGGTAAAAGCCCTGACCCTCGGCACCGCCAAGGATGTTTTCCGGCGGCACCGCGATATCGTCGAAGAACAGTTCCGACGTGTCCGCTGCGTGCAGGCCGACCTTTTCGAGATTGCGGCCACGGGTGAACCCGTCGGCGCCATCTGTTTCAAGCCCCACCAGCGAGATGCCTTTTGACCCAAGGGACGGGTCCGTTTTTGAGGCCACAAGGATCAGGTTGGCGTGCTGGCCATTGGTGATAAAGGTTTTCTGCCCGGACAGCCGATAATCATTGCCATCGCGAATGGCCTTGGTCTTGATGGCCTGCACGTCAGACCCGGTTGAGGGTTCTGTCATCGCCAGCGCACCGACCAGCTCGCCGGACACCATCTTGGGCAGCCAACGCTGTTTTTGCTCTTCTGTGCCATAGGACAGGATGTAATGCGCCACAATGCCCGAATGGATGCCGTGGCCCCAGCTGGCGAGATTGGCGCGGCTGGCCTCGATCAGGATCGCCGCCTCATGGCCAAAATCGCCGCCCGCGCCGCCGAATTCCTCGGGGATGGAGGGGCAGAGCAGGCCCAGTTCACCGGCCTCAGCCCAGGTGGAGCGGTCCATCTCGCCCTGCTTGCGCCAGCGTTCGAACTTTGGGGCCCACTCCCTGGTGATAAAGCTCTGCGTCATGTCAGCGAGCATTTTGTGCTCGTCGGTCATCCATGCAGATGATGTGCGAAAATCCAGCTCTGCGCTCATCTCTCCCCCTTAAGCGCGTGGCAGTCCTTGCCGTGCGCTAGCGTTTGCGATCCTCCAGCTCGGCGTTGAACAGCCGCAACCGGTGGGTCAGGTTTTCATGGTTGGTCACGCTGTCAAAATTCTCGAACAGAAACGACAGCGCTTCTCCCTCATCCAGTCCTGCCTCCTGGGCAAAGCGTTTGAGCCTGCGAAAGCCATCCTCCGTCATGGCGACGGGAAAGCGGCGGGTCAGGCGAAAGCGTTTGGGCATATTCGGATCCTCTCAATTCCAAATGCGCCCCGGCGGCCAAGGGTGGATATGCCCCTCAGGGGCACATCCCATGTCATGTCAAAGAGCGCGATCAGAACTGCGCGGCGTCGAGAGCCATCACCGTGTCGGCACCGGTCTCGATGCGGGCAAGATGCAGTTTGGTCGCGGGCAGTTGACGTGCCATGTAGTAGCGGCCGGTGGCGAGTTTTGTCTCGTAGAACGCCGCGTCAGAGGCCCCTTCGTCAAGCGCCTTTTGTGCGGCTTTGCCCATCATCGCCCACATCAGGCCAAGGCAGACATGGCCGAACATATGCATGAAGTCGGTGGAGCCAGCGAGCGCGTTGTTGGGGTTCTTCATGCCGTTTTGCATGAAATACATCCCCGCCGCTTGCAGATCCTTGGAGGCTGCCTTCAGAGGCTCGATGAAGTCCTTGGCGTAGTCTTCGGAAATCTCGGCGTTTTCCTTGCAGAACCCTTTGACCATGTCAAAGAAGGCCATCACATGTTTGCCGCCATCCTGCGCCAGTTTGCGGCCCACCAGATCCAGCGCCTGCACACCGTTTGCGCCCTCGTAGATCATCGCGATACGGGCGTCGCGGGTGTATTGCGACATGCCCCATTCCTCGATGTAGCCATGGCCGCCGTAAACCTGCTGGGCCTGCACGGTCATGTCATAGCCCTTATCGGTCAGGAAGCCTTTGATGACCGGCGTCAGCAGAGAGATCAGCCCATCGGCGTCCTTGTCCTCAGAGCGATGCGCCTTGTCGATCATGGTCGCTCCCCAGAGGATGAACGCCCGTGCGCCCTCGGCAAAGCTCTTTTGATCCATGAGGTTACGGCGAATATCGGGGTGTACGATCAGCGGATCGGCCGGGCCATCGGGGTTCTTTGCGCCGGTCACGTCACGGCCCTGAAGGCGGTCCTTGGCGTATTCCACTGCGTTCTGATAGGCCGCTTCGGCCTGCGCCAGACCCTGCATGCCCACACCCAGACGTGCTTCGTTCATCATGGTGAACATAGCGCGCATGCCCTTGTGCATGTCCCCCAAGAGCCAGCCGGTCGCGGCGTCGTAGTTCATCACGCAGGTGGAATTGCCGTGAATGCCCATCTTCTCTTCGATCTTGCCGACCGAAACACCGTTGCGCTCGCCCGGGGTGCCGTCCTCATTCACGATGAACTTCGGCACGATAAAGAGCGACACGCCCTTGATGCCTTCGGGGCCGCCGGGGATCTTGGCCAGCACCAGATGGATCACATTGTCGGACATGTCGTGATCGCCAGCGGAGATAAAGATCTTCTGGCCGGTGATCTTATAAGAGCCATCGTCCTGCGGTTCTGCCTTGGTGCGCATCAGACCCAGATCGGTGCCGCAATGGGGCTCCGTCAGGTTCATGGTGCCGGTCCACTCGCAAGAGACCATCTTGGGCAGATAGGTGTCTTTCTGTGCGTCGGTGCCATGTGCCAGAATGGCCGAGGCCGCGCCATGGGTCAGGCCCTGATACATGGTAAACGCCTGGTTCGCGCCAGAGAAAAACTCGCCCACGGCGGTGCCGATCACATAAGGCATGTTCTGGCCGCCGTATTGTTCCGGCATGTCGAGACCGGGCCAGCCGCCTTCTTTGACTTGTTCAAAAGCGGCCTTAAAGCCGGTCGGGGTGTAGACCACACCGTTTTCCAGACGGCAGCCCTCGGTGTCGCCAACCACATTCAGCGGGTGCAGCACATCGCGGGCGATCTTGCCGGCTTCTTCCAGAACGGCGCCGGTGAAATCGGGCTCCAGCTCGTCATAGCCGGGGATTCCTGCGTCCTTGATGTTCAGCACGTCATGCAGAACAAATTGGGTGTCCTTGGTGGGGGCGGTATAGCTCGGCATCGCGGTCCTCAAAGGTTGGAGTGGTGCGGTTTGCGTGTTCAATCTGGCGGGCAGGGCGGTGAGGTTACTCGGCCGCCTTGGCGTTTGTTTTCATTGAGGCGATGACTTTCTCGCCCCATTTCAACTGATCCTTCAGGTCATCAATGGCCTCGGTCAGCTCGTCGCGCTGGCGTTCCATATCGGCCAGACGGTCCTGCGCGATCTCATAGGTGCGGCTCAGCTGTGTGAGCTGCTGGTCGCCCATATGATAAAGATCGAGAAGCTGGCGGATTTCCTCCAGGCTGAAGCCAAACCGCTTGCCGCGCAGGATCAGTTTCAGCCGCGCCCGATCGCGTTTGGTAAAGAGCCGCTTTTGGCCGTCCCGGATCGGGAACAACAATTCCTTGGCTTCGTAAAATCGCAACGTGCGCGGCGTTACTCCGAACTCGTCGCACATCTCGCGAATGGATTTGGTGTCTTCACTCATGGGGCGTCACTCAGATGTTGCTTTACGTTGGCGTCGTCTGCGTAAACCTTGGCGGCTCTTGACGAGAGTTACAACATGAACTTGACGTTTACGTAACTCCGACGCCGCGTCATTTTGAGGGGTGACGTGGTGGCAGGGCGAATTGACGTGACGTTTTGGGGAAAAGCCAAAAATTTTAGAGGTTAAATCAGCGCCATGTGTCCGCAAAGCATCCGCAAACAGGCTGATTTGAGTTTACCACTAGGCCCCTATGACATGCATCTGTCGATGAGATACAGCCACAGCACGAGAGGGAGCAGTAACGTAAGCACCAGAAGCGCCCATTGCAGTTTGTTGCTGGATATCTTGCGACGACCGACCAAGACCGTGCACATTTGTGCGACAGTGAGGTCCTCCTTGAGCTTTACGAAAATACCCGAGATCAGAACCCCAGCTCCGATCAGCAGCTGCGGATAGAAAGAGGTCTCGCCGATGCAGTCGTGTATGCCCATTGATGTACCCTGCGCAGCTACTTTCGGTGGGGGGAAACGGGCGAGTGACCTACTTCAATAAATCCAGCGTCACCTTGCGCAGATCCGTGAGTTCGTCCATCGCCTCGTTGATCTGCTGGCGCTGGAGTTCCAGTTCCTTCAGTTGCCGGTCGGCCATCTCGATAAAGGCGCGGTTTTGCGCTTCGTCGCCTTCCTTGTCGTAGATCAGCAACCATTGGCGGATCTCTTCGAGCTGAAAGCCGAACTTGCGCCCGCGCAGGATCAGCTTCATCCGCGCCACTTCGCGCGCGCCGTAGAACCGTGAACGCCCCTGACGTTCGGGCTGCAACAGCTCGATATATTCATAGTACCGAAGGGTGCGCGGCGTCACATCGAACTCTGCGCACATCTCCTTGAATGACAGTTTTGTCTCGGTCATCCATGTCCTCCCTTGCTCGGGCAACCTAAGCATCTGAACCGAGCGGTGCAACTGGGAGTTTTGCAAGCCTTGCGCTTTGGTAAGGAGCGTCTGATAAAAGAGCCGATAGCGGTAAGGAGCATCCGATGGCAGACAAGACCCAATTGGCGCGCCAGTTCATTGAGGCGATCCCGCACTCAAAGGCTTTGGGGATGGAGCTGACCGAGATCGGCAATGGGCGGGCGGTGATCGTGATGCCCTATGATAAGAAACTGATCGGGGATCCGGATACTGGCGTGATCCATGGCGGTGCGGTTTCGGCCCTGATGGATACCTGCTGTGGCGCGGCCGTGATGAGCCACCCGAGCGAGCCGTCTAGTACTGCCACCATTGATTTGCGGATTGATTATATGCGCGGAGCGACGCCGGGGCAGACCATCACCACCACCGCAACCTGTCACCACGTGACCCGCAATGTCGCCTTCGTGCGCGCGGTGGCGACGGATGAGGAAACCGAAGTGCCCGTCGCAACTGCCTCTGGCGCCTTCACGCTGGAGCCAAAGCAATGAGCCGCCCCCGTCCTGAGCCCGTGCAAGTGATCAAGCAACGCCGCGATGCGGCTCTTGCGGCCTTGGTGGAATCGGTGCCTTACATCGGGTTTCTTGGCATCACCTTCGAGCGGCGTGGCGATGAGCTGACCTCGACCATGCATTTTCACAACAATCTGATCGGCAATCCGATGCTGCCCGCGATCCACGGTGGGGCGACGGCGGCCTTTCTGGAGGTCACCTCGGTGATCACCCTGCAGTGGTTCCACCTCTGGCCGCAGTTTGAAAGCGGCGAGTTGGACGTGGAGACGATGGCGGCTGGCAAGATGCCGCGTCTGCCTAAAACCATCGATTTTACAGTGGACTATCTGCGTTCGGGCCTGCCACGGGATTCCTATGCGCGTGCGACTGTTAATCGTTCCGGTCGGCGCTATGCGTCGGTGCATGTGGCCGCCTGGCAGGATCACAAGGACAAGCTCTTTGCGCAGGCAACGGGGCATTTCCTGATGCCGCAGGATCGCCGCTCAGGCGACTGATTTCAAGGATTTTATTCATGTCAGAGGCATCTGGCCCCATCACCCATTCCCGGGTGCTCAAAATCGCGCTGCCGATCGTCTTGTCCAATGCCACCGTGCCCATTCTCGGCGCGGTGGATACGGGCGTGGTGGGCCAGCTGGGCGAGGCCGCCCCCATTGGTGCCGTGGGCATAGGCGCGGTCATCCTGTCGACGATCTATTGGATCTTTGGCTTTTTGCGCATGGGCACCACTGGTCTGGCGGCACAGGCGCGCGGTGCTGGCGATGAGGCCGAGATCGGCGCGCTGTTGATGCGAGGGCTGCTCCTTGCGGGCGGCGCGGGGCTGTTCTTCATTCTGGCGCAGGCTTTGGTCTTTTGGGGAGCCTTTACGCTGGCCCCCGCCAGTGCCGAGGTGGAGGGGCTGGCGCGGCAATATCTGGAAATCCGAATCTGGGGTGCGCCTGCGACCATCGGCCTTTATGCCGTCACAGGTTGGCTGATCGCGATGGAGCGCACGCGGGGAGTGTTCTTGCTGCAGATCTGGATGAATGGCCTCAATATCGTGCTGGATCTGTGGTTCGTGCTGGGGCTGGGTTGGGGCGTCGAAGGCGTCGCGACTGCGACGTTGATCGCGGAGTGGTCGGGGCTGGCCTTAGGTCTCTGGCTTTGCGGATCGGCCTTTGCCGGTGATCAGTGGCACGACTGGGCGCGGATCTTTGATCGCGTGCGGATCAAGCGGATGATGCAGGTCAATGGCGACATCATGGTGCGTTCGGTCTTGCTGAACCTGTCATTTACCACCTTCCTGTTTCTCGGTGCGGATCTTGGCGATGTGACATTGGCCGCCAATCAGGTGTTGATCCAGCTTCTGCAGATGACCGCATTTGCGCTGGACGGCTTTGCCTTCAGCGCCGAGGCGTTGGTGGGTGGGGCAGTCGGGGCACGGGATTCTGCGCGCCTGCGCCGGGCAGTCATTGTGTCGAGCTATTGGGGAGTGGGGTTCTCGGTGGCGCTGGCGATGGTCTTCTGGTGGGGCGGGCCTGCGCTGATTGATTTGATGGCCACAGCGCCGGAGGTGCGCGAGACTGCGCGGCACTATCTGATCTGGGTGGCGCTGGCACCGTTGATCAGCGTTGCGAGCTTCATGTTTGACGGTATCTACATTGGTGCCACCTGGACCCGCGACATGCGGATCGCAATGATTCAAGCGGTGGGGGGCTATGTGATCGCGCTTGTGATCTTTGTGCCGGCGCTGGGAAATCACGGGCTTTGGCTTGCTTTGATGGTGCTGAATATTGCCCGCGCGGCAACGTTGGCGGCCCGATACCCTCGACTGGAAGCATCAGTTGCATCCGCTGGATGAAGCGCTGCATCTCGTCTGCGCGATATGCAGGCTGCCAAATTGAGATTTGCTATTGCTAATCACAGGTGAGGTTTTGCGCTTTGCTTTGCAAATCGCCGGGGGCAGGCCGCGCCTTTGGCGCGGCCTGCCGGGCCAAACGGGAAGGGGGGTTTTTAAAAGCATCCCTGACGGGCGGGAGCGTCCCCGGCTGCTTTGGACGACTAGAGCCAAGTTGCGCGATCGGTGCCAACCGCTTGCGCAACGCTGTCATGCCCGTCGCGTGCCAGAAGCGCATCAAGGCCATTGGCGATCTCTGCTGCAAGTGACAGGCCGCCATAGACCAGTGCGGAATAAAACTGCACCGCTGATGCACCCGCGCGGATCTTGGCATAGGCGTCCTCAGCTGAGGAAATTCCGCCCACACCGATGATCGGCACGGCTCCGTCAAGCCGGGTGGAGAGCTGTGCCAGCACCCGGGTGGATTTTTCAAACAATGGTGCGCCGGAGAGCCCGCCCATTTCATCGCGCTGCGCGCTTTTCAGACCATCGCGGGCAAGCGTCGTATTGGTTGCAATCACCGCATCAATCCCGCTTTCGCGCGCGACATCAGCGATATCATCGAGACCTGCCTCATCCAGGTCGGGTGCAATTTTGAGAAACACCGGGATCGGGCGGTCCAGGCCCTCTCGTGCCTCCATGACCCCTGTCAGTAGTGCAGAAAGGGCTGCTTTACCCTGCAGATCACGCAGCTTTTCGGTGTTGGGAGAAGAGACATTGACAGTGGCAAAGTCCAGATGCGCGCCGCAATGGCTCAGGACGCGGGCAAAATCCTGCGCGCGGTCATCGCTGTCTTTGTTCGCACCGAGGTTGAGGCCGATTAAGCCATTCTTGGGCCGCTGAGCAAGGCGTGCGCCGATCACCTCCATGCCTTCGTTGTTAAAGCCAAAACGATTGATCGCCGCGCGATCTTCGCTCAGGCGAAACAGGCGCGGTTTGGGATTGCCCGGTTGTGGGCGCGGGGTTGCGGCCCCCACCTCGATAAATCCAAAACCGGCTTGCGTGAGCGCGCCGAGTGCTTCGGCATTTTTGTCAAACCCTGCGGCCAGCCCGACCGGGTTGGGCAGGGTCAGACCGGCAATCTCTGTCTTTAGGCGTGGCGATGTCACCGGGCCGGGGCAGGGCGTGAGACCGGATTTCAGGGCCTTGATGGACAGCCCATGCGCGGTTTCGGGATCAAGGCGATGCATCACGGCCAGCGCCAGTTTTTCGGACAGCTTCATTGGCCGTGCCTCCTTTGTTGCGCGTCGGCGCGCTTAGACCATCTCTGCGGGAAAGCGGTGAACACCCTCAACCAGCGGCAGCGGCTTGGCCCAGATCAGTTCCGCATGTTGCAGCCGGCGATAAAGATGCGGGAACAGTGCACCACCACGCGACGGCTCCCATTTGAGCGCATCGCCCATGTGATCCGCCTCAAAAGCCAATAGCCACAGCCCCTCAGCGCCCGCAAAATGCTTGGCTGCGGTCTCTGCCGCCTGTGGGGCGGTCGAGAAATGGATAAAGCCGTCCGCAAGGTCCACGGGCGCGCCATCGGTTTCACCAGCGGCCTCAAAGGCGCGCCATTCGTCGTCACGGAAAATCTTGTAAATCAGCATGGCCACCTCATGCCCTCAGACGCCCCCTTTGCGCAAGAGCGCTTATGCACAGGGCAGCGTAAAGTTTCCCCTGCGTCTACATCGGTCTGTCACGTAAGTTTGGTTTTGACTGTTTGGGCAAAGATCACGAATATTGAGACCATAACAACCACCGGTAGAGGTGGCATAACAAAGGTGAGGATTTTCTCTATGATTTCACGTTTACTGATGTCTGTTGCAGCGTTGGGTCTGACCGCCGGCATGGCTTCAGCGGAATACAAGCTGACCGTTCTGCATACCAACGACTTTCATGCCCGGTTCGAGCCAATAAGCAAATATGACAGCGGCTGTTCTGCTGAAGATAACGCAGAAGGCAAATGTTTCGGCGGCTCTGCACGGCTTGTTACTGCGGTAGAGGCGGCGCGTGCGCGTGCTGAAAACTCCATTCTGGTAGATGGGGGCGATCAGTTCCAAGGCACGCTGTTTTACACATACTACAAAGGTAAAGTGGCCGCCGAGATGATGAATAAGCTCGGGTATGACGGGATGACCGTCGGCAACCACGAGTTTGATGACGGTCCCGAAGTGTTGCGGGGTTTCATGGATGCGGTTGATTTCCCGGTGCTGATGTCCAATGCGGACTTCTCTAAGGAAAAGCTGCTATCTGACAAGCTGCTCAAATCCACCGTGATTACCAAAGGTGGTGAAAAAATCGGCCTGATCGGCCTGACACCCGAAGATACTGATGAACTCGCCAGCCCCGGTCCGAACGTGCATTTCAGTGATCCGGTAGCGGCTGTTCAGGGCGAAGTGGATCGCCTGACCGCCTCTGGTGTGAATAAAATCATCGTCCTCAGCCACTCCGGCTATGGGGTCGACAAAAAAGTCGCTGCCGAAACCACCGGCGTGGACGTAATCGTTGGCGGCCATACGAACACCTATTTGTCAAACGAATCTGACCGTGCCGAAGGCCCGTACCCCACAATGGTGAATGGCGTTGCGATTGTTCAGGCCTATGCTTATGGCAAGTTTCTGGGCGAATTGAATGTCACGTTCGACGATGCCGGAAATGTGGTTGACGCCAAAGGTGAGCCGCTGATCATGGATGCTGAGGTTGCTCAGGATGAGGCAACTGCAGCCCGGATTTCTGAGCTGAGCGGCCCGCTGGATGAACTGCGCAACAAAGTAGTAGCCTCTACTGAAACAGCAATCGAAGGTAACCGGGATGTGTGTCGGGCAGGCGAATGCTCCATGGGCAATCTGGTCGCCGATGCGATGCTTGATCGTGTCAAGGATCAGGGCGTGATGATTGCGATCCAAAACGGTGGGGGCTTGCGGGCTTCGATCGATGCGGGCGATGTCACCATGGGCGAAGTACTGACCGTTCTGCCATTTCAGAATACGCTTGCGACCTTCCAGATCCCAGGTTCAGCCATTGTTGAGGCGCTGGAAAACGGTGTGAGTCAGGTTGAAGACGGAGGTGGGCGCTTCCCACAGGTTGCCGGGATGAAGTTCGCCTTTGATGCCTCTAAGGAACCGGGTTCCCGGATCTCTGATGTGATGGTCATGGAGGGGGACGCATGGGTCGCGATTGATCCGGCGAAAACCTACGGCGTGGTGTCCAACAACTACGTGCGCAACGGTGGCGACGGCTACAAGGTCTTCGCCGGTGACGACAAAAACGCCTATGACTTTGGCCCTGACTTGGCCGATGTGGTGGCCGAATACCTTGCCGAAGTTGGCCCCTACAGCGCCTACACCGACGGTCGTATCACCAAGAAGTAAGGTCAGGCCCGACATGGTCAGAAATCCTGACCCGATGTCTCACCTCTGAAACTATAGCGCAACACCCCCTAACCCCCCGCTGGAGAGATCTGGCGGGGGTATTTCATTGGCGCAACTTGAAAGCGTGCCAGTCACTGACCACATGCCAAGGAAGAATATAAAGCAAAAGGAATAGGTTATGCCCTTAAGTCGGCAGGACATCGTGCGTCTCTATTTTGAGTACGTGGATCATCGCGATGTGCGATTGATGGATCTTTATACTGATGATGTGGAGTTGCTCTTTCCCAAGTTTGGCAGCGGCAAAGGCAAGGCAGACATGCAGCGGTTTGGTGAAAAAATGGGTGCGATGCTCAACTGGCTGAAGCACGACATCGAAGGTCTGCACATCATCGAGGCAGGCGATACAGTGGTTGTCGAGGGACGTGTGTGGGGAGAGATGTCGGACGGCACGGCTTTTCCTGATGGCACCGTCTCGCAGGGGCGGTTTTGCAATGTCTTTGAATTTGAGGGCGATCTGATCCGCGCCGTGCGCATTTATGAAGATCCCGACTTCCCGAGCACGGATCAAGTGCGCATCGACGCATTGCGTTAAACAGGTTTGACCTGCCCGCTGCTATTGCCAGCAGTGGGCAGAGTTCCTAGTTTCCTGTGCATGGACCATCCGCTGATTGACCTGATCAACGCGCGTATCGCGGCGGCCGAAAAAGACGGAGCCTTTGATAATCTCGAAGGGGCCGGGCGACCTCTGCCGCCCTGCGATGATCCGGAAAACGCCGTCATGAACCGTATTCTAAAAGACAATGGCGCGGTGCCGGAGGTGGTCTCGCTGAGCCGGGAATTGGCGCGTTTGCGCGAGGAGCTGCGCGAAACCGGGGATCGCAGCAAGCGTCGCCAGATTATTGCGGATTTGTCGATGACAGAGGCACGGCTGGAATTGGCACGAAAACGCGGCTGATGCCCGGTTAGCGTACAGGATGCGCGCCCTGAGCGGTAGTCGCCTGCGCGCGGGTCACCTTTTTCAACAGATAGATCAGCTCTTCTCGCTCGGCGGCATTGAGCCCGTTCAGGATTTGCGGCTGAAGAGCGCTGACGAGAGGCTGCGCCTTGGAGACCAGCCAGTCGCCCTCCTGTGTGATGCGCAGACAGCGTGCGCGCCGATCGCGGGGATCGACCTCGCGGACCAGTAGCGATTTTGCCTCCAGCCGTTCCACAACTTTGCCAAGGGTCGCCCGGTCATACCCCACAAGCGTGGCCAATGTCGCCTGATCTACCCCCGGATGTTCAGTCAGGGCCGAAAGGGCCGCGTATTGCACCGGCGTAAGATCCAGCTGAGCAGCCGCCATGACGGATGCAAACCGCGCCACCGCAATCTGATTGAGGCGGCGGATCAGGGTGGCGGGCTGTGTGTCGATCTCCAATTCGGTGTCTGACATCGTGGTATTCCGTCTGGTGTGTGGCAGGCTGTGGTGCTGTAGCGCGGTTTCATGTTTTGTTGTGTGCCTTGTGGTTATAAGAAATGGAGCATGGCTCTGACGTTTCAAACACTTTCCGAATTTCTCTCGCACGGGCATGACACGGTGATCGATGTGCGCAGCCCTGCGGAATATGCCGAGGACCATGTGCCCGGCGCGATCAACCTGCCGGTGCTCGACAATGAGGAACGGGCCGAGGTGGGCACGATCTATGTGCAGGAAAGCCCCTTTCGCGCCCGTAAGATCGGGGCGGCGATGGTGTTTCGCAATGCCGCCACCCACATCGAACAGCGGCTGAGCCATCACGTCGGCAGCTGGAAACCTCTGGTCTACTGCTGGCGCGGCGGGCAGCGCTCGGGCAGTTTTACCTGGATGTTGAGCCAGATCGGCTGGCGCGCCGAGGTGGTTCAGGGCGGCTACCAGAGCTATCGCCGTCTGGTGCATGCCGCGCTCTATGAGGCGGGGCTGTCGCATCGGCTGGTCTTGCTGGACGGGTTGACCGGCACTGCCAAGACCGAGATTTTGCAGCAGGTCGCCGGGATGGGCGGTCAGGTGCTGGATCTGGAAGGTCTTGCGGGGCATCGGGGTTCGCTCCTGGGCGAGATGCCGGGAGGGCAGCCAAGTCAGAAACGGTTCGAGAGCTATATCGCCTGCGCATTGGCGCAGATGGACCCGGCGCGCCCGGTGCTGGTCGAGGCCGAAGCCAGCAAGATCGGGGCGCGCATCCTGCCGCCCAGCCTGTGGGAGGCGATGAAAGCCGCGCCGAGGATTGATCTGGAGGTGCCGTTTGAGGCCCGCTGCGCCTATCTGGTTGAGGCTTACGATGACATCCTGTCTGACGCGGACCACTTGCGCGAAAAGCTCGAACCTCTCAGGGAACATCGCTCTGGTGCGGTGGTGGAAGCCTGGTTCGAGCTGATCGCGGCGGGGGATAAACCTGCACTGGTGGCGAGGCTGATGGCGGATCATTACGACCCCGCCTACCGCAAGGCCCGCAGCCGCTACGCAGTAAGCACCCAGCGCCAGATTACGCTGCCGGGATTAGCCGCGTCGGATCGCGCGGAGGCCGCAGCGCGCGTATTGGAGGTGATGGCAGCTCTTTAACACGGGTTATCGCAGCACGATACCCTCGTCAGAACCGCGCATTTCGCCAATATTTGCAGCGCGATAGCCGTGGTTTCTAAGCTGCTCCAACACCTGCGCGGCATGTTCGGGTGCGACGCAGGCCAAGAGCCCGCCCGAGGTCTGCGGATCAAACAGCAGCGCCCGCGCGCCCGCGGTGCCAATGCCGGGCAATAGAGCCGCATTGTCGTCAAAGATCGTGGACCGCACGCCCGCTTCGGCCAGTTCGCGTGCACCTTCCATCAGCGGGATCGCGTCACATGTGATCTCTGCGCCCAGATGTGAGGCCTCGCACAGCCCCTGCAAGTGACCTAGCAGTCCAAAGCCCGTGACATCGGTCATGGCGCGCGCCACGGGGCGCAGGACCTTGGCGGCGTTGCGTTGGCTCTGACACATCAGATCAAGCGCGCCCGCGACCCAAGCCCCGCGCGCTTGTCCTGTCATCTCGGCGGCTAAAATCGTTCCTGATCCCAAGGGTTTGGTCAGGATCAGGTGATCGCCCGCGCACGCGCCAGCAAGGGTGATTGGGGGCGTGTTACAAAGCCCGGTTACGGTGAAGCCGACCGTCAGTTCCTCCCCCAAAGAGGTATGACCGCCCACGATGGCGGCACCTGCGGCTTTCATTTCCTGATGGGCGGTTTCCATGATCTCGGACAGCAGCCGTTCCTGTAGTTCGGGGGACTGGCGGGGCAGGATCAGGGTGACGGTGGCAGCCTGTGGGCGCGCGCCCATCGCCCAGATGTCATTGATCGCATGTTGCGCGGTGATCGCGGTCATCGCTACTGGGTCTTCGGTAAAGGCGCGCAAGTGGTCGGTGCTGATGACCTGGGTCGCGCCACCCGTCGCCAGCTGCGCGGCATCGTCGCCCGGCAGCGGGGTCACATCCGGGCGCGACGCCCCGTGGTAGGTGCTCAGCCCGTGGCGTAGCGCCGTGCGGCCAACCTTGGAGCCGCAGCCGCCGCACATGGGTTTTGAGCTAAGTGCTTCCTGCATGCCCTTGGCGTGGACGCGGGGCAGGGCGGGCGGTGACATGACCGGCAGGGACGTGAATTTCCCCATGAATTTACGGTCGATGTTATCTTTCCAGCGCCACAACAGCCCACCCGAAAAGCTACGCCCGTTGCGATCCGCAAGAGCGGATTTTCCGCCCATAGAAATGAGTTTGAGGTAATCCTGCTGCGGCTGATAGCTCTTGAACGCTCCGCCTGCCAGCATAGCCTTGAGGTTGTGAAAGAGCACCGGCGCTTGCCGCACCGCAAAGACGCCTGCCTTGGGGCGCGGAGCATGCGCCATATAAGCACAATCGCCGGTGGCAAAGATATGAGGGTCAGAGGTCTGAAGACGCTCCGAAACCACAAGCGCGCCGTCATGGAGCGCAAGCCCGGAGGTCGCAAGCCAGCCATAGGCACGCGCGCCCGCAGCGCCAACAATGAAATCGCTGGAGATGTCGCGCCCGTCCTTGAGATGAATGCGACCTTCGCTCAGGCGCTCTATCGGCGCATGTTCCAGAACCGTAACACCATGCGCATCCAGCGCCTTGCGCAGGCGCGATTGGCTCTGGGAACTCAGAACGGAGAGCGCGGCGTCACTGTCAATCAAGGTCGCCTGCGCCAGACGGTTCTTTTTTCGCAGGGCATGCGACATGGCAAGGATCAGCTCCACCCCGGCAACGCCACCGCCGATGCAGGCGATCCGGGCCGGTTCAGTGCCTGCACGAAAGGCGTCCCAGCTTGCAGCAAACTCTCCCAAGGGTTTGGCGGGGATGGCAAAATCGGCAAAGCCCGGCAGTTCTGGCATGGCCGATGTGATGCCGATATCGATAGAGGCCACATCATATGAGATGGCCGGACGGCCCGGCACGGTAACGCGCTTGGCCTCGGGGTCGATCTCTTCGGCGGCCCCCAGAATGAGCCGCGCCCCGGCAAAACGTGCGAGCTTTACAAGATCAATGTCGAGCGCATCGCGGTCGTAATGACCGGCGACAAATCCCGGCAGCATACCGGAATAGGGCGCGGTGGGTCCGGGGTTGATCAGGGTGAGGCGCACGCCTGGCAGCGGTTGCATCCCCCACATACGCAGCACCAGCGCGTGGGTATGGCCGCCCCCCACAAGAACCAGATCGCGGGTCAGGGGAAGACGGGGTGCGTGCATCGGGGCCTCCGGGTGGTGGCCGGTCCCAAACGCTAGGCTTCGGGCGTGTCGGCCGAAC
The DNA here is from genome assembly GCF_000376545.2 of Tritonibacter mobilis F1926. Lineage (NCBI taxonomy): Bacteria > Pseudomonadati > Pseudomonadota > Alphaproteobacteria > Rhodobacterales > Paracoccaceae > Tritonibacter > Tritonibacter mobilis. The sequence goes on from NZ_CP015230.1 coordinate 1,217,211, forward strand.
GATGTTCAGGTTTGTTATGCGTCGCCCAGAGCTTGCAGTCGCCGGGGACGGGCAGGTCTTTGGGCTTTGTCTGCTGGTTGATGAACACCTTGGCAAGGAAATTTGCCGTGACCGGAGCGGAGACCAGCAAGAACAGGGTGATCAGCAGCTCATGAGCAGAGAGGCGGCCCTCATAGACCACCGCATGCAGCATGGACCCAAGAAGCACACCGCCGACGCCGAGCGTCGTCGCCTTGGTGGGCGCATGCATGCGCGACATCGGGTCGTTGAGCTTGAGCAGACCAAAGGAGCCTACAAAGCCAAAAAAGCCACCCATTACGATGAACCCGGTGATGAGAAGTTCGATTATCATGTCTGTCTCCTCACTCGATGATGTTGCCGCGCAGCAAGAAGCGCGCATAGGCTACGGTGGAGATAAAGCCGAGCATGGCCATGATCAGCGAGGCTTCGAAGAAGATTTCCGAGCTCAGAAACACCCCGAACAACACCACCAGAGCGATGGAGTTGATGAACATCGTATCAAGCGCAAGGATGCGGTCGGTGATCTCTGTGCCGATCACCACTTTCCACAGGTTCATCAGCATCGCCAGGGCGAAACAGCCGAAGGCGAAGATATAGGCGTATTCGATCATTCGAAAATCTCCTTCAGGCGGCGTTCATAGCGGGTCTTGATTTCATCGCGGACAGAAGCGGTGTCGGGCGCGTGCAGGCAGTGAACCAGCAAATAACGCCCATCAGCCGAGATATCCGCAGTCAGGGTGCCCGGCGTCATGGTGATGGTTCCGCCAAGCATCGCGATGGCCTCGGGCGTGCGGATGTCCAGTGGAATTTCGACCCATGTGGGCTGACGTTTGCTGTTGGGCATGAACAGGATGATCCGCGCCACGGTGATATTGGCGATCACGATGTCCCAGAACACCAACAGCACATAGGTCGCCAGCCGCAGCGGGCTTTTGAGCTTGGGGCGATTGGGCCAATAGGGCTGGGTCGCAATCGGGATCAACAGGCCGAGGAGAAATCCAAACAACAGCGAGTTGAGCGAGAACTTGTTCACCAGCAATTGCCAGATCACCGTCAGCATCAACGTGAGCAGAGGGTGCGGGAGAAGACGGTTCAGGAGCTTCATTAGTGGTTCTCCTCCGAAGTGGTGTCACCAGCGTCGAGATCCAGTGTCTTGTCTCCGGGTGTTTGATCCGGCTCCACCACGGGGCGATCCCGATTAGCCAGAACCGTCTCGATATAGGCCTGAGGCGCAAAGAGATCGGCGGCGGTTGCGGTGGTGTAGCGTGTCACAGGTCCGGCAAAAAGCGTAAGCGCAGCAAGTCCCGCAAGGAGCGAGAAACACGCCACAAATGGCAGCGCGGGTGCGCGCGGAGTGCGTGGTGAATCCGCCTGATCGGCTTGTTCCAGCTCAATTTCAGGCTCCTCAAGGCTGTGATCCTGTGTCAGACCGTGGCTCTTCCAGAAAATTAGCGTGCCTGCGCGAGCAAAGCCCATGATGGTGATGAGAGAGCTGATCAGGATTACCGCCCAGACCCAGACCACAAGTGTGCTGTCTCGGGCGGCATCAAGGATCAGCAGTTTGCCCAAAAAGCCCGAAAGCGGTGGCATGCCTGCGGTGGCGATTGCGGCCACAAAGAACAGCACTGAGATCAGCCCGCTTTGCGCCATGACGGGCTTAGGGGCGATCTCGCCGCCTTGGCGTTCGCGCACCATATCGGCCACGAGGAACAGGGCCGCTGCTGCCAGTGTGGAATGCACCGTATAGTAAAGTGCTGCTGCCGTGGCCTCGGGGGTAAAGAGCGCGATGGCCGTCAGCAATGTACCGACAGAGGTGATCGCGCCGAAGGACATCAGGCGTCCGATGTCCTTTGATCCCAATACACCAATGGCACCGATAGCGATGGTCAGGAGTGCGGCGGGCAGGAGCCAATTGTCCACCAGCCCTTCAACAACCGCGACATCAGGGCCAAAGACCAGCGTGTAGACGCGCAGGATGGAATAGGCGCCCACTTTGGTCATGATCGCAAAGAGCGCCGCCACCGGGGCGGGAGCGTTGGCATAAGACGCAGGCAGCCAGAAATGCAGCGGCAGGAGCGAAGCTTTGATCGCAAAAACCAACAGCAGCATCACCGCACCCACGCGAATAAGCGCGCTGTCTTCTGCAGGAAGTTCAGCCACACGGACCGCAAGATCGGCCAGATTGAGCGTGCCTGTCACCGAGTAGATGGTGCCAAGTGCGAACAAGAACAGCGTGGAGCCGAGGAGGTTGAAGACCACATATTGCACGCCCGCCTGAAAGCGCCGCGCGCCACCGCCGTGGATCATCAGACCATAGGAGGCAATCAGCAGCACCTCAAAGAACACAAAGAGGTTGAAGGCATCGCCGGTCAGGAAGGCACCGATGATGCCCATCAGCTGAAACTGGAACAACGCATGGAAATTTGCGCCGCGCGCGTCCCATTTGCTGCCCACCGCATAGAGGTTCACCGCCAGCGCAAGCACCGTGGTCAGCAACACCATCATCGCCGAGAGCCGGTCCAGCACCAGCACGATCCCAAAGGGGGCCTGCCAGTCGCCAAGCTCGTAGACCTGAACGGTGCCATCCGCCGCCTGTACGGCAAGCGCCGCCGCAATCGCGATCAGCAGAACATTGGTCGCCAGCGAGAAGATACGCTGAAGATCAATGTGATAGCGTAAGGTCATGATAATAAAGGGTGCCACCAGCGCAGGCAGCACGATGGGCGCAATCAGTAGGTGGTTCATGCGTCCTCTCCCTGCGCAGGCGCAGTGTCGTCCATGTTGATATTGTCATCGCGGGCGCTGAGGTAGGCCCCAAGGGCCACCATCACCACCACGGCGGTCATGCCAAAGGAAATCACAATCGCCGTCAGCACCAGCGCCTGCGGTAACGGGTCGCTATAGGTCACCTCGGCATATTTGTTGAGGATCGGCGGCGCGTCGGTCGCCAGCCGTCCGGTAGCAAAGAGAAACACATTCACCGCATAAGACAGCAGTGAGGTGCCGAGGATCACCGGGAAAGTGCGGCGACGCAGGACCAGATAGATCCCCGCCGCAGTGAGCAGGCCGACGGCCGAAGCAACGAGCAGTTCCATACTCTCAGGCCTCCTTCATGTCTTGTTCCGCGTCATCGCGGGCAGGGTTGATGTCCATGGCGTGTTCTGACGCGGTGCCCGGCTGCCATGCAAAGCGTGACAGGCTTTCGAGCGCCAGCATCACAGCGCCCACGACGGCGAGGAAGACGCCAAGGTCAAAGAGGGCTGCGGTGGCCAGTTCGAATTCCTCTAGCGGTGCGATATGCACATAACCGAAGGCGGAGGTCAGGAACGGCTGGCCATTGAACCACGCGCCAATCCCCGTGGCGGCTGCGATCAGCACGCCAGAGCCGATGATGCCGTGATAGGGGAAGCGTTGCCGTTCGGTCGCCCAGCCAAACCCGGACGCCATATATTGCATGATCACCGCGATGGCTGCGATCAGACCCGCGATGAAGCCGCCGCCCGGCAGGTTGTGACCGCGGAAGAAGATATAGGCCGCAACCATCAGGGCCACCGGCATCATCATCCGCGTGACCACCACCATCATACCCGGATGGCTGTCGCCTGCCTGTTCGATGTCGGGTTTGCGGTTAAGGAGATAGGCCCGCACGCGGGTCGACAGCACTGCCTCGGTCAGGGCAAAGATCACCAGCGCTGCAATACCCAGCACGATGATTTCGCCAAAGGTGTCAAAGCCCCGGAAATCCACCAGGATCACGTTCACCATATTGGTGCCGCCACCGCCTTTGTAGGAGTTCTCGATGTGAAAGCCAGAGATCGACGGGAAGGCAAAATCGCGAACCAACATCGCATAGATCAACCCGCCAACGCCCAGACCGCCGACGATGGCAATGCCCCCGTCACGCAGGCGTGCAAACAGCGGCGTCTCCACCGGGGTTTCCTTGGGCAGAAAATTGAGCGCCAGCAGCATCAGAATGATCGTCACCACCTCGACCGAGATCTGCGTTAGGGCCAGATCGGGGGCGGAGAGATAGTTGAACGACATCGACACAATGAGGCCGACAATGCCGATCAGGATCAGTGCCACAAAGCGACGGCGGTGGAAGATCACGATGCAGATTGCCGCCATCGCAAGGCAGAACCACGCCACCATCGGCATTACGCCAGCCTGTTGCATCTGTCGCGTCGGTGCACCCAATGTCCCGGTGGCATAGGCGTAAAGGCTGATCGCCACGGTAAAGCTCACCATGATCGCCGCATAGCGTGTGAGCGACCCATTATGAAGCCGCGCAGTCACGCCCTGTACCAGCGCGGTCAAGCCGCGCACGATCACGTCAAAGATCACCTTGGCTTCGGGGCGGGGCAAGGCGTTCCACAGCCGCTCCAACGGGCGATGAAGCGCCAGCAGGACCAGACCGCCAACCACTGCGATGATCGACATGTAGAGGGCCGCGTTGACCCCATGCCAGAGCTTTAGCGAATAATAAGGCAGTTTCTCGCCGCCAATGACCGCGCTGGCAGAGGCCGCGACCAGCGGGCCGACGAGCTTGGCCGAGAACAACCCGATCAGCACCACCAGCACCACCAAAAGCGCAGGCGAGGCCCACATGCCAAAGCCGGGGTCATGCGGCTTGGCCGGGTAATCGTCTCGTTTGGGACCCAAGAACACATGGGCAATCAGGCGGAACGAATAAGCGGCGGAAAACACTGCAGCGATCGTTGCAAGAATCGACATGGCGTAGGGGCTTTGCAACCAGTTGGTTTCGGACACCTCTGTCAGCATCATCTCCTTGGACAAAAAGCCGTTCAGTGGTGGAATGCCCGCCATTGACAGCGACGCCACGGTGGCGATCACAAATGTCACGGGCATCACATGGCGCAGCCCGCCCAATCGCTTGATGTCGCGGGTATGTGCCTCATGATCGACAATGCCTGCGGACATAAAGAGCGCGGCCTTAAAGGTGGCGTGGTTGATGATGTGAAACACTGCGACCACTGCTGCGAGCTTTGTTCCCATACCCAAAAGCATAGTGATCAGGCCCAGATGCGAAACGGTGGAGAACGCCAACAGCGCCTTCAGATCGTCCTTAAACAGAGCTATCACAGCGCCGATCACCATTGTAATCAGACCCGTGGTCGCCACGATATAGAACCACTCCGGCGTGCCCGCGAGCACCGGCCAGAGCCGTGCCATCAAGAACAGACCGGCCTTCACCATCGTCGCAGAATGCAAATAGGCTGAAACCGGTGTCGGCGCGGCCATCGCATGCGGCAGCCAGAAGTGGAACGGAAACTGAGCCGACTTGGTGAAAGCCCCGATCAGGATCAGGATCAAGGCGGGCAGGTAGAGATCAGAGGACTGGATCGCTTCTTTGTTCTGCAGGATCACGCTGATGTCGTAAGATCCGGCGATATTGCCGAGGATCAGCATGCCCCCGATCATGGCAAGCCCGCCCATACCGGTCACTGTAAGCGCCATGCGCGCGCCCTGACGCCCTTCGGGAAGGTGCTTCCAATAGCCGATCAACAGGAACGAAGACAGCGATGTAAGTTCCCAGAAAATAAGCAAAAGCAGGATATTGTCCGAAAGGACGATCCCCACCATCGCGCCCTGAAACAACAGAAGATACGTGTAAAACTGCCCCATCGGGTCCTGCCGCGACAGATAAAATCGCGCGTAAACGATGATCAATAGACCAATCCCGAGGATCAAAGTCGCAAAGAGAAACCCAAGCCCATCCAGAAAGAAATTGGCCGAAAGCCCAAGAGCAGGCAGCCAGTCGATGCCAACCTGAACAACCTCGCCGCGCAGGATGGCGGGGGCGTGTAGCATCAGACCAATGAAAGCAAGCCCCGTCGCCAACCCGGCAGATGAGGCCGAGGCATTGCGACCGGCGCGGATCAAAAGCGCGGGAAACAGCGCACCAAGAAATGGCAGGGCTGCTATCAGGAAAAGGGACACGTCATACTCTCCAAGTTTCGGATTGTTATTATGGCGGGCAACAGGCCCCTAGCTGTTATTTGAGTAGGGAAATTTCCAGTAGGGTTCCAGAATTTCCGGTGGATAACCTCACGTTTCTGATCGGAAATCGCTAAATGTGACATTGCGCCGCATGTTTTTGGCCTCCTCTGTTGCTGATCCGCAAGTGCTGCATTGCAGCGAGATTATGACAGGATCTTGAACGGCAAGTGTGTGCGGCAGACGCGCATGTGTCCACCGGCTGTGCTAGATTTCGCAGATAAAATCGGATGGGCAGATGCAAGAAACCGAACCCCCTGCATTGATTTCGCGCCGCAGCCTGCTGGTTTGTGGCGGCGCTCTCGCTGTGACGGGCGGCGGCTGGTGGGCGCTTTACCGGTATCGACCAAAACATGATGGCGGCCAGCTCACCGTGGCGCAGGCTCATGCTCAGGCCATAAGCGGAGCGATTTTACTCGTCGATATTCGCACGCCCGGAGAATGGCGTCAGACCGGAGTACCCGAAGGTGCTGTACCATTGGATATGCGCAGTGATGATTTTATGGAGTCACTGCAATCTCTGTTGGTGCAAACCGAAAATCGACCTGTTGCCTTGATCTGTGCGGGCGGCGTGCGCTCCGCACGGTTGAGCCGCCAATTGCTTGCGGCGGGGTTCGGGCAGATCATTGACGTCCCCGAAGGCATCTATGGCTCAGCGGCAGGGCCGGGCTGGCTCAAATCCAACCTCCCGGTGCGCCCATGGAACGGTTGATCGCAATTGCCGTCGTCAGCGCAGCGCTGGCCAGCAGTGCTGTTGCGGACTGCGGCGGTGAGACGCCCTGCACGCTCTCTGCAGGCAGTTACCACATCGCGCGGCCCGATACAGATAACCGTCCTATCCCTGCGGTTATGTTCCTGCACGGGCACGGCGGCTCTGCTGTGGGTGTGTTGAACATGCGCGAAATGGTCGAGAGTTTCACCGCGCGGGGCTATGCGGTTATCGCCCCCAACGGCGCGCGCCGTCCGAACGGTCCGCGCAGTTGGTCATTCTTGCCGGAATTTGGCGGACGGGACGATTTTAACTTTCTGCCAGAGGTGTTGAATGATGCCGCGGCGCGCTTTGATGTTGATCCGGAACGCACTGTTTTGGCTGGGTTTTCATCGGGGGCGTTCATGGTCAATTACCTCGCCTGCAAAGAGCCCGAGGCTTTTGCCGCCTATCTGCCCGTCTCAGGCGGGTTCTGGCGACCGCAGCCTGAAACCTGCGCCGGTCCGGTGTCTCTCTACCAAAGTCACGGCTGGTCAGATGAGGTGGTGCCACTCGAAGGGCGTATCTTGGGAGGAGGGCGCTTTACCCAAGGTGATATATGGGCAGGGCTAGAGCTTTGGCGCGACACGTTAGGCTGCGACACACACGCGCCTGACCAAATCTGGCAAGACGATGCGCGTCACCTGCGCCGCTGGGAATGCGGAGAAGGGCACACTCTCACGTTTGAACTCTTTCCCGGCGGTCATCGGGTGCCCTCCGGCTGGGCAGATCGCGCCATTACATGGATTGAGGCCCAAATCCCCGCAACACCAGATACGGAGTGAACTGGGCTTTTCTTCTAACTAGAAATATCCCGGGGGTGCGGGGGCAGAGCCCCCGAGATCCCAATTTTCCAGATCATTCTGCGGCTTGAACCGGCGCGTCCGGACCTTTTAGATTTTGCCGCAACAACCCACGGTAATGACGTGCGGCGCGGTTAATGCGCGGCTCGTTCAACACCTCTGCGGTGCCCATCCAGCCGCGCGGCAGGCGCAGACTGGAAAGCGCCGAAAGCGGCACTGCCAGCACCAGTGACAGCGCGATGGGGGCGAGCCAGAGCGACACCAGCCCAGAAGCGATCCCGATCCACAGCGCCACACCGCTGACGGTTTCCAGTGCATGGCATTTGAACAGCGTCGCAAGACTGTAGTGCCCTCCTTCGCGGGCCTGCGGGGACCAGCCTTTTTGCAAGCCAAACAGCGTGCGCAGAACTGCGATCATCTGTTGCACCATCAGGATCGGTGCATAGAGGATTGCCAGCAGGATTTCCGTCAGCATCGACAGCAGAAACTGTCCCACGCCGCCATAGTCGGAAATCCTGCGCCCGGTGAGGGGCAGGGCGGCCACGGACAGAATCTTGGGGGCCAGCAACATCGCGTAAATCAGGATGATCACCGCCACATGACGCGGCTCGCTCATGTCGGGCCAATTGGGGCGCAGAGGGTTCTTCTCGGAGAAATAGGTGATGACCGATCCGCCATCTTCACGGCCGATCACCGCCCAGATCACCAATAGCGCAAACCACACAGGCGCCATCAGATAGCCGATGGCCCCATGCGCCAGATGGAAGCGCGACATGGCGTGAAAACCGGTGGCTGACAGAATGCGCAGATGCTGCAGGTTGCCCTGACACCAGCGCCGGTCGCGTTGAATGTGATCGATCAGCGTGGCGGGCGTTTCCTCATAAGAGCCGCGAATACGCGGCAGGAACCGCACCCGCCAGCCTGCCCGGCGCAAGAGGCCAGCTTCGACAAAATCATGGCTCATGATGATGGAGGTGCCGCCCGTAAGTGTCGGCAGTTCCGGCAGGCCCGCACAGGCAGCAAACGCGCGGGTGCGGATGATTGCATTATGGCCCCAGTAGTTGCCCTCATGACCAGTCCAGCGCGCCAGCCCTTCGGCCAGTGCGAGACCGTAGACGCCATTTGCAAACTGCTGCATGCGACCAAAAACGGATTGCGCACCAATGAGTTGCGGGAAGCTCTGAATGAGGCCTGCAGCCGGGTCGCGCGACAGCGCATCGGTCAGGCGCACAATCGCGCGGCCCGTCATCAGACTGTCGGCATCCAGAACCAGCATCGCCTCATAGTCGCCGCCCCAGCGGGTCACCCAATCGTGGATATTGCCCACTTTGCGGGCAGTGTTTTTCTCACGGCGGCGATAATAAAGCGTAATGCCTTCGGGCAGTTCTGCGCGCAGGGCTTGCACGCTTTCTTCTTCTTGTGCGGCGATCTCCGGGTCGCGGGTGTCGGACAGGATGAACATCTCATACTGGTGTGCCCCGCCAATGGCGCGCAGCTCTTCGAGCATGGAACGGGCATTGCCCAGCACATACCACGGCACCTCGTTATAGACGGGCACCAAAAGCGCCACCCGCATCGACCGGCGTGGCCCGCGTTGCGGCGTGGGACGGGTGCGCGACAGGCTGTAAAGCCCCAGCAGAACCGTTGAAACCGTGAAGGTGATCCAGAAGAAATTGAAGGCGATCAGTGTGAGAAGCACCCATTCCAAAAGGGTGGTGCCGTCAGCCGCAAACCAGCCCTGCATGACCCAAGCCAGTGCGACTGTGGCCGCCATGGCAGGGGAAAACGCAAGGATACGCCAAAGCGCAACACCGGGCTGGTCGCCCTCGTCTGATGCCGGCGCGCTGGTGTCGTGGAACTGGCGCCCAAAGTCCTGCGCCGGCATGGCCAGCGGAGCCTCTGGTGGCACCAGTTGCGGGGGCGTAAATATGGAAGGGTCATCACTCATTTAAACAGTCCACCGATAAAGCCAGACTTCGGAGGCGGCAGCGCCGTCTTTGCGAAGCTGGGCGCGCAGTTCAACATGGGTCTGCTCGCCCGGATCAAAAGAAAACGCCAGCCGCATGCCGCCGGTCTCCGGATTGCGTTCAAGAATGCCTGCACTGGTTTGCAGATGCGGCGAGGAGATATGTATATCGAAATCCTCGGGCGCGGCCTCAAAGATGGGATGCGCCTCGAAATCAATCACCATAAGGCGACCGGGATCGCCAAAGATCTTGGCACCTGACGCAGTGTCAATCACACGCGGCAGATCCAGCTTTGGCCCTTCGCCCCAGCTGAGGCGGTAGTTCAGATCGACACGCGTACCTGCAGCATATGGGTCTTTGGGCCGCCAGTAGGCGACGATATTGTCGTAGATTTCCTTATCGGCGGGGATTTCCACCAGTGTCACGGAGCCTGCCCCCCAATCGCCACGGGGTTCCACCCACAGCGAAGGGCGGCGGTGATAATGCGCCTCAAGATCGGCAAAATCCGAGAGCTTGCGTGCACGCTGCATCAAGCCAAAACCCATGGGGCTTTGATCCACGAAACTCGATACTTGCAAGCGCGTGGGATTGGCGAGCGGACGCCAGAGCACTTCGCCTTGGCCGTTTTTCATCAACAAGCCATCGCTGTCATGCACGGCGGGGCGGAAATCGTCAAAACGCTGGTGATTGGTGCCGTCAAACAGGAACATCGATGTCAAAGGCGCAAGCCCGGCGTGCGTGAGGTCTTTGCGCGGGAACAGTGTCGCTTCGACATCCATCACACATGGATTGCCTGGGGTGATGTCGAACCGATAGGCGCCCGTCACGGACGGGCTGTCCATCAGCGCATGCACCACCATGTTGTCCTGCAGGGGGCCGGGGGCCTCCAGCCAGAAGCTCACAAATTCGGGGAATTCCTCGCCCTCGGGGTCGGCGGTTTTCAGGGCCAGCCCCCGGGCCGAGAGACCGTAATTATTGCCATTGGCAATCGCGCGGAAATAGCTTGCGCCCTGAAACACACAAAACTCTGTTTTCTTGCCCGGATGGTCTCGGTCGCCAAGGTCTGTGCGCAGGCGAAAACCCGAATACCCCAGCGGGCCTTCTTGTGAAAGCTCGGGCGATATTTCCGGATGAGTCTTAAAACGGCCAATGTCAAAGGGGATGCTGGTTGAGATGCCATCCTCGACCGCATGCACCAGTACCGGGCGTTCGAAATACAGGCCGGGCAGGAAGAAATCCACGTTGTAGCTGCGGTCGGTGTTGGCCCAGAGCGCCTTGTCGACATCAAACTGGATCGACCGGTATTGGTCGTAGCTCATGGCGAGCCAGTCATCCGGTACAGAGCTGCGCGCCTTGAAGGGGCGCTCGGCGAGGGCTTTGGCGCGTGCGACGACATCGGCACGGGAGAATTTCTCAGAGCCGGTGGTGGCACGGGCAGCGGGCGCCATCGCCATGAGCGACAGAGCAGATGCAGATTGAAGGAAGGAACGACGGCTGATTGTGCTCATCGTTTGCGTCTCCACGGTTGGGATTTGAACCAAGCCGCGCCATAAGCGCAGCCGATGATAAGTGCGAAGCCTGCGAGATTTGCAGCGGCAGTCACGAGGATACCGCGATCGGTTTGATCCAGTGTGGCGCCGATGAAACGGGCGAGCGCCATGGAAAACACAAAGATTGCAAGGCTTTGTTGGCCGACCTTGGTGATCAGCGCGATGACGAGCCCCCAAAGGCGCGAGAGCGCAGATGTGCCGCGCGCCACGAGGTTTTGACCATTTTCACCGGCCACAAGCCACGCCAGATACGCCAGCGACAGAAAGTGCATGTAGCGCAGCAGGCCGAAGTCTGTCTTTTCGCGCCACTCGTCGGTGATGGTCCATGCGGGGCGGATTGCCTCGCTCAGATCAGGTGCTGCGGCATTGAGCCAGCTGAACACTTTCCACGATCCAAAGGGCATCGAGAGGATCAGGAAGGCAGCAGCGATCACGGCGAGGGTGCGGCTGACCGGTGGTTTTGGCAGCCAGCCGGCCATGAAGGCAAAGCCGGTGAAGAACAAAAGCTGCCAGCCGAACGGGTTGAAGAACCATTCACGATCCGACCATGGCTCTGCCGGCAGTGACACGCCATTGGGGCCAAGACCGAGGATATAGGGGTTTGCGAGCAGCCAGAGCGCAATGCTAAATCCGGCCACGGCCCAAAGCCCCGCTTTCCTGAGCCCCATCACCGCAGGCATCAAGGCCAGAACCACCAGATACATCGGCAAGATGTCAAAGTAGTTCGGCACATAGGTGAGGGTGAAGATCCCCACGATCTGCTGTGTGGTGTTGGAGAAAAACCGGTGCAGGTTCAGCGAGCCGATATAGCTCTTGTCGAAACTGCCATAGAGATCGAGCGCGGCCATCGACATGGCGAGGAAGAAAAACAGGCCGATATGGGCCCAGAACACCTGCCAGCAGCGATAGGCCACGCGGGCGGTGCCAAGCCACCAGCCATGACGGGCGAATGACCCGCCAAAGGCGATGGCCGAGGCCATGCCCGAGCAGAACACAAAAATCTCGGTCGCGTCTGAGAACCCAAACCGGGCCGGTATCCAGCCAGTCCAGCGGTTGCCGGGGATATGGGCACAAAGGATGATAAACATTGCGATGCCACGATAAAAGTCGAGACGCGGATCGCGGGGGCGAGGAAGAGCGGCCGCTCCATCGGGTGGCGCGCTCATTGTGTTGGCGGCGGCGCGGGAAGCGCTGCCCTTATCGGGCGCCGGGAAAGGCGCGACGTCTGCCATCTGTTTCAAATCTCCTAAAGGATCACTCCGCCGGAACGCTCTGAGCCCCGCCGTTGTTCCGTGCGGATGCAATCAAAGTGCGACGGGCAATCGCGTAATTGTCCTCAGCCCCCCCACGTTTGGCCCGTCTATCGTCGAGAATGGCCTCCACTTGCGTCCAGTTGCCTGCCCGCAGCCCTGCGTCAATTGTCATTCGTTCGAAGACATCCCGTTGGGCGTGACTGCCACCTGCAAGTTGCAACGAATCCCGTGACTTAGCGAGGTAACCGAAAGCTGTGCCGTAGTCGCCTTCCCCAAAAGCCTCAAGCCCCTTTGCAACAATGCAGCCCGGGTCGGCCATTCTTTGCGCGGCTTCAGTGGAGGCTTGCGCACCATCGGCGTGTATCCGCCGGATCAGGCGGTCCGTCGCCGATGCGCGATCGCCGCCGACCAGAGCCAGCAGGTAATGCAGATCTGCAAAGATCAGGCTGCCATCCTCGGTTCGGTTGGCGCAGAGGTCTGCCAGTTCGTCCCAGCGATCCCCGACATTGACGCCGTCCAGTTCCAGCCGCATCAGCAGCGACGTGGCGTTGGAAATATCGCGGTAGTCGTCGGTCTTGTCCTTGCGTACCTCGTCGTCATACAGCCGCATCACTTCATCGATCTGGCCAAGGTCCAGATGCATCAGCGCCTTGTGCCACCAGACGTGGTAGCGGAAGTTGTTGCAATGCGCCCAAGCATCCTCGCGCCCGCTGAGCCAACCGAGTCCGGTTTTGGCATTGCCAGTCATGTCATGCACATGCGCCACCGCATGCAGGCCCCAGGCGTCATCCGGCGCGGTCCAGAGCGCCTGACGCCCGGTGATCTCGGCGCGATCATATTCGCCGGTTTCCTCCAGCGCAAAGGCGTGACAGCCCAAAAGGTAGCCATGACCTGCGTGTTCGGTGGAATAGGCGGGCAGCACACGTTCGATCGAGGCCCGCATGCCGCGCGCATCCCCGAGGATAAACCGGATACCGTGGCTCAGTTTCATCGCCAGCGTGTCGCAGGGGTGGTTGGTCAGCACCTCCTCCATGCAACTGATCGCGCGCGAGGGATGCCCGGCGAGCCATGCCTCCAGCGCGTCCACATATTTGCGTTCACGCGGCAAGGCGCCCTCATAGGCGGTCTTTGCGGTTGCAAGGGCCTCGTGCGCGGTGGGCACCAGTTCCGCACGCCCCAGCATCAGGAGCGACAGTCCCTTGATGGCCTGACCCAGCGCAAAATCGGGGGCGGCCTCCAGCACTGCGCCAAGGTGGTTTGCGGTGCGCGCTGCGTGGGCGAGCACGCCCAGTTGCGCTCCGTTCCATTCGCTGAGCGCGCGGGGATCGGTGAGGCTGCAATCCTGTCCGAAGATATCCTGGGTCATGGGCGGGTCACTTTCGCAAGCTGATAAATACAGGTGTCAAAAGTGATGCTAGCGGAGTGGTTTACACCGCGCGCCCCCCGCTCGCGCTTTGGTGAAGGCGCGTGTGGGTTTCGGCAGGAAACTGACATGAAAACGGGCTGAGATGAGCAAAAACCGGCACAAACACCCGAGCTTGCGCTGTTTGAGGCAGCACGCGGGTGCCGTGGCACCGGGTTTTGTAACATTGCGAAACGGCCCCGCGGGCCCGCAGCAATCCTGTCTATTTCAGTCGTCCTTAAAAGGCGTATCAGTGGCGAGAATCTCGTCACTGTCTGCGCCGCATATAGGGGGCGATTTGCGGTATGTCACCGGGGTGCGTGAGAATTTGAGCGGATTGCCCAAAAGGCGCAGCGGGGTGTCACCCGATTGCATAGTCACCACCATATCGCGCGCCGCAACCTGATCGGCTTCAAACACCTGATCGAGGGTTTTCACCGGGCCGACCGGGACCTTTGCCGCCTCCATCGCCGTGATTACCTCATCGGTGCTGTAGCGCCGGAGTGCGGGGATCAGGATGTCATTCAGCGCGCCGCGATTTTCAAGGCGGGCGGGATTGGTGGCAAAGCGGGAATCCTCCGCCAGCCCCTCAAGCGCGAGGAAGGCCATGAAACGGCGGAACTGGCTGTCATTGCCCACCGCGAGGATCACGTGGCCATCGCGGGTTTCATAGGTGCCATAGGGCATGATCGAGGGGTGCTCATTGCCCCGCCGCAGCGGTTTTTGGCCGGTGTTGAGGTAGCTCACCCCCTCATTGATGAGCCAGGCGATCTGCGCGTCCACCAGCGCCAGTTCCACCTGCTGGCCTTCGCCGGTGAGGTCGCGGTGGCGCAGCGCCGAGAGGATGCCGATGGTCGCGTACATGCCGCACATCACATCCGCGATGCCGACGCCGACCTTGACCGGCGCGCCTTCGGGGTCGCCGGTCAGGGACATGATGCCACCATAGCCCTGCGCCATTAGGTCATAGCCGGGCTTTTCACGATTGGGGCCGGTCTGGCCGTAGCCGGATATGGACGCATAGACCAGACGGGGACAGCTCTCGCGGAGGGAGGCGTAATCCAGTCCGTATTTGGCCAGCCCGCCGGGTTTGAAGTTCTCCACCAGCACATCGGCCTGCGTCGCAAGGCGGCGGATGATGTCCTGTCCTTCGGGTTTTGCAATATCAAGCGCGAGTGAGCGTTTGTTGCGATTGGCGGCCATGAAATAGGGCGTAAGGTCAGCGTCTTCTGCGACGCTCTTGCCCCATTGGCGGGTATCGTCGCCGCCGGTGGAGGGGTTTTCCACCTTGATCACATCCGCGCCAAGATCGCCCAGGAGCTGCGTCGCGGTGGGGCCTGCGAGGATGCGCGATAGATCGAGCACCTTCACGCCCTTGAGCGCGCCATGTGGCAGAGCGGCGGCGGGCGAGAATTCAGATGCGGCCATCGTAAGCTTCCTTGTCAATTTCAGCGGCGATCACCGTGAATGTCTCTGCTTTGACGGCAAGGTCAAGGGCGGTCTTTAGCTCCTTGCGGTTGCGGACCGTGTGACCCTCACCGCCAAAGGCGCGGCCGATGGCGGCAAACTCGTGGCGGCCAAAATCCACCCCCGCATTGGGGAGCTGGCGCTGGCGTTGCTTGAGATCGATCAGGGCAAGCGAGGCATCGACAAAGACGATGAAAATCGGCGCAAGCCCCATTTCTGCAGCGGTTGCCAGCTCGCCCGCCACCATCAGGAACCCCGCATCCCCGGAGAAGCTAACAACAGTGCGGTCAGGATCTGCAAGCTTGCGCCCCATGGCGAGCGGCAGGGCGCAGCCCATGGTGCACAGGCCAGAGGATTGCACTAGTTGGCGCGGTTCCGTGCAGGGCCACATCTGGCTGAGCAAAATACGGTGCGCGCCGCTGTCGGCGGTGAGCAGCGTGTCGGCGGGCAGGCTCTCGATGCATTGCGCGATCACGCCGGCCGGGCCCCAGTCGTCAGAGCGTGGGAAGGCCTGGGCGAGGGCCTTTTGCGTGTCAGGGATTTCGCCGCCGGGCCAGAGGGTTGCGGGCTGCGGTGCAACCGCGAGGGCTGCCAGTGTGGCGGGGATGTCGGCCACCAGCGGCAGGCTGGATTGATGCATGTAATGGGTGTTGGATTCTGGTGTGATGTCGATCACGCGGGTGCGGGCTGCGTCCCAGGCATTGCGCCAGCCGGTGCGCATCTCGATCGGGTCATAACCGATGCAGAGGATGAGGTCCGAAGTCTCCACGATCGGCAGCAAATGTCGGTCCGCAAGCGGCGAGAGGCCAGCCCCACCGAGGCACAGGGGATGATCTTCAGACAGGATGCCCTTGGCCTTGTAGGTGGTGACAAAAGGGATCTGGCGGGCCTCGACAAAGGCCGCGACCGCTTCCGGGCCACCGGGCAGCAGCGCATCCAGACCAATGACCGCAAGCGGGCGCGCGGCCTCCCTCAGCCAATCATGCGCCTGCGCCAGTGTTGCGCCTGCAGGCGCGGTTGCACCTGCAGGCGCGCGGCGGATGTTGCGTTCTGTGGCGGGGGCGTTGGCCACGGTGATCGGCACATCAATATGAACCGGTCCCTGGCGAGCCTCGGTGGCGATGGCGACGGCCTTGTCGGCGATCACATCGGCGGCGGCTGCATCAAGGCGGAAGCTGGCCTTGGTGATCGGTTCAAAAACCGCCTGCTGGTCGAGCACCTGATGGGTGTAGGTTTGCGCCTCATCCGCATCGACGCAGCCGGTCAGCACCAGCATTGGCACCCGGTCCTGATGGGCATTGGCCACCACATTGACCCCGTTCAGTGCGCCGGGGCCAAGTGTCGCCACCAGAATAGCGGGAGCGCCATCGCTATGATGCACGCCTTCGCCCATAAACCCGGCGCAGTTTTCGTGTTTGGCGAGTTGGAAACGGATCCCGGCACGGGTGAGCGCGTCCACAAGGGTCAGAACTTCGCCGCCGGGCATGCCAAAGGCGTGGCGGCAGCCTGCGTCATAAAGACGGCGGGCCAGAACATCGGCGGCGCGAAGAGATTGGGTCATCAGTAGTCCGTATCAGTTTGTCGTCAAAAGGATCATTCGCGCAGGGCGGCCGTGGCAATCGCGCTGAACACCGCGTCAAGCCGCGTGGCCACGGCAGAGAGTTTCTCTCCTGCTTCTGGCACATAGGGGGCAAAGACATGGCTTGGTGTTTTGTAGGAGAGCGTCGCGGTGCCATCGCCCTCTTCGGTGACGTAAAAGCGTATGGGGGCCTCGATCATGGCGGCGGTGGAGAGTTCAAGGATCTGCACTGCGTAGTCATTGGCAAAGACCCCGACGACGCGGTTGCCGGGGATAGTGATGCCGCGGGCGGCTGCAGCGCCCGTTGGCCCGGCCTCGGTCACCACGCCCATGTTCTGCGCTTTGACCGCAGCTTTCAGATCGGCGAGCAATGTTTGGTAATCCTTGGTGCTGGCATGGATGGCCCAGCCTTCGCGCGCAGGGATTCCCGCCGCAACAGGGGCGGCGAGTGTTGCAGCTAGTAAGAGACTTGCGCCGAGGCGTTTGAGTTGGGCGAGGGGGCGGACCATGTGGGGCTCCTTCAATGAGGGTTGATACATGGTCTACGCGCGAAGTGGCTGAAATACTCGTCACATTTCAGTGGGTGCCCCGTCATAGCCCCCTGCAGCCCCTCTGACCGAAAGTTCGGCCCATGAGCTGTGCGGTGTATTGCGGATCAGGCCCAGCCTTTGCGGAAGAAATGCGGGCTTGCGCCGAATTTACGTTTGAATTGACGAGAGAAATGCGTGGCGGAATTGAACCCGGAGGCCAAGGCGATTTGGGTCACGGACATTGAGGTTTCATTCATCAACGCAAAGGCGTGGCTCAGACGCATGTCGGCATAAACATGCATCGGGCTTTGATCGAGATAACGCGAAAACAGCCGCTCCAACTGCCGGCGCGAAATGTCCAGCCGGGTACACAGCGCGCCAATCGACAGCGGCTCCTCTATTGATTCTTGCATAAGTTGCAAAGCGCTCAGCAGGCGTTGATTTCGGCTGCCGATGGCAACGGCGTAATTGGATTTTTGCGGCGCAGCCCCCGAGGTGGAGCGCACATGTAGACACATATCTGCAACAATAATCGCCAGTTGCTTGCCATGGCGTTGCTCGATCAGGGTCAACATCATGTCGGTTGCAGCGCTGCCGCCGCCACAGGTCATCAAATTTCCGGCAATTTCATAAATATTAGGCGAGGGCTTCAGGTGTTCAAAACGCTCCACAAAGCCGGGCTGGTTTTCCCAATGAAGCGTAAACGGCTGATCCTTGATGAGGCCGGCCTGTGCCAACGCAAATGCACCGGTGCAAATACCGCCAAGTTTGCGGCCAAAGCGATGCTCGCGCCGAAGCCAGTTGAGGGTGGTATCGCTTGCGGTCTCTTGTGGCTCTACGCCTGCGCAAACAAAGCCCATCGCATCCGACGGAAGCGCTGCAAGCGGCATGTCGGGCGTGACCACCATGCCGTTGGAACAGCGTAGGGGCGCGCCGTCCTCGGTCATGATGTACCAGCGGTAAAGCTTTGTATTTGTGACCTGATTTGCGATTCTGAGTGGTTCGATCGCGGCGGCAACCGGCAACATCGTGGCTTTGGGCAGCAGCAGGAAATAAAAATCCTGTGGCTCGCCTATGTGCGGCACCGAAAGCGTGGCGGCTGCGCCTTTTTGAACAAAACTGTCATCAGACATGGGCTGGTCCATCAGGGAGGTACTGGCTGCGGGCAAAGATAAATCTCTGTCACATTTATCAGCTATCGCCGCCGCCGCGACAGGTGCCGGGATAATCCGACCTTGGCACGGCGAATTACGACACCTTGCTTTTTTCTACAAAGATGCTGAGGCGGGGTGTTCATTGGTATTCCACCGTCACGCTTAAGCGAAAATGCAGGCGCACCTCTTGCAGCCCATTTTTCGCAATACTAAGACTCGGGTAATCCTCTGTCGGGTATGGTGCCCGTCATGATCCTAAGACAGGCAGGTCCAATGATTGATCCAACAGAAACATACATGAACACACTCGTGCCGATGGTCGTTGAGCAGACCAGCCGGGGCGAGCGCGCATATGACATTTTCTCGCGCCTGTTGAAGGAGCGTATCATCTTCCTCAACGGTCCGGTGCATGACGGCATGTCCTCGCTGATCGTGGCGCAGCTTTTGCACCTTGAGGCAGAAAACCCGTCGAAAGAAATTTCGATGTACATCAACTCGCCCGGTGGCGTGGTGACGTCGGGTCTGTCGATCTATGATACCATGCAGTACATCAAGCCGAAGGTGTCGACGCTGGTAATCGGTCAGGCGGCCTCTATGGGCTCCTTGCTGCTTACTGCCGGTGAGGCGGGCATGCGGTTCAGCCTGCCGAATTCGCGTGTGATGGTGCACCAGCCGTCCGGTGGCTATCAGGGTCAGGCCACGGATATCATGATCCACGCTGAGGAAACGCTGAAGCTGAAGCGTCGCCTGAACGAGATTTACGTAAAACACACCGGTCAGGACTACGACACCATTGAAAAGGCGCTGGAACGTGACAATTTCATGTCGCCGGAACAAGCCAAGGAATTTGGCCTGATCGACGAAATCGTCGAAAACCGCGTCAAAGCGGAAGACGAAGAAAGCTAAGCCGGTCTGTGCACGGGCTTTGTGCTCCCTTCATCAATGTGTTCAAGGGAGCACAATTTGACATTGTGGCCAGTTGGGAGCTGTCCTAAGCTGGCTGGACATCGGGGCAAATTGACACGCGCTGGCCCCGAGGCGGATGGAAAGGTAGACCATGGCGACGAACTCGAGCGGCGACAGCAAGAACACGCTTTACTGCAGCTTTTGCGGCAAGAGCCAGCATGAGGTGCGAAAGCTGATTGCAGGCCCGACCGTGTTCATCTGTGATGAATGCGTTGAGCTGTGCATGGACATCATCCGCGAGGAGACAAAAGCCTCCGGGATGAAAGCAACCGACGGTGTGCCAACACCGAAGGATATTTGCGATGTTCTGGATGATTATGTGATTGGTCAGGCGACGGCAAAGCGTGTGCTGTCGGTGGCGGTTCACAACCACTACAAACGTCTGAATCATGCCCAGAAGGCTGGCAATGATATTGAACTTTCAAAGTCCAACATCCTGCTGATCGGCCCCACGGGTTGCGGTAAAACTCTGCTGGCGCAAACCCTTGCGCGCATTCTGGATGTGCCCTTCACCATGGCGGATGCCACCACGCTCACCGAGGCGGGCTATGTGGGTGAGGATGTCGAGAACATCATCCTGAAGCTGTTGCAGGCGTCGGAATACAACGTCGAGCGCGCGCAGCGCGGCATCGTCTACATCGACGAGGTCGACAAGATCACTCGCAAATCCGAAAACCCGTCCATCACCCGCGACGTGTCGGGCGAGGGGGTGCAGCAAGCGCTTCTGAAGCTGATGGAAGGCACCGTCGCCTCTGTGCCGCCACAGGGTGGGCGCAAGCATCCGCAGCAGGAATTCCTGCAAGTGGACACCACCAACATCCTGTTCATCTGCGGCGGTGCGTTTGCCGGTCTTGATCGCATCATCAAGCAACGTGGCAAGGGCTCTGCGATGGGCTTTGGCGCGGATGTGCGCGATGAGAGCGACGCTGGCGTGGGCGAGACTTTCCGTGATCTGGAACCTGAAGATCTGCTGAAGTTCGGCCTGATCCCGGAATTTGTCGGCCGTTTGCCGGTTCTGGCAACGCTGGAAGATCTGGACGAGGATGCGCTGATCACCATCCTGACCAAGCCCAAGAACGCTCTGGTCAAACAGTATCAGCGTCTCTTTGAACTGGAAGATACCGAACTGGACTTCACCGACGAAGCCCTCTCTTCGATTGCCAAAAAGGCCATCGAGCGTAAAACCGGTGCGCGGGGTCTGCGTTCCATCCTTGAGGATATTCTGCTCGATACCATGTTCGAGCTGCCGGGAATGGAAAGCGTCACCAAAGTGGTTGTGAATGAAGAGGCTGTCACCTCTGAGGCGCAGCCGCTGATGATCCACGCGGATGAGAAGGAATCGGCCACCGCCGGGTAATCCGGTGTGATTTGGTCCAGACCAATATGCATTAAAGAAAAAGGCCAATGTCCTCGTGACATTGGCCTTTTTCATTGCGCGGGTGACAGAATTTCAAATGGGAGGGCTTTATGAAAAGCGAAGCATTCAATTACAGCGATGGCGCAGATCACTTTATTGGTCATCTGGCGTGGGATGAAACGTTGGACGGCCCGCAGCCTTCTGTACTGATCGCCCCGGCTTTTGGCGGGCTGAGTGATTTTGAACGGGCGCGTGCCGAGGAGCTGGCCGCACTTGGATATGTGGCCATCGCGGTGGATTATTACGGGAACGGAAAACGGGCAGGATCGCCCGAAGAGTCGCAGGCCCTGATGGGCACGCTGCAGGCGGATCGCAAAATTCTGGCCCGACGCATGGTTGCGGCATGTGATGCGGCAAAAGCCCTGCCGCAGGTGGATGCGGCCCGGATCGGCGCGATGGGGTACTGTCTGGGCGGCAAGGCGGTGTTGGATCTGGCGCGCACAAGGGCGGATATCCGGGCCTGTGCCCCGCTACACGGGGTGTATGATCGCCCGAATTTTGAAACAGAGACCATCCATGCGTCCGTTCTGGTGCTACATGGCTGGGACGATCCGCTTGCACCACCAGAGGCTTTGCAGGCGCTGGCAGTGGAACTGAGCGCACATTGTGCGGATTGGCAGGTCTTAGGATTTGGTCATACAGGACATGCCTTTACCAACCCAAACGCACAGGATCGCGACGGCGGCATGATGTACAATGCGCGCGCGACGGCGCGGGCTTGGGAGGCGCTCACGGGATTTCTGGCCGAGACCTTGCAGAATTAGCGCGCAGCGTATGCATAGCGGGGTTGCTTATATTGCAATATTGCCGACACCGCTAATCGCTTACCAAATTAAGTAGTCACAAATTTGTAACGCGATAAAGGGAAGGACACCGCATGACAATCAGACGCATTTCCTCTGGTGGAGAGTTTGAGGCCAAGGTCGGGTACTGTCGTGCCGTTGTGGCCGGAGGCTTTGTCCATGTGGCCGGAACCGTGGGGCAGGGTGAGGATGTGGTGGCGCAATGCCGCTCTGCGCTTGCCACTATCGAAACTGCTCTGGCCAAGGCGGGTGTTGGTTTCGCCGATGTGGTGCGGGTCAATTACTACCTGCCGGATGCGGCGGAATTTGAACCTTGCTGGCCGATCCTCGCCGAGACATTTGGGGCCAACCCACCAGCTGCCACGATGATCGAGTGCAACCTGATCGCGCCGGAATTTCGCATTGAGATCGAAGTGACGGCCCTTGCGGCGTCGGCATCATCATAAGGAGGCTGAGATGGACAACACAGACAGCACGGTGACAATTCGCCCCGCCATCCCGGTGATCCGTATCTTTGATCTTGAAAAGGCACGGGACTATTACCTCGACTACCTTGGCTTCAGTGTCGATTGGGAGCATCGCCAAGAAGAGGATACCCCCATATATATGCAGATCTCCCGGTCGGGGTGTGTCTTACATCTGAGCGAACATCACGGGGATGCGACACCGGGGTCGACCTGCTTTGTCCCCATCAACGCTGCGATGGCGATGCATCAGGAACTGGGGGAGCGGCGCTATCGCAACATCAAACCTGCGCTTGATGCGATGCCATGGGGGCTGCAGATTTCGGTGACAGATCCGTTTGGCAACCGCTTGCGCTTTTGTGAACAGCGCACAGGGCACGTCTGAGCCAGCAAAGAGCGTGGCGATATTGCTGTTTCCTGCCAGTCTGTTCACCACTTCGCCGCGAACCACTGGACCTTATGGCGAGAATGGGCCATATCGGGAGAGAGATTTTCGGAGGGACCGATGGGAATCCTGAATTCGCTTTTGCAGGCCGTGACTTGGTGGAATGGCGCCACCCTGAACACCATGATCTACACCCGCCGCAAGGGTGTGAAAGTTGGTGAAGACGAACAGGGCAATGTGTTCTACCGCACTGCAGATGACAGCCGCCGCTGGGTGATCTTCAACGGTGAGGCAGAGGCCTCTCGTGTGAGCGCCGACTGGCATGGCTGGCTGCACCGGACCTTTAACGAGGTTCCAAGTGAAAAGCCGCTGAAGCACAAGACATGGGAAAAGCCGCATCAGGAAAACCTGACAGGCACCATGTTGGCCTATGCTCCGGCCGGGTCGATCCGCGCGGGCGGTACGCCAAAGCCGCGCAGCGATTACGAGGCCTGGAGCCCTGAATAAGTGACTTCCAGAAGGGTGCAGCCGAGTTGGCCGCCCTTTTGCGATCTGGCCAAAAGGCAGGTTTTAAATGACCCATTCCACAACCGAAGTGTTGACCGGCGGCCTTGTGCTGGCCGTGGCGGCTGGTTTTGCGTTCTACGCAGCCCAGGCTGCAGGCCTCTCCCGCGGGGGCGATAGCTACCCGCTGTCGGCCTCCTTTCGTTCGCTCGAAGGGGTGAGTGTCGGCACAGATGTGCGCCTCGCCGGGGTTAAAATCGGCACGGTGACCAATGTGGCGCTGAATGCTGAAACCTTTCGCGCCGACACCACATTTTCCGTCGACAACAGCATTATGATCCCCGACGACAGCGCCATCGTGATTGCGTCCGAGGGGCTTTTGGGCGGCAACTTCGTCGAAGTGATGCCCGGTGGGTCGCCGTTCAACTTTGAAGCAGGGGATGAGATCACCGACACGCAAGGCGCAGTCAGCCTGATCTCGCTGCTTGTAAAATTTGTTTCCGGCGGCGGTGACGAGTCCTGATGATGCGCCTGACGACACTTGCCTTTTGCCTTGTGGCTGCGAGCTCTGCTGTGGCGCAAACGATTTCGGTTGAAGAACTTGCGCCATCGCCGGTGCAACCTCGGGTGCCTGAAACCCGCGAGCATGTGGAACGTGTGGAAGCCACAAAGGGCAGCATCGCCAGCTTGCGCGGCCTTGATAAGGTCAACGGCAAGAGCACGGACGTGGACGTTCAAACCGGTGGTTCGGTTGAGGTCTTCGGTCTGATCGTGACCATGCGTGAGTGCCGTTATCCAACGGAGAACCCCTCGGGCGATGCGTTTGCCTATCTGACGATCCGCGATCGTCAGGATGGGAAGGTGTTCTTTGATGGCTGGATGATCGCCTCAAGCCCCGCTCTGAGCGCGCTGGACCATCGCCGCTATGACGTCTGGGTTCTGCGCTGCAAGAGCGACTGAGGTGCAGGGATTGCCGGGGACAGAAAATCGCCGGACTGATCCAAAGCCTCTGCCAGCAATCTGCGATACCGTGCACGGCTGATCTCTTTTCCGCCCAGAGAGGCGAGGTGGGGCGTAATAAACTGCGTATCACATAGGGTATAGCCGCCCGCATTGAGCCGATCCACCAGATAGGCCAGTGCGATCTTTGAGGCATCGCGGCGGCGGGAAAACATGCTTTCGCCAAAGAAAGCGGCCCCCAAAGAGACGCCGTAAACCCCACCGACGAGCGCGCCATCCATCCAGACCTCAAGGGAATGGGCAAAGCCCATCAGGTGGAGTTCCAGATAGCGGTCAAAGATTTCCTCGTTGATCCAGGTTTCCTCACGATCGGCGCAGCCGTGCACGACGCCTGCAAAATCTCGGTTCACTGAGATCTCATAATCGTCGCGGCGCAGGCGTTTGCCCAGCGAGCGGGAAATGCGAAACCCATCAAGAGGCAGAATGCCACGGCGTTTGGGGTCGACCCAGAACACCTCGGGATCGTCGCGGCTTTCCGCCATGGGAAAGACGCCGCTGGCATAGGCATGAAGAAGAAGATCAGCGCTGAGCGTCATAAGTTAGCCTAGCACAGGAATGAGCAAGGGCGGTGGTTTTCGACCGCCGCCCTTAAAAGTATTTTATTTCTGCAGGTTGGCCTCAAGCCATTTTTCCAACCAGTGAATGTTATAGTCACCAGTCTGGACGTCCTTTTCCTGCAAGAGTGCATGAAACAGCGGCACGGTGGTGTCGATCCCGTCCACGATCAACTCGCCCAGCGAACGGCTAAGACGCGCCAGCGCCTCGTCCCGGTCGCGGCCATGCACGATCAGCTTGCCGATCAAACTGTCGTAGTAGGGCGGGATTGAGTAGCCGTCATAGAGCGCCGAATCCATCCGCACGCCAAGGCCGCCGGGGGCGTGGTATGCAGTGATCTTGCCCGGACAGGGGGAGAAGTTCGGCAGTTTCTCGGCGTTGATGCGCACCTCGATGGCGTGACCGTTGATGGTCAGATCGTCCTGGCCGAACGAGAGCGGCAGGCCAGAGGCCACGCGGATCTGTTCACGCACCAGATCGACACCAAAGATGGCCTCGGTCACGGGGTGTTCCACCTGCAGGCGGGTGTTCATCTCGATGAAGTAGAACTCGCCGTCCTCGTAGAGGAACTCGACAGTTCCCGCGCCGGAATAGCCCATCTTGCCGATGGCGTCGGCGCAGATCTTGCCGATCCGGGCGCGTTCTTCCTCAGAGATGCAGGGGCCGGGGGCCTCTTCAAAGACCTTCTGGTGGCGGCGCTGCAAGGAGCAGTCGCGCTCGCCCAGATGGACACCGCCGCCTTTGCCGTCGCCAAAGACCTGAATCTCGATATGGCGCGGACGCTGGAGATATTTCTCCATATAGACTTCGTCGTTACCAAAAGCGGCCTTGGCCTCGGAGCGGGCCGTCTGGAACGCATGGACCAGATCGGCCTCGGTTTGCGCCACTTTCATGCCGCGACCACCACCACCGGCGGTGGCTTTGATGATGACGGGATAGCCCATGTCGGCGGCGACGGTTTTGGCGGTCTCCACGTCGGGCACGCCACCGTCAGAGCCGGGCACACAGGGAATGCCAAGCGCTTTTGCGGTGTCTTTTGCGGTGATCTTGTCACCCATCTGGCGAATGTGCTCGGCGGAGGGGCCGATGAAGGTCAGCCCGTGATCCTCGACGATCTGCACGAAGTTCGCGTTCTCAGACAGGAAGCCATAGCCCGGATGGATTGCCTGTGCGCCGGAAATCTCGCAGGCGGAGATGATGGCGGGGATCGACAGGTAGCTTTGGGTGCCGGAAGGGGGGCCGATACAGATCGACTCGTCTGCCATGCGCACGTGCATCGCGTCGGCATCGGCGGTGGAGTGCACCGCGACGGACTGGATGCCCATCTCGCGGCAGGCACGGATCACGCGCAGCGCGATCTCACCCCGGTTCGCAATCAGGATTTTGTCAAACATGAGACCGCCTTACTCGACGATGACGAGCGGAGAACCAAATTCAACCGCTGCGCCATCCTCGACGAGGATGCGCTTCACGGTGCCAGCCTTGGGGGCCGGAATGTGGTTCATGGTTTTCATCGCCTCAACGATCAGGAGCGTGTCGCCCTCATTGACCTGCTGGCCGACGGAGATAAATGCAGAGGCACCCGGCTCTGGTGCCAGATAGGCGGTGCCGACCATTGGCGAGGTCACTGCACCCGGATGGTTGGCAGGATCGTCAGACACGGCGGCCTCAGCAGCCGGTGCGGCAGCAACAGCAGCGGGAGCCGCGGCAACTGGGGCTGCGGCAGGTGCGGCGGCGACCTGAACCGGCGCGACGGGTGCTGGGAATTGGCGGGAGACGCGCACGTTCAGGCTGTCATCTTCCGCGTAGTCGCGCTTTACCTGCAGCTCGGTCAGGTCATTTTCGCGCAAAAGCTCTGCCAGAGCCTTGATGAACGCTACATCTGCTTCATGAGATTTATTTGTCATT
This sequence comes from Tritonibacter mobilis F1926, assembly GCF_000376545.2. Classification (NCBI taxonomy): domain Bacteria; kingdom Pseudomonadati; phylum Pseudomonadota; class Alphaproteobacteria; order Rhodobacterales; family Paracoccaceae; genus Tritonibacter; species Tritonibacter mobilis. Next base: position 1,243,725 of record NZ_CP015230.1, read on the forward strand.
GTGTTCCTCGGCAGGGTCCTGTCTGGCCCCGAATGCATCCGGGGCGGAAATTTGCGGCCTTATAAGCCATAGCTGACCATAAGGAAAGCGTACTTGGATTGCCTCACAAGATGAGGGCGCGAGGGGCGATTTTCAATCGTTTTTGCAGGGGAATATCCCTGTTGCGGCCTCCGTCACAGGGGCATGCCGCTGAGCTTTGCCACCAGTTCGGGCAGCTTGCGGGCGTTGAATTTATCCAGCAGGCGGGCGCGGTGAGTCTCAACCGTGCGATAGGAAAGATCGAGCTTCAGGCCGATTTCCTTGGCCGACAACCCCCGGCAGGTGAGGATTGCCACCTCGCGTTCGCGCTGGGTCAGGCTGACGACGGGGCGTTCATCGGAGAGATCGGCAAAGGACCAAACACCGCTTTGGAACGGACGCGCCCCATCCAGCGAACGCCCCCGCACGCGGCACCAAAACAGCGCCCCCGAGGTGCGGCGCATGATGCGCTCGTCGTGGTAAAATCCGCTTTGTGATTCCGGCATTTGCAGAATTTCACCAATACGCTGGTAATCCTCGACGCTGGGATAAAGTGCGGCGATGGGCAGTTCGCACAGCTCCGCGGGAGTGGCCCCAAAGGTGTCGGCGAATTGCAGATTGCACCGCTTGATGATGCGATGTTCTAAAAGCGCAAGCCCAACGGGCGCGTAGTCAAAAGCGGGATCAGACATGGGCTGGTTCTAAAGCGCAGCACTGCGCAAGGGAAGGGCGCTTGTGTTTACGACAGGGTCGGTCCGGTTTGCAAAAAAAGCCGGACCTGAAACAGGCCCGGCACAGGAGGTGTGCGCGACAGGGAATTGCCGTGCAGCACGGAGTAAAACGTCAAATGCGCAAGCCGCGCACCCGGAGATCAGATCGCGAGGTATTCGGACCGCAACTCCTCATTCTCGAGAACCTCGGCAGCGGTGCCGTCAAAGACGATCCCGCCCGTATCAAGGATGACCGCACGGTCTGCCAGTTGCAGCGCGCGTACGGCATTTTGCTCTACGATAATGGTTGTCATGCCCTGTTCCTTGATGTGGATCAGAGTCTTCTCAATCTCATCCACGATGACCGGGGCAAGACCCTCATAAGGCTCATCAAGCAACAGAACCTTGATGTCGCGGGCAAGGGCGCGGGCAATGGCCAGCATCTGCTGCTCGCCGCCCGAAAGTGTGACGCCCTCTTGTTTGCGCCGCTCGCCAAGTCGCGGAAACAGCTCATACAGACGCTCGATGGACCAGCCGATGGGGGGGGCGATCTGCGCCAGTTGCAGGTTTTCCTCGACCGTGAGGCCGGGGATAATGCGGCGATCCTCTGGCACCAGGCCAAGCCCGGCAGCTGCGGCCTCATGACTTTCCATCAGGTGCAGCGGTTGGTGATCGAGCCAGATTTCGCCGCGTGTCACCATAGGCGAGCCCGTGCGCGCGATGGAACGCAGAGTCGAGGTTTTGCCCGCCCCATTGCGACCCAAAAGCGCGAGAATCTCGCCTTCATGGACGTTAAAGTTGATACCCTGAACGATATAGCTCTCGCCGTAATAGGCGTGCACGTCCCAGATCGACAGAAACGCGGGCGCGGTGGCGGCGTGGTTTGCGCCTTTGGAGAAGTCGGGTTTTACGTTCATCTCTTTTCCTTTCCCCTTACGCGGTTTCGCCGAGGTAGGCTTCGCGCACCTTCGGGTTGCCACGAATGTTCTCCGGATCGTCTTCTACCAATGGGGTGCCCTGTGCCAAAACGGTGATCCGATTGGCGAGCGAGAACACCACATGCATGTCGTGTTCGATGATGGCGATGGTGATATTGCGCTGATCCGAGATCTGTTTCAGGAGGTCGATCGTGTTGTTGGTGTCGGCCCGTGCCATGCCTGCCGTGGGTTCATCCAGCAACAGCAGACGTGGCTCCTGGCTAAGGCACATGCCGATTTCCAGCCGCCGCTTGTCCCCGCGCGAGAGCGAGGCGGCATGCATATGGCGTTTTTCGGCCATGTTCATTTCCACCAGCATCGCCTCGGCCTTGTCGAGAATGTCGCGTTGCGACATCACCGAAGCGATGGCGTTGAGTTCAAATGCGCCGTCCCGTTTCGCCAGACAGGGGATCATCATGTTCTCAAGAACTGTCAGATCACCAAATATTTCAGGCGTTTGAAAGACGCGGCTGATGCCCATCTGGTTGATCTCGTAGGGCGCGCGCCCCAGTACCGACTGCCCGTCAAACATCACCGACCCGGTGTCGGGGATCAGTTTGCCGACAAGGCAGTTCAGCAGCGTGGACTTGCCCGCGCCATTGGGGCCGATGATGGCGTGAACCGAGTTTTCCTTGACGGAGAGGTTCACATCCGAGAGCGCCTGCAGGCCACCAAAGCGTTTGCCGACGTTTTTGACTTCGAGAATACTCATGAGATGTCTCCTTATTCCGCCGGGTGGGTTTCGTTCTGGCGGGCGTCAGATTTCTTGCGCCCCTTGAACCAATTGCCGATCCGCTGTCCGCCTTCCACAAGGCCACCGGGGAGGTAGATCACCACCAGCATGAACAGGATACCAAGAGTCAGATGCCAGCCTTTGCCGATAAACGGGTGGATGATGAAGACCACGAAGTCCTCAAGCCCATCCGGCAGGAAGCTGAACCAGCCGTGCAGCACGTTGTCGTTGATCTTGGAGAAGATGTTCTCGAAGTATTTGATGAAGCCTGCGCCCAGAACCGGCCCGATCAGCGTGCCCGCACCACCAAGGATGGTCATCAGGACGACCTCGCCAGAGGCGGTCCATTGCATCCGCTCCGCACCGGCTAACGGGTCCATGGAGGCCATCAGACCACCGGCAAGACCTGCATACATGCCAGAGATCACAAAAGCTGCCAGCGTGTAGGGTTTGGAATTCAGACCGGTGTAATTCATCCGCTGCTGGTTAGATTTTACCGCCCGCAGCATCATCCCGAAAGGCGAGCGGAAGATGCGGATCGAGAGGTAAAAGGCCGCGATCATGACCAGTGCACATAGATAGTAGCCCATGTTGAACTGGAAGTCCCATGGCCCCACGATCAGATGGTAGGTCGAGCGCATCTCCATGCCAAAAAGGTTGGTTACGGGGATGGAGCCGTCAGCCGTAGCAGAAACCCCCAGCACGCGCGGATCATCAAGTGTCAGTTGCAGGCCGGTCTCGCCATTGGTGATCGGTGTCAGCACCGAATAGGCGAGGCTGAAGGACATCTGCGCAAAGGCCAGCGTCAGGATCGAGAAGTAGATCCCGGAGCGCCGCAGACTAATAAATCCAATCACCAGCGCAAAAAGGCCCGAAATGATGACGCTGAGGATGATGGCGGGTAGGACGTTCATGCTCAGCAGTTTGAACATCCAGACCGCGGAGTAAGACCCCACACCGAGAAAGGCCGCGTGACCAAAGGACAGATACCCGGTGAGGCCAAAGAGGATGTTAAACCCGATGGCAAAAATCCCAAAGATCACAAAGCGCTGCATCAGGTCGGGATAACCCGCATTGAACTGCGCCAGACCGCTGTCGGTCGGAAAGGGATTTAGAAGGAAGGGAGCAAAGATCGTCAGTCCAGCTACGATCAAAAGCAATGTAGTGTCTCTTTTATCAAGTCCGAACATGATCTTAGTCCTCCATCACGCCTTTGCGCCCCATCAATCCGCGTGGACGGACCAGAAGGATGATGATGGCGACGAGGTAGATGATGATCTGATTGATGCCGGGAATGAGGCTGATCGCCCATTCCATCGAGGCAAAGCTTTCAAGCACGCCGAGCACAAAGCCCGCCAGCACCGCACCGGGCAGGGAACCCATGCCGCCCACAACCACAACCACAAAGGACAACACAAGAAAGTCCATGCCCATGTGATAGTTGGGCGAGTTGATGGGCGTGTACATGACGCCCGCAAGTCCCGCGACGGCGGCCGCGATGCCGAACATGATCGTAAAGCGGCGGTCGATGTTGATACCCAATAGGCCCACGGTTTCACGATCCGCCATGCCGGCCCGGACCACCATGCCGAAGGTGGTGAACTGCAGAAAGGCAAAGACCGCACCGATGATGAGGCAGGCAAAGCAGAAATAGACGATACGCCAGACCGGATAGATCAAGTCCATGCCGATCACCGCGCCAAGATTGGCCACGCCATTGAGCGCATCGGGCGCGGGCGTCGGGATCGGGTTGGCACCGTAGAAATACTTGATGACCTCTTGCAGCACGATGGCGAGGCCAAATGTCACAAGGATCTGGTCCGCATGGGGGCGTTTGTAGAAATGCTTGATCAGCCCGCGCTCCATGATGAAGCCGACGGCCACCATGATCGGGATCGCAAAGAGGATCGCCAGCGGCACTGACCAGTCGATGATCGCGCCACCGAATTCCGGTCCGAACCAGCTCTCGACATAAGGGGTTTTGACCTTCAGCGGGTTGCCGAGGAAATCGGTCTTTTCGGGGTCGACCGTCTCAAAGCTGAGGCTGAAGATTTTTTGCAGCGTCACCGCGCAGAAGGCACCGATCATGAACAGCGCCCCATGGGCGAAATTCACGACGCCGAGCGTGCCAAAAATAAGTGTAAGCCCGAGCGCGATCAGCGCATAGGCAGAGCCCTTATCGAGCCCGTTTAGGATTTGCAGAAGGAATGCGTCCATGATCCCCACCTTCCGGTTCGTCTGGGTGGCTGGTTTCGGGATGCAACAGTAGGTCACGCCCGGTCGCCAAGAGGGCGCGGATCAAAGAGACCAAAGCTGTGCGGGAGAAGGGTGGTCAGGCGCGTCTTTCGCACCCGACCAGTGATAGGGCTCTCGCGTTATGCGCCCGGGTTACAAGAACCGAGCTGGCCGCCTGCAAACATCGGGTGATCCGCCGGATATTCGACCTGCGCGCGTGGTGTGACCTCGACCACCTCAAGAAGGTCAAACTCGGATGTCGGGTTTTCTTTCCCGCGCACCACAAGCACATCCTTGAAGCACTGGTGATCCTCGCCGCGATAGAGCGTCTTGCCGTTGCCCATGCCGTCGAACTCGAAATCTTCGAGCGCTTCTGCGACCGCACAGGGGTTGAAGGAACCCGCGCGCTGAACTGCGTCTGCATAGAGCAGGGTCTGCACGTAGCAGGTATGCGCAGCCTGTGAGGGCGGGAAGCCATACTTGGTACCGAAGGAGCGCACAAAGGCCTTGGAGCCTTCGTCCTGCAGCGACCAATGCCAGTTGGTGGAGCCGTGAATGCCTTTCACGTTTTCGCCCGCACCTTTAGCCATCAGACGCGAATAAAGCGGCACGACGATTTCGAAGTTTTTACCGTTCACTTCTTTTTCGCGCAGGCCGAACTGCACGGCGTTGGTGAGCGAGTTCACCATGTTACCGCCGTAGTGGTTCAGAACCAGCACATCCGCACCGGAGTTCAGAACAGGTGCGATATAGGACGAGAAGTCAGTCGCGGCGAGCGGGGTTTTCACCGTGTTGACGGTCTCCCAGCCGAGCGCTTCTGTTGCGGCCTTGATGGATTCTTCTTGGGTCCAGCCCCAAGTATAGTCAGCAGTCAGGTGATAGGCCTTGCGGTCATCGCCATAGAGGTTCTTGAGCACCGGTGCGAGCGCCGCGCCGGACATATACGCGTTAAAGAAATGGCGAAAACCATTGGCTTTTTTGTCTTTGCCGGTGGTGTCGTTCGAGTGCGTCAGGCCTGCCATAAAGATCACGCCTGCCTCTTGGCACAGGCCTTGAACCGCAACCGCCACACCGGAGGAGGAGCCGCCGGTGATCATGATCGCGCCGTCTTTTTCGATCATGGATTTTGCAGAGGCGCGGGCCGCATCCGATTTGGTCTGGGTGTCGCCGGTGACATATTCCACCTTCTTGCCCATGATACCGCTGCCCTCAAGCGCCTTGGAACTGAAGGTGTTCAGCATGCCGCCGTCGCCTTCGCCGTTGAGGTGCTCAACCGCCAGTTGATATGCGCGCAGCTCGTCCGCGCCTTCGTCGGCGTAGGGTCCGGTCTGCGGGACGTTGAAGCCGAGGGTGACGGTGCCGCCGGTTGGATTATTGGTGAAAGCAGCTGCGCTTTGGGCCGTGAAAATGGTCGGCACGGCGAGACCTGCGCCTGCAACGGCGCTGGTTTTCAACAGGCCACGACGGCTTACGTCTGTCTTGGACATTTAAGTTCCTCCCTGAGTGTAAAAGGCGAGGCGCGACTCCTCACTTCCGCGCGTTGCCTTGCAACATTGTGCAAAATCAGTATGGGGGTGTGTTGTAAATCACCGCAATAAAACGCTTGTTTTGAATGTTTTTTCTGTAAAGAAATATACAGTGAGGGGCGTATTGCGGTAAATTATCTTATTCTGCCGCGCAGAAAGCCCTTGATAACCCGGTGTTTTGCAGGAGGAGGCAAACCCATGGCAGGTGACAGTCTGACCGGTAGTCGCATTCGTGAAAGGCGATTAATGCTAGGGTTGCGTCAGGCTGATCTTGCCCGTGACGCCGGGATATCGGCCTCTTACCTCAACCTGATCGAACACAATCGACGCAGAATCGGCGGCAAGTTGCTGGTGACACTGGCGCAGGTGCTCAATGTTGAGCCATCGCTTTTGACGGAAGGGGTGGAGGCCACGTTGGTGGCGTCATTGCGAGAAGCGGCGGCCGAGGCACGGACGCCGATGGTGGAACTGGACCGCGTGGACGAATTCGCAGGTCGGTTTCCCGGTTGGGCAGAAGTCCTGGCACAGACCCACGGGCGTATTGGTGCATTGGAGCGCACTGTGAGATCTCTCTCGGACCGGCTCACGCATGATCCTCATCTGGCGGCCTCGCTGCATGAAGTGCTCTCTACCGCAGCGGCGATCCGCTCTACTGCTGGTATCCTGGCGGAACCGGGGGAGTTGGAGGCCGAATGGCGAGACCGGTTTCACAAAAACCTCGACCAGGATGCCCAGCGGCTTGCGGATAGCAGTCGGGCGTTGGTGCGGTTTCTGGATGAGAGCGATCAGGCTGGTGAGCGCCGGGGCATTCCTCAAGAGGAAGTGGAGGCGTTTTTCACCGCGCGGGAGTTTCATTTCCCCGAGATTGAGAAGGGCAGCGTAGAGCCGCGTGATCTGGTGAAGGCAGCCCCGGAACTGGAAAGCACCGCCGCGCGCAAGCTGGCAGAAGCGGGACTACAGCTCTATCAGGAGGACGCCGAGCGCATGCCGCTGGTTGCGTTGCGCGCCGCTATCGAGACCCACGGGCTCGCTCCCGGAAAACTGGCACAGGCATTAGACGTCGAAATCTATCGTCTGCTGCGCCGTCTGGCGATGGTTCCTCAAGATGTGCTTGGGCATCCGGTCGGATTGGTGATCTGCGATGCCTCAGGCTCTATCCTGATGCGCAAGCCCGTTGCGGGTTTCCCGCTGCCGCGTTTTGGCACCTCTTGTCCGCTCTGGCCGCTGTTTACGGCGCTCTCTCAGCCGGGGGTGCCGATCCGGCGGCGTATCCATCAAAAGGGGCGCGCGGCGCGTGACAGTGAGTGTTTTGCGATTTCATGGCAGGCGGAGCAGCCCGGATTTGATCGTGATCCGGTGATGCGTTCGGTGATGCTGATCCTGCCGTCAGAGCACCCGGATCAGCCACCTCATGCGGATTCGCGGCCGGTTGGAGCCAGTTGTCGGATCTGTGTTCGCAGAGGCTGCCCGGCACGCCGCGAGCCGTCGATCCTGCGTGATTCATCTGGGGCGCGTTTGATGCAGATGTAACTGCCGGGTGACAGCGGTGTTGCTTTCATGCAAAGATCGCTATCGCACCCGGAGGAACCGGCAAACGGCGTGGTGCTTGGGGAGGACAAAGAAATCAATGGCTGGACGAGTCGTTTTGATTGAAGACGAAGCCAATATTGCAGAGGCGATCCGCTTTCTGCTCTCGCGCGAGGGATGGCAGGTCGATGTACATGCAGATGGCAGCAGTGCGCTATCGGTGATTAAGGCGGCAGAGCCTGATCTGGTCATCTTGGATTTGATGCTGCCGGGCAAAAGTGGCATGGAAATCATTCGTGAAATCAGAGAGGTAGAGGAATTTTCTCATCTGCCCGTTCTGATGCTCACGGCGCGTGGTCAACTGAAAGATCGCGAGATGGCGGAACGTGCGGGGGTCACCCGTTTCATGACCAAACCGTTCTCGAACACAGAGGTGCTGACCGCGGTGCGCGATCTCAATGCGCAGGCACGGCAGGCACAGGCCTCTTCTGTGCGCGACGCAGGCTGAGCCGCCCGCGATGATCCGATCCGATGGCGCGGGCAGTAAAGACGAGCTGCGCACCCCTTTTGTGGAGCGCCGCACCTATCGCCGCCGCCGTCTCATGGACATTGCCCGTCTGGCGCCGCTGATCGGGGCCTTGTTGTTTCTGGTGCCGCTGTTGTGGCCGGAGCAGCATCTCTCTGAAGGGGGAGGGCATGACGCCGGGAGCAGCATGTCCACCGCGATGATTTACATATTCGGTGTCTGGATCGGGCTGATCCTGTTCTCGGTGGCGTTTTCGGTCGCAGTTCGGCTTTGGGCGGTGCATTGGACCGGCGTTGGCGCCCCAACAGAGACCGCAGATGTGTTGGCCATGCGCCAACCGGGTGATGACAGAGCCGAGGATCGAGTCGACACGTCTCCCTCAACCGCGCCCCTCCCGCCTGCATCAACAGGGCCGGAGGATCATCCGTGACCTCGCTCAACCTGCTGGCCACAGTCAGCCTCGGTTATGTTGCGATCCTGTTTATGGTTGCCTTTTGGGCTGACCGGCAGGCGCTCCGGGGACGCAGCGCGCGCTTTATGCGCTCGCCGCTGATCTACACGCTATCGCTTTCGATCTATTGCACCGCTTGGACCTTTTACGGCGCGGTAGGATATGCGGCGCGGTCGGGTATGGAATATGTCACCATCTACCTCGGCCCGACATTGGTAATGATCGGCTGGTGGTGGGGGCTGCGCAAACTGGTGAGGGTGGGGCGAAGCCAACGCATCAGTTCCATTGCAGACCTATTGTCGGCGCGTTACGGCAAATCCAATGTGCTGGCAATCGGGGTTACTTTGCTCGCCGTGGTTGGGGTGACGCCCTATATTGCGCTGCAATTGCAGTCTATTACCTTGTCTGTTGCGATCTTTGCTGAGGCCGACCCGACACGCAGTCACAATGAATCCGGCACCGTGTTCTGGATCGCGATGGGGTTGGCCTGCTTCGCAATCCTGTTCGGCACCCGGAACCTCAACGCAAATGAGCGCCACCACGGGGTGGTGATGGCCGTCGCACTTGAGGCGGTGGTAAAACTCATCGCTTTGGTCGCGGTTGGTGTCTTTGTGGTTTGGGGGCTGGCGGGCGGCATTGAGGAGACGCTTGCACGGATTGACCGCTCGCCCATTGGGCATTGGCAGGTGGATGGCGGACGCTGGACCGCGATCACATTTCTGGCGGCGGCGGCCTTTGTCTGCCTGCCCCGCATGTTTCAGGTGATGGTGGTCGAAAACGAGGATGAACGCCATCTGCGCACTGCCGCATGGGCCTTTCCCACCTATCTGCTCCTGATCTCGATCTTTGTGGTGCCGATTGCTGCGCTCGGGCTGGAACTGTTGCCGCAGGGCTCTAACCCCGATCTTTTTGTGCTGACGCTGCCGCTGTCTCAGGGGCAGAACGGTCTGGCGATGCTGTCGTTTCTGGGCGGGTTTTCCTCGGCCACATCAATGGTGATCGTTGCCGCCATGAGCCTGTCGACCATGGTGTCAAACCATATCGTAATGCCGATTTGGCTGCGCTCTACCGGGGCCTTCAAGGGGGCGTCGGTGTCGGGGGATGTGCGCTCCGTGGTGCTGTTTGCGCGACGGTTCTCCATCGCGGCGATCATGGGGTTGGGCTATGCCTACTATCAGATTTCGGGCGGCGGCGCTGCGCTTGCTGCGATTGGTCTGATCTCATTTTCCGGCATCGCGCAGATCCTGCCTGCGCTGGTGGGCGGGCTTTTCTGGCGTGGGGCGACCCGCGCGGGCGCATTGGCGGGGCTGACCATCGGGTTTGCGGTCTGGGGCTATACGCTGCTGTTGCCCGAAGTTGCAGGCGGGGTGTTTTCCGCCTCAACACTCGCCAATGGCCCATTTGGCCTTGGCTGGCTGCGCCCGCAGGCGCTCTTTGGCATTGAGGGGTTCGACCCGATTGTCCATTGCGTGCTGTGGTCCATGAGCCTCAATGTGGCGGCGTTTGCTCTGGTGTCGGTCATGAGCTTTCCGAGCCCTATGGAGCGATTGCAGGGCGCGCAATTTGTGCATGTGTTTGATCATTCCGCCGGGCCAGGCGGTTGGACCGGGTCTGTTGCACAGAGCGAAGACCTGATGATTATGTCCCAGCGTATCCTCGGGCCGGAGGAGGCGCAGAATTTCTTTCAGGCCGCGTTGAGGCGACAGGGCGGGCCGGGGCCGCTTCCGGAACCGACCCCAAGTTTTCTTGAACAATTGGAGCGCGAGTTGAGCGCATCTATCGGTGCGGCAGCGGCGCATGCGATGATTGGCCAGATTGTCAGCGGTGCTGCGGTGTCGGTGGAGGATCTGCTCGCGGTGGCGGACGAATCAGCGCAACTTCTGGAGTATTCCAGTCGTCTGGAAGCGCAATCCAAAGAGCTGTCGCGCACCGCGCTTCAGTTGCGCGACACCAACCAGAAGCTGACGCAACTCTCTGAGCAAAAGGATGCGTTTCTCAGTCAGGTGAGCCACGAACTGCGCACGCCCATGACATCGGTGCGTGCGTTTTCCGAAATTTTGCGCGATGAGCCGGGATTAACTGCGGCGGAGCAGCATAAATACGCCTCCATCATCCATGACGAAGCGCTGAGGCTGACGCGGCTCCTCAATGACCTCCTTGATCTGAGCGTGCTGGAAAGCGGTGCGGTGTCGCTCAACGTGTCGACGCGTCGTCTTGGGGACGTGCTGGATCATGCGCTTTCCTCAGCGCTGGCAGGGGCGGATGGGCCGCTGCAGATCATACGGGATCGTGACAGAGAGGCGGTCGAGATCGAGACTGACGTGGATCGCTTGTCACAGGTTTTTATCAATCTGATTGCCAATGCACAAAAATACTGCACCGCCACAAACCCTGAACTGCGTATGCATGTGCGCAGCAATGGGGATCGCGTTGAGGTGGACCTTGCCGACAATGGTGCAGGCATCCCGGTGGATTTCCACGAGATGATTTTTGAGAAATTCTCGCGGGTTACCCCGGAGCGCGCTGGTGGCGCGGGGCTTGGGCTGGCGATTTGCAAGGAAATCATGCGCAAGCTCGGCGGCGATATCAGCTTTTTGTCGGAGCAAGAGGGGGCTGCTTTTCGGGTCACACTGCCCATTCGACTGAAAATAGAAGAAATCCGCTGAATTCTGTAAAGGTCTTGGTAACCAGCACTGGGCTAGAACCATGTCCATACGGGTGCGGAAGGCTTCAGGTTCATTTATGACGGACAAGGATCAAACGGAGGATGGCAAGCGCGCGGTCGGGGGACTTGCGCGTAAACTTGCAGCCTCAAAAGAAGGGACTGCCGGGACAGGCGGATCGCTCACGCTCAAGGCGTTGCGCAGATCGGTGGCGCGCGCCGCTGAGGATCTGTGCGAATTGCCAATGGCAGTGATCGCGGCGCGTCAAACCAACCGCGTGCCCGAAGATCTGACTGGCCTTCTGTCCGACAAACATCTCCTTGTGGTTCTCGACTGCCCCGAAGGGCGGATTGGCGCAGCGACGCTGGATGCCGCTGCGGTTACGGCGCTTATTCAACAGCAGACCATGGGGACGGTCCTCGGCATGTCCGGGGATGAGCGCAATTACACACCGACAGATGCCGCAATGGTGGCGGAGTTTCTGGAGAAGCTGTTCGGCAAGGTCACTAACCTGCTGGAAGACCAGAGCGATCTGCGCATTTTTGAAGGATATAGATTCGGCGCTCAGGTTGAAGATGTTCGAACGCTTGTGCTGGGAATGGAAGCGGATGACTACCGGGTGATCAATCTGAACGTGGATCTTGCGACGGGCAAAATGCAGGGCGAGATCTGTCTGGTGCTGCCGGAACCCTCGGTTGACGAATATGACGAGGCAAATGCAGTCCGTGGTCCGCGCTTGGGGTCCAGTGTCGGATCGATGCGTGCAGAGCTGTCGGCGGTTTTGTGCAAAATGCGAATCCCCTTGCGTCAATTCTCTGCGCTCAAGGTCGGGGAGTTGCTGCCGCTGGATCAGGCGTATCTTTATGAGACCGACTTGATTGCCATCAATGGACAGGCGATCGCCAAGGGCCGGCTTGGCCAGATGAACGGCGCGCGCGCAGTGCGCCTGGATCAGCAACGCACCCGGCTTGTGCCAAACAATCAGGGCAGCTTTTCCGACGGGATCGGTCGGGGTGCAGCACCGGCCATGGATGACAACACGCTGGATCTGTCGATTGCGGCGCATGGTCTGCAAGATCCGGGCGACGGGTTTGGTGGGGATCTTGGCGGCATGATGGGCGGGGACCTCGGGGGTGATCTTGGCGGCGACTTGGGTGGCGATCTGGGCAGTGGCCTGGGTGGTGATCTGGGCGGCGGCCTTGATGGTGGTGATCTTCCGATGGGAGATTTCGACGCCATGGGAGACCTGCCAGAATTGCCAATGAACGATCTTGGCGATTTTAACGCCGATGATACGGCGGCAGAGATTTCCGAATTGGCTGGGTTGTCAGATCTATCGGAGACGGGCACCTAACGCCCGCAACCAGCAACATTTGCGCATCATCAGGACATGATCCTAGTAGGATAGAAAAACGGCCCTCGGAATTCTCCGCGGGCCGCAAAACCATTCTGACTTAGGTAAAGGCGATGTTTTAGCCTTTAAGGGATTGAAGCGTCGGGCGCAGACCGGACAGATCGTACCCCGCCTGTTGCGTGGTGGTCATGATATCGTCGACCGAGACGTCAGGGTTTGACACCTGACCCAGCGCCCAAACCACCGAACACCGCGTACCAGAGGCGCAATAAGCCAGAACTGGCCCATCTGACGCCTCAATGAATGCGCCTTGTTTCTCGACGTTCTCAGGCGTCATGGTCTGGTGGGTGAGCGGCAGGACCTGAAATTTCAAACCAGCCGTTTCAGCCGCCGCGCGGATTGTATCCGCCTGATGGCTGGGCGGAACTTCCGCGTCAGGTCTGTTGCAGATCACGGTGGTAAAACCGGCAGCTTTGATTGCGGGAATATCCTCCACGGAGATCTGCGGAGAAACCGAGTAACGGGGGGTCAATGTGCGTGCATCCATGGCAATCGGTTTAAGCCTTTGTTGGGCTGCGGTCCAGAACCAAGCGAGTCCCCCTCCACGCACAGAAGGCGTTATACATATCGGCAGAAAAGCTCCGATCCTTGTTGGGGTTTTTCGGTGTCGGCGTTTGGCTGGGCGGCACGCGCTGCTGACAGGTATTTTTCGTTTCCGAAGTTGGGTTTGGGCACTGCCAATTGTTTTGGCTTGAAAGGCGAATGGCCTAATATATTGGCAATATTATTGCAGGGTTTACGATTGGAATGCGTCAATTTGCGGTATTCCCCAGCGGCGATGATTGCTGCACCCTTGAACTGATGTAAACTGGTCCTGCGCGGCAAGTGTTACGCTGCGCGGACAGGATCCTATTTTTGGACCTGTAGGGGAGGAGAGTAACGAATGACGACAGAACAGTTGATGAAACGTGCCTGCCACCTTGAAAAGCAAATCCGGACCGCTTCTGAGGTGGCGAGGCTGGATTTGCAGCCAGAATTTTCGCGTGTCTTGCGGCATATTAAGGCGGCAGGGGAATCTGTTCCCGGACATTTGCGCCGAACGGAACAGGCGCTCAATGACGAGCTGGTGGAACGTCAGTTTGATAATATGCCGGTTTGATTTGGCATTTGCCGACTAAGTGTGAGTGTGAACTGACGGAGTCCGATTGGCGAATTCAGGCGGTTTATAGAAATCGCCTGTGATCGCCAAATAGACGCGCCGGTTACGACAGTTAGCGCAGAAACAGGCCGACCATCACCAGCATAAGCCCAAGGACAGACAGCAACAACGCGCCGAGGTTTTTGGGCAGCACCGATTGCAGGACCGCGCGCAGCTCATCCTCGCTCAACCCTTTGCGCTTGGCGCGCACCACGATCAGCACACACCACGCAAGTCCCAGCATACCAAGGATCGACAGGGCACCACCGGCCCAGATCAGGTATTCCATGTTCCGTCTACCTCTTGTCACAGGTTGTCTCAGGCAATCGCCGCCGAAGCGTGCCATGTCGGTGGCATAGCGCCTACAAGAGTGGCTGCGACACTGCAAGCGGATGCATGTCAACTCCAGTCTTGCGAGGCGCGCGGCAGCCCTGTATCCCTCTGCCTCAACCGGTGCCAAACCGGAGCAGTTGAGGCAATTTGCACGAGGGCCATCCCATGGACATGACCGAAGACGAAAAGAGCGAAAACTACCGCGTCACCGCAGGCGAACTGCGCCAGTTTGTGGAGCGGTTCGAGCGTCTGGACGAAGAGAAGAAGGCAATTGCCGAGCAGCAGAAAGAGGTCATGGCCGAAGCCAAGGGGCGCGGTTACGACGTCAAGGTTCTGCGCAAGATTATCGCTCTGCGCAAGCGAGATGAAAACGACATCGCCGAAGAAGAGGCCGTGTTGGAAATGTACAAAGAAGCGCTTGGAATGTCCTGAACCGGACCCATACGCCAACCTGTTTGAACGGGGATCTGAGGGGACTCAGGTCCCCGTTTTGCATTGAAAATGTGCTGTTCAGCTGTGTCTTTGTGCCTGACAGGGATGTGCATCAGAATTAATCACGCATGATTTTTTCATTTAAATCATGTGATTGCGAGGCGTTGTTGCGGCGTCAAACGATGAGAATGCGCATTCTCTAAATTTTACCAGTTGATAAAAAATTCGCCTGTGGCACTCTGGTTTCAACAAGAAGACATCATTGACTGTCCAGTATCAGCAAGGAGACACCCAATGGCAGCAGGCCACCAGGTATCCGGAGTGCGATCAGAGCGGCTCAGCGCTCAGGAAATCGCCGAAAACTTCGCGGATCTTCACGCGCCCTTTGATGCGCATGAGGCCGCGGTTGCGGCGGATCGCTGTTATTTCTGTTTCGATGCGCCCTGTATGACGGCGTGTCCCACCAGCATCGACATTCCGCAATTCATCCGCGAGATCCAGGGCGGGCATGCGGAAAGTGCCGCCAAGACCATTCTGGAGCAGAACATCCTCGGCGGTATGTGCGCCCGGGTCTGCCCGACAGAGACGCTCTGCGAAGAGGTCTGCGTGCGGGAGGTGGCCGAGGGCAAGCCGGTCGAAATCGGTCGCTTGCAGCGCTACGCCACCGATATGTTGATGGAGCGGGACGTGCACCCCTTCACCCGCGCAGCGGCCACCGGAAAGCGGGTTGCGGTTGTGGGGGCAGGGCCTGCGGGTCTTGCGGCGGCGCACCGTCTCGCGATGCACGGTCACGAGGTCACGGTCTATGAGGCCAAGGCCAAGGCGGGCGGCCTCAATGAATTCGGGATCGCGGCCTATAAATCCACCAATGACTTCGCCGCGCGCGAGGTGGAGTGGTTGCTGCAAATCGGCGGCATCACCATCGAGTACGGGCGCGGGCTTGGTATGGGGCTGACGCTGGAAGGGCTTCAGTCTGACTTTGATGCGGTGTTCCTGTCCGTCGGGCTACAGGGCGTTAATGCGCTGCGTGCGGACGGCGAAGACAAGGACGGCGTGCGAGATGCGGTGGATTTCATCGCGGAGCTGCGTCAGGCCGAGGATCTGACCGCGCTGCCCGTGGGGCGCAATGTGGTGGTTATCGGCGGCGGTATGACCGCCGTGGATGCCGCCGTGCAGTCCAAACTTCTGGGCGCTGAAAACGTCACCATCGCCTATCGCCGGGGGCGTGACGCCATGGGCGCGAGCCGGTTTGAACAGGATCTTGCGGCCTCCAAGGGCGTGAAGCTGATGTTCAACGTGATGCCAAAGGCGATCCACGGCAACGGATCTGCGGTCGAGATCGAACTGGAATACACCGATGTTGTGGACGGGCGTGTCACCGGCACCGGAGAAACGGTGCGACTGGCCGCCGATCAGGTGATGAAGGCTATCGGTCAGACGCTTGAAGCCCAGCCGGAGGCGCTGGCGCTGGAAGGGCGTAAGATCAAGGTTTCTGAAACCGGGCGCACCTCGGTGTCCGGGGTCTGGGCCGGGGGCGATTGTGCATCCGGCGGCGATGACCTCACCGTGACCGCCGTCGCCGAGGGCCGCGATGCGGCCGAAGATATCCACGCGAGCCTGATGGGCTGAAGCCGCTATGCGCCGCCTTGCGATGTAGGGCAGGCCGCATAGTTAGCAAACAGGGAGAGATCAAATGGCTGATCTTACGACAGAATTCCTCGGTATAAAATCACCGAACCCTTTCTGGCTGGCCTCCGCGCCGCCCACCGACAAGGAATACAACGTTCGCCGTGCCTTTGAGGCCGGATGGGGCGGCGTGGTCTGGAAGACGCTGGGCGCCGAAGGCCCGCCGGTGGTGAATGTGAACGGGCCGCGCTACGGCGCGATCTGGGGCGCGGACCGGCGGCTCTTGGGGCTCAACAACATTGAGCTGATCACCGACCGCCCGCTGGATGTGAACCTTGAGGAAATGACCCGTGTGAAGAAGGATTATCCGGATCGCGCGCTCATTGCCTCGATCATGGTGCCCTGCGAAGAAGCCGCGTGGAAAGCGATCCTGCCGCGTGTGGCGGAAACTGGCTGTGACGGGATCGAGCTGAACTTTGGTTGTCCGCATGGCATGGCTGAGCGCGGCATGGGCTCTGCGGTGGGGCAGGTGCCTGAATACATCCAGATGGTCACAGAGTGGTGCAAGCAATATTACGACAAGCCGGTGATCGTGAAGCTGACGCCCAATATCACCGATATCCGCCGCCCGGCGCGCGCGGCCCATGCGGGCAATGCGGATGCAGTGTCGCTGATCAATACGATCAATTCGATCACCTCGGTGAACCTTGATGCGATGTCGCCGGAGCCGATGATCGGCGGCAAGGGCACCCATGGCGGCTATTGCGGCCCGGCGGTGAAGCCCATCGCGATGAATATGGTCGCCGAGATCGCCCGCGATCCGCAGACCGCTGGCCTGCCGATTTCCGCCATCGGCGGTGTCACCACATGGCGCGATGCGGCAGAGTTCATTGCGCTGGGGGCGGGCAATGTGCAGGTCTGCACGGCGGCAATGACCTATGGGTTCAAGGTTGTCGAGGAGATGATCTCGGGTCTGTCGGACTGGATGGATCAGAAGGGATATTCCTCCATTGAGGACTTCCGCGGCATGGCAGTTCCGAACGTCACCGACTGGCAGTATCTGGACCTGAATTACGTGACCAAGGCGAAGATCTCTCAGGACGATTGCATCAAATGCGGGCGTTGCTATGCGGCCTGCGAGGATACCTCGCATCAGGCGATTGCGATGTCGGCGGATCGGACCTTTACCGTGAAGGACGATGAATGCGTGGCTTGTAACCTCTGTGTCAATGTTTGCCCGGTCGAGGGCTGCATCACCATGGAAGAGGTTGCCGTCGGCGCTGTTGATGAGCGCACCGGCAAGGTGGTGAGCGGCGAATATGGCAACTGGACACAGCATCCGAACAATCCGGTTGCGACAGCGGCGGAATAAGCCACGGCGGGGAGGCTCCCGCCCGTCGAGGATGCAGGTAACCTGCATCCTCTCCCGTTGGGCCCGGCGCCGCGCTTCGCGCGGCGCTTTGGCGTAAAGCCGAGGCCGGAGCGCTATTGGGGAGAGATCGGAATTTTGCTGGGGAGGTCCATCAGGGGCACATGTGCAGATCAAGTCTGAGGCGGGCGCTGGCGCCTCAAGGGTAAACGTCGCTTGCGCGCCGCCGCTTTGCGGCCCTTGACCCGCCATCCCCCTCAAGGGCGTCCCAACTTTGGCGTTGGGTCCGGAGTGTCAGGTCGTGGGCGTGAGCATGCGGCGGTAGAGGGTGTCGAGAAACTCCGGTGCGGCGGCAAAAGGGTCTTCGGGGGTCATCAAGGTCTGTACCTGAACTTCGAAATCCGCGTAATGCTGGGTGAGGGACCAGATCGAAAACAACAGATGCCGGGGATGAACGTTGGCGATCTTGCCCGCCGCCATCCAGCCTTGCAAGATGACTTCTGTCGCATCCACCAGTTCGCGCAGTTCCGTCGAGAGCGTGTCGATCATGCGCGGCGCACCTTGCACGATCTCATTGGCGAAGAGGCGGCTTTCGCGCGGCATGTCCTGACTCATCTGAAGTTTGCGCTGCACATACCCGAGGATCTCCTCCATCGGGTCTCCTTCCGGGTCGATATCGCGCAAAGGGGCCAACCAGGTTGCCAGAAGTTTTGACAATAATTCGGTGAATATCGCCTCTTTGGAGGGGTAATAGTAGAGCAGGTTGGGCTTGGAAAGACCGGCTGCACTGGCGATTTGATCGACCGTTGCACCGCGAAAGCCGTTCTGGGAAAACACATCCAGAGCTGCCTCTAGGATGTTGGCGCGATTGCGTTTTTGGATCCTCGTGGGGCTGCGGTCAGTGGCCATGTCGTGCCGGTGCTTTCTGTTGTTATTTGCGGTTGGAGGTGCTGCCTGAATTTTGCGCAGATGATGGGCTGCAAATATCTATTCCAATTCTCAGGATGCGCAATTTCTTGACTGAGTCTCATCTGGTGATAGCGTGAGTTTGACCAGTTGGTCAAATGTCCGGCCTTGCCTGTCCTGGCGGCCCGGCCAGAACCAACGGCACAGTGAGAGCCACTGACCCGGGCTGGACAAGCCACGCAGGACCTCGCCCCGATGCATGAGGGCGAGGCAGACCACAGGGAAGGAAGCAAACAGAGATGACCGCGCTTGGACAAAATCTGAAAATCAACGGCGACCGGCTGTGGGACAGTCTGATGGAGATGGCCAAGATCGGCCCCGGCGTCGCGGGGGGCAACAACCGCCAGACGCTCACGGATGAGGATGCAGAGGGGCGGGCGCTGTTTCAGTCCTGGTGCGAGGCGGCAGGCATGACCATGGGCTGTGACACCATGGGCAATATGTTTGCGACCCGCCCCGGCGAAGATCCCGACGCGCTGCCGGTCTATATGGGCTCGCATCTGGATACCCAGCCCACGGGCGGCAAATACGATGGTGTTCTGGGGGTGCTTGGTGGCTTGGAAGTCGTGCGCACGATGAATGACCTCGGGATCAAGACCAAACACCCCATCGTGGTGACGAATTGGACCAACGAGGAAGGCACAAGGTTTGCGCCCGCGATGCTGGCCTCAGGCGTGTTTGCGGGCAAGCACACGCAGGACTGGGCCTATGGGCGCGAGGATGCCGAGGGCAAGACGTTCGGCGACGAGTTGAAACGGATCGGCTGGGTCGGGGATGAGACGGTCGGCGCGCGCAAGATGCACGCAATGTTCGAGTTGCATATTGAGCAAGGCCCCATCCTCGAGGCCGAAGGCAAAGATATTGGCGTTGTGACCCATGGGCAGGGGCTGTGGTGGTTGCAATGTACGGTGAGCGGCAAGGACGCGCATACTGGCTCCACGCCGATGAATATGCGGGTGAATGCCGGGCTTGGCATGGCGCGGATGACCGAAGCGGCGCATCAGATCGCCATGGCGCATCAGCCGCATGCGGTCGGCGCGGTGGGGCATTGTGATGTTTTCCCAAACTCGCGCAATGTGATCCCCGGCAAGGTGGTGTTCACCGCCGATTTCCGCTCGCCGGATCTGGAGAAGCTCACGTCGATGCGGGCGCAGTTCGAGGCCAAGGCGAAGGAGATCGCCGATGAGCTGGGGCTTGGGCTGGAGATCGAACCCGTTGGGCATTTTGACCCGGTGACCTTTGACGAGACCTGCGTCAGCGCGGTGCGCAATGCGGCGGAGCGTCTGGGCTACAGCCATCTCGATATCGTGTCCGGCGCGGGTCATGATGCCTGTTGGATCAACGATGTGGCCCCCACTGCGATGATCATGTGCCCCTGCGTTGATGGCCTGAGCCACAATGAAGCGGAAGAGATTTCCAAGGACTGGGCCGCAGCGGGCACCGATGTGATGCTGCATGCGGTGCTGGAGACGGCAGAGATCGTCGCCTGAAACCGCTGAGATGGAGGGGGCGCTGCCCCCGTCGCGCCTGCGCGACTCCCCCGGGATATTTAGGGTCAGAAGAAACTCGCCCGGGATTTGAAGACAACGGCGCGCAAGGCGTCGGACCACAGGGAGTTTGATATGACCAAAGTCATCAAGAACGGCACCATTGTCACCGCGGATCTGACCTATAAGGCGGATGTGCTGGTCGAGGGTGGCGTCATCACCGAAATTGGCCCGGATCTGAAGGGCGATGAGGTGCTGGACGCCACCGGCTGCTACGTGATGCCGGGCGGGATCGACCCGCATACCCATCTGGAGATGCCCTTCATGGGCACCTATTCGTCGGATGATTTTGAGAGCGGCACCCGCGCGGGGCTGGCGGGCGGCACCACCATGGTGGTGGATTTTGCACTGCCAAGTCCGGGTGAGAGCCTGCTGGATGCGCTGAAACGCTGGGACAATAAATCGACGCGAGCGAACTGCGACTATTCTTTCCACATGGCGGTGACATGGTGGGGGGAGCAGGTCTTTGACGAGATGAAGACCGTGATCGAGACCCGCGGCATCAACACCTTCAAGCATTTTATGGCCTACAAGGGCGCCTTGATGGTCAATGATGACGAGATGTATGCATCATTTCAGCGGCTTGCGGAGCTTGGCGGCATTGCAATGGTGCATGCCGAAAACGGTGATGTGGTCGCCGAACTCAGCGCCAAGCTGCTGGCGCAGGGCAACACCGGCCCCGAGGCGCATGCCTATTCCCGGCCGCCGCAGGTCGAGGGCGAGGCCACCAACCGCGCCATCATGATCGCCGATATGGCGGGCGTGCCGCTCTATGTGGTGCATACCTCCTGCGAGGACAGTCACGAGGCCATTCGCCGTGCGCGCATGCAGGGCAAACGGGTCTGGGGCGAGCCGCTGATCCAGCATCTGACGCTGGATGAAAGCGAGTATTTCAACGCCGATTGGGACCATGCCGCACGAAGGGTGATGTCGCCGCCGTTCCGCAACAAGCAGCATCAGGACAGCCTCTGGGCGGGTCTTCAGTCTGGATCGTTGTCGGTGGTGGCGACGGATCATTGCGCGTTCTCGACCGAGCAGAAACGCTATGGCGTGGGGGATTTCACCAAGATCCCCAATGGCACCGGTGGGCTTGAGGACCGGATGCCGATGCTCTGGACCCATGGGGTTGAGACCGGCCGTCTGACGCCCAATGAATTTGTCGCGGTCACGTCGACCAACATCGCCAAGATCCTGAACTGCTACCCGAAAAAGGGCGCGGTGCTGGTCGGCGCCGATGCGGATCTGGTGGTCTGGGACCCTGCGAAGACCAAGGTGATCTCGGCCGCCTCGCAGCAATCCGCCATTGATTACAACGTGTTCGAGGGCAAAGAGGTCAAGGGCCTGCCGCGCTACACGCTGACCCGTGGTCAGGTGGCTGTGATGGACGGCGAGATCAAGACGCAGGAGGGTCACGGCAAGTTTGTGGAGCGCGCGCCCAACACGGTGGTCAACACGGCGCTCAGCACCTGGAAGGATCTGACCGCGCCGCGCCCGGTGGAGCGCAGCGGCATTCCCGCCACTGGCGTCTAACTGCATCAGGAACGGGGGCCGCGTGCCCCCGTTTGTTTGACCAAGGCTATGAAATGAATATGCAAATGACCTCACGGGTGGACAGCGCCATGGACCGAGCCCCGGATGCCGCAGTGATCGAAGCCCGGGATCTGAACCTTGTGTTTGGGACGGGCGAGACATCCGTTCACGCGCTCAAGGATATCAACCTGACGATCAACAAAGGGGAGTTTGTCTCTTTTATTGGCCCTTCGGGCTGTGGCAAGACGACATTCCTGCGATGTGTGGCATCTCTGGAGACGCCGACGGGCGGCAGCTTGACCGTGAACGGGATGACACCCGAAGACGCCCGCAAGCAGCGTGCCTATGGCTATGTGTTTCAGGCGGCGGGATTGTACCCGTGGCGCACCATCGCCAAGAACATCAAGCTTCCGCTTGAAATCATGGGATATTCCAAGGCCGAGCAGGACAAACGCGTGGCCGAGGTGCTGGAGCTGGTGGAGCTTTCTGGGTTTGGTGGTAAATTCCCGTGGCAGCTGTCGGGCGGCATGCAGCAGCGGGCCAGCATTGCTCGCGCGCTGGCCTTTGATGCGGATCTACTGTTGATGGACGAACCCTTTGGGGCGCTTGATGAAATCGTGCGCGATCACCTCAATGAGCAGTTGCTGAAACTCTGGGCGCGAACGGATAAAACCATCGGCTTTGTGACCCACTCGATCCCCGAGGCGGTGTATCTGTCGACCAAGATCGTGGTGATGTCCCCCCGTCCGGGCCGCATCCATGAGGTGATCGACAGCACGCTGCCCAAAGAACGCCCCCTCGATATTCGCGACTCGCCAGAGTTCATCGAGATCGCCCATCGCGTCCGCGAGGGGCTGCGCGCGGGGCATGCGCATGACTGACGCTAGGAATTCGGAGGGCCGCGCATGAAGACGCTTTTGGCTGTCCTCACCGTTGTCGCGACACTTATCGGGATCTGGTATCTCGCCTGCGTGCCGATGAACATCAAGGGCGTCTTGGATGCGGCTGAACGGGCAGGGGAGCAGGTGACGCCTGCCACTGCAAGGGAGCGGCGCGATGCTTCGGCGCTTGGTCTCGTGGCGCAGAACAGCTTTGCCATTCCGCGTGTCTGGTCGGTGGAGCGCCCACGTCTGCCCGCCCCGCATCAGGTCGCCACGGAGCTGTGGGACACGACGGTGATGAAAAAGATCACCTCGAAGCGCAGCCTGATCTACCATGCGCAGGTGACGCTTTCGGCGACGCTTATGGGATTTGCCATCGGCACCGGGCTTGGCATCCTGCTTGCCGTGGGGATTGTGCATTCGCGGGTGATGGATATGTCGGTGATGCCCTGGGCCATCGTCAGCCAGACCATCCCCATCATCGCGCTGGCGCCGATGATTATCGTCGTGCTCTATTCCATTGGCGTACAAGGGCTTTTACCCAAGGCGATCATTGCCGCCTATCTCAGTTTCTTCCCTGTGGTCGTGGGCATGGTGAAGGGGCTGCGCAGTCCCGATCATATGCAGCTTGACCTGATGAAGACGTATTTTGCGTCTCAGGGGCAGGTGTTCTGGAAGCTGCGGTTGCCATCCTCGATGCCCTATCTCTTTGCCTCGCTGAAGATCGGGATTGCGGCCTCGTTGGTCGGTGCCATCGTGGGCGAATTGCCCACCGGCGCGGTTGCCGGACTTGGCGCGCGGCTTCTGGCGGGCAGCTACTACGGACAAACGGTGCAGATCTGGTCGGCGCTCTTTGCGGCGGCAATCCTGGCGGCGGCTCTGGTTGCGCTGCTGGGGCTGCTGGAGCGGGTGCTGCTGGGGCGCATGGGGGTGAAGCCATGAGCGATATGCTGACATCGAACGCCCGATGCAACCTGACCACAGAGGAGGTGCGCTGATGGGCTTGGTTCTTCTTGCACTGCTCGTGTGGATCGCGGGCTGGTGGATCAACGCGCGTCTGGCCAATGGACCAAAAGCCAATACCCGTGCGGTGGGGCTCTTGGTGCCTGCGATCTTTGGCTTGACGATCCTCATCGTCTGGGAACTGTTGGTGCGTGGCCTTCAGGTGCCCTTGGTGATCCTGCCCGCGCCTTCGTTGATCGCGGAGCGGTTTGCCTCCAGCCTGCCGATCCTTTGGGCGGACTTCAGCCAGACCATTCTGAAGGGCGCGCTTGGCGGCTATGTCATCGGTTGCGGTGCGGCGTTCCTGACGGCCATCCTTGTGGATCGCAGCGATTTCCTACGGCGGGGGCTGTTGCCGGTCGGGAACTTTGTCGCCGCACTGCCCATCGTTGGCACCGCGCCGATCCTCGTAATGTGGTTCGGTTTTGACTGGCAATCCAAGGCTGCGGTCGTGGTGGTGATGGTGTTCTTTCCGATGCTGGTGAATACGGTGGCGGGTTTGCGTGAAACCGATCAGATGCAGCGTGACCTGATGCGCACCTATGCGGCCTCCTATTGGCAAAGCCTGTTCAAGCTGCGCCTGCCAGCCGCGCTGCCTTTCGTGTTCAATGGGCTCAAGATCTCCACCACGCTTGCTTTGATCGGTGCGATCGTGGCCGAGTTCTTTGGCTCTCCGACCGTCGGGATGGGATTTCGCATCTCCACCTCGGTGGGCCAGCTGGCCCTCGATATGGTCTGGGCCGAAATCGTGGTCGCAGCACTTGCCGGATCGCTCTTTTACGGTCTGATGGCGCTTTTGGAGAAAACGCTGACCTTCTGGCACCCGTCTCAACGGGGCTGAAACTATCGGCGCCTCCGTGTTTTGCGGGTGCGCCTCATCCTTTGGGTGCAAGGCCTTAAACAGAGGGAAAAATCCCCGCCTTGGCCTGTGCTCAATGTATGCGCGAGGACGCCGTTTCGACCGTCAATAAGAAGCAAAACTTTTGCGTGTCGAGATGAGCTTGCGCATGATTTCATCATAATCAACAGGGAGTTCGAACTGATGAAAAACGTGCTAACAGCCGCCGCCATGGCACTGATGGCAACCTCCGCCGCACAGGCTGCGGATGAGGTCAAACTGCAATTGAAATGGGTCACGCAGGCACAGTTTGCGGGCTATTACGTGGCGCTCGACAAGGGGTTTTATGAGGAAGAAGACCTCGACGTGACCATCCTGCCCGGTGGCCCCGACATTGCGCCGACACAGGTGATTGCGGGCGGTGGCGCGGATGTCACCGTGGAATGGATGCCCGCGGCCCTCGCGGCGCGTGAAAAGGGCCTGCCCCTGGTCAATATCGCGCAACCGTTCAAATCCTCGGGCATGATGCTGACTTGCTGGAAAGACACTGGAATTTCCGAGCCTGCGGATCTGGCGGATCGCACGCTGGGGGTCTGGTTCTTCGGCAATGAGTTCCCCTTCATGAGCTGGATGGGCAAGCTTGGGATTTCCACCGAAGGCAAAGGCCCCGAGGGTGTCGAGGTGCTGAAGCAGGGGTTCAACGTCGACCCGCTGTTACAGCGCCAGGCGGATTGCATTTCAACCATGACCTACAATGAATATTGGCAGGTGATTGATGCGGGCGTGACGCCAGAAGAATTGTTGACCTTCAAATACGAGGATCAGGGCGTCGCGACGCTTGAGGACGGCCTTTATGTGCTCGAAGACAACCTGTCTGATGAGGCCTTTGTCGACAAGATGGAGCGTTTTGTGCGCGCTTCGATGAAGGGCTGGAAATATGCAGAATCCAACCCGGACGAGGCCGCGGAAATCGTGCTCGACAATGATGCGTCTGGTGCCCAGACCGAAACCCACCAGAAACGCATGATGCGCGAGATCGCAAAATTGACCTCTGGCAGCAATGGCGCGCTGGACGTCGCAGACTATGAACGCACCGTGGAAACACTGCTTACGGGTGGGTCTGATCCGGTGATTACCAAAACGCCAGAAGGGGCTTGGACCCACGCCATTACGGATGCGGCGTTGAACTAAACCTCTCGGCTAGTGAAGCCATCGTGAAACATCAGGATACCCAGCCAGAGCATTGGCTGGGTATCGTCAATTTTAAGAAAAAGTAACTTTCTGTTAAGGGGATAGGCGTTTGAGTTAATGTGTGCGGGGATCTGCTCCCTCGTGTCACGGGGGAAATGATGTCCCAGTTAACCAGTAACGTGTGTTTTTGTGGGGCGGCGTCGCCAAGCCTTCGCCGCTCCGCAGCCCTTGAACGGGCCTGTCTCGAAGCGCGAATGCGCACCCGAATGGGAGGCGGTCCTGAGGCTTTGGTGCTGTATTACAATGCAAATGTTCCGGTGCACCCTGCGGGGGAGCTGCGCGGTGCATATGCGGTGACAAACCTCACGGTTTGTAATGGGGCCTGCCTGCAAACGGAGGATGTCTTGGGCGCATTGGCCCATGGCTTTTCGCGCGTGTTCCTGGAATTATCTCCTGATATCAGATTGATCCACCGACAGCTTAATCTTGTTGAGGATATCGCCGCCTGCTCAGGCTTGGATGGAACCGTCGCCCTGTTTCATTCTGAAAATGCACTGGCTGTGTTGCTGGAAGAGCCTGTGACAGAAGAAACGATGCTGATCTTACCTCAGGAGCCACAAGACAGAGCGGAGGCAAATGCGGGCTATGTGACCATCTCTGAGGGCTGTACCCTGTGCCAACACTGCATCTGGTCCTGCCCAAGCGATGCCATCCACCTTGGTGAACAGGGTGATACGTTGGAAATTCGAGATCGCCACTGCACGGGGTGCGGTTTGTGCGCCAGTGCTTGCCCCGAGCGGGTGCTGGCGATCCTGCCGTTGCCCGCCGCTCAGCGTAGCGCCTGAGGCCAGTCAGTCGGAGAAGCGGCCGTATTTGCCCTGATGAAACACCAGACCAGATCCCAGATCCGAGCGCTGTGATACGCGTAGAACTTCACCCACAAGGATCGTGTGATCACCGCCGGGATGTGCTGCGTGATGTAGGCAATCCAACCGCGTGAGCGCGTCATCCAGCACCGGGTTCCCTTCGTCGTTGCGGCTCCATGGATGGGTGTCGAAAACCTCTCCGTGGCGGGCAAAATGCAGGGCTGCCTCCATATGCGTTTCTGCCATCACATGGATGGAGAAATGCTGCGCTTTGACAAATGGATCATGACGCTGGGATTGGATAGCAGGACACCAGAGCACCAGCGGCGGCGTCAGTGAGACGGATGTGAAACTGTTAACAGTGATCGCCAAAGGACCGCGCTCGGTTTGCGTTGTAACCACCACAACGCCGGTTGCAAAACACCCCAAGGCAGCGCGCATCTCGGCTTGTGTGTCTGGGCCGGGAATGAAGCTGGTTTGGGTCATAGAGCAGGGGTTCCGTTTCCGTGTTGGTTGCTGCAGGTGCGAAAGGCGCAGTGCGGCCCACGCCCTTATTTCAACCTCTGCACTAAGATGCAAAAGAAATTAAGAATAACGCCCCCGGCCATGCGGACGGAGGCGTTCAAAAAGCGACCCATGCCAAAAAGGGTTTAGCGCAAAACCGTTTCCACGACAGATGACATCTGAGTGGCGACGCGATTGATTTCTTCCATGGCATCAACGGTTTGCAGAACCCCTGCATCCCCATAGTAGGTGATCAAAGGCGCGGTCTGGGCATGATATGCCTCGAGCCGGCTGGCGACGGTTTCAGCCCGATCATCCGCACGACGGGTCAGTTCTGTACCACCGCATTTGGCACAGGTGTCCCCCGGCAACGGCGGCTTGAACGTGTCATGATAGCCTTCACCGCATCCCGCACAGGTGGAACGGCCCGAGATCCGTTCGACCATGGCCTCGTCGTTTACCTGCAAGCTAATGGCTGCATTGATGCGTTGTCCGGTCGAGGCCAGCAACGCATCAAGCGCCTTTGCCTGAACGGTGGTGCGGGGAAAGCCGTCGAGGATGACACCGTTTTTGCAATCCGCATCATTCATCCGATCCTTGAGAATGGCGATCACAATCTCATCGGACACCAATCCCCCGGCGTCCATTACGGCCTTGGCTTGTTTCCCGGCTTCCGTTCCGGCGGCTACCGCCGCACGCAGCAAGTCGCCGGTGGACAGTTGCACAAGCCCGTATTTTTCCTGCAACATACGGGCCTGGGTACCTTTGCCCGCACCGGGAGGCCCCAGCAGGATCAATACCGCTGGGCGGGTCATCACATCAGTGCTCATGTTCACTTACCCCTTGCTGGCGCGGTTGGTGATCAGATCGTCTACGACGGATGGGTCCGCGAGGGTCGAGGTATCGCCAAGGCTGCCAAAATCGTTTTCGGCGATTTTGCGCAGGATGCGGCGCATGATCTTGCCTGAACGGGTCTTTGGCAGGCCCGGCGCCCATTGGATCACATCCGGTGAGGCAATCGGACCAATTTCCGTACGCACCCACTGGCGCAGCTCCTTCATGAGCTCATCCGATGGCTCACGATCATTCATCAGGGTCACATAGCAGTAGATGCCCTGACCTTTGATCTCATGCGGGTAGCCCACCACGGCGGCCTCGGCCACGGCGGCATGTGCGACCAATGCGCTTTCGACCTCGGCGGTGCCCATGCGGTGACCGGAGACGTTGATCACGTCATCGACGCGCCCAGTGATCCAGTAATCACCCCCCTCATCGCGGCGGCAGCCATCACCCGTGAAATAGTAGCCTTTGTAGTCGGAGAAATAGGTTTTCTCGAACCGCTCATGATCGCCCCAAACGGTGCGCATCTGACCGGGCCAGCTATCCTTGATACACAGGACACCTTCGACACCATTGCCCTCGATTTCCGCGCCGGACTGCGGGTCAAGCACCACTGGCTCAATCCCGAAAAACGGCTTCATGGCTGCGCCGGGCTTGGTGGCATGCGCGCCGGGCAGCGGCGTCATCAGGTGGCCGCCGGTTTCGGTCTGCCACCAAGTGTCGACAATGGGGCATTTGCCCTTACCGACGACGTCGTTGTACCAGTTCCACGCTTCGGGGTTGATCGGCTCTCCCACAGTGCCAAGCACCTTGAGATCGGATAGATTGTATTTTTCAACAAATTCAGTGCCTTGACCCATCAATGCGCGAATGGCAGTGGGCGCGGTATAGAACTGATTGACCTTGTGTTTTTCGCAGACCGCCCAGAATCGACCGGCGTCGGGGTAGGTGGGCACGCCCTCAAACATCAGCGTGGTCGCGCCATTGGCGAGGGGGCCATAGACGATGTAACTGTGGCCCGTGACCCAGCCCACATCCGCCGTGCACCAGTAGATGTCGCCGTCGTGGTAGTCGAAAGTCACCTCATGGGTCAGCGCTGCGTAGGTCAGATAGCCGCCGGTGGTATGCACCACACCCTTGGGCTGGCCGGTAGAGCCGGAGGTGTAGAGGATGAACAGCGGATCCTCGGAGTTCATCTCGGCAGGCTTACAGTAATCGTTCGCCTCCAGTGCCATCTCGTTGTAGTCGTAGTCGCGCCCATCAATCCAAGTGGTCTGGCCGCCGGTGCGGCGCACCACGAGACATTTGACGCTCTCTTTGCAGTGCAGGAGCGCGGCGTCGGCGTTGGATTTCAGCGGAGTTTTGCGACCGCCACGCGGGGCCTCGTCTGCGGTGATAACAACCTTTGCATCACAGCCATTGACCCGCGCCGCCAATGCGTCCGGCGAAAAGCCTGCAAACACAATGGAATGGATGGCACCGATGCGCGCGCAGGCCAGCATGGCATAGGCCGCTTCTGGGATCATCGGCAGATAAATCACCACCCGGTCGCCTTTACCGACGCCCATGCTCTCTAGGATATTCGCCATGCGGCAGGTCTTCAGATGTAGCTCCTTATAGGAGATATGCTTGGCATCCTCGTTCGGATCATCGGGCTCCCAGATGATCGCGGTCTGATTGCCACGGGTCGCCAAATGGCGATCAATGCAGTTGGCGGCGACGTTCAATTGGCCGTCTTCGAACCATTTGATGTTCACATTGCCAAAGTCGTAGGAGACATCTTTGACCTTGGTGAAAGGCTTGATCCAGGTGATACGCTCTGCCTGTTCGGCCCAGAATTTCTCTGGGTTCTGAATGGATTGCGCGTACATCTCATCATATTTCGCAGCATCAATATGCGCGTTTTTGATAATGTCCTCAGACGGCGGGTACACTGCGCTCTCGGGCGTGGTCATGGAATGTCCTCCCTCCAATATTCTCTTGAGCGCGATCTCCACATGGAAGCGCGCCAAGAGTCAAACGTTCTCCAACCTCTGCGGTAATAATAAGCAAAGTTGAAAAGATGTGAATAAACATCGTTAAAATAAGGGCTTGCCTGTAAATCTCTTTCCGGTGCTTGCTGAAATACTGTAAATTCCCGCCGGATTTTGACGAATTTTACAAGATAAGACAGGGATTTTACTGTCAATCGCACCGCCCCTGTGCGGCTTTACAGGGCGCAATTGCGGGTCTTCGCGGCTGCGGCGATTCCGCGCAGCCTATCAGAGACGGTTGATCGGGACCTTCAGCATCGGGGTTCCATCGTCATCTGTGGGCATCTCACCTGCGCGCATATTGACCTGCAGCGAGGGGATGATCAGTTTGGGCATTGCCAGTTGTGCGTCACGTTCCGTGCGGAAACGAATGAACTCCTCGCGGCTTTTGCCGCCGCCCACGTGGATATTATGCGCCTTTTCGTCAGCGACGGTGGTCTCCCAGCGGATATCGCGTCCATTGGGGCCGTAATCATGGCACATGAACAGGTGCATCTCGTCCGGCAGCGCCAGTACCTTTTGGATCGAGTCATAAAGTTCGCCCGCATCTCCGCCGGGAAAGTCCGCCCGCGCTGACCCCCCATCGGGCATAAACAACGTATCCCCCACAAAGGCTGCGTTGCCGATCACATGCACCATACAAGCGGGCGTGTGGCCGGGCGTTGCCATGGCGAAACAGGAGATGTCGCCCACCATATACGTGTCGCCATCCTCAAACAGTTTATCGAACTGGCTGCCGTCACGCTGGAACTCGGTGCCCTCGTTGAAGATCTTTCCGAAGGTCTCCTGAACCTCCATAATCCGAGCGCCAATGCCGATTTTGCCGCCCAAACGGTCCTGAATATAGGGGGCAGCACTCAGATGGTCGGCGTGAACATGGGTCTCAATAATCCAGTCGAGCCTCAACTCGCGCTCGATGATGCAGGCAATGATCCGGTCGGCGTGGTCATAGGTAATCCGCCCGGCGGCATAGTCGATGTCCATTACACTGTCGATCACCGCAGCAGCGCCGGTGTGCGGGTCGCTCACAAGATAGCTGATCGTGTTGGTGGCGGGATCAAAGAAGCCTTCAACATGCGGCGCTTGCGACATTGAGAGGGGATAGGGCGGCATGAAACGTCCTCACGGTGACTGTCAGGTCTGGTGCGGGTCAGGGTATCTCATGCGTCCGACAGGCTCTGCAATATGCATTGCCTCATTACAAAGATGCGCGGCAATGCGCCGCTCAGGCGTGACGTTGCAATCGTTCCGGCGTTATCCTCATTCCTAGATCCGCAGTAGAGATCTCTTTACGGGCCAAGGGAGAGTAGATCTTATCGGTGGCAATGCGTGCCAAACGTGGATGCAGCGGGCGAAGGGCGCGTAGATCGGGCAGCAATGACGTCAGCTCCGCCTGTGCATCATTTGAGAGGCCTCGCAGGGACCACGGGCCGGGGTAGAAGCTCTCTGTCGGGATGCCACCTGCAAAGATCACCTCATGGCGTTCCAGCAAGACGTGGACATAGGTCACCCCATGTTGAGGGCAATGAGACTGAGCCTGTTCGGGCGCAAGCTGATGCAATTGATTTGCCCGCAAGAAAAGCTCCGCCTGATCGGTGTCGTTTAAAACAAAGCGGTGCTGCCTGGACACCGTCATGGGGTGAGGCAGGTTAAGAATGCCCCCCGGTTGCAATGTGATCGGGCGCAGGCGCGGATTGGCGCGCAGTGCTGCGCCTTCGATGTGAGATGTGCCAACCCACATCACCTGTTGCAGACCGTTGTCAGCGGTTTGCAATAGATCGCCAACACGCAGTGTCTCCACGGGGCAGGGACCACGTGCGGTCTCAATCAGTGTCCCCGCCGTAAAGCACGGGATACCTGCTGAATAAAGGCTTGCAGGTGTTGACAGGCTGGAGGGAGGAACGCCTTCCAGAACCAATTGCTCCCCTTCGGGGAACGTCATGACCGCATTGCCGCTGCCATCATCGGTTACGACAATATCGTAAATGGTGACAGCGCCGTCAGGGCCAGTGCCTCCCGCAAGATCGGACACATCAAGCTGATCGTTGTAGCGCCCGTCGCCATCAAGATCACCCATGCCAAAGTCAGTGATGGTATCGCGGCCACCGCTGGTTGTGAGGATGAACAGATCCTCACCACCGGCGCTGATCATTACGTCATCACCGAGACCGCCGGTTATCGTGTCGTGGCCGTTGCCACTTGAGAGGGTGTCATTGCCATCCGAACCGATGATCGTGTCGCTTCCGACACCGGCGTCGAGCACCACCCCGGTGGTAGAATTGCTCGCATCAAAGTAATCATCGCGATTGGTGAGCGTGAATTCTTCAATATCGCTGAAGGCAATGGTGTCGGTGCCGCTGTCGATCTCGCCGGACTCGTCGCCAGTGTAGGTGACCGTGACACCCGAGGACAGGTTCGAGGCATCGATCTGGTCGCCTTCCCCAGTGCCGCCGTCGATGGTGTCATCACCAAAGCTGTTTTCAAGGATGAACGTATCGTCCCCCTCGCCACCAATCAGCAGATCGTTGTCACTGGCTGTGACGGTGGGAGCTTCGGTGGTGAAAATATCGGCGGCTGTTACCGGGGTCGTCCCATCGTGGTAGATGAGAAAATTCTGTGTGTTCCCATTGTTATAGGTAATCGTAATATCGGCGTAGTGATATGACGTCGTCTCATAAGAACTGATCGAGATCGAGTAATATTCTTCGGGCAAGACAATACGGTCATTGCCAATATCGAAGTCCCCAATCTCCAAGGTGCCGGTCTGATTGGTGCTGCCGACAACGACATAATCCGCTTCACCATCCCCGACGCCCGCGTCTGCGGGGGTGTAGTTCATGCGGATTGTGGCATAGCCACCGGTTTCCGCAGTCCAGTGATAGAAATCCTGACCTGTGGTGCCTTGGTAGTTCGCGCCAGTATTGACCGTTTTATAGGTCGGGGTTGTGGCATCAGAATGGGTGCCACTGTAGATGACATCATCTCCGGCGCCACCAATGATCGTGTCATCACCTTCGCCGCCTTGGATGGTGTCGTTGCCTGCGCCACCCTCGATGCTGTCGTCGTGATTGGTGATCTCCTGACCGTCACCATCAATATAGCCGAGATCCATATTATCGGCGCCATTGGTGCCGTTCACAACATAGACCTGCGGTGTACCATCTACCACAGAGGTGGCAAAATGCCCCGATGAGCCGCTTTCGAAATCAGTGGTCTCATATTGTTCGGTCGCGGTCGGGTCGCTGGATCCTTCCAGCTCGTAGACATTCCCGTTGCCGTCGGTAATACCAATATTGTTACCTTGGTTATAGCCATCGCCGAACTGGATATCTTCGTAGATGAACTCGAGATCGAAGTTCCCGTCACCCGTATCCGTCAACACCACCTGAAACGAGTTGGTCCCCGTGCCGGAGTAGGGCGCGACATTCAGCCAAGTGATTGTGACTTTGCCGTTGGTGGGGTCGAGATCCCACAGTATGTCGCCGCCTTTGTTGAGGTCCATGTCGGTCCAGAGCGGCGCAATCAGAGGGCCTCCGTTGAAACCGGCTAACCCCTGCGAATAATAACTGGTGCTGTCCCAATCAAAGCCGATGACACCATTGGTGCCGACATTGAACCCCGTGTAGCTCTCACCAAAGAGTGTGATCCCGTCCGGGCCAAAAACAGACGTGATGTCGACATAGACACTGCCATCATCAAGCGTGCCAGTGTCGGGGCCGTTGGCAACAAAACTGTTTTCACCATAGCCTGACGTGCCGCCAAGGCCGGAGTTCATCGTGGCCATCTTACTCTTCCCGGCTCCGATACAAGGAGCCAATGCTGGTTAACGCGTGGACAAATTTCTATATTCTAATGTTTTATGAGGTTTCTCTTAAGTTCTGGTTTAGAGCGGTAAGGCGCGTAGATAATAAACTCAGCGCAAAAATCACAAACTGGTGAGGCGCTGGGCGCAGGGGAGCGTTGTGTGCGGCGAAGGCACAATGCGTCATCATTCCCAACAAGCTCAAAACCCGCCCGCGCTGAGGGAAGTGTCTGTTGAGACGAAGCGCCTATTCAGACAGTGTTCTGGGCCTCAAACATATCAAAGGCCTACACCGCGCTCATCGGTGCAGTCCTTTTGGTTTCATCGTGCGTCCACTGGCGAAAGGGACCGTTGCTTTCCCCCTTGGACTGACCCGGATTGGCACCAGTTCGAAGGGCGCAGGCCCTCGTTTAGGTGCCCGTGCGCAGTTCCGGCTCTGCTTGCGGCGTTTTGGGGGCAGACGGGATCGGCGCGACATGTTTTGCGATCTTCACTTCGCCTTCAGACACGAATTTTGCCATCTCTTGGGTCATGACATTTGCGTCACTCGAGAGTGTTTGGCTGGCTGCGGTGGTTTCTTCAACCATCGCGGCGTTGTGCTGTGTCACTTCGTCCAGATGACCGATGCCAGTGTTGATTTCATTCAGGGTGATCGATTGCTCCTCAGCGCCGCGGGCGATCTCGGTTACATTTTCCGAAATCGAGTTCACGCTGGTGATGATCGTCTCAAGCTCCGTACCCGCACGCCCCACAAGGGTGACGCCGTCGGACACATGTCGGGTACTTTGCTCGATCAACCCTTTGATCTCACCGGCCGCATCTGCTGAACGCAGGGCAAGGCTGCGTACCTCGGAGGCCACAACGGCAAAACCGCGACCCGCTTCTCCTGCGCGCGCGGCCTCAACACCGGCGTTCAGTGCCAACAAGTTGGTCTGGAAGGCAATATCGTCGATCACAGAGATGATCTTTGCAATGCCTTGCGAAGATTCTTCGATCTTGGACATCGCCTCGACAGCATCTTTTACCACTTGTCCGCTTTTTTCGGCTGTGACGCGTGCGTTTTGAACGTTGCCTTCGACGTCCCGCGCGCCTTCCGCTGCGGATCGTACGGTTGCCGTCAGTTCTTCTAGCGCGGCTGCGGTTTCTTCCAGCGTTGCTGCTTGATTTTCCGTACGTTGAGACAGTTCAGCAGAGGAACCGTTCAGTTGTCCCGCGGTTCGA
Source organism: Tritonibacter mobilis F1926 (assembly GCF_000376545.2). Taxonomy (NCBI): domain Bacteria; kingdom Pseudomonadati; phylum Pseudomonadota; class Alphaproteobacteria; order Rhodobacterales; family Paracoccaceae; genus Tritonibacter; species Tritonibacter mobilis. Next base: position 1,278,624 of record NZ_CP015230.1, read on the forward strand.
CTGACGCCATCGGCGACGTCGCGCACCGTACGGATCGCCGTCTGCAACGAGTCCACGGCCTCGTTATAGGCGGTAGACAGGCGGCCGATATCATCGATGTCGGAAGGAGCGCATCGATGGGTCAGATCACCATTTCGCAGATGTTCCAGCGCTGCGGCAATGCCGAGGATTTCCATACGGCGTTTGGTGATGTCGGTGGCGATCTTTACGATGCGCTCAACGGTCCCATCCTCGTTCAGATAGGGGGCATAGGTGGCTTGAATCCAAACCACTTCACCATCTTTGCGCAAGCGTGGAAACTGATCGGTTTGCGGTTTGCCTTCTGCCAGCTCACGCCACATGTTTTTGTAGCGATCGGTTTTGGCGAAGCTGGGGTAAACAAACATACTGTGATGCTTGCCTTGGATTTCCTCCAGTGTGTAGCCCAGCGTTTGCAAAAAGTTGTCGTTCGCGCGCAGGATGGTGCCATCCACTTCGAACTCGATAACTGCCTGCGTGCGTTCGATCATTGCGCGCAGTTTTCGATCCTCATTCAGATCGGTCGATGCAGCTTTCTGGGGCTTTCGCTTGAACATTTATGTCTACCACTTCATCTGTGACCAGGTCCAATGTCGGACAGTTCGTGGTTGATCAACCTAACTGATATATCCTAACAGAACCCTTCTTGATGGTGGTTTCACCACAGGTCTTGGGTGTTATGACTAATCATAGGTTAAGGTGCATATCCGCACCCTGCGCAGGTGATTTCCAACGCTGCTAAAGACAGTGATCTGTCCTTTTTTGCGTCAAAAATATTGGGATGAATATACCGCAATCCTGATGATTGCTTCCCCTAAGGCGTAAGCGAATACCTCAATATATCAACGCTTCACTTGGGCGGTTTCATGCTGTTTGGGATTTTGGCTCCGGCGGTAGGGATCGAACCTACGACCAATTGATTAACAGTCAACTGCTCTACCGCTGAGCTACGCCGGAGTGTGAGCGACCGTATAGCGATGCCGTTTCTGGGCGTCCAGAGCGAAAAACAAAAAACCGTCAAAAAAATCAATCCACACAGATGAATGTCGCTGAGAATGCCAATGGGCCGTTTGGTTGGATTTGCTGGCGTTGGGTCAGATCTACCAGATGGGCAAAGACGTTGCGCTCTGCAGCTGGCAGCAGGGCTGCGGGTGTGTCCTTGTAAATTTCGCGCGCAAGATCCGCAGCGGTTGCAGGCGCAGACCTCAATTGCGCGAGGACCGCGCGCTCACGCTCCAGACGGTGCGCGATCAGCCAGTCAAGTCGCGCAAGAGGCGATGCCACTGGCGCGCCATGGCCGGGTAGGAACAATGACCATTCGCGTAGTTGTAATTTGCGGCAAGAGGCCATGAAGTCTGTCAGATCCCCATCCGGAGGCGAGACAAGCGAACTGGCCCACCCCATGACATGGTCGCCGGAAAACAGGATGTCGCCGAGGGCAAAACACAAATGATTTCCAATATGGCCCGGCGTGTGCAACGCCTCAATCTGCCAGTCAGCTCCGCGTAAAATTTCTCCGTCCTCAAGGCAGTGGTCGCAAGCAAAGCTATGATCAATCCCTTCGCCGCCGCCTGCCGTACCCGTGAGGGCGAGGTCTTGCATGATGGCGCTGCGCCCGGCACCCGCGTCGCCGAAGGCATAGATCTGTGCGCCGGTTTTGTCCCTTAGGCGTTTGGCGAGGGGGGAGTGATCGAGATGACTGTGGCTCACCAGAATATGGCTGATGGTTTGGCCGGCCTGACACGCGGCAAGGATGGCGTTCAGATGCGCCTCAGACGCGGGGCCCGGATCAATCACCGCAAGCTCAGTGTCTCCGACCAAATACGTATTGGTGCCCCGATAGGTCATGGGCGATGGGTTTGGCGCGACAATTCTGCGAATACCGGTGGCAACCGTTTCGGGATGGCCGGGTTTGGGGTTGAACCCGTCGGTGGCTTGCGTTCTGCTCATGATGATCCTCTTTGACGGAGGGCGTAAACCTGTCCCGCTCTAGGCTTAGTCATGAAGTTCCCTCATCTCAAACACTATGTTCCACGCCTGCCCACCGGCATCTACGGCCGTGCTGCGCTTATTTTGCTGATGCCGGTGGTGGTTCTGCAACTGGTGGTGGCCTTTGTGTTTATCCGGCGCGACCTTGAGGATATCACGCAGCAGATGTCCTACACCGTGGTGCGAGAGCTGTTTGTGATCAATGATCAGATCGAGGCTGCGCCAACGCAAGAGGCTGCATTAAACGCGTTGGAGCCCTTGCTGCTGCGCCTGAATTTTCAGCTGCGATTTATCGGGCCGGATGAGGCGGAACCCGAAACCTATATCCCGTTTGAGGATCTTTCAGGCCGGGTCGTGCGCGATACAATGATGCGCAGCTTGCCAGAGTTTCACTCCATCCGGTTCACCCGGTCCCATGCAAGCTATATTGTGATGGGGACGAAATTCGGATTGGCAGAGATCGAATTCAGCCGCCGTCGCGCCACGGTCGCCGCCCCCCATCAGCTGATCGTTATCACTGTAGTGTTTGGCTTTATGCTGGTGGTGATCGCCATGGCCTATATGCGTAATCAGCTTCGCCCGATCAAACGGCTAGCGGATGCGGCAGAGGCGTTTGGGCGTGGGCGTGTGATCCCTTATCAGCCGCGTGGCGCGACCGAGGTGCGGGCTGCGGGGGCCGCGTTTAACGATATGCGCGCCCGGATTGATCGGCAGATCGAGCAACGCACATTGATGCTTTCGGGGGTGAGCCATGATCTGCGCACGCCGCTGACGCGGCTAAGGCTCAGTCTTTCCATGCTGGAAGACGACGACGCAGAACCGATGCTGCAGGATGTCAAGGAAATGGAGGATATGGTGAATGCCTTCCTCGATTTCTCGCGCGGGGTAACCACCAGTGCGATGGAGGAGACGGACCCCTGCGCGCTGGTTGAGGAGGCGGTCGATAACTGGACCCGGCAGGGAAAAACGGTGCATCTGGTAGAGACCATTGGCAATCGCACCGTGCCTCTTCGTGCGGCGGCAGTGCGCCGGGCGCTGGACAATCTAATTTCGAACGCGGTGCGCTATGGCACGCGGGCACGGGTGTCGGTGGCGGTCATGCAAAAGTCCCTGCGTATCCGGGTCGAAGATGATGGCCCCGGCATTCCCGAGGATCTGCGCGGCGATGCCATGCGCCCCTTCACGCGGCTTGATCCGGCCCGCAATCAGGATCTGGGCACCGGAGTTGGGTTGGGTCTTGCGATTGTGGCCGATATCGCGCGCGCACATGGTGGCACGTTACGGCTCGGAACCAGCGAAGAGCTGGGCGGGTTGCAGGCGGATATCGTAATCGCACTCTGAACCTGGACTTTATGGAGGCGCATTCAGCTGCACAAAAACGGCGGCTAGGGTGGTGGGAGATCAGAGATTCGAACTCTGGACCAAAGCGTTATGAGCGCTCTGCTCTAACCGCTGAGCTAATCTCCCGCCAGCAGCCTTATAGAACCGAACCACGGACCTCGCAATCCGTTCTGTGCAAGAAATTGAACCCGTTGCATCCCTGGTTGCATCCCACTGACATAGGAGGGGAAACTCTGCGTGACGACGCTCGAAATCAGGCCGTGACCGCCTGCAGGCGCGGGGCAGGGCGGCGGCTGCGAAATTCGTCTAATTTGGCAACCACACCTTCTATGACCAACTCTCTGCGGCGATCAATGCCGTGACGCGAGGGGTAGACGGCAAATACGTCTTTCTCCGGGGCGTCCCATTCGGGCAATACGCGCTCAAACTGGCCATCTTCGATCATCTCTTGCACAAAGAACAGCGGCACGCGTGAATAGCCTGTGCCGTTGGTGACCGCGTGGCGGATCAGATCGGGATCATCGGCAGTAAAGCCAACACGGATCGGCGCCAGCACCTCTTCGCCGTTGCGACTGAGCGGGAAGAAACCGTTGGTTTGGTCCTCGTAGTATTGAATGTACTTTAGTCGTGTCAGATCTTCGGGGCCGTCGGGGCGTCCCATTCGGTCCAGATAGTCAGGTGTCGCCAGCAGCACCGTCTCCATCGTGGCTATCCGGCGCCCCACGCCATCGGTTTCGCCAAGTCGTCCGGTGCGGATCGCCAGATCGTAGTTCTCGCGCACCACATCCACCAGACGATCCTCAAGACGCAGAATGATGTTCAGATCATCATGCTTGCGATCCAGATCCACCAGCATGGGACCAATCAGGTGACGCCCAAGAAAGCTGTTAACGCTGATGCGAAAATCGCCCGAGAGCCCTTCTTGCAACTGATCAAGCTCCGCCGTCATCCGATCATAGTTGCTGAGCAGGCCTTGCGCATGAGTGTAGACCAATTCGCCATAGCGCGTGGCGCGCACCCCTTGTGCAGTGCGATGCAGGAGCTGGTGACCGATGAGGCTTTCCAACTGTTTGATCTGCTGGCTCACTGCGGATTGCGTCATCTCCCGGCGTGCTGCGGCGCGGTTCAGGCTGCCCTCATCCAAGGCCACGATCAGAGTTTCAAGTAGCGACAGCCGGTCCATTGGCACTCCTATCGCAAATGCTAATACCCCTTATTAGCCATCAAAGACTGCAGAAGGCCACAGCAAAACACTATCTCGAGCTCGTCGGCGACATCCGCTGACATGGATATTGGAGCCTCTTATGACCCTTTCCCGTAGAACTCTTTTGAAATCCCTGGGCCTGGGCGGTGCGAGCCTTGCACTGCCGTCGTTTGGGATGATGGCACAGGCTGCACCTTCCGGCCCTGCACCCGTCTTGCATCAGTTTCGGTTTGGCGACGCCACCATCACCGCACTCCTGGATGGTCATCTGGCCATTCCTTCGGCAATTTTTACCGGGTCCGATCCAGCTAAGGTGGCAGAGACCCTCGCGGGCAGCTTTTATCGCGAAGGCGGGCAGGGGCTCGAAATTCCGGTAAACGGTTATTTGGTGGAGCGCGGGGGGCAATATACGCTGATTGATACCGGGACGGCGCAGCTCATGGGGCCTGATCTTGGTGGTCTTATGGCGGCGCTGGCGGCAACCGGCGTCACCGCAGAGCAGATCACAACTATCCTTTTGACACATATGCACCCGGACCACGCGGGAGGGCTGATCGCGCCCGATGGCAGTGCCGCCTTCCCGAATGCAGAGCTGGTGGTGGCGGAAACCGAATGGGGCTTTTGGTACGATGATGCCATCATGGCCTCAGTCGATGAAGGAAGCCGTGGTTTCTTTCAGATGGCGCGCGATGCGGTGGCACCCTATGCAGAGCGCAGAAAACCCTTCACCGGCGAGGTCGAAGTGGCACCCGGCTTTACCGCTATGCCGCTGCCGGGGCATACGCCGGGTCACAGTGGCTTTATGCTCGATGCGGGCGATGCGCAGCTCTTGTTCTGGGGCGATGTGGTGCACAGCACTGCGCTGCAATTCAAGAACCCGGACTGGACCATCCCGTTTGATGCGGATCAGCCATTGGCGGCGCAGACTCGCAAGGCGATGTTTGATCGCGCGGCTGCAGATCAGCTGTTGGTGACTGGCATGCATCTGGATTTCCCGGGTCTGGGCCGGGTGGAGCGCGACGGCGCGGCCTACGCATTTGATCAGGCACCATGGCAGTTCGGGCTTTGATCTGGCCCACTGAGCGCCGGATTTTGTAGCAATCAGTCAAATACCCCTCCCATTGTGCAGATTTCTGCGGTGGGAGGGGGACATTCCCTAGTTTCCTTCACCCGTCCTATAGGCTAAACGCTCGTCAACCATTGCGAAGGAGCCATGCGATGACCAGCGGCAAGAACGGTTTGACCTATGCAGATGCAGGGGTCGATATTGATGCGGGCAACGAACTTGTGGACCGGATCAAACCGGCCGCAAAGCGAACCAACCGCCCCGGCGTGATGAGCGGCCTCGGCGGCTTTGGCGCGCTGTTTGACCTGAAAGCTGCCGGATACGAGGACCCGATCCTTGTCGGTGCCACCGATGGGGTTGGGACCAAGCTGCGGATCGCCATTGATACCGGTCTTGTGGATGGCGTGGGCATCGACCTCGTGGCCATGTGTGTCAACGATCTGGTCTGTCAGGGCGCAGAACCGCTGTTCTTCCTCGACTACTTTGCCACCGGCAAACTGGAAACCGATGTCGCGGCGCGAATCATCGAAGGCATCGCTGAGGGCTGCGTGCGCTCTGGCTGCGCGCTGATCGGTGGTGAAACGGCAGAGATGCCGGGCATGTACCCCAAGGGTGATTTTGACCTCGCCGGCTTTGCCGTTGGCGCGATGGAGCGGGGCACCGCACTGCCCGAAGGCGTGAGCGAGGGCGATGTGCTCTTGGGACTGGCCTCTGATGGTGTGCACTCCAACGGCTATTCGCTTGTGCGCCAGATCGTGAAATATTCGGGCCTTGGCTGGGACGGCGACAACCCGTTTGGCGAGGGCAAACTGGGGGAGGCGTTGCTGACCCCGACGCGTCTTTATGTGAAGCAGGCCCTGGCTGCGGTACGTGCCGGGGGCGTCAATGCATTGGCGCATATCACTGGTGGCGGCCTCACCGAGAACCTGCCGCGCGTCCTGCCCGAGGGGCTGGGGGCTGATATCGACCTTGGTGCGTGGGAGCTTCCGGGTGTCTTCAAATGGCTGGCGGAAACTGGCGGCATTGAAGAGGGCGAGATGCTCAAGACCTTCAACTGCGGCATCGGCATGATGCTTGTGGTGAAGGCCGAGCGCGCCGATGCGCTGACCGAAGTGCTGGAGGGCGAAGGCGAAACCGTCGCGCGTCTCGGTACGGTGACAGCCGGGGAGGGCATCCGCTACACAGGCGGGCTGCTGTGAGCGACAAGAAACGCGTCGCCATTCTGGTTTCCGGCGGGGGCTCCAATATGGTGTCCCTCGTCGACAGTATGCTGAATGACGCCGATCATCCGGGCCAACCTTGTCTGGTGCTGTCCAACAACGCCGATGCCGGGGGGCTGACGAAGGCCGCCGCGCGCGGCGTTGCGACGGCTGTTGTGGATCATCGCCCCTTTGGCAAAGATCGCGAGGCGTTTGAGGCAGAGCTGGTAAAGCCTATCCTTGAGGCGCGCGCCGATGTCGTCTGTCTCGCGGGATTCATGCGGGTGCTGACCGCCGGTTTTGTGCGTCAGTTCGAGGGGCGGATGCTGAATATCCATCCGTCTCTCCTGCCCAAATATAAGGGCCTGCATACCCATGCCCGGGCGTTGGAGGCAGGCGATGATCGCCACGGCTGCACCGTGCATGAGGTGACGCCACTTTTGGATGATGGCCCAATCCTGGGACAAGCCGAGGTGCCAGTAAATCCCGGCGACACGCCGGATGATCTGGCAGCGCGCGTGTTGGTGCAGGAACATCGCCTCTATCCGGCGGTGCTTGCACGTTATCTGCGCGGCGAGCGTGACGTCCTTCATCTGAGCTGAACTGCAACCTTCTTGCTCTTAGAGGGTTTGCAACCCGCTCGCACTCGTCGTATCAACGGGGGACCGAGCGGCAGAAACCCTTAATAAAGACCCATTTGATGAAAACTCTGACCACCACCGACGAGCTGCGCGCCTTTTGTGAAGAGGCCGCGAATTATCCTTATGTGACGGTCGATACCGAGTTTCTCCGAGAGCGCACCTATTACTCCAAACTTTGCCTGATCCAGATTGCCTTTCGGGGGGATGGCAAAACAGATGCGGTTCTGGTCGATCCGCTTTCAGGTGATCTGTCGCTGGAGCCTTTGTACGAGCTCTTTCGCAATGAGGATGTGGTCAAGGTTTTTCATGCCGCGCGTCAGGATCTGGAGATCTTTTGGGTGGATGCATCCGTCTTCCCCAAGCCGCTGTTTGACACGCAGGTCGCAGCCATGGTCTGCGGCTTTGGTGAACAGGTTGGATACGAGACGCTGGTGCGCAAGATCTGCAAGCAAGGCCTTGATAAAACGTCACGTTTTACCGACTGGTCGCGTCGCCCGCTATCCGACGCTCAAAAAACCTATGCTTTGGCTGATGTTACCCATCTGCGCCAGATCTATGAGCACCTGCGCAAAGAACTGGACAAGACCGGGCGTAGCCATTGGGTGGCGGAAGAGTTGCAGGTTCTGACCGATCCCGCGACCTATGATATTCAGCCCCGAGAGGCATGGCGTCGGGTCAAAACCCGCACCAATTCTGGTAAGTTCCTTGCTGTGGTGCGTGAGCTTGCGGCCTTTCGCGAGGAATACGCCCAGACCAACAATGTGCCCCGCAACCGGGTTTACAAGGATGACGCATTGGTGGAACTCGCGTCCACCAAGCCGCACACGCCGTCTGATCTGGGCGGCTCGCGCCTGTTGCTGCGTGAAGCGCGTAAGGGCGCGATCGCTGAGGGGATTTTGAAAGCGGTGGAACGTGGCGTGAATTGTCCGCAGGAGGACATGCCCCAAGCGGACCGTTCACGCGAAAAAATGCAGATCAATGGCGCGCTTGCGGATCTGTTACGGGTGCTTTTGAAAGCAAAGACCGAAACCGCCGGTGTTGCGGCCAAGCTGATTGCGCCTTCCGCAGATCTGGATGCCATCGCCGCAGGCGAGCGGGATGTACCTGCGCTCAAGGGCTGGCGTCATGAAGTCTTCGGCTCAGACGCGCTGCGCCTGTGCAATGGTGAGATTGCGCTTGCAGCCAAGGGACAGCTGGTGAAGGTTGTCGACCTCTGATCGCATCGTGACTAAGTGACCAAGCAACAAAAAACGCGCCCGGATGACCGTGGCGCGTTTTTTGTTGCTGTCTGTTGGCGTCTTTAGCGGCGGGTTTCGCGGGCGTTTTCTTTTCCCACAACCCGCAGGACACGGACACCTGCAAGATCCTGATTAGAGAGGCTCACCGCCGCGCGGATGGTGCGTGTTGCGACGGTGCCCTGATAGGTTGCTTTCTTGGGATAGGTCACGCGGAAGGTATATTCCAACTGCCCCGGCTCTTGTGGGTCGGCAGGCACCAGTTTGGCGTCAAAGGCACCGTTACGGGCGGCTTCGCCCTCGACAGTGAGGATCGCCCCGACCGACGTGCGCTCAATCCGCATGTCCTTGATGACTGCGATGGGGAGGCTGCGGTCTTCGCCTTTGTCATCCTTGCGACCCAGAAGGTTGGTTTTTTCTTCTTCCTGCGGGATCAGCGGATTCAGGTTTTCATCCACAGTGTTTGTGGTTTCGCGCGATTTGCCGAACCAGTTGGTCGGGTTGACGCGCGAATCGCGCCATCCACCGCAGGACGACAGGACCAATGTGCTAATCAGAAGGGCGCCGATAGTGATACGCATGAATACCTGCCGCAGTCAGAGTTACTTGCAAAACTGACTACCCGATTGAAGCGGCGTTGAAAAGCGGTTGAAAAGACTAAGGCTCTGGCCTAGGTCCGATCTGTTGCCACATGACTGCGAGATGAGGTTTGCTATGGCCAGTGCCGCCTTCGAGGAAATCGTCGAGGATTTTGAGTTCTTTGAGGATTGGGAAGATCGCTACCGCCATGTGATCGAGCAGGGCAAGGCGATGCCGCCTCTGGATGAGGCGCTGAAAGTGCCTGCAACCAAGGTGGATGGCTGCGCAAGTCAGGTCTGGCTGCATCCGCAGATCGAGAATGGTGTATTCCATTTCGATGGCGACAGCGACGCGATGATCGTCAAAGGGCTGATTGCGGTTTTGCGCAAGCTCTACAATGGGTTGACGCTCAAAGAGGTGCTGGCGGTGGATGCGCGGGCGGAAATGGGGCGCCTTGGTCTGAATGACCATCTGTCGGCGCAGCGATCCAATGGGTTGCGCGCCATGATTGAGCGTATCCGCGACACGGCTGCAGCGCAGGTTTGACCCCTAAAGAGGGCGCTGCCCCTCTTGGCCTGCGGCCAATTCACCCCGGGATATTTTTAGTTAGAAGAGGGGGCGGACTTGCCCCAGGACTTGAGCGTGGTCTCAAGATCGCCGTAGCCCGTGTGGCGGTGAATAAAGTCCAACCCCATACGTTTGGCGCAGTCGCGTGCTTTACCCAAAAGCGCCGAGTCGCGGATCTGTGACTGGTAGATCAGGGTGGTGTAATTCCCGAATATCATGTCGCGCAGCTCTGGGTTCTTATCAAGCCCCATGGGGCGCCAGACGAAGGCGTCGAATTGTTTGACGAGAAAATCCGTGAGGTAAAAAGCGGTGATTTCCCCGGCCTCTGACAGGGTGTCGAACCGGGTGTTGCCTTCGAAAAACGCGTAGCAATGTGGGCCGGGCACCATCTCAACGCCGAGGTCTGTACATTTTTTCTGCAACTGGCCGCCGGTGCCGCAATCGGCGTAGACCACATAGATCTGATCGTAGATCGCGCGATGTTTTGCCACTGCGGCCTCTACATGCGTGATGATCTGATCGGGGTAAAGATGCAGCTTTGCGGGCAGGCAGGTCAGATCCATGTGATCCAGCCCGTTTGCATTGCAGATGTCGAGGATTTCGCGGGCGAGCGCGCCGCAGGCGATCAGCAGGATGCGGCCTGTTTTGCGTTCCGGTGCAGCAAGGCCGTTTTCTGTAAGGCTTCTATCGTCAAGAGATGTGCCATTGGGCAAGGGGAGGGCTGCCCGGTGTGATAGCCGGGCAGCTCGGCCGCGTCTGAGGGACGCGGCGGCCATTTTAGGCGTTCATGGCGTTGTGTTTGCGCGCGACATATTCTTTTGCCGTCTCCACAGCAACAGCTGCGTCGCGGCAGTAGGCATCGGCGCCGATGGCTTTGCCGAATTCCTCATTCAACGGTGCGCCGCCCACCAAAACGATGTAGTCGTCGCGCTTGCCTTGTTCGATCATCGTGTCGATCACGACTTTCATATAGGGCATGGTGGTGGTCAGCAGCGCGGACATGCCGAGGATGTCGGGTTTATGTTCCTCAAGCGCCTCGAGATAGTTTTCGACCGGGTTATTGATGCCGATGTCGACCACCTCAAAGCCGGCACCTTCCATCATCATGGAGACGAGGTTTTTGCCAATGTCGTGAATGTCGCCTTTGACTGTGCCGATCACCATGGAGCCCATGCGCGGTGCGCCGGTTTCCGCCAGAAGCGGTTTCAGGATCGTCATGCCGCCCTTCATGGCATTGGCCGCAAGCAGTACCTCGGGCACAAACAGGATGCCATCACGGAAGTCAGCGCCAACGATGGTCATACCGCCCACGAGGGCTTCGGTCAGGATTTTGTAAGGTGCCCAGCCGCGTTCCAGAAGGATGTTCACGCCCTCTTCGATCTCTTCCTTGAGACCGTCATAGAGGTCGTCGAACATCTGTTGGACCAGTTCCTCGTCATCGAGTTCTGAGAGGATGATGTCTTCTTCTTCCGACATATCTGCATTCCTTAGCTGGCGGGCCTGGCTGAATTGGCCATTTCATACGTTTGTGACAGATGTTCAGATCTCCACTGTTTCGATTGCGACATTGACGCGTTTCGAACCGACCTTTGGTTGGGGAATTGGGATAGTTTGATCGGTTCAACCCATGGGTTTTGCTGATTTTGCGCAGTAAGTTCTTTATTTGTTCCTATGCATGTGCCATTTGGAACGTATGCAGAACACTGATCGATTTTCCACCCCACGTCGCAAATCTCGCGGGGCGCTTAGCAATGCGGCAGGTCGCTTTGACTTGCTGCGCGAAAACGTGGACGATGGCTGGCAGCAAGAGCTGCCCGATACGTCGATCGCGACAGAGATTCGCAGCGAGTTGGCGCGTAGTCTGATCTCTTATAACCGCTCTCCTGATTTGCCGTTTGATCGTTCCATCAATCCATATCGCGGGTGTGAACATGGCTGTATCTATTGCTTTGCGCGGCCGTCTCACGCCTATCTCGGTCTGTCGCCGGGGCTGGATTTTGAAACACGACTGATTGCGCGCAGCAATGCGGCAGAGGTGTTGCGCAAGGAGTTATCTGCGCGAAGCTACAAGGTAGCGACACTGGCAATTGGGACCAATACCGACCCTTACCAACCCTGCGAGCGGGATCATCAATTGATGCGGCACTGTCTTGAGGTGCTGCAGGCGTTCAATCACCCGGTGGCGATTGTGACCAAAGGGGCGATGATCGAACGCGATATCGACATTCTTGCGGATATGGCGACCCGAGGTCTGGTGCGGGTGGGCGTTTCCGTGACCACGTTGGATGCAGATCTGTCGCGGCGGATGGAGCCGCGCGTGCCCGCTCCGGCGCGCCGACTGGCCACCATCCGTCGGTTGAGTGAGGCGGGTATTCCGGTTCGGATCATGACGTCGCCACTGGTGCCGGGGCTTACTGATCACGAATTAGAAGCGCTTTTGGCAGCGGGGCAAGAGGCGGGAGCGGATGCCGCCAGTTGGATCATGCTGCGGCTGCCGCGTGAGGTATCGGATTTGTGGCAGGATTGGTTGCAGGAGCATGAACCGGACCGTGCTGCCAAGGTCATGGCCCGGTTGCGCGAGATGCACGGCGGACGGGATTACGATCCGCGATGGGGGCATCGTATGCGAGGGGAGGGCGAATATGCGGATATGATCGCGCGGCGCTTTCGGCTTGCGTGTAAACGGCTTGGGCTGGCGGAACGATCACCGCCGCTCAGAACTGACCTATTTGCAAAACCCGCTCAGGCGGGCGATCAACTGAGCCTGTTTTCGTAATTCAAAATAGCAAGAGAGCCGTGGCATAGCCCGGCTCTCTTGTGATGCAGAATGGATCAGCTGCGACGACGGCCGCGACGACCACGGCGTTCAGACCCTGCGTCGCTGCCTTCTTCGGTGCCGTCATTGGCCGAGGTGAAGGGGCCGAGGACCTCGACGATCTGTTCCAGCGTGGGGCGGTCACCGCGCGGGCGGCTGTCCAGTGCTTCACGCATCTTGCGCAGATGATCGGGCATGGTGCCGCAGCAACCGCCGATGATTTTTGCGCCGGCGTCGCGGGCCAGCACGGCATATTCGCCCATAAGCTTCGGTGTGCCATCGTAATGGATATGACCGTCGACATATTTCGGAATGCCTGCATTACCCTTGGAGATGATCGGGCGTTCGGTGCCCTGTGCGGCAAAGCCAAGCACGGTGCGCAGAATGTCAGAGGCGCCGGTGCCGCAATTCGCCCCAAAGGCCAGAGGCGGCACATCGTAATCTTCGACGAGTTTGGCAAGATCGGCTGAGGTCACACCCATCATGGTGCGGCCTGCGGTGTCAAAGCTCATGGTGCCGCACCACGGCATATCGGCCAGTTTGAACGCTTCGGCAGCGGCGGCGAATTCTTCGGGTGCGGAGATCGTCTCCAGCCACAGCACATCAACGCCGCCTTCCTTGAGCGCATCGGCCTGTTCGTGGAACATTTCCACTGCCAGTGCGTGGCTCAATTCGCCAACGGGCTGCATGATTTCGCCCGTGGGGCCCACTGACCCGGCAACGGCGATCTTGCGCTCGGATTTGTCTGCAACCTCGCGGCCAAGTTCCGCAGCAACGCGGTTCAACTCTCGTACGCGGCCTTGCGCATCGTGCAGTTTCAGGCGCGCGGCGGTGCCGCCAAAGCTGTTGGTCAGGAACAGATCGCTGCCCGCGTCGACAGAGCCTTTATAGAGCGCTTTGATCTTTTCCGGCTCATCCGTGTTCCACAATTCGGGCGCGTCCCCGGATTGCAGTCCCATGTTGAACAGGTTGGTGCCCGTTGCGCCATCCGCCAGAAGCACCTCACGGCTTTCCAGAAGCTCAAGGAAACGATTGCTCATGCTCTTATCCACTTGCCATATCCGCACGGAGGGCGCGCAGGCCCTGTTAGGATGGTCCCTTTGTCATGCGGTCCATTTTGCCGCAACTGTATTTTCAGCAACATCAGCATGATTCTCAAATCCCGGCATGTTCGCCTGCGGCATCTCAACCTCCGGGCGCGCCGGACGGTGCACAAGCCGGGTCATTTCGGCAATGGCGAGCCCCATTTGCGGCCAAGTGGGGGCGGCGATGTAACGAGGTTCCCACTTTGGGGCAAAACAGGATTTGAACTGATGTAACCCACCATCAAATCGCTGACTGAAACGGTGATCGGGCACCGCAGCGAGGGAGAGGCGGCGCACCCCGGCATCGCGGGCAGCATCAATCGCGGTGCAGATAAGCGCGTGTCCGGTGCCGTCGGGGGCACCGGGCAGTTGGCGCACCAGATCAAGACACCATTCATCGGCGGCACGGTGAAACGTCATAAAGCCCACCAACCGTTCCTCGAGCCAAGCGAGACAGGTCATCTGGATGGAAACATAACCGGGTTCGAATTGTCCCATGGTGGTGCCGCGTGCGGCGCCGTGCTGGCGTGTCCAAGCCTCATCGACTTCTGCCATCTGTACCAGTGGCAGGCTGCTCCATGCGGGTTCAACACGAAGGCCCGATTTTTCCGCATGGCGGAGTTTGCGGCGGAGCTGGCGAAATTTCGACCCGTTCACAGAAAACTCTGCGGGATAGAGGATGGCGTCTTGCGCTACTTTCAAGACTTTCCAGCCCTGTTTTTTCGCTGCGATTGCAGTGCGCGCGCTGCATTTATAAAAACATGCGGCCGTGTTTCTGGCACGGGCATGGGCGCGCAAGGCATCTGGAATCTCGCCGCGTCGCCCGCTGATCGGGTCAAACAGGACCGCCGAGATCTGAGGGGTGTCGAGCATGGCCACTTGATTGAGGCCAAACGCCATGATATGACCGCCGTTCTGCAGGATAACCCCAGTTTCCGCCTGAGGTCGCACGAAGGGCTGGCTGGCGGCGGGGCGCACGTCGCTGCCGAGGTAGTCATCCTCCGCATGATCCGGCAGGGGCAGCCCGCGGCGCATCAGGTTTGGCCAGAGCAACACCACACCGGCCAGCGCGGCGGGCAGGGCGTAATAGACCGCGCGAAAGGCCAAAAGACCTGCGACCAGAATGGCGGGATCTGCGCCGGGAAGGAGCGTGAGCATCGCAAGCTCCAGCGGACCTGCGCCACCGGGCGAAGACGAGATAATCGCCAGACCAAGCGCGAGAAAATAAGCAGGCAACAGCACCCCAAGACCGATGTCATGACCCAGAGGCAAAAGCAGCCAGAGTGCAACCCCGGCAAAGGTAACATCCATCAACGTCCAGAAGGCGAGCGCAAAAATGGCCTGCAGCGAGGGAAGGCGAAGCCGAAGCCCGCGTACACGCCACTCGGGGTGCAAAAAACACAGCCCACACGCAACTGTCGAAACCAGCAAAATGCCCGCCCCGGACGCACGCATTCCCAATGACGGTCCAACGAGCAGCAAAGAGAGACCGCAAATCACGGCAAGGGCCGTCATAAAGGTGATGCCGACAAAACCCGTGAGTTGCGCAGATTGCAGCGGATTGAGCCGAGGTAGCAGACGCCAGCGCGCAAACGAGCCGGAAAAAAGACCAAAGCCTACCGCCTGTGAAAACGCAATGGACGCCATGCCCGCGCGCCGCGCCGTGGGGTCATCGACACCGGTGCGGAGGTGACGGTGCGCCACGGCATCATAGCGCCCAAGGGCCCAAAAGCTCAGAACCGTGGCGCCTAGCGCGCCGACCCAATGCGGCGCAGGGACCTGACCCAGCAGGATGAACAGGTCATGAATATGCGGCAGATCCGCCTGTCTGGTGAGGGCGAAGAGGCAGCCTGCCATAATGATCAATGGCGTGACCACCCGCAGAGAGTTTGCTACGGTTTGCTTGCGTCGGGCGCGTGTCGGCATGTCTAGCTTCCGCCATTCTTCGCGGGCGCGGCACAGAGTCAGGCGTGCAGCACCTGCCGGTTCAGGGTCAGACGGACATGCCCCTTAGCGCGAATGAACGGGCAGCCAGTCGTGGTCAGGTATCCTTGTGGGAGAGTTCTTCTGCCACCTGCATCATCAGTTCCGTCATCTTGTCCCGGATCGCTGCGCGCTCGACCTTGCCATTAAGGTCATCTGCCAGCTTTCTCAAAACATCCTCGTCGCCCGGTTCATCCAGGTCGGCGATCACAACGGTCTGGGCATAGGCTTCTGCCGCTTCATCCCTGTGCCCCAAGATATCTGCAGCCCAGAGGCCGAGTAACTTGTTGCGACGCGCCTCGGCGCGGAACCTCAGTTCCGCGTCATGCGCAAACTTATTTTCAAACGCCTTCTCGCGGTCGTCAAAGGTCGTCATCTGCTGTCCTCCCCAAAGCTGTGGACCCGTGGGGCGTAAACAGATCACACATTCGCCCCGAAGCTTAGGGTAGCACATCAAGACAGCATGGTGCTGTCACATCTGTGAAAGGGTGCGGCGTGCCATTCTGTGCACTGATACCGCGTCCCCGGGTCCCACCACGGGAGGCCGGACATCCGTAGACATCCGTATGTGGTTGCAGCCAAATTAGCACTGGTTCTTGAATAAAGCGTCAACGCAAAGGGCGAAAGCGCAGTCAACTTTGGACATCTGGGGCGGAATTGCGTTCATTTTGCGCATTTTGCATAGGTTCCACAAAATTGCGGCTGTGTGGGGCGGTGATCGCTCTGCGCTGTGCTTGCGGGATCAGGCCCCTTGCACTATGAGAGCGCTACGGATCGGGGCAGATTCCCGGTGGTCCATACCGAAAGGCTCTCCATGGCGCGGCGCAAAAAGATTTACGAAGGCAAGGCAAAAACCCTCTATGAAGGGCCTGAACCGGGCACGATCGTCCAGTACTTCAAGGATGACGCCACGGCCTTTAACGCCGAAAAGCACGACGTGATCGAGGGCAAAGGGGTGTTGAACAACATCCTGAGCGAATTCTTCATGCTGGGTCTGGGTCAGATCGGTGTGCCGACGCACTTCTTGAAACGGCTTAACATGCGCGAACAGCTGGTGCGCTCCTGCGAGATTATCCCGCTGGAGATCATCGTGCGCAACTATGCAGCCGGATCGCTGTGCAAACGTCTTGGCATCGATGAGGGCACACAGCTGCCGCGTCCCATCGTTGAATATTGCTATAAGGACGATGCACTGGGTGATCCGCTGGTCACCGAAGAGCATATCGCGGCCTTTGGCTGGGCCAGTCAGCAGGACATGGATGACATCCTGTCGCTGGCGCTGCGGGTGAATGACTTCTTGTCTGGTGTGATGCTTGCCGTGGGGATCCGACTGGTCGACTTCAAGATCGAGATCGGCCGCGTCTATGACGGTGATTTCCAGCGTCTTGTGGTGGCTGATGAGATCAGCCCCGACAGCTGCCGCCTGTGGGACATCAAGACCGGCCAGAAACTCGACAAAGACGTGTTCCGCCGCGATCTTGGCAGCCTCACGGATGCCTATACCGAGGTTGCCCGCCGTCTGGGTGTCATGCCGAACAATCCGCCAGCGCCGGGCAAGCCCCAGCTGGTGAACTAAGAGATTTCGCCCGCAAGGTCTGCTCAGCCGGTCTTGCGGGTTTTTCAATAGCGCAACAGGGCAGGGCGCTCATGCTCCCGCCCGCAGGAACTTGAGGAAAGACGCGATGAAAGCACGGGTGCATGTGATGCTGAAGAACGGGGTTCTCGATCCGCAAGGAGAGGCCGTTCGTCACGCGCTTGGCGCGCTTGGCTTTGACAAGGTCGAAGGCGTGCGTCAGGGCAAGGTCATCGATCTGGAGCTGGCCGAGGGTGCCACCGAGGCCGATGTGACCGAGATGTGCGAAAAGCTGCTCGCCAATACCGTGATCGAATCCTACAGCGTCGAGATCCAGTGATGAAGGCTGCCGTCGTCGTTTTCCCCGGTTCCAACTGCGACCGTGACCTTGCCGTGGCCTTTGAACAGGCCGGTTTCGACGTCTCAATGGTGTGGCACAAGGACAGCCAACTGCCCGAAGGCGTGGACATCGTCGGCGTTCCCGGTGGCTTTTCCTATGGCGACTACCTGCGCTGCGGTGCGATCGCGGCGCAGTCGCCGATCTGCAAGGCCGTGGTCGATCACGCCGAACGTGGCGGCTATGCGCTGGGTGTCTGCAACGGGTTTCAGATCCTGACCGAGACCGGCGTGCTGCCGGGGGCGCTGTTGCGCAATGCGGGGCTGAAGTACATCTGCAAGACCGTGGACCTGAGTGTTGCGACCTCGGACAGTGCTTTCACCCAGGGCTACAACGCTGGTGATGTGATTGGTGTGCCGATTGCGCACCACGACGGCAACTACTACGCCGATGAGGCCACCGTGCAGGCGCTGAAGGATCAAGACCGGATCGCCTTTACCTATGTGGACAATCCCAACGGCTCTGTCGCGGATATTGCGGGAATCCTGTCGGAAAACCGCCGCGTGCTTGGCATGATGCCCCACCCGGAACGGGCGGCGGATGACGGCCATGGCGGCACCGATGGTGCGGCGATGTTCCGCGCATTGTCCGGACTTCTGACAGAGGCCTGACTTGAGCCTCAGGGGCGGTAAACCTAGTGTTGCGTCATGACTGCCCCTGAGGAGCCCTCCGGCCAAAAGCCGCGTGCGCCATCTGAGCGCCCTGACAAACGCACAGCACCGCGTTCGCGCACCATTTCTTGGCGCGTGCGTTTCGCGTTGGTGGCGTTTATGGCCGTTGCAGGTGCAACGGTGTGGTTCACCAACTCCACGCTGACCCATAGTTTTACCGAAACCACGCGTAACCGGGCAGAGCTGCGGTTAGCGCTTTATTCTGGCAACCTTGTCAGCGAGTTACGCCGCCACGCGATTGTGCCGCAACTTCTGTCGCGCGATCAGGCTTTGATCTCGGCGCTGCAGAGCCAGGACTTTTCTCTGTCCACTCAGCGGCTCATTTCCTTTGTTGATGAGATCGGCGCGGCCTCAATCACATTGATGGACCGGGACGGGCGCACGGTTGCTGCGACGGATCGCATTCGGCTGGGAGAGATTTATCGCAACTCTCCCTTCTTTGTGGAGGCGATCCGTTCGAACTCCACGGTGTTTTCTGTGATCCCGCGCGAGGTGCGTGGGTATCAGTTCACCTATTCGCGCCGTTTGGTCGACAGCAGCGGCACCCTTGGCGTGATTATGGTCGAGGTCGATCTGCAAAAGTTCGAACGCGCATGGGCCGGCATTTCCGATGCGGTCATGGTGGCTGACAGCACGGGTAAGGTGGTGATGGCGACCGAGGCACGCTGGCGCGGTCTGTCGGAAGCGGAAGCGCTCAAGGAACAAACACCCGAGGGCGCGATTCAGCGGGCCATTCGCGCAACTGCGGATTGGACCGCGCTGCCGACGGATGTCTATCTGCAGGGCGAGGCGGTGATGCGGCTGGAGACCCGCGTGCCGTTTCAGGGCTGGCGGATGATGTCCTACACCACTTATGATTCGATCCGAGAGCAGGTGAACGCAGTAATTGCGCTCGAAATCATGGGCTTCGCGATCCTTCTGGCGTTGGCCTTCTATGCGCTCAGTCGAAAGACCGCGCTCAGGATGGCATTGTTCCAGCGCGAGTCGGCGGAGCTTCGCGTGTTGAACACGCGCTTACAGCGAGAAATTGCCGAACGCGAGCGGGTGCAAGAGACCCTTGCTGTGGCCGAGCAGAGCCTCGCGCAAAGCTCAAAACTGGCCGCATTGGGCGAGATGTCCGCAGCGGTCAGTCACGAGCTTAATCAACCGCTTGCAGCGATGAAAACATACCTCGCCGGGGCGCGACTGTTGTTGCAGCGCAACCGACCGGACGAGGCGTTGTCCTCCTTTGGGCGGATTGATGATCTCATTGAGCGCATGGGGGCGATCACTCGCCAGCTTAAATCCTATGCGCGCAAGGGCGGTGACGCGTTCAGCCCTGTAAACATGGGCGATGCGCTGGCCTCGAGCCTGTCGATGATGGAACCGCAGCTGCGCCAGCGTCATGTGCAAATTACCCGTATACTTCCAGATGAACCGGTCTATGTGATGGCAGACCGGATGCGGTTGGAACAGGTGATGGTGAACCTCTTGCGCAATGCGCTGGATGCCACCAAATCCGTCGAGGAACCCGAGGTGGAGATTATTCTCGCAGCCGGGGAAACCGCGACACTGACCGTGCGGGACAATGGTGACGGCATTCAGGACTTCGACAGCCTGTTTGAGCCGTTTTATACAACCAAGCAACCCGGTGACGGTGTTGGTCTTGGGCTTGCTATCTCCTCGGGGATCGTGAACGACCTAGGCGGTCGCCTCACGGCCCGCAACTCCGAGGCGGGTGGCGCGGTGTTTGAAATGCAACTGCCGATCCTTGTGGACGGCATCGAGGCCGCTGAGTAAGCGGCACGACCTGGAGGGCAACTTATGGCACAGGCCATGAAAATTGCGATTGTGGATGACGAACAGGACATGCGTCAGTCGATCAGCCAGTGGCTGGCACTGTCTGGCTATGACACTGAGACCTTTGCCAGCGCTGAAGACGCGCTAAAGGCGCTGGGGCCGGATTATCCGGGCATCGTGATTTCCGACATCAAGATGCCGGGCATGGACGGGATGCAGTTCCTGAAGAAGCTGATGGGATCGGATAGCTCCTTGCCAGTGATTATGATTACCGGTCACGGCGATGTGCCGATGGCGGTCGAAGCGATGCGCGTCGGCGCCTTTGACTTCCTTGAAAAGCCGTTCAATCCGGATCGCATGTCAGAACTGGCAAAACGCGCAACCGGTGCGCGTCGTCTGACGCTGGACACCCGCGCGCTGCGGCGTGAATTGTCCGATGGCGGCCAGATCATGAAGAAACTCATCGGCACCAGTCCGGTGATGGACCGTCTGCGCGAGGATATCCTTGATCTCGGCCAGGCCGACGGCCATGTGCTGATCGACGGAGAAACCGGCACTGGCAAGACCTTGGTGGCCCATGCGCTTCACGCTGTGGGCAGCCGGGCAGGCAAGAAATTCGTGCTAGTGTCCTGTGCCGCGCTCGAAGAAGAAGCGCTCGCCAAACGTCTGTTTGGCCCGATGCAGCCCGAAGACAGCATGCTCCCCGCCGTGGAAGAGGCCCGTGGTGGCACGCTGGTGCTGGAGGATGTTGAGGCGCTGAGTGAACCTTTGCAGGCCAAGCTCCTGAGCTTCATCAATGAGCAAGGCATTCCGGGCGAGACGCGCATCATCGCGATCTCCAACCTGCAAGAGGCAGGTAAAACCTCCGAGGATGTGCTGCGCGCCGATCTCTTCTACCGTCTGGCCGCATTGCGGATCACTGTGCCGCCACTGCGGCAGCGTGGCGAGGATATCCTGACGCTCTTCACTCGTCTCTCAGAGCAATTCTCCGAGGAATACGGCTGTGATGCGCCACAAGTGACCGCGCAGGAAGCGGCGCAGCTGTTGCAGGCGCCCTGGCCGGGCAACGTGCGTCAGCTGATCAATGTGGCGGAACGCGCAGTGCTGCAATCGCGGCGCGGCTCCGGCACCATTGCCTCGCTGTTGATGAGCGATCACGAAGACATGCAGCCGGTGATGACGACCGAGGGCAAACCGCTCAAGGAATATGTCGAAGCGTTTGAACGTATGCTGATCGACAACACCATGCGTCGCCACAAAGGCTCCATTGCGTCGGTCATGGACGAGTTGTGCCTGCCGCGTCGGACGCTGAATGAGAAGATGGCGAAATACGGCCTGCAGCGCTCGGACTATCTCGGCTGATGCCTGCGGCGTATCTCTTTGATATGGATGGGCTGCTCCTTGATACGGAGCAGCTCACTTTGGATGCGTTTCTCGATTGCGCGCCAGAGTTTGATTTAGATCCCGAAGCGATGCGCCCCTTCTTTATGGGGTTGATTGGCACTGCCAAAGCACAGGGCGAGCAGATGGTGCGCGACTTCATCGGCCCTGATCGCGATTTCGAGGCGTTGGATCAGGCGTGGCAATACCACAGCCAAAAACGCATGGCCGGGGGTATTCCGGTTAAACCGACCGTCGCTGACACTCTCAAAACCTTGTACGCAGAGGGCCATGCGATGGCTGTGGTGACCTCGACCTTGGGCGACAAAGCGCGTCATCATCTTGATCGCGCAGGGCTGCTGCCCTGTTTTCGCGCCGTGATTGGTGGGGATGAGGTGCGGGCGAATAAACCCGACCCCGCACCATATCTGCAGGGTGCAGACACGCTTGGGGTGGCAGCAAATCAATGCGCGGCATTTGAAGATAGTGATCTTGGTATCACTGCAGCGGCGCGAGCTGGTTGTTTTGCGGTGCAGATTCCGGATTTACGCCCTGCGTCGCGGGCGTTTCCTGAGGTAGGTCAGCGATTTGCACCAACTCTCAAGGACGCAGTCGCGGCTGCACGTGCGCACTTCGGGCAGCAAAAGACACGGCTCGACTTGACAAATTGATGCCGGTTGACCGGCCTTTTTGCGTCAAAATGTCGGAAAGGCTACGCTTGTTAACCTTGCCTTTGAAATTTGCACCGATGGATGGAAAACACCATTCACAGGGGTCTGGGCGTAGAATGCCCATTGTCATTACCTATCCACAGGCCTTATGCTGAATAAACGAACACTGCATCTACAGGTGTTCGCACATGAGATTTTCTGCCCTCATGTCCGACCGGCTTAAGCCGGGGCGCGAGTGGCAGACCAGATCGTCTCGCACATTGCGAGGCAGAAGAGTGCCTGCTTTGACGCGGCCGCAACCCGGTCAGATCAAAGAGGAAATAATGGGCAGGGATCGGGATACCCCCACCTGTCGGAGAAGAACCGCGATGACGCGCGCGAGACTATTGAGCACAAACGCAGGCTTTCCGCACATATGCCGGAAATCCCTTTCGTGCATCTCTTGGTCCGCCACGCAGTCGAATATCGCCCTGACAAGACACCACCCACAACATGCGCGTCCACCCGGACCCGGCGCGGGATCAGGGGCAATTGCCTCGCGTCCCATGCGCCCCGACCGGCGGCGGCCTGTGCTGGCATGGTGCAATCTAAGGACTAATGGCGAAGAAAATGCTGATCGACGCCACCCACGCGGAAGAAACCCGCGTTGTGGTGGTGGATGGAAACAAAGTTGAGGAATTTGACTTTGAATCTGAAAACAAACGCCAGCTGGCTGGCAATATTTACCTCGCAAAAGTAACCCGCGTCGAACCTTCGCTGCAGGCGGCTTTTGTAGATTATGGTGGAAACCGCCATGGTTTCCTTGCGTTTTCCGAAATTCACCCGGATTATTACCAGATCCCCGTTGCGGACCGAGAGGCCCTGATGGAGGAAGAGCGCGCCTATGCCGAGGCGATGCGCGCACGGGACGAAGAAGACGAGGACCCAAAACCCAAGCGCCGCACTCGCTCGCGCAGCAAGACCCGCGCTGAAAAGGCCAAGACTGCTGATGCGGTGGAGACCAAAGAAGTGGCGGCCTCCAACGGTGAAATCTCCGGCATGGAGACCATCGACCTGAGCGACGACACTACCGATTTGGCAGAGGTGCCAGAGGCGACCTCGCCGATGGAAACCGTCGCCGAAACTCCGGTCGAAGAACCCAAGGGTGAAGATCAGGCCAGCGACAGCGAAACTGGCGCAGCGCAGGGTGACGACACTATTGTCGATGCGCCTGAAGCCGAAGGCGTGATTGCTGATGCTGCCGCTGAGACAGAAGAGGCATCCTTCGCTGATACCTCCTCTGAGGATGAGGCGTACGACAGCGATGACGAAAACGCTGAGACCGAGGCCAAGGACAGCTCGTCCGATGCCGCTGACAAAGATGATAGCATCGAGTCGGTTGCCGACGACGATGACCACGAAGATATTCGCCCGCCGCGCAAACCGCGCCCTAAGCGTTACAAAATTCAAGAAGTCATCAAGGTCCGTCAGGTTCTCTTGGTGCAGGTCGTCAAAGAAGAGCGCGGCAACAAGGGTGCAGCGCTGACCACCTATTTGTCGCTGGCCGGTCGCTACTGCGTATTGATGCCCAATACCGCGCGTGGTGGTGGCATTTCTCGCAAGATCACCAATGCCGTCGACCGCAAAAAGCTAAAAGAGATCGCCGCAGAGCTGGACGTGCCGACTGGCGCGGGTCTCATCGTGCGCACCGCCGGTGCCAAACGCACCAAGGCCGAGATCAAGCGCGACTATGAATACCTGCAGCGCATGTGGGAGCAGATCCGCGAACTGACGCTGAAATCCATCGCGCCCGCGAAGATCTATGAAGAAGGCGACCTGATCAAACGCTCGATCCGCGATCTTTATAACCGTGAGATCGACGAGGTTCTGGTGGAGGGCGAACGCGGCTACCGCATCGCCAAGGACTTCATGAAGATGATCATGCCGTCCCACGCCAAGAACGTGAAAAACTACCACGATCAGTTGCCGCTTTTTGCGCGCTATCAGGTGGAAAGCTACCTCGGCGGGATGTTCAATCCGACCGTACAGTTGAAATCCGGCGGCTATATCGTGATCGGCGTGACCGAAGCGCTGGTGGCCATCGACGTGAACTCGGGCCGGGCGACCAAGGAAGCCTCGATCGAGGAAACCGCGCTCAAGACCAACCTTGAGGCCGCCGAAGAAGTGGCACGTCAGCTGCGTCTGCGCGACCTTGCCGGTCTGATTGTCATCGACTTCATCGACATGGACGAGCGCAAGAACAACGCCGCCGTCGAAAAGCGCATGAAAGACAAGCTGAAGACCGACCGTGCCCGTATTCAGGTGGGACGTATCTCTGGCTTTGGTCTGATGGAAATGTCGCGTCAGCGTCTGCGCCCCGGTATGATCGAGGCGACCACCGCGCCGTGCCCGCATTGCCACGGCACTGGCCTGATCCGGTCCGATGACAGCATGGCACTGTCGATCCTTCGCCAGATCGAGGAAGAGGGCACTCGTGGTCGCTCTCGTGAGGTGTTGGTGAAATGCCCGGTGGATATTGCCAACTACCTGATGAACCAAAAGCGCGAGCATATCGCGCAGATCGAAGCCCGGTATGGTCTGTCGGTCCGTATCGAAGGCGATGTGACACTGGTCAGCCCCGATTTCTCGCTTGAGAAGTTCAAAACCGCCTCGCGCGCGATCCCGGCGGTGACTGCGCCTGTGGTATCTGTCGATGCATCCATCATGGATCAGGTCGACGCGATTGAAGAAGTTGCAGAAGAGGTCGAAGAGGCCCCCGCTGCAGCACCTGTCGAGGCGGAAGAGACAGAAGGCGAAAGCAAACCCAAGCGCAAGCGCCGTCGTCGTCGTCGCAAGAAGTCTGGCAACGGTGAGAACGGTCAGGACAATGGCGAGAATAGCGCCGCAGAGTCCGAGACGTCTGATGAAAGCAAGGATGCTGAGACCGGTGGCGAAGCAGAGGTGAAAGCTGAAGCCTCCGCAGATGGTGCTGCTGAGGTCGAAGGTGAAACTGAGGCCGAGCCGAAGAAAAAGAAAACCCGCACCCGGACCCGCAGCCGTTCGCGCAAGAAGGTAGAACCTGAGGCCGAACAGACAACTGAGGCGCCCGCATACAGCGAAGCGCCCAAAGAGGCAGATGCGGTAGCAGAAGCCCCCGCTGATGAGGTCGCAGAGGTTGCAGAGGTTGCCGTGGCCGAGGCACCAGCTGCTGAGGCACCGAAGGCGGAACCTGCTCCAGAACCCGAGGTTGAAACGCCTGTGGTTGCGGATGCAGAAGTTGATCAGACGGAGCAAGCGTCAGAAAAAGCTGAAGCGGAAGTGGCGAAGGATGACGCTCCTGTCGCAAACGCTGCCGAGGACGCACCTGCCGAGGAACCTGCTGAAGAGGCCACACCGGAGCCCGAGCCGGAGTTGGTTGTAGCAGAACCTGAACCGCAGCAGCCTGCAAAGCCTAAGCGCCGCGGCTGGTGGTCGGCAGGCCGCTAAGACCACAGGTCAAAACAAACAAAAAGGCGGCCCGCACGGGGCCGCCTTTTCTTATTGCAGATCCCAAACGCGGCCAAAGGACTGCGTCAGAGTGACACGCCGTTTGTCAGGCCACGCCTTTTCGGATCAGGTAAATCTGGTGCGCGCCGCTTTCCTCCATGCCTAAAAACCCGTGTCCGGCTTCGGCGCAGAAATGCGGCACATCAATGATAGCCGCCGGATCATCGGCCAAAATGCGCAATACACCGCCCTCCGGAAGAGGCTCAAGGCGTTTGCGGGCTTTTAATACGGGCAGGGGGCAGAGGAGGCCGATGGCGTCCAGCGTGGCGTCAAAATCTGTCATACCTTCCGAGATAAGCCCCGTGTTACAGCCTGTCCACAAGGATGTGACATGCCGTGCAGGTGACGCCGTTGATGGCTTCGACTATGCAGACGATATGTTTGGAATCGAGATCATCGACGCGAGCCTTTTGCCCGCCATGTTCGTGGCCCTTGTCGGGGGCATCGTCAGCTTTTTGAGCCCCTGCGTGTTGCCGATTGTGCCGCCCTATCTGGCTTATATGAGCGGTGTCACGATTGGTGAGATACAAGGCACGGCAGCAGCCCGGCGCAAGGCGATTTTGGCGGCGCTGTTCTTTGTGATGGGGCTATCGACGGTTTTCTTGCTTTTAGGGTTCACGGCGTCAGCATTTGGGGCATTTGTGCTTCAAAATCAGGAGCTTTTCGCCAAAGCTTCCGGCGTGGTGGTGATCGTGTTCGGGCTGCATTTCCTGTCCGTATTCCGTATTCCGCTCCTTGATCGTGAAGCACGCATGGAGACGGGTGAGACCGGCGGTTCGGCGCTTGGGGCCTATGTTCTTGGGCTGGCCTTTGCCTTTGGCTGGACGCCATGTATTGGCCCGCAACTTGGCGCGATCTTGTCGCTTGCCGCGTCAGAGGCCTCCGTCAGCCGGGGGACGATCCTGCTCGGCGTCTATGCGTTGGGGCTTGGGGTGCCGTTTCTGTTGGCAGCGGTTTTCCTCAACCGCTCCATGGCGCTGATGAACCGCATCAAACGTCACATGGGATTGATTGAGAAACTGATGGGCGGGTTGCTGTTGCTTGTTGGATTTATGCTGGTAACGGGATTGTTCACCAGTTTCTCCTTCTGGCTCCTGGAAACCTTCCCCGCGCTTGCCACACTCGGCTGATCTGCTGCACGCACCGTCTTACGCAGCGCGCGAAGCTGCGCTAGGCTCATGGTCAAAAGATCGGGGCAAGAAGATCGGGCATGAGCAGCAACTCCAGCACAAGACCGGTGCGCCGGCGTCGGGTGTTCTACATTCCGGGCTATGATCC
Organism: Tritonibacter mobilis F1926; assembly: GCF_000376545.2. NCBI lineage: Bacteria > Pseudomonadati > Pseudomonadota > Alphaproteobacteria > Rhodobacterales > Paracoccaceae > Tritonibacter > Tritonibacter mobilis. Next base: position 1,305,620 of record NZ_CP015230.1, read on the forward strand.
GTTCCACCCGCGCCGGTACCGCGAGCTTTATCGCAGCGAAGGCGCAGAACAGGCGCAGATTTCCGGCTATGCGCTATCGCTCAGCCCCAAGGCGACCGGGGGGCCATTTGGCTGGCATGTCTCGGCTGAGATTGAGGGCGCGCGGGTCGAGACGGATATGGAGGTTCTGGTCTGGTCGGACCTCGTCAAACACAGCATGAACAGCTCGATTGTTGCAACCTATTGGCAGCTTCTGCGTACGGCTTGGATCTACATCGGCTCCGGCGCCTTGTGGCGACTGATGCATTTGCGCAAAGGACCGGTGATCGCGGCACTTTATCCGGTGGTGATCCTGCTGCTTCAGGCGGGACTTGCGGCGCTGCTCGGGGTCGGGGTGGCATCTGGACTAGGGGCGCTGGCGGGGCTTGTTGCGGTGCCGGAGTGGGTAGTCCGCCCATTGCAGATCATCGCCGGCGCAGGGGCGGCTGTGGCGCTTTTGATGGCGTTCAAATCCCGCGACAATAAGCTATTTGTTTATTATCTGATGCATGACTACGCCTATTCTGCGGGCCAGCGCGGCGCTATTCCGGCAGAGCTTGAGGCGCGCATGCAGGCGTTCACCGCTGCCATTCGCACCGCACTGGAAGAGGACGCGGTGGATGAGGTTCTGGTTGTGGGGCATTCGTCGGGGGCGCATATCGGCGTCTCTGTGCTGGCGGATCTTCTGCACGCGGGCCTGCCGGAAGAACGCCCCGCCCTGAGTTTCCTCACGGTGGGGCAGGTTGTGCCGATGGTCTCCTTCCTGCCGCGTGCTGCGCGCCTGCGCCGGGATCTGCAAGAGATGTCAGAGCAGGAGTTGATCCCCTGGTATGATGTCACCGCCCCCGGAGACGGCTGTGCCTTTGCGCTTTGTGATCCCGTTGCGGTGACGGGCGTTGCAACACAGGCGCAGCATTGGCCCATCGTGTTTTCTGCCGCCTTCACCCAGACGCTTAGTCCCGCGCGCTGGAAGGCGCTGAAACGGCGCTATTTTCGGCTGCATTTCCAGTACCTCTGCGCGTTCGATCAGCCAAAGGATTACGACTATTTTCGCATCACCTCCGGACCTTTGACCCTTGGTGAGAGGTTGCGAGACCGGGGGCATTCTCGGTCACGACTGGCCGACCCTGTGAGCGGGTATCGCTCCGTGAGTGAAAGATGAACAGGTTGCCCCCCAAACCACCGGCGCGTCCGGACAAGGTCTCGCTCTGGCGGTATCTGAAGCTGTTTCGCGCTGACATCCTGTCGGCCCAGCCGCAGCGGCTTTATCGCGCATGGATGGCTGAGTTTCGCACACCGTTCTTTCGCTCCTTTCTGGTGAACCAGCCGGAGCTTCTGGACGTGCTGTTAAAGCAGCGCCCGGATGATTTCCCAAAATCCGATCGCGTGGGCGAGGGGCTGAGGCCGCTTTTGGGCAACTCCGTCTTTCTGACCAATGGAGAAACATGGAAACGGCAGCGGCGCATCATTGATCCTGCGTTCGAAGGCGGGCGGCTGAGAGAGACGTTTCCCGCGATGCATGCGGCAGCCGAGGCAGGTGTCGCGCGCCTATTGCCGCGCGCGGATGGGACCCCGCTGGAGATTGAGGCCGAGACCTCGCATATCGCGGCAGATGTGATCTTTCGCACCCTGTTTTCCATCCCGATCGAACATGAGGTGGCCTCTGAGGTCTTTGCCCGCTTTCGCGCCTATCAGCAGGCGCAACCGATCCTTAATCTTGCGGCCTTTGTGCCCGTGCCGCGCTGGATGCCGCGTTTCTATCCCAAAGGCACGCGCACAAATGCCACCCACATCCGCCGCCTGATCTCTGATCTGACACACACACGTCTGGCCGAGATTGAGGCCGGAACCGCCCCTGATGACCTCGCCACCAAGATCATGACGACGCGTGACCCGGACACGGGCGTTGGCTTTGACGCTGAGGAAATGGTCGATCAGGTGGCGATTTTCTTTTTGGCGGGGCACGAAACCAGTGCGTCGGCGCTGGGGTGGGCGCTCTATCTGATGGCGCTTTATCCAGAGTGGCAGGAAAAGCTGGCGGCAGAGGTCGCGGAACACGGCACTGGGGATTTTGCGGCGGTGTCCCGGTTGCGCCTGACGCGGGATGTGTTTCGCGAGACCCTGCGCCTCTATCCGCCGGTGCCGATGATGGTACGTGAAGCGCAATGCCCGGAGCGGTTTCGCGACCGTGAGGTGCCAGAAGGATCGCAAATGGTGCTGAGCCCGTGGCACCTGCACCGGCACGAACGGCTGTGGGAGCGACCGGATGACTTTGATCCCGGTCGCTGGCAGACCGAGAATGGCAAGACCTGCGCGCGTAGCGCCTATATGCCATTCTCAGCGGGGTCGCGGGTCTGCACAGGCGCGGGATTTGCGATGGTTGAGGGCGTTTTGATCCTCGCCCAGCTGCTACACCGTTTTCGCGTTGAGCGCGTAGAGGGGCGCGACCCGCAGCCCGTGGCGCATCTGACAGTGCGCTCGCGCAATGGGATCTGGCTGCGCCTTACAGAGCGTTAGCCCTCAGCCTCGGCCTTCAGCGCCATGAGCACATAGAGGCGAATAGCAGAGGCCAGACCGCAATCGGTGCCGCGCTTTTCGTCAATGTCGGCGGCCAGTTCATTGATGGCGCGCCCCTCTGCTGCGGCAAGGCGTCGGAATTCAGCCCAGAAAGCATCCTCCAGAGAAACAGAGGTCCGGTGACCGCGCAGGGTCAAAGAGCGTTTTTTAGGCCGTTCGCCAATCATCATATAATCTCATGCTATCAATAGACGTGCTTCTTGCACGCTGACAGAGGGGTAGCAAGTCGGCCCGTAAGCGCTGAGACTCGTTTCCAACTCTGGAAAAATCTGAAAAAGCTCTTGCCGTACATGCGTTTGTGATGCCGTTAAGACCCACTCGCCGGGATGGTAGCTTTCGGAGTAAAGCCCGTCGGTTTCAATAACTTCATGCTGGTCGAACATCAGGTGCACATATGTAATCGGCGCGCAGCTTTGATCCTGATACACGGTGTCCCCGTTTGCCAGCCCTTTGGCAGGGGCGAGGATGGCATGGCTCGCAAACAATAAATGGCTCATATGGGTTTCGATCAGGATGCGATGCTGCGGAGAGACTTTGAACCTGCGCTTTGGGCAACCAGGGCCAAGCGCATCACGTTCAAACACAATCGGCGCAAGATGCGGGTTCTTTTGTAGATCGAAACGCGACAGCCTGCGCCGGTAAATCCAGCGCACCGTTTGATAGCCCCGGTCGCGCGTCAGCACTTGATCGCCGATATTGAGCTTGCGAATACGACGGAGACCTTCAGGTGTTGTCACCTGCGCGTTTGGCGTGAAGCAGACAACCGTTGCGCCTTCGATATCCGAATAAGACCCGGCATCGGTTTCGTCTTCGCCGACGTATTGCCAATATTTATATCGGTTGTACCCGGTAAGCTCGTCATCATTGATGACATTGTGGGTCTCGTAGCTGTAATTTACATTTCTCGAAAGTGGCGTCGTCGGCAAATAGCCAATAAATTCACCACCACTTTCCAATGCATATAGTGTGATTTGACTGCCATCATCGCCGGTGAGGACGATCTGGTTTTCGGCATAAATACGATCATTGTAGATGTAATCGCCATCCACACGCGCCAGTGTACTGCCGTCGCTTTCATAGACGGTTCCACGTTGATTATTATCCGCGCCGCGTTCGTCCCGCGTAAAATCGCCATCGAGGGTGTTGTCATTATCTGAAATAGACACCACTCGGCGATCTGCATCAGGGTCGACGTCTGAACTAAGCCTCACGGATCCGCCGGAAAAACTCAGGGCGTCCGCCGTGTAGACGAAATAGCGATGGGTGGGCATGCCTGAGCCGCCTCCGTAATATTCTACTGCTCGGCGCTCAGTTTTTTGGCGCGCTTTTGATGGGCAATTATGCGCGCGCTGTCAAAAAAGGTAAAGAAATTGCTAACAAAAATAATTGTGAGGGCATGATTGGGTGAAAACGCGTGAGGTCGTGTTTTCGCTAATCGTCGATTTTATGCCCATCCAGACGGTCTATCGTGATCCGTTTCGCGGCTTTGTCTAAATCTTTCTGGTCTTTGGTGCGACCAAATTTCACAGCGTTTTGGTCAGCGCGGGCCTTTTTCTCAGCCCGCGCTTTTTCTTTTCGAAACCGGTTTAGATTGACCGGCTTTGCCATCACTTGGCCTTTGGACCGATCATTTGCTCGGGGCGTACGACCTTGTCGAAGGTCTCTTCGTCCACAAAGCCGAGTTTGACCGCCTCTTCCTTCAGGGTGGTGCCGTTCTTATGCGCAGTCTTCGCTACGGTCGTCGCGTTGTCGTAACCGATGGTCGGGGCCAATGCGGTCACCAGCATCAGGCTTTCCTTCATCAGCTTGTCGATACGCGGCTCATTGGCCTTGATGCCATTGAGCATCCGCTCGGTGAAGCTGTCCGCGGCGTCACCCAGAAGCTGAATGGACTGCAGCAGGTTATAGGACATCATCGGGTTGTAGACGTTCAGTTCAAAGTGACCCTGAGAGCCTGCAAATTTGATCGCCGCGTCGTTGCCCATGACATGTGCTGCCACCTGTGTGAGCGCCTCGGCCTGGGTCGGGTTCACCTTGCCCGGCATGATCGAGGAGCCGGGTTCGTTTTCAGGCAGGATCAACTCGCCCAGACCAGAGCGCGGGCCGGAGCCCAGGAACCGGATGTCGTTGGCGATCTTGTAGCAGCTGCCAGCAATGGTCGCGAGAGCGCCCGAGAGGAACACCATCGCGTCATGTGCGGCCAATGCTTCGAACTTGTTGGGCGCGGTCACGAAGGGCAGGCCGGTGATTTCGGCCATGTTTGCAGCGACTTCCTCGCCCCAGCCTTCCACGGTGTTGAGACCGGTGCCGACGGCGGTGCCGCCCTGTGCCAGTTCATAGATGCCGGGCATTGCCGCCTCGACCCGTGCCAGACCCTGACGGATCTGATGCGCGTAGCCACCAAATTCCTGACCCAGTGTCAGCGGCGTGGCGTCCTGCGTATGGGTGCGGCCGATCTTGATGATGTCTTTGAATTCCGCTGCCTTGGCTTCCAGGCCTTCAGCCAGTTTGGTCAGGCCGGGAACCAGCACGTCACGCACTGACATCGCAGTGGCGATGTGCATTGCGGTCGGGAAAGTGTCGTTAGAGGACTGCCCCATGTTGCAGTGGTCGTTCGGGTGCACCGGATCTTTGGAGCCGATCACGCCGCCGAGGATCTCGATCGCGCGGTTGGCGATCACCTCGTTGGAGTTCATGTTGGACTGGGTGCCGGAACCAGTCTGCCAAACCACCAGCGGGAAGTTGTCATCGAACTTGCCCTCGATCACCTCACCCGCAGCCTGAATAACGGCATCGCCGATTTTGGCGTCCAGCTTGCCGGAGGCCTTGTTGGCCATGGCGCAGGCTTGCTTGATCACGCCAAGCGCGCGCACGATGGCGACAGGCTGTTTTTCCCACCCAATCGGGAAGTTCATGATCGAACGCTGAGTCTGTGCCCCCCAGTATTTGTCGGAAGGGACCTCAAGCGGGCCAAAGCTGTCGGTTTCGGTGCGGGTGTTCGACATTGTGTCTGTCTCCGTCGCTGGTTCGGCCACTTGGATATCGCAAGTGGTATACTGATGTATGCCGTGTACCCGCGCGGGCGGCCTGACGCAATTGTTCTGCGCCACCTGACCGATCTTACGGGTCCTCAGCGGCTGGTATACTGCCCCAATTCCGCAAGTGCCATTGCCAGTTTGGGTAAGATGCATAGATTACACCAAAAGAGAGTCGTCAGACCGCGTCCCCAACAGGAGTTCGAATCCAAGATATGCGCAGCATCACCCTCAGCCAGATACGGTCTATGCCTGACACCTCCCGTTTGACCCTGTGGTGTCTTGTGATGCTGTCGGCATTGTTCCTGAGCGTTCAGAGCGCTTTTTGCGCGGAAACGCTCAACCGGTTTGTCGGATCTTATTCCGGGAGCGCCGAGGTCGAGCAAATCGACGGAACGGTCGAGCAACGTGATATGAGTGTCGCAATCCGCGAAACTTACAAAGGGTTCGAGGTGCAGTGGAGCACGGCCATCCGGCGCGCGGATGGCGACGCAAAAACCAAGAGCTACAAGATCGAATTTATTCCGTCAGAGCGCGACGGTGTTTTTGCCGCTGCGATGCAGACAAATGTGTTTGGCCATACGGTTCAGATGAACCCCATGAAGGGGGAGCCCTTCGTCTGGGCGCGCGTGATTGATGACACGCTGACGATCTTCTCGCTTTATGTGGCGGAAAACGGCGATTACCTGATGCAGCAATATGATCGCACCTTGGCGGATGGCGGCTTGGATCTGGATTTTTCTTTGCACCGCAATGGGATGCCTTCGCGCAAGGTTTCGACATTTCTGACCAGAGATTGATCTGAACGCGCGTTGCGACGACATAAAAACGGCGCCGCCGAGATGCCGGGGCGCCGCTGCAATTTCTGATGCCGTGCTAGGTGTGACAGCCTATTTGCGAAAGCTGTCCAGAGACACCACATCCGCATCTTTCTTTGCGGCGGGTGCGTCGTCTTCATCCTCATCATCGGGCAAATCGCTCGCCACCTCGACAGGTGCCAGATCTTCATCGTCATCCTCGCCGGTGCTTTCAAAGCGCAGACCAAACTCGACAGATGGGTCGACGAACGTCTTGATCGCGTCATAGGGAATATAGAGCGGCTCTGGCGCGTCGCCAAAATTCAGCGTCACGGAGAAGCCCTCGTCGGTGACGTTCAGATTGTCGAACCAATGCTGCATGACCACGGTCATCTCACCGGGATAACGGTCAGACAGCCAATCGGCCAGTTCGGCATCCGGGTGTGAGGTATCAAACGTGATGAAGAAGTGATGAGCTCCGGGCAGGCCATTGGCCGCAACATCGTCCAGGACGTTGCGGATCAGGCCACGCATGGCACGATGCATCAGGTTTCCATAGTCGATCTGACGGGACATCGCCTCACCTTTTGTAGTTGGGGGTGCGGCGCTGACAACATGGTTTGAGGCCACACCCTATCCCCTCCAGTTTTGGACCTATTTTGAAGGCATTGCAAGACAAGCTAGCGGTCTTTAGCCGACCGTGAAGCCAGCGGCAATCAGGCCGAGACTGGCCATCGCCGCCAGCAACCACAGGATGCGCCCGCGCAAGACCAACGCAACAATCGGTGCCAAAGCAACAAGAACAAGGGATGGGACATTGAGGCTTTGAACATCCGGGGCAGGGAGCGTGACTGGGCCGAGCATCACAGAGGTCTGCTTTTGAAACAACAAGTGCAACAAGAACCACACAGAGAGGTTGAGCATCATCCCCGCGACAGCCGCAGTAATGGCCTGCAGCGCGCCGCGTAAACGGGGCTGATGCGTCAGTCGTTCCACAAACGGAGCTGTCGCAAAAATCCATAAAAAACAGGGTGTGAAGGTCGCCCATAACGCCACAGCGCCTGCCGCCAGCGCCAGCATCGCACCGCCCACTTCGGCCCCGGCCAGCATCGCGACGAACTGCGTCACCAATACCAGAGGACCGGGCGTGGTCTCTGCCAGACCGAGGGCATCAATCATCTGACCTGTTGTGATCCAGCCATGTTCGCTGACCACCGTCTGGGTCATATAGGCAAGCACAGCATAAGCGCCCCCGAAGGTGACAACCGCAAGTTTAGCAAAGAACCAGCCAATTGTGGCCAGAAAGTCGGCTCCGATCAGTGAGAGACCGAGGAGGGGGAGCAGCCACAGCGTGCTCCACAACACAATGACTCGCCAGTGATTGGGGGCAACGGGCTGCACGGGTGGTGGGGTGTTGGCCGTCTCTGCACTTTGAAACAGTCCGATAATCCCCGCCCCCAGAACCACAACCGGGAAGGGGAGGTTGAGTGCAAATATTGCCACGAACCCGGTTAATGCGAGCAGCCAGGCTCCGGTTGATTTGAGTGCTTTTCGAGAAATGCGCCAGAGCGCCTGCACGACAATCACCACAACGGCTGCTTTGATGCCGAGAAAGGCCGATTGTACCGCCGGCAGAGTACCAAAGGCCACATAGAGCCAGACTAATATGGAAATGACGAAGGCGCCGGGCAGGATGAACAAACTCCCTGCCAACAGCCCCCCGCCGATGCCGCGCATCCGCCACCCGGTATAGGTGGCCAGTTGCATGGCTTCTGGTCCGGGCAGCAGCATGCAAAACGACAAGCCGCGCAGGAATTGCTCTTCGCTGAGCCAGTTGCGGCGATCGACCAATTCATGATGCATCAGCGCGATTTGTGCCGCGGGACCGCCGAAACTCAGCAGACCAATGAGGCCGAAACAGTGAAACAAAACCCACCAGGAAGGCGGGGTGGGATGCGAGGTTGCGGTCTTTGACATCACGGCTGCCCGGTTGCTTTCACCTTTGGCCCTTTTATCAAAGCCCAGCAATATCACCAGCGCTCGCGTTTCTTTTGAAGCAGTTGTTTTTCTATGGGGGCGTGGTGGCTATTCCACCCAGACGAGGCGCTCACCCGTCAGACAGACGGGCAGGGCGTCTGTGGGCAACTGTCCGAGTTGTTCGAACATGCGCAGGTAGTCGAAGTTGGTATAGAACTCGATGAAACGCCCATCATGGACGCGCACACTCACATGACCGGTGAAATCCAGCTTGCGTGTGCGGCTGTGATCGAAAGCCGAAACCTGCACCCGCGCCATGGCAAGATCCCCCTCATCCATACTATGCGTAATGGTCACATGGGGCTGGTCGAGCAGCGCTTTGATGGCGCAAACGACCTCTTTGTAGTCGACGCCGGGGGATACGACACCATCCAGAGCCCCATTAAAAGTGACATCTGGATCAAGCAGGTCGTCGATGACGGACAGATTGTCTTTATTCCAGACTTCTTCGAACCAGTATTTCAGCAGAGTGCTGTTTTTCATTTCAGGGAAGTTTCACATTCTGACATTTGAGGAAGGCGCCACCTACAGGCGTGTTACATATAATGTCGAGAGCCATATCGCTGTAACTTCGCAATGCTAGCGTTAAAAGGAAGGAAATTGGCGGGAATTTCCCGTCAAAGTTTAACGATAGCCGCAGCTGCTCGTAAAAGAGCAATAAGAGATGCCTTATGGCCCAGAGGTGCATCGCTATTTCAGGGGAGTGAAAGTGCAGGTTTCTGTTGCCAGGTACCTGCGAACCCCGCCTAACGCTGCTAGGCGCTAGGGCTTAAAGTCGGTTCAACTCGGACTGCTTACGCAGCCAGAGCAACCGGAGCACGATTGTCGTTTGCAATTGTACTGTTTTCGCCGGTAACGGTGGCAGACAGCCGAGACAAAGCTAACCCCTTTAGACGTCCGTCGATCCTATTTCGGCCCCATAATCCCCAAACGAAGGATATTTGGTGGAGCCGCCGGGTACCGCCCCCGGGTCCGATCCGCTTATTACGAGCGCGTTTATGTCCATAGTTCCCGAAGGAACAGGCTAAATATAGGGTGGTTTGGCGGGGAGTTAAAGGGGGGAATTGACTCGCTGACGCGCGTGGCCTCCGGCGGGGATATTTGAAAGAAGATGAAGAGGCTCAGCGCTTTGACACGCGGCGGGCGAAGACATCGGCGGCGAGGTTGCGTGTTTCCTCCTCCAGCGCGCTGAGGCCCGCGACGGCTGCGTCTCCCTTGCCGGCTTCGATGGCATCGGTGATGGTGGTGTGCAGCGCAAGAATGGTGGCGCGATCCCGCGCCGTGAAGGTGATCATGTTCATCAGCGGCTGCATCGCCTCCACGGCCCCGGCAAGCTGATAGGACAGCACCGGATTATGCGCCCCGTCCACCAACGCGCGATGAAAGGCCACGTCTGACGCACAAAAGGCCTCATCCGTGAGGCCGGGTTGGCCCTGCCGAAAGATCTCTGCCCGCATGGTCGCAAGCTGATCGGCGGTGCGGCGGCTGGCCGAAAGCGGCGCGCAGGCCCGTTCCAGCGCATATCGGGCCTCGCAGGCGGTGTCGAAACTCACCGCATTCATGCTCAGAAGCAGCGTCGAGGTGGTGATCTGCTGGCTGTAGGCGTCCTCGAAACTGAGACGGTTGACGAAGGCCCCACCGGTTGCGCCGCGTTGGGTGCGGATCAGGGATTGCGCGGCGAGGCGTTTCAAACCTTCCCGCACGGTTGCGCGAGACACCTGAAATTGCTCGGCCAATTCCGATTCCGAGGGCAGGCGTTCGTCAACGATCAGATCGCCCGCAACAATGGCATCACGAATGGCCGTGGCAATCTGGGCAGAGAGATCTGCGGTGCTGTTTGGGTCGATCTTCAAATTGGTTTTCCCTCACGTCAGACGGGGTGTTTGGAATTTTTATTTGTCAGACATTTAAAAGTCTGACATTTGATTCACAAGAGCTATTGAGTCGCAGCGAGACGGGGAGGTCATCGCAAAGCCATGCTTAAAGCACGCCTGACAGAGAGTATTCGCCAGATGAGCGGCCTACATTGGCTCTTGCTCTTTGGTGGTATTCTGCTGGCTTGGGGTGCGTTGTTTGCCATGTCGGTGCCGGAGAATTTGCGCGATGCCGGAGCGCTTTATGGTGCGGAATTTTGGGTGTCGTTGTGTAGCATGACGCCGGATGCGGCAGGCGCGGGCAAGATGGCACTGATGTGGGTTTTGATGTCGGCGGCGATGATGGCGCCCACGGCACTGCCGGCCTTTGCCACCTACGATGACCTGAGCCAATCGGCGGAAGGAACCCGGTTTGGGGATCTGGTGCTTGGCTATCTTATGGTCTGGATTGGATTTTCACTGCTGGCAGCCGCGCTGCAACTGACGCTTGTCCATGCGGGTATGGTCAGCGTTTTTGGCGACAGCCGTTCGTCCCTGCTGTCGGCGGTGCTTCTGCTGATTGCGGGGGGCTACCAGTTCACGCCGCTCAAAGACGCTTGCCTGTCCAAATGCCGCCGCCCGCTGGTGTTCTTTATGCAGCATTGGGAGGAGGGCCCATTGCGCAACGGTCTGCGCCTTGGTGCGGTCTGTTTGGGGTGCTGCTGGGCGCTGATGCTTTTGGCCTTTGTCGGTGGGGTCATGAACCTCGTCTTCATGGGGTTGGCGACGGTTTTTATGGTTCTGGAAAAACTGCCCGAGATCGGGCGCTGGCTGACCCGTCCGATGGGCGTTGTCCTCTGCGCGTCGGGACTTTGGCTTCTTGTGACATCTGTTTGAATTGGGAGGAAAAATCACATGGCAAATCCGCAAGTCGCATCGGCGCCCGAGCTTATGCCCTGGGCGATCAAAGGCGAGCTGATCCTGAACTGCAACTGTACTGTCTTTTGCCCCTGCGTGGTATCGCTGGGCAAGCATCCGCCCACCGAAGGTTACTGTCAGGCCTGGGCGGGTGTGCGCATCGATGAAGGGCATTATGGCGACGCCGATCTGTCTGGTCTGAATGTCGGGCTGATCCTGGAAATCCCGGGATTGATGGCGCGCGGAAATTGGAAAGCAGCGGCCTATATCGACGAGCGCGCAAGCGAAGAGGCCTATGATGGTCTGATCGATATTTTCTCTGGAGAAGCAAGGGGAACCACGGGGCTCTTCAAGGTCTTGGTGAGCGAATTCCTCGGGGCGGAGCGCGCGCCGGTGCTGTTTGAAACCGACGGCAAGACCCGCCGCCTGATCGTGGGTAAGCAGATCCACGGTGAGGTTGTTCCGGTGGGCGGGGCTGACAGCGAACAGGACATTGTGGTCACCAACACCGAGTACTGGATGGGCCCGGACATCACAGTTGCCACCGCCACCAAGGGCCGCGTGCGCGCTTTTGGCCGGGTATGGGATTTTGACGGGCGCTCTGCCGAGATTTGCCAGATCGACTGGAAAGGTCCGCGCTGATCGCGCGTCTTCTGTGACATCGGGCGGCGGTCACCGATGCCCGCCGCTCCCCTCGCACTCGGGCCATGAAAGGGATCGCCATGGCAGTGTTTCAACCCAGAATTTCCCTGTCCCGCCGCCTGCGCCGTACCCCGTTTTCGGAGGGTGTGGAGGCCGCAGGTGTCAAAGGCTACACCGTCTACAACCACATGCTGCTTCCAACCGTGTTCGAGAGCGTTGAGGCGGATTATCACCACCTCAAACGCCATGTGCAGGTCTGGGACGTCGCCTGCGAGCGGCAGGTGGAGTTGCGCGGCCCCGATGCGGGGCGCCTGATGCAAATGCTGACCCCGCGTGATCTGCGCGGCATGATGCCCGGTCAGTGCTACTATGTGCCCATCGTGGATGAGACCGGCGGCATGCTGAATGATCCGGTAGCGGTGAAGCTGGCCGAGGACCGCTGGCGGATCTCCATTGCGGACAGTGATCTTCTCTATTGGGTGAAGGGCATCGCCAATGGCTGGCGGCTGGATGTGCTGGTGGATGAGCCGGATGTCTCACCGCTCGCAATTCAGGGACCAAAGGCCGAGGATCTGATGGCGCGCGTCTTTGGCGAGACCGTGCGCGCGATCCGGTTCTTTCGCTTTGGCGTTTATCAGTTCGAGGGGCGCGATCTGGTGGTGGCGCGCTCGGGCTACTCGAAACAGGGTGGGTTCGAGATTTATGTCGAAGGCAGCGACATCGGCATGCCGCTCTGGCATCGGCTGTTTGAGGCGGGCGCGGATCTGGAGGTGCGGGCAGGCTGTCCGAACCTGATCGAGCGGATCGAAAGTGGCCTGCTGAGTTACGGCAACGATATGACCGACGACAACACGCCGCATGAATGCGGGCTGGGCCGCTTCTGCAACACCCATACGGCCATCGGCTGTATCGGGCGCGACGCCCTTCTTCGGGTGGCCAAGGAAGGCCCGGTGCAGCAGATCCGCCCCATCGCCATTGAGGGCGACGCGGTGCCGCCCTGTGACCGGTTCTGGCCGCTCTATGCGAATGGCCGCCGGGTGGGGCGGGTGTCCTCGGCCACATGGTCGCCCGATCATACCACCAATGTCGCCATCGGCATGGTGAAGATGACCCATTGGGACGCGGGCACGCGGGTCGAGGTTGAGACACCGGACGGAATGCGCCCTGCGACCGTCTATGAGAATTTCTGGAATTAACGGGAGAGATCAACATGTTCAAAGCACTAGTGATGACGCAGGACAGCGAGAGCGGCAAGGCGTCTGCTGAAATTCAGGACCTGAACCTCGCGGATCTGCCCGACGGTGAGGTCACTGTTGCGGTCGACTATTCCACCGTGAACTACAAGGACGGCCTCTGCCTCAGCCCCAAAGGTGGCGGCTTGGTGCGCAATTATCCGCATGTGCCGGGGATCGATTTTGCAGGCACCGTGGAGGCATCATCGGATGATCGCTATAAACCCGGCGACAAGGTGGTGCTGACCGGTTGGCGCGTGGGGGAGGCCCATTGGGGCGGCTATTCCCAAAAGGCGCGGGTCAAGGCGGATTGGCTGGTGCCACTGCCGGGTGGGATCACGGCACGTCAGGCCATGGCGGTGGGAACGGCTGGTTTCACCGCAATGCTGGCGGTGATGGCGCTGGAAGATCACGGTCTGAAACCGGGGAACGGTCCGGTGCTTGTCACCGGTGCTGCGGGCGGTGTCGGATCGGTGGCGACAGCGATCCTCGCGCATCTGGGCTATGAGGTGGCAGCGGTTACCGGGCGGCCAGAGACGGCGGATTACCTCCAGAGCCTTGGCGCGACCCAGATCGTGCCGCGCGCGGATCTGAACGAGACCGTCAAACGCCCGCTGGAGAGTGAGACCTGGGCAGGTTGCGTCGATGCCGTTGGCGGCGACATGCTGGCGCGGGTGCTTGGCCAGATGAAATACGGCGCTTCGGTTGCTGCCGTGGGGCTGGCGGGTGGTGCGGCGCTTCCGGCAACCGTGATCCCGTTCCTGCTGCGCGGCGTGAACCTCCTGGGTATCGATTCCGTGATGCAACCGTTTGAGAACCGTCAGCGCGCGTGGCAGCGGATTGCAACTGACTTGCCGATGGAGAAACTCGACGCGATGGTGCACCCCGCGACGCTAGCGGACCTGCCAAAGCTCGGTGCGGATATTCTTGCGGGGCAGGTGCAAGGGCGCGTTGTTGTCGATCTAAACGGCTAACACTCCAGTAATTCGGTAAATTATGATGCCTCGGCGCGTCTTAGCGCCGCGCCGAGGCGTTTCCGGGCTTGATCTTGCGGCGTGAAATTGCACTCATCGCGTCATTGATCCGCAAAGGGAGCACGCGCCGCACCATGGATATCGATTTTGTCCGCAAACAGTTTCCAGCATTTGATCAGGCCGCCCTGCAAGGGCAGGCCTTTTTTGAAAACGCAGGCGGGTCTTATACCTGCCGTCAGGTGATTGATCGCCTGTTCCGGTTTTACACAGAATACAAGGTCCAGCCCTACGCACCTTATTCGGCCTCGCAGGTTGCGGGGGCTGAAATGGACGAAGCGCGCAATCGTCTGGCGGCACTTCTTGGTGTCGGTGCCCAAGACGTGAGCTTTGGTCCCTCAACGACGCAAAACACCTATGTTCTGGCACAGGCCTTTCGTAAGTTTCTGAAACCGGGCGAGAAGATCATCGTCACCAATCAGGATCACGAGGCGAATTCCGGTCCGTGGCGCCGTCTGGTGGACGAGGGCATTGAGGTTCTGGAATGGCAGATCGATCCGGCGACGGGCCATCTAGACCCAACTGCGCTGGAAGAGCTTTTGGATGAAAACGTCCGGTTGGTGTGTTTTCCCCATTGCTCCAATGTCGTCGGTGAAATCAATCCGGTGACCGAAATAACCGCGCTGGCGCATGCCGCCGGGGCCTTTGTTTGTGTCGACGGGGTCTCTTACGCGCCACATGGCCTGCCCAATGTGGGTGAGCTGGGGCCAGATATCTATCTGTTTTCGGCCTATAAAACCTATGGCCCGCATCAGGGGATCATGGTCATCAACCCGGCGCTCGCTGAGCTGCTGCCCAATCAGGCGCATTATTTCAACGCGGATGTGCCCTACAAGCGCTTTACCCCGGCAGGACCGGATCATGCGCAGGTCGCCGCCTGTGCCGGGATGGTCGACTATTTTGAAGCACTCGCCGCCCATCACGGTGCGATGGAAACCAAGGGCGCAGCCATGGGGACCTTTGTGCATGACCTGATGCGGCAGCGCGAAATTGCCCAGTTGCAACCGCTTTTGGACGCCGTGAAGGATCGCAACGACATCCGGCTGCTTGGCCCTTCGGCGGCTGAGGATCGCGCACCGACCGTGGCACTTGCGCTGGGGCGTGCGGCAGAGCCGGTGGCAAAGCAACTGGCAGAGCTGGGTATCATGGCAGGCGGCGGTGATTTCTATGCGGTGCGTGCGCTTAATGCGATGGGGGTGGACCCGTCCGAGGGCGTACTGCGGCTGAGTTTTACCCATTATACCGATCAATCGGAGGTGACAGCGCTGATCGAGGCCCTAGATCGCGTCCTGTAAACTCTGATTGAGCAAGGGATTTAACTGACCATGGCTGACACCCGACCGGTGATCTGGTGGATCAGGCGCGACCTGCGCCTGCGTGACAATCCGGCCCTGACGGCGGCGCTGGAGACGGGCGGACCGATCATTCCGCTCTATATCCACGACCCGCAGGATGAGGCCCTGGGCGCTGCTCCAAAGTTTCGGCTTGGGCTTGGGCTTGAGCATTTTGCCAAAACGCTCGAGGGGCACGGCAGTCGATTAACCCTGCGAAAGGGGGATGCGCTTGAGGTGTTGCGCGAGGTCATCAAGGAGAGCGGAGCCGATCATGTGGTCTGGTCCCGGCTTTATGATCCAGAGGCGATCAAGCGCGACACTGAGATCAAGGAGCAGCTCAAAGCCACTGATATCACGGTGAAATCCACCGGCGGACGACTGATGTTCGAACCCTGGACGGTCGAGACCAAAGATGGCGGTATGTATAAGGTCTACACGCCGTTCTGGAAGGCCGTGCGCGACCGCGAGGTCGAGGGTCTGATTGATGCGCCCGCAAACCTGCCAAAGCCGGATGCGTGGCCCGCAACGGACAAGCTTGCAGATTACAAGATGAGTGCCGCCATGCGTCGCGGTGCTGAAATCGTCGCAGGATATTGCCGGGTGGGTGAGGACGCGGCGCTGGAGCAGCTGGACCGCTTCCTTGAGGAGCGGGTTCAGACCTACAAAGCGGATCGCGACTTCCCTGCGCGCGAGGCCACGTCAGAGCTATCGGAAAATCTCGCATGGGGTGAAATTAGCCCGCACCGGATGTGGCATCTGGGCGCGCAGGCAATGCGGGACGGCAAACAGGGTGCGGAACATTTTCTCAAAGAGGTGGTCTGGCGCGAGTTTGCCTATCACCTCATGTATCACTCGCCGCATATCCTGACCCGCAACTGGCGCGAGGAATGGGACGGTTTTCCATGGCAAGACGATCCGGGCGAGGCGCTCTTGCGTTGGCAGCAAGGGCAAACAGGCTATGATTTTGTCGATGCGGCAATGCGAGAGCTCTATGTCACCGGTAAAATGCACAACCGCGCCCGGATGATTGTGGCAAGTTTCCTCACCAAGCACCTGATGATCCATTGGAAATTCGGGATGCAGTGGTTTGAGGACTGCTTGGTGGACTGGGACCCTGCATCCAATGCCATGGGCTGGCAATGGGTGGCCGGATCGGGGCCGGATGCCGCGCCTTTCTTTCGGATTTTCAACCCCGATGGCCAGTTAGATAAGTTTGACCCCAAAGGGCGCTACGTGCGCAATTGGTTGGCAGAGGGACAGTCGGACCCGCCCCAGACTGCGATGGGTTTCTTTGCGGCCACGCCGCTGAGTTGGGAGTTGAGCCCCAAAGAAGCGCGCGCGCGGCCAATTATCGATCTCAAACGCGGCCGTGAACGCGCGCTGGAGGCGTACCACGACAGCAGGGACAAAAGCTGATCCCATTTGGCCCTGAGTCACAGATAAAAGCGCGCGGCGACATGGGGTTTACGCTGGATTTGTGGCTCAGCTGCGCTTAGCCTTATGGGCAATCGAGCAGACATCAGGAAAATCAAATCCATGCCTACCGCCGCACACCTCGTGGCCTCTGTTGCCCTCGCTCTATTGGCGTTCGTCGTCTCAGGGCAAATCATGCCTTTGATGCCCGAATCCACAGATTTTGGCTATTTTACCCATGTAAATGTAGGGCTCGCTCTGGTGGCCGGCTGGAAAGTAATGGGACCACGTGCCGGGCGCGGTTTCGTGCCGGGCATCAACAACGGCCTAACCGGGATGGCGGTCTTGGTGATTTGGGCTTTGATCATTCAGGGCGCAGTGGAGATGTTTCGCCTTGCGAAGCGGAATATTTACGATGGACCGTTTGAAGCACTGGCTGCGATATTTACCATTGCACTTGAGTATTTCTTTGTGATGGCCGTTCCGACTGTTCTCGTCACTTTGGTTGTTGGCGGGACATTGGTGGGGCTGGTGACCGAGTTTGCCAGTAAGCGCTGGAAGTGAAACACCTGCCAGACTGATGTGGTGTCGTGAAAACATCGCAACTCGACAGGTAAGTCAGCGCGTTCTGTGAATTCATTCCATTGATGGACAATGTACCGCTTGGGGCGGTCTTCAGGTGATGGTTTTGCGGTGGCGCACGTCGCGATAGAACCGTCTTCGCGCGCTAAAGGTCGAAGACATCGCAAAGGCTTGCCTGTCGCTGCTGACGACCCTTGTGATCGAGCGTGCCCCCGGCTACATCAAAAGGGAACGAGCGAAAGGGAATTTCATGCGCATTGCACGCGATCTGGCCGATGCTGTCGGTCATACCCCTCTGATCCGACTGAACAAAGTCAGCGAAGAAACCGGCTGCGAAATTCTTGGCAAGGCGGAGTTTCTGAACCCCGGCCAATCCGTCAAGGATCGCGCTGCGCTCTATATTATCAAGGACGCCATCGCCCGTGGTGATTTGAAACCCGGCGGCACCATTGTTGAAGGCACGGCGGGCAACACCGGTATCGGACTGGCGCTGGTCGGGGCCTCGATGGGGTTCAAGACGGTGATTGTGATCCCGGAAACCCAGTCTGAAGAAAAGAAAGACATGCTGCGTCTGGCTGGCGCGCAATTGGTACAGGTGCCCGCAGCACCCTATAAAAATCCGAACAATTATGTCCGCTATTCGGAACGTTTGGCAAATGAGCTTGCGAAAACCGAACCAAATGGGGCCATTTGGGCAAACCAGTTCGACAATATCGCCAACCGTCAGGCGCATGTCGAAACCACTGGTCCAGAGATCTGGGAACAGACAGGTGGCAAAGTCGATGGCTTTATCTGTGCGGTAGGCTCTGGCGGCACGCTTGCCGGTATCGCCGAGGCGTTGCAGCCCAAGGGCGTGAAGATCGGCCTTGCGGATCCTAACGGTGCGGCTCTCTATTCCTACTACACCTCAGGCGAGCTAAAATCCGAAGGCTCCTCCATCACCGAGGGAATCGGTCAGGGGCGCATCACCAAGAACCTTGAAGGGTTGAAGCCGGACTTCAATTACCAGATCCCTGATGCAGAGGCGCTGCCTTATGTCTTTGATCTGCTGCACGATGAAGGCTTGGTTCTGGGGGGCTCGTCCGGCATCAATATCGCCGGTGCGGTGCGTCTGGCGAAAGAAATGGGGCCAGGTCACACCATCGTCACGGTGCTGTGTGACTATGGGACCCGCTATCAATCCAAGCTCTTTAACCCCGAATTCCTAAAGGACAAGGGCCTGCCAGTTCCGGACTGGATGACCCATACCCCGGCATCTATTCCGGGCGTGTTCGAGGACGTCTGAACCCAATGACTAACTTTAGAACGTTTCTTCAGGTCGGCCTTCTATGGCTGACCTGTTTTCTTGTGCCACTTGCGGCTGCTGCGCAAACCGATGGTGATCAAACGCGCCTGACCGAAGCGCGAGATCTGGCTCAAACCGTGGCGTCCGGCGAATTGGGCGAATACTACGACGCGTGGCAACGTACTGCTGATCGGGCGGAGCGGGTGCTGGATGCCCGTCGCGCGTCAAACGGCGCGCTGGAGGCGCTGCGGGTCGAGTTGACCGAATACCGCCAGCAGTTTCTGGATGCCGGAAACCAGAATGCAGACCGGCTAAAGACGTTGCGGGCGCAGATTGATGCGCTCGGACCTGCTCCGGATGACAGCGGCAGCGAGCCAGAAAATATCGCCAAACTGCGCCAAGAGCTTCAGTCACAGCTGGCGACACTGAGCGCGCCTCAGGTCTTGGCTGATCTGGGCTACAGCCGGGCGCAGGGGCTGATCACCGAGATTGACAAGCTGATCCGGGAGCGTGCCACACGCACGCTGTTGGAACGCGTCCCGATGCCGTTGAACCCTGAAAACTGGCCAGCGGCTCTTGCGGATACCGCAAAAGTACTGGGCGCGTTTTGGCATGAGACCGCAGGTCTTCTCTCAAATCCCGCGACGCGGGAGAGCATTCGCAGCCGTTTGCCCGTGATCCTTTTGCTCACAGCGGGCGCTTTGCTGTTGCTAGGCCGTGGCCGCCATTGGGCGCGGCGGGCCGGGAGTTACCTGCGCGAGTTGGGATGGCGTGGCACCGGGGTATGGCGTTTTATCGTATCTCTTCTGCAGGTCCTGTTGCCGTATGTCGGGACGGTGCTGCTGGTCCGGGCCATTGACCTGTCGGGAATTCTTGGCGTACGCGGTACGCTGTTGTTGGACGATGTGCCGCTTTGGTCCCTGATCCTGTTTGCCTCTCACTGGTTGGGGGAACGGCTTTATGTCTATGAAATCACCAATGAGCTGATCCCGTTTGAGCCGCGCTTTCAGCGGCAGGTCCGGGTTATCCTTGTATCTCTGGCGCTGGTGCTGGTGATGCAGTTGATGCTGGACCGGCTTGATACGATTGAGAATTTTGCAGATGGCACCTATGCGGTCCTGAGTTGGCCGCTCATCCTGCTGGCTTCGCTGCTCTTGGTTCGGTTGAATCGCATCCGCGTGCGTCAACGCCGTCAGGAAGAACGTGATAACGGCAGTGACGATGACGAAGGCGCAATCGCTGCCGGTGCAAGCCGGGCGATGTCGCTGTTGCGTCGTGTGGTGTTTGTTTTGGCACTCATCGCTCCGGTTTTAGGCGCGCTGGGGTATATTAATGCCGCAATCGCAATCGTTTATCCGGTGATCCTGACGCTTGCGCTGGTCACGACCCTGATGATTTTGCAGCGTTTCCTATCCGATATCTACGGATGGGTGACGCGCAACAGCCAAGGGGCAGAGGATTCGCTGTTTGCGGTAATGACCGGCTTTGTGCTGGCTCTGGTCTCGCTGCCGTTCTTTGCGCTGATCTGGGGCGCGCGGACCTCTGATCTCACCGAGCTTTGGTCGCGCTTCCTTGAGGGCTTTGACATCGGGGATACCAAGATTTCTCCGACGATCTTCCTGACTTTTGTGGTGATCTTCGCGGGCGGCTATGTGTTGACGCGGCTCCTGCAAGGCAGCCTGCGCTCGTCACTCTTGCCGAAAACCAAGATCGACCCCGGCGGGCAGAACGCCATTGTATCTGGTGTTGGCTATATCGGGATCTTCCTATCGGCGTTGATTGCGGTGTCGACCGCAGGGCTGGATCTGTCTTCGCTGGCGATTGTGGCTGGTGCGCTATCAGTCGGGATCGGTTTTGGCCTGCAGACCATCGTGTCGAACTTTGTGTCGGGCATCATCTTGTTGATCGAGCGCCCGGTTTCCAAAGGGGACTGGATCGAAGTGGGTGGTCTCATGGGCTATGTGCGCGATATTTCTGTGCGTTCCACCCGGATTGAGACCTTTGACCGCACTGATGTGATTGTTCCGAACTCGGATCTGATTTCGGGCACAGTGACCAATTACACCCGTGGCAATACCGTGGGGCGGGTGATTGTGCCTGTCGGGGTGGCCTATGGCACCAACCCTCGCAAGGTTGAGGAGATCCTCTCCGAAGTGGCGAAATCGCATCCGATGGTGCTGATGAACCCACCGCCATCGGTGGTGTTTCAGGGCTTTGGCGCAGATAGTCTTGATTTCGAGATCCGGGCGATCCTGCGGGATGTAAACTGGGTGCTCTCGGTCAAATCCGACATGAACTACGAGATCGCCAAACGGTTCGATGAAGAAGGGATCGAGATCCCATTCGCACAGCGCGATATCTGGATCCGAAATCCCGAGGCGCTGCAGTCCGGCACATCTGCGCCGGAGATAAAATCCACGCCCTCATCCCCGGTATCAGAGCCACAGACGTCAGCGCCGCCAAAGCCGGATCTCGCGGATCTGTCACCGGACGAAGATGGGGACGCGGACCGGTAGGACCACAGAACCGATGCGCAAATAACGCCGCTGCCGGGATCTCCTGCAGCGGCGTTTTTTTATCTGAAACGGAGCGGGGGGCCGCAAACTTCGCTGCGCGATCTGCGCCGGAAACCAGATGATTAACTCCATCTTCACAAATACTTAGGGTGAAATGGACGGATTGGAAAAAAAACTGAACTTTTTCTTAGAAAGCCTATTGCAATCCCCTCCGTAATGCATCAAAAGTCGCCTCCACGGAGAGGTGGCCGAGTGGTCGAAGGCGCACGCCTGGAAAGTGTGTAGGCGGGAAACCGTCTCCAGGGTTCGAATCCCTGTCTCTCCGCCATGACCCCAAAATGACTGTCTAGTGATCTTGATCGTGTGATCAGGCAAGTTGCATTTGCCTTGATGCGCGCCTCTTGGCTGAGGTGTCGTCAAAACTTCATAGAAGTCCGCATTCTTGGGCGTGAACTTCTCTGCATGAGGCGCTAGGACCATTGCATCGACACCTACAGAAGGCACAGGTCGCATGCGGTTGGATCACGACATTGAAAACGCTCTTATTTCCATGGTCAGAGATGCCGCGCGCATCGAGATCATGCCGCGCTTTCGCAATCTTTCTGCTGGGGCGATCACCGCGAAATCGTCGTCAATCGATTTGGTGACCGTTGCCGATGTCGCCGCAGAAGAACATGTAACCCGCGCGTTGCAGACAATCCTTCCGGGCGCGGTTGTTATTGGCGAGGAAGCGGTGTCAGCAGATCCTACAATTCTGGATCAGGTCGCAGACGCAGAGGTTGCTGTGATCGTCGACCCGATTGATGGCACTTGGAACTATGCGCATGGGCTTTCTACCTTTGGTGTCATTCTTGCGGTGACGGTGCGTGGCAAAACCGTTTTTGGCCTCCTTTATGACCCGGTGAACGATGACTGGGTTCAGGCCAGCTTAGGGGGCGGCGCGTGGATGGCGTCTCCCGGCCTTGATCCGCGCCGTCTGCATGTCGCACCCCAGCGCGCCTTTAGCGAGGCGAATGGATTTGTACCGCACTTCATGTTTGCCAAAGACGAACAGCTGGCAGTGGTCCAGGGGATGGCGCAGGCGAAGCGCGTGACATCCTTGTTCTGTTCTTGCCATGAATACCGAATGATGGCGCAGGGGCATGTGGATTTTGTTCAGACCGAAGGGCTGAACTGCTGGGATCATGCTGCAGGCGTGTTGGCCGCGTTGGAAGCGGGGGGACATGCGCAACTCTCTGATGGTCGTGATTATGCGCCTGAACTCACCCAAGGGCATCTGACGGTCGCCACCGGTCAGCAGTTGCGCGATGAGGTCATATCGGAGCTTGGCCTGCGTTAACCCTGTCTCTTGGCGGCGGCAGTTGCCTGTTCTAGGCTCCACCCGGCGATAGGGAGGAGTGCCATGTCAGAGGATAATCAATTGATCACCCGGCAGGATGACGCAGGTGTTGCGCGCCTGACGCTCAATCAGCCGCGTAGTATCAATGCCCTTTCCGAGGCGATGCTGCTGGCGCTGCAATCGATGCTTGATGACATCGCCAAGGACCGCACTGTGCGTGTGGTGATCCTCTCCGGGGCGGGGGATCACTTTTGCGCCGGTCATAACCTCAAGGAAATGACTGCGGCGCGTGAGCAGGGCGATGGTGGCTTTGACTATTTTCAGGCGCTGTTTGCCACGTGCTCGCGGATGATGCAGACCATTGTGGAGCTGCCGCAGCCAGTGATTGCCGAAGTGTCAGGCATCGCAACCGCAGCGGGCTGCCAACTGGTTGCGACCTGTGATCTGGCGGTCGCCGCCGAGGATGCCCGTTTTGCAACATCCGGTGTCACCATTGGCTTGTTCTGTTCCACGCCAATGGTCGCGCTCACCCGCAACCTGTCTCGCAAACATGCTATGGAAATGCTGTTGCTTGGAGAGTTTATCTCCGCGCCGCGGGCGGCTGAGATGGGGCTCGTCAATCGGATTGTACCACTGGGAGACCTCAGCCGAGAAACCATGGATCTGGCCCGCCGCATCGCCGATAAATCTCCGGCAGCGATCAAGATCGGGAAAACGGCGTTTTATGAGCAAGCCCAGATGTCTTTGTCGGACGCCTATGCCTACGCAGGGCAGGCCATGGCCGAAAACATGATGGCGCGCGATGCCGAGGCAGGGATCGGGGCGTTTATCTCAAAATCTCCGATGCCGGACTGGACAGGCGAGTGATCCTGAACCGCGCTGGTTTTCACTGTCAAAGGCTGTGCCGTCGACGCCCGGATCACAAAGATGCGATGATTCGGGCGTGTTTTTCGTTTAGGTGAGAAACAGAAGCGGGCATGGTGCGAGATTTCCAGCAAACTGGGCAACAATCGATTTCATCGAATTGAGCATGCGTTGAATGCATCAGACCCCAGTGCTGGTTTGGCGCAAGTTTCGGAACCGGAAACAAATGATCTGTCATGGGCGCGCTCATTGTCGCTCTGCGCCAATTAGGCGCAAATTTTAGCCAAATTTAGTGGATCAGCCGAGATCAATGCCGCAAAGCCGTGATTTCGCGGAAACAATAGAAGAGAAGTACACTCACCTATTTCGTGGCAGCTCTATGCTTGCGGAGGGCGGGCACTGGCGTTTCGGCTAGGTGCACTGCGTTAGCTCCGCTATGTCTTTGGAACCTCGCCACAGCCATGAATTATGGCGGGCGAGGGGGAACGGGGGCAAACCTCGACCTAACGACAGTGAAGGAGACCGCAGCATGGCCAAATCACACGACAACGCGCCGAAAAGGCCGTCGTCTGGGGGGCATAATTCGGCTCAGGGCTGCGAACGGGTCACGCCCTGCTTTACCCCCGGCACACTTATTGCAACGCCGCGTGGCGAACGCCTCGTGGAAAACTTGCGGGTCGGGGATCGGGTTATTACCCGCGACAATGGCATTCAGGAAATCCGCTGGTTTGGCCACAACGCCTTGGGGCAAGAAGATCTGTCGCACGCGGCGCATCTGCAGCCAATCCTGATCCGTCAGGGGGCATTGGGCAATGGTCTGCCAGAACGCGATATGATGGTCAGCCCGAACCACCGCGTGTTGGTCGCCAACGATAAAACCGCGCTCTATTTTGAGGATCGCGAGGTCTTGGTGGCAGCAAAACATCTGACCGGACTGACTGGGATCGATGCGATTGTGACCACGGCGGTGACCTATATCCACTTCATGTTCAATCAACACGAGGTGGTGCTGTCTGATGGGGCGTGGACCGAGAGTTTCCAGCCGGTAGACCAATCGCTGCGTGGGTTGGACAACGCGCAGCGCAACGAGATTTTCGAACTTTTCCCGGAGCTTCGGACACAGGAGGGGCAAAAAGCCTATCCCTCTGCGCGCCGTGAGCTGAAAGAACGCGAAGCGCGGATGTTGCTGCACTAAATTTGCATCGTGGCGCTAGCGATTTTGGTCCGCGCGCCACGCCGCCCAATCCTCGGGCGTATCCAGATCCGTCAGCGCGTGGCGGTCGGGCAGGGGGATGTGCCTTACCGATTCTGCCCTCAAAAGCGCCTTGGCACCGCTGTCGCCTGTCAGGGTTTTGAGTGCGTGAAAACAGCGCCGTGGAAACAGGACCGGATGACCGGGGTGAGGCTGGCCGTGATCGTCCACACTGATTGCGCGCAGGGTCGCGCCGTCCGGTCCATCAAACTGATCCGCGAGCGTTCGAAAATCTGCGGTGGTGATCTCCGGCATGTCTGCGGGCAGGATCATCACACCCTCCGTGTCATCGGGAAGATTCGATATCCCCGCACGGATTGACGCGCTCATGCCCTGGTCTGCGTCGGGGACTGGGACCAGTTTTGCCCCGTGAATGGCACCTGCGCGCGGATGATCCAGATCGGGCAGGGTGACAAAAAGAGAAAACCCGGTTGCCCGTGCTTGCTGCGCCAAATGCGCAATGAGCGGCTGACCTGCGACGGATTCCATCAGCTTGTCGCCCCCCCGCATACGTGTCGAAGCACCCGCAGCCAGCAGCAGGATCACAAGATTTGCGTCATCGGATGTGGGGTTGAGTGTCATGGGTTACCTTGTTTTGCTGGTTACCCTAGCCGCGAAGGGCCCTGACACTCAACGGACAGTGAGACCTAAGCGGGTTGGCTCTGGGCCAGCGCGTCGTTCAGGACCTCCAGCACCCTATTCTGTGGCACATCGGCGGTCACAAAAGCCTCGCCGATGCCGCGCGCGAGGATAAAGCGCAGCTGGCCATCGACCACTTTCTTGTCCTGTCCCATCAGTCGGAGCAATTCTTCGGCCGGGGGCAGATCGCCGGGGATATCGGCCAGATCGGTCTTCATCCCCATGGTTTTTAGGTGCGCACGTACACGGCTGGGGTCTTCTTGGCTGCACAGCCCGAGACGGGCCGAAAGCTCAAACGCCAATGCGCAGCCGATGGCGACGCCCTCGCCATGCAACAGGCGATCACTATACCCTGTTGCCGCTTCGAGCGCGTGGCAGAAGGTATGCCCGAGGTTCAGCAGCGCCCGGTCGCCTTGCTCGGTTTCGTCACGGGCCACGATGTCAGCTTTCATCTGGACGGATCGCGCCACCGCCTCGACCCGCAGCGCCATGTCGCCAGCCGCCATGGCGGGCGCGTTGATCTCTAGCCAGTCAAAAAACGCGGCATCTCCAAGCAACCCGTATTTCACCACCTCGCCGTAGCCTGCGAGAAAGTCACGCTCTGTGAGCGTGCCAAGGATCGCAGTATCTGCAAGGACCAAGGTGGGCTGATGAAACGCACCAATCAGGTTTTTACCTTGCGGAGCGTTGATGCCGGTTTTGCCACCGACGGAGCTGTCGACCTGCGCCAGCAACGATGTAGGGATCTGCACGAAACGCACGCCCCGGCGCAGGACAGATGCCGCAAACCCTGCAAGATCACCGATGACGCCGCCACCAAAGGCGATGACAATATCGCCGCGCTCAACCCGTTTTTCCAACAGCCACTCAACCGCGCGCGTAAATTGCGGCCAGCCTTTGGTGGCTTCGCCCGCGGGCAGGGCGAGCGCTTCCATTTCGATGCCTTCGGCGGCAAGTCCTGCACGCAAAGCCTCAAGATGGAGTACGGCCACGGTTTCATCCGTCAGCACCGCCACTTTTTTGCGGCTCACAAAGGGCGCAATCCGCTTGCCGGCTTCTGCCACCAGATCCGGTCCGATCACCACGTCATAGGCGCGCGCACCAAGAGGGACATGAACGATCTGTTCCATCAGTTAAACTCCAGTACATCGGGACGGGCGCGCAGAGCCTCGAGCACCCGGTCCACCATATTGTCGATCGAAACCTGCCCGTCGGAGATCACCTCGAGGTCCGCCTGCGCATAGATCGGCACCCGCGCATGATAGAGGTCTGAGAGCGATTTGTATGGATCAGGGGACCGGAGCAGTGGACGTGTGTCGCGACCTTTGACGCGCTTCCACAGCACCTCAAGATCGGCTTGCAGACAGACGGACACACCAGATTCTGACATCACTGTTCGGTTTCGCTCCGCCAGAAAGGCACCGCCACCGGTCGACAGGACACCGCATTCTTCTTTAAGAAGACGGGTGATGACCTGATGTTCCTTTTCGCGAAAAAACGGCTCTCCATCGCGGGCGAATATCTCGGGGATCGACATATTGGCGGCGGCTTCGATCTCGTGATCGCTGTCGAGAAACGGCACATCAAGCCGCGCAGCCAAAGCTCGCCCTACGGCGGTTTTCCCGGCACCCATCATCCCCACCAGCACAATGGTCTTCTTCAATTTTCCCGGCGCGCAACTTTCTGCCGTCACATCGGTGATTTGGTGATTTTCGCTCATTCTTCTGTGAATGACGTGATATTGGCAAAAAGGCCATATATAAAACTCTCAAAACACACAAAGAAGCAGGCTCCGGGACCCCCATGGCACGTTTAATAAAATACTTGGCTATCCTCATCCTATTGGCGGCAATCGCGTTGATTGCATATGCCTACGTAGGGCCTTGGTTCGGTGCGGATTTCTCAGCACCCTCCGAGGAGGTGCGCAAGCCTGTGGTGCTCAATGCCGACTAAGACCGTCTCGCTGGCTCTTGGCACATTTTTGCTAACGGCGACATCGGCGCTGGCGCGAGAACCGCTGGCCGCGATTGATTGGCTGAATACCGCTCCTCCGGTTGCCAATATTCCGCCGACACTCTTGCAAGAGCCGCCCGTGGCGCAGAGCGCGCATGGCCCCGATATTACCGTAACCCCGCTGGAGCGATTGCTGCCGCCGGTGGGGTTGGTGCCTGAGGCCAGAACGGGACTGCCGATCACCCTCTGGCAGGGCAGTCCTGCGGATCAATTGGCCGCTCTTATCCGGGATGTGCCGGTCTATGACCTGCCCGCGATGCAGTCCCTGCTGATGACGCTGTTGCTCACGGAAGCACGGCCGCCGTTTCGCGATGATGACCAGATCTTGCTGGCGCGGCTGGACCGGCTGCGTGAATTGGGAGCGACGGAACCCGTGCAGGCCTTGGTACAAGAGGCCGGCCCCACCCAAAGCCCTGCGCGGTTTGATCGGTGGTTTGATGCGACACTGTTGAATGGCGATGAAGAACGCAGCTGCGCGGCGCTTACGGCTGATCCTTATTTGATGCAGGATTATTCCGCGCGCATTTTCTGCGCCGCGCGCCGGGGAGATTGGCCGACCGCAGCCCTGATGCTGGAGACAGCCGATGCGCTGTCGCTCATTGGCAAACAGGATATGGCGATTCTGGATCGCTTCCTTAATCCCGACATCTACGAGGGGATGCCACCGCTGCCGCTGCCGGCGAGCCCCACGCCGCTGGAGTTTCGCATGTTCGAAGCGATTGGCGAGCCGATGCCCACAACAATGCTGCCCCGTGCCTTTGCAAGTGCGGACCTGCGTGACATCGCGGGATGGAAAGCACAGCTTGAGGCCGCCGAGCGTCTGACCCGCAGCCGCGCGATGAACCCAAACCAGCTGCTTGGCCTGTTTACGGACCGCAAACCTGCTGCGTCTGGTGGGATTTGGGACCGCGTCGAAGCGGTGCAGCGATTTGATACCGCGCTGAATACCCAAAGCGCGGAAGCCGTGCGGAAAACCTTGCCCGCATTCTGGTCGGCGGCGCAGGCTGCGGGGCTTGAGATGGCGATGGCCGATCTCTTTGCGCCGCGCCTGGCCAAGATCAAACTTGATGGGAAAGCAGCCGTGATTGCATGGCGCTTGCGCCTGTTGTCGTCAGAGTACGAAAGCGCCGCCGCAACGCCACCGGATCAAACCCGCCAGAGCCGTTTCCTCGCCACACTTGCGAAGGGAGAGCCTGCATCGGATCTCGCGGCGAGCCCGCAGGAAAAGGCGATTGTGCGTGGGTTTGCGCAAGAGAGCGAAATGCCAGCCGCGCAGAAGCTGTTGTTGGATCAGGGACGGTTGGGAGAAGCCATTTTGGTCACCATGAAGAGTTTCAGCCACGGGGCGGATGGCAATCTGGAAGCGGCTGCCTTGTCGCTTGCGGCGTTCAGGCTGATGGGGCTTGAAGACATCGCGCGCCGGGCAGCTCTGCAATTGTTGCTGTTGCCGAGAGGAAGCTGACAGATGCGCGCGCCTGACGATGATCTGCAGTGGATTTCGACCTTTCTGGATGCGCAGGCAGCTGAACTCGGTGCCGCGCATAACACGCTGCTCGCCTATGGGCGCGACCTGCGCAATGTCACAGCTTGGATGGCACATAAAGGCACGTCATTTGCGCAGATGCAGCAGAGCGATATTGAGGCCTACCTGATCTCTTGCGATGCCGAGGGTCTTAGCCGCGCCACGCGCGCGCGCCGCTTGTCTGCGATCAAACAGATCTATCGTTTCGCCTTTGAGGAAGGGTGGCGGCAAGACAACCCGGCACTGCAGATCAAAGGGCCGGGGCGAGAAAAATCGCTGCCAAAGACCCTTGATGAGAATGAGGTCGACAGGCTGCTTGGGGCCGCACGCACGGTGGGCCGGACCGAGGCCGACAGGCTGCGAAACACCTGCTTGATGGAACTGCTTTATGCCACAGGCATGCGGGTGAGCGAGCTGGTCTCCTTGCCCGTTTCGGCAGCACGCGGTGATCCCAATATGCTGTTGATCCTTGGCAAGGGCGGCAAGGAACGGATGGTGCCGCTTTCACCGCCTGCACGCATGGCGCTTAGCACATGGATTGGGGTGCGCGACGCAGTTGAAGACAAGCGTGAAGGGCAGGGGCATAAAGCCTCTCGGTTCCTGTTTCCATCACGCAGCAAAGAGGGCCATCTGACCCGCCACAGGTTCTACCTGCTGATCAAGGAACTTGCGGTTGCGGGAGGTGTCTCGCCGGAAAAGGTCACGCCGCATACTTTACGCCACGCCTTTGCCACGCATCTGTTGCAAAACGGCGCAGATCTGCGGGCGATCCAAGCGCTTTTGGGGCATGCGGATATCGCCACAACCGAGATTTACACCCATGTGCTGGACGCGCGGCTGGCTGAACTGGTGCACCGGCATCATCCGCTTGCAACAAAAGACGACGATTCCCAGTGAATTAGAGGCCTGCGCCGCTTGAACCACAGCGCCTGGCACCCCATAACCACAGAAATCCCACGCTCATCAGGACCCAATAATGGACAGCGCTGCTACCGTACTCGACACTTCCTTCTGGATCACTGCCGGCGGCATTGTCCTGTTGCTGGTGCTTTCCGGGTTCTTTTCGGGGTCAGAAACCGCGCTGACAGCGGCCTCGCGCGGCAAGCTGCGCAGTCAGGCCGACAAGGGATCGCGCGGTGCCGAGGTGGCATTGGAAGTCACCGAGGACAATGAGAGACTGATTGGCTCGGTTCTCTTGGGCAATAACCTCGTGAACATTCTCGCAGCGTCGCTTGCCACGTCTCTGTTTACCAAGATATTTGGCGAAAGCGGCGTGGCGCTGGCGACATTGGTCATGACGCTTCTGGTGCTGATTTTCGCTGAGGTTCTGCCCAAGACCTACGCCATCACCAACTCTGAAAAAGCAGCTGCCGCTGTTGCGCCGATCATTGCGACGCTTGTAAAAATTCTGGCACCCATCGTGGGGGCTGTGCGGTTCTTTGTGCGAGGTGTGCTCCGTATATTTGGCGTTCAGATCGACCCGGACAGCCACATCATGGCCGTGCGTGAGGAAATTGTCGGCGCGCTTCAGATCGGCCATTCCGAGGGGGTGGTTGAGAAAGAAGACCGCGACCGCATTCTAGGGGCGCTCGATCTCTCTGACCGCTTCGTCGAAGAGATTATGCTGCATCGCTCCAAGATCGAGATGATTGATGCCGAGGCAGACCCCGAAGCCATTCTGGAGCAATGTCTGACCTCCTCGCACACACGGTTGCCGCTGTTTCGCAAGGATCAGGAAAACATTATCGGTGTTGTGCACGCAAAGGATCTGTTGCGTCAGATGTATGCCAAGATCGGCGGTCCCGATGGGGATGCCTCGGCGCTGCGCGATTTTCAGATCGCCGAAGTGTGCAAACCCCCTTATTTCGTTCCCGAGACCACCACGCTTGATGATCAGATGCGCCAGTTCTTGCGGATGCGAACGCATTTTGCGCTGGTGGTGGATGAGTACGGCTCATTGCAGGGCCTGATCACGCTCGAGGACATCCTCGAAGAGATCGTGGGCGAAATCACGGATGAATTTGATCCGGCGGAACAGAGTTTTGCGCGCAAGACCGGGGATGGTAATTTCATCGTTGAAGGTGCCACCACCATACGCGACCTGAACCGGGCGATGGAGTGGAACCTGCCCGATCTTGAGGCGAACACGGTGGCGGGTCTTGTTATTCACGAAGCGCAGATGATCCCGACCGTGGGACAAGTGTTCTCTTTCCATGGCTTCCGTTTCGAGGTCACGGCGCGAGAGGGCAATCGCGTGACCGGTCTGAAAATCCGCCCCCTGAACAGCTAACAAGCAATTCGCGCCGATCTCTGTAGAGGTGTTTCGCTTCGGGCTTTGCCCGAAGCGACCAGCGCCGCGCGCCCCTTCGGGGCGCGCGGCGCTTGACCCAACCGGAACGGCTATCCCACTAGAGATAGGCCTGCCGGGCGGGAGGGGCGATATTTCTGAGCGACATGCAGTGTCGTTTTTTGACTGGACTAATAGGCACATGTGTCCAGAATGAAAGGGATTGCGATCCTGACAGGGAGACGGACCCATGAAAACCACCACCCGCGTGGCCATTATCGGGGGCGGCGTTGTCGGCTGCTCCGTTCTTTACCACCTCACCAAACTCGGCTGGTCCGATGTCATGCTGATCGAACGATCGGAATTGACTTCTGGCTCGACCTGGCATGCCGCGGGGGGCTTTCACACGCTCAATGGCGATACCAATATGGCAGCGCTGCAGGGCTACACCATTAAGCTCTATAAAGAGCTGGAGGCGATCACCGGCATGTCTTGTGGCTTGCACCATGTGGGCGGTGTGACACTGGCGGACAATCAAGAACGCTTTGACATGTTGAAGGCGGAGCGGGCCAAGCACCGTTTTATGGGGCTTGAAACTGAGATCGTAAGCCCCGAAGAAATAAAGAAAATCGCACCTGTTACCAATATCGACGGGATCATTGGTGGGCTTTACGATCCGCTTGATGGCCACCTTGATCCCTCTGGCACGACCCACGCATATGCCAAGGCCGCGCGCATGGGGGGAGCCACCATTGAGACCCACTGCAAGGTGATTGAGACCAACCAGCGTGCGGACGGCACATGGGATGTGGTGACTGAAAAAGGCACCATCCACGCTGAACATATCGTCAATGCGGGTGGCCTCTGGGCGCGTGAAGTTGGCGCGATGGCAGGGATCTACTTCCCCCTGCACCCGATGGAACACCAGTATATCGTCACCGACGAGGTGCCGATGATTGCCGAGATCATCGACGGCGGCGGCGAACATCCCCATGTTATGGACCCGGCGGGCGAAAGCTATCTGCGGCAAGAGGGTCGCGGGCTTTGCATCGGCTTTTATGAGCAGCCTTGTCGCCCTTGGGCCGTAGATGGCACGCCGTGGAATTTCGGCCATGAATTGTTGCCCGACGACTTTGACAAGATCGAAGACAGCATTGATTTTGCGTATAAACGTTTCCCTGCGCTTGCTGAGGCGGGAGTGAAATCGGTGATCCACGGACCGTTCACCTTTGCACCCGATGGCAACCCGCTGGTTGGACCGGTGCCGGGCGTGCGCAACTACTGGTCGGCTTGTGCGGTGATGGCGGGGTTCTCGCAGGGTGGTGGCGTCGGGTTGATGCTGGCGCAATGGATGACAACCGGCGAATGTGAACGCGACACCGCTGCCATGGATGTTGCACGTTACGGCAATTGGATCACACCCGGCTACACCCGACCCAAAGTGATCGAGAACTACCAGAAACGGTTTTCCATCGCTTATCCAAACGAGGAACTTCCAGCGGCGCGTCCCTTCCGCACAACGCCGATGTACGACATTTTTGACGATATGGGCGCGGTCTGGGGCCACCAGTACGGCATGGAGATCCCGAACTATTTCGCGGCTGACGGCGAGGCCCGCTACGAGACACCCTCGTTCCGCCGCTCCAACGCTTTTGATGCAACAGCGCGGGAAGTAAAGGCGGTGCGCGAGGCGGTTGGCATCAATGAGATCCACAACTTTGGGAAATACCGTGTCAAAGGGGCGGGTGCCCGCGCCTGGCTCGATCGGATCATGGCGGGGCGTGTTCCGCAAAAGGGGCGTCTCAGCCTGACGCCGATGCTCTCGCCGATGGGGCGATTGATTGGGGATTTCACCATCTCTTGCCTTGGCGAAGGTGATTTCCAGCTTACGGCGTCCTATGGCGCGCAGGCCTACCACATGCGTTGGTTCTTGCAGAACCTCGATGAGGGTGTGACGGTCGACAATGTCTCCGATCGGGTGAACGGCTTTCAGATCGCTGGCCCCAAGGCGCGCGAGGTGCTGCAAGCCTGCACACGCAGCGATATCTCCGACATGCGTTTTCTGGATGTGCGCCACCTGACCGTGGGCATGGTGGAGTGCGTGGTGCAACGGGTGAGCTATACTGGCGATCTTGGCTACGAGATCTATTGTGACCTTCCCAGTCAGCGCGCGCTCTGGGCCGCCCTGTGGGGCGAGGGGCAAAACCATGGCATGAAACCCTTCGGCATGCGCGCGATGATGTCCCTGCGGCTCGACAAGTTCTTCGGCTCTTGGCTGTCGGAGTTTTCACCGGACTACACCGCTGCGGAGACCGGTCTGGACCGCTTTATCTCCTTTAAGAAACCGGTTGATTTTATCGGTCGCGCCGCAGCCGAAGCGGAGCGGGATGCAGGTGTCAGCCGCAAGCTTTGTGCCTTTGAGGTCGACGCAGATGATGCGGATGTGGTCGCCTATGAGCCGATTTGGCTGGACGGCGACGTGGTGGGGTTCTGCACCTCTGGCGGCTACAGCCACTTCGCGCAGAAATCCATTGCGCTTGGGTTTCTGCCGGTGGAGCGCGCTCGCGAAGGGCTGACGGTCGAGATTGAAATCCTTGGCAAGAAACATGCGGCGCGTCTGATTACAGAGCCACTGTTTGATGCGGACGGCGCACGCATGCGCGGATAAGCTTAAACGCTGGCCGTAGACTGGCGATAGAACGTCAGGCAACAGAATGTCAGGTAATAAAAAAGGGCCGACTCTTGTCGGCCCTTGATCTATTTGGCGTAGGTGCCTGACGATCAGAACGGAATTTCGTCGTCGTCGATGTTTTGCGAGGGGCCACCGCCACCAAAGCCACCGCCTTGGTTGCCGCCGCCACCGCCGCCGCCGTAGTTGCCACCACCACCGTAGCCGCCACCGCCGCCACCGTAATCGCCGCCGCCTTGACCACCGCCAAAGCCACCGCCGCCACCACCTTCGCCGCGACCATCAAGCATGGTGAGCGTCGAGCCAAAGCCTTGCAGCACCACTTCGGTAGAATACCGGTCCTGACCGCTCTGGTCCTGCCACTTGCGGGTTTGCAGCTGGCCTTCGATATAGACTTTGGACCCTTTACGCAGAAATTGCTCTGCGACACGCACCAGACCTTCGTTGAAGATCGCAACAGAGTGCCATTCGGTTTTTTCACGGCGCTCACCGGTGTTGCGGTCCTTCCACGTCTCCGACGTCGCGATCCGCAGGTTGCAGACCTTGCCGCCGTTCTGGAAGCTACGCACTTCCGGATCGCGGCCAAGGTTGCCGATGAGCATTACTTTGTTCAGGGATCCGGCCATGTGGGTCCTGTCCTTTGTTTCTTATCTATTCGTGAGCGATTGCGGCGCATCGCCAGAGCGGCATGTCGAATCCCGCCCATTGTCTGCGGTGCAGAGTAACGAGCCTGACCGTGCGATGAAAGAGCATCAGGCGCGGGATTGACGGTCAAACACCAGATTTACGCTGTTGGCAGGGCCGTAGAGCGGCAAGGTGGTGCTGTTACCTTTCATTTTACGGACCGGGTCGCTATATTGTCGCCAGCTAAACCGACGAGTTTTCGATTTATCACATGCAACGTATTTCGACTGCTGCCCTCATCGTGACGGTTCTGGCCACACCTGCTGTGGCCGCTGATCTGTTCAACAACAATACCAAGCGCAAAGTATTTGCGGCACAAACCAAATTTTTGGACACCCGCGGTGCCAGCCAGTATCGCGGCTCAGAACGGCTGAAACCAGACAGTCTCAAGGACGATGTCTTGCCCATTTACCGGGGCAGCTATCGTGGCGAGTATCTTGAGGTGGCCCGCAGTGCAGCGCGTGCAAATGGTGTTCCCGAGGATCTTTTCCTGCGTTTGGTGCAGCAAGAGAGCAATTGGAACCCTGCCGCCCAGTCTCATAAAGGGGCCTTGGGACTGGCCCAGTTGATGCCGCAGACCGCTCGTATACTGGGGGTCGACCCATTGGTGCCCGCAGAGAACCTGCGCGGCGGCGCCAAATACCTCGCGCAACAATATCGCAAGTTCGGCTCATGGCGGCTTGCACTGGCGGCATATAATGCGGGACCGGAGGCTGTGACGCGCCACGGCGGCGTGCCGCCTTACAAAGAAACCCAAAACTACGTGCGCAAAATTCTCGGCAGCTAATCGGCAAACAACCGCAAAACGCTGGCAGGATTCTGCCGAAGTTCGGGCGCTGGAAGCCAAAAAGTTACGACGCGTTAACCATTTGCCCCGCGACCTTCGTTAACGGGTCATTAATCTGCCTTAATCAGACGTAAATCTCTCCCTCAACACGGAGGGAAGTGCAGTGAGTGGGAAATCGTTTGAAGGTCAGGTGTCACGCATGGGTTGGGAACCCGGCGCAAGACCGCGTCCTGAACTGGTCGACAGGATTCTTGATCATCACGGCCATGACGCAGGCCGCGACATTGGCCCGTCTCTGCTTGGGGTCGCACTGGGAGCGCTGCTTGGACTTCTCTTAAAAGGGATGGGGCTTGATGGCTCACCTTGGGGTGCGGGCACGGGCTTCTTTGGCGATCTGATCGGCGCGCTGGCGCTCGGCGGTTTTGCAGCCGCTGTGTTGGCGGCGGTTCTGGGTGCCGTGCGGGCAAAGTCCAATCCTGAACTATTGCAATTTGCGTCGATCAACCTGCTGACCGTGTTGATTGTTTATCTGGTCTGAGCACCAGGGAGTGAGAATACCCGCGGGTGGGACTGTGGGAGTGAGAAAGGGCGCAGCTCTCTGAGGGCTGCGTCCTTTCTACATCTGGAATTTGGCCCGGAGCTGCGCTAGACCGCCTAGGCGATCCCGGAGACTACGATGTTCAAGCTTCTGTCCCAAACCATGTGCCTGTTGCTGAGCGCTATCCCTTTGGCTGCGGCACCCTTTAAGACGGCCGAGGAGTTGGGGGAGGCACTGTTTTTTGAAACGGACCTCTCACTCAATCGCACCCAATCCTGTGCCAGCTGTCATGATCCAAATGCCGGTTTTGCTGACCCGCGCCGGGACGCTGAGGGCGCGTTTTCACGCGGAGACGACGGCCAGTCGCTCGGCGCGCGCCATGCGCCGACTGCGGCCTATGCAATGCTGTCGCCGGCATTTCATCAAAACGCAGATGGTGAATGGGTGGGCGGGCAGTTCTGGGATGGGCGGGCCGCTGATCTTGCGGCGCAAGCCGGAGGACCGATCCTCAACCCGATTGAACTTGGGCTTGCAACAGAAGCGGATGCGATGGCCCGTCTGGCCGAGCAGGAAGATTATGTCACTGCCTTTCAAACCCTCTATGACGTCGACATTACCAAGGATGTAGAGGCAGGGTTTGAGGCGCTCACCGCAGCGCTTGCAAGTTTCGAGAGCACTGAGACCTTTCAGAGCTTTGACAGCAAATATGACCGTTTTCTTCGCGGCGCGGCGGAACTGACAAAAGAAGAAGAATTAGGACGGCTGTTGTTCTTCTCGCAGCAGTTCACCAACTGCAATCAATGTCACCAGTTGCGCCGGAGTGCGATGGACCCGGCTGAGCCTTTCACTGATTTCCGCTATCACAATATCGGCGTGCCTGCGAATCTTGCTGGGCGATCCGAAAACGGGGTCGCTGTGGATTGGGTCGACAATGGGCTGCTCGATAATCCTATGGTGAATGATCCAAAGGAGCGCGGCAAGTTTAAGACTCCGACCCTGCGCAATGTGGCGGTGACCGGTCCTTATATGCATAATGGGGTCTTTCAGGATCTGCGCACGGTTGTTGCGTTTTATAATCGCTACAACAGCAAAGCCGAGAGCGCGCAGATCAACCCGGAAACCGGCGCGCCTTGGGGCGATATTCCGGTGGCAGAGACACTCTCCGAAACGGAGCTGACGCATGGGCCTGCGCTGGATGATCGACGGATTGACGCGCTGGTTGCCTTTCTAAAAACGCTCACTGATTCCCGCTACGAGGCGCTCCTGAAAGAGTAGGTCACCTCTCATCAACGAGTTGGGCGTTAAATTCCAAGAAAAAGACACATTTTCGAACCAAGCGCTTTACCGGGGATTCACTTCTGTCCAGCAATTTCGGCCCATCGTTACAGAAGGGCGAACAACACATGCTGGTAGAAAACAGCCACACTCCTGATGCCTTGACCGAGGCATTTGCAACAGTCGACGGTCTGATGGCCACGGGCAAATATGCGCGCTCTCTCAGCGTGATGCTGCCCTTTGTTCAATCAGGTGAGCTGGATGCTGGCCTGCTTGATCGCACCGCCGATTGCTTTTTTGAGATGCGTGATTACGACAACGCTGTCAACGTCATGCGCCACATCACCGAAAACGCGCCTGATGATACATCCGCCTGGGGTAAACTCGGACTGATGCTGCAGACCAAGGGCGATCTGCTGGGCGCAGAACAGGCCTTTGAAGAGGTGCTGAAACGCGATCCCAATTCTATTCCGGCGCTGACTGCACTCAACGGGATCGAGACGTTCTCTGTCGATAGCCTTTATGCGCAGCGCATGATTTCTCTGTCCGAGCGTGAAAATCTCGACAGCAAGCACCGCGCACTGATCCATTATGCGCTGGCGCAAATTGCCCATGCCGCGGGCGAGGTGGATGCTGCCTTCACCCTGTTCCAATCCGCGCGTCAAGAAGTCGCTGGTCCCTTCGCTCCGGCCATCTTTGACGAAATGGTCGCTGAACAGGAACAGATGTTTGAGCCGCGCCCGGCATCTGAGGATGCCTCTCTTCTGCCAAAGCTGGTCTTTGTCGGCGGTATGCCGATGGCGGGCACCGGTCTGGTTGACCGCATCATGGCGCAGCATCCGGGCGTCTTTAGCGTTGGGGAAAATACGGCTCTGTCGCGCACCCATGGTGCCATCCGTATGCATCTGGCAAAAACCGGCCGTCCCTGTAACTACTGGGATTGGTTGGAACAACTGAGCGCCGAAGAAATCGACATCTTCCGCCAGTATTATCTGGAGCGTGCTCTGGGTGGTCAGGTTGCCGGTGGCAAGACCATTGTTGACGCACACCCGCTGGGGTGTCTGGAGTTTGGTCTGGCGCAGTTCCTGTTCCCGGAGGCGAAGTTCGTCTTTATGTCGCGGCACCCGATGGAGACGGCGCTTGCCAATATCGCGTCTAACGTGCTGAACGGAAACGCGCTTGCGTCACGTCCGGAATGGATCGCGCAGGTGATGCGGACTGTCTATTCCTCCGCGACCAACTATGCCGCGAAACTTGGCGACACCATGCGTCTTCAGTCCTACGAGGCGCTGGTGCAGAACTCTGAGCGCGAAATCAGTCTGCTGCTGGAGCATGCAGGTCTGGAGTTTAACGCAGCATGTCTGAAGCCAAACGCGCTGTGTGATGTGGACAATATCGCCACCATGCTGGGTCAGGAAGAACTTTCCACTGAGACCCAAAACCAGTGGCAGCCCTATGAGGCGCAGCTAAAGCCTGTCTTTGATGAGCTTGGCGGCGAGCGCTGGGTGTCGGCATGGGAAACCTTCGACGCAACGCTGCGCTGATCCTGTGACGGCTTGGCAGGCCGCGTATCAATGCGCCCCTGCCGCATTCACCGGAGTGTAAGAAAATAAGAAAGGCCTCACCCGAACAGGTGAGGCCTTTTTTACGTCGCGATTTACCCCGCAAGGGCAGGTGCGGAGCCAAATCACTCGGCAGCGATTTTGATCACCGGCTCCATGCTCTCGAGCGTTTCATCGCTCAAGTGGCATTTGATTTGGTGCCCACCGGCAAGTGTTTGAATCGGTGGGACCTCAACCTCGCAAAGCCCTCCGGGCACCTTTGATTTCCAGCGGCATCGGGTCTGAAACGGGCAACCCGATGGTGGGTTCATGGCCGACGGGATATCGCCTTCCAGCACGATATGGGTTTTCTCGACCGAGGTGTCGGCGATGGGAACCGCCGACAACAGCGCCTCGGTATAAGGATGATAAGGGGGCGAGAACACTTGTTCGGTGTCGCCCAGTTCAACCACATGGCCGAGATACATCACCATAACCCGGTCGCTCAGGTAGCGTACAATCGACAGATCATGGCTGATGAACAGCAACGTGGTCTTCTCATCGCGCTGAATTTCCATCAACAGATCGGTGACGGCGGCCTGAACCGAAACATCCAGTGCCGAGACGGGCTCATCCGCGACAACAATCCGTGCCCCACCGGCGAAAGCGCGGGCAATACCGACCCGCTGCTTTTGCCCGCCCGAAAGCTGCCGTGGCATTCGATCGGCAAAGGCACGCGGCAGTTTTACCAGATCCAACAACTCCAGCATCCGCTGTTTGCGCGCCGCATCATTGTCACCGATGCCAAATACCTCCAGCGCCCGGATGATCTGACGCCCCACGGTCATTGACGGGTTGAGCGTGTCAAACGGGTTTTGAAACACCATCTGTACATCGGAAATCGTCTTGGGATCGCGCGCCTCAATCGGGATATCCTCGATGTTGCGGTTGTCCAGAAGGATTTCGCCGTCGGTGGCGGTCTCCAGCCCCATCAGGACTTTGGCAAAAGTCGATTTGCCGCAACCCGATTCACCGACAATCGCCAGGGTTTCGGATTCGCGCGCCTCGAAACTCAGCGTCTCATTGGCCTTGACCACTTTCTTGGCGCCACTGCCGAACAGCGCATTGGCGGTAACCTCATAATATTTCTTGAGCTTGTCCATCTTGAGCACAACGCGCCCCGGCTCATTCTTGGCCTTTTGCTCGCCCAGTGCGATGGGCGCGTCCCAGTCGATATCCTGAAAACGCAGACAGCGCGTATGGTGGCGCTCATTGCCGGGCACGGGTGCCATCAGGATGTCACCTGCATCACAGCGCCCAGCCTCAAAGTAATCGCAGCGCGGCCCAAAATTGCAGCCTTTTGGGCGTTCGTGGGGCAGGGGAAAGTTGCCGGGAATTGCGACCAGGGGGCGTGCGTTCTTATCCGCACCGGGTAGCGGGATCGACCGAAACAGCGCCTGCGTGTAGGGGTGACGCATGTGATCAAACACATCCTCAATCGAGCCACGCTCCGCCGCCTCACCGGAATACATCACGCAAATCCGGTCGCAGGTCTCCAGCACCAGTCCGAGGTTGTGAGAGATAAACAGCATCGAGGTGCCGTATTTCTTGCCCAGATCCTTGACCAGTTCCACTACGGCCGCTTCCACCGTCACGTCCAGTGCGGTGGTCGGCTCATCGAGGATCAGCAGCGACGGTTTCGACATCAACGCCATCGCAATAACGATCCGCTGCTGCTGACCGCCAGAGAGCTGATGCGGATAGGAATTCAGCATCCGCTTGGGGTCAGGTAGCTTAACGTCGGTCACCACTTCCAAGGCGCGGGCATAGGCCTCTTTTTCGCCGACACCTTCGTGGATCATCGGCACTTCCATCAACTGCTTGCCGATCTTCATCGCCGGATTGAGCGAGGCCATCGGCTCTTGATAGATCATCGCAATCTCATTGCCGCGCACATCGCGCAGCTCATCGGCGCTCATCTGGGCCAGATCGCGCCCTTTGAATTTGATCGACCCGCCAACGATGCGTCCGTTCTTGCCAAGATCCTGCATCACGCCCAGCGCCACGGTGGATTTCCCGCAACCCGACTCTCCCACCAGCCCCACGGCTTCCCCTGGTTGCACCGCGACAGAGAAATCCATCACCGCCGGAATTTCGCGCAGGCGGGTGAAGAAGGAGATCGACAGCTTGTCAATCTCAAGGATCGGGCCGTCATAATCTGCAAGTTTGCTCATTTTGGTCTCCCTGGTGGGCGGAATGAGGCGTGATCCACCTCTTCTAACCCAAAATATCTCGGGGGTCCGAGGGCAGCGCCCCCGGCAGTGCTTTCATCAGTCCCGGAGGCT
This sequence comes from Tritonibacter mobilis F1926, assembly GCF_000376545.2. Taxonomy (NCBI): domain Bacteria; kingdom Pseudomonadati; phylum Pseudomonadota; class Alphaproteobacteria; order Rhodobacterales; family Paracoccaceae; genus Tritonibacter; species Tritonibacter mobilis. Next base: position 1,346,665 of record NZ_CP015230.1, read on the forward strand.
TTCTTCGCGCAGGCCGTCCGCCAGCAAATTCAGCCCCAGCACCAAACTCATCAACGCCACCGCAGGCGGCAGGGCCGGGTGCAGGTAGATCGACAGGAGTTTGCGTCCATCATTGATGGTGGACCCCCAGTCCGGGCTTTCAGGGGGCAGGCCAAGACCGAAAAAGCCCAACGTCCCCAAGAGGATGGTGGTGTAGCCGATGCGCAAACAGAAATCGACAATCAGCGGCCCACGCACATTGGGCAGGATCTCCCAGAGCATGATATACCACGGGCGCTCGCCACGGGTTTGTGCCGCTGCCACATAATCTCGGGTCTTGATGTCCATCGCAAGGCCACGCACGATCCGGAACACAGTGGGTGAGTTCACAAAAACCACTGACACAAAAACCACCAACACGCCGCCCGGAATGTCAAAGAAGTCCAAAGGCCAAAAGTCGATCTTGGAGCCTTGGGCGTTGATCAGAGACATATAGAGAAGAAAGATTGGCCCCAGAACCAGCAGGAGCCAGAAGGTGTTTTTCGCCGGTTGCGTGCGAAACCTCGAATGGATCAGCACGCCGCAAAACACCATCGGAAAGGCAAAAAGCACCACCGCCATAAACTGTGGCAAGCCCGTTGCGACAATTTCAGGTGTGACCAGCAGGTAGAACAGCAAGATCACCGGAAAGGCCAGAATGAGGTTGGCGAGGAAGGACAGGAAGGTGTCGAGTTTCCCCCCGTAATACCCAGCAGGCAGGCCCAGTGTGATCCCGACCATAAAGGCAAAGAGCGTTGCAAGCGGGGCGTATTTCAGAACTTCCCAAGCGCCCTTGACCATACGCGAGAACACATCGCGTGCGAGATTGTCGCCGCCCAAGAGATACCACGCATATTCGCCGGCCTCCGCGCCACGTAGTGGCGTGCCGGGCACTTTGTTTTTCATGCCGGAAGCTTGCGCCAGCGGATCGTGCGTGGCGATCAGATCCATCGCCGCAAACACACCGGTAAAGACCCAGAACATCACAAGGGTAAAACCGACCATGCCAATGGGGCTGTCAAACAGCTTTCCATAAAGACCCAAGCGACGTTTAAAAAGGATCGACAGGCTAAACAGCGTTACGAGCGCCAGCCATGTGGGCCATATCTGTCGCGACATGGCCCCAACAATTCCGGCGCCGGTGCCCATGATCAGGCCCATGACCAGATAGGCCAACCCAAGGGCTGCGACGGCGAGAAAGGCCAGACGCACCGCCAGTGCCGCCATCGCCTGCGGATTGCCCGCAAGCGACATGGTGCCATCGGCATTTGCCACATGACGGGTGCCAGCGCTGAAGATCGAGACAACAACCCAGATGGCGATGGTCGCTGCCAATAAAAGCAATGCGATCATAAAGATCGGAGTGATGAAGGCGAGAGAGCCTGTCCAAGTCAAAGGGTCCATGAGATGCCTCCTGCCTTATGAGATGCGAATGCGAGGGTTCAGGAAGATGTAGCCGATGTCAGAAATCAGTTGCGTCAGCAGAACCACGACGACAGAGACAACAGAGATCGCCAGCAGAAGCTCAATGTCATTGTTGCTTGCAGCCTCTACCAGCGACCAGCCGAAACCTTTGTAATTGAACAGGCTTTCGACAATCACCACACCGTTCAACAGCCATGGGAACTGCAACATGATGACCGTAAAGGGGGCAATCAGCGCGTTGCGCAGGGCGTGCTTGAGGACGATATTGGGAAAGCTCACCCCCTTGAGGCGCGCGGTCCGGATATATTGTGCGGTCATCACCTCGGTCATCGAGGCGCGTGTCATGCGCGCGATATACCCCATGCCATAAAGCGCAATGGTCAGAACCGGCAGGAAGAAGTTCTCAAACGTCGGGTTTTCCATCGCTGAGGTGGCGGTGCCCTTGAACCATTTGAGCCCCACGGTGGAGGAGGTGAACACCGCAATGAAGATCACGCCGGAGACATATTCCGGCGTTGCGGTGGTCATGATAGACAGCGTTGACAGCGACCGATCGGTGGCAGAGCCTTCGCGCATGCCCGCCAGCACACCAATAATGAGCGCCGAGGGCACCATCAGGATCAAAACCCACATCATCAGATAGCCAGTGTTGCCAAGCCGGGTCTGGATGATCTCGCTCACATCAGTCTTAAATCGGGTGGAGTACCCCCAATCGCCCTGCAGGATACCGCAGAAACGCGGGGCTTGCGCGGCCTCATCTTCTGAAACGGCGCCATCAATACAGCGGCCGGTGACGCCCTCATCGCTCAGGCGTTGCCACCCCGGCACCACACCGAGCCATTGACCATATTTGACCAGCATCGGCTGGCCGTAGCCATTCTTGTCCAGCCAGCTTGCAACGGCTTCGTCCGACATTCGGAAGTTGCCCTCGGTTTTGGCGAGCTTTTCGAGGTTCGGGTAGAGGTTGGTCATCACGAACACGATGAACGTCAGGCACAACGCCGTAATGATCATCACGCCCGAGCGGCGCAATATGAATAGTCCCATGTGTTCCCCTGCAGACTGGCGGTCAGCTGGCCCTGAGGTCGTTCGGTGCTGGGCGCACAGAACCGTGGGGGCCTCGTTGTCGTGAGCTTATTCTTGTTCTTGTTGGCCTGCTCCCGGTAAGGGTCACCGAGAGCGGCCTTTTTCAATTGCGGTTCAGGCGATCAGGCCGCCCAACCCCATTTGTAATGGTGGTGCTCATAGCCGATGTGCATATCGGCACCTTTCACACCTTCGCGCATATGGCGGAAGAGTGACTTCCAGTAAGGTTGGATCGTAACGCCTTCGTCCTGAATGAGCTTTTCGCCCTTGGCGACGACTTCGCGACGTTTGTCGACATCCGCAATGGCAAGTGCCTCGGTGAGGATGGCGTCAAACTCCGGGTTGGACCAGCCAAACTCGTTCCATGCCTCGCCGGAGCGATAGGCCAGCGCCCAGATCTGAACGCCAAGCGGGCGGTGGTTCCAGTTGGTGGAGCTGAACGGATATTTGGTCCAGTCGTTCCAGAAGGTAGAGCCGGGCAGAACCGTGCGCTTTACCTTAAAGCCGGCATCCCGCAGCTGTGCAGCCACCGCATCGGTGGTGTTCTTGCGCCAGTCATCGTCGATGGAGATCAGCTCATGCTCGAAATCCATCATGCCAGCTTCTTCCATCAGGGCGCGGGCGCCTTCGGGATCCGCTTCTTGTTTGGGTAGTTCGGCATATTCAGGATGCGCCGGACCCACGTGGTGGTTTTCGGCCGTGACACCGCGGTTGCCATAGCCAAGTTCGAGGCAGATGTCGTTATTGACGGCCATCTGCAGCGCCTTGCGGACGCGCTGATCCGCGTAAGGGCTCTTGCCGTCCACTTCAGCGAGCTGGTTCGGGCGCACCACGATGGTGGACATGGTAACAACTTCGGATTTCACAAAGCCGAGCGAGTCCATCACGTCGATGAATTCCCCAACGGATTCATAGAGCATGTCAACTTCTTCGGATTCCAGTGCGGCCAGCCACGATGACGGGTCGGTGCCGAAATCGATATATTCGATGCTGTCGAGCGCAGGTTTGCCAAACACCTCTTCGCCCCACCATGTGTGGTTCTCGTTGCGCGTGAGGGTGCATTTTACGCCGACTTCCAGTTCGGAAATCAGGTAAGGTCCGGTGCCCACTGCATTCTGCGCGTCATCGGCGCTAAAGCTCGCGTGGGTGATTGCTGCCGGATAGTCCGCCATGCCCGGAATGATCGAGATATCGGAATTGGGCAGGTTCAGCTTCACGGTGTGGCTGTCGATGACTTCAATCGCGCCTTCCAGCGCCTGATTGGTGTCCGGATCGATCAGGCTGCCAAAACGGCCAGCCATGGAGTTGCCTTCCATGTCCTTGTCGCACCACCCTTTGAGATTGCGCGCCACGTCCTCGGCAGTGAAGTCATCACCGTTATTCCACTTCACACCCTTGCGGACGTTCAGGATATATTCGTCGGCACTGTCGTTCACTTCCCAGCTTTCCAGCAGCATCGGGGTGAAAGAGCCATCGTTGTTGTACTCAACCAGATATTCGAGCGTGCCGCGCATCTCGTTGCCGATTTCGGACCAGTCGAACGTGCGCGGATCTTTCAGGCCACGAACATCCATCTGGACGCGCAGCGTGCCGCCTTCTTTCATGCCTTCTGCGGCGCGCGCCGGGGCACTCAGGCCGATCATACCATAGGCCGCAGTGGCTGAAACGCCCAGCGCAGTGGCGCGGGTCAGGAACTCGCGGCGCGAGATCTTTCCGGCCTTCAACTCCTGCGCATGCATCTCTGCCGCCCAATGGTGGGTCGTCGAGCTCTTGAGTTTGGTGGTGGTCATATATGTCTCCCTGTCTAGAGCGTCGTGGGGCGGCGACCTGTCGCATGACACCATCCTGACGTTGGCAGGCGGGCATCGTGCTGAGGTGTTTGAATTGTCACAAAGTTTCCCCATCCCCACTATACGGCACCAGTTGAGCGGGCAGGTCAATGCACAGTATCGGCATGAAAGTGTATAAAAGCGACATTTTTCTTGTCGCTTTTGACAAAAAGACACTTGTGTCCAGAAATCTGAAAATTTCAGCGAGTCAGTGATGCGCGGAGGCGCTGGTCGCTGGGCGGCGCGCTTTCTTGCGCAAAGCGCTCGGTGTGCTGCCGGTGTGCTGCGTGATGAACCGGGTGAAATAGGCGGCGCTGCCAAAGCCGAGGCTTTGTGCAATGTCACGCATCGGCAGCGAGGTGCGGATCAGAAGGCTCCGGGCGGCGTGCAGTTGGCGTTCCGTGAGCAACGCGGCAGCGGTCTTTCCTGTCTCTTGTCGGCAGACACGCGTTAGATGTGTCGGTGTGACGCCCAGTGCCGCTGCGTGCCCAGCCATGTTAAAGGCACCTTCGCTATCCTCGGCCAATCGCGCGCAGTAGGCGCGGCAGAGTTTGCGCGCCGCGGAAAGTTTGCTGTTTTCTGGTGCGGTTTGCCACAGACGTTGCATGTGGATCCCAATCAGGTCGGCGTAACTTCTGATTGCCTGAGCCGTGTGGTCGTCGCTCACCTGTTGTTCGCGCAGTGCTGCATCAAAGAGGGAATTGATGCGGGCCTGTTCCTGCATATCATTGATACGGATCTGCATGGGCGTATCTGGCAGGCCGCAGGGGATATCTTCGCCGATCTGGAGAACCTGACCGATGCTTTGTCGGCCAAGCTCAAGCGAGAACAATGTGCGCGCGGGAACGCAGATGGCGGTGTGCGGACCAAACCCCCGGCATTGACCATCCAGCAGCATACGTCCCTGACCACGGGTCACCCAGATTACCAGATGACAGTCGCGCTCATGCGCGAGCTCAATCTGCCAATTGCCAGCCGACATAAGCCGCAGCAGCGGGCTTACATCTAAAGGCCCATGGGTGTTTGGATCAAATGGCATCTTGCTGTGAATAGCTGTTCTTATTCTCGTTGAAATCGAGATTGGCCTGTGCCGGTGATTCGTTCAATTTTTTTGCAAAATTTGTTCAAGAAAGGCGAGTAAGGGCTGATTTTTACGCATCTATCGCGCTGCGCTTATGGCGAAGGGCTGACCCTTTGCCATTTTTTCATGCGTGAACGGAACCATGTGCGTTGACGTTTTGCATATTGGCGGGTGGCGACAGAGGCGCTTTCTTCGGCCTCGGCTAGACTAAGATCGCCGCTGAGATGGGCCATGAGTTCCGGCACGCCAATTGCCTTGCAGGACGGCAGGCTGGGATCATAGCGCCCCTGCATCGCGCGCGCTTCCTCAAGCGCGCCATTGGCAATCATCATCGAAAAGCGGCGTCTGATGCGCGCTTCCAGCCAGTCCCGATCAGCCTCAACCACCAAGGCGGTGCAACTTTCATAGGGCAAAACCGGTGGCGGGGTGTCATCCTGCCAGTCGGCAAGCGCACGCCCGGTGGCGCGAAGGACCTCCCATGCGCGCTGAACACGGGCGCGGTTCTTCATGTCGATCCGCATACGGGTGATGTCATCCAAGGCATCACTGAGCGCTTCAAGCGACATCTGGTCCCCTTCTGCCCGTATTGCAGCTGGCGTGGCCGGGATTTCTGCCATGCCTTCGGTCAGCGTTAAAAAGTAAAGCCCGGTGCCGCCAACGATAATTGGGCGTTCGGGGCCGTTCAGCAGGGGCGTCACCTCGCGCAGCCAGTGCCCGGCGGAGTAGGGCGCATCATAGGCCAGATGACCATAGAGCAGATGCGGCGCACGGGATTCGTCCTGGGCGGATGGGCGCGCGGTCACCACGCGCCAGCAGTCATAGACCTGACTGGCATCGGCGTTGATTATGACACCGCCATCTCGCTCCGCGATGCGTAGTGCCAGTTCCGACTTCCCCGACGCGGTGGGTCCGGCGATGAGTACAGGCCTGTCGGCGGGGATATTTTCTATGTCCATCAAGGCTTTCCGCTGCGCATATGTAAGGCGGCCTGTGTTTGCGAGAGGCGTTCTGAAGAAGATCGGCAATTATCCGGCAGGCTGGATTGATCCTCGGCGGCTTTTGCTTCATTTTGCCGCGAGTTTTAACCCCGACATATTGCGGAGCGCAACATGCCCCAGAGCCCTGATCAGCCGGACGTCTCAACGGCCGCTAGTTATAAACGTGTGATGCTGAAGATTTCCGGCGAGGCCCTGATGGGAACGCAGGGTTTTGGCCTGCATCCGCCGACCGTTCGCAGAATCGCCGAGGAAGTGAAATCGGTTCACGATCTCGGTGTTGAGATTTGTATGGTGATCGGGGGCGGCAATATCTTTCGCGGGCTGTCGGGTTCTGCGCAGGGTATGGAACGCACCACTGCGGATTATATGGGGATGCTTGCCACGGTGATGAACGCGCTGGGGATGCAATCCGCGCTCGAAGATCTGGGGGTTTATACGCGGGTGATTTCGGCCATTCGCATGGACGAGGTGGCGGAACCCTACATCCGACGCCGGGCCGTGCGCCACCTTGAGAAGAAACGGGTCTGCATCTTTGCCGCGGGCACAGGTAACCCCTATTTCACCACCGATACCGCCGCGACCCTGCGTGCCAATGAAATGAATTGCGAAGCGATCTTCATGGGTAAGAACGGCGTTGATGGGGTCTACGACAAAGATCCCAAAACCAACGACGACGCCAAGCGGTATGACAGCGTGAGCTACGACGATGTTCTGGCCAAACGCCTGAAAGTCATGGATGCTTCGGCCATTGCGCTGGCGCGTGACAACAATCTGCCTCTGATTGTGTTTGGTCTGGATGAACCCGGCGGATTCCGGGGTGTTCTGGCGGGCAAGGGCACTTTTACCAAGGTGCACGGCTAACTCCGCGAGGCCGATACCCTGCGACACGCGTCGGCAATCTGGCGCGTGTTTTGCGTGGGATTTCACCGAGTTCCGAAGGTTTCGCGGGTGTTTGTCCGCCGAGATCGCTATACAATACACATGTGATGGCGTAAGAGCCGTCCTCAAGACCGCCTCAAGCAAGGGGAGAGCAGCATGTCTGAAGAGTTTGAACTGGACACCGACGATCTGAAACGCCGCATGGATGGTGCGATGGCCAACCTGAAAACCGAATTCGCGTCCCTGCGAACCGGTCGTGCCTCCGCTTCGATGCTGGAGCCAGTGATGGTTGATGCGTATGGATCGCAGACTCCGATCAACCAAGTCGGCACCGTGAACGTGCCTGAGCCGCGCATGGTTACCATCAACGTCTGGGACAAGGGTCTCGTCGGTAAGGTGGAAAAAGCCATCCGCGAGTCTGGCCTTGGCATCAACCCTCAGCTCAACGGTACCATCATTATGTTGCCGATTCCGGAGCTCAATGAAGAGCGCCGCCGTGAGCTGACCAAAGTTGCGGGCCAATACGCTGAACACGCACGCGTCTCGGTTCGTAACGTACGCCGTGACGGGATGGACCAGATCAAGAAAGCCAAGTCCGAGGGCATGTCCGAGGATGACCAGAAGTTCTGGGAAGCCGAGGTACAGGATCTGACCGACAAGATGATCAAGGCCGTGGACGCCGCGCTGGAGACCAAACAAGCCGAAATCATGCAGGTTTGATCAGCGCATATGTCACGCGTCACGGATAGCGAAACCCCGGCTGCGGCTGGTGCGGAGAATGCGGCGCCGGGCATTGGTGACGGGCCTAGACATGTTGCGATCATTATGGACGGCAATGGCCGCTGGGCGCAGGCGCGCGGGCGGCCACGGCTTTTTGGGCATCATGCAGGCGCGCGTCGTGTACGCGAAGTGGTGGAATGCTGCCCCGCATTGGGCATCAAATATCTGACGATATTTGCGTTCTCGACCGAAAACTGGAAACGCACCCAAGTTGAAGTCGCCGGGCTCATGAGCCTGTTTCGCCGTTATATTTCCAAGGAAATGAAGGCACTGGCGGCCAAGAACGTGCGCGTGCGGTTCATCGGTGACCGGGTGCGGCTGGACACTAAGCTTGTGCAGCTGATGGATGCGTTGGAGCACGAGACCGAAGGCAACGATGGCACCCATCTGACCATTGCGCTGAACTATGGCGGTCGCGATGAGGTGGCCCGTGCCACCCAGCGTCTGGCGCAGGATGTGGCCGATGGCAAACTCGATCCTGCTGACGTGGATCAGGAAACACTGCCGCGATATCTCGACACTCATGTGTTGCCGGACCCGGATCTGGTGATCCGCACATCCGGCGAAGCGCGGATTTCGAACTTTCTGCTCTGGCAGTCGGCCTACTCGGAATACGAGTTTATCGACACGCTCTGGCCGGATTTCTCCTCAGATGAACTGGCGCGGCTCTGCCAGAATTTTGGCAATCGCGACAGACGCTTCGGGGCTGTAAAGAAATGAAGAACTCTATGTCCTCGCACGCTGTGAAAACCAGCCGTTGGGCAGACCTGGGGCCGCGCACAGCGTCGGCTCTGGTTTTGCTCTTGGTGGGTGGAGGTGCCAGCTATCTGGGCGGGGTGGCCTTTGCGTTATTTGTATCGCTGAGCGTCGGCGCGGTGTTCTGGGAAGTGACCCGAATGTATCGCAAAGACAACAGCTTGGCCGCCGTTGGATATGGCGTTGCAGCAGCTGCTTTGGTGTTTCTTGCCTGCTTTATGCCGCTGATTGTGGCGGTGCCGGTTCTCGCGCTGCCTCTGTTGCTCGGCATTCGTGTTCTGGAGCAGCGAAAGACATCCTTTCTCATCATTCTTGCATGGGTGCTGCTGGGTGGCTTTGGGCTGGTATGGCTGCGTGACGCTTTCTGGGTCAGTTGGACCGTCTGGCTAATCTGCGTGGTGGTGGCGACCGATGTCGCTGGTTATTTTGCAGGGAAATATTTCGGCGGGCCAAAGTTCTGGCCAGCTGTCAGCCCCAAGAAAACATGGTCCGGCACCGCTGGCGGTTGGGTGGCTGCAGCGGGTGTCGGTTTGATCTTCTCGGTTTTCGCCGGATTGCCTGCAAACCTCATCTGGATTTCAATCCTCGTGTCGATGGCCAGTCAGGCAGGCGATATCGCCGAAAGCGCTCTGAAGCGGCGTATGGATGTTAAAGACTCCAGCCAGCTTATTCCCGGTCATGGCGGCGTGTTTGATCGCTTTGATGGGATGCTGGGGGCAGGCGCGCTCTGCTTTTTGATCGCTGTCATCTGGGGATGACCTCACCCTCGGGAAACCGGGGAGAGGACGACGACGAATAGGTTCTAGATGAGAAAAATATCCATTTTCGGTGCAACGGGTTCTATTGGTCAGAGCACGATTGACCTGATCCGCCGGGCGCCGGAGGCCTATGATGTCGTGGCATTGAGCGGTGGTCACAATGTGGCGCAACTGGCGCGTGATGCGATCGAGCTGAACGCGGAGATTGCGATCACCGCGCATGAATCGCGCTTGCCGGAACTGTGCGCTGCGTTGGCCGGGAGCGATGTAGAGGCTGCCGCGGGCGCGCGGGCCTTGGTGGAGGCTGCCAGCCGCCCGGCTGATTGGATCATGTCAGCGATTGTGGGCGCAGCAGGGCTTGCACCGGGCCTAACGGCGCTGGAGCAAGGCACGACACTGGCGCTCGCCAATAAGGAATCGCTGGTCTGCGCGGGACAGTTATTGATGCGAACCGCCGCACAGCATGGCGCGCGCATCCTGCCCGTGGATAGCGAGCATTCCGCGGTGTTTCAGGCTCTTGTCGGTGAACAAATCGAGGATGTGGAGCGGATCATCATCACGGCCTCGGGCGGGGCATTTCGGGATTGGCCGCTTGCGGATTTAAAAACCGCAACGCTGGCGCAGGCCTCGTCGCATCCCAACTGGGATATGGGGCAGCGGATCACCATAGATAGCGCGTCTATGTTCAATAAGGCGCTCGAAGTCATTGAAACCAGAGAGTTCTTTGGTATCTCACCTGAGCAGATTGAGGTTCTGGTGCATCCGCAATCGCTGGTGCACGCGCTGGTGGGCTTTCGCGATGGTGCATTGATGAGCCACCTTGGCGCGCCTGATATGCGCCACGCTATTGGATATGCCTTGCATTGGCCGCATCGCAAGGAACTGCCGGTTGAGAGACTGGATCTCGCGGCTGTCGGGCAGCTTGAATTCCGCACTCCGGACTTGCAGCGCTATCCGGCGCTCCGGCAGGCGCAGGACGTGATGGCGCGCGGCGGGTTGAGCGGCGCGGCCTTTAACGGGGCCAAAGAGCGGGCGCTTGATCACTTTATCGCGGGTCGCATTGGCTTTCTCGATATGGCCACCATAACTGAACAGGTGTTGGAGGCGCTCGAGGCTCAGCCGGGCCTTATTGACGCCTCAATGACACTTGAAAACGTCACCCAAGTTGACGATCTGGCGCGGCAGGCGGCGGATCAGATCGTGGCGCAACGAACAGGATAGAGTTTTGGACGCAGTATTTCTGGTCTCGCAACTGGGCGGGTTCCTCTACACGATTGGCAGCTTTGTCGTGGTGCTTTCGATCATCGTGTTCGTACATGAATACGGACACTACATCGTTGGGCGCTGGAGTGGCATTCATCCGGAGGTCTTTTCGCTTGGATTTGGTCCGGTATTGGCCAGCCGGGTCGATAAGCGCGGCACGCGCTGGCAACTGGCGGCGTTTCCCTTTGGCGGGTTTGTGAAATTCCTTGGCGATGCGGATGCCGCGTCGGGCAAGGATTCCGGCGCGATAACTGCGGCACAGAGTGATCCGGAAATGCTGCGCAAGACCATGCATGGCGCCCCGCTCTGGGCGCGTGCCGCGACAGTTGCTGCGGGTCCGGTGTTCAATTTCATCCTCGCGGCCGTCATCTTTACGGGTGTGAACCTGAGCCGGGGGCAGATGCAGGAGCCTCTCGCGGTGGGGGCGGTCAAAGACTTGCCTGCTGCGGGTTACACCTTGCAGCCCGGAGATGAGATTCTTGCAGTGGCAGGGATTGATACGCCTGATTTCTCCGATGGCGTTGCATGGGCCGCCTTTGAAGACAGCATTCCGGTTGAAAAGGTTCTGGAATACCGCGTGTCTCGCAATGGTCAGGAGACTATCGCGCAGGGGCCATATCTAACGCCCAGCATCGTAACCGGCGTTGCGCCCCGCAGTGCGGCCTCGGACGCCGGATTGCGCGAGGGTGATGTGATTGTTGCGGTCGATGGCGAGGAGATCTTTGCCTTTTCTCATCTCAAGGAACGGGTTGAGACCGGCGCGGGCGAACCACTGGAGTTGGCCGTCTGGAATAACGGGCAAACGCGCGACCTGATCCTAAGCCCACGGCGCACCGATGAGCCCACTGCCGAGGGTGGTTTCCAAACCAATTGGCGGATCGGCATTGCTGGCGGTCTGGCGTTTGATCCGGCCCGCGAATCTGTGTCGCCGCTCGCGGCGGTTGGGCAGGGGGTCACGCAGGTCTGGATCATGATCGAACAATCCCTCTCAGGGTTGAAGCACATGATCACCGGGCAGATCAGCACCTGTAACCTCTCCGGTCCAGTGGCGATTGCTGAAATCTCCGGTACGCTGGCCAGTCAGGGTGCGATGAACTTCATCTGGTTGATTGCGGCACTGTCGACGGGCATTGGGCTTTTGAACCTGTTTCCAGTGCCAGTGCTGGACGGCGGGCATCTGGTGTTCTTTGCCTATGAGGCGGTGACCGGAAAGCCCCCCAACGATCGCGCCATGCAGATCCTGATGATGATTGGCCTCACGCTGATCCTTGGTCTGATGATCTTCTCGGTCAGCAACGATCTGTTGTTCTGCTAAATCTGACGATTTCTCCTTCGCGTATTTGGTGCGTATCTGGGCAGGATGAGGCAGGCTCGCCTTTCTCCTGCCCAGATGTCGCCACAAATCTTGCCTAGACTGATCCACGGGTGAGCGATTCCGATCAAATCGGGATCTAACGAGAATAGTGGGAGCAAGCATGCAATCGCTGCAGCAATCTTTTGCAGGGTTGGACCTGTTGGTCCGCCTCAACGCCGACCGTTTCCTGTTCGTAGGGGCGATTTCGGCGGCGATACTGTCAGGTATCTGGATCGCGTCCAGTCTTTGATTAACGGGGGTGAATCGCGGATTTCACCGGGCGCAAAACGAGTTACGTGAAACACTAAAGCAGCGGCATGGTGCCCGCTGCTTTTCTTGTTTTTGACAAGCGGGTCCAAACCCGGTACGCAGCTTATCAAGCTGCTATAATAATTGGGTTATAATTGATGGTCTGGGGGAAAAACGCGGCACTTGCCCGCGAAGTGCGCCGGGAGAGTGCTATGTCCGTTTCTTTTAAAGGCTTTCTTGGTTCTACCGCGCTTTCTGCGGTTCTTGCGGTGGGGCTTGGAATAGCGCCTCTGCCGGTTCAGTCCCAAGAGTACCGTTTCACTAACGTGCGCGTCGAAGGGAACCAGAGAATCCAAAGCTCGACCATCGTTGCCTACACTGGGCTGTCGAGTGGCGAGCGGGTGAGTGGTGGTGCGTTGAATGATGCCTATCGCGGCGTGTTCGACAGCGGATTGTTCGAGTCGGTTGAGCTGGTGCCGCGTGGCAATACGCTGGTGATCAAAGTGGTCGAATACCCGACCATCAGCCGGATCAATTTTGAAGGCAACAAACGCCTCAAAGATGATGCTTTGGCCGAGGTGATTCAGTCGTCACCCCGTCGTGTGTTCAGTGCCGATCAGGCGGAACGCGACGCTGGCGCGATTGCGGAGCTTTATCGCGCACAGGGGCGTTTGGCCTCGCGTGTGACGCCGCGCATCATCCGTCGTAACGACAACCGCGTCGATCTCGTCTTTGAAATTTCCGAAGGTGACACCGTCGAAGTCGAACGCGTGTCCTTTGTCGGTAACCGTGCCTATTCCGACCGCCGCCTGCGCCGCGTGCTGGAAACCAAACAGGCGACCTTCCTTCGTGCATTGATCAACCGTGACACGTTGATCGAAGATCGCATTCAGTTCGACCGTCAGGTCCTGACTGATTTCTATCGCTCACGCGGCTATGTCGATTTCCGGGTCAACAGCGTCAATGCTGAAGTCACCAAGGAACGCGACGCGGCTTTCCTCGTGGTGGATGTCACCGAAGGGCAAAAATTCGAGTTCGGTGATATTACCGTCACCAGTGAATTTGCTGATGCTGACCCGGATGTGTACCGCAGTCAGCTGCGCGTCAAACGGGGTGTAACCTACTCTCCGCTGGTGATTGAGAACGCCATTCAGACGTTGGAACAGTTGGCGGTGCGGCAGGGGATCGATTTCCTGCGGGTTGAGCCGCGTGTCACCCGCAATGACCGTGATCTGACACTTGATGTCGAATTCGCCATGGTGCGCGGTCCGCGTATCTTTGTTGAGCGCATCGATATCGAGGGCAATACCACCACGCTTGATCGGGTGATCCGCCGTCAGTTCAACATTGTTGAAGGCGATCCGCTCAACCAGCGTGAGATCCGTAACAGTGCTGAACGTATCAAAGCACTGGGGTTCTTCTCCCAGTCGGAAGTGGACGTGCGTCAGGGCAGCACACCAAATGAGGTGATTGTTGACGTCGACGTCGAGGAACAGCCAACGGGGTCTTTCACCCTAGGTGGGTCGTACTCGGTTGATGATGGTATCGGTGTCGCCATCGGTATTTCCGAGAACAACTTCTTGGGCCGTGGTCAGCAGTTGTCGTTCAATATCTCGACCGCACAGGACACCGAGGCGTATAACATGCGCTTTGTAGAGCCCAAGCTGTTGGGCCGTGATCTGCAGTTCGCAATCGACTTGGGCCTGAGCGAGACGGAATCGAGCTATTCGGAATATGACACCAAATCGGTGATCTTCCGTCCGTCCATCACCTTTGATGCGAGCGACACGACATCGCTGCAGCTGCGCTATGGTTTTGAACAAAACGAGATGGAAAGCCGCGGGCCAAATAGCAGCGGTCAACCGCGTGTGGGGCCTGTTTTGCAGCGAGAGATCGCAGCAGGTAAGCGCACCACCAGTTCGATTGGTGCTACTTTCACCTACGATAGCCGTCGCACCGGTCTTAACCCGACCGCTGGCTTCCTGATCCAAAGTGGCGTCGATTACGCGGGCCTTGGCGGGGACAACGAATATATCCGCGCAACCAGTAAAATCGTTGCGCAGAAGCTTGTGTTCAACGAAGAGGTCACGCTGCGGGCCACAGTTGAGACCGGGTATCTTGGGTGGCTGGGCGATAACAAAAGCCGCACCGTCGACCGTTTCTTGCTGACATCGGAGACACTGCGCGGTTTTGAGCCGGGCGGTATCGGCCCACGCGACATGAGTGGCAGCTACGACGACGCTCTGGGCGGGAACCTTTATGCGGTTGCACGTTTTGACGCGGAGTTCCCGTTGGGACTTCCAGAAGAACTCGGCCTGCGTGGCGGTGTCTTCTATGATGTTGGCAACCTCTGGGGACTTGAAGACTCAAACGCGGACCTCGTCGGTAACGTTGTTGGTCGCGATGGCTCTTTCCGCCATGTCGTCGGTTTCTCGCTTTTGTGGACCACGGGTCTTGGCCCACTGCGGTTCAACTTCTCCAAAGCGCTGGTCAAGGAAGACTTTGACAAGGAACGCAACTTCGACCTGACGATTCAGGCGCGGTTCTGACCCTGTTGCGACGCGTTAGACCACTAAAAATCATCTGGACAGCAGGGATTGTAACCCTGCTGTCCAGCAGCATTTTGCAAGCGCAAGAGGCAGCGCCCAATGTCGGGTTGGGTGGGTTCTCTCTTGAACAGAACCTCGGTATCCCCAAGAGCTTGCTGCTCACAATCCATTCTGATCGCATGTTCTCCGAGAGTGAGTACGGTCAGCGCATCGCGCGCGAAATGGAAGGGCGCAGCGCCGTCCTAATGGCCGAAAACCGTCGTATCGAGGCTGAGTTGCGCGCCGAAGAGCTTGATCTGGCAGAGCGGCGATCCACAACGGATCCGGATGCTTTCAGAGCGCTTGCTCAGTCGTTCGATCAAAAAGTTCAAGAAACGCGCAGCACACAAGAAGCGAAGTTTCTCGAAATCACCAATGCCCGCGATGAGGCACGGCGTGAGTTTCGGCAAACCTCGATCCCGATCCTTGAGCAGATCATGGCGGAGACGGGTGCTGCGGCTATTCTCGAGCAATCTACAGTTCTCTTGAGCGCTGACTCCATTGATGTCACCGACCTCGCCATCGCGCGAATCGATGCTATCCTTGGGGAAGGGCTCGATGAGAACGCTCCCGACAGCAACCAGCCCTGAGCTTGCTCCAAATAGCTGCAATTGCTACGACACACATCTGATGAAACCAACGGAACGTGACCCATGAGTGCTGACGCCAATCCTGACCTCAAAAGTGCCGATATCGGCCTGATCCAACAGATCCTGCCACATCGCTATCCGTTTTTGCTGGTGGACAAGGTGGTTGATATCGACGGCTATCAATCCGCGCGTGGCATCAAGAACGTCACCATGAACGAGCCGCATTTCCAGGGCCATTTCCCGGGCACGCCGATCATGCCGGGTGTCACCATCGTTGAGGCCATGGCGCAGACCTCGGGCGTGATGCTGGGGGTTGGCATGGATCTGATCGGCACCGATATGCTGATCTATTTCATGAATATCGACAAATGCAAATTCCGCCGCAAGGTTGTCCCCGGAGACGTGCTGGAAATGCACGTGGAAACGGTGCGCGGCAAGCCCGGTGGCAAGATCTTCAAATTCTCCGGTCGCGCCACTGTTGATGGTGAACTGGCGGCTGAGGCCGAGTTTACCGCGATGATCGACCGGGACGGAAAGGACGGCTGATGAACACTATTCACCCCAGCGCCATTATCGAGGATGGCGCCAAAATCGGCGAAGGCTGCGAGATCGGCCCGTTTTGCATCGTCGGCGCTGAGGTGGTGTTGGGCGACCGCGTGGTCCTGAAATCCCACGTGGTTGTCACCGGCGACACCGAGATCGGCGATGACACCGTTGTTTTTTCATTTTCTGTGCTGGGCGAAATCCCGCAGGATCTGAAATTCAAAGGCGAGAAATGCCGCACTGTCATCGGCAAGCGTAACCGTATCCGCGAGCATGTGACAGTGAATGCGGGCACCGAGGGCGGTGGCGGCATTACCCGTATCGGTGATGATGGGCTGTTTATGGCGGGTTGCCATATTGCGCATGATGCTCAGATCGGGGATCGGGTGATCGTTGTGAACTCTGCCGCCGTAGCCGGCCATTGCGTGCTTGAGGACGACGTTATCATTGGCGGGCTTTCGGGCATTCACCAATGGGTGCGCATCGGGCGTGGTGCCATCATTGGCGCTGTGACCATGGTGACCAATGATGTCATTCCCTACGGTCTGGTGCAGGCCTCACGCGGGGAGCTTGACGGGTTGAACCTTGTTGGCCTCAAACGTCGTGGAGTGAGCCGTGCGGACATCACCGCACTCCGGGCGGCGTTTCAGATGCTGGCGCAGGGCGAGGGGACGTTTTCCGAACGCGCCCGCCGATTGGGAGACGAAAACGACAGCGCATATGTGCAGGAAATCGTCGCCTTTATTACCGGTCAGAGCGACCGCCACTTCCTGACCCCCGGCGGCTGAGAAAGGTCCCGACATGATTGCACTGATTGCCGGTCGCGGCGCTTTGCCAGCCGAGTTGATTGCACGTTTGCCGGAGCGCCCCATGGTGTGCGCAATGGCAGGGTCTGAACCCGACCTCGTCGAGGCGGACGTTACCTTTCGCCTCGAACAACTCGGCAGCTTTCTGGAACAGCTGAAAAGCCAAGGTGTGAGCGAGGTCTGCCTGGCGGGTGCCGTGACGCGACCTCAGATTGATCCGGGCGCGATTGATGCTGCCACTTTGCCGCTGGTGCCGGTGTTGCAGGCGGCCATTGCCGCAGGCGATGACGGGGCGCTGCGGGCGGTGATCGGCATTCTCGAACAGAGCGGTTTCGCCGTGAAGGCCGCTCATGAAATTGCACCGGATCTCTTGATGGATGAGGGTGTTCCGACCAAGGTACAGCCGGGCGAGATCGACAAGGCGGATGCCGAACGTGCCTCGGTTATCGCCTTTGGCCTGAGTGCCGCCGACATCGGGCAAGCCTGCGCGGTGCGGTCTGGTCAGGCGATTGCAATCGAGACCCTGTTTGGCACGGATTGGATGCTCGCGAGCCTCGCCAACCGTCCGGACGGGCAGGGTGGTCTGTTCTACAAGGCCCCGAAGGCCGGACAGGACCGGCGCGCCGATCTGCCGACCATTGGCCCGGCCACCGTCGAAGGTGCGGCCATGGCCGGTCTGAACGGCATTGTCCTCGAGGCCGAGGGTGTGATCGTTCTGGACCGTGAAGAGGTCATCGCTGCTTGCGACCGCCGGGGCATGTTCCTCTGGCTGCGTCAGGCCTGATCCCATGAGCCTTCGGGTGTTTATCCTCGCTGGTGAGCCTTCGGGCGACCGGCTGGGTGCCGCATTGATGCGCGGTCTCAAGGACCTGTCTCCGGCTGTGTCCTTTGAAGGCATCGGCGGCAGCCTGATGCAGGCCGAGGGGCTCAGGTCGCAGTTCCCGATGGAGGAACTCTCCGTCATGGGAATCGCCGAGGTTCTGCCAAAGTACTTTGACCTCAAGCGCCGCATTCAGGAAACCGCCGATGCGGTGGTGGCAATGCAGCCCGACGTGATGATCA
Source organism: Tritonibacter mobilis F1926 (assembly GCF_000376545.2). Lineage (NCBI taxonomy): Bacteria > Pseudomonadati > Pseudomonadota > Alphaproteobacteria > Rhodobacterales > Paracoccaceae > Tritonibacter > Tritonibacter mobilis. The sequence continues at coordinate 1,364,730 of NZ_CP015230.1, forward strand.
CCATCGACAGCCCGGATTTTTCTCTGCGCGTTGCAAAGCTGGTGAAAGACGTCAGCGATATTCGCACCGTGCACTATGTTGCGCCCTCCGTCTGGGCCTGGCGTCCGGGGCGCGCGACAAAGATGGCGAAGGTCATCGATCACGTGCTGGCGCTGTTGCCGTTCGAGCCGCCTTACATGGAAGCCGCCGGGATGGAGTGCGATTTTGTCGGCCATCCGGTGGTGGCGGAACCTCAGGCGACAGAGGCTGAGATTGCGGCGTTCCGTACGGCGTTCAATCTGGGCGATGCGCCGGTTTTGCTGGCCTTGCCGGGCTCGCGCCGCTCCGAGGTTGCACGGCTTTCGGATGTCTTCGGTGCAGCCCTGCGTGAGTTCAACGCCAAACACCCGGGGCACCGGATCGTCGTTCCGGCAGCCGCGCATGTGGCGCCTTTGGTGCGTGAAAAACTCATGGACTGGCCCGAGGGCTGTATCGTGCTCGATCCCGCCGATCATGCGGGCGCTGAGTTTGCCGCGCATAAACGCGCAGCCTTTGCCACTGCGGGTCTGGCTTTGGCCGCATCGGGAACGGTGTCTTTGGAACTGGCGGCGGCGCGCACGCCGATGGTGATTGCCTATCGCTTCAATTGGCTCACGTGGCAGATCATGAAGCGCATGGCGCTGATTGATACGGTGACATTGGTCAATCTGGTGAGCGAAACCCGCGTGGTGCCCGAATGCCTTGGTCCCGAATGCACAGCCGAAAATATTGCGGCGCGGCTTGATCAGGTGCTGAGCGCGCCTGACGCGCAACAGGATGCCATGCGCCTGACGATGGATCGGGTTGGCGAGGGGGGCGATGCCCCCGGCCTGCGTGCCGCGCGTGCGGTTCTTGATCGGCTACCGCAGGTTTGAGGCGTTACAGCAGGGTCTGAGCAAAAAAGGGAGCCCGGAGGCTCCCTCGTTTTAGTGACCTCTCCAGATCCAGCCACCGCCAAAAATGCGGCTGCCGTTTGGATCATAGAACACACAGGCCTGACCGGGCGAAATGCCTTCCTCGGCGGAAAACAATTCCACCTCCGCCTCGGTGTCCGAGATCGGTCGAATGATCGCATCGCGCGGTGGGCGGGTGGAGCGCACCTTGACGCTCAGATGCCATTCCGTGCGGGTGGTGAAATGCTCATCCCCCAGCCAGTTGATCTCGCGCACCGGCACCCGGCGGGTGGCCAGCATGTCCTTTGGTCCGACGATGACCTGCTTTTGGTCCACATCGAGCTTCACCACATAGAGCGGCTCGCTCAGCCCGCCGATGCCAAGGCCGCGACGTTGGCCGATGGTGTAGTGAATGACACCGTTGTGCTCGCCCAACACGCGGCCATCGGCGTGCACGATCTGTCCCGGCTCCGCCGCGCCGGGGCGCAGTTTCTCAATCACCGAGGCGTAGTCGCCATTTGGGACAAAACAGATGTCCTGACTGTCCGGTTTATCCGCAACCGACAGGCCATATTGCGCCGCCATCTCACGCGTTGCGTCCTTGGAAGGCAGGTGGCCCAGCGGAAAGCGCAGGAAATCGAGCTGTTCGGGCGTGGTGGAGAACAGGAAATAGCTCTGATCGCGGTTGGCATCCTCGGCGGAATGCAGCTCCGGCCCGTGTTCGCCCATCTTGCGCTGGATGTAGTGACCGGTTGCCATGCAGTCGGCCTCCAGATCCTTGGCGGTTTCCAGCAGATCCTTGAACTTCACGCGCTCGTTGCAGCGGATGCAGGGCACCGGCGTCGCCCCGGCCAGATAGCTGTCGGCGAACTCGTCAATCACGGCATCCTTAAAAATGTTCTCATAATCCAGAACATAATGTGGAAAGCCGCGCTCCTCCGCGACTCGGCGGGCGTCGTGAATATCAATGCCGGCGCAACACGCGCCCTTTTTGGCCAGCGCCGCCCCGTGGTCGTAAAGCTGTAGCGTCACACCGACCACATCGTAGCCCTGTTCCGCCAGATATGCCGCCACAACAGAGCTATCGACGCCGCCAGACATAGCGACGACGACGCGCGTCTCGGCGGGAGATTTTGCAAAACCTAGCGAATTCACTGGTGCCTCATTGTCCAGTGCCATGGCGTACTCCTTGCGGGTCCGAAAGAGGAGATGGAAAGCATCGAAGAATATAGGAAAATGCTAAGTATTCTCAAGGGGGCGATTTCACTTACCGTTAATGCCTCCACGCCACTCTGCCCTGACCAAGCTGAATACGCATCCTAGTAAGGGCATAGCGATGTTTTTAAAGAAAGTTGATGGCCCCCGTGCGGTCACTCTGCCGGACGGAACAGTCATGACTCGTGCGGATTTGCCGCCTCAGACAACAAAACGATGGGTGGCGTCGCGTAAAGCGGCGGTCGTTCGTGGCGTTTTGTATGGATTGATTCCCCAAACCGAAGCGCTACGTCTCTATAATCTGAGCGAAGAAGAGTTCAGAAGCTGGGTCGCGGCGGTTGCAGACCATGGAGAAGACGCGCTGAAAACCACCCGGTTGAAGGATTATCGTAATCCCTAAGGTAAAAACCGCCGTGTTAACTTGTACGAATTGCGAAAATTAACCAACATGGTAACGGGACATTAACCTTTTCCCAGCAAGGTTAACGCAACCTGAGGACAACAGAGTACAGGCGGAGACCCAATATGCGCATTCTTCTGGTCGAGGATGATCCCACGACGGCGAAAAGCATCGAGCTGATGCTGACTCATGCAAACTTGAACGTATACACGACTGACCTCGGCGAAGAGGGCATCGATCTGGCAAAACTTTACGATTATGACCTGATCCTGCTGGATCTGGGCCTGCCAGATATGAACGGTCATGAGGTTCTGCGTCAGCTGCGTCTGTCGCGCATCGAGACCCCGATCCTGATCCTCTCTGGCGCTGATGACACCGAGAATAAGATCAAGGGCTTTGGTTTTGGGGCGGATGATTATCTGACCAAACCTTTCCATCGCGAAGAACTGGTGGCGCGTATCCACGCGATCATCCGTCGCTCTAAGGGACATTCCCAGTCGATCATTAAGACGGGCAAAATTTCGGTTAACCTTGATGCCAAGACTGTGGACGTTGAAGGTAAATCCGTGCATCTGACCGGTAAGGAATACCAGATGCTGGAATTGCTCTCGCTTCGGAAGGGCACAACCCTTACCAAGGAAATGTTCCTGAACCACCTCTACGGTGGCATGGATGAGCCAGAGTTGAAAATCATCGACGTCTTTATCTGTAAGCTGCGCAAGAAACTCAGCACGGCAACCGATGGTGACAACTACATCGAAACCGTTTGGGGCCGTGGCTATGTTCTGCGCGATCCGCAAGAAGATCACGCCACAGGTGGTCCACGGATGGCAGTAGGCGCCTAAGCGCACCGCGCATTAGCGAGCATTCGTTTTCTAAACCCCGCCGGGCTGAGCATCCCGGCGGGGTTTTTCGTGTCTTGGATCTGGCACTGGACCTCCTCCATATCGGGCACTATCACCAAGATAAGACAGATACCCCGAAGGGCGGAGCCAGGATGACAGAGCAGGATCCCCGGTCGATGAATGTGACCGATGCGCGCAAAGAATTTGAGGCGCTTCAAACCAAAATTGAAGCCGCGGATCTCGACTATCACCAAAAAGATGCGCCCACTCTGTCGGATGCGGAGTATGACCGTCTGAAACGGCGATATCTGGCGCTTGCTGAGGCCTTTCCCGAACTCGCCGAAGAAGGCACGCGTGTTGAGAGCGTTGGAGCGCCCGCCGCCTCCGGATTTGGCAAGGTTGCGCATGCTGTGCGCATGATGTCGCTGGGAAATGCGTTTGAAGATCAAGATGTTGAGGATTTTGCCGCCGGCTTGCGCCGCTACCTTGGCCTGTCCTCCGACGCCCCGCTTGCCTTTACGGCAGAGCCGAAGATCGACGGTCTGTCGCTCTCTCTTCGCTATGAGAATGGCACGCTGATGCAAGCGGCGACGCGGGGGGACGGTGCTGTCGGCGAGAATGTCACCGAAAACGCCCGTACCATCGAAGATATTCCGCAGCAGATCACCGGCGCGCCGGAGGTGCTAGAGGTGCGTGGCGAGGTCTATATGAGCCACGCAGATTTTGAGGCGCTGAACGCCCGCCACGCGGAAACCGGCGGTAAGATCTTTGCCAACCCGCGCAACGCGGCGGCCGGTTCCCTGCGCCAGCTTGATGCCGAGATCACCCGCGCCAGACCATTGCGGTTCTTTGCTTACAGCTGGGGTGAGCTGTCTGAACCTCTCGCAGAAACGCAAATTGACGCGATTGAGAGATTTAAATCCTTCGGCTTCCAGACCAACCCGCTGACCCGCTGCTGTCAGACCATTGCGGAATTGCTGACGCATTATCACAGCATCGAAGAACAGCGCGCGGATCTGGGCTATGACATCGATGGCGTCGTCTACAAGGTAAACGACCTCGCGCTGCAGGAGCGTCTCGGCTTTCGCTCCACCACCCCACGTTGGGCCATTGCGCATAAGTTCCCGGCCGAACTGGCCTGGACGCGCCTCGACGGTATCGACATTCAGGTGGGGCGGACCGGGGCGCTTAGCCCGGTGGCGCGATTGCAGCCGGTAACCGTGGGCGGTGTGGTCGTATCCAACGCCACGTTGCACAACGAGGATTACATCGCGGGCCTCGACTCCAAGGGGGCGACAATTCGGGACGGCAAGGACATCCGCGTCGGCGATTGGGTGCATATCTATCGCGCGGGCGATGTGATCCCGAAGGTTGCTGATGTCGACTTGAACCGGCGTCCCGACGGCGCAGAAGTTTATGCATTCCCGACCCATTGTCCGCGCTGCAACAGTCCGGCGGTGCGTGAGGAGGGCGATGCGGTGCGGCGGTGCAGCGGCGGGTTGATCTGCCCGGCGCAGGCTGTCGAGAAACTCAAACATTTTGTCTCCCGCGCGGCCTTTGACATCGAAGGCTTGGGGGCCAAGCAGGTTGAGCAGTTTCACAGCGACGGTTGGGTCAAAGAACCCGCCGATATCTTTGAATTAAAAGAAAGATATGGCAGCGGGATGCAGCAGCTCAAGAACCGCGAAGGCTGGGGCGACAAATCTGCAACGGCCTTGTTTGCGGCCATTGATGACAAGCGGCGCATCGAGTTTGCGCGGCTGATCTTTGGCCTCGGCATTCGCCATGTGGGCGAGGTGGCCGCGAAAGATCTTGCCCTGCATTTCCGCACTTGGGCTGCGCTTGCTGAGGTCGCAGATCTAGCACGCCCAGCAGCGCTGGCGCATCGGGCCGCAGATGAGGCAGAACTGTCGGAGCGGCAGACCGCTCAGGCCGAGGAGCGTCGCGCCAGGATTTCCGAAGTACGCAAAGCGGCGATTGCCGCCTGTGATGTTGCCCCTGATGCGCAAGCGGCTTGGGATGATTTGATCAGCGTCGATGGGCTTGGTCCGACTGTGGCGCTGTCGCTTTCCGATGCCTTTGCCAACCCGGAAGAACGCGCGGCCTTTGACCGGCTGATATCGCATCTGGAGGTGATCGAACCGGACGCTCCGACAGAGGACAGCCCCGTTGCGGGCAAGACCGTGGTGTTTACCGGCACGCTGGAGAAAATGACCCGCGTCGAAGCCAAGGCCCGTGCAGAAGCCTTGGGTGCAAAAGTATCCGGCTCGGTGTCCAAAAAGACCGATATTCTGGTGGCTGGTCCGGGGGCAGGCTCCAAGGCGACCAAAGCAGCAGAGCTCGGCGTTCGTACCATGGATGAGGATCAATGGCTGGACTTGATCGGGCAGGCGTGAGCACATCATGAGCGGACGCCCAGAACAACTGTTCCCGCTTTTTGCGGAATTAGAAACTTTGCAAGGTGTTGGGCCAAAAATCGCCGAGCACTTTGCACAGTTGCAGATCACGGCACCACGGGATCTGTTGTTCTCTCTGCCCTATAGCCTTGTAGATCGGCGTCGGCGTGAGACCATTCGAGGGCTTGAGTTACCTACGACGGCGACGGTTGAGATCACGGTAGGGCGCCATCGCCCCGCGCGCAACAAGGGCGGGGCCTACCGGATCGATGTGACGGATCAGGAAACGGAGTTTCAACTGGTCTTTTTCCACGGGCGCAGCCGCTATCTAACCGCGCAATTGCCGGAAGGGTCCCGCCGTGTGATTTCGGGCAAGCTGGAACTGTTCGACGGCATGGCGCAGATGGTTCACCCGGATCACATGCTGCCGCTGGAGGAGGCGGGCGATATTCCGGATTTCGAACCGGTGTATCACCTGACCCACGGCATCACGCAGAAAACCATGTTCAAGGCGGTGCAGAGTGCCTTGCAAAGGGTGCCTGAACTCACCGAATGGGTGGATGCATCCTATAAGACCAAGCGGGGCTGGGCGGATTGGCACGAGGCCATCGCCACAGCCCATGCGCCGGGGCATCTGAGCGATCTGGAGCCCGAATCCCCGGCGCGGGCCCGGCTTGCCTATGATGAGTTGTTCGCCCATCAACTGACGCTGGCCATTGCCCGCTCGGTGGAGCGAGAACAGCCGGGACGCAGCTCTGTCGCCACGGGAAAACTGCAAAGCAAAGTGCTCTCGGCGCTGCCGTATAAGCCCACGGGCGCACAGGGGCGCGCGATCGAAGAGATCACCGCCGATATGGCCTCCGGGCGGCGTATGAATCGGTTGCTGCAAGGCGATGTCGGGGCGGGAAAAACGCTGGTGGCCTTTATGGCGCTGCTGGTGGCCGTGGAGGCCGGTGGCCAGGGCGTGATGATGGCGCCGACAGAAATCCTTGCACGTCAACATCTTGAGGGGCTGAAACCCCTGGCCGATGACGCCGGTGTGGTGCTTGAGATCCTGACCGGGCGTGACAAGGGCAAGGACCGGCGCGCCAAGACCGAGGCGCTGCAACGTGGCGATATTCATATCCTTGTCGGCACCCACGCGGTGTTTCAGCAGGATGTTGTCTTTGACGATTTGCGGCTGGTCATTGTCGACGAACAGCACCGATTTGGCGTGCGGCAACGGATGGAGCTGGCTGAAAAGGGCAAGCGTGCCGATGTGCTGGTGATGACCGCGACGCCGATTCCGCGCTCGTTGGCACTAACCCAATACGGCGACATGGAGGTCTCGATCCTCGACGAGAAACCACCGGGACGCAAACCGATCAAGACTGCGATCCTCAGCACCGAACGCATGTCCGAGGTGGTGGACCATCTGCGCCGCGCCATTGCCGAGGGACGACAGTGTTATTGGGTCTGTCCACTGGTCGAAGAATCCGAGGTCATGGATCTGACCGCTGCCGATGAGCGGTTCAAACACCTGCGGGCGGTGCTGGGCGAAGATGTGGTGGGGCTGGTGCATGGTCAGATGCCCCCCGCAGAAAAAGACGCCGCCATGGCCGCTTTTCAGGAAGGGCGCACTCGGGTTCTGGTCGCAACGACGGTGATCGAGGTGGGGGTGAATGTACCCAATGCCTCCATCATGGTGATTGAGCGCGCCGAGATCTTTGGCCTTGCGCAATTGCACCAGCTGCGCGGGCGTGTCGGGCGTGGAACGGCCCGATCCACCTGTCTGTTGATGTATCAGCCTCCGCTCACCGAGGGCGGGCGCAGGCGGCTTGAGGTACTGCGCGAAAGCGAAGACGGTTTTGTCATTGCCGAAACCGATCTGCAAATGCGTGGGGCGGGTGATGTGATCGGCACCGCCCAATCCGGCCTGCCGCGTTTCCGGATCGCGGATCTGGAACGACAAGCGGATCTGATGGCAATCGCCCAGAGCGACGCACGTGCCCTGATGACCTCTGACCCGGATTTGACCAGTGACCGGGGGCGCGCGGCGCGCACGCTGTTGTGGCTGTTGCGTCAGGATGAGGCTATCCGTTTGATTTCAGTGGGATAATCCGTTTCTCCGGGAACGTGTTCTCATCTTTGTTCTATTTTGTTCGCAAATGTTCTCAAAAAGTTCTTTACACGACTCGCACAAAATGAGAACAAAAGGACAACAAGGCGTCGCGAACGCATGACAGAGATCGAGGAGGTTTCCAGATGGTTACGCAATTCAAATCCGCACTGCGCAATTCACAGTCTACCCTGCTGCAGGATGCCGTTGGCGCAGCCTCTCTGGTCGTGATGCTGGTTGTTGGTCTGCACTTGCCGGGCCTGATCTAAGCGACGTCTTCACGCCTTTTGTAACCCGTTCACAGTTTCCTTTGTGCTGTCATGCCGGGGGCACCAGCCTCAAGTCCCGTAAGGATCGATTGCCTGTTCGATCCGCACCAGAGCATTGCCTCCGGTGTTTGGTGTCTCCCGGGTCCCGCATGACAGTGCTTTGACTTACCGCCGCCATCTGCCCGGATGTGCGGCGGTTTTTTCTTATGTATGGCTGTTTAGGAGAGGATGGCGTCGCGGCAGGTCAGGCGCAGTCGGCCTTTTGTGCGGTCTGCATCGCCTCCAGCGTGGCCTCTAGCGCCAGCATGATCGAGGCGTGCCGGTTCTTGAATTCCCGTGCCGGGATCAGGACTTCGAGCCCTTCAAACGGCGCATCCGGTACGGCTCCGTCTTCGGTCAGCATCGCCTTCAGCTGATCGCGCGCTGTTTCAACCTCACCCGTGCTGCGCCCGATGATCGCTGCGCCCACGACGGCGGCTGAGGCTTGCCCGAGCGCACAAGCTTTGACGTCCTGTGCAAATCGCGCGACTTTACCGCCCTCTAGGGCCACATCCACCGTCACAGTTGATCCACACAGGGGCGAGCGGCGCTTTACCGTCGCGTCGGCATGTTCCAGCCGTCCCTGATGCGGGATATCCGCCGCAAGAGCGAGGATCTTGGTGGAGTAGAGCTTGATCAGGTCGGTTTCGCCGGACATGTCGTCTTCCTGGGTTTCCCTAAGGCGGTGTTCCCCATACATAGGGGCGCGCCCCTGAGATGCAAAAGGTTTTTGACATGCAAGATCTGGTGAAATTTTCGCCCGAAACACTCACTTACAATGAGGCCGGTCTGGTGCCCTGCATCGCACAGGATGTGGAAAGCGGCGAAATCCTGATGATGGCTTGGATGAATGCGGAAAGCGTTGCCAAGACTTTGGAGACCAGGCGGGTGACCTATTGGTCGCGCTCACGCCAATCGTTCTGGATCAAGGGTGAAAGCTCCGGCCACGTTCAGGAGCTGGTGGAGCTGCGGGTGGACTGTGATCGGGATGCGCTGTTGGCGCTGGTGCGGCAAACCGGTCCTGCTTGCCACACCAATCGACGCAGTTGTTTCTACACCGCAGTGCGCGATGGAGACGAAGTTGAGATTATGACGCCAATGGCCTGATAATTCTCTCTTTTCAACCCAATCCGACAAGCGCTCTGATGTCTTGCGGACTGGCACCTTCGGCACGATATTTCGCAATCGCGCGGGCGTCGTCTCGTTTGGCGAGGCGCTTGCCCTGCGGATCGCGGATCAGACGGTGGTGGTGATAGCGCGGCACGGGCAGGTCCAGAAGGGCTTGCAGCACCACATGTATTTGCGTGCTCTCAAACAGATCTGCCCCACGCACTACATCGGTGATCCCCTGATCTGCATCGTCCACCACTACCGACAGGTGATAGGAGCTGCCCATATTGCGGCGCACGAGAATGATGTCGCCCACCGCCTGAATTAAGTGGTCCCGCTCTAGTGAAATACATCCGCCAAGATCCTGCGATGTCTCAAAAAAAGCCAATTGAGAGAGCTGCTCCAGCGCGGCCGCCATATTGAGGCGGATCACATCATTTGGGCCTGCCTCCGACATGCAGCGCTGGCGACAGGTTCCTAGATAGATCCTCCCATCGGGGCCGAACTGCGGCACGCCCTCTTGGGGAGCGCCCGCAGCTAGCTCAATATCGGAGCGATTGCACCGGCATGGGTAGGTCAGGCCACGCGCATTGAGCCGCTCTAACGCCGCACGGTATCGTGGCAGGCGATCTGATTGGCGCAAAACGGGTGTGGGCCACGTCAGGCCCAGCCACGTCAGATCCTCATAGATCTGCTCCTCCCAAGAGATCCGGGCGCGGGATTGGTCGATATCCTCAATGCGCAGCAGGAACTGACCGTTCTGCTGTTTGGCCATGTCGGACGCGAGCAGCGCGGAATAGGCATGTCCGAGATGCAGTGGCCCCGTCGGAGACGGAGCAAAACGAGTGGTGAAGGTCACACTTTTTCAATCACATAGACGTCAGCGTTCAAGTTGAGGCCCGGTAGGTGCGGGCCATTTTCCTTGAATAGCAACCGGGCCGCCCCGCAATCAAGCCATTCATTCATCGCACCGATGTAGCTGGGATCGGCAAGCGCATGATCGTTCAGAGAAAACGCCAGCAGATCGCCACGGTTTAATCCATGCATCAAATGGCCAAAAACGGAGGCCGGCGCCGCGCCGGTGCCAAGCACGCCACAGGCGACAACCGCTTTGTAGACACCTGATTTGTACGGCGTGCTGCTGTCGGGATCAATCTGTGTCAGGTTCCTGTGCGCGCCCTTGCTGCGGGCGACGTTCAGCATCTCCTGCGAGGGATCAACGCCATCTACTGCCTCATATCCAACCCGGCGCAGCGCAATCCCGGAGAGCCCGGTTCCGCAGCCAAAGTCCAGCAAAGGCGCAGACGCATCGGGCAGAACGGACCAGAGCGCATCCGCGATCCGGCCGGGAGTCGCATAGTTATTCTCGGCGATTTCCGTATCATAGCTGGCTGCCCAGCGATTGTAATGGTCGACAGTCTCTTCAACTGTATTGAGACCGTAGACCTTTTCGAGGAACTTTTCAGTCATGATCCCAGTCTAGAGCCGGGATCATGCGCGCGTCCATCAAAAGTTTTGCAGCCAGTCCTGCCACGCCGCCTTGGCACGGTCGGTATAGGCTTTGTAGCGGTCCTTGCGTCCGCGACGCCCACCTTTGAGCCCGTCAACAGGGCGGAATAGGCCGAAGTTCACATTCATCGGCTGAAAGGTCTTGGCCTCAGCGCCGCCAGTAATGTGATGGATCAAGGCCCCCATGGCGCTGTCCTGCGGCACTTCCGGTAGCTCTTTGCCGAGGATCTCTGCCGCAGCAAAACGCCCGGCCAGCAATCCCATCGCAGCGCTTTCGACATAGCCCTCGACGCCGGTGACCTGACCGGCAAAGCGGATGTTGGGCTTTGATTTCAGCCGCATCTCATGATCCAGCAATGTGGGTGAGTTCAGGAATGTGTTGCGGTGGATACCGCCAAGGCGTGCAAAACTCGCATTCTCCAGCCCTGGAATCATACGAAAAACATCAGCTTGTGCGCCGTATTTCATCTTGGTCTGAAAGCCGACGATATTAAACAGCGTACCCAGCGCATTGTCGCGACGCAGCTGTACCACGGCCCAGGCTTTCTCGTCCGGTCTATGCGGATTGGTCAGGCCCACGGGTTTCATCGGGCCATGGCGCAGGGTCTCGCGCCCGCGCTCTGCCATTACCTCGATCGGCAGGCAGCCGTCGAAGTATCCGGCGGTCTCGCCTTCGTGGAACTCGGTCTTATCGGCGGCCAGAAGCGCGTCGATGAAGGCTTCATACTGATCCTTGGTCATTGGACAATTGAGGTAGGCGGTGCGCTCTTCCTCGGTTTCGCCCTTGTCGTACCGCGACTGCATCCAGGCCTGCGACATGTCGATGCTGTCGGCGTAGACAATCGGCGCAATGGCATCGAAAAACGCCAGTCGCTCTGCGCCAGTCTCGCGCTGGATTGCCTCACCCAAGGCAGGCGAGGTCAGCGGGCCGGTGGCAAAGATCCACTGACCGTTCGCTGGCAGGTCGGTGACTTCCTCGTAAGAGATCCGCACGTTGGGCAATGCCTTGAGCTTGGCCGTCACGGTTTCCGCAAACGGGTCGCGGTCTACGGCCAGTGCGCCACCGGCGGGCAGGCGGTGTTCGCCCGCTGTGGTCATAATCAGACCATTGGCCGCGCGCATTTCCCAATGCAAAAGGCCCACGGCGTTCTGCTCATCATCATCCGACCGGAAGGAGTTGGAGCAGACCATCTCGGCGAGGTTGCCGGTCTGGTGGGCAAAGGTTTCAACCTTGGGCCGCATCTCGTGGATCACCACGTTGACGCCCATGTGGGCCGCCTGCCAGGCGGCCTCGGATCCGGCCATTCCGCCGCCGACGATATGAAGCTCTTGTGTCATAACAGGGCACATAGGGCAGGTGGCCTGCGGGCGCAATATCGCCTGATAGTCATCGGTGCGGGGAGGCGGAAATAATTAGGGCCGCAGCTTCGTGGACGTCAAACCCGGGTGAGAGATCCGGTAGGAGGGACGATCCGAAGCAGCGGCCCGAATTGCGGCAAGCCAGTTGGCCTGCCCAACTCTTGCCACTTTCTTGCCTTCTTTAGAAGCCTCAATATGGAAACAATATCGCGCCATTCGTAAACAAAGGCTGAATTGTCCGAAAATTTTAGGAAAAATCATCAGAAGTTCTGAGCCCGTGAAAGGCAGGGCCTGAAATGCCGTGGCGTTTTATGCAAAATTTCTTGAGCGCGGCGGCGCTGCGTGCAGACTGACGGGCAGTCAGTGGCGGAGGCTCCGGGATGGAATTGGTTTTTGAAAAAGAGGGGCTGAGCGCCTATCTGGAGGAAGTTTTCCCCCAGATCCGGGGCGAGTTTAGCATTGATGAGCTGAGCCCCGGTGCAATCACCATGCGCCTGAATGTCCAGGATCGGCACCTGCGTCCCGGTGGCACCGTGTCGGGGCCTTCGATGTTCGCGCTCGCCGATGTGGCGGTCTATGCGCTGGTGCTGGCGCATCTGGGACGCGAGGCGCTCGCGGTCACGACCAATGCCTCACTTGATTTCATGCGCAAACCCGAAAGCGGCTGCGATCTGCTGGGGCGGGCGCGACTCCTGAAGCTTGGCCGGACTTTGGCCGTGGGGGATGTGCTGCTTTTTTCCGAAGGAAAATCCGCGCCAGTTGCGCGCTCTACCATGACCTATTCTATCCCGCCGAAACGGTAAAAGCGCCCGCGGATCGCTCCACGGGCGCTCTTTAAGAGTCCTGTTCAACATGTTTCAGGGAAACAGTTTTTTGACATAACCCGGCAGGGCAAACGCCGCCTTGTGCACCTCGGGCGTGTAGTAGTCGGGGGTGAGGTTCGCGGCGGCAAAGCGCGCCTCAAGTGTTGCCAGATCCACATCGCGCGCCTTGGTCGAGTGGCTGCCCCAGCCAAGCGCCATCGGGCCGCCCACATAGGTCGGAATGGTGGCGAGATAGCAGGTCGCGTCCTGAAACAGCGCCTGAAAGGCCCGCATTGTATTGGTCAGCTCGTTCCCTTGCATAAAGGGTACGCCATTCTGGGTGACGATAATGCCATCCTCGGTCAGGGCGCGGGCGGCATGGCCGTAGAATGTATCGGTGAACAGAACTTCACCGGGGCCGATTGGGTCTGTGGAATCGACAATGATGACGTCGAACTTGTCATCGGTCTCCTTCATGAAGACTGCGCCATCGTTGATCACCAGATTGAGCCGCGCATCGTCAAAGGCGCCCTGGCTCAACATCGGCAGGTATTCCTTGGAAAAATCGACAACGCCTGCGTCGATCTCCACCATGGTGACATGCTCAACCGAGGCGTGTTTCAGCACCTCGCGGGCAATGCCGCCATCGCCGCCGCCAATAATCAGCACGCGTTTTGCGGCCCCATGCGCCAAAATCGGTACATGGGTCAGCATCTCATGATAGATGAAGTTGTCGCCTTCGGTGGTCTGAACCACGTCATCGAGCGTCAGAACACGCCCGAAGGTGCCGTTCTGAAAGACCTTGAGCCGCTGGTGCTCGGTCTTGCTGTCGTAGTACATTTCGCTCACCCGTAGGGATTGGGCGAAATGATCGTGCAGGCGTTCGGTGTTCCAGACCTCATCCGTCATGCCGCGATCTCCTTGGCGACGATTTCCTCGCCGCGCAACAGTTCGCGCACCTCGACCACATCGGTCTCAAAGGCGGATTTCAGCACATCGACGGCCTTCCATGGCTCTGCATCGCCACACATGAAGACGTCAAATGCGCCGTAGCCTATTTCCGGCCAAGTGTGCACGGAGATATGGCTTTCGGCCAGCACAGCCACACCGGAGACGCCCTGCGGCGAGAATTTATGGGTGTGGATATGCAGCAGGGTTGCGCCGCAAACCTCGACCATCTTGCGAAAGGCGTCTTCGATCCGGGGCTGACAGTCCAGACCGGTGCCTTTCATCACTTCGATGATCAAATGGGTTCCGGCAAACACCTTGCCGTCGCGACGGATGAAGTGATCCTCCCGGTCGGCGTCGACCAAAGAGTTCACAATAGCGGTGGGTACACCGCGGGCGGTATCTTCCTCATGGGCGCCTGTTTCCAGACCGATCCCCAGTTGGAAGAGGTTGGCGTCAGACATGACACTCCCCTTCGTTCCAGTAGATGACAATCCAGACGGTCCTTAGCGCCCCCCCGAATAAGAGTTCAGGGTTGGGATCGGTACCGAAAGTGAGGGGCAGATAGGAAAGCGCAAAGATTCGATCAAGGCAAAAATTTATGAAAGTCGTTTTGCTCTGGCAGGAATGAAAAAAGGCCGGAGACGAGCTCCGGCCTGCCAGTTGGTTCTGTGCCCCGGGGATCAGGGTCTCCAGAACGGAAGAGTTCCTTCGCGCATGGCGTCCTCTCGTTGGAGGCCGATATCGCGCAACTGATGGGCGTCGAGGCGGCTCAGTTGGCGGCGGGTGCGCTTTCGGACGGACCATTTGGTGACCAGAACCGCAAATCCGATCGCCGCTTCTGCAACCATCGGCAGGGCCGGGCGGTTGGTCAGATAGGCAAGGTGTGTCGGGTGTTCTGTCACATTTGTCATGGTCTGTCTCACATTTTGTATTGATGCAATCTGAATGTACTGGCATGTAATGCGTACAAAACGTGATACGGATTGTCTAAGCGGAGATTGTGATGGGTACAATTTGGCCCTCCACCTTGACCGGATCGCTGGCCGAAAAGCCCGGCCCGAAATACAAACGAGTCGCAGATACGATACGATTGGCGGTCGAGAGTGGTACATTGCAGGTGGGGTCGAAATTGCCACCTGTGCGGGAGTTGGCCTATCAGCTCAGCATTACACCGGGCACCGTCGCGCGCGCCTATACCATCCTGACTGACGAAGGTATCCTGCAAGCAGAAGTTGGGCGTGGCACCTTTGTTGCAGAGCGTGAAACGGCTGTTATGGATGACGTGTGGTCGCGCCAATTGCATTTGCTGGAGCGGTCTAACCCCAATCATGTCTCGCTCTTCAGTCCGCGTCTTGTGGATGTCGGACAGGTCAAACTGATCCGTGAAGCCCTGCGTAAGGCGGCGGATTGTGATCGTTTGGCACTACTAAATTACCCGACACGGGATGCTTATCAGCCCGTGCGACAAGCGGTGGTCGATTGGTTGTCAGACACGCCTCTTGGTCCCCTGACGGAACGAGATGTTGTGTTGACCCATGGCGGGCAGAACGCGGTTATGACCGTCATGCAGGCGATCCTCAAGGATAGCAATCCCACCATTCTGGTCGAGGATCTGTCCTACGCCGGGTTTCGTCGCGCGGCAGAGATACTGCGTGCTAAGGTTGTGGGCGTAGCCATTGATGAATATGGGATTGTGCCCGATGCGCTTGAGGCGGTGATCAAAAAATCCGGTGCGGCGGTGCTTTGTACCAGTCCCGAAGTGCACAATCCGACCGGTACATTCACGCCGCTTGAACGGCGAAAGGAAATCCTCGCGATCTTGCGGCGACACAATGTGCAGCTGATCGAGGATGATTGTTACCGTATGGGAGAGGCGCGTGCGCCGACCTACCGGGCGCTTGCACCGGAGCTCAGCTGGCACGTGACCTCTATCTCCAAATCGCTGACGCCGGCGCTGCGCGTTGGGTTTGCGATTGCGCCAGTTGGCAAGTCTGCGGATCTGCGCAGAGTTGCGGAATATGGTTTCTTCGGTCTGGCGCAGCCTTTGGCAGAGGTCACACGTGTGTTGCTGTCAGATCCGCGTAGCAAAAAACTGGTCCAGACCGTGCGCGATGAGATGGCCGAATATGTCCGGGTTGCGGTGAACGCGCTGGGGGCCTTTGAGTTGACGTGGGATTCACAAGTGCCGTTTCTGTGGCTTCGGCTTCCTTCGGGGTGGCGTGCCGGGGCCTTTACCCGTGCAGCCGAAGGGCAGGGGGTGCAACTGCGCTCTGCTGATGAGTTTGCGTTGCGCGATGGGCGAGCGCCAAATGCGGTGCGCATCGCCATCAACGGACATGTCACATTGGCGCGGTTTGAGGATGCAATGCTGCGTTTGCGTATGCTTTTGGACAACCCACCTGAGCAAATCAGCGTTTGAACGCTCTGCAATGTGGGGTATTATGATACCTATTTTTTAAACCATTGAAATTACTCATTTTTATGTGGTTTTGCTATGTTGACTGTTGTGTGACAGCGCCGTAAACCCCGTCCATCGAATTCAGATGGAGTCGCTTGCG
Organism: Tritonibacter mobilis F1926; assembly: GCF_000376545.2. Classification (NCBI taxonomy): domain Bacteria; kingdom Pseudomonadati; phylum Pseudomonadota; class Alphaproteobacteria; order Rhodobacterales; family Paracoccaceae; genus Tritonibacter; species Tritonibacter mobilis. The sequence continues at coordinate 1,381,193 of NZ_CP015230.1, forward strand.
GCGCTATCGTCACGACAAACAGGATTGACCTGACATGAAAACCTTCTCTGCTACCCCGGCAGACATCGACAAGAAGTGGATCATCATCGACGCCGAGGGCGTGGTGCTGGGCCGTCTTGCGTCGATCGTTGCCACCCGCCTGCGCGGCAAGCATAAACCGTCGTTCACCCCCCACATGGACATGGGCGACAACGTAATCGTCATCAACGCTGAAAAGATCCAGATGACCGGCAAGAAGCGCGAAGAGCACTTCTACTGGCACACTGGCCACCCGGGCGGCATCAAATCCCGGACCAAGCAGCAGATCCTCGAGGGTGCACACCCCGAGCGCGTGGTCATGCAGGCCGTTAAGCGCATGTTGCCGGGCAACCGCCTGTCCCGTCAGCAGATGACCAACCTGCGCATCTACGCTGGTGCTGAGCACCCGCATGAAGCCCAGAGCCCCGAAGTTCTGGATGTCAAATCCATGAACAAGAAAAACACCCGGAGCTAATGACGATGGCTGATCAGATCAACACTCTCGAAGAGCTGGGCGCTGTCGCAGGCGTCGAAACCGCAGCCGAAGAGCTGGCCCCGCGTGAGCCCGTTCGTGACGAGCTGGGTCGTTCCTACGCCACTGGCAAGCGGAAAGACGCAATTGCACGCGTTTGGATCAAGCCGGGTTCCGGCAAGGTCGAAGTGAACGGCAAAGAGATCAACAAATACTTCGCACGTCCGGTGCTGCAGATGATCCTGCGTCAACCCTTCACCGTTGCCGGTGTGGAAGACCAGTTCGATGTCTACGCAACCGTCAAGGGCGGTGGCCTCTCCGGTCAGGCCGGCGCGGTTAAGCACGGCATCTCCAAAGCGCTGCAGCTTTATGATCCCTCCCTGCGTGGTGCACTGAAAGCCGCAGGCTTCCTGACCCGCGACAGCCGCGTTGTGGAACGTAAGAAGTTCGGCCGCCGCAAGGCTCGTCGTTCCTTCCAGTTCTCCAAGCGTTAAGCTGCTGGATCACATCAATATGCAAAAGGCCGCCTTTCGGGCGGCCTTTTCTTTTGTCGTGTCGGCCTGAGACCGTGTCTTTGCCGCCCCACTTACCCTAGCAGCGCGGTGGCAGGGCGCGAGTTCAACTGGCACGGGGCAGAGCGATAGCCTCGTCGTCCGCTGAGGGCTCAGTCTGCGCAGGGGCCGAAACCGTCTGATCACCGTGAATTTTGAACCGCTGCACAATGTCTCCCAACTGCTGGGCGTTGGTGTTGAGCATATTGCTGGCGGCTGTTGTTTCCTCAACCATCGCCGCGTTTTGTTGCGTGACCTGATCAAGTTGAACAACACCGGTGTTGATCTCCTCCAGACCTGTGGATTGCTCTGCAGCACCTTCGGCGATTTCGCTCACCAGAGTTGAGATATGCGTGACCTGGGTTACGATGCTTTCAAGCGCCTGGCCTGCATTGCGCACCAGATCGACGCCGCGTTCAACCTGAAGCGAGCTGTTTCCAATCAGTGACTTGATCTCCATTGCCGCATCCGAGGATCGCTGTGCCAAGCCACGTACTTCGGATGCAACAACCGCAAATCCACGTCCCGCTTCGCCAGCGCGCGCGGCTTCGACGCCAGCATTCAAGGCCAGAAGATTGGTTTGGAAGGCGATATCATCGATCACACCGATAATCTGTGCAATCTGCTCCGAGCCTTTTTCGATCTCCGCCATCGCTCTTACGGCGTCTCTGACCACCGTGCCGCTTTGCGTGGCTTCGGTCTTGGCATCCTCTGTGGTGCGTTCAACGGTACGTGCGCCATCTGCCGCAGATTTGACGCTGGCGGTCAACTCTTCTAGGGCGGCAGCGGTTTCCTCAAGCGTGGCCGCCTGACTTTCGGTGCGATGCGAAAGGTCACTTGCCGCCTGATCGATTTCCGCAGCACCGGATCGCAGACTGCTGGTTGCCTCAATCACCCGTTCTATCGACTCCCGCAGCCGTCCGATGGTTTGGTTGAAGTCTGCGCGCACATCTTCGTAATCAGCGGGGAAAGCGTTGTCGAATTTGACCGTCAGATCTCCGTCGGACAGGCGCGAGAAGCCATTGCGCAGTTCGCTCACAACAAAGTCTTGCTCTTTTTTGCGCTTGCCTTGTTCGACCTCCAGCGCCTTGGCGTCGCGGATCATTTGCAACGCCTCTTGCTTGAAGGTGTAGATCACACGGGCCATGCGGCTGAGTTCGTCTTTGCCATCTATGCCATCGACGTAGATATCGTAGTCCCCCTTGGTGAAACCTTCGACCACTGCGGTCAGCCCATGGATGCGTTTGATGACTTTTTCAAACATGATGACGGCGAATACCAAACACCCCAAAGCGGCAACCGCACTCAGAATCGCAAAGTTTCGAAATGCGGTGCCCGCGCGTTGTTCGATGCTGGTCGAAATCTGGTTAATCTCAGTGGCGAGACGTTCTTCTTCTGCCCTGAGCGCATTGATCCAATTGGTAGAAACGGCAAACCAACCCGGTGCTGTCAGATCGCCGAAGTCACCGCTTTCATAACCATCCACAATCGTTTTTCGAGCCTGCGCAATCTGGGCGTATTCCTCTTTTGTCAAAAGCTCCGCCATCCAGACGTCCAGATCAACCAATGCGTCCACCTCGTTAAGATGCGCCATCTGCGCGCCGCCCAGAGAGACAAAACGATCATGCAAGGGCAGACCAAATCCGCCGCCAAGACCGGTAGCGCCCATAGCGCGTTCCAGCCCTGCGGCTTCTTTTGCTGCACCGAGTAACGTCCGCGCCTGAGCCAACATCTGCAATTTCTGAGAGGGTGATGCCGATTGTACAGGGCGCGCCAGATCGAGCATCATGCCAATGGTGGATGTGTAGAACTTTGCCATTTCCGGCACGGTGAGTTCAAACCCATCAACCTGTTGACGCATATCTGCAAGCTGTTCTGTGCGAGCGCGCACCATGTCCGACAGCTCAGGTTTTTTGAGCGCGAGAGAGCGCACGTCTGAAAGGACGGTATTCAGTGCTTCATCCGTCATCTGCCGCTGTTCAGACAGCTCTTGTGGAAAGTTCTTGCCCTTCGATGCGATGAAGCCTGCGGAATAGCCGCGCTCCTTTTGCATCTCGTGAACAAGTGTGTTGACCAGCGTCTCTTCGAGCGTTTTTTCCCGCGTTTCGCGCGCAAGTGAGTAATCGTCCCACTGCATCTGCAATTCGTCTACAGCAAAAAAACAGGCCAATGCGATCAGCGGGCCGATCACCAGAAACATTACCAATCGCAGACGCATAGCAGACTCCTCGAAATGACCGCGAACGGAGCCGAAACTAGGGAAGCGCTATTAACTCATGCTGAAACGAGAATAAGTCTAGCGTTAAAAGCGTCAGACCTTTTTTAAGTGCTTAATTGTTGTGCATGTAGGGATGTGTCAGAGGTCTGGGTCAATCAATCCCAACCCACGCAGATAGATCCCTATCCCCGTTTCCAGCAGATCCTCCGGTGCATAGGGAGAAGCGGTGCCGGGGGCGTTTCGGGCGTAGAGCTCTACGACACCGTGACTCATGGCCATGATGTGGGCCGAAAACATCGAAGCAGGCGGGCGTTTTTCCGCCGGGATATGCTGGCTGAGTTTTGTCGCAGCATGTTCCAGAACCCCGCGGGCGCGGCTTGCTGCCTCGGCAAGTTCGGGTGTGCGATTTGCAGACACACCGCTTTCAAACATCGCGATATAATGACCGGGATGTTTGCGCGCAAAGGCGAGGTAGGCACGGCCAGTGGCCTCGAACGCCGCAAGGGCAGAGGGCTGATATTTGTCATAGGCGTGCTGCATGAGATCCGCAAACATCAAGAACCCTTGTCGCGCGGCCTCGGCAATCAGGTCCTCTCGCCCCTCGAAATGGCGATAGACGGCAGCCGGGGTGACGCCAGCCTGCTTGGCGGCCTCCGATAGGGTGAACCCCGTCGGGCCCTTCACCTCAATGAGACGAAGCGCAGCCTCCACAAGAGCCTGACGGAGATTGCCGTGATGGTAGCCGCGTTTAGCCATCCCAGATTTCGGGGCCTCCGCAAATCAAAGGGTCGGCCGAACCAATCGCGTCCTTGTCTTTATTGGCGTAGTCGACCGACTGTAGCACGTGGCGGATCGCTTCGAGGCGGGCGCGTTTTTTGTCGTCAGACCGCACGATTGTCCATGGCGCGTGGGGGCTTTGACTGCGCTCCAGGGTTTCCTCGATGGCCTTGGAATAGGCGTCCCAGCGTTTCAGCCCCTCAACATCGATCCAGCTGAGTTTCCATTGTTTGAGCGGATCACGCTCACGGGCGAGGAACCGGCGCAATTGTTCGGCACGACCCACGTTCAGCCAGAATTTAAAGAGCTGGATGCCCTCATCCACCAACATTTTTTCAAAGTCTGGTACCTGAGAAAAGAAGTGCTCGCGCTGGCTATGGGTGCAAAATTCAAACACCTGCTCCACCACGCCACGGTTGTACCAGCTGCGGTCAAAGAACACGATCTCGCCGCCGGAAGGCAGTTGCGAGATATAGCGTTGAAAATACCATTGCGTCGCTTCTGTCTCGGTGGGTTTAGACAGTGCGACGACACGGGCACCACGTGGATTAAGGTTTTCGCGAAAGCGCTTGATTGTGCCGCCTTTTCCTGCGGCGTCACGGCCCTCAAACACGATGGCGACGCGCTGGCCTGAGGCCTTGACCGAGGCCTGAAGTTTGACCAGTTCGACCTGCAGCGCCTTGTATTGATCCTTATAATCCCCTTTGGAGATTTCCGCGTCATACGGGTAGCTCGGGTTCAGGATATCGTCCTTTCCCGCGTCATCGATCGCTTTGCGGATCTCTTTGGGCGCAGCTTCCTCAAAATACGCGCTGATTGCTCCGTCAAACGGCAAACTCATATCAGACCCATCCTTTCTTGCCCGCATATTCTTGAAGCATCACTCTTCAATGTTAAAGCGATTAACGCAAGTTTGCGCGTGCTGCAGCCCGGTTCACCGCATCCACAATGGATTGTGTATGGGTCTGATGCGGCATATGCCCAACACCCGGTAGCGGGGTCAGCTGCGCGGTGGAACTGTCCTGCACAAGTCGTTCTGCGTGAATGGAAATTCCTACTGTTGTATCGGCAGTTCCATGCACGATCTCGATTGGCATCTCAAGCTGCGGATATAGCGGTGCTATGGCCTCAATCTCTTTTAGCAGGTTGGCGCGTTGTTTGGCATTGGCACGCAAAGAGCTGCGGCGCAGGCTCATGGCCAGACCGAAATGCTCCGCGAACCCCTCAGGCACCGCTTGCGGGGCGAACACCTCTTCCAAAGAGGAACGCACATAACTTTTGGGGACAAAAGCAGTCAGAACCGGCACGATCAACGCGCCGCCAAGGCGTGACGAGGTCAGTTTGTAGAATGTCGGCAACTCCGCATCCCAAGGGTGGGAGACGCCAGAGACATTAACAACTGCAGCGGTGTGCTGAGGAAACTGCGTCGCCCATGCAAGAGCCACCGCACCGCCATAGCTTTGCCCGAGTATAATCGGGCGGTCCACGCCAAGGCTGGCGCTTGCTTTTTGCAGCACGGCGGCTTGGGTTTGGATGCTGGTGCCTTTGCCGGTCACAGCATCGGAATAGCCCAGTCCCGGGCGATCAAAAATCAGGATGTGATAGGCCTCTTCCAATGCAGGCGACAGCCGGAACGTCATGTCCCGGCTGCTGCCGTTGGAGCCGTGGATCAACACCAGATCCGGAGCGCTGCCTTGGGGCTGACCACGCTCAACCACATGAACCTGGTGGCCATCGACGGTGACAAACTGACCTTGTGGCGGGTGGTTGGCCATCGCCTGCGCTTCGCGGGCAGGCGCGCGCAGGGCGGTGGCAAGACCAAGACCCGCAACGCTGAGCGTCAGGCCAAGAGCAACAATTGCACTCATTCGCACAGATCAGGCCCTGAGGTCCGTGGTATCCAGACCGATGCGTTCCACATCATAAGGGGTGGTCTGGTAAATCTCAGACACCCAGTTGCCATAAAGAAGATGCGCATGGCTGCGCCAGCGGTTGAGCGGACGCTGGCTTGGATCGTCATCGGGGTAGTAGTTGATTGGTACGTTGATCTCGGTGCCACTGGCGACGTCGCGATCATATTCCTGCTTCAGCGTGTCGCTGTCATATTCAAAATGGTTGAAGATATAGAGCGCGCGGTGGCCTTTATCCTCGACGAGGCAGGGTCCGACATCCGGGCTACCCAACAGCGTCGTCAACCCCGGAGCCGCGTCAATCTCGCGCTGGCTCATCTCGGTCCAGCGGGAGACGGGGATCACAAAATCATCAGAAAACCCCCGCAGGTAAGGCGAGGTCGGCTGCAGGTTCCGATGCCGGAAACAGCCAAAGGCCTTGTGATCCAGCATATGTTTGCGCACGCCGTGGAAGTAATTGATCATCGCCATGCCACCCCAGCAAACGCCAAAGGTGGAGTGCACATTGGTCTGGGTCCACTCGAACACCTCGCAGAGTTCCTGCCAGTAGGTGACATCCTCAAACGGCAAATGCTCAATCGGCGCGCCGGTGATGATCAGCCCGTCGAACTTTTCGTCCCGAACTTCCTCGAACGGACGGTAGAACTCTTCCATATGCTCGGCGGCGGTGTTCTTGGTCTGGTGCTCGGTCATACGGATCAGCGAGAATTCAATCTGGAGCGGCGTGGCACCGATCAGACGGGCAAATTGGTTTTCCGTCTGGATCTTCTTGGGCATCAGATTGAGAAGGCCGATTTTGATCGGACGGATATCCTGACGCGCCGCGTGATCCGGCGACATGACCATAACGCCCTCGTCCGAAAGGACGGAGTAGGCGGGCAGGTCAGCGGGGATCTTGATAGGCATGTCAGGTCCTTCTTTGATGCGCTAGAAATAGCAGGGTGCTGTTAATTAAGTCTGTTCTGAGCGTGCCTCAAGGGCGGATGCGATCAACTCCTCGAAATCGAGTGTGCTCCGCACCTGTGCCACCTGATCGGCGGTGACGGTGACGCCCCAGTTCCTCGCCATCGCCTCATAGCGGGGCTGACGATGTGCCAATGCCTGAGCATAGGTCCAGCGCAAGAAGGAATGGGGATCAACATCTTCGTCTGAGATATTGTTTTCACTCAGATATTCTTCCCAAACACGGGTCAGAAAGGCGGGCTGATACGCCATCGGCTTGGGCGCGCGATCAAAGCGACGGATCAGCTCTTGGGTGTGGTCTGCGGTGCCCTTGATCCAGACCAGAAGCGTGTGCGCACTGAGTTCTGTCAGGAGCTTATCGTTGGGATCATCGGCGTCCACCCATTCGCAAATGGAGCCCCCGGAATCGCAAATGAAATGCGGATAGCTATAAATCCGCTCTGAGCGGTCGATAAAGTAGCGCGTGTCCAGCAGTGCGTCGATTTCAGCGCGGCGGAACTGGTCCTGCCGGGTGCGATATTCCTCAATCGGCAAGCCCCCCTTACGCGCATCACCCGGCACCCCAAGATAGGCGGTCACAGCGCTTAGGTTTTCAAAGGTGATATTGGAGGAAATATCAATGGAATCTGACAGCAGCAGATCGCGCAGGAAGGGAACTTTCATCGCCTCCGCCTTGGCGTTATCGGCGATATATTCACCCATATATCGGGTACCAATACGGTAGTCGGCAGAGTAGTGAAACCATTGACCGGAATGGCGCAGGGTATTGCTGATATAGGTCTTTCCAAGGCCGGACATGCCAAAGAAAAGGACCCGTTTGGAGGGCGCGTCGCGCCATGCCTGAGCTGAGGTATAAAGCATAAAACTGCTGCCTTTTTCGCGGTCTACGCTGCCTTGCTAGACAGGCTGGAGCGGCAGGTCAATTGTGCTTGGCGGGTAACGATGCGCAAGGCATTGCAGCAGCATCAAAAAAGCCCCGCTCATAAGAGCGGGGCTTTGAACCGTCAACTGATCTTCTATTTAGAAGTAAAAGCCCACTTTGACCGCAAGGCTCAGAGCATCGTTGTCGTTGAAGTTGGCAACCGGTGTGCCGCCAGGAGCCGCAACGGCATCACCCAGTTTGGTGTAGCGTACGCCTGCAGCGACTTTCATCTTTTCGGTCTGATACTGCACACCGAGGCGGATGGCTTCCATTCCATGTGTGGGGGCCAGCGGTGACACCAGATTGTCGCCATCGGCATCCTCATAGATATAGGCGAGCGATGCGGACCAGTTCTGATTGAAACGGCGACCCACGCCGATGGTGTAGGTGAAAGAGTCATCGATATCGATCAGATCACGCCCACCCAATGCGCCGAGCACGACCAGATCGGTGGCGCTGTGTTCTGCCCAGCGCACGTTACCAAACAAGATGGTGTCTTTTGCGATACCGGATTGGAAATCAAGGTTCACAGACTGCGGCGTCTTGGTTGTGGTGTTTGTGTTGAGAGTCGTGCCACCGATGAATGGGACCCCTGCTGGCGTGGTCTCAACCAAATCAAAGTTGTGCTCGATCTCAGACTGATAGGTCAGTGCAAAACGCAGCGCGATATCCGGGATCTCATAGGCGACGCCGGCAACCCAGCCAAACGCACCATCGCGGCCAACTTTCACGTTATAGCCGGAGAGCGGGACAGTTGCGTTATAGGCTGCGCCCGCCAGGGTGATTTCGCCATCCGTTTCCTGATAGCGCAGGCCGCCATGGACACTGAAACGATCATTGAATTTGTAGCGGAGCAGGGCCGTAAGCGCATTGGAATCCGCTTGCGCCATGGTGCCGCCCAGCAAAGCAGAGCCGCCAGTGGTTGGATAGTCGACATCCACACCCCAGGGTTGATCAAAGATGACCGCCAGAGACAGTTGTTCCGTGATGTCGGTTTTGAATCCGCCGCTCAGCATGTTGAAGCGCTTGCCTACATCCCCGGTGGGAGAGCCAAACGGATTGAGCGACGTACGGTCATTGCCGCTGAGTTCAACATCTGTGGTCGCGAAAGAAAACTCCGCGTAGGTGCCTTCCTCAAAGATCAGACCGATGGGCTGGCCGGTGCGGTCAAGCCCGCTTGCCATGGCGCTGGACGCCAGAAGCGTCGTAGCAACGGATGCTGCTATATAATGTTTCATAAATGTCCTCCCTCAGGCGCTTGGCGACATTTTGTGTCGCATCGCGTTCTGCTCTGAGCGTAAAGGGAATGTGACATGCCTCGCAATGTTGACGGGACGGCAGCTTGTGTCGCGACAGTGCGTCAATAGGGCTACTGTTGCCGGGAGGATACAATATTGATGAAATTGCCCGCGAGAATAAGTGCCGCACCCACGAAGAGCCAGATTTCAACCGACTCACCATAGATCAACCAGCCGAGCAGGGCGATAAAGGGCAGGCGGGCAAAGTCAATTGGCACAACCAATGCGGCAGGAGCCAGTGACAGCGCATTGGTGATGCAGAAGTGCGCACTGAGACCCGCGCAGCCGATAATCAGGATGAATGGCAGGCTTTGCGCGTCGGGTAGGGTGATATCAAAATCCCATCCCGCAAAAATGATCCCCATGATCAATTGCATCGTGGTGAGCCAGAACATAATCGACCAAATGCTCTCATTCCGAGTTAGGCGTTTGGTGGCGATATTGGTCAGGGCAAAGAAAATTGCCGAACCCGCTGCGCAGGCCAGACCAATGTTGAATGTCGCAGGGCTTGGCCGGGCCACAATCAGAATACCGATAAACCCAAGCGTGACGGCAATACCGCGCATGCGCGTGAGTTTTTCGCCCAGCAGCAGCGGGGCCAACAGAATGACCCAGATCGGAGAGGTGAATTCCAACGCGAAAACCTGCGCCAACGGGATGACGGATACCGCATAGAACCAAAGGTTTTGGCCGGTGAAATGCGCCATATTGCGCAGCCCATGCTGCGCAAGACGTTTGGTACTGACCATATGCCAGCGCCGCAGCACCGTGATCGCAGCAGCAACCACGATGATCCCCACAAAGCTGCGATACATCATAATTTCAAACGTATCGAGCGACAGGCTGGCCTCACGACCTGCGATCGCCATCGCCGAAAAGGACAAAATCGCGCCGATCATCCAGATCGCAGCGCGCAAAAGCGTGTTGTCCTGCTCTGACGCAGGTGTGGTTGCGCTGCCCGGCATGATGGTCCTCACTGTACTTTTGTGCAGAAAGGGTTAAATGCCCGGCAGCGTCAACCCCGATCAGGCCGCGCGTTGGCCCTGCATCAGATCGAGATCACGCCCTGAAGCGATATAATCGTCGACGATGGCCTCCGGATTGAAGTTCAAATTGTGGATATGGATCGCGATTTGTTCGACAAGTTCGGATTGGGCCGAGATCTGATTGGCGTTCTTTTTCTTCGGCAAAACCGGTTTCTGGTGAATGCCCAGCTCTGTCAGAAACTCGGAGGCCGCTTTCTCGCGCGTTACAGTTTCGAGCTGAATTGGCAGGAAGGTCAGGCGATCAGAATAAACGCGTTGATAGTAGACCTGTCGGCACTCCATTTCCAAGGTGTACCATATCGCACATCCCACTTGCCCAAGCTTCAGAAACGGCTCGGATTTCAAAATTCTGTTGGGGTACTGCGGGTCTAGGTACCATTGCCACAACAGTGATATATTGCTGAAATCATGCCGATTGATATAGCTGGCGCATTGCTTGGCCAAATCTCGGCGCAGCACGATGATTTTGGCATCTTGCGCCCTCGGGTGATCCGCAAGCGCCTCAATCAATCCGCATTTTCCCAGCGTATGGTTTGTTTCGCCATAAGGGGCATCCGTGGGTAAAGCGGCGAGCTTATTTGACCAGAACTGGCGCACCTCGGAATTATACCCATAGGTATTGAAGCTGCGCATCAGCCGAATGCTCGGCATGCGGGTTTCGAAATCCTCGATCGCGAGCGGTTCGTGAATGACGGGAAAACCCAGATTGGCTGAGAGGAAATCTGCAAGCCAAGCCGACCCTGAAGGACCCGAGGTGAGAGAAAATAGAGATCGGAGATGGCACCACTCCCTTATTTGGTGTCCAACCTAGATATCAGTCCGGGCGTTGAAATCAGGTGTGCAAGTTTAGAAAAACAAGCGGGATTTCATATGCCTATAAAAAAGCCCCGGCACATTGCACCGGGGCTTGTGAGAGGTGAAACCTTCAGATCATTCCCACTCGATTGTGCCCGGAGGCTTTGAGGTGATGTCATAGGTGCAACGGTTGATGCCTTTGACCTCATTGATGATCCGTGTTGCGGTCTCACCAAGGAATTCATGGCTGAACGGGTAGTAATCCGCCGTCATACCATCCACCGAGGTGACCGCACGCAGGGCGCAGGCGTAATCATAGGTACGGCCATCGCCCATCACGCCGACGGTGCGCACCGGCAGGATCGCCACAAAGGCTTGCCAGATTTCATCATACAGACCGTGCTTGCGGATCTGGTCGATGTAGATGGCATCCGCCTCGCGCAGGATGTCCAGCTTGTCGCGGGTAATCTCGCCGGGGCAACGGATCGCCAGACCCGGTCCGGGGAAGGGGTGCCGCCCGATGAAACTGTCGGGCAGACCAAGCTCACGCCCCAGTGCGCGGACCTCGTCCTTAAAGAGCTCGCGCAGCGGCTCCACCAGTTTCAGGCCCATTTTTTCGGGCAGGCCACCGACGTTATGGTGCGACTTGATCGTTACGGACGGGCCGCCAGAGAAGGAGACCGACTCGATCACATCCGGGTAGAGCGTGCCTTGAGCAAGGAACTCGGCACCCTCGATCTGATCGGCGTATTTCTGGAACACGTCGATGAACAGCTTGCCGATGATCTTGCGCTTGGTTTCCGGGTCGGACTGACCTTCCAGCTCGCCGAGGAACAGCTCGGTTTCATCTGCGTGGATCACCTGAAGGTTCATATGGTCGCGGAACATACCAACGACTTCTTCCGCTTCGTTCTTGCGCAGAAGACCATGGTCCACAAACACACAGGTCAGCTGATCGCCGATTGCCTCATGAATCAGGGCTGCTGCGACCGAGCTGTCAACGCCGCCAGAAAGGGCGCAGATGACTTTCTTGTCGCCGACCTGTTCGCGGATGGTGTCGACCATCTGCTCGCGGTAGGCCCCCATGGTCCAGTCGCCCGCAAACCCAGCCAGACGCACGAAGTTTTCATAAAGCGTCTTGCCGTTGGGGGTGTGGTGCACTTCGGGGTGGAACTGAACGGCGTAGAAATTCCGTTCCAGATCCGCAGTGATCGCAAAAGGCGCATTGGGCGAGGTGCCGTAAACCTTAAAACCCGGTGCGATTTCAGAGACATGGTCGCCGTGGCTCATCCAGACTTGCTCGGTCTGGTCAAGGAACCAGCCGCTGAGCATGTCGATGCGCTCTTCGGTCGGGGTCACATAGGCGCGGCCAAATTCAGCGGTGCCGTGTCCAGACTGAACGGTGCCGCCCAGTTGATGCATCATCACTTGCTGGCCATAGCAAATACCGAGGATCGGCACGCCATAGTCGAAAATCTCTTGCGGCGCGCGGGGAGATCCCTCGCGCGTCACGCTGTCAGGACCACCTGAGAAGATCACCGCCTTGGGCGCAAATTTGCGCACGAAGTCCATGGTGACATTCTGATAGGGGTGGATTTCACAATAGACGTTCAACTCGCGCAGGCGGCGCGCAATCAGCTGCGTTACCTGGCTGCCGAAGTCTATAATTAAAAGGCGGTCATGGGCTGTCTCGGTCATGCTTGGCTCTTAGGGTCTGGCGGGACGTCTGGCAAGAGGTCAGATTACCTGCCACCGGGGTTTTCATCTTCTTTCAAGACTTCGCGCGGAACTTGGCCGTCCAAACCGGGCAGTTTGCCGTAAAATCCGGTCTCAGATGTCGCATTTATGCGAGAATAGCCGTTATCCTTCGGCGCGTCTTAATCTTGCTTCGGTAATCAGATTGCACAGAATTCATACTGTCGTGAGGAAGAACAATGACAGATGCAGCACCACGTCGTCGCAGCCGGGGTGGCGGTGGCGCCGCCCGTCGCGCCGAACGCACCAGCGTCAAAATCGAGACAGCGAAGTATATCGAGCGGAATATTCCGAACTACGAGGTGCTGACCGAAGAGGCGCTTGAGGTCATCGAGACCAACGCTGAAACCATCCTTGAGGAAGTCGGCGTCAATTTTGTCGACAACCCCGCCGCGCTGGATCGCTGGCGTGAGGCCGGAGCGGATGTGCAAGGCGAACGGGTTCGCATTCCGCGCGGTTTGGCACGTAAACTATGCGAAACCGCACCGAGCGAGTTCACCCAGCACGCGCGCAACCCGGAGAAATCTGTGGTGATTGGCGGCAAGAATCTTGTTCTTGCTCCCATTTACGGCCCGCCCTTCGTGCGCGATGCCAACGGTGGCCGTCGCTATGCAACTCTGGAAGATTTCCAGAAGTTCGTGAAGCTGGGCTATATGTCTAAGTGGTTGCATCACTCCGGCGGGACTGTGTGCGAGCCGACGGATGTGCCGGTGAACAAGCGTCACCTCGACATGTTGATGGCGCATATGGAGTTGAGCGACAAACCCTTTATGGGATCGGTCACAGAGCCGAGCCGCGCGCAGGATTCCGTTGACATGTGCGGCGTCTTGTTCGGCAAAGACTTTGTGCAGGAAAACACCGTGATGACCTCGCTCATCAACATCAACTCGCCAATGACGTTTGACGATGTGATGATGGGCGCTCTCGAGGTCTACGCACAGAACAACCAAGCCTGCATTATCTCTCCGTTTATCGTCGGGGGCGCGATGGCGCCGGTGACCATTGCGGGCACGCTGACACAGGTTTTGGCCGAGGTTTTGGCCGGTGTTGCTTACAGTCAGCTGGTCCGTCCCGGCGCACCTGTGATCTTTGGGGCGTTTGTGTCCTCAATCGACATGAACTCCGGTGCGCCGACCTTTGGCACACCAGAGGCATCGATGGTCACATATGGGGCAGGGCAATTGGCACGGCGTCTTAATCTGCCGTTCCGCTCTGCCGGGTCTTTCTGTGGCTCCAAACTGCCGGATGCGCAAGCCGCCTATGAGACTGCAAACTCGCTGAACATGGGCTTGCTGGCGGGCGTGAACTTCATGCTGCACTCTTGTGGTTGGCTTGAGGGTGGTCTGGTCGCGGATTTTGAGAAGTTCGTGATGGACGCCGACCAGCTTGGCGCGCTGCATGGTTTGGCCAAAGGCATCTATATGGATGAAAACGGGCAGGGCATGGATGCGATCCGAGAGGTTGGTCCGGGTGGTCACTACCTCGGCTGCGCGCATACGCAGGCGAACTTCAAAACGGCATTCTGGAAGTCTAACCTCTTGGATTACAAACCGTTTGAACAGTGGGAAGAAGAAGGCGCGCGCGACACTTACAAGCTTGCAACTTCCCGCGTTGAGCACCTGCTTGCGACCTATAAACAACCCGAGCTGGATCCGGCGATCCGCGAGGCTCTGGTGGCCTATGTGGCTGAGAAAAAGGCGTCTATGCCCGACGCCTTTATGTAAGCACAGCCCATTCAGACTGATCAGACGGCGCCCAGTGTGGCGCCGTTTTTTGTTGCCGCCCCTTTTGTGGCGCGCGACGCAAGATAGACGCGGCTTTCTGCAACAAGCGCGATCAGGACCTCAATGTGGCGCGCAAAGGAATATCCGGGATTTTGCGATTTGCGCGCGGCTTCTTGTGCGGCTTCGAGGTCCAGCAATTGCATCAGGATCGCAGCCAGTCCCTGAGAGGCAGGGTTGCGCAGCAGGCGTTTCAGATCACGATGGCGGACATAATCATCCGCACCAAAGCGAGCGCTGCGCGCCAGCAGACGCGGACGGTTTAACAGTGTGAGCCGTGTAACGAGATCCTGCATGACATTCCCCAGTGAACTTGTGAACGATGAGGGGAATAATACTCAACCCAAGCGGGTGTTGCGAAAATTGACATGTGAGCGAACGGTCCATTTCCGATAGATTTGAAAATTTGTGGCAAAGTTTCTGGGTTGCCAAAGTTCAAACGTTCAGGATCGGGGGGATCATCACGGTCATGATGCAGGTCATCTGACCTATGACCGGTGGCGTGGGCCTGGGCACAGTTGGGGGTCAGCTATGACTGGAGTAACCAGGCCGTTTTTGCCGGATTGGGTACCTGTTGAAGTTTCACGATATCTCACACATACGGTCTCGCAGGTTTCAATCCGCGAGCTTGCCCGCTCTGCGGACTGTCACCCGTCCACGGTGATGCGTCAAATTCACCGGGTAGAACATCAGCGCGAAGACCCCCTGATAGATGGTGCGTTGCAGTATCTGTCGACAGTTCTACAACAAGGTGCAGATCAAGAGGCCTGTGAGAAAGACGTTTATTCAGAAGAGGATGCCATACAAGGCTTAAGTCTGCTTTCGTGCAAAGGGGCGGTGTTGGCTGTCGGGCGCGACATGCCCAAGGCAGTGATCCTGCGCGACATGGGTACAGAGGTGCAAAAATCGGTGGTAGAACGCAGGCTCGCCGAAGTTCTGGCTCTGCGTGATTGGATTAGCTGTTTCTCGTCAGGCCGCGTGTTTCGCTACCGACTGACCAAGGACGGTCGGCAGGCGCTTGCGCAACTCATGGCCAAAGCTGAGCAACATCGCCGGGCCCGCACCGAAACAACCACGCAATCAGGGATTTCCGGGCATATCGCGACGTTTCCATCCGCGGATCTCTCCGCCGCCAAACGCGCGCGATACGGGTTTCAGGAAACACCGCTGCAAACGCTTTCCCGGCTTACAGGGCGAGATGGAAAACCGTTTCTCAGCAATGAGATGGTGCGCGCAGGTGAACGATTAAGAGAAGATTTCGAACTGGCGCAAATCGGCCAGCATGTCGCCCGAGAGCGCTCAGAGTTCACGGATGAACCGCGTGCGTCGAATACGGATGCAAGCCCCGCGCGTGAAGCGTTTCAGCGCGCATCTGCGGCACTCTGCGCGCTTGGCCCCGGTCTAAGTGACATAGCGTTGCGATGCTGTTGCCATTTGGAGGGGTTGGAGGTCGCAGAACGCGAGCTCGGCTGGTCCGCAAGATCCGGTAAAATTGTTTTGCGGATTGCGCTGGAGCAATTACACCAACATTACGAATCCCTTCCGCCGCAGAACCAGATGATCGGATAGTGTAATTGTAAATATACGGATATGCACGCTAAGGTAGAGTTAATTGAAATGAGAGAGAGCCTCTTTACCCAATCGAAGCATACGATCCGATAGCTTGGGCCACTCGGAATACAGCAATGCAGCACTGGTGATGCTGCGCGGCTGCTGTTATGTTCCACGCCAACACCTAATCGCAGTCACAAGGAAGATCCCGTGCGAGATCTGAAGATCCCGGAACAGCGCCACCCGGAAAAGGCGCATCGTCCCGACAATGCTCAGCCCAAAAAGCCAAGCTGGATTCGCGTGAAAGCGCCGGGCGGCAAGGGCTACGCTGAAACGCATAAGATCATGCGTGAAAATAACCTCGTGACCGTCTGCGAAGAAGCGGGCTGTCCAAACGTCGGCGAATGCTGGAACCAAGGTCACGCCACCATGATGATCATGGGCGAGATCTGCACCCGGGGCTGTACCTTCTGTAATATTGCGACCGGTCGTCCGGACACGCTCGACGCGTTTGAGCCGGGGCGCGTGGCGCATGCGGTGCAAAAGCTCGGTCTCAATCATGTGGTGATTACCTCTGTGGATCGTGACGACCTTGAGGATGGCGGCGCGGAGCATTTTGCCCAGACCATTCGGGCCGTGCGTCACCGTTCGCCTGACACAACGATCGAGATTCTGACCCCAGATTTCCTGAAATGTGCCCCCGAGGTGCTGGAAACTGTTGTTGAGGCCAAACCGGACGTGTTCAACCACAACCTTGAGACGGTTCCGGGTCTCTATCTCGAAGTGCGTCCTGGTGCGCGCTATTTCCACTCGCTGCGCCTGTTGCAGCGTGTGAAAGAGCTTGATCCAAGCATCTTTACAAAATCAGGCATCATGGTCGGGCTGGGCGAACAAGCCCCGCAGGTAAAGCAAGTGATGGACGACATGCGCGCTGCGGATGTGGATTTTCTGACCATCGGCCAATACCTTCAGCCGACGCCGAAACACCACGCTGTTGATCGGTTTGTGACACCTGAAGAGTTCAAATCCTACGAAAAAGCCGCCTATGGCAAAGGGTTCCTGATGGTGTCGGCAACGCCGCTGACCCGGTCGTCCTACCATGCCGGAGATGATTTTGCGCAGCTTCGCGCAGCGCGGAATGCGAAACTCGGTTTGGCATGACGCCGGAACAGCTGGAACGCTTCACATCCCTGCGCCATGAGCTTCACTCCGCACCGGAACTCTCTGGGGCTGAGGGGGCGACGGCCGCACGTGTGGCTGAGATCTTGCAGGCGTATGCTCCGGATCAAGTGTTGACCGGAATTGGCGGGCACGGCGTGGCTGCCGTGTTTCTTGGCGGTGAGGCCGGGCCGACGCTCGCCATCCGTTGCGAGCTGGACGCATTGCCGATCCCGGAAGAAACAAACCGAAGCTACGCGTCTCAAGTGGCTGGAAAAGCACATCTTTGCGGCCATGATGGGCATATGGTTATGGTGCTCGCTGTGGCAGAAGCGCTGGCTGAAAGACGTCCTCAGAGGGGGCGTGTGGTCTTGATTTTCCAACCGGCTGAGGAAACCGGCGAAGGCGCGATCGCTTATCGTTCTGATCCGAAGTTTGCGGAAATCTCGCCGGATATGGTGCTCTCTCTTCATAATCTGCCGGGGCTTGCAGTGGGGGCTGTGTCCTTGCCGACAGGTCCTGCGAATTGTGCATCCCGAGGCGCGCGTATCGCGCTTTTCGGGCGCACATCTCATGCGGCTGCTCCACAAGATGGGGTGTCTCCCGCACCTGCGCTGGCACAGTTGATGCAGGATCTTGCGACGCTGGGTGCCGGTGGTGACTTGGATGAGGATTACGCGCTAACCACCATTACTCATGCAAAATTGGGCGAGCCGACCTTTGGTGTCGCCCCCGGACAGGCGGAGCTTTGGGTGACGCTGCGGACCGTAACTGACGAGAAGATGCAGTCACTTTCTGACGCGCTTGTTTCCAAGGTCGCGACCCTTGCGGCTGACTATGGCCTGCGCCATGAGATCACCTACCACGATGTGTTTGAGGCGTGCCGAAATGCGCAGGAAGCTGTGAGTGTGATCGAGGACGCCTGCCTTACGGGCGAGGTTCCGATCACTCTGAGCGAACGCCCGCAAGCGTTCTCGGAAGACTTTGGGCAGTTTGGAAAATCCACTCAAGCGGCAATGTTCTGGCTAGGAGCGGGCGAGGACCATCCGCAACTGCACAATCCGGATTATGACTTTCCCGATACGCTCATTCCGATTGGTTCCGGGATTTTTCTCCGGTCTATTCGCAGTGTCTTGGGCTAGCGATGGCACCGTGACGTCAGTCGACTAACGCGTCGATGACGGCCACTGCGCCTACAATTGCGAGTGTGTCTCTGACAACTTCGAAAATTTTTCCATCTTTACGGACATAGCGATGTCCAGCAGATGGAGGATGTAAGCCCCAGCGCTGATAATCGTCTACGTAATCCCAGCTGCCGCTCAGGTATTGGTCATGCGCGTGACGTTTTTTCACCTGACCGGGCGCATAATGGGCTGCGCTGTTGTTGTGGCCCGGTGCCCATTTGGGCGGGCCCGCCACGGCAGCGACGGGCGCGAGGGTTACACTGGCGATAGCAAATCCTGAGATGACTTTAGAGACCGACATGATCCATTCCCATAAACCTTTGACTACATCACTACATGTAGCAAGATGCGGAAAGAACCAAATCGCGTGCGCCAGATGTTGCTGGTCCTATACAATGAACTGGCGAGCCTTTGCTTATTGCGACACGGGCGGTCTGCTCAGGTGAAGCGAACCTTGCCGATATAGGGCAGGTTCCGATTGCGTTGGGCAAAATCGATTCCGTACCCCACGACAAATTCATCTGGGATCTCAAACCCGATCCAATCAGAGCGAAAATCCACCTCGCGGCGGGAGGGCTTGTCGAGCAAAGCAATGGATTTGAGGCGCGCGGGCTTGCGGCTCTTGAGGAGGGAAATCACGTGATTCAGCGTGTGACCTGTGTCGACGATATCCTCGACCACCAGCACGTCTCGCCCTTCAATTGCGCCGCGCAAGTCTTTGAGAATACGCACCTCTCGGCTGCTTTCCATACCGTCGCCATACGAAGACGCCTCAAGGAAATCCACCTCGATTGGCAGGTCCAGCTCTCGCACCAGATCGGCGATGAACACGAAACTGCCGCGCAACAGGCCCACGACCACCAGCTTGTCGGTGTCGCCAAACTCGGCGGTGATGTCGCCGCATAGCTCTTCGATTCGTGCAGCGATGGCCTTGGCCGAGATCATTACATCAATGACATATGGTCGCTCTGACATGCTTGCCCCCTTGAATTTCGCACGCGTTCATAGGACACCACGCGCCACCTGTACAGAAGACGAATTGAGCTGAGATGCCAACACATTCGGAAACCCGACCGATGCCCTATAGCGCCCAGCAGATGTATGATCTGGTGGCAGATGTGGGATCATACCCGAAATTCCTGCCGTGGTGCGCCGCCGCGCGCATCCGCAGCCGCACGCCGCAGGGTGCATCCGAGGTGATGGAGGCGGATTTGGTGATTTCCTTCAAGGTGTTTCGTGAGCGCTTTGGCAGCCGCGTGGTGCTGCACCCAGATGAACACAAGATCGACACCGAATACCTCGATGGGCCGTTTCGCTATATGAAATCCAACTGGGCGTTTGCCGATCGTGCGGATGGCGGCTGTGATGTGAGTTTCTTTGTCGATTTCGAGTTCAAGAACGCCGTGTTGCAGGGGATCATCGGTATGGTCTTCAACGAGGCGATGCAGCGGATCGTGCGCGCGTTTGAACGCCGCGCAGCAGAGCTCTATGGCTGAGAATATCAGGCTCTAACAAGGGGAGTTTGGCGTTTTAGGCAGTGTGCCGTTCCAGCGCACGCAGGAGCATTGCAAGCGCATGATCCCGGCTGGCAAGGCGCACCTTATCCCGTCCCAATGCGCCAAAATCCACCAGTTCTGTCACCGTCTCTGCGCCGGATTGCGCCAGACCAAAACAGACACGCCCTTCGGGTTTGTGCTCTGATCCCCCGGGGCCAGCGATGCCGGTGACGGATACTGCAAACGTAGTTCCCGCGGCGCGCAGCGCGCCCTCGGCCATTTCGCGCGCGGTCTCTTCGCTCACCGCGCCAAAATCCTTGAGTGTTTGGGCACTTACACCAAGCATCTGCATCTTTGCTGCGTTGGAGTAGGTAACAAACCCCCGGTCCACCACCGCAGAAGAGCCGGGAATATCCGTCAGCGCGGCGGCGATCATGCCCCCGGTGCAGCTCTCGGCGGTGGTAAGGGTTGCGCCTTGCGCTTTAGCAAGATCCAACAAGGTGTTGATATTCATAACCCAAGCACCCCATGCGAGAACCCCGCCAGAAGGGCGATGCCAATCCCGGCCATGAGCCCGGCGATCACATCATCCATCATCACACCAAACGGGCCTTTCTTGCGGTCCGCCCAGCCAACAGGCCCCGGTTTCCAGATGTCAAAGAGGCGAAACAAGATGAAACCTGCAACCCAACCGGGCCAAAGCGCTGTGATATCCAGACCGTGTAGCCACGCAGGCAGCGAGATCGCCCAGAGCGCCAGCATCTGCCCGGCGAGTTCATCCAGCACAAATTCTGATGGATCCAGATCTTCCTGGCCGCGAGTCATCTCGGTGGCGGCCCAGAGGCCAATGATGATCGCCAAGACGGTCACGACAACCAGTAGAGGAAAGCCACCCGCCACATGTAGCGCATAGGTCAAGGGCAGCGCGACCAGCGATCCCCAAGTGCCGGGGGCAGGGCGTAAATACCCAACGCCACAACAGGTTCCAAGGAGTTGTGGAAGTGTCATGCGCGCACCAGCGTCGCGGTGGCTAGCGCCGCAATCCCCTCGCCACGGCCGGTAAAGCCCAGACGTTCGGACGTAGTGGCCTTCACCGACATGCGGTCACGATCAAGCCCCATGATCTCGGCCATTTGCGTGCGCATGGTCTCGGCGTGGGGGCCGATTTTGGGAAACTCACAGACCAGCGTACAGTCGACATTGCTGATGACAAAGCCTTTGGCGCGGGCGAGATCCACCGCATGACGCAGGAAAATCTCTGACGCAGCACCCTTCCACTCCGGGTCGCTTGGCGGGAAGTGACGCCCGATATCGCCCTCCGCCATCGCCCCGTAGAGCGCGTCCGTCACCGCATGCATGCCCACATCGGCGTCCGAGTGACCCTGCAGGCCGCGGTCATGGGGCAACTTAATACCGCAGAGGGTCACGTGATCACCGGGGCCAAAACGATGCACGTCGTAGCCGTTGCCCAGTCTGATATCCGGAATGCCGTCCATGCTGCTCCTCAATATATGTTCGGCGCGGGTGAAATCCTCGGGCCGGGTGATCTTGATATTGTTGACGTCGCCTTGGGTGATGCGGACGGGCAGCCCCGCCTTGCGCGCAACCTCCACATCGTCTGCCGCCACCTCATCCAGTGCAAGATGCGCCGCAAGGATTGCGTCAAAATGAAACGCCTGCGGGGTTTGCGCGGCAAACAAGGCGTTGCGGTCCTGGGTGCCGGTGACATAGCCCTCAGCCCCGGTCCAAAGCGCATCTGTCACCGCAAGCCCCGGTGCAGCGGCGGGGGCGTGATCTAGAGCGGCGAGAGTCTCCTGGATCACCTGCGTGCTCACACAGGGGCGCGCGGCATCGTGGATCAGGACCCGCGTGATGCCGCGATCTTTGAGCGCGATCAATCCGTTGCGGACTGAGGTTGAACGATCAGCGCCGCCGTCGGCGTAGAGAAGATTATTGTGACGTGCGAGCGCTTCTGCCGCGTGCTCATTTTCCGGATCGCGGACCACCATGATCGTGTCGCAGCCCGCACGTTTGAAGGCCGCGATGGTCCAGTCGATCACCCGCTGTCCGGCCAAGGGGCGCCATTGTTTGGCCATGCCGCCGCCGGCGCGGGTTCCTTTGCCAGCGGCAACAATCAAAACGGCGATGGTCATGGCGAGAGACACGTCCTCAGCTGGGGCAATCTTTCGGCGTGTTTACGGTGCGGTGGATAAACTGGCAACGCCCCGAGGTAAAATGCACAAAAATTAGGCAATACACCTGATATGCCGGGCTGGAATGGCGTGTTGGAATGGAGCATAGCTCCGTTTCAAGTTAATAAACACTCATATGCACAAGGATTAAGCATTTGTCCTTCTCAGTCGGACCCACACATCTCGATCCTCCCGTGGCGCTGGCACCGATGGCTGGCATCACGGATCGTCCCTTTCGCGATCTGGTGCGCTCTTTTGGTGCGGGCCTCGTGGTGAGCGAAATGGTCGCCAGTCAGGAAATGGTGCAGGCCAAGCCCGGCGTGCGCGAGAAGGCAGAACTGAGCGCGGATGTGGAAAACACCTCCGTCCAGATCGCCGGGCGAGAGGCCTATTGGATGGCTGAGGCCGCGCGGCGGGTCGCGGGCAGTGGTGCGCGCATGATCGACATCAATATGGGCTGCCCGGCGAAGAAGGTAACAAACGGGTATTCCGGCTCGGCCCTTTTGAAGACCCCGGATCACGCGCTGTCGCTCATTGAGGCGGTGGTCGAGGCCGTCGATGTGCCCGTCACGTTGAAAACCCGGCTCGGCTGGGATGACAATTGTCTGAATGCCGCAGATGTGGCGCGCCGGGCGCAAGACGCTGGGGTGCAGATGGTCACCATCCACGGCCGCACGCGCTGCCAGTTCTACAAGGGGCAGGCCGATTGGGCGGCGATTGCCGAGGTTCGGAACGCGATCTCTGTGCCGCTGCTGGCCAATGGCGACATCGTGGATGCGGCCACTGCGCGGCAGGCGCTGAGTGCCTCTGGCGCAGATGGTGTGATGATCGGGCGAGGCGTGCAGGGCAAGCCCTGGTTGCTGTCACAGGTCGCGCATGAACTCTGGGGGAGTGCTGCGCCTGATATTCCCACCCAAGGGGATTTTGTCGACATGGTATCAAGGCACTACGAGGCGATGCTTGAGTTCTATGGCGATGACCTAGGCCTGCGTGTCGCGCGCAAACATCTGGGTTGGTATATGGATGAGGCAGGCACACCAACAGCCCTGCGGCGTGAGGTTCTAACAGCCAAAAGCCCGGCAGAGGTGCTGCGCTTGCTGCCCGCAGCATTGCAGGATCAGACGCAGGAGGATGCTGCATGAATGCTTCAAATGGTCCTCACAGCACCGATTGCGCCATCTGGGCGTCGCTGCCCGTGCCAGCCTTTCTTGTCGATGCAGAAAACTGCATTGCGGATGTGAACTCTGCCGCCGAAGGATTTATAAATTCGTCACGTAAATCCCTGATCGGACAGAAGATATGGCAACGGGTGGCGATTGAGTCATCCATCGAGATCGCGTTCGATAAGGCCCGCGTGCAGGGCACGCCGCTGTTTGTAAATGACGTAGATGTAGGCGCGCGCGAACGGGCGCCGCTGCAATGCGCGGTGCAGATTGCGCCGCTGCATGGACACCCCGGCCATATGCTCCTGATGCTGTCCCCGCGCGAGCTGGCGGGGCGGATGACACAGACCCATTCGGCAAAATCCGCCGCCCAGTCTGCCATCGGCATGGCAGAGATGCTCGCGCATGAAATCAAGAATCCATTGGCGGGGATCACCGGTGCGGCGCAGCTCTTGAGTATGAACCTCGCGCCGGATGACCTTGAACTTACAGACTTAATCGTGAGTGAGAGCCGCCGCATCGTAAAGCTGCTTGAACAGGTGGAGCAGTTCGGAAACCTCTCGGAGCCCGATTTCAAACCGGTCAACCTGCATGATGTTCTCGACCGCGCGCGCCGCTCGGCACTGTTGGGGTTTGGCGCCCATATGAAGATCATCGAGAAATACGACCCCTCGCTGCCATTGGCATGGGGAGACCCGGACCAGCTGTTGCAGGTGGTGCTGAACCTGCTGAAGAACGCCTCCGAGGCGGCGGGAACGACCGGCGGCACCATCACGGTACGCACGTTCTACGAGCATTCTTTCCGCCTGCGGCGCAGCGATGGGCAAGGCAAGCTGTTGCCGCTCCAGATCGAGATCAGCGACGACGGACCCGGCCTGCCAGAGAGTATCCGCGAGGACATCTTTGAACCCTTCGTCTCCGGCAAGGAGAACGGCACCGGCCTTGGTCTGGCTCTGGTCAGCAAGATTATCGGCGACCACAACGGCTGGATTTCGGTGCGTTCGGAACCCGGTAATACAACCTTCAGATTGTCTCTTTCGCGCGTTCCGCGTGAGCAAAAATAACTCAGGAGAACAAAGACATGGACGGCACCGTTCTTGTGGCAGATGACGACCGTACGATCCGCACTGTCCTCACCCAGGCGCTGACCCGGGCGGGCTGCAAGGTCCATGCGACCTCCTCTTTGACGACCTTGATGCGTTGGGTCGGTGAAGGCAAAGGCGATGTGGTGATCTCGGATGTGATGATGCCCGACGGCAATGGGCTGGAGATGCTGCCGAAGATCGCACAGGATCGTCCGGGGCTGCCAGTCATCGTGATTTCAGCACAAAACACGATCATGACGGCCATCAAGGCGGCTGAGGCCGAGGCCTATGATTACCTGCCCAAGCCCTTTGACCTGCCCGAACTGATGAAGCGCACGGCAAAGGCGCTGACTGAAAAGCGAACCGCTCAAGTCCCCGGTCAGATCGATGTACCGGAAGAGCGCCCAGATGAGCTGCCGCTGGTGGGACGCACAGAGGTGATGCAGACGCTTTATCGGTTGATTGCGCGCGTGATGAACACGGATATGCCGCTGTTGATCACCGGAGAAAGTGGCACCGGTAAATCATTGATCGCACTAGCTATTCATGATTTTTCCGACCGTCGCACCTTGCCATTTGTGGTGGCCGAGGCGTCAGACCTGATCGAACTGGAAGGGCCATCCCGTCTGCTTGGTCAGGTGAAGGGTGGAACGCTTTTGATTGATGAGTTGGTGGATCTGACCGATGAGGCGCAGGCGCGTTTGGTTCGGATGATGGATTCGCCCGGCGATCATGCGCCACGGTTCATCGCAACCTCCAGTCAGCAAGATCTTGCTGAACAGCTTGAGGCAGGGGCGTTGCGGCAGGATCTCTATTACCGAATTTGTGGAACAGAGCTCTCCGTGCCAGCACTGCGAGAGCGTGTCGAAGACATTGCGCTATTGAGCGAGCATTTCCTCTTGCGGGCCGAAACTGAAGGCGTTGCCCGACGTATCCTGAGCGATGACGCGCGCGACCTTTTGCGGCACTACGCATGGCCCGGCAATGTCCGTCAGTTGGAAAATACTGTTAAAAGACTGTCTCTTACCGCGAGAAGTGACATTATCAGCAAGGCAGAAGTCGCAGCGGCATTAGGCCCCCAGAGCACCGGAGTTGAGCCGGTTATGGGGGGCGGCGCGAACAATGAGAAACTTTCCGAATCTGTCGCGCGACATTTGCAGAGATATTTCGATTTGCATGGCGACATGTTGCCGCCACCGGGGCTTTATGCGCGTCTTTTGCGTGAAGTTGAGACGCCACTGATTGAGATTGCACTGGCTGCAACTGGCGGAAATCAGGCGAAATGCGCTGATCTTCTGGGGATTAACCGGAATACATTGCGCAAGAAAATCACCGACCTCGATATTGAGGTGACACGCCGTCGCAAACTGATGTAATATCGCCACAGGAGCGTTGCTTAGTCGCCAGAAGGCGCATGGGGTAACGCGAAATCATGTGGTGAGCGGAAAACGCTCAACATCAACTGGGGGCAGTCGGTGGCGCAGATGTCACATATCCGCTCGGTGTATCTATGGTTTGGTGCCCTAGATCGCTGGCGAAAGACGCGTCGGGCGCGCAATATCACCACGCTTGGTCTGGTGCTGCTTGGGCCAATCATGGCGCTGGCCACTTTCCTTGTGATCGGTCCACTCAGTCAGGACGCAAGCTCTCCGGCGATGCGTCTGATCCTTCTGGCGGATCTCGTCTATGTCCTATCGATCACCGCATTGGTGCTGAGCCAAATCGGTCGTTTGATTGCAGCGAGGCGCGAAAAGTCTGCCGGATCGCGCCTGCATCTTCGCCTCATTGGCGCGTTTGCCTTTCTCGCCTTGGTTCCAACGGTCACGGTTGCGGTGTTTGCTGTTTTGACGGTGAATGTCGGGCTCGAGGGGTGGTTTTCCGAGCGCGTGCGCGATGTGATCGGAAACTCCGTAAAAGCTGCAGAAGCCTACGAACGGCAGCAACGTCAGGATCTGGAACAAGACGCCATAGCGCTCGCCCGGTTTCTGGACCGGAGTCGTAGGAACAATTTCTTCATGAGCGACGGGCAGTTACGGCAAGTCCTTTCCCAAGGACAGTTGCAAATCCAACGCGGCTTGAAAGAGGCCTATGTGGTCAATGGTACCGGTGCAATCCAGACCCGGGGCGAGCGATCCTATGAGTTTGATTTCGAAAAACCAACGGATCAGGAGATCGCCTCAGCCGAGGCAAGTGAGCTCCACGTTATTCAGGATTGGGACAACAGCGAGTTTCGCGCGCTGGTCCGCCTGAACGCCTTTGTCGACCGGTATCTCTATGTCAGCCGTGAGGTGGACGGTGAGTTGTTGAATCTGTTGGATGACACGCAGGAAACAGCGCATCTCTATCAACAACTCGAAAGTGAACGCGGGCGTGTGTTGTTTGAGTTTGGTCTGCTCTACCTCGGCTTCGCGGTGATCTTAATTCTTGCTGCGATGTGGCTGGGAATGTGGTTTGCGGAACGGCTGTCACGCCCGGTTGGGCGATTGACCGTTGCGGCGCAACGGGTGGGTGCCGGGAACCTCAGTGTTCAGGTTGTCGAGGAAAACGGAGACGACGAGATTGCGCAATTGGGGCGCTATTTCAATCAGATGACCCAACAACTTCAGGCGCAGCGAGAAACACTTTTGCAAAATACGCGCCAAATCGAACAGCGCCGCCGTCTGTTTGACTCGGTGTTGTCATCGGTGACATCTGGTGTGGTTGGTCTGGATGCCAAAGGTTGCGTGACCTTTGTGAACACTTCCGCAAAGCGCTTGCTGGATTGGCGAGAAGACCAGAAATCTTTGGCGCTTGCTGTGGCGATTCCAGAATTCGGGCCGTTGTTTGATGATCTGATTGAGAGCGGCACCAGCACGGCGCAGGGTGAGATCAAGGTGACCCGGCAGGGGCGTCTGGAGAATCTTCTGGTGCGGATGGCGCGGCGGCATGCGGGTGACGACAAACTCGAAGGATATGTGGTTGCGTTTGACGACGTGACGGATCTTGTCAGTGCGCAGCGTATGGCGGCATGGGGCGATGTCGCGCGCCGCATTGCACATGAGATCAAGAACCCGCTGACGCCCATTCAACTAAGCGCAGAACGTATCAAACGAAAATTTGCGCCGAAACTTGGCGAAGAGCACAGTGATCAATTGCAATCCATGACAGACGTAATCGTGCGTCAAACCAATGATCTACGCCGCATCGTTGATGAGTTTTCCAAATTTGCGCGCATGCCTGAACCGGATCGCCATGAAGAAGACCTTGGCAAGCTGGTGCAGAGCGCCGTGCTTTTGCAGCAAGCGGGCCAGCCGGATTTGAAGATCAAAGCGGATATTCCGGATCATCCGATGTGCGTGGATGTGGATGCCACGATGATCGGTCAGGCACTGACAAACCTGATCAAGAACGCAGGGGAAGCCACGGAAACCCTTCGTAAAAAGGGCGTGGAAGATACCTACGCCCCAGAAATTCGGGTGTCGGTCACAAGTGATGAGAACGGACATGAGATCACTATCGCGGACAATGGGATCGGATTGCCCGCGGACCGGGCGCGATTGTTTGAACCCTATGTGACCACCCGCGACGAGGGCACCGGTCTGGGGTTGCCGATCGTGAAGAAAATTATCGAAGAGCATGGTGGCAGTTTGGTGCTTGAAGATGCACCCATCTTTGACGGGATGAGCCACCGGGGCGCTATGGCGGTGATCCGCCTTCCGGCACTGACGCCGGGAAATATCGCCCATAAACAAACCATAGTAGCAGGGCTGACATGAGTGATATTCTGATTGTTGACGATGAACGTGACATCCGGGAACTGGTTTCGGACATTCTCGAGGATGAAAGCTATGCAACGCGAAAAGCGGCCAACTCTGAAGAGTGTATGGCTGCATTTGAGGATGCGCCGCCCGCGCTGCTGATTTTGGATATCTGGCTTAAAGACAGCCAGATGGATGGGATCGACATCCTGAAGACCGTGAAGCGCGACTACCCCGAGGTGCCGGTCGTCATTATTTCGGGTCACGGTAACATCGAGATTGCTGTCGCTGCGATTAAGCAGGGCGCTTATGACTTTATCGAAAAACCCTTTAATATCGATCAGTTGATGGTCGTTATTCGCCGCGCGATGGAAACCTCGCGTCTTCGGCGCGAGAACACAGACCTCAGGCGCAAGGATGTGGGCGCGACGGATATGGTGGGAACCTCTCCGGCGTTTCGTGCGCTCACCAGCCAACTTGATAAGGTTACCAAATCCAATGGCCGCGTGATGCTGACCGGTCCGGCGGGCAGCGGCAAGGAAGTGGCCGCACGCTATATCCATGCCAATTCCAACCGCGCCAGCGCGCCCTTCATCACGGTGAACTGCGCCAGCATCGAGCCTGAGCGCATGGAGGATGTGCTCTTTGGTCGTGAGGGCAGTGAACGCGGCGTAGAGCCGGGCCTCCTAGAGCAAGCGGATGGCGGTGTGATCTTCTTTGACGAGGTCGCGGATATGCCCTCCGGCACCCAATCCAAGATCCTGCGCGTTTTGGTGGATCAACAGTTCGTCCGCGTCGGTGGCACGGATAAGGTAAAGGTCGATCTGAGGGTGGTTTCGGCGACAAATCGTGACCTTGAACAGGAAATCAAGGACGGGAACTTTCGCCAGGAGCTGTATCACCGTCTGAACGTGGTTCCGATTTGTGTCCCATCGCTGGCGGATCGTCGCGAAGACATCCCGCTTCTTGCCGAATACTTCATCGAAGGGTTCAATCAGAGCCAAGGCTTGCCGCTGCGCGAGTTGAGTGAGGATGCGGTCGCTTTGATGCAGACCATGACTTGGCCAGGGAATGTGCGTCAGCTTAAGAACCTCGTGGAACGTGTTCTTATTCTTGGTGATACGACCGATCCCATTCAGGCCAAAGACCTGCCCAGCGAAGAGGAAAAGGTCGAAACGGAAGGGCGCGTGGTTCTTTCGGGTGCACTGGCGACTTTGCCCTTGCGTGAGGCGCGTGAAGCCTTTGAACGCGAATACCTGCTCACTCAGATCAACCGGTTTGGCGGCAATATCAGCCGTACGGCGTCTTTTGTTGGCATGGAACGCTCGGCGCTGCACCGGAAGCTTAAATCACTCGGTGTGGTGACATCCAACAAGGCTGGCGCCCGCGTGGCACGGGTCGAGAATGAAGAAGAGGCGGAAGAAACGGCATAAACAAGGGGCAGGCCCGGCCTGTGCCGGGACAATTGAATTGACCATGCCAGAACCATCTGGCATGCAAATCAGGCAGTCCAGCGCCCGGAGAGCGGTCTATGAAAGTTATCATCTGTGGAGCCGGGCAGGTCGGTTGGCAGATCGCGCGGCATTTGTCGGGCGAACACAACGATGTCACGGTCGTCGACAACAATCCTGATCTGGTGCGCCGAGCGACAGATACCCTTGATGTTCAAGGGATTGCGGGCTTTGCTTCATATCCGGATGTGCTGGATCGGGCAGGGGCGCGGGATGCGGATATGATCATTGCCGCAACCCACTCGGATGAGGTGAACATGGTCACCTGTCAGGTGGCGCATTCGGTTTTTGCCATCCAACGCAAGATCGCGCGCCTGCGGGCCAAAAGCTATCTGAACGCGATTTACTCTGATCTCTATCGCCGCGACCATCTGCCGATTGACGTGGTCATCAGCCCGGAGCGAGAGGTTGCCGCCGCTGCGATGCAACGTCTGCGCGCACCTGCGGCGTTTGACACTGAAGTATTTATGGATGGTCGCGCACAGCTGTTGGGCATTCACGTCGAGGAAGATTGCCCGGTTGTGAACACACCCTTGCGGCAGCTCACCGAGCTGTTCTCGACCTTGCGCGCCATTGTTGTGGGTATTCGCCGCGATGGAACGCTTTTTGCGCCGGAGCCGGGTGATCAGCTGTTTGTTGGCGACGCAGCCTATGTATTCTGTCACGCTGATGACGTGAGCCGCACCATGGAAGTCTTTGGTAAAACAGAGAAACGTCAGGAACGTGTGGTGATCGTCGGCGGTGGTAACGTGGGGCTGGAGGTCGCCAAGGCACTGGAGGCGCGCACCGGTCGCACCCGCGCCAAGATGATCGAGAAAAGCCGCAAACACGCCGAAATTGCCGCCGAAGCATTGGAGCGCACGATTGTTTTGAACGGTGATGGTCTGGACCGGGGCCTGATGATCGAGGCGGGGATCGACAAGGCCGACGCCATGCTTGCGGTGACCGATGATGATAAGACCAATATGCTGGCAGCGGTTCGCGCCAAAACCGAGGGCTGTCCCTTCGCGATTGCCCTGATCAACGACCCAACGCTTCTGCCGCTGCTGCCGCATTTGGGGATCGACGCATACATCAACCCGCGGGCAACCACCGTCAGCTCTATCTTGCGCCACATCCGTTACGGCCGCATCCGGCAGGTTTATTCGATTGGTGACGCTGAGGCGGAGGTGATCGAGACTGAGGTTCTTTCGACTTCGCCTATGGCAGGTCAGGCCATTCGCGATATCGACTTCCCGGAAGGTGTTCTGGTCGGTGCTGTCAGCAAAAACGGCGAAGTGGTGCGCCCAAGCGGAGGCCTCCGGATTGAGGCTGGCGATACCATCGCGCTCTTTGCCATGGCCGCAGATGTGCGCGAGGTCGAGCGCCTCATGCAGGTCTCGATCGACTACTTCTAGCATGAAGCGCCGTCCCCTGTCCCAAGTCCGCGGTATCTTGCGGTTGCCGCTGTTGCTGCTCATCTGGGGGGTGTTTGCAATCGCCATGTGGATCCCGGCTGTGTATGCGGTGATCGTGGACGACCACCAAACCTCGCAGAGTTTCTTTTATTCCGGGATCGTTGGGCTGACCTTGGTGACGTTCGTGGGGTTGTCGATTTCGAATCGAGTGCCGCGATATGGGATGCCCGGCCAGTTGATGACCTTGCTGGCAACCTTTGTGTTTTTGCCCCTGTACCTTGCGATTCCACTGCAGGATGCTTTGCAAAACACAAGCTACCTGAACGCCTACTTCGATATGGTTAGTGCGTTGACTACCACCGGCGCGGATATCTTTGATCGTCCCGGACGAGTGCCGCAATCGGTGCATCTGTGGCGCGTATTGGTCGCGTGGCTGGGTGGCATGTTCATGTGGATCGCGGCATCTGCAGTTCTGGCGCCGTTGTCGCTTGGCGGGTTTGAGGTCACAACCCGCGCCGAGCCTGGCCGCAGTGATGCGATTTTGCGCGAAAGCCAGCGTCCCGATCCGCGCCGTAAGCTGATCCTTGTAACCCGGGCGCTGGCACCTGTTTACGCGGGGCTGACCTTCGCATTGGCGCTTTTGCTGATGCTCTGTGGCGAGAGTGGGCTGGTCGCGGTGAGCCATGCGATGTCGATTATGGCGACCTCTGGTCTTTCGCCGATTGGCGGAATTGGCGCAGCTCAATCGGGACTTGCAGGTGAGATGGTGATGTTCCTCTTCCTGCTGTTTGCCTTGTCGCGCCTGACATTTTCCAGCGATACGGTCGCGGTTGGGCATGGGCGTCTCGACAAAGATCCCGAGTTCCGGACCGGCATGCTGATCATCATCGGCGTGCCGATGCTTTTGTTTTTGCGCCACTGGATTGCTGCGCTGGAGGTCAATGCATCGGACGATTGGACCATGGCGCTGGCGTCCTTTTGGGGCGCGCTGTTCACCGTCACCTCGTTTCTGACCACCAACGGATTCGAAAGCGCCTATTGGTTCAGCGCGCAGGAATGGTCCGGGTTGGAAACACCGGGAATGATCCTGCTAGGGCTGGCGGTGATGGGCGGCGGTGTTGCCACCACTGCGGGGGGCGTAAAGCTGCTGCGTGTTTATGCGCTCTACCTCAATGGTCTGCGTGAAATGGAGCGATTGGTCCTGCCGTCATCTGTCAGCGGAGAAGGGCGTGGAAACAGACGACTGCAGAGCAACGGTGCTTTTGTAGCGTGGATCTTTTTCATGTTGTTCGCACTGTCGCTTACGCTGATCTCGGTGGCGCTGTCAGCCTTTGGCATTCCATTTGAACAGGCGATGATTCTCGCCGTTGCGGGATTGTCCACAACTGGTCCGCTGATCGAGGCGGCCGGGCAGGTTCCGATTGAGCTGAACCTGTTGGATGCGCCTGCAAAGCTGATCTTGTGTTTCGCAATGGTTTTGGGGCGTCTTGAAACGCTGGCCATTATTGCGCTTCTGTCGCCCAATCTCTGGCGCAACTGACACAAACTGGCTAAGTCATGTGGAAAAGTGACGTTTTTCGGGTGGAAACCCGCTAAATCTGCGTCCATACTCGACATAAGGGACGCGTTGGGCCGCAGCGCGTAACAAGAACAAAGGCGAGATAATAAGCAAATGGCTTCGGACAGACAGAATCTTCAGGACGCTTTCCTGAACCACGTTCGCAAAACAAAAGTTCCAGTCACAATCTTTCTGATCAACGGTGTGAAGCTGCAGGGTGTGATCACCTGGTTTGACAATTTCTGTGTGCTGCTGCGCCGCGATGGCCAGTCGCAGCTTGTGTATAAGCATGCGATTTCGACCATCATGCCGGCCCAGCCGATCAGTCTCTATGAGGGTGAAGACTCCAATTGATGGAGCATGATAGGAAGCAGACCCGCGCCTGGGTCCTGCATCCGGATATCAAGTCAGACAGGGATCGTCGCAACGCTGTTACGGCGCTCGAAGAGGGTGTGGCGCTTGCCGCTGCACTCCCCGACCTCGAAGTGGTCGGGGCGAAAGTCGTGGGTTTGCCCAAGGCGCATCCCGGTATGCTGTTTGGTTCCGGCAAGATCGAAGAGCTGAAGACGCTGTTCACGGCGGAGGAGGTGGAACTGGTCCTGATTGATGGCCCAGTCAGCCCGGTCCAACAGCGCAATTTGGAAAAAGCCTGGAAGGTGAAGATTTTGGACCGGACCGGTCTGATTTTGGAAATCTTCTCAGATCGTGCGCGCACCCGTGAGGGGGTATTGCAGGTGGAGATGGCTGCGCTCAGCTACCAGCGGACGCGATTGGTTCGGGCCTGGACTCACCTGGAACGTCAGCGCGGTGGACTTGGCTTCGTCGGCGGCCCCGGCGAAACACAGATCGAGGCTGACCGCCGCGCCATTGACGAGCAACTTGTGCGGTTGCGTCGCCAGCTCGATAAGGTAGTGAAAACCCGGACGCTGCACCGTGCGGCGCGGGCCAAGATCCCATATCCGATTGTTGCGCTTGTGGGCTATACCAACGCGGGAAAATCCACGCTGTTCAACCGGTTAACGGGTGCAGATGTTATGGCCAAAGATATGCTCTTTGCCACGCTTGACCCGACCATGCGCCGTGTCGAGTTGCCCGACGGACCCGAAGTGATCTTGTCTGACACGGTGGGCTTTATCTCTGATCTGCCGACTGAGCTGGTCGCCTCCTTCCGTGCGACACTGGAGGAAGTGCTGGCGGCGGATGTGATCCTGCATGTACGCGACATCAGTCACAGCGACACCGAAAATCAGGCCGAAGATGTGGAGCAGATCCTCAATTCCCTCGGTGTGGATGAGGATCGCGCGTTGATTGAGGTCTGGAACAAGATCGATCAACTCTCAGAAGAGGACGCAGATGCCTGTCGCCAACGCGCTGAGCGTAGCGAGGAGCTATATGCGATCTCTGCGATCACCGGTGAGGGCTTGCCGGAACTTCTGAATGACATCGCGCTGAAATTGCAGGGCGTGCGTCATCATGAGGTGCTGCACCTCGATTTTTCACAAGGCAAGCAGCGCGCATGGTTGTTCAAACAGGATGTGGTCCAAGAGGAAGAGCAAACCGATACAGGGTTTGAGATTTCCGTACGCTGGACCGACAAGCAAAAAGCACAATACGCAGCGCTCTAGGCGCTGCGTATTCTCTTGCGCGATCAGTCACGCGGCAAAATGCGTGTGACGCCGACTGCGGCAGCCCGCGCCAGATTTTCATCCAGAGACATCGGAATATATTCGCCGCGACGCCAGTATTGCGCCATGTCGTCATAGTAGCGCGACAGGAAATGGCCCGATTGTCCGGTGGCGATGATAAAGACGGAACTGTCCGGATCGGCAAAATCGTAGACGCCGCGATAACCGGCCCCATGCACATTATTAAAGGGCTCTGGCTCCTCACCGGAAGTCAAACCGCGCTGCAGGGTGTTGTCTCCACCGCTGGTGGATTGGCGAATATTCACGAAATACCGCAGCAACGGCACATCGCCTAGAACTTCGTGATCTTGGGTCGCCTGATGGGCATCCCCCCAGCGCAGACTCTCGAGCGTGCTGCCGTAATTCTCGCTGATATAGACCAGCGCGTCATCCAGTGCGAGCCGTGCCATATCGGTGCAGCTTTCGATCGGTGCACTTTGCGCGACATCGCACCAGGCCGACGCGCCATCTACATTGCGGAACACGCGTTCCAAGAACAATGGCTCTACTCGGGTATATGCATCAGCCAACGGGCCAAGATCATCTTCGATCAGGCGTTTTTGCAAAGCACGGACCCAGCTTGCGTAGATCAATGGTTCGGGCAGATGTTCGTTCATCTCGCCGTTCCACTCCGCCAGCAGGGACAGCGCGATATGGCGTTGTCGCTCTGGCGTGCCATCCGCAGCGGCTTCGCCAGTGAACCAAAGATCTGCGCCAATCAGCGGCAAGAGGGTCTGAGCACTGTATGACACCGTATCAAGCTGCGCTTCGATAAAGCTGTCGCGGGTATGGACCTCACGTCCTTGCATCAATTTGCGCCAACGATTGATCCGCTGGGTGTCGCCCCATGCGTAGGTCACATGGTTCGGAAAAGGGCGCTCGAGCAGCTTGTTGTTGGTATTGCCGAGAATACCGCCGCTGGGGGAGACAAACTCTGGGTTGGCCGCATAGGGCAGCCGCCCTTGCCAGCGGTTTTCACGCCGCCATCCTTGATTGGGCAAGCGGCCCTGGCTTTGGTTGCGCAGATCGCGGTCGGGCATCACACCGATGGTTTTCAGCGCGATGGTCTCTTGATCCGCAAGCGTTACGTTCTGCGAGGGCGCGATGAATTTCTCTCCGGCGTTAATGGCTTGCCGCACATTCTCAGATCGCATCAAGTCCAGCGCCGCCGTAATGGATGTGTCTTCGCGCGACAGGGCCGTCCAGCCAAGGCTCACCACATGGCCGGGAGGCGTGATCGAGGCGAGATCAAATAATGAGCCGGGCAACACGGGCCCATTTTCCGTCCATCGCAGTGTCAGCGTGAGCGGTGCATTGCCCTTGATCTGAACGATAGAGGGACGAGACGTGAATTCCTGATAGCCGTTCGGGGTCAGGTATTCTTGCGGATTGTCAGGGTTGATCTTCTCGATAAACAGATCCTGATCGTCCAGATAGGATGATGTCAGGCCCCAACCCATTTTTTGCGACCGCCCGGTCAGCACCGCTGGAATACCCGGAATCGTGCCACCGATCACGCCACCCGTGCCGAGTTCGAGCCGCGCCAGATACCATGTGCCCGGCGCGGTCAGGGTCATATGCGGATCGTTTGCAAGCAGGGTGCCACCCGCAGCGGATCGGCTGGGCGCCGCAGCCCATGCATTGGAGGCGCCGCCAAGGCCGCGCGGGGCAACTGGCATCAGTGCGGCATATTGCGGGTCAGCCAAGTTGAGGCCGTCCAACCCCGGAAACAGGCTGGTGTATTCCGGTAACGTAGCTGTGCCAGAACCCGGCGCATCCGGCAGGATATCAAGCAGCCGTTTGGGGTCATCCAGCGCGATCGAGGTTTGGGCGCGCAGGATTTCTTCTTGCATGTTCGAAGACAGTTGCACCGCCATCAGTTTCATAATCGCGATACTGTCAGCAGGCTGCCATGGCGCAATCGGCATGTTGAACAGGAACATTTCCGGTGCGCCACGACCAAGAGCATTCTCGTTCACTTCCTGAAGGCGCGCATTGACGCCCGCAGAATAAGCCGTCAGCGCGCGCAAAGCTTCGGGGCTTTGTGAGGATACGGAACTGCGCGCCGCGCCGTAGAGATCAAGGCGGCGCAAAAAACTGTCTGTTTTAACGGTGCGTGGGCCGAATACTTCAGACAAACGCCCTTGGGCAGTCCGTCGCATCACGGCCATCTGCCAGAGCCGGTCTTGCGCATGGGCATAGCCCAACCCAAAAAACACATCCTCATCCGAGGCACCAAAGCTGCCAAAAATATGGGGGACATTGGCATTGTCGCGCACAATCTCGACCGGAGCAGTGGGGCCGGGCAGGGCGATTTCCTTATTATACTCCGGCAGGCTTTGCGCCGCCAAAAAATAGACCAGGATCGCCCCCAGAACCCCAAGCAGAATCGTGCCGGCTGTCAGGCGTAGAAGCCAGCGGAAAAGGCGTGCCATTCGTTGTCTATTCCCTTGGTATTTCGGTGTTTGTTGCCAAGCCGCATTGCGCTTTAGGCCGGTGCTGCTAGGGTTGGCGCCAACATATGCGAAGACAGAACAGGGGGAAAGGACATGGCAAAAATTGCGTTCCTTGGATTGGGCGTCATGGGCTATCCAATGGCGGCACATCTGCAAAAGGCAGGGCATTCTGTAACCGTTTACAACCGTACAAGCGCAAAGGCGGAACGTTGGGCAAGCGAGACAGGCGGCAGTTTCGCGCCGACACCCAAATCAGCCGCGGAAGGTGCGGATTTCGTGATGGCCTGTGTGGGCAACGATGATGATCTGCGGTCAGTCTGTTTGGGCGATGACGGTGCTTTTGCGGAAATGCAGGCGGGAGCAATCTTTGTCGATCATACCACCGTCTCGGCGCAAGTGACTGCGCAGCTTTATAGCGCTGCACAAAAATCAGGGGTCGGTTTTGTCGACGCACCTATTTCCGGCGGCCAGGCGGGTGCCGAAAACGGTGTCTTGTCGATCATGTGCGGTGGAGACGCTGATCATTTTGACAAGGCGGCCCCCGTCATGGAGGCCTATTCACGCATTTGCCGCCGTATCGGCGAGAGCGGTGCGGGTCAGATGACCAAAATGTGCAACCAGATCGCAATTGCAGGTCTGGTACAGGGTCTAAGCGAAGCGCTGCATTTTGCAGAAAAAGCAGGTCTTGATGGGCGTGCGGTGGTTGAGGTGATCAGCCAGGGAGCCGCAGGCAGTTGGCAAATGGCCAATCGTTATGAGACCATGCTTGACGATCATTTTGATCATGGTTTTGCGGTGGACTGGATGCGCAAGGATCTAGGGATCTGTCTCGACACAGGAGATGATATTGGCGCGAGCCTGCCGGTGACCGCGCTCGTCGATCAGTTCTACAAGGACGTGCAAAAGCTCGGCGGTGGCCGTTGGGACACCTCTTCGCTTATCAAACGTCTGCGCGCGATGGGCTGAAACAACAAAGCCTCCCTAAATGAAGGGAGGCTTTTATCCGTCTGATATTTATGAATATCAGGGGATGATGCGTGTGTATTTGGAGCCTTCGATGGTGGCGCCGATGCGAATGCCTGCCTGACCAAACACCGCAGCAACAACCGGCGCCGTCAGCGTGTTGGTGTCAGCGGTCAATGCATCGCCTTCATCCATCACGACATATTCAAGATCTGCACCGGCGGTCCAACCGGAGGAGCGGCGGAAGCGGGCCAAAGCGGCATCGGTCATAAAGAACAGCACATGCGAATATTGCTGCGCGCCCATTTGCAGACCGGCATTGCCCTTGAGAGCGGCGTAGTAATCAACTGTCGCACCATTGATCCGCAGCGCACCGCGTCCATAGGCCCCGCCAAAAATAAACCCGGCCTCAGTGACGAGCGGCATCACCAGCATACCGGCAGATTTACTGGCAAGATCCCGTGTGCCGGGATAACGGTCATACATTTGGTTGAGCGTTGCATTCACTCGTGCGTCGATTTTCACATCGTTTGTGTTGCCAATACCATTGCTACACGCAGCGGTTGCACCAATGGCGGCGAGACCGGATGCGGTAAACGCACGTCGGGAAAGACGAGATTTAGAAGTGTCCATTTTGATACCTGCTCATGGAATTTAGCGCTTATTACGCCTTGTTTGGCGACACTATATGCATAATCCGCGTGGCTGTCATGTCGAAGACTGTCAAATTGAGCAGGTTCCTGCCGGGGGAACCTGCCGTGCCACTTATCCGTTCAGCAACCGGGCCACTTGCGGGGCGAAATATGTCAATACACCATCGCAACCGGCACGGCGAAAGGCCATCAGGCTTTCTAGCATGACTTTCTCACCATCGATCCAGCCATTGAGCGCAGCGGCCTGGATCATCGCGTATTCGCCAGAGACCTGATAGGCGAAGGTGGGAACCGAGAACTCTTCTTTTACACGGTGACAGATATCGAGATATGGCAGACCGGGTTTCACCATGACCATATCCGCCCCTTCGCGCAGGTCGCGGGCGATCATACGCATGGCTTCATTGGTATTGGCTGGGTCCATTTGGTAGGTCTTCTTATCCCCGGTCAGCGCGCCCGATGCTCCCACCGCATCACGGAACGGGCCATAAAACCCGGAGGCGTATTTTGCGGAATAAGATAGGATCGTAACGTTTTGAAATCCCTTGCTCTCAAGCGCGGACCGCATCGCGCCAATACGACCATCCATCATATCTGAAGGACCGATGATATCGGCACCAGCGTCGGCTTGGGCCATCGTCATCTTGACCAGGGCCTCAACGGTTTCGTCATTGCGAATTTTGCCATCGATCACAAAACCATCATGCCCGTTGATGTTATAGGGATCGAGCGCCACGTCGGTCATCACCGCAAGGTCAGGTACCGCTGCCTTGATCCCACGAATGGCCCGGTTGCAGAGATTTTCGGGGTTCCACGCCTCAGCGCAATCCTCTGTTTTTAAAGAGGGATCAGTATACGGAAAGAGGCAAATCGCCGGAATGCCGAGCGCATGCGCCTCAATCGCGGCCTCCACGACTTTATCCACGGATCGACGCACCACGCCGGGCATGGAGGGAACGGGTTCCTCGATACCTTCTCCGTCGCGTACAAAAACGGGCCAGATCAAATCATTCACCGACAGTTCATTCTCTCGCGTCAGGTTGCGCACTGCGGCTGAGGCACGCAGGCGACGAGGGCGGGAAGCGGGGAAAGGCGCGCTGACGTAGGGCATCTGGGTCTCTTACACTGTTCTGGTGCTTATGGGTTGCATGGAACAGAGGTGTTTCACAAGTGCCCGAACCGCGCATTTCTGACGCAGCAGTACTTGTGTCGCAGGGCGTGGCGATGGATACAGGGCGGGTGCGCAGATATGCACCACGGACAATAACCTATCAGGGAATAAACGCGCCTTGGATCTGTTTAGTATCATCTTCGAACTGATTGACCTTCGGTCGTTTTCTAATCTGTGGTACTGGATCGCGCTGGCGGTGTTATGGTCTTCAGCCAGCCATTGGGTACTTGGTGTTCCCTTTGATATGGTTGGACGGGCCGCGAAACACGGTGGCGAGGCGGCGCAAGATTTGCAGGATGCTGTTCGTATCCAGGTGAGCAGATTGATATATATCGCTGATGTATCAGGATTTATCCTGACAGCATTTGCGTTTTTTGCAGTGACGACATTGCTGATGCTCGGGTTTGTGTATCACGTTGAATTTGCGCAAGCCGTGGTGCTGATGTTGCTGCCGATGTATATCGTGGGGTTCATTAATTTGCGCACTGCACGAGCATTGCGCGCACCTCACGATGACGAAGCTCTGCGCAAGAGGCTGACGCACACCCGGATTATGATCCAATTGGTTGGTGTCGCGTCCATCTTTGTGACAGCCCTTTGGGGTATGTATCAAAATTTGACAATCGGCGTGCTCGGCTGAGCGGCGAACACGAAGAACAAGGAAGACTCATGTCACAGCAATCCGTCGTCATGGGGGGCGCGCCCGAAGGGTTCGACGCGCGTCTGGTTCTGAAGGAAATGGCGCGCGGTGGTAAGCCGGTGCTGCATATCGCGCGCGATGACAAACGGATGGAGGCAATGCGATCCGCGCTGCGGTTTTTTGCACCTGACGTCCCCGTTGTCATTTTTCCCGGCTGGGATTGCCTGCCGTATGATCGCGTGTCTCCAAACGCAGATATCTCTGCGGCGCGGATGGCGACGCTTGCGGCTTTGGTGCATGGGCTGCCACAGCAGTTCATCTTGCTCACCACGCTCAACGCAGCCATGCAACGTGTCCCGGCGCGGGAAGTTCTGAAAGAGGCTGCGTTCTCTGCGCGCGTGAATTCCAGAATAGATGAAGATGCACTCCGCAAGTTCTTGGTTCGTATGGGGTTTTCACAAAGCCCAACTGTGATGGAACCCGGTGATTACGCTGTGCGTGGCGGCATTATCGATATCTTCCCACCCGGTGAGAGCGGCCCGGTGCGGTTGGATCTGTTCGGCGATACTTTGGATGGTGCGCGACGGTTTGATCCCGCCACCCAACGTACAACAGAAAAACTCGATCTGGTGGAGCTGGCCCCAGTGTCTGAGGTCATCCTCGACGAGGCCGCAATCACGCGTTTTCGCCAGAACTACCGCATTGAGTTTGGGGCAGCAGGCAGTGATGATCCGCTCTATGAGGCCGTAAGTGCCGGTCGCAAACATCAGGGGATGGAGCACTGGCTACCGTTTTTCCATGAGCGGTTGGAGACATTGTTCGACTATCTGCCCGGAGCCACGGTCACATTGGATGATCAACTGACGCCTGCGCGGGTGGCGCGTTGGGACAGTATCGTTGACCAATATGAAACCCGCAAAATCGCGATGGATACCAAGGGGCGGATGGATTCGGTCTATAAGCCGACACCCCCAAAGAACCTGTACCTTGATGAGACCGCATGGAGCGACCAGATCAGCGCGCACCGCGCGGTGCAGTTTCATCCCCTGCCGCAGGCGTCTGGTCCCGGCGTGGTGGATGCTGGCGGACGCATCGGACGCAACTTTGCGCCTGAGCGCCAACAGGAAAACATCAGCCTTTTTGGTGCCTTGGCGGACCATATCAAAGCAAAGCTGACCAAAGGGCCGGTGGTCGTCGCTTCTTATTCAGAAGGTGCACGCGAACGGTTGAGCGGCCTGATTGAAGATGAAGGGCTGGCTGAAACAATAGCGGTTGCTGATGGGCGCAGGATTGGCAAAGCGGGCCTGCATCTGGCCGTCTGGGCGCTGGAGCACGGGTTCGAAGCGCCTGATATGACGGTAATTTCCGAGCAGGACGTGCTCGGTGATCGCCTCATCCGAAAACCCAAACGCCGCCGCAAAGCCGAGAATTTCCTGACCGAGGCGCAATCGCTCTCTCCGGGGGATCTTGTTGTTCATGTCGATCACGGCATTGGTCGTTACATCGGGCTGGAGGTGGTCACAGCCGCCGGTGCAGCACATGAATGTTTGTTGCTAGAATATGCTGAAGAATCAAAGCTCTATTTGCCTGTTGAGAATATCGAACTGCTGTCGAAATACGGTCATGACGAAGGGCTGTTGGACAAACTTGGCGGCGGCGCATGGCAGGCCAAAAAGGCACGCCTGAAGGAGCGTATTCGCGAGATGGCGGATCGATTGATCCGTATTGCCGCCGAACGCGCTTTGCGCAAAGCGCCAGCCATGGATCCACCGCCGCACGCATGGGAGGAGTTTTCGGCACGGTTCCCTTATCAGGAAACCGACGATCAGCTGCGCGCCATTGAGGACGTGATGAACGATCTGAACTCTGGCCAGCCGATGGATCGCCTGATCTGCGGCGATGTGGGCTTTGGTAAGACAGAAGTGGCGATGCGTGCCGCCTTTGTCGCAGCAATGTCTGGACTACAGGTCGCCATTGTCGCCCCGACCACATTGCTCGCGCGTCAGCACGCGGCCGGTTTCAAGGAGAGATTTCGCGGATTTCCTTTAGAAGTCAGGCAGTTGTCGCGGTTTGTTCCGGCAAAGGAAGCCAGTCAAACGCGCGAGGGTTTGGCCAAAGGTACGGTTGATATCGTTGTCGGTACCCATGCGTTGCTGGCCAAGAACATTCGCTTTCAAAATCTGGGCCTTCTGATCATTGATGAGGAACAGCACTTTGGCGTGGCTCACAAGGAGCGCCTGAAACAGCTCAGATCCGACATTCATGTGCTCACCCTGACCGCAACCCCAATCCCGCGCACACTTCAACTTAGCCTTACAGGGGTGCGTGATCTTTCGATTATTGGCACACCGCCCGTGGATCGCCTTGCCATTCGCACTTATGTGACGGAGTTCGATGCCATCACCATCCGCGAGGCGCTGCTGCGGGAACACTATCGCGGCGGGCAGAGTTTCTACGTGGTGCCGCGGATCTCGGATTTGCCGGAAATTGAGGCCTTCCTTCAGGAGCAACTGCCGGAGCTTAGCTATGTGGTGGCAAACGGTCAGATGGCGGCAGGGGAACTCGACGACCGGATGAACGCCTTTTACGACGGGAAATACGATGTCCTGCTGGCGACGACGATTGTGGAATCTGGTCTCGATATCCCGACTGCCAATACGATGGTGGTGCATCGCGCAGATATGTTCGGGTTGGCTCAGCTCTATCAAATCCGGGGGCGTGTTGGACGCTCGAAGACGCGAGCCTATGCGTATCTTACGACAAAACCGCGCCAGAAGCTGACCGATAGCGCAGAAAAACGTCTGCGTGTTTTGGGATCTCTCGA
Source organism: Tritonibacter mobilis F1926 (assembly GCF_000376545.2). Lineage (NCBI taxonomy): Bacteria > Pseudomonadati > Pseudomonadota > Alphaproteobacteria > Rhodobacterales > Paracoccaceae > Tritonibacter > Tritonibacter mobilis. The sequence continues at coordinate 1,424,123 of NZ_CP015230.1, forward strand.
CACCCTAGGCGCAGGATTTACTCTTGCATCTCAGGACCTTGATATCCGAGGTGCAGGTAACTTGCTGGGGGAAGAACAGTCCGGCCAGATGCGCGATGTTGGCTATGAGCTTTACCAGTCGATGCTGGAAGAGGCGATCGCCAAGATCAAATCCGGAGAGGTCGAGGGGCTGGTCGAGGGGGATGAACAATGGGCGCCGCAGATTAATCTTGGGGTGCCGGTTCTCATCCCAGAAGCCTATGTTCCAGATCTGGACGTGCGACTGGGGCTCTACCGCCGTCTGTCGTCACTGACAACAAAAGTCGAACTGGAAGGGTTTGCCGCCGAGCTGATTGACCGATTTGGGAAATTGCCTAAGGAGGTCAACACGTTGATGCTGGTTGTTCGGATTAAGGCGATGTGCAAAAAGGCCGGTATTGCCAAGCTGGATGGCGGGCCCAAAGGCGCGACCATTCAGTTCCACAACGACAAGTTCGCCTCTCCGCAAGGCCTGGTCGAGTTCATTCAGTCGCAGGATGGTTTGGCGAAGGTGAAGGATAATAAGATCGTTGTTCGCCGTGACTGGCGTAAAGACAGCGATAAGATCAAAGGTGCGTTTGCAATTGCGCGGGATCTGGCAGAGAAGATCGTGGCAGAACGTAAGAAAGCCAAGACGGCCTGAATTCGCCTTATAAATGTCACGCAACGCGTTGTAAAAATATAAAAAGCCCCTCGCAGGTTCCGACAGCGAGGGGCTTTTATTGTTTATGCGGGGGCCGTCATCGCCTCAACGCGGCCCATCCAGACCATTACCGCAAAGGCGAGAGCTGCAGTGCACAGAACGCCGCCAACCATCGGCACAACGGTTCCATCGAACAACAACCCGATCGGAGCGGCAATGAATGCCGCAGCCACGGTTGAGATCGCTCCCATAACCGATGCGGCCATGCCCGCGATATGACCCATCGGTTCCATCGCGATGGCGTTCAGGTTTCCAAGTGTCAGCCCAACCATGAAGAACACGCTCGTCTGCCAGAACACAAAAATATAGAAGCTCATTGGATCGCTCAGCGACAGCCCCGTCAGAGCGAACATTGCTGTGCTGATCACGATCTGCGCGCCCAAAGCCCATGTCACCATGCGCCGCATCCCAACACGTCCAACGAGCGACGCATTCAGCAGGCTGGCGGTACCGGCCATCAGCGCAACAATCATGAACCAGAACGGAAAGCTCTCTCCGCGGTCAAAGACCACATCATAAACGGGCTGTACCATGATGATAACAGTGAACAACATGGACATGCAGAACGTTTGTGCGAGGATTGATAGGCGCACGGTTGGATGGCTGACCATCTCTCGTAGGGCACCGATCAGTTGCGGCAGGCGGAACGGACGTCTGCTTTCTTTCTTCAGCGGTTCTTCGAGGCGCACCCCCATCCAAAGGACTGTGATCAGCGAGAACACAGCAAAAGCGGCAAAGATACCGCGCCAGCTGGAGATGGCGATAATCCCGCTACCCAAAAGCGGAGCAAATGCGGGAACCAGGGTGAAGACCATCATCGCAAGCGACATGATCCGCGCCATGTCACGACCGACATAGAGATCGCGAACAATCGCAAGCGCAACGACGCGTGGCGCGGCTGCACCTAGCCCCATCAGGAGGCGCGAAAAGAGAATGGTTTCGAGCGACTGGCTGAAATAGGAGGCGAGCGCGCCGAGACAATAAAGGCTGCATCCGACAAAGATCACCGGTTTACGGCCAAAGGCATCGGACAATGGGCCGGTAAAGAAGGTTCCAAGCCCCATACCCATCACAAAGGATGTAACAATCAATTGAGCTTGATTTACATCATCCGGGCTCAGAGTAGCGCCAATATCCGGCAAGGCGGGCAGCATCGCATCAATCGAGAAAGCAATTGTGGCGAACATCATGGCGATCATGGCGATAAATTCGCCCTGCGACAGTGCTTTTTTGCGTGTTTCAATCATGTGTAACCTCTCACGGAGGCAAGAACGGGAGCGGACATTGCTCCGGGTTCGACCACCGGCAAGTATGGCGCTAACACGGATCTTTCGGGCCGGAAAGTGGTTCAACTGTTAAATGCGCGCACAAAGACCTGTGCGCCCGAGACAGATCGCCGGGTCCGCTCATCCGTCGAAACCATAAAAACGATAGTGCTTTTAATGTGTTGAACCGTTTGGTTCAGAATTTTCGGCACTCTGCGCCGGCTCGCTAAGCTGTGAGCGAATATCCGCTATGACCTGAGCCCAAAGCTCTGGTTGCTGCGCGCCGGGGACCACATGTTGATTGGCTAAGATGAAAGTGGGAACCGAATTAACGCCCATCTTTCGGGAATGCGCATCGCGAGAGCGAATCTCCTCGATGTCATTATCGCCTTCCAAGAGTTTCTCGACGACAGCGCGTTCCATCCCAACGTGTTCGGCCAGATCCGCGAGCACCTTGGTGTCGCCGATATCTTTGCCGTCGACAAAATAGGCTTGAAACAGCGCATCCACGATTGCGGATTGCTTTGCTTCCAGTCCGGCCCAGTGGATCAGGCGATGAGCGTTGATCGTGTTTGGCGTGCGTTGCATCGCTTCGAAATTGATCTCCACACCGGCTTCGCGTGCGTGGTCTGCGATCTGAGCGTAGACCTTTACCGCATTGTCTTTGCCACCAAATTTCGTTTCCAGATAGGTCCGCCGATCCATGCCGCCCTCTGGCATGTCGGGGTTGAGCTGAAACGGGTGCCATTCCACGACAAACGGGTGGTCGGGCGCATCCGCCAGCGCGCGATCCAGATGAGTCTTGCCGATATAGCACCACGGGCAGATTGGATCGGACAAGATATCGAGTTTCACATGCGCAAGCGGTTGGGTCATGGTTTAGTCCTTAAACAGATCGGGCAGGGCGCGGCGCAGGAGTTTGCCATTTGGGTTTGTTGGAAACTCGGCCAGGCGTTTGTAAGTTTTGGGGCGCTTGTACTCTGCAAGCCGCTCCTGTGCAAAAGCATGCAGATCCAGTTCGGTCACATCGTCGCGACCCTTGTAGAAACCTGCGATGATGCGAACGCCAGGTTTCACCTCAACCTCCGCAACGGCGAACTGCATAAGCGCGGGATGGTTGGCGAAGATGGCCTCGACTTCCAAGGGGGACACGCGATAGCCGCCCGCATTCATCATGTCGTCGTTTCGGCCACAATAGGTGATCTGGCCGCTCTCCTGCATGATCCCGCGATCACCGGTCAAAAACCAATCGCCGGCATAACGCGCGCGGGTTTCCTCAGGTGCGTTGATGTAGCCGATCATCAGGCCGGGGTCGTCACGGTGGATTGCGATGATGCCTTCAGTTCCAATGGGAACAGGGCCGTCTTCACCGAGGATCGAAATCCGGCGCCCGATCTGTGGTGTGCCAAGGTTTTTGGGCTCTGCAGGGCGATGGGGCGCGGACGAAATGAAAGTCGAGCACTCCGACATCCCAAACGCCTCGTAAATGGCGGTGCCAACGCGGGTCTGCCATTGCGTCCTGATATCGGTTGAGAGCTTCTCGCCTGCGGCTAGCCCATGGCGCAAAGCGGGCAGTTTGGGAAGGGTCTCTGATTTTAAGATCTTCCTGTAAACACCGGGCACTGCGGCAAATATAGAGGCTTCTGTTCGGGCTAAAATCTCAGGCAAGCCAGCCAGATCTGTATCCGCGGCAGGAATAACTGCCGTGGCGCCAACGGACAGCGGGTCCATGATCCCGGTCCCAAGTGTGAAGGTCCAATTGAAAGCACCAGCGTGCAGCAGGCGATCCTGCGGCCGAAGGTCGTACCAATCTCGGATCATCATACGGCGCGCCCAGATCGCCCGATGCGCATGTCCAACCGCTCGTGGTGTCCCTCCGGTGCCCGAAGTATAGACGATATAGGCAAGCTGGTTTGGGTCGCTTTGCACAAAGTCGGCAGCCGCGCAGTCGCGCATCTTTTGCAAGTCCGGCAGCGATAGCTGACGATCATGTGAAATGGTGCTGATCCCCGGTGCGGAAACGACACCAGCAGGATTGAGGTCGCGCGCAATGCGTTCGACCTCTCGGGGTGTCAGTTGCGCAGATGTGGGAACAGGGATGATCCCAACGCTGATAGCGGCCAGGAAAACAATTGGAAAATCAATCGTATTTCCCATCCGCATCAATAAGATATCGCCCGTATTAAAACCGGAATTGAGCAGGCCGGTTGCGGTACCGCGCACGGCGGCAGAAAACGCCGCATAGGACCAGATCTGATCGTCCTTGTTCCCCGATATCAGGATAGCGGGATGCTCTGCGCGTGCCTCAGCATGCTGCAGAACATAGGCTGCAAGATTAAAAGGCGCGGGGCAGGCTGGTGGGCCGCCATTGTCAAAAATGGAAAGCATGATGAAATGCCTAACCTGCGAGATAAATTCGGGCAAGTGAGCGTTGCAAGGCTCACGTCGCAGACTTATAGGGTTTTCATGCAAGAACGCGATCCGAAGAAACTGATCTCCATCGCTCACGCCAATGGCGAGCAGAGCGCGCCGGAAGCCCTCGATCTGGGGGCGCGGGTGCGAGAGCTACGCAAACAACGTGACTGGACCTTGGAACATGCCGCCAGTCAGGCAGGGCTTGCGCGTTCGACGCTGTCCAAGATCGAGAACGGTCAGATGTCGCCCACTTATGAGGCGCTCAAGAAGCTGGCGGTGGGCTTGCAGATTTCAGTGCCGCAGCTGTTTACACCGCCACAGCGCGATCAGGTCAACGGGCGGATGATCGTCACCAAGTTTGGCGAGGGTTCCGCACATGCGACTGCCACCTATGAGCATGAGTTGCTCGCGGACGGGCTGACACGCAAAAACATGCTGCCGTATCGCGCGCGGGTCCGGGCGCGTTCCATGGATGAATTCGATGGCTGGGTGCGCCATGATGGCGAAGAGTTCATGTATGTGCTGACGGGTGTCGTTAAGCTCTACACGGAATTCTACGAACCAGTGGAAATGCGGCGTGGCGACAGCGCCTATTACGACGGCGCGATGGGGCACAATGTGATTTCCGTCAGCTCTGACGATGCAACCATCCTCTGGGTCACCTCGCTGGTTCAGGTCTGAAGCGTCAACGCCCTGAGGCGCTAGCTGGGCATGCTGAGTTCGGCTCTCAGGCTCTCCAGATAAAGAAAATCCCGCATCTCTTCGCGGGCTTCTGTCATTGATATACCTTGTGATGCCGCAAGCGCCCGGATCAGGTCATCGGCTTGGGTCTGGGCGCTGAGCATCTGGTCCACGACAAGACCGGGGAACCGCTGTCGTAGGCGTGGCAGGCTGCGCGCCAGGTCGAATTCAGTGCAATTCATCATCGGGACACTCGCATCTGGGACACAATTCGAACTTACAGACGCAAATCTAGCAAGAAAGTATAAGCCTGTCAGCGAAATTTGAAGGTTTTGAAACATTCGGCGAGGAGATGCTGACCGAAAGATATCGGACCGGTCTGCGAGAACAGGTGTTTTGAGGTCAAATTTTCGAGGCCGAGTACGCGGTAAGTTCTTTATGTCGCGTAAAAAAACCGGCCCAGTGGGCCGGTTTGAGGGTTACTCTGATGCCTGCCACCAGACTTCAGGCATGTAGTATTCGCCATCTCCATAAATCGGAATGCGCATTGGGTAGCGAAGCTGCGAGTCATGCGCGATCCGGCTCTTGGCATATTGCCAGATGGGGATCACATAGCGCCCGGCGGTCAACACCCGGTCCAAAGCGCGAGTCGCCGCGATAAACTCATCCGACGATTTCGTCGTCAGCATATGCTTGATCATGGCCTCTGCAGCGGCGCTGTTCATTCCCATCAGGTTGCGGGAGCCGGGCAGATCCGCACCGTCGCTGCCCCAATACAGCATCTGTTCATTGCCGGGACTCAGCGACAGTGAGCGGCGAAAGAAGGTCAGATCAAATTCATAGGCATTCTGCCGCTCGACATATTGGGCACTGTCGACCAGATCGGCGGTCATCGTGATCCCGAGGCGCGAGAGCGCATTGGCATAGATTTCGACGGCCTTCTGCATCTCGGCTTCACCAAGATTGCCGTGCTGGAGCAGGACCTTCAGATGCATCGGTTCGCCCTCGGCGTTTTGAAGCACGCCCTCTTCGACGGTCCATCCCGCATCCTGCAGGAGGCCACGGGCGCGACGCAGATTGGCGCGGTTGCGCTCGCTGCCGTCACTGACGGGCAGCTCATACCCCTCCAAAGTGCCGGGAAGCAGTTCATCTTTGTAAGGATCCAACAGCGCGGCCACCCGTCCAGTGGCGGCGCCGGGCTGCATCGACAGGTAAGAGTTGGAGAAATACGAGGTGATGCGCGGCAACCGCCCACCGGTCAGTGTGTCATTTATGAACTCGTAGTTGAAGGCCTCAATCAGCGCCTGACGCACGCGCCAGTCGTCGAGCGGGGCGCGTCGGGTATTCATCACCAAACCTGTCATGCCAGAGGGTTTTTGATTTGGAATTTCGGTCTTGATGACCGCACCGTTTTGCACCCGCGCAAAGTTATAGTCGCTACTCCACTTGGCGGCATTGAATTCACGCACAGCAGACAACTCGCCCGCCTTGAAGGCTTCAAACAGCACGGTCTGGTCGCCAAAGAACTCCAACCGCATTTCGTCAAAGTTATTCGTGCCTTGGCGCAGCGGCAGATCTTTACCCCAGTAGTCTTGGTTGCGGGTGAATGTGATCGAGCGACCCAGCTCAAAATCGCTCACCACATAAGGCGCACTGCCCAGAGGCGCCTCATCCGGTGCCGCATCCGCAAAGTCGCGCCCTTCCCACTGTGCTTTTTTCAAGATCGGTCGCAATCCTGCGATTAACGCAAGCTCACGGTCTTCGACATTAAAGGTGAGGCGGACACTGCGCGGGCCGGTTTTTTCAATCTTGTCCACCTTGGTCCAGAACCCGCGATACCGCAGGTTACCCTCGGTGCCGAGGGTTTCGTAGGACCAAATGACGTCCTCGACTGTCACTGGGCTTCCGTCAGAGAATCGCGCCTCTTCGCGCAGCGTGAATTCGACCCAAGAGCGATCCTCGGGCGTTTCAATCGATTCGGCGAGCAACCCATAGAGTGAAAATGGCTCGTCATAAGACCGCCCCATCAAACTCTCGTAACCCCAAAACCGCATTTGCCACGGCGGATTGCCTTTTTGTGTAAATGGATTGAGCGAGTCAAATCCGCCCAAGTTTCCAAAAACGACCGTACCGCCTTTAGGTGCATCCGGATTTACATAAGGAAGCGATTTAAACCCACGCGGCAGAGCCGGATCGCCATACATGGCAATACCATGGGCTGATTCTGCGGATGCGAGAGTCGCACTCGCCAGAAGTGCGATTCCGGTCATTGTCGACCGGATAGATGAGAAAAATAATGGTCTCATTTTGAGAACAATCCTGCGCTGCCCTTATTTTCATAAGCCCCGAAGCTATCCGGGCCTTGAGGGGAGTTCAAACTTTTAGCTTGGACCGAGGCCGGAAATTGCTTATAACAGACTCACTGCTCGATAGGTTTCTTGCCTGTATGAAACCTGCCTCAATAACTGAACGCCGGCTTCGTGCCGGCGTTTTTTTCTTTTTACGGGCGCACCTTCATTTGAACAAAAAACCGAGTGGTTGAGGCCTGCTGAGGAATTTTCCCAGCGATGAGGCGTTTATTTTGCGCTTGCAGCATGCAAAGCTGCCGCAAATTTCACGTACGATATCGCAGAGGAATGCTCATGTCCGTCAAAGGTAAAACCGCCGTCGTCACCGGGTCCAACTCCGGAATCGGTTTGGGTGTCGCTCGGGAGTTGGCCAAAGCTGGTGCCAATGTCGTTTTGAACTCCTTTACAGATCGCGACGAAGACCACGCCATTGCTGCCGAGATCGCCAAGGAGTTCGGTGTCGAGGCCCGCTACATTCAGGCTGATATGTCCAAGGCCGATCAGTGCCGTGCGTTGATCGAAAACGCCGGGCAGTGCGATATTCTGGTCAATAACGCTGGCATCCAGCATGTGGAGCCGATTGACACCTTCCCGACTGAGAAGTGGGACGCGATCATTGCGATCAACCTGACCTCTGCCTTCCACACCATTGCAGCCGCTTTGCCAAAGATGCGCGCAGCCGGGTGGGGCAGGGTGTTGAATATCGCCTCTGCGCACGGCCTCACGGCCTCGCCCTATAAATCTGCCTATGTGGCCGCCAAACACGGGATCGTCGGCATGACCAAAACCGTGGCGCTGGAAACCGCAGAGGAGCCGATCACCTGCAATGCGGTGTGTCCGGGCTATGTTCTCACCCCGCTGGTTGAGGCGCAAATCCCTGACACCATGGAGAAATACAACATGAGCCGTGAGGATGTGATCAAGAAAGTGATGCTTGAACGCCAACCTTCGCGCGAATTTGCAACGGTGGAGCAGCTGGGCGGTACGGTGAACTTCCTGTGCTCTGACGCTGCAAAGCAGATCACTGGCACCACCATTAGTGTTGATGGCGGCTGGACCGCGCTTTGAGCTGACAAAATCTCACCTGCCTCTGCCGGGCCGTATGTTCCGGCAGGTGCTTGTGAATTATACCGCATATAACAGGACGGCACATGGTCAAACGCATCAATCTGGCTCTGCAAGGTGGCGGCGCACATGGCGCGTTCACATGGGGTGTTCTTGACCGGATATTGGAAGATTCGGACATTGAGATTGCCGCCATAACCGGGACCTCGGCTGGGGCGCTCAATGGAGCGGCCTTCAAGGCGGGCATGGCCAGAGATGGGCGCGATGGCGCCAAGGCCGCGCTGGATCGGCTGTGGGCGCGCATGGGGGCCGTGGGCGATATGCGCATGGCCAACTGGATAGCTGGCTTTGACGCGGGGCCGTTGCTCAACGCGCTCAAGGTGATGGCGCCATTCTCACCAATGGAGGCCATCAGCCAGGCTGTTTCGCCCTACTCCTATGGCCCGTTTTACCGCAACCCGCTGCGACCGGTGGTCGAACAGTTCGACTTCGGTGCGGTTTGCGCAGATGCGGGGCCTGATCTCTATATCTGCGCAACATCCGTACAAACCGGCAAAGTGCGGGTGTTTTCCGGAACAGAAATCTCGACCGATGCGATTCTGGCCTCTGCTTGTCTTCCCAACCTGTTTCAAGCAATCGAAATTGAAAACCCTGCTACAGGTCAGTCAGAGGCCTACTGGGACGGGGGGTACACCGGCAACCCGGCGCTTTTTCCGCTGTTTCAAGACCAACTGCCTGACGATCTCGTGGTGGTGAATATCAACCCATTGGTGCGTGAAGAGGTTCCCAAAACCGCACATGACATCCAGAACCGGGTGAATGAGATCAGCTTCAACTCTTCCTTGCTGCGAGAGCTGCGTGCGATCTCCTTTGTTCAGAGGTTGATCGCAGACGGAACCATGGAACGAGGGCGTATGAAACGGGTTCTGGTTCATATGATTGCGGATGATGACCTGATGACGCGGCTGTCGGTCACGACAAAACTCATCCCGATCCCGCAGATCCTGCACATGCTGAAGGACGCGGGCAGAGAGGCCGCGGATGGGTTCCTTAACCTACACTCTGATGACCTAGGACGGCGCCAGACCGTCGATCTGGTCGAAATGTTTGGCTGACCTACTGATCCTTTGCGGATTTGGCGTTTGCGATCTCCACCGGGTCTTTGCCGTTCGGATAGACAAGGCCCGCAGAAATCACCAGCTTCGCTGCGTCCTCGACGGTCATGTCCAGCTCAACCACATCTTCTTCGGGAAAGTAGAGCAGGAAGCCCGATGTCGGGTTTGGCGTTGTCGGAACAAACACGCTGATCAACCGTCCACTGGTTTCAGCGCGTTTGACGATCTCGCCTTTTGCGGTTGTCGAGATAAAGCCAATCGCCCAGATGCCACGACGCGGGTACTGGATCAGACAGGCTTTTTCGAAGCTGCGTTCACTTTGTGCGAAAACCGTTTCAGAGATCTGTTTGATGCCAGAATAGATGGAACGCACGACGGGCATGCGATCCACAAGCTGTTCGGCATACCCAATCAAAGACCGGCCGATGATGCCTTTGGCAACCCAGCCCACAACGATGGTGAACAGCAGGAAGATGATCAGCCCAACGCCGCGCAGATTGATGCCGATATATTGCTCGGGCTGGAAGGTATGAGGCACGAGGGGCAAGACCACGCCATCGACCCAGCCCATCACCGACCATAATAGCCAAATGGTCAATCCAACCGGTGCAATGACAACAATGCCCGTCAGGAAGGAAGACCGCAGCCGGGCAAAGAGCCCGGGACGGCGTGGCGGAGGCGGGGTCTCGTCAAATGGCGTGTTCATATTCTGCTGTCTGATTGGCTCGCATGCAAGTTAGGGATTGTTGCCCCTAGCTACAATGCTTTCACATGCGGCCTGTTGCGATTGTCTCAAAGTCTGGCCAATTCTTTTGCAATCTCTGCGGCAAGGCGGGCGTTGTTGCGCACCAGAGCGATATTGGCCTCAAGAGAGCGACCTTCGGTCAGCTCAAAAATGCGCTGCAGCAGGAAGGGGGTCACATCCTTGCCTGTTACACCTTGCGCATCAGCCTCGCTTTGCGCCTGTGCAATGATGGGGGCCAGATCTTCAGCAGGAATTTGCTCTTCTGCAGGGATCGGGTTTGCCACCAGCTGACCACCGGGAAGCTCCAACGCGCCACGCAGGAAATGGGCGCGGGCAATATCGGCCGCGCTGTCCATGCGCAGCGGTGCGCTCAGATCAGAGGTCGCCGACCAAAACGCAGGGAAGCTGTCCTGACCGTAAGCAATCACAGGAACCCCTTGGGTTTCCAGAACTTCCAGCGTTTTCGGCACATCAAGGATTGCCTTTGCACCAGCTGCGACAACGGTCACTGAGGTCTGAGCCAGCTCCAGAAGATCGGCAGAGATGTCAAAGCTGGTTTCCGCCCCTTTATGAACACCGCCGATACCGCCAGTTGCAAAGACGGAAATCCCCGCAAGGCGCGCAGCGATCATGGTGGCAGCTACGGTGGTGGCACCGGTGCCACCCGACGCCATGCAGGCGGCGAAATCTGCACGCGAGATCTTTGCCACACCTTCGGCCTGACCCAGAGATTGCAATGTGTCGGCCTCAAGCCCCACATGCAGCGTGCCCTTGATCACCGCCATGGTAGCGGGAACTGCGCCAGCGGCGCGGATATCAGCTTCTACCTGCGCCGCCACTTCGACGTTCTGCGGGTAAGGCATACCATGGGTGATGATGGTGCTCTCGAGCGCAACAATGGGTTTGCCCTCAGCGCGGGCGGCTTCGACTTCGGCGGAATAGGTGATGTCGATCACAGGGGTGGTTCTCCGGATACATAGGTTGCAGCGGCATGAAGGGCAGAGGCGAGCGCGCTGTCGCGATCTTCTCCCCGCGCTTCTGCAGCGATATGGGCTGCCATGAACGTATCGCCAGCGCCGGTGACCCGGGCGACGGTTACGCGTGGCGGAACTTGGGTGCGGCCACCGCTGGCGTCAGCTTCGGTGGCGGATTGTCCACCATCGGTGACCAGAACGCGGGCGGCACCGCGTGACAGGAGCGCATGGGCTGCTGTTTCACTGTCGGTGAATCTGTCCTGACACAAGAGGCCAGCTTCCTCTAAGTTCACATAGAGGGTACCGCGCTGATGGGTCAGGAACGGACGCAGACGCTCGGCCTTGCCCGGTGAGGCCGGAGCCACGCGCAAATCCGCGCCATCAAATGCCGGATGGGTTGCGATGTCATCAAGGAGCGCGAGCTTCAGGTTTCCATCCAGCGCGATCGGTCCAACAAAGGGCTGCGCGGAGGTGCCCAGAGGGCCCTCAACCAGCGGGCGCAGGATCTTATCTCCTGCGGCCTCAAGCGAATGCGCATCCGCAATCGCCGCGATCAGGCCATTTGCCCCCTCGACTGCCATATAACGGTCGGTCGGCAGATCCTCGGAGCGGTAGAGATAATCGGTGATCAGGCCAAGATGACCGCAGGCCGTGACCAGTTCGTCACCTTCGGGATCGCGACCAATGGCACTCAGAACGGCGGGTTTCATCCCGAATCGTGCCAGCGTCATGGCGATGTTCATGGCAACGCCACCGGGCAGGCGCGTGATACGACCGGGCATGTCAGAGCCGCGCTGCATCTCCATAGTGCTTCGCCCGATTATGTCCCACAGGACAGAGCCGACGCAAAGGATATCAGGTTTGGAAAAATCAGCGCTTTCAGTCATATGGATCTCATGCCGCCTTTCAACGCCCCCCGCAAGCACATTCGCAAGCGGGGACAATCGCCTTCATATCAGAACCATTTGACGGGATGCACAAAAAATAGCTCGGCGCAGGGCCGAGCTTGGTCATAAGGGGGCTGCCCCCTTGCTTTGGGTCGCTCTGAGGGAGATCAGCTCATGGCTGCCTGAAGCGCTTTCATAGCGGCGACAGGATCATCCTCCCGCCAGATCTCTTCTCCAACAGCAAAGAAGTCGGTGATCGGAGAGATCTTGCGCACAACCTCGGTGGTGAGCCCGCCTTCGGCCACCACGGGGACTTCGATCATTTCGGACCACCACTGGAACAGCTCCGCCTCAGCGATCGCACCATCGCCCAGACCGGAGGTTCCGACCGGACCAAAACAGACGTAATCCGCGCCAGCTTCACCGGCGGTGATGCCCTCGTGTCGGGAGGCACCGCAGAAACAGCCCACGATGGCCTCTGTTCCCAGCGCTTTGCGCGCGCTGCGCACCGATTTCGACGAATCCGACAGGTGCACCCCATCCAAGCCCAGCCGCTCAGCAAGGATCTGATGGTCAGAGATCACAAGTGCGATGTCGCGCGCATGGGTCACCTCGCGCAGCGCATCGGCAGCGCGGCTCAACGTGTCCTCATCGCGGCTCACCAGATCCAGACGCACACAGGCGACCTCGATCTCATCCAGCACACGCGCGAGCTGCCCTGGGAACTGCCCCAGCTCAAAGCTCGGCGGCGTGACCAGGTAAATCTGCGGCTGCTCCGGTGTCTGCTCTGCGCTGTCCATTGTCAGGGCTCCTGTTGGCATGATTGGCGGGTATTTACCCGAATTCACGCGCAACGCAAGGATTTGAAGGCGTTTGATGCGGGTTTTCCAGTGGCGAAGGCTTGCCCCAACCCGGCGCAGACAGTAAGGCAGAGCCGATTTTTCCGGAGTTCGCAGATGCCCACAGACCGCCCTCAACCTCACTTTGTGCTTGTCCGCCCGCAGATGGGCGAAAACATTGGCGGGGCCGCGCGTGCCATGTGGAACTTCGGCCTCGACCGGATGCGAATTGTCGCGCCCCGGGACGGCTGGCCGAACCAGAAGGCGGTCGCCATGGCCTCCGGCGCCGGGCGGTTGCTGGACGAAGCGCAGCTGGCGCAGGATCTGCCCGAAGCCTTGGCGGACTGCACCTATGTTTTTGCGACCACGGCCCGGCCACGCGAATTGACCAAACCCGTCTTCAGCCCCGAAGGTGCGATGAAGAAAGCCGCAGAGCTATTGGGGCAGGGCGAGAAGGTCGCCGTTCTCTTTGGTCCCGAGCGTGCGGGGCTGGAAAATGATGACATCGCCAAGGCCAACGCCATCATCACCGTGCCGGTCAACCCGGAGTTTGCCTCATTGAACCTTGCGCAATGCGTGCTGCTCACCGCCTATGAGTGGCGACGTCAGGAAGAACAGGTCCCGGATGAGACCTTCGAGATCGGCAAATCCGACTGGGCCACGGGTCAAGAGATTGAAGCGCTGGTCACACATTACGAGGAGCGCCTGACGGAGGCGGGTTATTTCTTCCCACCGGAAAAGGCGCCGGGCATGAAGACGGTTTTCCGCAACCTCTGGAGCCGGATGCGCCTCACGCGTGCGGATGTACAGATGTTGCATGGCGTGATGCGACAGATGGTCCGTTGGAAGCAACACGGGTCGGACTAACTCTGTCTGGACCTTTTCCCCCTCAGACCCTAGCGTCCCGCCAGATGAAGATGTGAGGCCAAGATGAGCAATCGCACGATTTTTGAGGAAGTGTCCTCCGACAGCAAACAACAGCCCACACCGACCCCCGGCGGTATTGATCGCAAACGCCGCGGCGCGCGCGGTGCAATCCGCGTCTGGCTTGCTGTGCTGTTTGCGCTGGTGGTGGCGATGATCGCCGTTGGCGGACTGACGCGCCTGACCGATTCCGGTCTGTCGATTACGGAGTGGCGGCCTGTGACCGGAGCGATCCCTCCGATGAGTGAGGCCGACTGGCAGGCAGAGTTCGAGAAATACCAGCAAATAGACCAGTATCACCTGTTGAACAAGTGGATGGAATTATCTGATTTCAAACAAATATACTGGTGGGAATGGGGGCACAGACAGCTGGGCCGCGTCATGGGCCTGATCTGGGCGGTTGGCTTCCTAGGCTTTTTGGTTACACGCAGCATTCCCACTGGATGGACCGGGCGGTTGTTGCTGCCTGGTTTTCTCGGCGGCGTTCAGGGCGCTATCGGCTGGTGGATGGTGTCGTCTGGCGTGACGCTTGGCGAAGGTATGACCGCCGTTGCCTCCTACCGGTTGGCGACGCATCTTGGCTTGGCTTTTGTGATCCTCGGTTTTCTGGCGTGGTTTATGTTCATGCTCGGCCGTGAAGAGCGCGACCTGATGCAGGCGCGGCGCTTGAAAGAAACAAAGATCTTCGGGATGAGCACGGGGCTATTGCATTTTGCTTTCCTGCAGATTCTGCTGGGCGCGTTGGTGGCCGGCATCGATGCGGGTCGATCCTATACCGACTGGCCCTTGATGGGCGGGCAGATCCTGCCGCCGCGTCCGTTCATGATTGAACCTATCTGGAAAAACTTCTTTGAAAATCCGGGGTTAGTTCAGTTTATTCACCGGGTTTCTGGCTATCTCTTGTTTGCCTTCGCCATTGTGGTCTGGCTGCGCGGGCGTCGAAGTGCAAACCCAGCGACACGGTTCGCCTTTAACGCGGTATTTGCGGCCTTGAGCCTGCAGATCGTTATCGGCATTGTAACCGTATTGACTGCGGCGCCTGTAGAAATAGCCATCGTTCACCAAGTTGTGGCTGTTCTGGTCTGGGTGCTGATCTTGCGGGCACGCTTCTTGGCCGCCTATCCTGTTACGACTTCTATCAAAGGACATTAGAAACATGAGTTCTTTCCACGAACTGATTGCTTTTGAACGTGAAACGCAGGCGCTTGGGCAAATTGCGGGCCGTCTTGGCTGGGATCAGGAAACCATGATGCCACGCGGAGCCGCCCCCCAACGAGGTGAGGAGATGGCCGCGATCGAGGCGGTGCTGCATGCGCGCCGATCAGACCCGCGCGTTGCGGACTGGTTGGAGACCGCCAAGGCACCGGACGACATCGGCGCTGCGCAGTTGCGTGAAATTCGCCGTGCCTATGAGCGCGCCGTTAAGGTGCCCGGTGAGCTGGCAAGCAAGATCGCCCGCGTGACGTCGGAGGCGCAAGGCAAATGGGCGCAGGCGCGTGCGGATGAGGATGTCGCGGCATTCCTGCCCGTCCTCGAAGAGGTCGTGGCGCTGAAGCGGAAAGAGGGTCAGGCGCTGGCCGCCGGTGGCAACCTCTACGACGCGATGGTCGCAGATTACGAGCAGGGCACAACCTCCTCTGAAATTGCAGAAATCTTTAATGCTATGCGTCCCGGACTGGTGGATCTGCGCGCGCGCGTGCTGGAGCAGCCAACCCCGGCCGGTCTCGCGGGTACCTTTGATGAAAACGCGCAGATGAAACTGGCGCGCAAGATCGCCAAGACCTTTGGCTATGATATGAGCCATGGCCGCGTTGACAAGGCGGTGCACCCGTTCAGTTCCGGCAGTGGTCTGGATGTGCGGATCACCACGCGGACCAATCCGCTCGATCCGTTCAACTGCATCTACTCCACCATTCATGAGGTCGGGCACGGGGCCTATGAGCAGAACATCGACCGCGTGCATCTGCTGACGTCGCTGGGTCGTGGTGTGTCCATGGGCGTGCATGAAAGCCAGAGCCGGATCTATGAAAACCAGATCGGGCGCAGCCGAGCCTTCACCGGCTGGCTATTCAAGGAAATGCGAGAAGCCTTTGGTGACATTGGTGTTTCTTCGGAGGATGCGTTCTATGCAGCGGTGAACCGGGTGCAGAATGGCTATATCCGAACAGAGGCCGACGAGCTTCAGTACAACCTGCACATCATGCTGCGTTTCGATCTGGAGCGTGCGCTGATGCTGGGAGATCTGGAGGTTCAGGATCTGGAAGCCGCGTGGAACGACCGTTTCCTCGCGGACTTTGGCTACGCGGTCGACAAGCCGTCGAATGGCTGTTTGCAGGACGTGCATTGGTCCGTTGGCCTGTTTGGGTATTTCCCGACCTATTCACTGGGCAATGTCTATGCGGGCTGCCTGCATGAGGCACTGCGTCGTGATGTAACTGATCTGGATGTGCAGCTTGCCGAAGGTGATACCTCTGTTGCGACAGGGTGGTTGCGTGAGAACCTGCAACAGTTTGGCGGATTGCGCGAACCGCGTGACACCATCACCCATGCCGCAGGCTCCGCACCGACGCATCAGCCACTGATGACCTATCTTGAGACCAAGTTCTCCGAGATTTATAATCTGTAACAGGTGCTAGCAGGCCAAATATGAGAATAAGCCCGGGCGTATGTCCCGGGCTTTTTCAGATCAGATGAGAGCCATGCGCTCGGCGCGTTCGGGATCGGGGAACGGTCGGTACAGTCCAAAATCGGACCGCGCAATCAGCGCGTTGACGTTGGCATAGAGGCGCGCAACCTCCTCGTCGTGTTCACCCAGAATTCGAAACGCCTGATCAAGCTGAGTCATATTCTCAAACTCAATCTCCAGCAGGAAATCCTTGCAGGTATCGTTTGCAAGGTTCAGCTTGCGCCGGAGCAGGCGCCAACCGGTGATCGCGCCGCGACCTTTCAGATATTCCATCCATTGCTCCACAGCGCTGGCAAAGGCCAAAGCCTTAGCTTCGTGTTGGAGGTCAATCTGACAATGGTAGAGATTCATGCGCCGCTTCTCCCGACTCAATACGCGGAAATCGCGGTCAAGTTTGCGCCCAAAACATGAGCGAAGCGTAAACGAAAAACGCCGCCCCAAATCTGGAGCGGCGTTTTCGCGAGGTTTTAGCGGGAAGAGATTATTCTTCCACGGTTTCTTCGTCGTCACCGTTGTCCGCAATCCAAGCGACCGAGACGACCTCTTCACCCTTACCGGTGTTGAAAATCCGCACGCCGCCCGCAGAACGAGACCGAAATGAGATGCCATCGACCGGCACGCGAATCGACTGACCCTTAGATGTTGCCAGCATGATCTGGTCATCCAGCTCCACCGGGAAGGAGGCCACCAATGCACCACCACGCATGGCTTTGTCCATCGCGGTGACGCCCATTCCGCCACGCCCGCGCACAGGATAATCGTGACTGGACGAGAGCTTACCGGACCCGCCTGCAGTGATGGTCAGGATCAGGTTTTCCGCCGCAGACATCTCGGCAAAGAGTTCGGTGGAGAAGTTCGGATCTTCGACCGCATCCTCGTCAGAGGCATCCTCATCGGTGAGACCGGCCATGGCGCGGCGCATCTTGAGGTAAGCCGTCCGCTGCTCGGGCGTGTATTTGGAGTGGCGGATTACCGACATGGAGACAACCTCGTCACCATCCCCGAGCTTGATCCCGCGCACACCAACGGAATTGCGAGAGTTGAACACCCGCACCTCGGTTGTTGGGAAGCGGATCGCGCGTCCGGTATTTGTCACCAGCATGATGTCGTCATCTTCGGAACAAATGCGCGCATTGATCAGCTTGGTGCCTTCGTTGTCGTCTTCGAACTTCATCGCGATCTTGCCGTTGCGCATGACATTCGTGAAGTCTGACAGACGGTTACGGCGCACAGTTCCTGCAGACGTGGCGAACATGATCTGCAGATCATCCCACTCTTCCTCGGCGCGATCCACCGGCATAATCGCAGCGATCGACACTCCCGTTGGGATCGGCAGGATATTGACGATCGCCTTGCCCTTGGCCGTCCGGCCACCTTGCGGTAGGCGCCAGGTCTTGAGCTTGTAGACCATCCCATCCGTGGTGAAGAACAGAAGCTGAGTGTGGGTGTTGGCCACGAAGAGCGTGGTGACCACATCCTCTTCCTTGGTCTGCATCCCCGACAGCCCCTTGCCACCGCGTTTCTGGGCGCGGAAATCTGCAAGCGGGGTGCGTTTGATATAACCGCCAGAGGTCACGGTCACCACCATGTCCTCGCGCTCGATCAGATCCTCGTCGTCCATGTCACCGGACCAGTCGACAATCTCGGTGCGACGGGGCACGGCAAAGCTGTTTCTGACCTCGGTCAGCTCATCGGCGATGATCCCCATGATGCGCTCACGAGAAGACAGGATTTCAAGGTATTCCTTGATCTTAGCTGCCAGTTCTTCAAGCTCATCGGTGACCTCTTTGACGCCCAGCTGGGTGAGGCGCTGCAACCGCAGCTCAAGGATCGCGCGCGCCTGAACTTCCGACAGATTATAGGTGCCGTCGTCGTTCATCGTATGGGTTGGATCATCGATCAGGCGAATATAGCCTGCGATGTCCGAGGCCGGCCAGCGGCGTGTCATCAGCTTTTGACGGGCTTCGGCAGCATCCGCAGAGGAGCGAATGGTGGCGACCACTTCGTCGACGTTGGAAACGGCAACCGCCAACCCACACAAGATATGGCTGCGTTCACGCGCTTTGCGCAGATTGTAGGCGGTGCGTCGCGCCACAACATCTTCGCGGAAGTCTATGAAAGACGTGAGGAATTTGCGCAAGGTCAGCTGTTCAGGACGGCCACCGTTCAATGCCAGCATGTTGCAGCCAAAGGATGTTTGCATCGGCGTGAAACGATAAAGCTGGTTCAGCACGACCTCGGCGGTGGCGTCGCGCTTCAGTTCGACAACAACACGCACGCCATTGCGGTCAGATTCATCCTGCACATGAGAGACGCCTTCGATGCGTTTTTCGCGCACTTGTTCCGCGATCTTTTCGATCATGGACGCCTTGTTTACCTGATAAGGAATCTCATCAACGACAATGGCGTAGCGGTCTTTCCTAATCTCTTCGACACGGGTCTTCGCGCGAATGATGACGCTGCCGCGGCCTTCAAGATAGGCCTTGCGGGCGCCAGAACGGCCCAGCATCACGCCACCGGTCGGAAAATCGGGACCCGGCACATAATCAATCAGCTGCTCAGAAGTCAGATCAGGGTCTTCAATCAGCGCAAGGGTTGCATCCACCACTTCGCCAAGGTTGTGCGGCGGGATATTGGTGGCCATACCGACCGCAATACCACCGGCACCATTGACCAGCATGTTAGGAAAACGTGCTGGCAGAACAGTGGGTTCCTTGTCCTTGCCGTCGTAGTTGTCTTGGAAATCTACCGTCTCTTTTTCGATATCCGCGAGCATGAAGGCTGCGGGCTTATCCATTCGAACTTCGGTATAGCGCATGGCGGCAGGGTTATCGCCGTCCATGGAGCCGAAGTTGCCCTGGCCATCCAGAAGCGGCAGCGACATGGAGAAATCCTGCGCCATCCGCACCAAGGCATCGTAGATCGCACTGTCACCGTGGGGGTGGTATTTACCCATCACGTCGCCGACGGGGCGGGCAGACTTGCGGTAGGCCTTGTCGTGGCTGTTGCCGGTCTCATGCATGGCATAGAGAATCCGGCGGTGCACCGGCTTCAGACCATCCCGAAGATCGGGAATGGCACGGCTGACAATAACCGACATCGCATAATCGAGGTACGAATTGCGCATCTCGGATTCGATGGAAACCGTCGGACCGTCATAAGACGGGCGCGCTGGCAAGTTTTCATCAGGGTTTTCAGGAGTTTCCGGCGTATCGCTCACGTTGGCTGCCCGCTTCTCTTTTGGATCTATATGTTGTGGGGTCACCATATCAGACCGCGCATATACCGTGCAAGCAAGCAGCCTCGTAAACCTTAGCAGCAATGGTTCTTATCTGCTAACAATATGATTTATATGAAAATTTACCTGTCTTCCGTAGGCTGATTACATCAACCCTTTTTCGGAGGATGTAAATGGAACCATCTGAAACGGAACTGATGCTCAAAGGTTACGGCCTGACCACGGCTGAATTCACCTATCACATGCCTGACTATACACATGTCCTCAACACGTTCGTCTGGCAGGATTATGATCTGGCACCGGATCATCCGCGACTGTTTTCCTTCATAGATTTCTGGAAACAGGAAATCGAAGGTCCGCTGCATCATGTCCGCTTTTCGCATCGTAAAATGATGTCGAGCGGGGAATGGCGTAACGTGGTGGGAGAATTCTATATCAACTGAGCCGGCCTGGCGGCACTTGGCCTTCGGGTTGAGCTATGACACTGTTTTGTTCAGAATGTCACATCAGCAATGATGTCACCTCAGAATTCAGGAGCAGTGTCATGAATTTCAACGAATATCCGGATAGAGAGATGCTCTCGATCTCGGTGGCCAATCGTATTGCCGGGGATCTGAAAAATCATCTGCTGCGCAATGGGCGCGCGGCAATCGCGGTTGCGGGTGGTACCACGCCGGGTCCGATTTTTGATGATCTTTGCGCGGCTGAACTGGATTGGGGAAATGTCTGCGTCATGGCCTCGGACGAGCGCTGGGTGCCCGAAGACAGCGATCGCTCCAACGCCAAGCTGATCCGCAGCCGATTGTTGACCAATCGCGCAGCTGACGCGCAATTCCTGCCGTTTTATACAGACGGGCTGGAGCCGGATGACGCAATCGAGAGCCTGTCGGAAAAAGTGCGCGGGCAGGGTGGCCTTGCGGTTGCGCTCCTGGGCATGGGGACGGATATGCACACCGCCTCGCTGTTTCCCGGCGTCGCCGGGCTGGAGCACGCCCTGGCTGCTGATGCGCCCGAAGTCGCTGTGATGCGCCCAGATAGCCAACCCGAGGCGCGTATCACGCTCTCGGCGCATGTTCTGGATGCGGCAATGGCGAAACATCTGGTGATCTTTGGGACAGAGAAACGCGAGGCACTCGAGCGCGCACAGAGCCTGCCGCCGGAAGAGGCACCTATTCAGGCTGTTTTGTCAGAATGTCAGGTCCACTGGGCGGAATAAGTCACGCCGCACCAACGCGCGCGGAGGCGATCAGCTTGCCTCCGTTGCCCCATCCAATGTGACAAACTGCTGTCGCAGGCTGTCCGGGATTGGGTAGCCTGCGCTACCGTCTGCAGATCTGAACACCATTACACCGACCATGCTAGCACGCAAATCTCCAGACCAGATTTGCTGCTCCAGAATATACGAGGTCCGTCTGAACGACAGCACCCGTGCGGTGGTCACGTAAGTTTCCCCCAGAACCATCTCACGCACATAATGGATATCGGCATTGCGGACCACGTGACGCGGTTCATCACCGTTGAAATGATGGCGGAAATGGCTGTTGTAGTAGTTCACCCGCAACGCCTCGAACCAATCGAGGTAAGCCTTGTTGTTCACATGCTGCAGAATGTCGATTTCAGAGAAACGGACACGATCCGCCATGGCCATGGGCACGGCTGCGGGCAACCCTTGGGCAAGTTGTTCATCGGCGGTGAGCGGTGTGAGAAAGCGTGGTTCCATACGATAGGGGACTACGGAGAACCATACAAAGGCGCAACCAATTTCAGCACCAATGCGACGCAGCGATCATGTGAAATTTAGCGGAGTGGAGCGGGTGAAGGGAATCGAACCCTCGTCGTCAGCTTGGGAAGCTGCTGCTCTACCATTGAGCTACACCCGCGACATGCGCTCAGTATCACTGTCTGCAGAACAACGGCAAGCGTTTTGAGCAGAGCCCGAGCAATTTTCTGCCTTTATTCAGAGGAATACAAAGATCACTGAGGGGTGATGCGTCTACATGCCCGATGAGTGGCGTGATCCACGCAAAAGCACTTTACATTCTCGGGCGAGGCTGACAAATACGCTCTCACTGCGGGTGTGGCGGAATTGGTAGACGCACCAGATTTAGGTTCTGGCGCCGCAAGGCGTGGGGGTTCAAGTCCCTTCACCCGCACCATATTATTTTCAAACCAAAAATTGAGACCACCAGATAGGCCGCATCGTGCGGCGAATGTCGGGTTTCTCGTTTTCTCGTTCCGCTCATGTTCTGGTCCGACGCGCTTGCGCGGATTGTGGTAGGTGCTTTTGCGCTGCGGTCCATACATGTCTGACATTGAAGGTCATGTTTGGTGCTGCTTCGGTAGACGACAGGGTTCGCTGCGAGCCTCTTGCGGCTGGCCGGGTTGACCGAGCTGTGCCGAGTTTCAGCCCCCTGAGCCGCCGCCAACAAACGTTGAGCGTGAGCCTGCCGTATCGTGGCAGCAACGGCATCAAAGACGAAAAAAGCCAGAGGATTTGTAAGACCTGACATTTTGCTGCGCACGACGGCGTCTCTCGGCCTTCACGGCATTGCGTCCGACTGACGCAGGCCCGGATCTGCGGCTATTTTTCGACATAGGTTCAAAAAAACCTCGCGCTCTGAGGTGTCTAAACTGCCAAGCATTTCGGCCTGACGCGCGAGCGCCTTAGCTTTGATTTCGTTAAGCAATTCAGTACCCTTATCTGTAGCATAAAGAAGCTTTGCACGTGCATCGGTGCTCGACACTTCCTCCTCAACCAGATTGCGATCTATCAGCAGACGTACCACACGGCTGATCGAGTTTTGAGGCCGCGGAAACAGGTGCTGGATATCCTTGCTGCGCAATCCGGGAAACTCTGTAATCGCATAAAGCGCTGACCATGCATGTACCGGCATTTGATACTCGCGCTCGATATGCCGGCTGGTAACCTGATTGTTGCTCAGCACGATATAGCTCACGGCCATAAGGTATCGCAAATCAGAGCTGAAAGTCTGATCAAGCATTGCTGCGGCGGTTTCACTGCTGTCGTTATTCATTAATACCCCACGATACGCTCAAACGAAATTTTACCTTGCAAGATACATCCATATGGAACAATTGTGCCGCGCAAGTGGCCAACCACATGGCAAGTGGTCGTCCGAATAGCACCATCGACACCAAAGGAATTTCGTTATGCCACAATTAGTTGCCTTTTCTCTACTGGTTTCCATCCTATACACAGGCGATGTATTGTCGACACGGACGAAGTCTTGGTTGCCTTCGGTTTTTGTCTGCGCCGTCTTGTTTCTGTTGGGCTATTGGACGTTCTTTCCCGCAGATATCGTTGCGATTGCAGGGTTCCAGACACCGATCGTATATTTGGCGATCTTCCTGCTTATCACCAATATGGGCACGCTGTTGTCGGTGCGCGAATTGGTGGGCCAATGGAAAACGGTTGTGGTGTCGCTCTCGGGGATTGCGGGCATCGTCGCACTGCTTTTCACCGTGGGTTTGTTGGTGCTGGACTGGGAAACCGTCGTCGTTGGTGCGCCACCGCTGGTGGGCGGGGTGGTATCCTCGTTGATCATGTCACAAGCTGCGGCAGAGGCAGGGCTGACCAGCCTGTCGGTGCTGGCGATCCTGATTTATGTCATGCAGGGGTTCGTCGGCTACCCGCTCACGGCCATCATGCTGAAGCGCGAAGGAAACCATGTGCTGCGTCGCCACCGCGCCGGTGACTGGCAGGGGCAGGCGGATCAATCGACGGTCCCGACATCAGGTGAACCTGCGCCCGCACGTCTGTTTGCAAAGCTGCCGGAGGCGTATAACACCTTCTATTTCAAGTTTCTGCGTTTGGGGCTGGTTGCTCTTCTTGCGTGGGGGGCATCGCAAGCGGTGGCACCGCTATTCACCATCAGCCCTTTTGTGCTGTGCTTGATCTTTGGCGTCATCGCCACGTCGATCGGGTTTCTGGAACGGGAACCGCTGCGCTCTGCGAATGCGTTTGGTTTTACAATCTTGATCCTGATGGTGTTCATCTTCGACGGGCTTAAACGTGCCACGCCGGATATGCTCACTGAGTTGGCCGTGCCGATGTTTGCTCTGATCGCAATCGGCATTTTCGGGATGTATGTCTTCTCATTCATCGCCGGTAAGCTGGTCGGCGTCAGCCCGGCGATGGCCTTTGCCTGTTCACTGACGGCGCTTTATGGCTTTCCGGCGGATTACGTCATCACCAAAGAGGTCATAAACACGCTGACCGACGATCAGGACGAACGAGAGTTGCTTACCGCCCATATGCTGCCGCCCATGCTGGTTGCAGGATTTGTAACGGTGACCATGGTTTCCGTTGTAATGGCGGGTATTTTTGTGGGGCTTCTGTGATGACTAAATTTGCAAACTCTGACCGCATCCAATCGATGATTGAGGGGCTTGATCAGTTCACGGCGACGCCGGGCGCGGGCACGACACGCTTTACCTTCAGTCCGGAGTTTCGGCAGGCAAGCGATTATCTGCGTGCCAAAATGCAGGAGGCTGGCCTTGTGGTGCGCGAAGATGCGGTTGGCAATCTCTTCGGTCGATTGGAAGGGAGAAACACCCATCTCGAACCTCTCCTTGTCGGCTCTCATTTTGACTCTGTCCCCAATGGCGGCAAGTTCGACGGTCCAGCCGGGGTTATCGCAGGTATTGAAGCGGCTTTCTTATTCCAAGATCACGCCATCACGCCCCATCGCCCGATCGAAGTCATTGCCATGATCGAAGAGGAAGGCAGCCGTTTTGGCAGCGGTTTGATGGCGTCTCGCTTGCTGACGGGGAAGCTTAACACCGAGGAGCTGTCTCAGATCACAGATGGCGACGGCGTAAGTTTCACCCAAGCCATGCAAAACTACGGGCTTGATCCTGCGCGGCTCGACAAGGTGGTGTTGCCGGAGGGGGCAATTCACGCCTTCCTAGAGCTTCATATCGAGCAGGGGCCAGTGTTGGAAACACATGGAGAAGACGTTGCAATCGTCGATCGCATCGTGTGTTTGACCCAGCTCCGGGTTCATATCTATGGCAATGCCGGACACGCAGGTACGACACCCATGGCAGCGCGGTGCGATGCGCTGGTCGGTGCGGTTTCCGCTCTGTCTCAGCTGCCGGATCTTGCACATAAGATCGGTCAGGACGCGGTTCTGACTGTTGGGAAGCTTGAGGTAAAGCCCGGCGGCGCGAATGTCATTCCCGATGAAGTCGCGTTCACAGTCGATATTCGCGCGCCAAGCGAGGATGTCGTGCGGGAGTTGGTGGACCAGACCCGATTGGTGATCGCCGCGGTGGAGGGCAACGGGCTGAGAGCCGAAGTGCAGGAGGATCTTTTTGCGCCGTCAATCATGCTCTCGGCTGAGCTCCACGGGTGCCTCACGAAACATGCGGACCAGCTTGGCCTCAAGTCACGCACGATGGTCAGCGGTGCTGGTCACGATGCGATGATCATGGCGGATTACACGCCGACGGGTCTGATCTTTGTCCCCAGTCGCGCTGGCGTGTCCCATTCTCCCGATGAGTGGACGGATTATGACCAGCTTGCACGCGGTGTAGATGTGTTGTTTTCCACTCTTCGTGAAATGACAGAATAAACTGCCTCTCATTTTGATATTTATTGATCTCATAAGGCTGTTCAAAGCGGGTAGGATAATAAATATTCGCTTTGAACAGCTTCCAAGACACGCATTTCGAAACTGATTTCGGTTGCCGCAGATAAATCCTCAAAATTCACCTGCCTTTGAACAGAGGTTGTCGGGGTCCGAGCTCAGGGCTTCCTACGAAACACGTATGATCCGTAAACTATCCAGAATAGAATAGGCTCTATGATATTTTGATAGCCGGGTTCATGGCTGTTTTCATGGAGCAAAAATTGAGCAAGTTAAACGGCTTATACAAAGTTGACTTTATCACACCTGCTCTAAGAGGATTCGGAGTGGTCATCTTCGAACAGGGTCGTGCCCGTGGTGGTGATAGCATTGTGGCCTATAATGGCACTTATACAGCGACGGGTTCAGATATTGAGATTCAACTTGAGGCGTTTCGTCATTCTCACAAAAATGATCTCGTTCCTATTTTTGGCAAAGAACATGTTACTATAACTGTAAATGCCAAATTACTCACCAAAGAGCGCATAGTCGGGACCGCATCCTGTGTGGATGCGCCGGATATTCCGATGAAGGTTGTTTTCACCAAACTTCGAGATTGATCTCTCACACCATCCTGAACGCAAAACGCCTGCCGACATGCTATCGGCAGGCGTTTTTTGTCGTTTGATCTGTGCCCGGAGCTTTATTTCTCGGGTATCAGACCGCGTGGGCTGAATCTCAGCACCAGCAACAGCACCAGCCCCATGGTAAAGAGACGCATATGTGCAGCGCTCTCCAACAGATGCGCGCGCAGGCCGCTGTCTTCCGACATGCCAGAGGTCACCAATTCGATCAGCATGACGCCCATGGGTTCCACCTTGATCCAAAGGAACCAGACCAAAAGCCCACCAAGGACAGAGCCGAAATTATTGCCGGAACCACCCACAATCACCATCACCCAGATCAGAAAGGTGAACCGGAGCGGGTTATAGGTGCCGGGGGTCAATTGGCTGTCGAGGGTGGTCATCATCGCACCGGCTACGCCACAGATGGCAGATCCGAGGATGAAGATCTGCAGGTGCCGACGGGTGACATGTTTGCCCATGGCATTGGCCGCGACCTCATTGTCGCGGATGGCGCGCATCATCCGGCCCCATGGGCTCTTGAGCGCCATCTGCGCCATCCACAACAGAACCAGCAGGACCGCCGTGAACATGAGGGAGTAGCCAAGCTTGACATAGAGGGTTGAAGCCGTAGTGGCGTCCAGCCCCCAAGAGGCCGCTTTTTCCACAAAGGCGGGATCGCCTTGCAAATCAACCTCATAGGGCAGGGGACGCGGCAGGCCGACCACGTTTTTCACACCGCGCGACAGCCAGTCCTCGTTCTTGAGCACCGCAATGATGATCTCGGCAATCCCGAGCGTCGCAATTGCCAGATAATCCGAACGCAGACCAAGCGCGGTCTTGCCGATCATCCATGCAACACCCGCCGCCAGCAGACCACCCAGCGGCCAGGCCAGCAACACTGGCAGACCGAGACCGCCGATATTGCCTTCGAGCGCTGGGTTGATGCTCTCGACGGCGGCGACACCGGGGTCGAGCACCGCACGATAGATCACAAAGCCGATGATCAGGATCGCAAGCATTGCGACAGTCCGGGTCAGACCAGCGTCCAACTTTCGATAGGTATAGATTGCCGCCGCAATGGTCGCAGCCCCCAGAACCAGCGCCAGCAGAATGCGCTGACCGCCAGCCTCCCACGCTCCCGGTGTGGGCGACATGGATGTCAGAACCACGGCGAGACCACCAAGTGCGGTGAACCCCATAATGCCAACATTAAACAACCCGGCAAAGCCCCACTGCAGGTTCACCCCAAGCGCCATAATGGCGGAGATCAATCCCATGTTGAGGATGGTCAGTGACGAGTTCCAAGATCCGGAAAAGATTCCGAACGCCGTTGTGGTTCCCTCCAGCAGCAGCAATAGGCCGACGAAGGCGAACAGAAGCGTATGTTTCAACGTATCGCTCATACCGCTTTTCCTTTGAAGATGCCGGTGGGTTTGAACAGCAGCACGACAACAAGGATCGCAAAGGAGACCGCGAATTTGTAATCAGTGCTCAGAAGCTGCGCGAGCCCCTCTGGCTCAAGGCTTTCTGGCAGGATGTACCCGCCTACTTTTTTCCACGCATAGGTGATCATGACTTCGCTCATGGCGATCACAAAACCACCGGCAATCGCGCCAAGTGGACTGCCAAGACCACCGACGATGGCGGCAGCAAAGATTGGCAGCAACAACTGGAAGTACGTGAAGGGTTTGAAAGACTTATCAAGCCCATAGAGCGTGCCGGCAATCGTCGCAAGCGCCGCCACGATCAGCCATGTGATCATCACAACGCGCTCAGGGTTGATGCCCGACAACAGCGCCAGATCCTCATTGTCAGAATAGGCACGCATGGATTTTCCGGTGCGGGTTTTATTGAGGAACCAGAACAGCAGCGCCACGACGATGATCGCAGTGACCACCGTGATCCCTTGCGAGGTCTTGATGGCAAGACCCTCGTCCAAACCAGTCATTTTCTTGAACGTGCCTGCCTTGATGATGAACCGCTCGCCATCGCCAAAACGTTGATCACCGGGGCCAATAATGAACCGTACAAGACCGTTCATCATGAACATCACACCAAGTGAAACCATCACGAAGACCACAGGCTTGGCCTTTTGTTCGCGGTAGAATTTGAACACGGCCTTATCGGTGACCAGCACCAGCGCCATGGTTGCCACGATACCGATGGGCAGCGCCAGAAGCGCAGTTGGCAATGGGCCAGCAGAGATGCCCCAGGATTGGAACAACCAAGTAAACAGGATCACAACCATGGTGCCAAAGGCCATGGTGTCGCCATGGGCAAAGTTGGAGAACCGCAAAATCCCGTAGATCAGGGTCACGCCGAGCGCGCCAAGTGCCAACTGACTGCCATAGGCGATGCCGGGAATGAGAACGAAGTTTGAAAGCGCCACGAAGGCGTTGAGGAAATCCATCTCTTAGCCTCCCAAGAAAGATTTGCGCACTTCGGGATCGGCCAAAAGCTCTTGCCCGGTGCCCGTATAGGCGTTTGCGCCCTGCACCAGAACATAGCCTTTGTCCGCGATTTCAAGCGCTTGCTTAGCGTTTTGCTCAACCATCAGGATCGGCAGCCCGGTGCGGGAGACCTCGATGATGCGGTCAAACAGCTCGTCCATCACGATAGGTGACACGCCAGCGGTCGGCTCATCGAGCATCAAAACCTTGGGTTTGGTCATCAGCGCGCGGCCCACGGCCACCTGCTGGCGTTGACCGCCCGACAGCTCTCCGGCCGCCTGATGGCGCTTGTCCTTCAGGATCGGAAACAGGTGATAGACCTGCTCCATCGTGTCGGAAAAATCATCAGTGCGGATGAAGGCGCCCATCTCAAGGTTTTCTTCGACCGTCATCGAGGTGAAGATATTGCTCGTTTGCGGAACAAACCCCATACCCTTGATCACGCGTTCTTGCGGGCTGAGGGTGGTGATATCCTCACCGCCCAGACGCACCGCGCCAGATCGCACGTTCAGCATGCCAAATACGGCTTTCATCGCGGTGGATTTACCAGCGCCATTGGGACCGACGATGACGGCGATCTCGCCGGGGTTCACGGCGATGGTGCAGTCATGCAGGATGTCCGGCCCTTTGCCGTATCCACCCGTCATGCTGTCACCAATCAAAAAGGGTTCGCTCATGCGTCAGCCCCTTGCAATTTATCTTTGTTTTTCAGACCCGTGCCGAGATAAGCTTCGATCACCTGATCGTTTGCCTTGATCTCGTCCAGCGTGCCTTCGGCCAGTTTCTTGCCCTCGGCCATGACGATCACCGGGTCACACAGACGGCCGATGAATTCCATGTCATGCTCGATCACCACGAAGGTGTAGCCGCGCTCCTCATTTAGACGCTTGATGGCATCGGCAATTGTATAAAGCAGCGTCCGGTTTACGCCTGCGCCCACCTCGTCAAGGAAAACGATCTTGGCGTCGACCATCATGGTGCGGCCCAGTTCCAGAAGTTTCTTCTGACCGCCAGAGATTTCACCCGCCTTGAGGTCCGCAATATGGCTGATGGTAAGAAACTCCAGCACCTCATCCGCCTTGGCGCGCAGGGCGCGTTCCTCGTCAGCGATGCGTTTACGCCCGAACCATGTGTTCCACAGTGTCTCACCCGATTGATTGCCCGGAACCATCATCAGGTTCTCACGGCAAGTCATCGAGGAGAACTCATGCGCGATCTGGAAGGTGCGCAGTAGTCCTTTGTGGAACAACTCATGTGGTGGCAGGCCGGTGATGTCCTCACCATCCATCAGGACGCGGCCTGACGTGGGAGGAAGAACCCCTGCCACAACGTTGAAAAGAGTGGTTTTTCCCGCACCGTTTGGTCCGATCAAACCAGTAATGGAGCCCTTGGCGATTTCCAGCGAAGCGCCGTCTACCGCGTGGAACCCGCCGAAGTGCTTATGCAAATCCTCGACGACGATCATGTCATGTAATCCCCTGCCGTCATATTTCGCGGCCCTTTTATTTGGAACAGCCCGAGGCACTTGCGGCTCCCGGGCTGATCAGATCTCTAATGTGCGACGATGGTCCGCCTTAGCGGAACTTCACCGTCACGTTCTTGCCGTCCTGAACTTCGATCTCACGGAAGGAGCCTGCGCTCTCGCCGGGACCGATGAGGTTCACGCCGGTCGCGCCCTCATAGTCGATTTCACCGCCGTTGGCGAGAATTTCGAGCGCTTTGCCCAGCTCACCGGGGTTGATTTTCTCACCCGGGGCGTTGGCGACTTCGGTGATCTTGGAGACGTAATCTTTGGGATCAACCGAGCCGGATGCCTGCATCGCGAGCAAGAAAAGTGCTGCCGCATCATAGGATTCCGGGGAATAAGCGGAGGTGCCGTCAAAGCCCAACTCAGAAGCCTTTCCCGCAAAGATCTCGGCACCTTCGCTGTCGGAGCCTGCGATCTGACCAAAGGAGCCGTTGAGGTCCGAACCGACGTTTGTCGGCAGCGAATCACCGATCATACCGTCGGGCAGGCCGAAGGTGTCGAACGCACCGGTATCGAGCGCACCCTGAATGATGCCCAAACCACCCTGATCAAGGTAGCCCGCAACCACGAGGATGTCGCCACCAGCAGATGCCAGCGCCGCGACCTCGGCAGAATAGTCACCTTTGCCATCTTCATGTGCGGTTACGATGGTCACTTCACCGCCAGCGGCTTCGAAGGACGACTGGATCGAATCCGCCAGACCCTTACCGTAGTCATTGTTGGTGTAGGTGATGGCGATGCTATCGACGCCGCGATCCGCAAGAATCGACGCCATGATCTCACCCTGACGGGCATCCGACGGGGTGGTGCGGAAGAACAGACCGTTGTCTTCCATCGAGGTCAGACCCGGCGAGCTTGCGGAGGGAGAAATCATCACCATACCGTTCGGGATCGCGACGTTTTGCAGGATCGCACCGGTCACACCGGAGCAGTCGCCACCCACGATACCGCTTGCACCCTCAGCGATCAGCTTTTCGGCGTTTGCAGTAGCGAGACCGTTATCAATACAGCCGGTATCTGCGCGCAGCGGCGTTACCTTTGCGCCATCGAAAAGTTTGCCGGACTCAGAGACCTCGGACATGGCGAGTTCTGCGCCAGACGCCATGGTCGGTGCCAGAGATTCGATCGGGCCGGTGAAGCCAAACAGGATGCCGAGTTTGACTTCCTTGGGTTGGCCCTCTGCAAACGCGGTGCCAGCGCTCAATGCGATGGCTGCAGTCGCGGTCAGCAGTTTTTTCATTTGAAAACTCCCTTGTTGGAACAATGTTGTTCGAGAGGAACCCTATGCAAGCCCCGCAGGAAAGGGAAGAGCGATCAGACAGGCTTTTTGTTACGTTACATTGTCTGCGCTAACACCTCTGCATCAAAGGAGAAAGCCAATGCTACGACCCTTAGCCGTGATCGCGGTACTCACGTTTGGAGCCACCATCCTGCAGCCCATTTCCACAATCGCAATGGAAAGCTCGCAAGGTGAACTGCGGGTTGAAAAAATGGCGGATGGCTTTGATGTTCCTTGGGCTTTTACCTTCCTGCCCGACGGAGCGATGCTGGTGACAGAACGAGCCGGGCAACTTTGGTACCTGAAAGGTGATAGGCGTCATCAGATCAAAGGCGTGCCAGATGTTGCGGCTGACGGGCAGGGTGGTTTGCTCGACGTTGTGGCCGCGCGGGACTTTCCACAAAGCCGGACTATTTACCTGACTTTCTCACGCCCACAGGAGCGCGGTGCCGGAACCGCTGTGGCGCGTGGGCGGCTTAGTTCCGATGC
This sequence comes from Tritonibacter mobilis F1926, assembly GCF_000376545.2. NCBI lineage: Bacteria > Pseudomonadati > Pseudomonadota > Alphaproteobacteria > Rhodobacterales > Paracoccaceae > Tritonibacter > Tritonibacter mobilis. Next base: position 1,455,989 of record NZ_CP015230.1, read on the forward strand.
CACACGATTCGAGGATATCAAGGTGATATTTGAGGCCACACCCGGTGCGCGCGGGGGGCGGCATTTTGGCTCTCGGGTGATTGAAGCGCAGGATGGCAGCCTGTTTGTAAGCCTCGGAGAGCGTGGCGACCGTCCCAGCGCGCAGGATCTGGCGCGCGAGCAAGGATCAATCATCCGCATTCTGCCGGATGGACGTATTCCAGGTGATAACCCCTTTGTCGATGTTGCGGGTGCACGTCCTGCAATCTGGTCGTATGGCCATCGAAACCCGCAGGGCATGGCGATGGACGCGAAGGGCAATATCTGGGCGGTCGAACACGGTGCGAGAGGTGGCGACGAGGTAAACCGGATTGAGCGCGGTGCAAATTACGGCTGGCCGATCATATCCTATGGCAGGCATTATTCGGGCCTCAAGATTGGCGAAGGCAGAGCCAAACCTGGCCTGCAGCAGCCTGAATGGTATTGGGACCCTTCGATCGCGCCGTCTGGTATGTTGATCTATTCTGGCGCGCTGTGGCCAGAATGGCGTGGCGACATCTTTGTCGGATCGCTGAAGTTAGATTATATATCAAGGCTGTTCGGAACACAGCTGCAGGAAGTAGAAAAGCTGCAATCCCCCGAGACAGGCCGGGTACGTGACATCCGCGAAGCCCCGGATGGCGCAATCTGGTTCGCATCTGAGTATGAGGGGGCCCTTTACCGGATCACCCCAGAGTAGACGTCAGGTGATCTGACGCACACCTTTGCTGCCACGCTCGCGATAGGGCGTGGTGTCATAATGTGCCCGGTAACATTTGGAAAAATGCGACGGAGAGGCAAACCCACAGGCCAGCGCTACGTTGATCACGCTCATATCCGTCTGCATCAACAGGTTACGGGCCTTTTGCAGGCGCAGTTCCATGTAGTAGCGCTTGGGGCTGCGGTTCAGATAGCGGCGAAACAGCCGTTCCAGCTGCCGGGTGGACATGCCGACATCCTCAGCAAGAACCGACGGGCTGATGGGCTCTTCGATGTTTTTTTCCATCATCTGGATCACCATCGAGAGTTTGGGGTGGCGTACACCGATACGCGTAGGAATCGACAGTCGTTGGGTGTCCTGATCGGTCCGGATCGATGAATAGATCAACTGATCCGCGACCAGATTTGCCAGTTCTTCGCCATGGTCGTCAGCGATGATCTTCAGCATCAGGTCGATCGAGGAGGTCCCACCTGCAGTCGACAGGCGGTTGCCATCAATCACAAAGACCGATTTGGTCAGATCCACGTCCTCGAATTCTTCGGCAAAACTGTCAGAGTTCTCCCAATGGATTGTCGCGCGTTTCCCATCCAGCAAGCCCGCTTTGGCCAGCGTGTAGGACGCAGTACAAAGCCCGGCGATCGTCAGCCCCTTGCGCGCCTCGCGCCGAAGCCATGACAAAACCCGTTTCGAGGTGGCTTTCTGAACTTCGATCCCGCCACACACCATGATGGTGTCATCGCGCTGAAGATCGGAAAAATCAGAATCCACCTGAAACACCGTCCCGGCAGAACAGGTGACGGTTTCGCCACCTTCACCCACGAGCTTCCACGAATAGAGCTCCCGCCCAGCCATCCGGTTGGCAATGCGCAGCGATTCCATCGCAGCGGAGAAGCACAACAATGTGAACTGATCCAAAAGGACAAACGTAAACCGGCGATGTTTACCGCCCGAAGTCAGTTCAGGAAGCGTCTCTGGCTTGGTTTGCATGGCTCGGGTCCTTACAAATCGGGTCTTTTCAGACGGAGCTGGGAAAGCCACGCGACACGGAGGCCGCGAATTCGGGAAACCTGCTCACAGGATAGCGTCCGGGTCAAGATGTGGAAATTCTAAACTGGCCACTGTTAGCGCTCTTATGTATACGCTTCTTTCGTAAATCACGGTTCCAAAGTCATTTTCGGAGTGAAAACCATGAGCAACTGGCAAAAATCGAACTGGCGCAGCAAGCCGCGGGTCCAGATGCCGGACTATACCGACCAGGACGCACTGCACTCTGTCGAAGCGCAGCTGGCCAAGTATCCGCCACTGGTTTTTGCAGGCGAAGCGCGCCGCCTGAAGGCGCAGCTCGGCGCAGCCGGCCGAGGCGAGGCATTCTTGCTTCAGGGCGGCGATTGCGCGGAAAGCTTTGAACAATTCAGCGCCGATGGCATTCGCGATACCTTTAAGGTGATGCTGCAGATGGCGATGGTTCTGACCTATGGCGCAAAGGTGCCGGTGGTCAAAGTTGGCCGTATGGCTGGTCAATTTGCCAAGCCACGCTCCGCCCCGACCGAAACCATCAATGGGGTCGAACTGCCGAGCTATCGTGGGGACATCATCAATGAGCTGGCTTTCACCCCCGAAGCGCGCATTCCCGACCCGAAGAAAATGCTGCAGGCCTACACACAGGCTGCGGCGACGCTGAACCTGATCCGCGCCTTCTCTACCGGTGGGTATGCGGATGTGCATCAGGTCCACGCGTGGACGCTGGGCTTTACCGAAGGCGATAAAGCCGAAGCCTATCGTGACATGGCGAACCGGATCACCGATACGCTTGATTTCATGAAAGCGGCAGGGGTGACCAAAGACAACGCGCACACGCTGCAGACGGTGGAATATTACACCAGCCACGAGGGCTTGTTGCTCGAATATGAAGAAGCGCTGACCCGTCTTGATTCCACCTCTGGAAAATGGCTGGCAGGATCTGGACACATGATCTGGATCGGTGACCGTACGCGCCAACCCGATGGCGCGCATGTCGAATTCTGCAGTGGGGTGCTGAACCCGATTGGTTTGAAATGCGGTCCAACCACCACAGCCGACGACCTCAAGGTATTGATGCAAAAGCTCAATCCTGAGAACGAAGAAGGCAAGCTGACCCTGATCGCACGTTTTGGCGCAGGCAAAGTTGCAGATCATCTGCCCCGGCTTGTGCAAGCGGTGAAGGACGAGGGTGCCAATGTCACTTGGGTCTGTGATCCGATGCACGGCAATACGATCAAATCTGCAAGCGGCTACAAAACGCGCCCGTTTGAATCGGTGCTGCGTGAGGTGCGCGACTTCTTTGGCGTGCATCAGGCCGAGTGCACAATTCCCGGTGGTGTTCATTTTGAAATGACCGGTCAGGACGTAACCGAATGCACAGGTGGCGTACGTGAGGTGACCGACGAAGATCTCAGCGATCGGTATCATACAGCCTGTGATCCGCGTCTGAATGCCGATCAATCGCTGGAACTGGCGTTCCTTGTGGCGGAAGAGCTGTCACGTCTTCGGACGCCTGACGATTCTCGCGCCGCGATCTAACGCGCGCAGGCTTTCCTTCAAACTCAACGGCTCGCATTTTTGCGGGCCGTTTTTTGTGATCGTTCGCGCTTTGCGTCATACTCAAAAAAGAACGCCCGGAACGCGTTCTGCGTCCGGGCGTCAATGCTTCAACGTCTATGTCCAGTAGGTTGAAACTTAAGCTAATTCTCGGTGCTTTCGATTCGAATTTTAGTAATCAGTCCCGCGAAACCACAAGGCGCAGGTGTGGTGCGCCATTCTTGAGCTTGCCACCGCGAGGCGGGCGTGACACCAGTTTTTCGGCTTCTGTCGTCGAGACGGTTTCCAGTGCGACCGGCGCGGGCTTTGCATCCGAGCGAGACGGCGAGCGCGCGGACTTCAACGCATCCTTGTTTTCGCGGCGGGCGCGATCCAACAAAGAACGGGCCTCATCCATCAAGCTGGTGGATTTACGGTCAAACGTTGAACGCGGTTCACCAAAGCCGTCCGTTTGTGGCGTTTTATTGGTCAAATCACGCTGCGGCATGTCCTGCAGGTGCGGATCGGACACCCGAGGCGTCGCTTTGAACTCCGGAGCAGCCTTTGATTGCTCGGTCTTGGTGATTTTGCGAATCTCACAATTGTCGACGAGGAAGCGCTGCGAGACGCGGCTTGCCCCCCCTTCGGAAACCATAACACCCAGCGCGCGGCTTACATCACCCAGATCACTGCGCAGTGGCAGCAGGATCATCTTGGCTGTGCGGCTACCGCGGAGGCGCGTTGCCTCAGTGTGCAGATCAAACTCCAGAATGGAGGGATCGTCGAACATATGTTCCAGCGCGGCGCTGACGGTTTTGCGTGACTCGGCGGTAAAGAATGCGGTCAGAGGCATGCCGCGAACTTCCATTCCGGCCAGTTCGTTGACCTTCTGACCGGCAAGACGGAAACGTGCGATCCCCGGTGCGACGCGCTCCAGAATGAAAGTCTGGCTGAGGATATTTTCCAGGCCACGCGGATCAACCTGCGAGCGGCTGGGAATATCGTCACCACGACGCAGAGCAGTCCAATAAGCCTCGGCCTGACGCAGAGGCGACACGTTCGAGCGTGTGCGAAAGCGATCCATTGCTACCACTTTATCCAACCCTGTCTTCTTGTCTGCGCCGTCGTGACCGCGAAAAATCATTCTCTTGTCCTCTGCATCCGGTTCCAGCATCGAAACTTGGCAAGAGGCCCATGCCCAAGTGTTAACGCCGAAGTGGTTACCTTGGAGTTAACATGACACAATCTGAATAAAGTTTGGACCAATAGTTTAATCAATGGTTAACACTTTGGTATAGGCGGTCTCTGCCTTTGCAGTGTACGGGCATACGCCCGGCCATTGACCCCGCTCTGTGCCACTGTATTCAGGATGCAGGAGGGTCACAGATGACTTTGCATTCGATGACGGGATTTGCCTCCGGGCAGGGCGCGGAGGGCGCATATACATGGGTCTGGGATATCAGGTCTGTAAACGCCAAGGGGCTGGACGTTCGGATTAAGGTTCCAGACTGGCTGGAAGGTCTTGAAAATGAAATAAAAACTCGCGCGTCAAAAAAACTTGGTCGCGGCAATGTAACTGTTGGTCTGCGCCTCGGTCGCGCGGAGGATTGCAAGGGGCAACTCCAAATCAACGCAGCCGCGATGGAGGCGATGCTGGCCGCCATTGCTGCCACACAAGCACAGGCGGCGCAGGTGGGATTGCAGCTCGCTCCTGTGCGCGCAACCGATATCCTTCAGATGCGCGGGGTTCTGGAACAGGCCACTGCAGAGAATGAATCCGAACATCTGGTTAAGCTGCTCCTATCCGAATTCGACTCACTTTTGGCCGACTTTATTAACATGCGTGCGAGTGAAGGTGCGGCTCTGCACGCGGTGCTGACAGAGCAGCTCTCGCGGATTGAGGCCCTGACTCACACGGCAGCCCAGCGCGCAGCGGATCGAGAGGTCCAGATTAAAGAAACGCTCCAAGCCAATCTCGCGCGCGTGATGAGCAACAGCGAAGGTGCAGATGCGGATCGCGTGGCGCAGGAGCTGGCGCTGATCGCAGTAAAGGCCGACGTCACAGAAGAACTCGACCGGCTGGTGGCCCATGTTGCCGCCGCGCGAAAACTGATCGGGCAGGGCGGTCTGGTGGGACGCAAGCTCGACTTTCTGATGCAAGAATTCAACCGCGAGGCCAACACACTCTGTTCAAAGGCACAGAACGCGGCCTTGACCGAGGTGGGATTGGAACTCAAAACCGTGATCGACCAGATGCGCGAGCAGGTTCAAAACATAGAATAAGGAGAGCACCCTCATTATGGCACACTCAAAAGCACAGCGACGGGGCCTTCTCATTATCCTGTCTTCTCCCTCCGGTGCGGGGAAATCAACATTGGCCAAGCGGTTGCGGGCCTGGGACAGCGACATCAGCTTTTCGGTGTCGGCCACCACACGGCAGCCGCGCCCCGGCGAGGTCGACGGGCAGGACTATCACTTTGTCTCGGTGGATTCGTTCAAACATGACGTGGCAGATGGCGAGATGCTGGAACATGCCCACGTGTTCGGCAATTTCTACGGCTCACCCAAGGGGCCGGTGCAGAAGGCCATCAATGAAGGCCGCGATGTGCTGTTCGATATTGACTGGCAGGGCGCGCAGCAGATCACCAATTCGGATCTCGGCAAACACACGCTGTCGATCTTCTTGTTACCGCCCTCTATCACCGAACTGCGTCGCCGCCTGGAAAGCCGGGGACAGGATGATGCTGAAACCATCCAGCGCCGCATGCAAAAGAGCTGGGACGAGATCTCGCACTGGGGCTCTTACGATCATGTGCTGATCAACGAGGATCTTGATGAGACCGAAGAGGCGCTGAAGACCATCATCACGGCCACCCGCCTGCGCCGCATTCAACAGCCTTCGTTGATCGAACATGCCCGCACCTTGCAACAGGAATTTGAGGATCTGTCATGAGCATCTACGCGCTTGGCGAACACCGCCCGCAAATCCACGCAGACACCTGGGTGGCCCCGGATGCCAATCTGATTGGCAAGGTGGTGCTGGAAGAGGGGGCCTCGGTCTGGTTCGGCGTCACCATCCGCGCCGATCACGAGGAAATCCGCATCGGGCGTGGCTCCAATGTGCAGGAAAACGTGGTTATGCATATCGACGCGGGCTACCCGCTGACGATCGGCGAAAACTGCACCATTGGCCATAAGGTCATGCTGCATGGCTGTACCATTGGCGAGAACTCCCTGATCGGGATGGGGGCGACCATCCTCAACGGCGCCAAGATCGGTAAGAACTGTCTGATCGGAGCGGGCGCGCTGATTACGGAGAACAAGGACATTCCTGATAATTCTCTGGTCATGGGTGCACCGGGTAAGGTGGTGCGCGAGGTGGATGCCGAACTCGCCGCCAAGCTGACCGCCAGCGCCGTGCACTATCAGGAAAACATGCGCCGTTTCAAAGCGGAGCTGAAGGAGATTTGACCGTGAAAAATTCCCGCCCCTCCGTGATGCGCCCGCATGGTCTGCCTGAGAGCGCAAGCCATCCCGTGGTCACACCGCTCAGCCCCTCGGTGGTCTATGCGTCCGAAACCCCGGATGCGCTGGACGATCAATATGAGGGCCGCGTGCATGGCTATACCTATTCCCGTGAGGGGCATCCCAACGCCGATGTGATCGCGCGCCGGCTTGATGACATGGAGGGCGCAACCGGAGGCGTTGTGACTGGCTCTGGCATGGCGGCAGTCTCCGCAGTGCTCATGGGGCTGTTGCAGGCAGGCGATCATGTCATCGGTGGCGATCAGCTTTATGGGCGTTCGCTGCGGCTGATGAAGGAGGATCTGCCGCGTCTGGGGATCAACACGTCTCTGGCCAATCCCGGCGACGTCGATGCAATCCGCACCGCGATCCGCCCAGAGACCAAGCTCATTCTGGTGGAGGCGGTGTCGAACCCAACGCTTGCGGTGGCCGACATCGACGGAATCGCCGCGCTGTGCCGGGAACACGGCATCCTGCTGGCGGTGGATAACACCTTTACCACGCCCCGCGCGTTCAAACCGTTTGAGCATGGCGCAGACATTGTCATCCACTCCGTCACCAAGCTGCTCGCTGGGCACTCCGACGTGATGCTGGGCTATGTGGTGGCCAAGGACCCTGCGCTCAATGACCGGATGCGGGTGTTTTCCGTTACCACCGGCATGACGCCGAGCCCGTTTGATTGCTGGTTGGCAGAGCGGGGGCTGTTGTCCTTCGATCTGCGTTTTGACCGCGCTGAGGCCACGGCAGCGCGTCTGGCCGATCACATCGCAGGGCTGCCGGGGGTGAAGCGCGTCATTTACCCGACGCGCCACGACCACCCGGATCATGCCCGCGCGCAGGCGTTATTGAAGGGCAGGGGCTGCAATATGGTGAGCTTTGAGCTGAATGGTGGACGCGAGGCTGCCAATGCGTTTACCCGTGGCGCCGAAGGGCTGTCCTTTGCGCCAACCCTCGGGGATGTGGGCACCACGCTCTCGCACCCGGCCTCTTCGTCACACCGCGCCCTCACCCCGGAAAATCGCGCAGCACTTGGTCTGCATGAGGGGTTCTTTCGCGTGTCGGTCGGGCTGGAAGACCCAGACACGCTCTGCGCGATCTTTGAGGCGGCAATCAACTCTGCCATGTCATAGTTACATTCAAACCCTAAGAAGGCCGTCACGACACAATGACGAGGCAAAAAATCATGTCGCAAGAGTTGATCGACGGGCTGCTGGCCGCGTTTCCGATGCCCGCTGTTTTGATCGATCAGACCGAGCGTTTGATTGCGGCAAATGTCGAAGGCGCCACCCTGCTTGGCCCTCAGGTGATCGGGCGCCATTTTGCCACCATCCTGCGGCAACCCAATGTGACCACCGCAATCGAGTCCTGTCTGTTGGATCGCAAACCGCGCACAGCGCGGCATCTGTCCAATGACGGCGCGCAAGATACCACCTTTGAGGTCACATTGCGCTATGTGCCCGGCGTCGGAGCGGTCAATGGCGGTGCGGTGCTGATCTGTTTTGACGACATCACAGATCGCGAACACGCCAGCCAGATGCGTCGTGATTTTGTCGCCAACGTCAGCCATGAGCTGCGCACGCCTCTGACAGCATTGATGGGATTCATTGAGACGCTGCGCGGCGCGGCGCGTGACGACGCCAATGCGCGGGATCGTTTCCTTGAAATCATGGAAGGCGAAGCCAGCCGCATGAACCGGCTGGTCGGCGATCTTTTGTCGCTGAACCGGGTTGAGAGCGAAGAGCGTGTGCGCCCCAAAGAGCGTATAGATCTGGTCGCTTATCTTAGCTCCACCATCAAATCACTCGGTCCCATTGCAGAGAGCGGTGGTCGCAACCTCGCTCTGGACGCGCCAGATTTGCCGATTGAAATCCCGGCGGACCCCGACCAGATTCAGCAGGTTTTCACCAATCTCATCGAGAATGCGCTGAAGTACGGCGGTGAGAATGTCACTGTCTCTCTGACGGCGCTGGATCGCGACCCGGCGCTCAGATGTCCTGCAGTGCGGGTACAGGTGATCGATGATGGCCCCGGTATTGATCCAGTGCATCTGCCACGCCTGACGGAGCGGTTCTACCGCGCTGACAACCACCGCTCGCGCGAGTTGGGCGGGACGGGGCTTGGGCTTGCGATTGTGAAACACATTATCAATCGCCACCGCGGACGCTTGCGGGTCGAAAGCGATCTGGGAAAAGGCGCGACATTCACGGTCATTTTGCCGCAATAAACCTGTCGCCGCCTCTATCGCGCCCACTTCGCATGCCCCAAGAAGGCAAATCTGCCATTTTGTGACAATGGGTTAATCAATCAGATCGCGCACACGACGCACGTAATACGTGTTTCATTCAACATTGCCGGGCGACTGGCCAAGTGTTTCGGTTTTTTTTCACTTCAGGGCTGCGGTTGTCATACAGCTGTTACACAGCTGTCACAAAAGCCACATCTGAGCCTTCTAGGACGGGCTCAAGATCATCTTGGGGGTGATCGTAAACTTCTTAAACTCATGGAGACTTCAATGTCCTTTGTGAAACTGACCGCATCCACCCTGGCCATCGCCGCCGTATCGGCCACCGCAGCAGCTGCGCGTGATCAGGTGCAGGTCGCAGGCTCCTCCACTGTTCTGCCTTATGCTTCGATCGTTGCAGAAGCCTTTGGCGAGAACTTTGACTTCCCGACACCGGTTGTCGAATCCGGCGGCTCCTCTGCTGGCCTTAAGCGTTTCTGCGAAGGCGTTGGTGAGAACACCATCGACGTTGCAAACGCTTCCCGCGCGATCAAAGAAAAAGAGATCAAGGCCTGCGCCGAAGCTGGCGTGACCGACATCATCGAAGTCCGCATCGGCTATGATGGCATCGTGTTCGCCTCCGACATCAACGGCAACGGGTTCGAATTCACCCCGACCGATTGGTTCCTGGCACTGTCCGACAAAGTTTCCGTTGACGGCAAGCTGGTCGACAACCCGAACAAAACCTGGGCCGACGTGAACGGCGACTTCCCGGCACAGGCCATTCAGGCGTTCATCCCCGGCACCAAGCACGGCACCCGTGAAGTGTTCGAAGAAAAAGTGATCCTCGCAGGCTGTGAAGAAACCGGCGCGTTTGAGCTGCTCAAAGAAGCCAATGGCGGCGACAAGAAAGCAGCTGAGAAAGCCTGTATCGCTCTGCGCACCGATGGCGTGTCCGTGGATATCGACGGTGACTACACCGAGACCCTCGCACGTATCGAATCCAACAAAGACGGCATCGGCGTCTTTGGTCTGGCCTTCTACGAGAACAACACCGACAAACTGCAAGTCGCAACCATGTCCGGTATCGTTCCCTCCACCGAGTCGATCGCAACTGGCGAATACCCTGTCTCCCGCCCGCTGTTCTTCTACGTGAAGAAAGCCCACATCGGCGTGATCCCCGGCCTGAAAGAATATGCTGAGTTCTTCGTCTCTGATGAAGTTGCAGGCCCCGACGGCCCGCTCTCCGAGTACGGCCTCGTTGCTGACCCGGAACTGGCAAAAACTCAGGAAGCGGTTGCTTCTGAAGCAACCATGGGCGGCAACTCCTAAGAGCCCCGCGCACGGTTAAACCAGGCCGGGGCGGATCATACGTCCCGGCCTTTCGTATCAAAAGCAAACCTGTTTCCCCTTAATTTGCACCGTCAAACGGAGCTCTTGATGCCCACCTTCTGGCTTGTCCTCGCCCTGATCGCACTGTCGGTCGCCGGTTTCTTCCTCGGCCGCAATCGCGCTCTGGTTTCCGCTGGCGGAAACTCCAAGGACCTTCACTCGCTGCCCTCTTACTATGGGCACAACGTGGCGCTCTCGGCCTTGGTGCCAGCGCTCGTACTTCTTGCAATCTGGTTGCTGGTGCAGCCAATGATCATTGATCAGCGGGTATCAGGTATGATCCCCGAAGAAACGATTTCTGAAGGGTCCACCATTGGCCTCGTCATGAGTGACGTGCGTCGGGTCGCCGAAGGGCTTGATCTGGCGGTGGCCGAAGGGGCAATGACCCAAGAACAGGCCCGCAACCTGCGCAGTGAATTCTCTGATGTGCGCGGACGTCTGGGCGAAATCGGCGTGGCCCTTGGCGCGGATGTGCGCCCCGAGGTTCTGCGCGCCGCTCAAACCTACCGGACCCTTTCGAACACCGGCAACATTGCAATGACCGTGATGGTTGCCTTGGTCGCGCTAGGTGGGTTTGGCTGGTCTTATGGCCGCACACATAAGGATTTTCGTGCCCGCAATGTGGTGGAGCAGGGCATTCTGGCGCTGCTGATCCTTGCAGCCTCGCTCGCGATCCTGACCACCATTGGTATTGTGTTGTCGATGCTGTTTGAGACACGCAACTTCTTCTCGCTGCATTCCTGGACCGACTTCTTCTTTGGCGGCACATGGGCACCAAACTTCCGCGGCGACTCGGATCTGTCGATCCTGCCGCTTTTGTGGGGCACACTTTATATTTCGGTGATCGCATTGCTGGTCGCTGTTCCAATCGGTTTGTTTGCAGCCATTTACCTCAGCGAATACGCCAGCAAAACAACGCGCTCGTTTGCAAAACCACTTCTGGAGATCCTCGCCGGTATCCCGACCATTGTTTATGGCCTCTTTGCGCTTCTGACAGTCGGCCCAGCACTTGTGCGGTTCTTTGGTCAGGGCGAAAACGGCATCCTCGGGGTCGAGTGGATGAGTGGCGCAACCTCTGTTCTGACCGCAGGCGTGGTGATGGGCATCATGCTCATTCCCTTTGTGTCGTCGCTTTCGGATGACATCATCAACGCAGTGCCTCAGGCGATGCGCGACGGCTCTCTGGGTCTGGGCGCAACCAGATCCGAGACCGTACGTCAGGTGGTCATGCCCGCAGCGCTTCCCGGTATTGTCGGTGCCGTCCTGCTGGCCGCCTCGCGCGCCATCGGCGAGACCATGATTGTGGTTATGGGGGCAGGGGCGATTGCGAAATTCTCTCTCAACCCGTTGGAATCCATGACAACAATCACCACCCGGATCGTCAGCCAGCTGACGGGGGATACTGACTTTGCCAGCCCCGAAACGCTGGTCGCCTTTGCCCTTGGCCTGACACTCTTTGTGCTGACCCTCGGGCTTAATGTTCTCGCGCTCTATATCGTGCGCAAATATCGGGAGCAGTATGACTGATGACCGATCTTAGCCAAACTCCCGCCTCCGGAGACGTCCCTATGCCTCGCAAACATGGCAACTCCCTACTTGAACTGACGGATCGCACCAAGCGCCGCAATGCTGCCGAGACCCGGTTCAAGGCCTATGGCATCGCGGCCATTGCGGTCGGCCTGTTGATGCTGGTGGTTCTCGTGACGACCATCTTCAGCAAGGGCATAGGCGCCTTCCAGCAGACTTTCATCACGCTTCAGGTAGAGCTTTTGGAAGAAAAACTCGACAAAAACGGCAACCGCGACCTCGACGACATCAAGAAGGTCACCACCTTCGGCTATGCCCCGATTATCCGCAACGCCGTTGAGGCAAAGGTGACCGAGCTGGGTGTCGAAACGCCCCTCAAGGGCAAAGACATGGCTGGGCTTCTGTCCAAGGACGCCGCAGCCACTTTGCGCGAATTTGTCATCGCCAACCCCGATGAGATCGGCAAAACGGTCGAATTCCGCTTCCTCGCTCAGAGCCGCGTTGACGGTTATCTGAAAGGGCGCGTGAGCCGTGATAGTATTGAGAACGACAAGAACATCTCTGCCGAGCAACTCGATCTGGTGGATGGGCTTGTCGCAGCGGATGTGATCGAGAAGACCTTCAATCTCGACTTTATCCTCGGCGCGGATGCGTCGGACGCACGTCCCGAAGCCGCAGGCATGGGGGTCTCCATGCTGGGCTCGCTCTTCATGATGTTTGTGGTGCTGGCGCTGGCATTGCCCATTGGTGTGGCTGCCTCGATCTACCTTGAGGAGTTTGCGCCGCAAAACTGGCTCACCGACATCATCGAGGTGAATATCTCAAACCTCGCGGCAGTTCCGTCGATTGTGTTTGGTATTCTGGGGCTTGCGGTCTTTATCAACTACATGCACCTGCCGACCTCTGCACCGCTGGTGGGGGGGCTGGTTCTGACCTTGATGACGCTGCCGACCATCATCATCTCCACCCGCGCGTCGTTGAAGGCGGTTCCGCCGTCCATCCGTGATGCCGCACTCGGTGTTGGTGCGTCCAAAATGCAGGCGGTGTTTCACCATGTCTTGCCGCTGGCCGCGCCGGGCATTTTGACCGGGACCATCATCGGTCTGGCGCAAGCACTTGGCGAAACCGCACCGCTTCTGTTGATCGGCATGGTGGGCTTTATCGCCTCAAACGCACCGGATAGCATCGCCTCAGGCCTGCTTTCACCTAACTCCGCCATGCCCGCGCAGATCTATGAGTGGGCCAAGCGCGCTGACCCAGCGTTTTACGAACGTGCCTGGGGCGGTATCATCATTCTGCTGGTCTTCCTGATCACCATGAACACACTGGCCGTGATCTTGCGCCGCCGATTTGAACGCCGCTGGTAAGAGGGGGCACTACAATGAACGATATGACAGCAATGGATAGCACCGTGGAAACCCAACGTACCAAGATCGCAGCCAATGGCGTCAACGTCTATTACGGCGACAGCCATGCCATCAAAGACGTCAACGTCGAGATCGAGGACAAGACCGTCACCGCGTTTATCGGCCCATCGGGCTGCGGCAAGTCGACGTTTCTACGCTGCTTGAACCGTATGAACGACACAATTGATATCTGCCGCGTGACGGGCGATATTCTGCTGGAAGGCGAAGACATCTACGACAAGCGCGTCGACCCGGTTCAGCTGCGCGCGCAGGTCGGTATGGTCTTTCAAAAGCCAAACCCGTTCCCGAAGTCGATTTATGACAACGTGGCCTACGGCCCGCGCATTCACGGCCTTGCGAGAAACAAGGCAGAATTGGATGAAATAGTTGAGAAATCTCTGCGTCGCGGTGCGATCTGGGACGAGGTCAAAGACCGTCTACATTCCCCCGGAACAGGTCTGTCTGGGGGGCAGCAGCAGCGCCTGTGTATCGCGCGCGCCGTTGCCACCGAACCTGAGGTTCTGCTGATGGACGAGCCCTGTTCCGCGCTTGACCCAATCGCTACCGCACAGGTCGAAGAACTGATCGACGAGCTGCGCGAAAACTACTCGGTGGTGATTGTGACGCACTCCATGCAACAGGCCGCCCGTGTGAGCCAGAAGACTGCGTTCTTCCACCTCGGCAACCTTGTGGAGTTCGGCCCAACTGGTCAGATCTTTACCAACCCAGAAGATCCGCGCACCGAAAGCTACATCACTGGCCGTATCGGCTAAGTTGGAGAAATATCAAATGGTTGAACAACATATTGCATCTGCATTCGACCGCGACCTAGAGGCCATTCAGGCCCGGATCATGAAGATGGGCGGCCTTGTTGAGGCAGCCATCATGGAAGGCGCTCGCGCACTCGAGGCCCGCGATGAAGAACTCGCTGCAAAAGTGGTCAAAGACGATGCTGCAATCGACGGCCTTGAGGAGCTGATCAACGAGGATGCGGCGCGTGTCATCGCCATTCGTGCGCCCGCCGCGGTTGATTTGCGCGTGGTGCTCAGCGTTATCAAAATCTCGGGCCATCTGGAGCGTGTCGGTGACTACGCCAAGAACATGGCAAAACGCACAGGCGTTCTGGCTCAAAGCCCGGCCGTTGCCGATAGCGCGGCAGCCCTGCGCCGGATGGCGCGCGAGGTCGAGTTGATGCTCAAGGATGCGCTCGACAGCTACATCCAGCGCGACGATGAACTGGCCCGCGACGTGATTGATCGTGACCGCGATGTGGACCAGATGTATAACGCTCTGTTCCGGGAATTCCTGACCCATATGATGGAAGATCCGCGTAACATTACGTCCTGTATGCATTTGCATTTTATCGCAAAAAACATCGAGCGTATGGGCGACCATGTCACCGCGATTGCCGAGCAGGTGGTCTATCTGGTGACCGGCAACAAACCCGAAGAAGAGCGTGCTAAAGCCGACACCACGTCGGTCACGACGCAGGAGATCTAAGCTATGGCAGTCGATCAGCCCACTGTTCTGGTCGTCGAGGACGAACTGGCTCAGCGTGAAGTGCTGGCCTATAATCTGGAAGCCGACGGCTTTCGGGTGATCAAGGCGGAAAATGGCGAAGAGGCATTGTTGCTCGTTGAAGAGGACATGCCTGACATTATCGTTCTGGACTGGATGATGCCCAATCTCACCGGGATTGAGATTTGTCGTCGCCTGAAAACACGCACTGATACGCGTGGGATTCCGATCATCATGCTCTCGGCGCGCTCTGAAGAGGTGGACAAGGTGCGCGGACTGGAAACAGGCGCGGACGATTACGTGGTAAAACCCTATTCCGTGATCGAGTTGATGGCGCGGGTGCGCACGCAGCTGCGGCGGGTCCGTCCTGCCACGGTCGGTATGCGGCTGGAGTTCGACGACATCATCCTGGATGCGGAAACGCATAAGGTGAGCCGATCTGAGCAGCCACTGAAGCTGGGCCCGACTGAGTTCCGCCTGCTGTCTACCTTTATGGAAAAACCGGGTCGGGTTTGGAGCCGCGAGCAGTTGTTGGACCGTGTTTGGGGACGCGACATCTACGTGGATACCCGCACTGTCGACGTCCATATCGGGCGGTTGCGCAAGGCGCTGACCCAGCATGGCGGCGACGATCCGGTCAGAACCGTGCGCGGCGCAGGCTACGCTCTCGGCTAAAGGACTACTTAAGGTATTTTGCGTAACGATTTCTAGCGGCTTCGGAATTTCCGGAGCCGTTGTTACATCCGGCTGATCTATCTTGGCAACGGATCTTCGGGTTGAGCCTGCCCGGCGAGCCAGTCTCGAAACTGGGACAGGCCACTATGACGGGACTTCGATGTTGGCCAAACCAGATAATACGCACCGCCTATGTCCTCTGAGGCATGATGAAGCGCAACCAGGCGACCTGTGGCCAGATCCTGCTCCACCAGATAATCGGGCATCAAAGCGACGCCCAAGCCATGCAGCGCGGCCTGGCTAATGGTGGAGAATTGATCATAGATCGTGCCCCCAAGATTGCCCTCAGTAGGCACATTCTGTCGTGCAAACCAATCTGCCCACGCATGCGGGCGGGTCTGGATGTGCAGCAAGGGCAGGGAGAGGATATCTCGGGGTGCCTCGATTTTGGCACGACCCGCCAGATCTGCCGAACACACAGGGACAAGCTGTTCGTGCTTTAGCAACAACGCCTGGGTTCCCGGCCAATCCGCATTTCCAAAATGTATCGCGGCATCAAAACTCTCTGAGGCAAAGTTAAACGGAGCCAAGCGCGTGGACATATTGATTGTCACATCCGGGTGACGACGGGAAAACTCCGGCAGGCGCGGCATCAACCAGCGCATGCCAAAGGCAGGCAATATCGCAAGATTGAGGCTTCCCGCCAGAGGCGCAGATTGCAGCTGGAGCGTTGCCTTGGCAATTCGATCCAATGCGTAGCGCACCTCTTCGGCATAGGCAGTCGCATCAGGTGTCAGCGACAGGGATTTTCCTTCGCGCACCACCAGTTCGACGGCCAACTGCCGCTCGAGTGCTTGCAACTGACGACTTACGGCACCTTGCGTGAGTGATAACTCCGCCGCAGCTGCAGACGCACTTCCCAGCCGGTCCAGCGCTTCGAGCGCACGCAGCGAGGCAATGGAGGGGAGAAAACGGCGGGGCACAGACATGTATGAGGTATTGTCATATGTGATTGCGAAAGTCTCGCTGTTTTTTGCAGCTTCACGAGCTTAAGGTCTCGTCAACACTTTCACAGGAGGTCCCCATGCTGGATGACAAACCGACCCTTCGTGCAAAAGATGCACCTGACCTTGGCCGCTTCAGCTGGGACGATCCCTTGCGCCTTAGCGATCAGCTGACCGAAGATGAACGCATGATCGAAGCGTCTGCTCGCGCCTATGCACAGAAAAAACTGCAAAGCCGCGTGACTGACGCTTATGAGAACGAGCAGACCGATCCCGAGATCTTTCGCGAAATGGGCGAGATGGGATTGCTGGGCACCACGATCCCCGAGGAGTACGGTGGATTGGGCGGTGGCTATGTGTCCTACGGTCTGGTCGCGCGCGAAGTGGAGCGCGTGGATAGCGGCTACCGCTCCATGATGTCGGTTCAAAGCTCGCTGGTGATGTATCCTATCTATGCCTATGGCAGCGAAGAGCAGCGTCAAAAGTACCTGCCGAAATTGGCGTCTGGCGAGTGGATCGGCTGTTTTGGCCTGACGGAACCTGATGCCGGCTCTGACCCCGCCGGAATGAAAACCCGCGCCGAAAAAACAGATGGCGGCTACCGGCTGACCGGCTCCAAGATGTGGATCTCAAACTCACCAATCGCGGATGTGTTCGTCGTTTGGGCCAAGTCTGAAGCGCATGGCGGCAAGATCCGCGGGTTTGTGTTGGAGAAAGGCACCAAGGGCCTGTCCGCGCCGAAAATTCAGCAGAAAATGTCTCTGCGTGCATCGATCACCGGTGAGATCGTCCTGGACGGCGTCGAGGTCGGTGAGGATGCGTTGCTGCCGCATGTCGAAGGTTTGAAAGGGCCGTTTGGCTGTTTGAACCGGGCACGCTATGGCATCAGCTGGGGGGTCATGGGCGCGGCGGAGGCCTGCTGGCATGCCGCTCGCCAATATGGTCTCGATCGCCACCAGTTTGGCCGCCCCTTGGCGAACACGCAGCTGTTTCAGTTGAAACTGGCCAATATGCAGACCGAAATCGCGCTTGGTTTGCAAGCCTCTCTGCGTGTTGGACGACTGATGGATGAGGCCAATGCAGCGCCGGAGATGATCTCCATCGTGAAGCGCAACAACTGCGGCAAGGCGTTGGAAATCGCCCGCCACGCGCGCGATATGCATGGTGGCAACGGCATCAGCCTTGAGTTCCAAGTGATCCGCCACATGATGAACCTTGAGACGGTGAACACCTATGAAGGCACCCATGATGTGCACGCCCTGATCCTCGGGCGCGCGCAAACCGGTCTGCAGGCGTTTTTCTAAACCTTAACAAGCCCCAACAATGCAAAATCGCCCTTGCAATAATGCAAGGGCGGTCATTTTGCGGGGGTTCCCTTATGGCGTCGACCCAGCAATTTCAATTGCGAAACAAGCCTCTCGATGAGACCTTAACGCTCGGGTTAACAGTGAAGCCTGAAACTCCTTAGCGAATTGAGAGCGCTGTTAATCTCTCTTAAGGGCGCGCAGTATGATTTGCGTTCATGGATGCATAACCTCATAATTAACATCTAGATACGTCATTTTTTGCAAATTCCGTGATTTAGGATTTGTTAGGGCTGCGGTCGGGCATTGTCGCAAAACCAGCAGCGCGAGTGGCGCTGCGCCCCTCCGCCATTCAGTTAACAGCCTCTGCATCTTTTCCGTAACCTTGACACAGCTGATAGAGAAACACCTGCAAAATTGAAGGGCGAGAGCCAGTGCGACCCTCGCGGTCCGGCCTATTACTCGTCCATACTGCGCATCCGACTGCCTTTGGGGTCAAACAGTGCGCCCAAATGCACAGTTGCCGTGAACTTTTGTCCGGCGATATTGACCTCCACCTGATCACCACCGACAAACCCGGTTTTGCAAAATGCCAATGCAACTGGACGCCCAACCCGATAGCCAAAGGCACAAGAGGTGGTGTGCCCGATGATCTGATCCCCTGAATAAACAGGTTCATGCCCCAGTGGCACCGCATCTGGATCATCAAGTATGAGCGATACCACTTGATGTGTGGCAGAAGTTTTTCTCTTTTCTTCAATAGCCTCTGCGCCGATGTAGCCGCCAGATTTGCGCAGGGCAAAGCCTAGACCAACGTCCAATGGAGTGACATCGCTGTCCAGCTCATGCCCCATGGCGCAAAAGCCTTTTTCAATTCGCATCGACGTCTGTGCATAAAGACCCGCTGGCGCGGCTCCGGCTTGGGTCAATGCGCGATACACATCTTGTGCATGGGCGGCGCGACAGGTGATTTCCCAGCCCGCTTCGCCCACATAAGATAGACGCGCAGCCCGAACATGATGGCCGGCAATGGTCGCTTCGCCATGTTTGAAGTAGTTTATCTGCGTCAGGCTTTCGGCTCCGACCGCGCGAGCGGTCTTCGCAGCCTCAGGCCCCATCAATCCAAAAGTCGCGTATTCTTCCGTTGTATCACAGATGCTTACATCGTAACCCTCACCGCGTCGCAGGAACCACGCCATATCGCGTTTTATGGCTGCGGTTCCAACAAACAGGCGATAGTGATCCTCTGCAATCCGTTGCGCCGTGATGTCACTCTCGAAGGTGCCGCGTTCATTCAACACCGCCGTATAGATGACAGATCCAGGCGTGCGCGCCATTTGCCCTGCGCAAACATGCAAAAGGAATGCCTCTGCATCCGGCCCCGTTACGTCAATTTTGCCAAAGGAAGAGGCATCAAATATCGCAGCGCGTTGGTGCGCGGCCTCGACTTCTGCGGCGACATTGGCAAACCAGTCGGGTCTGTCGAACCGAAGCTTGGGCTCTGCGGTTTTGCCAAAATATAGCGGACGCTCCCAGCCATACACCTGGCCAAACTGCGCCCCAGCCACGCGATAATCGCTATCGACGGGCAGGGGACGCAGATCCCGGGCGGTTGAGAGCTGCTTGCCCGGGTATGCGATTTCGTAATGGGTTCCGAGAATTTCTGGCGCTCGGGCCATCAGATGATCAAGCGAATTGAAGGTGGGTGCAAAACGTTTGGCGTCTGCCTCAGACAAATCGTAAGCGGGCGCGCCATGCACGATTGCATGCGCAAGGTTCATGCCCGCGCCACCGCCCGATGCGATGCCAACGGAGTTCATGCCGCAGCCAAGGAAGAGCCCACGGGTTTCTGCAGTTTCACCCAACATGAATGTGCCGTCCGGTGTGAAACTCTCAGGCCCATTGAGTAGCATTTTAACCTCAGCCGTTTCCAGCGCGGGCAGGCGGTGCAGAGCGTTGAGCATCATCGGTTCGAAATGATCCCAATCCTCTGGCAACAGCCCAAATTCGAAACTCTCATCCAGAATGCCGGGAGCGATCGGCTTGCCCATCGGCTCAAAACACCCCACCAGGAGGCCGCCGGAATCGTCGCGGATGTAAAGATGGTTGTCGTGATCCGACAGCGTTGGCGTGTTTCCTTCGATCCCATCGATCGGCTTCGTCAGCAGATAGAGATGCTCACAAGCGAGGGCAGGGACCTCCGCACCGGCCATGGCCCCGACCTCACGTGACCACAGCCCCGCACAGAGTGCGATTGCGTCACACATCACCACACCTTGCGTGGTTTCAACTCCTTTTACGCGCCCGTTTTCCGTAAGAATGCCAGTGACGCCTGTTCTTTCAAAGATACGTGCACCCAGTGACTTAGCGCCCTTAACTAAGGCGGTGCAGACATCGGAAGGTGACACGCGGCCATCGTCCGGTGACCAAACAGCGCCGAGCACATCATCAGCGTTCATCAACGGCCAGCGCTCTTTGGCTTCTTCGGGCGAAATCGAGGTTGCGTCGATCCCATAAGCATGCGCCAGCGCCTCTTGCCGTTTGATGTGGGTAAGGCGGTCCGGATTTGTCGCGAGCGACAATGACCCTTTTTGAATCCACCCCACGTTTTGCCCGGTTTCACGCTCAAGCTGGCTGTATAGCTCGACCGAATATTGGATCATCCGGGTGAGATTGCGCGAATGACGCAAGGCGCGCACTTGGGCTGCAGAATGCCATGTGGTGCCGGATGTCAGTGCATTGCGCTCCAGCAAAATAGCATCATTCACGCCCATCTTGGCGAGATGATACAGGGTCGAGCACCCCATAATTCCGCCGCCGATGACGACGACAGATGCATGAGCGGGAAGGGAGGTGGACATGAGTTCGTTCCATTTCTGCGGCAGCAGATGTTGCTTGCCGATGGGTGGGTCACGCGAAAAGCCTTGATGAAATCACAAATCTCGTCAATGTAGATGAAAAATAACATTCGTTATCAGGCCGCAATGCGCTGACGCAGGTGAGAACTTGGATCCAACCATTAGAAATAAAACAATAACTCGCCTTAAGGAAGAAATCCCCGAGCTGTCGCCCAGGCTGCAAGTGGCGGCAAAGTATATTGTCGATCATCCTGCGGATTTTGGCCTCGACTCGATCCGCGACACGGCGCGAAAGGCGGAGGTGTCGACCTATACGCTTGTGAGAATTTCAGAGCGGCTGGGCTTTGACAGCTATGAGGACATGCGCGACCCATTTCGCGTGGCTCTGGTGGCTCCAACACAATTCATTGACGCGCCGGAGTGGATCAACAGGTGGCGGGAAAGCGGTGAAATTGGACAAAAACAGGCTGAAGCCGCGCTAAATTCTATGGCGATTGTGCAGCGTAGTTTGGAGGGACAGAACCTCAAACAGCTGCAACGGGTGGCAGAAATGCTATTGGGTGCCAAGAATGTCTATTTGACGGCTGTGCGCGCAAGCTATTCAATTGCCTACTATTTTCACTATGTGGGACGCATGGCGCTGCCCTCGTTGCAGCTGATTCCACGCCATATCAACAGTGCCATTGATGAGTTGAATTACGCTGACGAGGGCGACGTGATGATCGCTATCACACTTACCCCGTATTCTCGTGAAACCATCGAAGCCTGTGAATTTGCACGAAAAAAAGGTGTGAAGCTGGTGATGATCTCCGATAGTGAGGTCATTTCTTCAAATTTCACCCCTGAAGAAACTCTGGTTGCATCTACACTAAGCACACATCACTTTGGGTGTTATACGGGCGTTATGGCTGTGGCCGAAAATCTCGTGTCATTGCTGGTTGCTTTGGGGGGGCAGGATGTGAAGGACAGAATCACGTCGTACGAGACCTTACGCAAAGACAACAACGCCTATTGGGTGGCGAAGAAAAAACATTAGTTATGTCGTGACTACAAAAATAACTTGTGGAAGCATCGCCCGCATACTATCGGCACCGCGACCGATTTCGGTTTTAAATCAGGGAGAGAACTTATGGTCCTCAAACAAACACTTCTCGCATCTGCTGCAACTGTTGCTCTGGGCTTTGCCGGCGCGGCATCCGCAGCTGAGCAACAGTTCATCACCATCGGCACCGGCGGTGTGACAGGCGTTTATTACCCCACTGGTGGCGCGATCTGCCGCCTGGTGAACAAAGACCGCAAAGAGCACGGCATTCGCTGCTCCGTGGAATCCACCGGTGGTTCTGTTTACAACACCCGCACCATTCGCGAAGGCGAGCTGGAGTTCGGTGTTGTTCAGTCCGACGTGCAAAAAGCGGGTCTCGACGGCACCGGCGCATTTGAAGCAGACGGTCCTTTTGAAGGCCTGCGTGCACTGTTCTCGGTCCACCCCGAGCCGATGCACCTGATGGCACGCAAAGATGCAAACATCGCATCCGTTGAAGATCTTAAAGGCAAGAAGGTCAACATCGCGAACCCCGGTTCCGGTACCCGCGTTTTGGCGGACACGCTGATGCAATACTCTGGCCTGAGCGCCGATGATTTCGCACTTGCGGCAGAGCTCAAGTCTTCTGAGCAGGCGGCAGCGCTGTGTGACGGCAAAATCGATGCAACGATCTGGGCATCCGGTCTGCCGAATGGCTCGAGCCAAGAAGCAACCTCGTCCTGTGACGTGAACATCGTACCGCTGTCCGGTGAAAACATTGATACTCTGCTTGCTGAGAACACGCCTTACGCGGCTGCAACCATCCCCGGTGGCATGTACCCAGGTAACCCGGACGACATCCCGTCCTGGGGTCCAAAAGCAACCTTTGTGACCTCCGCAGATGTGTCTGACGAAGTGGTCTACGCGGTTGTGAGCGCGGTGTTTGAAAACTTTGATGACTTCAAGAAGCTGCACCCGGCCTTTGCGCGTCTCAGCGAAGAAGAAATGGTGAGCGATGCGCTGTCCGCAGAGATCCACCCCGGCGCGATGAAGTACTACAAAGAACGCGGCTGGAAGTGATCCTGTCACTTTTCTCGTAAAATCAAAGGCTTTCGCTCCTGCGTTCAGGGGCGAAAGCCGTTTTCGTTTCAACAAGAGTGTATAACAAACCGGGTGGGGACACGATGACAGATAATCAAAGCGCTGCGGCTCAGGAAGATCGTTCACTTGACGATTTTGTAGCCGACAGCGACACCGGCGGCCGTTCGCCGCGAGATGCATTGGGGCGCAATGCGCTTTGGTATTTACCGCTCGTCTGGTCTCTATATCAGCTTTGGATCGCGTCACCGTTGCCGTTCGTTCTTGGCGTAGGTGTTTGGAATGATACGCAAACCCGTGCCATTCACCTTGGCTTTGCGGTGCTCTTGGCCTTTATTGCGTTCCCCGGTCTAAAAACGAGCCCGCGCCATCATATCCCGATCCCGACTTGGATTATTGGCATAATTGGCGCGCTTTGTGCTTCGTATCTGTTTTATGCCTACGCAGGAGTTGCGGCACGCTCCGGTGCACCCAACCAGACGGATATCATTGTCGCGGTAATCGGTTTGGTGCTGCTTTTGGAGGCGGCGCGACGCAGCCTTGGCTTCCCGCTGATGGGCGTGGCGCTGTTTTTCCTGGCGTATGTCTTCTTTGGCTCGTCGCCGTGGCTGCCCGAAGTGGTGCAGTGGAAGGGCGCGTCAATCAACAAAGCCATGAGCCACATGTGGCTCACCACCGAGGGCGTCTTTGGTGTCGCGCTTGGCGTATCTTCTGGTTTTGTGTTTCTTTTTGTACTATTCGGCGCGCTTCTTAATCAGGCCGGGGCAGGGAACTACTTCCTGAAACTGGCCTTCGCTGCCTTGGGACACCTGCGCGGAGGCCCGGCAAAAGCCGCCGTCATCGGCTCTGCTGCGACGGGTTTGATTTCAGGATCGTCCATCGCCAATGTGGTTACGACTGGCACGTTCACCATTCCGCTGATGAAACGTGTGGGCTTTCCCGCCACCAAGGCTGGCGCGATCGAGGTCTCCTCGTCGATCAACGGCGTTTTGACACCGCCCGTGATGGGCGCGGTGGCCTTCCTGATGACCGAATACGTCGGCATTCCATACGTCGAGGTTGTGAAGACTGCGATTATCCCCGCGGCGATCTCTTACATCGCTCTTGTCTATATCGTGCACCTCGAAGCGCTCAAAATGGGCATGAAGGGCTCTCGCCGGATGCACCCGGTCAAGTTCTTCCTCGGCGCGATTTTCACCATCGCCATTTCTATCATCATCGGTGGCGGAACCCTGTGGCTTTGTGGTGTGTTTGTGAATGCGCTCGAAGGGATCGCAGGCGGGGCCAGCACGTGGCTGATTGTGGTGATCATGGCTGTCCTCTATGTTCTGGCTCTCAAAGTTGCTGCGGCGCATGAGGATCTGGAAATCAGCATCGAGTCGATGCAGAACCTGCCGCCCACGCGTGAGATCTTTAAGACCGGCATTCACTACATCATGCCAATCCTGCTGCTGATGTATCTGCTGATGATCGAGCGTAAATCGCCGGGCCTCTCGGCCTTCTGGTCGTCGGTTGCAATGTTGGTGATCCTCGCCACTCAAAACCCGATCAAGGCGATGTTCCGCGGGCAAGACAATGCAATTGCTGAGTTCAAGCAAGGTGTTGCAGACATCTTTGAAGGTCTGATCATCGGTGCACGCAATATGATTGGTCTGGCCTGTGCCATGGGTGTCGCTGGTATCATTGTTGGTGCGGTGACCCTGACAGGGATCGGCCAGGTGATGGCGGAGTTTGTTGAATTCCTCTCCGGTGGCAGTGTCATGCTGATGCTGATCTTTGTTGCGCTGATCTCAATTGTGCTTGGCATGGGCTTGCCCACAACCGCCAACTATATCGTGGTAAGCTCGCTGATGGCGGGTGTTGTGGTGGAACTGGGCGCGCAAAATGGTCTGATCGTACCGCTGGTCGCGGTGCATATGTTCGTATTCTACTTTGGGATTATGGCGGATGTGACACCGCCTGTGGGGCTTGCGAGCTTTGCCGCAGCTGCGATTTCCAAAGGTGATCCGCTGCGCACAGGCTTTCAGGCGTTCTTCTACTCAATCCGAACCGCATTGTTGCCGTTCCTGTTCATCTTCAACACTGATCTATTGCTGATTGATGTGGGGCCGGTTCAGGCAGTGTTCGTCTTTATCGTGGCGATGATTGCGATGCTGCTGTTTGCCGCATCCACGATGAACTATTTCATTGTGAAATCAAAGATCTGGGAAAGCGCGCTGCTGCTTCTGGTGGCCTTCACTCTGTTCCGTCCGGGCTTCTTCCTCGATCAGCTGCAACCTGCGTTTGAAACCCGTCCGGGGTCTGCGGTCTATGAAATGGCCGAGAACGTGGAAGATGGCGGAACATTGCGTGTGCGCCTGCTGGGTGAGAGCCTTGAAGGCGATATGGTAGATGCGCGTTTCCTGCTGCCGCTGGGTGAGCAGGGTGCCGATGGTCAAACCCGTCTCTATGACGGCGCAGGCATTGAGTTCCGCGATGAAGATGGCAAGATCTATGTGGACAATCTGAACTTCGGCGGTCCAGCAGAGCAACTTGGCATCGATTTCGACTGGGAGTTGGTCGAGATGGAAGTTGAGGCAGATCGCATGCCGAAAGAAATCTTCTATCTTCCGGCGTTCCTGATCCTTGGTTTCGTCGTCTTCCTGCAGCTCGGCCGGAAGCGCAAAGAAGAAGGAGTAGCCTGATGACCAAACACGTACTTTGCGCTGTCGACCTGACGCATATGGATGCTGAAGAGGCATTGCTGAAACGGGCAGCCGAGCTCGCTGAATTCTACGGAGCCACGCTCAGCGTGGTGACCGTAGTCCCGGACTATGGCATGAGCATCGTGGGCTCGTTTTTCAAGGACGGCACCATGAAGGAGGCGGTCAAAGAAGCTGACCGCCAACTACATGCCTTTGTTAAAAAGGTCGTGCCAGACATGAAGGGTGTCCAACACATCGTTGAAGTTGGGGCAAATGTGTACGAGATGATCCTTGATGCGATCAAACGGTCTGAGGCTGACTTGGTGGTCATGGGTGCACATAAACCTGAGTTGATGGACCGGCTGCAAGGACCGAACTCAGCGCGTGTGGCGCGATATGCCAAATGCTCGGTTCTGATCGTGCGCGACTAATACCGGCTGATATTGAACAAAAAACGCGCTCCGAATTGGAGCGCGTTTTTCATATCAGAGAGGTGGCATATAACTTCCCATACGCATATCCTATAATCAGTATTAAGTAAGTGATATCAATACCTTAGATGCGACCTTCGATGTAGAGCAACTACACTACATCTTGTGTTCCACACATTCTGTAGTTTGTCCAGCTTTTTCTTTTGCCTCTATCGATAACTCGCCTTTTAGTTGTGCTATGCGCGTGTTTCACGAACTCCCGATAGTCGTGCATAGCTACGCAGAGCGAGATATAGAAACGCCGAAGGCCCGCCCCCTACAGCCCTTTCTGACGAGAGCGGGGACGGGCCTTCTTAGTAGATTGCTCAACCCTAGGTTACGTTTTCCAGGACGTAAGTTTTAAGGTAACAGCAAAAGAAAAGGGGGCCGAAGCCCCCTCATGCTAGGTTTTCTTGCACCACGGTACGAAAGGCCGGGACCCACCAGAGCCGCGCCGGGCCTCATGGCTGTCCGGTCGGTCTTTGCAGCGTTTTTCCAACCGCTTCTTTGAAGGTAAGTCCCGGTTGCGCTTTGGTGACTGGGATGAGTCGCCAAAACTGCTCTTGGAGAATTTCGGTGTCTCTGATCGCACAGCCCCTTGAGGGCCTGAGACGAGTGAGCCACCAGTCGTTAAACCGTCTCTCATAGTCGCTTGCGCTTTCCCTCGACCCTTGCGGGTGGAGGCGTTGCCAATCGTGGAAACGTAAGAGGTATTCTTGTTCAAGGTCTTGTTTGTCGTGCTCCCGTAATCCGTTGAGGCACTTTTCGCACGGGATGATGTGGCCGCAGTTGCGGAGCGTGGCACGGGCATTTGTGATGGGCGCCGCGATACGACGACGATGCGCGTATTCGGCCTTGAGCTTCTGGAATTCAAGCTCCCCGCGTTCGCGGCGTTCTGCCCGTAGTTCCTCTGTGATTTCGTCTTCTTCTTCCTCGCCATTCGTCAGCCACTCCCATGGTTTGCGCTTCACTAGTTCACCTGTGTCCGTCTTTTCGACTTCCTCAGATACGGATTTGATTAAGGTAGACCAGCCAGCCAGATCGCGACCACGCTGCGCGCGGTACTCCTGATTGGCTTGATGGAGAAACAGGCACATCTCTTTCTGCAATGTGCCGTGAACGTACCAATCACCACCCCCCGGAACGCGAATGCGTAGGGAAGGGGGGCACATCCCCTTGGAATATAAGTCATTCAGCTTATCGAATAACCATGTCGCTCCGATCGCTGGAACCTTGGAACACCAAAGGTACGAGCTGGCAAGCCACTCGGTTTTTCCCTCGCGACCGAAGCCCCGAGACCGTTGAGCGGTCATTCGGGATTTTAGAATGTACTTGAGTACATAGGCCATTCCCTTACGGTCAGCCTGCTGAAATTCGACAAAACCATGGCCCCATAGGGACCAGTCGAGGCGTCGTTTGTAAGCAAATTCGTTGCTATTCTTGCCACTTAGCTTTCCAAGCTCATGTATGGGATGCGTGGCAAAGACGACGCCATGATAATGAACACGCCCGAACTTGGTGCCTTTCTCGCCCACGATCACATAGCGCAAAGCGAAACCTTGCTTTTGCCACTTACGGTTAGCGGCCGATCTTATCCGTTTCCACATGTCAGAAACGTCTTTGTAACGGTACACACGGGCACCGAGGGGCGCGCTCCCGTCAACATCAGCATAGGTCAAGGTGATCGCGTAAGCGTGTGGCATATCTTGCTTTTCAGCCACACAGCGAGACACCCAGCTATTTTTGTAGGTTGCGACGCATTCATCGCACTCGCGGCAGCTTACTTCGTATCCGTTGATAGTCAGGGGCTTAGTGCACATTGTTACAGTCCGGGCGTGTCATTAAATGTATACAGGAACAAGGGTGTATCGGGACGCAGCGGCCCCCCAATGAATGGGGGCCGCTGCTTTCGTCACTCTTCGTCGAGTGGACGAGCCATAGCTTGGCGCAATTCGCGCAAACGAGTTGCTTGGCGCTTATTCCAACGCATCAAGCTGCTCTTCTGCGATTCGAGCCTCGCAATCTCAGCCCGCAAGATGTAACGCGCCAAACGCTTCATGCGACACGCTCCTTCGAACGCTGGTGCTGCTTCCAGACAGCAGGCAACGTGATTTGGAAATACCAATCCAGCTGCATCTGGTTTGGTTCACGTGCGCCGACTACCTCGCTGAAATCACGCCAGTTTTCCAACTGGACGTGCGCGGAGTCCCAGCTAATGCGGTTGCTGAACTCGACTTTGTATTTCTCGCCAACAACCTCAACGCAGTCCCAGAGCCGGTCCCAGAAATAGCGACCGTCAGGCACACCAGCTTGCGACTTATCGAACCATGCCCACTTTTCGTGGATCAGGTCCGAAGCGCCGTAATACTGGTGCGAACTCTGGAAGCGGCGCGCATTTGACACGCCACGCGTGAACATCTGATCCTGCTTCTCAGGCGACCGATAAAGGTTGAACTCGCGCGCGGGATAACCCGCACGCTGCATCTCCTTAATAATCTGGTCAGAAAGAAAGCCCATCGGGCCAACGTCATAGCGCATGCGCGTCATACGCTTGCGCGGCTCCCCCATCGCCGGATCACGCATTAGATGCATCCTCCGTCTCTGTGGTTTGCTCTGCGGCGGTATCCTCGGGCAGTTCGGCGTCCGCATCGTCCTCGACAAGCTGCGGCTCTTGTTCGCGCTGAGCTTGACGCTGAGCGCGCCGCTCAGCGCGAAGCCGCTCTTCACGCACGGCCTTGTTGACCATGCGCTGCATCGTGTGCTCAAGCGACACCTCAGCGCGCTCAGTGACAACAACAGTGTCAAACTCGGTACGCGTGGCAACGACGACCTCGCCAGACATGCTGATGACGTTGCATCCAGCAATATCGATCTTGTAGCCCTGCGGCATCAGAGACGACCACACAGACCCCTTAACGGGCTCTGTGATAGGTACCTCACTTAGTACGACACCATCAGTGTCGTACAACGTTGCAGACGCGCCATCCGGCCCTTCAGGCCAGATAACCGCGTGAACAAGCTGGTTGCGATCATACCCAGCTACGATGTTTTGACTTTCTTCTGTCATTTTAATTTTCCTCAGACGGTAAAAAGGGCAGGGGCGTTAACCGCCCCTGCTTGGATCATTCATTTTCAATCAACGACGGATCAGCAGCGAAGATCTGAATGCGCTCGACAGGATTTGGCCCTTTGGCCAAATGCGTCGAAATCGCCGCAACCTGATCAATCGTATATTCAGCGTGACCGCCGTTCCAATTGTAGAACGGATACATATCAATCCCACCCGGTGGGTATGAGATATTTTCAGGCGTTACCGATGATGGAACGGGATACGTCCACATCGAACTTTTCATCTCAACGCCCGCGATACGGTCCTTATTCACGCCCCGCGTTGAATAAGCGTGCTTGATCGAATTATGGCCAGTCCAGAAAACGGGTTGGTCTTCATCAGCGGGCAAAACACCGCTTTCGAGGTCGGCACGGGTAAGCAATACCTCATCAAGCGCCATCTCATCATGCACACGATTGACAAGCTCCCATGTCTCAGTTTGCGCCGGGTCAGGCTGAGCCTCAACTGTTTCGAGTGGTTTAACCGAAACAAGCGTAACCAGCTGACCGCCCAGCTCCGAACGAGGAACGAGCGTGGTGAAGGTTTCATTTTCCAAAGCAAAATGCGCTGAGACGTCATTGAAAGACGCTCCGTCCATTGGACGGGCATGACTCGGGCTAAGCTCATAAACTTGCTTGTAAAGAACCTGACAGTTGTCATCATAATCAACGGATAGACCGTAAAGAGCACGCTCAACGACTCCCTCGCCATTGATTGGATCGTCCTCAATCATCTGAGCAAAATTTCGAATGAGGCCGTCAAGTATCTGGCTTCTAATCATATCGCGAAGGGTGATTTCACCGGTACCAGACAAATCGGTATAGAATTGCTCACCGATTGTTGTCTCAACGATACTCTCCCCATCAGCCGCAACACTTGTGCCAAGCACAGCACCAGCGGTAGAACCGTCAATTTTCAACGGCAATTCGCCGGTCAAATTGATTGCACCGTCGATATTGCGCTCTGGTTCAAGGACACCGTTGAAACGCTCCAAAGCGTTTGCACTGAGTATAGCGGGCACAATAGATGCGTTCGCTTTTGTCAGTTGATCAGCATCATAGTAGGCGTATCTGCGCAGATGATTAACAGCAGCGTTATAGGCTGTACGAGCAGTAGAACTAACGCGAGGATCACCACCAATCTTTCGTGGATGAATATTGGCGGCGTTAGTAATGGCATTCGTCAAATCGAGCGGGGGTGTGATACCAGCGATAAGACGCCGGCGGGTCATCTCTGTGACGCCTGCGTCATCTTGAGTATCGTACCACAGTTTTTCGATAGCCTGATAAGGCACGAAGACCTGCACTACCTCAACGTATGCGTTCGATCGCATATATCCGCTTACTGGCGCGAGCTTAACGTTAAGGTTTGTCGAGACAGTGCCACCCTCATCGGGACGAAAACGGCAAATCGAAAGCGGCCAAATCTTCACGGCGTCGATAGAGCCGAAGTGATTATTACGCCACTGGCGGATACGGCGTTGACCATTGAAAGCGGTCGCAATCGCGCCGCGTGCAGTTGATGATTTCAACATCAGTTTTTCCTTAGGAATAGAGTTCAGGTCCAACCGCGCAGAATGCGCGATTAGTTACGGTCTGAAGTAGGGATTTTGGGATTGAAGCTTACGAGCATGTTGCTCGAAGGGATCGCGCTTTATGGGATCGCCTTCACGCTCCCTGCGGAACCATTCTTCCATGGCTTTATCAGCTTTACGCTGCTTATGACGGGAATATGCTTGGCCAATAGTATGCCCAAACATATCCCCAAAAATCGCCGGGGTGGCCAACCATGTAAATGGAGTATCGCCTAGCGCTTCCTCAGCGCTATCGCCGCTGCCGAAGGCCCCAGAGCCAACCCATGGAACACCAAACGCCTTATAGGCGGGTGCCTTTACTGGATTGTAATCAGTTGGATCACCAGCGCCCCCAAGGCGAGCAGCGCGAAGGGCAGACTTAGGAGAAAGATCACCAGACCCGTCCACGTTCCCGGAAACAGATCGAGGATCTTGCCGATTAACTTGCCCATGTGTCGCTCCTATCGTCGGCACAGGAATAATCGCGCCGTACTGAGACAGATAAGACGGAATGCGCGGCGTGGCAAGCTCATCGAGCTTCTCCTTCAACGCAGTGTTTTCCTTCTTAAGTTCAGTTTCGGCAAGTTTTTCCCCGCGATACTGATCAATCGCCTGACCAAATCGCGCGCCAGCAGTGGCGTAAGCATCCCCAATAGATGCAGCCTGATGAGGCACATAGCCGCCGGAGCCAATCCCAAAGAGAGGATTGATCCCGGCAGCTTCCCACTCAGCGACCTGATTAACAGGGCGGTTAGCCTCGTTAATCCGTTGGTTCTCTTTTCGCTGCTTACTCGCACCAAGCAATCCAAACGCGCCGCCGATAAGCGCCCCGATGAAATTGCACTGCGTCGGATCACGCGGGATGAAGCAGCAGACCATGAGGAAAAGCACCCCGGCAATGCCGAGGGCTTGCTCCCAGATCATGCTTCACCGATGGAACGAACCTTACGAACGAGGCTTTCGCGGCTGCGCTTGCTAACCACGACCTCGGCGAAGGTTACGATTGCCCAAGCGACGGCTGCGCCGACCGCTAGCTCGTGCTGCTGCGCCATGCCGAGACCGACAAGCGCTGCAGCGAGTTGACCGCCTGCGCGACGCGCGAGAGGGCCGACGAACTCGTTTACTACCCATTGCATTACTTTCTCCAACTATCGTTAAAGTTGAGAAAGTCGCATAATCAGTATTATGTAAATTAACTACTGTGGGATGAGGCAGAGCATTACTCCTAAAGCTCAACCAAACAAATCATGGGCCAGTTCAAGGGCTTCAACTAGGCGATCAACCTCTTCGCGGGTGTTGTACATCCCAAAGGACGCACGACACGTTGCAGTAACGCCAAGATGATCCATCAACGGACCGGCACAATGATGACCAGCGCGTACAGCGACGCCTTTCTTGTCGAGGATCGTCGAGATGTCATGCGCATGTGCAGCGCCCTCAAGCGTCAGGCTAAAAATAGCAGCTTTACCCGGTGCATGCCCCTGAATGTTCAGCCAGTTCAATCCTTTGAACCGCTCAGCTGCATAATCGCGCAAGTCCGCCTCATGGGCCGCGATCTTCGCCATTCCGACATTCATCATGTAATCTAGCGCGACACCAAATCCGATGGTCTGGACGATCCCGGGCGTTCCGGCCTCAAATTTCATTGGCGGATCATTGTAAATCACCTGATCCTTGGAGACTTCCTTGATCATATCACCACCACCAATGAACGGACGCATTTCTGCCATTCGCTCGGGACGAATGTAGATCGCGCCAGATCCCGACGGGCCGTAGAGCTTATGTCCGGTCACCGCATAGAAGTCGCAACCAAGATCTTGAACATCTACGGGCATGTGAACCGCACCTTGCGATCCATCCACAAGTACCGGAACACCTTTGTCATGCGCGCCAGATGTAATGGCTTTTACATCAACAACAGTTCCCAAGACATTGGAACATTGTGTAATAGCGATCAGTTTTGTTTTAGGTGTGATCGCATCCAGAACCTTTTGCGGATCGAGGCTTCCGTCCGCTTCAGTGTCCACCCATTTCAGAACCACACCCTGACGTTCCCGTAGGAAATGCCACGGAACGATATTCGCATGATGCTCCATCACCGACAGAATGATCTCATCACCAGCTTCCATCCGGGGCATCGCCCAGGAATAAGCCACCAGGTTGATGCCTTCGGTGGTGCCAGAATTTAGGACAATGTGATCCTCATCCGCAGCGTTCAGGAACTTCGCAATAACTCCGCGCACGCCTTCATACTTCTCGGTCGCAAGATTAGAGAGGTAATGCAAGCCACGGTGAACATTAGCATATTCCTCAGCATATGCCTTAGTTACCGCATCGATCACAACTTGTGGCTTTTGCGCGGACGCCCCATTGTCGAGATAAGTCAGCGGTTTGCCATTCACTTCGCGCGACAGGATCGGAAAGTCAGAGCGGATTTTTTCGACATCATACATTGGACGTCTCCAGAATTGTGGGAAGGAACAATCCCATCAGGATCAGAACGGCGATCATGGCGCCGATACCCGCAAGGACTATGACGCCGGCGGATCTTGCCATGGAATTCAGACCAAAACCTACGTTGGTAAAATGTGCAAGCACATAGAGCCCGTAAACCGCAGCCGCGAGGTTAAACAGCACAGCAACAGGTGCGATCACGAAAACTAGAACAATCGCAATCACTTGCACAATGATATTTACGATGCGCAACCATACGAGCAAGCCCAGAATAGTGGTGAAGTTGGCCACTCGCCCCATCCATTTCGCAGCGGTGATCGAAGCGATCGTATAGCTCAACTGAAGAACGACGAGAAACACACCAAACATCGCCGGGCTCAGCCCCGGAAAGAGTGTGTTCGATGGATAGCCAAGCAGGTATCCCTGCACCGCGTAGAGAAACACGCTCAGGACGACATTCAATGCGAAACCGGTCCAGACCACATCAAAACTGAGTTGCATTGATATGATCCGGCACGCCGCACTGGCCGGATCAGTGACAGTTTCCACCAAGAGGTCTTTGAAATTCATTAGTTTTTACCCCAATAGGCCTCAATGAGACCGGAGATCCAAAACCAGAGGAACACGACAACCCACAAGATCCCGACGGCACTCAATGCTGGTCCGGGTCCAATGAACCCCGCGACCAGTCCATTCAGGAGCAACAGAGGAGAGGATGCGAGCATCGCCCAAAACAGTGCGAGGCGACCGCAGTATCCATCCCCCTGCCCGCCTATCATGCGCATCAGGAAATGAGAAATCATCGCAAGCGCATAAAGAGCCAACGGCGCGATGAATATGATACCCAACAGCGCACCGCCCAGAAGCATGTTCAACTCCTGCCCGGTCAAATGCGCCTCGCGTGCAAGACGGGGCATTTGCGCGATGAACATCAGCACACAAGCCCCCATTACAAAAGCCAAAAGCCGGTCTTCTCTTGGCCCCATAGCGAGAAGCCGCGCAATTACCTTGCGCGGCCCCCGATACGTTGCCGTAATGTCTGTGGTCACAGCCATGCCAGACCTCAGCGCCGCCGGGCGAGCCAGCCGTAAAGGCGGTCGTTGATGCTGGCGGCGATCTCGTCATCCTCGATCTCTTCCACTGCCTCTGCAAGGAAAGCGAGCGTCATCAGGTCGGTTGCTTCCGATTCAGGAACGCCACGAGAACGCAGATAGAAAAGCCCATCCTCATCAATCGCACCTGAGGTGGAGCCATGCGAGCAGGCCACATCATCAGCGTAGATCTCAAGTTCTGGTTTGGCGAGGAATTGGCTGTCGTCATCCAATAGCAAAGACTGAGAAATCTGATATCCATCAGTCTTTTGTGCGCCTTCTTTCACCAGAATTTTACCTTGAAAAACACCCGTTGCCCCATTGCGCAGAACCTTTTTGAAAACCTGACGGCTTTCGCAGTTCACCGCGTCATGGGTGACAAAAACAGTGTCATCATGGTGAAAATCACCATCGCCCACACAGGCACCCGCCACATGCGCCACGGCATCATCACCGAGGAATTCAACCACAGCCTCGTTGCGGGTCAGGACGCCATTTACCGTAAGCGTAAAGCTCTTGAAAACGGACTCTGCTCCCAAGCGCGCAAAGAGATGCGTCGCCGCACGACGCTCATGATCACGTCCCTGAGCGCGCACCAAGTGGAGCGTGCCATTATCCGCGATATCAATCTCCATCGCCTTGTTAAACCGCGAGGCGGCCGGGCCATTTTCAAGGATCGTCGCCTCGGCACCGCTGTCCACCTTGATCACATGATGCAGGATCGCATCGGAGCTCTCAGTTTCGTGACGATAGACCAGATTGATCGGTTTGGATGGCTTTCCGGTGACGTGAATAACCACACCATCGGTTGCAAAAGCGGTGTTGAGCGCGGCCAGAGGGCGCTCAACCGGTGTTTGACCGCGCGCTTCAAGAACACCGTATATGTCTTTGGCCCAATGGATGTCTTTGCCTTGAATCTCAGCAAGGCGTTCGATGTTCACACCCTCCAGAGAGAGATCATCAGAGGCCTCAGCATCAAAGATGCCATCGACAAAAACGATGTGAATGCGATCAAATGTATCAAACATCGGTGCTTCACCGCTGTCGAACACAGCTGCATTCGGCGCGTCCACTGCGGTCAGCGTATCAGGACGTGTGTATTTCCAATATTCATCACGTCGGTCTGGCAGGCCCATGGTCTGAACCCGCGATACGGCCGCACGGCGCGCTGCATCGAGACATCCGCCTTCGGGCAGAGACAGAGACGCAAGACGGGCCTCTGTCATCGATTGTTTCAGCTCAGGAAGTGCCATTATGCCACCTCGGACAGGATGTCTGCGTAACCGTTGTTTTCCACTTCGAGCGCCAACTCGGGTCCACCGGTTTTTACGATGCGACCATCAGCCATGATGTGAACAACGTCAGGTTTGATGTGATCAAGCAGACGCTGGTAGTGCGTGATGACAAGGAAGCCCCGACCCTCGTCGCGCAGCGCGTTCACGCCGTCGGCAACCAGTTTCATGGCATCGACGTCAAGACCGGAGTCGGTCTCATCGAGAATGCACATTTTTGGCTCCAGCATTGCCATCTGCAGGATTTCGTTACGCTTTTTCTCACCACCGGAGAAGCCAACATTAACCGGGCGCTTCAGCATTTCGGCGTCGATCTTCAGCTCTTTGGCTTTCTCGCGCACGTGTTTGAGGAAATCCGTGGCCGACAGCTCTTCTTCGCCACGGGCCTTGCGCTGAGCGTTTACCGCAGTGCGAAGGAAGGTCATGTTGCCCACGCCGGGAATCTCGACCGGGTATTGGAAGGCAAGAAAAACACCAAGTGCAGCGCGCTCTTCCGGTTCCAACTCCAGCAGTTCTTCGCCCAGCAAAGATGCAGACCCTTCGGTCACCTCGTAGCCATCCTTGCCTGACAGAACGTAGGACAATGTGGATTTACCGGATCCGTTCGGGCCCATGATCGCATGCACTTTGCCTGCCTCGACGGTCAGGTTTACACCTTTGAGGATCTGCTTGTCTTCTTCCTCAAGTTTCACGTGTAGGTTTTTGATTTCGAGCATATCTTTCGCCTTTTTCTTGTTGCAGCTGGCGCCTGAGGCACATGCTGCGTGTCGGGGGTTCGTCAGCGTTCCACATCCGTTTGGATCGGTTTGATGACGTAATTCTTATTTGTTTTGTAGCGCTGCAGCGTGTCGCAGATCCCATATCCCATTCGTGCGATCAGGGTGTGGAACGCATCGTCATTTTCTTGGTCGACCTCTACCAATAGCGCAGGCTGGCATCGGCTAATCGTATCTTGAAGGCCAGAAAGAACTTGTATTTCCATACCTTCCACATCGATCTTAATGAAGACGGGGTGGTCATTTTTCAGAGCCAGATCGCCTGTTGTAATTTCAATATCGCCCTCTCCCGGCAACATTTTCGCGGCCCCGAGATTTCGATCCCGCGACTCCATCCCAAAGCCCACACGCGGCTCTGCGCCCAATCCTTTTCCAAGGTGGCTCATGTCGTATTTCGTCGCGAGCCCGTTAGCGGAGATATTCGCCAGCAGCAGCTTTAGCGCCTTTGGATTGGGTTCAAATGGGATGACACGCGCCGCCGACAGAAAGACCGCCGCATAGAGTCCGTGGTTCCCCACATTAGAACCAATATCTACGAACGTACCGCCAAGAGGGAAAAGAGATTTGATAACAGAGAGTTCTTCCTCTTCGTAGAAGCGCCCTTCTCGATGAGAGCGTTGGATCGGGTCACGCTGCATATCG
The DNA here is from genome assembly GCF_000376545.2 of Tritonibacter mobilis F1926. Taxonomy (NCBI): domain Bacteria; kingdom Pseudomonadati; phylum Pseudomonadota; class Alphaproteobacteria; order Rhodobacterales; family Paracoccaceae; genus Tritonibacter; species Tritonibacter mobilis. The sequence goes on from NZ_CP015230.1 coordinate 1,492,924, forward strand.
ACAGCGAACACCATGCGCTGACCATAAATCTCGCTGGTATAGAGAGACACTTCTGGGAATCCCACGGATTTCCCAGAGGAAATTCGGTCGATGAATTCACGAAGTTGGAGAGGATCAAAAAGCACGGCTTATTCTCTGACTAAGTTAACCGATCACGACAGCGGTGCCGCTGGCCGAGACCATCAACATCGATTGGCCGACGACTTCATAGTCGAGGTCGACGCCCACAACTGCATTTGCGCCAAGCGCACGCGCGCGGTCTTCCAACTCGCTTAGCGCCGTTTCGCGTGCGTCTTGCAGCTTGCTCTCATAAGCGCCTGATCTTCCGCCAACAATGTCGGTGATCTGGGCAAAAACATCGCGGACAACATTCGCGCCCATGATCGCCTCACCCACAACGATGCCCTTGTATTCGGCGATCTGGTAGCCCTCAACGGAACCGGTGGTCGTGACGATCATGGTGCAGTCTCCTTGTTGTCCTTGCCAGGGGCCGGACATCAGCCAACAGATCCTTCGAGCGAAATCGCAACCAGCTGCTGCGCTTCCATCGCGAATTCCATCGGCAGCGCTTGCAGCACGTCCTTGCAGAAACCGTTCACAACCAGTGCGACCGCCTCTTCTTCGTCCATGCCACGCTGGCGGCAGTAGAACAGCTGATCGTCATCTACCTTGGAGGTTGTCGCCTCGTGTTCGCAGCGCGAGGAATTGTTCTTCACCTCGATGTAAGGCACTGTATGCGCACCACATTTGTCACCGATCAACAAACTGTCGCATTGGGTATAGTTGCGCGAATTTTTCGCCTTCGGATGCATCGACACCAGACCGCGATAGGTGTTCTGGGCCTTGCCGGCGGAGATCCCTTTGGACACGATCCGGCTCTTGGTGTCCTTACCAAGGTGGATCATTTTGGTGCCGGTGTCGGCCTGCTGCATGTTGTTGGCGATGGCGATGGAATAGAACTCGCCCTGGCTCTCGTTGCCGCGCAGGATGCAGGACGGGTATTTCCATGTCACGGCAGAGCCGGTCTCAACCTGCGTCCACATCACCTTTGCGCGGTCACCGCGGCAATCAGCCCGTTTGGTCACAAAGTTGTAAATGCCGCCCTTGCCGTTCTCATCACCGGGGAACCAGTTCTGAACGGTGGAGTATTTCACTTCGGCATCTTCTTCGATGATGATCTCAACCACGGCAGCGTGCAGCTGAGCGGTGTCACGCTGTGGTGCAGTACAGCCTTCCAAGTAGCTGACATAGCTGCCTTTATCGGCAATGATCAGGGTGCGCTCAAACTGACCCGTGTTCTCCGCGTTGATGCGGAAATAGGTGCTGAGCTCCATCGGGCAGCGCACACCCGGCGGGACGTACACAAACGAACCGTCAGAGAAGACAGCGGAGTTGAGCGTCGCATAGAAATTGTCAGACACAGGCACCACGGTGCCGAGGTATTTCTTCACCAACTCAGGATGTTCGCGGATCGCTTCTGAGATAGAGCAGAAAATCACGCCCGCTTTTTTCAGTTCTTCCTGAAAGGTTGTGCCGACGGACACAGAGTCAAACACCGCATCCACAGCAACCTTGCGACCCTCGGAGGGCGCATCCTCTGCTCCCTCAACGCCAGCAAGAATCATCTGCTCTTTCAAAGGGATGCCGAGCTTTTCGTATGTAGCCAACAACTTGGGATCGACTTCATCAAGCGACTTAGGCTTCACTTCCATGCTTTTTGGGCGCGCGTAGTAGTACTGATCCTGAAAATCGATCTCAGGATAGTTCACCATCGCCCAATTCGGCTCTTTCATGCCCTGCCAGCGCTCAAACGCTTGCAGACGCCATTCGGTCATCCACTCTGGCTCTTCGTTTTTCTCGGAAATCAGGCGCACGATATCCGGGTTCACGCCTTTGGGGGCGTATTCCATCTCGATATCGGTGTCCCAACCGTATTTATACGTGCTGACCTCGCGCACCGCATCCACGGTTTCCTGATCAACGCCTTCCTTGGCTTCGAATTGGTCCAGAGCGGCCATCGTCTTCTCCTGAACTCACGCCGAGCGGGCGCGATGTTTCTTCTGTTTGGCGCACCACGCTTCTGCAAAGCGCAGCACATCCGTTTCGGTCGTGTCGGCCCCGAGCGATACGCGGATCGCCCCCTGAGCCGTCGTCTCATCAAATCCCATTGCGGTCAGAACGGCGCTCGCGCGCACCTTGCCGCTGGAGCAGGCACTGCCTGCGCTGATCGCAAAACCTGCCAGATCCATCTGCATAACCTGCGTCTCTCCCTTCCATCCGGGGGTCGCAAAGCAGGAGGTGTTTGGCAGGCGGCGCGCATCCTTACCTACGAAAATAGTGTCCGGGCACTCAGCCGCAACCGTCTTTTCTAGAATATTTCTAATTTCTGCAACCCGGTCCCAGACCCCGTTATCCAGATCCTTCGCGGCTGCTTCAGCTGCGGCACCGAACCCTACGATTCCAATCACATTTTCGGTTCCAGAGCGGCGCCCCATTTCCTGTCCGCCACCTTTGATCTGCGCCGCAAGATCGGTGCCACGCTTCAGCACGACCGCACCGATACCTTTGGGGCCGCCAAGCTTGTGGGCGGAAATCAACGCCATGGTTGCGCCCATCCAATTGAAGGCGACCGGCAGCTTGCCAAAGGCCTGCGTTGCATCTGTGACCGCCAGCCCTTCGGGCAGGTCTTGAATGACACCAGTCTCGGAATTCGCCAGTTGCACACAGGAATTTTGTGGGTCTGTCACACACACGCGCCCAGAAGGGTCAACCGCCAAATCCTCGACAGTCCAGGCCCTTACTGCATCATGCTCAAGCGTTGCGCCGTGAAGGCCGCGCCCCATAAGAGCCAAAGCAGCGCCCTCAGTCGACCCGGATGTAAAAACCACATCGGCACCATCCGCACCAAAGGCAGCAGCAATCTGGGCACGGGCGCGTTCAACCACGGCCTTGGCCGCACGACCTTCGGCGTGAACCGACGACGGATTGCCACAAACGTCCATGGCCGCAATCATCGCGGCGCGCGCCTCGGGGCGCAGCGGTGATGTGGCATTGTGATCTAGATAAACACGAGTCATGGAGTCATATTTTTATTGTTGCGAACTATTGTGGTCTTGGTGCCAGCATTCAGGCTGGCCACGTGTTCCTATTCATCGACCACCGAGAACAGGTTCGGAACGGCCGGGCAAGGCGCCAGTTCATTGGCGATGACGTCAGACAGCCGGGTTTGATGCAGGAACACATAAACATGTGCGCTCAACCCTTCCCACAACCTGTTGGTCAGGGATTGCGCACGACTCCCGCTTGATCCCCCAGACGCACCTGCCCCTTTGTGCATCGCATCAACGGTCTCATCAACGGCCGCAAGAATCTCAACCACACGGATCTCCGACGCAGGTCGGGCCAGACGATAGCCCCCGCCCGGTCCACGCACAGAAGCGACCAGACCGCCACGGCGCAGCTTTACGAAGAGTTGCTCTAGATAAGGCAAGGAAATATCTTGTCTTTTGGAAATGTCGGCCAGGACAACCAGACCTTCTGACGGTTGCAATGCAATGTCAGCCAAGGCCACCATTGCGTACCGTCCCTTTGTCGAAAGCTTCATCTGCTAACCCTTTTGTCGAAAAAGCAGCAAATGATTGACGATAGCCCTGTCAATGCGTATCTCAGCTTGACACGGTGCCGGTCCTTCACCTGCGCCTCTTTAGAATAGTTCTAAGGTGTCGGATAGAATTCGTCAAGTATTTGTCTCCGCCACCTCGCCAAAAAGCAGAGTAGGATCAACCCACCCATGCCTGAGGTCATTTTCCCCGGACCCGAAGGACGCCTGGAAGGCCGTTATCACCCGCAGAAGGAAAAGGATGCGCCGATCGCAATCGTGTTGCACCCGCATCCGCAATTCGGCGGCACCATGAACAACAAGGTGGTCTATAACCTCCACTATGCGTTCTACAACATGGGCTTTACCGTACTGCGGTTTAACTTCCGTGGCGTGGGCCGATCGCAAGGTGAATACGATCAGGGCGTCGGCGAACTCTCGGATGCCGCGTCCGCTTTGGATTACCTGCAGTCGATGAACAACAACTCTAAGCATTGCTGGGTTGCGGGCTTCTCCTTTGGGGCCTGGATCGGCATGCAGCTGTTGATGCGTCGCCCGGAAATCACCGGGTTCATCTCGGTTGCGCCGCCTGCGAACATGTATGACTTCTCGTTCCTGGCGCCCTGCCCGTCTTCGGGGTTGATCATCAACGGCACCGCAGACCGCGTGGCCCCGCCTGCGGATACGGTGAGCCTTGTGAACAAGCTGCACGAGCAAAAAGGCATCACCATCACCCATGATGAGATCGAGGGTGCGGATCACTTCTTCCAAGAGCCGCATATGGACACGATGATCGGAAATGTCTCCGATTACGTCAAACGGCGCCTCACTGAGACCACCCGCTGATGTCGACGCTGGACACACTGGCTGCAAAGCTGGCGGAGGATACCCTCAAGGTCCAGGACGCACTTGGTGAAGACCGCATGTATATGGAGATCGCCCAAGTTCTCGGGGCGGCCTCCCAATCTCTCGAAGAAGCTTTTCTGACAGAGGTTCGAATTCGCCTTGCCGAGCGCAAGGCGCGCGACTTTCTCAACAAACGGCTTGAGGCTGCTAAGGCAGCACTCGAGGCAGAGGCACGAAACCAACCATGACAACCCATCTTGTGCAGCAGTTCGAATTCCTCTCTGAAATCGAAAGGCTGTGCGGGGTGGAGCGGCAGAATCTCCTGCTCGATGGCAGCCGGGTTGAGAACTCGGCCGAACACAGTTGGCATCTGGCACTCTATGCGCTGGCCTTTGCGCCCTATGCCCCGCCTGCTGTGTCCATCCCGCGCGTCATTCAGATGCTTTTGCTGCATGACATCGTTGAGATCGACGTTGGTGATCATCCTATTGACGAACCTACTGACTGGGCTGCTGTAGCTGAGGCCGAGGAGCAGGCCCAGAAGCGGATCTTTGGCCTGTTGCCAAAGGTGCAGGGGGATGAGTTGCAATTGCTCTGGCGAGAGTTTGAGGCCGCAGAAAGTGCCGATGCGCGCTTTGCAAAAGCGCTGGACTACTGCCAGCCTATCTTCCAAACGCTTTGCGCTGTTTCACCTCCTGAGGATCACCTTCGCGTGGTTCGTGAAAACCTGACGACCGGCCGCGCAACCACCCTAAAAGACCGCTTCCCAGAGGCCTATGCAGCGGCGCTTGAACTCATGAACGGTGCCGAGGTCAGCGATCTTGATTTTGCTGCAAGGCTCGCCTTCGTGTCCGAGGCCGACCGGTTAAAGTCTATCCTGCGCGCCTCTCGCATTGCCTCCGGTCAACGCTACGAGAATTCAGCAGAGCACAGCTGGCACATTATGCTTTATGCGTGGATCTTGGCCCCCTACAGCGTGTCTGAAGTAGATGTGACGCGCGTTTTGACCATGCTGCTGCATGATCTGGTGGAGATAGATGCTGGTGATGTCCCGATCCACTCAAAGCTAGACGCAGATGCGCTCGCACGGATCGAGGCGGAGGAGCTGGCAGCAGCACAACGCATCTTTGACCTCCTTCCAGCAGCCCAAACTGAGGAATGCCTGAAGATCTGGCAAGAATTTGAAGCTGCAACCAGCAGCGACGCCGTCTTTGCCAAATCCATCGACCGGGTGCAGCCGGTGCTGTTGAACATCGCAACCGGTGGCGGCAGTTGGATTGAGTATAACGTCACCCTGCCCCAGCTTGAGAGCCGGGTCGGCGCTAAGATCGCGCGTGGCGCGCCACAGGTCTGGGCATATGTGCGCGCGCAACTGTTGCCGTGGTTTACAGCGCGCGGCAGGCTTTAACCCCACATTGGTGTGAACAGAAAGCCTCGGAGGCATTTCCCCTCTTGCGCCAGTCTGCAAGGCAGGATTTGAGGGTAAAGTCACCGCAACTTACCCTGCAGGTGGCCTCATGACGCTAGAGGACACGCCATGCATTATCTCTACTTGATGGCCGCTGTGTTGGCCGAAACCATTGGCACCACCGCCCTTCAGGCCAGCCAACAATTCACCCGGCTGGTGCCGTCGGTGATTGTTGTCATCGCTTACGCTGTGTCTTTCTTTTTGATGAGCCTGACGCTCAAATTCATGCCAGTTGGTATCGTTTACGCAATCTGGTCTGGACTGGGGATTGTTCTCATCGCGGCGATTGGCTTCCTTGTTTTTGGTCAACGCATTGATCTGCCAGCGATTGCGGGAATGGCGATGATTATTGGCGGCATCCTCATAATCCATCTGTTTTCGACCAGTTCGGGGCATTGAGGCCTCCGAACTTGCAAGAGATGTCGCGGCAGTGCGGCGACAGTTGTAGGTTTGTCCCTCTTTTGCACTAGCCATGGGGGCTTTATCGGGGTATGCGCCCGGCAACCCCAATCAAAGGCATACCTTATGGACCTGCGCAATATTGCGATCATCGCGCACGTTGACCACGGCAAAACCACACTGGTTGACGAGCTTCTGAAACAATCCGGCGCCTTCCGCGAAAACCAGGCCGTGGCAGAACGTGCCATGGACTCCAACGATCTGGAACGCGAACGCGGCATTACCATTCTGGCCAAAGCCACCTCTGTGGAATGGAACGGCACCCGTATCAATATCGTCGACACCCCCGGCCACGCCGACTTTGGTGGCGAAGTGGAGCGCATCCTCTCCATGGTTGATGGTGTGGTGCTGCTGGTGGACGCTGCCGAAGGCCCGATGCCGCAGACCAAATTCGTGACCTCCAAAGCGCTGGCGCTGGGTCTGCGCCCCATCGTGGTGCTGAACAAGGTCGACAAGCCCGACGCTGAGCCTGACCGCGCGCTGGATGAATGCTTCGATCTCTTTGCCAACCTTGGTGCAGATGACGATCAGCTTGATTTCCCGTCCATGTATGCCTCCGGTCGCTCCGGTTGGGCCGATATGGAACTGGATGGCCCGCGCAAGGATCTCTCGGCGCTGTTTGACCTCATCGTGAAGCACGTCCCCGCGCCCAAGCAGATCGCGCAGAAGGATGAGCCCTTCCGCATGCTGGCCACCACGCTCGGCTCCGACCCCTTCATGGGCCGCATCCTGACCGGACGTGTTGAGAGCGGTACGCTCAAAGTAGGTGATAGTCTCAAGGCCCTGAGCCGTGAGGGTGACCTGATCGAGAATTTCCGCGCCACAAAGATCCTTGCGTTCCGCGGCCTTTCACAGCAGCCGATTGACGCGGCTGAGGCTGGTGACATCGTAACGATTGCAGGTATGACCAAAGCAACCGTTGCAGACTCGCTCGTGGACACCTCGGTCACCGAGGCCCTGCCCGCGCAGCCGATCGATCCGCCGACCATCACCGTGACCTTTGGCATCAACGACAGCCCGCTGGCGGGTCGTGATGGCAAGAAAGTCCAGTCGCGCGTGATCCGGGATCGCCTGATGAAAGAGGCGGAGCTGAACGTGGCAATCGAGGTCACCGATACTCCCGGCGGCGAGGCGTTTGAGGTCGCGGGCCGTGGTGAATTGCAGATGGGCGTTCTCATCGAGAACATGCGCCGCGAAGGGTTCGAGCTGTCGATTTCCCGCCCGCAGGTGCTGTTCTCCGAGGAAAACGGCCAGCGTATGGAGCCCGTCGAAGAAGCCACCATCGACGTGGATGACGAATATTCCGGCGTGGTGATCGAAAAGCTCACCGGCAACCGCAAGGGTGAGCTGGTCGAGATGAAGCCCGCAGGTGCCGGCAAGACCCGTATCATCGCGCATGTGCCGTCGCGTGGCCTGATCGGCTATCACGGCGAGTTCCTGACTGACACCCGCGGCACGGGCGTTCTGAACCGCGTGTTCCATGGCTGGACCCCGCACAAGGGCTCCATTCCGGGCCGTCGCGCTGGTGTTCTGATCTCCATGGAGAACGGTCAATCCGTGGCCTATGCGCTGTGGAACCTCGAAGAGCGTGGCAAGATGTTCATCGGTGCACAGGCCGACGTTTACACCGGCATGATCATTGGCGAGCACAGCCGTGAGAACGACCTGGAAGTGAACCCGCTGAAGGGCAAAAAGCTGACCAACGTGCGGGCCTCCGGCACCGACGATGCGGTCCGGCTTACCACGCCGGTTACACTCTCGCTGGAAGAGGCGATTGCCTACATCAACGACGACGAGCTGGTGGAAGTCACCCCAACCTCCGTACGCCTGCGCAAGCGCTACCTTGATCCGCACGAGCGTAAGCGGATGGCAAAGGCCAACGGCTGATAGCCACCTAGAACATGCAAAGAGGCCCGGTCGTTTTTGACCGGGCCTTTTCATTTCTGCATCTTAAATCAGAGAACAGGAACAAAATCCTCTATTTCCGCGTCTTCCGCTGTGTATCGACAGAAGGACCCGGCGGGCACGGATTGCCAGCACTCTCCCTTATGCAAGGGTTCAGACACCACCAGACGCCCGCGGCCGTCGGCTGTCTTGCTGCTGTAAACGGTCGGTGCCAGATGATCGGAGGCATAACGCACTACATAAAGCGCGCCGCCGCAGCTAAAGGCGGCACCAATCCGCATATGCGGTGTGTGGCCGAACTCCCGACTCAGACTCTCAAGTTTCCCTACCGCCCGCTGCATCGCGCCTTTGGGATCATCATAGAGTCCCTCCGCGATGGCGATCAGAAACAAAGCCTCACTATCCGTGGCCCCCTTACGCGCGCCATATAGTTCGTCCGGGATCATCATGTCGACCCGGCGGCGGAAATTTTCAAATCCGCCAACCTGACCGTTGTGCATAAACGACCAGCACCCATGCGTGAAAGGATGGCAATTGTTGCGGCTGGTTGCGGTGCCGGTCGAGGCGCGTACATGCGCCAAAAACAGACCGGAGCGCACCTGATGAGTGATCGACCGCAGGTTGGGATCAGACCACGCCGGATGCGTGTCTCGGTAGAGACCCGGCTCCTCGCGGCTATCATACCACGCAATTCCAAACCCATCGGCATTGGTTTGTGTTTTACATTCAAAGGCATGGATCGATTGTGCGACCAGCGATTGCTCTGGTTTGCACACAACTTCGTCCAGATAGACTGGAGCGCCGATATACGCGGCCCAACGGCACATGATGTTCTCCTCGACTCGTCGCGATATCCTGTCACCGAGACGTCAAGGCACTGTTAATCATGAAAAAGGGCCACGCGAAACGCGCAGCCCAATCTTCTGTTTTGCACAGGGTTTCCCTGCTCAGGCGTCGGTTTCAACAACCATCAGTTCCCGCTCAGAGGCATCGCGCGCATGGCTCAGCGCCTCCTGATATTCGGGGCTGTTGTAGCATTCGACGGCGGCCTCAACGCTGGGGAATTTTGCGACCACATTGCGCGGACGTTCCTTGCCTTCCAGCTGAACAAAACGCCCACCGCGGGCGATGAACGCGCCGCCGTGCTTGGCGATTGCCGGGCCCGCCAGTTCGGCATATTTGCCGTAGGCGTCAGCATCGGTGACGGTCACATGAGCGATCCAGAGTGCGGGCATGAGGTGTTATCCTTCCAGAAAAGTTTCGGCGGCCTTGATGGCCTCTGCGGCACCAGAGAAATCCTTGCCGCCGCCCTGCGCCATGTCGGGACGGCCACCGCCGCCCTTGCCGCCAACCGCAGGAACGGCCGCTTTCAACACATCAACAGCCGAGATGTCACCGATCAGATCGTCGGTCACACCAGCGGCGACCGCAACCTTGCCGTCATCTTCGGCGATCAGCAGGATCACACCAGACCCGAGCTTCTGCTTATGTGCATCGATCAAGCCACGCAGATCCTTGCCGGACACCCCCTGAAGCGCCTGACCGAGGAAAGTCTTGCCGCCGATCTCCTTGGTTTCCGCGCCACCGTCGGAGCCACCGCCCATGGCGATCTGCTGTTTGAGATTCGAAATCTCATTTTGCAGCGCCTTGCGCTCATCCATCAGCGCCTTCAGACGGTCCATGACATCGGCAGGCTGCGCCTTGAGTGCTCCGGCAACCTCCGCCATTCGGGCCGCTTCGCGCTCCAAGTGGTCAAAGGCTGCCGCGCCCGTCAGTGCCTCGATCCGGCGCACCCCAGCAGAGGACGCGCTATCCCCGAGGATCACAAAGGTCCCGATGTCCCCGGTCTGTTTTACATGCGTACCACCGCAAAGCTCGATGGAATAAGTATCACCATCGGCACCCTTGCCGGTGTCGGCGCGCCCCATGGAGACCACGCGCACTTCTTCGCCGTATTTCTCACCAAAGAGCGCCTGCGCGCCCAAGGCACGGGCATCATCCGGGGTCATGATCCGAGTACTTACCGGAGAGTTTTGACGAATAAAATCATTCACTTCGGAGGCGATCTGCGTCAGGTCTTCCTGGCTGACGGCCTTGTTGTGGCTGAAATCGAACCGAAGACGCTCCGCCGCATTGAGCGAGCCCTTCTGCGCCACGTGATCACCAAGCGCGTTGCGCAATGCTTCGTGCAGCAGGTGTGTCGCAGAGTGGTTGGCACGGATCTGGCTGCGGCGGGTATGATCGACTTCCATCGCCGCACCGCTGCCCACGGAAATCTCGCCTTCGGTCACCTCGGCGATATGCAGGAACAAACCCTCGACCTTCTTGGTATCGGTGATCCGCGCTGCTCCGCCTTCAACGGTCAACACGCCAGTGTCACCCACCTGGCCACCGCTCTCACCATAAAACGGGGTCTGGTTCAGAATGATCTGGACGCTGTCGCCTTTTGTCGCTTTGTCGACCTTGGCGCCATCCTTAACCAATGCAACGATCTGCCCCTCGGCTTTCTCGGTCTCATAGCCGAGGAATTCGGTCGTGCCCTCGGCATCTACGATGTCGAAGTAGACTTTGACATCCGCAGCGTCCCCCAGACCAATGCCACCGGCACGGGACTGCTCTTTTTGAGCCTTCATCGCAGCATCAAAACCATCGGTGTCGACCTCAACCCCTTTGGCGCGCAGGGCGTCTTGGGTCAGGTCGAGCGGGAAGCCGAAAGTATCGTAGAGTTTGAACGCGGTCTCGCCGGGCAGCACGTCGCCTTGGTTCAGATCCACAGACGCCTCGTCCAGCAGTTTCAAACCACGGTCCAAGGTCTTGAGAAAGCGAGTTTCTTCCTGCTCAAACGTCTCTTCAATGAGCGCCTGCCCCTGCCCAAGCTCCGGATAGGCCGCGCCCATCTGGCTGACCAGCGCCGGCACCAGTTTGTGCATCACCGGGTCGGTCGCACCCAACAGGGAGGCATGACGCATGGCGCGGCGCATAATGCGGCGCAGCACATAGCCCCGGCCCTCATTGGAGGGCAGCACGCCTTCGGCAATCAGGAAGGAACAGGACCGCAAGTGGTCGGCGATTACGCGATGGTGCACGTTCTGATCGCCGAAGGGGTCACTGTTGGTGACCGTCGCCGAGGCCTCGATCAGGTATTTGAACAGGTCGGTTTCATAGTTGTCATGAGTGCCCTGCAACAGCGCCGCGATACGCTCCAGCCCCATGCCGGTGTCGATCGATTGCATGTCGAGATCAACCATGGACCCGTCTGCAAACCGCTCGTTCTGCATGAACACGAGGTTCCAGATTTCGATGAACCGGTCGCCGTCCTCTTCCGGAGAGCCCGGAGGGCCACCCCAGATATGATCGCCGTGGTCATAAAAGATCTCGGTGCAGGGACCGCAAGGCCCGGTGTCGCCCATCTGCCAGAAGTTGTCAGAAGTCGCGATCCGGATGATCCGATCCTCTGGAACGCCGACTTTCTTCCAGATTTCAAAGGCTTCGTCATCGGTGTGATAGACGGTTGTATAGAGCTTGTCCTTGGGGATATCAAACTCGCCGGTGATCAGCTCCCACGCAAAAGGGATCGCCTCGTTCTTGAAATAATCGCCAAAGGAGAAGTTTCCGAGCATCTCGAAAAACGTGTGATGGCGCGCAGTGTAGCCCACATTGTCGAGGTCATTGTGTTTACCGCCCGCCCGCACGCATTTTTGCGCAGAGGTGGCGCGCACATAATCACGACGGTCCACGCCGGTGAAGCAGTTCTTGAACTGCACCATGCCGGAGTTGGTAAACATCAGCGTTGGATCATTGCGTGGCACCAACGGGCTTGAGTCTACGACCTCATGGCCCTGCTTGGCAAAATAGTTCAGAAAGGTCGACCGGATGTCGTTCAAGCTGGGCATGTCAACGCGGCTCTCTAGATGTGATTGGAACAGTCCAAAGCGGTTTATCGCGCCCATGCAGGGCTGTCCACCGCCCAAAGCGCATGTGGCAGTTTCCCAAAGAAAACAGTGGGATTGAGCGCTATTTTTTGATCATAAGATCGCCGTTGGAAAACGACCCGGCACGTTCGACTGAACAGAGTATCCCTCGCAGGCGCAGTGCGCGGTTTTCTGTCAGGTTCACCCAATCCTTGGCCGCGGCGCCATAGCGGGCTTTCCACTTGACGCAGCCATCGTTGAAGACGTCAGACACCCGCAACGCGGCGCTGCCCACCTGTAAGAGCTGTCCGGCGGGCAGGTTTTCCTCGGAGAGATCCATATCCACGATGAATGTATCGCCGGGGTGTGGCACCTCCTCGCGATTGCGCCAGACCAGATCAAGCACTCGCTTTGACAAGATGCAGACCTGAATGCCGGGATGCGCGGTGCCATCCTCCAGCCTCAGCCACGGGCGGCTAGACCAACGCTCGCCGGGGATGCCTCCCTCGGGCGTCACCGAGATTTCCTCGACAAAGCGGCGCTGATTATAGGCCGGACGCAGACACAACATGGAAATGGCCGCCCGATCTTTCGGGGCGGCCATCACATGCGGCAGGGCCGCATTCAGTTCCTCTTGGGTGACGTGCATCGTCAGCCTTCGAACAGGACGTCATCATCCTGCGCCTCGGGCGGCATGTCAAAATCAAGCCCATGTGCGGCGCGGATCTTATCTTCGATCTCCAGCGCAATGCGAGAGTTTTCGCGCAGATAGGTCTTGGCGTTCTCACGCCCCTGCCCGATCCGCTCATCCCCGTAAGAGAACCACGCGCCGGATTTATTGACCACGCCCGCAGCAACACCAAGGTCCAGAAGTTCACCCATCTTGGAGATGCCCTCACCATACATGATGTCGAACTCGACCTGCTTGAACGGCGGTGCGACCTTGTTCTTTACCACCTTGACGCGGGTGGCGTTGCCGACAACCTCATCCCGGTCCTTGATCGAGCCGATGCGGCGAATGTCCAGACGCACGGAGGAATAGAACTTCAGCGCGTTGCCGCCGGTGGTGGTTTCGGGCGAGCCGAACATCACGCCGATTTTCATGCGGATCTGGTTGATGAAGATCACCATGCATTTCGAGCGGCTGATGGAACCGGTGAGTTTCCGCATCGCCTGGCTCATCAGGCGGGCCTGCACACCGACATTGCTATCGCCCATGTCGCCTTCAAGCTCTGACTTCGGGGTCAGCGCGGCCACGGAGTCGACGATCACCATATTCACAGCACCGGAGCGCACCAGTGTATCGGTGATCTCAAGCGCCTGTTCACCGGTGTCGGGCTGCGAAATCAGCAGCTCGTCCAGATCAACGCCCAGTTTTTTAGCGTATTGCGGATCAAGCGCGTGTTCCGCATCCACAAAGGCGCAGACACCGCCCTTTTTCTGCTGTTCTGCAATGCAGTGCAGCGTCAGCGTGGTCTTACCGGAGCTTTCCGGTCCATAAATCTCGACAATGCGGCCCATCGGCAGGCCGCCGATGCCAAGCGCGATGTCCAGACCAAGCGAGCCGGTGGAGCTTGCCTCGATCTCTTGCAAGGCTGTGCCATCGCCGAGTTTCATGATCGAGCCCTTGCCGAACTGTCGTTCGATTTGGGCAAGCGCGCTGTCCAAGGCCTTTTTCTTGTCGCCGCTCTTCTTGTCGTCCTTCATGGTCAATAGATCCGCCATAGTACCCGTATCCTTCTCTATGTGTCACACCCGGAGGCAGACGACAATGACTGCTTTGTTCTCTTATTGTTCCTTATGGGGTCAAAACAAGAACATTGCAAGGGAATTTCATGTCACTCTACCGGACTGGCAACATGGTTAAGGATTGGTTTACAAAACCCTGACACATTGAACTATTTGCCGGAGCTTTAACGTCATGATGGTATTTTACCGCGCACGACTGGTGCTGTTATCGGTGCCCAAGACCGGTACCACGGCGCTGCAGTCCGCGCTCAGGCCACATGCGGATCTGGTGATTTCAGATCCACCAGAGCTCAAACACTCGCCGCTCTACCGCTATAATCGCTGGGTTCGGCCGATGTATGAGAAGGTGTGCGGTGCGGAGCTGGAGGTGGTTGCCATCATGCGCGAGCCGATCAGCTGGCTTGGCAGTTGGTATCGTTTTCGCCAGAGGCCGCATCTGGATGGGCGGCCAACCTCGACCAAAAACATGAGCTTTGATAAGTTTGTCACCGACTATTGCCGCGGCAACCGCCCGCCGCATGCCAATGTCGGCAGTCAGGCGAAGTTTCTGGAGGCACAACCCAACGGATGCTGTGTGACGCATCTCTTTGCCTATGAGAACCTCGCGCCCTTTCATGCCTTCATTCAGGATCGCACCGGCCTTAGCTACAACACGCGGCAGGAAAACATCAGTCCCGATGGTGATCTGAGCCTGAGTGCAGGCACCGAGGAAAAGCTAAAGCGCAAACACCCCGAGGAGTTTGCGCTTTATGGGTCGATCTCGCGCTGAGACGGCCTACTGCAGCTGTGACTGCACCGTTTCGGTCAACTGGCTGAGCGAGAAAGGTTTGGCGAGAAACACCGAATTTGGCACATCGGGTTCCGCATCGCCAAAGGCCCCTTCGGAATAGCCCGAAACAAACACCACCTTGGTGCCGGGGCGTTCCTCAAGCGCTTTGCGCACCCATGTGGGGCCGTCCATGCCCGGCATGATGACATCGGTGACAAAGACATCGACACTGAGGTTCGGGTCTTCGAGCGTGTCAAGCGCCTCCTCGGCGGATTCGGCCTCAAGCACCGTGTAGCCACGCATCCTGAGCGCCCGTGATGCAAAGGCGCGCACCGGGGCCTCATCCTCAACCAGCAACACGACCCCTTCGCCATGCTGCGCAGTTGGGGCTTTGGTCTTGGTTGGCGCTACGGTTTCATCGACGCTTGCCGAAGCATCCCTACGGTAGACCGGGAAGTAGAGAGTGAATTTGGTGCCTTGGTTCAGAACGGAATCAACAAAGATAAAGCCGCCAGTTTGCTTGATGATACCATAGGCGGTGGACAGGCCGAGGCCCGTGCCTTCGCCCGTGCGCTTGGTGGTATAGAAGGGTTCAAACACCTTTTGCAGCTTGTCCGGCGAGATACCGGTGCCTTCGTCGCTGACCTGAATAGTCACCCATTCCCCCGGCGGCACAACGGCGCGATCACGCTCCAAGGCGGTGTCGAGTGCGACCACCTCAGTCTCGACGCGGATTTCACCACCATGAGGCATCGCGTCACGCGCATTCACCACGAGGTTCATCAGCACCTGTTCCAACTGGCGCTTATCCGCACGGATGGAACGCATGACAGGATCATGGCTGAGTGTCAGCGACACCTTTTCCCCAACCAGCCGATTGAGCAGATGCGTCAGATCAGAAAGTGTTTCGCGCACATCCAACACCTCGGGCTGCAAGGTCTGCTTGCGCGAGAAGGCCAAAAGCTGGCTCACGAGGGCGGCGGCGCGGTTGGCGTTCTCATGGATCTGGATCAGATCGCCATAGTCCTGATCCCCTTGGTCGTGGCGAAGCAACAGCAGGTCGCAGTGACCTGAAATCGCGGTAAGAAGGTTGTTGAAATCATGCGCAACACCACCGGCAAGTTGACCGATCGCCTGCATTTTCTGGCTTTGAACGAATTGCGCCTCCAGGGTCTTAAGCTCTGTTGCGTCATTGAGCACCGCCATCAGCAGCGTTTCACCATCCTCGATAATGCGCGTGAGCGTGACCTGAACAAAGACCTCTTTGTCGTCACGAGACACGCGCAAGAATTCGGACTTATGCGGCGCAAACCCCTTGGCGGTCTCCTGCAGCCAGTCATTCATGGGGCGGCCCAGCCCCTCCATCAACTGGCCGAGTTGTACGCCCTCAGCCTCTTCAATGCCCAAAAGGCGCATGGCCATCCGGTTCACTGACAAAACCTCGCCGCCTGGACGCACCTTCAGAAGCGGAACCGGCAGGCTTTCGAACCCGATATGAGGTCCACTGTCCTCGACCACCGCTTTCATGAAATAAATCTCGCTGCGGCCTTGCCCGCGGGCATGTTCGCTGACCAGAACTTCAACAGGACCGCTCTTGGTCATGATGGTATTGATGCGCCCCGGAATGACCGGCAGCGATGTAAACAGGCGTTCAGTGGACTTCACCCGCTCCCCAATCAGGCTGCGCGCTGACTCGTTCATGAACAGAACCGCGCCAGTACGTCCCACGGAAATCATCGGAACGGGGCTTGCATCAGCGGTGCGCCCAGTCGGCCGCTCCCCCATGTCTTCGACGCGCCACAGAAAGCTGCCGTTGGCCATTTCATGCACCGCGAGGCGCACATTCCCACGGCGCGTGACGATATCTTCGCGCGCTGAGCCTTCGAGCTTAGCGCGGCTTTGCAGACGAAACAGGACGGCAGAAGGATTGGCCAGAACCGATCGCAATGTTCCTGAGATGGTGTCGCTTTCCGTGCCTTCAAACCGCTTGAGCGCCGCTGTGTTACAGGCGTGGATGACACCGTCATCGTCGGTGACAAAACTGGCAGAGGCATCTTTGTCGATAAAGCCGGTCAGCAATTCACTCGCCATGGCGCGCGCACCCTGACGTACCCGGGTCTGGATCAAGATCATCGCAGACACGCCACCTAGCGTCAGACCGACCGCGACCAATGCCCGGCCGATCCAATCCGGTACCGGCAAAATCCAAGGCAACACGATCAGCAGCGCCGACAAGAAAAAGGTCGCCACCAGTCGCGCCTGTTCCGGCGTCTGAATTTTCAGGCTGGGGACGATAGAGGACGAGCGACCAATCATTGCGGCTCCGTTAACAATCTTCATGCCGCACTATCACGGCATGCATGGTTAAAGCGAGGTTAACCACAGCACCGGATCGAGAAACTTTCCAATAGTTTAATGCTATCGGGCCCGTTGGAACACCGACACATAGAACCCGTCCGTTCCAGTATGAACGTGCCATGCGCTCTCGCTCAAGTGCTCCCAGCCCGTGTGGCGCGCCAAGAAATCCTGCGTTTGTTTGTGATTTTCGACATCCAGCATCGAACAGGTCGCAAAGGCCAGAACACCCCCATCCGCCACCAGCTGCGCTGCATCATCGAGGATCTTGGATTGTAGCGCGACAATCTCGTCCAGCGCATCTGGTGTCAGTCGCCATTTGCCTTCGGGATCTCGGCGCCATGATCCACTTCCGCTGCAAGGCGCATCGCACAGCACCAGATCAAAAGGTGCACTCTTCGACAGATCCGCCGTATCGAGGCGGGTGATGTCGGCCCCCGCACGCGCCGCGCGTTCCGGGATGTCACGCATGCGCCGTGGATCGGCGTCGTGAGCGTAAACTGTCCCATCGCGTAATGCCGCAATCGCCAACGCCTTGCCCCCGCCGCCAGAACAATAGTCCAGCACACGGGGGGTGTTTTGCAATGGCAACGCATCCACCACTGCTTGACTGGCCGCATCTTGCAATTCCACAAAGCCCGAGAGGTAGCTTTCGGCGTTTTTCACCCGCCGTGCGCCCTCCGTCACGACCAACGCTGTCGGTGACGCTTCATGAGGCTCCGTAGAGATACCGTCCTGCTGCAACCTGCTGATTGCAGCATCACGATCCCCCTTCAGGAGGTTCACCCTAAGATGAGCCGATGCGCGCGCTCTCAGCGCTTGGGCCACTTCTTCTGCTTGCGCGCCAAGGCTGCGCGCAAACACCGGCCAGAGCCACTCCGGGATATCGTTTTTCTCTGCGTCGCTTTCAAATGTGCCAATATGCGCTTGCTCAGACTCGCTCAATGGGGCGGGCGCATGTCCCTGCCCTGTAAACAGGTCTGCCGGATCGATGCCCTGATCGCGGCAGGCACCAATCATCACACCCCGCCCCGTCTCGGTGCCACCCAAGGCAGCATAAGACCGGCGGCACCGCAGCGCCTGATAAACATGATCCCGTACGGCGGCGCGATCCTTTGATCCGGCAAACCGGCTGCGACGACCCCAATTGGTCAGGGTCTTCTCCGCCGCCTGACCCGCGAGGATTTCGTCGAGAATTTCAATAGCCGCTTGTACGCGTGCGCCCGGTGTCATGACAGCATCCAATCCAGAAGACGCCATGCGATACGCAGGCGACGTTTCAGTTAGATGCCTCTCTATCGTCCGCGCCCCGCGCGCCACAAGCGCTTTTGGCGCTTGACGACGAGACAGATTGGTCAGGTGGCGCGACGTCGGCGGCGTCCGGCACCACGCCCGCCCTCGGCACCGGCGGTGTTAAAACTCACCGAAGGCAAGGTCACGACGCTTTCCAAGATCGGGAAAGGGTCGGCAGAGTTGGGGATCGCGGAGGCGTTTACAAAATGCTCCTGAAAGCGGGGCTCGACAGCTGTCTCGATCTTTTCGATCTTGCGCACAGTGTCCTCGATCTCGCGCCGGGCATTGGTGTTCAGCAGCGCGATCCGCGCCCCGGTCCCTGCCGCATTGCCTGCGCTGGTGACTTTGTCCAGCTGACAATCAGGGATCATCCCCAAAACCATCGCGTGTTTGGCAGAGATATGCGCCCCAAAAGCCCCCGCCAGCACGACGCGGTCCACTGTGTCGACGCCGATCTTATCCATCAGCAGACGTGCACCGGAATAAAGCGCAGCCTTGGCCATCTGGATCGCGCGGATATCAGGGTTTGTAACCGTGATGCGCGGCCCTCCTTCGGCGCTGCCATCCCACAAAAGATAGGCATTGGTGCGCCCCTCGGGAACGCAACGCGCGCTGCCAGTTTGCTCAGCAGAGCCAATGAGGCCAGACGCATCCAACAGGCCCGCCAGTCGCATCTCGGCAATCACCTCAATGATACCAGATCCGCAGATGCCGGTAATTCCCGTGGTTGCGATGCTTTGCTCAAACCCGTCCTCATCCGACCATATCTCTGAGCCAATCACACGAAAACGCGGCTCTTTGGTGATGGGGTTGATCTCGACGCGCTCAATAGCACCCGGGGCGGCGCGTTGCCCAGACGAGATCTGCGCACCCTCAAATGCAGGACCGGTGGGAGAGGAGCAAGCAAGGACTTTATCCTTATTTCCCAACAGGATCTCGGCATTCGTTCCCACATCCACTACAAGCACGAGGTCTTCGGATTTATCCGGTGCTTCGGATAGCGCAACTGCGGCAGCGTCCGCGCCGACGTGGCCAGCGATACAAGGCAGCAGATAGATGCGCGCTGTGGGGTGAAGGTTCAAATCAAGATCGCACGCCTCAAGCGCAAGCGCATCTGACGTGGCCAGCGCAAAGGGGGCCTGGCCCAGCTCAAACGGATCAATCCCCAAGAACAGGTGATGCATCACCGGATTGCAGACGAACACGGCGTCCATAATCAGTGCTTGATCAATCTGAGCTTCTTCGGAAATTTGCACAAACAGAGCGTTCATGCCGTCGCGCACGGCGCGGGTCATCTCCTGATCACCGCCCTTGTTCATCATCGCATAAGAAACCCGGCTCATCAGGTCTTCGCCAAAGCGGATCTGCGGGTTCATAATGCCAGACGACGCCAGAACCTCACCGCTTTTGAGATCACACAGATGTGCCGCAATCGTGGTGGAGCCGAGATCCACCGCCAGCCCATAGATACTGCCCTCATAGTAGCCAGGCCAGATATGCATGATACGCGGTGATTGACCATCAACCCCCAGATGCACGGCAACGGTGACCCTCCACGCGCCTTTACGCAGTGCGGGTTGCATTTGTCTTAGAATATGAAGATCGGCTTTTACGCCTTTGACATCCCACTGCTTTTCCAAAGCTTCGCAAAGTCGCTCCAGATCACCGGAGGGTTTGTGCATGTCAGGCTCTTCCACCTCGACATAGAAAAGCCGGATCGAGGCGTTCATGACAATATCACGCGCCTCGGCCCGCTTTCGCACCACCTGTTTATGCACCTGGCTTTCCGGTGGGACGTCGATCACAACGTCTTTTTCGATCTTGGCCTGACAGCCCAGTCGACGCCCATCGATTAATCCACGCTTATCCTTGTAGCGCTGCTCAACCTTGTTCCATTCGGACAGGGCATCATCGGCAACCGTCACACCATGTTTGGAGAATTCACCATAAGACGGCGTGATCTGGCATTTGGAACAGATGCCACGGCCACCACAGACGGAATCGAGATCGACCCCGAGTTGACGTGCGGCCGTAAGCACTGGTGTGCCAACAGGAAATCGTCCACGTTTGCCGGATGGTGTGAACACGACGAGGGGATCGTTCGACATGTCTCTAGCCCTTGAGTACTGCGCAGTTGATGCGGAGCATATGGCAGTTTTCAAACCAAGAAAGTCGAACACCGCCGTTTTCTGTTCCATCGGCGGCATTTGATATCAATTCCTGAACAAGATCAGGAGCTTTCCAGCCAATCGAGGATCTCTTGGCGATGCTCATCAAGCTTTGGCGCAGGAGGTCGGGTGCTAGGATCAGCTAACGCGCTCATCTTGATCGGATTTCCCGCAGCCACATATGCGGGGTTCCCCGCCTGATCGAGCACATCAACCACCATATTGCGCGCACGTATCTGCGGATCTTTCAAAACCTCGGCCACATTCTGGATCGGCCCGGTCGGAATGCCCGCTTCTGTAAGCAGGTCGATCCAGTTCTGCTTGCCCTTTTCTAATGTAACAGCCTCAATCAACCGCTTGAGAAGGCGCGCATTTTCACACCTTGCGGGATTGGTTGCAAAACGCTCATCTTCGGCAATCGGAAGTCTCAGCGCCTCGCACAGGCGCGCGAACAAAACGTCATTTCCCGCCGCAATCACAAAAAGCCCATCTGACGCATGAAAGGTCTCAAACGGTGTGATTGAGGGATGCCGGGCACCGGATGGCCGTGGTGCCTCGCCACTGATTGTGGTCAGTGCAATCGCATGCTCCAGCATGGCGAGTTGGCAATCCAGCATAGCGATGTCTACTTTCTGGCCCACTCCAGTCTGCTGTCTGTGGAGTAAAGCTGCCAAAATGCCCTGCGCCAAGAACATCCCGGCTGCAATATCGCCAATGGAGGCCCCGACGCGAACCGGCTCTCGGTCGCGTTCGCCGGTGATCGACATCACACCACCACGGGCCTGAACCACCATATCATAGGCCGGGCGCTGACTGTCAGGCCCGCTGTGCCCAAAGCCAGAAACCGCACCGTAGATGAGTTTCGGATACTTGGTGTGCAGATCCTCCCAGCCATATCCCAAACGCTCCATAACACCCGGGCGATAGTTTTCTAGGATCACATCCGATCTCGATAATAATTCCTCAAAAACAATACGATCATCAACATTCTTGAGGTCGAGCGCGATGCTTTCCTTGCCGTGATTGATGGTCGCGAAATAGGCGCTCTCACTGCCTTTGAATGGCGGGAAAGCGCGGGTGTCGTCCCCCAAACCGGGACGTTCCACTTTGATCACGCGCGCGCCAAGGTCAGCGAGCGTCATCGAGGCATAAGGCCCCGCGAGTACATGTGTCAGATCCAGAATGATCAATCCATCGAGAGGGGCGTTCATAGTCATCTCCGCGCGCAAAATTCACAGGTTTGCAATATCCAGCTGTTGCGACAAATCCTTGATCTGCATCAGCCTCCGAGCAAATTGGTGCCGCGTTGCGGCGAAAAATGTCCAGCCCCCCTTCCCCCTTATGCAGAACTGTGCAATAGGGTCACCGCCAAACGGTGTTTTGCATGGGGAAGACAGATGCAGATTCGTGAGGCTCTCACCTTTGACGATGTTTTGCTGGTTCCGGCCGCATCCAGTGTCCTGCCAAATACGGCAGACACACGCACGCGGGTGACCCGTGCTATCTCGCTTAACATTCCGCTTCTGAGTTCTGCGATGGACACAGTAACGGAATCGCGCATGGCGATCACCATGGCCCAGGCGGGCGGCATGGGCGTGATCCATAAAAACCTCGACGTTGAAGAACAGGCCCGGCAGGTACGCCGGGTCAAGCGTTTTGAGAGCGGGATCGTCTACAACCCCATCACATTGCGTGCGGATCAGACACTGGCCGATGCCAAGGCGCTCCAGGAGCGGTACCGCGTGACCGGTTTCCCGGTCGTCGATAACAGTGGCCGCGTGGTCGGGATCGTCACCAACCGGGACATGCGCTTTGCGTCCGATGACAAAACGCCCGTATCGGTAATGATGACCTCCGATAAGCTCGCCATGCTACAAGAGCCGGCAGAACGCGAAGAAGCCATCTCCTTGATGAAAGCACGACGGATCGAAAAGCTCCTTGTGACCGACAAAGATGGCAAGTTGACCGGTCTTTTGACTCTGAAGGACACGGAACAAGCGGTGCTAAACCCCACGGCGGTGAAGGACAACTTGGGCCGCCTTCGCGTCGCCGCGGCAAGCTCCGTTGGCGACAGCGGGTTTGAGCGCTCCGAAGCTCTGATCGATGCGGGCGTTGATGTCGTTGTGGTTGATACTGCGCACGGCCATTCGGCGGGCGTGATCGAAGCCGTCAAACGTATCAAAGCCTTGTCGAGCGATGTTCAGGTTATTGCAGGCAATGTCGCAACCGCCGCCGCCACCCAAGCGTTGATCGACGCTGGTGCGGATGCGGTCAAGGTTGGCATTGGTCCGGGCTCCATTTGTACCACGCGGATGGTCGCTGGCGTGGGTGTGCCCCAACTCACAGCAATCATGGATTGCGCAAGCGCTGCGGGTGATACGCCTGTGATCGCCGACGGTGGCATCAAATTCTCTGGCGACTTCGCCAAGGCCATCGCAGCGGGCGCGTCCTGCGCCATGGTTGGCTCCATGATTGCGGGCACAGACGAGTCGCCGGGCGAGGTCATCCTCTATCAGGGCCGGTCGTTCAAATCCTATCGCGGTATGGGGTCCATGGGCGCAATGGCGCGCGGCTCTGCCGATCGCTATTTCCAAAAAGACGCGGCCAGCGACAAGCTGGTGCCTGAAGGGATCGAAGGTCAGGTGCCCTATAAAGGTGCCGCTGGTGCCGTGATTCACCAACTGGTCGGCGGTCTGCGGGCTGCCATGGGATACACCGGCTGCGCAACCGTGGATGACATGCGCAAGAATTGCGAATTCGTTCGCATCACTGGCGCTGGGCTTAAGGAAAGCCATGTGCACGATGTGCAGATCACGCGCGAGTCTCCAAACTACCGGATCGGCTAAGCGCCCTGCGAAAATATCTAAAGAACGGGCCGGAACAAATTGATGTTCCGGCCTTTTTACTCTTAGCGGCCTTTGAATAATCCACCAAGGATGCCACGGACAATGCGTCGGCCCGTGGTGCCTTTCAGTTCCTTGATGACGGCTTCTGACATTGCAGAGGCAAAGGTATCCCCCCCACCAATCCGCCGCGCCGTAGAGCGACCAACCCGGCTTCCACTATAGCGTCTGGCGGCGCTGAATTCGCGTACCACTGGATCTGGCGCGGCATCGGCCTGCTCTTCTGCTTCGGCTGCCTCTTGCGCGGCGCGTGCGGCCCGCTCTTTCAAGATCTCATAGGCCGATCTGCGATCTACAGGTTCGTCATATTTTCCCGACATTGCAGAGGCTTGCATCACGGCTTTACGTTCAGCTACGGAGATTGGTCCAAGTTGGCTGGAGGGGGGACGAATAAGCGTGCGCTCGACCACCCCGGGCACAGCTTTCTTTTCGAGCATCGATGTCACGGCTTCCCCTACGCCGACGTCTCGGATTGCGTCTTCTGTCGAGAACCGTGGGTTCTCGCGGTAGGTCTCCGCTGCGAGCTTCAGCTTTTTGCGATCCCGCGCGGTGAACGCCCGCAAGGCGTGCTGAATGCGATTGCCAAGTTGGCCCAGAATATCCTCCGGAATGTCGTCCGGGGATTGCGTGACAAAATAGACCCCGACGCCTTTGGATCGGATCAGGCGAGCCACCTGTTCTACTTTGTCGATCAGTGCCTTAGGCGCATCTTCGAACAACAAATGCGCCTCATCGAAAAAGAACACCAGCTTGGGTTTTTCGGGATCACCCACCTCGGGCAAGCTCTCGAACAACTCACTCAGAAGCCACAGCAGGAACGTCGCGTATAGTTTTGGCGAGGCCATCAGCTTGTCTGCGGCAAGGATGTTTACCATACCGCGTCCCGTGTCATCATGGCGCATGAGATCATGCAGATCCAAGGCAGGTTCGCCAAACATGCGCGCACCTCCCTGGTTTTCCAGCACCAGCAGTCGGCGTTGAATCGCACCGATAGATGCGGTTGAAACATTTCCGTACCGCAGCGACAGGCTGTCCCGGTTCTCGCCAACCCAAACCAGCAGCGCTTGCAGATCTTTGAGATCAAGCAGCGCAAGCCCCTGCTCATCCGCAAGCCTGAAGGCGATATTCAATATGCCTTCCTGTGCCTCGCTCAGTTCCAGCAACCTTGAGAGCAGCAGCGGCCCCATCTCGGCAACTGTGGTCCGCACCGGATGGCCCTGTTCAGCAAAGAGATCCCAAAAGGTGACTGGCGTGTCGTGATAGGAAAACGAGGTAAATCCGATTTTTTGCGATCTTTTCACGAATGTGTCGTGAAGCTCGGCCGCCTCGCTCCCGGAGCGCGCAAGACCAGACAGGTCTCCTTTGATATCCGCCAGGATCACTGGCACGCCTTCGTTGGAGAAACTCTCGGCAAGGATCTGAAGTGTAACAGTTTTCCCCGTCCCCGTCGCGCCTGCAATTAGCCCGTGTCGGTTGGCGTACTTCAACGTCAGATACTGAGGGTCACCATAGTCATGCCCCCCGCCACCGATGAATATTTCCTTTGGCATCCCTGCTCGTCTCCTGAAACTGCACCTTAAGCAAAATACAATGTTAACCTTTATGTGCCAGCGTGAACTTGCCCGTTGGCTCGAATGCGGTTGAGCTGACGGACATTTCCTCCCTGTCAGACTGGCCGTGCCTTAGTGCACGGCCATTTTTTTATTCATGCCACATCCCGTGAGCCCCCTGTCATATTTTCACAGTAAATCTGGCATAAAACACTCTGCTGAGTCCGATGATGATTTTTTTTCTATTCCATGTTGACCGAAGACGATTTCGCTCGTAATTTTCTGAATAATAACTAAGTCGGCCAGTCCGACGGGGAGATGTAGACGCAAAAAGGGGGCTTCGGTCCCCTTTTTTCGTATTTTATGCCGTATTTCCTATACGAGCCGCCCTATATGACCCTCGGATGCGGCGCCTCATGCCAGAACCTCACAGAATATCGGCGGAAATCAGGGATATGCTGGGGACTGCGACTTTATTCCCCTGACACTCACCAGATGCCGTGGTAAACGGCGAAGACAGATTCAAACAGAAGAGGCATTCATGTTGAAATCCCTCAGCTCCGTCTCTCTCGCTCTCCTCCTCGCGGCAACCCCGCTGGTGGCGCAAGAGACGACAGATCAGGAAACCACCGATCAGACTGCAGAAACTGCAGAGCAAGATGCAGAGGCGCCAGCGCCGAATGCAGACCAGCTGCTGGATCTGGGTACACCAGCTGATGCGGCCCTGCAGGTTGGTCAGCGTTATTCCAAAGAAAAATTTGGCGATTGGGACCTGGCCTGTGTGCGCACCCAATCCGGCGAAGATCCTTGCTCATTGCTACAGGTTCTCTTGGACGATGAAGGCGGCCCCGTCGCCGAGGTCTCCTTGTTCCGCATCGATCAAGCCGGTGGTCAGGCTGTGGCTGGCGCTACCGTCATCGCCCCGCTTGAAACCTTGCTTCCCGCTGGGCTGACGGTTTCCGTCGATGGCGCGCCGGGCAAGCGTTACAACTTCTCTTTCTGTAATGCAGCAGGCTGCATTGCGCAGATCGGTTTGACAGAAGCAGATATCAACGCATTCAAACAGGGCAGCCAAGCGATCTTTAGCTTGCGCCCTGCACCATCGCCGGAGACCACTGTTGCCGTGCCGATGTCGCTGAAAGGCTTCACCGCAGGCTTCAACGCCGTGGATGTGGTAAAGCAATAAGACGCAAATCTATGCAAGAAAAACACCCGCTAGACCGTTGTCTGGCGGGTGTTTTTTGTTCAAAAAGTTAGACGCGCTTTAGCGCAAGCACCGCGTTCAACCCTCCAAACGCAAACGCGTTTGAAAGCGCGACATTGATCTTGGCCTCGCGCGCTTCATTGGGAACCACGTCCAGAGCGCATTCTGGATCGGCTTCCTCATATCCGATCGTCGGCGCGATCACCCCCTCGCTCAACGCCATGATGCAGGCCAAAAGCTCAACCGCGCCCGTGCCCCCGATCAAATGTCCGTGCATGGATTTTGTCGAAGATATCATGAGGTTATCAGCATGAGGGCCGAAGACATCGGCCACCGCAGCGCACTCTGTTTTGTCGTTTGCAGCGGTGCCTGTGCCGTGAGCGTTGATATAGCCCACGTCCTGAGCATTGATCTGTGCGTCGCGCAAGGCACCAGAGATGGCGCGCGCTGCACCTTGCTTGCTTGGCATCACGATATCAGCGGCGTCGGAGCTCATAGCATAACCGATCACTTCGCACAGAATATCCGCGCCACGGGCCTTGGCGTGTTCATATTCCTCAAAAACAAAGATACCTGCGCCTTCCCCCTGCACCATGCCGTTACGGTTGGCGCTAAAGGGGCGGCACGCATCTTTGGACATGACGCGCAGGCCTTCCCAGGCCTTCACGCCGCCAAAACAGAGCATCGATTCCGAACCACCAGTGACCATCGCGGGGCTCATCCCACTGCGCACCATCTGAAAGGCTTGCGCCATTGCATGATTTGACGATGCACAGGCGGTAGAGACCGTAAAACTCGGCCCCTTCAGGTTGTACTCCATGGAGACATGGCTGGCGGCTGCGTTGTTCATGAGTTTTGGAACAACAAAAGGATGAACCCGGTTCTTTCCGTCCTCATAGACAGACCGATAATTATCATCCCATGTGGAAACACCACCTCCGGCGGTTCCCAATACAACACCAGAGCGTGCGGCGAGATCGCCGGTGAATTCTAATCCAGATTGCCGTATGGCCTCCGCAGCAGCCACCAAGGTGAACTGCGTAAAGCGATCATAGAGGACCATTTGCTGGCGATTAAAGCGACCTTCGGCTTCAAAATCGCGCACTTGGCCGCCGATCTTAATCGCAAGACGATCTACGTCACGAAAGTCCAGCTCACCGATTCCGCAGCGCCCTTCGCGCATCGACTCGAAGGTTTCAGCGACCGAATGCCCCAGCGCATTGATGGTCCCGGCGCCGGTAATCACAACGCGTTTCATCGCAAATCCTTTTGTCCGCCCCCAGCAAAGGCGATCAGCCCTTTTCGGCGACCAGCTTATCAATACCGGCCACGATGGCGGCTACATTCGATATATCGAAATCGCTTTGTTCGGGCTCATTTGCGTTAAAGGGGATCGTGATATCGAACTCCTCTTCAATCGCAAAAATACTCTCTACCAGACCAAGGCTGTCGATCCCCAGATCTTCCAGCGTGCTGTCGAGAGAAACATCCGAGGGCTCCAACACCGCTTGCTCTGCGATGATTGCGATGACCTTGTCCTGCGTGCTCATGAGGCGGCTCCTGCGGGAGATAAGATTGTCAGAGGTGTACTGACTGCGTGGTTATTTGAAAACAGCCTTTTTCAACGCTTCGATATCGCGCATCAGCCGCGGCAAACGACGTTGCACTTTGTACATATCCGTGTGGGTGTCCATCTTGACCGCCGGGTAACCCATCATCACCCGCCCAGCTGGAACATTCGAGAGAATTTTGGTGCCGCCACCTGCGATAACGCGATCCCCGATAAATACATTGTCGGCCACGCCACATTGCCCACCCAGAACAACGTTGTCGCCAATATCAACGGAACCAGACAGTCCGGTTTGCCCACACAACAGACAGTCATTCCCAATGCGACAATTGTGTCCTACGTGAACTTGGTTATCCAGCTTGGTGCCGTTGCCAATCAAGGTGTCGCGGATCGTACCATTGTCGATTGTACAGTTGGCCCCCACCTCGACATCATCACCGATCCGAACAGATCCCAGAGAGTGGATACGCACCCAAGACTGCGCCTTGGTATCGCCCTGATCGCCCAGAGTTTTGCGGGCGTTTTCAACACCTGACGTTTCCGGGGTGACGTAGGAAAACCCATCTGCCGCGATCCGCGCGCCGGGCTGGGCGCGAAAACGGTCTCCGATTGAGACACGTGCCCCAATCGAAACCATCTCGCGCAGGTTGGCGTCTTTGCCGATTGTGACATCCGCGCCGATAAAACAATGTGCGCCAATCAGCGACCCATCCCCGATCACCGCATCAGGCCCAACAACTGTCAGAGGGCCTATGGTGACATTTGCGCCGATCTTGGCACTAGGGTCGATCACCGCGGAGGCGTGGATGCCAGCCGTTTCGCGCTGCCCACGGTCAAGCATCTGGGTGACGCCGCTCATCGCGAGCCGTGGGCGCGTCACAAATACTGCCGCCTCAAGGCCCATCGCCTGCCAGTCGGCCCCCTCCCAGACGAGCGCCACACGTGCGGCACCGTCCTTTAAAGCCTCAGCATATTTGGGTGACATTGCCATGGCCAACGCATCGGCCGTGGCTTCCTGTGGCTCTGCAGCGCGCGCAATACGCAGATCTAAGTTACCTGCGGCCTCAGCGCCAAGCGCATTGGCAATCTCACGAACGGTGAACATCGGGCCATTCCTCCAAAAGCGGATCCTGGCCCGAGACTTAGCCCTGAACGCCGGGGAGTGCCACCCCTGCCCGTTCCAAAGCCGACCAGATCTTTGCGTCACGTCCATAGATATCGCGGCGGAATTCCGCCCGGCCATCCTGCGACACGAAAGCGGTGCGGTAGATCAGATGAACCGGCACTTTGGTCTCAAGCGACACCTTGGTTTCTTTGCCGCTGTTCAACACCCGGTGAAAATACTCTTTAGGATTTTCGGTTTGCGGCGCCAGAAGCGCATAGGCGAAATCAAACGGCTTTTGCAGGCGGATACAGCCATGCGAAAAAGCCCGCACCTCACGTCCAAACAGGCTCTTTTGCGGCGTATCATGCAGGTAGATATTGTATTTGTTGGGGAACATGAACTTCACCAGCCCAAGCGCGTTACGGCTGCTGGGAGGCTGGCGCATCGCAAACGGGAAACTGCGCGCGGTGAACTGGCTGAAATCAACGCTGTTGCGATTGACCACCCGACCGCGATTGTCGGTGATCTCGATATAGCTATGCGCGTTGGGATTGTTCTTGAGTTTGGGCAGATATTCTTTGGTGATGATCGAGCGCGGCACATACCAGCTCGGGTTGATCACCATATGATCCATCTCATCCGAAAACTCCGGGGTCCGTCGGTCGCTTCTGTCGCTGCCAATGACGGAGCGGGTCTCAAAAGAGATTTCCCCATCGTCGACGATCTTTGCAGAAAAATCCGTGAGGTTCACGAGGATATGGCGCGGGCCACGTTCCGGTGTCAGCCAGCGTTCCCGTTCCATCGCGACCAATACCGATTTGATGCGGTCAGTGACCGGACGGTTCATCTCGGTCAGGGTGCCCTCACCTGCAACACCATCCACCTCCAGACCATGTTCGCCCTGAAACCGGCGTACTGCGTCCTCGAGCGAGAGGTCATATGTGCGCGTCGCAGTTGGCTGCAGATAGCCCATAGACACCAGACGATCCCGCAGGGCGACGACATTTGCCCCGCTGTCGCCCGGCTCCATCTTGCGCACCGGGACGGTTGCCCCCCAGCCACCAGCATTCATCAATGTCTCAAGACGCATCTTTTCGCGCAGCAACGCCCGGTACTGCGGCGATGCAGGCACAAGTTTCTGAAGGAAGGCCGCTGGCCGGTCTTTTGAAATCCCCTCAAGGAAACGCGCAGCATCCACCTGATGTTTTTTGCGAACAATTCCCTCGTCGATACGGGCGGGAGCTTCGATAAGCCCGGTCTGAAGATCGGTCGCATAATCGACCAATGCCCGGCTCAAGGCGACCTCAACCGCGCCGAGATCACGGGTGGACCGCACCGAACGCATCTGTTCCACCAACTCCGAGGCGCGCACCGACATGTCAGGCAGCCCGTGCATCGAGGCTTCCTCGAGGGCTTGCATCAGGGCCCGGCGGCGGGCGGCTGATTCTGGTGTATCAGCGGTCCAAATAGGCGCGTAGTCGTTTTGACGGTAGTAGCTGGCAACCGCATCGTCTTCCCAGGCCATCTCAGCAACGGCCTGGCGGAATCCGGTGCTCGCGGCGCTGGCATCTTGCGCCAGGAATACGGACGCGCCCATGACTGCGGCAAGGATGCCACCAGTGACAAACGAAGAGAACTTAGGGGCGCGGGCCAGCGACATTTTTCAATAAACTCCAGTGTGTAACGCAAACGTCCGGATAGACTGTATCCAAGTGTTGGTAAACGTCGCCCTTGCAAGTCTACTCACTTTTGCATCAGGCACGCGGATCGCAGAGCACTGATGCCCCGAAACCCCAATAGCCGCAAAATGTTCCATGACATGAGGGGGAAAATACCCCGTGCACTCCCCTGTTGCGCAAGTTTTTGCCGAAAAAACACTGCATTCGGGTAAGGGATCATTCACCAGTTGGCAGTCGATTCTCTCTATGGCATATAGCTTCTGCGCAACAGAGCGCTAAAATATCCCGAAACTTCGGGACCTGTGAAATCAAAAGCGTATGGGACAACGCTCATCACAATGGCAGAAAAAAATACCGGGTTTTCCCGTCGAGCACTCCTAAAGGCATTTGCGGCCACAACAGTCGCAGCAGCCCCTACCTACTCCCAAGCCGCTGGCTTCCTTCGTGGAGGCGGCGACATCCGCAGGCTTCGTATGTATTCCGGTCGCACAGGCGAGCGTCTGGACATGATCTACTGGATCGATGGCAAATACATCAAAGACGCGGTTAAGGAGATCAATCACTTCATGCGCGATTGGCGGACCGATCAGGTCAAGACCATCGATTTGCGCACGATTGACATCATGACAGCCTCTCTGAACCTTCTCGAGGTGAATGAGCCTTACTTGCTGTTGTCTGGTTACCGTAGCCCGCAAACCAATGCGATGCTGCGCAGCCGCTCTCGTGGTGTAGCGAAGAAATCGCTTCACATGCAGGGTCAGGCGGCAGATCTTCGTCTTGCATCACGATCGGTGAGCCAGATGGCTCAAGCCGCTCAGGCATGCAAAGCGGGCGGAGTAGGACGTTACTACGGCTCGAATTTCGTTCATATGGACTGCGGCGTCGTTCGCACCTGGCGCGGCTAACAGGTCGCCGCCACCTAAACTGATCGGATCGCGCGCTGTGAGCTCACAGCGCGCCCGTTCTCACGTCTATAGCCCCCATATGACATCTGTCATGTGGATAGTCGGAATACGCTGCGGTCTCTTCAGAGAATTCAATGAATTACCAGAGGTGGCCATTTTTCCATTGCAGTGTTTTCGGCAGCCGCGTATATCGCGCAGCAGACGCACCTGTAGCTCAGCTGGATAGAGCGCTGCCCTCCGAAGGCAGAGGCCAGAGGTTCGAATCCTCTCAGGTGCGCCACTTCCCTCAATTGAGAATTTACCCCCCCTGTATACGCGCAGGTCAGATCTTGTGTCCGTTCAGGTCAGATCACGTAAAGACTGCGCCATTAAGGCATAGCCATCATAGGCGTAGTCATTGTGCATTTGCTCGTACCACTTCGCCCAAGCCTCGCGTTGCTCTTCGGGGAAGGTATCGGACCAAGTGCCCTTGCTCACCATGACCTGGCCGTCTTCGGTGCGGCGCACTTCTATCTTGTTCGCGATCATGTCACATGGCTCCAACGCAAGGGTCTTTGCCCGTGTTTACATAGCCCGCTCCCGAAGGCCAAGCAGACTGTACTACCCCGCCAGTCGCGAAGCATGCGATGCGGGTTGAAGTTCATCATCCAGGCGGGTCTCAATACGCTCAATCGTGTCGATACGCAGATCACGTTTGATCTTCGCATAGGCCTGTCCGGGGAGCCGCGCCATCTTGCGCGCTTCTTTCAATGCATAGCCGTGCAGGTCCTCAAGATCATCTGCAAGCACCTCGATGATCTGCGCATTTCGGGCGGCAATCGGTCCCAGACGTTGCCCAGTTAGCATCAACCGGCGCTGTGCATTTGCGTCGAGCGTCGCGCGCGCAATTTCCATCAAGGCAACGGGGTACTCGCGCCCAAGCTGCACATCGATCAATTCAAATCCCGCCCGCGCGTGCGCCACACGCAAATCGCTGGCGAGCACAAAGAACATCCCCGCTCCGGAGCACAAACCAACAGTCGCAATGATCACAGGTTTGGGAAAAGCATAGAGCGCGAGAAACGCCGCGTTCAGATCCGACGCAAGTGCGCTGGTGTCCGAAAGATCCTGATCGACCCCGGTAGAGAAATCTTTGAACGGGCTGGTCAACAACACCGCCTTAACATCAGGATCTGCTGACATCTCTCTGATTTCGCTTTCAAAATCATTCAAAAATTCTGCGGTCAGGCGGTTTTCGGGCGCATGCCCCAATTGAAGCTCAACCACACCATCCCCATGAAGGCGGCGGTTGATCCATTCATCGCGTTCCATACGTCCCCCAGCACTACGATCTATCGGCGCTACGAGAAACATTTGAACGCAGGCCATCACAGGTGACTTTGGGCGCTGAGGTTTTCTATTGTGTTACCAGATTGAAGCAAGACACATTCAATTCTAATCGCATTGCACCCAAATGAGACGCCCCGCGCCTCACTATTGCAGCGCGCGGTCCATGGGTTTTTAAGTGACGCTTGCCCATCATCTGTACCGGCGAAGGGCTTTTCGGTAGCTTTTCGGTTGTCAGCGTCTGAGTTTATCGACAAATTCCACACGTTTACCGCGTCTTGTGATCGCTTTGTGGTTGGGCCGATGGCACGTTGTGCCTTTGGTCGGGTCGCAAGGACTGACCGCCGAGAGCTGACATGACACCTTACTTCCAGAGGTTATGTCGGTTTTGAAGTCACCTCACACCGCGCGCCATGAAAGGGCAAAAAATGAAGAGCGTATTGATCCTGAATGGGCCGAACCTCAACCTGTTGGGCACACGGCAGCCAGAAGTGTACGGAGCCGAGACACTGGCAGTGGTGGAGGAGTCGTGCCGTCAGCACGGGATCAAACTCGGGATCGACGTCGCGTGTCACCAGTCCAATCACGAAGGGGCGCTGTTGGACATGATCCATGCGGCAAAAGGCACGCATGATGGGATCATTCTGAACGCTGGCGCCTATACCCACACATCTGTTGCACTAATGGATGCGATCTATTCCGTGGATCTCCCGGCTGTGGAAGTTCACCTGTCCAATATCCACGCCCGCGAATCCTTCCGCCAGACCTCTTATATCTCCAAAGCTGTGATCGGTCAGATCTGCGGCTTTGGCTCCTTTGGCTACCTGATGGCGATGGATGCGCTTGTTCAGCATTGCGCGCGGAGTAGCGGGTCATGACCCCGTCCGAATATCTGCACCAACTGACCCAGTTCAAAACCATTGAGGAACTGTGGCACGCGCATGTGAGCCAGATGAACCGCTACGGGTTTGATCGTCTCCTTTACGGCTACACGCTGTTCAAAACCCGCACCTCGCTGGGCGATCCTGATGACTTTGTTGTTCTGTCGAACCACAGCCCAGAGTATTTGCAGGGATTTCTCGTTGATGGTCTTTATTCTCATGCTCCAATGCTGACATGGGCGCTGGAGAATGAAGGCCATGCAAGCTGGCGCGCCGCGCAAGATATGGCGGCTCAGGGACTGTTGGACTGCAAGGCGCGCAAGGTCCATGAGTTCAATCAGGCGATGAATGTCTGCGCCGGCTACACGATCAGCTTCAACTCCGCGACGGACCGATTTAAGGGCGCGATTTCATTGGCCGCGCGACCCGGGCTTGATCAGGACGCAATTGATCAGATCTGGGCGGAGCACGGCTCTGACATTGTGCTGATGAACAATGTGGCACATCTAAAGATCCTCACCCTGCCCTACCACGCCCCCAATCGCGCCCTGACAAAGCGCCAGCGCGAGGTTCTGCAATGGGTCGGGGATGGCAAGACCACACAGGACATTGCTTTGCTGATGGGGCTCACACCTGCAACCATTGAAAAGCACCTGCGGCTTGCGCGTGAATCGCTCTGTGTAGAGACAACGGCGCAGGCGGTTCTGAAGGCTGCGTTACACAATCAAATGTACGCGGTCGAACACTGATCGCCCCTGGTTATCATCGGGCACAGTCGTCACCAGAGAGTCAGCGCCTGATTGCAACACAGGCATGACAATTTGATGTGCAAAAGATGTAGTAACCCTCTCTAATAGTAAGGAAAAGCTGACTTTACGGAAAGTCCTCTAGCCCTCAGGATAGCGACGTTCCGTGAGTGGTGGCTAAGCCTGGGAACTTTGGGAAACGACCCCTGATATTGACAGGGCTCTCTGACCTGTCCGGTTATTGGTGTGTATTTTTCCGCACCGATGACCGGAACCAACTCTTTTCAAACAGATATTCTCTGCTGCGTCACAACCGCAGCCAGCGCAGCTGTAGTTTACATTTTTGCATCTCAAACGAATAACGCCCCCGAAGCCAGGCAGGCGACGGGGGCGT
The DNA here is from genome assembly GCF_000376545.2 of Tritonibacter mobilis F1926. Lineage (NCBI taxonomy): Bacteria > Pseudomonadati > Pseudomonadota > Alphaproteobacteria > Rhodobacterales > Paracoccaceae > Tritonibacter > Tritonibacter mobilis. Next base: position 1,527,708 of record NZ_CP015230.1, read on the forward strand.
TTGGTATTTCTTGCTGAGCAATACGCGCTGAGGCGATTAGCCCTGAGCGGCTTTCGCCACTTCGGCTGCGAAGTCTTCTTTTTCGACTTCGATGCCTTCGCCAACTTCCACACGGACAAAGCCGGTGATGGTGGCGCCCGCTTCCTTGGCTGCGGCTTCCACGGTCAGGTCCGGGTTCACCACGAACTGCTGGTTCAGCAGGGTGGATTCGGCAACGAATTTCTTCATGCGACCGTCGATCATCTTCTCGATGACCTGCTCCGGCTTGCCGGATTCACGGGCGATGTCGATTTGAACCTGACGCTCTTTTTCGACGATGGCCGGATCCAGATCTGCCTCAGAGAGAGCGGCCGGGTTCACAGCTGCGATGTGCATCGCGACCTGCTTGCCAATCGCCTCATCGCCACCGGTCATTGCAACCAGAACGCCGATTTTGCCCATGCCGTCGGCAGCTGCGTTGTGCACGTAGGACACAACGGTTTCGCCTTCCAGCTTCGCCATGCGGCGCAGGGTCATGTTCTCACCGATGGTGGCGATCTTGTCGGTCAGGGTGGTGGCAACGGTTTTGCCGCCCAGATCCGCCTCTGCCAGCTCTTCAACGGTGTTCACGGACAGGGCTGCTTTGGCAATGCCAGCAACCATGGACTGGAACTCGCCGTTTTTCGCAACGAAGTCGGTTTCGGAGTTCACCTCAACAGCAACACCTTTGCCGCCGTCGACGACCACGGCCACGAGGCCTTCTGCGGCAGTACGGCCGGATTTCTTGGCCGCTTTTGCGAGGCCCTTGGTGCGCAGCCAGTCAACGGCAGCTTCCATGTCGCCGTCGTTTTCGACCAGTGCTTTTTTCGCGTCCATCATGCCTGCGCCGGTGGATTCGCGCAGTTCTTTCACCATTGCTGCAGTGATTGCCATCTTAGGCTCTCCTCAAGTCAAATGCGGTTTGGGGCAGGTCTACCCTGCCCCACATGTCAAATCGATGACACGCTGTCAGATCAGGCGTCAGCTGCTTCTTCAGCGACGGCTTCCTCGACAGGTGCTTCTTCCAGAGCACCGAGGTCAACACCGGCAGCGCCGAGCTGAGCGGACATGCCGTCCAGTGCTGCACGTGCAACCAGATCGCAGTAGAGCGAGATCGCGCGCGCTGCGTCATCGTTGCCCGGGATGATGTAGTCGACACCATCGGGGGAGCAGTTGGTGTCGACAATCGCCACAACCGGAATACCCAGTTTGTTGGCTTCTGCGATGGCCAGTGCTTCTTTTTTCACGTCGATGACGAACAGCAGGTCAGGAACGCCGCCCATGTCACGGATACCGCCGAGAGACGCTTGCAGCTTCTCTTGGTCACGCTCCATGCCCAGACGCTCTTTCTTGGTCAGGCCGTCGGCACCCGCAGCCATACGCTCGTCGATTTCCTTCAGGCGGTTGATCGACTGGGAAACGGTTTTCCAGTTGGTCAGCGTGCCACCGAGCCAGCGGTGGTTCATGTAGTACTGAGCGGATTTCTCTGCGGCTTCTGCGATCGGCGCTGCGGCCTGACGCTTGGTACCAACGAAGAGAACGCGGCCACCTTTGGCAACGGTGTCACGGATCGCGGTCAGAGCCTGGTCCAGCATCGGAACAGTCTGCGTGAGGTCCATGATGTGGATGCCGTTGCGCGCGCCGTAGATGAACGGCCCCATGCGGGGGTTCCAACGCTGAGTCTGGTGACCAAAGTGAACGCCAGCTTCCAGCAGCTGACGCATGGTGAACTCGGGAAGAGCCATGCTATTCTTTCCTTTCCGGTTTTATCCTTAGCGGGGGTTCAGACACATATGTGTCCAACCGGCGGTCTGTCAGGGATGTCTCCCCTGAACAGGCCAAACCCCGCCTGCGGGTTCGATGGCGCGCGTATAAGGCAGCTTCGCAAACAGCGCAAGCGCAAAAGCGCGCCCCTCACCCATCAAGCAGCGGTTCGCCCTCCGCCGTGAGTGTATCATGCCCCTCGCGAACGATCTCTTCGCAATGAGCGGCCAACGCCTTGCGATTTGCAAAATGGGCAACGCGGACCGGCGCATGGTAACGCAGCTCTACCCTGCCCTGCGCCTCTGCGGACAGCACTTTCAGGAGATGCGAGCCAAAATCCATATCGCCCCACCAGCCGTAAAAACGCGGCTCTCGGCCATGGGGAGCGTGAAACACCACAGAGACCGGCTGCACGTATAAGAGATCCCGCAGATCATCCTCAAAGAGCGATGCAAACAATGTGGTCTTGAACGGCAGCACCCGCCGCCCATCGGTGGAGGTTCCTTCTGGGAAAAACAGCAGCTTGTGACCCGCTTTCAACCGCTCCGCAAAGAGCGCTTTTTGCTCGCTGGCCTTGGCGCGGTTTCGTTCAATAAACACCGTACCCGTCGCCCTCGCGAGCCAACCAATGCCGGGCCAGCCTGCGACTTCGGACTTTGAGACGAAATAGATGCGTTTTTTGGCATTGAGCGCAAAAATATCGAGCCACGAGGAATGATTGGCCACAACGATGCCGGGTTCACGCATCTGCGCCCCCGTGGAGCTGAACCCCATGCCCAGAATGCGAAACGCGTTTCGGCAAACAAACATCGTAATATAGGGCGTCATGGGGCGTTTTACGCCACACATCGGCCTCTCAAACAGCCGCACCAACAAGAGAAGCGCAAGGCAGCCAAAGACCAAAGTCGCCAGTACCACCCCGCGCAGCACGACCCTGACCCATCCCATCGCAGAGATACGGATCTGCTCAGGTGGTGTTTCACTGTGCCAGCTGACACTCATCCTGTGGTGGTTCCACGCGTGTAAATACGGCTCTGGCGTTCATTCATCCGCGCCGTGTCGAGGATCAAACAGACATCCGTCGTGTTGAATTCATGATCCACATAAGCGCCATCGCCAACGAAACCACCAAGCCTGAGATAGGCCTTGATCAGCGCGGGTGTCTCCAGCATCGCGGTGCGGCGATCAATCTGATCGGCCCCCAGCAGATCCATCGACTGGTAGACCTTTGACTTTACGCGCAAATCTTCGGGCGCGAGGTGGTTGGCATGGAGCATCGACAAGGGTTGCCGAAGCGACGACGCGTCGGTGCCATGAAAGGAAGCCACCCCAAAGAGCACATCAATTTCATGGTCCGCGACATAGGCCGCAAGCCCGTTCCAGAGGTGAAACATCGCCATGCCGCCGCGATAGTCGGCATGTAGACAAGACCTCCCCAACTCCAGCAATTTACGACCGGATTGGCGCAGCGGCGTGAGGTCATATTCATCTTCGGAATAAAACCGCCCCTGACGTTCCGCCTGATCGCTGCGCAAAAGCCGGTAAACACCGACCACTTCGCCAGAGGTATCGTCGCTGACCAGCATATGATCGAAGTATGGATCAAACTGGTCCTGCTCGAGGCCCGCATCATGATCCACCAGATCGCCACTGCCGCCAAGCTCGCGCACGAACACCTCATAGCGCAGAGCTTGCGCCGCTCTTAGATCTTCATCGGTTTCCGCCATCCGCACGGAAAACTGTGGCGCGCCGTCGTGCATGGTTCTGCTCTACCCTTGATTTGTGGCGGGCAAATAGCCCATCGGCATATTCGCGCGCAAGATTTATGCACACTTGTATGCGTTTGGTTAACCTTTCATAAACCGTTTTTACGGATCAAAGACTGGAACAAGGGCAATACGCGCGCCGTCAAAGACGACTTTGCCCTGGTCGGGAAAATTGACAGTGATCTTGCCGCCCACGTTTGACTGTACTTGCCCCAAGCCCCAGTCCGGGTGGTTGGGATGTCGGACAAACATGCCGGGTGCCAGGATCGCATTGAGGTCATTCATAGTTTGAGTGGCCCTATTGGAGGAAAGTTATGAGTGTAGATAACGCCAATCTGGCCGCATTGGTAGGCTCACGAATTTGTCACGATCTGATCAGCCCTGTCGGGGCGATTAACAACGGTCTGGAACTGCTCGGCATGTCCAACTCGTTGGAAGGTCCAGAGCTGGAGCTGATCTCCGACAGTGTGAATAACGCCAACGCCCGTATTCGCTTTTTCCGCGTGGCCTTTGGTTCCGCGGGCGAACAGGAGCTAGGCCGGATGGAAATCATGAGCGTGCTCGGTGATGTCAGCAAAGGTGGGCGCATCAAATATAACTGGTCCTCACAAGAGGCGGCAGCGCGGCGCGATGTTCGTATGGCGTTTCTCGCCGGTCTCTGTCTTGAGAGTGCGCTTCCCTATGGCGGCAGCATCCAGATCCTACGCAGCACCGACGGCTGGACCGTGACAGGCGAAGGTCGCAAGATCAATGTCGACGAAGATCTTTGGTCTGGTCTTGCGTCAGACGCACCCAAAGTCGAGATTACCCCGGCACTGGTGCAATTTGCGCTGCTGCCCGAAGCGGCCAAAGAGGCCGGTCGTCAGCTGTCGTTCAGCCAATCGGCAGAGAAGATCTCGATCAGCTTCTAAGCGATCCTGATTGCACTATGAAAAACGCCGCTGATCATCTCAGCGGCGTTTCTTATTTGCGGGACTATTTGCGCACGGTGCCGTCGCCGCGCACCAGATATTTGAAACTGGTAAGCTGCGTCGCCCCGACCGGACCACGGGCATGCATCTTGCCGGTGGCAATGCCGATCTCCGCCCCCATGCCGAACTCGCCGCCATCGGCAAACTGGGTGGAGGCATTGTGCATCAGGATGGCGCTGTCCAGCTCCGCGAAGAACTGCGCCACGGCTGCGTTATCCTCGGTAATGATGCAATCGGTGTGGGCCGAGTGATAGGTGCGGATATGGGCAATCGCCTCGTCGATGCTTGCCACTTTTTTGGCGGCGATAATCGCATCGAGGTATTCCTTACCCCAATCCTCGGACGTCGCGGCCTGCATGCTATCCGGGCCGGGCAAGCCCTCTTCGGCGTGGATTTCCACCCCGCCCATAGCGAGCAGGTCCAGCACGTCCTTGCCGATGGTCTCGGCAATATCCTGATGGATCAGCAGGCACTCCGCAGCGCCGCAGATGCCGGTGCGCCGGGTCTTGGCGTTCAGGACCACATCGATCGCCTTTTTGCGGTCGGCGTGTTTGTCGATGTAGATGTGTACGATGCCCTCAAGATGGGCAAAGACCGGTACGCGGGCCTCGCGCTGCACCAGCCCCACCAGCCCCTTGCCGCCACGCGGAACGATCACATCCACGTAGTCGGTCATGGTCAAAAGCTCCTGCACCGCCGCGCGATCACGGGTCGGCACCAGTTGCACGGCGTCCTCGGGCAAACCTGCAGTTCGCAGCCCGGCGGCCAGACAGCCATGGATCGCCTGCGCTGAATGCAGACTCTCAGAGCCGCCGCGCAGGATCACCGCGTTGCCGGATTTGAGGCACAGCGCGCCCGCGTCCGCGGTCACATTGGGGCGGCTTTCGTAGATCACGCCGATCACCCCAAGCGGGGTGCGCACGCGTTGGATACGCAGGCCGGTGGGTTGCGTCCATTCTTCCATCACCGCACCGACGGGGTCATCCTGCGCCGCAACAGCGCGCAAACCATCGACGATGCCCTGAATACGCGCCTCATCCAGCATCAGCCGGTCCATCATCGCAGAGGACAGCCCCTTTTCGCGGCCAAACTCCAGATCCTTGGCATTGGCAGCGATAATGTCTTCGCGCTTGGCCCAGACTTCATCTGCGGCAGCGGTCAGAGCCTGTTCTTTCTGTGCGGCGCTGGCGGTGGCGAGTTGTTGCGCAGCCGCTTTGGCGCGCGTGCCGATGTCTGTCATCAGCGCGGGAATATTTTCCAGATCTTTCATGTCTTTGCCCTTTGCTTCCCCAGGCGGGGTCCGAGCCGCACCGCCACGTCGCGTGGCGGCGGGAAATCTCGCATGCTCAGAATGACAGGATCAAAGCGCCATGTCATCCCGATGGATCAAGGCCGCGCGCCCCGCATAGCCAAGGATGCCCTCGATGTCAGCGGAGCGATGCCCCTGGATGGCACGGGCTTCCTCTGCCGTGTACCGGCTGAGCCCCTGACCCAGTTTGCGCCCGTCTGGGCCGAGGATGGCCAGCGGATCCCCGCGGCCAAAGTCACCCTCCACATGACGCACCCCAGCGGGCAGCAGACTGTTTCCATTTTGCAGCGCCTTGGCGGCGCCCTCGTCCACAGTGATCACACCACGGGTCTTCATGGCGGCGATCCAGCGTTTGCGCGCCACTCGCGGATCACCTTGAGCGCTGAACCACGTCGAGGGCGCACCCGCCTCAAGCGCTGCGACCGGAGACATCACCGAGCCTTCGCTGATCGCCATGGCACAGCCCGCGGCGGTCGCCATCTTGGCTGCCAGCAGTTTGGTGATCATGCCGCCCTTGGACAGCCCCGACACCCCGTCGCCCGCCATCGCCTCAATTTCAGGCGTGATGGTATCGATCCGATCAAACCGTTTGGCCTGCGGATCAAGCGCCGGATTGGCGCTGTAGAACCCATCCACATCCGACAGAAGGATCAAGACGTCCGCTTCCACCGTCACCGCGACCTGCGCGGCGAGGCGATCATTGTCGCCATAGCGGATCTCGTCAGTGGCGATGGTGTCGTTTTCATTGACGATGGGCACCGCGCCCAGCCCGATCAGCGTCTCGAGCGTAGCGCGGGAATTTAGATAACGGCGACGGTTTTCGCTGTCCTCCAACGTCACCAAAACCTGCGCGGTGGTGATGCCATGCGGGGCCAGCGCCTCCTCGTAGGCGCGCGCGAGGCGGATTTGGCCCACGGCAGCGGCAGCCTGCGATTGCTCCAGCGGTAACTCGGTGCGGGGCAAACCCAATGCGCCGCGCCCCAGCGCAATCGACCCCGAGGACACGAGGATCACATCCTTGCCCTGCTCTTTCAGGCGCGCAACATCCTGCGCCAGCGACAGGAGCCAGTCCTGCCGCAACGCGCCGCTGGTGCGATCCACCAGCAGTGCAGAGCCGATCTTGATGACGACACGACGCGCCGTGTTTAGGGCTGCCAAGGGGTGTCCTCCTCCTCGGACGCCTCCGCCTGTTTGATCCGCAGGCGGTCATCGTCGATCTCGGCCCGTACGGCCCGCAGCACCTCGTCAAGACCCTCGCGGCTGACGCTGGACATGATCCGCACCGGTGCGCCCACCTCAGCCTCAAGCGCGGCACGCGCCTCGGCACGTTCCTCGTCATCCAGCGCGTCGATCTTGTTGAGCGCCGTCACCCGGGGCTTATTGGCAAGCTCACCGCCATAGGCCTCAAGCTCATTGATGATGGTGCGGTAGTCCTCGGCCACGGTTTCAGATGTGCCGTCGACCAGATGCAGCAACACCGCGCAGCGTTCCACATGGCCAAGGAAGCGGTCACCGATGCCACGGCCCTCGTGCGCGCCTTCGATCAGGCCGGGAATATCCGCCATCACGAATTCAGTGTTATCAATCCCCACCACCCCGAGGTTCGGGTGCAGTGTGGTGAAGGGATAGTCGGCAATCTTCGGCCGCGCGTTGGATGTGGACGACAGGAACGTCGACTTGCCCGCGTTCGGCAGACCCAAAAGTCCAGCATCCGCGATCAGCTTCAGCCGCAGCCAGATTGTGCGCTCAATACATTCCTGACCGGAATTCGCCCGCCGAGGTGCTTGGTTGGTGGAGGACTTAAAATGCAGGTTGCCAAAACCACCATTGCCGCCCTTGGCCAGCAGCACGCGCTCGCCGATTTCGGTCAGGTCGGCCAGAACTGTTTCTTCGTCCTCGTCGAGGATCTCGGTGCCCACGGGAACCCGCAAAATAATATCGTCACCGTCCTTGCCGGAGCGCTGACGCCCCATGCCGGACTGGCCGTTTTTTGCAAAGAAATGCTGCTGGTAGCGGAAATCGATAAGCGTGTTCAGCCCATCCACGGCCTCGGCCCAGACCGAGCCGCCCTTGCCGCCGTCACCGCCATCGGGGCCACCGTATTCGATGTATTTCTCGCGCCGGAAACTGACGCAACCGTTCCCGCCGGCGCCGGAGCGAATGTAGACCTTTGCCAGATCGAGGAATTTCATGAGTAAGCCTCTGTGTTCGAGTTGGATCGCCAATACTTTAATTCAGGGGATGGCTCAACCCTGCGTCTGTTGTTCTGCCTGCATGGCCGATCTGCGAGGCGAGACACAAAAACGCGGACCCGTCCGATGACGCGCCCGCGAGTGGTGTTGCCTTTGACCTCTGGATCAGAGCTTGCGGCTGTAGGTCCAAGTTGGAACATTTGCGTCACGCGCAACGCAGAAATCCTCTGCATCGCCAAGATACTCAAATCCGCAATGCGCAAGCACCCGCGCCGACGCCGGGTTGTCCTGAAACACGCTTGCAAACATCGTTGCATCGCCCAAGGGGTTGGCCTCTACCAGCAACTGAACTGCCATCGACGCAAGCCCGGTATTCCAGAACGGCGGCGCAACCCAATAGCCAACCTCGGACTGGTTGCGATCCATGGATTTCAGCGAGATCACCCCCATCAGTTCCGGGCTGCCATCCTTGGTGCCATCCATCGCCCAGATAAACTCCCCCTGCTCGGCCTCAATGCCGCGTTTGACATAGGCCTCAGCCGCGCCCGGCGGATAGGGATGCGGGATCGGCGCGGTCATCTTGGCGATGCGCGCATCTCCGGCGTAGTGTTCAATCAGACCTGCATCCGACGGACGCAAAGGCCGCAGATCAAAGCGATCTGCCTCAATGATGGCTTGCTGATCCGTTTGGTCCAAACCCATAACCACGCTCCTCCTCAAGAAACTCAAACTTCGGCAAATACACTCAGGTATTCTGGGGACTTGTGCTCCTCCATCCCCTTGCCGATGAGATGGGAAGTGCCAGAACGACAAACAAGTCACGTTTTCACGCACTTGCGTTACGATCCGACAGGTCCATCCAAAAACGAAAAGAGGGACCGGTCTTTTAACCGATCCCCCTGAAGATTTTATTACCCTTTGGGTTCGGTTTACTCAGCGGCCTCCGCCGCCGGGAGAACCGAAATAAAGGTGCGGCCTTTGAGGCCCTTGTGGAAGGTCACGTTGCCGTTGGCGGTCGCAAAGATGGTGTGATCTTTGCCAATACCAACGCCTTCGCCCGGCCAGAACTTGGTGCCGCGCTGACGCACGATGATGTTGCCCGCGATTGCAGACTGACCACCATAAAGTTTCACGCCAAGACGACGACCTGCGGAGTCGCGACCGTTACGGGACGAACCGCCAGCTTTTTTATGTGCCATTCTTGTCTCTCCTTAGCCTTGAGCCAGCTCTTTGGCCTGCTCAACCCACTCGGGTTTGATCTTGACGGCGTCGATACCAGCAATATCCGCTTCGGACAAGGCTGCGATCTGAGCGAAGGTGGTGAGGCCAGCGGCCTCCAGCTTCTTGGCGGCGGCAGGGCCAACACCGGTCAGCTGGGTCAGATCGTCGGAACCAGTAGCTGCTGCGGGTGCAGCAGCTTTGGCAGCCTTGGCTTTCGGCGCGGCTTTCGCAGCAGGAGCCGCATCGCCTTTACCGGTTGCCACTTTCACGCCGGACGCATCCGCACCAGAGGACAGGATCTCGGTGATCTTGACCAGGGTCAGCTTCTGACGGTGACCGACAGTACGCTTGGAGGAGTGCTTACGACGACGCTTGACGAAGTTGATGACCTTGTCACCTTTGATCTGTTCGACCACTTCCGCCTGTACGGCAGCGCCGGACACAAACGGAGCACCAACGACGGGGGCATCGCCACCGATCATCAGAACGTCATTGAATTGAACGGTTTCGCCAGCGTCTGCAGCCAGTTTTTCCACGCGAAGCATATCGCCCGCCTGAACTTTGTACTGCTTGCCGCCGGTCTTAAGGACTGCGAACATTTCAGTCTTTCCTTTTCTACCCGCGTCCTTCGGCCCCCTTTCGGGTGTTTGCGACGGGGCCTCGCCCCCTCACCTCGAACAGCGCGCCCCTTGTGCGGGACGGTATGACAATAAAACCCCGGCGCGGAGAGTCCGGGCCGGGATGCGGGCTTTTGACCTTACTGAGATAAGAAGTCAACCCTAGAGCGCAGGCTCAAATCAAAAATATCCACAGCCGCTGGCCGGATGAGACATCAAAGCTCCTGTACGGGCTGCAGGTCCCGCATACGGTGCGCGAGTTCCTCAAAGCGATTGGCCTGAATTTCATATTGGATCGCATTCAGAAGTTCATAGACCTCCTGCATCAGCGGGTTTTCCAGCGCTTTGACATAAGCCGCGACCTCATCGGTCGTAAAGTCGCGATATATATATGCAGATTGTGCAAGGCTCGATGCTGCCATCTGACGCCGCATCTCACCTTCTTGCGCTTTCATGAGCGCGCGCAACCCATCAGCATCGACCTGCATATCTATGACGCCAGCGGCTGACGCGGCCATCAAAAAGCGGAACTGGATTTCTTGCACAGCGCGAATAGCGGTTTCGGTGCCGCCAATGGCCACATTCATATCCTGATACAGCGTGACCCTCGGGTCGCCCTCTGCCACCAGTTTGCTGACGATGCGCTCGCCAGCCTCCACGGTGCCAGCGCCGTCTTCATTCATATGAGAGGCATTTTCGACCTCAACCAGACGCTGCCCCAAATCGCTGGCATAAAACTCAGCCGCAAAAAATAAGGCATCGGAGGAGAGCGTTTCTTCCAGAATATCCAGTGCGGTGGCCTGCATCTTATTTGTGTCAAAGACCTCAGAGGTGAGACGCTCCCACTCCAGTCCAAAATCACCTGCATCGGCGCCCAAAATTTTAGGCGCATCCCCCGCCGATTGCGCGATGCTATCAAGTGCGACGTCAAACCCTGTCACCTCAAGGAAGGCTTTGATCTGCGCACGATCTGCCGCCTCTGCCTTCGCGGGGTGCAGAACCACGATACTAAGTGCGGCAACAAAGATCCCTTTCAACAGGGCTGTCACAAATGCGGCGGGGCGCAGCGGCGCTGAAATCGGTTTGACCATAGTGCAAATGTAGGGGCAGAAACCCTAACCGCAAACCAAAATTCGACTTTCTTGAACGAACTGTGAAATCGCCCCTTGCACGCGGCGAAAATCACCTTTAAACGCCCTCACACCCCCCGCGGAGAGGTGCCGGAGTGGTCGAACGGGGCGGTCTCGAAAACCGTTGTGCCTTCACGGGCACCCAGGGTTCGAATCCCTGTCTCTCCGCCATTTACTCCCTGAATATTTCGCTGAAACGTGCGGGCTTTGCCCTGCTAACAGCTTCGTTGCCTTCAGAAATATCACCCCATAGGGTCACAGCGTAGTTGTTAAGCGCTGAAAGGGCATCAAAATGACGCGCTCATCCCCCTCATTTGCAAGTGATGACATCGCGTCCGCATTTGCTGCGTTTCCTGAACCAGAGCGAACTGGACTGCTGTCGTTACGCAGCCTGATCTTTGAAACCGCCGCAAAGACCCCGGCAGTGGGCCGCCTGAGTGAAGCGCTGAAATGGGGGCAACCTGCCTATCTGACGCCCGAGACCAAGTCGGGCTCGACGATCCGATTGGGCATCCCCAAGTCTGGCGGTTTTGCCATTTACACCCATTGTCAGACAACGCTTCTGACGGATTTTCAAATCCTGTTCCCGGATGATTTTCAATATGAAGGCAACCGCGCGCTCCATTTTTGCGCAGGTGACGGTCTTCCCTTGGATAAACTGGAAATCTTGGTGCGTAACGCACTGACCTATCACTTGAAAAAATAATGCAACTCAAGGGCATCAATAGAAAAAGCCGGGCGAATGCCCGGCTTCATTTGCGCGAACGGACGCATCAGGCGCGGCGGCGACGGCCACCAGAGCGGCCACCCCGGCCGCGTGCCTCTTCGCCCTCTTTGGCGGGCGCCTTGTTGAACTTGATCCAGTCACCACCGTGCGGATCGTTATTGGTCAGAAGGTTGGCGGCGCGGATGGCCTCCATTTCCTTGCCGGCGCGCGGCAGAGTGGACCCAAGGCCGAACATGGTCACAAAGGTCTCATCATCCATACCTTCGGGCAGGATGATACCGGCGGCGGCCACCTGTTCTTTTTTCTCGGCAATCGCCTTTTGCGTCACTGGCAACGCCACCGGGTTCATGATCGCAGAGGTCATGCCCGCACCCATGGCCATCGGCAGGAACGCATTGTTGATGCCGTGACGGTTGGGCAAGCCAAATGACACATTCGACGCACCGCAGGTGGTGTTCACGCCCAGCTCTTCACGCAGTTTGCGCACAAGGGCAAACACCTGCTGACCTGCCGTGGCCATCGCACCAATCGGCATGACCAGCGGGTCGACCACAATATCATGGGCCGGAATGCCAAAATCGGCTGCACGCTCGACAATTTTCTTTGCCACTGCAAAACGCACCTCTGGATCTTCAGAGATCCCGGTATCGTCATTGGAGATCGCGACCACCGGCACATTGTACTTCTTAACCAGTGGCAGAACCAGTTCCAGACGATCTTCCTCTCCAGTGACGGAGTTCAAGAGCGGGCGCCCCTCTGCTGCAGCCAGACCAGCCTCCAGCGCGCCGGGAACCGAGGAGTCGATGCAGAGCGGAATATCCACAAGCCCCTGCACCAGCTCGACGATTTTGGTCATCAGCGGCGGCTCGGTCTCGTTGGGGTTCGGGTTGGAGTTGTAAACGACACCCGCATTGATATCGAGGATATTGGCCCCTGCCATCACCTGCGCCAGCGCGTCTTTTTCAACGGTTGAGAAGTCGCCCGCTTCAAGCTCCGCAGCCAGTTTCTTACGGCCGGTCGGATTGATACGTTCGCCGATCACGCAGAAGGGTTCATCAAAGCCCAGAACAGCAGTTTTTGTCTTAGATTCTACGACAGTACGGGTCATGGTTTATCCTTGCTGTTGTGCGGGGCGTGCAGACTCGCCGCCGTTGTTTATGGCCCAGGTGGCGTTGGTCTTGATACCACCAAGGGGGAAGAAATGGACGTTGGTGATGTTAAAGTCAGGGTTTGCAGCCTTGTGGGCGGCAAGCTCGGTCAGAACATCGGTCGGCTCGTAGGGTAGCATCAGCTTCGTGACGTCCATGGCACGTTTCTGCAGCACCTTGAGCGAGGGGCCCACACCGCAGGCAATCGCAAATTTGATCAGCGTCTGCAGCTTCGCAGGACCGGCGATGCCGATGTGGATCGGCAGATCAACGCCCGCCTCCTTGAGACTATTGGCCCATGCGATAATCGGCTTGGCCTCAAAGGCGAATTGGGTCGCCAGAGCCATTTTAGCATCGGTACGCTCAGAGAATTTCTGTTTCCACTGAAGTGCTTCGGAGACGTTCTTCATGGAGCCATCCGGGTCGATGTCTTTATTGCCCTCGGGATGGCCCGCAACATGAAGATTGGTGAAACCTGCCTTGTCGAACAGGCCGGTCTCCAGCAGTTGCATGGAGCTGTCGAAGGCTCCGTGAGGTTTCGCCACACCGCCAGCAAGCATCAGCGCTTGTTTGACATCGGCCTCGCCCTGATACCGCGCAATCCAATCGGCCAGTGTCGCCTCGTCCTTGATGATCCGCGCGGGGAAATGCGGCATCACCGGAAAGCCTTCGTCATTCAGGCGCTTGGCGGTGGCGACCATATCCTCAATCGGGGTGCCTTCGATATGCGCGATGTAGACGCGGGTGCCCGCCGGCAGCAGCTCGCGGAAATCCTCGACCTTTTGCGCCGTGCGCGGCATCACTTCGATCGAATAATCCTGCAAGAACGCCTCGACTTCCGGGTTTACAGTGACCTCAGTTTCAGTCGCGCGTTTTTTGAAGTTCAGCAAAGCCATGGCGGCCTCCCATAATCCGTTGAGGGCTGTCATGCCCAGCCATCGTTTGCGATCAGCGTCTTGAGCCGCTCTTGATCGTATTCCTCCTCCAGACGCGCGGCCTGAGAGTCAGCAATATCACCGGGCTCACCCTCGACACTGAACGGCGCGGCCTTGCGCCACTCCGCCAGATAGGCGTCGCTGTCCTTGGCGTTCACCTTCATGGCTGCGCGATCAATCGCTTGCTCAAACCGTTCTTCGAGCTGGCGTTTGGCACCGCGCCGCCCCTTGCCCACAATGACCTGAGCCGGGATGTCGCGCCAGTATACGATGGTGACGTCGGGCATTGCCGTTCCTCTCATTCCGTCTGTCGTACTGCGTTTCTAGTCTGACGTTTCGCGTCCGGTACGTCGGATTTCGACAACAAAGATGGGAGGAGCGACGTTTACGACTTTTGCGCCGGGTTCTGTCCCTTTGATCTCAGATTGCAAATTTTGGAATTGCCGCGCACCGCGCGCCTCCAGCTTTCCCACCGTTGAACCGATACAGTCCCTTGCAGTGAGGCCAGCGCGGACGTACTGTGAATTCAACACGATAATCGGAGGGCGTGATTCATGGCGCCCAGGCGTTCCAAAGGTACAGGAGCGTTTCCCAGAGCGGTTGAGACCCCTGTACCGGCCCGGCCAGATCCAGATGCGCTCTATGCGGCGCTGGATCTTGGCACCAACAGTTGCAGGATGCTGATTGCCCAACCCAAGGGCAGCGGTTTCCATGTGGTGGATAGTTTTTCCAAGTCGGTGCAGCTCGGCTCCGGCCTGGAAAAGACGGGGCGGTTGTCACGTTCCTCCATGGCGCGCACCATTCAGGCGCTGCGCATCTGCCAGCAGAAAATCAGCAGAAACCGCGTAAAACGCATGCGACTCGTCGCGACAGAAGCCTGTCGCCGCGCCAAAAACGGGCGCGATTTCATGCGTCAGATCAAACGTGAAACCGGCCTCGCGATGGATATCATCCAACCCGAGGAAGAGGCGCGTCTAGCAGTGATCTCTTGTGCGCCCTTGGTGTCGACGAAAACCGAACAGCTTCTGGTGGTGGATATCGGCGGCGGCTCGACCGAGTTGGTCTGGATCGACATTTCCTCTGTACCGCGCCGCGACCGCCCTTCGGCCATCATGCGGTTGCATGCCGGATTTCACACCGTTGAAAGCCCGTTTCCCGCAGCCAAGGTTGTGGACTGGATCTCGGTTCCACTGGGCGTGGCAACGCTTCGGGACCAATTCAACGATGTTGAAGATGACGCCGCGCGGTTTGCCTTGATGAGCTGGTATTTTGAGGAGCATCTCGCCGATTTTGCGCCCTACAAGGACGAACAGGCCCGCGAAGGTTTTCAGATCGTCGGCACCTCCGGCACGGTCACGACAGTTGCGGCCTCTCATCTGGGGCTCAAGCGCTATGACCGAACCAAAGTCGATGGGCTGCGGATGACATCCGATCAGATCGACAAGGTGATCCGAGGCTATCTGGAACTTGGCCCCCAAGGCCGCCGTCGCGATCCAAGAATTGGCGAAGACCGACAGGCACTTATTATGTCCGGTGCTGCTATTTTGCAGGCACTCTTGCGCTGCTGGCCCACGGATCGTTTGTCGGTCGCTGATCGTGGTCTACGCGAGGGCTTGCTCTATGCACAGATGAGCGCGGACGGCGTGTTGGAAGACGGCCCTTTCTGAGCGGCGCGAGATCGGCTATAGCGCCTCAGCCGCGACTTGAGGCTGCGGAGCACGCGAAAGAGGAAAGACCATGGCGAAGAAACCGACAGGAAAGAACACGTCCGGCCGTGGGCAGCGGGATCTGACCGTTAAGGTCAAGACCGCGCGCGGGCGCAGGCTCAGTTCTACGCGCTGGCTGCAACGGCAGTTGAACGACCCCTATGTCAAACGGGCACAGGCCGAGGGGTATCGCGGTCGCGCGGCGTTCAAGATCATGGAACTCGACGACAAATACCGTTTTCTGGTTCCCGGAGCGCGGGTTGTGGATCTGGGTTGTGCGCCGGGCGGTTGGGCGCAGGTGGCAGTGCCGCGCATCAATGCGCTGGGCGAGAAATCCGGCAAAGCCATTGGACGTTTCATCGGCGTCGATCTGCAAGAGGTCGAACCTCTTGCTGGCGCGGAGTTTCATCAGCTCGACTTTATGGACGAAGGAGCTGACGATCAGGTCAAGGAATGGCTTGGCGGTCAGGCCGATGTGGTGATGTCCGACATGGCCGCGTCCAGCTCCGGTCATAAACAGACCGACCACTTGCGGATCATGTCCCTATGCGAGACTGCCGCCTATTTCGCCTTTGATGTGCTTGAAGAAGGCGGCACTTTTGTTGCCAAAGTGCTCGCGGGTGGGGCCGAGGGCGAGTTGCAAAAGCTCCTGAAGCAGAAGTTTAAATCCGTCGCCAACGTAAAACCTCCCTCGTCGCGGGCGGATAGTTCTGAAAAATTTGTCATCGCCACTGGCTTTCGGGGGTGACGTCCGGGGCTAACGCGAGACCGGACGCGAATAGGGCGTGCGCAATGAGCGCACTGCAAGATCCCTGAGGTTTTGTAAGGCCGAGAGATCAGCCTTTTCGCCATGGCGCTTCGCTTCACCCGGTTTGGATTGCCGGAACACGGCGCCGTCAGTCTTTGCTCGCGCAAGCTCAAGCAGGCGCGCACGCCCTTTGACTGATACCTTATGTGACATAATAGTTTGCCTCATGCTGTCCTGATGACATAGATCTGGCCAGCAACGGCGACGCAAGCAGGGCTGGATTGCGGCGAAACCCGCGCCTTTCACAACAATTTACGCCGATATCGCTATTCTTCCTCGGCGAGCCGGTCGGTTTGCAAGACGCCATTGATTTCCGCCCCAAGGATCAGGATCGCGGCGTTCAGATAGAGAAAAATCAGCGCCGCCATCGCCCCTGCCAGCCCGGCATAGGTCGCAGAATAGCTTGCAAAACTAGATACATAGAGGGCAAAACCTGTCCCGGCGGCCCACCACAGCAGCAGTGTCACCACAGCGCCCGGCAGAATATGGCGAACCGTTTCGCGCCGTGGCAACAGCACCAAATGGTAGAGAAACACCGCCGCGACCGGGATCACAGCAACCACCAGACCATTGGCCCCATGCTCCCAGCCCCGCAGAAAGTCGAGGTCGGGAAAAAACCGTGCCACAAAACGGGCGCCCAAGGGCAGGAACAGCTCAAACACCGCCGTCAGCAAGAGCCCTGCGCCGCCCATGATGACCAAGCCCAAAGAAATCAGCCGGTGTTTCCAAAACGGACGCGTTTCCTCCTGACCATAGGCCCTGAGCATCGCTATGCGGATCGCATCAACTCCGTTAGAGGCGAAATACAGCGCGAGCACCCCCCCAAGCGTCATCAGACCGGTGCCTGAGGTTTCAAGGACGGCGTAAACCTCGCGGGTGATCGGCTCTGCCACCGACTGCGGCCAGCTGCCAAACACCAGATCGACCACATCGTCGACCACCACCCGATGCGAAAACAGGCTGGCAATCGCCCCGCTGAGGGCAACCGTGAACAAAACAAATGGAAACAGCGCCATCATCATCGACATGGCGATGTGGCTGCTCAACACCCAGGCATTTTTTCTGCCGAACCGGCCAAGTGCGCGGCGCAATATCCGAATTGCCTGCATGAGATTTTGCACGGCTGCCATGGTAAACTCCTAAGAACGAAAGAGGCTTTGCCTGTTATTCATCACGAAACGGCCCATGAGCGAGGCCTGAACGCATGACCGCCACCAAAAAAGCAGTGCTGATCCCGAATGCCAACATGCCGGTCATCGCCGCAAAAGAAGCAAAAATCCGATGTTCTTCATCCAGCACAATGTCGCCGTAGCCCAGCGTTGTGTAGGTCGCGACCGAAAAATACACTGCGGTGTTCCATGTCTCGAACGTCTGTGCCTTCAAGAGCAAGGCCGCCGACCAGATCCAGATCTGGGCCGTATGCGCCGCAACCACAAATCCGATAGAAATCAAAAGCACGCCGGTCTGGTGCACCATTGCGGAATAGCGCTGAAACCGCGCGCGGTGACGTTGCAACGCATCGGCACACCAAAGCAGCATGATCGTCTCAAGGACCAGACAGACAAACAAAAACAGACCGCCCCAGAAAATTTGCTCGATCAATGTCATAGCGGTGTGGGTTCCTTTGGTCGGACAGGATGGCGGCACTATGGCGCAGCTTAGAAATCAGGGCTTGATCGTGCAACGTCTGCATTACATCCATGAGACAAGATATTGGTTCAAGGGACATTCTGATGCTTTTGACTGTAAAAGGCGTGACCCACCGCCATCCCGGCGGTACGCGGGATGTGCTGAGGGATGTGTCCTTTGAGGTTGCGCGTGGTGAAAGTGTCGCCCTGACCGGTGAGAGTGGATCAGGCAAAAGTACGCTGTTGCATATGCTGGCAGCGCTGGATCACCCGCTGCGTGGGTGTATCGAATTTGACGGCCAAGACATCACCGCCCTGAGCGACAAGGCCGCATCGCAATTGCGCCGCAGCCAGATTGCATTGGTGTTTCAACAATTCAATCTCGTGCCGGCACTCTCGGTGGCCGACAATATCGCCCTTCATGCCAAACTGGGGCAGCGTTTTGATGCAAGCTGGACAGAAGAGGTCACTGCCCGCCTTGGCCTATCGGAACTGGTAGAGCGCTACCCGGAGCAAATCTCCGGCGGGCAGCAACAACGCGTGGCGATTGCGCGCGCACTTGCCTTGCGCCCAGATCTGTTGCTCGCGGATGAGCCGACGGGCAATCTGGATGAAACCGCCAGCGCAGAGGTTTTGCGCCTGATGCTGGATCTGGTTCAGGACACGGGCTGTGCGCTGTTTCTCGTGACCCACTCCGCCGCTATCGCCGCACGCTGCGCGCGCCATCTGCACCTGAGCGGCGGGCAGGTCCGGGTGCAGCCCACATGAAGCACGCGCTTTATTGCTTTCTCAGTCACTGGCGACGCGCCCCGCTGCAATTATTGTTGCTGATCGCGGGGCTCGCCTTGGCCACCGCGCTTTGGTCTGCGGTACAGGCGATCAATTCCGAGGCACGCGCCTCTTACGCCCGCGCTGTTGAGCAGCTTGGCGCGGCGCAATTGACGGCGCTCACCTCTCCCGAAGGCACGATACCGGTTGAAACCTATGTGCGTTTGCGCCGCTCGGGCTGGCAAGTTTCGCCCGTGTTGGAAGGAACATGGCAAGTCGATCAAAACGCGCTCACGCTGCTGGGCGTAGACGCCTTAAGCTACCCCGGCGCGCCTGCGATGTTTCAGGCCGCCAGCGCGCGCGGATTGGATCTGTCCGATGTGTTGACACCTCCGGGGTGGATATTCGCCCACCCGACCACCCTGCCCGACCTCATGGCGTTTGAGCGCACGATTGCATTGCCGCAAGTGCCGCCACGCGTCGTTCTGGCAGATCTGTCGCTTGCCGAAAGGCTGCTTGATCAGCCCGGGCAGCTCTCGCGTATTTTAATCCTGCCCGATCAACCACAGGGGCTGCCAGACCTCGCCGAACTTGTACCAGAACTGCGGCAATCACAAAATCCGGATGGCGCGCTCGCTGACCCGCAGCGCCTGACGCGTAGCTTTCACCTCAATCTCACCGCATTTGGCTTTCTCTCCTTCTGCGTCGGTCTGTTTATCGTGCAAGGCAGTGTCACATTGGGCATCGAGCAGCGCCGGGGTACGATCCGCACCCTGCGTTGTCTCGGCGTTTCAACCGCGACACTGTTACAAGCGCTGTTTCTGGAACTGCTCATCCTCGCGCTGGTTTCGGGTGTGTTGGGTCTGGTGATTGGCTATGCATTGGCGGCCCTTTTGCTGCCGGACGTCAGCGCCACCTTGCGCGGGCTTTATGGTGCTCCCGTCGAAGGCAGCCTGACCCTGCGCCCCACGTGGGTGATCTCCGGCTTGGTGATGACCTCGCTGGGCACCGGGGCCGCCGGGGCGCAGGCGTTTGTTGCCCTGCGCAGGATGGCGAACGCGCTCTCCCGTTCCCCGGTTGCAAGCGCGCGCATGACTTGGCGCAGTCAACGGGTCTTTCTCGGCGCCTCACTTGCGTTGATCGCTGCCGGTTATCTTGCCCTGAAACTGGTGCCGGGGCTGATCGGAGGTTTTGCCTTTCTCGGCGGCACTCTCCTCGGCGCGGCCCTCCTGTTGCCCCCGATCCTGTTTGCAGTGACCAGTGCCTTGCAGGGAGCGTTGCGCGCGCCCCTCTGGCGCTGGCTGGTGGCCGACAGCCGACTGCAACTGCCGGGGATATCCCTATCGCTGATGGCGCTTCTCCTCGCGGTCGCCACCAATATCGGCGTTGGCACAATGGTGTCGAGCTTCCGCCTGACGTTTCTTGACTGGATCGAACAGCGCCTGCCTGCGGACGCTTATGTCGAGGTCACATCTGCGACAACGGCCAATCAGATCATGGAGTGGGCGATGCAAAACGATGCGCGTGCGCTGCCGCAATACCGCATCGACAGTCGTACGGCCTCAGCCCCCCTGCGCATCTACGGCATCATTGATGATCCGCTCTACCGTACGCATTGGCCACTGCTTGAGGCGGAAGCGCGGGTATGGGACCAGATTTACGATGAAGGCGCGGTTTTGATCAGCGAGCAGCTTGCACGTCGAGAGGGTCTGCAGACCGGGGATCAGATCGCCCTCACGCCAGACTGGACCACCCAGATTGCCGGGATCTACCCGGATTATGGCAATCCAGATGGTCAGGCCGTTGTGGCGCTCTCTACCTTACAGGCCTGGGCCTCCGGCATCACCGTGTCGCGGGTCGGAGTGGTCGCGCCTCCCGATGTCTCCACCGCGGATCTGATGCAGCGACTGCGGCAAGATCTGAACCTCACCAGTGACAAAGTGGTCGAGGCTGAGATGATCCAGCGGGCTTCTGTGGCAATCTTTGATCGCACATTTGTTGTCACAGGCGCGCTCAACATCCTGACGCTGGGGGTTGCGGGGTTTGCTCTCCTCACGAGCTTTCTCAGCCAGTGGAGCAAGCGACTGCCGCATCTTGCCCCGGTCTGGGCCATGGGCATCACCCGACCACAATTGGCCAAGCTTGAACTGACGCGCAGCCTGGCCTTTGCGGTGGTGACATTTGTGCTGGCCCTCCCCCTGGGGTTGCTTCTGGCTTGGGCACTTCTGGCCGTCATCAATGTGGAAGCCTTTGGCTGGCGCTTGCCAATGTATCTCTTCCCGATGGAATGGGGGCGCTTATTTGCAATGACGCTGGTTGTGGCAGCGCTGGCAAGCCTGCTGCCCGCATTGCGTCTGATGCGGATGTCACCTGCCACCTTGCTTGGAGTATTTGCCAGTGATCGCTAACCTCCTGCACCCCGTTAAAATAGTCGCAATCACAACGCTCGTACTCGCACCGCTTGGCGCGTGGGCACAGGGGTTTGCCAATCTTGGCAGTACGGCTGAGGGCTTTACCGCGCCCCGGCCCGGTGTCGATCTGATTTTTCCAAAAGATCACGCGGCACACCCGGATTACCGGATCGAATGGTGGTATCTGACCGCAAACCTCAAGACCGCAGAGGGCGAAGATCTCGGCATTCAGTGGACCTTGTTTCGATCTGCTCTCGCCCCCAGCGAGGCCGATGGCTGGCAAAGCCCGCAGATCTGGATGGGTCATGCCGCGGTAACCACCAAATCCGATCACCGGTTTGCAGAGCGCATCGGTCGGGGCGGCGCCGGTCAGGCAGGCGTAAACGCCGCGCCGTTTTCGGCGTGGATCGACGATTGGGAGATGACTTCTTCAGATGCAACGCTTGATGAGCTTACCGTCAAAGCGCGCGGTCAGTCGTTTTCCTACGACCTCTACCTTCGCACCGATGCGCCACTGATCTTGCACGGCGATGCGGGCTATTCGGTGAAATCCGCCGTTGGTCAGGCCAGTTACTACTATGCGCAACCTGCCTATGAGGTGAGCGGAACCATCACCCTGCCCCAAGGCCCCGTCGCGGTCACTGGAGCAGCTTGGCTGGACCGCGAATGGTCGAGCCAGCCTCTTGCAGAGGATCAGGGCGGCTGGGACTGGTTTTCGCTTCGTTTAGACGATGGCGCCAAGCTGATGGGGTTTGTTTTGCGCGGGGAACGGGGCGATTTCACCTCTGGCACATGGATCACCCCAGACGGCACCGCCCAACCACTTGCACCCGGCGCGTTCAACGCCGTGCCTCGCGCATGGTCGCAGGTCGAGGGTCGGCGAGTCCCGACCTCGTGGCAGGTCTCCTTGCCAGAACGCGATCTAAACATCACCGTAGATGCGTTGAACCCGCAGGCATGGATGGGGGTCAGCTTTCCGTATTGGGAGGGACCGGTGCAGGTGTCGGGCAGCCACAGCGGCGTTGGATATCTGGAAATGACCGGCTACTGAGCGTCCCGGTCCAGCAAACCAGTGGAACGATAATACGCACGCGCTGCGCGGTGGATTGGAGCGGTTTGACCGTTTTCCACCATGGCGGTGGCCTCCAGCCGGGAAAAGGCCGGATGCGCACGGCGCAGGGTATCAAGATCAGAAAACACTGCGCGCACAAGCTCTTGCACCACTTTCAAGCGTTGCTGACGGGTGGTGACCAATGTTGCTGCAAAGCCAAAGGAATTCACCGGCATCGGATTGCCGCGATAAAGATTCGCTGGGATTTGGGCGAACTCAAAATACTTGTTTTCAGCAATCATGGCGCGAATTTCAGGCTCATCCAACGGCACCAGTACGGAATCGCAAGCGGTAGTGGCCTCCTCCACCGATGCTGCCGGGTGACCAACCGCAAACACCATTGCGTCAAAGGTTCCGGAGCAAAGCGCTGCGGACTGTTCGGCTGCGGATAATTCGTGAACCTCAGAGAAACTCTCCATTGTCCAACCAAGCGATGCCATCAATGCGAGCATCGTTGCCCGCTGGCCCGAGCCGGGATTGCCAATATTCACCCGCATTCCACGCAGATCAGAAAAGCTCGAGATCCCGGAATCTGCGCGCGCGACCACGGTAAAGACTTCTTCGTGCAGCGAAAAAACTGCGCGCAGATCGGAAAACGGAATGCCGCGCGACATCTGTGAAGTGCCCTCATAGGCCTTGGCTTGCCAGTCGGATTGCACCAGAGCAAAATCGACCCGACCGTCGCGCAAATCCTGCAGATTAGAGAGCGACCCCTCGCTGGTATCTGCAGTGCAGCGGATACCGTGGCGCGGCCTGTCTTTGTTCAAAAGGCGGCAAATCGCATTGCCGAGCGGGTAGTACAGCCCCGAGACCGAACCCGTGCCGATGGTGATGAAATCCTCGGCCCGGGCTCGATCAGCAGATGCGCCATACGCAAACGCTACCGCTGCGAGCAATCCCATTGCCCTGTTGATCACACTCATCCTGCCCCCCCGAACAGATATTTTCGCGCAAACTTTCAAAAGGTCCAAAACCTGTCAAGATCGATAAGCCCGCATATTTAACATCAAACTCGATTGCGACCCGATTCCCAACCGCTACTCGCTTATAGCGCTAACGAGCAACCTAAGCGTGCGTCATAAAAGCGTTATTCAACACCGATAGCTCAGCACCCATGCCGCCGGAATCACTCCTGTAGCCCGCCACGGATGTCCAATCCGGAGGCCGCTTGGGGATTGTAACCGGCGCTGATTGCCGCCGCGCTCTGCCATTCGCTCTTCCTGAATGGTGGCAGCTCTCTGGCATTGAAACAACATATTCAAACTCCGTTCATGGGGTCACAGACTAGGAGATGTCGATGACATTCTGGAAAATTGCAGCGCTGAACGTCGCTGTTACCATTTCGGCCAGCGCAGCATTTGCCGAAACCGAAATCACCCTCTGGCACGCAATGGGCGGCAAGCTCGGCGAGACGGTCAACAAGATCGCCGAAGACTTCAATGCCTCGCAGGATGATTACAAAATCACCCCCGTGTTCAAAGGCTCCTACGAGGAAACCCTGACCGCAGGCATCGCCGCCTTCCGTGCGGGCGAGCAGCCCAACATCATGCAGGTGTTCGACGCTGGCGCCGCCACCGTGATCGGAGCCAAAGGCGCGACCATCCCGGTTCAGGATCTGCTGACCGACAATGGCGTCAACTTCGACATCAATGATTACATCTCCGGCGTGCGTTATTTCTACGCCGATAGCGATGGCAAGATGATCGGCATGCCGTTCAACTCTTCCTCGCCGATCATGTACTACAACGTCGATGCACTGGAAAAAGCGGGCGTCACGCCGCCGAAAACATGGGAAGAGTTCCAGTCCGTCACCGCACCAGCGCTGAAGGAAGCGGGCTACATCGGCCTGAGCCAGTCGCATTTGCCCTGGATCTTCACCGAAAACTTCATGTCCCGTCATAACCTGCCGTTCGCGACCAACGACAACGGCTACGATGGCGCAGAAGGCACTCAAATCCTCGTCAACAACGACGCGATCAAGGCGCATTTCACCGCCCTGACCGAATGGAAAGACAGCGGTTTCTTTGAATGGTACGGCACCGGCTGGGACGACAACCAAAAGCCGTTTGAAGATGGCGATGTTGCGATCTGGCTCGGCTCCTCCGGCTCTTTCGGCGGCCTGATGAGCAAAGACCTCGGCTTTGAATTCTCTGCGACCTACCTGCCGTATTGGGAAGCCGTGACAACCGAGCCCAAACAGACTTTCATCGGCGGTGCATCCCTCTTTGCAATGTCGGGAAAAAGCGCTGAGGAGAACGAAGCCACCGCGAAGTTCTTTGAATTCCTGACCTCTGCGGATGTGCAGTACTTCTGGCACAAAGAAACCGGCTATGTGCCGATCACCGAAGCCGCTTACGAACTCGCCAAAGAAGACGGCCACTATGATCGCTTCCCGGCCGCCGAAGTTGGCATCCAGCAGTTGTCCCTGCCCGGTGGTGACAACACCAAAGGCTACCGCATGGGCTTTTATGTTCAGATCCGTGACGTGATGAACCGCGAGTATGGCCGCATCCTGACCGGTGAAACCTCGGTCGAAGACGCCTTCGCCAACATCGAGAAAGAAGCCAACGACCTGCTGGCCCGCTTTGCCAAGACCCAAGGCTAAGCTCTCTCATATCCGGGGCAATCCGCGTCGCGCACGCGGGTTGCCCCATCTTCTTTTGCCGATGGAATACCCCTCATGAAACGTGCCGGATTTACCACCGTCTGGTTGCCCATAGCATTGCTGTTGCCGCAGTTGATGATCATCGCGATCTTCTTTTACTGGCCAGCCGCATGGGCGGTGCAGTCGTCTTTCTACCTTCAGGACCCGTTTGGGTTTGGTTCAACCTTTGTCGGGGTCGAGAATTACACCGACCTGATGACAAATACCGAATACGGCAAGGTGGCGCGTTTCACCCTGATCTACACCGCATTGGTGACATTCTTCTCGCTTTCGATTGCCTTGCTGCTGGCGGTGAAGGCCGACAAGGTCATCAAAGGTGCCAAATCCTACCGCACATTGCTGATGTGGGTTTACGCCATCGCCCCCCCGGTTGCGGGGTTTCTGGGGCTGATGTTCTTCGATCAGCGCAACGGGCCGATGACGGAGATGTTTCAGGCGCTCGGCTGGGATTTCCGTCTGGGCGCTGACTACAACTCCACCGCCACCGCGATGGTGATCGTGGCAGTGTGGAAGCAGATCCCGGTCAATTTCATTTTCTTCCTCTCGGGGCTTCAGTCGATCCCGAAATCCGTGCGTGAGGCGGCGCTGATCGACAACCGCTCTGCCTCCGGCCGGTTCTGGGATGTGACCTTTCCGCTGCTCGCGCCGACCGCCTTCTTCCTGCTGATCATCAACATCACCTATGCGCTCTTTGACACCTTCGGCATCATCGACACGCTGGTGCGGTCAGAGCCCGGCAACAACCCGGTGACACTGGTCTACAAGGTCTTTGTCGATGGGTTCCGCGGCAATGATCTGGGTGGGTCTTCCGCGCAATCGGTGATCCTGATGATCCTCGTTCTGGCGCTCACCGTGTTTCAGTTCCGGCTTATCGAGCGCCGGATCCATTATACCTGAGAGGGAGACGGGATCATGACAGATATCACCGAAACACACGTCACAAGCCCCGCGCCTTCGCGCTCGACCAAACGCATTCGCTGGTCGCAGGTGTTTGACCACGCGATCCTGTGCACGGGCGCATTCTTCATGCTATTTCCCGTGCTTCTGGTGCTGATGACCACCAGTTTCGAGGACGCGGATATCGTGCGCAACGGGCTTCAGTTCGGGTTTGAAGGCCAGATGCTGGAGAATTTCGACGCCGCGATGTTTGAGGCCGCCGGGTTCAGCAAGGCGATTACCGGCACCCGGATGCTGATGAACTCGCTGATCCTCGGCTTTGGCTTTGCGATCGGCAAGATCGTGATTTCCATGATGGCGGCTTATGCCATCGTGTATTTTCGGCTGCGGTTTGCGACCTTTGCCTTCTGGATCATCTTTACCACGCTGCTGCTGCCGCTGGAGGTGCGCATCCTGCCCTCTTACGAGGCGATCCAGAGCCTTGGCCTTGCCAACACTTACAGCGGCCTCATCATCCCGCTGATCGCCTCTGCCACCGGCACGTTCTTCTTCCGCCAATTCTTCCGTTCGATCCCCGAGGAACTGGTGGAAGCGGCCCGCATTGACGGCGCCGGGCCGATCAAATTCTTCATCGACATTCTGGTGCCACTAAGCCGCACCATGATCGCGGCGATCTTCATCATCATGTTTGTCTATGGCTGGAACCAGTACCTCTGGCCGACGCTGATCACCACCGATGAGGGCATGTTCACCCTCGTGCGCGGCATCAAGCAGATCGTGCAGGTGCTGAGCCAGACCGGCGCGATGATCCCCGAATACGGTAAGGCGTTGGCGCTCTCTCTGATCGCCATGATCCCGCCCGTCCTCATCGTCATTTTCTTCCAGAGCTGGTTCGTCAAGGGCCTGACGGAATCCGATAAATAAGGAACTGAACCTATGGCACAGGTAACACTGGACCGTGTCCGCAAGACCTATCCCAATGGCGTTGAAGCCGTGCAGCCCTGCTCTGTTAAGATCCCCGATGGCGAGCTGGTGGTGCTGGTCGGCCCCTCGGGCTGCGGGAAATCCACTTTGCTGCGGATGATCGCAGGGCTTGAGGACATCACCGATGGGGCGCTCTCGATTGGCACCGATGTGGTCAACGACAAGGACCCGGCAGATCGCAACATCGCGATGGTTTTTCAGAACTACGCGCTCTATCCCCATATGAGCGTTGCAAAAAACATGGGCTACGGGCTGAAGAACCGCGGCGCCTCCAAAGCGGAGATCGACGCCAAGGTGCAGGAGGCCGCCCGTATTCTGAACCTCGGCGACTATCTTGACCGTCGCCCGAGCCAGCTGTCGGGCGGGCAGCGCCAGCGCGTCGCCATGGGGCGGGCCATCGTGCGCGATCCGGAGCTGTTCCTGTTTGATGAGCCGCTGTCGAATTTGGACGCCAAGCTGCGCAACCAGATGCGGATCGAAATCCGGGCGTTGCAGCAGCGCCTTGGCGTGACCTCGGTCTATGTCACGCATGATCAGGTTGAGGCCATGACAATGGCCGACCGCATCATCGTCCTGAACGCCGGGCGCGTGGAGCAGATCGGCACCCCAACCGAGATTTATGAGTACCCAGCCTCCACCTTTGTGGCAGGTTTTATGGGCGCGCCTCCTATGAACCTCCTGACCGCTCAGATCTTTGACGGTGCTTTAAAACTGAATGAGGACAGTGTACTTCCGATCACGGCTCCCGCAGGGATGGGCCATAAGGTACTGGTGGGGTTGCGGCCAGAGGATGTGCGCCTCGGGGGTGATGGCTCTGTGTTGTTCAACGTCGAAATTGTCGAGGAGCTTGGAGCCAATCGCCTGCTGCACGGCAAACTCGGTGGCCAGGATTTCTCGCTGAGTGTGGGCAAGGACGAAGCGGCAAGAACCGGTGTACAGCCGATTACCCTGCCAGTTACGCGCGTGCATTTCTTCGACCCGGATCGCGGCACGCGTATCTAGAAAAACGGGGGTAATTATGCCCCCGTCACATGAGGCCCGTCTCATGCCTTGCCTCGCGTTTCAGAACCTATAGGCTCGCGTCATGACGGTTGCGCAGATCATAGCCTTCGCGCTGGGGATCAGCACGGTTGGTCTTATCCTTTACGGGCTGAGCTATTACGTCATGTCTGATGATGACGAGGACTGATCAGCCGCACCTGCGCGAGGCGTCCACCGGGTGTCATACAAAATAGTCAAAACGCATGGCATGCCCCCAGTTTCCCAAGGGCATGCCATTTTTCTTTGGTATTAACCGCCTGACACCAAGCGCATAGTGCGTGTCGACGCGGCATCATCGCTGATGTGGAAGCTCGCGACGGCCTGCTGGATCAGGTTCGCCTCATTCAATACATCCGTGGTGGTGCGCGTCGTGTCATGCACCATGCTGGTGTTTTGCTGCGAGTTTTCATCCAGACCGGTCAGCGCAACGGAGACCTCGCTCAAGCGGGTAGATTGCTGCTCGGCCTCATCGGCAACCGCATCGACAAGGCTCGAAATATTCCGAATTTCGGACCCGATCTGGGTGATCGCTTCACCAGCTTGTTGGGCAAGTTTGCTGCCTTCCAGGATCTGATTGCCACTGGTTTTGATCAGCTCGCTAATCTGAGCAGCAGAAGACGACGTCCGCTGCGCCAGCGCCCGCACTTCGTTCGCCACCACGGCAAAGCCACGTCCAGCTTCGCTTGCTCTGGCTGCCTCGACGCCTGCGTTCAACGCCAAGAGGTTGGTCTGGAACGCAATATCATCAATCAGATCAGAGATCTTCGCGATCTCAGCCGAGGAGGACTCGATACCTGTCATTGCGTTGATCACCTCTTGGAAGAAGTCCTTCGCTCGATCCGCGCCCTCGCGGGCAGAGGTGGTGGCAATCCGCGCCTCATTGGAGCGATCCGCCGCGATACGCACCGAGTTGGACAGCTCCATACTGGCAGCGGTGGTCTCTTCCAAAGCCGCCGCATTGGATTCAGAGCGCAAGGCGACCTGATCAATGGCCTCGTTCAACTGCTGACATTGGCGCGTCAACGCATCCGCGCCACTGCGGGCCCGCGACACAATTTGAACCAGCGATGCCCGTGCAGCCTCAGTATGGGCCAGCACCTCGCCAAACCGACCTTCCAGATTGGACGAGAACTCATGCGTCAGATCCCCTGCCGCAACTTTCTCGAGCGCAAAGGCAATCTCATCAAACGACGCATCAAGCTGCTCCATCAAACCGTTCACCGCACCCGCGATTTCCTGACTCTGAGCATCTTCCATTTCAATCTCGGCGCGGCGCGAGAAGTCGCCTTGCTGGGCGTGCAGAGCGATGTCCAAAACAGATTTACTCAGTTCGCGATTGGCTTGTGAGCTGTGGATCGATTTCTCCAGATTGCGCGCAAGGATGCCGTATTCATCGTGACGCTTCGCACCGGGTACATCCTCGATGGTTTCGCCACCTGCAAACCGCTCCAGAACTCTGGTCAACTGCTGCAAGGGGCGCAGCATAATCCAGAAAATGACCCACGCTGAACAGGCCGCAACGGCAATCATCACAATCGACGCAATGCGCGCCAGAACGGCCAGACGGTGATACTCTGACGTCAACGCGGCCAGCTGTTTGTCAAAGCGGACCTCAACCGCATTCAGGAACTTGTTCACCGGAACCATGATATCGGCCTTAAAGGCGTGATATTCCTTGGAATGCAGCAGGTCCCGCGCGAGTTTCATGTCCGGTTCGCCCTTGACGGTATAGGCGCCGGAGGCATCCGGGTAGAGACCTTTGACCGCGTTCATCGCCTGAACTTCCAGATTTACAAGCCCATCAGAATTGGCCTGCGCCTCCACCAGATAGTCGAATTCCTCTTCGGTAAACCCTGCTTCCCGCATCAGATCCTGTAGTGGCCGCGTCACACCACTGCCGCCGGGCACCTCGCGGTCTGCAGCGACGAAATCCCAATAGATCTGATGATAGTTCGCGGGCCGTTCTTTATCACCGTTACGGAT
This sequence comes from Tritonibacter mobilis F1926, assembly GCF_000376545.2. Taxonomy (NCBI): domain Bacteria; kingdom Pseudomonadati; phylum Pseudomonadota; class Alphaproteobacteria; order Rhodobacterales; family Paracoccaceae; genus Tritonibacter; species Tritonibacter mobilis. Next base: position 1,557,508 of record NZ_CP015230.1, read on the forward strand.
GGCCAGAATGTCCAGATACTGCGCCTCGTAGGACGCATCCCCGGTGACGACATAGGTTCGGGCAAGGCGGGTCAGATCATCGCTGGATTGTCGCAATTCGTCAGCAAGCAGATAGGATGTGTAGCGGCTTTTGCCAGCCGCGGTTACTTGCTTGCCTGTGTTTTCCAACCACAGGTTGGTGAGGGCGACAAAGAGTGCAGAAACAAGACCGCAGAGCGTTAATGTGACCCCAAGGACACGTATTCTATGGTTCTTCAGCATGTGAGGTTTCCTGGGCAGATTTACTCATTACAAGCCCGAACTATACACCTCATTTATTTTGAATAACTTAACTTCCCGCGGGCATAAGCATATCCACCTGACCAATAGGATAGGCACATCAGGCGGCGTGCCCTCGCCCCGTAACCTCTCGCTAGACGTGGATCAATTTTGAATACCGTAAAACTCCAATGCTCCTGAGGTCGCTATCAGATCGAGTTCGGATTTACAGCAGCGCGATACGAAGACCCGCACCGAAGCGGCAGGCAACTTCGCATGCCCGCCACAAGACCCGAGCTACCCGACCGATTTAATCAATGCCCAAATAGGCTTTGGCGTTTCCAGACATGATCAACTCGGGCGCGTCTGAGATGCACAACTCAGGGTTTTGGAAGTCCGGGTCTTCGAAAAACTCCAGAAACACATTGAGGAAAGACCGCGTCTCGCCGATCATCTGCGGCATGGACCAATCCGTTCCAAAGATAAGTTTCGTTTTGATCGCATGACCACCATCCAAAGCTGGATCTTCTTGCTTCAAGACAGATCTCAACCGTTTAAGGATCTTATCACGCCCTGACGATTTCAGCAGCGGGATCAGGTAACCAAGCCCCATATAGACATTCCGGTAGGTCTTGCACATGAGCAGGCCGCGATAAGCCATTGTCTTTGGCCAGTCTTCTTCGTCGGCCAGCCAACCTCCGAAATCCACATCTGTCGCTCCCCCGCCGTGGCCAAGGCAAAGGCGCAGGTCTGTCGCTGCATACTCCTCCATCGCCGAAGCCCAGAAAGCGGGGTGACAGTTCACGCCAAAGCCCTCTCTGGCTTCAAAGCCTAAAGGCGTGCAATGGGTGAAGAGCCCGAGGTCATTTTCGGAAAAATACCTGATGATATCGGCCATAGCGCGTTCGGTTTCTGGTTCATTTTTGACCTTAATCTGCTTTTTGTACTCTCGATACTCGCGCGCCGGTGACAGTTCCATTGGGGCAAAGATTGGATCTTCGGAATCGTGCAAGCGGCTGATCGGCCGAAATCCCATTGGCGGATAGATCTTGAAATGTGTGACACCAAGATTCTGCGCGTGGCGCACGTTGGTTTTCCAGCCATCACCACGAAACGGGTCCACCGTTCCAAATGGGATAATCACCCCATCCGTCTCCTTCGAAAGGGACACGGTGCGGGCCACCTGAGTGCTGGCGCTGAAATAGGGCTTTTTTGGGCTTCCATCTATGACGCGCTCATAAGCGCGCCGCATATCCGGCAGGAGTGAAATCAAATGCTCAGGATCATATCCGTCCGCCGGTTTATTCCGCGCGTAGTCGCGTTGCAGAGCCCGATATCTGTTGCGTTCTGACAGGAACATACTGAGGAAGAAGATCAGCATTTTAAGGAGCGTGCCGGCCTGCTGCGCTGGAAAGGCCTTGTTGCCAAACCCATCGAGATCCGCATCCGCGCTATGGGGGTCATGACCATGATCGTGACCCTCAAAGTAGCCATTCCCCTCGGCATGATGCGCCGCGTCCAAAAACGCAGGCATTAATATCTCATCCAATTGCTCCAGAAGTTCAGATGGCTCATCTGACGTATCATCTGGCTCGAAACTTTTCTGAATCAATAAGTTGGATGATAGAGTGAAGGTGTTCTTCTCATTGACATACTGGCCGTAGAGATCCTCAAGAGCCAGCATCATGTCTTGCAGATTTTCCTCATGGCTTTGATCGTCAAGGCTGCTTTTCGCAGACTTGCGCATCGCCTTTTCAAGACGCTTTAAGATTGTCCGATGAATGCGCCCGACCGATCCCTCCTCGAGGGCGGAAATGACGTCGTCCTGATTGTCATCACTTTGCGGGCCGTACTCAAAGCGGCTCTTTCCGACCAATGGCACAAGGAGCACGGTGAGGGCGCGCGCCGTAATGCGAGGCACGCCCCAAGATCGCAGTATCCCGTGCAATGGCAGATATCGACCATTGAACAGATGTGTATGGATGTCGATGAAAGGAATTTGTCGGGTCATGAGTTCCCCCAGAAAACTAAAAATCCATAAATGCGGCTCGCACCGAGCCAAACGATTTGGGTCGCACCCCAAGCCTATGACGTTTCCAACTCACATGCCAAGTTTTACATCTATCCTGTCCGTGCAGCGCGTTTCCGCTTCGGCAACCGCCTCATCTTTCAGTCCATCGGAAACGGCTTTCAATGGCCTCGGCAATTGGCCCGAGCGCCGAAATATTGAGCAACTGTTATAAACCTACACCTTCACCCAAGGGTCGACAACGTAGATGCGGGACGATGTACCCCAGTCGCCGGCATAAAGCTGTGCGGCAGCATCGGTTGTGTTGGGGCCATCAGCGATGACGACCGCGGCCATGCGGTCCGCGAGCCCCTCAAGCTCTGCGACCACAGGGTTCGCAAAATAGGTGCCGGGGTTGCCCTCATCTTCGGGCCGCTGATGCGTCCACCCCGGCGCGCAAAGGATGCGCGGCGCATGTCCGACGACACTTTCGGCACCGACCAGCGCGTGAACACCTTCGAGCTGTCCGGTGTTCGCATTCACACCGCCGATGATATTTGCGAGGGTTTCGCCCTCGTCCGCCCCCTCTTCGACGCGAACACAGATCACGACAGCGCCCGCCTGATCCATGATCCCATCGAGCGCGCCGGGCAACGTGCCGCCCCCGGTGCCGTCCTCGGTCGTGTCTAGACGTGCCGCCTCGCGACGGCTACCGGCGATCAGAACGGGAGTGTCGAGAGGAAAGGCATCAGCGTCCGCGCCCGGCGCGGTGCCTACAATGCCAATGACGCCAGTGCTGATGGTACGGATCGGGCGCGGGCCCGAGTCGATCTCAAGCACTTCGACGCCGTGGAGAAAACCAGCCATTTTGCCCTCACTGCTAATTGGATGTTGCAGCGATTATCGGCCATAAAAATACCCGCGCCCTCTGGCGGAATTCCACAGAGGGCGCGGTTGAAGCATGGGGGGGTCAGAATCGTTCGATAAGAGGCGGGATTTCTGGTGGCAGCGCAGGCCAAGCCGCGGCATTCATGAAATCCGCATCGGGATCTGCAGCCAGAGCCTCGAATGCCGCGCGCATGTCAGCAACCCAGGCAAGCGCCAGATGCACGCCATCCAGCACCGTTTTGTCATCATCGGTGCGGTCAGCTTCTGCCTTCGCAGAAGTGATTGCAGCAGCGGTCGCCATATTCATTTGCGCTTCGGCTGATGCGGCGGCGGCATTCAGCACTGACTGCACGGCGGCGCAAACCCTGCTTTACTGCTGCGATAGTCCCCTCAGGGACGCCTGCGTCCAGTGCATCCTTCGCAGTCCAGCCCTCGTAGCGTCGGCCATTGTAAGTGAAGTTCAACATCGCCTGTCCTCCTTAAAGCGTGACCATGGTGGTCTGAATAAACCGGGCATAGTCGTCAGAAACGGCAGCGGCGGGCACTTCCGGATGTACCTTGCCCGCGATGTCGCCGTTGATGGTCGAGGCAGTGGTCAAGAGATACCAACCAATCCCTGCACTGAAGATCGCGCCGTAGTAATCTGCAGGAACGATTAGCTCGCAATAGCGCAGCGCCACCGAACCCGCGCGCCCGTGTGAACTTGACCGAATAGCAAACAAGCCGCGTGGATTAGTGCTTCCGGTATTGGAGCCGGGCAATGCAGCCGTGACATCGGCCAGACTTGGAAGCTGAATCTTGAAACCAATCACGTTGATGTAAGTATCATACCCACAATGGAAGCCCGCAACTTCGGCAAACCCGCTGATGTCGTAGTATCCGATGGTTAAGGTCGGGCGCTGTGCTGGGTCATCTGCTGTGGTCCATTCCGATCCGGCAATGCACCCAACGATGCTCAACATACGGCCATTGGTAACGACGCGCACTGTGGCGGTGTAGTTGCCTCGCACTTTGATCATATTGAAACCGTCATGAGGTGAGAGATCAATCGCACGCTGGATCGATGCAACGGGCGCGTCGGCAGTCCCGTTGTTGGCGTCATTCCTGGCTGCTTGGTCGACATGGACAGTCGAAAAGAATCCCTGATAGCGAGATGCAGCAGCGGCAAGTGCATCCTCGATGCCATCCTTTGCCCCCTCGAAATACTGTTTCAGCGCCGTATAGGCTCCGATCAGATTGTTGATTTGCTCTGTGCTGGTCGCCATCCCGTGGCCTCCTAGATAAAGAATGTGCCTTCTGCCTTGCGGATGGCATCCGCTTGGCGCAGCTGTTCAAGTTGCAGGTTTGCGATTGCGGTGCCGGTGGTGACAGCAAGGTCGAACACCACGTCATCCGGTGCGTTGACGATGACCAGGCCGTCCTGAACGCGAGTAAAGCTCAGCACATGGTCGACCAAATAGGTGATCGCTCCGGTCTGGCGCGCCACCACATCGTCGCCAGCCCAGATCGCAATCAGGTCGCCGTCGGCATCGAAGAACCCCATTTCACGCACGAAGAATGACGGTGTCTCCGGGCCGAACTCCGCTTTGACGCGCCAGGCATTGTTCCCGACAATGTGGCGTGTCTCGATGGGTTGCCGCGCCAGCTCGCGCTGCAAGGCAGTCTGTCCAAATCCAGGGCCGTAATTGCCGCCGTTGCCGTCTCCCAGTGCAATGTGAGTGATTGCGACCTGAGTGCCAGAGCCAGCGGCGGCAGTCAGCTTTGCCTCGGCGATATCGGTAAGAAGCGTTGTGGGCATTACGCTACGGCCCTCCTTTGAACGTCGTGAAGCTGTTGACTGATAAGGACTACCCGTGCGCCTGTTCGAGCGGCGACCGCCACAGACACCCGCCGCGAACGTGGTCGAGGATCTAGCTCAAGCGCTGCAACAGTTCGCACCCGTGGCGCTGTCCGCATGACCAGCTCAGCGCTGGCCGTTGCAGGGCGCGGCTCTGGGTCAGTGTCCAGCCGATGCGAATACACCGGGCGCGCGCCGCTGCGGATCTCGCATTCGGACCTGAAGCCCTCTCCGATCCTCAAATCGAAGTGCGACCGCGCGGGCTTTACGTGTTCGATCAGATTGGTGATCCGCTCAAAAAGCACGCTGTCGATCTGATACCCCGCATCAAAGATATCTTCGCCAAATGCATCAATGCGGAAGGTGTGAGGATTGCCCCCGTATTCGAACCATTCACTAAGGTCGACATTGAAGCCCAAAGCACCCAGTGCACGCTCAACCGCCTGCCTCGTGCCCTTGTGCTGGTGAACCTCAAAGCTCCGCCGAATGACCTCGCGTTGCGTTTCCTCGGGCCATTCCGCGTCCCAGACGTCGACCGAAAACGAAAAGGCCAACCAGGGCAACCACTCGACCGGGCAGCTCTCCGGGTCCCAGATCGCGCGGATACCCCAAAAGACCGTCCTCGGAATCGCCCAGAGCCTCAGCATCCGCCGGAAGGACGCCAAGCCCCCCACCATAGATACCCCGCCGTGGGACAAGGAGCAGACCGATGACTGACACCACCACAGCAGCGATCATCGCGCGCTGCGATCACATCGAGCACTGCGCGATGAACCAACACCACCAAGACGCCGACCGGATGCGCGCCTTGGTGGCAGAACGCGACACCCTCGCCAAACAGGCAGAGGACTGCGCCCGCACCTGCGCGGAACAGGCCGAGGAGATCCAGACGCTGACCGGGCAACTGGCGGAGGCGCGGAATGCGGCGCTGGAGGAAGCGGCAGAAATTGTCCGTGGTTCTGGAAGCCCGGGAATGGCGACAACTGAACGCTTGATCCGCGCCCTCAAGTCCGAGCCAGCCCCGCGGCAGAGCGTGCAGGAGGCGGCCAAGGTGCTGCTGACAAAAGAAACCGGGATGAGCGATGAGTTGAACAGCGCGGGCTGGGAGTTCATCGAAGCGTGGCGCGATATTGTGCAGGAACCTTTGAGCCCCATGGCTTTCAACCACTGCAAGCCGATGCTGCGGAGGGTGTTTGACCACTACCTCCGCGCCCTCGCACAGGAGACCTGACATGCCAGTGCAGCAGCTTTTCGTGAAGGAATCCGACATAGCCAAAATGCTCGGCCATGACGTCAAGTGGCTGCGCTCGAACAGTGAAACCTTGGAACGCCAGTACGGCTTTCCAAAGATTGATCCCGCGATCGGCATGCGCCATCGTGAGGCGGTTGAGGAATGGGCGCGTGAACGCAACGCAAGAACAGCGAAGGCGCGCTCCGAGCGGTTGAAGGAAACCAACCATACGGAGAACCACGATGCGTTTTAGAGACTCGCTCTGGGACGACAGCGAACCGGACTATGCGCCGTTCCTGAAGTACCGGAAAGACCGGGACCGCTATTTCTGGCGGCCAAGCAAAAAGTACCTAGAGGCCGGTTACAAAATCAAAACCTACGACCTTGGCGGATCGCAGGGCGATGGCCTCGACCTAGAGCGCGCAGCGCACTGCCGCGCCCTCACCCGCGAAATGCTGGACTGGTTTGACGGTGAGGCCAAAGGCCGAAAAGCGGGCACATGGGGGTGGCTAATTGGCCGTTACCTGTCCGACGAGTTCAGCTCGTTCCATGACGTCTTACCGCAAACTCAGGACAAGTATCGCCAGATGATGGGATACATCGAGAAGGCTATTGGCAATGTCCTCATCGAGGACACTGACTTTGAGCGGATCATGCGATGGAAAAAGTCCATGTTGGATAAGGGCCGCTCCACCCACTACATCAAGAAATGGTTCACCCACTGGCGCTTGATCGTGTCGCATGGGATCAAGATCGGCAACGACCATTGTTCCAAGGTGAAGGCCATCCGGGAGGAAGTACGGATCCAGAACCCTCCCCGTCGATCGAACTTCGCCACCCGTGAACAGATTGACGCGATTGTCACTGAAGCAGATCGAACCGGTCGCCATCACCTTTCCTTGGCCATTCTCATGCGGTTTGAATTTATTCTGCGAGGGGTCGATGTGCATGGACAATGGGTCAAGGCCGATACCCAGCAAGGCGGCGTTCGCGACGGAGGGCAGATATGGGTCGACGGTTTGACGTGGGATATGTTCGATCGAGAAGTGACGCAGTTCACGAAGGTCATCAGCAAGACCCGCAAGAGCCTGACTGAACCGTACACCTTCACCCTGGAACACACCCCAGATATCAGGCGGCGGCTTCTGGCTATTCCAAGGGATCAGCGCACCGGTCCCGTCATTACACTGGCAAATGGGAAGCCACCCAAAAACGGCGTTCTGTCTCGCGGCTTCAAAGAGATCCTGCGGGCGGTGAACAAATCCCGCGCGAAATCAGGCCTTGAGCCATTCCCTGACGAATTGCAGATCCGCGATACGCGCGCCGGGGGCATTACAGAGGCAAAGTCTTTGGTAGATCCCACTACACTCCAGCACGCGGCGCAGCACACCCAAGGCAACACCACCGCGATCTATACTCGCGACCGTTCGGGTGCGGCCAACAATGTTGTGGAGATTCGTGCAAAACGGGGTTGAGAACGCAACGTGTACCCACTCGTGTACCGCGTGAGTACCGGGCGCTTATTTAAGTAGATCAAGAAACCTACATAAGTGATTGATTTTGCGGTGGTACCCAAGGTCGGACTCGAACCGACATGATGTTTCCATCGGGGGATTTTGAATCCCCTGCGTCTACCATTCCGCCACTTGGGCATGAGGAGGTTCCTATCGCTGCTTTTGCCCAAGGTCCAGAGGCAAAAGCAGTGTTTTATGAAGAAAATTTGCCACCGGTCCCAAGCTCACGAAGTGGAGAGTTGACCCGGTGATGCCCACATGCCACCTGAACGCAATAGCTTGTTGAAGAGGTCTTTTCCGTAAAATGCTGCGTTCCCTTTATGATCGGACTATGGCGCTTGCCGACCACCCGCATGCGCTGTGGTGGCTGGCGATTGTGGCATTTATCGAAAGCTCGGTCTTTCCGATCCCGCCGGACGTGCTGATGATCCCGATGATCCTTGCACGACCTTCGCGTGCCTGGCTCATTGCGCTCGTGGCGCTTTTGGCGTCCGTTGCAGGTGGTCTATTGGGCTATGCCATTGGTGCGTTCTTCTACGAGGGCATCGGCCAGCCAATCCTTGAAGCGATGGGCAAGGCCGACAAGATGGCCGAGTTTAACGAGCGCTTTAACGACTTTGGCTTCTGGGCGGTGCTGATCGCGGGGGTGACGCCGTTTCCTTACAAGGTCATCACCATCATGTCCGGCTGGACGGGCATGCCGATCATGACTTTTGTGGCGACCTCGCTCCTTGCTCGTGCCTTGCGGTTCTTCCTTGTGGCGGGGTTGCTGTGGCAATTCGGCGCGCCGGTGCGTGACTTTATTGAAAAGCGCTTGGGGCTGGTGTTCACCGTCTTCTGTCTGCTGCTCTTTGGCGGCTTTCTTGCACTGAGGTATCTATGACGTTCAGCCGTTTTCTTATCCTGCTTGCCGCTGGAGGCTCTGCAGCGCTGCTGCTTGGGGCATTTGGATTTCAGTATATTGGCGAGCTTGCGCCCTGCAAACTCTGTATCTGGCAGCGCTACCCGCATGGGGCAGCCGTTGGCATCGGTATTCTTGCGGTTCTGATCCCTGGTGCGATTTTGCCCTATCTGGGTGCACTGGCCGCCCTAACCACATCCGCTATCGGTGCCTTTCATGCAGGCGTTGAACAGGGATGGTGGGAAGGCCCGACCACCTGCACCTCTGGCGCGATTGACAACCTCAGCGCGGATGAGCTGATGTCGCAGATCATGTCCGCGCCCCTCGTGCGCTGTGACGACATCCCGTGGGAGATGTTCGGCCTGTCCATGGCGGGCTGGAACGCGGTGATCTCGTTTGGTCTGGCCGCGCTATGGTTCGCAGCTGCCCGTCACGCACGCTAAGGGTCAGCTTGAGGGTCAGCTTACGGCGCGACTGTCTTTCTTGGTGGCCAGCAACAGGTTGGTTTCGCTGGTCACCACACCATCAAACATACGGATTTTCGCAAGCGCCTCATCAAGCGTCTCAAGCGTTTCTGTCCCCAGCTCTACAATCAGATCCCAGCGCCCGTTGGTGGTGTGGACCGCCCGCACTTCAGGCAGGCCCTGAAGCTGCCTTGTGATGCGCGATGCCCCGCGCCCCTCAATACCGATCATCATCAGACCTCTGACCGGATCGCGCAGCACGTCCTCTTTCAGAACCACCGTGAACCCCAGGATGTCACCGCGTGATTGCAGCCGCTCGATCCGCGTGCGCACCGTCGTGCGCGACAGTTCCAACTGCATGGCAAGATCGGAGAGTGAGGCTCTGGCATCGTGGCGCAGGGCCGCAATCAGGCGTTCATCCGTTTTGTCCATGTATCGGCTCCGTTTTGTGTTATCTCTTCTCCTTATGAGCAATTTGCTCTCTGTATTCCACCTCAAATCGGAGAAATATCAAACCCAACCCCAATCAAGGAGATCGCGAATGTCTTCTCGTCATTGTATTCTCGTTGGCGCACCCGTCGACAGCGGCAAGCGTCGCACCGGTTGCCTCATGGGCCCGGACGCCTATCGCACTGCCGGGCTGGCCGGCGCATTGGAAAGTCTCGGCCACACGGTCGAGGACATTGGTAACGTCACCCCTGCCCCGCATGCGCCCGATGATGGTGCGTGCAAACTGCATGAACCAAACCTCACCCGCGCTTGGACCGAGAGCCTGTCAGAAGCCGCAGAAGCTGCTATGGCACGCGGTATGCCGATTTTCCTTGGCGGCGATCATGCCTTGGCGCTGGGGACCGTGCGCGGTGTCGCAAACCACGCCGCAACTCACGGGCGCCCGCTGTTTGTGCTCTGGCTGGATGCCCACAGCGACTACCACTCACTTGAGAGCACCGACTCCGGCAATCTTCACGGCTGCCCCGTGCGCTATTTCACCAAACAGGCACAGTTTGATACTTTCCCGCCGGTTCCCAACCCAGTGCCGCCCGAAAATGTCTGCATGATCGGTCTGCGTTCGGTGGACACCGCAGAACGCGAAGCCATGGAGAAGGTCGGCATTCACCGCCACGACATGCGCGATATTGATGAAAACGGCATCGCCCGTCCGCTAAGTGCCTTTTTGGAAAAGGTCGCCGCGCAGAACGGCATGCTGCATGTCTCATTGGATGTGGATTTCCTCGATCCCTCCGTCGCACCTGCTGTTGGCACCACAGTTCCGGGCGGTGCGACCGTGCGTGAAGGCCATCTGGTCTGCGAAATCCTGCATGACAGCGGCCTGATGACTTCGATGGATCTGGTGGAACTCAATCCATTTCTGGATGAGCGTGGCCGCACCGCGCATCTGATGGTGGATCTTTGTGCCTCTGCCATGGGGCGGCGCGTCTTTGACCGCCCAACCCGTAGCTACAACGCATGAGCATGCTTCAGGCTCCTGCGGCGGTGGTGATGGTGAGGCCGCATCACTTTATCTCGAACCCGGAAACCCGAGGGGACAATGCGTTTCAGGCGCAGGCCGATGCCAATGCCAACACCATCAGCGCACGCGCGATCGCCGAATTCGACGGCGCGGTCGCTGCGCTGCGCGAAGCAGGCGTAACGGTCCATGTGTTCGAGGACACCAGCCGCGACACCCCGGATTCCGTCTTTCCCAACAACTGGTTCTCCACCCACGCCGGCGGTCATGTGGCGGTCTACCCGATGTTTGCGGCCAACCGGCGCCGAGAGCGGCGCTGGGACGTGATCGAGATGCTGAAGCGGGAGTACCGCGTTCAGGACGTGATCGATTATTCTGGCCTGGAACAGGACGCTCTGTCGCTCGAAGGCACCGGCGCCATGGTGCTCGATCACATCGGGCGCATTGCCTATACGGTCAAATCAAACCGCGCCGATCCGGTGTTGCTGGAGCGGTTCTGCACCCATTTCAACTATGAACCGATGGTGTTTGAAGCCTGCGACGATCAGGGGCGCGATGTGTATCACACCAATGTCCTGATGGGCATCGGCACCGACTATGCGCTGATCTGCCTGGACATGATCCGCGACGCCACCCGACGCGCAGAGGTCAGGCAGCGGCTCGAAGAAAGCGGGCGCAACGTCATCGACCTGTCTGCCGCGCAGATCCAGAACTTTCTCGGCAATACCTTCGAACTGACCGGGCACCGGCGCGTGCTGGCGCTGTCCGCCCGTGCGGCACGGGCGTTGTCCCCGGACCAGCGGGCGGTGATCGAACGCTCGGCAGAGCTGCTGCCGCTCTCCATTCCCACACTTGAAACGGCCGGTGGGTCGGTGCGCTGCATGCTCGCCGGCATTCACCTCAGCCCCCGTCAAAGGACCATGCAATGACCCAACCTTCCGATAAGGCCCTTGTTCCTTTTGTCAGCGTAGACAACATGATGCGCCTCATTCATCATGTCGGAATAGAGGATATGATGCGTGATCTGGCCGACTATATCGAGGCGGATTTCAAACGCTGGGAGCTGTTTGACAAGACCCCCCGTGTCGCCAGCCATTCTGACGTCGGTGTGATCGAACTGATGCCCACCTCCGATGGCGAGGCTTACGGGTTCAAATACGTCAACGGCCACCCCAAGAACACGTCTGAGGGGCTGCAAACCGTGACGGCTTTTGGTCTGCTCGCCGATGTCTATACCGGCTATCCGGTGCTCTTGACCGAGATGACCATCCTCACCGCCCTGCGCACCGCCGCGACCTCGGCCATGGTGGCCAAGCATCTGGCCCCCAAGGGCGCGGATACCATGGCAATGATCGGCAATGGCGCGCAGTCGGAATTTCAGACGTTGGCGATGAAGGCGATCATCGGTCTCAAGGCCGTGCGCCTGTATGACAAGGACCCGGCGGCAACCGAGAAATGCGCGCAGAACCTCGCAGGGTTGGGTATTGATGTGACCATCTGCAAAACCCCGGAAGAGGCAATCGAGGGCACACAGATCCTCACCACCTGCACCGCGGACAAGCAATATGCCACCATCCTGACCGATAACATGGTCGGCAGCGGTGTGCATATCAACGCCATCGGCGGCGACTGCCCCGGCAAGACCGAGCTTGCGCCCGGCCTCCTCAACCGCTCGGACGTGTTTGTGGAGTATCCGCCGCAAACCCGCGTCGAGGGCGAGATCCAGCAGATGCCCGAGGACTTCGCCGTGACGGAACTGTGGGAAGTGATTTCCGGTCACAAACCGGGCCGGACCGGTGATCGACAAATCACGCTTTTTGACAGTGTCGGCTTTGCAATCGAGGACTTCTCGGCTCTGCGTTACATTCGCGACCGCATCAAGGACACGGATTACTTCATCGATCTCGACATGCTGGCAGATCCGGATGATCCGCGCGACCTCTTTGGCATGGTGCAACGCGCCAAGGCCTGATATAGAAAGCGCGCCTCTCGGGGCGCGCTTTTCTTTTTATACCAAAGGGTTCAGGCCTCTAGTTCACTGTCCCAATAGAGATAATCCATCCAGCTTTCATGCAGGTAGCCGGGCGGGAACTTGCGACCCGTATTGCGCAGCTCATCCGCCCCGGGACGGCGCGGTGGTTTGCGCAGGGACATGCCCGCACGGTGCAGAGGCTTGGAGCCTTTCTTGAGATTGCAGCGCGAACAGGCTGCCACCACGTTTTCCCAACTGGTGATCCCACCAGAGGCGCGCGGCACCACATGGTCAAAGGTCAAATCGCCCTTCGCCCCGCAATACTGACAGCGAAATTCGTCCCGCAAGAATAAATTAAAGCGCGTGAAGGCCACGCGCTTTTGGGGTTTGACAAAGTCCTTCAGTACCACGACCGACGGTATTCGGATCTCGGTACTGGGACTGCGCACAACCTCGTCATACTCGGCCACGATGGCAACCCGATCGAGCCAAGCGGCTTTGACGGCGTCCTGCCATGGCCAGAGTGACAAGGGGTAGTATGACAAAGGACGATAATCCGCGTTCAACACCAGCGCTGGATGTTGTTTCAGAGCCCCCGGCTCCCTTACGAATTCTGTCCTGAAGTCTCCGTCCATGAACGTCTTCCTCGCCCTGCTTGCCTCGAGATGGCACCAGAGCGGGGAACCCGCCCCAGCTTGTGATTGACTATATATCGTGGCCGGAGCCTGACAAGCCCCAAAGCGCCACCAGATGTCGTGTGAGATAGGATGATTCCGTTACAGAGGCGTGACAGTTATCCACAGCCCGCACATCAGGCATTCCGCAACGCGGCATCTGCGCAGGCTTGCACCACGGCCCGCCTGCCCGTAGAGCCAACCCCATGAGCCGTTTGATCCGTTTCAACAAACCCTTTGACGTGCTGCCGCAGTTCACCGATCGCGGCAGCGAAGGCAGCCCGCGTGCCACGCTGAGCGATTATGTCGACTGTCCCGGCGTCTACCCCGCCGGGCGTTTGGACCGCGACAGTGAAGGGTTGATGCTGCTCACCGACAATGGCCGTCTGCAGGCCTGGATCAGCGACCCTAAGCATAAGCTGGAAAAAACCTACTGGGCGCAGGTCGAGGGTATCCCCGATGAAGACGCTCTGAACTTACTCCGCCAAGGGGTTGAGCTAAAAGACGGAATGACCCGTCCTGCTAAGGCGCGTCTGATCAATGAGCCTGCTCAGCTCTGGGCCCGCACCCCGCCGATCCGGGAGCGCAAATCCGTGCCCACCGCGTGGCTGGAGTTGAAGATCACCGAGGGCAAGAACAGACAGGTCCGGCGCATGACAGCCGCCGTAGGGCATCCAACCTTGCGGTTGATCCGCTACGCCGTTGGTGCCTGGACACTGGATGGGCTAGTGCAGGGCAAATGGGACGACCTGGACCCGCCGCGCGTGCCCGGCCCGCCAAAACCCGCCGCCAAACCCAGCCGCAAACATGCTGCAAAACGGCGCGCCGGTGCGACATCTGCCCGCAAACCCCGACAGCGCCGCGACGGCTGATCCGCTCAGATACTACCCTCGGCCTCGATCACCAGGACCCGCGCCGCCCCGCGCGGATGCGCCACATGCTCATCGCCCACCTCTGCGTGGAAAATATCCCCCTCGGACAGGGCGTGCACCTCTACTTGGCCGTTCTGGCGCACATGCATGTCGACCGCGCCCTTCAGGACCACAAAGACCTCGGCCCCGTCATTGACGTGCCAGACATAGGGCTGATCCGTCCAGTGCAGCCGCACCGTGGTCGCTCCGGTAAATCGTTCGATATCCAGGGCCTCCCAGGCGCGCGAGGCGGTAAACTCTTGCGGTGAAATCAGTTTCATCTTTCGCTCCGTTCTGATTATGCGCATGATCTGACATCAAGCGACGCACGAACAGCCCGCAGACCGCCGGAAGAAACCGGCGTTTCGCCGCTTTGCGCCGGGGAACCGCAAGAGGACCTGAACCGTGGATCTGGACCCGACAAACCGACGCATTCTGGCAGAACTCACCCGCAATGCCCGGCAGAGCACCGCCGCCATCGGGCGTGCGGTGAATCTCTCGCGTCAGGCGGTGCAGGACCGGATTCGGGCGATGGAAGATCAAAACCTCATCACCGGCTACCACGTTGCCGTCACCGAGACGGCCGCGCCGTTGCGGGCGATGATCCTGTTGCGATTTGCAACGCGCCCCTGCGCGCCCGCGCTTGAGTGGTTGTCGGCTACGCCGGGCATCACCTATGTGGCGTCACTGGTGGGGGATTGGGACGCGATGGCGATGGTTGCGGTTGCGGATACCGATGCGCTGACGCAACTCAACGACCAGATCGCAAAGAGCCCGCTCATCGAGCGGGCCCAGTCTCAGATCGTGCTGAAAGAACAGCGCTGACCGCGCATCACAGGCTCAGTTTGTCGCGCATGAAGGCCAAGGCCACACTCAACCCATCGGGCGCGATCCCGTGGCCGGTGCCCTTCATCACATGGGCAAACACATCCTGAAAGCCCGCTTCTTGCAGCGCTTCAGCAGCCTGCGGCAGAGATTGCGGCGGTACCACGTCGTCCTCGTCCCCATGCACCAGCAGCACCGGCATCCGGCTCACGACCTCATCGCTGAAGGTGTCCGGCGACAGCAGACGACCGGAAAACGCCACGATCCCCGCCACGGGGTCTTCGCGACGCGGGGCCACATGCAGCGCCATCATGGTGCCTTGCGAGAAGCCCAGCAGAACCACCTGCTCCGGCAGCAGATCCTCATCCACCATGAAGGCATCCAGAAACGCGTTGAGGTCATCCACCGCCGCCATCATGCCACGCATGGATTCTTCTTCAGAGGAGCCGTCAATCCACGGGATCGGGAACCACTGGAATCCCATCGGCGCACCGGCGCAGGCCTCGGGCGCATCGGGGGCAACAAACAAAGTGTCCGGCAAATGTTCAGCCAGCGGGTCGGCAAGGCCCAGAAGATCCGCCCCATTGGCCCCATAGCCGTGCAAAAACACCACGGCGGAGCGGGTGTCACCGGAGAGCGGCTCTTTGCGGCCGGCAGTCAAAACGCGAGTCATCGGATCCCTTCCCTGTCCTTTGCCACATGGTAATAGGCCCACAAAAGCCGCGCCGCAACCGACCGCCACGGTGACCACGCCGCGGCCATGTCACGCAGGGCACGCTCTTTGGGGCGTTCCGGCAGGTCAAACAACAGCCGCGCGCTTTCCTGCAAAGCCAGATCGCCGGGGGCAAAGACATCCGCCCGCCCAAGGGAAAACATCGCGTAGATCTCCGCCGTCCAGATGCCGATGCCCGAAACCTGTGTCAGCTCTGTCACCACATCTGCTGTAGGAACATCCCGTAACGCTTTGAAATCTATGCTCGCATCCGCCAATGCGCGGGCATAGCGGATCTTTTGGCGGCTCAGGCCCGCCGCGCGCAGATCCTCATCGCTAGCCCGGAGGATCTTGCGCGGTCCGGTCAGTTTTGCCGCGCGCAGGCGGTTCCAGATCGCATTGGCCGACGCCACCGAGACCTGCTGGCTGACAATGGCACTCAGAAGCTGCGCAAACCCATCAGGCTTGCGCCGAAGAGGCAGCGGCCCCGTGAGCGCCAGCGCATCGGCAAAGCGTGGATCTTGCGCAGAGAGCCACGCGGCGCCTTCGGCCACGCAGGCCGGGGTCTCGATGATGCGGCCAACCGTCATCTGGTGCCCCGCGCGAAAATTGTATTGGTGCACTGCACGCTTCTTGTTCCTTCACCTGTTCAGGGCTACGCAATTGCCATGACTATGACCGCTCCCGCCCCCGACGACCATATTGCAAAGCGCAATGTTCTGATTCTTGTGCTCGCGCAGGCCTTTCTGGGCGCGCAGATGCCGATGATTTTCATCGTGGGCGGACTGGCCGGTCAATCCCTGGCCACCAACCCCTGTCTGGCGACCCTGCCGATTTCGCTGATCGTCGCAGGCTCGATGCTCTCGGCCACGCCAATCTCGGCGATCATGCAGCGGTACGGACGCCGCGCCGGATTTGCCATTGGCGCCACCGGCGGTGCGCTGGGCGGGCTGATCGGCGGCTATGGTCTCTACCTCGGCTCGTTTCCGGTGTTTCTGGTGGGCAGCGCCCTGACCGGTATCTATATGAGCGCGCAGGGGTTTTACCGCTTTGCCGCCGCCGATACCGCATCTGACAGCTTTCGCCCCAAGGCGATTTCCTATGTGATGGCCGGTGGCCTGTTGTCGGCGATTGTCGGCCCGCAGCTGGTCAAGGCCACCAGCGATGCGTTCGTCATTCCCTTCCTCGGCACATATCTGGCGGTGATCGCGGTGAATGTGCTGGGTGTCGGTCTTTTTGCCTTTCTGCGCATTCCGCGCCCCGAAGCGCCAAAGGAAGACGCCCCCATTGGTCGCAGCCGCTGGGAGCTGTTGAAGACCCCCACCATCGTGGTCGCTGTGATCTGCGCCATGGTGTCTTATGCGCTGATGAATCTGGTGATGACGTCTACGCCGCTGGCGGTTGTCGGCTGTGGGTTCAGCCAGAACACCGCTGCGGATGTGGTCACCTCGCATGTTCTGGCCATGTATGTGCCGTCGTTCTTTACCGGGCATCTGATCGCGCGTTTCGGCGTGGAAAAGGTCGTTGGCGCGGGGCTGGTGATCCTCGCAGGTGCCGGTGCTGTCGCCTTGCAGGGCGTGGATCTGGGCAACTTCTTTATCGCGCTGATCCTTCTGGGCGTTGGCTGGAACTTTGGCTTTATCGGAGCGACCACCATGCTCGCTGGCGCGCATGAGGCGCATGAGCGCGGTCGGATGCAGGGTCTCAACGACCTGCTAGTCTTTGGCGGCGTGACCGTCGCCTCCGTTGCATCCGGTGGATTGATGAACTGCTCGGGCGGCAATCCGGTCGAGGGCTGGGCCGCCGTCAATATGGCCATGGCCCCCTTCCTGGTGCTGGCGGGCGGTGCCTTGATCTGGCTGGTGCTGAAACCCAAATCCGCCACCGCCTGATCGCGGGCTGCACCGTGGCGCGCTACCAGCGCCCGGTGCCAGCCTGCCACATCAGCGAGACCCGCCTGCGAAACTCACTCATGCCAAGCGCGCCTGCCACCACGCGCGCGGGCTCTGCCCGGACCTGTCGCAATATGGCACCTGCCTGCCAGCCGGGCAGCAAGGCACTGCTTGCCGCAGAGGAAATCGCCCGCCGCCTCTGTCTGGCAGCGGCAAGCCGGTCCAACCCACGTTCCGCCAGCCGGACCAACCCGGCCTCGGTGCCATCCAGCAGCGGCACCCGTTTTTGGGCCTCAAGCTCCGGGATGGCACGCAGATAGGCCGCAAGCCCCGCCGCATAGGCGTAGTTGCGCACCACGCGCTCTTCGGCCTCCCCCAGAGAGGCCGCCGCCATCCACATCAGACCGCCCGCGGTGGCGTCGATATAAGCGTCAAATGCCGCCTCATCCTCGAACGGATCGCGGTAGATATCCCAGCGCCGCGCCTCCGCCATCGCATCAATGACCTGCGCCGCCTCGTGGTTGACCAGCCGCGCCAGCGGTGTCGAAACATAATGCCGGCGCACCTGCCCACCGGATGCAATCTCCGCCCCGACATCGCGCCACCACTGCACCCGCATCTCGGCGATCATGCTCTCCTGACTGGCCCAGGGGGCGCGCGACATCTCGATGTTAAAAGCGTAGAGCGCAAACAGCAGTGGCCGCGCCTCGACGGGAGCGGCCATTGCAGCCAGAAAACGATCCGGATCGCCCTTCTGAACCGCCTCGGCGCAGGCGATCAGGTCATCGTCAAACTGCATCCGCTGCCTCGGCCGCATCGCGCAGCAGCTTCCAGTTCATCGCATCGAGCAGCGCGTCAAAAGACGCATCCAATATGTTCGGACTAACGCCAACAGTGGACCAGCGCCGCCCCTTGCCGTCTTCGCTGTCGATGATGACGCGGGTCACAGCCTCGGTGCCGCCCTGGGTGATGCGCACCTTGAAGTCGACCAGCCGCATGTCGTCCAACACCTTGGAGTAGCGCCCCAAATCCTTGCGCAGCGCCTTGGCCAAAGCGTTCACCGGGCCACGGTCGCTACCCGAGGGATCAAGCGATTCACTCACCGAGAGGAGCTTTTCGCCATCCACTTTAACAACCACAACAGCTTCCGACAGGCTGATCATCTCATCATACTTGTTCTTGCGCCGCTCCACCGTGACCTTGTAGCGCTTGACCTCAAAGAACTGCGGCATCTGGCCCAGTTCCTCGCGCGCCAGCAGCTCAAAGGACGCCTGCGCCGTGTCGTAGGAATAGCCTTCGGTTTCGCGTTCCTTCACCCGCTCCAGAATCCGGCCAAGCGCGGGGTCGCCTTTTTCAACCGTCAGGCCCGCCTCTGCCAGACGACGGCGCAGGTTCGACTGCCCCGCCTGATTGGACATCGGGATGACGCGGCTATTGCCCACCACCGCAGGCTCAATATGCTCGTAGGTCGAGGGGTCCTTGAGGATCGCGCTCGCATGCAGCCCCGCCTTATGGGCAAAGGCCGAGGCCCCCACATAGGCCGCCTGTTTCTGCGGAACCCGGTTGAGGATCTCGTCCAGCATCCGGCTCACCTTGGTCAACCGCGCCAGCGCCCCCTGCGGCACGCCGGTCTCATACGCGCTGGCATAGGGCTCCTTCAACAGAAGCGTTGGGATCAGGGTGGTGAGGTTGGCATTGCCGCAGCGCTCGCCCAGACCGTTGAGCGTACCCTGGATCTGGCGCACGCCCGCATCCACCGCCGCCAGCGAACAGGCAACCGCATTTTCGGTGTCATTATGGGCGTGAATACCCAGATGATCACCCGGCAGCCCCGCAGCGATCACCTCGGATACGATGCGATGAACCTCATGCGGCAGCGTTCCGCCATTGGTATCGCACAACACAACCCAGCGCGCCCCTGCCTCCAGTGCCGCGCGACAGGCCGCCAGCGCATAGTCTGGATTGGCCTTGTATCCGTCAAAGAAATGCTCGGCATCAAACTGCGCCTCGCGCCCCTGCGACACGATATGCGCCACAGACTGCGCGATATTGTCAAGGTTCTCTTCCAGAGAAATGCCAAGCGCCGCAGTCACATGATAGTCATGCGACTTGCCCACCAGACAGACGCTCTTGGTGCCCGCATTCATCACCGCCGCCAGCACATCGTCATTCTCAGCCGAGCGCCCTGCCCGCTTGGTCATGCCAAAAGCCGTGAGCGTCGCGCGAGTCTCGGGTGCCTCATCGAAAAAAGCGCTGTCGGTCGGGTTGGCACCGGGCCAGCCGCCCTCGATGTAGTCCACACCTAGGTCATCAAGTGCCTGGGCGATCTGCTTTTTTTCTAACGTGGAGAACTGCACCCCTTGCGTCTGCTGCCCGTCGCGCAGGGTGGTGTCATAGAGGTAGAGCCGTTCCGTCATTCCAGCCCCTCCAGCTTGGCCGCGTCAAACCCTGTGCCGGGCACAAGTTCCACACCTGTTTTCGACATACGCACCTCCAGCCCTGCCTCCGTGTAGGCCGATTTGAGGCGATCTACCTCGGCAAAATCCTTGGTTTCCATGGCCGTCTGGCGCGCCGCGAACAGTCGCGCCTCATGCGCCGAGAGATCAACCGACGGCGCTGCAGCCCAGTCACCCATCTCATCACTCAAAAGCCCCACCAACTGTCCCGCCGCCAGCAATCCCGCCGCATCGCCAGCCGCTGCCAGCTTGTGCATCTCGGCAATTGCCCCGGCGGTATTGAGATCATCCGCCAGTGCGTCCACGACCGCGACAGCAGCGGTGGCGGCGGGCTCGATGCCCGCTGTCAGCGCCCGCCACTTGCGCAACGTCGCCTCCGCCTCCGCGGCCTTCTTCTCGGTCCAGTCCATCGGCTTACGGTAATGGGTCTGCAGGAACACAAACCGCACGACTTCGCCCGGAATGCCCTGTTCCAGCAGATCGCGCACGGTGAAGAAATTGCCCAGCGATTTGGACATCTTCTTGCCTTCAACCTGCAACATCTCATTGTGCAGCCAGTAACGCGCGAACTCGCCTTCGGGATTGGCGCAGCAGCTCTGGGCGATCTCGTTTTCATGATGCGGGAACATCAGATCGTTGCCACCGCCGTGAATGTCAAAGCTCTCGCCCAAGAGATCATGGCTCATGGCGGAGCATTCGATATGCCAACCCGGACGTCCGCGCCCCCAAGGGCTGTCCCAGCCCGGCTGCGCCGCATCCGAAGGCTTCCAGAGCACAAAATCCATCGGGTTTTTCTTGTAAGGCGCCACCTCAACGCGGGCCCCCGCGATCATATCGTCAACGGAGCGGCCCGAAAGCTGACCGTAGCCTTCGCGCCAGGAGTCCACCGCAAACAGCACATGGCCTTCGGCAGCATAGGCATGCCCCCGCGCGATCAGGTCCTCGATCATCGCGACCATCTGCGGGATATACTGGGTCGCGCGCGGCATATGCGTGGGCTCCAGCGCCCCAAGCGCGCCCATATCGTCCAGAAACCACTGGGTGGTCTCGGCGGTGATCTCGCCGATCTCGCGCCCGCTTTCGGCCGCACGCGCGTTGATCTTGTCATCGACGTCGGTGAAGTTGCGTGCATAGGTGACGTGCGCGTCGCCGTAGACATGGCGCAGCAGCCGGAACAGCACGTCAAACACCACCACGGGCCGTGCATTGCCAAGATGCGCCCGATCATAGACCGTGGGGCCACAGACGTACATCTGCACATTGTCCGGATCAATCGGGATAAAGACCTCTTTTTTGCGGGTCTTTGAGTTGTGCAATTTGATCGTCGTCATGTCAGCTCCTTCGACAACACGTCAGCTCGGGCGAACCCCAAATACCTCACCAAGCGCACTGCGCGCAGCGCGGGCTTAGCAACTTGTCACATGAAAGAGAACGACAGAAACCAGCCCGCTGAAGATCAGCAGGCAATACAAATGGTAATAATGGTTTCGATATGCGCCATAGTGTTCAGCTAGCACATGTTTTTGGATCGGCCAAGCCCGGAGTTCACCCGCGCCATGGTATCCCGCTCAGAACCGAAAGGCTGCGGTGAGCGCCAGTTGCCGGTTCTCGCTCGACAAGGAGTAATCCCCGTCCGCGCTGCGTCTTCCGCTGAGGCTGCCACTCAACTGCACGCCCGGCGATATTTCAATCGCGACGCCAAAGCCAAGAATGCCAAGTTCCTCGTGATCTTCGACAAACAGGCTGCTGCTTCCATGGGGTTGTAGATCATAGATCGGCCTTGATTCCGTCGTAGGCAGGGCTGGAATATATGCGCTCGCCTCACTGACGGGGCGCAGGTCCGTGCCAGCATTGGGCATTTCCGCCTCGTCAGACACAACGTCACCGACCAGCGTCATCCCCAAAAACCGCCCAGACCAGTCGTCAGAGGCCGCAGGCGTGCTCAGCATTGCGGCTCCCAGCACGGTGCAAGCGCCCAACAGCAGAGCAGAATGCATGCAGCAGATATTATGCCGAGCAAAGCGGTGCATCGGTGAAACCCTATAAGACATGGAGATCACAGCCCATCCCCGGACTGTCAGGCCGTACCGTTCCGACCCTGTTTCATATCTCGCAGATTATACTTAACAATTCGTTCAGCTTCGCCGTTAAAACGCAAAAGCTATAGGGTCATACGCGGCGGACCGACGTGCATTAGATTTACAAAAGCAAAAGGCCCCCTCCAGTTTGGAGAGGGCCAGTTTCGCCGATCAGGCTCTTTTCATTGACCGCCCGTGTTTTTCTTGCCTTGTCCTTCTCGGCGTATGGGATGAGCGCACCCACCCCAGACAGATTTCAGAAACCCAAAGTGTTTTGGTTCCCGATCATGGTGAAGCGCCGAACTTGCCGGAGCTTCAATTTCGTCGGGGATATCAGCAGATCACGAAGAGCCGCCTCATCCCCTGCGCATCCCCCAAGGTAAGCCTATGGATGCGGTCTCGTATCCCGGTGCATGACGCGTACCGGGACTATCCTTAGCTACAGCCCGAGGTGGAGCCGCAGGTGTTGCATTTCATGCAGGTGCCGTTGCGCACCAATGTGTAATTGCCACATTCGCCGCACGGATCGCCTTCATATCCCTGCATTTTTGCTTTGGTGCGCGCATCCATTCCTCCGCTCGCGGCCGGTGCTTCGGAGGTCTCCGGTACCAGTTTCTGCAATGCCGCCACGGGATCGGCGCTGCCGTCCAGCGCGGTCACCGCAACGCTGGTCTGGCCGCCTTGCAATACCACCAGTTCTTGCGGCAGGCGTTTGCGCAGATAGCCGGTGGAGGAGATCTGCTTCAGCACCTCCAGCGATTTCGAGGCCGCCCCGTCGCTCAGCTCAGAGAGGTTCGAAAGCCCCTCTTCGGCATCGCCACGCCCCAGATCATCGAATGTTGCGCCTTCGGGTTTCACATGCGCCAGATCGGTGCGGTCGAGATAGCTCACCGCCAGTTCGCGGAACACATAATCGAGGATCGAGGTCGCGTTCTTGATCGAATCGTTGCCCTGAACCATGCCCGCAGGTTCGAATTTTGTGAAAGTGAAGGCATCGACAAATTCTTCGAGCGGAACGCCGTATTGCAGACCGACCGAGACCGCGATGGCGAAGTTGTTCATCATCGCCCGGAAGCCCGCGCCCTCCTTGTGCATATCGATGAAAATCTCGCCGAGATTACCGTCCTCATACTCACCGGTGCGCAGGTAAACCTTGTGGCCGCCGACAACCGCCTTTTGCGTATAGCCCTTGCGGCGCTGCGGCATCTTGGTGCGGTGAGATTTCATCACCTCCTTGATGACCACTTTTTCGACGATCTTCTCGGCCAGGGTAGCGGCTTTTTCCGGCACCGAACCTGTTTCCAGAATCTCGGCGGCCTCATCGTCATCCTCAACCAATGCCGCAGCCAGCGGCTGGCTCAGTTTGGAGCCATCGCGATAGAGCGCGTTGGCCTTCACCCCAAGCGACCAGCTCAGCTCGTAGGCCCGCTGGCAATCCTCGATGGTGGCGTTGTTGGGCATGTTGATGGTTTTGGAAATCGCGCCGGAGATAAAGCTCTGCGCCGCGGCCATCATCTTGATGTGGCTCTCAACACCCAGATAACGTTTGCCTTTTTTGCCGCATGGGTTGGCGCAATCAAAGATCGAATAATGCTCTTCCTTGAGGTGCGGTGCGCCCTCCAGCGTCATGGTCCCGCAGACGTGATCGTTCGCGGCGTCAATGTCGGCTTTGGTGAACCCGAGATGGCGCAGCAGATCAAAGGCGGTGTCGTTGAGCTTATCGGCCGGAATGCCCAGCACGCCGGTGCAGAACTCCTCGCCCAATGTCCACTGGTTGAACACGAACCTGATGTCAAAGGCGCTTTCGAGTGCCGCATCAACCTTCGCCAGCTCATTGGGGCCAAAGCCATGTCCGGTCAGCGAAGTATGGTTGATCCCCGGTGCATTGCCGATGGAGCCATGACCGACCGCATAAGAGACGATCTCTTCGATCTGAGCCGAGGAATAGCCAAGGCCCTCCAGCGCCGAGGGCACCGAGCGGTTGATGATCTTGAAATACCCGCCGCCTGCGAGCTTCTTGAACTTCACCAGCGCAAAGTCCGGCTCAATCCCGGTGGTGTCGCAGTCCATCACCAGACCGATGGTGCCGGTGGGTGCGATCACGGTGGATTGCGCGTTGCGATAGCCGTGTTTCTCACCAAGGCTCACCGCCTCGTCCCAAGCGCTCATCGCCAGTTCCGTGAGGCGCGCGTCGGGGCAGTTGTGCAGATCCAGCGGCACCGGTTTCACGGTGAGCGCATCATACCCCTCGGTCGCGCCATAAGCGGCATTGCGGTGATTGCGCATCACCCGCAGCATGTGATCGGCATTGCGCGCATAGCCTGCAAAGGGCCCCAGCTCAGCTGCGATCTCGGCAGAGGTGGCATAGGCCACACCGGTCATGATCGCGGTCAGCGACCCGCAGAGCGCCCGGCCTTCGTCGCTGTCGTAGCCATAGCCCATGTTCATCAGCAGCCCGCCAATGTTGGCATAGCCCAGACCCAGCGTGCGGAAATCATAGGACAGTTGCGCGATTTCCTTCGATGGGAACTGCGCCATCATCACCGAGATTTCCAGCGTCAGCGTCCACAGACGGCTGGCGTGCATGAAATCCTCGGCCTGAAACACGCCACCCTGATAGAAGGTCAAGAGGTTCAGCGACGCGAGGTTACAGGCAGTGTCGTCGAGGAACATGTATTCGGAACAAGGGTTTGAGCCCCGGATCTCACCGTCTTCGGGGCAGGTGTGCCACTCGTTGACGGTGTCGTGAAACTGGATGCCCGGATCGGCGCAGGCCCAGGCTGCGTGGCCGACTTTCTCCCAGAGATCGCGCGCCTTCACGGTCTTGGCGACCTTACCGTCGGTGCGGTTGATCAACTCCCAATCGGCGTCTTTCTCGACCGCGTGCAGGAACGCATTGGTCACGCGGATGGAGTTGTTGGAGTTCTGGCCCGACACGGAGGAATAGGCCTCGGAGTCCCAATCGGTGTCATAGGTCGGGAACTCGATGCTGTCATAGCCCTGACGGGCATAATCCAGCACGCGTTTGATGTAAGTCTCTGGAATTGCGACCTTCTTGGCTTCGCGGATCGCTGATTTCAGAGCGGTATTTTCAGCCGGATCATAGGCGTCCTCAGAGAGACCATCCCAAGTGCGCAGAGCCTCAAAAATGCCGTTCAGCATCTTTTCGTGCATTTTGGAGCCGGCCACGATGGAGGCGACTTTCTGTTCCTCGAGCACCTTCCATTCGATGAATTGCTCGATATCCGGGTGATCGGCATCCACGATCACCATCTTCGCTGCTCGACGGGTTGTCCCGCCTGATTTGATCGCACCAGCGGCACGATCCCCGATTTTCAAAAAGCCCATGAGGCCCGAGGATTTGCCCCCGCCAGAGAGTTTCTCGCCCTCGGCCCGCAGGTGGCTGAAGTTGGTGCCGGTGCCGGAGCCGTATTTGAACAGCCGCGCCTCGCGCACCCAGAGATCCATGATGCCACCGTCCTGCACCAGATCGTCGGACACGGACTGGATGAAGCAGGCATGCGGCTGCGGGTGCTCATAGGCGCTGTTGGATTTGGTCAACTTGCCGGTCTTGTAATCCACATAGTGGTGGCCCTGCGCCGGTCCGTCGATGCCATAGGCCCAGTGCAGACCGGTGTTGAACCACTGCGGGCTGTTGGGCGCGGCACGCTGGGTCGCCAGCATATAGCGCATCTCGTCAAAATAGGCGCGCGCGTCTTCCTCGGAGGAGAAATAGTCCCCCTTCCAGCCCCAATAGGTCCAGGCCCCGGCCAGACGGTCAAATACCTGTTTGGAGGAGGTCTCGCCGCCGAGTTCCACATCGTCATCCGCGGGAACCGAGCGCCATAGGAACTCTGGCACGCCCTTCTCGCGGACCTTCTTCAGACGCGATGGGACACCGGCCTTGCGAAAGTACTTTTGCGCGATGACGTCACTGGCCACCTGGCTCCAGGTCGATGGCACCTCAATGCCCTCAAGACGGAACACGATGGTGCCATCCGGGTTGCGGATTTCGGACGTCGCCCCGATGAAATCCAAGGATGCATAGGCATCCTGTCCTGCTTCTGTGAAACGACGCTCGATCTTCATGGCTACACCTGTCCCAATTAGTCCCGCTTGCGCACCGGTGCATTTTGTACCGGCCTTCATATCGCTGACCGCAGAGGGCAATACCTGTTAACTGGCGTAGGTTCAGGCCCACGCTCACGGGTCCTTCACCGACCCGGATTTAACGGTTTTGCACGAAGCAGCCTGATCGGGAGCAACTGCTCAATCTCAACAAGATCTAGTGGCGCCCCCAAGCGACACACACAATCTCGCGTAAGATGGCATAGGCGGTCAACGCAAAATTTCAAATTTTACGGACCAGTTTTCAGTTGACCGGTTTCACGATTTCGAGGGTCTGACTGACGCTATGATTCATCCACAGCGCCTCCCGTGGATCGGTGATTTTGAATATTAAGTTAAGGAAATCTGAAAACCCGCGTGTTGCGAGGGGGTTGTCCTGCGGAGGTCATCCACGCTTGAACTGCGCTCTCCTGCGGAGGCCCGCTTTTTGATGCTAGTATGCCGCTCCAGTGAGCTGCGACACAACGCGCGACCGTTCTGCAACGCCTCTGGGCCAGTATTCATCTTCCGCAAATTTTTGAGGCAGGCAAATCACGATTTTGATGCCCTTGCGCGTCAGTTCCTAAATAAAGGGTAAACACCAGATATGCCGCCCTGCCCCTCACTGGCACCTAAACCTTGGCAGTGATTCTCGGCTCACCGTAAGGCGCGCGTCAACTCACTCAAAAGAGCGGGGTCACGATCAACATCCCAAAGCCCCTGCTGAACCCGAAGGTTCAGCAGATGACAGGGACTTCATTCATATAAGGAAGAAGTGGTCGGGGCGGCGAGATTCGAACTCACGACCCCCTGTACCCAAAACAGGTGCGCTACCAGACTGCGCCACGCCCCGGACCGTGCGCCTTCCTAGCGGTGCTGTTCTGATTTGAAAAGCCCTAACAGGGCCATTTTGCAGTTTCTTTTGAAAAAACTTCGTGGCGCATCTCACTGCCCACGGAAATCCCATAGGATTCAACGATACCGGCGTTGACTTCGAGCACCACCAGGACCTTATCGCCCCCGGGGATCGGTGTCAGATCGCCCGGCAAAGCGTTCTTGTGGATATGGCTTACAACGCCGTCCGCGCCGACAAAGATCATGTCGAGCGGGATCAGCGTGTTTTTCATCCAAAAGGCCACGCGCTGTGGCATCTCATAGATAAAGAGCATGCCAGATCGTTTTGGCATGCTGGGGCGATGCATCAACCCCTGAGCGCGGGTTTCGGGGGTGTCGACCACTTCGACCGAAAATCGCGCCTGCCCCCAAGGGCCGCGCAGATCGACTTGGTCACGACTACAGGCCGCCGCAGCAAGACCGCAGGTCGCCACAAGCCAAAGGGCGGCGGCTGCGATACGCGATGCAGCCACCCTACGCATCAGTCGATGTAGTCCACATCGGATGAGGCCGCCTCCCAGGCGAGCACATCCACAGCCATTCGTCCGCGCTTGCCTTCGATCACCCGCATTGCGAGTGCCTCTCCGGATTGCACGTCTGACAGACCAGACTGGCGCAGCACCTCGACGTGCAGGAACACATCTTCGTCGCGCCCGAACACATTGGCAAAGCCAAACCCTTTGGCTTTGTCGAACCACTTGACCCGTGCGGGCTCCAGCGGTGTGTTGCTGATTTCTTCGTCATCCAACTGCGCCAGATCGCTGAGAACGGGTGTGTCCTCACGTTCTGGTGGGGTAATGGATACGATTTCTACCGCCTGCACACCTCGATCTGTGCGATGGGTGACAACTTCAATGCCAGCACCATCGGCAATCGAGCTTTGCCCGAAATTGCGCAGGACGTTTACGTGCAAAAGAATATCGGGTCCATTGTCAGGACAGACAATGAATCCATAACCTTTTGCGGGATCAAACCACTTCACTAGTCCACGGACATGCTGCAAACTGCTCAAATCTTCGGCCACTTGCGAATTCCACCGGTTCGTTTGTTATTTCCGTGTTGCTTCTCGTAACTGCGCGAATTCCGCACAAGAGTTCAAGAGCAAAAGAGTCAGGAGCCAAAGTGACCGCTAACTGATTTGTCGTAACCTTAAGGGCTAAGACGGGTAATTGTCCAATCATCTTGGACATTTTTACGTCGCCAGACAAAACGATCATGTAGTCTGAAAGCACCATCTGCCCAGAATTCTATTTCTGTCGGCACGATACGGTAGCCTCCCCAGAAATGGGGACGTTTGGGATTCGGTCCCTTTTTCGCGGTGACCTTTGCAACCTCTGCCATAAGTGCGCTGCGCGAAGACAACGGTTGCGATTGTTTTGACGCCCAAGCCCCGAGCCTGCTTTTGAGCGAGCGTGAGGCGAAATACTCATCCGCTTGCGGCCCATCTTCTTTACTGACGTGCCCACGCACCCGGATCTGACGGCGCAAAGACTTCCAATGCATCACAAAGGACGCAGTGCCGCTGGCTTCGATTTCCTGCGCCTTGGTGCTCTCGTAGTTGGTGTAAAACACAAAGGCTGCGTCTTCGATTTCTTTCAGCAAAACCATACGACTGTTGGGCATTCCCTCGGGGTCCACCGTCGCCAGCGCAATCGCGTTGGGGTCATTGATTTCGGTTTCACTGGCCTCGGCCAGCCATGCGCGCGCTATTTCGAATGGATCGTTCCCTTCGAAGAGCCCCTCTCTGTCCGACATGATGTTATATCCTTACTGATTGCCTTCGTACTTAGTGACCTTTGTGCCCGATTGGAAGGGGCCGGTCGGCGTGTGGACTTGATGCCCTTGTCACAGCGGGCTAAAGGACGTTCTATTAACCGATCACAGGCGGAGAACCTGCATGTCTAGTCAACTGATGGCCGGAAAACGCGGCCTCATCATGGGCCTGGCCAATGACAAATCCATCGCGTGGGGCATTGCCAAAGCCTGCGCTGAGGCCGGAGCTGAACTTGCGTTCTCCTATCAAGGTGAAGCGCTGAAAAAGCGGGTCGACCCGCTGGCGGGTCAGCTTGGCAGCGATATCGTGCTGCCCTGCGATGTCGCAGATGAGGCGTCCATCGACGCGCTCTTTGCTGCGCTCGAAGAAAAATGGGGCAAGCTCGACTTCATCGTGCATGCCATCGGCTTTTCCGACAAAAGCGAGCTGCGTGGCCGCTATGTCGACACCAGCCGCGCAAACTTCCAGATGACCATGGATATCTCGGTCTATTCTTTCACTGCCGTTGCCAAACGTGCGGAGAAGATGATGGACGCAGGTGGCTCCATGCTCACGCTGACCTACTATGGCGCCGAACAGGTGATGCCGCACTATAATGTCATGGGTGTCGCCAAGGCGGCACTTGAGGCTTCGGTGAAATACCTGGCCGAGGATCTGGGCAAGGACGGCATCCGCGTCAACGCGATCTCTGCCGGCCCGATCAAGACGCTCGCGGCCTCCGGCATCGGCGATTTCCGCTACATCATGAAGTGGAACGAGTACAACTCGCCCCTGCGCCGCAATGTGACAACCGATGACGTGGGTAAATCCGCGCTGTATCTCTTGTCGGATCTGGCTTCGGGTGTCACCGGCGAGAACCTGCATGTGGATGCGGGCTATCACGTGGTCGGCATGAAGGCCGTGGACGCCCCGGATATCGAGAAAGGCTAACCCCAGATGAGCACCAAGGACCCGAACCGCCTGCCCCATGAAAAGGGGTTTCACATCTCTTGGGATCAGATCCACCGTGACAGCCGCGCGCTGGCGTGGCGTCTGGACGGGCTCGGGCCCGATGATGGCCACTGGCGTGCCGTCGTGGCGATCACCCGCGGCGGCATGGCGCCCGCGATGATCGTGGCGCGCGAACTCGACATTCGCACCGTCGATACGATCAGCGTCAAATCCTATCATTCCGGCGGCGGCAAGGCCGATCAGCGCCGCGAAGCCGAAGTGCTAAAAAGCCCTGACGCAGAGATGATGGGCGACGGCACCGGCATCCTGATCGTCGACGATCTGGTTGACTCGGGCAAGACGCTGGAACTGGTGCGCAGCCGTTACCCAAAGGCGCATCTGGCAACCGTCTATGCAAAGCCGCAGGGCGAACCACAGGTCGATACATTTATCACTGGCGTCAGCCAGGATACGTGGATCTTCTTTCCGTGGGATATGGCGCTGCAATATGTTGAGCCCTACCGCGGCACTGATTGACGTAGGGTTATTTTACAAATTAAATAAAACGCGCCCTAACCGGCGCGTTTTTTCTTTTCGGTTCTCCGGTTTCGCCCTCTTGCTTTGGGCAATTGAAATCGACCAAATGGCAAAAATCCGCGTATTGCGTGAGACTTAAAAAAGGAATTTCCGATGCATCTTGCCAGAACCAACGCCACTTTCGTTTCTCCGATCGTGGAATCCCGGCGCTGGCTGCAGGGGGTTACGTTTTCCGAGAACCAGCCGCTTTTAAATCTCAGTCAAGCTGCCCCGGCAGATCCACCCCCGACAGGTTTACGTCAGGCAATGGCTGAGGCGGTATTGAACCAAACCAGCGCCCATCTTTATGGTCCTGTATTGGGCAACCCGGATTTACGGGCGGCATTGGCGGAACAGATCAGTCGCCATTATGAGACCCAAGTCACCGCCCAAGAGGTCGCCATCACCTCAGGCTGCAATCAGGCTTTTGCGGCCACGATCCAGAGCCTCTGTGCTGAGGGCGACGAAGTGATCCTGCCGACGCCTTGGTATTTCAATCACAAAATGTGGCTCGATATGCAGGGGGTTACCACCCTGCCCTTGGCCGTCGGCGCGGGGATGCTGCCCGAGGTCGAGAAGGCCGAAGCGCTGATTACCGACCGGACCCGCGCCATTGCGTTGGTCACCCCCAACAACCCCTGCGGCGTCGAATATCCTGCTGCGCTCCTTGATGCGTTCTATGATCTGGCGCAGCGATATGGGCTGACGCTTATTGTGGATGAGACTTATCGTGATTTTGACAGTCGCTCCGGCGCGCCGCACGGCCTGCTCCAGCGCAGCGATTGGCATAACACGCTGGTCCACCTCTATTCCTTCTCCAAGGCCTATCGCCTCACGGGCCACCGCGTCGGAGCCATCGCCGCCGCCCCCGCGCGCTTGCTTGAGATGGAGAAGTTCCTCGACACGGTGACCATCTGCCCCGCACAAGTCGGCCAGATCGGGGCCAAATGGGGGATCGAGAATCTCGACCAGTGGCTTGCAGGCGAGCGGGCAGAGATCCTGAAGCGCCGCGCCGCGATTGAGGCGGGGTTTGCGCCCCTCTCCGACAAAGGCTGGCAGCTATTGGGCCTCGGCGCTTATTTTGCCTATGTCGCGCATCCGTTTGAACAAAGCTCCGATGAGATCGCCCAACGGCTCCTGCGGGAGGCGGGAATGCTCTTGTTGCCGGGCACCATGTTTACCCCGGAGGGCGCGCCAGAAGGCCATCGTCAGTTCCGCATCGCGTTCGCCAATGTGAATGAGAGCGGTATTCAAGAGATGCTCTCGCGTCTTGCGAAATTTGCCGGGTAACAAAACCTCTACACCTCTGCCGCCCTCGACGCTTGCTCCTGCCGGGGCAGACGCGTATTCAGGGCGGCAACAGGAGACAGCCGACCCAGTCGGCACAATATGGCCGCCCGGCACACGTCCCGGCGCGCCGCCAAAAGACGACATAAAGGGCCGCAGGCATGAAAAACCTCTCAAAGACCTTCGTTTGGATCCTTATGGGTCTGTTGTTCGTGGGGCTTGCGGGCTTTGGTGCGATCAACGTATCCGGCACCACACGCACGCTGGCCACCGTCGGCGACGCAACGGTCAGCGTCGATGACTACGCGCGCGCGCTTCAGCAAGAGCAACGCGCCATTCAGGCCCAGTCCGGCCGGTCCATCCCGCTCTCGCAGTTGATTTCCATGGGCGTGGATCGCGGCGTGCTCTCCGGCTTGGTGGCCTCTGCCGCGCTGGACAATGAACTTGGCGAACTTGGCCTCTCCGTGGGCGATGAGGTGCTGCTCAAAGAAATCACGCAGATTTCTGCCTTTCAGGGCTCTGATGGCAGCTTCAGCCGCGACAACTATCGTTTTGCTCTTGATAACGCAGGCCTCTCCGAGGCTGATTTCGAAGAAGACATGCGTTCTGAGACTGCCCGTACCCTGCTGCAAGGCGCCATCACTGGCGGCACCCGTATGCCCGCCGTACTGGGAGAGACGCTCACCGATTACATTGGCGCGCGCCGTAGCTTTGCCTATGTGCGCCTCTCCGAGAATGACGTGATCCTCACCGCTGTTGAACCCACAGAGGATGAGCTGAAAACCTTCTACGAGACCCATATCGAGGATTTCACCCTGCCCGAGACCAAGGTCATCACCTATGTGGCCCTGCGCCCTGATGCGCTGGTGGATGAGGTCGAAGTGGACGAAACAGCCCTGCGCGCACTCTATGAAGAGCGCGATGCAGAATTCAACGTCCCGGAGCGTCGTCTGGTCGAACAGCTGGTCTTCCCAAATGAAGATGCCGCCGCAACCGCTAAGGCGCAGCTGGACGTGGGCGGCACCACTTTTGAAACGCTTGTTGAAGAACGTGAACTGACGCTGTCGGATATCGACATGGGCGACGTGGCGATCGACACGTTGGGCGCGGCAGGAGACGCGGTGTTTGCCGCAGAGGTTGGCGATGTCGTTGGCCCGCTGCCCTCGGAATTTGGCCCGGCGCTCTATCGTGTAAACGGTGTGCTTGAGGCCAATTTCACCAGCTTTGAGGACGCGCTGCCGACGCTGCGCGAAGAACTGGCACTGGACCGCGCCCGCCGCGTGATCGAGACCCGCTCTGAAGGTATCGATGATGCACTTGCCGGCGGGGCCACGCTCGAAGATCTGGCCAAAGAGGAAAACGGCATGGTGCTGGGTCAACTTGATTGGACCGCAGACACCACAGACGATATTGCCGCGTATGACACCTTCCGCAATGCGGCAGAGGCGGTCACGGTCGAGGACTTCCCTGCGGTGGACTACCTTGAGGATGGCAGCCTCTTTGCCCTGCGCCTTGATGAGGTGCTCGCGCCCCGTCCCCAGCCGTTTGAAGATGCCCGCACCGCCGTTACCGAAGCCTTCAAAGGCGACCGGATCGCCAAGGCACTGGCAGAGCAGGCCGATCAGATCAAAGCGGCAACCGAGGCCAATGACGGCCAGTTCCCCGAGGAGCGCGAGGTGGTTGAACAGACCGGCCTCACCCGCACGGGTTATCTTGATCAGACCCCGGTTGATCTGCTCAATCAGGTGTTTGAGATGGAAGTGGGCGAAGTTCGCGTGGTCTCTGACGCCGAGGGCACCGTGGTTGTGCGTCTGGATGAGACCCTGCCGCCCGATGATGGCAACGACATGCAGTTCCTGACGCAGGCTCTGAATGAGCAACTGAATCAGTCCCTGTCGAATGAGATCTTCCAGATCTATCTGCAAGCGGTGCAGTCACGCGCGCGCCCGCAGGTGAACCAACAGGCGGTGAATTCAGTTCACGCCACCTTTCAATAACTAAGCACGAGGCGCATGCGCTCATGGCCCTGATCCCCGACTTCGACACATTCGCCAAAGCCTATGAGGCAGGCGAAAACCAGGTGGTCTACACACGGCTTGCCGCCGATCTGGATACGCCCGTCTCCTTGATGCTGAAACTCACCGGCGCGCAGAAGGATGCCTTCATGCTGGAATCGGTGACCGGCGGTGAGGTGCGCGGGCGCTATTCCATCATCGGTATGAAGCCAGACCTGATCTGGCGCGCGCGGGGCGAACAGGCAGAGATCAACCGCGCCGCCCGCTTTGATCCCGACGGTTTTGCCCCTGTCGAGGGCAATCCGCTGGACACGCTGCGCGCGCTTCTCGCCGAAAGCCGCATCGATCTGCCCGATGATCTGCCGCAGGCGGCGGCGGGGCTGTTTGGTTATCTGGGCTATGACATGATCCGCCATGTGGAGCATCTGCCCCATGTGAACCCCGACCCGCTGGGCCTGCCCGATGCGGTGATGATCCGCCCCTCTGCGGTGGCGGTGCTGGACGGCGTGAAGGGCGAG
Organism: Tritonibacter mobilis F1926; assembly: GCF_000376545.2. Taxonomy (NCBI): domain Bacteria; kingdom Pseudomonadati; phylum Pseudomonadota; class Alphaproteobacteria; order Rhodobacterales; family Paracoccaceae; genus Tritonibacter; species Tritonibacter mobilis. Next base: position 1,591,698 of record NZ_CP015230.1, read on the forward strand.
GTCACGGTGGTTTCGCCCGCGTGGGTCAGCGACGGGCAATCGGCGCGTGCGGCCTATGCACAAGCGGCGGAGCGCGTGATGGATGCGGTGCGCGATCTCGAACGCGCCATGCCCGCCGAGACCCGCGATCTGGGCGAGGCGCGCGAGGTGGCCCCGCCGGTCTCAAACTTTACCAAGGACGGCTATATGGCCGCCGTGGAGAAGGCCAAGGACTACATCCGCGCCGGGGACATCTTTCAGGTGGTGCCCGCGCAGCGCTGGACGCAGGATTTCCCACAGCCCCCTTTTGCGCTTTACCGCTCGCTCCGGCGCACCAACCCCTCGCCGTTCATGTTCTACTTCAATTTCGGCGGTTTCCAGGTGATCGGCGCCAGCCCCGAGATCCTCGTGCGGGTCTTTGGCGATGAGGTTACCATTCGCCCCATCGCAGGCACCCGTCCGCGCGGGGCCACCCCCGAAGAGGACAAGGCGCTGGAACAGGATCTGCTGGCCGACAAGAAAGAGCTGGCCGAGCATCTGATGCTCTTGGATCTCGGGCGCAACGATGTGGGCCGCGTCGCCAAGATCGGCACAGTGCGCCCCACCGAGGAGTTCATCATCGAGCGTTACAGCCACGTGATGCATATCGTCTCCAATGTGGTCGGCGAGCTGCACGAGGACAAAGACGCGCTGGATGCGTTTTTCGCCGGCATGCCTGCGGGCACGGTCTCCGGTGCGCCCAAGGTGCGCGCGATGGAGATCATCGACGAACTGGAACCGGAAAAACGCGGCATTTATGGCGGCGGTGTTGGCTATTTCAGTGCCGGGGGCGACATGGACATGTGCATCGCGCTGCGCACCGCGATCGTGCAGGATCAAAAGCTCTATATTCAGGCCGGAGGCGGCGTCGTCTACGACAGCGACCCGGAAGCGGAGTATATGGAGACCGTGCACAAATCCAACGCGATCCGCCGCGCGGCTGCGGATGCCGCACGCTTTACCGGCGATGGCAACCGCTGAAAAAGCCATGATTGCAAAATGAAAAACGCGCTCCCGAGACCATCGTGGAGCGCGTTTTTGTATATCAGATCGGACGTGACCTACTGTGCATTCGGCTCCAGCAGGCGTTTGAGGCTTGTAGAGATGGGCACAAGTTCGACCCGGCTTGCCCGGTCTTGCAGCCCCCAGATCAACAAAGCGGAAATGGTATCCGGTTTCAAACGTCCAAGCATGATCACCGCACCTTCCTGACCGGAGCGGAATGCCGCCTGATCGAGGAAGCGACGCATGGCGCGCGGATCTTGTCCGGCACCGTCAAAATCGCGGAACACCACGCCCGAGGGGATGCCATCGCGCAGCGCCATTTTTTGCACCGTGTTCAGACCATTGTCCTGCAACACCAGCCCATAGCCCAGATCTGCCGCGATGGTTGCCACCTGATCCGCCAAGGGCCGATTGCCCTGAACGCCGCCATTGATGCCCTCAAGAATGCCGACCGCCTCAGGCAAGCGATCAAACCACACGGGCATCGCAGTTTCCGCGTCCTGCGGCTGGCCTTCACGCGGCAGATCCGCCAGCACCATGACCTCAAACCCAGCCGCCCGGCGCGCTTTCATGCGCGCAACTGCGTCCGGATCGCTTGGGTCGATGGCAAAGGTCAGCGGATAGGGGAAATCTTCCAATGCCTCGGCCCCGACCGCACCCTCTTCCTCAATGAGAATGATCGACATCAACGGCACGCCGGACTCCGGGCTTGCGGGTTCCGCGTTGCGTACAAACGGCGGCGTCTCGGGCGTCGCTTCCGCACTCGTCTCAGGCGCGGCTTTATTGCGTTCGGTAAGGGGCACCACGCGCGTGCCGATGCTCGGCCCCGGCTCTGTGCCCTCATCGCCAGCGGTTTGCGGCAGATCTGCGATCCTCAACTCGCCCGTGTCATCCTCATTCGTCTCGTCTGATCTGACCGGGGGCGTCGTCAGGTTTGGCGAAGGCGTGGCATCGGGCGGCGTGCCGATCCCCGGTGCCTCAACCGCTGCACTGTCAAGCCGCACCGGAGCAGGCGTGTCCTCTGCCTCCTGCGTCAGTTCAGGCGCGGGCGTCTCTTCTTCGGGCGCGGTCAGCGCAGGCTCGCCGCTGTCCGCAACCTCGGGGGCGGCAGCGGGATCATTCACGACCGCAGGCGATTCTTCCACGAGAGGCGCTGCGGGTTGTGTGCTATCGCCTGCATCCGTTCCCGGCAAAGGATCATCCGATGCAACCGAAATCTCGGGCGCGTCAACACCTTCTGGCGCGGTGTCCAGCGCAGCCTCCGTCCCGGTGGAAACAGCCGGGCGCTCTGGCGCGGTGGTATCGATCTCACTGGGTGCATCGTCACTGATGGTTCCTTCAACGGTCGGCTCGGCGGGGGCCGTCTCAACCACATCCGCATCGCTGCCAGGCGTATCAAGGCTCTGTGTCGATGTTTCACGCGGCTCCAGCGTCGTGGTCGGCGTCTCATGCGAGACATCAACCGCCTGCGGCAAGGGTGTTGACAGTGACCAGACCGCCGCCCCAGCAACCGCGACCAGCGCCCCAACGCTTACGCCACCCAGAAATCCTCGCATGCCTGTTTCGCCCTCTTGCCTGTGCCCGTTTTCCTGCGCGCGCCCCAAAACGAGGTGCCTCAGCTCCGGTCATCTTCTCCGTCTGACGCGCGTCAGCCCGGATGTGCCCTTGACGCTGCCGCGCATCCCTGAACATGTATGGTCCCACACACTATACTGCGGCGCGGCCCCCGCCCGCCACCCATAAAAGAGCGTCCCAAGATGTTGCTGCTTATCGACAACTACGACTCCTTCACCTACAACCTCGTGCACTATCTTGGCGAACTGGGCGCCGAGATCGAGGTCTGGCGAAACGATGCGTTGGATGTGCAGCAAGCCATGGCGATGAAGCCCTCCGGCATCCTGCTGAGCCCCGGCCCCTGCGATCCCGATCAGGCGGGCATCTGCCTTGCGCTGACCGAAGCGGCAGCCGAGACCCGCACGCCGCTGTTGGGCGTCTGCCTTGGTCATCAGACCATCGGTCAGTCCTTTGGGGGTAAGGTGGTGCGCTGTCACGAGATCGTGCACGGCAAGATGGGCAAGATGCATCACACCGACAAGGGTCTTTTTAAGGGGCTGCCGTCGCCGTTTGATGCCACCCGCTATCACTCGCTGGTGGTGGAGCGTGAGAGCTTTCCGGACTGTCTGGAGATCACCGCAGAGCTGGAAGACGGCACCATCATGGGCCTGCAGCACAAAGAGCTGCCCATCCACGGCGTTCAGTTCCACCCGGAATCCATCGCCTCCGAGCATGGGCATGCGCTCCTGCAGAACTTCCTGAATGAGATGAAGGTCCCGGCATGAGTGATGCGCTGAAACCTCTGATCGGTCTGGCCGCAGATCGCGCCCTGACCCGTACCGAAGCCGAAACCGCCTTTGCGGCGCTGTTCAATGGCGAGGCCACCCCAAGCCAGATCGGCGGCCTTCTTATGGCCCTGCGCACCCGGGGCGAGACGGTGGATGAATATGCCGCCGCTGCCGCAGTGATGCGCGCCAAATGCAACAAGGTCACCGCGCCTCAGGGGGCGATGGACATTGTCGGCACCGGTGGCGATGGCAAGGGCACGCTTAATATCTCCACCGCGACCGCCTTTGTGGTGGCGGGCACCGGTGTGCCTGTGGCGAAACACGGCAATCGCAATCTGTCTTCGAAATCCGGCGCAGCGGATGCGCTGACCGAGATGGGCATTCAGGTCATGGTCGGCCCGAAAGTGGTTGAAAAATCACTGAAAGAGGCGGGCATCTGCTTCATGATGGCACCGATGCATCACCCTGCAATCGCCCATGTGATGCCCACCCGCCAAGAGCTTGGCACACGGACGATCTTCAACATCCTCGGCCCCCTGACCAATCCGGCGGATGTCAAACGCCAACTGACCGGGGCGTTCACCCGCGACCTGATCCGCCCGATGGCGGAGACGTTGCAGCAGCTCGGCTCTGAAAAGGCATGGCTGGTGCATGGCTCTGATGGCACCGACGAGCTGACCATCACCGGCGTCAGCTGGGTTGCCGGGCTTGGTGAAGACGGCAGTATTTCCGAATTCGAGATCCACCCGGAAGAAGCCGGCCTGCCCGAACATCCCTTTGAGGCGATTGTTGGTGGCACCCCCGCCGAGAATGCCGAGGCGTTTCGCGCGCTTTTGAATGGTGAACCCTCCGCCTATCGTGACGCGGTGCTGCTCAACTCCGCTGCCGCGCAGGTGGTGGCAGGTACAGTCTCCTCGCTCAAGGAAGGCGCTGAACGTGCCGCTGAGAGCATCGACAGCGGTGCGGCCCTTGGCAAGGTCACGGCGGTTGCACGGATCACTTCGGAGGCCGCCTGATGGCCCCGCAAGACCACGCCTCAGCCCTGCGACCTGCGGTCGGGGGCTGGGCGGACCTGCCGTTCTTTCAGACGCATTGGCCTGAGATTGAGGCAAAGCTGGCGGAAGACTCGCGGCAGATCCTGCCGCCTGCACATCAGCGTTTTGCCGCCCTTGAACTGACCCCGCCAGAGGCCACCCGCGTGGTGATCCTCGGTCAGGACCCCTATCCCACGCCGGGGCACGCCCATGGGCTGTCCTTTTCGGTCGAGCCAGATGTGACACCCCTGCCCCGATCGTTGCGCAATATCTATCAGGAGATGCGCGACGACATCGGTTGTTGCCCCGACACCGGCGATCTGCGCCCTTGGGCCGCGCAGGGCGTGCTTTTGCTCAATACGGTGCTCTCGGTGCCTGCGGGCGACGCCAATGGCCACAAGAAACTCGGCTGGCAGGAACTTGCGCATCAGGTATTGGATCATAGCTCTCACCGCCCAACGGCCTATGTCCTCTGGGGCAATCAAGCGCAGAAGCTCGAAAGCCACATTCGCCCCGGCGATCACCTGATCGTCAAGACCGCACACCCCTCGCCGCTGTCGGCACGTCGGGGCTTTTTTGGCTCCCGCGTGTTCTCCGCGATCAACGACTGGCTCACCGCGCGCGGCGAGCCGCCTATCACGTGGGCCACCCCACGCACTTCTCAAGGGAGCCTCTTCGATGTCTGAGACCATCCTCGATAAAATCAAAGCCTACAAACTCGAAGAGGTCGCTGCCGACAAGGCCGCCAAACCGCTGGCAGAGGTCGAGGATGAGGCCCGTGGCGCTGATCCTGTGCGCGGATTTGCAGATCGTTTGCAGCAGGCCACGCACGAAGGCTATGGCCTGATTGCCGAGATCAAAAAAGCCAGCCCTTCCAAAGGTTTGATCCGTGCTGATTTTGATCCCGCCGCGCTTGCCAAAGCCTATGCCGACGGCGGGGCAACCTGTCTTTCGGTGCTGACCGACACGCCGAGTTTTCAGGGCGCTAAGGACTATCTGGTAGAGGCCCGCGCCGCCTGCGATCTGCCCTGCCTGCGCAAGGATTTCATGTATGACACCTATCAGGTCGCCGAGGCCCGCGCGCTTGGGGCCGACTGTATCCTGATCATCCTCGCCTCTGTCAGCGATGCTCAAGCCGCAGAGTTGGAAGCCTGCGCCTTTGAGTGGGATATGGATGTGCTGCTGGAAGTCCACAACGAAGAGGAACTGGAGCGCGCCTGTCATCTGAAGTCGCGCCTGATGGGCATCAACAACCGCAATCTCAAGACCTTTGAGACCACGCTCGACACCACCCGGACCCTGTCGCGCATGGTGCCGCCGGATCGCACAATCGTCTGCGAAAGCGGCCTGTTCACGCCCGAAGATCTCTCTGATATGGCCCGCTATGGTGCGCGCAGCTTCCTCATCGGCGAGAGCCTGATGCGTCAGGACGATGTAACCACGGCCACCCGTGACCTGCTGGCCAATCCGCTGGTTCCCACGGTCTAAACAAGGAGGCCTGTGCCATGTCGCTCACGCATTTTGACCAAAAGGGCGACGCCCATATGGTGGACGTCTCCGACAAGGATGTGACCGCACGGATCGCCGTGGCAGAAGGTCATATCAAAATGGAGAAAGCCACTTATGAAACCATCGCCGAGGGCCGCGCCAAGAAGGGCGATGTTCTTTCTGTGGCGCGTCTTGCCGGGATCATGGGGGCCAAGAAAACCGCCGAGCTGATCCCGCTCTGTCACCCGCTGCCCATCACAAAGGTCGCAGTAGAGCTGACCCTGGACCCCGACCTGCCGGGCGTGCGTGTTGAGGGTACAGTCAAAACCACCGGCCAGACCGGCGTCGAGATGGAAGCTCTGACGGCAGTCTCGACCGCCTGCCTTACGGTCTATGACATGGCCAAGGCGGTGGATAAGGCAATGGAAATCGGCGGGATCCGCGTCATGTTGAAAGACGGCGGCAAATCCGGTCGTTACGAGGCGTAACCGATGATCTCCGTCTCTGAGGCCCGCGCCGCGCTGCTTGATCTTGTCTCTGCCGTGGATGTGGAAACCGTCCCTCTGGCGCAGGCGGCGGGCCGTGTGTTGGCACGACCCGTCACCGCAGGGCGCGATCAGCCACCCTTTGATGCCTCCGCCATGGATGGCTATGCAGTGAACGCCGCCGAGGTGGAATTACATGCAATGTTCAAGGTGATTGGCGAGGCCGCTGCCGGACATGGGTTTCAGGGCCGGGTTGGTGCCGGTCAGGCGGTGCGGATCTTTACCGGTGCGCCGGTGCCGGAAGGCGCGAGTTTTGTGGTGATCCAAGAAGACGTTGACCGTAAGGGCGACCTCATCACCATCACCGATGATCCGGGTGATAACGCCAATATCCGCGACCGGGGCCGTGATTTTCGGGTCGGCCAAACCGTCGACGCCCCGCGCATCTTACGCCCTGCTGATATCGCGCTGTTGGCCGCGATGAACATCGCGGAGGTGCCGGTGCGCCGTCGCCCCGTGGTGGCGCTGATGTCCACCGGAGACGAGCTGGTGATGCCCGGTGAGACCCCCGGCCCGGATCAGATCATCGTTTCCAACACCTTTGGTCTCAAGGCGATGCTCGAAGAGCACGGCGCCGAGGTGCGCATGCTGCCCATCGCGCGCGACACCGATGCCTCGCTGCGCACCGCCTTTGGGTTGGCACATGATGCAGATCTGATCGTGACCATCGGCGGTGCCTCGGTCGGTGATCACGATTTGGTTGCGGGTGTGGCCGAAAGCCTCGGGATGGAACGTGCGTTCTATAAGGTTGCGATGCGCCCCGGAAAACCGCTCATGGCGGGGCGCTTTGGCACCGGCGCGATGGTGGGGCTGCCTGGCAATCCGGTCTCTGCCATGATCTGTGGTCGGGTTTTTGTGGTACCGATGCTCTCTGCCATGCTGGGTCTCCCAACAGCGGCAGAGAACCTGATGAGCGCGCCACTTGCAGCCCCTCTGCCCGCCAATGGCCCACGCCAGCACTATATGCGCGCCATGTGGAAGGATGCGGGCCTGCAGGCCTTTGACAGTCAGGACAGCTCTCTGCTCTCGGTTCTGGCGCAGGCCGAAGCGCTGATCGTGCGCCCGCCGCATGACCCTGCCCGCGATGTCGGCGAGCGTGTGAATTACCTCGCAATCTGAGCCTCCACGCGCTGTACTCAACGGCGCACTCAGCAGAAAACCTAGCCTCTACTGCCACTTGATTGAGCATTTTATGTTCTCATCATGATCGGAGCCGTTGACACAAAACGGGAACATGAATAGAACATAAACAAAAGGTATCGTGCAGAGGGGACAGATATGCTGACGAAAAAGCAGCTTCAGCTTTTGGAGTTTATTCACAAGCGTCTGCAAAAGGACGGCGTCCCGCCCAGTTTTGACGAGATGAAAATCGCGCTGGATCTGCGCTCGAAATCCGGCATTCACCGCCTGATTACAGCGCTTGAGGAACGCGGCTTTATCCGTCGCCTCGCCCACCGCGCCCGCGCGATTGAGGTGATCCGCCTGCCCGACAGCCTCGGCGGCAATCCAGATAGTTTCCAGCCCAAGGTCATTGCAGGCGGCAAGGATCAAAACGCTCCAAAAGCAGAGTTAAAACCTGTGGTGGACAACGGCGCCACAGAACTCGCCGTGATGGGTCGCATCGCCGCCGGTGTGCCGATTGAGGCGATCAGCCAGGCCTCCGCCCATGTGGCGGTGCCCAATGCCATGTTGTCCAGCGCCGGTCAGCATTACGCATTGGAGGTACGCGGCGATTCCATGATCGATGCGGGCATCAATGATGGCGATGTGGTGGTCATTCGTGAAACAGACGCGGCTGATAACGGTGATATCGTCGTCGCGCTTGTTGAGGGGCATGAGGCGACGCTCAAACGTTACGAGCGTAAGGGCCGTATGATTGAACTGCATGCCGCCAACCCGGCCTATCCAACCCGCAGCTATTCCGAGGATCAGGTTAAGGTGCAGGGGCGCCTTGTTGGTCTGATCCGTACCTACTGATCCAAACGATCACCTCAAAACACCATATAACGCCCGGTTGCACTGCTGCAGCCGGGCGTCTTTGGTTAGCGCGCAGACCACAGGCGGCGCGCGCCCGCATTGGCTGTGATCATTTCGCCCCGCTGCGTATAGGCGATGCTGCCTGTGTCGCGCAGCGCTTTGGGGGTGAGCCAGAGGCATTCCCCATCTGGGGCCTCAGCCTCTATTGAGAGCACGATCACCTCATGCGGCGCGCAGCTCATTTTCCATTCGCTCAACCCGGTTTTGCCCAAAACATGCACAAAATGGCGTTCAACGGCCTGAAACGTCTGCACCTTTCCCTGTTGTCGCGCGGGCACGCGATCAAAGGCCTCTACCTGATCCGCGCCATCACCGTCGTTTTCCAGCCAGATCCCCGCGACAAAACTCTTGCCGCGCGGTCGAGACAGGGCGCGCCCCTCTGATGTCATGACCCCAACCAACCCACCATCGGCAGAGATCAGAACCTCTGGTCGTGGGGAGGAGGGCCAGAAGAACAGCGCCACGCCGATGGGCGCAAGTCCGACCCAGCGCAACCGCCCCTGCCACAGCAGCACCAGCAACGCGCCCATGACCAGCACCGGCAACATCCACGGCTCTGGCGCGACCACCTGACCGCGGGCACCGGGCCAGCCGGCGACAGTGTCGGCAACGGTCAAAATCCAGCTGATCCCCTGTGACATGATCCAGAATCCAACCGCACTGCCCCCAAATGGCGCAAGGCAGATCGCCAGAACCGCGCCCGGCACCACGACCGCGCCCATGACAGGTACTGCTGCGAGATTCGCAATCAGCCCGTAATGCGAGACCATATTGAAATGGGCCGCACCAAACGGCGCTGTCGCCACGCCCGCCACAAGCGAGGACACCACAAGTGCTCCAACCCAACGCAGCGCGCCTCCTAAGTGACCGCCGCGTCCCGGTCGAAACATCGGCTGCACCACCCGAAACACCACCACCAGCGCCAGTGTCGCAGCAAAGCTCATCTGGAACCCGGCGCTCAGCAGGCTTTCGGGGCGGCGCAGCAGTACCAGCACCGCCGCAAAGGCGACCGCCCGCACGGATATCGCGCGCCGGTCCATCAGCACCGCCACCAGCATCACCGCCACCATCAAGAACGCCCGTTCGGTGGCAACGTTTGCACCGGACAACAGCAGATAGCCAAAGCTTGCGACCAGTGCGACGGCGGCAGAGATTTTCTTGACCGGCCATCGCAACGCGATTCTGGGCCAAAGCGCAAAACCTCGGCGCAGGCTGGCAAAGATCACGCCAGCAAACAGGCCCATGTGCAGCCCGGATATGGCCAGAAGATGCGCCAGATTGCTGGCGCGCAGATCCTCGGTCACTTGTCTTGGCACATGGGCGCGATCTCCGGTGATGAGCGCGGTTGCAACGCCGCCCGTCCGCTCTGGCATCGAAGCGCGCACCCAATCGGAGAACCGCGCCCGGATGGTGGCCACCGGCAATACCTCTGGCGGGCCGCTGCGCAAAACGGGCACCCGGCTATAGCCGACCGCACCAAGCCCTAAAAACCATGCGTGCCGCCGAAAATCGAACCCTCCCGGCTCTGCCGGACCTTGCGGCGGGGACAGATGCGCAGTGGTCATTACCCATGATCCCGGCTCTGGTGGGGCGCCGTCGAACAGTGAGATCCGCACCCGACCTGGCGTGCGCGCAGGTGACATATCCCTCAGACGCACCTGTCCCAACGTGATCCGCATTGCGTCCGAGGCCGAACGATCCACCGAAAGAACCTGCCCCTCGACGGGACCATAGTAGCGAAACGTCAGCACAGGCGCACCCACCTGATGCGCCCTCAGTCCCATGTAGCAAAAGCCCATACCGACCAAGACCAACGCCCCCGCCAGTAGCCCCAGACCGTCACCGCGCCGCGCGCAGAAACCAAGCACCAACGAGACCGCAAGGACGCCTGCATAAATCTGCAGGGTTGGTTCGTTCGACATGAGAAAATAGAGCCCGATCCCAAGGCCAAAACACACGGGAACCCAGGGAAACAGATGTCCCCGCTGGGCCTGTAGCATTGCATCAAGAGCGCCTGAGATGCGCACGCTTGCTCCCTGCCTTCTGGCTCGGTACACAGGCGTCAAACGTTGAACCCTCAAGGTTTCCAAAAGGTAAATGCCCCACATGTCCCAACCGGTCGTCACCCGCTTCGCTCCCTCGCCCACCGGCTTTCTGCATATCGGCGGTGCCCGCACCGCGCTGTTCAACTGGCTCTATGCACGCGGACGTGGCGGCAAGTTCCTGTTGCGCATTGAGGATACCGACCGGGCGCGTTCCACCCCCGAAGCCACCGCAGCCATTTTGCAGGGCATGGCGTGGCTGGGTCTGGATCATGACGGCGAGGTGGTAAGCCAGTTTGAAGGTGCCGCGCGTCACGCCGAGGTCGCCCATCAGTTGCTCGCCGAGGGCAAAGCCTACAAGTGTTTCTCCACACAGGACGAAATCGCTGCCTTCCGCGAGGCTGCCAAGGCCGAGGGCAAATCGACCCTGTTTCATTCGCCGTGGCGCGACACCCCCGAATCTGATCACCCGGACGCGCCTTTCGCGATCCGCATCAAGGCTCCCAAAGATGGCGAGACCACCATCCGTGACGAGGTTCAGGGCGATGTGACCATCAAAAATGCGCAACTGGACGATATGATCCTGCTGCGCTCGGATGGCACGCCGGTCTACATGCTGGCCGTGGTGGTGGACGATCACGATATGGGTGTGACGCATGTGATCCGCGGTGATGACCACCTGATGAATGCCGCGCGTCAGATGATGATCTACGAGGCCATGGGCTGGGATGTCCCGGTCTATGCCCATATCCCGCTTATTCATGGCTCTGACGGTAAAAAACTCTCCAAACGCCACGGCGCACTCGGGGCGCAGGAATATCAGGCCATGGGCTACCCGGCAGCAGGTATGCGCAATTATCTTGCGCGCTTGGGCTGGTCACATGGCGATGACGAATTTTTCACCGATACGCAGGCCAAAGAGTGGTTCGACCTGAGCGGAATCGGCAAAAGCCCTGCCCGCTTTGACACCAAGAAGCTGGAGAACCTCTGCGGCCAACATATTGCAATTGCTGAGGATGCTGCATTGCGGCAGGAGATTGAGGCTTATCTGGAGGCCGCAGGTCAGCCCACGCTAAGTGACGTACAGTCACAAGGGCTGGAACGCGCTATGTTCTGCCTCAAGGACCGGGCAAAGACTTTCCCTGAACTCCTTGAAAAAGCCCATTTTGTGCTTACTTCACGTCCATTGGATCGCGATGCAAAGGCAGAAAAAGCACTCGATTCAGTATCCCTTGGTATACTGGGCGAATTGACGCCGCATCTGCAAAATGCTAGCTGGTCGCGAGACGAACTAGAGGCCGCCCTGAATGAATTTGCCGCGGCCAAAGACACGAAGTTTGGCAAATTGGCTGGCCCCCTTCGGGCTGTGCTTGCAGGCCGCGCGGTAACGCCTTCGGTCTTCGATATGATGATTTGCTTGGGCCGCGAAGAAACACTGGCCCGGCTCAAGGACGTAACAGGCTAAGCGCCCGCAAAAGATCTGTCGTTAAGGTCTGGGTAAGCCCGTTCGTATAGGACTGCGCCTGCGTCGCCAATGACGCGGGCGCCCCGCTGCGCGGGACGGGCCACCCGCCCTCTCTGCGCCTGTAACAGGAAGGGACATCTATGACCGATACACAGAAAACTGCCCAGCTCAGCCTGAATGGTGAGACTTACGATCTTCCCATCTTCTCGCCGTCTGCAGGGCCTGATGTTCTGGACATCCGCAAACTCTACGCGCAGGCCGGGGTTTTCACCTATGATCCGGGTTTCACCTCGACCGCGAGCTGTGACAGCACCATCACCTATATCGACGGTGACGAAGGCATCCTGCTGCATCGTGGCTACCCCATCGACCAATTGGCGGGTAAATCCCATTACTTAGAGGTCTGCTATCTGCTGCTCTACGGTGAGCTGCCGACCGCGACCCAGCTTGAAGATTTTGAGACCCGTGTGACCCGTCACACCATGGTCCACGAGCAGATGCACAACTTCTTCCGTGGTTTCCGCCGTGACGCACACCCGATGGCAACCCTCGTGGGTGTTGTTGGTGCCATGTCCGCGTTCTACCACGATTCCACCGATATCGCCGATCCGTGGCAGCGCGAAGTGGCGGCCATCCGTCTGATCGCGAAGCTGCCGACCATCGCGGCGATGGCCTATAAATATTCCATCGGCCAGCCGTTTGTGTATCCGCGCAATGATCTGGATTATGCCGCGAACTTCCTGCACATGTGTTTCTCGGTTCCGGCAGAAGACTACAATGTCGACCCGATCCTCGCCCGTGCAATGGACCGCATCTTTACTCTGCATGCGGACCACGAACAGAACGCCTCAACCTCGACTGTGCGTCTGGCCTCCTCCTCGGGCGCCAACCCGTTCGCCTGTATCGCGGCCGGCATCGCCTGCCTCTGGGGTCCCGCACATGGTGGTGCCAACCAGGCCTGCCTTGAGATGCTCAAGGAAATCGGCTCGGTTGATCGCATCCCTGAGTTCATCGCGCGCGCCAAGGACAAAAACGATCCGTTCCGCCTGATGGGCTTTGGTCACCGTGTCTACAAAAACACCGACCCGCGCGCCAAGGTGCTGAAGCAATCCGCCGACGAGGTGCTGGAGCTTCTGGGTGTTGAGAACAACCCGCTCCTGCAGGTTGCCAAGGAACTGGAGCAAACCGCGCTCAACGATCCTTACTTCATCGAGAAGAAACTGTTCCCGAACGTGGACTTCTACTCGGGCATTATCCTTGAGGCGATGGGCTTCCCGACCTCCATGTTCACCCCGATCTTTGCGCTGTCGCGCACCGTCGGCTGGATCTCCCAGTGGAAGGAAATGATCGGTGATCCGCAGAACAAAATCGGCCGTCCGCGCCAATTGTATCTCGGTGAGACACAGCGCGATTACGTCGACATCGAAAACCGCTGATTACATTTGGTAATTCGCACGATGCGCCGCCCGATCTCTTCGGGCGGCGCAATTCGTTAAAGCACTGAAAACAAACACATCTATATATTCTGAATTATCAATTCGAAGCGATTGTTGTCAGTTTGGAAACTTTTCGTTTTCTTAAATGAAGCATAAAATTGTCCGCGCATCAGAGTTTTGCCGTAAACAATCCATGAATTTGCCAGCCATGCCGCAGCTACGTGGTGGACCTGGGCACTGATTTTTCTTGAACCGGCCGGATTTGCGACTGGGCCAGTGGAGTAAACCAATGTTGATGCTTGCAATGATCGGCACGCTTGCCGTTGTGGGCGCGTTCATCGCGCTGGATGATGATGGGGATGACCTCAACGAGGACAACACCCCCGATAACATCTTGAACGGGACCGCAGAAGGCGAACCACTTGACGGCACCGAAGGGCGGGATCTGATTTCGCTCGGTGAAGGGGATGACCGCAGCTTTGGTGGTGATGGCAATGACACCATCAACGGCGAAGAAGGGGCGGACGCGCTTCACGGCGAGAACGGGGATGATGACCTGTACGGCGGCGAAGGAACCGACGATCTCTATGGCGGCGCAGGCGATGACTTCATCTCTGGTGGCGCGGATGCCGATATCCTCGAAGGTGGATCAGGCGATGACCGGATGACCGGCGGCGGCGGCCTTGATGTGCTGCGCGGGGGCGAAGGCAACGACACCATGAACGGTAGTCTCGGGCAGGATCTCCTCACCGGCGACGAAGGCAACGACAGCCTCAGCGGTGGCTATGGTTCCGACGGTCTCTATGGCGGCAGCGGAGCCGATACGCTTGATGGCGGTGCTGGTAATGATCTCTTGAATGGTGGGGATATGCTGATCGACCCGGCAAGCTCCTCCTCGATCACATTGCGTCAAATGTTCCTTGAGGGCGGCGCACCAAGCCAACTTGGCCTCGCGATTGAAGACGATGGCGAGAGCGACGTCCTGACCGGCGGCGATGGCGACGATACGCTGATCGGCGGTGCGGGTGACATCCTCACAGGCGGTAGCGGCGTGGACGAGTATCGGCTTGGCGATTGGATGGACGCCGGAGAGGCTGCCATCATTCGTGACTTCGATGTGGAAGACGAGGTTGTGTATTATGAATTTTCCGGCAGAGCACCGGATTTGGACTATACCCGTGTCGTTAATTCCGACGGGACATCCGATATCGAAGTGACCGTGAATGGCGAGGTTGTTGCCTACCTCGAAAACGCCGCTGAAGGCTTTGATTTGGCGTCCAATGTTCGCTTGGTTCCGGCTTGATCCAAACGCCTGATTTCAAAACAAAAGCCGCCCTCAATCGGGGCGGCTTTTCCTGTGTTATAAAAGGTGACTCAGCGCCCCTCAAAATCCGGTTTGCGCTTGTCCACAAAGGCGGTGACGCCTTCCATAAAATCACGGCTTCGACCCAATTCGCCCTGCAAATGCGCCTCCAGTGACAATTGATCAGGCAGGCTGTTGTTGGTGGATTGACGCAGCGCTTGCTTGATCGCGCCAAAGGCCTTTGACGGCCCGCTGGCCAGATAGGATGCGCGCGCGCGCCAATGCGCCGCAAACTCCGCATCAGGCACCGCTTCCCAGATCATGCCCCAGTCGCTGGCCTGACGGGCCGAGATCTTATCGGCAAAAAGCGCAGCCCCCATGGCCTTGGCCAGTCCCATCTGGCGCGGCATGAACCACGTCCCACCCGCATCCGGCATCAGCCCGATCTTGGCAAAGGCCTGCAGGAAATAGGCGCGCTCATTGGCGATCACCACATCCGCAGCCAGTGCCAGATTGGCGCCTGCACCGGCGGCGGGTCCGTTTACCGCAGAAATCGTTGGCACCGGACAGTTGTAGATCGCCTCCAGCATGGGGGTATATTCATCGCGCAGGGTGCGCTCCAGATCGATTTGGTTGCCGCTGGAGGATGCATCTTTGAGGTCCTGACCGGTGCAAAATGCATTGCCCGCCCCGGTCAGGACCACCGCACGCGCCTCGGCTGCGGCCGCTTTCATCGCATGGGTGATCTCCGCCCGCATCTGGCTGGTGAGCGCATTCATGCTCTGCGGGCGGTTCAAGGTCACGGTCGCCAGCCCGTCTGCAAGCGAATACTGAATGTCGCGGTAGTCCATGCGTGAAATATCCCTGTTCGAGTTATGCGCATGTTGACCTAAGCATCCGCCTGCGAAAAGACAAACGCCGCGTCAGGCAATCTGTGGCTTTTCTTGCGCTTTTTGTCGCTCTGCGAGGACTGACAGCAGCGCGGCGCCATGTGCATCTATCGGCGTTTCGACCCGCGCGTAGTCTGACCCATCGCGATTGCGGGTCAAAAGCTGCATCTCGATCAGGCTGCGCCGGATCTGGGCTGCATCGTGAAAGCTACAGTGCTCGTCAATCAGCGCCGAGATTTGCCGCTCGCTCCAACGTTCACGGGCCGGCAGTCGCGCCCAGATCACCCAGAGGCACAGCTCGCGCACCCCGCGCCGTGTCGGCCAGCTTTCCCAGCGTCCACGACCGTCGAAATAGCGCGCCGCACGCGCGATGCGCTTGTGGTCAATCTCTGGCATGGGCGGGTTCTGGCTGCGCAGGTGCTGGAAATTGCGATACCCTGCAGCGCGGGCCACATGGTTCAGCATCTCCACATGGCTTGGTGCCTCGCTGAGGGCGTTGCGCAGCTGTTTGGCAAAATCTGACACATCGGGAATGGTCAGGCGGATCACATCCTTGGACATCATGTCCTCCATTTATACAGGATGCCGGGCATGGCTCAGGCCATACGGATGTCCGCCCTTGTCCAAAGGCACCCCGATCAGGAGTCCAGTGACATGATGTTTAACGCAGGTTTAGCGTGTGGCGGAGCCTTGGTGAACTGCGGACCAAGGCCTCTTTAGCAATTTATGCCGATCGAGGCAATCCGCCCGCGTCTCGCTATCAGACGTCAGTCCTTGAGGATTTCCTTAAGGCGCGCCTCTTCTTCCTCTGTCAGGCCCTTGGACTCTGCCCCGCCCGCCGCCGTGGCGCGTTTGCGCAGATACAAAAGCGCGATCAGCAGCGCCAGCACCAGCATCATCGGTCCCGCCGCCCAGAGAATCCAGTTGGCCCCGCGCACGGTCGGTTTTAGCAGCACATATTCGCCATAGCGATCCACGATGAAGTCGACGGCCTCGTCGTCGCTGTCTCCCGCCACCAGACGCTCGCGCACCAACAAGCGCAGGTCGCGGGCCAGATCGGCGTTGGATTCATCGATGCTTTCATTGCGACACACAAGGCATCGCAGCCCTTCCGAGAGGGAGCGTGCGCGCTCTTCCAGCACCGGATCGTCCAGCACCTCATCCGGCTGCACCGCATATGCAGGCGACAGGCTAAGGAGCAGGATTGCAAGACTTGCCTTGATGAAGCGTATCATTCGGCAGGCACTCCCCGTGCGGGGGCTTTGCGTACACCGGCGGCGACTCGGAACCGGCGATCTGAAAGGCTCAGCAATCCGCCAAGCGCCATCAGGAGACAGCCCCCCCAGATCCAGTTGGCAAAGGGTTTGATATAGGTGCGCATGGTGAAGCCGCCGCTGTCCTGCGCATCGCCTAACACCACATAAAGATCACGGGTGAACCGGTAATCAATCGCCGCCTCGGTGGTGGGCATCTGCGCCACTGGGTAGACCCGCTTTTCAGGCCGCAGAGTGGCCACCTTGCTGCCGTTCCGCGATACCTCAACCACGCCCATAGTGGTGAAATAATTGGGGCCGCGCCCCTCTTCGACCGAGGTCAGCACCATATCGTAAGAGCCAACACGGAAGGGCTCATTCAGGTTGGCGACCCGGATGTCCTCGGTCTGCCATGCTGTGAGACCCGCGATGGCAAAGATGGTCACACCAAGCCCCGCATGGGCGACGGCCTTACCCCAATCCGCGCGCGGCAAACGCATCAGGCGCGACAGGCGATCAGAGCGCCCTGCCCGCTGCAGCAGATCCGTTGCCGCTCCGCTGACGATCCACGCACCAAGCATCGCGCCAACCGGGCCAAGCAGGCTCTTTTCGGTTTGCATCGTCCACGCCAGCCCGGCAACCGCCAGCGCCAGCGCAATCCCGTAGCGCAGGGTCCAGAGCGTCTTGGCCCCTTTGCCCCGTTTCCACGGCAGCATCGCACCAATCGGCAAAAGCACCCCAAGCGCCACCATGAAGGGTGGGAAAGCCGCATCAAAGAACGGCGCACCAACGGAAAGTTTGCGGTCAAAAGCCATCTCGGCCACCACTGGCCAAAGCGTGCCAACAAAGACCACAAAGCAGCTCACCGCCAGCAACAGGTTATTGGCCACCAGCGCGCTTTCGCGGCTCACCATAGAGAAGACACCTTTGGCCTCCATCGCCTGCGCGCGCAGTGCAAAGAGCAAGAGCGCGCCGCCGGTGAAAACAGCAAGGATCGCCAGGATCACCACGCCGCGCTCCGGGTCATTAGCGAAGGCATGCACCGAGGTCAGCAATCCAGAGCGGACGATAAATGTCCCGATCAGCGAGAAACCAAAGGCGAGGATCGCCAAGAGGATGGTCCAGCTCTTCAGGCTTTCGCGCTTTTCAACCACGATGGCCGAATGCAGCAGGGCCGCCGCCAGAAGCCATGGCATGAAGGAAGCGTTCTCGACCGGATCCCAGAACCAGAAGCCGCCCCAGCCGAGTTCATAATAGGCCCACCACGATCCCAGCGCGATGCCGATGGTCAGGAAGATCCACGCCGCCAGGGTCCAAGGCCGCACCCAGCGCCCCCATGCCGCGTCAACACGCCCCTCAATCAGGGCCGCGACCGCGAAGGAAAACGCCATCGAGAGGCCCACATAGCCGAGGTATAGAAATGGCGGATGGAAGGCGAGGCCCGGATCTTGCAGCAGCGGGTTCAGATCCTGCCCGTCAAATGGCGGATTTACCAGCCGCAGGAACGGGTTGGACGTAAAGAGGATAAAGCCGAAAAACGCCACGCCAATCGCCGCCTGCACACATAGCACGCGCGCCTTGAGTGTCGGCGGTAAGCCACCACCAAACACCGAGGCCGTTGCGCCAAAGAGGCTCACAATCAGCACCCACAGCAACATAGAGCCCTCGTGGTTCCCCCATGTGCCGGAAATCTTGTAGAGCATGGGTTTGGCCGAATGGCTGTTCAGCGCCACAAGCCGCACCGAGAAATCCGAGGTCACAAAAGCCCACATCAACGCGCCAAAGGAAAAGGCGGTAAACAGGAACTGCGCCTGCGCGGCGGGTTCTGCGACAGCCATCCATCCGGGCCAGCGGTTGTGCGCGCCAATCAGGGGCACGACCATCTGAACGATGGCGATCATGAAGGCTAGGATGAGGGCGAAGTGACCGAGCTCTGTAATCATACTTGCTTCTATATCCGTCTCACGGATCATCGCCAATCACATTCGCCCGCGTCCCCGCGCCGCAGGGGGTGGGCCTCACCCGCCGCGATTTTGATGCCATTCCACAAGCGCTGGATTATCATCTCTTTCGCTTTCTCGTTTCTTATCATAAGATTGCGCGACTGTTTTCAGCTGCTCGATATTCTCAACCGCCTGCGGCACCCGTGCAAGGCTGCGTGCGATGCCTTCCTGAAAGGCTTGTGTCTTGGCCTGACTGCGCGCGCCAAAATAAAACGACACCACGATCCCCAAGAGCCACCAAAGGGGTTCGGGCACCAGCGCAACACCTTGCATACGGGCCGCAAACCACAGCGGGTCCACCATCGCCGCCACCATCAGCCCCAGTGTCCCCAGCGCCAGCATCGGGCGCGGCAGACGGTTGACCCCATCCATGAAGCGATCAAAGCCGCTGCTCTGCCCTGCAAATTCGGCTGCGAACTGCGCCAGTGCTGCGCCTTGCAGGTCATGCGCCCGCACCGCCGCCTGTTCGCTGTTTTCGCGAAAGACCTCTGCGGTCTCGCGGATCACATTGCGCCGATTGCCAAAGAGCATCTCCCAAAGTGTTGAAAACATGGAACCTCCTTCAAGACCAATGCGCTGTACGAGACTGAAACTCTGCCGGGGTCATGTGATAGCGCGGCGCGATGAATTCTTCGGCGCGGCGAATCCAGCCGCCCTTGCCGCCCGCCCGGGTGCGGGCATATTTGCGGCTGCGCGGGCGGCGATCCGCAAGATCGAAATAGTAGTTCCGGCGCGCGATCCCATAGGCATTGACCAGTGCCTCCATATTGACCTGCCCTGCGGCCTGCGCCGCCTTGGCCGTCTGCGGCCCCATGGCGCCATCAACCCGCAGGTCATAGCCCATTTCGCACAAAAGCTCTTGCAGGATGCGCACCGCGTTAGCGCCTGCGTTGACATGCATGTCAAAGACGCTGGCCTGAAGCGGCTCTGGCAGCAGATGCAGACGTGGGCGGCGGAAGTATTCGCGCAGGAAAATTTCTTCGGCCTGCGCGCGATCCAGCGCTTTGACGTCGCGCCGATCCACCGCGCCGTCACCGGTCAGATCAAGGCCAAGCCGGCGCAGAGTGTGAATGGTGACACCATGTTTTGTCGCCCCGCCGGGGTCATCTGGGTCATCCACATAGCCTCCTTCACGGGCGACAATCTCTCGGGCGATTTTTGCGACATCCATGCAAGATCCTCCAATCGGGAACTGGCAGGAAGACTAGCGTTCAGGCCTTGAAATCAGGTGCGCGCGGCGTGCGCCAGATACGCAACGCGCCCGTGCGGTGACCGCCGGGCGCGTGGTAAAACCAGAGACATGCCGAGAGAAAATCAGCTCTCGTCCTCGCGATAGACACCCTGTTCCTTCAGGGCATCCACGACTTCCTTGGGCATGTAGGTCTCATCATGTTTTGCAAGGATTTCAGAGGCTTCAAAGACACCGTTGATATAACGCCCGGTGCCCACCATGCCCTGGTTTTCCTCAAACAGATCCGGCAACACCCCGGTAAAGGTCACCGGCACGCTGGCCCCGCCATCGGTCACGGAAAACAGCACCGCCTCGCCTTGACCGCGTTGCAGGCTGCCTTCTTCGACCAAACCGCCGATGCGGAAGGTCTCGGTCGGTTCGGGCGGCGTCTCCATCACCTGACTGGGCGAGCGGAAGTAGTTGATGCCATCGCGCATCGCATATCCGATGAGCGCCGTGGACCCGATCAGGGCCACGGTCGCAAGCGCTATGATCTGGATTCGCCGCTGCTTCTTCAGGGACTTCATCTGGACCTCTTGTTCAAGGGAACAGCGGTGCCATCATCAGCCCGGCTGTTTCCTCTTCACCTAACATCAGGTTCGCATTCTGCAAGGCCTGACCGCTGCTACCTTTTGTCAGGTTATCCAGCGCCACGATGACAATTGCCCGCCCGTCAATGCGATCCCCCGTCACCCCGATATGAACGAAGTTCGAGCCGCGCACATGGTGGGTCGAGGGGGCCTCGCCAAAGGGCAGCAGCTCGATAAAGGGCTCGTCGGCATAGGCCTTCGCGAAGGTCTCATAGATCTTTTGCGCATCGCCTTTGACATAGGTGGTCGCCAAGATGCCCCGGTTCACGGGCAGCAGATGCGGTGTGAACTGAACCTGCACGGGACGCCCCGCCAGCAAAGAGAATTCCTGATCGAACTCGCCTTGATGCCGGTGAGTACCGCCAATAGCATAGGCGTTGTAACCCTCGCTCAGTTCCGCGTGCAGCAGGTTTTCCTTGAGCGCCCGCCCGGCGCCGGAGACCGCGCATTTCATATCCAGAATGATCTCATCCAGATCAATAACGCCCGCCGAGATAAGCGGCCGCAAGGCGAACTGCCCGGTTGCGGCGTTGCAGCCCGTGCCCGCCACCAGCCGCGCCGATCTGATCTCATCGCGGTAGAATTCGGTGAGGCCATAGACCGCCTCTTTTTGCTGCTCCAGCGCCGCATGCGGGTTGCCGTACCATTTCTGATAGGCCTCCGGGTCGCGCAGCCGGAAATCCGCCGATAGATCGACGATTTTCAGATCACCGGGCAGTTTGGCGATCACCTCCTGGCTGGTCTTATGCGGCAGCGCACAGAAACACAGATCGATCTGAGAGAAGTCAATTTCCTCGATCTTGCAAAGGGTTGGTAGCGAAAGATGACGCAGATGCGGGAACACATCTGCCATCTCCATGCCTGCCTTGCGCTCGGCGGCGAGGGCTTTGAGGGTGATGTTTGGGTGCTGAGAAATTAGCCGGATCAGCTCTGCGCCAGTGTAGCCGGACGCACCAAGGATTGCCACGTTATGGGTCATGTCGAGACCTCGAATTGTTCATGTGTCAGTAGGGCCTGCATCAGTCGCAGACAGGAAATCAGGTTGGACGTGAAGGTACGAGACCTCAGGCCGCTTCAAAAGTGATTTCTCGTCGCAAGAACTGCGTCGCGCGGCTGCTGACACGTCCGGCATTCCCGGTGGTCAGATAGCCTGCCGCACCGCCGCCGATCATATCGGGGCGACGCTCAAGATAATGCGCGAGGCTGTCGGCCACCAGACGGCCCTGGCTGAACACCTGCACATCCGGCCCCAGCGCCTTTTGAAAGATGTCCTCCATCAGCGGATAATGGGTGCAGCCCAAAATCGCCGCCTCGGGACGGGGCATCTTGCGCAACAGCGCGTCGACGTGGCTGTTGACCAGCGCCTCGGCAAGGATCATGTCGCCCTCTTCGATGGCGTCGACCACGCCACCGCAGGCCTGCGCTTCGACGTCGACGCCAATGGCGCGAAAGGCCAGCTCGCGTTGGAACGCGCGGCTTGCCACAGTGGCGGGGGTTGCAAACAGCGCCACATGTTTCACGGCCACCTCACGCGGGGGCGAATTGTCGCCCCACTGGCGTTCGGTCAGCGCCTCGATCAAGGGCACAAACACGCCAAGCACCCGCTTGCCCTCAGGTACGCCCGCCTCCTGCATCCGCCGCAGGGCCGCCGCCGAGGCGGTGTTGCAGGCCAGGATCACCAGATTGCAGCCGCGATTCCACATGTCGTGCACCGCCTTGTGGGTCAGCTGATAGATGTCTTCGGCATCGCGCACCCCATAAGGCGCGTGGCTGTTGTCGCCATAGTAGAGGAAATCCACATCCGGCAGGCGCTTTTGCGCCGCGTCCAGAACCGTCAGACCACCAAGACCGGAATCAAAAATACCAACTGCCATGTCACACTGCCTTTGGGTGTGCGGACCCGTTCAGGCCCGGTGTTTTTCTTCGAACTCAAACCCGTAGTCATAGGATTTGAGCGGTGTTGGAGACAGCTCATACGTGGCTTTGCGCAGGAAATCCATCATTGCTTTGGAGTCCTTGGCCAGCGGGTCCAGCACATCACGGCCAATCGGATCGCCAACCACAACCCGGACCGGGGTGCCAACGCGCTTTCGAAACTCCTTGATCAGAAGCCCCATACGCAGCGTGTAATGCAGATGCGAGGCAATCTGGAACAGCCGCGAGGTATGGCCGTCAAAATACAAAGGCACCACAACCGCATCGGATTTAGCCACCATCCGCGCGGTAAAGCCGCGCCAGCCCGGATCCATCGGATGGGCAAAGGGTTTGGACGCCGTAGAGACCGTGCCGCCCGGAAAAATCCCAATCGCGCCACCCTGCCCCAAGTAATCGAGCGCATCCTTGCGAGTTTGCAGATTGACCTTCACTGCTTCTTTGGTTTCGGCAAAATCGATCGGCAGGATCGCTTTGTTCAGATCCTCAGCCTTGCGAAACACCTGATGCGCCAGAATGCGAAAATCCCCCCGCGTGCGCGACAGGATATGCCCCATCATCAGCCCATCAAGGATACCGTAGGGGTGGTTTGCAATCAGGATCACCGCCTTGTCGCGCGGGATATTGTCGAGACTGCCACCCACCACATCAAGGCTGAGACCGTAGCGTTCGACGATCACGTCCCAAAAACTGCGCCCCGAGGCCACCTCGGAATCATAGCCCTTGGCGCGCTTTATCAGCCGCAAACGACCGGTGGTGTTTTCCATCAGGCGGATCATGATCCGACCCGGCCGCGTCTCGGCGGAGTGGGAATACGAGATATCGCGCGCGATATGGCGACGCTCAAGCATGTCTTTGTGATCTCCGTAAAGACAAGAATATTACGCCTGAATGACAGGCCTCGGCCTGCCTAAGGCTGGGCGCGCATTTAGCCCAGCCTTGGTAACACATTCATGACATCCACTCAAAACCTGAGTGGCGCATCCTGCCTTACTCAGCGGCTGATTTTAGCGCATCTGGCCCCTGTTTGAGCGCGATCAGCAATTCCTCGCGCCGTTTGGCGGCTTGTTGTTCGCTCTTTCGCTTTACAGGGCCAAAGCCGCGGATCTGCAGTGGCAGCTCCGCCAAAGCCACAAGCGCATCCCTATCGACGCTCTCTGCCTTGGGCAGCCACGCTTTCATGTCGGCCTCATATTGCTTGATGAGTGCGCGCTCCATCTTGCGCTCGGCTGTGTAACCAAAGAGATCAAGCGGCGTGCCGCGCAGGGATTTAAGCTTGGCAAGGATACGGAACAGCCGCTCCGTGCTTGGGCCAAATTTGCGCTTCTTGGGGCGACCGTTGGCATCCTTGCCACCCATGATAGGCGGTGCGAGATTGTAGGAAATCTTCAAATCGCCCTCAAACTCCGCTTCGGCTTTTTCCCGACTGCTCAGCAAAAGTCGCGCAACCTCATACTCGTCCTTATAGGTCAGGAGTTTGTGATAACCCTTTGCTACGGCTTCTTTTAGTCGCACATCAGAGATGCCGCTCAGCAGCTTATCGTAGCGTTTCACCAGCCGCTTACCTTGATATTCCACCAAGCGTGCGCGGCGATAGGCAATCTTATCATCAAGCGATTTTGGCAGTTGTACCACGCCGGGCGTCAAGAGGCCTGCAGCATCCTCCGGATAGAGCACCGCCCAGCGACCAATGTCAAAGGCACGCAGGTTTTTTTCAACCGCCGCACCGTTCAGCTCAATGGCCTGTTTGATCGCATCAAAGCTCACCGGGATCAGACCCCGCTGCCACGCCGCGCCAAAGACCATCATGTTGGAGAAAATCGAATCTCCCATGCTGACACGCGCCAATTCCGAAGCATCAAACAGGTCCACCCGGTCCCGCAATCGTGCCTGAAGGGCGACCTGCAACCTGTCGCTTGGCAAGGAGAAGTCGGTGTTGCGGGTGAATTCCCCGGTGATGATTTCATGGCTGTTGACCACCGCACCGGTGCGCCCGGTGGAGGTCAGGCCAAGGGTCTTGGCCCCCGCGCTCACCACCAGATCACCGCCGATCAGCGCATGCGCCTCGCCAGTGGCCACGCGGATGGCGCTGATGTCTTCGGGACGATTGGCGAGGCGGCAATGGATATGCACCGCGCCACCCTTCTGGGCGAGCCCCGCCATTTCCATCATGCCCGCACCCTTGCCGTCGATCTGCGCCGCCTGCGCAAGCACCGCACCGATGGTCACCACGCCAGTGCCACCAACGCCGGTGATCACCACGTTATGGGTGCCATGGATTTCGGGCAATTGCGGCTCGGGCAGCTCCGGCAGTTCCAGACTGGTGGTTGCGCTCTTCTTGATCTTGGCGCCCTCAATACTGAGGAACGACGGGCAAAACCCGTTGACGCAAGAGAAATCCTTGTTGCAGCTGGATTGATCAATAGCTCGTTTTCGGCCCAGTTCGGTCTCTTTTGGCACGATGGAGACGCAGTTGGATTGCACGCCGCAATCACCGCAGCCCTCGCAGACATCAGAGTTGATGAACACCCGTTGATCCGGGTCCGGGAACAGGCCCTTTTTGCGGCGGCGGCGTTTTTCTGCGGCGCAGGTCTGGATGTAGATTATGGCCGAAACACCCTCCACATCCTCAAACTCACGCTGAACCTTCATCAGGTCCGCCCGCTCATGCATCCGCATGCCGCTTGGGAACAGCTTGGCGTCCACGTCTTCTTTTTCGTCATAGACCACGGCGATGGTCTTCACCCCCATCGCGGTCAATTCATGCGCGATCTGATGCGCCGTGAGGCCCCCTTCGGCCTGCTGACCGCCGGTCATCGCCACCGCATCATTATAGAGGATCTTATAGGTGATATTGGTGCCCTCGGCGAGTGCTGCGCGGATCGCCATCACCCCAGAGTGGTTGTAGGTTCCATCGCCAAGGTTTTGAAAAACATGGCGTCTTTTGGAAAACGGTGCCTCGCCAATCCAGTTGGCACCCTCACCACCCATATGGGTAAAGCCCACGGTCTCGCGGTCCATCCACTGCACCATAAAGTGACAGCCGATGCCCGCGTAAGCGCGCGACCCTTCAGGCAGTTTGGTGGAGGAGTTATGCGGACAGCCAGAACAGAAATACGGCAGACGCGCGGCGATTTCCTCGGCATTGTCAGCCCGGCGCGCATCATCGAGCGCGGCCAGCCCCGCGCGGATCGCCTCGGCGTCGCGGCCTTCTTCGATCAGGATATTGCCCAGTTTTTCGGCAATCATGATGGGGTCGAGGGCATATTTGGTCGGGAACAGCTCCTCGCGATGCATGGTGCCCGCACCGCCCTTGTACCAGCCATAAACCCGGCGGCCGCGCCGGTCGTCAAAGATCGCTTCCTTGATCTGGATCTCGATCAGCTTGCGCTTTTCCTCGACCACCACGATCAGGTCCAGCCCCTCAGCCCAAGCGTTAAAGCCCTTCATATCCATCGGCCATGTCTGGCCCACTTTATAGGTGGTGATGCCCAGACGCTCGGCCATGTTTTCATCGATATTCAAGAGGCTTAGCGCATGAACCAGATCCAGCCAGTTCTTACCGGCGGCGACGAAACCAATCTTGGCACCGGGTTTACCCCAGACCCGTTTGTCCATCTTATTCGCGTGGCTGAAGGCCTCAGCCGCGAACCGTTTATGGTCGATAATGCGGTCTTCCTGACGAAAACGGTCATCGTCAAGGCGGATGTTCAAACCATCGGCGGGCAGGTCAATGTCCGGTATCTTCAGCGCAATCCGGTTCGGGTCGCCATCCACAACGGACGTGACCTCAATCGTATCCTTCATCGTCTTGAGGCCAACCCATAGGCCGGAAAACCGCGACAAAGCATAACCATAGATGCCGTAGTCCAGAATTTCCTGTACGCCTGCGGGGCTGACAATCGGCAGATAACAATCCAGCAAGGACCATTCGGATTGATGCAGCACGGTGGAGCTTTCACCGGTGTGGTCGTCGCCCATCGCAACCAATACGCCGCCGTGTTTCGAAGACCCCGCCATATTGGCATGGCGCAGCGCGTCGCCAGAGCGGTCCACCCCCGGCCCCTTGCCGTACCACAGACCAAAGACGCCGTCGTATTTGCCCTCACCGCGGATTTCCGCCTGCTGCGCGCCCCAGAGCGCGGTGACGGCGAGATCCTCGTTCAGACCGTATTGGAACGTCACGTCAGATTGCGTCAGCAGCTTCTCTGCGCGCTTCATTTGCATATCAACCGCACCAAGCGGCGAGCCGCGATACCCGGTGACCAAACCAGCCGTATTCAGCCCCGCCGCCACATCGCGGGCCTTTTGCATCAGCATCAAACGCACCAGCGCCTGAGTCCCGTTTAGCAAAATTGGTGTCTTTTCCAGATCGTAACGGTCATTGAGCGAGATCTTTTGCGTGCTCATCCGGTCCTCCTCAACCATGACTTGCTAGCATTTTGACCAGATAATAGGTCATAAGTGCTGACCTGTATATCAGATTGTTTAAAGTTTCGGTGTCAGACTCCGGTAAGGTTTGAAACTTAGCCTCATCATCATGTAGTTTGAGGCAAAGAGGCAGAAAGAGTAAAAACAATGGATTGGGACAAGCTCAGGATCTTTCACGCGGTTGCGGACGCAGGCAGTCTGACCCATGCGGGCGACCGGCTAAATCTGTCCCAATCTGCCGTTTCTCGGCAAATTCGGGGCCTTGAGGAGAGTTTGAACGCAACTCTCTTTCACAGACACGCCCGCGGGTTGATTCTGACCGAGCAGGGTGAACTGCTGTTTGACGCCACCAAAACGATGGCAAAACGTCTGGAAACCGCCTCCGCACGGATTCGCGACAGCGAAGAAGGCGTGTTTGGCGAATTGCGCGTGACCACCACCACGGGCTTTGGCACATTGTGGCTCGCGCCACGGCTGATCAAGCTCTATGAACAATACCCCAACCTCAAGATCGACCTGATGCTCGAGGAACGGGTGCTCGACCTGCCGATGCGCGAAGCCGATGTCGCGATCCGTATGAAAGAGCCAAGCCAGGCCGACCTGATCCGCAAACGGCTGATGACCGTTCAGATGCGCCTTTATGCCTCGCGCGGCTATATTGATAAATTCGGCTGGCCGGAAACCATCGAGGAAATCTGCGACCACCGCCTGATCTGTCAGAGTCTGCGGTCCGCGCAAGTCGGGTCCGCTGCGGTCATGGTGCAAAAGCTGATGACGCATAACCCAAAATCCATGCTCACGGTGAACAACTACTTCGGCGTGTTGCAGGGGGTGTTGCAGGATCTCGGGATCGGGGTGCTGCCAGACTATGTGACAGAGGATTTCCCCGATCTGGTGCAGGTCCTGCCCAATGAGGATACCAATGGTGTGCCCGTCTATCTCGCCTACCCAGAAGAGTTGCGCCATTCGCAGCGGGTTTCCGCCTTCCGTGATTTTGTACAGAACGAGATCATCGCCCACCGTAAGCACATGAAAGAACTGGGTAAAATATAACTCTCAGCTGCATTATATGCGTGGCGCGCAAAAGCTATGCATATAGTGCATGGCAGGCTTGAGTTAACATGTGTTTCAAAACACTTGCGGCAGCGCAGCAGGCACCCTAAATGACCCTCATGGAGACGCGGCAATCGCCGCACTTCATACCTCCCTGTTGGACTACGGCCGAGCTTAGTGCTCGGCCTTTTTTTTGGCCCTTTGTCTGCCGCCCGTTTGACCGGAGCATGTGACGATTGCGTGGCTTTTGTCCTTGTTTGTCGTGCGCGCACTGTCCGCGCCAGACAAAAACGCCAACCGCGCAGGAATTGCAGAACGACACAGGCGCGATGCCCTATGTTCGGGCAAGCCGCTCAGGATTTGCCCAAGGAACGGGCATTTTCTGCACGTCGATGATGCCCCCTTCCCCCGCCGCGGGCGTTGCTCTAAAAGGCCGACAACATGAAGCGACCCGGGGGGCCATCTAGCGCCATGCAGGAACCAGCCATTACGCCTGAAGTGATCGAAAACCACGGACTGAAACCCGATGAGTACGATCTGATCCTTGAGATCATTGGCCGCGAGCCGACCTTCACCGAGCTCGGCATTTTCTCCGCCATGTGGAACGAGCATTGTTCCTATAAATCATCGAAGAAATGGCTGCGCACCCTGCCGACCTCCGGCCCGCAGGTGATCTGTGGCCCCGGCGAAAACGCCGGTATCGTGGACATCGGCGATGGCGACGCGGTCGTCTTCAAGATGGAAAGCCACAACCACCCCTCCTACATCGAACCTTACCAAGGTGCCGCCACCGGTGTTGGCGGCATTTTGCGTGATGTCTTCACCATGGGCGCGCGGCCTATCGCGTCGATGAACTCGCTGTCCTTTGGCGAGCCTGCGCATCACAAAACCCGCCAGCTGGTAAACGGCGTGGTTGAGGGCGTCGGCGGCTACGGCAACTGCTTTGGTGTGCCTTGTGTCGGCGGCGAAGTGCGCTTTCACCCCGCCTACAATGGCAACTGTCTGGTGAACGCCTTTGCAGCGGGCCTCGTGAAAACCGACATGATTTTCTATTCCGCCGCCTCCGGCGTGGGCATGCCGGTTGTGTACCTCGGCGCAAAGACCGGCCGCGACGGGGTTGGTGGTGCGACCATGGCGTCGGCAGAATTCGACGACACCATCGAGGAAAAGCGCCCCACCGTTCAGGTTGGCGACCCTTTCACCGAAAAACGCCTGATGGAAGCCACGCTGGAGCTGATGCAGACCGGTGCCGTGATCTCCATTCAGGACATGGGTGCGGCGGGTCTGACCTGCTCCGCTGTTGAGATGGGCGACAAGGGCGGCCTTGGTGTGCGTCTGGATCTGGAAAAGGTCCCGCAGCGCGAAGTCGATATGACCGCCTACGAGATGATGCTGTCGGAATCGCAAGAGCGCATGCTGATGGTGCTGAAGCCCGAGCTTGAGGCCGAAGCCAAAGCCGTGTTTGAGAAATGGGACCTCGATTTTGCCATCGTGGGCGAAACCATTGCCGAAGACCGCTTCCTGATCATGCACAACGGCGAGGTTAAAGCCGACCTGCCGCTGTCTAAGCTTTCCTCCTCCGCACCGGAATATGACCGCCCATGGATTGAGGTCGAGGCCCCCGAAGCGCTGACGGATGCGGATGTGCCAACCATTGATCCCATCGATGGCCTGAAGGCGCTGATCTCCAGCCCCAACTATGCCGGCAAACAGTGGGTCTATGAACAATATGACACCACCGTGATGGGCGACACCGCGCGTCGTCCGGGCTTGGGTGGCGGCATGGTCCGCGTGCATGGCACCGACAAAAAACTGGCGTTTACCTCTGATGTGACCCCGCGCTACGTCAAGGCCAACCCGGTTGAGGGCGGCAAACAGGCCGTGGCCGAGGCCTATCGCAACCTCTGCGCCGTCGGGGCCAAGCCTTTGGCGACCACCGATAACCTCAATTTCGGCAACCCCGAGAAGCCCGAGATTATGGGCCAATTTGTTGGCGCACTCAAAGGTATCGGCGAGGCCGTCTCGGCGCTGGATATGCCGATCGTTTCGGGCAACGTCTCTCTTTATAATGAGACTGACGGTCAGGCGATCCTGCCCACCCCCACCATCGGTGCGGTGGGTCTGGTTGCGGCGGGTGAAGAGCCGATCCTTGGCGAGGCCCGCGATGGTCACGTGCTGCTGCTGGTGGGCGAAACCACCGGTCACCTCGGCCAGTCGGCGCTCCTGCATGAGGTCTTCAACCGCGAAGACGGCGATGCGCCTGCGGTGGATCTGGAGGCCGAAAAACGCAACGGCGAATTCATCCGCAACAACCGCGATTTCATCAAGGCCTGCACCGACATCAGTGATGGCGGGCTTGTATTGGCTGCGTTTGAAATGGCCGAGGCTGCCGGTGTTGGCGTGCAGATCGACGCAAGCGACACCCCGACCCTCTTTGGTGAGGATCAGGCGCGCTACCTTGTGGCCTGCAATTTTGATCAGGCCGAGGCACTGATGATTGCCGCGGGCCAGGCAGCTGTGCCGCTGGAAACGGTTGGCAAGTTCACCGGTGACACGGTCAAAGTCGGCGGCTCCGAGGCCACGCTCGAAGAGCTGAGCCAGATCTTCCGCACGAGCTTTGCCGAAGCCGTCGCCTGACAAGAAATGTTGCGGGGAAACTCCCGCGCCCACTGGTGCCTTAGCTGTTGCTAAGCCCCCTTGGCGGCCTTGGGCCCGGCACCGCGCCCGCGCGGTGCCGGGCCCAACTGTGTTGGGCGGGCCCCTTTGGGGCCAGTCCATAAGCAGGCGGGAGCGCCCCCGTCCCGTTTCACATCGGTCGCGACAAAACAGACCTTACAATCATGGTAGAGTTGCTTGCGTCCCTCGCATTGCAGCCCTACATTTTGGCAAAAGAACACCACAGCAAGGATGCGCCCCATGCCAATGCAGGCCCATGAAATCGAAGCCCTCCTGCGCGAGACCTTCCCGGATGCGCAAATCGAGGTGGGCGGCAGTGATGGCGTTCACATGTCCGCCATGGTCATCGACGAGAGCTTTCGCGGCAAGAACCGCGTGCAGCAGCAGCGCGCCGTTTATGCCGCGCTCAAGGGCAAGATGGATGGCCCCAGCGGTGAGCTCCACGCCCTCGCCCTGACCACCAAAGCGCCGGAATGAGTTGGAAAGTCTGGCTTCTTATCGGCCTGTCCATTGTGGGTGCGGCCATCTTTGCCGAAGCAAAATGGCGATCGCGCGCACGCCGACGGCTGACTGATGCTCAGCCAGACAAGACCACGACCAAATCTTCTGACGTACCGCTGGGTATGGAAGCCACCGATCTAGAGACCGTAAAACAAACTCATACCGCCGACGCAAAGGCGCAAGATTACAACCGTTCGATCAGCCGGAAACTATCGCGTTAACCGCGCATCCCGGCGCCACGACAAAGGACCAATACCATGACCGACGCGAAGACCCGCATCGATGAAACCGTCAAAGCCAATGATGTTGTGCTTTATATGAAAGGCACCAAGGAAATGCCGCAGTGCGGGTTTTCCTCGCGCGTGGCGGGCGTGCTCAACTACATCGGCGTCGATTACACCGACGTCAACGTGCTTGCGGATGAGGACATCCGTCAGGGCATCAAGGAGTATTCCGAGTGGCCGACCATCCCGCAACTCTACATCAAGGGCGAGTTTGTCGGCGGCTGCGACATCATCACCGAGATGACCCTGTCTGGCGAACTCGACGGTATGTTTGAGCAAAACGGCATCACCTTTGACAAGGATGCCGCAGACAAGATCCGCGAAGCCAACGCCTGATCTATTGCCCACGCAGAACAAAAAAGCCCGCTAACCTCTCGGTTTAGCGGGCTTTTTATCGCGGGCAGCGATCTTTCTTCAGATCAGACCTGCTCGGAAACTTCGTCTTCGCTGATCGGGTCGGAGGCAAGTGCGTCATCCTTCACGCCAGCGCCCACCTCTTCCTCGTCGTCATCATCGTCGGGTGCGGCTTTCTCTTCGATTTCACCGGCCAGCGCCTCGGCGCGTGCTGCCAGCTCCGCCAATGTTTCGGCAACCTGCGGCGGCACCACGGGAACCTCAACCTGTTCGGCAGGCGGTGGCGGCGCATTGCGCAGCTCTTCAAGCTCGGCCTCACGCTCTGCGATGAGGGCGTCTTTTTCTGCGATCTTGGCTTCGACTTCCTTGATCCGGTCCTCGACCGCAGCGGTTTTATCCGCAAGCATGAGGCCGGCCATCAAGAGCATGCGCGCCTCGGGCATACGCCCGATCTGGTCCGACAGCACCTGCGCCTCATCGTCGAGCATCCCTGCCGCCATCTCCAGAAAGCTCTGTTCGCCTTCCTGACAGGACACCACAAAATCGCGGCCTCCGATGTGAATTGTCACTTCCGGCATCAGGCTTCTTCTCCTTCTGGCAGATTGGGGGCAGTGGCAAGAAGCGGCTCAAGGCGTGCCAGCACCGCGTTGACCTCGGCCTGATCGGTGGCGCGAGCGGCTTTCAGACCCTCCACCTCGGCTTCGAGGCCAGAGTTTATCAGCGCGGGGTCCGCGACCCCTTCGGCATTTGCCGCACGCAGGGCCGCATTGGATTGACGCAGTTGATCGTTGCTGGCGCGCAGGGTCTGCAACTCCCCATCCAATTCGCTCAGGCGTAGGTCCAGTTCTTCGCTGACACCCTCATCGGCCAACTCGGCTGTGGCGGGCGCTGCCTCGGCAGCCTCAGCGCGGGCGCGTAGCTCTTCCACTTCGCGGCGCAGGGTTTCCAGCTCGGCTGTATCACCGGCCTCAGCCCCGCCCTCCGCAGCAGGTTGCGCGGCAAGCTGAGCTTGCAATTGTTCATTCTGGGCCGTGGCTTCGCTCAGGTCATCCTCGAGCTTTTCACGCTCACTTGCGGCCTGATTGCGCGCGGCTTCCAGATCTTGTTTCAGACGGGTCACTTCGGCCTTGAGCGCCTCAGACTCGACCGAATTTCCGGCCTCGTTGCGCAGCAGCTCAAGCTCGGCTTGCATGGCAATCAGATCGTTGGCACCGTCCACGGCGGCAACCTTCTTTTCCATGTCTTCCAGCCGACCATGCAGCAGTTTCAGCCGCTCTTCGAGCTGCGCATTGGCCATTTTCTCATCATCGAGATCCGCCAAGAGCTCCGCGTGCTTTTGCATGTCCAACTCTTCCAGCGTCGGCACTGGCCTGTTGGCATGCTTTTGCTCCAACGCTGCGACGCCGCCATATATACGGTGCAGCGCGGTCTGGATGCGGCCCTGTAATTCTTCTAACTGCTCCATGCGTTCCTCTTCACCTCGTCTCCTCAGAACTGCGAACGGAGCCTGTTTCCGTCCAGCACGCCCTGAGCCGATCTTTCGCCGTTTCGCGATGCGTCCTGTTGGGTCATCGGTTCCGGCACACGGTAAACGGACACGAATCAACCCGGCAGCAATCAGCTTCGCTCAGCTTATCGTATGATGGGGTAAAACACCCCCCCATTGCTTTCAAGCACTTGCGCAGTCTAGTTACGGGCAGCTTCCTGCGAAACCCTGCAAAACAAGCCCGGAAAGCTTGATCTTTGCTTTAAGACTGCTATCCAGCGGCAAACCCCTGCGAACCCAAAGAGGAACAGTTCAGTGGATCTGACAGCCCTGCGCTCTGAAAACCCCGATCATTGGAACAAAGCCGCCGCTATCCGTGCTCTCACGCTGGATGCGGTTGCGGGTGCAAACTCCGGCCATTCCGGCATGCCGATCGGCATGGCTGATGTTGCGACCGTGCTGTTTGAAAAGCACATGAAGTTCGACATCACTGCCCCCAAATGGGCCGACCGTGATCGCTTCATCCTGTCAGCGGGCCACGGCTCCATGCTGATCTATTCGCTTTTGTATCTCATGGGCGATGCGCAGGTGACGCTGGATCAGATCAAGAACTTCCGCCAGTCTGGCGCGCTGACCGCGGGCCACCCGGAAAACTTCCTTCTGGACGCAGTAGAAGTCACCACTGGCCCGCTGGGTCAGGGGATTTCCAATGCCGTGGGTTTTGCCATGGCCGAAGAAAGCCTGCGCGCCCACTACGGCAAAAAAGTCGTCGATCACTACACTTACGTGATCGCGGGCGACGGCTGCCTGATGGAAGGCATCAGCCAGGAGGCCATCGGCCTTGCCGGGCGGCACCAACTGGGCAAACTGGTGGTGTTCTGGGACAACAACAACATCACCATCGACGGCACCGTTGATCTCTCTGACCGCACCAATCAGGTACAGCGTTTCAAGGCGTCTGGTTGGCATGTGCAGGAAATCGACGGCCACAACCCGGCCGAGATCGACGCCGCCATTGAGGCCGCGAAGAAGACCAAGAAACCGTCGATGATCGCCTGCAAAACCCACATCGCTCTGGGTCACGCGGCGCAGGATACCTCTAAAGGTCACGGCGCATTGACGGACGCGGATCAGCTGAAAGCTGCCAAAGACGCCTATGGCTGGACCGGCGGTGCCTATGATGTTCCCGCCGAGATCAAATCCCAGTGGGAAGAGATCGGCAAACGCGGCGCAGCGGCGCGGGCCGAATGGGAAGGCCGTTTTGCGGAACTCTCATCGCAAAAGCAGGACCGGTTCAACCGCGCCTTCGCGCTGGAGGCCCCGAAAAAGCTCTCCGCCACGATCAAGGCGCTGAAAAAACAGATTTCCGAGTCCCAGCCCAAGGTCGCCACCCGCAAGGCGTCGGAAATGGCTCTGGAAGTCATCAACCCGATCATGTCGGAAACCATTGGTGGCTCTGCGGACCTTACCGGTTCCAACAACACCAAGACCGGTGATCTGGGCGTGTTTGACACGGATAATCGCAAGGGCCGCTATGTCTACTGGGGCATCCGCGAGCACGGTATGGCGGCGGCAATGAATGGTATGGCGCTGCATGGTGGTATCCGCCCCTATGGTGGAACCTTCTTCTGCTTTACCGATTATGCGCGCCCCGCGATGCGTCTGGCCGCGCTGTCGAAGATCCCCACCGTGTTTGTCATGACACATGACTCGATTGGTGTGGGCGAAGACGGTCCGACCCACCAGCCGGTGGAGCATCTGGCGATCTGCCGTGCGACCCCGAACACCTATACGTTCCGCCCGGCCGATGCGGTGGAAACCGCCGAAGCCTGGGAAATCGCGCTGACCTCAAAAGAGACCCCGTCGGTGATCGCCCTGACCCGTCAGGGACTGCCCACCGTGCGCACCGAGCACAAGCTGTCGAACCTCACCGAGAAAGGCGCCTATGTGCTGGCCGAGGCCGAAAGCAAGCGTCAGGTGATCCTGATGGCATCCGGCTCCGAGGTCTCCACCGCAATGGCTGCAAAAGACATCCTTGAAGGTCAGGGCATCGGCACCCGTGTTGTCTCTGTGCCGTGCATGGAGCTGTTCCACGCACAGGACGAGGCCTACCGCCGCAAGGTTCTGCCCGCAGGTCCGGTGCGCGTGGCCATCGAGGCCGCCGTGCGCGATGGCGGCTGGGATCGCTTGCTGCTGGGCGAACGTGGTCAGGAGAAAAAAGCGGGCTTTGTCGGCATGCAGGGCTTTGGCGCCTCTGCCCCGGCGGGCGAGCTGTTTGAAAAATTCGGCATCACTGCCGAGGGCACCGTTGCCAAGGTCAAAGAGCTGTTGGGCTAAATGGCACATGGGGTTTGGGGGCGCTGCCCCCGACCCTTTCGGGTCTCCCCCGGGATATTTTGAGTTAGAAGATGAAAGGGCGCTCCGATCTGGGGCGCCCTTTTAACGTTTTAGGTTTGGTTTAATGCGCAGCTTTTGCGCCAAAGAGCGGTGCGATCAGCTTGGTGGCGATGGGGATCAAGACTAGCCCCACAACAAAACCCAAGATGCCGTCAACCACCGCTTTGACCAGCCATTCCACCAGGCCGTCGCCTTGGGCGATACTCTTGGCGAAGGCGTAGATGGTCTCCTCGGGCCAGTGCCATCCCATCTGCGCCACGGAATGCACAATGATCGAACCCCCAACCCAGAGCATTGCGGCGGTGCCGACGATGGACAGGAGTTTCAGGAACCACGGCATGAAAGCCACAATACCACGGCCAAGCGCGCGGGTGGCGCTGGTGCGGCCCACCTCTGTGAGCCAAAGGCCCACATCATCCATTTTTACGATGATTGCGACGACGCCATAGACCACGATGGTGATCATGATGCCCACCACGGCCAGTGTGGCCGCCTGAATCCACAACACATCGCTCTCGATTGTGGACAGTGAAATTGTCATAATCTCGGCCGAGAGGATGAAATCGGTCTTGATCGCGCCCTTGACCTTTTGTTCCTCAAGCTGGGTTGGATCGCCCACAGCATGGCTGCCATCTGGCCCGCCCGACTGATCGTCATGGGGCATCAATACATGCACGATCTTTTCGGCGCCCTCAAAACACAGGTAGCAACCGCCGAGGATCAGCAAGGGCGGGATCAGCCAAGGCGCGAACTGCGACATCAAGAGTGCGACGGGCAGCAGGAACACCAGTTTGTTGATGAAGGAGCCGCGCGCGATGCGCCAGATCATCGGCAGCTCTCGTGCGGGCTGAAAACCGGTCACATATTTTGGCGTGACAGCGGCATCGTCGATCACGATCCCCGCCGCCTTGGAGCCTGCCTTCATCGATTGCGTCGCCACATCATCCACCGAGGCGGCGGCGACTTTGGCAATTCCCGCTACATCGTCCAACAAGGCCAGAAGACCGCTCATAACTCACCTCTTTGCGCATTGGCATTCATTCACGCATGTGTAGCCTGCGGGTGGGGAATCATTCAAGCATGCGGCGGCGCAGCATCTGCATTGAGATGGCCACCCACAGTTACCGCAAACGCGCATGCGAGTGTTAACGCAACCATCAAGGTTTTGCGCTAACAGTCTGTGTTTACTCTAATTTCTTCTTTTTCCCGAGGTTAATGCCCGCTATAGGCTGCCCCTAAGACAGCCTTTTCGTGGAGACGACAGAGATGACCATCAAAGTTGGAATCAACGGCTTCGGACGTATCGGCCGCTGCACCCTCGCCCATATCGCCGGCAGCTTTCGCAACGATATTGAGGTGATCAAGGTCAATGCGACCGGCCCGATCGAGACCGCCGCGCATCTCATCAAATATGACAGCGTGCATGGCCGCTTTCCCGGTCAGGTCGATTTCAGCGAAGGGCGCCTGAACCTCGGTCGTGGGGACATGCAGGTTTATTCCACCTACGACATGGACACGCTGGACTGGGAAGGTTGCGACGTGGTGCTGGAATGCACCGGCAAGTTCAACGACGGTCTGAAGGCGAAAAAGCATCTGGAGCGCGGCGCTGGCAAGGTGCTGCTGTCCGCACCGGGCAAGAACGTCGACCGCACCGTGGTTTACGGCGTCAATGACGAGGATCTGCTGGCCACCGACAAGATGGTCTCCAACGGGTCTTGCACCACCAACTGCCTCGCACCGCTGGCCAAAGTGCTGGACGAGGCCTTTGGCATTGAGCACGGCATCATGACAACGATCCACGCTTATACCGGCGATCAGCCGACGCTGGATCGGCGTCACGACGATCTCTACCGCGCCCGCGCCGCCGCGATGTCGATGATCCCGACCTCCACCGGTGCGGCCAAGGCCCTGGGCGAAGTGCTGCCCAACCTCAAGGGCCGTCTGGATGGCTCCGCGATCCGCGTGCCGACACCGAATGTCTCTGCCGTGGATCTGACCTTCCGCGCCGGTCGCGAGGTGAGCGCCGAAGAGGTGAACGCAGCGGTGGAAGAGGCCTCCAAGGGTCACATGTCGCGCGTTCTGGGCTATGAGCCTGCGCCGCTGGTGTCGACCGATTTCAACCACACCGAAGAAAGCTCGATTTTTGCGCCCGATCAGACCCGCGTCGTTGACGGTCGCATGGTGCGCGTGCTGGCGTGGTATGACAACGAGTGGGGTTTCTCCGTGCGGATGGCGGATGTTGCCACCGCCATGGGCCGTCTGAACTAACCCCTCTTCCTCGCGAGGCTTGAGATTTTGCGCCCGGTCAGGCATAGCTGACCGGGCGTGTTTTATTGAGCAGTTCCCATGACCAATACTATTGCCGTCGCCTTTGGCTTGTTCCTGCTCACCGCATTGGCGGTGGATGTGATCTTTTTTGGCACCGGGCATGTGCTGTTTCTTAGCAAGAAACTGTTTGAACTGATCGAGTGGCTGGCCTTCTGGCGCTAAAGCCGCAAACGAATAACCCGGCACCGCTTTGCAGGCCGGGTTTATTTATTTTCAGAACTTTGCGTGAGGTCAGCGACCGCCCAGTCGTTCCATCAGCCTGTCGCGCACCAGCGGGGTGACAAATTTGCTGACGTCGCCATCCAGACGCGCAATCTCTTTCACCAGTTTGCTCGCGATGGCCTGATGCCGTGCTTCGGCCATCAGGAACACCGTCTCGATACTGTCATCCAAGGCGCGGTTCATACCGACCATCTGGAATTCATACTCAAAATCCGCCACCGCGCGCAGTCCGCGCACGATCACCTGCGCGCCCACATCGCGGGCACAGTCAATCAGCAGGTTCTCAAACGGATGGGCAATAATCTCGGTGCCGGTCTGCTCGGTGAGCTTGGCACATTCCGCCTCGATCATGGCGACGCGTTCTTCGAGATCGAATAACGGCCCCTTGTCGCGGTTGATCGCCACGCCGATCACCAGCCGATCCACCAGCATGGCCGCCCGGCGGATGATATCGATATGACCCAGCGTGATTGGGTCAAAGGTTCCGGGATACAAGCCAATGCGCATGGGCCCCTCCTGCCTGCGTCACATTTTTGGGCACGCAATCATGTTGCGCCGCGCAATGCAAGTGCGTGAGAATACTGAATCTTCAATGATCACACATTCGCCGCAGCGCAACGCCCCAGACCCGCAGGTCAGTGACCCATGATCATACCTTCGAGCGCGGTTTTCTCCATCGCCACCTCGTTGAGCTGCGCTTTGACCACATCGCCCAATGAGATGATCCCGACCAGCGCCCCGTCCTCGACAACAGGCATGTGACGAAACCGGCCCTCGGTCATCGTGGCCAAGGCCTCTTCTGCGACGCTGTCTTGGGTGCAGGTCACTACGTCACGGGTCATATAGTCTTCGACCTTGTGACCGAGACAGACCGAGCCAACCTTGGCCAGTTTGCGGACGATGTCCCGTTCCGACAGAATGCCCATCGGTGTTGAGTTGTCCGCTGAAACCACAACCGTACCGATGCCATGCTCCGACAGAAGTTGCGCCGCCGCCTCCATTGTGGCGTCAGGTCTGATCGTGACAACCTCGGAGATTTCCTTGGACTTCAGAATCGACTTTACGAGCATTTTGCGAACCCTTGAAATTTTCTTTCACTCTCTCAAGGTTTGCTGCAAGATCGCATCAAGTCAAGCTCTCCAATCTTTCAACCTCTGCGCGAATGCCAGATGACAGTGCTTCCGCAAAACGGTTGAGCCGGTCGCTGCGCTGATCGCCCTGATGACGCACGAGGTAAAAACTGCGCGTGAGGCTGAATTCATCCTTCAAAACCTTGCGCAAGGAGCGGTGGCTGGGCAGGGAAAAATCATGCACCACACCGACAGCACTCCCCTCGGCCAGCATCTTGATCTGCACAGAAACGGAGTTCGATGCCAGCGAGACCCGCTCCACCCCAAGGTCATTGAGGTAATCCAACTCGCGATCAAAGATCATGTCGGGGATGTAACCGATCATCCGGTGATCCTGCAGATGTTCCAGTTTTTCAATTGGATGGTGGTCACGCAGATAGTAGCGCGATGCGGCCAGATGCAGATGATAGTCGGTGATCTTCTGCACCAACAGCTTGCCAGCGGTGGGCGCGCTTACGGTCACGGCCATATCGGCCTCGCGCCGCGACAGGTTGATGACCCGTGGCAGGGCCACCACCTGAATGTCCAGATCCGGGTTGTCTTTGGAGATCGCCGCGCAGACCTGCGGCAGGATGTAATTTGCGCAGCCATCCGGCGCGCCGATGCGGATCTGTCCTGATAATGTATCGCTGGGACCCGTGAGCGCCTCTTCGCCTGCGCGCATCGCAAGCTCTGCCGCTTCGGCATGGCCCAAGAGCCTGTCTCCGGCGGCGCTCAACGCATAGCCCTGCGGCGATTTTACAAAGAGCGATGTTTTCAGGGCCGCCTCAAAGCGTGCCACCCGGCGGCCTACCGTGGCCGGGTCCATCTTCAGAACCCGCCCCGCACCAGAGAGGCTGCTCTCTCGCGCAACCGCCAAAAACACCTTCATATCGTCCCATTGGGGTTCCATCTGACGGGATCCTCCAGTCTTTTGCGCATTCTGCTCTGGGTAAACCTACATTAACCATTTGCGTTAATGCAAAACCTATTTGAAGCCTTTCCTCT
This sequence comes from Tritonibacter mobilis F1926, assembly GCF_000376545.2. Lineage (NCBI taxonomy): Bacteria > Pseudomonadati > Pseudomonadota > Alphaproteobacteria > Rhodobacterales > Paracoccaceae > Tritonibacter > Tritonibacter mobilis. Next base: position 1,632,161 of record NZ_CP015230.1, read on the forward strand.
TTTACGTTCGTTTTTGCAATCCTAGGATACGCGGGACTCGAGATCAGAGGAGGACTGCACATGCAGGAACTGACCCACTACGTGAATGGCGAGAAAGTTGCCGGAACCTCCGGCCGTTTTGCTGATGTTCTGAACCCCGCCACCGGTGAAGTGCAGGCCAAGGTGCCGCTCGCAACCAAAGCCGAAATGGACGCGGTGATCGCCAAAGCTGCCGAAGCGCAGGTTGGCTGGGCCGCCACCAACCCGCAAAAACGCGCCCGCGTGATGATGAAATTCGGCCAGCTCATCAACGAGCACATGGACACGCTCGCAGAACTGGTTGCCCGTGAACACGGCAAGACCCTGCCCGACGCACGCGGCGACGTGCAGCGTGGCCTTGAGGTGGTTGAGGTCTGCATGGGCACGCCGAGCCTCCTGAAAGGGGAATTCACCGACAGCGGCGGACCGGGCATCGACCTTTATTCCATGCGTCAGCCTCTGGGTGTGGTTGCGGGCATCACGCCCTTCAACTTCCCGGCAATGATCCCGCTGTGGAAAATGGCCCCTGCCCTGTCTTGCGGCAACGCCATGATCCTGAAACCTTCCGAGCGCGTGCCTTCCACTTCGCTCTATCTGGCGGAGCTTCTGAAAGAAGCCGGTCTGCCCGATGGCGTGCTGCAGGTTGTGAACGGTGACAAAGAAGCTGTTGACGCGATCCTCGACAATGAGACCATTCAGGCCGTGGGCTTTGTCGGCTCCACTCCGATTGCACAGTATATCTATGGCCGCGCGGCGACCAACGGTAAGCGTGCGCAGTGCTTTGGTGGTGCCAAGAACCACATGCTGATCATGCCCGATGCGGATCTCGATAAGGCCGCGGACGCGCTGGTCGGTGCCGGGTTTGGCGCAGCAGGCGAACGCTGCATGGCGATCTCCGTTGCGGTTCCGGTCGGCAAAGAAACCGCCGATGGCCTCATCGAGCGTCTGCTGCCCCGCATCGAGAAGCTCAAGGTCGGCCCCTACACCGCCGGTGAGGACATCGACTACGGTCCCGTGATCACCGCGCAGGCAAAAGCCCGCATCGAAGGTCTGATCGACAGCGGTGTCGAGCAAGGCGCAAAGCTGCTGACCGATGGCCGTGGCCTGACGCTGCAAGGCTATGAGAACGGTTACTTCGTTGGCCCGACCCTGTTTGACAACGTCACCGCCGAGATGGACATCTACAAAGAAGAAGTCTTTGGCCCGGTTCTGTCGACTGTTCGCATGGACAACTACGAGGACGCGCTGAACCTCGTGAAGGACAACGCCTACGGCAACGGCACCGCGATCTACACCGCAGATGGTGACACCGCGCGTGACTTTGCCAACCGCGTCAACGTGGGCATGGTCGGCATCAACTTCCCGATCCCGGTGCCGCTCAGCTACCACACCTTCGGCGGCTGGAAGAAATCGGCCTTTGGTGACCTGAACCAGTATGGCCCCGACGCCTTCCGGTTCTACACCCGCACCAAGACCGTCACCCAGCGCTGGTTCTCCGGCATCAAAGAAGGCGGCGAGTTCAACTTCAAAGCCATGGACTAATCACCACTCACGGATTTAGTTCAGGCCGCCCGGCATCGTCGGGCGGCCTTTCTCGTTTTGTCCCTCGGCTGTTTCTTGCCAATTTCGCTGCTCTCGCGCGGCTCACGCAAATGTCACCCGAGGTCTGGCAGCAGGCCACTGGCGTTGGCACGCCCGCTCTCATATGGTCTCGCAAAGAGATCGAGCAATTAAACCGAATGAGGATGGGCCAATGTCCGACTTCACCAAATCCCGTTTTACCCTTTCACGTCGCGCGTTGATGACAGGCGCCGCAGCGACGCTGGCAACGCCGAGCTTGCTGCGCGCACAGTCCACCGACGCGTTTCCAACCACCGTCGAGGCGATTCACGATCAGGTTCCCGTTAAGCGGAATGTGTCCTCCTTCCAGCAACAGCGCTGGCAGGATCACTTTGAAACGCTGGGCGTTGGCTGTCTGCTGGCGGATATCGAAAGCCGCGCATTGCATTATTGGGGGGGTGATGGCGAAACATATATTCTGTTCCCGTCCTCAGTGCCGATGAGCGAAGACCTGACCCGTCGCGGCTATTCCAAGATCGTGCGCAAGCGGGAAAACCCCAGTTGGACGCCCACCGCCAATATGCGCGAGCGCGATCCCACATTGCCGCGGCGTATCGAAGGGGGGGTGCCCAACAACCCACTTGGAACCCGCGCGCTCTATCTGGATTGGCCCGCCTACCTTGTGCATGGCACGCATGACACCCGCAAAATCGGCCGTCAAAGCTCCTCCGGGTGCATCGGACTTTATAACCAACACGTCGAGAAGCTTTATCCGATGGTGAAAATCGGCACGCAGGTTCGACTGCTCTGAGCGATAGTATTGCTGAAGCGACTGACAGCCGCGCCTCTTTATGAGACGCGGCTTTTTTTATTGATGACAGCGCCTGAACTCAGGCTGCGGAAATCCCCATGCTGCGCGGTGCATTGCCATCCAGATAGTTCTGGAACGCCCGCTCCATCAGCCTTTCAAAGTCGCGGGTATAGCCTTGGGTATCAAACAGAGGTGAGTTGCCGTGAGACGCGGCCAGACGCATGCGGATATCCGCCAGATAGTCCGGATCCTGCGCGATCCGCAGCGCCACATCATGATACTTCTTCTCGGTCGTGGTCACCAGATCCTCTAGCCCGGCGGCTGTCAGAATGCTGCCTGCAACCCGCGCCGCAAATTGCTCACCGGTTTTGGTGACCAGCGGCAGGCCCGCCCAAAGCGCGTCGCTTGCGGTGGTGTGGGCGTTGACGTTGAAGGTATCCAGAAACAGATCCGCATGTTTCAGACGTGCAAGATGATACTCTGGCTGCATCCGTCCGGTCGGAATGATCCGCGCACCATCAACGCCGCGCGCCTCTGCCTCCTTGCGCAGCCTGTCGATGATATCCGCATTGGAGACATAGTACCAAAGCACGCTGTCCGGCACCTCCTTGAGGAGGTTCATCCAGATGTCGAATTCGCGCGGGGTGACCTTATAGGGGTTGTTGAAGGTGGAGAACACAAAGCTCTCTTCCGGCAGGTCATGGCTCTCGCGGCTGTCATACATCTGCGCGATGTAGCGGCTCTCATCGTTGGGCTGATAGCAGTTCGGCATATAGAGGATGTTTTCGGTGTAATGCTTGCGCAGATGGGACGGGATCGTGATCCGGTCCGCCACCATATAATCCATCGATTTCAGGCCCGAGGTGCCGGGATAGCCCAGATAGGCCACCTGCACTGGCGCCACGCGACTGTTGAACATGTCAAGCCGCCCGCCCTCGGTGAAACCTTTCAGATCAACTGCGATATCCAGACCGTCACGGGTCGCCAGATCCACAATCTGCGCTGTGGTCATATGGCGAATATCATGGAACACGTCTGCGCTCTGACGGGCGCGGTTGTGTTCGTGGTCGCGCATTTTGGAGCCGTAGTCATAAAGATACAGCTCAAACCTTTCGCGGTCGTGGTTCTCCAACAAACCACCCATCAGATGCATGGTCGCGTGGTTGTAATAGTCGTTGGAAAAATACCCGATCCGCAGTTTCTTCCCTGCAGGGCGACCACCGGTGTAAATCGGCGCTTTGACCGGGTTGGTCAGCTTTGCCCGCACCTGAGAGAGGGAGCGCTGTTTCTGGAATTCCCCGTCATCGCACAGGGACAGGAATGCAAAGGGATCCGACAGAACGCGCGTATTATTGAATTGCTTGAGGTAGGTCGGGATCTTTTCAAAACCGTCCCAGCGCGCGCGATGCGCCTTGATGTGCATCATGCGAGAAAGCGCGATGTAGTTTTTAGGGTCAAACTTTACCGCGATTTCAAAATAGTCGATCGCTTCCTCGAATTTTTGCAACCGCATCAAGAGCGTTCCGATCAAGGCGTAATGGCCGCCAAATGTCGGCTCCAGCTTGACCGCTTGCATCAGGCACGACAGCGCGTCCATCAGCCGGGCGCTGTCCTTCATCAGAACCTCACCCAATAGCGCATGCATGCTGGCGTCTTTAGGCTCCAGCGAGATGGCCTGCCGCAGCACTGTTTCTGCCTGCTTGTTCTCGTGCTTCAGGATCAGCGCCCGCGCCTTTTTCAGGAGTTTTTGCGCGGTTTCCTTTGGTTTTTCGTCCTTTGCGCGATTATTGCGCAGCCCGTGCTTCATCTCATAGGCGAATTTCGCACGTTCCTGCGACTTGATGGACTCGGCAAATTTTTCGAACTCTGGAAACTGCGGTTTTGCATTCTGCATCACGGCGAGTTTGCTGGTTTGATTGGGCTGCGACACGAGGATCACGCTCCTTCTCAGACTGTGAATTTGCACCTGTTCCCTGCTGAAACAGTAGTGCGTTTGGTCCAAAGTAGTGGCGCAGAGGTCTTAAAATTTCCCTCAAATCCCGCGTGAATTCGTGGAAAAATTGTGACCGATCCCCTGTAATTTGCGCGGATTGCCGCAACCATGCAGGATCATCTTGCAGTTCCGCATATTGAAGTGCTGCCCCGAGCCGCGTAATAAATAAACAGTTGTTCAATTCTTGTGGCCCGCACTGCGGCCGCACATGAAACGGGGAGGAGAGCCCATGGACTTCGCAATGACAGAAGAGCAGACGGCCATTTTCGATATGGCTTATGGCTTTGGGCAGGAAAACATCGCGCCGTTTGCCCGCCAGTGGGAATCTGAGGGCACCATCCCAAAGGATCTGTGGCCCAAGGTCGGCGAATTGGGCTTTGGCTCCCTTTATGTGAGCGAAGAGACCGGCGGTTCTGGCCTGTCGCGCCTTGATGCAACCTTGGTGTTTGAGGCGCTCTCGATGGCCTGCCCATCGGTGGCAGCCTTTCTGTCGATCCACAACATGTGCGCCAAGATGCTGGATATGTTCGCCAGCGACGAACTGAAAGCGCGCGTCATGCCCGACGTAATGAGCCTCAATACGGTGCTGAGCTACTGCCTCACTGAGCCGGGCTCCGGTTCCGATGCGGCCTCGCTCAAGACCCGCGCCGCCCGCGATAACGAGGGCTATGTGCTGAATGGCACCAAGGCGTTCATCTCCGGCGGCGGCTATTCCGATGCCTATGTCTGCATGGTGCGCACGGGCGAAGACGGCCCCAAGGGCATCTCCACCGTCTATGTCGAGGATGGCACGCCGGGTCTGTCCTTTGGCGGGCTTGAGGACAAGATGGGCTGGAAGAGCCAGCCCACCGCACAGGTCCAATTCGACGACTGCCGCGTCCCTGCAGGCAATCTTGTGGGCGAAGAGGGCCATGGTTTCAAATACGCCATGAAGGGTCTGGATGGCGGGCGACTGAATATCGCGGCCTGCTCGCTCGGCGCCGCACAGGCCGGCCTCAGCGCCACGTTGCAATATATGTCCGAGCGCAAGGCGTTTGGGAAATCCATCGACCAGTTCCAGGGGCTGCAATTTCGCCTCGCGGATATGGAGATCGAACTTCAGGCCGCGCGCACCTTCCTGCGTCAGGCAGCGTGGAAGCTCGATCAGGGCGAACCAGACGCGTCAAAGTTCTGCGCGATGGCCAAGAAATTCGTCACCGAGACGGGCTCCAAAGTGGTGGATCAATGTCTGCAATTGCACGGTGGCTACGGCTACCTTGCGGATTACGGCATCGAGAAACTGGTCCGTGACCTGCGCGTGCACCAGATCCTTGAAGGCACCAATGAGATCATGCGCGTGATCGTCGCCCGTCATATGCTGGCGGAAAACCACTAAGATTTTCAGGGGAGGACAGGCGCGATGAGCGACATCCACATCCGTATCGAAGGCCGCGCGGGGCGGATCACTCTGACCCGCGAAAAAGCCCTGAATGCACTGTCATATGACATGTGCCTTGCCATTGACGACGCACTCAAGGACTGGGCCAAGGACGACACCGTGGCGCTGGTGATGTTCGACGCGGCTGGTGACAAAGCATTCTGCGCAGGCGGCGATATTGCCGAACTCTATGAGACCGGCACCAAGGGCGATTTCGACTATGGCCGCAGGTTCTGGCGGGACGAATACCGCATGAACGCCCGCATCTTTGAGTATCCCAAACCGGTGGTGAGCTTCCTTCAGGGCTTTACCATGGGGGGCGGCGTCGGCATCGGTTGTCACGGCACCCACCGTATCGTTGGCGACAGCTCCAAACTCTCGATGCCGGAATGCGGTATTGGCCTCGTGCCTGACGTGGGCGGCTCACTTTTGCTGTCGCTGGCACCGGGGCGACTGGGCGAATACCTCGGCACCACCGGCCATCGGATGACGGCGGGCGATGCGGTCTATGCGGGCTTTGCGGATTACTACATCCCCGAAGATCACTGGCCCTCGCTAATCTCAGCCCTTGCGGAAACGGGCGATATCGCCGTCCTTGAGGCCGCCGCACAGCAAGCCCCCGAAAGCTCGCTGAAAGCCATGCAGAACGACATCGACGCGACGTTTGCGGGCGAGACCTCAGCCGATATTCTGACCACGCTCAAGACGCGCGATGACGCATTTGCTGCGGAGTGCCTCAAGGTGCTGTTGCGCGGCTCGCCGCTCTCGGTGGCGACGACGGTGGAAATGATCCACCGCCTGCGGTCCTCCACCACAACTATGCGCAGCGCCTTGGATCTGGAGTATCGTTTCACCTATCGTGCGATGGAGAAAGGCGACCTCCTCGAAGGGGTACGGGCGCTGATCATCGACAAGGACAAATCGCCCAAGTGGCAATACACCGATGGCACAGTGCCTGCGGTGGCCGTGAGCCAAATGCTCCAGCCGCTCGGGCGAGACGCGCTGAGTTTTGAAGAGGACTAAACACATGAAAATCGGATTTATCGGACTTGGCAACATGGGCGGCCCGATGGCGGCAAACCTCGCCAAGGCAGGCCATGACGTGACCGGCTTTGATATGGCAGATGTCGCGATCGAAGGCGTCACCATGGCCGAAAGTGCTGCCGAGGCCGCAAGGGGCGCGGATGTGGTCATCACCATGCTGCCCAATGGCGACATCCTGCGCCATGTGGCCTCCGAGATCATCCCCGCCATGGGTGCGGGCGCAGCCTTTGTCGATTGCTCCACCGTGGATGTGGACAGTGCGCGCGCTGTGGCAGATCAGGCGGCGGCAGCTGGCCTGCTCGCGGTTGATGCGCCGGTCTCCGGCGGCATCGGTGGTGCTGCTGGCGGGACATTGACCTTTATGGCGGGTGGCTCTGCGGAGGCCTTCGCGAAGGCTGCGACACTCTTTGATATCATGGGCCAAAAGGCCGTGCATTGCGGCGATGCCGGCGCCGGTCAGGCTGCCAAGATCTGTAACAACATGATCCTCGGCGTCACCATGATTGCCACCTGCGAGGCGTTTGCGTTGGCCGACAAACTGGGCCTTGACCGGCAGAAAATGTTCGATGTGGTCTCGACCTCATCGGGCTACAGCTGGTCGATGAACGCCTATTGCCCGGCCCCCGGCGTCGGACCGCAGTCTCCTGCGGACAATGGCTATCAGCCGGGATTTGCCGCCGATCTGATGCTGAAAGACCTGCGCCTGTCGCAACAGGCCGCAGGCAGCGCCGATGCCGATACGCCGATGGGACAACTGGCCGAAGCCCTCTATACCCAGTTCGTCGACAACGAGGATGGCAAAGGCAAGGATTTCTCCGCTATGCTGCCCCGGTTTGAAAAGCGCGGTCGCGGCTAAGGCCCACCCAACTGGATGAGCGCCACCCGCGTGGCCTCATCCGCTGGAAACATGCACTCGATCCGCAGTTCCGACAGGGCGATATCCTCGACCGTGCCGAACTGCGACATTGCCGAGAAAAACGACAGCACCTGCCCCGCAATCCGATAGCGGGTCGGGATCATCGCGGGCAGCGGCTGCATCGAAAGCACCGCATCCGTCGAGACCCGGGATTTCAGCCGCGCCACATGATCCTCGATCACGCTGTCTCGGCCAAAATGCACAAGCTCACTGCGCAACCGGTGCAAGATCAGCCGCTCCACCTCCTCAAGGTTGGTGATATTTTCGCGCAGCCGGTCGTTCAGAAGCATCGCGTCCAACAGACTGTCACCGACATCCAGTCCCACAGGCGACATAAGCCTCTGTGCCGGTGCGTTTACCTGCTGCAACCGCCAATGACGATCCAGCGCGATTGCCGGATAAGGCGCGTGGCGCTCCAGCATCCACTCCACCGCTGCGCGCACTGGGGCCATCTGCGCATCGCCCAGATCCCGCGCACCATAGATAGGCGCATAACCCGCCGCCGCCAACAGAGCGTTGACCTCCGCCTGCGGCAACTGCAATTCTCGGCTAAGACGCAGAACCATCTCGCGGCTGGGCTGCGCCCGTCCGGTTTCCAGAAACGACACATGTCGCGCCGAGACCTCCGCCGTAAGCGCCAGATCCAGCTGGCTCATCCGGCGCAGTTGTCGCCAGTCCTTCAACTGAGCTCCAAAATCCCCCATGCTCACCTCGGTGTTCTCCCCTGATGGGCCTACAGTTACCTCAGAGGTAATTGAAACACCTCCCTCATTTCCAGAATGCTTTGCGCAATGACGCATCAAAAGGGAAATAACGATGACACCCAAACTTGCCGCGCAACTACTGCGCCTGACCTCTGCGGGCACAGTGCTCTTTGGCCTCATGCTCATGCTGGCCCCGCATAGCCCGCTCAAGCCCGCGGGGTTGGTATTCGTAGATCTCGCGTTCTTGCCGCTGGATCGCACACAAGACATGGATCACGAGGTCGCGCAGTTGATGATGGCGATTTCCGGTGGGCTGCTGTGCGGGCTGGGCGTGCTGGTCTGGTAGATCACCACAAGGCTCTTTTTGCAAAACCCAACCCTCGCGCGCCGGATTTTGATCCCGGCGCTTTTGGCATGGTATCTCCCCGACAGCCTCGGCTCCATGCTCTCTGGGGCCGGGTTCAATGTGGTGATGAACACCGTTTTTCTGGCGATGTTCATGGTGCCATTGCTGCGCAGCGCCCCTGCATCGCCTTCAGACGCACAGTTTAGTCGTCAAAGCTGATATTGCCGCCGCTGGAACTGCGCACCTCACGCTGTGCTGGTTGCCCCTCGACGGAAATATCACCCCCGCTACTGGCATCGCCCTCCAAGCGGGTGGTGGCGGTGACATCCACATCCGCCCCGCTAGAGGCCACAACGCGCACGTCTTGACAGCGCAGATCCTCCAGATCCGCATCAGCACCGCTGCTTGCGGTCACATCCAATTTGCTGCAGCGGCCAGAGATCTCAAGATCCCCACCAGAGCTCGCGTGAACGCGCACCAACTCACTGTCCAGCTGCGACACCTCAAGCTGGCCGCCGCTGTCCACGTTGAACACCACCGTCTGCGCGGCCTTGCCCGACACGCGCGCCAGCGCCGCCGAGTCCACGGTCAATTCCTTCAGCTCGGGCAGATCGACATAGACCCGCAGTTGCCCATCCAATAGCCCCATCATCGGCGACCAGCGCTCAGTGCGCTCAATCTTCAGCGTGTCCCCCTCCTGCTTCACCTGCAGGCGTGCCGTCCCGGATAGCCCCCCGGCCTCTCCGCGCACAGCATAGGCCTCCGCACCGGTGTTCACCGTAAGCTCAATCGCCTCCGAAAGGACAATCCTGTCAAAATCCGTGAATTCAAACTCGGTCACCTCCGCCCGCGCTGCAGTTCCAGCAGCAAGAATGACAGCAGCAAGACCCAAGCCCCGTGCAGAAATCGCTCGCACTCCCATGACAATACCCTCAATGTTAAAACGCTTTACTTAATTGAGGTGCGGATCACAGCTATTCAAGAGATGCGGGATAAATCTCTCACGCCCCGTCCCTCTTCTAACGCCAAATATCCCGGGGAGCGCGAGGGGCAGCGCCCCTCGCCCTTTGGCCCTTACTCGGCCGCGACCTTCTTGCGCGCCTTGGCCGCCAGCATCGGTTTCAAATAATGCCCAGTATGGCTGCGCGGCTCTTCAGCCACTTGCTCTGGGGTGCCCGATGCCACGATCTCACCGCCGCCATCACCGCCTTCGGGACCAATATCGATCAACCAGTCGGCGGTCTTGATGACGTCAAGGTTGTGCTCGATCACCACCACAGAATTTCCCTGCTCCACCAGTTCATGCAGCACTTCCAACAGTTTGCGCACATCCTCGAAATGCAGACCCGTGGTCGGCTCATCAAGAATATAGAGCGTCCGACCGGTGGAGCGCTTCGCCAACTCCTTGGACAGCTTCACCCGCTGCGCCTCACCGCCCGAGAGCGTCGTCGCCTGCTGGCCCACCTTGATATAGCCAAGACCCACCCGCATCAGCGCGTCCATCTTGTCGCGGATCGTCGGCACGGCGGCAAAGAACTCCTGCGCGTCTTCCACCGTCATATCCAGCACGTCGGCAATGCTCTTGCCCTTGAACTTGATCTCCAGCGTCTCGCGGTTGTAGCGCGCGCCGTTGCAGGTCTCACAGGTGACATAGACGTCGGGCAGGAAATGCATCTCGACCTTCAGCACCCCGTCCCCCTGACAGGCCTCGCAGCGCCCGCCCTTCACATTAAAGGAGAACCGCCCCGGTTTATACCCGCGCGCCTTGGCTTCGGGCAGACCGGCAAACCAGTCACGGATCGGTGTGAACGCCCCGGTATAGGTCGCAGGGTTCGAACGTGGTGTACGCCCGATGGGGCGCTGGTCGATGTCGATCACCTTGTCCAGATGCTCCAGCCCCTTGATGGTCTCGCAAGGCGCAGGCGTCTGGCGCGCACCGTTGAGGCGCATGGAGGCGGTCTTGAACAGCGTCTCGATGGTCAGGGTCGATTTGCCGCCCCCCGACACGCCGGTGACGCAGACAAATTTCCCCAGCGGGAATTCGGCGGTGACGTTTTTCAGATTGTTGCCGGTGGCCTTCACCACCTTGATCTTCTTCTTGTTGCCCTTGCGCCGGGTGGCGGGCACCGCAATTTCGCGCGTTCCGGCCAGATACTGCCCGGTCACAGACCCCGCATCGCCCTCAACGGCGGCGGGCGTGCCGTGGCTGACGACCTGGCCGCCATGCACCCCGGCACCGGGACCAATATCAAAGACGTAATCGGCCTGACGGATCATATCCTCGTCATGTTCGACCACGATGACGGTATTGCCCTGATCGCGCAGGTTCTTGAGCGTGGTGATCAGCCGGTCATTGTCACGCTGGTGCAGACCGATTGAAGGCTCATCCAGCACATATAGCACCCCCGTCAGACCAGAGCCGATCTGGCTCGCCAGACGAATGCGCTGGCTTTCCCCGCCCGAGAGCGTGCCCGCGTTGCGCGAGAGGGTCAGATACTCCAGCCCGACATTGTTGAGGAAGCCAAGACGCTCGCGGATTTCCTTGACGATGGCGCGGGCGATCTCTTGTTTTTGCGCGGTGAGGTGGCTCGGCACCTCTTCGATCCATGCCAGCGCCTCGCGGATGGATTTCTCCACCACCTGCCCCACGTGCAGACGATGCTCGGCGGGGCCTCCCGCCGGGCCGATTTTCACCGCCAGCGCCTCTTCGCGCAAACGATAACCGCCGCAATGGCCGCAATCACGGTTGTTCTGGTAGCGCTCGAACTCCTCGCGCACCCAGTTGGAATCCGTCTCGCGGTAGCGGCGTTCCATATTGGGGATCACGCCCTCAAAGACGCGGGTCACATTGTAGACGCGCCCCCCCTCGTCGTAGCGAAAGGCGATTTCCTCATCGCCGGAGCCATGCAGGAACACCTGTTTCACATGCGCGGGCAGATCCTTCCACGGCGTGTTCTTGTCGAACTCATAGTGGTTGGCGATGGCCTCGATGGTCTGCAGGAAATAGGGCGATTTGCCCTTGCGCCAGGGCGCCAGCGCCCCGTCATAGACCTTGAGGCTCTGATCCGGCACCACGAGGCGTTCGTCAAAGAACAGCTCCACGCCCAGACCGTCACAATGGGGACACGCCCCAAAGGGCGCGTTAAAGGAAAACAGCCGTGGCTCGATCTCGGGGATGGTGAAACCACTGACGGGACAGGCGAAATTCTCGGAAAAGGTAATCCGCTCCGGGTCGCCCTCACGCGGGGCGGTCTCCAGAATGGCAATCCCGTCCGCCAGATCCAGCGCGGTGCGCAAGCTGTCCGCCAGCCGGGTCTCGATGCCTTCTTTTACAACCAGCCGGTCCACCACCACGTCAATGTCATGGCGGAACTTTTTGTCGAGCGTGGGCGGCGTATCAAGGTCGTGGAATTCCCCATCCACCTTGACGCGCTGGAACCCCTGCTTCCTCAGTTCCAGCATCTCTTTTTTGTACTCGCCCTTGCGGTCGCGCACGATGGGCGCCAGCAGATAGCCGCGCGTGCCCTCTTCCAGCGTCATGATCCGGTCGACCATATCCTGCACCTGCTGCGCCTCGATGGGCTGGCCGGTGGCGGGGCTGTAGGGCGTGCCCGCGCGGGCAAACAACAGTCGCAGATAGTCGTAAATCTCGGTGACGGTGCCGACGGTGGAGCGCGGGTTTTTCGAGGTGGTCTTCTGCTCGATGGAGATCGCAGGCGAAAGGCCCGAGATATGATCCACATCCGGCTTTTCCATCATATCGAGGAACTGGCGCGCATAGGCGCTGAGGGATTCAACGTAGCGGCGCTGCCCCTCGGCATAGATGGTGTCAAACGCAAGGCTCGATTTGCCCGATCCCGACAGGCCGGTAATCACCACCAACTCATCACGCGGAATGTCCACGTCGATGTTCTTGAGATTGTGCTCGCGCGCGCCGCGCACCTCGATATTCTTCAACTCAGCCATATCGCCCCCAAACTTTGCAATACACATAGGTGAGCTGCCCCGAGTCTCCAAGAGAAAATGCGGAACAGACAGGGAACGGTGCGCGCTGTGCTGTCAGAAACTGTCAGCGGCCCAGCGGCGGCGCTGAGAAGCGAGGCTTTGATGCACCACCGCGCCACAGAAAAGCAGCAGTGCCACCGTCAGCATCAATGCGCCATAGCCCCCAAATGCGATCACCGCGACAAACAGCGGCGTGCCGATGGCATTGCCCAGATTGCCCGCCTGCGCCATGGCGCCATTGGCTTCTGATTGCGCGGCGGCGATGTCATTGAGCTGCGGCACGGCGGCAAAGCTTGCGCCCTGCACCAGCCCGAACCCCGCCGCAAGCGCCATACAGGCCAGCCAATGCCCCGGCATGGCCCAAAGCCACAGCATCGCCGCCGCGCCAATCAGGAACCCCATCTGCACCACCGTCACACCGGGTATCTGCCGCAGCAGCAGTGCGCCGATTGTCATCGACACCGCAATGGACACCAGCGGCATCGCCCCCATCACATGCGGGCGGATGCTCTCGTCGAGAAAAGGCGGCAGCACCGTCAGCACCGCAACAAAACAGCAGGTGTAGAACAGCCACCCCGCCGCGGGTGCGAGTTTGTAGGGGGACCGGTAGATGCTCAGATGCAAGGCGGGCAAGGCGGCGAGGTCCGGATAGCGCGTGCGGGCAGGCACCGGCACATCTCGCAGCGCCACATGCAGGATCACCGCAAGCACAGCCATGATCGCCGCATGCACGCCAAACAGCGCCAGCACGCCATAGGCATCGACCAGCGGCAGCCCGGCCCAGCTCAGGATCGCAAAGGCCACACCAAAAAAGGTGCTCCAGATCGTCAGCGCCAATCCGCGCGCCGGGCCGCTTGCCAGGATCGCCATCAGTGTCGGCGCGGCGACCACCACACCGAGATGCGAGATCCCCTCTACCACCCGCGTTAGCAGGAACAGGCCGAAGGGCAGATGCAGCGCCTGCAGGGCCGACATGACCGCGCCAAGCGCCAGCGCGCAGACCAGTGTGCGCCGATACCCAAAGGCCGAGACAAACAGCCCCGCCACCACGCCAAAGACGATCCCCAGCACTCCGACCAGCGACACGGTCCAGCCCATCGCCGCGCCAACACCGGGATAGAGCGCGGGCAGCCGGTCAAAGATCACCGCGATCTTGCCGTATTGCGCCGCAGCCCCCAGACCCGCCGCCCAGATCAGCAGCACCATGACCCAGTTTGTCCCACGCTCCTGCTGCTGCATCCGACTGCTCTCATACCACTGAAAATCAGCCGCCACCCTATGCCTGCGCTCTTCGGGACGCCAGATGACATGGCAGCTATTTTGTACCCACACAAACCGCACCAAAAAAGGCCGGGCGAAACACCCGGCCTTTGAAAACATCCCAAGATGCGCAGATCAGAGGTGGATCACCCGGTCAAAGGCATCCAGCACACTTTCATGCATCATCTCCGATAGGGTCGGATGCGGGAAGACGGTATTCATCAGGTCCTCTTCGGTGGTCTCCAGCTGGCGACCAACCACATAGCCCTGGATCAGCTCGGTGACTTCCGCGCCCACCATATGCGCGCCCAACAGCTCGCCGGTTTTCTCGTCAAAGATGGTCTTGATCAGACCCTCCGGCTCGCCCAAGGCAATGGCTTTGCCGTTGCCGATGAAGGGAAAGCGGCCGACCTTGATCTTGTAGCCCAGCTCCTTGGCCTTGGCTTCTGTGTAGCCGACCGAGGCCACCTGCGGCTGGCAATAGGTGCAGCCCGCGATGCTTTCTGGTTTCACCGGATGGGCGTGTTTGCCAGCGATCAGTTCGGCCACCATCACGCCCTCATGAGAGGCCTTATGCGCCAGCCAAGGCGCGCCGGCGATATCGCCAATGGCATAGACGCCGTCGATGCCGGTGCGGCAGAACTCATCCGTGATGACATGGGTGCGGTCGATCTTGACGCCCAGCTCTTCGAGGCCGAGGCCTTCGGTATTGCCGACGATGCCGACCGCAGAAATCACCGTGTCAAACTCGTGTTTCTCGACCTTGCCACCCACTTCGATATGGGCGGTGACCTTGCCGGAGGCGCGATCGAGCTTCTTGACCATCGCCTTTTGCATGATCTTCATGCCTTGTTTCTCGAACGCCTTCTTGGCGAATTTCGAGATTTCCTCGTCCTCCACCGGCAAGACGCGATCCATCACCTCGACCACGGTCGTGTCCGACCCCAAGGTGTTGTAGAAGCTGGCAAATTCGATCCCGATCGCGCCGGAACCGATGACCAGCAGCTTTTTCGGCATGCGTTTGGGGTCGAGTGCGTGCTTATAGGTCCAGACCAGATCGCCATCGGCCTCCAGCCCGGGCAGTTCCCGCGCCCGCGCGCCGGTGGCGACGATGATGTTCTTGCCGGTCAGCTCTTCGGTGCCCTTGTCGGTCTTGACCGAGACCTTGCCCTTGGCTGGAATCGTTGCCGCGCCCATCACGACGTCGATCTTGTGCTTTTTCAGCAGACCTTTGACGCCCGCCGAGAGCTGCTTGGCCACGCCGCGCGAGCGTTTCACCACCGCGTTCAGGTCGTAGCCGATGTTGTCGGCCTTGAGGCCAAAATCCTTGGCCCGCTCCATCAGGTGGAACACCTCTGACGACCGCAACAGCGCCTTGGTGGGGATACAGCCCCAGTTCAGGCAGATGCCGCCCAGGTGTTCGCGCTCGACCACGCAGGTCTTCAGACCGAGCTGCGCGGCCCGGATTGCGGCGACATAGCCACCGGGGCCTGCGCCGATTACGATCACGTCATAGGATGCTGCGGCCATTGTGTTCCCTCATGAACAAAGATCCAAAACTAGTTTACCGTTAAACTAATTTCCTCGATGCCGCAACTGTCGAAGCAGAGCAGATACCAGTCCGGCCTCAGACTGCGGCGTCACATCATGCGACCCTAACAAGCAACACTGCGGGTTCAACCAAAAATCCGACTTCGCGCCGCCAACCGATGCGCCCACCTATTCTGGAAAAACCTGCGTCAGCGCATCCGAGCGGAGCAGCGCATTCACCGTGATGATCTTTTGCGCCGCAACCAAAGACCCGCATTGCGCGCTTGCACAGTCCTGCGACGCATGCGCGGCTGTCAGCACCCTGTCACCCAGTTCAGTGTCGGCAGCAGCAAGACTGGCAAGCGTGACAGGCTCTGCCAGTTTCACCCCGGCTGACATCGCGGCCTCGTAAATCAGTTCTGCGCTGTAATAGGCGTCATTGCCGAGCTGAAACTGAACATCAAAGGGCGCACCAAACGCCACATTCAGTGCATACCGGGCCAGCGGTCCCTGTAATTGCTGGCCATCCTCAAGCGTGCTGGACAGGCTTTCAATACGATAGACCGCATAGTCCTCTGGTGTCAGCTCTTCGACAAAGCGGTATAGCATGACCTCCGTCACGCCCTCCGCCTCGTCAACATAAACCACCCGCGGCCCGCCACTGGAGGCACGCAATATCCCGACCGTCGCCCATGGTGAGTCCGACGCATGTTTGAGCACATCATCCGCGTCATTCAGGCCATTTCGAAAAATCAGATCGCCCGGCCGCCAGTCCCATTCTGCCTCCGCCATGAGCCTTGCCCAATCTGGCTCATCCGACATCGCCGCTGAGGCCAGAGACAAGGCTCCCGCGACAATCATCCCGTGCAATTTCATCGCGCGTCCACCTCTCACCTCCGGCAGAGAATTGCACAGGCTTGCGGATTTCGGACAATCTTTTCGCTGCTCTTTCACGGCATGGCAGCTTCTCGCCCATGCAAACGCAAAAGCCCCGCCGGATGGAAGGGCGGGGCTTTATAATGCTTCGGGATCAATCAGGTTCAGGCGATGGCCTGCAACTCCCGCACGGTGGAGCCATAGCCACCGGCGCTGACGTAATCCAGTTCCGGCGCGGTGCTGTGGCGGTGCAACGCCTCGTTGCGATAGGGAAAGCGGCCAAACAGGCGGATTACCTCGCGGTGCGCCCGCGCGTGCAGCAGGTTCTGCGCGCCGGTCTTGTCGAGCCGCTCGTGGATCAGACGCACACAGCGTTCCTGATCGCAAAGGCTCTCGGAATGCATCATCGGCAGATAGAAGAACTGCCGTGCAGGTTCATCGATTTTCAGATCCCATTTGCGATCCACAGCCGCCTTGGCCACCGCAAGCGCAATATGGTCGGATGCGAAGGCCTTTGCTTCACCACGGAACATATTGCGCGGGAACTGGTCCAGTAGAATGATATAGGCCAATGTGCCACTGGGATAGGTCAGCCACAGCGAGTAGCTCCCCTCGCAGGCATTGCGCCATGCCTGTTCAAACCGCTTTCGGATCTCTGCGTCCAGCGCATCATCTTGGCGATACCAGCCTTCTTCTCCGACCTCATCGAGCCAGAATTCCAGTATCTCTTCAGGGGCTGCCATTGGTCTTTCTCCACCGGCTGTAAAACTATCGTGACACCCCATGATGAGCCTGATTCACGGGTCGAGTACAAGTGACGTTAAGTTACAAAAAAGGCCACCTCCGTCACTTTTGTGAAGAGATGGCCAATTTTTCAGCGTGTTGGCGCTATCAGCCTGTGACAGCGGCGTTTTCTTGCTCTTCGAGTTCCGTCTCGATGGCATATTCCTGCGCCACTTCAACCGCTACAGACGTAGAGGACGGGCTCATGGCGGGCATAACGCCGGTCTCTTCGACGGGAATGGTCGAACGCTGCGTTGCGCGATATCCGGCGTAGGCGACCAAGACCCCCAAGAGCACGGCCATAAACAGGAAGAAGCCGTTGGGGCCAAAGATATCGTCTGACATCAGCCAACCGATGATCACCGGACCGCTACAGGCCCCCAGCCCGTTGATGAAGATCAAACCGCCCGAGGCCGAGGCCATATCGTCATGATCGAGGAAGTCATTGGTATGTGCCAGAAGCAGCGAGTAGAGCGGATTGATCAGCCCGCCGATGGTAAAGGCGGCAATCAGCAGCAATATAAAAGAACCGCTCAGCATCATCGCCATCACCGAGGTCACCCCGGCAATCCCGGCCACAAACATAATCAGCACACGCCGATCCATCCGGTCCGACAAAAATCCGAGCGGAAACTGCATGAACAAGGCGCCGACATAAAAGCTCGCGGCAAAAAGCGAGACCTGATGTAGTTTCAGCCCGGCCTCGGTGGCGTAAACCGCCGACATACCAAACTGCGCCGAGAACACGCCGCCGATCAGGAACATCCCCACACAGCCCAGAGGGGACGCCTGCATCAGCTCGCGCAGGGTCATCCGCTTGGCGGTGTCAAAGGCGGGGGTTGGTGAAATCGACAGCAAAATCGGCGCAAAAGAGATCGAAACCGCGATAGAGGCAATCACGAAAGGCAGATACCCCGCCGGATCACCGATCAGGATAAAGCCCTGCGCGGCCACCAGCCCCAGCGTCATCACGATCATATAGAGCGACAGCGCCTTACCGCGGTTTTCATTGTCAGCCGCATTATTGAGCCAGCTCTCCGCCGTCACATACACGCCCGAGAAACAGAACCCGACGATCAGACGGCCCAGCATCCAGATATAGGGGTTCGGCAGTGCTGGATAGATCACCATCACCGCCGAAATCAATGAGGCCAGTGCCGCAAAGACCCGCACATGGCCCACACGCCGGATCATCCCCGGTGCCACCCATGACCCCAGCAGCAGACCAACAAAATAGGTGGACATCACCAGTGACATTGTCAGGGTTGAATAGCCCTCAATGCCACCGCGCACGCCCAAGAGCGTCCCCTGCAGGCCGTTGCCCAGCATCAAAAGGCCAATCCCCAAGAGGAGCGCCCAGGCGCTCGACAGAACTTGCAGCATCTCGTCTCTTCTCCTTCGGTCCGAGTCAGGAGCCCGCGGGCCTTATGCCGCACGGTATTGTCATAAAAACCCCGGCCCACGCCGAATAAGGAGTGGGGCAGAATGCAAACGCAAACGCCCACGCGCGCCGCAAGGTTCCAGTCATGGTCTGTTTATCGTCACCCTGACCCGGCAATACCGACTCGGGGTGGTCTTGCGGCGACCTTTCGCACAGTCGGAGCATGGGTCAACCCCCTGCCCGGCCAAGCCTAGCGGACAAGGGAAGAAATGCATACTCCGCCGCGTGTCAGGGAATCAGCAGCGACGCGTCACCGTAAGAGAAGAACCGATAGCGTTCGGTTACCGCATGCGCGTAAACAGAGCGCATCCGTTCCTGTCCCATCAAGGCCGAAACCAGCATCATCAGGGTGGATTTGGGCAAATGGAAATTGGTCATCAGCGCATCGGCCACCCGAAAGGTGAACCCCGGATAGATAAAGATATCCGTCTCACCTTCCCAAGGCGCAATTGCGCCGCTGTCTCGCGCCGCACTTTCAATCAGCCGCAGCGCCGTGGTGCCCACAGGGATCACCCGCTTGCCTGCGGTTTTGGTGGCGGCGATCTCGGCTGCGGCCTTGGCTGTAACCTGCCCCCATTCGGCGTGCATTTTGTGGCTGGTCACATCCTCGACCTTGACCGGCAGAAAGGTTCCCGCGCCCACATGCAGCGTCACATAGGTGAACTCCACCCCTTTGGCCGCAAGCGCTGCCAGCAAAGGCTCGTCAAAATGCAGGCTCGCCGTCGGAGCCGCCACCGCGCCGGAACTGCGCGCCCAGACGGTTTGATAATCGGTCTTGTCCTGCTCATCTGCGGGACGTTTGGCGGCGATATAAGGCGGCAGCGGCATCGCGCCTGCCTCGGCCAATGCGGCGTCGAAATCATCGCCCGCCAGATTAAAGCGCAGCCGCCCTTGGCCCTCGACCACATCAACCAGCTCTGCCGAGAGCACATCCGAGAAACGCACGGTTTCCCCGATCTTGATTTTCTTGAGCGGCTTCAAAAGACCGCTCCAACAGCCGTCGGCCTGCGGCTCCAGCAATGTCACCTCAATACGGGCGGACACCGGGCCTTGGGCAGAGGTGCGATGCCGCTGTCCGCTCAGCCGCGCGGGGATCACGCGCGTGTCGTTCAGCACCAGCCGGTCACCAGCATTCAGCCATTGCAGCAGATCGGTGACGCGGGCATCGGTGATCCGGTCCTGTTCTGCCACCAGCAAACGCGCCGAAGAACGCGGCACGGCGGGCCGTGTCGCAATCAGATCCTCGGGCAGGTCGAAATCAAAATCGCTAAGTTTCATGGCTCGCGCGATACTGCGCGCCTGCGCAAAAGTCCATGGGCCATCGCACCGCGCCTCCATGCTTGGCCCCTACAAAGGGTCAGCCTAGCGCGCATCACGCCGCCGCGCCCGCTCTTCACGCAGTTCTTCTGCGGTTTTGCGGCGCTCTTCTTTCGCAGGCGGCGTTGCCCCCGGAGCCCTCGGGGCCTCACCGCGAAAAATCTCACGCAAGAATCCCGGCGCAATGCCCGACAGCGGATTGACGGAAACCACCGGATCCGCCGCCTTGCCTTTTACGGTAAAGGAGAACCCAAACAGCCCTTCGCCCTTGCGGGTCAGCACGCTGCCGATCGCATTGACCAGATAGATCGGCGAGAGCACCCCGCGCATGTTCATCTGACTGGTGGTGAGGTCATAGACCCCATCCATCGACAGGCCAATCGACGGTCCCACCGCCGAGGAATTGACCAATGTCAGATACCGCGACCCAAGCCGGAAATCCGCTTCCATTGAGGTGAACAGAATGCCTTGACCGGACAGCTCGTCAAACAGCCCCACAAGGCTGAGCGAGTTGATCAGCGCCGCAATCGTCGGCGTGTTTTTGACGCGGATGTTATTCACCCGCAACTGACCATTGTATTCGCCCGGTTGCACCGCTGGCACCATGGTCATCTCAAAACTGCCGCCATAGCCATCGCGCATCACTTCGGCAGCGCGAAATACGCCGCCCGCATCCGCAGAGCGCAGCCGCATGGCCAGCCCCCCGGCCTGTGGCACCACCACCCCTTCGACCGGGGTCAGCGTGTTCAGATTGCCGGTAAAGGAGCCATTAACCCCCCCAAGCGTGTCAAAGCGCCCCTGAAACCGCGACAGCGACAACTCTTGTGTCACCTGCAGTCGATCAATCGCCAGTGAAATGGGCGTGTTGCTGCCGCCACCACCTGCCGAGCGCCCCTCATCCCGGCTGCTGAACGGAGCGCGTTCCAGATCGATCCAGCCCCCCGTCATCGAGAGCGAGGGCGTCGCGTTGCCCCGTCCCCTCAGCGTGACCGGACCCTGCAACCAGCCCCCGAGAGACACCGAGGAAAACTGCGCCTGATCCAGACCGCCGTCAGGTTTGACCGTGACCCGCCCCGCAGCACGCAGCCCTGTGGCTTCCAGCACCAGATTTTCAATCGTAGGCGCCTTTTGCAGCACCGTATTAAAGGACAACCTGCCCGCGCTGCCTTCGGATTTGCTCCAGCCAAGCTCTGCCAGTCGCAGACCAACCCCTTTGAGATCGCTATTCACCGAAAGTTGCACCGGCTCACCGGGCGGCAATACCGCCTTTAGGATCGCGCGCCCGCTGCCACTGACCATCCCGTCTGGCAACCCGATATTGAGCGCCTTCATGGTGCGTGGCGATAGCTCAATATGGCCCTCAATGGTGCCATCCGGCGGGTTGCCGGGCCGGATGCCCTGACGCCATTTGGCCCGAATAGGCACCCCGGCAAAGGTACCGGGCCCCGAGACGGTCACATGAGAATTGTCGCCAGAGATCGAAAGCGCATCGGCGGCAATCGGATATCCGGGCACCAGCACGTCACTCGCCACCCGCCGCAGCTGGCCTGCGTAGTGATAGTCCACCTCTGCAACGTCGAGCTTTTTCTTCAATGGCATCGAGGCGGTTGCGCTCAACTCCACTTCACCGCTGCCCAGCCCGACCGGCAGGCCGACGTTGCTCAAGATGGTCAGCGGTTCACGGTTAAGGAGCGACAGGGCCGCCAATGCTGTGCCTTTCAACTCGGCCCGCAAAATCCCAAGACTGTTGTCGCCTTTCAGCGAAGTATCCGGGATAATGAATGACGTCCCCGCCAAATCCATCCGCCCGCCCTGTCTTGCAGTCACACCGCCCTCGGTGGCGGTCACGACCAGCCGCTGGCCATAGATGCTCAGTTGTCCAGCCGCCCCTTTGAGGAGCGGATAGAATTTATTGAACCTGACGGTGCCGTTTTCAAACCCGAGATCCACCGCCACAAAGGGCTTTTGCGCATCGCGACCGCGCAGCGCAAATTGGGCGTCGCGAATGTCACCCGCCAGCACGTTCTCTGAAAACCAAGCTCTTGGCTTTGGCGGCGCAGAGGGGGGCCACATTTCCTTGACCATCGCCACATCCAGTCGATCGGCAGACCCTTGCAGATCGTAGCTCCAACCTTTGGCACCGGCCCGAACCTCGCCCCGCAGCAGCAGATCGGTGTCTCCTTGCTGCACAAGCGCCTCACCAAGGCGCAACCGGAAGGGCTGCAATTCCATCAGGAAATCTGCCTGCACCCCGGAAAACGCCAGAGGATCAGGATAAAGGCGCAGCGGATTGACCTTGAGGTCAGAGAAACTCAATTGCCCGACCAATTGGGTCAGCCTGCCATCGCGCACGCCTACCAGCTCTGCACGCCCCTCCATCTGGCCACTGACCCAGCCGCTCTCAACCGAGAGACGGGTAAACGCCAGCTCTTGGCGCGCCGGATCAAAGGTGAAAAAGCTCTGCGCCGATTGCAGCGGCACCGGCTTCAGTTGATCGTTTGGCTGGATCACGCCCGTGCCGATCTCCAAACTCGCCGTCAGCGGCAGCAGTTTGCCGTCGCTGTCCACCGCCCCGCGCAGGGCACCTGAAATCGGCGCCCGCAGAACATCCAGCCACCCGAACGCCGGGCTCTGGCTGGCGATATCGACGCTGGGCACCTGATCGACCACCACCGCGAACTCTGCCGCCGTATCGCCAATATCCGACCGGTAATTGGCATCCACCGTGCTGGCATATTCGCGCCCGCTCAAGACCGAAAACCCGGCATCAATATTGACGCTATCGCCCTCAC
This sequence comes from Tritonibacter mobilis F1926, assembly GCF_000376545.2. Taxonomy (NCBI): domain Bacteria; kingdom Pseudomonadati; phylum Pseudomonadota; class Alphaproteobacteria; order Rhodobacterales; family Paracoccaceae; genus Tritonibacter; species Tritonibacter mobilis. The sequence continues at coordinate 1,654,974 of NZ_CP015230.1, forward strand.
GCGACAGCAGCACCGCACCGCCATCGAGCGTCCACGCGCGGTCAATACGGCGGTCAATGTAGTTCAGCGTCACCGATTGGGTCTCAACCCGCGTCACCGCCGACAGGATCGGGAGTTCCAACTGGCGATCCCATGTGTCGATCAGTTGCGGCAGGTTGCGCGCCTGCCGCAGCGGCGTTGCCCCGTCGGAAAAACTGAGCGCCACCGCCCCGTCACGCCCGGTCTCAAGCGTTGCAAACAACCCCGAGAGCGAAATCAGTTTGGGTCGAAGCTGACCGCGCAGGAGCGGGCGCATGGCAAGCGCCGCCTGCGCATCCTCCAGATGCACCGCCGGGCTGCCATCGGGATAAAACAGCGTCACATCACGCAGCGAGAGCCGCGGCCGCCAGCCACTGTGCACCACCAGTTCGATCTCGCCAAACTCGATCTGCAACCCGCCCAGATGCCGCTCAATCCGCCGCTCTGCCTCGGCGCGCAGCCATTGCGGCGCATCCAGCCTCTTGTCCAAAAGCACCATCGTTGCGGCCGCGAATAGGGCCAGAAGCGCCACCAGCCAGACACCGCTCTTCCACATACGCCGCTGCCAGCGCCGGGGTTTGGCGGCAGGTTCTGGATCAGGTGCGGGATCGGTTCCTGAATCGGCGGGCGGCGCGTCCGTGGTTTTGGTCTCGAAGGTGTCAGTCTCGGAGGATACGTCAGGCCGTGCATCTTCTGCCGCCTCAGACAGGTCATCCTGCGGCGATGAGACGATCTGTGGTTTTCCTTCGCCCGACATGATCTATGTATGGTTCGCAACTGCAAGATTTCTTGCGCGAACCCTTGAGGAGACCCAAAACATGCTCGAACCCTCTGACCTTGCCCCTGCGTTCACCCTGCCACGCGACGGCGGCGGTGAAGTTGCCCTCTCGGACCTGAAGGGTCAGGTCGTTGTTCTGTTTTTCTATCCCCGCGATGATACGCCGGGTTGCACCAAGGAATCCATCGGATTTTCCGAACATCTGCAGGCCTTCGCCGATGCAGGGGCCGCAGTGTTTGGCATTTCCCGCGACACGGTCGCAAAACACGATAAATTCGTCGCAAAACATGGGCTTACCGTACCGCTTTTGTCAGATGCCGACAGCAGCATGTGCGAAGACTACGGCGTCTGGGTGGAAAAGAACATGTATGGCCGCAAGAGCATGGGCATCGAGCGTTCGACGTTTCTCATCGACCGCGACGGAAATATCGCCCGCATCTGGCGCAAAGTCAAAGTGCCCGGCCACGTCGAAGAGGTCCTTGAGGCGGTGAAGACCCTCTGATCAACGCCAACAAAGACCGGGCTGCTCCCGCCCCTTTTTGAGGTGCGGCAGAGCCACCCCCAAAAGCGTTGGGCCGGGCGGGGCCGCGCCGAAGGCGCGGCCCCGCCCTCCGGCGATTTGCACAGCAAAGCGCAAAACCTCCAGCCCGCAAACCAGATATTTCGCTCTGTTGCGCCTTGATCCATCTGCCCGCCTGACCGCATACACCGCACAACTCAAAAGACTCAGGACGCCAAACGGACAGGACCATGACCCAAAGCTCCCTCACCCTCGCCCAGATGGCCACCGACGTGCTCAATTGTGCCGATGGACGCGCCAAGACCGCCCTGTCGCATAAACACGCAGCCGCCTGGCACGCCTCGCGCGCAGGGGATGCCCCCGAAATTGCCATCGGCAGCGCCACGCCGCCGCTGCACCCTGCCCGCCCAGCTGAGCCAGAGCTGCTGCACCCTCGCGATGTGCCAAAACGCAAACCCGGTTCGCCGCAAGGGCGCATCGCACTGCTGCATGCGGTGGCCCATATCGAACTCAACGCCGTCGATCTGCATTGGGACATTATCGCGCGCTTTACCCATGTCCCGATGCCGCTTGGCTTTTACGATGACTGGGTCAAATCCGCTGATGAGGAATCCAAGCATTTCAACCTGATGTGCGATTGCCTTGAAAGCCTTGGCAGCCACTACGGCGCCCTACCCGCCCATGCGGGCATGTGGCGCGCCGCCGAGGACACTGTCGATGATCTGATGGGACGCCTTGCCGTGGTACCGATGGTTCTGGAAGCGCGCGGGCTGGATGTAACCCCGGGCATGATTGCGCTTTTTCGCAAAGCAGGCGTGCAACAGGCGCTTGATGCGCTTGAAGTGATCTATGCCGAAGAGGTCGGCCACGTGGCTTATGGCGCCAAATGGTTCAATTTCCTCTGCGGGCGCGACAACCTCGACCCAAAGGCCGAGTTCCACGCATTGGTGCAGAAATATTTCCACGGCGCGCTCAAACCGCCCTTCAACGAGGAAAAACGCGCCGACGCCGGCCTGCCGCCGGATTTCTATTGGCCGCTCGCGGATGGCGAGGCCCCAGCCTACGCCCGCTAAAGACGAATCTTCTGCAAGACACGACCGCAATGCGCGAAAATCAGAGGTAAACCGCCCCATATCGGCAGTTTTCTGCCCAAGGCCAAGGATTTGCGCGACAGATTGGTCACCGGGGCGGAACAGGGTTGCTGAATGGCCACAGTCTGGCTATTTCATCTTGCCAAGGCTGGTCGTGTCGCAAAACTCCCGGAGGCAGGAGGACAGGGCCACAAAGGGATGGAATGAGGATATCGGGTCTTGCGAGGCGGAATTTACTTACGGATTCATGCATTTCTGGAGCGCCGGTTCCCCGAGCGCAGGGTTTTTCTGAAATCCGACAGTGATACGCGCTTTATACGGTTAAGCTCCGAAACCCAGATCGTCGCCGTCGCCGGGCTTACCGTTTTTGTCTCATGGGCCATTGTCGCCACCGCCATCGTCCTGATGGACAGCATTGGTTCCGGCAATTTCCGCGACCAAGCACGACGTGACCAGCAGGTCTATCAGGAACGCCTGAACGCACTCTCTACGGAACGCGACCGCCGCGCCGAAGAAGCGCTGGCAGCGCAGGATCGTTTCAACTCCGCGCTGGCGCAGATCTCCACCATGCAGTCTGAACTCTTGGCCTCTGAGACCCGTCGCCGGGAACTGGAAACCGGCATCGACATCATCCAGACCAACCTGCGTGAAACGATCAGCGAGCGCGAGGCCCTGAAACGCTCGGTGCGGGACCTGCGTGAACAGACAGCGCCGGACAGCCCGGAACAGGTGCTCGCCGCCACCGCTCCCGAGCAGCTGGACTTCCTCACCACCGCGCTCTCAGAGACGGCCGCAGAGCGCGACCAGATCGAAGCGGACGCTCAGTCTGCATTGGCTCAACGTGATGATCTGGAACTGGAATTGGCGCTCACCGCGCAGCGCAACGATCAGATCTTTCGCCAACTTGAAGAAGCAATGGCCATTTCGGTGGAGCCGCTGAACAAGATGTTCTCCTCTGCCGGTTTGCCCCCGGATCGCATTCTCGAACAGGTGCGCCGTGGCTATAACGGCGAAGGTGGCCCGCTGGAGCCACTGTCGCTCTCCACCCGCGGCGAGGAGCCAAGCCCCGACGAGACGCGCGCCAATGCGCTGCTCAACCAGATGAGCCAGCTCAACCTCTATCGTATGGCCGCAGCACAAGCGCCCTTTTCCGTGCCCGTGAACCTTGGCCAAGTGCGCCAGACCTCGGGCTTTGGCTACCGCCGTGACCCCAAAACTGGCGGCCGCAGGCTCCATAAAGGGTCGGATTTTGCTGGTGGCACCGGCACCGATATCTTTGCCACCGCTGACGGTGTGGTCACCCATGCGGGCTGGTCCTCGGGCTATGGCAAACTCGTCAAAATTCAGCATGCCTTTGGCATCGAAACCAGATATGCCCATAATTCCAACCTCCGCGTCAAAGTCGGCCAAAGGGTCTCGCGCGGGGATCACATTGCTGATATGGGTACTACCGGACGGTCCACCGGGACCCACCTCCATTACGAGGTCAGGGTCAATGGCAAACCCGTAAACCCCATGATCTACATCAAGGCTGCGAGAAATGTTTTCTAAGAGCAAAATCAACGAGCCCGGCCCGAAACAAGCCGACACCACCACGGCAACCCCGGCCTCCAGCCCGGCGCCCACTTCGAGCAGCGCATCCACCGGCGCAAGCGACTACAGCAAGCCCGCCGCGCCCAAGGCAAAGCCGCCTGCATCGCTGCTGAGCTCCGATCTGCACATCACCGGCAACGTAAAAACCACCGGTGACATTCAGGTCGAAGGCACAGTTGAGGGTGACATCCGCGCACACCTGCTGACCATTGGCGAAAGCGCCACCATCAAAGGCGAAATCACCGCCGATGACGTGGTCATCAACGGTCGCATCGTGGGCCGCGTCCGTGGCCTGAAGGTGCGCCTGACCTCCACCGCACGGGTCGAGGGCGACATCATCCACAAGACCATCGCAATCGAATCCGGTGCCCATTTTGAAGGTTCCGTGCAGCGTCAGGATGACCCGCTCAGCCCCGGCAAAGCCGCAAAAGCACAGGCCGCACCTGCGGCAGCCGCTCCGGCAACCGCACAGGGCTAACTCCCTTTTGCGAGGGCGCTATCGTCCTTCAGCGACAGTTTTCCAAAGGCGTCGGATCCCTCCGGCGCCTTTTGGTTTTTTGTAATTTGATCCGTTTGTAAGATCAGCTGTACGCACAGCTGATTTCCTGTGCAGACCTTTTTAAGAAGCCGCACAATAGATGATGCCGAAACCGGATTTCACGAGATCGGCGGTGCGCGCGATCAGATGTTTGAAAAGGCGTGCTCTAAGATCCCCAACAGAACCTTTGCCTGCCTCGGCCCTGAAAAATCTCTTTGGTGGCGCAGCTCTCCCCGGTTAATTTCCCCTCAAAGTTTCTCAGTCCCGGATTTTGAACATGCCCTTTATTCTCGGCGCTCTCGCCCTTCTGGCCGGAGCATGGTTCTGGCTTCACCGCGCGCGCAACGCCGCCCATATGACCAGTGATCTCCTCGATATGGCGGCGGATGTGCGCGCTGCCGCCCGCCGCTTTGGCTTTCGACGGCAGGTCAATGTGCATCCCGTAGAGCAAATCGAAGACCCAAAGGTTGCCATTGCCGCCATCGGTGTGAGCTTTCTCGAACTCGATGACTACCCCACCGCCGAGCAGCGCGATGCTTTGGTGCGGGGGCTGCGCGATGGCTTTCATGTCAGCCATAAGGACAGCGAAGAACTGGTGGTCCTCGGGCGCTGGATCATGACCCAATGCGGCGATGCGGCTCAAGCGGTGCCACGCCTGTCACGCAAGTTATATAAGCTGAGTGGTCAGCGCGATTTCAACGCTTTGGTTGAGATCGTGCAGGATATTGCAAAATACGGCAAAGGCGAGTTCACCTCTGCGCAGCGCTCTGCTCTTGAGGATCTGCAACGCGGCCTGAAGCTCGCGTAGGCCACGGCAGATCCCACCTGCCCCCGCCGCGCGGCAGCGCGGCGCCCGGCCCAAAGGCCGCTGCCGTGCCCGGCATCAGCCGGGAACCCAGCGGACACGGGAGCGCGCCCCTCCCCTCTGAGCGCCTCAGTTCAAACAAAAAGCCCCAAACAAAAAGCCCCGCAGCATCACACTGCGGGGCTTCGGTATTCCTTTGCCGCCAGCACCTTACTCGGTGACGGTGACCTTGGTCATCACATCGGGCTTGCCGGTGATGGCACCGGACCGCGGATGGCCGCGTTTGATCTGATCCACCACATCCATGCCTTCGGTGACACGGCCCACAACGGTATATTGACCGTTGAGGAAGTGCCCTTCGTCGAACATGATGAAAAACTGCGAATTGGCGCTGTCGGGATCTTGCGAGCGCGCCATGCCCACAACACCGCGATCAAACGGAATATCCGAGAACTCCGCAGGCAGATTGGGGCGGTCAGATCCACCGGTGCCCGCATAGCGCATGTCAGAGCCCAGACGGCCGTTTTCAACATCGCCCGTCTGCGCCATGAAACCATTGATCACCCGGTGAAAGACCACACCGTCATACTGACCCTCATTGGCCAGTGCGGTGATCTGCTCCACATGTTTGGGGGCCACATCTTCCAACAGGTCGATCACGATGGTGCCATTGGCCTCCCCCTCGACCTGAATTTCCAGACCGGTGGCAAAAGCAGGCGACGCGGCCAGCAAGGCCAGTGCGCTCAGGTGCTTAAGCATCGGCTGCCACCTTGACGGAGATCATCCGGTCCGGGTTCGCAGGCGGCTCGCCACGGGTGATCGCATCCACATGCTCCATGCCCTCAATGACACGGCCATAAACGGTGTACTGACGGTTAAGGAAGTGGTTGTCCTTGAAGTTGATAAAGAACTGCGAGTTGGCGGAGTTCGGGTTCGACGAGCGCGCCGCGCCCAGCGTGCCACGGTCATGCGGCAGGCCAGAGAATTCCGCCGGCAGGTCTTTTTTGTCAGAGCCGCCAGTGCCTGCGCGGTTCAGGTTGAACCCGTCTTCCATGTCGCCATGCTGCACGTCGCCGGTCTGCGCCATGAAGCCGTCAATCACGCGGTGAAACGCCACGTTGTCGTACTGGCCTTCACGTGCCAGTTCTTTCATCCGGTCACAATGCATCGGCGCCACGTCGGGCAGCAGCTCGATGACGACATTGCCGTCCTTCAGCTCGACGATGATGGTGTTTTCGGGATCCTTGATCTCGGCCATGAGGCCCTCCTGTCACATTCGTATTGCCGGAATACCTAAAGTCCATGCTCGCGCTTGCCAAGGGAACAATGCGCGCAAGCGCAGGCGTCGGCAGGAACCTGACAGGAGTGTGAAGATCAAAGCGCCTTTTGGGCGGATACCGCGCCGGATCGGGGGATTGCCCGCGCCCTTTGGTCTGACCATTGACTGAGGCCCGGAAACACAGGACACAGGCGCAAGACTTTGACTTTTCTGTACCTGCCCCCTGCGCAGGTACGCCCGTTACCAAAGAGGAGCCGGACATGGGCTGGAAGACACTCGACGACATGGAGCTTGAAGGCAAAACCGTTCTGACCCGCGTGGACATCAACGTCCCGATGGAAGACGGCAAGGTCACCGACGACACCCGTATCCGCCGTCTGGTGCCGACCATCTCTGACCTCCTGGCCAAGGGTGCAAAGCCCGTACTCTTGGCCCATTTTGGCCGCCCCAAGGGTCAGGTGGTGCCAGAGATGTCGCTGCAACCGCTCGTTCCCGCGCTGGAGGCCGCCTTTGGTGCCCCGGTGATGTTTGTCGCTGATTGCCGTGGCCCTGCGGCTGAGGGCGCGATTGCGGCGCTACAACCGGGCCAGATCCTGCTGCTCGAAAACACCCGCTTTCACGCGGGCGAAGAAAAGAACGACGCAGATCTCGCGGGCGAGATGGCAAAGCTCGGCGATATCTACTGCAATGATGCCTTCTCCGCCGCCCACCGCGCCCATGCCTCGACCGAGGCGCTGGCGCGTCTGCTGCCCTCTTGTGCGGGGCGTCTGATGGCGGCCGAACTCAAGGCGCTCGAAGGTTCGCTTGCCACACCCGAGCGCCCCGTGACGGCGGTTGTAGGTGGCGCAAAAGTGTCGACGAAACTGGATCTGCTGGGCAATCTGGTGGCCAAGGTCGACACGCTGGTGATCGGCGGCGGCATGGCTAACACGTTTCTTGCGGCCCAAGGCATCGACGTGGGCAAATCGCTCTGTGAGCACGACATGACCGGCACTGCCAAGGATATCATGGACCGCGCCGAAGCGGCGGGCTGCACTATTTTGCTGCCCTCTGACGTGGTGGTGGCGCGTGAATTCAAGGCCGGTGCCGAGAATGAAACCGTCCCTGCCGATGCCTGCCCTGCGGATGCGATGATCCTTGACGCAGGCCCGGCGTCGGTTGCGGCCATCGCCACCGTCTTTGCCGACAGTAAGACCCTGATCTGGAACGGCCCGCTTGGCGCCTTTGAGATCGCGCCCTTTGATATTGCCACCAATACAGCCGCGCAAAAGGCCGCCGACTGTACCAAGGCAGGCACATTGATCTCTGTCGCAGGCGGCGGTGATACGGTGGCTGCGCTCAATCAGGCCGGTGTGGCAGAAGACTTCAGCTATATCTCCACCGCGGGGGGCGCTTTCCTTGAATGGATGGAGGGCAAGGTCCTGCCCGGCGTCGCAGCGCTGCAAGCGTAAAACCCAGCGCTCCACGCATCCTGAACGCCGTTCACTTGCCGCGTGTCATGTGCGGCGGGTGAACTCGGGACAATTGAAACTACTATTTCGCCATCCCTGACGGTTCATCCAAACACTGCCCACCTCTGCCAACGATCTTTTAACGGTCGCGGCGGTAAGGTTTCGGCAAGTTATGGGCAATTTTGCTCATATGGAATGATGGACTACCGGTATGAGCAACTTTTCTCTACGCAAGCAAGTTTTCTTTTTTGCCAGCATATTTATTGCCATGATCCTGATCACCGCGACTATTTCGTGGTTCACCAACCAGCGCATGGCCAGCGCCACCTACCATTATCGCGCTGTCAGCACCCAGAGCAAAAGCCTCGACGCCATCAAGGAAGACATCGAACAGGGGATTGGCGATCTGCTGTCCTACACCGTCGGCGTCCCCGAAGGCCTGAACGAATTGCGGGGTAACATTCAGGAAATCCGTGACGAACTCGCCAAGGCCGACGCCAATTTCAAATCCACCCCGGTTGTAGCCGCCCGTGACAAGGCCGCATATGACGCGCTGATTGCCACTTCGGCGCAGCTCGATCAGATCGAAGCCACTCTGCTCAAGGTCGAAGCCGCCGAAGGCGAGGCGCAACTCAGTCTGGTCTTTGATCAGGTGTTTCCCGCCACCGGCGCGGTCCGCGATGTGGTCGACAACCTGCAAGACAAGCTCGCCCAGACAAGCATAGATGTCCGCGACGAGGTCGATGCGCTGATCAGCTTTAGCCAGCTTCTGCAGATCATCGCGAGTGCAGCCGCCACATTGATCGCGGTGGCCGTCGCCTTTGCCTTTGGCCGCAAGCTCAGCCAGCCCGTGACCGACGCAGCCCAGACGATCGCAGCACTTGCGCAAAAGGACTATGATGCCGAGATCACAGGCACCGAGCGCGGCGATGAGATGGGCGTGATTGCGCGCAACCTGCAGGATTTGCGCAGCCAACTGGCCGACGCCGACGCGCATGAACGCCAAAACGCCAAGGAAAACGACCGCCGGGTGGAGCTGTTTAACGTCTTGGGCGCGGCCATGAGCGGCCTCAAGAGCGGCGCGCTTGACCAGACCATCCCGGCCGGTCACTGGGCGGATCTCGGGCCCAGCTACACCGCGCTTTGCGATGACTTTAATGCGCTTTCCGTATCGCTCTCGGATCTTGTCGCACAGCTCAACCAAAGCTCGTCCGTGGTGGCCCAAAACGCCCGCGAAATGGAGCGGATGTCGGACCAGATGTCGCAACGCGCTGAAACGCAGGCCGCGACGCTCGAAGAAAGCGCCGCCGCGCTGGAGGAAATGTCTGCCTCGGTTCAATCCAGCGCCGAGCAGGCACAGGCTGCGGACCGCGAGGTCGACGAAGGCCGCCGCCGCGCAGAACAAGGTGGCGAGGTGATGGAACAGGCCCGTCAGGCCATGGCCTCCATCGCGGAATATTCCGCCCGGATCACCCAGATCATCACCTCGATCGACGACATCGCGTTCCAGACCAGCCTGTTGGCCCTCAACGCAGGCGTAGAGGCCGCCCGCGCAGGCGAAGCGGGTCGCGGCTTTGCCGTTGTCGCCTCCGAGGTGCGTGGTCTCGCCTTGAAGGCTGCGCAATCTGCAAGCGAAATCAAACAGTTGGTTCAGGATAGCTCCAATCAGGTGGATGAGGGCGAACGCCTCGTGCAAGCCACTGCTGAAACCCTGGCCCAGATTGTCGAAAGCGTCACCAATGTCTCTGGCATGGTTTCCGCCATCGCCGCCTCCTCTGGCGAGCAGGCTGCTGGCATCAAAGAGATCAACATCGGTGTGGCGCAACTGGACAAGGTCACACAGGAAAACGCCGCGATGGTGCAGGAAACCTATGGTGCAAGCCAAGAGATGCGCACCCAAGCCACCCGCCTCACCGGCCTTCTGCAGAGCTTTACCGGTGGGCAGGCAAGCACCAGCACCGCAGCTCCCGCCCGCGCGGCCTGATCCGCAAGGCATCTCCTTATACATCCCGGCGCATCCTCTGCGCCGGGTGCTTTGTTGCAAACCCTTCTAACAGGTTGGCGTTGCACGCAAAATGAGCGCGGTCCCATGCCATAAAACCTGCCACGTCGCTCCATCGTCACGCATAGAATCCACCGGCAACGGTCGAGCGTGCAGACGCGAAACACATGTAATGCTTGAATATTGAAACATGTTGGGGTGATGTTTCACCGATGGGAAATCTACTGTTTATCTGCGGCAAGGGCCGAAAAAGAAGTCCAACTGCTGCGACCATTGCGGCGAAACAACTCGGTCAGCCAACTGATTTTGCGGGACTAAGCGCAGATTCAGACGAACGCGTCAGTCGCGATCACTTGCTGTGGGCCGAAACGATTGCGGTGATGGAAAAGTCCCAACTTTCCCGGCTCAAACGCCACATGGGATCTCACCTCAAGGGCAAGCGGATTGTCTGCCTCGACATTCCGGACACCTATGAATTCATGCAACCGGAACTGGTGGAGATCGTTCGGTCGAGACTTAAACGTATCGTTCGCTAAAGAAACACGCGCTCCAGCACCAAACTGCACCGTTTTGGACCGCCAGATGCACTCTCGCCTCGCACGTCTCCTGCCAAAACGACTGGCGCCTCGCCCAACTGTCCCGTGATTGCGACACCTTTGGGAATTAACACTTTTGGGAATTCACAGGCATCTGTGCTTATGCCATAACCCTCTCAGACGTCGGACCAACCGGCGCGCCCGAGCAATATTTACAGGCCCTTCAACGTGACGCGAAAATCCTCGCCCTCTCTGGGCACTCTGCTGTTCTTTGCTGCGGCGTTCCTGCTGAGCGCTTATTTCACCTTTGCCGCGGTGCAAGGCGATTTTGGCCTGTTCCGCCGGGTAGAGCTGCAAGCAGAAGCCGACGGCCTGACCAAGGATCTGGAACGGCTGGAGCTGGAAATCGCGCGGATGGAGAACCTCACCCGCCGCCTCTCGGACGACTATCTTGATCTCGATCTGCTGGACGAACAGGCGCGCTCCATGTTGGGTATGGCGCGCGCGGATGAGATTATCGTCGACTGATCACCACGTCGGCATCTGCCCATGGTCTGACGTACCCCGCTGAGTTCTGTGTGGGCACGAACGCCGCGTTTCTCCACGCGCGATCCTTGCGCCACGACGGCTGCGATTTGACCGTTTGAACAGGGCGGCACGTCCCCACAACTCAGGCTTGATTTTGCCTGTCCAACCGGTCACGCTACCCAGAGATAAACCACCCATCCGTTCATCTGCGCCACAGCGCTTGCGCAGGTGTCTGCAGCTGCCCTTGCAGGATCTGATTTTGGCAATATTTCCAGCGAAATAAAGCCAGATGTGGAGCGTACCCACATTATTCCTCGCATGCAGGAACAAAATGCTTTATGAGATAGTTTAGTGTTAAACTACCTTAGCTTTAGGGGGAGCAAGCCGTTATGGCCGCAAGAAAAAGCGCTCAAAAATCAAATGTTTCCGCCGAAGAACTGACCAAATACTACCGCGAGATGCTGTTGATCCGGCGATTCGAGGAAAAGGCAGGTCAGCTCTACGGCATGGGACTGATTGGCGGCTTCTGCCACCTCTACATCGGTCAGGAAGCGGTTGTGGTCGGCCTTGAAGCCGCAGCCGAAGAGGGCGACAAGCGCGTCACCTCTTATCGCGACCACGGCCACATGCTGGCCTGCGGTATGGACGCAGGCGGTGTGATGGCCGAACTGACGGGCCGCGAGGGCGGCTATTCCAAAGGCAAGGGCGGCTCCATGCATATGTTCTCCAAGGAGAAACATTTCTATGGCGGCCATGGTATCGTCGGCGCGCAGGTGCCGCTGGGTGCGGGCCTTGCATTTTCCGACAAATACAAAGGCAATGACCGCGTGACCTTCACCTATTTTGGCGATGGCGCGGCGAACCAGGGTCAGGTCTATGAGACCTACAACATGGCGCAGCTCTGGGATCTGCCGGTGGTCTTTGTGATCGAGAACAACCAATACGCCATGGGCACGAGCGTTCAGCGCTCGACCAAATCCCCGGCTCTGTGGAAACGCGGCGAGGCCTATGGCATCGCAGGCGAAGAAGTCGACGGCATGAACGTGCTGGCGGTCAAAGAAGCCGGTGAGCGCGCCGTCGCACACTGCCGCGCCGGCAAAGGCCCCTATATCCTCGAGGTCAAAACCTATCGCTATCGCGGCCACTCCATGTCGGACCCGGCGAAATACCGGACCCGCGAGGAAGTGCAGAAGATGCGCGAAGAGCGTGACCCCATCGAGCAGGTCCGCGAAATGCTGCTGACCGGCAAGCATGCCACCGAAGAAGACCTCAAGGCGATCGACAAGGAAATCAAGGATATCGTCAATAAATCCGCCGATTTCGCCAAGGAAAGCCCCGAGCCTGCGCTTGAGGAACTTTGGACCGATATTTACGCCGACGACATTCCGCAGAAAAGCGCCTGAGGGAGAGACCAAGATTATGGCAACTGAAATTCTGATGCCCGCCCTGTCGCCGACCATGGAGGAAGGCACGCTGGCCAAATGGCTGGTCAAGGAAGGCGATACCGTGACCTCTGGCGATATTCTTGCCGAGATTGAAACCGATAAAGCCACCATGGAATTCGAGGCTGTCGACGAAGGCATCGTCGGCAAGATCCTCATCGACGAAGGCAGCGAGGGCGTGAAGGTAAACACCCCCATCGCGATCCTCGTGGAAGAGGGCGAAAGCGTGGAGGATGCTGTCGCATCCGCACCTGCGGCGGGCGGAGAAGCGCCAGCCGCCGAGGCTCCTGCGGAGCCCGCGCCGACCGTCGCTGCTGCCGCTGCCCCGGCCGCGCCCGAGGTGGATGAAAGCCCCGATTATCCCGAAGGCACCGAAGTGGTCAGCCAGACTGTCCGCGAAGCCCTGCGCGACGCCATGGCCGAAGAGATGCGGGGCAATGAAGACGTCTTTGTGATGGGCGAGGAAGTCGCCGAATATGAGGGCGCTTACAAGATCACCCAGGGCTTGCTGGACGAATTCGGCGCCAAACGCGTGATCGACACCCCGATCACCGAGCACGGCTTTGCCGGGATCGCCACCGGCGCGGCCTTTGGGGGCCTGCGCCCGATCGTGGAGTTCATGACCTTCAACTTCGCCATGCAGGCGATTGACCATATCATCAACTCTGCGGCCAAGACGCTCTATATGTCCGGCGGACAGATGGGCGCACCTATGGTGTTCCGTGGCCCCAACGGTGCAGCGGCGCGTGTGGGCGCCCAGCACAGCCAGGACTACGCTGCGTGGTACATGCAGATCCCCGGCCTCAAGGTGGCAATGCCCTACTCTGCGGCCGACGCCAAGGGCCTGCTGAAATCGGCGATCCGCGACCCGAACCCGGTGATCTTCCTTGAAAACGAGATCCTCTACGGCAAGTCGTTTGATGTGCCGAAACTCGATGATTACACCGTGCCCTTCGGCAAGGCGAAGATCTGGCGCAAGGGCGACGATGTCACCATCGTGTCCTTCGGCATCGGCATGACCTACGCCCTGCAAGCTGCTGATAAGCTGGCCGAAGACGGCATCAACGCCGAGGTCATCGACCTGCGCACCCTGCGCCCGATGGACCTGCCCACCGTCATCAAGTCGGTGATGAAGACCAACCGCCTGGTCACCGTCGAGGAAGGCTGGCCGCAAGGCTCTGTTGGCTCTTATATTGCCTCCGAGGTGATGCAACAGGCGTTCGACTATCTCGACGCGCCCGTCATCACCTGCACCGGCAAGGACGTTCCGATGCCCTATGCCGCCAACCTTGAAAAACACGCACTGATCACCACCGATGAGGTGATCGAAGCCGTGAAACAAGTGACCTACCGCTAAGGAGAGCAAGGATGCCTACTGAAATTCTCATGCCCGCCCTCTCTCCCACCATGGAGGAAGGCACGCTGGCAAAATGGCTGGTCAAGGAGGGCGACACCGTGTCCTCCGGCGACCTGATTGCCGAGATCGAGACCGACAAGGCGACGATGGAATTCGAGGCCGTGGACGAAGGTGTCATCGGCAAGATCCTGATCGCCGAAGGCTCCGAAGGGGTAAAGGTCAACACCCCCATCGCGGTCCTGCTGGAGGATAGTGAAAGCGCTGATGATATCGACACATCAGCGGCCAAACCAGAAGCGGCCCCCGCCGCTGACGCGGCTCAGAAGGCGGCCTCCGCAGGAGGCTCCGACGCAGCCGCTGCCCCCGCCGCCGCAGGCGCAACCCCTGCCCCGGCAGCGCCCGCTGCGGCAGATGGCTCGCGCATCTTTGCCTCGCCCCTGGCGCGTCGCATCGCCGCCGACAAGGGTCTCGACCTTGCGTCCATCAAAGGCTCCGGCCCGCGCGGTCGCATCATCAAGGTCGATGTGGAGAACGCCACCGCCGCCCCCAAGGCAGAGGCCAAGGCCGCGACTGCCGCAACTCCGGCTGCTGCCGCCGCACCTGCTGGCCCCTCCGCCGATGCGGTTGCCAAGATGTACGAGGGTCGCACCTTCGAGGAAGTCAAACTCGATGGCATGCGCAAGACCATTGCCGCGCGTCTCACCGAGGCCAAGCAGACCATCCCGCATTTCTACCTGCGCCGCGACATCCAACTCGACGCGCTGCTGAAATTCCGCTCCCAGCTCAACAAGCAGCTGGAGCCGCGGGGCGTCAAACTCTCCGTCAATGACTTCATCATCAAGGCCGTGGCGCTGGCGCTGCAATCGGTGCCCGACGCCAATGCGGTCTGGGCCGGGGATCGCGTACTGAAGATGAAAGCCTCCGATGTGGCCGTGGCGGTCGCGATTGAGGGCGGTCTGTTCACACCGGTGCTGCAAGACTCCGACATGAAGTCGCTCTCGGCGCTGTCGGCAGAGATGAAAGACCTCGCCACCCGCGCCCGCGACCGCAAGCTCGCGCCGCATGAGTATCAGGGCGGCTCCTTTGCGATCTCCAACCTCGGCATGTTCGGCATCGACAATTTTGATGCCATCGTGAACCCGCCGCATGCTGGCATTCTGGCCGTCGGTTCCGGCGTCAAGAAACCCGTGGTGGGCGCGGATGGCGAACTCACCGTCGCCACCGTGATGAGCGTCACCATGTCGGTGGATCACCGCGTCATCGACGGCGCACTTGGTGCGGACCTCTTGAAGGCAATCGTCGACAATCTGGAAAACCCGATGGTGATGCTGGCCTAAAGCGCAATCCGAAAAGTGGGAACCGGTTTTCGGATCACATTGCGCGCCGAATATGTGGATAGAGCATCGCCTTCGTGGCAAGTTTGCCGGACGATGCTCTAAGCCTCAGGCTCAACCAAAACTGCAAAAGGGCACCAATGGGTGCCCTTTTTCCATTTAGTAACAGTTATATCCGCGCCAACAGAACTGTAAGATTATTTCCCGCCAAGCACTTGGTTCATGCTGACCGAGGGCTGATCGCAACCCGCCTCGCCCACGATCTTCGCGGGCACCCCGGCCACGGTCTTGCAAGGCGGCACCTCTTGCAGCACCACAGACCCCGCCGCGATCCGGGAGCAATGACCGATGCGGATATTGCCCAGTACCTTGGCCCCTGCGCCGATCAGCACGCCATCCTCGATCTTGGGGTGGCGGTCCTCTTCTTCCTTGCCGGTGCCGCCCAGCGTCACAGAATGCAACATGGAGACATTGTCGCCCACCACCGCGGTCTCGCCGATCACGATGGAATGGGCGTGGTCGATCATGATGCCCTTGCCAATCTTTGCCGCCGGGTGAATGTCGACGCCAAAGATCTCGGAAATCCGCATCTGGAAGAAATAGGCCAGATCCCAGTCGCCCTGCTGCCAGAGCCAATGGCCGACACGGTAGGCCTGCACCGCCTGATAGCCTTTGAAATAGAGGATCGGTTGCAGCAGCCGGTGGCAGGCCGGGTCGCGCTCATAGACCGCCATCAGGTCCGCACGCGCCGCCTCAACCAAGGCTGGTTCCGCCTCATAGGCACCATCGACGATCTCGCGCAGGATCACCATCGACATCTCGTTGGAACAGAGCTTGGCCGCAATCCGATAGCTCAACGCCTTATCAAGCGCTTTGTGGTGCAAAATACAGGCGTGAATCAGCCCCCCCATCAGGGGTTGTTCGGCGACTGCGGTCTCGGCTTCCTCGGTAATCCGGCCCCACACGGGGTCGATCTGCCTGACGGCCTTATGCGTGTCCAACATCGGCTTGGTCCTTCTGGCGCGGTCGCTCCGCGCAAGCTCCGGGCGGGATACCGGCTTATTCCGGCACCTTGGGTTCCTAACCTATCGATCTATGACGTCAATTGCCAAGCGCAATCCCGTGATGCCCCCCATCATCACGAGAAATGTAACAATGAGGCAAAAACCCTTGTTTACTTACGGCAATTTCCCGCAAACCCTGCGTGAATGCCCGAGATACCCACTTGTCAAGAATCCAATTTCCAGTCAAAAGAGGACTGCAACCTTATACTTTCGAAGTTTCGTCTACCCGACCGCTTTCGACGTTAAGCTGCCGGGTCGCCGCATGTCCGCGGGCGACAAAGACAAAAAAGGAACTTTTAGAATGGCAAACGGTACCGTCAAGTGGTTCAACTCCACCAAAGGTTTTGGCTTCATCGAAGTTGAAGGCCGCTCCAACGACGTATTCGTACACATCTCCGCAGTGGAACGCTCCGGTCTGACCGGTCTGGCCGATGGCCAGGCGGTGACCTTCGAGATCCAGTCCGGTCGTGACGGTCGCGAATCCGCATCCGATCTGCAACTGGCCTAAGGGCTGGTTTCGGGGCGCGCGCATCGCCGTCCCGGCGCTGATCAATACGATGAACACCCCGGTTGCTGCTCGCGCCGGGGTGTTTTTTTATGCCCACCTGCCACGACGCCAAGCACCATCTGCAGACAGCGCGCATAGTCGGGATCGCCGGGGAATGGCTCATCCGCCAATGGAAAACTGCGCGCCGCCCGGTCCAGTGATCCATCGCCCCAGCGCGGATGACAGCGCCCGGTGGCCTCTGTCTGGCGGCGCGCCCGGCTGGCACCCTGCAGGATCACCCGGCACAGGGCCGCCCGTCGCGGCGCGGGATGGGCCAACAATGCACGGGCAAGGCTGCGGATATCCTCCCACAGGATGGGCCGCAAAATAGCGGGCCTCACGCCAGCACCCACTCGGCCACCGGTCCCGCCCCGTAGCGCGCCGAGACCTGCGCCACCTGCACCACATGGCCTGCACTTGCGCCATCGCTGGCCTGATCCGCCGCGCTATAGGTCCAGTGGGGCGTGGTGACGCGCAGATCGCGCAGCACCGTGCTGCCCGCGCGCACCTGCACGCGGTAGACCTCAGCCTCTTCGCCCAGTGGCACCTCCTCCAGATCCCAGCTGTCGCCCTCGATGCGGGTGCGCCTGATCCAGTGAAACGCCATATCCGCGCCCAACGCATCTGAGGTGCGCAAATGCACCGGCGCATAGGGCCGCAAACCATTGCCGTCAAAGGCTGCCGAGAGCGCCACATAGGACGGATCATCATAGGCGCGCCGCGCCGGGCCAAAGCGGTAGTCGCGCGACATCCGCCGGTCCGACAGCGCCAGATCCAGCTGCTCGACCGCGCCGTCGATCAGCACCACAAAGGACCCCGCAGGCCACAGGTTCGGCATCACACCATCGCTGCCGTATTGGCCGCGCAGACGGTCGCGGATCAGGTAGCGGTTCGGTGCGATCAACTCGGCGTCTGTGAACTGGATGACCTCCCAGTTCTCCGGGCTGCCATCGCCGATGGCCAACCTGTTCGCGCCCCCCAGCACCGACAGAGCCTCGCGGCCCTCCAGCGTGCCCGCGATCAGCTCTACCTCCAGATCCGCGCCGCGATCCCAGCGCCCCACCGGCCCGGCCAGCAGGTCCGTGGTGGTCACCCCAACCGTCGCACGGGCGGGCAGCAATTCTTCGAGCATGAAATCCCCGCCCAGATCCGCACCATAGAGCGCGACCGCGCCCGGCCAGTCCTGTGCTGTGGCACAGACATGCGGTGCATGCGGCACCTCATCCCCGCGCATCAAGGGCAGATCGAGGAATAGCGGCAGCACCGGCACCGGCGCGGCAAAGGCATCATTGCGCGGCAGATCCTCCGGCGTGGCCAGCGGCTGATAGACCACGGGTTCGATGCGCACCGCCTCCAGAATCTGCGCCTCGGCCTGCTCCACCCGGTCCACCCGGTAGCGCGCAGTCCCCTCGCCATCCTGCCCCGGCAGGCGCACCACATCGCCCGCCGCAACCTCCAGCGCACGTGAGGGCGGCAGGGCAAAGCGTGCGGTGTCGCGCGAAATCCGCGCCTCCGCCAGCCAGCGCTGCACCACCTGTCGCCCTTCTGCGCGCGTCAGCGCCATGGGCAGGTCGTTCTGGCTCACCGCATGGGTGGCCTCATCCGGCAGCACCGCTTCTTCGGCCACGGTGTCGTGGCTGCCGCCCCATTCGACAAAGCGCAGCCGCACCCGGCCCATCAGCTCTGCCTCGGGCATGCGGCTTTGTTCCTGATCGCCGTCCATCTCTGGCAGCACCGCCAGCGTGTCGGTCTCCAGATCCAATGCGTTCAGCCCATCGCGCAGGCGAAAGATCAGCGTGCCCCCCCGCTCGATGGCGTCGAACCCATGACGCAGCATCAGGGGCTGCAAGGCACTGCGCGCCTCTGCCACGTCATAGACCGCATAGCCGCGCACAATACCCCAGAGCTGGCTGGCGTCGATCTCTGTCACACCCGCCTCCCGGCAGATCTCCGTCACCACGGAGGCCAGCGTGCGCTGCCCCGCACGCCCATTGAGCCAGTGCCCGCGCGCGTAATTCTCGCCATCGTCCCAGACCTCCACCCGGTTGGGAAAGGCCGGAAAGGGCCGCGCGTCCCAGGCCCAGACATAGGCGTGGCTCAGATCCACCATCGCGCCGCCATAGGCGCTGGAGGTCGGGTTATGCGCGCTCTCCTGCCAATAGGTCAGCTGCGCACGCAGGTATTGCTGCTGGATCAGATCGTCGCGCAAGCCATTGGATGCGCGCGGCAATTTTGACTCGGAGCTTTTGGGATCGAGGAATTTATTCGGCTCGTTGGTGCCCTTGTCGATCGCCGCACAGCCGAGTTCCGTGAACCAGATCGGTTTGGATTGCGGCACCCAATCGGTGGCCTCAACCGATCGCACCCCGCCAATCCGGTCGTGATGCGGCAGCGACCACCAGCTGCGCATGTCCTTGTTTCGGTAGATCCACGGCTCATCATAGGCGCCATCCGTGATCGGCGTGCGGATCTGCGCTGCCTCGGCCTCGGGCGAATGGTAATACCAGTCATAGCCCTCACCGCCCTCGATATTGGCCTTGAGGTAGTCGAGATCATAGATCGCGGGCCACTCCTGCGCGTCGAGGTGATCCTCCCCCTCGCGCCAATCGCTGAGTGGCATGTAATTGTCGATACCGATAAAATCGATCTGCGGGTCGGACCACAGCGGATCGAGGTGAAAGATATGGTCGCCCTCCGGTGTCTGATAGCCGAAATACTCCGACCAATCCGCCGCATAGCCCAGTTTGACCTCCGCCCCCAAGAGTGCGCGCACCTCACCCACCAGATCCTTCAAACCTTCGACAAAAGGAAAGCCGCTCGCCCCCCGGATCTGCGTCAACCCGCGCAGTTCCGAACCGATGCAGAACGCCTCCACGCCGCCCGCCGCCGCACAAAGCGCTGCGTAATGCAGGATAAAGCGGCGAAAGCTCCACTCATCGGGGCCGTGATAGCTCACCTGCCCGCCGGAGATGGTGAAATCGCTGGCCTGTGCGGTGCCGAGAAAGCCTGCGACCTCCGTATCCGCGAGCGCAGTGCCATCCGGGCTGCCCGCCAGCCCCGGCGCGGTCGAGAGCGTGATCCGCCCCCGCCACGGCAACACCGGCTGGCCATCAGCGTTGCTGTAGGGATCGGGCAAATCATTGCCCGCCTGCTGCTCCATGAGGATGAAGGGGTAAAACATCACCCGCTTGCCTTGGGCGTTCAGGTGCTGAATGCCCTGAACCACCGCCTGATCCGCCGGGGTGCCGCCATAGACGGCGATGCCTGCGTCCTTGATGACCTCGTCCGCGCTGGCCCGGTTGAGCCCCGCCACCTGCCACGGCATCGAGCCATCAGAGAGCGTCTGTTCCACCTTGGGCGCAAGGGTGCAGTCACCACAGCGCAGATCATCGCCAAACCAGCACACCACCATGGACACTGCCTCGGCCCGAGGCAGTTCATCGGACAGCGCATCGACCGAGGCCACCAGATCGGTATCGCCGGAGATCTGATTGATATTGGCGGCTGTCTGCGCGCCGGGCCCGTGCTGCATATAGACCGGCTGGCTGGCCAGACTGTATTCGCCCGTGCCGGGGATCAGCGCCACGCCGGGCACGATCTGCGCCAGATCCAGTTCGTACGTCTCGCCCGAAGGCTGTTCCGCGCGCAGCACCTCGAATGAGAACTGCGGCACCCGGTTGCCGAACCGCTCCAGATCGAGGTTTTCAAACACCACATAGGCGGTGCCCCGATAGGCGGGCACCTGGCCTGCGCCCTCCACCGCCTCCATCAGGGGGTCGGGCAGCTGGTCCTTGCTGCCCCGGTAGACGGTCATATTGAGATCGCGCAGCGCCACCTCCTCGCCATCGGCCCAGACCCGCGACACACGGCTAATCTCGCCCGCGCAGATCGCCACCGCCATCGACAGGCTGTAGGAATAGCTGGTGGTGGTACGTTTGGGCGCAGAGCCCTTGCCGCCCGAGGATGTGGTGGTTGCGGTCTCGACAAACTCCGTCGCCCAGATCACCTGCCCACCCAGCCGCATGCGGCCAAAGACCTGCGCCATCGGCTCACCATCGCTGCCGGTGGTGATGCGAAAGCGGTCGACCTTGCCGGTTTCCACCGCAGCACTGCCACTGCCCAAGAGGCGCTCGTCAATGACCCGGCCAAGGGTAGCCCCGACCGCACGGCCAATGATCGCCGTCGACAGCCCCGCCACAGAGCCGCCGATTGCCCCGCCCACGGCGGACCCTGCCGCTGCCAGTACCAATGTCGCCATGATATGTCCTCCTCAGGGATCGTTGGGGTGGAGAAAGTCCGGGCCACAGCCCGCACGCTCACTCTGCGGGAAAGGCAAAGCGCGCCACGATGCGCCGCTGCCACGCGGGCGTCAGCGCACTTTCGACCACGCCATGACCGCTGTAGGCATGGATGAAACGGGACGCGCTGCTTTGCAGGCCAAGGTGTTTGGCCACAGCCCCCCCATGCATGCGAAACAGGATCACCTGACCGGGCGCGGCGTCTTGGACGGGCTGCATATGTCGCAGCGCCGCCCGCCACAGGCGTTCCTCGGTGCCGCGTTCGGCCCAGTCGCGGGTATAGGGCGGCACGGGTTCGGGTTCGCTGCCATATAGGCTGCGCCAGATGCCCCGGATCAGCCCGAGACAATCGCAGCCCGCACCCCGCGTGGCCCCCTGATGGCGATAGGGCGTGCCCAGCCAGTGCCGCGCGAGGACCACCGCCTCTGTGTTGATGTCGCGGCTCATCGGCGGCTGCCGCCGGTGTTCTGGCCATTGCGTTTGGGCACCGCCACCATCCAGTCCTCGCCGGGGATATCGGGAAAGCCCTGATAGTTCACCAGATTGTCGAACTTCAGCCGACAGGTGCTCATGCGCTTGTCACAGCCTGCGGTCAGACGCACCATATCGCCCGGTT
This sequence comes from Tritonibacter mobilis F1926, assembly GCF_000376545.2. Taxonomy (NCBI): domain Bacteria; kingdom Pseudomonadati; phylum Pseudomonadota; class Alphaproteobacteria; order Rhodobacterales; family Paracoccaceae; genus Tritonibacter; species Tritonibacter mobilis. The sequence continues at coordinate 1,676,771 of NZ_CP015230.1, forward strand.
GAATATCGGCGCGGATCGGCTGCCAGAGGGTGATTTCACGGCGCTCGCTCGTGCTGTCCGACCGGATCGGCGCCCACAGACCAGCGCCTGCGCCACTCAGCACGGTGAGCCGCCCGCCGGTGAACCACTCCGGCGCAAACCCATCAAGCGCACCCCATGTGAAATGCTGCCCCTCGTTTGTGTTTTCTACTGATACATCAGCGACATACCCCGCAGTATTGAGGTCGAATTTACACGCCGCATCCCCCAGAACCGCGCTGCAGGGCGTCTGAAACACCCGCCCGAGCGGCTGGTTTAACCCTTCGGTCAGACCGCGCAGCTCCGCCTCAAACGCGCCACCTGCACGGCGGATCTCGCCCAGGGAGCCGCGAAACTGCAAGGCGCGCTGAGTGGTGTCGGCCCAGTTCACCAGCCACGCCCGCACCTCGGCCCCATCATAGCGCCCGGATTCAATATCAGCCTCGCGCACCGCATCGGAGCTGAGTGCGCCGAGTGCTTCGCTGTTGTCGACCGCAAGCCCGGTGCTCTGCATCAGGCTGCGCGCCGTGAGGCCGGTTCCGGCGCGAAATGTCACACCATCAAAGCTCAGATCCCGGTCATGATCGGTGAACCCCAGCGTCACGCCATCGGCGCGACTGACGGCCCAGGCGCGGCACACCGTGGTGGCCCCGGATTTAAGATGCGTGTTTAAGCCTTCGCGATCCATCACACCCGCACCTCCACCACTGGCACATTCGGGGCCTCGCCCGCCTGAAACGACGCCACCGAGGTCTGGATGCGATCCGTGTCAAAGCGGACCGGCACGTCAAACTCGAACCCGGCACGGATTTCACGGCCAATTTCCGGCACATAGGCCAGCGTCACCTCGCCCGTGGTCAGGTCGAGGTCGTAATCCACACCTTCCACCAGCGCCTCATTGTCGATCCCAAGGCGCACGGTGCCCGCCACGGGTTTGCTGATCGGACGCAGATATTCATGCGGGCCGGAGCGGTAGCGCTTGGCCAGCTGAAACCTGTTGGTGTCGCCATCGCCGGTGGCAATCAACTGATCCTCAAACGTCACTTCCTGCCCCGGCAGCGATGACGCGTAGTCGGTCCAATCCTTCCATCGAAACCCATGGAGCTGGCCCTGACGGGCCTCGAAAAACGCAATCAGCGCGGCAATATCCTCAAGACCGCGCAGGCCAAGCCCCGCATCATAACGCCGCCGCGCATGCGCCCAAGGGGTGTTGCGTTCCTCGTGACCATTGGCCAGCGTCACCACATCCGTGCGCCGCTCCGGCCCGCCGACAGAGCCAAAAGAGAGCGTTTCGGGAAAACGAACTTCGTGAAAACTCATGGACTTACCCTCCTTACCTATTGCGGTTTCCGCGTGCGAGCATGCGGCTCATCTGGGCGGCGATCTGCCCACGGGAGCGCTGGAACCCGGCCACATCGGGGGTGGTGACATTCATCACCACGGTTGGGGATTTGCCGCCGCCTTGCGTCTTCACCCCGAGGCTTCCGTCATGGCCGCGCGCCAGCGGCAGGATCGCCTCTGGCCCTGCTTCGCCCATCAGCCCCAGCCCGCCGCGCATCGGGAAATGCGTCGGCGAGGACACCACGCCACCGCGCGCAAAGGGCGTGACCTTGCCCTGACTGAAAGCCGCGCCATCGGCAAAGGGCAGGATGCCACCGACCAGCGCGCCGATCCCGTCGCTCACCAGCCCGCCGAGGTGATCCGTCACGGGGCGCATGGCGGAGTTGAAGGTGGTGTTGATCATCGTCTTCGCGAGGCTTTCCAGCGCATCGCTCAGGCTGTCGCCATCCACCACCAGATCCTTCATCGCGCGTCGCAGCCCCCGGCTGAGGCCGGTTTCAAAATCCGCCGCATCGGCTTGGGTCGCGGCAAAGGCCGCGCGCACCCGGTCCATCTCGGCGGTGAACTGCGCCGCCATCCCGGCGGCATCGCCAAGGCTGTCTTCCAGCGGACCCGCCTGGGATTCAAAGTCGGAATCTGTCGTGTTTGCCATGGGTTACTCCGGTTGGTTCACGTCGTTGGTCTGATCCGGGAACTGCGTCATCAGATGGCTCAGGCGGTCGCGGTCCATGGGTGGTGTGCTGGCATCAAGGTTCAGCATCAGCCGCAGCTCTGCCGGGGTCAGTTGCCAGAACTCGCGCGGTGTCAGCCGCAGCCCCAGCATCCCGGCCCGCATCAGGGCGGGCCAGTCCAGCATCGCGGCACGGCTCATGCATCCCCCGCAGGAAGCGCGAAACTGAGCGCCAGCAATTGCGCCGCAACCTTGGTGGCCTGCATCACGCCGCCCTCGATCTCGGCCTGCGCCAGATCTGCGCGGCTGATCTCAGACCCGGCACCGCGCAGCCCCGCCGCCAGAAGCGCCAGCACATCGCGCGAGGAAAACCTAACCTTTTCAAACCGTTGCACCAGGGAGATCAAGTCGCCCTCGCCCAGCTCCGCCTCCAGTTCCGCCAGCGCGCCCAGCGTCAGCTTCAGCATGTGCGGCTGGCCATTGAGCACCAGTGTCACTTCGCCTGCATAAGGGTTTGCCATGGCTCAGGCCGCCGTAAAGGTCAGCGCACCGGCGGAGGCCAGCGACAGCTCATAGGTGGCTTCGCCATTGTGGCTGCCGGCATATTCCAGTGCTGTGACCTGAAATGGCCCTTCAACGGTGCCGAAATCCGGGATCACCACCTGGAACGCCGGGGTCTCGCCGTCAAAGAACAGCTGCCGCGCGCGTTCGTCGGTGTCTGCATCGCGAAACACGCCCGAGCCTGAGAGGTTTGCCGACCGCACGCCGGCTCCGCCCAACAGCTCGCGCCAGCCGCCCGCGCTGTCGAGGCTGGTCACATCGACGCTCTCGGCGTTGAAACTGATACGGGTGGCGCGCAGGCCTGCGATGGTGGTGAAACTGCCGGTGCCGGTCATATCCACTTTGATCAGGAGATCCTTGCCGTTTTGAGCACTCATGGGTGAGGTCCTTCTGTTAATGCGTTGAAATTCAGTCAGGAGTCTTCGAGACGCGCGGAAAACCGCAGCGCAATTGAGCGATCCCCGTTGCTCAGCCGTTTGGCGTTGGCGCGGTCGAACCACAGACCCACCAGATGCCCGCGTGCGAGGATCAGCGGCGCATCCACCAGCGCATCCGACACCGCCGCCGCCGCCCGTTTGGCTGCGCTGAACCCGGCCGCATTGGCGACCACGGTCACGGTAAAGCGATGGAGCGCGCCGCCGCCTGTGACATCGGATCGGTCCCGCACGCTCTCAGCGCCGAGGGTCACATAGATCCCCGGCAGCGTGCCCGCAGGCAGCATGTCGTAGATCGCCGTGCCCACCTCTGCCGCCAACGCGGCATCGCTGATCAGGTGCTGGTAGACGGCGGTTTGCAGGCTGTGAGACAGCGCATAGGTCATGTGGCCAGCTCCTCTGTTGCGAAACAAATGAGGTAACGCCCGTCCATGTCGCGCTCTGCCACGGCGTCGATCTTGTAGATGCGACTGCCTTCGCGAAACCGCTGGTCCGGTTTGGGGCGCGCGGGAGATCCCACCGGGGCGGCGCGCAGGGTGATCCGGTAACGCTGCAGCGAGACGGAGGTGCCACGTCGGCCACTCTCGCGGCCCGTCAACGCGTCAACCTCGGCCCAGTGCTGGCCCAGCTCGACCCAGGTGATGTCAAATCCCCCGGCGCCATCGCTGGTCGCTTGCGGATCTTCCAGCCGCAATGGGCGGTTCAATCGCGGCGCGCTCATGATTGCACCCCGCTCCGGGACAGGCTCAGGCGTGGCAGGCGGTGCCGGTCCAAGAGGCTCGCCACGCCAAAGGGCATGCAGCCCGCATGCAGCGAGGTGTCATCGCGGTACTCGTAATAATGCGCCGCCAGCAGCATCACTGCCTGCGCGAGATCGGCCGGAAGCGCGTCCCATGTGGCGGCCATCCCGGCGGTGAAGCGGATCACCGCGCCGCCCCCCGAGGGCATCATTGGCCAGACTGCCGCACGCGGCGTCAGGCGCGGAGCATGGGCGTCGGGCGCCAGCGCATAGGCCGCCTCAGGCACCTCCGTCTCCGCGCCGGTCTGATCCACCAGCGCCACCTGCGAAACGGTCGAGACCGGCGCCACCGGCAGCTCCACCACGCCGGGCCAGGCATTGAGCCGCCACTCGTAGTTGCGTGTCAACAGCGCCTTGTTGGTGCGCGCCTCGATCGCCGCGAGGCTGGCGCGCAAGAAGGCCAGAAGCACCGCGTCCTGCAAGGCCTCCTCGCCAAAACCGGTGCCCAGACGCAGATGCGCCTTGAACGCCGCGAGCGGCAAAATGCTGTCGGGCAGCGGGGTCAGTTCGTGCAAAATCATCGGCTCTCTCCGCTGAAAATCTGTCACCCTCACGCGGTCTCTGCCGCGCCGTCCGTTGGACGGGTGCGCACCGGGTCTGCCGCTCGGACGGAGGGAGCAGCTGGACGACAAACCCATGAGGCGCGCACCCGCCGACGGAGCCGGGCTGCCGGCCCCGTCATCCGGGCCTAAGCGCTTAGCTCAGCCCGAATTTCATCAGCTTGATCGCGGCAAAGTCGCTGACGTCGCCACCCACGCGCTTGGTGGCGTAAAACAGCACATGCGGCTTGGCGGAGAACGGGTCGCGCAGGACACGCAGGTCCGGTCGTTCGGCAATGGTGTAGCCTGCGCCAAAGTCGCCAAAGGCAATCGAAAGGCTGTCAGAGGCCACATCCGGCATGTCCTCGGCCACCAAAACCGGGTAGCCCATCAGCCGCGCAGGCTCGCCCGCCGCAAGACCATCCGACCACAGGAAGCGGCCATCGGCGTCCTTGAGCTTGCGGATCAGACCGGCCGTTTTGGAGTTCATCACAAAACTCGCCCCGGCGCGGTAGCGCGCATCCAGCGCATAGACCAGATCGATGATCGCATCCGCCGAGCCGATATCGCCGTCGCTGCCTGTGGCCACATAGCCGATATTGCCCCAGCTCCAGCTGTCATTGTCCACCGTGGGATGGGTCAGGATGCCGGTGGGCTTGTCCACGCCATCCCCCGAAATAAAGCTCTGCGCCTCGGCGCGGGCGAATTTGTCGGCAATCCGCCCCGCCAGCCAGCCCTCGATGTCAAAGGCGCTGTCATCCAAGAGCCGTTGCGATGCCTTGGGCAGCGCCGAAAGCTCGTGCAGCGGGATCACGATGCGATCAATCGACGGCGTGCCGGTTTCCGTGACCGAGCCGGTCTCGGTGGCCCAGCCCGCACCCACATCGGAATGGTCGATCAGCACGTCAAAAGACGTCGCCTCCACATTGACCACCGAGGCCACCGCACGGATCGAGGCGGTGGATTGCAGCACCGATTTCACCACATCCGAGGTCTGCGGGTCGACGAGGAAACCGCCATCGGAATTCACCGCCGTCGACATGGCCTTGGTGCCCATGTCGAGGCCGCGAAAGCCCTCCTCGTCACCATGGCGCAGATAGGCTTGCATGGCCTTTTGATGCGGCGCGCCATCGACCTCCGCCGCCGCCAGATGCGGCCGGGCCGCGGTTTGGGTTTTACGATCCAACATGGTCATACGCTCTTCCGTCTGTTTGAGTTTCTCGGTCACGTCGTCTTGGAACCCCTTGAAATACTGCACGAATTGCGAAACGGCCTGTTTCACTTCCGTGGCCACATTCTGCGGCGGGGTCGCCGCATCCTCGGGCGCGTGGCCCGTGAATGGATGATCTGTCATCTCTGATCCTCTTTCGGGGGTTAGGGTCTGGTGGCCGCGCGCAGGGCGTCCGCGAGGGCGCGCAGGCCCGCATCGGAGGCGTCGGATTTCGCCGCCTCCGCCTCGCGCCGGGCAAGCCGCGACAGCCGGGCCGAGGGCAGCATCGGGAATGTCACCAGCGACACCTCCCAGAGCTGCAGTTCCTCCAGCCGCCGGTGGCCTTCCTTGTCGCGGGTCGCCTTCACGGTGCGATAGCCGATCGACAGCCCCTCGATGGCCCCGGCGCGCACCAGAGCGGCGGCTTCTGCGCCTTTCTGGGTCTCCGTGAGGATACGCCCTTTGACGCGCAGGCCGGTGTCGTCCTCAGTGATCTCGTCCCAGACGCCGATGGGATGGCTCGGGTCATGTTGCCAGAGCATCTTGACCTTGCTGCCGCGCGAGTGATGCGCCGCGAGTGAGGCCGCATAGGCGCCACGGGTGACGATATCCTTGCCCTGATCTGGGGCACCAAAGAGGCTCGCATAGCCTTCGATCACCTCTCCGGCGCTTAGGGACAGCGCCTCGCCAAAGCGGGCGAATTTGGTCTCGAGCCGGGGCTCATGATCTGTCAGCATCACGCTCTACCTTTCTGAAATGTCTTGATTATCGCTCAGGGCAACTGCACCGACAAAAAGCCCTGAAAGGCCTGCGCCAAGATCACGGCGGCAACGCCGTAGACAGTGATCCAGAGCCGTTTTTCCAGCCGCTCCATCATCCGTTCCATCCGATCCAGACGCCGATTCAGCGCCTCCTGACGGATTTCGCTCACGCGTTCATGGGCACTCAGTCGCTGGCTTGGGGCGCAGTCAAAGGGCGGCAACGGGTAGTCAGTCATCCGGCCCCTCCACGCTGCGCGGCGGCAGGCCCAGCATCTGGCGCTTCTCAGACTCTGTCAGGAAATCCGCCTGTGTGACGCGCCGCCACTGCGCCTCGCGTTCGGTGCTGAGGGCCTGCACCTGATCGAGATCCGGTTTCAGCTCAAGGACTTCGGTGCCAAACCGCATCAGCCAGTCCGAAAGTTTCGCCGCCACCCGCATCGCCAAGGGCAACACGGTCAGGCGATAGAACGCCCGGTTGGCCTCTTGATAGTTGGCATAGGTGGCATCGCCCGGTATCCCCAAGAGCATCGGCGGCACCCCAAAGGCCTGCGCGATCTCGCGCGCGGCGCTGTCCTTGGTGCGGTGAAACTCCATATCGGAGGGGCTGAACCCCATCTGCTTCCAGTCCAGACCGCCCTCCAACACCATCGGCCGTCCGGCATTGCGCGCGCCCTGGAAATTGGCCTCGATCTCCTCGGAAAGGCGGCGGAACTGGTCGTCGCCCATCTGCCCCAGCCCGTCCGATCCGGTCCAGACCAGCGCGCCGGAGGGTTGCGCGGCATTGTCCAGCAGCGATTTTGACCAGCGCGCGGCGGCGCCATGCACCTCGACCGCGGTGGCGGCAGCCTGCAGCGGCGCCAGACCGTAGTGATCGTCCAATGGATGAAAGCTCTTGAGGTGGCAGATCGCGGGGCGCGCGGGATCTATCGCAAAGCGATGTGTCTTGCCGCCGACCGCATAGTCATAGCCCACCGGCCAGCCATCGCGCCCCGGCACCACCCGCACGCGGTCCGGGCGCAGGATGTGCAGTTCCACCGGCCAGCCCTCATCAGCGGCGACCGCCTCGATATAGGCATTGCCCGACAGAAGCAGATTGGCATAGAGCGCCTCCAGCATCTCGGCCCGTGCCTGCGCCGCATTGGGGCGCGACAGCAGCGAGAGCAGCGGGTGGCTGTCATACCTCGCATCCGTGCTCTGGAGCACCAAAGGCAGCGCGGCGGCGGCCTCGGCGATGAGTTTCACCGCGCGGTGGCCAACCGGGTTGCCCAGAAACCCTGCACGGGTCAGAGAGACCGTGTCGCGCGGCCCCCAGGCGGCCTGCGTGCCATTGCCCATCGGCAGCACCCGCGCCGCAGCGCTGGCCTTTTGCGACGGGGCCGCAGCCGCCGTCTGATCCACTCGCCCCGTCTTGCGTCGCAGCAGGTCAAAGACCATGGTGCACTCCTTTGCCGTTCCGGTTTCGCCTTGGGCCGATGCCCGTCGTGTTGGAAAACAATCTGCCACAGGGGTTTGAACATCCCGCCAGCATGGCGTGCGCCGGGGGCGCAACACCCTGCACCAAGCCACTGATAGAAAAGCAAAACGCCCGCGCGAGGCGGGCGTTTCACCGGAGATTTCAAGGGACAGCTCCGATCCTCAGTGGGGGTAAAGCCCCCTCCCGAGGGGAGGGTCGGGGGCTGTCCGACCTGACGGTCGGACGGATCGGTCGTGCGTCCACATTACAGGCGGCGTATCTTGGGGCAGCGATGCTGTTCTGCCGGACCGATAATCAGCGCATGCAGCGCCCAGACCAGCGCATCCACACGGTCGGGAGAGCCATCACCGCGATAGCCCTGCGCCGTCATCAGGCACATCTGCTCCTCCAACTCTTGCAGGCCCGGTGCATGATGCACGCGCCCCTGCTCATAGAGCGCCGCGACGGGCTCCGCCCGCGCCGACTTGCCTTTGCTGGCGTGGACCGGCGTGAAGGGCACCAAGGGATCAACCTGCCGCAAGACTGTGCCCACCAATGCACCGCCCTGATTGACCTCGGCCACCAGCCGGTCGGCCCGATAGACGTCGCGCGCGGCAATGGCGGCGCGCGCCCAGCCGGCTGGCCCCAGCCCCTGCACCGTGTGATCGGCCAGCACATAGGCGCGCCACTCGGAAATCGGCCCCTGTGTCTGCGCCCCGGCAACAATGATACCGCAGGCATCAGATCCCTTATGCGCACTCACCGACGGGTCCACCGCCACCACGATCCGGTCGAGGGGCGGTCTGTCACGACGCTGGAGCTGCTCCAGCATGCCCGACGTCCAGAGTGCGCCATCCACATCCGCCAGCATCACGCCGTCCAGCTCTTGCCGCGCCAGTCGCGATCCACCATAGCGCGCGCGCACTTCTGTCAGGAAGCCGGGCGCGAGATTGGCGCGGTTGGCCTCGGTGGGCGCATGGGTGGTGACGGTCGAGGGGCTCTGAAGCAGCTGTTTCAGCAGCGGCACATTGCGCGGCGTGGTGGTCACACAGACGCGCGGGGCTGCGCCCAGACGCAGGGCGAATTGCAGCATGTCCCATGCGTCCTGAGCGCGGCGCCATTTCGCCAGTTCGTCCACCCAGGCGGCATCAAACTGCGGCCCGCGCAGCGCCTCGGGGTCAGAGGCCGAAAACGCCTGCGCGGTGGCCCCATTGGGCCAGACCAGCCTACGTTCACCCGCACGCCACTCCGGACAGCGGTCCGGCGGCGAGCAGGCGAGGATGCCGCTGTCGCCATGGATCATCACGTCGCGCACCTGATCGTAGGTCTCGCCGACCAGCGCCATGCGACGCGCGCGACCGATGCCAAAGGGTTCTGCCCCCTCCACCTCGGACCGCACCCATTCCGCGCCGGCGCGGGTCTTGCCCGCCCCGCGCCCGCCCAGGATCACCCAGGCGCGCCACTCGCCCGCGGGCGCGCATTGATGCGGCAGCGCCCAGAGATCGAACACATAGGGCATCGCCGCCAAGGTGTGGTCATCCATCTCCTCCAGCCAGATCTGCGTCATGAAGCGCGGCACAGAGGCCAGCCAAGCGGCGCTCGATCTCATCGCGGGCGGCACAGAGGTCGAAAGCCACCATGCGGGCGGCACCAGGGGCGTCTTTGCGGTCGACAAGGGTTTTCTCCACTTTCTGGATGTCACGGATCAGGCCATCGAGCTTGGCAATCTGCGGCTTTAGCTGCGCGGTGTCGGGATTGATGTCCTGTTCCGCCTCAAACTGGGCGAGGTAATCCTCGCTGATCCGGCGCGCACGCCGCAGGCTGTCGTGCAGAGAGCGCAAGAGGTCAGAGCTGATCTCAATCAGCTCTTCGGGGGTCTGTGTTGTCATGGGGGTACGGCCTCGTCTCAGAACGATCCGATGGGAGAAACGGGAGGCTAGGATCATTGACCCGTCCAGGTCCTGCGATCCTTGCCCCCACGTTTTCCAGCTGCCGAGAATGGTTTTACAAGACGTAAATGAACATCACCTCAAACCACCGTCCGCTAGGGGCGCAACGGGTGATGCGAGGCTCTGCCTCGCGCTCCGGGATATTTGAGGGTTAGAAGAGGTTGAATGTCGCGCCCCCCAACTTCTTCTAACAAGAAATATCCCGGGGGGTGAGGGCTTTGCCCTGCAAAGCACGAGGGGGGCAGCGCCCCCCTCATGTCGTTAGTTGTTGTTGCGCTGCGCTTCGATTTCGCGCCACTTGGCCACGTTGCGATTATGCTCTTCGAGCGTTTCAGCAAACGCATGCCCGCCGGTGCCATCCGCCACAAAGAACACATAATCGGTCTGATCCGGGTTCACCGCCGCCACGAGGCTCTCAAGGCCCGGATTGGCGATTGGTGTCGGCGGCAGACCTTCGATCACATAGGTGTTCCAAGGCGTGACGCCGCGCAGCTCACTTTGGCGCAGACCACGGCCCAGCACACCTTCGCCCTTGGTGACGCCATAGATCACAGTGGGGTCAGTTTGCAGGCGCATGCCGCGCTTCAGGCGGTTGGTAAAGACCGAGGCCACCACGCCGCGTTCCGCAGCTACGCCGGTTTCTTTCTCGATGATCGAGGCGAGGATCAGCATCTCTTCGGGGGTTTCGACGGCCGCATCCGGGCTGCGCGCCTCCCATGCGTCTTTGATACGTTTGTCCTGACGCGCTTTCATTTCCGCAAGGATCGACTCGCGCGAGGTGCCGGGGCGTATCTCGTAGCTATCCGGCGCGAGGCTGCCTTCGGCGGGGCGACTGCCGGGCTCTCCTTCGAGGATGTCCATGGCTTTCAGGGATTCGACAACCTGCCAGCTGGTCACACCTTCGGCGAGTGCGATGCGATAGCGCGTGTCGGCCTCGGATTTTTTCTCGGTATAGACCGCAGGGGTTTCATCCACGCCGGGCACAAATTCCGCGCGTTCCACAAAAGCACTGGTTGCGGGGTCCAGCTCGCGCACCTCAGCCAACACGCGGGTCACGCCGACGCGGTAGACGATCTCTGTGCCACAGGTCGAGGCACCGCCACGGGTGATCTGATCGACGATGCCTTCCATCGAGGCACCGGGCTCAACCAGATAGCTGCCCGCTTTGAGATGCTGCGCTTTTTCCGAGTATTTCACCCCGATGCGAAAGATGGTGCCGCTGGAGACAACGCCATCGTCCTCAAGCCGACGCGAGACCCGCGCCATATTGGTGCCACCGGGAACCTGAAAGCAGATTGCCTCCGTCAGGGGACCTTCAGAGGTATACTCGTTCTTGCCCCACAGGATCACACCCGCGAAGAGGAACAGGCCGACGATCAGGATCGTCAGCATGTTCGAGGCCAGACTGCGCCACATATCAGTCGCTCACTTTCCCGAAGATCACCGAAGCATTGGTGCCGCCAAAGCCAAAGGAGTTCGACAGCGCCACATTGATCTCGCGTTCGCGTTTTGCATTGGGGGCCAGATCGACCGGGGTTTCAACCGCAGGGGTATCAAGGTTGATCGTCGGCGGTGCCACCTGATCGCGGATCGCGAGGATGGAGAAGATTGCCTCAATCGCGCCCGCCGCGCCCAACAAGTGGCCGGTGGCGGATTTGGTCGAGGACATGGTCGCCTTGCTGGCGTGATCGCCCAACAGACGCTCGACCGCGCCCAGCTCGATGGTGTCCGCCATCGTCGAGGTGCCATGCGCGTTGATATAGTCGATGTCCGACGCGCTCAAACCCGCATTGGCAAGGGCTGCGCGCATGGAGCGCTCGCCGCCCTCGCCGTCCTCGGAGGGGGCGGTGATGTGGTAGGCATCGCCTGACAGACCATAGCCCAGAACCTCGCCGTAAATCTTGGCGCCGCGTGCCTTGGCGTGTTCGTATTCCTCCAGCACCACGATGCCAGCGCCCTCACCCATGACAAAACCATCCCGGTCCGCGTCATAGGGGCGCGAGGCCTTGGTCGGGTCATCAGCATATTTGGTCGACAGCGCCTTGCAGGCGTTAAAGCCCGCGATGCCAATCTCACAGATTGCCGCCTCGGCGCCGCCTGCGATCATCACGTCTGCGTCGCCGGATTTGATCAGGCGGGAGGCGTCGCCAATGGCATGCGCGCCGGTGGAGCACGCGGTCACAACCGAGTGGTTCGGGCCTTTGAAGCCATGACGGATGGAGACCTGACCGGAAATCAGGTTGATCAGCGCGCCGGGGATAAAGAAAGGAGACACGCGACGCGGGCCTTTTTCCTTAATCATCACGGCCGTATCTGCAATGGAGCTCAGACCACCGATACCGGAGCCGATCATCACGCCGGTGCGCAGACGGTCCTCTTCGGCTTCAGGCGTCCAGCCTGCGTCCTTAACGGCCATCTCTGCGGCGGCAATGCCATAGAGGATGAAGTCATCGATCTTCTTTTGATCTTTCTTCACCACCCAATCGTCGGGGTTGAAGGTGCCATTGCTGCCATCGCCGCGGGGAACCTCGCAGGCATAGGTGGTTGTCACGCCGCTGGCCTCTGCATCAAACAGGGTGATGGGGCCCGCGCCGGACTGTCCGTCCAGAAGACGTGCCCAGGTTTCCTCAACCCCGGATGCCAGGGGGGTCACCAGGCCCAGTCCGGTAACTACTACTCGACGCATTCCTTGCTCTCCTTAGCACTTCAGGCAATTTGCCCACCCAAATAGCTTGGAATGACCAAAGGGCGCAAGGGCGGGAAGGCGTCAGGGCCATTCCGGCACATTTGCGTTAAATCTCGCTCAACTTTCCACAGCCCGTAAGGCTTTGGTAACACGAATGCGCAACAGTGATCCTAGGACGAAGCAACGATCCCGGGTTCCCATATGGCGCTCTCTCAAGAAAACAGGCCGTAGGCGAATAACTTGCCTGCGGCCTGTGATATTTTAGAGAGGGATTTCGGCACCGCACAGAAGGGGTGCCAACAGATCAGAGAAACTCTGCCACGGGTTCCGGGTCCGGCTGGGCCGTCGCCAGCGCCTCTTCCAGCGTGATTGTCTTGTTGAACAAGGCCCGCCCCACCAAGGCACCTGCGATATTGGGCAGGTATTTCAAACGCGATATATCATCGGCGCTGCGCACCACACCGCTGGCAATCACCGGCGAATGGGCTTCGCTCGCCAATGCGGAGATCAGCCCCAATTGTGCGTCCAGATCGCTCATATCGCTGTCGATGTCGGTCACCAGAATGCCCGCAAACGGCGCATTGCCAAACGCTTTGACAAAGGCTTCGGGCGTCCATGCCCCCGCTTTGCGCCAGCCCTCAGTCATCACCTGCCCCTGCCAGACATCCACCGCGAGCACGATCTGATCCGGATAGTATTTCGCCAGTTCCGCCACCGCAGCAGGATCATAGGCCGCCATGGTGCCAATCACCACGCGTCCGACGCCCTTCTCGATCCAGTATTCCGCCTGTTCGCGTGAACGGATGCCTCCACCAAGCTGGATCGGCAGCCCTGCCGTTCGAATGAGATCTTCGACCAAAGCCTGATTGCTGTCGTCGCCCTGCAGCGCATTAAAATCGGTCAGATGCATCCACTCTGCGCCCGCCTCGGCAAAGCCCTTTGCGGTCTCCACCGGATCCACATGCCAGATCATGGGCGCGTCCAAATTGCCTTTGTCGAGCGTCACGCAGCGCCCGTCCAGAAGTTCCATCGTGGGATAAATCATCATGCGCCGTCATCTCCGATCTGTTTCATAATGATTATGAGTGTAGCACGATGTTGGCACATTTCGAAACGTCGCCCGCGTGCTGAGAGCATGCGAAGAGGTGTCACCAAACAGAAAGCGGCGCTTTCCATCAGGAAAGCGCCGCCTCTTCAATCACGAAATCGTGAGGTCTCTTGGAAGGGTCCGATTAGGACGCTTCGGAGATGAACTTCACTGCGTCGCCGAAGGTCTGGATGGTCTCGGCCGCGTCGTCCGGGATCTCAATGCCGAACTCTTCTTCGAACGCCATGACCAGCTCAACGGTGTCGAGGCTGTCTGCGCCGAGGTCGTCGATGAAGGAGGCGCTCTCGGTCACCTTGTCTTCTTCCACACCCAGGTGCTCTACAACGATCTTTTTCACGCGATCTGCGACGTCGCTCATGTCTATTCCTCGTTTTTTACAGGGCTCTCGCCCGGTTCTGCCCTTGCCCACTCGGGAAGGTTGGTTGTTGCCCAAGCGGGCGGTGGGGTCCCCGTTCGGAAACAGGGGCGCGGTGGCACAGCGAGACGCCTGCCAACACGTAAGATGGGGGGCCTATAGCACAGACACAAGCCGACGCAAATGATTTCCAATATCTTAAGCGCCTTTGCAGGTGCCGCATTTTCAGGCGCGTGTCCCCTGCCCCAAAGAACAGAAAGAGCGCCGCAGCGCGACAGGTTCACTGCGGTTTTACAGCTGCCGTTACGTCATGCAAACGCTTGAAAACACGAAAAAAGCCGCGTTGTTTCCAACGCGGCTTTGACGAATACGACCGGGCAGCGATCAGAGCATCGCCATGCCACCGTTCACATGCAGCGTGGTGCCGGTCACATAGGCGGCCTCTTGCGACGCCAGATAAAGCACGGCGGCGGCGATCTCTTTCGAATCCCCCATGCGGCCTGCCGGGATCTGGCTGAGGATCGCGTCTTTTTGGGTGTCGTTGAGCTTGTCGGTCATCGCGGTGGCAATGAACCCGGGCGCAACCGCGTTCACGGTGATGCCGCGATTTGCGACCTCATAGGCCAGAGATTTGGACATGCCGATCATACCGGCCTTGGAGGCGGCGTAGTTGCCCTGACCGGGGTTACCCGTGGCACCGACGATGGAGGAGATATTGACGATGCGGCCCCAGCGCGCCTTCATCATGCCGCGCAACACGCCGCGGCACAGACGCATGGTGGCGGTCAGGTTCACGTCCAGCACGCTCTGCCATTCCTCGTCTTTCATCCGCATGAATAGGTTGTCCTTGGTGATACCGGCATTGTTCACCAGGATATCGACAGAGCCCATCACCTCGGCGGCCTGTTTCGGCAATGCCTCAACCGCCTCGGCATCGGAGAGGTTGCAGGTCACCACATGCGCCCGTTCGCCAAGCTCCTCGGCCAGCGCGTTCAGCGGGTCGGGCCGGGTGCCGGACAGCGCAACAGTCGCACCCGCTGCGTGGAGAGCGCGCGCAATGTCGCCACCGATGCCACCCGATGCGCCTGTGATCAGCGCGTTCTTACCTGTCAGATCAAACATATCTGTCTCTTCCTTATGGATTATGCGCCGGTCACGGCTTTGACGTCGGCGTCGGTGCCAACCTGTTTTGATACGAGGGCGCGGTCGATCTTGCGGATCATGCCAGACAGCGCCTTGCCCGCGCCGATCTCCCAGAACTCGGTGACGCCCTTGGCGGCCATCGCCTGCACGCTCTCGCGCCAGCGCACGGATCCGGTGACCTGCTCCACCAGAAGCTGGCGGATGGTGTCGGGATCAGTGACCGCATCGGCGCGCACATTGGCGATGAGCGGCACCGCAGGCGCCTTGATTTCAACGCCTGCAAGCGCTTCGGCCATCACATCGGCGGCGGGCTGCATCAGGGCGCAGTGGAACGGTGCTGAGACCGGCAGCATCACGGCGCGTTTGGCGCCTTTCTCCTTGGCGATCTCGGCGGCACGCTCCACCGCGGCCTTGTGGCCGGAGACCACCACCTGCGTGGGGTCATTGTCATTGGCGGCCTGCACCACCTCGCCCTCGGCGGCGGCCTCGGCGGCGACGGCTTTCACCGTTTCAAAGTCCAGCCCCAAGAGCGCTGCCATTGCGCCGACACCGACCGGCACGGCGCTTTGCATCGCCTGCCCCCGGGTGCGCAACAGGCGTGCCGTGTCGGCTATGCTGAGCGCGCCGGAGGCGGCCAGCGCGGAATATTCGCCCAAGCTGTGACCGGCCACAAAGGCGGCCTTTTCAATCGAAATGCCCTCGGCCTCCAGCGCGCGCATCGCGGCCATGGAGGTCGCCATCAAGGCAGGCTGGGCGTTTTGCGTCAGGGTCAGGGTCTCGATATCGCCCTCCCAGATCAGGCTGCTCAGGCTCTCGCCGAGGGCTGCGTCCACCTCGTCAAAGACCGCTTTGGCCGCCGGGTAGGCCTCGGCCAGCGCCTTGCCCATTCCGATGGTCTGGGCCCCTTGGCCGGGAAAAACGAAAGCGATCGACATGGCTGTCCTCATTCATAAAACTGTCTTTCGGGCTGGTTTAGCGACCCAAGGGAAGGCACACAAGCATTTCACGTCAATGAAATATGCCGTAACCCGCGCGATGACAGCACAGGTGCAGATCAACTGTGCATGAGCGAAGACAGTGCGTTCTTGCGCCCCGCCTGCGCGTCACTACCTTGGGGAAAACCCGCCAGACCTTACATCAAGGACCGACCCTCCATGTCTCGCCAGAACACAGATCAGAGCTACGGCTCCATCACCAAGACCTTTCATTGGTTGACCGCGCTCCTGATCCTGAGCGCCTTTCCTCTGGGCTATTTTGCCACTGAGTTGGCAGAGCAGATCCAAAGCAGCGGCTTTGATGGCTCTCAAGCGGTGATCGCGCGCGCCACGCTTTTGTTTTCGCTTCACAAAACTCTTGGTGTTGCGGTGTTTTTCACTGCGCTTTTGCGCATCCTCTGGGCAATCACGCAGGAAAAGCCGGGGCTTTTGCACCCCGATCGCAAACTGGAAGCCTGGGCTGCGGAGACTGCGCATTGGGTCCTCTACGGTGCGATGGTGATTGTGCCGCTCTCGGGCTGGATACATCACGCAGCCACCGATGGCTTTGCTCCGATCTGGTGGCCGTTTGGGCAAGACCTACCGATGGTGCCAAAATCCGAACTGGTGTCTAAGCTGTTCAGCACCATCCATTTCTATGCCGTGCTCCTGCTGGGTGCGGCGATCCTTGCCCATGTGGCGGGGGCCTTGAAACACCATGTTCTGGACAAAGACAGCACGTTGCTGCGGATGCTGCCCGGCCGCCGCGCGCTGCCACAACCGCCCGCACAGACGCACTCTGCCCTGCCGTTCCTGTCGGCCCTGCTGGTCTGGGCCGGGGTGCTTACGGGCAGCAGCGCGCTTTATTTCAGCGCATCCGATAAAGGCACGACAGCCGCTCCTGCCCTGCGCGAAACCGTCGAAGGCTCCGGCTGGAGCGTTGAAAGCGGCAGCCTCGGCATCGAAGTGGTGCAGATGGGCAGCACGGTGAGCGGCAGTTTTGCCGACTGGAACGCCAAGATCTCCTTTGAAGAACCTGCAGCCCCCGGCCCAGCCGGTGAGGTTGAGGTCACCATTGCCATCCCGTCGCTGACGCTTGGATCGGTAACAGATCAGGCGATGGGCGCGGATTACTTTGATGCAGAGACCTATCCAAGCGCCACATTTGCAGCCGAGATCGTACAGATCGACGACAGGCAATATGAGGCGCGCGGCACGCTCACCATCCGGGATCAGACGGTGCAGACCACCCTGCCCTTCACGCTCGACCTTGAGGGTGACACTGCCACCATGAGCGGACGCACTGAGGTGAACCGTCTCGATTTCAACGTCGGCACGGGCACGCAGGACGAAGCAACACTGGCCTTTGGCGTCAATATCACCGTCGATCTGGTCGCCCGCCGCGCCCAATAGGCCCGCGCTCACACAAGACCGCCGCGCAGACCCTGATGGTTCGCGCGGCGGCTTTGGCAGATCGTATCTTGCGAATTAGTGGCCGAGATACTGTGTTCCGAGGGTTTCGCGGTAACGCTCCGCCCATGCGCTGTTGATCGCCTCAATGGCCCCTTCGGCGTCGGCCTCCGCAAAGCAGCGATTAAAATCCTCTGCCAACTGCGCGTCGCGGAAGTTCATCCCATAGCTTGAGGGCTCAAAGATCGCCTGAAAGGTCACACCCTGATTGGGGTCAAACATCAGATCCCCGGATTGTTCGCGCAGCTGGCGATTATATTCGGCAAAAATCATGCCATCGCCCACCACCGCATCGACGCGTTTGCCAAAGATCATACGGCTCTGACCGATCTGATCCGCCACTTCCTTGTAGCTCTTGAAGCTTGAAGCTGCGTCCTTCAACCCCGGCAGAATATCTGAGGCGCCCATAAAGGCGATTACAGAATGGCCCGCGAGCGCGGCCAGATCGCCATAGGTGTTGCCCGCATCCGTCAGGAAAGACACACCGTTTTGATACTGGATATAGACGTCGCTTTGATGGCCGCCGAGCGGCATCCCCACGGGCACGGTGGCCACCGCATCACCGGTGCCATTGGCATAGGTTTTCCAGTGGCGGGTGAAGGGCTGGATCTCAAAGGAGACAGTATGGCCGCAACGCTCCATTACGGTGGAAATGATCTCAGCCTCGCGCCCGCTGCCATCCGCATTGAACATGGGCGGCAAGTCTCCGGCGAGGATGGTGATTTCGTCAGCGGTGGCAACCGCCGGGCTCTGAAACAGAGCCAGCGAAAGCGCGGCAGCAAAATAGGTGGCTTTATACATCAAATGGCTCCTGAACGGATGGCTGTGATTTCCAAGTGAAGTCACGATCCGCTGGGCGAGCTAACGCTGGCTTAACGCAAGCCCGCGAAATTTTGACGATCTGATTCAGAGTTTAACGATCACCCTACGGCACACGGGCGGCCGCCGCTGCCTAATGAATGCCAGAGGTCAGCCCGCGCATCAGCCACCGCTGACTGATCACCATCACCAGCCCCGGCGGCACGAGGGCCAAAAGCGCCAAGACCTGACCCTCTGCGCTCCCTGCCCCGGCGCGGGTCACGCCGCTGACCACGGTCATCATGTCCTGACGTGTGGTCGACAACATCAGCGGCCAGACATATTGGTTCCAGCCCAGCACAAAGAAGATCGAAAACAGCGCCGCCACCATAGGCGCGGACATGGGCAGCAGAATATCCCAAAGACAGCGCAGCGGGCGAGCGCCATCCAGTCGCGCAGCCTCGATCAGTTCTTTGGGGATTTGTTTCAGGAATTGGCGGAACACCAATACGCTAAGACCGCTTGCGACCACCGGCAGGATCATCCCAGCATGGGTATTTGACAGCCCCAGCTGATGCACCACCGCAAAACTGGGCAGGATGCGTGTCTCGATGGGAAAGAACATCGCCATCAGGATCACTCCAAAGAGCCACTCTCGTCCCGGCAGCGGAAAAAACACCAGTGCAAACGCCGCCAGCAAGGACAGCACACAAGCAAGAGCCGCCACCCCGAGCGCCAGCACCAGCGAATTCCCGAGCATCTGCCAAAGGTCGATGTGGTAGCCGAGGGTCCGATCGGCGCTGAACATGGCCCGGATCTGTCGGCTCAGGTCAGGATCAGACAGCACCTGCCCGATCAGCACCAAAACCGGCCCCACCATGATGAGGCAGCCAAGACAGAGGATCAGATGATCAAAATACCGGCTCATGAGACACAGTCTATAACGGACACGCGCCACAGAGGTCACGCGGGGACGCAAAGGTCAATGAAGGCATTGACCGGGATACAAAAAACCACCGATCCCATCGGGACCGGTGGCTAAAAGGCACCTGTTCGGTGTCTTTGGTTTATTCGGCTTTGGTTGCCTCGATGGAGATCTTAACTTCGACCTCATCGCCGACGAAGGGCGCGAACTGGCCCAATTCATACTCGGAGCGCACCAAAGTGGTGGTGGCATCAAAACCCGCCCATGGCTTTTTCGCCATCGGGTGCTCGCCGGCCTTGTTCAGTTTGGCGTCGAGAACCACGGATTTGGTCACGCCATTGAGGGTCAGATCGCCCGTGATTTTTGCGGTGTCTTCGCCGGTCACTTCGATGCCGGTAGAGGTGAAGGAGACCATTTCGTCATCCGCAGCACCGAAGAAATCATCGGACATGAAGTGGTTGAAGCGCGCTTCCCAGCCGGTGAACATGGACTTCACGGGCATGGAGACGGAAACGGAAGAGTTCGCCGGGTCTTCCTGATCAAACATGATCTCGCCTTCAAAGCCGGAGAACATGCCCCAAGTGGTGGAATAGCCGAGGTGGTTGTAGCTGAACAGGATCTGGCTATGGCTCGAGTCGAGCGTGTATTTTTCAGGTGCAGCAAAAGCGGAAGTCGCGGCGGTGCCGATCAGCGCAGCAGCAAGCAGGATCTTTTTCATGTGTCTGGGCTCCAGAGTGGTGGTTCGATGGTCATAATGTCGGCCATGCGGTTGGCGTCAGCTAGTCCGCAAAACCCAACATCGAGTGTTGGGAAATGAACACCCGGCTGTGCGCCGGGTGGGTCTGATATAAGCTGACCTAACGCAGTTGACCCGCCAAATCCTCTCGGATCGGCGGGTTCTCACGCGAATGTCAGATAACGTGGGGTCTTGACCCCGGCGCCGGAACGCTGTGGTCGCGGCAGATCAGCTCATGATGCGCAGATGCGGTTTCAGCTGAGACAACAACAGCTTGCGTGTGGTGCGACCTTCGAGCGGCAGTTCAATCAGAACGCTGCCATCGCCTTCGAGGATTTGCAGCGTCTTACCGCTGAAACGCGCTGCACCAAGCGAGGCATAGCTGCGGCGCATCAGCACAACCGAACGCCCATCGCTGCGAATCTCTTCGATGCGCAACTCATTGCGCTGTGCGTCAAAATGAAATTCCGGCGGCAGCTTCATTTCCCGCTGCAACAGCAAGCACAGGCCGACAAACAGCAAAAACACCGACACGCCAATGCGGATCAACGCCATTTGCGGATCCGCACCGGAGTCTGGCATCAACCAGAGCCCGGTCGAGGCCATCACCATGCAACCACCGAGCAGGCGCAGCAACATAGCAGACACGGATCCGCCGGGGCGTAGGGTTACTTGCGAGGGCGCCTCAGAGCGAAATCCCGGCACATGATCAATCGGTGCAACACGGGTAAAGTCGATGACGTTCTGATCAATCGCTGTCATGGCTTTCTTCCTCTATACTCGCGGGCGCCCTTGACGCCGTTAACGACTTGTTAACCTATTCACTCGCGCTGGAATGGGGCAGCAGTGTGGCAGGGTGAGGGAAAACTTGGTTCCCTATCCTATTTCGCCAGACCCCGAGCCGAACGCCCCCGCGCCCTGACCTTCTGTGGCGGGTTGCGCTTTGGCACAAAGCCGTCTAATGGGAGGCCTCCTTCCGTATCTTTTGATCCGCGCAGACTCTCGTGGTGGGGCAGCGGAAGGCAAATATGCCCCTCCTATGAAATGCGCCCAGACACAAACAGGAGTTCGCATGCCACTCTATGAGCATGTCATGATTGCGCGTCAGGACCTGTCCAACTCGCAAGCAGAAGGCCTCATCGAACACTTCGGTGCTGTTCTGTCCGACAACGGCGGTAAGCTGGTCGACCAGGAGTACTGGGGCGTGAAAACCATGGCCTACAAGATCAACAAAAACCGCAAGGGCCACTACGCCTTCCTGCGCTCCGACGCACCTTCGTCGGCCGTTCAGGAAATGGAACGCCTGATGCGCCTGCATGACGACGTGATGCGCGTTCTGACCATCAAGGTCGAAGAGCACGCTGAGGGCCCCTCGGTCCAGATGCAGAAACGTGACGAACGCGACAACCGTCGCGAGCGCCGTTGATCCAACGCTTGAGAAAAGGACGCTAAACCATGGCAGCCAAACCATTTTTCCGTCGCCGGAAAGTGTGCCCGTTCTCCGGTGAGAACGCGCCCAAAATCGATTACAAGGACACTCGTCTGCTGCAGCGCTATATCTCTGAGCGTGGCAAGATTGTTCCTTCCCGCATCACCGCCGTTTCGGCGAAGAAGCAGCGTGAACTGGCCCGTGCTATCAAGCGCGCCCGCTTCCTCGCCCTGCTGCCCTACGCCGTGAAGTAAGGAGACCTGATCCATGCAAGTTATCCTTCTTGAACGTGTTGCGAAGCTCGGCCAGATGGGCGACGTCGTTGACGTAAAGCCCGGCTTTGCACGTAACTACCTGCTGCCGCAGGGCAAGGCTCAGACCGCGTCTGACGCCAACATTGCAGCTTTTGAATCCCAGAAAGCGCAGCTTGAAGCGCGCAACCTGGAGACCAAGAAAGAAGCAGAAGCGCTCGGCGAGAAACTCAACGGCCAGCAGTTCGTCGTGATTCGCTCCGCCTCCGATGGCGGCAACCTCTACGGCTCCGTCACCACCCGTGACGCGGCTGACGTTGCAACCGAAGAAGGCTTCTCGGTCGACCGCAAGCAGGTCATCATCCGTGAGCCGATCAAGACCCTGGGCCTGCACATCGCAGAAGTGCACCTGCACCCCGAGGTCATGGTGACCATCGAGCTGAACGTTGCGCGCTCCCCCGAGGAAGCGGAACTGCAGGCCTCCGGCAAGTCCATTCAGGAACTGGCCGCTGAAGAAGAAGCCGCAGCAGAGTTCGAAATCTCCGAACTCTTCGACGATATCGGTGGCGCAGCTTCTGACGACGACGAAGGCGACGCACCGGTTGCGACCGCAGAAGAAGACGACTCCAAGTAAGCTTCGGCTGACTGCAGGGGTTTTGCCCTTGCGATTGGAACAAAGAAAAAGGCGGCATCCTATGGATGTCGCCTTTTTTGCATTCCCGGATAAGCGCCTTAGCGGCGGAACAGTTCCAGCAGCAATCTCGGCGCCTGATTGGCAATGGTGAGAGACTGTATCGCCAGTTCTTGCTGTGTCTTCAGCGCGGCCAGTCGGGCGGAAGCCTCCTCCATATTAGTGTCCGTCAGGGCAGAGACGCCCAATTCCATGGAATCCATCAATCGCCCAACAAAATCGGACTGATCCTCGATGCGCGCAGCGGAAGAGCCCAGAGACGCAGCCCCCGTGATGGCCACTTGCAAGAAATCTTCGATTTCCGTCAGCGCGGTAGCGGCAGAGGTGCTGTCGGTGATCGCAGTGAGGCTGCTCGCCAAATCGAGGGTGTTATCGAAATTCACCGAAGCCACCGTGATCTCATTTGCGGTCACGGTGCCGCCCGACCCCACACGGTTCAACGAGGCAAGCACGCCCAGCGACGTGGCGCCGGACCCATCGACGTCCGCAGACAGGAGGTTTGCACCGTTAAACTGCGCGGCGGCGATGATCGCCTCGACCTGTTCGACCTTAGAGGCAATATCGGTCTGAATGGTGGCATGGTCGACGTTTTCAGACTGTGCCGATACGATCAGTTCTTTAATCTCTGTCAGCTTTTCGACGATCTGCTCTGCGCCAGCTGAGGCGACAGCGACGGTGGCTTCGCCCATGGCGAGACCGTCCTTGATCGAGCGAAAGCCGGAGATGTCGGATTCCATGGTTTTGGCAATCGACCAGACGGCGGCATTGTCTTTGGCCGAGCCGATCCGCTTACCGGTTGAGATGGAGTTCTGCACATCGGTAAGGTTGCCGTTAATGGTCTTCAGAGTACGAAGGGCTATCTGCGCCCCGTGATTGGTCAGTATGCTGGACATGGGTTAGGGTTCCATCGCGAGGGACTGGACAGTCCCACAGGTGTAGATCCCGTTTCTGAGATCGCAGCGTATCGCTCTGGACACTGCCGAAGTGGTCCCCCGGCGCCATCCGCCCATCGTGCGGCTGGATGCAGGTTAACGATATCCACAAAGGCGTTAATATATGGCTAACACGTAACGCAGTCGTTAACCCGACCAAAGCCGCTTTGCCCGATCGGGTAAACTTGTTCACAAAAAAACCGCCGGCCCCAAAGGAGCCGGCGGTGGTATTCCTCAGGTCAGGAGACCTTAACGGAAGAGCTGCAACAGCGAGCTTGGCGCTTCATTCGCGATGGTCAGCGACTGGGTTGCCAGATCCTGCTGGGTTTGCAACGCGGACAGGCGCGCGGAGGCCTCTTCCATGTTGGTGTCGGTCATGGTCGACACGCCCAAAGTCATGGAGTCCACGAGGTTGCTGACGAACTCGGACTGATCTTCCAAACGCGCAGCATCCGCACCAAGGGATGCAGCACCGGTGATCGCGGTTTGCAGATAGGTTTCGATTTCACCCAGAGCAGAAGCCGCCGAGGCGGAGTCGGTGATTTGAGTCATCGATGCGACGTCGAGATCGGTCTCAAAATCAACGGAGGCGACGGAAATCTCAACCGCAGACACGGCACCACCTGCGCCAACACGGTCAAGCGAGGCAAGAACACCAACACCCGTCGCACCATTGCCATCGACGTCAGCGGCCAGCAGGTTTGCACCGTTGAACTGAGCAGCGGAGATAATCGCACCGATCTGCTCTACTTTGGAGTCGATGTCTGCTTGGATCTTCGCATGGTCAACGTTTTCAGACTGCGCAGAAACGATCAGTTCTTTCATTTCGGTCAGTTTTTCAACGATCTGCTCGGCACCGGCAGAGGCGACTGCGACGGTTGCTTCGCCGATGGACAGGCCTTCCTCGATTGCTTCAAAACCGGCAATGTCGGATTCCATGGTTTTGGAGATTGCCCAAACCGCGGAGTTATCCTTGGCGGAGCCCACCTCTTTACCGGTGGAGATGCTGGTTTGGGTTTTACCGAGGTCGTCGTTGACGGACTTCAGGGTCTGCAGCGCAACCATTGCGCCGTTATTGGTCAGAATGCTGGACATAGAGCACCTTATTCAATGGCAGGACAGTGATTTTTATGTCTGTCCTATATTCAGGTTATCCCGTTACACGGGGGCGAGTGGTCCCGTCCTAAACCTGCCTTCCACCTCACGGCGTCAGCGCCACCTGTCACCAGATGCACCATCAATGTGCCACAAAAGCACTTACGATTCATTAATGCGGCAGCGAGTCATTCCTACAATTTTAACACTGTTGAATAACTGTCTAAGCTTCGAAAAATTTTCCGTAAGAAATCGCATCTGTCGAGCGAGACACAAAAAAACCGCCGGCCCCAAAGGAGCCGGCGGTGGTATTCCTCAGATCAGGAGACCTTAACGGAAGAGCTGCAACAGCGAGCTTGGCGCTTCATTCGCGATGGTCAGCGACTGGGTGGCCAGATCTTGTTGGGTTTGCAACGCGGAAAGGCGCGCGGAGGCCTCTTCCATGTCGGTGTCGGTCATGGTCGACACGCCCATGGTCATGGAGTCAACGAGGTTGCTGACGAACTCGGACTGATCTTCCAGACGGGCCGAATCCGCACCCAGAGAAGCAGCACCGGTGATCGCAGTTTGAATCAGCACTTCAATCTCATCCAGTGCGGTCGCCGCCGTGGCTGTATCAGTAATCGTCGTCAGGCTCGTGCCAAAGTCCAGATCGGCCTCAAAATCGACAGATGCGATGGTGATCTCAACCGCAGACACGGCTCCACCTGCACCCACACGGTCCAGCGAGGCCAGAACGCCAACGCCGGTTGCGCCATTGCCATCCACATTGGTCGCCAGAAGGTTTGCACCGTTAAACTGGGCTGCGGAAATGATCGCCTCAACCTGTTCCACTTTGGAATCGATGTCGGTTTGAATGGTGGCGTGATCAACGTTTTCAGACTGCGCGGAGACGATCAGCTCTTTCATCTCGGTCAGTTTTTCAACGATCTGCTCAGCACCGGCAGAGGCAACCGCAACGGTCGCTTCACCGACAGAGAGACCCTCTTCGATCGCTTCAAAACCGGCGATGTCGGATTCCATGGTTTTGGAGATAGCCCAAACCGCGGAGTTATCCTTGGCTGTACCCACCTCTTTACCGGTGGAGATGCTGGTTTGAGTTTTGCCGAGGTCGTCATTGACGGACTTCAGGGTCTGCAGCGCAACCATTGCGCCGTTATTGGTCAGAATGCTGGACATAGAGCACCTTATTCAATGGCAGGACAGTATTTTTTATCTGTCCTATATTCAGGTTATCCCGTTACACGGGGGCGAGTGGTCCCGTCCTAAACCTGCCTTCCGCCTCTCAGCGTCAGCGCCATCCGTCACCAGATGCACGGTCAAAATGGCATGTATTCTGTTACTGACTCCTTAATGGGCGGCTTTTACATCCCTACAATTTTAACACAGCTGAATGATTTGCTAATCGTCGAAAATCCGCGACAATTGCATTGGATAATTGATTAAAACGGCAGGGCGTTTTTCGTCTGTTCCGTGGTCGCTTTGGTGTCGACTACATGATGACAATTCCGCTCCAAGCAACTGTATCTAATGATATATTTCTAACCTTACCGCACGCATCGCGCGCGTATAGGCAAAGCTCCGCCTTGTCTAAAATTGCAGGTTTGCCGCATCGCACAGCGTCGCTAGGTTGGGAGCCAGAGAAACAACCATGAGACAGCCCAATGAACCGTCGTCACCTGCTGTGGACCTTGGCGGCCTTTTCCCTCAGCTCCGTGGCGGGATGTGCAAGCACTGACGAGTCCGTCAGCCGTGCATTCAACCCGCCCCTCTATCCAAATGAGACACCGGAGCTGCGGAAAAAGATCAACTTCTGGGCCGATCATTACGAGGTGCCACGCAGTCTGGTGCACCGTCTTGCCATACGTGAAAGCACCCACCGCCCCTGGGCCACCAATCGCCCTTATTATGGGCTGCTGCAGATCCTGCCTGCCACCGCACGCTCCATGGGGTTTCGGGGCGAGCCGCAGGACCTGTTGGACGCAGATACCAATCTGAAATATGCCGTGCGTTATCTGCGTGGGGCGTGGCTGATTGCCGATGGCAGTCAGGATAACGCGGTCAAACACTATTCGCGGGGCTATTACTACGAGGCCAAGCGTCGCGGCATGCTGGAAGAGACCGGATTGCGCTGAAACTCTGCGCGATGAATACCGCCCCTCCTCAGGAGGAAGGGCGGACATATTGCGTGATCCTCAGTCGTCGGTGGACAGGATCTTCCAGATCACCGCCCCAATGACCGCCCCGACAAGCGGTGCAGCCCAGAACAGCCACAATTGTGTCAGCGCAGGTCCATCCGCAAACAGAGCGACCCCGGTGGAGCGCGCAGGGTTTACCGATGTGTTGGTCACCGGGATCGACACCAGATGGATCAGGGTCAGGCCCAGACCAATGGCAATCGGCGCAAAGCCTGCGGGCACAGTGGCAGAGGTTGCCCCAAGGATGATGATCAGGAACGCCGCGGTCATGACAATCTCCATGACCAGTGCGGACATCATCCCGTAGCCCAATGGGGAAGCGCCCCCATAGCCGTTTGAGGCAAATCCACCAACGCCCTCAAAGCCGTTGATGCCAGACACCACAACATAAAGCGTGGCCGCCGCCGCGATGGCGCCGATGACCTGCGCCAGCCAATAAGGGATCAGGTCTTTGGCCGGAAAGCGCCCTGCCACCACAAGACCAAGCGAGACAGCCGGATTAAAATGTCCGCCCGAAATCCCGCCAACCGCATAGGCCATGGTCAGCACCGTGAGACCAAAGGCCAGACTCACCCCCAGCCAACCGATTCCCACATTTTCAATTCCTGCAGCCAAGACGGCACTGCCACATCCGCCAAAGACCAGCCAAAAGGTCCCAACAAACTCAGCCAACAACTTTTTACTCATTTTTATCTCCACTTACACCGTCCCCGCTCAGATCTTGGACGCATCTTTTATTTTGTGAGCGTCTGAGCATTGTGTTTCAGTTTTCACTTTCTGGAAGTGGGAAAAATTTTAGAAATACTACTCAACCTTGCCCCCTCTGGCCGAGCATTGGCCTTGGCTGTCAAAGGCGCCGATTTTTCCCGGCGAAAATGTCATCTTCTCGCTCTATCATTTGAAGAATCGCCCCTGTGGCATTCAGCCGGGTGGGGCACAAAATATTGAATATTTCAGGAGAGTTAGATGTCTTGGCAAATTGACCGCAGGTCCTTTCTGGCAGGTAGTGCGGGTCTGATCGCACTGCATCCGTTTTCTGTTGCCGCTGCCTCGGGTCAGGTTCACCTGCGCCTGATGGAAACCACTGATTTGCACGTGCATGTGTTTCCTTATGATTATTATGGCGACAAACCGGTGGATACGCTGGGCCTTGCCCGCACCGCATCGCTGATCAATGACATCCGCGCAGAGGCGACCAATTCGCTGCTGGTGGACAATGGGGATTTCCTGCAGGGCAACCCGATGGGCGATTACATCGCCTATGAGCGCGGTATGAAAGAAGGCGACCAGCACCCGGTCATCACGGCGATGAACACCGTGGGCTTTGATGCCTCGACCTTGGGCAATCACGAGTTCAACTATGGGATCTCTTTCCTGATGAAATCGCTGGCCGGGGCCGGGTTCCCCGTGGTCTGCGCCAATATTGCCAAAAAGACCGGTGCTTCGCCGCGCGAGGATGAGACGCTGCTGCCGCCCTATGTGATGCTGGAGCGCACGCTGACCGATGGCGCAGGCAAATCTCACCCTATCAAGATCGGCCTGATTGGATTTGTGCCGCCGCAAGTGATGAACTGGGACCGCAAACATCTGGAAGGCAACGTGCAGGCGCGTGACATCGTCGAATGCGCCCGCGCCTATGTGCCCGAGATGAAGGAGAAAGGCGCAGACATCATTATTGCGCTGTCGCATTCTGGCATCGGCTCGGCCGATCACAGTGACGGCATGGAGAACGCCTCGGTGCCGCTGGCGGCGGTTGAGGGCATTGATGCCATTATGACCGGACACAGCCATCTGGTGTTCCCCTCCTCCACCTATGCGGATTTTGCAGGTGTTGATGCCGACAAAGGCACCATCCACGGCACCCCCGCCGTCATGGGCGGCTATTGGGGCAGCCATATGGGGCTGATCGACCTGATGCTGGAGCGCGATGGCAATGGCTGGCGTGTGGTGGGGCATGCCTCCGAGGCGCGACCCATTTCAAAGCGCAACGAAGACCGCAGCGTCACCGCGCTGGTGGAGAGCGACCAAAGCGTGCTTGACGCGGTGCAGGCAGACCATGACGCCACACTGGCCTATGTGCGCCGCGCGGTGGGCAAGACGGACGCGCCGCTGCACAGCTATTTTGCACTGGTGGCGGATGATCCGTCGGTGCAGATCGTCTCGATTGCGCAGACCTGGTATATCTCTCAGATGCTGAAGGGCACCGAGTATGAGGGCCTGCCGATCCTCTCCGCCGCCGCGCCGTTCAAGGCTGGCGGGCGCGGAGGGCCGGAGTATTACACCGATGTCCCCATAGGCGATGTGGCGATCAAGAATGTCGCCGATCTCTACCTCTATCCCAACACCGTGCGCGCAGTGAAAGTCACTGGTCAGCAGGTCAAGGACTGGCTGGAGCGCTCGGCGGGGATGTTCAATCAGGTTGTGCCCGGCAAGGCGGATCAGGTGCTGCTGAACACCGAGTTCCCCAGCTACAATTTTGATGTGATCGACGGGGTGACCTATCAGATCGACCTGAGCCAACCACCGATGTTTGCGCCCAAGGGTGAGGTTATCAACCCGGACACCAACCGGATCGTGAACCTCGAATTCAATGGGGCCCCCATTGATCCCGCGCAGGAGTTCATCATTGCCACCAATAACTACCGCGCCAGCGGCGGTGGCAGTTTTCCCGGCGCCATGGGCGATACCATCGTCTTTGAAGGGCCGGACACGAACCGCGACGTGATCGTGCGCTATATCGTGGAGCAAGGCACCATCAGCCCTAGGGCGGATGGCAACTGGCGCTTTGCACCGCTGCCGGAAACCTCAGTGCTGTTTGATACGGGACCCAAAGCGGCCGCGTATGCCGCCAATGTGCCCGGTGTGACCATCACCCCCGCCGGCGACGGGCCGGATGGGTTTGCACGGTTCAAAATCGCACTCTGATCTATGCTGAAGCAATTCTGAGGGCCGCCCTGCATTTGCGGGGCGGTTCTTTTTGTCAAACGACGCGGTTGCGCCCTGCCCGCTTGGCTTTCAGCAGCGCCACATCCGCCTGCCCGAGCACCGGTTCCATGTCTGCGCGCCCGTCGAAATCCGCACAGCTGAAGGTCGCGGTGACACGCCGGGTGGCGAGAATACGCGAGGTATCCAGCGCTTGGCGGCATTGTTCAGCCAAGGCGCGGGTGGTGCCTTTCTCCGGGTTGAGACGCAGCACCAGAAACTCCTCCCCGCCGATGCGGAAAAACAGATCACCGTCGCTCAGCTGCTGGCGCACCAAAGCGGTGACCGACCGCAGCACAAAATCGCCGGTTGGATGGCCGAAGGTGTCATTGACGCTTTTGAAGTAATCAAGATCAAAGAGGATCAGCGCTGCATTGCGCAAATCCTGCGTCTCTGACACGCGCGCCAGATGGCGACGATTAAAGCAACCTGTCAGCGGATCGAGAAACACGCTGTTTTCCAGCTGATCCTGCGCCTCGGTGATGCGCTTGGCGGCGAACCACAAAAAGGTCAGGCACAAGAGCAACGCCAGCCCGAGGCGTATGGCCATCGGCGCGTCTGCGCCCACAGTTGCCACCGTCCCTGCGACCGCGATCGTGAGCCCGAGAGAGTACCACACCGCAAAACGCCCGGGCTGCACAAGAAACGCGCCAATAAGGGTCGGAAAGGCATAAAACCCGACCTCCGCGCCTGCGCGCCACACCGACAGGACAATCACAGCGCCCAAGAGGAACAGGACCATCGGGATCGAGATTGGTAGCCTTTTCTTTTTCACAAAGGCGCACAGGTCGATCACGACCACCAAAACGAGCAGCCCAAGAGCACCAGACAGAATAAAATCACCGCGCGTTAAATTCAGGATCAGCATGGCTGCGCAAACCAGAGCCAAACAAACACCTAAGTAAAAGTTGACGCGCGCCTGCGCCTCAGTGGCTACCATTTAACCGCCCCAATACAACGCTGTGGGACCGAGTCACCTCGGAAAATTCAAATTTCAAAAACTAATGAAATTTTCGCGAGGAAAGTTGAAGCCCACAATGAGAAATATTTTGAGGGAAAAAATTTAATTTCTTCCCCGCAATCGCCATTCCCATGAACACCCCGCTTCTGTGAAAAGCAAAACCAGATCGCCAAAAAGTGGAGTGTTAATTTTTCCTTTCTACCATAGCCTTTAGGCGTTTTTCGTATTTCCGATGAAACAAGCGCAGCATTATTGATGGCGCCAGATTCCAAAGACGTATTGGCCTAAATCCATAATGCACGGGCATCTCTGAGCTGTCAAAATATTGACGCACGAGATATTTTAGGTTGCGTATATCGCAATATAAAAAGGCCGCCCCGAGGGACGGCCTTTCAAAACTTCAAAGGTGTGGAAGTTACTCTTCTTCCAGCGCCTCAACAGCTTTCTGCAGGTCCTCTTTGGACACTTCTTTCTCAGAAACTTTGGCCTGATCGAACACCAGATCGATGACTTTGTCTTCAAAGATCGGCGCGCGCAGTTGCTGTTGCATCTGAGCATTTTGCTGAATGAATTCAAAGAACTGACGTTCCTGACCCGGATACTGGCGTGCTTGCTGCATGATCGCTTGGGTCATTTCCTGGTCGGTCACTTCGACTTCGGCTTTCTGACCCATCTCGGCCAGCAGCAGACCAAGACGCACGCGGCGCTCGGCCAGCTTGTTGTGCTCGTCGGTCGGCTCGATTTCCGGGTGGTCGTGGCCCTGCACGTCCGGGTTTTCCTCGTGCCACAGCTGGTGCGCGATCTGCTTGGCTTCTGCCTCAACGAGGCTCGGCGGCAGGTCGAAGGAGACCAGTTCGGCCAGCGCGTCGAGGGCGGCACGCTTCATCACCTGACGGGCGGCGCCAGCATATTCTGCTTCGAGACGCTCGGAGATCTGACCTTTCAACTGGTCCAGATCCTCAGAACCGAATTTCTTGGCCAGCTCGTCGTTGATCTCTGCCGCTTTGGGGGCTTTGACCTCTTTGACGGTGCAGGAGAACACGGCTTCTTTGCCCGCGAGGTGCTCTGCGCCATACTCTTCTGGGAAGGTCACGGTGACGTCTTTTTCTTCACCGGACTTCACACCAACCAGTTGCTCTTCAAAGCCGGGGATGAAGGAGTTGGAGCCCAGCGTCAGCGGGTAATCCTCGGCGGAACCGCCTTCGAACGCTTCGCCGTCCACTTTGCCGACAAAGTCGATTACGACCTGATCGCCATCCTCGGATGCGGCACCCTCTTCGCGGGCTTCGAATTCCTGTGCAGAGGACGCGAGGTTTTCCAGCGCCTCGGTCACGGCTGCGTCTTCTGCTTTGACGACCAGCTTTTCCAACTCAACACCGGACACGTCGACCTCAGGGATCGCGGGCAGTGCTTCATAGGACATCTCGACGTTGACGTCGTCGCCCTCTTTCCAGTCTTCGTTGGTCATTTTGACGTCAGGCTGCAGCGCCGGACGGTCGCCGGAGTCTTCAAAGTGCTTGTTCATCGCACCATCGACAGCTTCCTGCATGACTTCGCCCATAAGGCGGGGACCGAACTGCTTTTTCAAAAGCGGCATCGGAACCTTGCCCTTGCGGAAGCCCTTCATCTCGATCTCGGGTTGCGCTTCGGCCAGTTTCGCGTTGACCTTCTCTTCCAGCTCGGTTGCCGGAATGGTGATCGCGTAGCCGCGCTTCAGACCTTCGTTCAGAGTTTCAGTGACCTGCATCATATTCCCCATAGAGATTCGGGGCGCGCGCGCAGGCTCCGCCCCCAGACAATTTGAGGCCTTCTATTGGCCCGCGCGTCGCGGTGCAAGGGGCATCAGCCTCGATCCGCTCAGGAAGCGTCTCAAAGGGGCCTTTTCACCCGGTTTTCGCACCTGAATGGCGGGTTTTGCCTCATTGGACATGCAAACGCCCCCCGGCCAGTGACCGGAGGGCGCAGCATTATGCGGATGACACAAGCGCAAGTAGGTCACGAGGTATAAACCCCTCGCACCGGCATCGCCCGTATATTCTCTGGATCAGAACTTCCAGCGCGCACCAGCGAGGATGGCAGAGCCGTCCTGATAGTTGGTCGCCGAAGCATCGTCATAGGAATATTCGCGATACGCGATATAGGCCTCAAGGTTCTGCTTGTCGAACTTCTGAACCGCAGCAATGCCAAAGGATTCTGCGCTGTCGTTGGTGGAGACCAGATCCGAGCCGTCATAATAGTCGACGGAGAAGGAGGTGGAACCAACGGAGATCAGGTTGGCGGTGTAGCCCAGCTTCACATAGCCGTAATCACCACCGGTATCACGGTCACCGGTTGCAGCGCTCAGCGACAGACCTGTGGGTTCGTGCAGAACGGCGGCAGAGGCGATGGTGTCGCGGGTGTCTTCGGAGCCGCCCTTCTCTGTCCAACTGACAGCCAGTGCACCGGCCACAGTGAAATCGCCAAGATCTTCGTTCATGTAGTTCAGGGCAATATCGTACTGCTGGGTGTCGGCATCGCGGGTCAGGATGTCCTCACCATAAGAGGCAGAGACGGTGAAGCCCGAGAATTCCGGCGAGTCATAGCGGATACGACCCCGGCGCGAGCCGTCAAAGGTCGAGAAGACGTCGCCGACTTCGATACCGGTCAGGTTGCCTGCGGTGTCACGCAGGAAATACCCGCCTGCAGCGTCTGCCACGGCGGAACCTGCCACGACACCGGTGCCCGAAAGGTCGATACCAGTGGCACCATCAGCCGCCATGGAACCCTGACCAATAGAGAAGGTGCCGTAGCGCGGGGTGTGCCACTGCAGATCGACGTGACGCAGATCGCTGCGGGTCCAGTCGGTGATGTCGCCCTGACCGTTCTGGTTCACACCATCCGAGCCGCGCAGCGACAGAGAGGTTTCAAAACGGAACTTCAGGGTGTTCTCGCCAAAGGGCTGCTCCAGCCAGAAGCCAACGCGCGAACCGGAGTTGGCGTTGTCGACGAGGCGGTTGTAGTCTTCCTGACCGTCGTCATAACCCTGATAGGTCAAGTTGAGCTGGCCATACCAACGGAAGGAGCCACCATTGTCAGATGTGTAGGTGGGGCCCGCAACTGCGGGAGCGGCAAGGAGGGCTGACAGCGCAAGGGCGCTGGAGCCCACCGCAAGGGTTTTGGTGCTCATGATCTGAGTCTCCTAATTCAAAGGTCAGCCGGACATCCTCCATCCCCGGACCCGACTAGCATCGGAGTTACCATGTAAGTTTTTTGATGAAAGGACTTGAAAGTAAGCGTAGGTGAACGGGTCAGTTCACATTTCAGAAGGCGCTGTAATAGCGGCATTATTCTGCTCACTCAGGCGAACCCCAAGGAATTCAGAAGATATTTTTCAACCCTCGAAATTAGATTTTTTCAACACTCTGCTATTCGCTCTGTGCAACGCTCCGCGCAAAATTCCGTGATCTTTGTCGAATCAAGATGTCGCTCAAGCACGGCTCAAGAGCTGCGCGCATCCGTCACCGTATTGGGTGCGCACAGCAGGAAAACGTCCCCTCCAAGCCGTGGATGAGACGTCTTTATCGTGGTCTGTGATAGGGTTTGAAACGCGCGCGACTTAGCCCTGCTGGGTCATGGCCGCATGTTGCATCCAGCGGATCGAAGCCTCGATCGCGGTGCGCAGCATATCAAGCGACAGCCCGCGTTTGGTGAGATAGCGCGTGGCCCCCGCCTTCATCGCAGCAGCCGCCAGTTCTTCGCTGCCGCGGCCCGACAGAACAATCACCGGCACATAGGGATCGCGGGCCTTTAGCGCCGCAAGAACAGAGAGGCCGTTGTTGTCAGCAAGGTGGTAGTCCAGCAGCACACAATCGGCGCGCCATTTCTCGAACCGCGCCACCCCTTCGCTGCCGCTGGGCGCCGTTTCAATCGAGCTCGACCGCAGTTGTTCACAAAAACGGCGCAGCATCTCGGTGTCTTCCGGGCTGTCGTCGATTATTAGAATCTTGGTCATTCTGCTTCCACCAGTCCTGCGTGATCGACCACATCGCCTGCGCTCTCGCCCTTCGCATTGGGGAGCGAAAAGAAGAATGTGGTGCCCTGTCCGGGTACGCTTTCAAATGTGATCAGTTGGCCGTAACTCTCTACGATTTCCTTGGCAAAGGAAAGGCCCAGTCCACTTCCGGTTGCGCCGGGCAACACGCGTTCTCCGGTATTCTGGCCACGGACCCCGGGCAGGAATATGCGCCCCTGATCCTCGGGCGCGATGCCGGTGCCGTTGTCGCGAATGTAGAACACATGCAAGAGGCCGCTGGCGTCGGTGCTGCCCTCGCTCAGATACCCCACCTTCACCACCGGCGTGGAGGACTGATTATAAATCAAGCCATTGGCAATAAGGTTTTGAAACACAACCTTTGCCTTGGCGCGGCTTGCAAACACCATGGGCATGGCGGTTTCCACCTGCACCTCGCCGCCGGTCGCTTCCATCAGTTCCGAAAGGTCAGTGCAAATTTCATCAACCAGAACGCCTGTATCTATATCGGCGCGGTCGCTGCCCTTGCCCCGATGTTGCGCCGAGGCCAGCAGATCAGAGATCGTGGCCTCCATCTGCGCGCAGAGTTGCTCAATCCGGCTGACCTCTTCTGGCAGGGCATCGGCTGCGCGCTCTTGCAGGGCGCGTACCTGCCAGTGAATACCCCGCAGCGGCTGTTTGAGATCATGTGATGCAATATCGGCAAAGCTGTCCAGTTCACGGTTCGAACGCTCCAGCTCATCCACCAGCACCTCAAGCTGGCGGGAGTGTTGCAGCAGCCGGGCCTGGCGTTCCTGCGCGCGGGAGCGTTGCAGTTTTTGCCAGATGCCAAAACCCAGCGCCGTGAGCAACAGCACCAAGACCGCCGCCGCGACCAGCCTGAGGCGCATTGGTGTCCAGAACGGCACGCGCCCAAACCATTTGGCCTGCAGAGCCTCATACTCCTCTGAGATCAGATAGGCCGGGATCACCGCATTCAGCCGTTCACGGACCTCCCCCAGACCCAATCGCAAGGCCGGGCCGGATTCAGAGACATAAAACGGCTCTGTACTGCTGCGGAACTTCTCCCCTTGGCCCTCGGCCTCCAGATGGGTCCAAAAGGCTCTTCCGGTTGTCAGCACCGCATCGGCCTGCCCCTCTAGGAGCAGGTTCATGATGCCATCTTTGCCCTCCGCATAGACGATATCGAGCCCGCCGTGACGTTCCGCCAGCTGTGCTGCGTTCTTGCCGCTTTCGACGCCAACACGCAGCCCGACCAGATCGTCCAAGACCTGCGGCTCAAGCGATGCCTCCCGCAGAGTAAATATGTTGAAGGGGACACGGTGCACCGGGAAGGTGAAATCCATCCGTTCCGCACGGGTGGAGTTGGCTGCCATCATCGGGATCAGATCCACCGAACCCGCACGCGGACCCTGCCCGAATTCCTCGTCCGTGATGCGCTGGTAGCGAATTTGCAGCCCCGCCAGATCCACCAGATCTTCTAGCACCTCAATCCCAAAACCGCCGGGCGTGCCATCATCCCCGATCGACACAAATGGCGGCACATGATGAACACCAACGGTCAGCACATCTGGCACCGGTTCTGGGTTAGAAATAAGATACTTGATCCGCAGTTCTTCCAGCGTCCCGTTTTCTTCAAACTTCTGCAGAGCCTTATTGATCGGCTCCAGCAGTTCCGCGCGACTTTCGTGCACAATAACCACACGGTCGATCCTGACCAAAGGATCACCGACATAGGCAATTCGACCATCGGTGCGCGTTGCACGGGTCAGGGCAAAAAGAACGTTGACCGGATAAGACAGAGCATCCACTTCGCCGCTCAGCAAAGTCACCAACGCAGCTTCCAAACCGGGTTGCTCGACCACAGTTGCGTCGGGAAACAGATCGGGATTGGAGGCAATTGTCGGCGGCACCGCCGCAATGCGAACGCCGCTCAGATTGTTGGGGTCGAAATCATCGGCGTTTTCAACTGGAACGGCCAGCCGGACCTGAACCTCTGAAATCGTCTGTGACGCAAGGTTGGTCTCGCGAAACGCCGGGCCGTGCCCAACTCCAACCAGCATGTCAGTCTCGCCAGTCGCCTGCGCTGCGGCGATTTTCGGTATCGGCCCATAGAACTGGAACTCCAGCTCAAAGCCAACCTCCTCAGCCAATAGCCGTGCAAGTTCAATGGCGAACCCGGTAGGCTCGCCATCGTCCCCCATCATCGACAATGGAGGGACATTGCCCCAGGGCACCACAACTTTGTCATACTGGGGCTGGGCCTGAACAGGGAGCGCCCCGAAAACGCTCGACACCAATACGAATAAGAGGAGCAGCGCTTGTTTCAAACCACCCGCGCCCCGCATCTCAGAGCAGCTCGCCAAGAACCCCGCGCGTCACCGGCTTTTCGCAAAATCCATCGATGACCGGGTGGTCATCGGTGCGCTGCCGGTCGGCAGGGTTGATGGAGGATGAGCAAACGAACAGGCGGGCATGTCCCTTCAGTTCCGGATAGAGCGCATGATAAGCGTCCGCAAACTGAAACCCATCCAACCGGGGCATGTTGATGTCGACAAATACAATATCCACCGGATCACGCCCCGGCGTTTTCAGATACCGCAGTGCATCCTCGGCATAAACGAACTCAACCACCTCGGCATCCGGCGCAACCTTGCGCAGGTTGCGTTTGAAAAAATACCGATCCGCGTCGCAATCATCGATCAAAAGGATCTTTGGTTTTGAGGTGCTCATGTGCTCCGTCCGGCTCATGTTGCAGAGAGGGTAAAGCGGAAGCTTGCGCCCCCCGTTTCCGTGTCAGTCACCTCGATCGTGCCACCGTGCATGGAAATGATCTTTTCGCACATCGCCAGACCAAGGCCGCTGCCTTCGATCTCTGATTCTACGTGCAGACGGGTAAAGAGTTCGAAAACACTGCCGCGGTCTTTGGGTGCGATGCCGATACCGGTGTCGTCCACCCGCACGCCAACCTTGCCATCTGGGGCCGCGAAGGGCGCAATGGTTACGCGACAGGGGCGCGCCGGATCGCGGTATTTGAGCGCATTGCTCAACAGGTTCTGCAGCACCCGTGAAATCAGCTCCGGCGCACATAGGGCGACGGGCAGCGGCTCAATCTGCACCTCTGCATCCGCTTCGCTCACAAGGTGTTTGAGATCGGTAACACTGGCCTCTGCAAGACCGGTGAGTTCGCATGCCTCAAACTCCAAGGTGCGATCCTGCAAACGGGCGTAATCCAGAATGGCATCCACCCGCCCCTTCAGGCGGCGCGTGCCTTGGGTCAGGAACTCGACAAGCTCTTGGGCGTCGGCGTCCAGCGTGTCGGGTAGTTCTTCCAGCAACGCCTCAATGCTGCTCTCAACCGTGTTGAGCGGCTGTTTCAGATCATGCGCTGATATAAAGGCAAAACGGCGGATTTCATTGGCCCGCTTTTGAATGTCGTCCTCGCGTTCGCGCAGATCGGTCACGTTTTGATGCACGCCAATCATGCGCAACGGACGGTGATCAACGCTCCAATCCGTCACCTGCCCCCGGCTCTTGACCCAGATCACCGTGCGATCCTTGGTCAGATAGCGTACCTCAACCGAGAAAGGCACCTGCCCACGCGAACGCACATGAACATCAAAAGCCTCGTGAAACCGCGAGCGATCCTCGTCATGGATCAGGGCAAACCATGCTTCTGGCTTGGGGGCCAGCTCGCCTGCGGCAAAGCCCAAAAGCTCGACAAAACGGCGACTTATGTAGAGTTGTTCATCAGGAATATTCCAATCCCAATAGCCCGCCTCTTCGCTCTCGAGCACGCTGGCGAGGATCTCGCTCTGGCGCCGCGCTTCCTGCTCCAGCAACTTGCTGTCGGTGATATCCAACAGAGTGATCACCACACCATCAGACTCGCCACGCTGGCGGGTGAACCGGCGCACACGTGTTTGCACAAACCCACCGTCACGGCGGCGCAATTCGCGTTCCGTCTCTTCACCCTGATCGCGGGCAAGGCTCGCATCATCCACCAGAAGGCTCACCGCCTCGGGCAAGAGCGAGGTCGCAAAGCTCTCCAGCGGGCGACCCACATCGCTGTGCTTGAGATCAAGATACCGGGTCACCCCGGCACTGAACCGGCGGATGCACATGTCATTGTCCAAGAGCAAAATCCCAAGCGCAGCCGTCTCAAGGAGATTGTCCACATCCGCATTGACCTGCTCCAACTCGGCAATCCGCTCGATGTTTTCGGTATTCACCGTGTGCAGTTCTTCGTTGATGCTCTGGGTTTCTTCGTTGTTGGCCTGCAGTTCTTCGTTGGCGGCGATCAACTCCTCGTTTGCGGTCTGCAGTTCCTCGTTCGAGGCTCCAAGATCCTGCGCCGTCACCCCCAGCATTTCCTGCAGGGAGCGCACCTCGCCCTCAAGATGCTGGATATAGGCGCGGGTTTCTTCTCGGGGTTGCTCGCGATCAATATCAACATCGGTTTTCGGCAGGCTCTGTAGCGTTTGGCGAATGAACAGCGCGATGGCAGAGGTATGCCCCTCCCACATGATCTTGCGCCCGGAAATCGAAACCGTGCGCACTTGATCCTCTTCGATCAGGCGCATGTCCGCCGCTTGGGCGGTGGTCTTATCCTCTGCGCCGCGCATCACCAGTGCGACAGAACTGCGCAACCTGTCATCGCAAAGCTCAAAGATATTGGTCGAAAAACCACTTTCGGGGATTTGCAGAATAGATTGCATATTTCCGAATGTTTTCAGCAATGTGGCCGTTGGATCAACGATACAAACGGAGGTCTGGCTGGCCTCGAGTGAGAACTGAAAGAGCGAGCTTAGATCATCCTGAAACGTATGCCCCGCCGACAGCATCCGGCGCGCCCGCGGCAACATACCAAGCGCAGGCAATTGCGCCGTTAGCCTGCCACGGCCGATCCCCGATTGTGCCACACGTTTGTTTTTATAGATCCGCTCCTTACCCATGAAGAAATCAAACCGAACCCCATCGGTGCCCGGTGTCTCTGCCGCGCCCAAGAGCAGATAACCGTCCATCCTGAGCGACATGGAGAAGTTGACCATGACCTTGGCCTGCACATCAGGGCTGAGGTAAATCAACAGGTTACGGCAAACAATCAAATCGGTGCGCGTGTAGGGCGGATCAAGGGTGATGTCATGCACCGCAAAAACGATCTGCGCGCGGATTTTGGGCGCGATGGCAAAGGTGCCGGGATGATGCGTTACATAACCCGCTTCACGATATTTGAGCGGAATTTCCTCAAGCGTGTGGTCCGGATAGATCCCCTGCTTTGCCGTGTTGATAGAGTTTTCGTTGACGTCCGTCGCATAGACGCGGAAATCTCGTTCGATCTTGTGATCATCCCGAAATTTCTGCAGCGTCATCGCCAGCGTATAGGCCTCTTCCCCGGTGGAGCAGCCAACCGACCAGACCCGCAGGGGCGCAGTTGTGTCGCCTTCCTCAAACAGGCGTTTGAGAACCCGCGATTCCATGGTTTGCCAGACATGCAAATCGCGAAAGAAATTTGTCACACCGACCAGAAACTCCCGGTACAGAAGCTCCACTTCGCCGGGGTGTTCGCCGAGGTAATCCAAATAATCGCGGATTTTCGAGAGGCCCAAAAACCCCATCCGCCGCGCAATACGTCGCTTTAGGGTCGGTTCCTTATAAAGGGCAAAATCGATCTCTGCCTGTTTGCTGACCGTCTCTAAAATCAGCCGAAAGGTGTCCTGCGCGCCGACAAACATCTCGTCAACGTCAGAGATACCGTGGTTGCGCAGCTCAATGAACCTTGCGATTTCCTCAACGATATCATCTGGTTGA
The DNA here is from genome assembly GCF_000376545.2 of Tritonibacter mobilis F1926. Classification (NCBI taxonomy): domain Bacteria; kingdom Pseudomonadati; phylum Pseudomonadota; class Alphaproteobacteria; order Rhodobacterales; family Paracoccaceae; genus Tritonibacter; species Tritonibacter mobilis. The sequence goes on from NZ_CP015230.1 coordinate 1,717,060, forward strand.
AGAACCTGATCCACCAACCCCGTTCCAATCGCCTGACGGGGCATGCCGTCAAACCCGCAGGTTGCAGGTTCCTGTGCGATCACCAGCCCTTCGCGATCCTTGATCGAGCGCAGCCCACGACTTCCGTCCGACCCCGTACCCGACAAAACCACCCCGATGGCCCGCTCGCCCACAGCCTCCGCCAACGACAAAAAGAAAATGTCGACAGGCAGGTTGAGCGCCGGTCTGGGTTGCGGTGACACCAATGAAAATCGAAGCCCCTCTACCTCTGCCTCGGTTATGGATGCTTCGGTATCTTGGATCACGGCACGCTCATCGACGTCGCCTTCGGTGCCCTGAATAACGATATTGGCGCCCGGCGGGATGACATAGATATGATGCGGCTCGACGCGCATATTATCTTCGACTTCGACCACCTTATGCTGAGTTTCGCGACCAAGAATTTCAGTCATCAGCGATTTGTAATCCGGCGACAGATGCTGGATCACCACGAAGCTATGCGGGAAATTTGCCGGAACCCGCGAGAGCAATTGCTTGATCGCGTCAAGTCCTCCCGCAGAGGCCCCCACACCGACAATGTAGAATCTTTCATCTACCTTACCGATTTTGCGCTGAGGATCTTTGACCGCAGGAGTAAGCGGCGTGATGTTATTTTCTGTCATGGTCTACGTTGAACCGCCCGTCCAATTCTCGTTTGACTGAAACCAGCACTTTCGAGCGCATGAAACGCTCTGGCCGGTGAATGCGAGCGTTCTGTTAACACTCCGGTGCCCCATAAGGTCCGCCAAAGATTAGCCTTTGTCGCAACGCACGTCCAGCGTGCATCACCGTTGTTTATTGTGATGCCGATGCATTTCAAAGGCCTGCCAAGGACTGCCGCTTTTGCTGCAACTCGATTTCACGGTGATCAGATCGCAGATTTAGGAGATGTGAAGCGCTCTCTTTGAGGGAAGGTAAAGTACGGCTCCACATGGCCATAGAGTGCTATCTGTTTTAACACATACTATTCAGACAGTTACCGGAAATAGGTATCTTGTCTTGAGCGATAGGTCAGAGATAACTGGTCGCGCTTTTCCGACATTTTCCTCGTCTGGGGCAGCGGGTATTGAATGCGTTTTTATGCTTCACCGATATCTTTGGATTTTCAACCTGCGGCAATTACGCCACGCTGGAATGGCTTCTCTCTGGAAAGCGGGACCCCCACTCCGGTTCCCCCATTTTATAGCGACGGTATTTCGCATCCACGCGAGTGAAACCGACCTTTCCCATTGGAACGAAGTCAAATGGGAAAGGTCAGATTATAACGCTCAACACGCGCTAGAAGTCTGTCCATTTATCATTTGCGCGCATGGGTTCGGGCACGGTGTCGTGGTCCCCTGCTGCGCGGCCCGGCTCTGCGTGCGCATCGATGACCTCGCCATCATCCCAGCCGCCTGCATCCGTCGCTGAGACAGGTGCAGCAGACGCGGGACCCGGCAGTGCTGGCGGCGCCTCGCCTTCGCCGGACTGGTTCTGGGTGCGGAAACGGCCAACAAATTCAGCCAAACGATCTGAATCCTGACGCAGCGTATGCGCGGCGGCTGTGTTCTCTTCAACCATGGCCGCATTGGCTTGGGTCACTTGGTCCAACTGAGACATGCCGATATTGATCTCTGTCAGCGCGGTGGATTGCTCCTGCGAAGACTTGGAAATCTCTTCGATCAAACCCGAAATATGTTTCACCTGATCCACAATTTGCGTGAGGGCGTCGCCGGTTTTTCCCACCATCTGCACACCGCGCCCAACCTGCTGCCCGCTGGTTTCAATCAGGGCCTTGATCTCCAGCGCGGCCTCAGAGGAGCGCTGCGCAAGGCCGCGCACCTCAGATGCCACCACGGCAAAGCCACGACCCGCCTCTCCTGCACGAGCGGCCTCAACACCAGCATTGAGCGCCAAGAGGTTGGTTTGAAAGGAAATATCGTCAATCACGCCAATGATTTGGCTGATTTTTTGCGACGATTCCTCAATACCGTTCATAGCATCGATGGTCTCTTGCACGATAGCGCCACTGCCCTCTGCCATGCCGCGCGCCTCGCGTACTGTATATTCGACGCTCATGACATTTTCGTTGGCAGATTTCACGCTTGAGGTGACCTCTTCGATCGCGGCGGCGGTCTGCTCCAGTGTCGCGGCCTGACTTTCTGTGCGCGAAGACAGATCATCTGCTGATGCGCTCACCTCGACGGCCCCTTTGGAGATGTTTTCAGCGATGTCACGCACGGATTCGATCACATCGCTCAGCTCAGTCATCGCGTCATTGATGCTGTAGCGCAGCTTTTTATGTTCAACCGGAAAGAACTCGAGGATCTTGTTGCGGAAGTCGCCTTTGGCGAGGTTCATCAGTGCCTTGCTCAGGGTGCGGACAACCATCTCGTTGCCTTCTTGGATCACCTTCTCGCGATCCTTGGCGGCAGCGCCTTCCTGCAAGCGCTCTTGCAGATGAACGAGCGTTTTGGAAATAAAACCAACCTCGTCGCCTTGATCGCAGCCGGAAATTTCCTCGTTGTAGTTCTGATCCGCAAGATCCTGTACATGGGCTGCCAGACGCTCCAGCCGTTTTACGACCCCGCGCACCGCGACATAGGACGCAATGACCACCAACGCGAGGGTAATAGCCAGTTCTATCAAAGCGTTACGTGTCGTTGCGTTGACCACAGCCATGGCCTCTGAGCGGTCAATCTCAAACACCAGCCCCCACTGGGTGCCATTGGGAATGGACACGCTGTCGGAAGCGGCAATGACAGTTTCGCCAAGCACACCGGTTGCTGGATCGAAGTAGCCCGCCTCACCAGACAGTGCGGTTGTGATTTGCTCGCGCGCAGGGAGTTGCTCGTATGCGGCAAACCCACCTTCCCGAGGTGATTCCGTCAATGACAGCCCTTGTTCGTTCACCAGATAGACAAAACCGGTCTCTCCGAGTTGCTCTGACTGAGACAGAAGGCGCATAATGCCATCCAGCGGGAATTGCACCGCCAGCACGCCCAGCATCTCGCCATTTTCAAAAACCGGGGTCGACATGAACATCGCCTGCGCGCCCGCACTGGGAGCATATGGCGCAAGCGACGTCATGTAGAACTCACCAGCTTCCAAGCTGCGCCCTTTGCGAAAAACCTCGCCAAGGCCGCTGTCCTTGTATTTTCCAGTCTCAAAATTCAGGCCAAAATCATCTTCTTTGAAGACCGAGTAGATCAGGTTGCCCTCAAGATCGAAGAGGAACAAATCGTAATAGCCGTGCGCGCGCAGATGGGACCGCAGCCCCACGTGATGGCGCTGATGAGATTGGGTCCATGTGGAGCCATCTTCTGCAGCAACCAACTCATCCTTCTTGCCCAACGGGTTGGGGTTATCAGAAATATAGAGATTGCGCATGGCCTCGGCCGGGTCGCCCTCGAACTCTTGCCATGCGCGTGAAAAATCCGCTGTGGCGGCCTGAATGGCATAGCTGCTGGAGAGCGCGGTCACCTCGGCCTTGATCTCCTCAAGCCACCACTCCAACGCATTTTTGCGGCCCGACACAAAACCGGAGTATGCAGTCTTAAGCTGCTTATCAACCGTGGTACTCATCTGCGATAGCTGCAGCGCCCCAGAAGCCAGAACAATTACCACCACTGGCAAAGCGATCAAAATTGGCAGCTTCAAGCCAAGCTTGAGATTTCTCAAACGCAACATTCTTGGTCCCTCGTTATCAACCCGCCCAAGACAGCAAAACAGAGCGGCACACCTAACTTTCGCTCAAAAACTAAGCGGAAATGCCTTTAGACTTCATGAATGCATCGATATTCCGCCATTTAACGGCAGCATATCGGTGTATTTATGGTTACAGCAGAGACTTTCACATATCGAACAATTTTCGCTCAATTCCATGCCTGAACCTCAGATCGGTTTCGGGGGAGTGGCGAAATGCAAAACGGGCGGCTTACCGAGGAAGCCGCCCGTCTCTTATGTTATGTTGCACCAACAGGGGTGCAGCGGGGCATAGATCTGTACCGCTGCGGGGTGCGTCTTAGAAATGCGCTGAGCGCGTGCCTGCCGGTTTCTCCACGGGGGGCGCAAATTTGGTCAGGTCGATGCCCTCCACAGCGGTTTTATATTCCTCGATGGTGGGTGTGCGGCCCAGGATGGCCGAAAGCACCACAACCGGGGTCGAGGCCAGAAGGCTCTCGCCTTTCTTTTCCGCGGCGTCTTCTACGACCCGGCCCTGGAACAGGCGGGTTGAGGTGGCCAGAACGGTGTCGCCCTTGGCAGCCTTCTCCTGGTTGCCCATGCAGAGGTTACAGCCCGGACGCTCCAGATAGAGGATGTTTTCATACTCGGTCCGCGCCTGCGCTTTGGGGAACAGATCGTCGAACTCAAAGCCCGAATATTTCTGCAGGATTTCCCAATCGCCCTCGGCTTTCATCTCGTCGATGATGTTGTAGGTCGGCGCTGCCACCACCAGCGGGGCTTTGAACTCCACCTTGCCGTTGGCTTTCTCAAGGTTCTTGAGCATCTGAGCCACAATCTTCATGTCGCCCTTGTGCACCATGCAGGAGCCCACAAAGCCCAGATCCACCTTTTTCTCCGCCTTATAGAAAGAGATCGGACGGATGGTATCGTGGGTGTAGCGCTTGGAGACGTCCTCGTTGTTGACGTCGGGGTCCGCGATCATCGGCTCGTCGATCAGGTCGAGGTCAACCACCACTTCTGCAAAATACTTGGCGCTATCGTCCGGCGACAGGGCCGGTTTCTCGCCAGAGCGAATTTCGGCGATGCGCTTGTCGGCCTTGTCGATCAGACCCTGCAAGGTGCCGGCCTCATTCTCCATGCCTTTGTCGATCATGATCTGGATACGGCTCTTGGCGAGTTCCAGCGAACCGATCAGGGTGTCGTCATTGGAGATACAGATGGAGGCTTTGGCCTTCATCTCTGCGGTCCAGTCGGTGAAGGTGAACGCCTGATCCGCCAGCAGCGTGCCGATGTGGACCTCGATGATGCGGCCTTGGAACACGTTGTCGCCGTGCTGTTTCAGCATCTGCGCCTGTGTGGCGTGCACCACATCGCGGAAGTCCATGTGATCGGCCATTTTACCCTTGAAGGTCACCTTGACCGACTCGGGGATCGGCATGGTCGCCTCACCGGTTGCCAGCGCCAGCGCCACGGTGCCGGAGTCCGCCCCAAAGGCCACGCCTTTGGACATGCGGGTGTGGCTGTCGCCGCCAATGATGATGTCCCAGTCATCCACGGTGATGTCGTTGAGCACCTTGTGGATCACGTCGGTCATCGCGTGATATTCGCCCTTGGGGTCACGCGCTGTGATCAGGCCAAAGTTGTTCATGAACTGCATCAGGCGCGGAATATTGGCCTGTGCCTTCTTGTCCCATACCGACGCGGTGTGACAGCCGGACTGATAGGCCCCATCCACGGTCGGAGAGATCACGGTGGCCGCCATGGCCTCCAGCTCTTGCGAAGTCATCAGGCCAGTGGTGTCCTGAGAGCCGACGATATTGACCTTCACGCGCACGTCAGAGCCCGCATGCAAGGTCTTGCCCGGCGTGCTGCCCACCGCATTGCGGTTAAAGATTTTCTCAACCGCAGTCAGGCCCTGGCCCTCATGGCTGACTTCTTTGGCCGGTGCAAAGACCAGCGGTGCCTCGACGCCGAGGGTTTCAGCCGCAAATGTCTGCAGCTTCTTGCCAAAGACGATGGCATAAGAGCTGCCCGCCTTCATGAATTCGACCTTCTGCGGTGTAAACGCAGAAGAGACATCCACCAGTTCTTTGCCGTCCTCGTCCAAGAGCATCTTGTTCTTGGTGTCGATTTTCAAAACGGTGCCGGTTTCAACCGAATACTTCTGCTCCAGCACCGGATTGCCGTCATTGTTGAGGATTGCCTTGCCGTCGCTGTCGACCTTCTTGACCCAGTTCTTGAGGTCGAGACCAATGCCGCCGGTCACGCCAACGGTGGTGAGGAAGATCGGCGAGATACCATTGGTGCCCGCAACCACGGGCGCAAAGTTCACAAACGGCACATAGGGGCTGGCTTGTTTGCCGGTCCAGAGCGCCACGTTATTCACGCCGGACATACGGGACGAGCCCACGCCCATGGTGCCTTTTTCGGCGATCAGCATCACGCGCTTGTCGGGGTGCTGCAGTTTCAGCGCCTCGATTTCCTTTTGCGCCGCCTCAGAGATCATGCATTTGCCATGCAATTCACGGTCCGAGCGCGAGTGCGCCTGATTGCCGGGGGACAGAAGGTCGGTGGAGATATCGCCTTCGGCCGCGATATAGGTCACGACCTTGATTTCTTCATCGACGTCGGGAAGCTTGGTAAAGAACTCAGCCTTTGCATAGCTTTCAAGGATCTCACGCGCGATCGCGTGGCCAGCCTTGAACGCCGCCTCAAGCCGGTCGGTGTCGGCCTCATAAAGGAAGACTTGAGTCTTCAGCACATCCGCCGCCTGCGCCGCGATGGCCGCATCATCGCCAAGCGCCAGATCCAGCAGCACCTCGACCGAGGGGCCCCCTTTCATGTGCGACAGCAGCTCAAACGCAAACTCGGGCGTGATCTCAGCCACCTCGACCTCGCCGAGAATGATCTCCTTGAGGAAGGCAGCCTTCACCCCTGCTGCGCTCGTGGTGCCGGGCAAGGTGTTGTAGATAAAGAACTTCAGAGAGTCTTCACGATGCTCGTTGTCAGAGTCCCTGATCTGCGAAATCAGCTCCGCAACCAGCGCGCCATCGTCAATGGGTTTGGGATGCAACCCTTCGCCCTTACGCGTTTCGATCTCTTTTAGGTAGTCTGTGTACAAGCTCATGACGGTCCCGACGATTCTGTGTAAGAAAAAGCCTGAAACGGGTTCGCAAACACTCTTGGCGAGCCGCGTCAAGCTTGCTGTATGCGGCAGTATACCAATGCAGAATGACTTGCAAGACGTTCCGACATGCATGGTTTACTCGCGCAGAGTTTACCATACCCGCGCCAAGATGCACCTCATCTGCGACGTTCTTTCGCCATATTTATGGCTCAGGTGATGAAAGACGCATCGCGACCGGAGGTTCCCCCATGTCATACGCCAAATTGCAGTCTCCTCTCGGAGGGTCTGATCTGGGCACGCCTTCCGGTCTGCGCCCGCTCAGCGGCGTTGAGGCGACGGCAGAGGTGTTGACGCGCAAGGGTTATAAGGCCGCAGACCAATTGAGCAGCCGCGACGATGTCATCACCCGCGACAAGGGTATCCTGTCGATCCGCGACATCACACGCCGCACGGAGCGCAGCCGCATGGTACGCTTTGCCGCCGAAGCCTTAGGAACGGATCGCCCGGAACAGGATCTGGTGCTGCCCGCTCGGCAGTTGGTGCTGGTGCGGGACTGGCGTGCAGAGGCGCTCTTTGGCCGCCACGAGGCATATGTGCAGGCCGCAGCCTTGATCGACGATCAATACATCACCGACGATGGCATGCACCAGATCGACTGCGTGCAGATCTGGCTGGAGGCACCTTCTGTCCTCTATGTACGCGGTATGGAAGTGCTCTCAGCGCATGGGTTCGACGCGGCCCTGCAGCCGCAGACTTAGATCCCCAGACCGCTGAACACCTTCGGCAGTTGCTCTGGCAAATCCTCCGCAATCAGTCCCGCGCCAAAGCTGCGCGCGCATTCCACATGCAACCACGCTGCCGTCGCGGCGGCCTCATGAGGGGCAACCCCACGCGCCAACAGCCCGGTGATAAACCCCGCCAGAACATCCCCCGCCCCAGCCGTTGCAAGCCACGGACCTGACCGGTCATAGATTGCCGCCGAGACCGCACAGCCTCCGTCAGGCTCTGCGATAACCGTATCCGCACCTTTGAACAAAACCGTTGCCCCCGCCCGGCACGCCGCCTCACGGGTCGCGTCGACCTTGGAATAGGCCGGCCCGCAGAGGGCTGGTTCCGCCAATCGCTGCGCAATATCAGGAAACAAACGCGCGAACTCTCCGCCATGCGGGGTCAGCACGCACTTCTTGTGCAGCATATCAAACAGCGCCTGAGGGTCGTCTCCAAACGCCGAGAGCGCGTCCGCATCCAGAACCATCGCGCGTTCATGATTTTGCAGCGCGATTGGAACCAACTCACGCGCACGCTCTTTCCCAAGGCCCGGACCAAGACACAGCGCATTGATACGATTGTCCGAAAGGACCTCCCTCAGCGCCCCACCGTCCCCCACGCGTTGCAGCATCAAGGCGGTGATCTGGCACGCAACCTCCATCTGCGCCGAAGGCGGAACCCCCAGCGTGACCAGCCCCGCGCCAATCCGCAGCGCGCCCCGCGCCGCCAACCGCGCCGCCCCCGTGCGCCCAGCTCCACCCGATAAGATCAGCGCATGACCGTGGGTGAATTTATGCGCCCCCTGTCCCTTCGCCAGCACACCCACATCGGGCGCATCCCTCCACACCGGGCGCGATGCCCGATCCAGCGGCGCATCCGCATTCAATCCAATCGATTTCACCACCAGCGCCCCACATCTCTCTGGTCCGTCCGCCAGTACATGGCCGCGCTTTGGCGCGTGAAACGTGACGGTCAAACCCGCCACAACCGCACTGTCCCCTAGAACCCTACCGCTGTCGCTGCACACGCCAGACGGCAGATCTATCGCCACAACCTTGGGAGCTGCCACGACCACCGGCTCCACTGCCAGGAGAGCCAATGGCAAATCTATCGGCCGCGTTAAGCCGGTGCCAAACAGCGCATCCACCACCAAATCAGCAGCCTGCCCGACATGCTTCTCAAAAGAGGAATTCGACAGATCCCACACCGCCCCCAACTCACACCAGCGCTGGTAATTTATCTTGGCATCTGCTGGCAGTTTCGCCGCGTCACCATAGAGGAACACCTCCACCGCCCAGCCACGCTCTTTCAGCAGCCGCGCCACCACGAACCCGTCGCCGCCATTGTTGCCCGGCCCGCAGAGAACGACCGCCCGCTTCAGCTTTTCAGAAATATCCCGGGGGACGGCCGCAGGCCGGGGGGCAGCGCCCCCTGCGACAAATCCCCCGGAAAACTCAGGCCATTTATCACATATGGCCTCAACCACCCCGCGCCCGGCGCGCTCCATCAATTCCAGACCGCTCACCGCACCGCTCTTAATGGCAGCCTGTTCAATCGCGCGCATCTGTTCTGCGGTCAGTAATTCGGTCATCTCACCCCTCCGATTCACATATGCTCATATTTTAAGCGCACCGCTCAAATTTTAAGCGCACCTGCCGAAATCTACTGGTTCCGGTGGCATCTGCTTCGGCTTACGCATTGTGGCCATCACTTGAAAATGATCTGACCACATTCGACAAGGTTGCGAGGAGCCCGGACATGAAAAAGATCGAAGCCATCATCAAGCCGTTCAAGCTCGACGAGGTGAAAGAAGCGCTGCAGGACGTCGGCGTTCAAGGTCTCTCTGTCATCGAAGTAAAGGGCTTTGGTCGCCAAAAAGGCCACACGGAACTCTATCGTGGTGCGGAATATGTCGTGGACTTTCTGCCCAAGGTAAAGATCGAGGTGGTTCTGGACGACGATCAGGTCGACGCCGCCATCGAGGCCATCGTCGCCGCAGCCAAGACCGACAAGATCGGCGACGGCAAGATCTTTGTCAGCCCGATTGAACAGGCGATCCGCATCCGGACCGGTGAATCCGGCTCCGACGCGCTCTGATCATCTGCTTTTCGCCCGGATCTGCGGCGAAAGGCACATACGAACATCCCGAAATACCCAAGTTTCTCACGGAGGAATAACTTCAAATGAGCAAAGACGCAGTTCTCAAGCTGATCAAGGATGAAGAGGCAGAATATGTCGACATCCGTTTCACCGACCCGCGTGGCAAACTGCAGCACGTCACTCTGATCTCAGATCAGATTGATGAGGACTTCCTTGAGGAAGGCTTCATGTTCGACGGCTCTTCCATCGCAGGCTGGAAATCCATTGAAGCCTCCGACATGAAGCTGATCCCGGACACCGAGTCCGCCTATGTGGATCCCTTCTACGCGGAAAAAACCATCTGCATTCACTGCTCCGTGGTTGAGCCCGACACCGGCGAAGCCTATGAGCGCGACCCGCGCGGCACTGCCGAAAAAGCCGAAGCCTACCTCAAGTCTTCCGGCATCGGTGATGTGGCTTACATGGGTCCTGAGGCCGAATTCTTCCTCTTTGACGATGTGCGGTTCTCCAACACCATCAACAAAGTCTCCTACGAGGTCGATGCGACCGACGCCTCCTGGAACTCTGATGCCGAGTATGAAACCGGCAACATGGGTCACCGTCCGGGCGTAAAAGGTGGCTACTTCCCGGTAAACCCGATTGACGAAGCACAAGACCTGCGCTCCGAGATGCTCTCCACCATGAAGCGTCTGGGCATGAAAGTGGACAAGCACCACCACGAGGTTGCGTCCTGCCAGCACGAGCTGGGTCTGATCTTCGACAGCCTGACCAAACAGGCCGACGAGCTGCAGAAATACAAATACGTGATCCACAATGTGGCCCACGCCTACGGCAAATCCGCAACCTTCATGCCCAAGCCCATCGCAGGCGACAACGGCACCGGCATGCACGTCAACATGTCGATCTGGAAAGACGGCAAGCCGCTCTTTGCAGGTGACAAATACGCGGATCTCTCCGACGAGGCGCTGTGGTTCATCGGCGGTATCCTGAAGCACGCCAAAACGCTCAATGCCTTCACCAACCCGTCCACCAACTCCTACAAGCGTCTGATCCCGGGCTTTGAAGCCCCCGTTCTGCGCGCGTACTCCGCCCGTAACCGCTCTGGCTGCGTGCGTATTCCGTGGACCGAATCCCCGAAGGCAAAGCGCGTCGAGGCCCGCTTCCCCGATCCGGCGGCAAACCCCTATCTGGCGTTTGCAGCCCTGCTGATGGCCGGTCTGGACGGCATCAAGAACAAGATCGATCCGGGCGAAGCCATGGACAAGAACCTCTACGATCTGCCCGCAGAGGAACTGGCTGGCATCCCGACCGTCTGTGGCTCCCTGCGCGAAGCACTGGAATGCCTCGCGGCGGATCACGACTTCCTGCTGCAAGGCGATGTGTTCACCAAAGACCAGATCGAAGGCTATATCGCCCTCAAGATGGACGAAGTGGAAACCTACGAACACACCCCGCATCCGGTTGAATATCAGATGTACTACAGCTGCTGATCCGGCTGACATAGTGATCGAGAGAGCGCCCCCGACCGGGGCGCTCTTTTCATTTTGAGGGACGGGGTGGACCCATGGATCGCGCGCCGGGCTATGTGCTTCGTCAAATCATTAAATGACGGTTGAGACGCCCCGGCCCTTGCTGTAGGTCTGCGCGCCTTGACCATCGCGAGGCCCGGCAGATGACTGAGACAAATCCAAGCAGCACAACGCGCCCCCATACATTGGGGATCGACTTTGGTACCTCCAACTCTGCCGCAGGACTGGCCGTTGCGGGGCGTCCGTGGCTGGTAGAACTGGAGCCGGGCGAAACCACGCTGCCCACCGCCGTATTCTTTGACAGCGACACCAAGACACGCCGGATCGGGCGCAGCGCCACCCGCGCCCTGATTGAGGGCGACGAGGGGCGGTTCATGCGTGCACTCAAGAGCCTGCTGGGCACCTCGCTCCTTTATGAAAAGCGCCGCTTGGGCGGCGAGATGATGGATTTCTCCGATGTCATCGCGCATTTCCTGCGCGAGGTGAAAACCCGCGCCGAGACGGCAACACGACTGGAGTTCACCCATGCGCTTTCGGGGCGGCCGGTGAAATTTCACTCCAAGGACGAGGCCCGCAATACCCGCGCCGAAGAAGACCTGCGCCATTGTTACCAAAAGGCCGGGTTTCAGGATGTGCAGTTCATGTATGAACCCGAAGCCGCCCTGCGCGCCGCCCGTCCGCATCCGGGCATCGGCCTTGTGGTGGATATCGGCGGCGGTACATCGGATTTCACCTGCTTTGAGCAGGACGACAGCGGCGGCACCCGTATTCTGGCCAGCCACGGCCTGCGTCTGGGCGGCACTGATTTTGACCGCCAGATCAGCATTGACCATGTGATGCCGCATCTCGGGCGTGGTGCGATGATCCGTAACAGCTTTGGCGGGGGCAGCCTGCCAGCGCCCAACCGGATCTTCAATGATCTTGCCACATGGCAGATGATCCCCTTCCTCTATGGGCCCGACACCCGCCGCGCGGCGCGCGATCTGGCGCAGAACGCCGAAGATCGCAGCGGGCTGAACCGGCTCCTGCAAGTGCTGGAGGATGAGCTGGGCCACGATCTGGCCTTTGCGACTGAGGCCGGGAAGATCCGCGCCAATGGCGCCACAGACGAAACGGCGCAGATCGATTTGCGCATTGTCGAGCCAGGGCTTTCCGCCGCCCTGCCCCGCGCCGCACTCGAACAGTCGCTGACGCAGATGGTGCAGGACATTCAGGATGAGGCCGCCGAGACCCTACGTCTGGCCGGCGTGTCCCCCGGCAACGTCAACCGCTGCGTCATGGTGGGTGGGTCTGCGTTGCTGATGGCGGTCCGCGCCGCACTTCAGGATCTCTGCCCCACAGCGTTGATCGAGACAGAGCGCGCAATGACGGCTGTGGCCGACGGGCTGGCGCTGGCTGCGCAAGATGCCGCCTTCTAAATAAAGCTCCCCGCAAATAAGGGGTGAAAGCCCCGCCTTTGCCACGTAAGTTCGCTTTAGACATCCGTCATTTTCAGAGGGTTCTTTTATGCTGTCTTCCCGTCTCGCGGCCTTTGGCCTTGCCGCCAGCCTCGCCATTGCAACACCTATCGCCGGTCTTGCGGCCAGCTGCGGCAACACATCAGCGGGGTTTGAAGCGTGGAAAGCGGATTTTGCCCGCACCGCCAAACGCGCGGGCGTTCGTCAGGCGGGGCTCAATGCACTGGCGCAGACGCGCTACGCCACTGGCACCATCGCCGCCGACCGCAACCAAAAGAGCTTTCGTTATAGTCTGGAAAAATTCATGCAGGTGCGCGGGGCTACGACCATCGTCGCACAAGGGCGCAAACATAAGGCCCGCAATGCCGAGTTTTTTGCAGCCCTAGAGCGCAAATATGGCGTGCCTGCCGGGTTGCTCATTGCCATTCACGGCATGGAAACCGCCTTTGGCAACTATATGGGCGACAGTCAGGTGGTCTCATCCATCGTGACCCTGACCTATGATTGCCGCCGCTCAAAGTTCTTTGAACCTCACGCCATTGGCGCCCTGAAACTGGTGGATCAAGGCGCGATCAGCATGGCAACCAAAGGCGCCAAGCACGGCGAGCTGGGGCATACTCAGTTTCTGCCCGGCAATGCGCTGGAGTATGGTCAGGACTGGAACGGTGACGGGCGGGTTGATTTCTACAATATGGGCGATGCGCTTGCCTCAACCGCGAACTTCCTGCGTCAAAAGGGCTGGAGACCCGGCAAGGGCTACCAGCAAGGCGAACCCAACTACAAAGTTCTGAAACAATGGAACGCCGCTACCGTTTACCAACAGTCTCTCGCCATCATGGGACGCCAGATCGACGGCTGAAACTGATCACTGTTGGGCGTTAAGAACAATCAACAGCAAGGTCGTCAGATTGTAAGGGCTTGGGCATCAATGTGGCTGGGAACCGTCAATTTCCTGCCGCATTTCCCGTACCTCATGAAAACAACACAAAATAAAACATTGTTTTTAAACAACTTATTCCATCCACCTACTCCGATATGGGATTCTGATTTTACGCCAAATTAACTGTCGAACGCGCCCAATTTTCTACGTTTTCGGAGTCTACCTTTGTTGGTGAACACAACCGATGGAGGATTTCACGGTGCTCGATCAGACTACACAGAATGTGTCGGCTTCGGCCTATCGCGGCAAACTCGGCTTTGGCGAGCGTGACGAGACGGCACTGTCCAAGGCTTCGGTACTTGTGGTTCAAACACTCGAAGAATTTGGTCACGAGGTGGAACAATTTCACACCAAACGCGCGCATCGCGTCCGTCTGGAATGTGACCACTATATCGTCGACATTCGCCACCGCCGCAGCCCGCACCCCATGCGTCAAAGCGATGGTGCCCCCTGCCGCAGTCATCTGGATCTGATCTTTACCCCGCGCTTTCCCGAACATGTGGATGCGGAACTGACCGAGATGATCCTTGCACGTGCCATGCAGGCGTTGCTTGCGGATCTGGAGGCCACCACGGTCGAGTGGCTCGATACCGGCATCATGCTGGAGCGCGAGGCCTTTTTGTCCGCCTTTGCCCCAGACACTGTGGCTGAAATGGATATCGCCTGTGATATTCAACTGCCCGTTGATGATCAAAGCGCAACGCCGGTTGGTGCGGTGCAGTATATTGCGCAGCCGGTTGCCGCCTTTGACAATTATGCCGCACGCGATGCTTGCGAGGATGTTGTGCAAACGCCAGAGACTTGCCCACGCGGGGCCGCTCGTTTTGCACCGGTTGATGAGACCTTTGGCAGCCTGACCCTAGCCTGTGACCGCGTGATCGAGCGACGTGCCCCCGCAAAGCAGAGCGATCTCTCTGCCGCTTGCCGCAAAGTGTCCGGCGTCCTGTCTTTCAAGAATTGCAACCCCAACACAGCAAGCGCATGGGTACTGACCGCGATCATGGCGATCTTTTCCCTGCCGATCGGAATCACTGCCGCTGCGGTAAATTTGATCCGGGGCGGCGATATGCGCTTTAGCGTGCAAATGATGGCCGTGCTTGCAGCGCTGATGTTTCTGGAATCTTCTGTTCTGCTCAATGCTGCGGTGAACTAAACACCCATCACAACATGCAAAACACCCCGTAACATACTCATGTTACGGGGTGTTTTTATTCCGCCCCAGAGCGTGCGCCCCATTGTGCCAGGACCTGCGCACGCGACATCACAGTTGTATGGATGGAAAAAACCACGGCGCGCGTCACTGGCAGACGGTAAATCGACTGCAATTCGCTGCGCATGTAATTTTGGGTTTCGGGCGTGGAAGTTGGGCGCGGATCACGCTCTAACCTGGGTTGGTGCAGGCTTGGGTCCGCATACCACAACGCGTTGAAACGCCAGAGCGGCCGCCCCACCTGCACCCCGTCAAACAACCGCTGCACCCGTCGTGCAATCCCCGCTTCATAGTCTTTGACTGGCTCATGGATCGCCAGCAGCGGCTTCATGAATTTCTCCGCCAGCGTCCAACTGGCGGGAAAACACAATACGGCCGCCGTCAGCACATGTTCTGCGCCACCTTCGGGCCTCTCCAAGATACAGAAATCCTGCTGTGCAATCCGGCCCAAAGTCTCCATCGGCCGGGCGCGATTGATCGCAACCTTCACACCATCTGGCCGGGTGACGTGGTCGGCGTCAGTGCCTGCGCCATAGCGCACCGCCAGCACCTGATCGAGCAGCTCTTGCGCGGCTGGTGCGGCCCCCGCATCCATCGCAATTACCGCATCGGGGTGATCGCGCAACAGCCGCTCCCGCTCAGCCACTTGCGCGGCAAACCCGGCGTCAAAGCGCAGCCAATCCTCCGGTTTGAGCGGCTGAATGCCGGGCAGTGGGCGCAGAGCAAGCGGATTATAGGGAATGGAGGTTTGGAGAATCTCTGTCATGTGCCAGCCATAGCACTGCTGTCAAAACTGTGCACGACTGTACAGTTTCAGGGCGCAGCCACTGTATCAAACACGCCAGTCCCGCCAATTCGGCCAAAACGGACATGCTCCGGGTCGCATTTGGGAACGCCACGCCGCGCAAGCCCCGGCAGGCTGAGGCCAAAGAGCCAGGGAGGCGAAGATGAACGAACACTTCCGTGATCGTCGAAAGATCGACCCCAGCCGCGGGTCCGTTTTGGGCGATGGCAGCCCCAACGACAACGACCGGATCGAGATCGGCCCCACACAGCTGGCGTTTTCGGAATGGGCAGCGGCAGGGTTGGAACTGCCCAATCTGGAAGCCATGCGCCACTACCGCTGGCAGCGGCTGACGCAGGCGATTGTGGAGCGCGGCTATGGCGGACTGCTGATGTTTGACCCGCTCAACATCCGCTACGCCACCGACAGCACCAATATGCAGCTGTGGAACACCCATAACCCGTTTCGCGCGCTCCTGCTCTGCGCGGATGGCTACATGGTGATCTGGGACTACAAGAACTCGCCGTTCCTGTCGACGTTCAACCCTTTGGTGCGCGAACAGCGTTCCGGCGCGGATCTGTTCTACTTTGACCGGGGCGACAAGGTGGATGTGGCCGCCGATGCGCTCTCGAATGAGATCCGCGTGCTGATCGGGGAACACGGCAGCGGCAACATGCGTCTGGCGGTGGACAAGGTCATGCTGCACGGGCTACGCGCACTTGAGGCGCAAGGCTTCGAGGTCATGGAAGGCGAGGAAGTCACCGAAAAAGCCCGCGCAATCAAGGGCAAGGACGAGATCCTTGCCATGCGCTGTGCGTCCCACGCCTGCGAGACCGCCGTGAAGGCGATGGAGGATTTTGCCCGCGCCAATGTGGGCGATGGCAAGACCTCGGAGGATGACATCTGGGCGGTGCTGCATGCGGAGAACATCCGCCGGGGTGGCGAATGGATCGAGACGCGACTGCTGGCTTCGGGGCCACGCACGAACCCGTGGTTTCAGGAATGCGGCCCGCGCATCACCCAGCGCAACGAGATTATCTCCTTTGATACCGATCTGGTGGGCAGCTACGGGATTTGCGTCGATATTTCCCGCAGTTGGTGGATCGGCGATCAGAAGCCGCGCCCGGACATGATCTATGCGATGCAGCACGCGCATGAACACATCATGACCAATATGGAAATGCTGAAACCGGGCGTGATGATCCCGGAGCTCACGGCAGGCACCCATGTGCTGGACGCAAAATATCAGGCGCAAAAATACGGCTGCCTGATGCATGGTGTGGGGCTGTGTGATGAATGGCCCTTGGTGGCCTATCCGGATCAGGCGGTGGAAGGTGCGTTTGACTATCCGCTGGAGCCGGGGATGGTGCTCTGTGTGGAAGCCTTGGTGGGCGAGGTTGGCGGCGATTTCTCGATCAAGCTCGAAGATCAGGTTCTGATCACCGAGGATGGATTTGAAAACCTGACCACCTACCCCTTTGATCCCGCGCTCATGGGGCAGATATAAAGTCTGCGCCTCACTGCGGCGTGTCTGGCCATGGTAGATGGGCCAAGACCCCGTGATGGTCAGAGGCGAGTTTCGGCTGTATCTCGATCTCGCCTTTGCCGCCCGGAGCCAGCACATGGTCAATGCCGATGGGGAAATCGAGCGGCGGCAGATCAAACGTCGCCGCATAAGGGCCGACCCGCGCCATGCCGCCTGCCGCGCCGATCTGCGCCACCGCATTGGACCAGCCCACGGCGTTGAAATCCCCGGCGAGGATCACCGGCCCGTCGAGGGGCTCCAGCCGCTTTACCACCCTGTCCACATGCTCTGCCTGCTCATGCGGCCAGGGCCACGGCAGGTGCAGCGCCGCCACCCAGAACCGCCCTGTTGGTCCCTCGACCTCCATCGCGGCCAGCCCGAGGTCCTCTGCACAGGCGAGCCTGTTGGTCGCCGTGACGCCGCGCGCCAGCACCGCGACACCTCCGACCCGGCGAAACGGGCAGAACTGCTGTACCGGATAGTCGGCCTGCAAATCACCAAGGATCGGCATGTTTTCACGAGAGATTTCCTCGAGCGTGACGATATCTGCGCCTGAGGTGCGAATGGCCTCCATCAGGCTCTCATTGCCGTCATTCCGCCACAGCATATTTTTCTGATAGAGGGTCAATTGTTGCGCGGTCGGGTTCTCTGCTGCGGGTGAATGGTTCAGCCAATTGACCAGCATCACCCCTGTCGCCACCGCCCCCAGCAAGGCCGCGCGCGCATCGCGGCGCAGGATGAAGGCGCAGATCATCGCAAGCCCGGCAAAGGGTACGCGAAAGACCGCAAGACTATCGCCAAGCGGATGCAGCACGCCCAGAAAGCCACCCATCAGAGACAGGATGCAGAGGATCAACAGCGCCCAAATCCCGACGCGGCACAATTTCAACACGGCTTTCACAGGTCCAGCCGCTCCCGCCAGAGCGGCCATTTGCGTGCCACAACCGCAACGCCTTCGGCCTCCTCGGCCAGCTGATCCAGCGGCACCCAGGACAGTGCATGAGATTCCTCGCTCGCCAATGGCTCCCCCGCCTCCGCCACAAAAAGATAGCGCACATCGTAATGCAGATGCGCCGGTTCCTTGGCCGAGGCCGGGATCTCATGCACATCGACGTCAAATACCTCGGACGTTAGCAGCCGGATACGGGACAGCCCGCTTTCCTCATAGGCCTCTTTGGTGGCGTTGAAACAGGCGTCCTGAATACCATCGCAATGCCCACCCAATTGCAGCCAGCGGTCAAGTTTCGCGTGATGGGTCAACAACACCGACGTGAAGTCCGGCGACAGCACGAAGGCAGATGCGGTAACATGGCCAACCTGCGGGTCGCGCTCAAACGCGCGGGGTTCATTTGCGCAGAACCTCACGAGACGTGCCCACATGTCCCGGTCGCGCGCATCCAAGGGCGTAAACCGCCCAATGCCGGCAATCGCTTGGCCTGACACATCATGCACATTCATTTGACGCTCCTTCACCTTCCCGTGACGGTTGTGACAGCCGCCTTGCCGTAACCCTGACGTCGGCGCACCTTAGGAAAGCCGACCCACAAAAGCCAAGCCCCGAAAGCCACGCCCATGCCCACCGAACGCATCAGTTTCACCGGCCACGCCGGACATGACCTTGCCGCGCGCCTCGACCTGCCCGAGGGGCCGGTGCTGGCCACCGCCCTTTTTGCCCATTGCTTCACCTGTTCCAAGGACATCCCCGCCGCCCGGCGGATTGCCGCGCGACTGTCGGCGATGGGGATCGCGGTGTTGCGGTTCGATTTCACGGGCCTTGGCCATTCCGGGGGAGAGTTTGCCAATACGAGCTTTACCTCTAATGTGGCGGATCTGATCGCCGCGGCGCGCTATCTGGCCAGCCGCAACATGGCGCCCGACATGCTGATCGGTCACTCGCTGGGAGGGGCCGCAGTCTTGCGGGCACGCGCAGGCATCCCCTCGGTCAAGAGCGTGGTGACGCTGGGCGCGCCCTTTGATCCGGGTCATGTGGCGCATCACTTTGAAGACGCGCTTGAGGCAATCAATCGCGACGGGCAGGCAGAGGTGAGCCTCGGCGGGCGTCCTTTTGTGATCGGCAAGGAATTTGTCGATGACATCCGCCAGACCGAGCTTGGCGAAGCGGTGGCAGACCTTAGGGCCGCACTTCTGGTGATGCATGCACCGCGCGATGCCACCGTTGGCATCGACAATGCCGCCGAGATCTTTCAGGCCGCGCGCCACCCCAAGAGCTTTGTCACCCTGGATGACGCCGACCATCTGATCACCGATCCTTGCGATGCGGAATATGCCGCAGACATGATCGCCACATGGGCCACGCGCTATGTGGATATGAAGCCCCCAGCCCCCCCACCCGGCGCGCCCGAAGGTGTCATCCGCGTCACCGAGGCCGACCCGGAGGGATTCTTGCAGGATGTGCAAAACGGCCCCTACCATCATGTGTTGGCAGATGAGCCCGAAGCCTATGGCGGCACCAATCGCGGGCTGTCACCTTATGGGTTTGTGGCGGCGGGGCTTGGGGCCTGTACCTCGATGACACTGAGGATGTATGCACGGCGTAAGGGCTGGCCGCTGGACGGGATCAGCGTTGAGGTCTGTCACGACAAGGTCCACGCGCAGGACGCGATCCCATCTGGCCCTGCCAAGATCGACCGGTTTATGCGGGTGATCCACTTGCAGGGCGATCTGGATCAGGAGCAACGCGCTAAATTGTTGGAGATTGCCGACAAATGCCCGGTGCATCGCACCCTTGAACAAAGCTCTCGGGTCGAGACACGGCTGGAAGATGCGCCAAAGCTTCCCGATATGTCTCGGGAAGGTCAGGACATGGACGCCGCAGCCATTTGATCGACATCAAGGCGCGGCGCGCGTTCCTCATTAGGGTTGCCACAGCCAGCAACAGGAGGACGCCCACCATGGGACTAATGCGCAAGCTGAGTGACAGCGCCGATCTCGTCAATGGAATGAGCCAGCGGCTCGGCATAGATCAGGCCGCGCGTCTGGCGCGTGACCCCGAAGGCGAGGCGCGCCGCCTGATGCAGATGGTGTCGCGCTGCGCAGGGTGTCTCGCGCAGGGGGCTTGCGGTGATCTTCAGGCCCGCCATGACCAACTGGCGACCTGTCCGGTCTATTGCGAGAACAAAGCCTGCTTTGACGGCCTCACACCACGCATCTGACGGGGATTTTGGACAGCGGCACGGCGCTGCTGCGGCGCGGCGCTTGCCGCCGGGGCATCGCTCGTCTATGAGAGCGCCATCTCTTCCACCGTCTTTGAAAGGTGCTGCTGCCTATGATCCCCCGCTACGCCCGCCCCGATATGGTTGCCGTCTGGTCTCCCGAGACCAAGTTCCGCATCTGGTACGAGATTGAGGCGCACGCCTGCGACGCCATGGCGAACCTCGGCGTGATCCCGCGCGAAAACGCGGAGGCGGTCTGGAAAGCCAAGGACGTCGAGTTCGACGTCGCACGCATCGACGAGATCGAAGCCGTTACCAAACATGACGTCATCGCCTTTCTGACCCATCTGGCAGAGCATGTCGGATCGGAAGAAGCCCGCTTTGTGCATCAGGGCATGACCTCCTCGGATGTACTTGATACCTGCTTCAACGTGCAGCTGACCCGCGCTGCGGACCTGTTGATGGTCGGCATGGACAAGCTCTTGGACGCGCTCAAAAAACGCGCGCTGGAGCACAAAGACACCGTGCGTGTTGGCCGCAGCCACGGCATCCACGCCGAACCCACCACCATGGGTCTGACCTTTGCGCGTTTCTATGCGGAGATGGACCGCAACAAGAAACGCCTGATCGCCGCACGCGAAGAAATTGCCACCGGTGCGATCTCAGGCGCCGTGGGCACCTTTGCCAATATCGATCCGCGCGTCGAAGAACACGTCTGCGAACAACTGGGCCTGAACCCGGAGCCGATCTCCACTCAGGTGATCCCGCGCGACCGCCACGCCATGTTCTTTGCCACCCTCGGTGTGATTGCCTCCTCGATCGAGAACATCGCGATCGAGATCCGCCACATGCAGCGCACCGAAGTGCTGGAAGGTGCGGAATTCTTCTCCATGGGCCAGAAAGGCTCCTCGGCGATGCCGCACAAGAAGAACCCGGTTCTCACCGAAAACCTCACCGGTCTTGCGCGTCTGGTGCGCATGTCGGTGATCCCGGCGATGGAAAACGTGGCGCTCTGGCATGAGCGTGACATCTCGCATTCCTCGGTGGAGCGCGGCATCGGCCCTGACGCCACCGTGACGCTCGATTTCGCGCTGCACCGTTTGGCGGGCGTCATCGACAAGATGCTGGTGTTCCCGGAAAACATGCTCGACAATATGAACAAATTCCCGGGTCTGGTGATGTCCCAGCGCGTGCTGCTGGCCCTCACGCAGGCCGGTGTCAGCCGCGAGGACGCCTATTCCATGGTGCAGCGCAACGCGCTCAAGGTCTGGGAAGATCGCGTCGATTTCCGCGAACTGCTGCTGGCCGATGCTGAGGTGGTTGCGGCCTTGGGCGAGGACGGTATCAACGAGAAATTCGACATGGGCTATCACACCAAACATGTCGACACGATCTTTAAGCGGGTGTTTGGCGAATAACACCGCCCTCCCGTGCGCATCTGAAACCCCGCCCTCACCGGCGGGGTTTTTCATTGGCTTACAGACGGCGGCGCAGGCGCGGGCCGACCTCTTCAAATCCGTTGCGCAAATAGAACTGCATCGTGCGCGCCCACTCAGGCTGCGGCGGCGCGCCGACCTCTATCCGGTGCCAGCCATGGCGCGTTGCCTCCACGATTGCCGCCTCTACCAATCGCGCAGCCACCCCAAGCGAGCGCGCCTCGGGGCGTACATAAAGCTCCGTGATCTCGCCAAATTCTCCACCCGCGTAGATCGCAGCGCATTCATTTAGCACCACAACCCCAAGCGGCTGCCCGTCGGACAATGCCAAAAGCGCGAACACCCCGTATTTGCTCAGGACGACCTGTGCGGTCTCTTCAAGCTCGCCAATAGGTGTGGCCTTGCCTCCAGAGAGTTCTTGCAACAACGCATGAACAAGGCCCGCAACAGTTTTGAAATCCTGCGGTGACGCCCGCACTATTGATAAATCCATTCAGCACTCCTCCCGGCGCTATAATTTGATCAAAAATTTCCTTCTGTCGATCTTTCAGACTGCGTGTGATGCCGCCGTGACAATCCTCGCTGAGTTTTCACGCCATCGTGATCACTTATTTTGCGCAGCACCCGGGTTTTCGACGTAGTCATTGATAGAAACCACAGGAGGTCCTCATGCGCTTTACTGCTCTCGTCCTTGCTCTCGCCCTGCCCCTTTCCATGCCGATCGCTGGGTTCGCCGCTGGCGGGGACACGACCACACCGCCGACACCCTCGGAAACCACAAAGAAATGCTGGGGCAAGCGGGTCTGGGACGATGAGGCCAAGAAATGTGTGAAACCCGAAGAATCATCCCTGAACGGTCAGCAACTTCTGGAGACCGCGCGCGAGCTGGCCTATCTCGACCGTTTTGAGGACGCACAGGCGGTACTGGCCGCTCACCCAGAGCAGACGGATAGCCGCGTCCTGACCTATTGGGGGTTCACAAATCGCAAATTGGGTCGCAGTGACCTTGCTTCGGCATATTACACCCGTGCAATCGCGCAGGACCCCGACAATATCCTGGCCCGCAGCTATATGGCGCAAGGCTTTGTTGAGACAGGACAATATGCGCAAGCGCTGGCTCAGTGGAAAGAAATCAAGGCCCGCGGAGGCGAGGGAACATGGGCTGAGACCTCGCTGAGACAAGCAATTCAAACAGGAGTCACCGTTAACTACTAAGCTTCAGGCTTTCTTTACGGCTAACGGTCTATCTTGTGATCTGACAGAAAGAGAATCTTTTCGGGTCAAGGTTCAAGAATGGAACAATCATCAGCCTTAGCGCTCCCCATGGCATCTCCGGATATGGGGCTTGGCGATTTCGCGCCAGCCGCACCGGCACCTGCTCTTTCCGGGGGTCTCCCTGGTTTGAGCGGCAAAGCCAAAGCCGCAATCGTCGTGCGCCTTCTTCTCAACGAAGGCGCAGACGTACCGCTTGAAGAATTGCCAGACGATCTGCAGCTCGAACTGACGCAGCAGATGGGCAAAATGCGTCTGGTGGATCGCCAGACGTTGCATGCGGTGGCCGCAGAATTTGCAGAACAGTTGGAAAACATTGGGCTTTCCTTCCCTAATGGTCTCGCCGGTGCGCTGACCGCAATGGAAGGTAAGATCAGCCGCCATACCCACAGCCGCTTGCGCAAAGAAGCCGGCGTGCGTCAGTTTGGCGATCCTTGGGAGCGGCTGCGCAAGCTGCCTCCGGAGGAACTCGCCGATCTGGCCAAGGCCGAAAGCACCGAGGTCGCGGCCGTGCTGCTGTCGAAGATCGACACCGCCAAGGCCGCTCAGATGCTGCAGCACCTGCCTGGCCCCCTTGCGCGCCGCATTACCTATGCGGTCAGTCAGACCAGCAACGTAACCCCCGACACGGTGGATCGCATCGGTCTGTCACTGGCGTCTCAAATCGAGGCCCGGCCGCAGGTGGCGTTTGAGCAAACGCCCGGCCAACGTGTTGGTGCGATCCTGACGCAATCCGCCGCCGCCAAACGCGAGGAGGTGCTTACTGCCCTCGATGAGGAAGACCAAGAATTCGCAACCGACGTGCGCAAATCGATCTTCACCTTCGCGCTCATCGCCCAAAAGGTCGAGGCAATGGATGTGCCGAAACTGGTGCGCGCGCTGGGACCGCAGGAACTGACCACCGCCATCGCCTTTGCCACCGAAGAAGACGATGTGGCCTCCGTCACCTTCCTGTTGGAAAACATGTCGACCCGCATGGCCAACAACCTGCGCGAAGAAGCAAATCAGCTGGGCCGCGTGAAACGCGCCGATGGCGAGGCCGCCTTTGGCATCATCGTCAACCTGCTGCGCGAGATGGTCGTCAACGGCGATATCGAGCTAAAGTCGGACGAAGAAGAAGAGTAATCTGTCTGTTCCCTCGGTCGGATTACCTGAAACCCGCGCCCCCTTGGCGCGGGTTTCTCATTTGCGGTTTCTTGTGCATCCAGTCTGAGGCCACTATGATCCGGCGTTGCGATATCGCCAGCAGGAGCACCAATCCCCATGCCTGTAGCTCAGTCAGAGCTGACTTTTTCCCAGCGTGCAAAGTACTTTGCCAGTAATGTGGTGTTGCGCGGGCTGATCGGCACGCTCAAGCTCATCCCCTATCGCTGGCGGGTGCCCGCCATGGGCTGGACCCTGCGCAAACTTGCACCAATAGTGGGGTTTCACAAACGGGTGCGCCGCAATCTGCAATACACCCGCCCCGATCTGAGCAGCCAAGAGGTTGACCGTCTTTGCCATGAGGTCGCGGACAATGTCGGGCGCACATTGGCCGAGCTTTATGCAGGGGCCCCATTTTGGGCGCGGGCAAAGGCCGCTGACATCAGCGGACCCGGCCTTGCCGCGCTCGAAACTGCCCGTGCTGAGGGGCGTCCAGTGGTTCTGGTCACAGGTCATTTTGGCAATTATGACGCCGCGCGTTCAAAGCTGGTGCAGATGGGCTTTAACATGGGGTCGCTCTATCGCCGCATGGCCAACCCCTATTTCAACGACCATTATGTCAAAGCGATATCCGCCACCGGCAAGCCGATGTTTGAACAGGGAAAACGCGGCATGGTCGAGATGGTGCGGCACCTGAAAGCGGGCGGAAACATTGCCATTGTCGCTGATATGCACGCGATGGGCGGACAATATCTGCCGTTTTTCGGCCGCCCCGCGCTGACCTCCACAGTTCCTGCGGAACTGGCGCTGAAATACAAGGCCGCCTTTATCCCGATTTATGGCATCCGTCGCGAGAACGGAATGGATTTCGATGTGGTTGTGGCCGAGGAAATCGCACATTCCGACCCCATCACCATGACGCAAGCCGTCTGCGACGATCTGGAACGGCGCATTCGCGATCACATGGGGCAGTGGTTCTGGCTACATCGGCGCTGGAAACCCATGCATGACACGCCTCACCCTGACTATCAGGACTAAACCAGCCAAAAGCATTTCGCGAAAGAGCGGACCAGTTTCGCGCGTTTGGGATATTCAGAAAACAACCGGGCAGCGCCGATCGCGCGCATGCGACAGGCGTTAATCGGCCCGCGCTGCGGCAAGGATTGGGCCAAAGGGCCATTCCTGAACCAATACCGCGGCTGGCAGATCTCCGGGCAATGCGACGGACAACTCCAGTGGCTCGGCTCCGGTCCAATCCGTGAGGACCTGCACGCTCTCTACGATATTGGCATAATCAACCGTGTTGCCTGCCAATTCCCCCCGTTTGATCTCAACCCGCTTGAGCGGCATGTAGCGCACCAACTGCACCCGAAACTGCCCGCTCATCCCATCAGGGAGTTCTGGCGCGCGCACCGCCAGTGTTTCGGAGTCGCGCGCGACCGTCAGGTGCATCTTGGGCTTCTGACCCACATAGCTGCCCAACACCTCTGAGACCTCCATCACATCGGCCCCAACAACATCTTCGCGCCCCATAACAATCATTTGTGGCGTGTAGATCATGTTGCGCCCCCCCACCTGCGCATAGCCGCGCTGACGGTCGGTGTAGGCCGGGTCTGCAAAAATATCGGCCCAGCCGATATAGTCCCAGTAATCCACATGAAACGCCAAGGGCAAAATGTCCTCACGTTCAGACAGGCGTTTGACCAATTCATCCGCTGGCGGGCAGGAGGAACAACCCTGCGAGGTAAAGAGTTCTACCACCACAGGCGTCGGTTCTGCAGCCACGGGACTGGAAACTGCGCAAATTGCAGAGAAAATCAGAGAGGAAAGCGAAATAAGCCGCATGAGTCGCCCATCAGATTGTTAGGGTTACGGGTGTACGCCCGGACCGCCTCAATGGCCAATCAATCATTCTTGAAAGAGGTGTCACCAAATCCAATACCCTATTGTATACCGATGTATGCAGCACTATATCCATCCATGTCATTACTATTGAACGACATGTCTGCATGATGCAGACAAGCAGCAGCGAAGTCCCTAATTGCACTCACGAGGGAGGCCAACATGCCCATCACCGTCGGACAGGACACAGCCAAGACACGCAAAACACTGAGCGTGAACGGAAAATCCATTTCGTACTACTCCATCCCGGCAGCAACAGATGCGGGATATGGTGATTTTACCAAACTGCCCGCAGCACTGAAGGTGGTGCTGGAAAACCTGCTTCGATTTGAAGACGGCGGCTTTTCAGTCTCCACCGATGACATCAAGGCCTTTGGGGAGTGGGCGCAAAATGGCGGTAAGAACCCGCGCGAGATCGCCTATCGCCCGGCCCGTGTGCTGATGCAGGATTTCACCGGCGTCCCTGCGGTGGTCGATCTGGCCGCGATGCGCGACGGGATCAAAAACCTCGGCGGTGATGCCAATAAAATCAACCCCTTGGTGCCCGTTGATCTGGTGATCGACCACTCGGTGATGATTGACGAATTTGGCAATCCACGCGCCTTCCAGATGAACGTGGATCGCGAGTACGAGCGCAATATGGAGCGCTACCAGTTCCTGAAATGGGGCCAAGGCGCGTTCAACAACTTCCGCGTGGTGCCACCCGGCACCGGCATCTGCCATCAGGTGAACCTTGAATATCTGGCCCAGACCGTGTGGTCAGATGTGGATCAAAACGGCGAGGAAGTGGCCTATCCCGATACGCTTGTGGGCACAGACAGCCACACCACCATGGTCAATGGTGCTGCTGTGCTTGGCTGGGGCGTGGGCGGTATTGAGGCCGAGGCCGCCATGCTGGGCCAGCCGATCTCCATGCTGATTCCCGAGGTTGTTGGTTTTGAGCTGACCGGCGAGATGGTCGAAGGCACCACCGGCACAGACCTTGTGCTGAAAGTGGTGGAGATGCTGCGCGAGCTGGGCGTGGTGGGTAAATTCGTGGAATTCTACGGCTCGGGTCTGGACAATCTGCCGCTGGCGGATCGTGCGACCATTGCCAATATGGCCCCTGAGTATGGCGCCACCTGCGGCTTCTTCCCGATCGACAATGAGACCATTCGCTACCTGCGTAACACCGGCCGCGACGAGGACCGCATCGCGCTGGTCGAGGCCTATGCCAGGGAAAACGGTTTCTGGCGCGATGAAAACTACGCGCCGATCTACACCGACACGCTGAGCCTCGACATGGGCACCATCGTGCCTGCGATCTCTGGCCCGAAACGCCCGCAGGATTATGTCGCACTTGATGCGGCAGCGGGGGCCTTCAAGAAAGTGGTGTCGGATTATCGCGGCGTCGATGCCTCGGCGGATGCCGTTGACATGGCATCTGAGGGCCCTGCCCCGACCGCGCCGATTGATCCCTGCAAGTCCCACCCCGTTAAAGGCGAAGAGTTCGCGCTGCGTGACGGCTCGGTGGTGATCGCCTCGATCACCTCCTGCACCAACACCTCGAACCCCTATGTGATGATCGGTGCCGGTCTGGTGGCAAAAAAGGCGCATGAGTTGGGCCTGAACCGCAAGCCTTGGGTCAAAACATCGCTGGCACCGGGCTCGCAGGTGGTCTCTCACTATCTGGAGGCCGCAGGGCTGCAAAAGCATCTGGATGCGATCGGGTTCAACCTGGTGGGCTATGGCTGCACCACCTGTATCGGCAACTCCGGCCCGATCCAGAAAGAGTTCTCCGAGGCGATTGCCGAGGGTGATCTGGTCGCCACCTCGGTTCTGTCCGGCAACCGCAACTTTGAGGGTCGCATCAGCCCGGATGTGCGCGCCAACTACCTCGCCTCGCCGCCGCTTGTGGTGGCCTACGCGCTGGCGGGTGACATGAATGTCGATCTTGCGCGTGATCCGCTGGGACAGGACAAGGACGGCAATGATGTCTACCTGAAGGACATCTGGCCCACACAGAAAGAGATCGCCGATCTGGTCGAGGCCACCGTAACCCGCGAGGCGTTCCAGTCCAAATACGCCGATGTGTTTAAGGGCGACGAGAAATGGCAGAGCGTGGAGACCACCGAGGCCGAAACCTACGACTGGCCCGCCGCCTCGACCTATATCCAGAACCCGCCCTACTTTCAGGGCATGGGCACGGAGCCGGGCACCATTCAGGATGTCGTCGGTGCCAAGCCTTTGTTGATCCTTGGCGATATGGTCACCACCGACCACATCTCTCCGGCGGGCTCATTTGCGACCACGACACCGGCGGGCAAATACCTGCTGGACCGTCAGGTGCAGCCGCGCGAGTTCAACTCCTATGGCTCGCGTCGTGGCAACCACGAGATCATGATGCGCGGCACTTTTGCCAATATCCGCATCAAGAACGAGATGCTCGACGGTGTCGAAGGCGGCTACACCAAAGGGCCCGATGGCGCGCAGACCTCGGTCTATGAGGCGTCGATGGCGCATCAGGAGGCTGGCACCCCGCTGGTGGTTTTTGGTGGCGAGCAATACGGCGCGGGGTCCTCGCGCGACTGGGCAGCCAAGGGCACCGCGCTCTTGGGGGTTAAGGCTGTGATCGCCGAGAGCTTTGAGCGTATTCACCGCTCTAACCTCGTCGGGATGGGCGTTATTCCGTTCGAGTTCACAGGTGGTGACACACGCAAATCGCTCAAACTCACGGGCGATGAAACGGTCGATATTCGCGGTCTGGAAACGATCAAACCGCTGCAAGAGGTCGACTGCGATATCACCTATGGCGATGGCACCAAGACCACCATCACCCTCAAGTGCCGCATCGATACCGCGCCTGAAATCGAGTACATCGAGAACGGTGGCGTGCTGCATTACGTGCTGCGTAAGCTTGCAAAAAGCTGATCTACGCATCCAGACTTTGCGATATGTTGAAAGGGCGGCACAGGATGCCGCCCTTTTCCGTTATCTTTACGTTGGTAATGTAAGAATAACGAAAATTGTATTAGGATGCCGTCAGTTAAGGCGACAAAACGCGAGGCGCAAAATGATCGCTGTCTTCACCAGATATTACCCGCACCGGGAAAATTTCGACGAAGTTCTCGAACTTGCAGCCGCTCTGGCACGCGATGAGAAGCGCCAGCGCGTGGGCTGCTTTGAGACCCGGCTGTTTTGCGACCGGGAAGGTGGTGAAATAAAATCCGTAAGTCTCTGGGCAAACAAAGAGATCTTTGACGCCTACGTGGATGTGGTCATCGCGGATGGCTCCTTGATGGAGTTCCAGTCCCGCTATCTGCGTCGTGAAATCGACACCCAGTCCTATGATACGGTCGATATGGGGGTCATCGGGCAGTTGCCCCATGACACCGAACTTCAGCGCCGCTTCGGCACCTGACGCATCAACACGGTTGGCCGCTTGCATCGCTGAGCGGTAGAGGGTTCACTGCGTCTATCCCAACGCAGGAGAACCTCATGACACGTACGGTCCTTATTACGGGTGGCACCTATGGCATTGGGCGCGCAATTGCCGAAAAATTTGCCGCTGACCACAATGTTCTGCGTTCCTATCAAAAGACAAAGCCCTCTGACGATCTTGAGGCCCAGAGCAATGTGGTCTCATATTCTTGTGATCTGTTGCAGGATGGCAGTGCCGAAAATCTGGTGACCCGAGCGATGGATCATTTCGGGCGCATTGATGTCATTGTAAACAATGCCGGGCTTGTTCGTAGCACCCCAATAGAGAGCTTTGACGCCGAGGCACACCGGCAGGTGTTTGAGTTAAACGCCATCGCCCCCCAAGCGCTGTTGACGGCAGCACTGCCGCATCTGAGTGCGGGTGCTGCGATCGTCAATATTTCCTCGATGAACGCGGATCTGCCACCGCGCGGGGCGGCGACCTACGGGGCCAGCAAGGCTGCGCTCAATCTCTGGACCAAAGCGATGGCCAAAGAGCTCGGCCCGCAGGGCATCCGTGTCAATGCGGTGGCGCCGGGGGCGATCAACGTCCCCGAAGCGCCCCGTTCCGACGATTTAACGCAATTGTTTGTCAAGGACACCGCCCTTGGACGCCCCGGCACGCCGGAGGACATCGCAAAGGCGGTGCGTTTTCTGGCCTCAGACGAGGCCAGCTTCATCACCGGTGAGATCCTGACTGTCGCGGGCGGTTACAGGTTGTAACCGCGCCTACTCCGCAGCCCGTTTCATCGCCGGGCGAATGGTCTCCTCCAGCACTCGGCTGGTGATCGGCCCGGCAAAGCGCAGTACGATGGTGCCCTCGCCGTCAATCACATATGTTTCCGGCACACCGTACAACCCCCAGTCCAACGCCATACGGCCCTGCTCATCCCGGCCGACTGCAGCGTAAGGATCGCCCAGTTCCTCAAGGAAGCTCTGCGCGTTGCCCAGCTGATCCTTGTAGTTCACGCCATAGATTGGCACGCCCTCTTCCGAGAGCGCCGTCAGGCTGGGGTGTTCGGCGCGGCAAGGACCGCACCAACTGGCCCAATAATTCACCAGCTTGACCTCACCATCGCGCAGTGTGGCGTCGTCAAAACTCTCTTTGCCGGGGAACTCGCTCAGCGCCACTGGCGGGGCGGCTTTGCCTTCGCGCGCCGAGGGCAGGCTTTCGGGGTCTTCACGTCCCATGCCCACGAGGGCGAGGCCCACAAAGGCTGCAAACACCACGACAGGAATAGCCATCATCGGCGAGATCTTAGCCATTGCGGCGCATCCTTTCCTCAACCTGTTTCAAGTCTGCCCGTACTTTTGCGCCGCGCATCAAGGTCATCACCAAGAGCGCCAGCAACAGCAGCAGCGACACCCCATAAGCGGACAGCACGGTGTCGGCATATTTCCCCAGATCAGGCATCCATCATCCTTTCCCGCGCGATCAGTGCAGACATCCGGCGCGCACGAATTTCGGTGCCAGTGCGATAGAGCACCAGCGCAACAAACAACAAGCCGAACCCGGCCATGCAGGCATAGAGCGGGAAGGCAAAGACGTCCGCGACATTCTCTTCCTTATCAAGCGACAGCGATGCTCCCTGATGCAGGCCCTGATTCCAGAAATTGACCGCATAACGCGACAGGACAGCAAAGACCGACCCCACCAAGCAGAGAATCGAGGTCAGATCCGCGGCAGTGTCGGGATTATCAATCGCCTCCCACAGCGCGATATAGCCAAGGTAGAACAGGAACAGCACGAGGAACGAGGTAAGTCGTGGATCCCACGCCCACCACGTGCCCCACATCGGTTGGCCCCAGATCGCGCCGGTGATCAGCGCAATCAGCGTCATCACCACGCCCACGGGCGCGGCGGCCTTGGCGGCCAGCGCGCTCACATGATGGCGGCGGATCACCCAGATCAGCGAGGCCACCAGCATCATGAACCATGCGTTGATCGCCATCAGCGCGGCGGGCACATGCAGGTAGATGATCTTGACGGTAGAGCCCTGCCGGTAATCATCCGGCGTGAAGAAAAACCCCCAGATCAACCCGCCCACAATACATGCGCCCGCTGCCACCCAGAGGGCAGGCAACACGCGCTCGCTGGTGCGCAGGAACTTCTTCGGATTGGCATATTCCCAGATCGACATGGTGGCTATCTAGCTCTTGTTTCCGGTCATCACAATCACCGCCATCAGCGCAAATTGACGCGCAGCACGGCAGCGGAGGCAAAGGGCAAAAGTGCGATGGTGCCAAGGGTAATCCCGGCCAACATCAACAGGGGTGTTTCCACGCTCATACCTGAGGCCCCCCGGCGGGCGACTTCGGCGCCAAAAATCAAGGTCGGCACATAAAGCGGCATCACCAGAAGCGACAACAGCAAGCCGCCACGTTTCAGCCCCACGGTCAGCGCCGCGCCAAAGGTGCCAACTACCGACAGCGCTGGGGTTCCAATCAACAGCGACAGCGTGATCCAGAGATATCCGCCAGCAGGCAGGTTCAACAGCACGCCCAGCACAGGCGCGGCCAGAACCAGCGGCAGCCCGGTGGTCAGCCAATGCGCCAAGGCCTTGACGCTCAACACGCCTTCGAGCGGCAAAGGGGCCGTGGCCAGCAAATCGAGCGAGCCATCCTCCCAATCCAATGCCAAGAGGCGATCCAGCGACAACAAGCACGCCAACAAGGCTCCGAGCCACAGAATCCCCGGTGCAATCCGCGACAGCGTGTCGGAGTTCGGCCCGACCGAGAACGGCACCATCACCGTCACGATCAAAAAGAACGCAAGACCCAAGCCAAAGCCGCCCCCGGCGCGAAAGGCCAGCCGCAAATCCCGAACCAGCAGCGCGATCACAAGAAGCCCCCCGCGTCATCTGCATCAAAGGCCGGAAGCTTTGCCTTGAACGGGGCAAGGTCCAGAACAAGGCCCTCGATCCCGAGGTCAATATGGGTCGCCATGATCGCCGCTCCGCCCGCCCCCAGATGGGTGCGAATGGTCGCTGCAAATAATTGAACGGATGCTGCATCCAAACTGACGGTGGGTTCATCCAAAATCCAGAGCCGCCGCCCCGTGACCATCAGCCGCGCCAGGGACAGGCGGCGCTTTTGCCCCGCCGACAGCCCCCCAGCCGGACGGTCCCGCAGCGCGGCCAGATCAAACGCCCTAATCGCAGCTTCAGGGTCGCCGCCCCCAAACACCCGCGCCCAGAAGGCGAGGTTTTCATCTACCGTCAGCGTCAACTTCAACCCGTCCGCATGGGCCGCATAAGCGATATCGTCAACGTCCCCGAGGATTTCACCGCAGAGCGGCGGCTGCAGGCGCGCAAGCGTGCGCAACAGCGTGGTCTTGCCAATCCCGTTAGGACCGCGCAACACCAGCGCCTCGCCCGGCGAGAGCGCAAACTGCACCCCTGCCAGTACCGGCATCCCACCCCGGCTCACCCCAAGATCCCTGACCTCAATCATGTTTGTTCCGATTTGTCGCTCTTCCGGCCCAACGCCTTATCACGGCTCAGCAAAAGCAGCGATAGCCCCGCACCGCCTTGCGCCAGATCAAACCGGCAGTGCTGCCAGTGCAATACGGCGGCCTTCGGACAAAAGCACATTATAGGTACGGCAGGCAGCGGGAGAGTTCATCACCTCAACCCCCAACCCCGCCTCTTCCAGCACCTGACGCAGCTCACTTGGAATATGCGCAATCTCAGCTCCGGTGCCGATGAACAGAACATCCACGTCTCCCGCCAGCGCCAACAAAGACGCCTGATCGGTATACCCACCCCAAGTGGATGTCCCCTTGGCCCCGGTCAGGATAGCGCCCTCCTTGACCTCACCACCGACTCGGAAGAAACCTGCACCATATCCATCAATTGGTACAGCATCGGAATAGACCACTTCATTGAGGCGCATAGCGGATCTCCTGTCAGCATGTTCGCCCCTCTGAATATCACGCCAATACCGCCTTCGAAACCAACAAGTGAACAAGCGAGACTCTGCCTCGCGCTCCGAGGTATTTTAAAAAAGATGAAGCCCTGCTTCTTCTAACCCCAAATATCCCGGGGGTCTGGGGGCAGCGCCCCCAGCACGCATCGCCGCACATAGAACCATGCTGAAATGCAAACAGCCGCAGCAATACGCCGCGGCTGTCTCAGGGTCATAGTGCGCCAATCAAGCGTCGATATTGGCGAACTGATTGCCTGTGGTGTCGTTGTTCTTGGTCCAGTCGCGCTTCACGCCCAGCCACAGCAGGATGGTGGAGGCCACGAAGATCGACGAATAGGTCCCGACCACAACGCCCCAGATCATCGCAAAGACAAACCCGCGGATCACATCGCCGCCCAGAACATAGAGCGAGATCAGCGCCAGCAATGTTGTCACAGAGGTCATCATTGTCCGGCTCAACGTCTCGTTGATCGAGATGTTCAGGACCTCGGCCAGCGGCTTTTGCTTGTAGCGGCGCAGGTTTTCCCGCACCCGGTCAAACACCACCACGGTATCGTTCAACGAATAGCCCACAATGGTCAGAAGGGCTGCGATGATCGCAAGGTCGAACTTGATCTGAAGCTCGGAGAACACGCCGATGGTCAGGATCACATCGTGCACAAGCGCCGCCACGGCACCAAGGGCAAACTGCCACTCAAACCGCAACCAGATATAGACAAGCACCGCGCCGATGGCCAAAGCCACCGCCATGATCGCCGTCTGTACCAATTCGCCCGAAACCTTCGGGCCGACGCTTTCGACCGAGATGAACTTGATCCCCGGCGCAACCGCATCCAGCGCGCCTTGCACATCGGCGATAACGGTACTGGACAGTGCCTCGCCATCCTCCTGCGCCTCAATGCGGATCATCGCGACATGCTGATCTTCGTCAAACGTCGGATCAAAAACCTCGGTGATAGTGATGTCGCCCAGTTCCAGCGGCGCGATGGCATCCCGGTAGACCCCGATATCAAGATCCTGCGTCGCCTCGGTGCGGATAGTGGTGCCGCCCCGGAAGTCGATGCCAAAGTTCAGCCCCTGCAGCGCAAAGGAAGCAAAGCCGATCACCACCATCATGGCAGAGATGCCGAGCCAGAGCTTCCACAGCCTGAAGAAATCGAAGGAGGTTCCTTCGGGTACCAGTTTCAAGCGCATCAGTTACACCTCGATGGTTTTGGGACGGCGACGTTCGAACCACATCACGATGATCAGTCGGGTGACGAAAATCGCGGTGAAGACCGAGGTCAGAATGCCGAGGCCAAGGGTAATGGCGAAGCCACGCACCGGGCCGGAGCCGATTGCGAAGAGGATCACGGCGGTGATGAAGGTGGTGATATTGGCATCCACGATCGCCGAGAGCGCCTTGGCGTAACCCTCGTCAATCGCACGCGCCGGACCTCGCCCTGCCTTTAGTTCTTCGCGGATGCGTTCAAAGATCAGCACATTGGCGTCCACCGCCATACCCACTGTCAGAACGATACCGGCGATGCCCGGAAGGGTCAGCGTGCCGCCAATCAGGCTTAGCGCGCCGAAAATCAGCGCAATGTTCAAAATCAGCGCGATATTGGCAAAAAAGCCAAACAGACCGTAACTCAGCACCATAAAGACCAGCACCGCAGCAAAGGCAACAACAGTCGCCACCTTACCCGCATCAATACTGTCCTGTCCAAGCTCCGGGCCGATGGTCCGCTCTTCGAGGAATTGCAACTCCGCAGGCAGCGCACCTGCGCGCAGCAGCACCGCAAGCTGGGTGCTGTCCTCAACGCTGAAGTTCCCGGTGATAATGCCGGAGCCACCGGGGATATGCGAGCGGATCACCGGAGCGGAGATCACCTCGTCATCGAGTACGATGGCAAAGGGTGCGCCGATGTTTTGGGCCGTATAGTCGCCAAATTTACGGGCCCCCGCCGTATTAAAGCGGAAGTTCACCGCAGGCTGGCCATTCTGATCAAAGGCAGGCTGCGCGTCGACCAGTTCCTCGCCGGTGACCACAGGCGCGGATTCTACCGTGTAGTAGGTGCCCGGCTCATCAATCGACGGGATCACCTTATTGCCGATCCCCGCGCTGGCATCAGCGTCAGAGCCACGGCTCACCACCGGATTAAACGTCAGCTGCGCGGTGGTGCCGATGATCTCTTTCAGCTCGGCCGCGGACCCAATCCCCGGCACCTGAATTAGAATCCGGTCGCTTCCCTGACGCTGGATGGTGGGCTCACGGGTGCCAACCTCGTCGATCCGGCGGCGGATGATTTCAAGCGACTGGCGCACGGTGCGATCATCAGAGGCGAGTTTTTCCTCATCCGAGAGTGCAATGGTGATCACATCTCCCTGCCCGCTGACGGTAATGTCGGTGGCCCCCGCCCCGGTGAGCGAGGTCACCGGATTGGCCAGACCGCGCACCAGTTCAAGGGCGCGGCTCATGCCCGCAGCATCCGACAGGCGCAGACGAATCTGATCCGCGGGTGCCTCGGGGATGCGGCGAAACGTGCCGATGGTGCCGCGCTCATCACGCAAAACATTGCGCACCTCGGGCCAGAGCGCATCCATCCGTGCGGTGTAGACATCGCTGACCTGAACTTCGGCCAGAAGATGCGCGCCACCGCGAAGGTCGAGACCGAGGTTCACAAGCCCCGAGGGCATCCACTCGGGCCATTGCTCGGCCACAGTCAGACGCTCAGGGGTTTCGCCCTCAACCTCAATTTGGGCCCAGGCGTCATTGGATTGTTCCACACGGGTGTAGAACGCATTGGGCAGGGCAGCCAAAAGGCCGGCCACGCAGACCAGCCAGATGAGCACCCTCTTCCAGGTATCAATTTGCAGCATTACCCTGCCTTTTCAGTAGCGTGCGAGGCGAGGCTCAGGATGCGGGCTCGGTCTTGTTCAGCACCTGAGCAATGGTGGATTTAACCACACGAACTTTCACACCCTCAGCGATCTCTACTTCAAGCTCGCCGTCTTCTTTGACCTTGGAGACCTTACCGATCACACCGCCTTGGGTGATCACCTGATCGCCACGACGCAGGGCCTCAACCATGTTTTGATGCTGCTTCATCTTCTTCTGCTGCGGACGAATGAGCAGGAAGTACATGATCGCAAAGATTAGGATCAGCGGGAGAAACTGGGCGATTGCGCCACCATCCATAGGGTATTTCCTTCTGTCTTTGGGGGCCATCTTGGTCCCGGATTTTGCGTGGAACCTATGCGCAGCCACAGGGCTTTGCAAGGCAGGGCGGACGTGATCAGGTAGGCTTTCACTGCTCACAGGGCGCTTTTCGCTCTTCTATGCCACAGCAACCGCCACAAGATCACCGTGGGCCGGTGCTGCCCCCTTCCCCTTCGCCCCCCGCTCGGGCATAGCTAACGGCACTGATTCAAACTGCATCATAGGAGCAGACCCATGCATGACATCCGTGCAATCCGCGAGAACCCGGCCGCATTTGACGCCGCCCTGGCCCGCCGTGGAGAGTCTGCCCTGTCCTCTCAGGTGCTGGAGCTGGACGAAGCCCGTCGCGCCAAGATCCTCGCGGCAGAAACCGCGCAGGCTGATCAGAACAAAGCTGCTAAAGCCATCGGCGCCGCAAAGGCCAAAGGCGATGAAGCGGAATTTGAACGCCTGCGGGCCGAAGTGGCCGACAAAAAGGCCGAAGTTGCTACCATGCAGGCCGAGGCCAAGGAACTGGACGCCAAGCTTACCGATATGCTGGCGCGCATCCCCAACAGCCCGGCCGAGGACGTGCCCGAAGGCGCAGACGAGGACGACAATGTCGAGGTGAAGCGCTGGGGCGATGTGCCTGCGTTCGACTTTGAACCCAAGGAGCATTTCGAGATCGCAGGCGTCGCCAAGGCGATGGATTTCGAGACGGCCGCCAAGATCTCTGGCGCGCGCTTTGTGGTGCTGAAAGGTGCCGTGGCCCGCATCCACCGCGCACTGGCGCAGTTCATGGTCGACACCCATGTGGACGAAAACGGCCTCACTGAGGTGAACTCGCCCGTATTGGTGCGTGACGAGGCGATGTACGGCACAGATAAACTGCCGAAATTCGGTGACGATAGCTATCAGACCACCAACGGCTGGTGGCTGGTGCCTACCTCTGAGGTGCCGTTGACCTATTCGGTCGCCGGTGACGTGATCGACGAAAGCACGCTGCCGATCCGCTATACGGCACATACGCTGTGCTTCCGGTCGGAAGCCGGGTCTGCTGGCAAAGACACCTCCGGCATGCTGCGCCAGCACCAGTTCGAGAAGGTCGAGATGGTGTCGATCGTGCATCCCGAGACGTCGGATGACGAGCAAAAGCGCATGTTGGGCTGCGCCGAAGGCATCCTTGAGAAACTCGGCATTCCCTATCGCACCGTGGCGCTTTGCACTGGCGATATGGGCTTTGGCGCGCGTCGGACCTTTGACATCGAAGCCTGGGTGCCCGGCCAGAACACTTACCGTGAGATTTCGTCGGTCTCCACCACCGGTGATTTTCAGGCTCGCCGCATGAATGCCCGGTTCAAGCCCGCCGATGGCGGCAAGCCTGAGTTTTTGCACACGCTCAATGGCTCTGGCCTTGCGGTCGGGCGTTGTCTCATTGCGGTGCTGGAAAACGGCCAGCAAGCGGATGGCTCGGTCAAACTTCCCGCAGCACTTGCGCCCTACCTTGGGGGCAAATCGACCCTCACCGCTGAGGGCACGCTGGCCTGACCTTTACGCGGCAAAGCATACATCAAACAAGAAAACCGGCGCTCATACAGCGCCGGTTTTTCTTTTAAGAACAAGTGGATCAAGCGAGATCCTAAGAAAAACACGCGATCACTTGTCTTTCTTCTTTTTGTTCTTTTTGCTCTTTTTCTTTTTACCGTCAGACTTCTCAGAGAGGATCTTTTTCTCTTTCGCCTTTTCTTTGGCGATTTCCTTTTTCGCCTTGCCCTTCTCTTTTACGGCTTTAGAGGAGGCTTTCTCTTTGGCGGCTGCAAATTCAGCCATCAAGGCTTTGGCCTTTTTGGCAGCTTTGGCGGCCTTGGCCTCGGCTTTGGCGGCTTTTTCTTCTGCCGCTAGGCGCGCAGCCTCGGCAGCGGCAACAGCGCTGTGCACGCTTTCACGCGTATCCTCTGCGGCAGCACTTGCACCTGCTTTTACGGCTTTGGCGGCGGATTGTGCGGCCTCTTTGGCGGCTGCAACGGCTTTGGCCGGTGCGGGTTTTGCACGCGCTGTGCGTGGCTTTCTCGCGGCTGTGGTTTGGCGCCTTGGAGAGGCTGCCGGTTTGGATGCCGCAGACGCAGGTGCTGCGCCCTCTTTTGCCATCTTCTGCGCTGCCGCCTTGAGGCTCGCCGCGCGGGTAGTGCCCAACCGTGGCACTTGCGTCAACTCTGCTTCGGATCGCGCGGCCACATCTTCGACAGAGCGAATACCGTGATCCTGCATCGCCTTTGCGAGCGCAGGTCCTACGCCTGGGAGTTTTACAATTGGGGTCATACGTCCGTAATTCCTCGCAACATCCTGAGTAATATCAATTTCAGAGGTTAGCACTCGAAATTGCGATATGTCCAACATCTCTTGCGAGGCGGCGCGCGCCCTTCAACTCGGGAAAGGAACCAGCCGCTTTTGATCCTCGTCCCAGAGTTTAAGCCCAAGCGCGC
This sequence comes from Tritonibacter mobilis F1926, assembly GCF_000376545.2. Lineage (NCBI taxonomy): Bacteria > Pseudomonadati > Pseudomonadota > Alphaproteobacteria > Rhodobacterales > Paracoccaceae > Tritonibacter > Tritonibacter mobilis. The sequence continues at coordinate 1,756,181 of NZ_CP015230.1, forward strand.
GTATCGCTTCACCGAATTTGATCCGACGCGGAGCTATCTCCTCGGGCATGTTGTAATGGCACTGGCGTAGCCGATAGCTGGGGATACGCGCGTTAAAGTGGTGGATGTCATGCAACGTGATATTGGCGACGGCAAAATCAAAGAACCAGCCAAAATCCAGACACGATGAGCCCTGCAGCGCCGCAACACGCGGGTTGAGGTCCGGGCGGCGGTCCCAGTAGGTGTCCTCGAAATTATGCTGCAGATAGACCAGAAACACCCCAATCATCCCACCAAGGAAGGAAAATCCGAGCCAGATCAACAACCCCTCGCCCCCCGCAATCGCATAGAGCGCGTAGAGCCACGCGATGATGGCGAGGTTATGCAAAACCACCTGCATCACACCGAATTCAAGCGTGTTCTTCGGCCAGCGATAGCGGATAAAATAGGTGAAGGCAGCCCCAAGCGGCACCAGCACAAACGGGTTGCGATAGAGACGGTATTGCAGCCGCTGCCAGACACTGGCGCGCTGCCATTCTCCAACGGTCATAGTGTGAATTTCACCCGTCTCGCGGTGTTCAAGGTTGCCAACATTGGCGTGATGCAGGTTGTGGTTCTGCTTCATCACCTCAAACGGGGCGAATGTAAAAGGCGACAGCCCATGCCCCGCCCATTCATTCTGCCGACGGGTTTCAAACAGCGAGTGGTGCCCGGTGTCATGCTGCAACACATAAAGACGCACTGCGCTGAACGCAAAAACAATGCCCGCAGGCCACATCACATACCAAAGATGTGAACAGGAAATCGCCAGATAAAGGGCCGTAAAATAAACGGCGAATGTTCCGAAATAGCTCAACGCGGCAAGCCGGTTGTCCTTCTCGGTGTACTGGCGTGTGTAGGCTCTCAGATCCATGCCTGACCCCATAAATACGCTCTGTGACGCCCGCGTGACGGCGGGATCGGATTAAATTCTCTTTCAATCAGTTAATATGCATACGCCCTATGACAAGTATTTGAACAGCTATAAATACCAGCTGTGCAAAAGCCCGCCTGCGCCTGACCCGCCGTATGTGCGGCAGGGTCGTTTCCTCAGACCGGAGGGGTGGACAGCGCAAGAACGCCCATTTGCTCCAGCCCTTGCAGTACCGCATCCACCGCCACAGTGGCGAGGATCAACCCCATAACCCGGCTGATCACGCTGACACCGGTCTGGCCGATCAGCTTTTGTATCTTACTGGCGAGCAACAGCAAAACAAAGGTAATCGCCAGTACAAAGAGCAATACAACCGCCGTCATCGCCTGCTCCACCACGCCGGTGGAGTGATTGTCGGTCAGGATCACCACAGCGAGGATTGCACCGGGTGAGGCAATCGAAGGGATCGCCAGTGGAAACACTGCGCCAGAGAGATCCTCGTTTTCGGCTTCTTTTATCTCGCTTGCGGCTTTGGTTTCACCAAAAATCATGCTGAGCGCAAAGAGGAACAAGATGATCCCGCCCGCAATCTGAAACGCACCAAGGCGCAGCCCGATGCCTTCGAGAATGATCTGCCCCAAGACCAGAAACAGCCCCAAGACCAGCGCCGACACCAAAACCGCCCGCAGTGCAAATGAGCGATGCAGCCGCTGGGGGACTGCAGCCGTGGCAAACAAGAATACAGGAATGGTCCCAACCGGGTCGATCACCACAAAAAGCGTGATGAACTCCCGCACGAGGTCTTGAAAGACAAAGGGCCATGTCATGTGGCGCGGTCTCCTGTCTGTGGGGCCGCGCTAGCTGGGATCAGCTTTTACGGCCCTCAATGTGTTTACGCAGGCGCGATGGGGTCGATTTCTTTTTCCCCTTGTAGGGGTTCTTGTCGCCCTGTCCCCGCAGCGTCAAGCGAATGGGGGTGCCCGGCATATCAAAATCTTCGCGCAAGCCATTCACGAGGTAGCGATTGTAGCTCGCAGGCATCTTATCAGGATGCGAGCACATCACCACAAAGCCCGGCGGACGGGTCTTGGCTTGGGTCATGTAGCGCAGTTTGATGCGTTTGCCTTGTGGTGCCGGCGGCGGGTGCTGTTCAAGCATACCCGCAAGCCAGCGGTTGAGCGCGGCGGTCGGCACACGGCGGTTCCAGACATCATGGGCTTTCATAATCGCCGCATGTAATCGGTCCAGACCACGGCCGGTTTTTGCCGAGACCGTAACCAGCGGTGCGCCACGCAACTGTGGCAGCAGCCGCTCAAAGGCTTCTTTGAGCGCTTTGAGCTTTTCCTGCTTTTCGTCCTCGATATCCCATTTGTTGACGGCGACAACCACCGCCCGGCCTTCGCGTTCAGCCAGATCCGCGATACGCAAATCCTGCTGCTCGAACGGAATGGCTGCGTCCAGCAGCACCACCACGACCTCGGCAAATTTCACCGCGCGCAGGCCGTCAGAGACCGAGAGCTTTTCCAGCTTTTCCTGCACTTTGGCTTTTTTGCGCATGCCAGCGGTATCAAAGATCCGCATCGGTGTTCCGGACCAGTCGATCTTGAGACTGATGGCATCGCGGGTGATCCCGGCCTCTGGCCCTGTCAGCAGACGGTCTTCGCCAAGGATCTTATTGATCAGCGTGGACTTACCGGCGTTGGGGCGGCCCACTACGGCCACCTGAAGCGGTTTTTCCATGGTCGGAACGGGTGTTGCGGCGATCTCTTCGCCTTCGTTGAACGCCTCATTCTCGTCCTCATCCAGCACCACGTCGGTGGCGGGTGCGGTCTCTTCAGCGAGTTTTTCGAATTTCTCCGACACAGGCAGAAGTTCGGAATAAAGATCGTTCAGGCCTTCGCCGTGTTCGCCCGACATGCGGATCGGCTCGCCAAGCCCCAGACCATAGGCCTCAATCACACCCGCATCGGCGGCGGAGCCTTCGGATTTATTGGCCGCGAGAATGACATGCGCAGATTTCTTGCGCAGGATCTCGGCAAACATCTCGTCCGTGGGGGTCACGCCAGCGCGCGCATCGATGATGAACAGGCAGACATCCGCCATTTCCACCGCCCGCTCCGTCAGGCGACGCATGCGTCCCTCCAGGCTGTTGTCGGTGGCATCTTCCAGACCGGCGCTGTCAATGACAGTAAAGCGCAGATCACCCAGCCGCGCCTCACCCTCGCGCAGGTCGCGCGTGACACCGGGCTGGTCGTCGACCAGCGCCAGTTTCTTGCCGACGAGACGGTTGAACAAAGTGGACTTGCCCACATTTGGGCGCCCCACGATGGCGAGCGTAAAGGACATGGATCCGGACTTTCCGTGATTGGTGAACCGCGCGCATAGCCTATCTTTGCCGCACACGCCAGTAAATAATATGCCCAGGCGATTTGGCGCGACCAAAACACGCGAGGACTGTACGGGTGATTTTCACAGCTTCAGCGCCCTGAACACCCTGCCGCCTTGATCCGGTCGACAAACAGCGGGGTCCTCCCGCCCCTTTGAAACGCAGCCTGTGGCTGCATCACAAGAAGCGTTGGGCCGAGCGGGGCCGCGCCGAAGGCGCGGCCCCGCCCCCTCGCGATGCGCAAAGCGCAGCGCAAAACCTCAATGGGGCAATCCGTAGCTGTTAGCGAAACGCCGCCAAATTGCCGTCGCGCGTCACCACATAAAGGGTGCCGTTGGCCACCACGGGCTCGGTTGTGGCGCCGCCCTTGATCTCCACTGTGCGGGTTTGACGACCGTCAACCGGGTCAAAGAACCGCAAAAGCCCGTCGTTGGACGCAACCAACAGCTGACCGCCTGCAAGAATGGGGCCGTGATGGGCGACAATCTCTGCGCGTTTACGCGGTTTATCCTTGAGATACCCCGGCAAGTCTACCGACCATATGGGGCTGCCGTCATTGGCGTTGAGGCGCATCAGACGACTGCGATCGTTGACCAAAAACAGGCTGCCGCCCGCAGCCCAGACCGGGCCAAAAGTGCCCTCAAACGCAGTCCACAGACGCTCGCCCGAGGCTACATCAAAGGCCGCCGTGCGACCCGAATGGTTGCCAACGTAAACACGATTGCCGTCCATGAAGGGCGCGCCCGTCACGTCGCTGATCTGCGAAATCGCGCTGCCGGTGCGCGCACCTGCAACCGAAGCGATCCAGCGGCGGAAGCCCCCGCGGCGGAACGTGCCGATCAAATCACCAGAGCCAAAGGCAAAGATGGAAATCTCAGATCCAACAACGGGTGCCGGAGCTCCGAGGATGTTGGACGCGCTGGGGCTCGCTTCCATTTGCCATGCGATCCGGCCATCTTTGGTGTCAATCACCCAAGCCGTATCGTCCCCGGCTACAAGATAGAGGAGTCCGTCGCGAATCGTCGGGCTGCCGGAGCCTGTCGCGTCGAGCTCTTGCCGCCACACGAGTTGGCCTGTTTTGGCATTAAGCGCACTCAGAACACCAAAGCCCGAAGACACATAGACGACGCCATCCGCATAAGCGATGCCGCCACCTGTGGCGTCGCCCTCTTCGTCGCTTGCAGGCTCAATATTGCGCTGCCACAGGACCGCGCCCGAAGGGGAAACCGCAGAAACCTTAGATGCCGCATCCAGCGTGTAGATCTGCCCCCCGCCCACAACGGGGGCGGCTGTGATGCGCTGCTTGCGGCTGTCACCTGCACCAATATTCGTCGACCAGATCAATGAGGGCGCGGCAGACAGTGCCGCATGGGTGGTCCGTGTGGTGGGCTGGCCGGGGCTTTGTTGCCACGAACTGTTGGTGACCGCACGCGGCAGCGAGATCGCAACCGAGCGATTTTCAACAACTCCACCCCGGCGATCCGCGTGGATATCCTCACGAGCACCGCGCAGGATTTCCTCCGGCTCGGCACAGCCCAACAGAAGAGCCGCCATCGCCGTTGCCATCACGCTTGCACGCAGGCCGAAACCACCTGGAATTGCCGTCATCACCCTGCCCCTGTCATTATTCATGGGTCATTATCACTGGTCCCGCCGGATCTGCTGTCGCGCAGACCTCAGCCTTCCTGAGCTTCCGCCTCCGGCGATCCGCCAAGGGCTACAATCACTTGAGAGACGCGCTCTTGCAAGTCCCGCGACACGCCAGCCGAGGCTGCGATCTCTTTGAGACGCGACAGCGCGGCGTCCGTGTCGCCTGCCTCGATATCGAGAAGCGCCAGTTGCTCGCTTGCCAGAAATTGCAGTGAGCCGCCTGCTGCAGCGAGCGTTTCCAGACGCAATCTGCGGTCCTCGACAGGCAGGGTATCCGCCTGAAGGATCACAGATTTGAAAGCTGCGATGTCACGGTAGACCTGCGGCAGCTCGCTTTGCTGTGCCACGGCTTCCAACAGGCTCGCGGCTTTCTCGAGTTCACCCGCGTCCGCCAATGCAGCCGCTTGCGCAAAATCCACAACAGCTTTAGCACCCACCTCACTGGCGGAAACACCCGCCAGCGCCGCCGCGCGATCTGCCGCGTCATTTGCGGTGAGCGCTGCCGAAATCTGGTCTCCGACGTCCTGCGCCGCACTGACGGCCTTGGCGCGGCTGTATTCACGCCATGTCGCACCACCGACGATCAGCAGCACTGCCACAGCACCGATCCAGCCATAACGCTTTAGCATCAGGAACAGACGGTCGCGGCGGACCTCTTCTGTGACCTCGTCGATGAAACTGTCGGTATCGCTCATGAAACGGCCCTTGTCGCTCAAATCTCCACACCCATATACGGGCACGGATTGTCTTAGTGTCGATGTGACATAGCCTGTGCTGCGGGACAAGCCAAGTCCTGTCCACTCCGTCAGAAAATGCCGAGAATCACGGCTGAACCTGCGCCAGCGGGTCAGAATCTTGGTCGATTCGTGTCATTTTGCGTGACAAGAGCAATCAGAACCATTTTCTTAACGCGCGAAAACACCTAGGTCTGTCATCGTGGCAGATCCCAACCCTGCCTGCTTTATTGCAACAGCTGAATGTGACCTTCTTCACAGTGTGACGCGACGGAACACGGTAGATCTCACAGAAAAGTGTCCAATTTTGGAGTCGATTTTTACGATGCGCATAATCCCTCTTCTGACCGCCCTGGTCGTGACACTTGGCCTTTACGCCTTGGTCATGGAGCGCGACAGCCTGCTGGCTTTCGCCCGCGGCGAAGATACCACCGAATTTGAAGACACCGCCCCAGAGGCAGACGCGCGCACCGAATTGGCCGATGCTGGCGACACCGGCGTTCATGTGGCAGTGGTTGCAGTGCACAGCAAGGCGCGCGCCATCGACAATGCGGTGGTCCTGCGCGGCCAGACCCGCGCCATGCGACAGGTCAACGTCATGGCCGAGACCGCCTCCACCGTGATCTCTGAGCCCCTGCGCAAAGGCGCATCGGTCGAGAAAGGCGATGTGCTCTGCGAACTCGACCCAGGGACACGTCCCGCCTCGCTCCTCGAAGCCCGAGCCCGATTGGCCGAAGCGCGCGCAAATGTTCCTGCCGCCGAGGCCCGCCTTGAGGAGGCCAAGGCCGTCCTTGAAGAAGCGCGCATCAATCTCACTGCGGCCACCAAACTTTCTGAAGGCGGCTATGCTTCGGAAACCCGCCTTGCATCGGCCAAGGCCGCTGAACGCACCGCGCAGGCTGCAATCGCCACCGCCGAAGGCGGGCTGACGTCGACCCATGCCGGGATCGAGTCCGCTATCGCCGCCGTTGATGCCGCGGAAAAGGAAATGGATCGCTTGGTGCTTCATGCCCCGTTCAATGGTATCTTGGAATCGGACACCGCCGAACTTGGCAGCCTGTTGCAAGCCGGGAGTCTCTGCGCCACCGTCATTCAACTCGATACCATCAAGCTGGTGGGCTACGTGCCGGAAACGTCGATCAACCATGTCTCGTTGGGGTCCAAAGCGGGCGCGCGGCTGGCGACCGGGAAACAGGTGGCAGGGACCGTCTCTTTCATCAGCCGATCTGCGGATGAGACGACCCGCACCTTTGAGGTGGAAATCACCGTTGCTAACCCGGATCTGGCCATTCGCGACGGCCAGACCGCAGAGATCGTGATCGCCGCCGAAGGCACCAAGGCCCACCGTCTGCCGCAATCGGCGCTGACACTGAATAATGAAGGCCAACTGGGCGTGCGCGTGGTGCGCGAAGACAAGACTGCAGGTTTTGTGCCCGTCACATTGCTACGCGACGAATCCACCGGCGTCTGGATTGATGGCCTGCCCGAAGAAGCAGATGTCATCACAGTGGGTCAGGACTTCGTCACCGAAGGCGTCGCCCTTGACCCTACCTATCGGGAGATGAGTGAATGATCGGTCTCGTCAACTGGGCCGCAGATCGTGCGAGGATGGTCCTCGCCTTTATCGCCATCTCCCTGCTGGTGGGGGGCTTTGCCTATGTGAGCCTGCCCAAAGAGGGCGAGCCCGATATCGAAATCCCCGCCCTGTTCATCTCCGTGCCCTTCCCCGGCATCTCGGCCGAGGACTCCGAGACGCTGCTGGTGAAGGTGATGGAAACCGAGCTTGCCGATCTGGACGGGCTCGACAAAATGTCTGCCACCGCTGCCGAAGGTTATGCCGGTGTGGCGCTGGAATTCGACTTTGGCTGGGATAAAACCGCCGTTATGGCGGATGTGCGCGATGCAATGGATGCCGCCGAGGCGGAGTTTCCGGAGGGCGCGGAAAAATACGCCATCCACGAGATTAACTTCTCTGAGTTTCCCATTGTCATCGTGAATATGTCCGGCCCAGTGCCGGAACGCACAATGGCGCGGCTGGCCAAGGACTTGCAGGATGACCTTGAGGCGCTGGATTCCGTGCTTGAGGCCGGGATTGCAGGCAATCGCGACGAAATGGTCGAAGTCCTGATCGACCCGCTGCGTCTGGAATCCTACAACGTCACTGCGGTCGAGCTGATTAATGTTGTGCAAAACAACAACCAACTGATTGCCGCCGGTGAGGTTGAGAGCAATCAAGGTACCTTCTCGGTCAAGATCCCATCGTCCTTTGACAGCGTCGAGGACATCTACGGCCTTCCCGTCAAAACCAATGGCGATCGGGTCGTCACGCTGGGGGAATTGGCACAGATCAATTTCACGTTTGAGGACCGCCAAGGCACCGCGCGATTTGATGGTCGCGACACGGTGGCGCTTCAGGTGGTAAAGCGCAAAGGGTTCAATCTGATCGACACTGTAGATCAGGTGAAGGCGACACTTGCAGAAGCGCAAGACAAATGGCCGCCCGAGCTCAAGGCCGCAGTTACCCTTGGCACATCCAACGACCAAAGCCGCGTTGTGGGGTCCATGGTCAGCCAGCTTGAAGGCTCTGTCCTGACGGCTGTGGCGCTGGTGATGATTGTGATCCTCGCGGCTCTTGGCAGCCGCGCCGCGCTTCTGGTGGGCTTTGCGATCCCAACGTCGTTCCTGTTGTGCTTTGCGTTCCTTGCGTTGATGGGGATTTCGGTCTCCAACATCGTGATGTTCGGCCTGATCCTTGCGGTGGGTATGCTGGTGGATGGTGCAATTGTGGTGGTGGAATACGCCGACAAACGCATCGCCGAAGGCACCGGCCCCATGCACGCCTATGTGGAGGCCGCACAGCGGATGTTCTGGCCGGTGGTTTCCTCCACCGCGACAACGCTCTGTGCCTTCTTGCCGATGCTATTCTGGCCGGGTGTGCCGGGCGAATTCATGGGCATGCTGCCGGTGACGCTCATCTTCGTTCTTTCGGCCTCGCTCGTGGTTGCGCTGATCTATCTGCCGGTCATGGGCGGTGTCACAGGTCGGTTGAGCCGCACGTTTGGCAATGCCTCCGACGTTTTGCGTCGCACGCTTCCTTGGGCGGTGCGCGCAGCCTTGGTGCCGGTGGCGCTTTGGGGGATGTTCGTGGGCGCGATGCAACTGCTCAACCCGGGCTATCTGTTCTCGGGGGCCACCGGTATGCCGGCGGCGCTGCTTGGGGCTGCCATCTTTTTGTTGTCCGCTGTAGCAGCTTCTATCACCCTCGGCGCAGCAGAACTGCAGCGCCGCCAGCGTGGCGTCGTCGCTGGCAACCGCCTGCGCGGGTTTGGCTGGTTTATCAAGATGATCGTCGGCAACCCTGTGATGCCAGTGGTCACGCTCTTGGTGGTGGGTTTTGGCATCATGACAGTGTTCGGTCTGTTCCAGACCAACAATCGCGGGGTCGAATTCTTTGTCGAAAGCGAACCCGAACAGGCCACCGCCTATGTGCGGGCACGCGGCAATATCTCGCTCCATGAAAAAGACGAGATGGTGCGTGCCACAGAGAATTTGATCATGCAGCACCCGGCTGTAATCAACGTGTTCTCCTTTGCAGGCGAAGGCGGTCTCAACACGGATGCTTCTGGTGCCAGCACCCCGCCCGACACCATAGGGCAGGTGCAGTTTGAGATCATCCCATGGGAGGACCGCCCGACCAAGACCGAACCAATCCTCGGTGGCCTCTTTGAGCGCGAAGTAACCGCCGACGAATTTGACGGCGACACGGTGCTCGAAGAGCTGAGCAAACTCACCGATACGCTTCCCGGTTTCAAAGTTGAAATCAAAGCGCTCGAAGGTGGACCCGCGTCAGGCAAGCCGGTGCACCTGCGTATCAAAGGGGATGATTGGGAACCGCTGCGCGCGGCCACCAATATCGCTCGCACGCATTTCGAAGAGACACCGGGGCTGACACTGATCGAAGACAGCCTGCCCCTGCCCGGCATTGACTGGGAAATCGACGTGGATGTGGCAAAGGCGGGTCGTTATGGCGCCGATGTGGCCACCGTCGGCGCGATGGTGCAATTGGTGACACGTGGCATCTTGCTCGACACCATGCGAGTGGACAGTTCGGACGAAGAAATCGAAATCCGCCTGCGCCTTCCTGAAGAGCAACGTGTGCTGTCCACGCTCGATACGCTCAAACTGCGCACCGAAGAAGGGCTGGTGCCGCTGTCGAACTTTGTCACGCGCAAGCCTGTGCCGAAACTTGCCGAGATTTCGCGCATCGAACAGCAGCGTTACTTCGATGTGAAAGCAGATGTTGAGCCGGGTCTCAGCAGCATCACTATGCAGGACGGCGATGGTGAAACCGTGCCTCTTGCAATCGTAAAAACCCTTACCGAGGGCGCAAGTGCCGCTGGCGACACCGTAACGCTCCCCAATGGCGCAACAGCCGAGGTCAAGACCCTGACCGGGTCCGGCTCTGTTGATGCGCTGCGTGAGGCGATTGCAGATGGCGATACCCTGATCACCCCAATCAATGCCAATGAGCGCATCGCGGAGCTGACCAAATGGCTGGAAACCTCGCCATTTGACGCCTCGATTGATTGGGAATGGACGGGCGATCAAGAAGAGCAAGCGGAGTCCGGTGCCTTCCTTGCCAAGGCCTTCCTCGGCGCACTTGGGCTGATGTTTGTGATCTTGCTGGCGCAGTTCAACAGCTTTTACAATTCGGTGCTCGTGCTGTTGGCGGTTGTTCTGTCCACCACCGGCGTGCTGATCGGCATGATGGTTATGCAACAGCCGTTTTCCATCATCATGACTGGAACGGGCATCGTGGCGCTGGCGGGGATCGTTGTGAACAATAACATCGTTCTCATTGATACCTATCAAGAATTCAGCCAGCACATGCCACGGCTCGAGGCCATCATCCGCACCGCAGAGGCCCGCATCCGTCCGGTGCTGCTGACCACCATCACCACGATGGCGGGTCTGGCGCCGATGATGTTCGGCATCAGTCTGGATTTCATCAACGGTGGCTATTCCATCGACAGCCCAACCGCGCTGTGGTGGAAGCAGCTGGCAACTGCCGTGGTCTTTGGCCTTGGCGTCGCGACCGTGCTGACGCTGGTAATCACACCGTCGCTGCTGGCGATCCGGGTGTGGCTCTCAACCTATATGGCGTGGATGGGACGTGTCATTGCGCGCATAAGCGGTGGCAGCGGCAGCCAAGTCGTGCGTGACACAGAGCTGCAACGCAAAGCGCGCCGCCTGCCCTCAACTGAAATCGATTGGCTGGGCGAACCTGCGGCGAAGGACACTGATGATGCGTCTACTTCAAACGACGCGGCCGAAGATGCCGATACCCCGACAGGAAGCTCCCCCCTTAGGGCCGCCGAGTAATCCGGCACAGACAAAACGCCCCCTCTGAAATCTCAGAGGGGGCGTTTTTTTATTCCCGATTGACGGCTAATATGATGATCAAAGCCTCGGGCGCAGAGTCGATCAGCTCTTGTCGTTCATCGGTGCCTGTTCCAGCACGTCAGATTGCTCGGCCTGATCAATCTCTTCCATATCGGCCACGCCGTCTTTGTTGACATCAACCATCTCGAACTCCTTCTGGGTCAGCGTAGGATACTCCTGCTGAAGCTCCTTGAAGGTCAGCGCGCCTGCCTGCTCAACTTCTGCCATGGCGGGGGCTGCGATCAGGGCGCTCAGGGCTGCGGTGGTCAGTGCAATGCGTTTCATGATGTCCTCCTTTGAGGTCTTACTCGTGAATTTGAGGGGTTTGCCCTCGTGACACCACACCACCTAAGAACCATCCCTGTGATCTCCAGTGCCATGCGCCCTGACCTGTCCGGATCGGCACGCGACTGCCGAGATCGCTTTCCATCATAAGCAAGGTGTCGCACAGACGGCTGCTTTGGCAAGAAATCACCTATGCGTGATGGAACAAACTTTCAGAACGGGCGGCACTACCTTGATTTCAAATGCATTTTAAAGAAACCTCCGACAGCTATGCGGCTTCGCTCTGTCGACCTCAACTTGCGTCACCACCAAAACACATGCAAATATCAAAATCCCCTATACACAGCGCGACAACCGCCCTGTGTCGATGACCAGTACAGAGTTCTACGAGATGCCTAAGTCCGCCGCAGCCAGAATTGGGCGCAAACGCACCGCATATGCGGTTTTGGGTTTTGTTATGATGGGGCCGAAATCTGGCTATGACATCAAGCAGGCGATTTCACGCAGTACGTCATTTTTCTGGAATGAAAGCGCCGGCCAGATCTACCCCATCCTGCGTGCTCTTGAAGACGAGGGGCTGATAGAACGTGACATGACCTCCCCGACGTCTACAGGCAAACGCCAGCGGCAAATGTATCAGATTACCGATCGTGGTCAGGCGGCGTTGCAGGACTGGATCGAGGGCCCAAGCAGTGATGTCATCGTTCGCAATGAGCTGCTCCTGAAGATGTTTTTTGGCGCAAGCGTCGCGCCACAGGTCATAATCAAGATGTTGGAAGACCACCGCCACGGTCTACAAGATCGCATCGCCTTTTTCAAAGAGATCATCCGACAGCGCCAAGCCGAAGAGGCAGCAGGAAAATTGGCGAACGCCGCCTTTATGATATCAACGCTGGATTACGGGTATCGCATGGCCAGTGCAGCGGCGGATTGGTGCGATGCAACGATTGCGTCACTCAAAAATCTCTAAATTACGTCGCAAGTGATGTGCTTTTGCTCTGGGCTTCGTGTCAGGGCACCCTTGGAACATTACAAAAGAAAATCCCGGCACCTCGCAGCGCCGGGATCTTTTATCGGATCTGCGGATCGCCCGCACAGATCTCAAGAAGTGCTGACGTTGATCAGAAATCTTCCCACAATTTAGCGGCGGCGTTGCTGCTGCTCTTGCTGCTTGCAACCGCTACATTGCTGGGTTCGGGCGTGTAGTCCCAATCGTCCCCATGTGCGGACGGAGCAACCATCTGAGGCTCCTCAGCCGCTGCGGGTGCGATGGGCGCCACATTGCGTGTCCCTGCGCCGAGTTTGAAATGTGCAACCATTTCCGCAAGGTTCACAGCATTGGCCTTGAGCATATGGCTCGCAGCGGTGGCCTCTTCTACCATCGCAGCGTTTTGCTGCGTGACCTGATCCAGTTCAACCATGCCGCTGTTGATGTCGCCAAGCCCGGCGGATTGCTCGCTTGCACCCTGCGCAATGTCGGAAATCAAACCGGAGATTTGCGTAACACGCTCTACGATATTGTGTAGCGCTTCTCCCGCTTTGCCAACCAGATCGACGCCGCGCTCCACCTGTTTGGAACTGTCACCGATCAGCGTTTTGATCTCCATTGCCGCACCAGACGAACGTTGTGCAAGTGCGCGCACCTCGGAGGCCACCACCGCAAACCCACGACCAGCTTCACCCGCTCGTGCAGCCTCAACACCCGCATTCAGCGCCAGAAGATTGGTCTGGAACGCGATATCGTCGATCACGCCAATGATCTGCGAAATATGGTTAGAGGATTGCTCAATCTCCGTCATTGCGGACACGGCATTATTAACGATGGTACCGCTGTTGACCGCTTCGGATTTTGCCTCTTCCATAGTGTTGGCAACGCTGCCAGCACCTTCGGCGGCCTGACGCACAGATGCGGTCAGTTCATCCAGAGCGGCTGCCGTCTCCTCCAGAGTTGCGGCCTGACTTTCTGTACGGCGCGCAAGATCGTCAGAGGCAGAGCTGATCTCGGTCGAGCCGTTCTGGATACTATCGGCTGCATCCACCACGGCCGAAACCGTATCGAACAGTCGATTGACCAAGGCATTGAAATCCGTGCTGAGTTTTTCGTAATCAGCGGGGAAATCTTCCTTGATGTTTACGGTCAGATCGCCAGTCGACAGCTTGCCAAGTGCGTCGGACAGAACGCTCACCACATGCTCTTGCACGGCATCCTGTTTGCGCTTTTCTTCTTCCATCCGCTTCTGCTCAGCAGTGGTGTCACGGAAATCCACCAGCGCCTTGCCAAGCGCGCCGATTTCATCACGGCGGTCGGCCTCAGGAATGTCGCGCGTCGTGTCGCCATGTTGCAAGGCATCAATATGCGTGACCACGTCCTGGATCGGACGCGACACCGCAACCGCAATCATATAGAAGATCACCGAAAACGCGGCAAAGATCGCAAAACCAAGGCCCGCCGCGACCATGTTCGCATGCATGATCTGATTGGCGATGATAGAAGTATCCAGCGCCCAGACCATATTGCCGGCTTCCTCGCCTTCAAACATCAGTGGCGTCTTGAAATAGGTGAAATCCCCATCCTCGAGCCGCATTTGATCAGACTCGAGCAGACCATTCGCGCGCTCGATCCATGCCTCCTGCATCTGATCGCCCTTAAATGCCTCGGCCAGCACATCACCGCTACTGACGACACGCGCAAAAACAAATGTCTCGCGCTCAGCCAGCGAGGCCAATGTGGTATTCGCCAGATCGCCATCATAGTTCCACGCCGCCGTCGCAAGAGGTGCGGCAATGTAGGACTCCGTCAGCGATACCTGCTCTTCAAAGCCGGTATAGAGCGCCGTAGACAGGCGCTGAGCCCAGAAAGTCGTGATCACACCGATCATCATCAGTAAGCCCGCCATCCCGGGAAGCAGGATTTTGCGCTTCACTGGCATGTTCCGGAACCAAGACGTTAAGAACATGGTGTCCCTCCAAATTAATTGGGGTCACTCTCGCGCAAATGCATTTTTTTTCAGTTAAACCTTTGCCGGAGGGGTTACGCGAAAACAGCATAAAACTTCCAATTTTCGATACATATTAACGATCCCCCTCGCCCAACCGATGCTCAGCAGCGGCGTAGCAAGGGGCGGTGCAGCTCGGTCTGACGAGAAATTTGCCTTTTCCCTCAAATTTCTTCTGGACGCCCCGAAACTGCATCGCTATACGAACGCTCACACTCCGGCGTAGCTCAGCGGTAGAGCAGTTGACTGTTAATCAATTGGTCGTAGGTTCGATCCCTACCGCCGGAGCCAATTTACTTAAATTCAAGATCTGCTCGCTCAGCCACCTCTAGTGGAATGGGTGTATTCGCGCCGATGCGGTGAGAATTCTTTCAGCCAAAGCTGCGCCTTATGCCTTTGCGCCGGCAACCGGCTCCGCAATGGCGTCGTGATCTACCAAATTCCACGCCAGACCAGTGTTTCGATAAATGCGTTTGGCCTTGTGGGGATAATCCGCCACGTCATGAGCCAGCCTCTGCCCGATCACCAGACATCGAAACGTCTCTGAGCCCGTGTTGCGAATGGAATGCGCAAGCCCGCCTTTGCGGTAGCCGATGAAGTCACCCGGAGCGATCTGGTGTTCGCTGTCGCCGATATACGCAGTTGCCGTGCCCTCAAGCACGTAGACGCATTCGTCCTCATGGTGATGCACATGGTGCTCCGTCGTCGCATGGCCCGGTGCAACCTCGATGAGATGCACGCCAATTCCAGTGAGCCCCGCAAGATCGCCAAGGCTCTTGTTGATACGCTGTGCATCGGGATTGAGAAAATGGGTTTTTGCCAAGCCCTCCATCGCAGCAATCTCAGCCGCTGGAACCAAATAAATATCATCGCTCATTGTGCCTGCCCTTTTTAGGAAATTGCAGCGCATCGGCGCGCGAGGGAACTATAGGCCTGAACGTGCCATCCGCAAACTCGCACGCATACATCGGTACAAATGAGAAATGAAAAGACCCCGCCGCTAGGAGGTGAGGTCTTTTCCAGTCGCAATGCCCAATCTGGGAGGTCAGCCCTCGCCTTGGGGAAGGTAGGTCATCGGGTCCGGGGTGGATGAGCCAGGGGCCGGATCACGATAGGGCGTGCGACTGTCCAGGCAGCCCGTAACAAGATACGCGCAGACCAGTCACATGGACGGGTGCCCGGTCAGCGGGGCGGCGCATTGCTGAGCCGTCCCGCCTTGGGGGTGGATCAGCCGTTGTTGACCAACAGGCCTGCTTCTTGCGCGGCGGCAACCTCTTCCATGTCGGCCTCGCCATTTGCGTCCACGTCGATCTGCGCGAAGGTTTCTGCCGTCAGCGCCGGGTAAGCCACCTGAAGCTCTTCGAGAGACAGGGTGCCGCTGCCGTCAGCATCGACCTCGGCGGCAAAGTTGCTGGCCATTGCAGGTGCTGCGGCCAGAGTTGCGATAGCGGCGGCGGTCAGGGCAAAAGTCTTCATCGTTATACTCCACTCTTTGGTTTGTTTGTGTCGCTCAGCATCGGTGCGCCTCGTGACAAGAATGAAGGTAGTGAGGGTCCGGGTGCCTCGCCAGAGGGTCAGAGGTCTTGCGGGATTTCGGGCAATGTTCGGCCTGATTTTCCCTTTCACACCGGCGACTTGGCGCGCGTCACAGTTCTGTGGACCTTTCCCCGCCGCCCAAAATTACCGGATCTGGCAAGGCACCGCCCAAAATGGGCGATATCCCGAACTCGCAACTTTTACGGGAACAAAATCGCCAGACGGAAATCATCTCCCGCAGCGCAATTGCGCGATAATCTCCGCTCAGGTTTTGCCCGAATCCGACCATAAAGAGGCCGAGTCGGTCAAAAAACCGCTCGGTCTCTTTCATGTCGTTTCCTGTCGTACCCGCGATTGGCGGTGTTTTTACACACACGCGCCGCACGCCCCAAGCGATGGGTCAGGCGACGTCCCGATCTGCCTGCTGGCGCTGCCACAATTGCGCGTAGCGGCCGCCCTGCGCGATCAGCGCATCATGGGTGCCGGTCTCGACCACATCGCCCTGCTCCAGCACCACGATGCAATCCGCCTCGGCAATGGTCGAGAGGCGGTGCGCGATGGTTATTACGGTCCGCCCCTGCCCGGCGCGCGCCAATGCCCCCTTGATCTCTTGCTCTGTGTCGGTGTCCAAGGCAGATGTGGCCTCGTCCAAGAGCAAGATCGGCGGGTTCTTCAGCAGGCTGCGTGCGATGCCCACCCGCTGTTTTTCACCACCTGAGAGTTTCAGGCCCCGTTCACCGACCGGAGTGTCATATCCTTCGGGCAGGCTTGCGATGAAATCATGGATTTGCGCGGCGCGAGCGGCCTCAACGATATCATCCTCGGTTGCCCCATCGCGGCCATAGGCGATGTTGTAGCGAATGGTATCGTTAAAGAGCACAGTATCCTGTGGCACCACGCCAATGGCGGCATGCAAGCTCTTTTGCGTAACCTCGCGCACATCCTGCCCGTCGATCAACAATTGCCCGGCGCTTACATCATAAAAGCGGAACAAAAGCCGCCCGATGGTGGATTTGCCGGACCCGGTGGAGCCGACAATTGCCACGGTCTGCCCGGCTTCGACGGTAAGCGAGACGCCTTTCAGGATTTCGCGCTCTGCCTCATAGCCGAAACGGACATTTTCCAGACGGATCTGGCCACCGCTGACATTGAGCTCACGCGCATCCGGGGCATCCTGCACATCCGGGGGCTGCTCCAACAGGTCGAACATCTCGCCCATGTCCACAAGGCTCTGCCGAATTTCGCGATAGACCGTACCAAGAAAGCCCAGAGGGCCCGTGATCTGGATCATATAGGCGTTGACCATGACAAAATCTCCCACGGTCATCTTGCCACTTTCGACGCCAACGGCCGCCATCACCATCACGCTGACCAGCCCAGCGGTGATAATCACCGCTTGCCCGAAATTGAGCGCGCCCAGTGAATAGGCCGTTTTCAAGGCCGCCTCGGCGTAGCCCTTCATGGCGACGTCATAGCGTGCGGCTTCGCGGTCTTCGGCACCGAAGTATTTGACGGTCTCGTAATTTAACAGGCTGTCGATGGCTTTTTGATTGGCATCGGTGTCTTGGCGGTTCATCTCGCGGCGCAGCTTCACCCGCCATTCGGTCACCGCAAAGGTGAACCACACATAAAGCACCACAGTCACCGCGACGGCGACCAGATACCAAATGTCGAACCACCACGCGAGCACCACCGCGACCAATGTCAGCTCCAGCAGGAGAGGACCGATCGAGAGCACCAAAAAACGCAACAGGAATTCAACGCCTTTGACGCCACGCTCGATGATACGGCTCAGCCCACCTGTCTTGCGGGTGATATGGTACCGCATGGACATCGCGTGGATGTGGCGAAAGGTGGTGAGCGCCAGTCGCCGCAGCGCGCGCTGGGTAACAGGGGCAAAGATCACATCGCGCAGCTGCTGAAACCCGGTGTTCATTACCCGCGCTATGCCATAGGCGACCGTGAGACCAACTGCGCCGAGCGCCAGAACCGGCACACCCTCTCCCGCCAGCGCGTCCACAGCACCCTTGTAGAACACCGGTGTCACCACCGCGATCCCCTTGGCAGCAACCAGCACCAAGATCGCCAGCAGGACCCGGATTTTCACTGAGCGTTCTGTGGCAGGCCAGACATAGGGCCAGACCTTACGCAGGGTGCGC
The DNA here is from genome assembly GCF_000376545.2 of Tritonibacter mobilis F1926. NCBI lineage: Bacteria > Pseudomonadati > Pseudomonadota > Alphaproteobacteria > Rhodobacterales > Paracoccaceae > Tritonibacter > Tritonibacter mobilis. Next base: position 1,774,261 of record NZ_CP015230.1, read on the forward strand.
AAGCCAGAGCGGCGTTCGTCTGCGGCGCTGGGATCATCCATCGGGGGCATTGCAGCTCCTCTGTCAATTCGGCCCGGCACATGTCTAGCGCAAGACCGGGCATAAGAAAGCGCGCCCCACGACGGGAGCGCGCCACATCAAGAATTCATCTAAGCCTTTACTCGGGCAGAGTGAAGATCTGACCGGGGTAGATCAGGTCTGGATTGCGGATGTCGGATTGGTTTGCCTCAAACACCCGCACATAGAGATACCCGCTGCCGTAGCGCTGCTGTGAAATCGCCCAGAGCGTATCGCCTTTCTGCACGGTCACCGCCCGGATGGAAGAACGCGCCGCACCCGGCTCTGCATCGGCGGCCAGTGCTGGCTGCAGGACCTCTGGGGCCTCACGTTTAAAGGGCGTTTCCAGACGGCTCAGCACCATGCCGTCGGTTGGATCAATCTCATCCAGCCGCAAAGTGTAGATCCCCGGTGAGATCGCGGTCAGATTGCCGCTCCACTGCCCGTCTGCTGCGGTTTCCAGATCGGCGACGGGGCTGTTGTCCAGATAGACACGCACCATGGCGTCAGGCTTGGCCCGCCCGGCCAATTGAACGTCACCAGCATCTGTGTAGCTGATGGTATCCAATGCGACCTTGCCCACCAATTCCGGCACAGTGGGACGCGCAGGTTGCACCAAGGTGACGCCATCACGTCCCGCGCGCAGCACGGCAACCGATGCGTCGGATTGGGGCGCAGGGCGCGAATTTGTCGCCCCGGTTTGTGGCGCAGATTGCGGCGTGTTGAGTGCAACCGCAGACTCGGATTGTGCGATGTCCGGCGCTTGCGTCTCAGTGGCATTCGTTTCCTGCACCGCTTGCACTGTGTCAGACGTTTCGACCACATCCGCAGATTGCGGCGCAGAAACCTGTTCGTCATCTGCCTGTGTAACGGTACCCGGTCCCTGTTCTGGCTCTGCTGATGCGTTGGTTTCAACACCCTGCGCGGGGGCTGGTGCGGGGGCGAGCACCTCTTCCTCAGGGGCTCTTGCGACAGTCGACGTGTCCTCGGCCGTCACTGTTTCAGCCTCTTCTGATACAGCAGTCGTTTCAGGGACCACATCAGAGGCTTCAGCGCGCGCTACCTCTTGCGGGTTTTCTTCGGGCTGCGACACGTGCTCTGATGCAGGGCTATCGCTCAGACTTGGGCTGGTGTCGGTCGATGGGGTTGGCACAGGGTCCGGTGCTTGAGCGATCTCGACCTCTTGACCCTCGATCGGCGGCGGCGGTGCATCGCGGTCAGTCCCCACCTCTGGTGAGGCGATCTCATCCACTAGGGCTGCCGGCGCCGTCATCGGTGCAAGGATGAAACTATCCTCAGAGGCCAGTTCCTGACCATTGTGCCGCGCGAGAAGTGTCAACATGCGCGGCTGATCACTCAAGTCGATGGTGACAAAGGATACAAATTCCCCAGCGTCCGGGACCGTCTGCGTGTCCAGCACCACACCATCCAGCAGCACTTGCACCTCAACCCCGACCTGCGCTGATGCCGCAACGATTCCAGAGCCATCGGGTTCAAAGCGCGCAACCTCCAGCTTGGGGGCTTTCAGTTCAAACGCAGGCTCCGTGGAAGGTGCGTCCACCGGCGCATCTGCGGAGACCGCATCCACAGGCGCATCGGAAACCGCAGGGTCAGCGGGCAACGTCAGAGGCGCAGGCGGCACAGCAAGGCCCAAAGCCACCAGTTGCCGCTCGACCATTGCCTTGGCGCCTTCGCCCAGCATCCCACCCCGCGCGAGAAAGAACCCGCCCCCAACGACCACCACCGTGGCCACGGTGCCGATGGCCAACCCGGCCCCCGCGCCTATCCCGCTTGTCTTCGTCATCTTGCGACTATTTCCTTTAGATCCCTTTGCCCCGGAGCACTGTTGCCGCGCTCTCGGTTGAGCAAACCTAGCAATACCGCTATGAGGGGTCAAAGCACGATGTTTCCGCAACATCGCGAAAATCCCGTTGAAAATGAAAAAGGTGCGCCATGGCTGTCACATCCGTCTGCGTCTATTGCGGCTCTCGTATGGGAGCAAAACCAGCCTATGAGGCTGCTGCCCGTGACTTTGGCACCGGGTTGGCGAATGCCGGTTTGCGACTGGTTTACGGTGCAGGCGATGTGGGTTTGATGGGCACGGTGGCGCGGGCAGCACAGGCCGCGGGTGGCGAGACCTTTGGCGTGATCCCAGAACATCTGGTCAACCGCGAGATCGGCAAACGCGATCTCACCACCTATGTGGTGACCGAAACCATGCACGAGCGCAAAAAAGTCATGCTCTACAACGCCGATGCGATGGTTCTGCTGCCAGGTGGCATGGGCTCACTCGATGAACTATTTGAGGCAATCACTTGGCGACAGTTGGGGCTGCACAACAAACCCATCGTCGTGCTCAATACCGACGGCTATTGGGAGCCCCTGCGCGCCTTGGTGGAACATGTGGTCAGCGAGGGTTTTGCCGGGGCCGACCATGCTGAGCATCTGCAATGGGCCGATACGCCTGACGCAGCCCTGAAGGCCCTGCAAAGCTGATCCAGATACATGTTCGCCCCCGACATTCCTGCGGGGGCGAAACAGTCCACTGAGACGTCAGTCCAGACGATTGGCGATCTGCCCTCAGGCCGCCAGTTCATCCTTCACGATGCGTTCGATCTCTGTGATCGGATGATTGGTCAGTGTTTTGGGGATCTCACCTTGGATCAGGTCCTGCACCTCCTTGTGCAATTTGGGGCGCAAATCACCAAGCAGCTGAGGTGAGGCAACAATGATCACCGGACCAAGCTTGCCGCGGTGTGCCCGCTCATAGAGCAAATCCGCAATATCATCTGCAAAGCGCTCCTTGGCCAGTTCATGCCAGTCGGTGTCGTCCAGCGCGGACCGCTGACCTACGCCCGTGTCCTGCTTCCGCCCCGGACGGTTGGCGGATTGTTCGCGGTCGGACGGGTTCTCCTGCTCTTCCTTCCTGCGCACCTCAAAATGCGGGTCCTGTGCATCCGTGATGTTTTCCAGAAGCAGCGCCTTTTCACTATCGGTCACAAGGATGAATGTCCCCTGATCCAGAATGTTCATGACTGATCCTCCTGTTCATTGGCCTTAGTGACACGGGTTGCCCCGGCTGGACGTTCGATTGCCCGCTTCTTCTCGTCTGTGCTGGCAATCTCTCGGGCCAGCCGACCACCGCTGCGCCCCCCATGAGAGATCTCGCCCTCTTCGCCCAGAATATCCTTGGTTTCCTGATGGCCGTCCTTGGATCGCAAACGCTCTGCCATGTTGAGCCTCCATTCTATTGCAGTTCAGTCATTCAACGTCCCAAGGCCTTCGGATGTTCCACGCTCCATCTCCAAAACATGGGCCAAGCAACTGAAATAGAGGAGCTTAGATAGAAAAAGGCCCCGCCCAAGCCGGGCGGAGCCTCTCTTTGTCAGTCTTCAAGCCGCAATTACATGCGGGAGGCGACGTTTTCCCAGTTCACCAGGTTGTCGAGGAAGTTCGACAGGTATGCCGGGCGCTTGTTGCGGAAATCGATGTAGTAGGAGTGCTCCCACACATCACAACCCAGAAGCGCGGTCTGACCAAAGCACAGCGGGTTCACGCCGTTCTCGGTCTTGGTCACCTTGAGGCCACCATCGGTGTCTTTCACCAGCCACGCCCAGCCGGAGCCGAACTGGCCTGCGCCAGCGGCGGAGAACTCTTCTTTGAATTTGTCGACGGAGCCGAAGGATTCAACCAGAGCCTTTTCCAGCTCGGTCGGCATCGCGCTGCCGTTGGGGCCCATCATTTCCCAGAACTGGTTGTGGTTCCAGAGCTGCGAGATGTTGTTGAAGATGCCATTTTGGGCAACGGCGTCTTTGTTGTAGGTGCCGGTGATGATGTCTTCGAGCGACTTGCCTTCCCACTCGGTACCCGCGATCAGCTTGTTGCCGTTGTCGACATAAGCTTTGTGGTGCAGGTCATGGTGGTATTCCAGCGTCTCGGCGGACATGCCTTTGGACGCCAGCGCATCATGTGCATAGGGAAGGTCGGGAAGTTCAAAAGCCATAGTGGCCCCCTGTCATTTAATGTTGCGTTCCTGAGGGATACATGCGTCTCAGCACCGCTTTGGTCAAGAGCTAGTGCAGGAAAACCCGAGTCAATTGCTTACCTTACAACGCCCTGACCCCGCCCCATCGCTGATTCCAAATCGCGCATCCACAACCCGCATCGTGTAACGCTGATCGGAAAGCGAGATTGAGAGTTCATAGAGATATTCAGACGGTTTCATACGACCATAAGCTCCGGGTTGTTTGGGGAGCACCCCGTTCATCACAAAACTGTGGGCCGGAAATCGGATGCGCACGCGTTTTTTTGTTCGATTGGCGAGTTCACCGGGCACAATTGACATCGTTACATCTTTGATGTCGATGTTGGTTATAGTGATGTTCTGAAACCGGGCGTCTGCGGTAAAAGTGACCCTATCGGCGAGATAGGGGTGCTTGACCCCGATATTACTCAACTTGCAATCGAACGTCGACGCAAGCGCTCCCTGAGACGAAAGAGAAAGGCCCAATATAGCTGCGATCTGGAGTATTCTTTTGTGACTTTGTTTCATTTTTCTACAAACTAATTTTATCAATGGGCGCGTTGTAAGAGTGCATTTCAGTTAGCGCAGCACCCCTGCATCGATTGCGTTAGCGCAACTTATTACAGGTTCCAATCGCTTGGCCGTACTGAGCCGCCAATCGCTTATCTTCCATCTCAACCTTAAATTCGAAATTCCGCAGATCGAGGGACAAGGTCGCGCGGAAAAGCTCTGGCTCATTTCGGAAGGTATTACGATTTGGAAATACTGCTGGCCCTGTACGTTTGTAATCTGCGGTGGGCCACTCCATGCGCAACCGATTTTGGCCGCGATATACTATCTTCGCCACGGTGTCATTGGTTGCTACGTTCTTAATCTGAACATCACGCAGCTTCACGTTCAAGAAATGCTCATCCGCCTCAAGGACCAGCGATGTCGGCAAATATGGGTGAGCAAACCAAACTTTTGTCAGTTTACATTCAAGCTGTGCCGCCGATGCGCCCGTGCCTAGACAGAGCACAGCCACAATGGTCGAAAATATCCTATATTTCAATAATTTAATCCGAACTGTATTTCGTGAACCTATCAGGACCGGCACAGTGATCCTGCGCCAGCCCGTCATCGAGAACATCCAACTTGAAGAGGAGGTTACTTCGCGACTTCACAACTTCCAGTGCCACTGTCTCTGTTGTCGAAACTCGGCAAATTCAACGTGATAAAAGCCTTGTTGCGTGCTTTGTCGTGCACCAGCGAGAAATCCATGTCCGAGGCTAGCCCGCCGTTGAACGGCATATCGTCGACGCGCCAACGCACACGCAGTTTGCTTGATGTGTTCTTTACGAATTTCGCAAGTTTAGGCGCCTGATCTGTATGCACAAGATAAGGGTCCATCACCAACGCACTGCCATCGGGACGCAGTTCAAAGACCACCTTCTGGGGGATCGTTCCACGACGCGTGGAATCGTTAAATTCGCAAACCCATGTCTCCGCAGACGCGAATGACGCAGTAAATACGAGTGATAAACACGCCGATGCGATCCGGCTTTTGAACTTGAGCATAAAAAGGCTCAAATAAATGCTTCTATTGGTTTTTTCTAAAAACAATGGCGGCCTTTGCGAAGGCCGCCATAAGAGATTTGCTATGTTGTTGCGCAAAAGCGTCAACTTAGGCGTAAATGCCGACCTTTGATTGCGGGTGCGCTGCGGTGCAAAGCAGGTCGTACATATAGACCGCAACGGAGCGGAAGCAGACGATGTGGAATGCCCCCGCGTCATCCAGCCAGAAAGCACCGGCGACCTGGGCGAAACGTGTGCGGCGGAAATCTCCTGCCTCAAATTGACCCGCCTCCAGATCCACTGGCGCAACTTTGGCAATCACCTCACGGGCGGCATCGCCGCTGACCGCAAAACACGCCCGCGCATCTGACACGTTCACCGCCATGTGGTGCTCTGCGGCGAGATCTTCGCTCAGCTTTGCGACGACCGCATCCGCGCTGTCGTAATCCACCAGCAGGAGCAACTCATCCGGTGACATCCACGCCGCCGCACCGCGATCACCAAAAGCGATCTTGCGCGTTGCAGGCACCTGCGTTCCGGTGGCGGCCTTGACCGCCGTCTGGAACTTCGCAGAGGCGAAATCGCCGCGCAGTGTGATCATGCCGCCAAGACCGGTTTCCGTGACCTTGGCCAGACCAGCAAAGCTGGCCCCATTCATGGCGCTTACAGCCTTAGACATTCTGCTTTGCCCCTTCTTTATCGTAGAAGATCGGGTCGACGATCTTGGCTTGGTAAATTTTCCCATCAAGGCCGGGAAAGTCGATCACTTCGCCCATGCGTTTGGGGCCATGTTTGACCAGCCCCATCGCGATACCGCGATCAAGGTTGGCGGAATAGTAGGTGGAGGTCACCCGACCAATGGTGTTCTTCTGACCATTGGCGTTGGTGCCATTGCCCACCGCATAGGCCCCATCCGGCAGCACGGAGCCATCAACAGTCTCCAGACCCACCAATTGCCAGCGGTCAGGATCGGCCATGTGGCTGCGCGTCTGCGCCCGTTTGCCAAGGTAGTCCTCTTTCTTTTTCGACAGCGCCCAATGCAGACCAAGGTCCTGCGGGATCACGGTGCCATCGGTCTCATCGCCGATCATGATAAAGCCCTTTTCGGCACGCAGGATGTGCAAGCATTCGGTGCCATAGGGCATGACGCCAAATTCCTTGCCCGCCTCCATGAGGGCATTCCAGAAGGCCTGCCCCTCAGAGGCCGCAACCGCGATCTCATAGGACAGCTCGCCCGAGAAGGAGATCCGGTAAGCGCGCGCGTTAAAGCCGCCAATCTCGCCGTCTTTCCACTCCATAAAGGCCAGCGCCTCTTTCGAGAGGTCCATACCGCCGCCCGCCTGCGCGTTCAGCTTTTCCAAGACTTTGCGCGCGTTGGGGCCGACCACGGCGACTTGCGCCAGCTGTTCGGTGGCATTGGTGACATAGACCTTCCAGTCCCACCATTCGGTCTGCAGCCATTCCTCCATATGGGCGTGGATGCGATCCGCGCCACCGGTGGTGGTGTGGCAGAGCCATGTGTCCTCGTCGATGCGCGCAACCACGCCGTCGTCTACGAGGAAACCGTTCTCGGAACACATCAGACCGTAGCGACATTTTCCGGGCTTCAGCGTGCTCATCATATTGGTGTAGAGCATGTCGAGAAACTTGCCTGCGTCCGGTCCTTTGACGATCAGCTTACCAAGGGTGGACGCATCCAAGAGGCCGAGGTTGTCGCGGGTGTTCTTGACCTCGCGGTTGACCGCATCGTGGACAGTTTCGCCCGAACGCACATAGGCGTAGGGACGTCGCCAATGGCCGACCGGCTCCCAATGGGCACCGTGGCTGTCGTGCCAGTCATACATCGGCGTTTTACGCAGCGGCTGGAAGATATCGCCACGCGCCTCACCGCCAATCGCACCCATGGAAATCGGGTGGTACGGCGGGCGGAAGGTGGTGGTGCCGACCTTCGGAATCTCTGCACCCAAGCTATCCGCAAGGATCGCCAAGCCGTTGATGTTGGAGAGTTTCCCCTGATCGGTCGCCATGCCAAGCGTGGTGTAGCGCTTGGTGTGCTCGACGCTTTCGTAGCCCTCGCGCGCAGCCAGCTGCACGTCAGAAACCTTGACGTCGTTCTGGTAGTCGAGCCAGGTTTTCATGCGCAGTTTGATGTCGGCCTTGGCGGGCATCATCCACACCGCTTCCATCGGCGCCTCAGTGAGATCAGAGGTCGCAACCTCAGCCACCGATTGCGCCGGACGTCCAGCCGCCTCTGCCGCTTTGGCCCCGGCTGCTGCCGCATCCGCCATCACGGCAGAGAGCGTAAGCGGACCAGAGGCACAGCCAGCAGTCACCACAAAAGGTTTGCCGTCGTGACCGGTGGGCGCACGCTCCGGATCGGGGCGGAAATGCGCCTGAGCGTCATCCCAGGTCAGTTTGCCACCGCAGTGGGACCAGAGGTGCACCACCGGCGACCAGCCGCCGGACATCGCCACCGCATCGGCTTCGATCTCCTCGCGGGCACCGCCTTCGCCGTTCTGAGCGCAGATGGCGACCTTGGTGACGCGTTTGCCGTCCTTGACCTTGGCAATGGCGCGACCGCACTCAACGCGGATGCCAAGCGCGCGGACCTTGTCGGCCAAATCGCCGCCGCCACTTTCGCGGGTATCCAGCACACGGACAACCTCGACGCCCGCTTCATGCAGCGTGATGGCGGTACGATAAGCGTCATCGTTGTTGGTGGCGACGACGACCTTCTGGCCCGGTGTCACGCCCCAGTTCACCACGTAGTCGCGCATCGAGGCCGCCAGCATCACGCCCGGTACATCATTGCCCGCAAAGGACAGCGGACGTTCAATCGCACCGGTTGCAGTCACGGTTTGCGTCGCGCGGATGCGCCACAGGCGGTGACGCGGGCCACCCTGTCCCGGCGCATGATCTGTCAGACGCTCATAGCCAAGGATATAGCCGTGGTCATAGACGCCCGCCCCCATGGTCCGGGTGCGCAGGGTGACATTGTCCATCGCATCCAGTTCAGCGACGGTCTTGGCAACCCAAGCGTCCGCCTCAAGGCCCTCGATGGTGCCGCCGTCGACCGGCGTGCGCCCACCCCAGTTGGATTTTTCCTCCAGAACCAGAACCTTAGCGCCGGATGCTGCGGCAGTTTTGGCCGCCTGCAGACCGGCAACACCGCCACCGATGACCAGCACGTCGCAGAAATAGTAGAAGTGCTCGTAGGTGTCGGCGTCCTTCAGCTCCTTGTCGGGCGCCTTGCCCAGACCCGCGGACTGGCGAATAAAAGGCTCATACACATGCTTCCAGAAGGGGCGCGGGTGGATGAACATCTTGTAGTAAAAGCCAGCGGTCAGGAAGCGGGAGAAGAACTTCGAGTTCAGCTCACCCACGTCATATTCCAGACTCGGCCAGTGGTTCTGCGACTGGGCCGCGAGACCGGAGAACAGCTCAGTGGTGGTCGCGCGCTGGTTCGGCTCGAAGCGGTCGCCGACCCCGAGGCCCACCAGCGCGTTCGGCTCTTCGGAGCCTGCGGCGACGAGGCCACGCGGACGGTGGTACTTGAACGAGCGCCCGACCAGCATCTGGTCATTGGCGAGAAGCGCAGAGGCGAGCGTATCCCCGGAAAAACCCTTGAGTTTCTTACCGTTGAAGGAAAACTCGATCTGTTTGGAGCGGTCGATGAGACGACCCTGTTTGGCGAGACGCGTGCTCATGATGCGACCCTTTCGCGGCAGGAGGTCTGAGAGCCTCCGGCGGGGATATTTGAGAGAAGATGAAACATGGAGGATCAGCCCTTGAACTCGCGCCAGGTCCAGCCCGGACGTTTGGCGGAGATCTTGTTCTTGATCTCTTGCGGCGGCTCGGTGGTCTGGGCGCTATAGGTGCCGAAGACTTCGAGCGTTTGAGTGCAGCGGGCGGCGTGGAACCACTTGCCGCAGCCGTTGACGTGACGCCAGCGTTCCAGATGCACCCCGCGCGGGTTTTCCTTCATGAACAGATAGTCATGGAATTCGTCATCCGTGGAGCCGGGACCGAAACGCTTCAGATGCGCTTCGCCACCGCCATGGAGTTCGGTTTCCTCGGCGCGTACGCCACAATAAGGACATTCAAGGATCAGCATTGTGCGTGCTCCGTCGAAAGAGTTACAGCAGCGCCCTGCCCTGCGCAGATGGCAGGCAGCGTCGCGAGATCATAAGTTCGGGGAGCTGCCCCTGTCGCAGCACTGCCATTGCGAGTTGCTGCAGCGAAAGTCACACGTCGGGGCAAACGCGTGTCGCAGATACGGGACACGCCACCAATCGAGGCGGCGTGCCCCAACTGGTTAGTTGCCGTCGACTTCGCCTTCGACGACGCCGCCACCGGGCAGCTCGATGCTGACATCGGGTTCGTCCATCGGGTTTTCGCCACCAAGGACCATCCAGCCAATGACTGCGAGGGCGACGACCACACCGCCAAGGATGAAGGCGAGTGCGCCGTTGCCGGAACCGGACGAATGTTGCGTTTGATCAGACATGGTTGCCTCCTGCGTCTCTGTGCATTCGGGGGCTTAACGCCCGAACCCACGCAGAAGTTCCCTGCTGACATTGCGGCAGGCGAGCCAGTGCCGAATTGAGAGCGCACGCACCGCATCAGTGTGCCACCCCTGCCGCGACGCTTTCGTCGATGAATTTGCCTTCTTTGAAGCGCATCATGGAGAATTCTTCGGCGAGGTTCGAATGCCCCGTCGCCATCAGCTCTGCCATCGCCCAGCCGGAGCCGGGGATCGCCTTAAAGCCACCTGTTCCCCAGCCTGCGTTGACAAAGCAGTTCTGCACCGGGGTTTTGGAAATCAACGGCGAGCGATCACCGGTCACATCCACGATCCCGCCCCATTGGCGCAGCATCTTCAGGCGGCTCACCATTGGGAAGGTCTCGACCAGCGCGCGCACGGTTTCCTCAATATGATGGAAAGAGCCGCGCTGGGTGTAGTTGTTATAGCCATCGGTGCCGCCGCCGATCACCATCTCGCCCTTGTCGGATTGCGACATATAGCCGTGCACGGTGTTGGCCATCACCACCACATCCATGCAGGGTTTGATTGGCTCGGAGACCAGCGCCTGCAAAGCCACGGATTCCACCGGAAGACGGAAGCCTGCCATTTCAGACAGCACAGAACAATTGCCTGCAACCACCATGCCGAGCTTGTCGCAATCGATCGCCCCCTTGGTGGTGTCGACGCCCACAACACGCCCGTTTTCGGTGCGCACATTGGTGACTTCGCATTGCTGGATGATGTCCATGCCCATGTCGGAGCACGCCCGCGCATAGCCCCAAGCGACCGCATCGTGACGGGCCGTGCCGCCGCGTTCCTGCCAAAGGCCACCAAGAACCGGGTAGCGCGGGCCTTCGAGGTTGATGATCGGCACCAATTCCTTGACGCGTGCAGGCTCGATCCACTCAGTGGAGACGCCTTGCAGCGCATTGGCATGCGCGGTGCGCTTGTAGCCGCGCACCTCATGTTCGGTCTGGGCCAGCATGATCACGCCACGCGGGCTGAACATGATGTTATAGTTGAAGTCCTGAGACAGATCCTCGTAAAGGCTGCGCGCTTTTTCATAGATCGCGGCGGAGGGGTCCTGCAGGTAGTTCGACCGGATGATGGTGGTGTTCCGACCGGTATTGCCGCCACCGAGCCAGCCCTTTTCGATCACCGCAACATTGGTGATGCCAAAGTTCTTTCCCAGATAATAGGCGGTGGCAAGACCGTGGCCACCGGCGCCAACGATGATGACATCGTAATGGCGTTTGGGTTCGGGCGAGCGCCAGGCGCGTTCCCATCCGCTGTGGTAGCGGAGGCCTTCTCGCGCCACTGCAAAGGCTGAATAGCGTTTCATGAGCGAATCCAATGCTTCGTGTCTGACCTCAAGATATGACCGGGATCGCCCGCGGCACCGCGCCGTTAATCGTCGCGTTTCGTCAGGTTTGCGACATGAGGCGCACGTTTGCACCACGGCTCTACCGGTTCGCATCTTGCGGCAGTCTTGCACATCCTGTCGGGGGCGGGACAGCGGGTCGCAGCAATAGGGCTTTTTTCCGCGCGCTTGCGCCTATAGATGGAACCAAACGGCGGAGAGACGATGGCTTTTTGGATTTTGACCGGTGTTGTGACCCTGATGCTTGCGGCAATGCTGGCAATGGTGGTGCTGCGCAATCGCAATGGTACGAGCGAACCCGCTGCCGCCTATGATTTACGTGTCTATCGCCAGCAACTCAAAGATCTGGACCGTGACGTGGCCAGAGGCATCGTCAGCACGGGGGATGCGGAACGGCTGCGCACCGAAATCTCGCGCCGCATTCTGTCAGCCGATGCACAGGTTCAGGCGGCTGAGGCTGGCAAAGAACAGGACAATGGTCCCAGCCGGATCGCGGCGGTCGCGATGGTGCTGGTCATCGCACTTGGGACCGGCGGGCTTTATTGGCAGCTTGGCGCGCCCGGTTATGGGGACTATAGCCTTGCCGAGCGTCTGGCACTTGCAAAAGAACGTGCCGCAAATCGCCCCACGCAGGCCGAGGCCGAAGCGCGCATGCCCGCCGCAACTGAGCCACAGGCAGATCCAAACTATCTGAAACTTGTGGAGCAATTGCGCAGCGCAACGGCTCAGCGCCCGGAAGATCCACAAGGTCAGGCCCTGCTTGCTCAGCATGAAGCGCGGCTTGGGAATTTCAAAGCCGCATATGAGGCCAAGGCCCGCTATATAGAATTGCAGTCGGGCGATATCGACATGCGGGATCTGATTGATCAGGCCGAACTGCAGGTGATGGCCGCAGGCGGCTATGTCTCGCCCGAGAGCGAAGATTTGCTGCTTCAGGCGCTTTCCGTGACACCAGAAGATGGGCGGGCACGCTATTATTTTGGCCTGATGATGGGGCAGAACGGGCGACCAGACCGGGGCTATCGCATTTGGGCTGAGACTCTGAAAGACGGTCCTGCTGGCGCGCCCTGGATTCGTGCAATTGAGGCGCAAATCCCGGATATGGCAGGTCTCGCCGGGGTGGAATATAAGCCGATTGCCCCCGGTGGAGGACCCGCAGCCCCCCTGCCCGGCCCCAGTGCTGAACAGGTTGAAGCAATGCAGAACTTGTCTCCTGAGGAACGCCAGCAGGTGATTGAGGGAATGGTCTCGGGCCTTGCGGAGCGTCTGGCGAGCGAAGGTGGTACCCCGGCGGAATGGGCGCGGCTGATCTCCGCCTTGGGGGTGCTGGGGCGCGACGCGCAAGCACGAGAAATATTTACCGAGGCCACGCAGCAGTTTGCTGACAATGATGCCGCGCTAGAGATCCTGAACGCCGCTATGGCGCAGGTGGAGGCCAACAAATGATCCATGACGCATTCGAGGATTTCGCAGCCGCCCTGCCTCAGATGACGGCGCTTGTCGGTCTGGATTTTGGCGAAAAAACCATCGGGGTTGCGGTCTCTGACCGGATCGGCGCGGTGGCCACCCCGCTAGAGACCATTCGGCGTAAGAAATTCACGCTCGACAGCAATCGCCTGCTGGAGATCATTTCCGGGCGCGACATCAACGGCATTATTCTGGGGCTGCCTCGCAATATGGATGGCTCTGAGGGGCCGCGCTGTCAGTCCACCCGCGCCTTTGCACGAAACCTGTCGCGTGTGACGGACCTGCCCATCGGGTTTTGGGACGAACGGCTGTCGACGGTGGCCGCCGAAAGAGCGCTGCTGGAGGCTGATACGTCTCGAAAACGTCGCGCAGAGGTGATCGACCATGTTGCGGCCTCGTATATCCTGCAAGGGGCGCTGGACCGGTTGCGCCACATCAAGAGCGGGTAAGTCATGACCGACGACGTCTGGAAGCGACAGGAAATTGAGAGCCCTTGCGTAAAGCTCTGCGTGATCCATCCGGAAACGCGGCTCTGTACCGGCTGCGCGCGCTCCATCGACGAAATCACCCGTTGGTCGAAAATGAGCGATGTGGAACGCTCCGAGATTATGGCCGCATTGCCGACCCGATCTGCGGCCCCCAAAGCGCGTCGGGGTGGACGTGCCGCGCGCTTGCAGCGCAAGAGGTAGCGGGCTGACGCCCGCGGCCTCCGGCGGGGATATTTGGTGTTAGAAGAGAGGCCCCGCGTCCAGTATTTGGCCGCGGCACTCTCCGCCAGTGCTGCAGAAATGGATAGACACAGGGATCAGAGATCCGCGAGCCAATGGGCCTGCCACTGCGACATTTCGGGACGGAAGTAAGCAATCATACGGCCTTCCCCCTCAGGGGCGGTCGCCTCATCTGACCAAGGCGCTACGCCATGCAGGCAGAGCCTGTGCATCAGATACGCCTCCCCTGGTGCGGCATGAACAGTGACACGTTTACAAGTTTCAAACACCTCACGGCGCGCTGCGGTATAGGCGTCGGTCACATCGACAAGGTGCCATTCCTGTGCTGGCACCCCTTTGAATGCGCTGGCAAAGGCCTTGCGCATGATTTCATGGCTTCCTTCCCAGACCACCAGCGGAGCGGCATCGGGGCTGGTCACATTCAGCGGTAGCCCCAGAACCCAGGCATGCGGCTCCTCAACGCGACGGCGGCGGACCTCCCCGAACATCTTGATCCCATCCACATGGGCTGCATCGCGATTTCGGCGATACCCGAAGGCCGCGTCGCTTTCACCCCGTCTGGGACGTGGGTAGCCGGGGTATATGACGGATAATTGTGCGCGGTGCAGCGGTGGAAGAGCGCCGAGATGTCTGCTGATAAAATCAACCGCAGGTCCCTCCAACGGCGCTCCGGATGGAAGGCGGCCGTTGGGATCATTGGGCAGCGCGTCCACACCGATGAACCACGTCCCCTCACAGTCGAGCCATTGAGCGTGAGCCGGGTCTGAGATTGCATCTGTTGCGGCGTCTCGCGCCTGCTCGGCCCAAGATCTGACGCGCGGGTCCATCGGAAAACGCAGCCAGCCGAATTGCCGGAAATGATCGAGCATCCCGGCCCCTACGCGGCGCGCGCGATCACGAGATCAAGCGCCTCCTCAACCAGCTCAGGCCCGGCGCCTTTGCGGCTTGCACCTTCGGAGAGATGACGACGCCATTGCCGCGCGCCGGGGCGCCCTGCAAAAAGGCCCAGCATGTGGCGGCTGATCTGATGTAGCCGTGCTCCCAGTTGCATCTCGCGCTCGATATAAGGGAGCATGTCTTGCACCACGCTGACCGGGTCTGTGACCTCACCAGTGCCAAAGATGCGCGGATCAGCAGCGCAAAGCACGTCTGCCGGCTGGTGGTATGCAGCCCGCCCGATCATCACGCCATCAAGTCCGCGCGCCAGCTGCGCCTGAGCATCCTCCAGCGTCGCAATGCCCCCGTTGATCGAGATATGCATGTCAGGAAAACTGGCTTTCATCTGGTGAACAAGCTCATAATCAAGCGGTGGGATGTCGCGGTTTTCCTTGGGAGACAACCCTTTGAGCCAGGCTTTTCGAGCGTGAATGGTGACGCGATTAACGCCTGCGGCGCGGATTTTCTCGATAAATTCTGGCAGGACGTCCGGAGGGTTTTGATCATCGACGCCGATGCGGCATTTTACGGTGACCTCGACGTCCACGGCCTGCGCCATCGCCGCCATGCAATCGGCGACCAGCTCAGGCGATTGCATCAAGATGGCTCCGAAGGCCCCGGATTGCACGCGATCACTCGGGCAACCGCAGTTCAGGTTGATCTCATCATAGCCCGCCTCAGCCCCCAGCCTCGCAGCCTCCGCCAGCTCATCCGGATCAGACCCACCAAGCTGCAATGCGACCGGGTGTTCGCTCACATCATGGTCGAGCAAATGAAGCGCGCGCCCTCGGACCAGAGCCGGTGCCGTCACCATTTCAGTGTAAAGCAACGTCTTTTTTGACAGCAAACGGTGCAGATATCGGCATTCGCGCGTGGTCCAGTCCATCATAGGCGCCACGCTCAAACGCGCTGCCTTTTGTGCGTTATTTTTCATGGCGTTAACTCCCATTTCTCAGCTAGATCATGTCACCGGCTCTGCCAGAGATTCTGGCGATGTAATCGGGGTGTGGACATTATTGATTCTGACATGCTTGGGTTTAGCATAACTCTTTGCGCAGGACAGTGACCTGCGACAAACCGGGCTCAGGTATGCCTCACGCTTCGACCCCTCCATGGGCTCAGGTGAGTAGACTCGGTGTTTAAATTCGCCAGCTACGGCGAGTATGCCCGACCGCCAGTGTGACCGGCCAAGTCTTATCCCTTTCAGTCCGGTACGGCGCGCAATCACGCGCCTACGTGACGCGTGAGAACCTCCTCTGCGCTGCCCCATGCATCTTGAAGATGCGCCAATTCTGGTACGGCATTGGTATTGGCTTGCTCAATCTGCAGCATAGACGCGCGCAGTGCTCCAAACCCAAGCACAGCTGCCGATCCGGCAAGGCGATGGGCCTCCTGCCTGTGGCTTTCTGTGAGTTCGCCGCTTTCGCTCAGCGCATCGCGCAACGCCTGAACATCACTGCGAAATTCTGCTAGGAAATGGCGGGCTTTTTCTGTGCCGACCGCCTCGACAAATTGGGCAATGTCCGATTCGTCTTGCGAAGGCGTGTTCTGCTGTGGCGGCTGGTTGCTGCCTGCACAGCGACGCGACACCATCTCGGCCAAGGCCGCGCGATCAATGGGTTTGGTGAGAACCTCAGCAAATCCCGCATCCAGAATGCGCTCATGATCGTCCCGCGCTGCATGGGCGGTCAGGGCGACGATATCGATGTCATCAGCCAAGCCCTCAGTTCGAACACGGCGCAAGACCTCCATCCCGTCCACATCGGGCATGCTGATGTCGGAAATAACGAGGTCGAAACGCTCCGCTCGTATCATCTCAATTCCAGCAGCACCGCCATCGGCTGAGATCACGTCATGCCCCAGATCTCCCAGCATCTTCTCCAGCAACAATCGGTTGATGTCATTGTCTTCGATCACCAACAGTCGCCGACCGGTCGGAATCCCCACGGGTTTTGCTGCCTGCACCGTCTCATCCAGCGTCACAGGTGGGAGCGGGATGGTGAAAGTAAAGAGGCTGCCTTCGTCCGGCTCGCTTTCGCAGGTGATTTCGCCCCCCATCAGCCGGACCAACCGGCGTGAAATTGCCAGCCCCAGGCCAGTCCCCTCGCTTCCCCGTTTATAGCTGGGATCGAGCATGGTGAAATCATCGAAGATGCGATCCAGATCCTCAGCGGCGATGCCTTTTCCGGTATCAGCAACACTGAATTCAACCAGATCCCCCTCGGTGCGCATCACATCGACGGACACCGCGCCATCATGGGTGAACTTCAACGCATTTCCGATCAGATTGAGCAATACCTGCTGGACGTAGCGGCATCGCCCCTCAACCCCGGAGGACCCACCCAAACTACAAAACACCGTCAGCTCATTATTGTTGCGCCGCGCAATCGCTTGCTGGCTTTCTCCTATGCCGCTCACCAGCTCATCCAGATCAAAGGGATGCGGCGGGTCTGGGTCGGCACCGGCCTCAAGGCGCGACAGTTGCAACACGTCATTGACATGATGCAAAAGCAGCTCCCCCGACACACGCATCGCCTGCATATAGCGCTGTTGATCTGCGGTCGGTCCCAGATCTTCGAGCACATCAAGCGAGCCGAGAATACCGGTGAGCGGTGTGCGCATCTCGTGACTCATCACGGTGAGCAATCGGTCCTTGGCCTGCTCACCGGCGAGCGCGTCGTCACGGGCGCGACGCAGTTCTTCTTCGGCTTGCAAGCGACGCGAAATATCGCGCACATAGCTCACAAGCACCTGATTTCCATCGGATTTACTGATGGTCAGAGACACTTCAACAGGCAGGATCTCTCCGTTCTTACGCTGTGCGGTCATCTCTATGCGGCCGTCACTTTCGCGCAAAATATCGTCGATTTTGTTCGGACCGGAGTTATCAGGCGAGTTCAGGACCAAGGCGTCAAAGCTCAGCCCAATCGCCTCATCCTCGCTATAGCCAAAAATCTCTTCGGCAGCGCCGTTGATCGCTGTGATCCGGCCTGCGGCATCCGCCATCAGGATTGCATCCAGAGACGAGGTCACCATTGCCTCGGTGCGGGCCGCTTCCTGCGCTTGCAACATCGACAATCGTTGACCGCGTCGGAACAAGCGCAAAATGACCAAGGCGGTGAGCGCCAGCGTTCCCATCAAGGCAAGAACAACGATCGCAAGACGCGAGAACAGCTCGTGCAACAAGACCCGCTCTTCCCCGGCGGTTTCGGCCTGCAGCACAACACCAAAAAGGGCCAGATCGCGCACTTCGTCCCCTTCGCTTACGATCATCCGTAGCAATTCGTCCGATCGTGCCAGCAATGTGTCGTCAGAAGAATCGACCAGCTCCGCCTGCTCAAGCAGCCCTTGATGCAGCCGCTCCAACGTCTCTCCCCCCTCGGGCGTGGCCCGCACACCGGAGTAAGAGGAGCTTTCGCGGAATGTGGCGATGCGACTATAGTAGATGTCGAACTGGCGCCGCAAGCGAGGAAGATCCCGGCGCTGGCGCACCTGCATCGCGGCAAACCGATATTTCAGATAATCAACCTCAGCCTGTGACAAAGTCCATTGTAGGTTGTCTGTCGCCGCGCTCGAAAGCGCCTCGATCCGGGTTTGCACATCTTTTCCCAAACGAAAGGCTTGTGCCGCCAGTAGTATAAGAACCACGGCGGCAATAGAAATAATCCAGCGATGCGTATTCGGTATCTTTGGGCGCACCAACGGCCGGATACCTCCTGAATTTTGGGCCTTTCGAAAAGGCGGATTACTTCACCGTTATCCTGTTCAATTGCCAGATACTGCGGGAATAGACTTCCTCGGTACGGAATTCCAAGGCGCTGTCATAGGGGTAAATCACCCAGAGAGGTCCCTTGTCCCGCAGCGACATCTGCTTGCCATTGCGCATGTAAGCGACGATGGGACCATCTGGCCGCGCGTCCGACATCGGGATTTCTACCGCGTAATCGTTCACCGCAGCCGCCTCCAGCGTACCTTCGCTCACACCTGCTTCGGCCATCAGCCGATCCAGTGAGACGCCGACAAATCGCTGTTCACCGTCGCTCCAGATGGTCTCGGTCACCACCTCGCGCTCCTCGAGATTGCGCAGATCTTCGATCGTGAATTCATGGGTTTGATCGCCATTTCGCAATGTCAGCACAACCTCACCCTCAGATGCGATCGCAGAACAAAATGTTGCAAACAGCGCCACCACGGCAACCAGCAGTGATCTCATGATGTACCTCCAAAACACGGTCAACCCCACAGCGGGTTCGCCAAGACCATGACACATCCTGCGCCAGCGGGCATGAACGCCTGTGTATAGTCTCCTAGACTTTCGTATAAGATCGGTAAATCTTCAGATCTGGCATTTCGAATTCATGTCCCGTTTTTTGTATTTTTACGATCTTCATGGTTTGGAAAGACCTATGGCAAAAGAGTGGCATTTGCCATAAATTGAACGCAATTTTCGTATCAGATAATTAAGTTAAATATACAGCGGATCGAAAGGTCTTAGAAGTTGATGGATTATAAAGGTTTTCGACGCTAGGATCTTAGATGAACAGTGAAAACGGGTTAAACGGCGATATGCGTATTCTACTCGCAGATGATCATGACATGGTGCGCGACACCA
Source organism: Tritonibacter mobilis F1926 (assembly GCF_000376545.2). NCBI lineage: Bacteria > Pseudomonadati > Pseudomonadota > Alphaproteobacteria > Rhodobacterales > Paracoccaceae > Tritonibacter > Tritonibacter mobilis. The sequence continues at coordinate 1,793,545 of NZ_CP015230.1, forward strand.
TTTCTGCCTATCTCTCGTCAGAGGGTGGCGCGCAGATTACAGCAACCACGGACCTGCCCCGGGCGATGAAAGAGCTCGAAGACAATGGTCCGTTTGATTTGGTGCTTCTGGACTACAACATGCCCGGTATGAACGGGTTGGATGGTCTGCAGCGCGCGCTTAAGGCCAACGGCGGACGCGGCGTTGCGATCCTGTCTGGCAGCGCCCCGACACGCACTGCGCAGGATGCTCTTGATGCTGGCGCGATTGGCTTCATTCCCAAAACCATGGGGGCACAATCTCTGCTGAATGCGGTGCGCTTCATGAGTGCAGGTGAAATCTACGTGCCGGTTGAATTGATGCGCGAAGAGGCCTCTGCCCCCGCCCACCCGCTGCTTGCACAACTCAGCCCACGCGAGGTCGAGGTTCTAAGTGGCCTCTGCCGCGGGCAATCCAACAAGGAAATCGCACGCGACCTCAATTTGCAGGAAGTCACCATCAAACTGCACGTGCGTACCCTGTGCCGCAAACTCGATGCAAAGAACCGCACCCAGGCCGCGATGACCGCCAAAGAAGCGGGTTTGTTCTAGACTGACAGCCTCAGCGCATCTTCGGACCAGATTTGGACGCCGGGGTTGGGCGATTTGGTCACCACCGGACCTTAGAAGGCCACAATAATGCGGCGACCTCCGGCACACCTGTCGGATTGAACCGACACGTTGCTCGGTTGTGGCGCTGATTGTGCCCTGCAGGATGATTTCCGCACGCTCCTGTCGCACCTACCGCATTGGATATCAGACAGCGTGTCACGATGGATCGTTTTCGGACTTCGCTCGCCCAACACCTATTCCCCCTGCAATGCAAGCTGGTAGTTCGATTGCCTTTCTCAACGGCTGTGGCCCTGCCAGAGTTGAAATGCGACCTCCTCGCGTGCCCCCTCCCACCGTGACGGTATCACCGGGCCCTTCCTCCTCGCACATAAGCCTATGACACACAGTCTCCTGATATCATGCGGTTTCACTCGGCTCTCAAAAATAGGGCGAGATCCATAAAAAGACGCCCCGCGTGGGCGCGCGGGGCGTCAGTAAGCCGGGTTGCGGGACAAGAGGGGGGGGGTTAGGCAACTCCGGCGGGGGGAAGGCTGTGCAGCGGGCTGTGATCCTTGGTGCCCGTCAGCGGGGTAACTTGTAGCTGGATCAGAACAAGCGTGCCCGATCCAGGATTTTCGATGCGGCGCGAGCGACCACAGGGGATACGGGCGCTCTGCCCTTCCCAAACAAGTCGAACATGATCGCCAAGCGTCACCAACACCGATCCCTGCGCGACAACCCAATGCTCCGCGCCCCCCGCACCGGCGCTGATTTCCAACGCGGCGCCGGGCGCGATGGCCATACGCTGCAAGGTAAAACCAGGCCCCATCGCGAGGGTTTCGTGACGGCCCCATTTGTGGTCGGTGCTGCGCGCTGTCAATGCGTCGTCTTCGGTGGCCTGAGCAAGGCTTGCGTAGACTGCCATCATATCGGCAGCATGCGGGTGCAGATCAGAGGAAGCGGCACGTGCAGCGCCTGAGAGATCTTCTGCAAGATCCTGATCCCAAGCAGATATCGCGCGATCGGCCGCTGCATCCTGCTCCCATTGCTGTACTTCGCTCCAGGCCGGATCAAGCTGAATGGCGCAGACGTTATCGATCTTTTCTGCGACCGCTTTTTCAAAGGTGATCGCTTTGACGCGGCGGTAGGTTGCCGCATCCAACATCTTTGTCCCATCGACAGCCTCGGCCCGCTGCAATGCATTCTTGACCGGCAAGAACAGACGGCTTGCGTGGCTCTTGAACGCCGCCAGCAACACGTCAACGCGGGCGACATAGATCCCCATGCCCCAAAGCTGATGGTTGCCCTGCAAAAGATGTGAAAGCGTGGTTTGGCGGCCAGAGGCCAAGACGCGACTTACGGCCACCGGCACGTTCTCATGCGGCTGAGAAACCACTTCCATAATGCCGTAGCCAGCATAGGCCCGTGTGGTGCGCTGACCAAGCATCACAATCTCGCCGCGCTGCGCGGCAGGGATGGCGTTGCAGAGTGCCAGATCGAGCTTGCGCGCATCCTCCAAATCGGCAGAGGCCGGAGCAACGACCACAATTGCGCCGGGCATGTGACGCAGGGAGAGAACCGCACTCAGGAGGGCTGCGGCGGGCTTGTGGGTGTCGGGCTCCACGATCAGGCGGGCTTCGCGATGTGCGGATTGACGATCAACCAGCGGCGCGCAGTCTTGGGTGGTGACAACAACCGGCGCTGAGAAGACGTCGCCAGACAGGGCGGACAAGAGCCGTTCAAACCGGCTGGGTGCGCCGGGCGCGGCTTCCAGAGGCATCGGGCACACCCCGCTCGCCCGTTCACTTGACTGGTGTACGCTGCCTGCGAGAATGATGGGATGTAACATTGGAACCTCTTGGTGTTTGTATTCCGATGTGTACAAATCTAATCGAGTTTGCATGTTCGTACGTCCTATCCATCGGTTTCTGCGGCCCTCCCCAAAGGATAGGACCACGCCTTCGGGATAGGGTTTACCCACGCCGAGGGTCACAAAATCACAGAATTTTCAGGTAACATTATTTCGCCGCACACACACTAACGCCCGTTAACCATAATCTGGCTAACACATTGGAATCATTAACCATGAACTTGAGAATCAGTGCCAGCACAGCCGCTGGTGCTCCTGCCTTATACGCAGTGGCGATCCATTCAGGGCTGACGTCAGCGCAGCGCCAGAGTATGGTCGCCTCATGAGCACACCCGTTTCCTCCATTAAAAACCTTGGCCCTGCTTTTGAGGCCGCCTGCACCCGTGCGGGTATTCACTCGGCCGAAGAATTGCGCACCCTTGGCGCCGATGCGGCCTATGGCAAGTTGCTCGAGAGTGGCGGCAAGCCGCACTTCATCGGCTACTATGTGTTAGTGATGGCCTTGCAGGGCCGCCCGTGGAACGACTGCAAGGGCGAGGAGAAGAAAGCGCTGCGCAAACGTTTTGATGCGATCAAGGCCCAGAGCTTTGACAGCGACCGCTCAGCATTTGATGCGATCCTGAATGAAATCGGTGTGGTGGAGCGTCGCCCCGGCTGAATTGCAGACCATATCTCACCCACAAAAAAAGCCGTCACGCGCGGGGCGTGACGGCCAAAATTCTCAGCGGTTCAATGATTGAACTAAGTTCGCCGTCGATTGCTCAACGGCTAAACTATTAGCCAACCAGTTCGAGACCGGAGAAGAAGTAGGCGATTTCTACAGCTGCGGTTTCCGGAGCGTCGGAGCCGTGCACAGAGTTTTCACCCACGGATTCTGCAAACTCGGCGCGGATGGTGCCGGGGGCTGCGTCTGCCGGGTTGGTTGCGCCCATGATTTCGCGGTTCTTTGCGATAGCGCCTTCGCCTTCGAGAACCTGCACGACCACCGGAGCGGAGCACATGAATTCGCACAGCTCGTCATAGAAAGGACGCTCGGCGTGCACTTCATAGAACTTGCCAGCCTGCGCTTTGGTCATGTGGATGCGCTTTTGTGCAACAATGCGCAGGCCTGCTTCTTCGAACTTGGCGTTGATTGCGCCAGTCAGGTTGCGGCGGGTTGCGTCGGGCTTGATGATCGAAAAAGTGCGTTCCAGTGCCATCGGGCGATCTCCTTGAGACATTCTGAGGTCGATTAGGTCACGGTGGCCGCGATGGCGGTCGCCGCAACATTCTGGCGCCGGGTAGCACGACAGCCCGCCCATGGGAAGAGGCTTGTGCCCAGCGCTTAGGCGAAAGCCGCGGATGGATCAGCCATGCGCCGTTTCCAATGGATCCTGAAGGTCAACAATCAACACGTAGATCGCCGAGATCAGCGCCAGAAGGCTTGCGCTTAGCATGATCCCCAGCACCGCATAGGGCGCGGTCTCCGGCTGTACCGCGATCCCCGTCACGGTGGTCAACGCCGCGCCCAGCGCCACCGTCATTGCCCCCGAAAGCCCCGCAGCGCTGCCCGCGAGTTCTGGACGCACGGACATCAAACCCGCACTGGCATTGGCGATGGTCAACCCGTTGCCCAGCCCGACACAAATGGCAGAGCCGAAAAAGACCAGCTCACTCCCCTGCCCGATCCAGAACAGACCAAAGCCCAGCGCAGGCCCCACACAGGAGATCACCCGACCGATCACAATAAGCGTCATGAGGGGAAGTCGCTGAGCCATTTGCCCGGTGACAAAGTTCCCCACCATAAAACCACAGGTGATGATGCCGATCCCCAGCCCCACCATTGCCGGGCTGAGATCAAACCAAGCCGCCGCCACCATCGGCGCGCCAGTAACAAAGGAGTAGAACCCTCCAATCGAAAAGGCAACGCAGGCGGAATAACCCCAGAAGCGGCGCGAGGCAAAGAGATGCGGATAAAGGCGCATCTGCGCCCGAAACGTGGCCGAACGGTTGGTATTGGTCTCTCCCATGTCGCCCCACGTGAGCCAGAGCACCAACAGCCCAAGCCCCGTATAGAGCCAGAACCCCGCCCGCCAGCCAAAGGCCATATCAAGCGCGCCTCCGATCATCGGCCCGGTCATCGGGGCCAACGCCATGATCATTCCCATATAGCCGAGTTTACTCGCCGCTTGGCTGGGCGGGTACATATCGCGAATAACCGCGCGCGAAATCACCTGCCCGCTGATGATCGCGCCTTGCAGCAGGCGAAAGCCGAGAAACACCCAAATGTTGCTTGCCAATGCACAGCCCACAGAGGCCAGCACGAACATCGCACAACACAACAGCATCACCTTACGCCGACCATAAAGATCCGACATCGGCCCCATGACAATCTGAAGCGCCGCAGAGATCGCAAGGTAGCCAGCAACCGAAAGGTTGGCGAGCCCGTAGTCGACCTGAAACTCTTTGGCGATGCCGGGCAGCGAAGGCAGGAACATATTGAGCGACAGCACCGACAGTGCGGTGCCAACGATCAGTGTCATCAGCGTTGGGGGTGTTTGGGCTGCGCGCAGCATCTGCCTATCCGTTCTCTCCGCGCGTCACAGCAATGGCCTCTGCCGGCGGGTACCTTGGGTCCTGCATATGTTAAACAGTGCTCTTGGTTCGGATACAAGTACGCTATTCCCAGATGTCTGCCCTAGCTGAGCCGTGTCACCTCAACGCGCAGCACACCGGCGTTGTTGCCGTACATTTGCCATGCGTCATTGGCAAAGAGATAGAGATAACCGCTTTGGCTCGGCGCGATCACCGCTTCCTGACCGAGGCGGTGGTATTCGTGATCAGAGACCTCGTCCTCGCTGGTTTGAGTCACCTGCCCGTTGGCGATTGCTCCGATAAGCGCAAACCAAGGCGCGCCATCAATGCGGCGCGAGAACGGCACATCAGCGCTGGCAAATCCCTTGCGCATCCGGATCGCCTTGCGCAGCAATTCGGGAACCGCCGCCAGCGCGTATCCGATCTTGCCCAGATATATCCCCGGATTTGCCCCATCGGCAGCGGCAGGGATCGATGCATCCTGCCATTGCCCTTTGGCCTTTATCCGGTATCGGGCCCCCCGCTCCAAATATACCCCGGTGGCGTTCCAACGCTTGCGTGCTGCCGCGATGGTCTCGGTACTTTGGGCGACGCCCAGCACATGGGTGGACCAATAGCTCTTTTCTCCCGGTGGCGGTGTCATGTGCCGCGCAATCACCGAGGCATCAAAACGGGTACGGCTGGTCCAGTCAGCCACATCGGCTGCGGCCTCCGAAACCTCGGGCACAGCACGCGGCCGGGTGGGACGCAAACGAAACCAGCCCAGATAGGAATTGTGCCGCCGCGCGAACGCATCCGGGTTCATACGTCCCGGTGATATCTCGCGCAGAGCAAGTCCATTGGCCTGTGCCTCTTGCAGCATCCATTCCAGCGTCAGATCCCCAAGGCCGCTATCGGCGTAGCTGCCGCCGACATCTCCGTGAACGCCGGGGAACCAACGCTGTTCGACATCCTGCCCCCGCGCCCAATCTGTCCAGAGCGTCGGGGTAAAATCCTTGCGCCGCTCATCCATCGCCAGCACATGGCGGGCGCATTCCACATTGCGGCCCAATGTGGTGTCGCCAAACTCATGTTTGAGCACATCCCCAAGGAGCAGCCGCAACAGCCCCTTGTCATCCGGAATGCCCAGCGCACCGACCGTGTCCCAAACGCCGATGAACCGAAAACCAATATCTGCTGTCTCGTTGTGAAATCGGACCGACACCGGGCGCTCTTCCAGAAACTGTTTCTGAAGCCCTGCCTTCTCGTCTCCCGCTTTGCGCGCCTGATAGGTCCGCATCAAACGCTTCACCACCTCCCAGCTGTCCTCATAAGGCGACAGATGCGCGGGGCGTAAATCAGCAAGTCCCACCTTTGAGACCATCCCCGCAAGGCTCCGTACCGTGTAGGCCCCCCGGCTGAACCCAAACAGATAGATCTGATCGCCCGGCTCATAGGTCTCGGCGAGGAACTTGTAAGCACTCATGATGTCATCTTCGAGCCGGAGCCCAATGGCCCCTCCCAGCATGCGTCGCAATAGTCCGCCGGATGTGCCGACACCGCGCCGGTAGTAATCGATCTGTTCGATCCCATCATGACCGGTCCGGGCCACCAGCGAATGCAGCTTCGCCACATTGGTCGGTGTCGGCACGCCTCCGGTGTGCTGATCTGCGGTGTTCCATGTGCCATCACAGCAAATAATCAATCGACGCATGATAAAATCCCCCTTTGGTTCAATCTCGCCCCAGTGCCGCGCACCCATCACGCCCCCGAGGCTGTCTCAAATAATGTCTAGCGTAACATGGACGCGATCCTCGCCAATGTGAGAAATCCGCTGTTCTTGCGCATAACTCCTGACGGCCTGGTGACGGATAGTGATTGACCACCCCGGTCCCTTTCGACATGAGAGACCTCATGCTTAGGATCGATAACATTACCTATTCCGTCGAAGGCCGCCCCCTTATGGAGGAGGCCTCTGCCACTATTCCAACCGGTCACAAGGTCGGTGTCGTGGGCCGCAATGGCACCGGCAAATCCACCCTGTTCCGCCTGATCCGCGGAGAGCTTGCGCTGGAGACCGGTTCCATCACCCTGCCCTCTCAGGCGCGTATCGGCGGAGTGGCACAAGAAGTTCCCTCGTCGGACACATCCCTGATCGACACGGTGCTGGCTGCCGATACCGAACGTGCGGCGCTGATGGCCGAAGCCAACACCGCAACCGATGGTACCCGCATTGCGGAAATCCAGACCCGGCTTGTGGATATTGACGCATGGTCCGCCGAGGCCCGTGCCGCCTCGATCCTCAAGGGACTTGGCTTTGACGATCAGGACCAGTTGCGCCCCTGTTCCGATTTCTCCGGCGGCTGGCGGATGCGTGTGGCGCTTGCCGCGGTGCTCTTTGCACAGCCCGACCTGCTGCTGCTGGACGAGCCGACCAACTACCTCGACCTTGAAGGTGCGCTCTGGCTCGAAAGCTATATCGCGCGCTATCCGCATACGGTGCTGATTGTCTCTCACGACCGCGGGCTTTTGAACCGGGCGGTGGGGGCGATCCTGCATCTGGAGGATCGCAAGCTGACGCTCTATCAGGGCACCTACGACACCTTTGCCGAAACCCGCGCCGCGCGCATCGCCGTGGCACAATCCGAGGCGCGCAAGCAGGAAACCCGCCGCGCCCATCTGCAAAGCTTCGTGGACCGCTTCCGCGCCAAGGCCTCCAAGGCGAAACAGGCCCAGTCCCGCCTGAAGATGATCGAGAAGATGAAACCGATCTCAACCCCGCAAGAGGCCGCGCTGCGGGCGTTCACCTTCCCGGAACCCGAAGAGATGTCACCACCGATCATCCAGATCGAAGGCGGTGTCACCGGCTATGGCGATGTCGAGATTCTGAGACGCCTCGACCTGCGCATCGACCAGGATGATCGCATCGCGCTTCTGGGTAAGAACGGTCAGGGCAAATCCACCCTGTCCAAACTGCTCTCGGACCGGCTGCCGCTGATGGCGGGCAAGATGGTGCGCTCTTCCAAGCTGCGCATCGGCTATTTCGCCCAGCATCAGGTGGACGAGCTTTATGTGGATGAAACCCCGATCGATCACCTGCGTCGCCTGCGTCCTCATGAGGCACCCGCAAAATGGCGCACGCGCCTCGCGGGCTTTGGCCTGCTGGCCGCGCAGGTCGAAACCGCAGTTGGGCGGCTGTCCGGTGGTCAAAAGGCCCGCCTCAGCCTGCTTTTGGCGACGCTCGATGCGCCCCATATGCTGATCCTCGACGAGCCGACCAACCACCTCGACATTGAAAGCCGCGAGGCGCTGGTCGAGGCGCTCACCGCCTATAGCGGCGCGGTCATTCTGGTCAGCCACGATATGCATTTGCTGAGCATGGTGGCGGACCGGCTTTGGCTGGTATCCGATGGCACTGTGGCGCCTTATGACGGCGATCTCGACAGCTATCGCGAGATGCTGCTGATGCGCGACAAACCCGCCCGCAAAGCGGATGCAAAAGCCGCGTCCAAGCCAAAGCCCAAGCGCGCCAGCCGCGATCAGATCCTTGCCCTGCGCAACGAGGTCCGCAAGGCCGAGGCCCGCATCGAGAAACTGACCGAGATGCAGGACAAGCTGGACGAAAAGCTCGCCGATCCGGAGATTTACGAGTCGAGCCGCGCCGGTGACCGGGCGGTCTGGCAGAAAAAACACGCCGAATGCATGGACGCACTGGACCGCGCCGAGGAACTCTGGATGAAGGCACTCGAGAAACTGGAGGTCGCCGAGGCGCAATGATCGACACCGCGTTCCTGATTACCTCATTTGTGACGCTCTTTGTGATCATTGACCCCATCGGGTTGATGCCGGTGTTTCTGGCGTTGACCCAGGGCATGACCAGCAAGCAACGCCGCGCCATCGCCATTCGTGCCTCCATCACTGGGGTCGGCATCCTCGCGGTCTTTGCGCTGTTTGGCGAGAGCGTTCTGGGCTTTATCGGGATTTCCATGCCGGCCTTCCGCGTCGCAGGCGGTATTCTCTTGTTCCTCACCGCGCTCGATATGCTGTTTGAGCGCCGCACCGCGCGCCGTCAGCACCAAGGCGACGAGATCGCCCCCGAGGATGATCCTTCTGTCTTTCCTATGGCCATCCCGCTGATCGCAGGGCCTGGCTCCATCGCCACGGTCATCCTTCTGACCGGGCAGCATCCGGGCATTGAGGGCTTTGCCTCGGTGATGGCCATCGTGGTGGCGGTGATTGCGCTGATGCTGGGGATGTTCTCGATTTCGGGCCTGCTGGAGCGGCTCTTGGGTCCCGTCGGCATCAATGTGGCAACCCGGTTGCTGGGCATGCTTCTCGCCGCGCTTTCGGTGCAATTCGTGCTTGAAGGTCTGCGCGCCTTTGGCTTTGCCAGCTAGACATAGGTGCGGTGAACACCTACCTCCCTGATATGGAGGACAAAGACCCATGAATTCAGACGATCTCGGCCAGCTGATCTATCTGGTCCTGCTGCTATTGGCAGTGGGATCATGGGTCTTTGTGCAAAACCGTCAAACCCTTGGCAAAACAGCCCAACAATTGTTGATCTGGGTTTTGATTTTTCTCGGTGTGATTGCCGCCTACGGCCTCTGGGACGATATTCGCGCAACGGTCATGCCGCAACAGGCCGTGCTCTCTGAAGAAGGCCAGATCTCAGTGCCGCGCGCCCGTGATGGACACTATTATCTGACGCTCAAGATCAACGATAAGCCGGTGGAGTTCCTTGTCGATACTGGCGCCAGCGACATGGTTTTAAATGTCGAAACGGCACAACAACTCGGGATTGACACGGGGTCTCTTGTTTATCTGGGGCGTGCAATGACCGCCAATGGCGAAGTCCGCACCGCGCGCGTAACACTCGAAAGCGTCACCTTAGGGCCGATCAGCGATCAAAATGTCTCAGCTTGGGTCAATGAGGGCGCATTGGAGCAATCCCTGCTGGGCATGGGTTATCTTCAGCGTTTCTCTGGCATTGAAATTCGCAACAATGAACTGATCCTCACCCGTTGAAATCTCGCCTCGCGGCGCGGGCCTCCGGCGGGGATATTTGGGGTTAGAAGAATATGGAACCTGCCACACAAACGGCACGCGCCCGTGCAGCAGGTCCTCTCCTAACACGGCCATCGGCTTCCCAGCCTGTTCCGCAATGCTATCAGTGCGCAAACTGGTTACCGAAACCTTTCTGCATGGCACAACTGACGCTCTTCTAACGCTAAATATCCCGGGGTGAATTGGCCGCTCGGCCAAGAGGGGCAGCGCCCCTCATCCCCCGCTTTCGGCCTTTTTCTCCCAGCGCCCGCCTTCTTCGGACCAATATTGCGCCGCACAGCCTGCTGCCGTCAGCGCCTTCCACTGGCCGCGCGCCTGCTGCACCGCATCCGGATCGGTTCCGTCAAACAATATGCAGACCCGCTCCAGCGAGGAGACTTCCTCGGGCGTCACCTCTGCCCCATCCACGCTCATCACACAGGTGGCATCGTTTGGTGCATCAGCAGACGTGGTCAGCAGGATCGGCTGCAGTTTATCATGGGGGCCACCTGCAAGCCCGTGCGGCAGGAATGTCGCATCCCCCCCCAGCCACAGCGTATCATCCAGCCATGCCAGCCGTTCAGGATCACGTCCGCGCACGGCGATACGCCAACCAGCGTCCCGCGCCTTGTCGAGCAAAACAGGCAGCGTTTCCTGCAAGGGCTTGCGGGTCAGGTGATAGAAATAGGCGGCCCCCATTACGGTCTTACTCTGCCTCGAACTGATCTTGTACCAGACGGCTCAGCGCCATCACGCCCCAACCGGTCGCTCCTTTGGGCGCATAGGCTGTGTTGGATTTCACCGAGGCCACACCGGCGATATCAAGATGAATCCAGGGCGTTCCGTCCTTGATGAAGCGTTGCAGGAATTGCGCCGCCGTGATTGAGCCCGCCGGGCGACCACCGACGTTTTTCATATCCGCCACATTGGATTTGAGCTGATCGTCATAGGCCTGCCCCAGGGGCATCCGCCACGCACCTTCGCCTTCGGCGTCAGCGGCCTTGAGGAACGCAGAACAGAGCTTGTCGTCATTGGAGAACACGCCCGCATTGTCATGCCCCAGACCGATGATGATTGCGCCTGTGAGCGTGGCCAGATCGATGACACCGGCCGGTTTGAACCGCTCCTGCGCATACCAGAGCACATCACAGAGTACCAAGCGACCCTCGGCGTCGGTGTTGATGATCTCGACGGTGTCGCCCTTCATGGATTTCACCACATCACCGGGACGGATCGCCGTGCCGGAGGGCATGTTTTCCACAAGCCCCACAAGCCCCACGACATTGGCCTTTGCCTTGCGCAGCGCCAGTGCCCGCATGGTGCCCGCAACAACGCCCGCACCACCCATGTCCATGGTCATGTCTTCCATGCCCGCCGCAGGTTTCAGCGAGATACCACCGGTGTCGAACACAACGCCCTTGCCGACCAGCGCCAGCGGGGCTGCATCCTTGTCGCCGCCGTTCCATTTCATGACGACAACCTTGGAGGGGCTGGCCGACCCTTGGCCGACACACAGGAGCGTGCGCATGCCGAGTTTCTCCAACTCTGCCTCCTCCAGCACTTCCACCTCAAGACCAAGCGCCGTCATGTCCTCAAGCCGCGCGGCAAATTCGGTGGTTGTCAGCACGTTTGCAGGTTCGTTGACCAGATCGCGGGTCATATGTACGCCTTCGGCCACCGCCATAAGCGGCACAAAGGCGGCTTCGATCTCTTCGGGCTTATTGTGGCCGATGGTTACGGTGCCGGACGTTTGCGCATCTGCGGATTTATGCGCATCAAAGCTGTAGCTGCGCAGCGCCAGCCCCAACGCCAGATCGGCGGCGCGGGACATGTTCCCCGCCTTCACCGTCAGCGCTTTGTTGCCCCGCGCTTCGGCCAGTTTTGCGCCTGCCTTGCGCGCCTCGATCGCGGTGATGCGACGGGGCAGCACAACAACATGCAAGGCCTCAGCCGCCAGACCCGCAGGCCATGCCAGCGTGATCACCTGGCCGGTCTTGGCCTTGGCAAAACCATCGGAGGCGATCAGACGCGCCACCGCGCCCTTGCTCAGTCGGTTGGCGCTGCGGGCGGCCTGATCCATTGTGCCTTCGGGCGTGACCACCACGGCCAGATGGCCTTCGACCTCGGCCAGCGATTTCGGATCAAAGGTGGAAAAACGGATCGGGGTGAGCGCGCTCATTCAAATCTCCTGTGGTTGATCTGCTCTTGTCGCTGCTTACGCAACTGGCTGACAGTCCCGTAACAGGTAGCTGTTGGCAATGCTGAATACCAGAGCAGGCAGTGCGCGAATTACAATCCTTGCCGATCAGGCATCTGCCGGGGAAGATTGCAGTTTTCCCCCCCGCACAATTCCTCTAAGGTCCGGCGAACAGTCCGAGCGCAAGATCTATGGGGGGATCGGGTGTCACGATACGACAGATATGTGCTGTCGCAATATCTTTTGTTCTTTGGCTTTTTTGCCTTGATTCTGGTGGCCGTGTTCTGGATCAACCGGGCCGTGAGCCTGTTTGACTGGCTCATTGGCGACGGGCAGAGCGTGTTGGCGTTCCTTGAGATCTCCGCGCTGAGCCTGCCGAACCTTGTGCGTATGGTGTTGCCGTTGGCAGCCTTTGCCGCAACGGTCTGGGTCACCAACCGGTTGAATTCAGAGAGCGAACTGACGGTATTGCGCGCAACAGGGTCTAGCCCCTGGCAATTGGCGCGCCCCGCCATGGCCTTTGGCGTGTTGAGCGCGGCGATGATGTCGGCGCTCAGCCTGTTCTTGCTGCCTGCGTCCTTGGCTCAGATGCAACTGCGCGAGGCGGAGCTCTCGCGAAGTGTCAGCGCCAAGCTGTTGAATGCAGGTAATTTCTTGCACCCCAGCGCGGGCATTACATTCTTTATTGGCAGCATTGATCCCGATGGGACGCTCAACAATGTGTTCCTGACAGATCAACGTGATCCATCGGTGGAAATCACCTACACCAGTGATCGCGCCTATCTGGTCCGCGAAGACGACATGGCGCATTTGATCCTCGTGGATGGTCTTGCACAGCGCAAAGAGGCGCATAATGATCGGCTGTCGACCACGGCCTTTGCCGATTTCTCATATCCATTGGGCGACCTTTCGCCTGCACGCACGATGGGCGCGCGACCGCTGCGCAATATCCCTACGCTTGATCTGCTCAGGGATCGCGATGAGATCACACAAAACGAGGGCCACAGCGCCGGTGCGCAAGCAGAAGAGCTTCATCTGCGCTTTGCCCGCGCTGCCGTGACCTTTGCGGTGGTGATGATTGGAGTCTCTACCTTGCTGCTTGGTGGCTTTAGCCGCTTTGGCATCTGGAAGCAGGTTCTGGTGGCCTTTGTGCTGCTGATCCTGATTGAGGGCATGCGTGGCGTGGTCTCTGAGCCGGTCGGAGACAATGCGCAAATGTGGCCATTGATCTATCTGCCCGCAGCGATTGGCGTGCTGATATCCATGATTTTCCTGCATCTGGCGACACGTCCGCAGGCTCTGGCCCGCTTCAGGCCGCGCCGCAAGCAGGAGACGGCCACATGATCCTCGATCTCTACTACGCCAAGCGCTTTTTTCAGTGGTTTTTGGTGATTGCCGCTGTGTTGATGAGCCTTGTTATGCTGATTGACCTGAGCGAGCAGTTCCGCCGTTTCGATGGGCAGGATTTGCAATTCGGGCAATTGCTGGAGCTGACGCTTCTCAACACACCCGCAGCCCTGAATGAATTCCTGCCGCTGATTATGATCCTGACCACCATTGTTCTTTACGTGGGAATGGCGCGCAGCAGCGAACTCGTGGTCACGCGCGCGCTGGGGCGTTCTGGTATCCGGGCTTTGTTGCCGCCTGTGGTGGTTGCGCTGATCCTCGGTGGGCTGGCGGTGAGCACGCTGAACCCGATTGTTGCGGCCACCACGAACCGCTTTGACTCGCTGTCGGAAAGCTACCGTCAGACTGGCGGCCCGGCGGCTGTGTCGCTGAGTGGCCAAGGGCTGTGGTTGCGTCAAGGCGGCCAGAACGGGCAATCGGTCATCCATGCCGCCAACTATCGCGGGGATGCGGAAAACCTGTTTCTCTATGATGTCTCGATCCTGACCTATACTCCGGACGGTGGCCCGACGCGGCGCACTATTGCGGCTGAGGCCCGGCTTGATGGTGAAGACTGGGTGCTGCGTGACGCAAAAGTCTGGCAGCTGATCGTTGGCGTCAACCCGGAGCGCAGCGCCAAAAGCTATGACGAATTGCGCCTGCCCACCACGCTGACCAATGAGCGCATTCGCGACACTCTTGGCTATGCGGAGGGGATTTCGATCTATGAGCTGCCCCAGACCATCAAGTCGCTCTCTGAGGCCGGGTTTTCGACCACCCGGTTTCAGGTCTGGCTTCAGGTGGAACTGGCACGGCCCTTGTTCTTGGTGGCGATGGTGCTGGTGGGTGCGGCCTTTACCATGCGCCACACCCGCCTTGGGGGAACCGGCATTGCCGTGCTGACGTCGGTCCTGCTGGGTTTTGCCCTTTACTTTGTCCATAATTTCGCGCGGATACTTGGCGAAAACGGGCAGATTCCGATTTTGCTGGCCGCGTGGGCGCCGCCGGTTGCCTCGATACTATTGACGATGGGATTGCTCCTGCATGCCGAAGACGGTTGATTTCATAAAAAAGCGGCGAGGAGCGCTGCTGTCCACGGTTGTACCTTTGTGGCTGGGGCTTATGGCCGCGCCTGCGCTGGCGCAGACCTCGGCTCTGGCATCAGAAGCCGTCGGCGCAGCGCCGGCAATGCTGGTGGCGGATCGGGTTTTTGTGTCCCCCGACCGCAAGCTCGTGGCCGAGGGCAATGTCGAAGCGTTTCAGGGCGATATTCGCCTGCAAGCCAATCGCATCACCTATGATCGTCAAACCGGTGTCCTCAATATGGAAGGCCCGATCCGCATCGATCAAAGCGGCTCCATCACGGTGCTGGCCAATGCGGCGGAACTCGACAGTGGCTTGCGCAACGGGATTTTGCGCGGCGCGCGCATGGTATTTGACCAGCAGGTGCAACTGGCCGCCCTGCAGATGACGCGCGTTGAGGGGCGGTATTCTCAGCTCTATAAAACCGCCGTCACCTCCTGCCATGTCTGCGAAGACGGAAGACCGCCCCTATGGCAGATCCGCGCAGAGCGCATTACCCATGATGAAGCCGAACGTCAGCTCTATTTCGAAGGCGCTCAGCTGCTGATCAAGGATGTGCCGGTGTTTTATTTCCCGGCCCTGCGCTTGCCCGACCCAACACTAGAGCGCGCAAACGGCTTCCTTGTACCGTCGCTCTCCAGTTCCTCAACGCTCGGGCTTGGGCTGAAGCTGCCGTATTTTGTGACCATCGGGCCGCACAAAGACCTGACCATCACCCCTTATCTCTCTGAAAAAACCACCACGCTTGATCTGCGCTACAGGCAGGCCTTCCGCAATGGCGACATCGAAATCTCCGGTGCTTTCAGCCGCGACGATATTCAGCCCGACGACAGCAGGGGCTATCTGTCGGTACGTGGTGATTTTGATATCCCCTATGATTTCAAACTGGGATTTGATCTCAAGACTGTCTCGGATGATGCCTATTACGCGGATTACGATATCTCGGATACAGACCGCATTCGGTCCGAATTGTCCGTGAACCGGGTGCGGCGTGATCAGTTGATCGAAGGGAAGATCTACAACTACAAAACCCTGCGCGATGCCGAAAATCAGGATTTCATCCCCTCTACGATCCTGACCGGTACATTTGAACAGCGCCTGTTTCCCAAATATGTCGGCGGCGAATTACGTCTGCGGCTGAATGCAGCGCAATTCACGCGAAAATCCTCGCTGGATGCCACGCTTGCGGATGCCAACGGACGCGATATGAGCCGCGTCTCCGCCGATGCCACATGGCTGCGCAGCTGGATTTTGCCTTGGGGCGTCGAATCCATCTGGACCGCAGGCATCGGTATCGACAGTTTTGCGCTCTCTGATGACGCCGCCTTTGACAATGACGCCACCCGCGTGACCCCAAAGGCCGCATTGACCCTGCGTCGCCCGATGACCCGCCAGACCGCCTCCGGTGCGGTGCAGGTGCTGGAACCGATCGTGCAATTTGGCTGGACCAATGTGAACGGCGACGACACGCCAAATGAGGCCAGCAATATCTCGGAATACGACCAAGGCAACCTGCTTGCTCTTTCACGTTTCCCGGAAACCGATGTGCGCGAAGACGGCGATACTCTGATTTACGGCGTGAATTTCGCGCATTTCGACACCACCGGCTGGTTTGCAACTGGCACCATCGCCCAGATTCATCGCGACCAAGCGCAGTCAGGCTTTACCTCTTCCTCGGGATTGGATGGACGAAACTCCAACGTGCTTGTGGCCGGTCAACTGGGCCTGCGCAACGATCTGACCCTCACGGCGCGCACCCTGTTTGACGAAGAATGGTCGGTGACAAAGGCAGAATTTCGCGGCGATCTGGAGCGCGATCGGGTCTCTCTTGCGGGCAGCTACTTGTGGCTGCAGGCCGATCCTGCGGAAAACCGCGTGCAGGAAACCTCGGAACTGTGGTTTGACGGCGCCTATGACCTCAACCAGATTTGGCGTGCAAGCGCCAATATGCGCTATGACATTACCGATGGGCGCGCGACCCGTGCAGGCCTTGGTCTCACCTATCGCAATGAATGCGTGACCCTCGACCTATCGCTCAGCCGTCGCTATACCTCGACGACAAGTGTTGAGCCATCAACAGATTTCGGATTTACACTGTCGCTCAACGGCTTTTCCGTAAAGAGTGGCGATACAACAAGCAGGCGATCATGCAGCAATACGTAAACTTCCGCCAGATTCCGCTGGCCCTGATCAACTGGACCCGTCAGGCAACCTGCGCAGGCGGGCTGGCACTTGCGGTTGCATTGACGCTCCCCGCCGCCGATGTCGGGGCGCAGGGGCTGTTTTCGCCCGTGATCACCGTCAATGAGGATGTGATCACCACCTACGAGCTGCAACAGCGCGCCCGTTTCCTCACTGTGCTGGGCTCTGTTCAGGGTGATCCGCTGGAAACCGCCCGCAACGATTTGATCGAGGATCGCCTCAAACGTCAGGTCATGCGCGAAGTCGGGCTGACGCTGAGCGAAGACGAAATCACCGAAGGCATGCGCGAGCTGGCGCAGCGTGCCAATCTGTCGCTCGAGGAATTCCTTGCAGGCCTGCGTCAGGCAGGTGTGGACCCGGAAACCGTGCGTGATTTCACCTCTGCCGGACTTGGCTGGCGCGAATACATTCGCGGCCGCTTCCTTGCGCAGGCCCGCCCGTCCGAGGCCGAAATTGACCGCGCCATGGGCACCGCGGGCACCGGGAGTGTGCAGGTGCTATTGTCGGAAATCATCCTGCCACTCACCCAGGAAAATGCGGCGCAAATTCAGGAACTTGCCACTCAAATTTCCGAACTGAAGAATGAGGCGGCCTTCACCGCGTCTGCCGCGCAATTCTCAGCCTCCGACAGTAGCGCCAATGGCGGGCGTCTGCCGTGGATGTCGCTCAGCCGACTGCCGCCACAGCTGCAAGAGGTTGTGCTTGGGCTGGAACCCGGTCAGATTACCCAGCCTCTGCCCATGCAGGGCGCAATTGCAATTTTCCGCATGCGCGGTCTGCGCGAAGTCGACGGGCGCAGCGCCAGCTTTGCGGCGATTGATTACGCCACCTATCGCATTCCCGGCGGGCGCAGCGCCGAGGCTCTGGCACGCGCCACGGAGCTTCGCAATGAGATCGACACCTGTGATGATCTTTATGGCATCAACAAAGATCAAAACCCGGACATTCTATTCCGTGGCAGCAAAGCGCCCAAAGACATCCCACAGGATATCGCGCTGGAACTGGCACGGCTGGACGCCAATGAATCTTCGGCAACTCTCACCCGCGACAATGGCCAGACCCTGCTGTTCGTCATGCTCTGCGGTCGCACCACCGAATTGGTTGCCGCACAGGAAAACGCCCGCGCATCGGTGGCAAACGCATTGGTGCAGCAGCGCCTCAACGATCTTGCCGAAAGCCATGTGGAGCAGCTGAAAGCCGACGCTCGGATCGAGATCCAATGACACCAACGCCGCAGGTGATAGCGCTCTCCTGCGGCGAGCCTGCGGGAATCGGACCGGAAATTGCCGCCGCCGCATGGGATCATCTGCGCGCCGACTGCCCTTTTGTCTGGATCGGTGATCCACGCCACCTGCCTGAGCACACGCAATGGCGGCAGGTAAGTACGCCTGCGGACGCACGTGATGTCTGCGCAACCGCCCTGCCCGTCATTCCGCTCGCATTTGCAGGCGATGCCGCCAAAGGCCGGGCTGATCCTAAGAATGCCGCCGGGGTGATCCAGTCCATTGAAACCGCAGTCAGCTTGGTCACATCCGGGCAAGCTTCTGCGGTCTGTACCGCTCCGATTCACAAAAAAGCGCTGATTGATGGGGCGGGTTTCTCTTATCCCGGCCATACCGAATTCCTCGCCGCACTCGCAGGTGTGGATCATGTGGTGATGATGCTCGCCAGTGCGCAGCTGCGCGTGGTACCGGCGACCATCCATATCCCCCTAAGCGCCGTCCCAACGGCCCTCACACCCGCCCTCCTGCGTCAGGTTATCACCATCACCGCAAATGGCCTGCGCGATCAGTTCGGCCTCACATCCCCACGCATCGCCGTCACGGGCCTGAACCCCCATGCGGGCGAAGGCGGTGCCATGGGACAGGAAGAACTCGACTGGATCGCGGATCTGATCGCCGACATGCAAAACGAAGGCCATGCTCTCACCGGCCCCCACCCCGCCGATACATTGTTTCATGCAGCGGCCCGGCAACGCTATGACGCAGCGATCGCAATGTATCACGACCAAGCGCTGATCCCGATCAAGACGCTGGATTTTGACAAAGGCGTCAATGTGACCCTTGGTCTGCCTTTTATCCGTACCTCTCCGGATCACGGCACCGCCTTTGACATCGCAGGCCAAGGCCTCGCTACCCCTTCAAGCCTCATTGAGGCACTGCGTCTTGCACAATCCATGGCGGCCACGCGCGCGGGCTGACCTGCCTCTTCTAACCCAAAATATCCCGGGGAGTGTGAGGGGCTGCGCCCCTCACCTGAACAAGCCTGCGCGCAGGGCATTTGCCCTGTGCTCCGTTTCACAACAAAAGCCGCTTTCCAGATCGGTATCGGCCCCTTATGAAGACGCATCATGAGCGCCATCGACAATCTCCCCCCGCTGCGTGAGGTCATCGCGACCCATCAGCTCTCGGCCCGCAAATCGCTGGGCCAGAACTTCCTTCTGGATCTGAACCTGACTGCGAAAATCGCGCGTCAGGCCGGAGATCTGACCGGCTGTGACGTGCTGGAAATCGGCCCCGGCCCCGGCGGCCTCACCCGAGGTTTGCTGAGCGAAGGCGCTCGCAAGGTGCTCGCCATTGAAAAAGACCAGCGCTGCCTGCCCGCGCTGGCAGAGATCGCCGATGCCCATCCGGGCCGCCTAGAGGTGATCAATGGCGATGCGTTGGAGATCGACCCGCTGGCGCATCTGACCCCCCCGATCCGGGTTGCGGCGAACCTGCCCTATAACGTCGGCACCGAACTTCTGGTGCGCTGGCTCACCCCAAAGGACTGGCCGCCCTTCTGGCAAAGCCTCACCTTGATGTTCCAGCGCGAAGTGGCAGAGCGTATCGTGGCGCAACCCGGCTCTAAAGCTTATGGGCGGCTTGCGATCCTTGCGCAGTGGCGCGCGGAGGCCAAGATCGCCCTGTCGCTGCCACCGGGGGCCTTTACGCCGCCGCCAAAAGTGTCCAGCGCCGTGGTCCATCTGACTGCCCTGCCAGAGCCGCGTTTCCCGGCCGATGCGGCCATCCTCAGCCGCGTGGTGGCTACCGCCTTCAACCAGCGCCGCAAGATGCTGCGCGCCTCGCTCAAAGGCGTCTCCCCCCAAATCGAGGATCACCTGAACGCCGCAGGCATCCCGCCTACAGAACGCGCAGAACAAGTCAGCCTAGAGGGGTTCTGTGCTCTCGCCCGCAGCCTCGCGCAGACCTGATTTCCCCGAGCGATCAAAAAACACTCAACACCGTAAAAAACCCCGCAGCCAGCGCTACGGGGTTTTCTTTCATCTCATGCAAAGCAGCCTTATTCGGCGGCTTCCTGCGGCTCATCCGGCTTTGGTTTGGGCTTTGCGCGGCTGCGCTTGGGCTTGGCCTCAGCCTCCGGTTTTGCCTCGCCGGTCTCTCCATCTTTGGGAGCTGCCGGTTTGCGGCTGCGCGGTTTGCGCGCCGGCGCTTTCTTGGCGGGTGCAGCCTCGGGATCGGCAGTCTTGCCTTCCGGTGTCTCCACCAGACCGCTGTCATCCTGCGGCACCTGAGGCGCGGCCTCGCGCGGGTCGGCGATCTCGGGCTGTGGCCCATCACCTGCAGCAACCTCGGCCGCTTCGCGCTCCTGACGCTCCAGACGCTCGGCGCGCTCACGGTCACGCTCAGCTTGGCGTTCGCGGTTCTGGCGTTCCTGCTCTTCGCGCTTGGATTCGATCTCGCGCTGCGCCTCGTTCAGCATACGCAGGTAATGTTCCGCGTGCTGCTGAAAATTCTCGGTTGCCACACGGTCATTTCCAAGCTGCGCATCGCGCGCCAGCTGGTTGTATTTATCGATGATTTGTTGCGGCGTTCCGCGAACCTTACCCTCGGGTCCAGAGCTGTCGAACACGCGGTTGACAACATTGGCCCCATTCGGGCGATTACGGTTCGACTTCGAACGCGAACGTGATTTTGACGATCTCATATGCCTAACGTCAGCCTTGGTTCTAATTGTCGAAGACCGCGTACCGCGCTTCCTGCGCATGGGCCTGCGAACGTTTTTGGGCTTGGCGTCGCCGAGAGGTCCGTTGACGTCCTCTTGCAACAGCGACACCTTGAGTAACCACGTTCCTCCGTCACAAACAAGGGGGGAACGTCGGTTTTTTGTCTCTTTTTGCATGGAGACTTCAAAATATAGCGCAATTGGGCCCTAAAGTCACGGATTTCGGCCCAAAACGACACGATCTCGACCATCGAGATCCGGCAGCACTGTCACCTCTACCAGACCCGCAGCCCGCATCATTTCGGCCACAGAGGCCCCTTGGGTTGGACCGATCTCAACCAGCACACGGCCTCCTTGCGCCAGATTTCGCCCAAGCCCCGCGCAAATCAGCCGATAAGCGCTTAGACCATCAGCCCCATCCGTCAGCGCCATTTGCGGCTCATGTTCGCGCACCTCTTCCGAGAGATCATCCATCTCGTTCAACGCGATATAGGGCGGGTTGGAGACGATCAGGTCAAACTGACCTTTGACGGCAGAGAACCAATCCGACTGGCGAATGTCAGCCCGTGCCTCGACCCGGTGCAACACCGCATTGGCGCTGGCCTGCAAGCAGGCAGCCTCGCTCAAGTCCACACCGAGGCCCAACGCGCCCTGCTGTTCCGCCAAAAGCGTCACCAGAATGCAGCCCGAACCCACACCAAGATCCAGCACCCGCTCGAATGGTTCTGATAGGGCAGCTTCGATCAGGGTCTCAGTTTCGGGGCGCGGATCCAGCACATCCGCCGAGACCTTAAATCGGCGCCCGTAGAAATCCCGCTCGCCGATCAGATGCGACACCGGCACCCGGATCGCCCGCAGGGAAATCAGCTGGTCATAGCGCTCTGCCACCTCGTGCGAGAGCTCTTCTGGTGCAATCAGCGTCACCCGCGCCGCCTCAATGCGCGCCGCATGGGCCAACAGCACCCGCGCGTCGCGCGCCGGATCATCCACCCCCGCCGCCCGAAGACGTGCGGTCGCAGCAACCATGGCTTGTGCGGCGGTGGTGGTCATTGCCCCATCTCCGCCAGCAGTTTCGCCTGATGTTCGGAGATCAGCGCATCGATGATCTCATCCAGATCTCCCCCCACGATCTGCTCCAGCTTATAAAGCGTGAGGTTGATCCGGTGATCCGACATGCGCCCCTGCGGGAAATTATAGGTGCGGATGCGTTCCGAACGATCCCCCGATCCCACCTGAGAG
The DNA here is from genome assembly GCF_000376545.2 of Tritonibacter mobilis F1926. Taxonomy (NCBI): domain Bacteria; kingdom Pseudomonadati; phylum Pseudomonadota; class Alphaproteobacteria; order Rhodobacterales; family Paracoccaceae; genus Tritonibacter; species Tritonibacter mobilis. The sequence continues at coordinate 1,815,635 of NZ_CP015230.1, forward strand.
GCACGATCCGCCGAGCGTTCGCTGTCGATGCGCTGCCGCTCCAGATCATATAGCCGGGTTTTCAGCACCTGCATTGCGATCTCGCGGTTGCGGTGTTGGGATTTCTCAGAACTCGTCACCACCAGTCCGGTGGGAAGGTGCGTGATCCGCACCGCCGAGTCGGTGGTGTTCACGTGCTGCCCGCCCGCACCGGAAGAGCGCATGGTATCAATGCGCAGGTCATTGGTGTCGATCTTGATATCCACGTCCTCAGCCTCGGGCAGCACCGCCACTGTGGCCGCAGAGGTGTGAATGCGCCCGCCACTCTCGGTGACAGGCACCCGCTGGACACGGTGCACGCCGCTCTCATACTTGAGCCGCGCGAAGACACCATCGCCATTGATCCGCGCCACCAGTTCCTTGAGCCCGCCCAGTTCGGAGATCTGCTCTTCGATCACGTCGATCTTCCAGCCCTGCGCCTCGGCGTAGCGGCTGTACATGCGGTAAAGATCACCGGCAAACAGCGCCGCCTCATCGCCCCCGGTTCCGGGGCGGATCTCCAGGATCGCCGCACGGCTGTCGGCTTCGTCCTTGGGCAAGAGCGCCAGTTGCAGCGCATGCTCCGCCTCTGGCAGCGCCGCTTTCAGGGTGGGAATTTCTTCTTCTGCCAGCGCCTTCATGTCCGGATCGGCCAGCATTTCCTCAGCCTCGGTCAGATCGCTCAGCAGCTGGCGATAGGCGCTAATTTGCTCTGCAACCGGGCGCAGGTCGGAATATTCCTTGGCGAGTTTTGCAATGTCGCCGCCTGCCCCATCGGCCATTGCGGCCTCAAGGTACTGATAGCGTTGCAGGATCTGTTCCAGCCGGTCTTCGGGGATCATGTCGTGGCGTGTCTCGCTGTTGGGTGCGCCTCTTACTTTGGCGCGGGGCTTCACCTGTGATAGGCTAGAGCCATGAAACATGCCAGTGGTCTTGTCCGGTTTGCAGCCTGCGCCGCTCTTACGGCGGGGGCTGCTTTTGCGCCATTCGCGCGGGCCGATGTCACCGGCCCTGGCGGCAAAACCATCGATTGCTATTGCACCGACACCCAGGGCGGGCGCATTGAGCTCGGCGAAACCATCTGCCTGCAGGTGGATGGGCGCATGTTCATGGCCCAGTGCCAAATGTCGCTGAATGTGCCGATGTGGCGCAAGGTCGAGGATGGCTGTCTCTCGGCGGCAAACCGTTTCAGCCCGCTGCCCCAAACACTCCCGCGCCTTTAGGGTGCTGATCGCCGGGCGACAGCCCGGCGCCCGGCCCAACGGGAGCGGATCAGCAATGCTGATCTGGCGACGGGCGGGAGCATCCCCCCGCCAAGGTCTGCCATTACTCGGATGCGCGTTGCGGCAGGATACACAAAAGCTCGTAGATCAGGTTGGCCGCCACCAATGCGGTATTGCCCGACGAGTCATAGGGCGGCGACACTTCCACCAGATCGCAGCCCACCACATTCAGCCCCTTAAAGGCCCGGATCAGCTCCAGCGCCTGCATAGTGGTCAGCCCGCCGATTTCCGGCGTGCCGGTGCCCGGCGCAAAGGCCGGATCAAGGCTGTCGATATCATAGGAAATATAGACCGGACGCGCGCCAATATCGCGGCGAATTTCCGCGCCCATATTGTGCAGCGAACGGTTCCACAGCTCGGACGCAAGGAAATGCTGAAAGCCCCAGCCCTGTGGTTCCTTGAAATCATCCGGCCCATAGCCGGTGCCCCGCAGACCGATCTGATAGACCTTGTCGGCCTCCAGAAGCCCCTCCTCATAGGCGCGGCGGAACACCGTGCCATGGGTTTCCTTCTCGCCGAACATCTCGTCATTGACGTCTGCGTGGGCATCCACATGGATCACCGCGACGGGGCCGTGTTTGCGCGCAATCGCCCGCAGGATCGGCAGGGTGATCGAATGATCTCCCCCCATCGCCAGCGGCATCACCCCAGAGGCGAGGATCGCATCATAGCTTTCCTCGATGATGCGCAAGGAGTCCGCAAGGTTGAAGGTGTTGATCGCCAGATCGCCGATATCCGCGATATTGAGGGTCTCAAAGGGCGCAGCACCCGTGGTCATATTGTAGGGGCGGATCATCGCGCTTTCGGCGCGGATCTGTTTGGGGCCAAACCGGGTGCCGGACCGCCAGGATGTGCCAATATCCATTGGCACGCCCAGAATGGCCACATCCAGCCCCTCCAGCGAGGTGGCCTGCGGCAGTCGCATAAACGTCCCCGGCCCGGAAAACCGTGCCAGATCATTGCCGCTGATGGGTTGATTGAACTCGCTCATCGTCCTGTCATCCTCCAGCCCAGAAGGCAGATAATACTCATGGCCACATGGGCGCCCGCGATCGCAGTGGCGCCGGTGGTGTCAAAGGGCGGAGAAACCTCGACGATATCGCCGCCCACAATGTTGATGCCGCGCAGGCCCTTCAGGATCGCCTCTGCCTGCGCCGTGGTCAGCCCGCCCCAGACCGGTGTGCCGGTGCCCGGCGCATAGGCCGGATCAAGGCAGTCGATGTCAAAGGTCAGATAGACCGGCCGGTCGCCCAGAACCTCGCGGATGCGGCGCGCGGTCTCAAAGGGGCCGATCTCATGCACGGTGGGCGCGTCGATGGTCGGCACGCCGAGATTGTCCTCATTGGTGGTGCGAATACCCACCTGCACCGAGGTCGCGGGATCAATGATGCCGGATTTCACCGCCTTGTAGAACATGGTGCCATGATCGACGCGGCTGAAATCATCATCGGCCCAGGTGTCGCTGTGGGCATCGAAATGCAACAGCGACACCGGCCCGTATTTCTCGGCATAGGCCTTGAGGATCGGAAAGCTCACGTAGTGGTCGCCGCCAATCGCTACCGAAGCGGTCTCCGTCGCCAGAATGCCCCGGATATGGTCCGTCAGCGTGTCGGGAAAGGTCGGAACATTGGCATAATCGAATGCCAGATCGCCATAATCCACAATCGCCAGTTCGCTTGCAGGACATATGTCCCACCCATAAGGCGCATCCGGGCTTTGCAGGGCCGAGGCCTCACGCACCGCACGCGGACCAAGCCGGGTGCCGGGCCGGTTGGTCACCGCCTGATCAAACGGGATGCCCGTGACCGCGATATCCGCATGGGTCAGATCCTTGCTGTAGCGCCGTCGCAGAAACGATGTTGCCCCGCCAAAGGTGTTCTCAAAGCTGAGACCCTTAAGATCCTCGCGGGTAAAGGCTTGATCGACCTGTGTTTTTGCGTCTTCCAGCGCCATGTCGGACTGCTCCCTGTTCTCGGGTTATGCTCACGTCCTAGCCAATGCAGGCGGGCTTGTCATCCGAAAGCCCGCCGCCGATTGCGATTTCACGCCAAAGGCTGTGCTTTCTCCACCAGACGGGCAAAGAACGATGCCCCGACCGGAGAGATCTCATCGTTGAAATCATATTCCGGGTGATGCAGCCCGGCGGTGTCGCCTTGACCGAGGAACAGATAAGCCCCGGGACGGGCTTGCAGCATATATGAGAAATCCTCCGCCCCCATCTCGCGGCCCGCATCCCCCTGCACATTGGCATCGCCAGAGATTTCGCGCGCAATATCGATAGCAAAGGCCGCCTTTTCCGCATCATTGATGGTGGCGGGATACCCAACCGCATAATCAAGCTCTGCGTCCACTCCGTAAGCCACCGCACAGCCCTTCACGATCTCATCAAAACGCGCCATCACCATGCGCTGCACCTCCGGATTGAAGGTGCGCACCGTGCCGTTGATATAGGCGGTTTCCGGGATCACATTGTCGACGGTGCCAGTGTGGATCTGAGTGACGGAAATCACCAGATCCTCGGTCGCATGATGGTTGCGGCTGACAATGGTCTGGATCGCTTGTGCGATGCCACAGGCGGCCATCACCGGATCACGGGTCTCATGCGGCATTGCACCATGGCCGCCCAGCCCTTTGATGTTGATGGTAAACTCATCCACCGCCGCCATCAGCGCGCCCGGCGTGGTGACAAAATGGCCAACCGGTAGCCCCGGCGCATTGTGCAGCGCGTAGACTTCCTTGATGTCAAAGCGCTCCATCACGCCTTCCTCGACCATGATCTGCGCGCCACCGATCACCTCTTCGGCGGGCTGGAACAACAGCGCCACGCGGCCCTTGAAATTGCGCGTCTCAGCCAGATATTTCGCCGCGCCGAGCAGCATCGTGGTGTGCCCGTCATGGCCGCAGGCATGCATTTTACCCGGTTCGCGGGACTTGTAGTCCAAATCGCGCACCTCGGTGATTGGCAGCGCGTCCATATCCGCACGCAGGCCAAGGGTCGGCCCCTCGCCCTGACCTTTGATGATGGCCACGATCCCGTTCTGCGCGATCCCGCCGTGGATCTCATCAACGCCCAATGTCTCAAGGATCTCAGTCACATATGCGGCGGTCTTTACGGTGTCCAATCCCAGTTCAGGGATCTGGTGAAGATGGCGTCGCCAGGTCTTCATGTCTTCGGCATAATCGGCGATGCGGTTCACGACCGGCATGGGGTGGACTCCTGTCAAATAGTCGGGATGATGCAGCAGAACACGAAATCCCGGGCAGGTGCAATGAGCGACGACAGGTTGATCCACGATGAAAACGCAGGAATCGAACGGCTCTTGGAAATCATGCGTCGCCTGCGCGATCCCAAAACCGGCTGCCCGTGGGATATCGAACAAAGCTTTGCCAGTATCGCGCCCTACACCATCGAAGAGGCCTATGAGGTCGCCGACGCCATTGAGCGCGAAAAATGGGACGAGTTGAAAGGCGAGTTGGGCGATCTTCTGTTCCAATCGGTCTTTCACGCGCAGATGGCCGAGGAAGCCGGGCATTTCACCTTTCAGGACGTGGTCACCACTATGTCCAACAAGATGGTCTCGCGCCATCCACATGTGTTTGGTGACGAGAGCCGCGATAAATCCGCCGACCAGCAAACGCAGGATTGGGAGACGATCAAGGCCGCCGAACGCGCTGCCAAGGCAGAGACCGGCGCGCTGGATGGTGTTGCTGTGGGGCTGCCCGCCTTACTGCGGGCCTACAAGCTACAGAAACGCGCCGCACGTGTGGGGTTTGACTGGCCCTCCGCCCACAACGTGCTGGCCAAGATCGCCGAAGAATCTGCCGAGTTGGTCGAAGCTCAAGAGCGCCTCACTCAGGATGAAGTCGAAGAAGAGTTTGGCGACCTTTTGTTCGTGATGGCCAATCTGGGCCGTCACCTCGGCGTTGAACCCGAAGCCGCCCTGCGCCGCACCAACGCCAAATTCACGCGTCGTTTCAAGGGTGTAGAAGCCAAACTTGCCGCCCGAGGCAAGCGCGCAGAGGACAGTGATTTGGACGAGATGGACGCGCTATGGAACGACGTAAAAGCTGAGGAAAAAGCCCGCAGCTAACCCGCCCGCCCGGCCTCTGACGCCGGAGCTTTGATCATTTGTTGTGCGCTTGCACTCAAAACGCATAGCCGTGCAATGCACAGACCCCGGTTTGTCACCGCCCACTTACCCCGATGGAGCCCCCCAATGCCCCCCCGCAAAATTATCATCGACACGGACCCGGGACAGGACGATGCGGTCGCAATCCTGCTGGCTTTGGGCTCTCCCGAAGACATTGATCTGCTCGGGATCACCACGGTCGCCGGAAATGTGCCGCTGGCCCTGACGCAAAAGAACGCCCGCATCACCTGCGAAGTTGCAGGACGGCCAGAGATCAAAGTGTTCGCAGGCTGCGATGCCCCGCTGGAGCGCCCCCTCGTCACCGCCGAACATGTCCACGGCGGCACCGGCCTCGACGGGCCGGATCTGTTTGAGCCCGCTATGGCGTTGCAGGACCAGCACGGCGTCGAGTTTATCATCGACACCCTGCGTGCAGAGGCCCCGGGCACCGTGACGCTCTGTCCTCTCGGCCCGCTCACCAATATTGGCGCGGCTTTTCGCAAAGCTCCCGATATCATTGATCGCGTTCAGGAAATCGTCCTGATGGGAGGCGCTTATTTCGAGGTCGGCAATATAACCCCGGCCGCAGAATTCAACATCTACGTCGATCCCGAAGCCGCCCGGGACGTCCTCGCCTCGGGCGTCAAGATCACCATGATGCCGCTTGATGTCACTCACAAGGCGCTGACCTCGCGGGCAAGGGTTCAGGCCTTTCGCGACCTTGGCAGCCGCGTCGGCAACTTCACCGCAGATATGCTTGATTTCTTTGAACGATTTGACGTTGAGAAATACGGCTCCGAAGGTGGCCCGCTGCATGACCCTTGTGTGATTGCCTACCTGATCCAACCAGAGCTGTTCTCCGGCCGCCACATCAACGTCGAGATTGAGACCGCCTCTCCCCTGACCCTCGGGATGACAGTTGCCGACTGGTGGAGCGTCACGGACCGCCCAGCCAACGCGCTGTTCATCGGCGATGTCGATGCAGACGGTTTTTTTGCCCTGCTGACCGAACGGCTGGGCCGACTATGAGTGCCTCTCTGCATCTCGCCCGCCCCGAAGATCTGGAAAAACTGCTCACCTTGGTGCAGGGGTTTCACGCCGAAGAAGGCATCGACAGCACGGATGAGCAACGGCGCGGCGCGCTGCTGCCGCTCCTCGAAGGGATCCCCTATGGCGCAATCTACCTGATCGGCCCGGTGCGTGCGCCTATCGGCTACATCATTGTGACCTTCACGTGGTCGGTGGAGTTTGGCGGCCTCGATGGGATGATTGATGAGTTCTTCATTCGCCCCGCCGTGCGCGGACGCGGCATCGCCACCGAGGTGCTTCACGCCCTGCCCCGCACCCTTGCAGAGGCGGGCGTGCGCGCCCTGCACCTTGAGGTTGATCGCGACAATGAACCCGCAATCAAGCTCTACACCCGCGCCCGCTTCAGCGCCCGCGAGCGGTACATTCTCATGAGCCGCGCGCTCTGATCAACGCCGCCGTCTTTTCAGCTTTTAATAAATATCTCGGGGAGCGCGAGGGGCTGGCCCCTCGCACCCTCACCTCACCCCTTGATCAGAGGGATATGCGGGGCGCGCCCCTCCGGGATCAGACCTGAAACCCGTGGATCATCCGCAATTTCAACAGCGCGCCCGTAAGGCACAAACCCCGAGCGCGTATAAAACCCCAGCGCCTGCGGACTGTCGAGCGTACAAGTATGCACAAAGAAGCGGTTGATATCGCGGGAAAATGCACGCGCAATGGCATGTTCCATCAGCCAGCGCCCCACGCCGCCACCGATCAGATCTGCGGACAGGCCAAAGAACGACAATTCACAATCCCCGTTCGCCATCCACTCCAGTTCCAACAGGCCCAGATCCTCGCCCTGTTTTTGCACCGACCAAACCTCGACCGCATCCGATTTCAGATGCGCCGCAAGGTCCGCCTCCTCACAAAGCAGGCGTGAAAACCACAGGTAATCCTCCCCCACAAGACGGTAGAGCCCACGATACCACGCCACAGAAGGCGCATCATGCAACGCCAATGTCAGTTCCGGCTGCGGCGCGCACTTACGCGGCTTTGGGCGTGCTTTCATCTCCAGATAGGTCACAACAGAGGCCAGCTTTCCCGCGGGCAGATCGGTGATGCCATCCGGCAAGGTTGGGGCAAATGTCATAGCGCGCATCCGGGCATTTTGTATCCAATCACCCCATGACTAAGGCGCTGCCTTCGCTTGCACAACCCCTGTGCCAAACGCAAAACGCCCCGGATCGCTCCGGGGCGCCTGCCATCAAAGAAGTGCGTAAAAATTAGCCCTTGAGGATCGAATGCCCCGCGTATTCCGCAATCTCGCCCAGAGTTTCCTCGATACGGATGAGCTGGTTGTATTTCGCGAGCCGGTCAGAACGCGCCAGCGAGCCGGTTTTGATCTGACCGCAGTTGGTTGCCACGGCGAGGTCAGCGATGGTGGCGTCCTCGGTCTCGCCAGAGCGGTGCGACATCACATTGGTATAGCGCGCGCGATGCGCCATATCGACCGCTTGCAGGGTCTCGGTGAGCGAGCCGATCTGGTTCACCTTCACCAGCATGGAGTTGGCACAGCCGCGCTCGATGCCTTCTGCCAGACGCACCGGGTTGGTCACGAACAGATCGTCGCCCACCAGCTGCACCTTATCGCCGATCTGGTCGGTCAACGCCTTCCAGCCGTCCCAGTCATCCTCGGACATGCCGTCCTCGATCGAGATGATCGGGTAGTCATTGACCAGAGCGGCCAGGTAGGCGGCGTTTTCTTCCGAGGTCAGGGTCTTGCCTTCACCGGACAGGACATATTTGCCGTCTTTGTAGTACTCAGTCGCTGCACAATCGAGTGCGAGGTAGATCTCCTCGCCGGGCTTATAACCCGCCTTCTCGATGGACTTCAGAATGAAATCAAGCGCTTCACGGGTGGAGGCAATGTTGGGGGCAAAGCCACCCTCGTCGCCGATCCCGGTGGACAGGCCCGCCGCCGACAGCTCTTTTTTCAGGGTGTGGAACACTTCAGAGCCCATGCGGACCGCGTCGCGGATGTTTTCCGCAGCCACCGGCATGATCATGAATTCCTGAATGTCGATGGGGTTGTCCGCGTGCTCGCCGCCGTTGATGATGTTCATCATCGGCACCGGCAGAACCCGTGCCGCCGCGCCGCCGACATAGCGATAGAGCGGCTGGGTGGTGAAATCCGCCGCCGCCTTGGCCACCGCCAGCGACACGCCGAGGATGGCGTTTGCGCCCAGACGGCTCTTGTTGTCGGTGCCGTCGAGTTCGATCATCGCGCGGTCTATGGAGACCTGTTCGGTCGCATCAAAGCCCACCAGCTCATCGGCGATCTCGCCATTGACGGCTGCAACCGCCTCAAGCACGCCCTTGCCCAAATAACGGGACGTGTCTCCGTCGCGCTTTTCCACTGCCTCATAGGCACCGGTCGATGCGCCAGACGGCACCGCCGCACGGCCCATGGTGCCGTCTTCGAGAACGACGTCGACTTCGACGGTGGGGTTGCCCCGGCTGTCGAGGATCTCGCGGGCGTGAATGTCGATAATGGTGCTCATCGCAAATGGTCCCTCACTGTGACACGATTTGCCCCCGGTCATAGCAAGCCGGTGTAAAAAGTAAACCGGAGGCGTTATCGCTAACGGTCGTTATTCGAGAGGTTTAACCCTAACATTGGGAAATTTTCTCCACTGCCCTCGCTCCCCCCTCCTCGCGCCGCGACAAAAATGACGCGGCAGCGGCGTGAAGCATCACGATGGTAGCGCTCACCCTTGCGTGCAATTCTTAACAGATCAAGCATACGCGCATGTCCAAACCCGTCCGATTCCACGAATTTCTCCTCAGCAACGCCCCCTACCTGTCGGCGGGTGTGCTGCTGACCTTTCTGTCGAGCTTTGGGCAGACCTTTTTCATCTCGGTCTTTGCCGGGCAGATCCAGACGGAGTTTGGTCTCAGCCATGCGGGCTGGGGCGGGCTTTATATGGTGGGGACCACGGCCTCGGCTCTGTTGATGGTGGCGGCGGGGGGCCTCTCGGATATTCTGCGGGTGCGTCAGCTCGGTGCCCTCGTGCTCTGTGGGCTGGCGGCAGCCTGCGTGTTGATGGCGCTCAATCACAGCTACTGGGTCTTGCCGCTGTCGATATTCGCGCTGCGGTTCTTTGGTCAGGGCATGAGCACCCATCTGGCGATCGTCGCCATGGCGCGATGGTTTGTCGCCACGCGCGGACGGGCGCTGTCGATTGCGGCCCTTGGCGTATCGCTCGGCCAGGCCCTCTTGCCGCTGATCTTTGTGGCACTGATGACGATACTGGACTGGCGCACGCTCTGGCTGGTCAGCGCTGCCATTTGCCTGATCGGCGCGCCCGTGTTGGTGCGGCTGCTCTCACAGGAACGCACGCCGCAATCCTCCTCGGAGGATGTCAGCAGCACTGGCATGGACAACCGCCACTGGACCCGCTGGGAGGCCCTGCGCTCGCCAGTGTTCTGGTTGATGGTGCCGTCCATTCTGGGACCTGCGGCCTTCACAACGGCATTCTTCTTTCACCAGCTCCATTTTGCCACAACCAAAGGCTGGACCCTGTTGGAACTGGTGGCGTATTTCCCCTTTTTCACCGTGATGTCGGTCGTTTCCATGCTGGTGGCGGGTTGGGCGCTGGACCGCTGGGGCGCCACACGGCTGATGCCGCTCTATCAGCTACCCCTGGTTGCGGCCTTCGTCATCTTTGCCACCGTCTCCAGCGGCGTGGGCATGGCTGCGGGGTTCCTCTGCATGGCGGCCTCGGTCGGGGCGCATTCGGTGCTGCCCAGCTCGTTCTGGGCCGAAGTTTTCGGCACCCGTAGCATCGGCGCGATCAAGTCACTGGTGATGGCAGTCATGGTCTTTGGCACCGCCGTCGGGCCGGGCCTGACCGGGCTGCTGATCGACCTTGGCATCAATTTCGACAAGCAAGGCTATGGGATCGCGGTGTATTTCCTGCTCACCACTCTCTGTATGGTGTTCGGTGTTGCAACCGCGCGCGGGCGGCTAACAGCCGCCACCGCCTGAGGTCAGGCGGGCTGTACCGCCATCCGCGCGGCCCGACGGGCCAGACGCCGTTCACGCACAAAGGTATAAAGCCCGGTGGCAATGATCAGCGCCGATCCCAGCAGCGTCATCGCATCGGGGCGCTCGGAAAACACAATCGCGCCGCCAATCATTGAAAACACCAAACGTGAGTAGCGAAACGGTGTGATGACCGCCGCGTCGGCAATCCGCGTCGCGGTGACGATCCCATAATAAGCCACCACTCCAAAGATCGTGCCCCCTGCGAGCATCCCCCACTCAAAAGAGGTCGGCGCAACCATTGTCTGTGGTGTCAACAACAGCATCGCTCCGCCCGCGACGACAACCGCAAGATAGGCCTGAACGCTCACGACAGAAGACGGAATGCTTGCGGGCATCCGGCGGGTCATCAGATCACGCGCCGCCACACAAAGCACTGAAATCAGCACCAACAGCGCGTTGGGCTCGAACCCTGCCAATCCCGGACGGATAATGATCAAAACACCGATAAAGCCCACAAAGATCGCGCTCCAGCGGCGCCAGCCCACTTGTTCCCCCAGAAACAAGGCCGCACCCATGGTGATCGCCAACGGCGTCGCCTGAAACACCGCCGCCACCACTGAGATGTCGACCAAGGCCAGCGCGGTGGCAAAGCTCATCGCAGCGCCTCCTTCTGCCAAGGCGCGCAACACAGGCATCGGCTGCCATGCGTCGCGGCTCCAGAGGCTCTGTTTTTGCAGACGCAATGCGACAAAGAACACAACACCCGCGCCAAGACCGATGAACAAAAGGATCTGGCCCACAGCGAGGCTGCCGGAGAGTTGCTTGATGAACAGATCCTCGATGGTAAAGCCAACCATCGCGATCAGCAGCAGCACAATACCTTTGACATTATCCATGGGGCGCGCGTCCTTGGCGAAAGCTCGGAAATTTTGCCAGCCATCGCGCGATGCGACCGCATGACGCAAGGCCCAAATCATGCCCGCATCAGCAGAAGTTGTGACGCCATGCATTCACATCGCTGATAGGTCATCCACCGGCGCGATATGGATAGTTGTGGAGATAAAGCCAGTCTGACGCGGTTCAGCCGTTCTTTTTGAGTGGCACGCCATAGAGTTCGAGCTTGTGCCCCTTGAGCTGATAACCCAGCTTTTGGGCGATTTTTTCCTGCAGTTCCTCGATTTCCGGGTCGCAGAATTCGATCACCTCACCGCTGTTGAGATCAATCAGATGGTCATGATGATCGCGATCTGCATCCTCATAGCGCGCACGCCCATCGCCGAACTCAAGCCGTTCAAGAATGCCTGATTCTTCAAAAAGTTTGACGGTGCGATAGACCGTCGCCAAAGAAATACCGGAATCCTGCGCATTTGCGCGGGCATGCAATTCTTCCACATCCGGGTGGTCATCGCTTTCCTGCAGGACGCGGGCAATGGTGCGCCGCGGGCCGGTCATACGCAGGCCGCGGGCCTCGCAGCGGGAGATAATCGTATCTGTCATGCCTGTTACGTCCCTGTCGTTCACTGCGGGGTCCCTTGCTTGGCGCTTCTTTTTAGCGAATGCAAGCCACATCGCAAACAGGCAACTTGCCGCTCCCACCATTGACATTTGTGCCGCGCCACGCCATTTGCGCCTCAGGCACACCCTCTGCCGCGTGAGCAGAGATCCGCAGCGCCGCCAACCCGTCAATGGTTTGGCCCGCCCCTGCCCCCTTGCACTTGCTGATGTCAGCAGGCGTTGAATGGGCAGTTTGCAACGGATCTTGTCGGGGATGCCATGGTTCCAAGATCACGCGTGGGGCTAGTTGCGGCAGATCGACCGAACGGCATGCGGCCGTCTGGGTCTGAGGTCTCCGCCCCACTGAATGATCGGGAGGTACGGCTGAACGCCTGCCCCCGAAACGGCTGTGCGCCTGCGGGCGGCAACCGTTGAGAGGACTTTGAATGACTGAATTTTCCACAATGGATCTGCCCAAGCACCTGCACACCCGCATGGAAGCCATGGGCTTTAACACTCCCACCCCCATTCAGGCGCGCGCGATTCCGCATGCCCTGAACGGTCAGGATGTGCTGGGTCTCGCCCAGACCGGCACCGGCAAAACTGCGGCCTTTGGTGTGCCGCTGGTGGCGCAGATGCTGGAATATGGCCAAAAGCCCGCCGCCGGGACCGTGCGCGGTTTGATCCTTGCCCCGACGCGCGAGCTTGCGAACCAGATCGCCGAAACCCTCAAGGGTCTCACCGAAGGCAGTCCGCTCAAGACCGGGCTGGTGGTTGGCGGTGTCTCCATCAATCCGCAGATCAACCGCCTGTCCCGTGGCACCGACATTCTGGTCGCCACGCCCGGACGTCTCTTGGATATTCTCGACCGCAAGGCGCTGGATCTGGGATCTTGTGACTTTCTGGTTCTGGACGAGGCTGACCAGATGCTGGATCTCGGCTTTATCCACGCCCTGCGCAAGATCGCAGCACTTCTGCCCGAAAAGCGCCAGACCATGCTGTTCTCGGCTACAATGCCCAAGCAGATGAACGAGATCGCAAATGCCTATCTCAAGAGCCCCGTGCGCATTGAGGTGACCCCTCCGGGCAAGCCCGCCGCCAAAGTGACCCAGTCCGTGCATTTCATTGCCAAGGCAGAGAAACTCAGCCTTCTGAAGGAGTTGCTGGCCAAACATGATGGCGAGCGTACGCTGGTCTTTGGCCGCACCAAACACGGCATGGAAAAGCTGATGAAGGTGCTGGACAAGGCAGGCTTCAAGGCCGCCGCGATCCACGGCAACAAAAGTCAGGGCCAGCGCGAACGGGCGTTGAAGGCGTTCAAATCTGGCGAGATCACCGTTCTGGTGGCCACCGATGTGGCGGCGCGCGGGCTGGATATTCCAGATGTGAAATACGTCTATAACTACGAGCTGCCCAATGTGCCGGATGCCTATGTGCACCGGATCGGCCGCACCGCGCGTGCGGGCAAGGATGGTCAGGCCGTGGCCTTCTGTGCCCCCGATGAGATCGGCGATCTGAAAGCGATCCAGAAAACCATGGGTATCACCATTCCCGTGGCCTCTGGCCGCGCCTGGGAAGAACTGCCCGATCCGGCCGCGAAACCCGCGCGTGGTGGCGGACGTGGTCGCCCCGGTGGCGGTGGTGGCCGTGGCAAAGGCAGCGGCAAGCCCGGTGGCGGGCGACGTCGCTTTGGCGGTGGCAAACCCGAAGGGCAGCCCGGTGGTGGCGAAGCCCGGAACTCCGCTGGCGGTGGCGGGCGGCGGCGCAAATCTTGAACGAAGCGCCCTTTCGAACAGCGCGTCTACGACTCGCAAGCTCAAGATCCATGGATCTTGAGCCTCCCTCCCGGGCGTTCTCCCGCCCCTTTCATAGGCGCTAAAGCGCCAACAAAAGCGAGGGGGCGCAAAGCCTCTTGCCTTGGCAGGGCAGACCCCTCTGCTCAGGTGCCGCAGAACGTCGCCTGCACCACCTCCTCCTTTGCAGGTGGGTGGCGCAGGTCTGCAAATTCTTCGCTGGTCTCAAACGGCGACGCCAATGCGGTCATCAGACGCTCAAACGGGGCATAATCACCTGCCACCGCCGAAGCGATCATTTGCTCGATCCGGTGATTGCGCGGGATCAGAACCGGGTTGGTGCGCGCCATTCGCGCTTCGGTATCCGTTTCACTTTTTATACGCTCTTTCCAGCGCGCCTCCCAGGCGTCGAAGCTTGCAGGCTCAAGAAACTGATCGCGAGCATGTCCCTCCAAAAGCGCACGGAAGCTATTGGTGAAATCGGCCTGCCCTTGTGCCATCACTTGCAGCAGATCGCTCACCAATTCCAAATCGCCCTCAGCGACAGTGCCGATGCCGATCTTTGCACAGAACCGGCGCAGCCATGCTTCTTGTAATAGATCCGGCATGGCATGGACGATTTCGGTTGCTTCATCCAGCACGCTTTCGGGATCATCCTCCAGCTGGATCAGCGCCGTGGCGAGCTGCGCGAGGTTCCAGACCGCGATCTGCGGCTGATTCGCATAGGCATAGCGTCCGGTGCGATCAATTGAGGAAAACACCCGGTTTGGATGATAGACATCCATAAAGGCGCAGGGGCCATAATCGATGGTTTCCCCCGCAATGGAGGAGTTATCCGTATTCATCACCCCATGAATGAACCCCACGCCCATCCACGCGGAGATCAGCTCTACCTGTGCATCCCGCACCGCTCGCAGCAACCCCATTGGCCCCTGCGCCTCCGGGTAGTGGCGCGCAATAGCGTAGTCCGTGAGGGTCCGCAGCGCCTCGTGATTGCCGCGCGCGGCAAAGATCTGAAAGGTGCCCACGCGCAGATGGCTCCGCGCCACGCGGGTCAGAACCGCCCCGGGCAAGCCGCCCTCACGCCAGACCGTCTCGCCCGTTTCCACGGCCGCCAGCGCCCGCGTAGTCGGGATACCCAGCGCGTGCATAGCCTCAGAGACGACATATTCACGCAGAACCGGGCCGAGCCACGCGCGCCCGTCGCCATTGCGCGAATAAGGCGTGGGACCGGAGCCCTTGAGCTGGATATCACGGCGGATGTCATCGGTGCCCACAACCTCGCCCAAAAGCACCGCGCGCCCATCGCCAAGCTGCGGGTTGTAGCTGCCAAACTGATGCCCCGCATAAAGCTGCGCCAACGGGTCAGCCCCCTCAGGCACCACATTGCCGCCAAAGATGTCGGCCAGTTCCTCATTGCGCCCGCGGGTGATCCCCAACCGGGCGGCAAGCGCGTCGTTGAAGACAATGAGTCGAGGGGCCTCTACCGGGGTTGGGGCCTGCCGGCTGTAGAACTCAGGCGCAAGTTGCGCATATGTATTGTCAAACGGGATATCGAAGGTCATGGGCCAAACATATGCCGCCCCACCCGAATTACCACCCGCAATCACAACAACTTCGGAGCCGTAGTGCATGACGCAGGACATGAACGCAGATGAGATTATCCAGATCCTTGGACTGGAACGTCACCCCGAGGGCGGCTGGTACCGCCAGACCTGGGTTGAGGACACCGGCGAAGACACCCGTGGCCCCTCACCTCGGCCCTGTGGCACCTGTATCTACTTCCTGCTTAGCGCAGGCGAGCGCAGCCACTGGCACCGGGTCGATGCCACGGAAATCTGGCTCTATCACGCAGGCGCGCCGCTCATCCTCTCTCTTTCAGAGACCGACAATGGCCCAGCCAGAGATCACCTCCTGACCCCAAACTTGCGGGAGGGCCGCCCGCAGGTGATTGTTCCCAAGGATCACTGGCAAGCCGCACGCAGCACTGGCGCGTGGACATTGGTCAGCTGCACGGTGTCGCCGGGGTTTGAGTTTTCCGGCTTCACCCTCGCGCCCGAAGGCTTTGACATTCCACGCAACTAACCACGCCTGAGGTATTTCGCTTCGGGCACAGCCCTAAGCGACCCGCGCCGCGCAGCCGTTCCGGCTGCGCGGCGCTCGGCCCAACGGGAGCGGGTGCATTTCAAATGCTGCCCGCGACGGGCGGGAGCCTCCCCGTACTTGAGAGACATATTAACTGGCGCGCGTAGTCCAGCCCTCGGGCACCGTCACGATGCCGCCTCCGACGCAGGCGCGCACGCCGGTTGTGCGTGGTGCGGAGGTTGCCATGCCCCGCGCCACTCGCACCGCCAGATAGGCAAAAGCCTGCGCCTCCAACATGTCGCCATCCAGCCCAACGGCCTCCACTGGCTCCACCGGGCAATCCAGCGACACGCTGAGCATTTCCATCAACACCGGGTTGTGCCGCCCCCCACCGGTGACCAGCACCTTTGCAGGGGCCTCAGGGCAATGCTCCATCCCCTGCGCCACCGCAGCGGCGCACATGGCTGTAAGTGTGGCGGTGGCATCCGCATCGCTCAACTCGGTCACAAGGCCAATCATTTCCGGAAAATCATTTCGGTCCAAAGACTTTGGCGGCATCCTTGAGAAATAGGGCTCTGCCAGAAACAGCTCCAGCGCGCCATTCTCAACCACACCTTCACTGGCCACCTTACCGCCCTCATCCATCTGCAGACCAAGACGCCGCTGCAGGAAGTCATTGATCGGCGCATTGGCAGGCCCTGTGTCAAACGCCAGCAAGGCACCCGCATCCTCGGGGCGCTCCACCCGCGGATCGACATAGGTGAGATTGCCGACCCCGCCGAGGTTCAGAAAACACAACGGCTCCGTTGCACCAATGTAGCGCGCGCAGGCGTGGTGGAAGAACGGCGCCAGCGGCGCGCCCTCGCCGCCCATACTGACATCATCAGTGCGGAAGTCCCAAACCACCGGTCGCCCCAGTGCCTCTGCCAGGGTGCCACCGTCGCCCACCTGAAGCGTGCCCTGCAAGCGCGGCGCATGTGCGACCGTCTGGCCGTGAAATCCGATCAGATCCACATCCAGATGATCCTTCATCACCTCGACATGCGCGGCCTCAACCACACGTGCCGCAGCCGTCACCGCATCACCACTCCATTGGCCGAGGGCCGCGCGCAGCACCTCACGTTCCGCGCTTGAATAGGCGCGATAACCCGTCTCGCCAAAGCCGAAAATCGCCTGTCCGTCGGTCTCCAGGACCGCAACATCCACCCCGTCGAGCGATGTCCCGCTCATCGCCCCCAGCGCCCGCACCGGGCCTGACTTGGATATGGCTCTGCTCATCTCTGCACACTTCCTTGCAAAACCGGGCCGTACCGCCCGTTGGCAGACATATTACACCGCGCAATTTGTCCCGAAAACAGGTTCCAACCGGTTGCGATGCGATTTATACAGCCGCTTGCATATTCAAAAGCCGAGGCATGCTATGACCTACCATCCGAAATCGGACTTCATCGCCATCATGATGGAACGCGGGTTCCTGGCGGACTGCACCGATTATCAGGGTCTCGATGAGGCGCTGGTGAGCGGTACGCAGACGGCATATATCGGCTATGACGCCACAGCGCAGTCGCTGCATGTGGGTCACCTTCTGAACATCATGATGCTGCGCTGGCTGCAAAAAACCGGTCATCGCCCGATCACCCTGATGGGTGGCGGCACCACCAAGGTCGGCGATCCTTCGTTCCGCTCGGACGAACGCCCTCTCTTGGGGCCCGAGCAGATCGACGCCAATATCGCCGGCATGCAGAAGGTATTTGCCAAATACCTCGACTACGGCGAGACCGGCGCGATGATGCTCAACAACGCCGAGTGGCTGGATGGGCTCAATTACCTTGAGTTCCTGCGCGATATCGGGCGGCATTTCTCGGTGAACCGGATGCTGTCCTTCGAGAGCGTAAAATCGCGCCTGGATCGCGAACAATCTCTGTCCTTCCTCGAGTTCAACTACATGATCCTACAGGCTTATGACTTCCTCGAGCTGAACCGCCGCTATGGCTGCGTTTTGCAGATGGGCGGGTCGGATCAATGGGGCAATATCGTCAACGGCATCGACCTGACACGCCGGGTGCTGGAAAATGAGATTTTTGGCCTGACCTCGCCGCTGCTGACCACCTCGGACGGGCGTAAGATGGGCAAATCTCAAGGTGGCGCGATCTGGCTCAATGACGAAATGCTCAGCCCCTATGAGTTCTGGCAGTTCTGGCGCAACACCACGGACGCCGATGTGGGGCGATTCCTAAAGCTCTATACCGAGCTGCCGGTTGCGGAATGCGACCGTCTGGGCGCGCTGCAAGGGTCTGAGATCAACGAGGGCAAGATCATTCTTGCCAATGAGGTCACGACGCTCCTGCACGGGGCCGAAGCCGCCAAAGCCGCTGAGGCCACCGCGCGCGAAGTGTTCGAGAAAGGCGGCGTGGGCGATGATCTTCCGACCCTGTCGCTCTCGGCTGCAGAGCTGGGCGAGGGGATGTCGATTGTGCAGATCATTGTAAAATCGGGTCTGGCCAAATCCGGCAAGGAAGCCAAGCGACTGATCTCTGAGAATGGCGCAAGGCTCGATGATGCACCGCTTACGGATGCGGGTTTGATGATCGACGCGGCAGCGCTTGCGTCGCCGATCAAGCTCTCTGCAGGCAAAAAACGCCACGCGCTGGTACAGCTCGAAGGCTGAGCGCCTCGCGCAGATCAAGACCTGTCAGGAGGGGCGTTGCCCCTCTTGGCCAACGGCCAATTCACCCCAGGATATTTGGGGTTAGAAGAATGAGCATTGCGATTTCGTGCTACAGGAAGGCGAAATCGATCAACGTCAGTATGATAAAGGTTGGAATTGACAGCGCCGTGGCGATCAACAGCGCCGCGCATTTTGTCATACGCGCGCCGGGGGCGGTTTTTCCGTAGATTTTAACGGTCCTTTTCATGGTCTCATTAACCATGAATTAGGTTTCAATCCTGTTAATGGCGTCATGTTTGATCTTGGCTCCGCAGCTGTCATGCCCCGCACCTTGAAGCGTACCGAAACCATCCGCGCACTCCCGCAATCCACCGAGTTTTCGCGTGCTCTGCAGGTGTTGGGACAACGCCCAATGCGTCTGGACCGCATGCAGGATATGCTCGTATTGCGGCGGAAAGTTTGGGGCCTTCCGGTTGCGATGATCAATCGCGCAGAGCTTCACAAACCCGCACGCCTGCTGGAAATCCTGCAAGAAGAAGGGCTGCAGCGCACGCCTGTGATTTTATCGCCGGAACGCCCGGTGCCCGAGCTTGCGCGTCTTGGGGCGCTGCCCTTGATGACTCCGGCCTGTGTTGGCGTGGTTGATATCCCCCCTGATCGTGCTCTGCGACGCAGCGGGCTGGAGCAGAAATGGCGCAATCGTCTCTCACACGCGGAGACACAGGCGTTACGCATCACCCGGCAGAACATGCCGATGGCCCCCGATCACTGGTTGCTTCGCGCCGATGCCGCGCAACAGAAACGGCGACGCTATCGCAGCTGGCCCACCGCCCTGACACTGGCCTATGGCGAGGCCAATCGCGGCGCGGCCAAACTGTTTGAGGCGCATGAGGGGCGCGAGACGGTTGCGGGCATTCTGGTGCTCACCCATGGCGATGGAGCAACCTATCATATCGCGCATAGTACCGATCGCGGGCGGAGTCTGTCGGCGCATAACCTATTGATGTGGAACGCGATGGAGTGGCTTGCGTCTAAAGGTATTCGCCAGCTCGATCTAGGCGTGATCAATACTGAGGATGCCAGCGGGCTTGCACGGTTCAAACTGGGGACTGGCGCGCGCCTAGAACGTCTGGGGGGAACATGGCTCTATTGGCCTCCGATGGGACGGCGCTTGGCGCCTCTGGCGTCGATCGATCTGAACCTGATGGGGGCCTGACTCTCGCCTCAGGGGGAATGACGGCACTAGACAGCTTCGGCCTGCCATGATTATTTGAACACATGTTCATTTCATGGGAGGAGCGGGACAAATGAAACTCGCAACCACACGCGCCGTGGTCACTGGCGGCGCATCCGGTCTTGGGGAGGCCACCGCTCGCCATTTCCGCAACGCAGGTGCTGAGGTGACCATTCTGGACCGGGACGTTGATCGTGGTCAGAAAATCGCTGAAAGCATCGGTGCGCATTTTGCTGAAACCGATGTGACCAGCGAGGACAGTGTTGAAGCTGCAATCGCGCTGGCGGTGGAAAAAATGGGCGGATTGAGCGCGGCTGTGAACTGCGCCGGCATCGCTCACGCGATCAAGATAGTTGGCCGCGACGGCCCGCATCCCCTTGGCGCGTTTCAGAAAACCGTCGATATCAATCTGGTCGGAAGCTTCAACGTTTCGCGTCTGGCGGCGGCAGAGATTGCAAAAAACAGCCCCGAAGCAGATGGCGCGCAGGGCGTCATCATCAACACCGCTTCGATCGCCGCGTTCGACGGTCAGAAGGGTCAGGCAGCCTATGCGGCCTCAAAGGGTGGTATCGTGGGTATGACCCTGCCCATGGCACGAGATCTGGCCTCTTCAGGGATTCGGGTGATGGCGATTGCGCCGGGAATTTTCATGACGCCGATGCTGGCGGGCCTGCCCGAAGAGGCACAAGCCCAGCTTGCCGCCGATGTGCCAAACCCTGCCCGACTGGGGCAGCCGGAGGAATACGCGCGCCTGGCCGGGTTTATCGTCGAAATGGGCTACTTGAATGGCGAGGTGATCCGCCTCGACGGCGCGCTGCGGATGCGTTGACGCCCAGGTGTCAACTGCGGGAGCCCTCCCGCCCGTCCTCACCGCCCCAAGGGACGGATCGATCCCGTTGGGCCGAGCGCCGCGCGCGCCCCGCAGGGGCGCGCGCGGCGCTGGTCGCTTCGGGCTTTGCCCGAAGCGAAACGCCTCATCCGGCGGCTTTTTCTTCCAAGAGCAGCCATTCCTCTTCGGATGCGGCCAGTTTTTCCTGTCGCTCCACAAGCGCCTCAGTGGCTTTCTTGAACTTCACCGGTTCGCGCGTGAACAGCTCTGGATCTGCCATCAGCTCTTCGAGCTTGGCGATCTCCTTTTCCAGTCGGTCAATCTCGTCGGGCAGCGCCTCAAGCCGGTGCTTTTCCTTAAAACTGAGCGCCTCTTTGGGCGATTCGACCTTTGGCTTGGGCTTAGAGGCTTTTGTTCTTTCGACCTTTTCGGGTCCCTCAACCGGCGCGCGCTGTGCGAGATAATCGCTCCATCCGCCCGCATAGGCCGTAGCCTGCCCCTGCCCTTCCATCGCCACCGTCGTGGTCGCCACACGATCCAGAAAATCGCGATCGTGGCTCACCAGCAGCACGGTGCCGTCATAGGCGTCCAGAAGCTCTTGCAGCAGATCCAGCGTCTCCACGTCGAGATCGTTGGTCGGCTCGTCCAGCACCAGCATATTCGACGGGCGCGCCATCAGTTTGGCCAACAGCAGTCGGGCCTTTTCACCGCCCGAAAGCGAACGCACCGGCGCGCGGGCCTGGCGCTCGTCAAAGAGGAACTCCTTCAGATAGCCCACCACATGTTTGGGCTGTCCGCGCACCATCACCTGATCCGCCTTGCCGGAGATCCCCATCAACGGATCGGCCGTGAGGTTTTCCCACAGGCTCGAATCACCATCGAGTTGATCGCGGGTCTGATCGAACACGGCGATTTCCAGATTGGTGCCCTGTTTGACCGTGCCCTCATCCGGGGTTTCTTGCCCCAGCAGCATCTTCAACAGCGTCGTCTTGCCCACCCCGTTGGGACCGACAAAAGCCACGCGCTCGCCGCGCTGCACTGTGAGGGAGAAGTGGTTGAGGATCTGCTTGTCACCAAAGCTTTTGGCGATGCCCTCGGCCTCGATCACTTTGCGGCCGGATTTTGGCCCCGCCTCCAGTTCCATCGCCGCCGCACCCTGCCGCTTGATCTGGCTGGCGCGTTCGGATTTCAGATCCTGCAAGGCGCGCACCCGGCCCATGTTGCGTTTGCGCCGGGCCGAGATCCCCTCGACCGCCCAGCGGCTCTCGGATTTGATCAGCCGGTTGAGTTTGTGGCGCTGCATATCCTCGTCTTCCCAGACCTTGTCGCGCCAGGCTTCGAAATGCTCAAACCCCTTGTCCTGACGGCGCACCTGACCACGGTCCACCCAGAGCGTGGCGCGGGTGAGTGCGCGCAGGAACGCCCGGTCGTGCGAGATCAGCACAAAGGCGGCGCGCGTCGAGGCCAGCTCGCTCTCCAGCCAGGAAATCGCTTCAATATCAAGGTGGTTGGTCGGCTCATCCAAGAGCATCAGCTCGGGCGCTTCGGCCATAAGCTTGGCCAGCGCAGCACGGCGGCGCTCGCCACCAGAGGCGGTCTCCACCGGGCGGGCGGGATCAAACTTCAGCCCTTCGCCCGCGCGCTCCACCTTATAAAGCTCGCCGGGCTCCAGCTCTGAGGCGGCAAAATCTCCCAGCGTGGCAAACCCCTCCATCTTGGGGTCCTGCTCCATATAGCCCACGGAATTGCCGGGTGGGATCACGATGGAGCCGGCATCCGCCTCCACAAGACCGGCCATGACTTTCATCAAGGTCGATTTACCCGATCCATTGCGCCCCACAAGCGCCACCCGGTCACCGGGCTGCACTACGAGGTCGAGGTCGGAAAACACCGGATCGCCACCAAAGGTCAGCGAGATACCGGACATCTGCAAAAGAGGAATACGTGCCATAGGAGCGGAGCTAAACCGCGCCGCTGCCTTCGTCAACGTGTCATGAGATGCAGAGGGGCTGCCTAGCCCGCAACAGCACGCAGCAGGCGCTTGCGGGCGGGCGGGATGGCACCGATCTCAAGGCCGGTGAACACATGCAGCGTGTTCATATGCCGGTCGACCACCGCATGGTCGCTGACCCAGCCGCCCATCATCAGATAGGTGCGCAGCAAGGGCGGCATCCGGAGCATCGCCTTTTTGGCGTCGGGTTTGCGCCGCAGCCTTGCGGCAAAGCGGAACACATCGGGTGCTTTAACACGGGGCAGCCAGCGTTTGGGGGCCAGATGGCGATGCTTCAGCATCGCAAAGGCATCCAGATAGTCTTCGGTCTCAGTCCCGGCAAACGACGAGCAGCCAAACAGCATCTGGATGTTCTCACGATCCACAAAAGTGGTCATCGCCCCCCACGCGACGCGCAAAATGTCCGGGTCATTCCAGCCCTGATGGATGCAGAACCGGCCCATTTCCACCATGCGACCCTCAAAATCCTGCAATCCCGAGAGATCGTAATACTGCGCGGAATAGGTGCGCGCGACCTCTGCACCGCCCTCCAGAACCAGCATGCGGAAACAGCACACCAATGCCCCGTTGCGCGTATCTTCGACCAGCACATGGGCGCAAGTGTCGTCAAACCCGTCGCGATCAATCTCCGCAGTGCGAAAACACAAGGTCCGCAATGCCTGAACCGCAGTGACATCCGCAGGCGTTGCCGCAAGCCGGGCCTGATAGCGCCCTTTCGTCAGCAAAATTTCGGCATCGGAGAACGTGTCGGGGGATTGGGACCGGGAGGACATGGCCATGGTCTGCTCGCGTCTGCTTGTTCATTAGCTTGCGCCGCCCCCAGAGGCGACGGGTGCTTTGCATTGCTATCACAAAACATGTGAAGTCCGGGTGACGAATTCATCCCCCGGACCAAATTTAACTGCTGCCATGCGATATCGCAGGCCCTTATTGCAGGAAGCTACCCGGATTGAAGTTGCCGAGGTTGCCAATCAGCTGACGCAGGAAGGTCTTGTCTTCGAGGCTCGAGTCGGTGACCCGGCGCTCCAGCGGGATGACCCGACCGTCTGCCAATGTGTAGCGCTGAACGCTGTCGACAACGCCGCGCCCGTCAAAGGTGATCGCCACCAGATCGCGCGAGACCACCTCAGGCTGCTTGGCGCCAAAGCGTTTGATGCGCGAGGTCACGTAATAATAACCGCTGTCATCCGCGAGCGAGTCGATGGTCGGCTCTCCGATGGTCTCGGAAACCGAATCGCGGGTATCGACACCGACCACAACTTCGTTCAAGAGTTCCGGCCCCGGAATCCAGCCATGCTTGCGATATTGGGCGGTACAGGCGGTCACCACCACCAACGCGCCGACGAGAAGCGCACTCCGCATCGCGGATTTTACGGTCTTCGGACTTGCAATCATGCGCTTCCCCTGTCGTTCGGGTTGATAAAGACTGAAGTCCCGATTACCTAACTCGAGCTAATGGTTCAAGAAATGAAAGTACACTCGTGAGTTCGACCCCATCTGAAACTGCCGCCCTGCGGGTTGCCGATCTGCCGCAGAACCGCCCCACGCGGTTCACACTGACGCCAGAGGCCAAAGCGCTGACGGATATTGCCAGTGAACTGGGCGTTGACGCGTTGCGCAAGTTGCGTTTCGAAGGCGAGATCAAGGCCCGCGGCAAACGCGACTGGGTTCTAAAGGCCAAACTCGGCTTTACCGTAACACAGCCCTGCGTCGTCACGCTGGAGCCGGTGACAACCCGGATCGACACCGACGTGCAACGTCTCTTCCTCGCGGAGATCGATATCCCCGACGAGGCCGAAGTCGAGATGGGCGAAGATGATAATATCGACGAGCTGGGTGACTTCATCTCTCCTTATGATGTGATGCTGGAAAGCGTTGCGCTCAATCTGCCGCAGTATCCGCGCAAGGATGGTGCGGAACTTGGTCAGCATGTGCACGCTGAACCGGGCACGCAGCCGATGACGGATGAGGACACCCGCCCCTTCGCAGGGCTTGCAGATTTGCTCAAACCCGGCGACAAGGACTCCTGAGACAAAAGGCTCAATCGGACACAGGCGCACCATGGCTGCGTTGAGAGGCGGAAATTTCCACCCTTCTGATGTTGGCACTGGCGCTCAAGACCGCTGAACTCTAAGAAATCGCTTGCGCAAACGAAGATTCGCAGTATTTTCGCGCGCTCATCGGAATTTTTGGTTGGACATCGGAGAGACTGCGGCCTACACGCACGTCACACCGGACGTCACACCGATTGACACGGAAACATGAAACGCGCCTGAAGGCTCTGCTGCTTGATGGCCCTAGTTAGACAAAGGTTGAGACATGGCTGTCCAACAGAACAAAGTATCCAAATCGCGCCGCAACAACCGCCGCGCGCACGATGCTCTGGTTGCTGCAAACCCGAACGAATGCTCCAACTGCGGTGAACTGCGTCGTCCTCACCACGTGTGCCCCTCCTGCGGCCACTATGACGACAAAGAGATCGTAGCTCAGGCCGACGAGATCGACCTGGACGAAGACGCGGCCTGAGTCGAAACGGGATCACGAATGCCAGGCAGGCACGCAGTCGTATGACGGGTAACACCGCTCCATCGCAGGCAGATGCCCGCCGCACCGTGATTTCGGTGGACGCCATGGGTGGCGATGCCGGCCCGGCCGTAGTGGTCGCGGGCATCGCCAAATCCGCGAGCAAGAATCCCGACATCGGGTTTCTGCTCCATGGCCCTGTCGAACAGCTTGAACCCCTTGTGGCCCGCAGGAAAACCCTGAAGGGCCGCGTGGAGATTCGTGACGCACGCGATGTGGTCACGATGGAAGACAAGCCAAGTCAGGTCATGCGCAATGGCAAGGGCACCTCGATGTGGTCTGCCCTTGAATCCGTGCGCTCTGGCGAGGCGGATGGCGTGGTATCCTGTGGCAATACCGGCGCGCTGATGGCGCTGTCGATGCTACGGCTGCGCAAACTTCCGGGCGTCAACCGCCCGGCAATTGCGATTCTCTGGCCCTCGCGCAATCCGCAGGGCTTTAACGTCATGCTCGACGTGGGCGCCGATGTGCGCGCCGATGCAGAGGATCTGCTGCAATACGCCCTGATGGGCACCTCCTATATCCGCAACTCGATGGATCTCCCCTGCCCGCGTGTGGGGCTGTTGAACGTCGGCACCGAAGAGCACAAAGGCCGTGCAGAGCTGAAAGAAGCCTATGCGCTGATCTCTCAGAACGCGGAGAAGGCCAATTTCGAGTTTGTGGGCTTTGTCGAGGGCAGCGACATTCCCGGCGATATCGCCGATGTGATCGTGACCGACGGCTTTACCGGCAATGTCGCGATCAAAACCGGCGAAGGCACCGCCAGCCTGTTGCGCTCGGCGATGCGCGAAGCCTTTGAATATTCGATTCTCTCGCGCCTTGCGGCGTTGTTGGCCTATACCTCGCTGTCACGCCTCTCCAAGCGGATCGACCCACGCCGGGTGAACGGTGGCGTTTTCCTTGGCCTCAATGGCACTGTTGTGAAATCACATGGTGGTGCCGATGCGACCGGTGTTTCGGCCGCGGTGAAACTGGCGTTTCTCCTTGCAGAACAAGGATTTGCGGAAAAGCTTGCAGCCCGGGTTGCATCCGCCGTAGAGCTTGCCCAAGATGACGCAACGTCCGCAGACGCGGGCGGTCCCGGCGATTCTGAGACCGGGAGTTTGAATTAGAAGGCAGGCAAACGAATGACGCGACGCGCAGTTGTGATTGGCGCAGGGCACTACCTCCCCGAACGCATTGTTGAAAACGCGGAATTCGAGGCCACGCTGGAGACCTCAGACGAGTGGATTCGCTCCCGCTCCGGTATTGAACGCCGCCATTTTGCCGCCGAAGGTGAAACCACCTCGCAAATGGCGACCCGTGCAGCTGAGGCTGCGCTGAAATCCGCCGGTCGCACCGCAGAAGATGTGGACGCCATCGTGCTCGCCACCTCAACCGCCGATCTGACCTTCCCTTCCGCCGCGACTATGGTCCAGTCGCAACTGGGCATGACCAAGGGCTTTGCCTTTGATGTGCAGGCGGTTTGCGCGGGTTTTGTCTACGCGCTGTCCAATGCCAATGCGCTGATTGCCTCCGGTCAGGCCGACCGGGTGCTGGTCATCGGTGCCGAGACGTTTTCGCGCATCATGGACTGGAGCGACCGCTCGACCTGCGTGCTTTTTGGCGATGGCGCTGGCGCGCTTCTCCTGGAGGCGCAAGAGGGCGCAGGCACCCCAGAGGATCGCGGCATCCTTGCCACGGATCTGAATTCTGACGGTCGTTACAAGGACTTGCTCTATGTGGATGGGGGTGTGTCCACCCAATCCACCGGCCATCTGCGCATGCAAGGCAATCAGGTGTTCCGCCACGCGGTGGAAAAACTGGCTTCGACCGCCACCACCGCGCTGGAACGCGCCGGGGCCAGCACCGATGATGTGGACTGGATTGTCCCGCATCAGGCAAATATTCGTATTATTCAAGGCACTGCAAAGAAAATGGGCTTGCCCATGGACAAGGTGGTCGTGACCGTTCAGGATCACGGGAACACCTCAGCTGCCTCCATTCCACTGGCTTTGTCCGTCGGCGTTGAGCGTGGCCAGATCAAACCGGGTAATCTCATCGTGACCGAAGCCATTGGCGGCGGTCTGGCGTGGGGTGCTGTGGTTTTGCGGTGGTAATGCGAGGGAAACCGCGTCTTCCAATTCATTGATATTGACAGGTAAATTCCTGACCTCCTATTGTTTTGGGAAACAACGGGGATGGCAATGACAGAGAAAACGATTACGAGAATGGATCTGAGCGAGGCAGTGTTTCGCGAAGTGGGCCTGTCACGCAACGAAAGCGCGCAGCTGGTGGAGAGCATGCTCCAGCATATGTCCGACGCTTTGGTGCGCGGCGAACAGGTAAAGATCTCTTCCTTTGGTACCTTTAGTGTGCGCGATAAATCCGCGCGTGTCGGGCGCAATCCCAAAACCGGTGAAGAAGTGCCGATCCAGCCCCGCCGGGTGCTGACCTTCCGCCCCTCTCACCTGATGAAAGATCGCGTCGCGGACGGAAATAAGAGTTAACCGTCGTCGACTATAATGTTCGATGTCTCAATCTTGGCCCCCATCAGCGGGGCCACATCCATTTGCGCCAATCCTGTGCGCCACAGTGAATAAAGGGTCGTCCCAATGTCCAAGTCTCCTGACGCCTTTCGCACCATCAGCGAAGTCGCAGAATGGCTGGATGTCCCGGCCCATGTACTGCGGTTCTGGGAAAGCAAATTCACGCAGGTAAAGCCGGTCAAACGCGCAGGGGGGCGGCGCTATTATCGCCCCACCGACATGCTGCTTTTGGGCGGCATTCAGAATCTGCTGCACGACAAAGGCCTGTCGATCAAAGACGCTCAGGCGCTCTTGCGTGAAGAAGGCATCCAGCACGTCCAGTCCTTGTCCAAACCTCTCGATGGCGAGGAAGAAGACGAATCACCGATTGAGGCAAAACCGGCGAGCAAATGGGTTGATCCCGCAGCCGCCGAGCCCGAGGCAGAAAAGCCGCGTCGCCCGGTGGTAGACCGCGAGCCCCTCGGTGAAGAGGAACACGCGCCGCGCAAAGTGGCACCGCCCGCTCCGCCACCCTACCCTGCGGGACCGCCCAAAGCAGCCCCCGCACCTGCAGCACCGGTCGCCGACGCGCAGGCCGACGTTGCACCTTCGGCTCCTGTTGAGACGCCATTGCCTGCCGCGGATACTGCGAATGCTCCGGCAAGCACCTCGCATGAGGTAGAATCGCCCGCACCTGAATCGCCGGCACCTGCTGCCGCCGCCCCTCAGGCGTCAGAAAACGTGGCACCCGCCGGGCCTGTGTCAGACGAAGACACACCGATTGCAGATAATGCGCCCTCCACCGCGTTTGAGGATATGGGGGCTGTGCCTGCCGATCCCTCACCGACAGCAGCACCGCAATCGGATGTCGCGCCTCAGACCACACCTGCTGCCCCAACGCCCACTCGCCCGCCGATAGCGCCTGCGGCCTCCGTTGGCGCCGCTCCAGCGGCTCAACCTGCCCCGGCTTCGGATGCAGCGCAGCCCTCGCAGCCCAGTCTCTCTGCCGACGAGCCAAGCGAAACGGCTTCGGCAGAGCTGCCACAGACTGAGCTTTCGGCTGACGATCACCCAACCGACGCGCCCATATCCGCCGCGCCGCAGGAACAGGCCGTTGATCAGATTGCCATGCCCTTTGATCTGCCCGACGCCCCCGCACCCACGCGGGATGTGGCAAGTCAGGCGCAAGCGATCCAACAGGCCACCTCCCCGGCTTCTGCACCGACAAGCGCCGCAAGCTCTCCCGCATCGAGCGATCAACAGGATTTCTTTGCCGCGCCGCCACAGCAACAGACCGCCCCCTCGCCTCTGTCGGAGCCTCAGTCGGAGGAGTTGCCAGCGGATTTGCCCGAGGTTTCGCAAGAGCTGGGCACCGATGAGGCCGCTCCCGAATCTCAGCCCATGAACGTGGCTCCTGCGACAGAGATGCGCGCGCCAGAGGTTTCCGACGATTTGACCGCAGCCGAGGACGTGGCGACAGAGGAGGTTGCGCCCTCTTTCGGCGTGCCGCCCGTTGACGAGAGCGCCGAGCTGCCAACAGAGACGACCCCCGCTGCGGGTCCTGTCGCAGAAAATGATTTCTCCTCAGATACCCCGGACGAGACCGCAGAGACTGAGTTTGGCGCGACAGCAGAAGAAGAGGTGACGCCCGAAGAAACGGTCCAAGCCCCAGAACTGGCTCCTTCCTCCGATCCGGCTGCCGAAATGGCTGCGGCCATGGCGACAGCGACGGCCGCTCTTTCTGAGACACCTTCCGTCGAATTTGAGCCAGACACTCCGGAATTTGCCTCGGACACCCCCGAGACAGACATCACCGAGACGGATACCATCAGCACCGACATCACCGATACGGATGCTGAAAACATCTTTACCACAGCAGACGAGCCGCAGGATGATGTGATTGCGGATGCCGAGACCTCTGTCGATGCCGCCGCACAATTCTCCCTCCCGGAATCTGACTTTACCGCTCCGGATCAAGACCTTGCGGATGATATGGATGCGGAACATGCGGCACCTGATGTTGCCAAGGCACCAGTTTCCGATATGGAACTGGGCGACAGCAGCACGCAACCGCGCCCCCGCGTGATTGAGGTCTCAGACACCCCCACAGGTGATATTCCGGCTGGATTGTTGCAGCGTCTGTCCGCACTCAACGCGCTGTCGGCAGCACAGCAAGGGGAGCTTCGTGAAATCACAACAGCCCTGCGCGGCATCATTGCGTCGCGATAACCCTCGAAATCCCGTGCCCCCACGGGCACTTTGAAAAAGCGTGAAAAAATCGAATTCGCCTCTTGCCCCTGCCGCAAAAAGCAGTAGAAAGCTCCAACAACGGGCTATGGCGCAGCCTGGTAGCGCGTCCGTCTGGGGGACGGAAGGTCGCAGGTTCGAGTCCTGCTAGCCCGACCATAACAAAACGCCCGAGCGGTAAACGCTCGGGCGTTTGTGTATCCGCCACCTGCTTTGCCGTTGGTTTTCAAAGAGAATTCGCAACGCGCATCAAAGATATTGTGGCACGACAGAATATGCGTCAGCCTCCCTCGGGACAGGGACGCCATCAGGGGAACGGCATATGACCGGTGTTTTGCCCAGCCAGACGATCGAAACCATGCTCGCGCGCGCGGAGATCAAACTCGCCGCCCCCTTGAGTGAGGGCCAAATCCAGCCCGCCAGCCTCGATCTGCGATTGGGCACCGTTGCTTACCGGGTGCGCGCGTCGTTCCTCGCGGGTCAGGGTCGCACTGTGGCCGAGCGGCTTGAAGAGTTTGAAATGCACCGCATTGACCTCAGCGATGGCGCGGTGCTGGAAAAGGGCTGCGTTTATGTGGTGCCCTTGATGGAATCGCTGGACCTGCCCTCAGACGTCACCGCCGTGGCCAATGCCAAAAGCTCCACCGGGCGGCTCGACCTTCTCACCCGCACCATCACCGATGGCGGCGAAGAATTCGACCGCATCCGCGCAGGCTATTCCGGCCCTCTTTATGCCGAGATCTGCCCGCGGTCGTTTTCCGTTTTGGCGCGTCCCGGCATGCGCCTCAATCAGATCCGCTTTCGCAACGGTCAGGCGGTGCTTGACGACGCCACTCTGGCCAAGCTGCACGCCGAAACCCCGCTAGTGGATGGCGAGGCCGTGATCGAGGATGGGCTGGGCTTTTCCGTCGATCTGCGCCTACCCGGCACCGATCTGGTGGGCTACCGCGCCAAACCGCACACGGGCGTGATCGACCTCGACCGGATCGCCGCCTACGATCCCCGCGACTATTGGGAGGAAGTGCGCAGCGACAAGGGCCGGATCATCCTTGATCCGGGGGCGTTTTATATCCTCGTCAGCCGCGAGGCGGTGCATATTCCGCCCGAATACGCCGCTGAGATGGCGCCTTATCTTGCGATGGTGGGCGAGTTCCGGGTGCATTACGCGGGCTTTTTTGATCCCGGCTTTGGCCATGCCGAAGCGGGCGGCGCTGGCTCTCGTGGGGTGCTAGAGGTGCGCTGCCACGAGGCCCCGTTTGTGCTCGAACACGGGCAAGTGGTGGGCCGTCTGGTCTATGAGCGCATGGCCGAGCTGCCGCAGCAGCTCTATGGCGCGGGCATTGCCTCGAATTATCAGGGTCAGGGGCTAAAACTGTCGAAACATTTCCGCGCGCCGGACTAACCGCCAGATCAACGCGGGTAGCTGACGCGTTCCAGATCTGCCGTAACATCGGCCTGCGCCGCGCGTTCCAGCACCGTCGACAATGTCAGATAGGTGCTGGTGCCGCGCACACCCTCAATGTCGTAGATCTTGGACAACAGCCCCTCCAGCGCATGCGGGCTTGCCACGCGGACTTTCATAATCAGGCAGGTATCCCCGGTGGTGGAGTGGATTTCCTCCACTTCGGGAAATTGCTCCAGCGCGATAATCTCGCGGGTCTTGCCCCAGCCGATGGTATCGACATGAATAAAGGCGAGGATGGGTTTGCCCACCTGCGCGCCGTCGATCTGTGCTACGGTGGCCTTGATCGCGCCCGAAGCCCGCAACCGTTTCACCCGTTCATGCACCGCCGGAGCCGAGAGGCCGACCTGCTCGCTGATGGCGGCATAGGATTGGGTTGCGTCGCGGCTCAATGCGCCTAATATTTTTCGGTCCAGGGCATCAATACCCCGGCTGGAACGGGAGCTGCTCCGAATGGTCTCTGTTTTTTCCATCTCTCGGTCTTTAACATCTTCACAGAATGAGTTTCACCAATTAGGCCAAGCTGCCGAATGAAATTCAACATCAATCGAGACCTCTCATGTCACCTTCTGCCCCGCCGCTCTGGATCTCTATCGCCACACTGATGTGCGCCATTGCCATCGTGGGCACCAATGCGCTGCTGCTGTCACCATTAGTGCA
This sequence comes from Tritonibacter mobilis F1926, assembly GCF_000376545.2. Taxonomy (NCBI): domain Bacteria; kingdom Pseudomonadati; phylum Pseudomonadota; class Alphaproteobacteria; order Rhodobacterales; family Paracoccaceae; genus Tritonibacter; species Tritonibacter mobilis. The sequence continues at coordinate 1,847,698 of NZ_CP015230.1, forward strand.
AACGGTGGGGGCGGATCTTGCGGCCAGCCCGGCGCAGGTGCTCTGGGCCTCCAGCGGCTATGGGCTTGGGGTGGCGGCGGCGGCGCTGTTGCTTGCGCCCATAGGCGACCGCATCGGTGCAGGCCGGCTGTTGCGGATGGCCCTCGCCGCCCTGACGCTCGGCTTTATCGCGAGCGCACTGGCCCCCACGCTGGTCGCCCTGATCGCAGCACAGGTGCTCTGTGGGATCGCCGGGGGGGCCGCACTGCCGTCGATCTACACCATGGCCGCCGTGATCGCGCCCAAGGGTCGCGAGGCCCGTGTGGTGGGCGCGGTTCTCACCGGCTGGACACTGTCGCTGGTGCTTGGCGTCAACCTTGCCGCGTGGAGCGCCGAACTGGTGGGGTGGCGCATGGTCTACGGCGCGCTGGCCGCGCTCTGTGCGCTGGTCTGGGGGCTCAGTGCCCCGCTGGCACGTCTGGATGAGCCGGGCGGATCGGCAAGCTCACCTCTGAGCGCGCTCAGGGTTCCGGGGATGGGACGCGGCATTCTGGCCTCTGTCGGGCTGATGCTCAGCTTCTATGTGACCTATTCCTACACCGGCGCCCATGCCACGGTCACCCTTGGTCTCAGCACCGGTCAGGCGGGGCTGTTGCCGCTGATCTATGGGCTTGGCTTTGGCGGCGCGGTGCTGCTCGACCCGCTTTTGGATCGGATCGGCATGGCGCGGGCCACAACGCCGGTTTTCCTCGCGCTCAGCCTTGTTTACGTGGCGATGGGCGTCTTTGGTGCCAGCTATCCGCTGTTTCTCGCGCTGGCTGTTCTGTGGGGGATCTTTCAGCACTTCGGGCTGAACCTGCTGGTGGCGCGTCTGACAGTACTGGACGTGCGCCAGCGCGGTGCCATCATGGGGCTTTACTCCACAACCACATATCTCAGCGTCTTTGCAGCCCCGTTTGTCGGCGGGATCGGATTTCAGGCCCTCGGCATCCTTGGCTGTGTGCTGATATCAGCCGCGCTCACCACCATTGCCGCAATTGAGGCGCTCAGCCTGCGCCGCACACTCCCCTTCAGGACTGATCCCGCTGCGCCCGACGTGCCCGACGCGCCTGCCTGACTTCACGGATGCGCTCACGCTCGGCCTGTTCTTCTGGAGTGCGTTCGGCGCGCTGCGGCGGGTGATCGCCACGGCTTGATTTTTTGCCGCCGCCGCGTTTGGCAACAGCGTTGATCCCGGCGTTTACGCCCGCGTTCACCGCCCGCCCGATCAGGCGGCGCAGGACCATATTGGCGATCCGGTCAAATCCCATAAAAACCTCGCTGGGGTTGCTGTGATATCAACTGCACTCTTCCATATAGGGGCGGAGTGCGGCGATTTCTTGGCATCGCGCACATGCGTCAGTCTTCGTCAAACAGCTCTGGTTGTTCTGCGTCACGGCGTTCGTCCTCGCTGTCGCCCTGACCGATGGGGAATGCGCCCGGTGGTGGGCGGTTTTCCAAGAGCCCGGCGGCGCGCAGTTCCTTCAGCCCCGGCAGATCACGCGCGCTCTCCAGACCAAAGTGATCGAGGAAGGTCGGCGTCACCACAAAGGTCACCGGCCGCCCCGGTGTCATTTTGCGCCGCCCCAGCCGGATCCACTCCATCTCCAAAAGCTGGTCGATGGTGCCGCGCGACACCGATACGCCGCGGATCTCTTCTATTTCGGCCCGTGTCACCGGCTGGTGATAGGCAATGATCGCCAACGTCTCGATGGCGGCGCGTGACAGCTTGCGGCTCTCCACCGTTTCCTTTTGCATCAGATAGCCAAGATCCGGGGCCGTGCGCATCGCCCATGTATCGCCCACCTGCACCACGCGCACGCCACGCCCCTCATAGCGCTTGCGCAGATGCTCCAGCGCCTCGCCGGGGTTGCAGCCATGCGGCATGCGCGACATCAGATCGCGCACCGTTACAGGCTCCGCACTGGCAAAAAGCACCGCCTCCACCATGCGTTCCTGTTCCGCCATGGGGGGCGCGTCAAACAGGCTGTCGCTGTCACGGCGCGGCGGCTGCTGCGCGTCAGTCTGGGTCTGGTCGTCCAATCAACTCTCCTCTGGCCGGTTGCGCAGCTGGATCGGGGCAAAACTCTCGCTCTGGCGGATTTCCAGCTTGCCCTCCTTTACCAGTTGCAGCGAGGCGGCGAATGTCGCGGCAGTGGCCGAGCGGCGCTTGACCGGATCACTGTGCCAGCCATCCGGCAGGTAGCTCAGCATATCGGTCCAACTGCCGGTAAAGCCAAGCAGACCGCGCATGCGTTCCAATGCTTCTTCCATGGTGAACACGCTGTCGCGGTCCATCACAAAGGGGCGAAATTCATCCTTGGTGCGGATGCGGGCATAGCCCTGCATCAGGTCGAGAAGGTTCGCCGTATAGGTCACCGTCTTGATGCGCTGCACATCCTCAATCTGTCCCCGCGCAAAGAAATCACGCCCCAGCCGGTCCCGCGCCATCAGGCGGGCCGCCGCATCGCGCATGGCCTGCAAACGCTCCAGCTGGAACGCCAGATGTGCGGCCAGTTCCTCGCCGGAGGGGCCTTCCTCTTCGGGGTCCGGGGGCAGCAGCAAGCGAGATTTCAGGAACGTCAGCCAGGCCGCCATTACCAGATAGTCGGCCGCCAGCTCGATGCGCAGCTCCTTGGCCTTTTCCACAAAGGTCAGGTACTGGCGCGCCAGCTCATAGACAGAGATCTGACGCAGATCGACCTTCTGCGTGCGCGACAGCGTCAGCAGCAGATCAAGCGGCCCTTCAAAGCCTTGCACATCCACGATCAGCGCCTCGGCTTCGAGCCGCTCCTCGACCGTTAGTGTGTCCTCTGGAAATAGCGAGTCTTCGTCAGCCATATACCTGTCCGCCCATGAGGGCAGATAGTTCCGCTTCCACCGCCTCGGTGTCAAGCGCAGCAGGGGTTTGGCGGCAGGCAAGAGCCGCCTCGGCCCGCCGTTGTGCGGCGTCAGTCATCAGGTCGGCAGCCGCCACAACGGCAGCACGGGCCGCCAGCGAGGAGTTGCAAAACAGCGCAACATCGCAGCCTGCATCGAGGGATGCCCTCGCAATTGCCCCGGCCGCCATGTCTGGATCGTCTGGCCGCAGGCCGGACAGCGCCCGACCTTCCCCATGGGAGGGCGCTTCGCCCCCACCCAGGCTCGGGCGCTGTCCTGGTTGCTGAAGCTCAGGTGCCCACAAGGCCTTCATCGAGATGTCATCCGTCATCACCAGACCATCATAGCCCAGTTCCTGCCGGATCACCTGCATCATCACTGGCGAGAGCGTCGCCGGGCGCGGATCAAACGCGTCGTAAACCAGATGTGCCGTCATCGCCATCGGCAGATCCCTGAGTTGCGCAAAGGCGGCAAAATCCTCGGCCCGCAGCACCTCAGCCGGGCCCGTCACATGTGGCAGATCATGGTGGCTGTCCATGGTGGAGCGCCCATGTCCGGGGATATGTTTCATCACCGGCACCACGCCGCCGTCCAGATGTCCCTCGGCACAGGCGCGGGCAATGGCGGCCACATTGGCGACGTCCGTCCCGTAACAGCGATTGCGCAGGAACGGATGCGTCCCCGCACCCGCGACATCCGCCAGCGGCGCGCAGTTGCTGTCGATGCCAAGGTCGTGCAGTTCCGCCGCAATCAGCCGCGCCCGCAGAAACATCGCCCGCATCGGGTCAGAGGCTGCCTCCACATGATCCAGCGCTGGACGCCACTCGCGCGCAAGCGGCGCGCGCAGCCGCTGCACCCGGCCCCCTTCCTGATCAATGGTAATCAGACAGTCATGCCCCGCCGCCGCGCGAAAATCATCACACAGCGCGCGCACCTGATCGGCGCTCTCGATATTGCGGGCAAAGAGGATAAAGCCAAAAGGCGCTGCTTCTCGAAACAGCGCCTTTTCATCAGCCGTAAGACGCAGGCCTTCTGCGTCCAAAATCGTCGCACCAAACCGCATCGGATCAGCGCATCGTCACAGGGATACAATCCGCATTGCCCGCCACAAGGGCCGAGCAGAAGCGACGTGCATCCGACAGATCTTCAAACCCATGGGCGCGCAGACGGTAGAAAACACGGCCACCGCTTTCGGCGCGCTGCACCACTCGCGCCTTGTCATCAAAGAACTCACCAAATTTGGCGCTGATCCGGGTCCATTCGCTGCGCGCCACTTCGGCGCTCTCATAGGCACCAAGCTGAGCCAACCGCGTGCCCACTTCAAGGCTCTTGGGATCAATATCAACGGTACCACGCGCAGGCTGCACGGCTGCCGTCCCGGACGCAGGCGCAGGCGAGAACCGGGCTGGGCGCACCAGCGGACGCGGGGTTTCACGCACACCCGGCGCATTGCGCACCGCTGCCGGAACAGTGGTGATCGCCGCAACATCCGTGGTGTCCAAAGGTGCGGGCTGCGTGATCGAGGCAGATGTTTCGCGCAGATCCTCAAGCGGGATCGCATCTTCGGTGAGCGACGCCACAAGTGCGTCGATATCATTGTTGCGCTGCTCCAGCGGCGACACCTCTGCCACCTCTTCTGGGTCTTCAACCGTGGCACTCAGGCCAGAATCCTGCGCGGCATATTCTGCTTCCAGCGCAGCTTCTTCCTCAGCCGCCTGTGTCAGGGTTGGGATCGGCTGGTCGTCTTCGGTCAGCGCAATCGCCTCGGGTGCCAATTGCAGACGGTCCGCCGGATCTTCGGCGATACCATTGGCGGCGACCGAATTCACCGCAAGCCCTTGATTGTCGGCCAATTCACCGCCCGGGTTCTCTGGTGCAATCCGCATCGGTCCAGAAAGCGCGCTCACCACGGGCACACCGGAGACATCCCGCATGATCAGCTTGTAGCCCCACATGGAGATGCTCACCACCAGCGCAACCGACGCCGCAGCGCCCAAATATGCCGCCATACGACCCAATTCGCTGCGACCGGGCGGTGGCGCAAAAAGCTCGGCCTCGTCGCCACCATAGCCATCGCCATAGTCGCCCACATAGTCATAACCAGCTTCGGGATACCCGCCTTGCGCGCTTGATCCTCCTGTCGCCCCCCCGACACCAGAGAAGGTGCCGACATTCACGGTCGGCGACTGGCTGATGCCAAAGCTCGGATAGGATGTCTGCGCCACTGGCTCGGCCTCGGGCTCCGCCGGATAGCTCTGCACCGGATCGGGTGCGCGCGAATACTGATGAGAGGAGAACGGATCGAAAACGGAGCCTCCGCTGTCACCATCGCCATTTGAAGAGGGAGCGCCCGCGCCCACCTGTGCAAAATATGCCATATCCGCCTCACTGCCCTATTATCGCAGACACCCCACCACCGAAATAAGGGCGGGATATCTGCGCGTTGGGTCTCTTGATCTGCCTCGATCCGGCGGTTCGGGTGACTTTGGTGTCACATCTCCTGCGCCGGTTTGACGCCAAGAATACCAAGCCCGGCGGAAATGACAATGGAAACAGCCCGCGCCAGCGCCAAATTGGCATGTGTTGCCGATTCGCTGCTCTCATTAACAAATCGTAAACTTTCTTCAGATTTGCCAAGGTGGTATAGCCCGTGCAAATCTGACGCCAGATCATAGAGGAAAAACGCAATCCGGTGCGGCTCATTGGTGCGCGCCGCGATCTCGACCTGACGCGGCCACTCGGCGACTTTCCGCGCAACCGACAGTTGCGCTTCATGAGTAAGCTGGCTCAGATCCGCCGCGTTCAGGGTTGTGTCATCACAGGCGATCCCCGCCTCGCGCGCTTTGCGCAGGGTCGAGTGGATCCGCGCATTGGCGTATTGCACGTAAAAGACCGGATTGTCCTTGGACTGCTCCAGCGCCTTATCGAGATCAAAGTCAAAGCCCTGATCGTTCTTACGTGTCAGCAACATAAAGCGGGTCACATCCGCCCCCACCGCATCAACCACATCGCGCAGGGTCACAAAGGTCCCTGCCCGCTTGGACATCTTGAACTCCTGACCGTCCTTAAACAGCTTCACCAACTGGCAGAGTTTAATATCAAGCGGCACCTGACCATCAGAGAGCGCCGACACCGCCGCCTTCATCCGTTTCACATAGCCGCCATGATCGGCCCCAAAAATGTCGATCAGCATGTCAAAGCCACGGCTGACCTTGTCATAGTGATAGGCGATGTCGGGCGCAAAATAGGTCCAGGCGCCGTCGGATTTCTTCACCGGGCGATCAACATCATCGCCATGCTCGGTGGATTTGAACAGGGTCTGGACGCGCGGCTCCCAGTCGTCAGGCTTTTTGCCTTTCGGCGGCTCCAGCACGCCTTCATAGATCAGGCCCTTGGCATCAAGGCTCTCCAGCGCGGCTTCGATCCGCCCCGTGCCATAAAGCGATTTCTCCGAGTAGAAGACATCCATCTTCACGCCCAAGAGGCCCAGATCCTCGCGGATCAGATCCATCATCATCTCGGTGGCAAACGCGCGTACCTCTTCCAGCCAGACATCCTCGGGCTGGCCAACAAAGGTATCGCCGAACTTCTCTTTCAGCGCCGCGCCGACGTCTTTCAGGTATTCCCCCGGATAGGTGCCATCGGGGAATTCCACACTCTGGCCATGGGCCTCGAGGTAGCGCAGATAGGCGGAGCGGGCGAGCACATCAACCTGCGCGCCGCCATCGTTGATGTAATATTCGCGGGTGACGTCATAGCCTGCGTAATCCAAAAGGCTCGCCAAGGCGTCGCCAAAGACCGCACCCCGCGTATGGCCCACATGCAGCGGCCCTGTCGGGTTGGCGGACACATATTCCACGTTCACCCGTTTGCCCTGCCCCATGTCAGAGCGGCCGTAGGCCTCCCCCTCATGGAGCGCCTTGCCCAACACAGATTGCCAGACCGAGAGATCCAGACGCAGGTTCAAAAACCCCGGCCCCGCCACCTCTGCAGAGGTGATGCGCGCATCCTGACCGAGCTTTGCAGCCAGTGCCTCGGCAATATCGCGCGGCTTCATCTTTGCAGGTTTCGCCAGAACCATCGCCGCGTTGGTGGCCATATCCCCATGCGCCGCATCTCGGGGCGGCTCCACGGCAACATTGGCAAAATCGAGCCCCTCCGGCAGGGCCCCCTCGGCCGTCATGGCCGCAAGGCTGTCGATCACAAGCGTACGGATATCGGTAAAGAGGTTCATATCTGGCGTCCCATAGGTATCAGCTTCTGCGGATACCGAGGGGCGCGCTCAGGGTCAACCGCCTAGCACGGCCTGCCCTCAGCCACCCCATCTCTTCTAACCCCAAATATCCCGGAGCGCGAGGCAGAGCCTCGCATCCCCCATGGCCTCAAGAGACGTCAGAAGATCACGCCCCAAGCGCCAGCTCATCAAAAAGCTGCAGTGCAAAGCGATCCGTCATCCCGGCGATATAATCCGAGACAATCCGCGCCCGGTCCGTCTCGCTCGAAGCTTTACGGATTTCTGCGTGCCAACGCTCCGGCATCGCCATGGTGTTCTTGAGGTAATAGGCAAACAGCGCCTTCACCACTACGGCCACACGTTCGCGCACCACCATCACCGAGGGCGCGCGGTACATCCGCGTGAACATGAACGCCCGCAATTCCTTCAACTGGGCCCAGACCTCGTCCGAGAACGTGACCACCGCATGATCCAGCGCCCGGATCTCTTCGACCGATTGCGCGCCGGAGGCGGCGATCTTGGCCCTTGATGTGTCAATCACGTCGCTCACCATCACCCCAAAGAACCGGCGCAGCGCCTCATGGCGGCGGCGGCTCTTATCAAGGCCCGGATATTTTGCATCCACCTCCGCATAAGCCGGCGCAATGATCGACAGGCTGCACACATCGTCATCGTTGAACAGGCCCGCGCGCAGACCGTCATGCAAATCGTGGTGGTTATAGGCGATGTCATCCGCCAATGCCGCTACCTGTGCTTCGGCGCTGGCATGGGTGTGCAACTCCAGATCAATACCGTTATTACAGGCCGCCAGCGCCCAGGGCAGATCGCCGACCACGGGGCCGTTGTGCTTGGCAATCGCCTCCAGCGTCTCCCATGTGAGGTTCAACCCATCAAATTCGGCGTAGTGTTTTTCCAGCGCGGTCACGATGCGGATCGCCTGCGCATTGTGGTCAAAGCCGCCATAAGGCGCCATCATCTCATGCAGCGCATCCTCGCCCGTGTGGCCGAAGGGCGTATGGCCCAGATCATGCGCCAGCGCCACGGCCTCGGTGAGCTCCTGATTAAGCCCCAGCGCCCCCGCAATGGTACGCCCCACCTGCGCCACCTCGATCGAATGGGTCAGACGGGTGCGGTAATTGTCGCCCTCATGCTCGACAAAGACCTGTGTTTTGTGCTTTAGCCGCCGAAAGGCGCTGGCATGGATAATCCGGTCCCGATCCCGTTGGAACGGCGAGCGAAAACTGCTCTCCTCCTCGGAAACGGATCGCCCGCGCGAACGGTCGGGCATGGTGGCATAGGGCGCGTACATGTGTTTCTTTTCCCCGGCAAATCTTGTCGCCTCGCGCGCACCTTTCTATATTTGACCTGACGCTGCAACACGCCATCGGAGAAAACCAGCATGCAACTGCCCCCAAAAGTGACGGATCGCGCCTTTGACCGGCTCGCCGAGATCGGCGCAGCGGATCAGGGCCAGGCCCTGCGCATCGCGGTCGAAGGCGGCGGCTGCTCGGGCTTTCAATATGAAATCGCGCTCGACACGCCCAAGGCGGATGATCTCGTGCTCGAAGGCAAGGGTCAGAAAGTCGTCGTCGACGAGATCTCCCTGCCCTTTCTGGAAAACGCGGTGATCGACTTCACCGAGGAACTGATCGGTGCGCGCTTTACGATTGAGAATCCCAACGCCACCTCCAGCTGCGGCTGCGGTACGTCCTTTTCCATGTAGTCTGAGGGTTATCGCTGGCGTGCTGCGGGCTCAGCGCCCCGCACGCCACGCGCCACCGCGCCGGACACTGCGCCCTTCGGTGATGCCGCGCGCCTCAGGGCGCCCGCGGCGTCTGCTGGCGTTGGGCGTGACGACTGCGGTGGCCACCGGCACCCTGCGCGTGCCCTGCGCCTGATCCCAGACCAAAAACACCCCGGATGCCGCAACCACTGCCATCCCGAGATAGGTCGAGACAAAAGGCACTTCGCCGAAGAACAACAAGCCGATCAGGGCCATCCAGACAAATTGCAGATTAAGCAACGGCGTCACCGTGTAGGCTGGCAATTGCCTCAGCGCCAGAACCAGCAGCCAGCGCGCGCCAAACAACAATACAGCATAGGCTCCGACCCATCCGACATCCGCACCTTCCATCGGGCGCCAGACAAAGGGCAGAAAGCACATCATCACGATGCCCAGCGTCAGATTGGGGTAAAACACCTGCGCCAAGACATTGCTGTCATAGCGGCTGATATAGCGCGCCATGATGATCGACAGCGTCCCAAAGCCCACGCCACTCACCGCCAGAGCCGAACCAATGACACCGCCCACCTGCACCGTCGGGCGCATCACCAGAATACCCACGACACCCAGGCTGAGCGCCAGCCAAACGACAGGACGGATGCGTTCCTTCAGGATCACCCCGGACATCAGCGCCGCCATCAGCGGCATCAGCGCGATAAAGACAAAGACCTCCGCCAGGGCCAGATAGCGAAACGCGAGAAAAAACGACGTACAGGACAGAACGGTCGCAGCCGAACGCAGCATCATGGCCCGCGTGCAGGTGGTCCGCAATCCGTCGGGGTGCCCCTGCACCCGGCTGACAATCGCGCAAAACCCGGCAACCAGCAGACCGGAGACCGCGAACAATTGTGCCGGGGCAAATCCCCCGGCCATCATCTTTACGATCCCATCCGCAGCAGCAATCAGCCCGGTGTAGAGCAATACAGCCAACACCCCTGCGGTGATGGCATTCATGCGCTGCCCACTTGGCCGAACCGAGAGAATGTCTCAAAGAAAGGTTCGAACACTTGAGTGCTTTCTTCGGCGCGACGCAGCACGTCCCCTTCTTCGGAACTGAGCGATTGCAGCAGCGGCTCGCGCACCCGCGCCCAAGATCCGGGCGCTTGATCCAACAGGGTATAGAGTGCCATCGACATGCCTCGCAACGCACCGGGACGCCCCGGCCCTTCAATCACAACCGTACCTTTACAGTCTGCATCAGAAAAACCCGTGCGTCCAACCAGAAGTTGAAACCAGTTGCACATAAGGTAGGGATGGTAGTCATCGTGACCGACCCGCCCCGGAACGGATTGCAGGGTAAATCGCTGTGTTTGTTGCTCCAGCCAATGGCACCAATCTTGCGGCGGCCGCTCATCGCAAAACGTAAGAGCAATACAAATTTCGGCCAAAAGATCGGAATCCTGATCCAAAAACGCAATCAAACCGGCAAATAATAAGCTTTGACGCTCTGGTTCTTCCAGTTGCAGGGGCTTGCGACCATATTCTGTGAGGTAAAACACCACATGCGTGAGCTCATAAGCCGCCTTGCGATTTGGCACCGCAAAGCCTGAGGTGCGCCGCATAAAGGCGCGCAGACGGTCATCAAGCCCCTCTACATCGCGCAATTCAACGCCGCGCCGTGCCAGCAACCTGCGCGCCTCGCCCCGTTGCAGATCCGACAGCTCATGCGCGCCCACATTCTGACTGGCAATCCATTCAGCCATAACTTCGCCCCGTTGTCCTGGAACGCCCAGATCCTCGAGATCAAGGCAGATCGACAGAATAAACCGGTAATACTGACGGAAAAAATTCAGATGCCGGAGGCTGCCTTCATAAAAAGGAAGCAGTGGCTCCAGACCACCTTCAGATATATTACAATCTGTGGTTTCTAAAACATTGAGAAGCTCTGCATTTTCTTTTAACCACAATACATCCAACGGATCTCTTCGGAATGATCCAAAAGATTCCAATAACCCATACACACCGGTTCTGGCTTTATTCAGACGCGCATTGGAGAAAGAAAGTACCTGCCCCATGAATACCTCTCAGGATGTAAAGAGATTGCCTCGGTGACCCGGGGAATCCGGATCACGAGACATATTCAAATAAAGCCAAGCGAGCGCTTAGCTTTCAATGCAGGTCGAAGACACCATCTGGGTCGCGTCGCCTGCCAATGCATCCGTTGCGGAAGCAGAAATACATGTGGAACTATAAAGCGATACGTGACCGCCTTCATGTTTGCCATCGAGACATGTGGAGCTTACGAGCCCGACATTTTCACCAGCAAATGCGCCCGTTTCAACGGTAACTTCTACGACGGATTTCTTCAGTGCAACCACGGAACTTCTCCTTCTTTCCGAGCAATCAACATCTAAAAACCTGCCACCTCAAAAAAATAAAACAAGAGAATTTCAACATCCCTCAGATTTAAACGCATTCACTCTTCCTTAATTTTTATTAACATCCAATTGATTCATCAAAGCTATTTCAGTTATTCACAGAAATTACACAGATTTATTCACACGCTCAATGTTGCAAAACCAAATGATGTATACCCTTGGTTGCACAGGAAAACTTGCGGCTTCCCCCGGCGCGGGTGATTCTCTGTGACCTGCGGTGGCCCCTCAGGGTGCTGTTGCTTGCGGCACTGACGGATTTCGGCGATAGACAGGAAGACGCGCAGAACGGAGGCCGCCATGAAGATCGCCAGTTTCAACATCAACGGCATCAAGGCCCGTGTGAACGCCTTGGCCGACTGGCTTGACGAAGCCCAGCCCGACGTCGCGGTGCTGCAAGAAATCAAATCCGTTGACGAAGCCTTCCCCCGCGAAATGTTTGAAGAGCGCGGCTATAACGTGGAGACCCACGGCCAGAAGAGCTTCAACGGGGTAGCGATCCTGTCGAAACTGCCGCTGGAGGATGTGAGACGCGGCCTCCCCGGCGATGACAGTGACGAACAGGCGCGCTGGATCGAGGCCACGGTGGTGGGCAAACAAGCGATCCGCATCTGCGGCCTCTATCTGCCCAATGGCAACCCGGTCGAACTGAACGACGACGGCACGCCGGTTGCCGGCGGTAAATATGCATATAAACTAGGCTGGATGGAGCGCCTGAAGGCGCGCGCCGCAGAGTTGATGGCAGAAGAGATGCCCGCGCTGATGGCGGGTGACTATAATATCATCCCGCAGTCAGAGGATGCCAAACGCCCCGAAGCCTGGCGCGAGGACGCCCTGCACCGCCCTGAAAGCCGCGCCGCCTTTCAGCGTATCGTAAACCTTGGCTTCACCGAAGCCTTTCGCGCCCGTACCCGTGGACCCGGCCATTATACCTTTTGGGACTATCAGGCAGGGGCGTGGAATCGTGATGATGGCATCCGCATCGACCATTTCCTGCTGACACCACAGGCGGCGGACCTGCTGCGCGACTGCCAGATCGACAAAGACATTCGCGGCCGCGAGAAACCTTCTGATCACGTTCCGATCTGGGTAGATCTGGATCTCTGACACAATAATCGCGCACAGCGGGCGCCCTCCCGCCCGTCGCGGACAGCATTAAAATGCGCCCGCTCCCGTTGGGCCGAGCACCGCGCAGGCGCGCCCGAAGGGCGCGCCTGCGCGGTGCTGGTCGCTTTGGACAAAGCCCAAAGCGAAACCCCTCATCAAATTCAGGAGTGACTAGCGCGCCGTTTCGTCATGGCGATAGATCCAGTCAAACTGGCTCACCATTTTTTGCGGGGCAAGCGCCCCTGCCACACGCAAGATCTGATGAGCAGGCCAACTCAGGGGCGCGCGCAGGTGATATTTCCACGCGTTGCCATTGGCTGCCTCCACCACTTTGGCAGCGCGCGCGTGACGACGGGTCTGATAGGCTTCCAATCCCGCCTCCAAATCATCCGCCGCGGACAGGCAATCCGCCAGCGCATAGGCATCTTCCAGCGCCATATTGGCCCCTTGCGCCATAAAGGGCAGCGTTGGATGTGCCGCATCCCCCAAGAGCGCCACACCGTCACGCCCCCACACCTGCGCCACCGGATGGCGAAACAGACCCCAAAGCTTCACATCACGCACATCCGCTAGTAGCTCCGCCGCAAGGCCGCCGAACATCGCAAACGCTTGCTGCAGATTTTCGGGGTCATCCCCGTGGCTCCAGCTTTCTTCCGCCCATTGCCGCCGCTCCTGAGCCGCCACAAGATTGACCAAAGAGCCGTCTTTCAACGGATAGGCCACCAGATGCCGCCCCGGCCCCATAAAAACCTGCGCTTCTGCCGGCAGATCAAACCGGTTTGGCACCGTGGCCCGCCAAGCCACTTGGCCGGTGAACTTTGGCGCGGCTGATGAATTGAGCGTCGGCCGCACCCGGGAGTGCAGCCCGTCCGCGCCGATGACCAGATCAGCGCAGCATTTGGCCCCATTGGCCAGTTGCACCGTCGGGCGCGCGCCTGGCACCACTGAATTTACCTTTTGCAGCAAACGCACCTGCGCGCCGGAGCGGCGCACCGCATCCGCCAGCAGATTGATCAGATCGGCGCGATGCACAAAATAATAGCGCAAGTCGTGGGCGTATTGATCCAGATCGAGACGCAGCACCTCGCGCCCCTCACGGTGATGGCGCAACACCACGGCGCGGGCGCGTTGCGAGCACCACGCAAGATCATCGGCAAGGCCCATCGCCTGCAACACCGCAACTCCGTTGGGCGTGACCTGCAGACCTGCGCCAACCTCGGATATTTCCTCGGCCTGCTCCAGCACCGTCACCTGCGCCCCAAACCGTTGCAGCAGATAGGCAACCGCGAGGCCCCCAATTCCGGCGCCAATGACCGTTATCCTGATATCCTTGAAATCCATGCACCCAATGCCTGCTTGCTGAACGCAAGCTCATAACAAAAAAGCGCCGGAGCAAAAGACCCGGCGCTTTATAAACTTGTGGATGACTATAATTTTAGTCGTCGCGATGGACCTTTTCGCGCCGCTCATGCCGTTCCTGGGCCTCAAGGCTCATGGTGGCGATCGGGCGGGCGTCGAGACGTTTCAAAGAGATCGGCTCTCCGGTCACGTCACAATAGCCATATTCTCCCTCGTCGATCCGGCGGATCGCGGCGTCGATCTTGGCCACCAGCTTGCGCTGACGGTCGCGTGTGCGCAGTTCAAGAGCCCGGTCGGTCTCTTCACTTGCACGATCTGCCACGTCTGGAATGTTGCGGGTGTTTTCCTGCAGGCCCTCGATGGTATCCCGGCTTTCATCCAAAAGCTCGGCTTTCCAATTCAACAACTTGCGACGAAAATACTCCATCTGCCGTTCGTTCATAAACGGCTCGTCTTCGGCCGGGCGATAGTCCTCCGGCAGAAACACGTCCTGCTTCATTTCGGCTCCTTCGGTCTGGCCCATAATCTTGGTCTCTTCAAATTTTCCAAGCATCCTGGCTCCCCCATGCCGCAGCGTTTAATCCCAAGTGCCGCGAATGTCACTACACAATAGTTGCACGCTATGATTATACCGGACCCTGGCATACCAATTCGGCAATACTGTGACGCAACCGGAGGGAGAGTTCATGTTATTTCAGGGCACTAAGGACTATGTGGCAACCGAAGACCTGAAAGTGGCAGTCAATGCCGCCGTCACTCTGGAGCGCCCCTTGCTGGTCAAGGGGGAGCCGGGCACAGGCAAAACCGAACTCGCCAAACAGGTCGCAGACGCCCTAGGGTTGCGCATGATCGAGTGGAACGTGAAATCCACCACCCGCGCGCAGCAAGGACTTTATGAATATGATGCGGTTTCACGTCTGCGTGACAGCCAATTGGGCGAGGAACGCGTCCACGACGTGAAAAACTACATCAAGAAAGGCAAGCTCTGGGAAGCGTTTGAGGCAGACGAGAAGGTCGTTCTGCTCATCGACGAGATCGACAAGGCCGATATTGAGTTCCCCAACGACCTGCTGCAAGAACTTGATAAGATGGAGTTTCACGTCTACGAGACCGGTGAAACCATCAGGGCCAAGCACCGCCCGGTGATGATCATCACCTCTAACAATGAAAAAGAGCTGCCCGACGCTTTCCTGCGTCGCTGCTTTTTTCACTACATCCGCTTCCCCGATGCCGAGACGATGAAAAAGATCGTCGAGGTGCATCACCCCAATATCAAGCCCGACCTGCTGTCCGCCGCGCTGACGCAATTCTACGAGATCCGCGACACCCAGGGCTTGAAGAAAAAACCCTCCACCTCCGAGGTGATCGACTGGCTGAAGCTCTTGCTTGCCGAAGACCTGAGCCCCGAGGATCTGAAACGGGATGGTGCCAATGCACTGCCGAAACTCCACGGCGCGCTCCTGAAGAACGAACAGGATGTGCATCTGTTTGAGCGCCTCGCCTTCATGGCCCGTCGCGGTCGCTGAGCGCACGGCTTTTTCCCAATCGATCCGCGGCAACGGCTGCACTTGCGGTAAATTCACGACACCCGCCACCGCTCTGATGCCATTTGCTGGCAGACCTTGCGGTCCCTTCAAATTTTTGCCCAATTCTTGGTCATACTCAGTGTTTTCGCCGGGAACGTCTCCCGGTTGCTGGTGAGGCGGAACGGAAATGTGGATTTGAAACTCTATTCCTTCAGGGGAGCGCCTCAGCCTAAGCGGCGCGCAGGGGGCGCGTTGGCCCCCAAAGCGCTGCTCTTGGGCTGTGCGCTGGTGGTGGCCTGTGGCCCCGCCGATACGCCTCCGTCGCGTGCATCCGCATCGCTGGCGATGGATCTGCCGCCCATTCGCACGTTCCCGACCCGCGCCGCATCGCCGCCGCAGCGGTCCAACTCTGATATGACGCGGGATTTTCTGGATCTGAGCTTCCGGCTGGAAGGTGGCACCGAGATGCCAGTTTTTACCCGCTTTGAAACGCCTGTAACTGTCGCCATCACCGGCAAAGCGCCCGCCACCCTGCGCCCGGATCTGGAGGCGCTGTTGTCGCGCCTGCGCGATGAAGCCGGGCTCAGGATCAACTTGCGTCCCGCAAGTGATGTGCCCGCCTCCATCACAATCGAGGCCGTCAGCCGCGACCGTATTCAGCGTCTCTTGCCCCATGCGGCCTGCTTTGTGGTGCCCAATGTCAGCTCGATCGAGGAATACCGCCGCACCCGGCGCCAGCCTCAAACCGATTGGAAAAACCTGCGCAGCCGCGAACGGCTGGCAATCTTCGTGCCCAATGATGTGAACCCGCAAGAGCTGCGGGATTGTCTGCATGAGGAACTGGCGCAGGCCCTTGGGCCGCTCAATGATCTCTATCGCCTGCCGGATTCAGTCTTTAACGACGACAATGTTCATGCGGTGCTGACCGGGTTTGACATGCTGATGTTGCGCGCGACCTATGATCCGGCCCTAAAAACCGGAATGCGCCGCGCGGATGTTGCCGCCCGCCTGCCGGCGATCCTTGCGCGGCTCAATCCTGCGGGACAGCACCGGCGCTCTGCCCCATTGCCCGCAACGCCGCGTGCATGGATTGCAGCGGTGGAAACCGCATTGGGGGGATTTGCCAACCGCGCCCAACGGGTCCGCGCCGCAAACACTGCCGCGCAAATCGCGCGTGAACAAGGCTGGCAGGACCATCGCCGCGCCTTTGGGCATTTCCTGATCGGGCGCAGCCTGCAAGCCACCGCCCCGGAACAGGCCGAAGCGCATTTTCGCACTGCTCTGAACTACCTCGGCTCCGGTCCGGACACCGCGCCGCACCGCGCATTGAACCAATCGCGCCTTGCGGCCTACGCCTTGCGCGCCGGAAACACCGCACGGGCGGAACAGTTGATCGACGCCGCCTACGCGGCTGCACAAACCAGTCAGAACGCGGCTCAGATGGCGACACTTTTGTCGCTCAAGGCCCATATCGCCGAGAGCCGCGGCGACAAACGCACCGCCGCCGCCCTCAGATCAGAGAGCGCAGGCTGGGCGCTTTATGGCAATGGTGCCGATGCTCTGCCGACCCTGCCCCTGCGCGAGGTTGCCGCAGCAGACCCATCCGCGCGTCGCTGACCTTGGCACCCGGTCCAAAGCCGGGCTATATGCAGGCCAAAGACCCCTAAACGGTCGTTCCAGCCATCCCGGCCCTGCCGCTGGCCAGAACACCCCGAACTCTGGACCTGTTTATTATGATCGTCATCATCGCCCTGTTCTTCGGTGCAGCCCTTGGCGCCTTCAAGGCCCGCAAACGTGGCGGCAATCTCGCCGATATGCTGCAATACGGGGCTGTCTACGGCATGATATTTGGTATCCTCGGCCTGTTCGGCACCATCATCACCCACCGCATGCTGGTCTGACCTAAAACAACGGAGACCTCATGTTTCAGCCCTTCTTTGAGAACCTGCGCGCCGCCGCCGTTCCGGTCTCATTGCGCGAATATCTTGCGTTTCTGGAAGGGCTCAAGGCGGGTCTGGCCACCTATGACGTGGAGGCGTTTTACTATCTCGCCCGCGCGGTGATGGTCAAAGACGAGCGCAACCTCGACAAATTCGACCGCGCCTTTGCCGCCACTTTTGAAGGTCTCGACCAGATCCCCGCCTCTGCGGTGATGGAGGCCGTGGACATTCCAGAGGAGTGGCTGCGCAAGATGGCGGAGAAACATCTCTCGGCCGAGGAACGCGCCGAGATTGAAGCTCTGGGCGGCTTTGACAAACTGATGGACACCCTGAAAGAGCGCCTGAAGGAACAACAAGGCCGCCATCAAGGGGGCAACAAATGGATCGGCACTGCCGGAACCTCGCCCTTTGGCGCCTATGGCTACAACCCCGAAGGCGTGCGCATCGGCCAGAAAGAAAGCCGCCATCAGCGTGCGTTCAAGGTCTGGGACAAGCGTGAGTTCAAGAACTTAGACGGCGATGTTGAGCTGGGCACGCGCAACATCAAAGTGGCGCTCAAGCGCCTGCGCCGCTGGGTTCGCGAGGGCGCGCGCGAAGAGTTGGACCTCGACGGCACCATTCGCGCCACGGCCGAAAACGGCTATCTCGATGTGAAAACCCGGCCCGAGCGCCACAATGCCGCAAAGGTGTTGTTGTTTCTCGATGTGGGCGGGTCGATGGATCCGCATATCAAGCTGGTGGAGGAATTGTTCTCCGCGGCCCGCAGCGAGTTCAAGCATCTGGAGTACTACTATTTCCACAATTGCCTCTACGAGGGTGTGTGGCGCGACAATCGCCGCCGCTGGGATGCGCAGACGCCAACCCATGAGGTGCTTCGGACCTATGGGCCGGATTACAAATGTATTTTTGTCGGCGATGCGTCGATGTCGCCCTATGAGATCGCCTATCCCGGCGGGGCGAATGAGCACTGGAACAAGGAGGCCGGTCAGGTCTGGCTGGAGCGCGCCCGTGAGCAGTGGAGCTCGCATCTGTGGATCAATCCGGTGCCGGAGAAATACTGGGAATACACCCATTCCATCCAGATGATCCGCGAGATTTTTGAGGATCGCATGGTGCCGATGACCCTCGACGGGCTGGAGCGCGGCATGCGGGAACTGACACGTTGAATGACGTGAAAAATGCGCCTTAACACATTGTAAAGGCTCCGCTCTCTCAGATCGCAACCCGCATTTGGGGGAGCGCGAAGCCTACTGGCCCACAAAAAGTATCAGCGTTATTTCCCCAATGTTTCGCGCACGAAACAACAGGTCAGTTCTGCTGCCACATGCCCAAAGGGCACAGGGTCAATGCTATCCCCAGAGCCCCCACGCCGCCAACAGGACCACCGGCACAAAAAGCCATCCCTGCGGCAACACCCGATAGGACACCCCGCGCAAGGGCGGCACTGCGATGCCAATGCCCGCGGTCACCAGATGCCAGCACAAAAGAACCGTTTCACGCACGACCGGGATGAGCTGCTGATCCGCAGCAAGGGGCCGCGCAGATTGCCGTCCCCCAACGATCCCATGCACCAAGGTCCAGACTGCAGCCAACGCCGCCGCACTCAATAAGAAGACATTCATCGGATCAACTCCTGCTCAGTCAACAGCAGTGAACATGGGCCCGGGCAAGGGCGCTATAGGAACAAATGTCGCGGTACATTAGGTGATCGGGGAGGCTCCCGCCCCTTTCAACACAGGCAAAGCCTGCATCAAAAGCGTTGGGCCGGGCAGCGGCCGCGCCGAAGGCGCGGCCGCTGCCCCAGCGCGATTTGCAAAGCAAAGCGCAATACCTCCCTTGTGCCGCTGGCTGCACCCGGCTCAGGTGCGGTCCAGCACCTCAACCGACAGGATTGTGGGCAGGTGGCGTGCAATCTCCTGCCATTGGTCGCCTTCGTTGAAACTGGCAAAGACCGATCCGGAATTGGTGCCAAAATAGACCCCGGCCGGATCACGTCGATCGCCTGCCATGGCCTGACGCAGCACGGTGAAGAAACACCCCTCCTGCGGCAGCCCGTCACGACACGCCTGCCAGCTCTCGCCCCCATCGCGCGAGCGCCAGACCGCTGCTGCCGCATCCGGTGGAAACCGCCCAAGCATGTCGCCATTCAATGGCAGCGTCCAGATCGTGTCCCGGTCGCGGGGATGCACATGGATGGGAAATCCAAAGGTCGAAGGCAGCCCCGCGTTGATGTCTTCCCAGCTGCGGCCACCATCGCGCGACTTCCAGACCCCATGGTGATTTTGCTGATAGATCAGCTCATTCTCTCCCGGAGCACGCACCATGTTATGAACGCAATGCCCGGTCTCGCCATCGCGCGGCGCTGCGGGGTGGTCGTGATGCGCGCAACTTTCCCCATTGGACATCCGGTTGCGCCGCTCCCATGTCTCACCGCCGTCCTCGCTCGCAAAAACACCGGCAGCCGAAATCCCGCACCAAATGTGCGACGGGCGCTCCCTGTCCGTCAGGATCGTGTGCAGCACCAGTCCTGCCGCGCCCGGGTTCCAGCTGCCTGCCGAGGGATGATGGCTCAGCCCCTCAACAAGGGTCCAGCTCTCGCCGCCATCGCGGCTTTGCAACAAGGATGCAGGTTTGGTGCCCGCATAAAGCACCCCTTCCCCGATCCCGATGGACCAGATCTGCTGGAAATCACCGCCAAAGGGCAGCTCGACGGGTTCATAGCCGATCATTGCCGCAAAATCGGGATCATTCTCGGCCCAATAATCAGTAGTGCCTCGGGTGAGACGCGCGACTTGCCAGCTTTCGCCCTGATCCGATGAGCGCCAGATCCCGGCCCCATTCCACTCGCTGCCACCGCCCGCCCAGATCGTCCCGCTCTCAGCATCACCGACCACATGGTTGATCGGCCAGCCCTCACAGAACGGGCCGCGCACGTGCCACCCGGTTCGATCCTTCCCCCCGTCGATCAGAAACATACCCTTGGTCGTGCCCACCAGTACCGTGACCGTGCCATCCATGCTTCCCCCTCCCGTGACGCCAGAACTGTGCCCTAGGGTAACATGGCGCTGGCATGCGGCCCTTTAAAATTACGCGAACCGCTTGCCGCAGGGCCGAAACCCGCCCATATCAGGTTCATGCTGAGACTGACTCCCATCCTTTTGGCGGTGATCTACGGGCTGGTGATGTACCGCCTGTCTGTGTGGCGCACCCACCGCGAACTTGATGCCCGCTCGACCGAGCTGGCCGATCCGCATCTCAAACGCATGACCGACCGGCTTGCCGCCGCGCTGGAGTTGCCGCGCATCCCGGTCTACATCTATGAGATCGACCCGGTGAACGGTCTCGCCGCCCCCGATGGGCGCATCTTCATCACCCGCGGGTTTTATCGCAAGTTCCAGAACGGCGAGGTCACGGATGCGGAGCTGACAAGCGTTATCGCGCATGAGCTGGGGCATGTAGCACTAGGGCACGCCAAGAAACGGATGATCGATTTTTCTGGCCAGAACGCGCTGCGCACGGTGCTGATGATAGTGATCGGGCGCTACATTCCCATTATCGGTCCGTGGATTGCGGGTGTTCTTACCAGCCTTCTGGCGGCGCGCCTGTCGCGCGGCGATGAATACGAGGCCGACGAATATGCCGCTGCCCTGCTAACCAAGGCCGGGATCGGCGTGGAGCCGCAAAAGAGCCTGTTTCGCAAGCTGGAAGAGCTCACCAATTCCCGCGCGGGCATGGCCCCCGCATGGCTCATGAGCCACCCCAAGACGGATGAGCGCATTGCCGCGCTTGAACGTCTCGAAGGCAAATGGACCAACGCCTGACAAACGGACCGCTTAAATAATTCCGCGCCTGCCCCTTGTTCCGCCCAAAGGGCATCCCCACCTAAACCTTCCTGCAAGGAGAAGGTTTTCATGCGCTATTCCGTCCTCGACCTCGCCCCGGTGCCAGAAGGATCCACCACCGCTCAGGCGCTTGCCAATAGTGCCGATCTGGCGCAACACGCCGAGCGTTGGGGCTATCACCGCTACTGGCTGGCGGAGCATCACAATATGCCCGGTATCGCCAGTGCCGCAACGGCGGTGATGATCGGCCATATCGCGCAGGCGACCTCCACCATGCGCATCGGAGCGGGGGGTATCATGCTGCCCAATCACGCGCCTTACATGGTGGCAGAGGCCTTTGGCACTTTGGCCGAGATCCATGGCCCAAGGATCGACCTTGGTTTGGGGCGCGCACCGGGCACCGATATGGCGGCGATGCGTGCGATGCGACGCGGGTTGCAGGACTCCGGGGATCGCTTTCCACAGGACGTTCAGGAATTGATCTCTTATTTCGGGCCGCAGCGTGACGGCAGCGCTCTGCGCGCGATCCCCGGAGAGAACACGCAGGTGCCGGTCTGGATGCTGGGGTCAAGCCTTTACGGCGCGCAGCTTGCGGCGACATTGGGGCTGCCCTACGCGTTTGCCTCGCATTTTGCGCCGCAAGCGCTGGAGCAGGCTTTTGAAGTCTATCGCCGCCAGTTCCGCCCCTCGCCGAACCTCGCCGAACCCCATGCAATGCTGGCGATCAACGTCTTTGCCGCCGAGAGTGATGCCGAGGGCGAGCGGCTGCGCACCACCATGCAACAGGCTTTTGCCCGCCTGCGTCTGGGCATGCCCGGCAAGCTGCCCGCACCGGTGGATGATATCGCGGATGTGATGGCGCCGGAGATCCTGGCCGGAGTCAATCAGGCGCTGACCATATCGGCGACGGGATCAAAAGAGACGGTGCGCGGAGATCTTGCGCGACTGATCGAAACCTATCAGCCGGATGAGGTGATCCTGACCGGGCAGATCCACGATCACGACGCGCGGCTGCGCTCCTTCGAGATCGCAGCAGAGATTTTGGGGAACAGCTAACAAAGGACAGCCCCCGAGCTTGGGTGGGGGTAAAGCCCCCTCCCATGGGGAGGGTCGGGGGCTGTCCGACCTCTCGGTCGGACGTGGCCTTGTTATTGACCCAAAGCCTTGGCAACCCGTGGCAAGCGCGCCTTTTTCAACAGCGCCCGCATCTGCCAGACCTCGCCGGACAGCCGGTTCGCCTCTGCCAGAACCGCCTGCCCCACGGCTTCGATACCTTGGGGATCGTTCAGCCAGCAGTCATAGAGCAGCTCATCCGGCGCACTGCGCGTCAGCCCCTCCTCCGCCAACGTCTGGCGGGGAAAGTCCTTTGCGTTGACGGTCACGATCCCATCCGCATGGCCCGCAATCGCAGCAGCAAGCACGTGAATGTCATTCTCATCTGGCAACCACAGACGCGCCTCAAGGCCCGAATTGGCCGCAACCGCCGCCTTTGGCCAGCCCGCATTCAACAGCGCGATCTCGGCCTTGGCCTGCGCCGCACCGGTGGGGCCAAGTTTGACCGCTGCCCGTTCCCATTCGCCCAAAATACGCGCCGACCAGAGCGGCACAAAATGCCCCGCCCGCGCTGCCCCCAACAGCATTTCGCGCATCACCGTCGGGTAGAGCACACAGGTGTCCAGCAGCAGCTTCACAGGCAAACCCTCAATCGAGGCGGAAGAACACGGCCTTCAGATAGCCGCTCTCGGCCAGTTGCGGCATCTGCGGATGATCCGCGCCGGCATAGCCCGTGTGCAAGAGCTGCCCGCGCCGCCCGCCCTTGCCGATCCCGCGCGCCGAAGCATTGCGGAACCGGGTCAGATCCGCCGCATGAGAGCAGGAACACAGACCCAGATATCCGCCGGGCTTCACCAAGGGGGCCGCCAGCTTTGCCACCCGCTCATAGGCGCGCAATCCCGCCTCAAGCGCTTGTTTTGAGGGCGCAAATGCGGGTGGATCGCAGACCACCACATCAAACTGCGCGCCCTCCGCGCCAAGTGCCGCCAGCACGTCAAAGGCATCGCCTTGACGGGCTTCAAACCTGTCGCCGTGGCCGGAGGCCGCGGCGCCCGCTGTCGCAAGATCAAGCGCGGCAGCAGAACCGTCGACGCAGGTCGCATGCCCCGCGCCCGCCGCCAGCATCGCCAGACCAAAGCCCCCCACGTGGGAGAACACATCCAGCACCCGTGCGCCCGGTGCCACCAGACGCGCGGCAAAGGCGTGGTTGTCGCGCTGGTCATAAAACAGGCCGGTCTTCTGCCCGCCCGTCAGATCCGCCATATAGGTGGCGCCGTTCATCTCAACCGGCACGGGTGCCTCGGGTGCCGCGCCTTTCAGCACTGCGTTCTGATCGTCCAGCCCCTCAAGCCCACGGGTGCGCCCGGAGGCGTTTTTCAGGATCACTGTGCAGCCAGTGACTTCGCCCAGCGCCTGCGCCAAAGCCTCCAGATGGGCCTCTGCCCAAGCCGCATTGGGTTGCATCACGCATGTGTCGCCAAAACGGTCGATCACCACGCCGGGCAAACCATCGGCTTCGGCGTGCACCAGACGATAGAACGGCGCATCATAAAGCTGGGCGCGCAATTCCTGCGCCCGCGACAGGCGCGCGGCACACCACGCCACATCAATCTGTGCGTCTGGGTTGCGGTCCAGCATCCGGGCGATGATCTTGCTTTCGGGGTTTACGGCCACCAGCCCAAGGCTGCGGCCTGCCTCATCCTCCAGCACCGCGAGGCTGCCGGGCGCGAGTTTCTTGGTGCGCCGGTCGGTCACCAGTTCGTTGGCATAGACCCAAGGAAAGCCGTGGCGGATCGCGCGGGCATTGGATTTGGGCTTCATCTTCACGCGCGGGCGTGTGGGCGGGGTCAGGGATGCATCTGTCATGGCTCCACATACCCCGAGTCCCTGCCCGCCCCAAGTGAGAAAACGAAGGCGCGCGGCGATGATTTCACCGCCGATGTCGCCACGCCCTCGGACGGGATGCCGGGCGTGGCAGGTTCAGCTATCGGTGTCGCTATTCGGCCTGCGCGAGGATTACCCTGGAAACCGAGCAATCGCAGGAGCGATATAGGTCAGTGGTTCAGAAAATGCGTTTCGCGTGGGTTGATCCGTTGCGGTACAAGCGGTCAGGATCAATCCCAGAATGCCTGCTGCAACGACAGATGTGATACGCACGATAACCTCCTTTGGGGGCACGATAGGCCCGAACTGTTTACACTGCCCTTCTGAGCGCGAAACAGGGCAGAAATCTGGCGCAATGCGTACATTTTAAGGAGTTGTTAACTATGTTTGAGGGCGTCTACTCAGCCACGGGGCGCCGCCGCAGTATGGCGCAGCAGATCTTGGCGAGAGGCGGCCATTGCGCCTGTTGGGATTGGATCAGCTCTCGCCGTTTTGTCCAGAGCTTTGCCCAGAACCGAGATCCGTCAGCGGTTCACGCGGGCGCGAGCGCCAGCCACCGCGCCGCTTGGGCCGCGCACCACCGCTCAGGCCATCGCACAACACCTGCGTCATCGGATGATCGGGAAACTGCGGCCCATATTGCGCCAAGAGCGTTGAAAGCGCCGCATCGGTGTCAAAATCCATCGGCGCAGAAAGTGCCCAATCCAGAAAGATGCTCCGGCATTGCGAGGCATCAAGCCCCTCTATCCGGTAGGCCTCGCGAAACAGCCCCTTGGGGTCCAGAGATGCGGGCTCAGCTGAGGGTTTCGTCATGATTTTCGTCCTTCATCTCAGCCTCTGGGCCAACCGCTGCGTCGATGCAATCAGCGGCCTGTGCATAGGCGTGTTCCAGCGCTTGTTGCAGGCTGGCGATACCGTCAAAGCCGGTGCTGCGCTGCAGGAAGGCCGCCCCTCCCTCACCGCGCACCGCGCCATCTGATCCTTTGCCCGCAATCAGCCGCGCAGCACTTTGTACGGACCAATATAGATCATAGGCCGCGCGCAGGTTTTGCGCCTGCGCGTCACTTAACCAACCGCTGGCGACACCGGCCATCAGACCATCAACGACCGAGCGCGTGGGTTGCCCCGCCAAAAGCGTTCCCGCCTGTGCTGCCAGTTCAATATCGAGCATCCGGCCCGGCCCGGTTTTCGCGTCCCATGGCCCATCGGGTGACTTTGCAGCCGCAAGCCTGCGGCGCATTTCGGCCACCTCTTGCAGCACCACCTGTCGGTTGCGCGGACGGGCGAGGAAATCGCAGCGGAATTTTTCCAGATCCCGCGCGAGTGTGTCCTCGCCGGCCACCACACGCGCCCGTGTCAGCGCCAGATGCTCCCAGACCCAAGCGTCGTTTTCCTGATACTGGGTAAAGCTTTGCCAACTGGTGGCCACCGGCCCCTGATTGCCGGAGGGACGCAGGCGCATGTCCACTTCGTAGAGACGCCCCTGCGCCATGGGGGCGGTCAGGGCTGTGACCATCGCCTGAGTGAGGCGGGCATAATAGGGGCGCACCGCCAGCGGGCGTTTGCCATCGGACATTTCATCATCAAGCGGGTCGTAGATCATGATCAGATCCAGATCCGAGCTCGCCGTGAGCCGCCCTGCCCCCAGCGACCCCATCCCGAGGATCACGCAGCCGCGCCCCGGCATCGGCCCGTGTTTGGCGGCAAATTGCGCTGAAACCTTGGGGAGCAAGCCAATGATCACCGCATCTGCAATATCCGCATAGTGCTGACCGGCGGTTTCGGCATCGATCAGACCGCGCAGGTGATGCACCCCGGTGCGAAAGTGCCATTCACGGTGCCAGCGTCGGGTCAGGTCGAGCTGGCGTTCATAATCGCTTTCACTGTCCAAGGCGTCCCTGAGTTCCGCAATCAGCGCGTCACGTCCGGGCCAGTCGGCAAAAAAGCCGCCATCGAGCACCGCATCAAACACCGAAGAATTGCGTGACAGGTAATTGGCGAGCGCGGGCGAGGTGCCAACAATATCGACCAGCAGATCAATCAGTTGCGGGTTGGCCTCAAAGAGGGAAAACAGCTGCACCCCGGCGGGCATCCCGGCCAGAAACCCATCCAGCGCCAAAAGCGCTTCGCCCGGATTGGCGGTGCGCGACAGGCGGCTCAGCAGTTCCGGTTTCAGACGTTCAAAAATCCGCGCACCGCGATCAGAGCGCAGCGCCGGATAGCTGGGCCAGCGCGCAATCACCGATTGGTCGAGATCCTCCGGCAACGGCTCTGCCGGTTTGGCGCTGGTGCCGGGCGCAAAGAAATCCTCGGTCAGACGGTGCACCTCTTCCAGCCGTGCGCGCAGATCGGCAATAAAGGCCTCCGGCTCCACGTCCATCAGGCAGGCCACGCGCGACAGACCTTCCTCGGAGGTGGGCATGCGGTGGGTCTGGGCGTCATGGACCATCTGGATGCGATGCTCGATCTCGCGGTGGTCGCGGTAGTGACGCGCCAGCGTGTCGGACACCTCCGCCGAGATCCACTCGGCGCGCGATAGCGCCTGCAACCCTTCGACCGTGCCACGCACCCGCAGCGACGGATCGCGCCCCCCGGCAATGAGCTGGCGGGTCTGGGTGAAGAACTCAATCTCGCGAATACCGCCGCGCCCGAGCTTCATATCGTGCCCCAGAACCGTGATCGGGCCACCGGTGCCTTTGTTCTCGCGGATACGCAGGCGCATGTTGTGAGCGTCTTCGATGGCGGCGAAATCCAGATGCCGCCGCCACACGAAGGGCGTCAACGTCTTGAGGAACTTCTCGCCCGCCGCGATATCCCCCGCACATGTGCGCGCCTTGATATAGGCGGCGCGCTCCCAAGTGCGGCCAAGGCTCTCGTAATACTGTTCCGCCGCCGCCATCGCCAGCGCCACCGGCGTCACGGAAGGGTCCGGGCGCAGCCTGAGATCGGTGCGGAAGACATAGCCCTCGGCGGTGCGGTCATTCAGCGCCGCGCTCATATTACGGGTGGCGCGCACCATGGCCTGACGGGCCTCAAGGAAATCATCCCGTTCAAACCGGGTTTCATCAAAGAGGCAGATGAGATCGATGTCAGAGCTGTAGTTCAGCTCATACGCCCCCATCTTGCCCATGGCAAAGACACTCATCCCGCCTGCACTGGCGATGTCGTCTTCGCTCATCCCCGGCAATTTGCGCCGTTTGATCAGCAGCGCGATTTCCGCTTTCAGCGCCACATCCACCGCCAATTCGCCAAACCGGGTGAGCGTGCCGGTGACCTCTTCAAGCGGCCAATGGCCCGAAAGATCGCACAATGCACAAAGCAGCGCGATCCGGCGTTTGCCCGCGCGCAGCACGGATTTCACCTGATCCGGGGCAGAGGCGCGGCAGGTTTGAAACACCGCATCGCGCGCGCCTTCCGGATCAGACAGGGCCGCCTCGATCCAGTCCCGCTCAGAACGGATCAAGGTTTGCAGATAAGGGCTGCTGCCCGCCGTGCCGCCCAGTAGCGCCTGCCACTCGGAGGGCAGATGGCCATGATCAGACAGCACCTCGGTGCTGATTGAGGAATCATAAGGGCGCGGGCAGCGGTGAACCTGAAGCGAATGAGACATGGCGCGAGACTGTGACCCCCGCCCTTGGGCGTCAATCCCCAAACACCGCGCAACCGGCTCTGTTCCGGTGGAATTCTTCGACGCAGCCCAAAAATCGGTAAGGTCTGAAACAAATGGTGACGGCGCTTACCATTTCAGACCTTCCACAAATCGCAAAACTGCGATAACATTATTTCGTGGTCACGTTCCCGTTTCGGGGACCGAGTGATGCAGGTAATGAGTTGCCCGCCCGTTCAGACCCGCTCTGACGGGCGCCCGGAGTGAACCGGGCCACCGGGCGTTTTTTGAGTACACATGGTTTTGGGAGCGTGGCCGCACCCTGCACCTTTTGCTCAATCCTTCATATGATGCCCTTCATATGGTGTCCTCGGCGCAAGCAATGGGGCGCGCATGGTTGCATTTGCCCGATAAAATCTCACAAAATACGAGCCGCCATCAGAGATTATCTCCACAAAATCAGCACCTTCATAAGTAAATGTGAAAAACATTTACATACACCCTTGAAGGGCACTCCCCTGCTGCACATATCGGTGATGTAAATGAAGTTCACATTCACCCCAACGCCGTGGAGAACCTGATGACAAGTTACACGACCAACCTGCCGCCGACCCCGCATCAGGGGTGGCTTGCCAAAAGCGAAGCCTGGCTCGACTCAAAAGGAAAAGGCGCATGGATCGCGACAATGGTCCTTGGCTTCATTTTCTTCTGGCCTGTCGGTCTTGCAATCCTCGCCTATATGATCTGGAGCAAACGTATGTTCAAATCCTCCTGCCGCCGCCGTTCGACCCACATGCATCGTGGCTTTCACGCCATGAAATCCAGTGGTAACAGCGCCTTTGACGCCTATAAGGCCGACACGCTGGCGCGTCTGGAGCAGGAACAGACCGACTTTGAGGCGTTCCTCGCCCGGCTGCGCGCCGCCAAGGACAAGGCAGAGTTCGACCAGTTCATGGACGAACGCGCCACCCGCCCCGATGAGGGCGACGCAGACGAAGACGCCCCGCGTCCGTCTCAGGCCTAAGACGCCTTCTCTGCCCGGCTCACTCCGGGCAGAGTCCCTATTTTGAGATAGTATCGACAACCCCGCAGGAGCCCCGAATGACCGCCCTCCCCGATCCAGACATGCAGGCCGAGTTTTACTCCGGTGTCACCGCCAAACGCCTGTTTGCCTTCCTGATCGACTCTGTGTTGATCTTCGCCATCGCGGCGGTGATCGTGCCCTTCACGGCCTTTCTCGGCCTTCTGGTCTGGCCTATGCTCTACCTGACCGTTGGCTTCATCTACCGGGTGGCGACGCTGGCCAATGGCTCCGCCACATTGGGTATGCGCTTTTGCGGTATTGAGCTGCGCGAGCACTCCGGCGCGCGGCTGGACGGCGGCAGCGCCCTGTTGCACACGGTTGGCTATACGGTCTCCATGGCGGTGCCGATCCTGCAAATCATCTCGATCCTGTTGATGCTGACCACTGCACGCGGTCAGGGTCTGAGCGACCATATGCTTGGCACCGTGATGCTAAAGCGGCGCGCATAAGCGCGCGCTGCCATCCCGACGCACAGCCGCGTTAATCCAATTTGCACATGGAGGCTTGTCAGCCACGGGGCGGTTGTTATCATCAAAGATCAAACCACATTGATGTCGGACCGTCTGCACTGGACGGTCCTTCACGTCTTTAATGAGAGCCGCTGACCCCACATATGCGCCACACGCTTCCCATTGCTCCTCAGTTTTACGTGACTGCGCCGCAGCCCTGCCCCTATCTCGAAGGGCGCATGGAGCGAAAGCTGTTCACATCATTGCAGGGCGATGGGGTGGAGCAGTTGAACAACTCTCTGAGCCAGCAAGGCTTCCGGCGCTCGCAGAATGTCCTTTATCGGCCGTCCTGCTCTGATTGCTCCGCCTGCATGTCGGCCCGGATCAATGTGGCAGAGTTCACCCCCACCCGCAGCCAGCGCAAGACCCTGAACCGCAGCCGCCATCTGGACCGCCGCGCCACGTCCCCTTGGGCGACAGAGGATCAATACGCGCTGTTTCGCGACTATCTGGACCAGCGCCACGCCGATGGCGGCATGGCGGATATGGATGTGTTTGAATATGCAGCCATGGTCGAGGAAACCCCGATCCGTACACGGGTGGTGGAATACACCGACCCGGAGACCAATGCGCTGACTGCCGTGGCGCTCACCGATGTGCTCGAGGACGGTCTGAGCATGGTCTATTCCTTCTATACACCGGATTTGCCGCAGAACTCGCTTGGCACCTTTATGGTGCTTGATCATATCGAGATCGCGCGCGAGGCGGGCCTGCCTTATGTCTATCTGGGCTACTGGGTGCCCGGCAGCCAGAAGATGGGCTATAAGGCCAAATTCTCAGGCCTTGAGGTCTATTTTGGCGGCGAATGGGTGCCACTCAAAGATCCGGAGAGCTTTGCTGCCGAAGAACACCCGCTCTCGACCGCCCCCGTGGCGGAACAAGTGGCCAATATCCAACTGCCCCAAGGCAAACACCCCTCCAAGAGGTAACTTTCGTGCAATATCTTCACGCTGTCGCCCTTGTCGTACCCGATTACGACGAGGCCATCGCCTTTTACTGCAACACTCTGGGCTGGCAGATGGCCGAAGATGTGGATCAGGGACATAAACGCTGGGTGCGCATCCTGCCTCCCGGCGCATCACAGGGCAGCCTGATCCTCGCCCGCGCCGAAGGCGACGCACAACAATCCGCCATCGGCGATCAGTTCGGCGGCCGCGTTGGCCTGTTTCTCGCCACCAATGATTTTGAACGCGACCACCGCGCGATGCAGGCTGCAGGCGTTGCCTTCGAAGAAGCCCCCCGCCATGAACCCTATGGCACTGTTGCCGTCTGGCGTGATCCTTTTGGGAACCGCTGGGACCTCATTCAGTTCACCTGACCCCATAGCTCTTCTAACCCCAAATATCCCGGGGTGAATTGGCCGAATGGCCAAGAGGGGCCGCGCCCCTCACATCTCACACAAATGCAAAAGGCCCCGCAATCGCGGGGCCTTTTTCCGATTTACAGCTATGCGCTGGATCAGTTCGGGATCAGCGCCGGGACAATGGTCACAATTGCCGGGAAGAACCACAGGATCGCAAGCCCCAGCACCTGGATCAGCACGAAGGGCAAAACCCCGCGATAGATATGACCCGTGGTGACCTCCCGAGGTGCCACCCCGCGCAGATAGAACAGCGCAAAGCCAAAGGGCGGCGTCAGGAAGGATGTCTGCAGGTTCACCGCCACCATGATCGTCACCCATTTGGGATCAAACGAGCCGCCATAGATCACCGGCCCGACAATGGGGATCACGATGTAGATGATCTCCAGAAAATCGAGCACAAAGCCGAGGATAAACAAGACGATCATCACGATGAGGAACACCGTCAGCTCATTGTCAAAGCTCTTCAGGAACTGCTGGATATAGTGTTCGCCCCCAAAGGAGATCACCACGAGATTCAACAGCTGCGAGCCGATCAGGATGGTGAACACCATCGAGGTGACCTTGGCCGTTTCGCGCACGATCGGCGTCATCACCCCGCCCCGGAACAGCACCCAGATCCCGTAGAGCAGACCAAAGAGCGCAAACAGATAGCAGCCATAGGCAAAGAAGAACGCCGCATAGCTTTCTGCCGGAACCACGTCCTGATTGATGCGCAGATCGAAATTCACGCCGGTCAGGATCGCAAGGATCACCGCAAAGGTGGCCCAGATGATGATATTGCCGGATTGGCCCTCGTCTTTCAGGCGACGGTAGGCCGCCAGCATGATTGCACCCCCTGCCCCAAGCGCCGCAGCCGGCGTCGGATTGGTGATCCCACCCAGGATCGAGCCCAGCACCGCGACGATCAGAACCAGCGGCGGGAACACCACCCGGATCAGATCATTGCGGGCACAGCGCGCCGCCGCTTCCTTGCAGCCGTAAAGCGCAAGCAATGCCGGCAGCAAGATCCACGCAACCGTGGCCGAGGCCGAGGTCGTTGGTGCAATCGCCAGCACATCCACCAGCGCCAGCAGCAAGAGGCCAATGGCCCCGAGGATCAGCGGCTTGGCATCGCGCGAGGGTGCCACCCCACGGCCCACAGCCAGCGTCAGACCCAAGAGCACGATGATCGTCGCAATCCCGGTACCGATAGGCGCGGCATTGTCGATCTTCTGGGCCAGCGCGGTGGCCAGCTCTTCTTCCGAGAGCTTATGCGCCTCTTCTACGCCACCAGCGGCGTCGATTTCGGCTTGTTCGGCCACAGCCGCATCCCATGCGGACTGACCGTGCAGGTCGATCATCGCAGCCTGACAGTCTGGCCCCACATTGGTGCGCAGGCTCGCAGTCTGCCCCGCATCGGAAAAGGCCGATACGGTGATGTTCTGGCTGCCCACCAAGTTCACGCTGCTCAGAAGCACGGTGCCGACAATCAAAGCCGCCGGAACGCCGAGGAACCATGTCAGGCTCTCGCCTCGGGTGATCGGCTCCTCATTGGCCGCACCCATCTGCACCGCAGGTGCTTTTTCTGGGTTCAACAGCGCATAGCCAAAGGCATAAAGCGCATAGAGAAGGGCAAGCATGATGCCCGGCAGCAAAGCCGCCTGAAACAGCGTGCCAACGGAAACAACCGCAGGTTCCCCCAGATAGGTCAGCGCATCGGAACAGCCCGCTTCCTGTGCGCGGTTTTCCTGCGCGGTGGAATAGAGGTCACCGGCCAGCGTGCCCAGAAGCACGATCACGATGGAGGGCGGAATGATCTGCCCCAAGGTGCCTGACGCCGCGATCACACCCGTCGCCAGTTCCGGCGAGTAGTTGTTGCGCAGCATGGTCGGCAGGGCCAAGAGGCCCATGGTCACAACGGTCGCGCCCACGATCCCGGTGGAGGCTGCAAGAAATGCGCCCACAACCACGATGGACACGGCCAGACCGCCCGGAAGCGGGCCAAAGACGCGCGCCATGGTGGTCAGCAGATCGTTTGCGATCTTGGAGCGTTCAAGCGTGATGCCCATCAGGACGAACATCAACACCGCCAGCAGCGTTTCAATGGAAGCGCCTGCCAGAACCCGCTCGTTGATCCGGTTCACAATGAAGGACACGTTGCGGTCCATCGCAACTTCCCAGCCCTGCGGGAACACGGGTTCGCCGATCCGTGGCAACTCCGGGTATCGGAACACGGAAATCACATCCGGTTTCACGCCGGAATTGACAATATCGCGGTAGGCCTGACTGGAGGTGTCAATGGCCTGATGGATCAGCAGACCGGCACTGTCCAGTGCGGCGATGATCCCAAAGGAGATGACCCCGGCGCCCCCGATGGCAAAGGCCACCGGAAAGCCCGAGAGAATGCCCCCGAAGAGGCAGAGAAAGACGATGATCAGGCCGATTTCGACGCCATCAAGTCCGAATAGCATGGGTGCTGTCCCTTAGTTAATGAGCGCCTTCATAGGCTTCTTCGCCTTCGCCAAGCGTATCTCTGTCGAGGTATTTCCCTTCTGACTCTTCGCCCTCAATGAACTCGAGGAAAGAGCGATAGAAGAACGCCACCGCATGCAGGAACACAAGGCCCGCAAATGCGACCAGCAGGATCTTAAAGAGGAAATAGCCGTCAAAGCCGTTGGGTGAGAAGCCGATGGTTTCGACATTCCAGCGCAGCGCGCGGGCCTTCATCACCAGACGGTCCAGCTGATCGGACGCCGAAGGTTTCGGCACGATCAGGTGACGCCACAGGAAGAACCAGCCGTACATCCACGTCAAAACCGCAACCGGCATCATGAAGATCAGCGAGCCGACCATATCGACCACACGTTTGGCGCGATGCGAAATCCCGGCATAAACGAGGTCCACCCGCACATGGCCGCCCTGCACAAAGGTGTAGGTGACACAGAAACACACCACGAGCGCGTTATAGAGCTTCAGCTCTTCGGCAAACCACGAGATGTCTTTTTCCAGCGCGATCCCGAGGCCGAAACTCATGTCCGGGCGGGCAAAGACGCGCTGCATGAACACGATGATGATCTGCTGAACCACCATCAACAGCCCGGCCCAGGCAAAGAAACGGCCCAGCGTGTTGGCAAAGCCCTCAAGCGCGCGCACCATGCCCCACATAAAGCCACGGAAGTACATTCCGACGCCCGTCAGCACGAGGAACGTAGTGAAGATCACAAAGAAGAACTCGACCGAGCCACCGTAGTAGACAAAGCGCATCACGGAAGCTTTGTCCTCGGTGGTGCCAGCCCAGGTCAGCCAGTCGAGCCATAGCTCGGGATGGGTGACGGCATAGCCGAGATTATAAAAGGCGCCAAAAACATTAGAGGCGAGCCACCATAGGAAGCCGCCAATCGCGCCAAAAAAGGAAATACTCATGTCGTCCTGCATGGCTCCCCCGGAAGTTCAGGCAAGCGGTCGGGCGCGTCTGTCATCGGAGAGCTCCGGCGACGCAGCTTTTTCAGACCGCGAGTGCAAAAGAGATCCCCCGCACCCTGCGCGGGGGATCCGTTTCAAGTTCACAACCGGGGATTAGCCCAGAACGCGGTCGCGCTGTGCAACATAGGTGCCGGAGGACGTGTTGATCCAACCCGAAGAGGACTTCATCGACGCCATCGCGCTGTCGTAGATCTTCTTGTAGAGATCGTCGCCCATGTTTTCCTGATGCACTTCCATGGAGGCCTTACCAAAGGCATCCCAAACGCTGTCGGGGAATTCCATGACCTTAACGCCACCGGCCTGCAGACGCTGCAGCGCTGCACCGTTGTTGGCGAGGAACTGGCTCAGGTTCCATTGGTGCGCTTCGGCAGAGGCGATCTCGATCACTTTCTGATGCGCTGGCGACAGGCTCTCAAAGACGTCGCGGTTGGTCGCAACAGAGAGACCCGCACCCGGCTCGTGGAAGCCCGCGGTGTAGTAGGTCTTGGTGATTTCCTGGAAACCGGCTTTTTCGTCCGCCCAAGGGCCGATCCACTCGGTGCCGTCGATCGCACCGGAGGAGAGCGCCTGATACACTTCGGAGCCCGGAATGTTCTGAACGGAGGCGCCCAGTTTGCCCAGTGCTTTACCGCCGAGACCCGGCATACGGAACTTCAGACCGTTGAAGTCGTCGGGGCTGTTGATCTCTTTGGAGTACCAACCACCGGCCTGCGCGCCGGTGTTGCCGCCGAGGAAGGATTTCAGACCAAAGATCTGACCCAGCTCGTCATGCAGCTCCATGCCGCCGTCCTGATAGTACCAGTTCGCCAGTTCCTGCGCGGTCATGCCGAAGGGCACAGCGGTGAAGAAGGCATAGGCCGGGTGCTGACCCACGAAGTAGTAGTCGGCACCGTGATACATATCGGCCTGACCTGCGGTCACGGCGTCAAAAACCTCAAACGCGCCAACGAGTTCGCCTGCGGCCTTAAGGTCAACGGTCAACGCGCCATCGGTCATGGCGGTGATGCTGTCGGCCACGCGCTGCGCGGAGTCGTGCACGCCAGCAAGGCCACGGCCCCAGGTGGTGACCATAGTCAGGGTGCGGTTGCCCTGTGCGTAGGCCGGTGCGGCCAGAGCTGCGGATGCGGCAGCAGCGGAGCCACCGATTGCGGATGTCTTCAGAAAGGATCTGCGATCCATGTTGTTGGTTCCTCCCAAAACGTATTGACCGCCGTGGTGCACGAAATCGCCCTTCCCCCGCGGCCTCTTTGAAGTGAGAACACCCTAACGGGACCGTGAAACATGTGAATACCAAGTACTACGTAGAAACGGCGATTTTTTCACTCGGATCGGTGTCATTCACATCCTGGACGCGCCTGTTCGGGGCGATCACACAGAGCCCACAGGTTTCCGGGCTTTGATTCCTTGCGCCATTGCCGTAACGATTCGAAACACACCCCGCACGCCTGCCCAAAGAGCCATATTCGGGACCACAAGATGATCCGGCGCCTGTTTCGCCCGAACTACGCACAAAAGCTGTCATTGCTTGCCACCCTGCCCCTGATCGTGGCGGGCCTGTGCATCGCCGCGCTGGTCGCGCATCAATCCCGCTCCATGGCAGAACGCGAGATCCAGGTTCTGGAGCGGCAATTGATCGAGGCGAAGAAAGCAGAGCTGCGCAATTACGTCACACAGGCGCGCAACGGGTTTATGCATATCTATGGCCCCGCTGCCCCGGATGACGAGGAGGCCAAAAAGCAGGTCACCCAGATCCTGAGCGCGATGATCTACGGCAAGGATGGGTTCTTCTTTGTCTATGATTACGACGGCACCAATCTGGTGAGCCCACGTCAGACCGAGTTCATCAACCGCAACTGGGCGGGGCTGACCGATGGCAATGGCGTGCCGGTCGTCAACACCTTTATCGATATCGCCCGTCAGGGGGCGGGCTGGCACAGTTTCATGTGGGAAAAACCCTCCACCGGCGAAGAGGCGCAGATGATCGCCTATGTAGTGGGCCTGCAGGACTGGCGATGGGCGGTGGGCACAGGCGTGTTTATCGACGATGTGATCGCGTCTATCGCCACTTCACGCATGGAAGTCGAAAACCGGGTGCGCCGCACCTTTATATATATAGGTGCGATTACACTGGTGGCGCTGATCTTTGTGTTCGCCTCCGGCATGTTATTGAACATCCGCGAGCGCAGACTGGCCGATGCCAAGCTCAAGGAACTCACGCAGCGCGTCTTTGACGCCCAAGAAGAAGAGCGCGGCCGGGTTGCACGTGAATTGCACGATTCCATCAGCCAATTGCTGGTGGGGGTGCGCTATGCGCTGGAGACCGTAAAACGGCGCATCAGTCGCGGTGAATTTGACGCCGCAGCCAGCCCGCTGGACAAGGGCGTCGATGGGCTTGCCACCGCCATCACCGAGGTGCGCCGCATCAGCCGCGATCTGCGCCCCGGTGTGCTGGATGATCTCGGCCTTGGCCCGGCGCTCAAGGCGCTCACCGATGATTTTGCCGCCCGCACCGGCATCGAGACGGTGTTTACCACCGTGGTGTTTCGCAACCGCCTCGACCAAGAAGCCAAGATCGCGCTTTATCGGATCGCCCAAGAAGCGCTCACCAATATCGAGCGCCACTCTGGCGCAACCCGTGTTACCATGGACCTGCGCGGACATGAGAATGGCGCCACCATGCGCATCAGCGATAACGGCTCTGGCCTGCCCACCGAACAGGACCGCAGCCACGCCGGGATAGGCCTGCGCAACATGCAGGAACGGATGGAACAGCTTGACGGCACCATCCGCATTCTGTCATCTCGCGCAGGCCGCGACAGCGGTACCGTCATCGAGGCCAGCTTGCCCCTGAGCCACCTGCTGCCACCCGGCGACGAACTCGCCGCCCATCGCCTCCCCTGATCCATGCGGGCGCGGCGCACAACACAGGAAAGCCGGCGATTGACCAAAGCGAGAGACAACAGATGAGCGGCCCCACCCGTGTTTTGATCGTAGACGATCACCCGATGGTCGCCGAGGGCATCCAGTCCATTCTGGAAAGCTACAGCGATATCGAAGTCATAGGCGCAGTCTCCGGCGGTCGAGAGGCGATTGCACAGGCCGAAGCCTGCGTGCCGGACGTCATTCTGATGGATCTCAATATGCCGGATGTCGGCGGCCTCAGTGCGACGGAAATCATCCTTGAACGCCGCCCTGAAACCCGGGTGCTGATCCTGTCGATGCACGATAGCCCGGAATATATCTCCACTGCCCTCAGTCACGGCGCAGTGGGATATGTGCTCAAAGATGTGCAACCCGAGGAAATCAAAACCGCCATTGATGCGGTGATGCGCGGCACGCAATACCTCTGCACCGGGGCGGCAGGATCACTGTCGCCGCAATCGCATACCAGTCGCGAGGCCCTGACGGGGCGCGAACAGACAATATTGCTGGAACTCGCACAGGGCAAATCCAACAAGGAAGTCGCCCTCACTCTGGATATCTCGGTGCGCACGGTTGAAACCCACCGCAAGAACATCAAACGCAAGCTCGGGATTTCCTCAACTGCAGGTCTCACCCGCTACGCGCTGGAACATGGCGTGCTCCAAGGCACAGGCCGCGGCATCTGAAACAGCACGAGGGCGCCCTCCCGCCCGTCGCCAGATCGGCAAAGCCGATCCGCTCCCGTTGGGCCGGGCGCCGGGCTGACGCCCGGCGCGGCGCACCACTGCCAGCCTTCCACCCAGCCTCCTCTTCTAACCTTAAATATCCCGGAGCGCGAGGCAGCGCCTCGCAAACGGCACCGCGCAGATGCGCGGTGCTCCCCCTGCGCGCCGCAGGCGCTCCTCAAAGCCCCTCAAACCACATGTCGCAGCGCTAGCCATTACAAAATCACGCATCAATATTGCCATAAATATCTCAAAACAGCCCCCAAACGTAAGATAAGTTCACAAACCCGCGAAAAAACCGCCTTTTTGCGGTTGACCCTCCGCCGCCTGCCCCATAATGTCCCCGTCAATGCATGATGGAGACCCTGACGATGGCTCAGCTAGTCGTAATTGTAGGACACACGCGCATGGGCCGGTGACGGTAGACCATATTCGAACCCATGCGCCTCCGATCCTCAAAATCGGGGGCTTTTTTATGCGATACACACTGACGTTAGACTGACGCGAAGAAAGACGATGTCGTGAACTGGAGCAAAGCAGATGACACGTGAAATGACCGGCGCAAAAATGGTTGTTCAAGCCCTCAAAGAACAGGGCGTGGACACGGTATTCGGATATCCCGGAGGCGCTGTCCTACCCATTTACGATGAAATCTTTCAGCAAAATGACATTCGCCACATTCTGGTCCGTCACGAACAGGGCGCGGTGCACGCCGCCGAAGGCTATGCGCGCTCCACCGGCAAACCCGGCGTTGTGCTTGTGACCTCAGGCCCCGGTGCCACCAATGCGGTGACCGGCCTGACGGACGCGTTGCTGGATTCCATCCCGCTGGTGGTTCTCACAGGTCAGGTTCCGACCTTCATGATCGGCTCTGACGCCTTTCAGGAGGCCGACACCGTGGGCATCACCCGCCCCTGCACCAAGCACAACTGGCTGGTGAAGGACACCAATACTCTGGCTTCCACCATCCATGAGGCCTTCCACGTTGCCACCTCTGGCCGCCCCGGCCCAGTGCTGATTGACGTGCCAAAGGACGTGCAGTTTGCCACCGGCACCTATCAGCCGCCAAAACCGTCGGCCTCGCATTATCAGCCCGTCGTGAAGGGCGATATGGAAGAGATCACCGAACTGGTTGCCGCAATCGAGACCGCCAAACGCCCGGTGTTCTACACGGGTGGGGGTGTCATCAACTCAGGTCCTGCCGCCAGCCAGCTGCTGCGCGAACTGGTTGAGGCCACGGGCTTTCCAATCACCTCGACATTGATGGGGCTTGGCGCTTATCCGGCGTCCGGCAAACAGTGGCTTGGCATGCTCGGGATGCATGGTCTCTATGAGGCTAATATGGCGATGCATGACTGCGACCTGATGATCAACGTCGGCGCACGCTTTGACGACCGGATCACCGGCCGTATCGATGCCTTCAGCCCCAAATCGATAAAGGCCCATATCGACATCGACCCCTCCTCGATCAACAAGGTGATCCGCGTCGATATCCCGATTGTGGGCGACGTGGGCCATGTGCTTGAGGATATCCTGAAGGTCTGGAAAAGCCGCGGTCGTAAGACTAATACCGAGGCACTGGCGAAATGGCAGGGCCAGATCGACGAGTGGCGCGCGGTGAAGTGCCTGACCTACGAGATGTCAGAGACCACCATCAAGCCGCAATACGCGCTGGAACGTCTGGAGGCGCTGACCAAGGGTCGGGATCGCTACATCACCACCGAGGTCGGCCAACACCAGATGTGGGCAGCGCAGTTCCTTGGCTTTGAAGATCCAAACCGCTGGATGACCTCCGGTGGACTGGGCACCATGGGCTATGGAACGCCTGCCTCTATCGGGGCGCAGATCGCCCACCCGGATGCGTTGGTCATCAACGTCGCAGGCGAGGCGTCTTGGCTGATGAACATGCAGGAAATGGGTACCGCAACCCAGTACCGCCTACCGGTGAAACAGTTCATCCTCAACAATGAACGCCTTGGCATGGTGCGCCAGTGGCAGGAACTTTTGCATGGTGAGCGCTACTCGCACAGCTGGTCCGAAGCGCTGCCCGATTTTGTCAAACTCGCCGAAGCCTTTGGGGCCAAGGGTATCATCTGCAAAGATCCCAAGGATCTGGATGATGCGATCATGGAGATGCTTGAATACGACGGGCCGGTGATCTTTGACTGTCTGGTGGAAAAGCACGAAAACTGCTTCCCGATGATCCCCTCGGGCAAAGCCCATAACGAGATGCTGCTGGGCGCAGCCGAGACGCAGGGCGTGATCCAGTCCGGCGGCGCGGTTCTGGTCTGATCATCTGAGATTTGCTTGCAAGGCGCGCAGCGCCTTGCCCCGATATTTCGAGGAAAGGGACTGACATGTCTGCCCTACACATCAAAAAAGGTGCTTCCAAGCACTCCGCCTATAACCTACGCCCGAATTTCTCCGACACGCAGGAGCGGCACACGATCACTGTGCTGGTGGAAAACGAGCCCGGCGTACTGGCGCGCGTCATCGGGCTGTTTTCAGGCCGTGGTTACAACATCGACAGCCTCACCGTGGCCGAAGTCGACCACACCGGGCATCTGTCACGTATCACCGTGGTCACCACCGGCACGCCGCAGGTGATCGAACAGATCAAGGCGCAACTCGGCCGCATCGTGCCGGTGCATGAGGTCACCGACCTCACTGTGGCCGGCCCCTTTGTGGAGCGTGAACTGGCCATCGTCAAAGTGGTCGGCGAAGGCGAAAAGCGCGTCGAAGCGATGCGGCTTGCGGATATCTTCCGCGCCAAAGTGGTCGATACCACACTCAACAGTTTCATCTTTGAGATCACCGGCACGCCCGACAAGATCGATGCCTTTGCCGATCTGATGCGCCCGCTGGGTCTGACCAAGATCGCCCGCACCGGCGTTGCCGCACTTTTGCGCGGTGAATAACCGCTGCGCATTTCAGCCCGTGTAAAAACAAAAAGCGCACCAAATGGTGCGCTTTTTTGTGTCCGCTTTATGATCCGGGGTCGCCTGAGACGTAATCGTTAAGCGCGCAGCAATTCCGGGAAAGGCAGAATTTTTGCGCTTTTGCGTTCACCGGTACTGCGGCGTCCCTCAACACGGGAACTACATCGTTCCGGGATCGACAGGGTGGCCACCTCTGCGCCCTGATGGGCGGTATCAACCGGCTCCTCACTGCGGTTCTGTTCGCCGCGTTTACGCGCGCGCAGCACCTCCGCAAGGCTCGGTTCAGCACTTGGTTCAACCACTTGTACGCCGCCGGCCATGCGCACACCGCTTTCATACCGGCTTTCAAATTCTACCAGATCGCCCTTTTGCAGCGAAATCGCATCAGCGACCTCCTCCTGCTGCATGTAGTAGGCTAAATCTCTTTGATCTTCACACCAGATGACCGCTTTTGACTTTGCGGTATCGGCCCATACGACAACCCCGATCATTGCGGACCCCATTTTTGCCCGACTCTATTCTGCGTCAAAAGACGGAAGTCAAACATCCCAAAGTTTCGAATAGGGAATTGCAATTTGTGTCGGCATTGATACGCTACAGCGTCATAAACTCCGCAATTGAACCTAACTCGCGTCACCTCATGATGCCCTTGTGAACCATCACGCCGCTATCCCGGAACAAACATGTTAAAAAGCTCCCGATCCCCCGCAGAATTAAGGACAGTGTTCGGCGACAATCTGCGCAGTCTCGCTCGGGAGTACCCGTCCATTTCGGAACTGTCGCGGCGCCTTGGCATCAACCGGACGCAGTTTAACCGCTACCTCTCAGGTGAGAGCTTTCCCCGCCCCGATGTACTGGACCGGATCTGCAACTTTTTTGAGGTCGATGCGCGGATTTTGCTGGCCCCGGTGGAAACCCTCGACCGTCCGGAAGGCAGCGCGCTGCACAGTGACTACCTCAAGGATTTTATCGACGCAGGCCTGATGCGCGTCACCGAAGATGTGTTTCCAACCGGGTTTTATCGCTTCACCCGGCGCAGTTTTATCAGCGATGAGAGTTACGTTCTGGGCATCGTGCATGTGAAACGCATTGATGGTGTCACCTATGTGCGCGGATATGAGCCGCGCGCCGGCATGCGCTATCAAGGGCTGTCCACCCATGGCCCCTCGCGCGAGTATCGCGGCTATATGACCTGCCATGAAGATGGGGTGGCCTTTGTGCTGAGCCGCCGCAACACGCTGACCTATTCGTTCAACTATCTTGCGCGGGTCTCAGCGGCGGAAAACAG
This sequence comes from Tritonibacter mobilis F1926, assembly GCF_000376545.2. Taxonomy (NCBI): domain Bacteria; kingdom Pseudomonadati; phylum Pseudomonadota; class Alphaproteobacteria; order Rhodobacterales; family Paracoccaceae; genus Tritonibacter; species Tritonibacter mobilis. The sequence goes on from NZ_CP015230.1 coordinate 1,889,598, forward strand.
CCTCTGGACCGGTTATGTCGCACGCACCATCCGCGAAAGCGAAAGCGGCGAGCGGGTGCTGCGGATGATCTATGAGTATCTGGGCAATGATGTCAGCACCGCCATTGCGGCGGCGCGCGGCTGCGGCTTTACCACCGCGCCTGAGATCATTCCCTTTCACCGCCGCCTGTTGCAGCTGGGCACACCGTTTAAGTAGCGTCCTCCTCGACCCGCAGCAGCCGGTAGAGATGCCAGCTGGAATGCCCAAGCCACGGCAGCACGATCAGCAGGCCGAAGAACCCCGGCAAAAGCGCAACAAAGGTCAGCGCGGCAATCATCACAGCCCATGTCAGCATCGGCAGCGGGTTTGCCTGCACATAGGCAAAGCTGGTGATCATCGCTGTTACAAAATCGATCTCGCGATCGAGCAGCAGCGGCAAGCCCAACACGGTGATCATATAGATCAGCAGCGCAAAGAGCGCGCCGACCACCGTGCCCACCCCCAGCATCATCACCCCCTGCGTGGTCAGGAACACCTCTGACGAGGTGGAGACATTGACCATCGGCATATGACCAAGAAACAGCGCAAAGATCATATGGCCAAGGAAGAACCAGAACAGGAACACCACGATGATAATGGCGCAGATGGATGGCAACTGGCGGCGACTTTGTTCAAAGATCACGCCAAAGATCCGCCCCGCATCCAGCCTGCGCCCCTGCTCGATCCGGTGAGAGACCTCGTATAGCCCCACCGCCGCAAAGGGGCCGATCAGTGGAAAACCGATGGCCGCAAGAACCAGCCAATAGCTGGTTTGCGTCCGAAGCGTCACCCAAGCCATGAACCAGCCTGCAAGCACGTAGAACCCGGCAAAGATCAGGCCGTAGATGGGCTTGGCGCAGAAATCGCGCCAGCCCCCACCGAGTGCCTGCTTCAATGTTGCCCAGCTGACGCGTCGCAACTCTGGCACGCCCAATGGGCGCGTGATGGGGGCGGTGGTTTCTATGGTTTGCGTCATCTTGCTCCCTTTTGCCTGGCCTGTCCGAGCTGAGTGTTAGGTGGCGGCTATGTGGCCGAGCGCGCCCGGTGATACTCCTGCCCTAGCCCGAGGATCTGCGTGTCGCTGCCATGGGGGCCGATGATTTGCAGACCAATGGGAAGCTGGTCCGGCCCGCCACGTCCGGCTGGCACCGCAAGCGCAGGCAGCCCAAGGAGGCTTGCGGGCACCACAACCTCCATCCAGCGGTGGTAGGTGTCCATCGCCTGTCCTGCGATCTCTTTCGGGTAGTCCCATTCCACCGGGAAGGGCCAGCATTGCGCGCTTGGCAACAGCACCGCGTCATAGCTGTCAAACATACGTGCAGCCGCACGCATCCAGCCCGCACGCAAATCTGACGCCTCTTGCACCTCTTGACCCGAGAACCCCAGCCCACGATCAAGCTCCCAAAGAGCGGCCTCTTTCAATTGATCGCGCCGATCTTTCAGCGCGCGCAAGCCCGCCGCCACGGCAAAGGAGCGCAGCGTGATCCAGCTGTGCCAGATTTTCTCAGCCGGATAAGGGGGTGCCAGACGATCAACCTGATGGCCCTGCCCCTCCAGCGTTGCAATGGCCGCTTCGCAGGTGTCGAGGATGCCCTCCTCCATCGGATAGGCCCCTCCCCAATCGCCAAGCCAGCCCAACCGCAGCGGTTTAGGTGGGCTGAGCGGAGACACTTTCTCGGCCCCGCGGTGCAATGGCAGGCGCGGATCGCCGCCAGACATCACATCCATCAGCAGCGCCAGATCATCGGGTGTGCGCGCCATCGGCCCATTGCTGGCCAGCGTGTGCAAAAAGACATCGCCAACCGGTTCAGACGGCACCCAGCCCCAGGTCGGGCGAAAGCCGTAGATCTCATTCCAGCCCGCCGGATTGCGCAGGGACCCCATCATGTCAGAGCCATCCGCCAGCGGCACCATCCCCGCAGCCAGCGCAACCGCAGCCCCGCCAGAAGAGCCCCCCGCAGACCGGCTTGGGTCCACCACATTGCCAGTTGCGCCGTAGACGGGATTATAGGTGTGCGAGCCAAGGCCAAATTCAGGCGTATTGGTCTTGCCGATCACGATCACGCCCGCCGCGCGCAGTCGCGCCACAAAGATATCATCGTCCTGCGCCACCTGCCCCGCAAAGATCGGCGATCCCTGCGCGCAGACCAGACCTTTTGCATTGGACAGATCCTTGATTGCCATTGGCACACCGTGAAGCACACCGCGCTCATCCATCGGCACCGCATCTGCTGCGCGCGCCTCTGCCATCAGTTCCTCGGCCGGGCGCAGGGCAACAATCGCATTGAGTTCCGGGTTGCGCTCAGCGATCCGCGCAAGCGTGGCTTCCATCAAAGCCTCGGCGGTCAGCGACCCGCGCGCAAGGTCCTGCAAAATCTCGGTGGCTGTCCTGTCGCAAAGCATGATCGCAATTTCCTCTCAGTCTATATGGCTGAGAGCCTAGGACGCCGATAACGGTCTGAAAAGCCCCTAAAATTCTGCCGTGCTGCAGAATGTCCGATGCGCAGCCGTTGATAAATAGATGCCTATGACATGCATCTATAATTTGCACGAAACTTAGAATTGGCAGGAATAGGCCTCACCTTTGCCGCGCACGTCATTCAGGCGAGGCGCCACAGGTGAAAACCTACGGCGACTGGATGCGCGCTGTCAGGATCTTGATGCTGGCGGCACCAAATCCAACCGCAAATGCCCCTTCAAACCCACGGCGCAGTTTGAGGTAAATCCTTGTCATGCTCTGCGATGAGAAAAGCAGCGCATATCCGTGAAACACCAGCGCACTCTGTACCCCAACCGCTGCAATGACAATCATCAGGTCCTGTACGCCGGTTCCAGCTGGAACCCCAAGAGAGAACAAAGACCCAAAGAACAATATTGCCTTTGGGTTTGTCAGATGGAGCGCCAAGCCCTTTGCATAAAGGGAGCGTTTTCCACCCGCAAAGGACTTCGTGGCCAAGTCCTTGTTGGAGAGCGCAGATCGTGCCGCCTTATACGCCAGATACATCAGATATGCGGCACCGAAATAGCGCACCATCTCAAAGATCCAGACATGCGCCAGCATAACGGCCCCAAGACCCATTGCGGCAGCAACCGACCATGTCAGAGATCCGGTGGTGATACCCGCAGCCAATGCAAGCCCCGAGGCCCGGCCAGAAGCCATAGAGGTCCCGGCAAGGGCAAGCGTCGCAGGACCGGGACTGGCCACGGCGATCAAAGCCGCAAGGAGAATGAGCGGAAGGTTCACATCTACAAGCATCGGATCTCCTCACAGCAATTTTGCTCACCGTTTCGCACGCATCCCCGATTGTCAATTTCCGGCTTGATCCCGCCCGTCATCACAGGCGCCCGCAGCGCGCCCGTCAGGGCGCCCAACGCCGGAAGGGCATCTATGATGCCTGCACCGGAGGCGGGAGCCATTCGCGCCAGCAAGGGGCTTTGGCCGTCAGGTCAATGCGGCGACGCACACTGAAGAGACCCAATGGGACGCGCGGCCTAGAAGCGACACAACGGCGGACGCGGCGTACCTTTGTTGGAGAATGACGCGCCCTCAAACCATCCGGCGCCAATAGCGCCCCAAAGCACGTCAACCCCGATCCAGGCATTTTCGGGCTTCTCATCTGCCAATTCTGCCCAAAGCTTGTTCGCTGCACCACCAATTATTGCATCAGAAACTGCGCCTCCTTCACAGGAGGTCTTTTCGCTGATCTGCCTGATGAAGGCATCGAAATACTGTTCCCGAATGGTGCGATCATGGGCTATGGCCTCCATATCCTCGTCCGACCAACAAACAGGCGTTGTCAGCATCATGGCAGGTGGCGTTTGCAGGGGGCTTTTGGAAAAAAACACAAGTTCTCCTGACTTCACACCAGCAGCTATGAGCTTCGCGTACGCACGAAAGCTGCGCTCTTCTGGCCAACCGCGTGTCTCTTTCAACTCCTTCATCAAAGCGGAGGCGTCTACGACACAAGGATAGCGCTCAACATATTCGGCGAGGTCATCCGGGTCTATGCCGGCCTTGCGCAACTCGTCAGCCAAAATGCCTTCTTCCTCAAAATCACGCAACGACAGATCAAACTCCCTAAGCGTTTCTGACGTCTCACCAAGGTGTTGAATCGTCTCGAGAGAAGGCACCCACAAGTCTCTCTGCAAGGTGGCTTGAACCTCGGGACTGTTCAGCGTCAGCTCTGATGTGACATCCGGAAACCGGATCGTGCAGACCTCTGGGCCCAGCAGAGTCCAGTCGCGTTGCTGCTCTGCAGATCCATCCGCCAGAAGCCGTGCGCCGAGGGCCTCCAGTGCGTCCCCATCAAGCCCCGCCGCCATGGCAGCGTCGGCGCTATGCGGCCCGATCACGCAGCCATCGCCACCGAGGTAAGTCAGCAACGCCTCTTCAGTTGTTTCCGGAGTAGAGGCGCGATCTTCTCCCGCTGCGGGAAGGATACCTCCGAAAAGCAGCCACGTGACCATGACACACTTCAGCGCAGGTATCCGCATGGCCTTAGTCTTCGCTCTTAGCGTCGGCGCGGCTTTTGCCGGCGACTTTCATCGCCAGTGTCGCGGCCATAAATCCATCCAGATCACCATCCAGCACCCCTTTGGTGTCGGCGGTCTCATGGTTGGTGCGCAGGTCTTTGACCATCTGATAGGGCTGCATCACATAAGAGCGGATCTGGTTGCCCCAGCCCGCGTCGCCCTTGGCCTCGTGCAGGGCGTTCACCTCGGCGTTGCGACGATCAAGCTCCAACTGATAGAGACGCGATTTCAGGGCCTTCATGGCGATGTCGCGGTTCTGGTGCTGCGATTTCTCGGATGAGGTTACCACGATGCCCGTGGGTTCGTGGGTGATCCGCACCGCAGAGTCGGTGGTGTTGACGTGCTGACCGCCCGCACCGGATGACCGGTATGTGTCGATGCGGATGTCGGCCGGGTTGACCTCGATCTCGATATTGTCGTCGATCACCGGATAGGCACCCACGGCGGCAAAGGATGTTTCGCGCGTGCCCTTGCCAAAGGGCGAAATCCGCACCAACCGGTGGGTGCCGCTCTCGGATTTCAGCCAACCATAGGCGTTGTGGCCCTTGATCTGATAGGTGGCGGATTTGATACCCGCCTCAGCGCCGGCCTGCTCTTCCTGCAGATCAACGCTAAAGCCCCGGCTCTCGGCCCAACGCACATACATTCGCGCCAGCATCGACGCCCAGTCGCAAGCCTCGGTGCCGCCCGCGCCTGCCTTGATTTCAAGGAAGGCATCGTTGGGGTCGGTCTCGCCATCCAGAAGCGCTTCCAGCTCTTTCTGGGCGGCTTTTTCCTTCAGCGCTTTCAGGGTTTCCTCGGCGTCCTTGACGACCTCGTCATCCTCTTCCATCTCGCCAAGCTCAATGAGCTCAACGCTGTCGTCGAGGTCCTGGCGAATGCCCTTATAGGTGTCGATTGCGTCGACCAGAGACTGACGATCCCGCATCAGCTTTTGCGCCGCCGCTGGATCATCCCAGAGGTTGGGATCTTCCACACGCGCATTGAATTCCTCAAGCCGGAATTCCGCCGTTTCCCAGTTCATCCGCTGGGCAAGCAGGTCGAGCGATTTTTCGATATCGGCCACGATGGTCTGGATCTCGGCGCGCATGAGCATTCCTTGAAATCTTGTTTGAGAATGGGTGATACCGCACGTCCGGGACCACTACAAGAGTGCGGGCAAGCGAGGATCTCTCGCCTGCCCGCATCAAAACGATTGGGGATGGTTAGTAAAGCCCGCCAGAGCTTACGTCGCCAAAGGTGGCCTTGGGCCCCAGCACGGCGGTGCCGCCACTGGAGGTGGTGACCTGACGCCCGGATTCGGTGACCTCCTCAAAGAGCGGCAGGTTGGAGCCCATACCAAAGCCCCCATCAAAGGCGAGACCAAAGATCGGCTCTTCGCCGTCGCGGAAATACTCCGCCACCACATTGGCCCCCCCAGCTTCATTGGGCAGACGGCTACCGGTGTAGCGGTCGATCTTGATGAAGTGGCCACCGGGAGGCACCTCGAACGGGCCGCCACCGTATTTTTCGGTCGCCTTCTGCATGAACTGCTGGAACACCGGACCACAAAGCGTGCCACCGTATCCACGACCGCCCCGCATCGGGCGCGGGTTGTCATAGCCAAAATAGCAACCTGCCACGATGTTCGATGTGAAGCCCACAAACCACGCATCCCGCGCGTCATTGGTGGTCCCGGTTTTGCCTGCGGTGGGCACTGGCAGATTGATAACGCTGGAAGCGGTGCCGCGATCCACCACACCTTTGAGCATGGAGGTCAGCTGGTACGCGGTGATCGGGTCCATCACCTGTTCGCGGTTGGTCACGATCTTGGGCGCGATGCCCTGTTCCAACTCCGTATAGCTACAATCGACGCAATCGCGATCATCATGGCGATAAATCGTCCGGCCAAAGCGGTCCTGGATGCGGTCTACCAGTGTCGGTTCAACCCGCTCGCCGCCATTTGCAAACATCGCATAGGCTGCAACCATCTTATAAAGAGTGGTCTCTTCCGCGCCGAGGGAGTTGGCGAGGAAGGTGCCCATGTTGTCGTAGACACCAAAGCGCTCAGCATAGCCCGCCACCACCGGCATACCGACCTCTTGGGCCAGACGAATGGTCATCAGGTTCCGGCTCATCTCGATCCCGGTGCGCAGCGGTGTGGGGCCATAGAACTTGTGGTTGGAGTTCTTGGGCCGCCAAACCCCCTGCGGTGTGTTCACCTCGATGGGGGCGTCGATCACGATGGTTGCGGGGCTATAGCCACTATCAAGTGCCGCCGCATAAACGAAGGGTTTGAAGCTGGAACCCGGCTGACGCTGCGCCTGTGTGGCGCGGTTAAAGACCGAATGCTGGTAGGAAAAGCCCCCCTGCATCGCCAGAACCCGGCCAGAGTTCACGTCCATCGCGACAAAACCGCCCTGCACTTCTGGAACCTGACGGGCAGACCAGTGTTTGACACTGTCGCCGTCGCGGATTGCCATCGCGTGGATCACATCCCCCGGCTTGAAGTTGTCAAAGAAGTTGCCGCGCATCCATTTGATGTCAGAGCGTGGAATGGTTCCGGTGCCTTCGACGCTTTCAACCCCGATGGTCAGCGCATTGTCTTCGACCTTCAGAACCACCGCTGGCAGCCATGCGCCATCCTCGGTGATGATATCGCGGGAGGCATCGGAATTGCTCAGCGCCTCGCGCCAACTGGTTTCCTCGCCCAGAAGCTCCGGGGCGATCTCGGCGATCGGACCTTGCCAGACACCGGTGCTGCGGTCGAACTGTTCCAGCCCCTTGCGCATGGCTAGGGCCGCTTCTGTCTGCATTTCCTCGTCGATGGTGGCGCGGATGGTGAAACCACCGGTAAAGAACTCCCCCTCACCAAAGTCGACAGACAATTGGCGGCGGATTTCATCGGTAAAGTAGTCACGCGGCGGCAGCGCCGTGCGGAAGGCGTCGAAATCACCGTTCTGTACCGAACGCAGCGGCTGGTCGCGCTCCACTTTATAAACGGCTTCAGAGATGTAGCCGTTCTCTTTCATCTCGCGCAGCACGTAGTTGCGGCGATTGAGCAGGCGTTCATGTTCGCGCACCGGATGGTAGTCGGAGGGCGCTTTGGGCATCGACGCCAGCGTCGCAGCCTCATGCGGTTCCAACTCGCCAAGCGTTTTGTTGAAATAGGTCTGCGCCGCTGCCGTCACACCATAAGAGTTCTGACCGAGGAAAATCTCGTTCAGATACAGCTCCAGGATCTTATCCTTGGACAGCGTCTCCTCCAGCCGTGTGGCGAGGATGATCTCTTTGATTTTACGCTCCGCGCGACGGTCGCCGGACAGCAGGAAGTTCTTCATCACCTGCTGGGTAATGGTGGAGGCACCGCGGACGTTTTGACCACGCGATTTTACCGCCTCAATACCAGCGGCTAGAATGCCGCGCGCGTCATAGCCAGCATGAGAGTAGAAGTTCTTGTCTTCGGCCGAAATAAACGCCTGTTTCACCAGCGCCGGAATTTCATCCGAGGGCGTGAACAGGCGGCGTTCCTTGGCAAACTCGTCAATCAACTGCCCCTCGCCCGAGAAAATCCGGCTGATGGTTGGCGGCTGGTATTGCGCCAGTGATTCATGGCTCGGCAAATCCCGGCCATAGACCCAGAAAATCGCCCCGATGGACAGGGCCATAACCCCAATGCCAAGGGTGATGGTACTGAATATGGATCCAAAGATGGACAGAATGAATCTGATCACAGTGTGGGCCTCTCTCGCACGATGCGGCCCCTTATAGGGGGCAAGGTGACAAGGGTCAAAACGAGTTATGGCGGCACCAAAGGCACCACCGGTTAGGAGGTAGCGCGCAGCTTAGCAGATGCCAGCGCGCCTGTACCCTCAGATTGGGATATGAGGGCATAAACCGGCAAAAACCAGCGAAATCGGCGATAAATTGCGGGGAAGATGATGGCACGTCGCATCATGCTGCAGCGCCAAGCATGTAAGCCCGCCCCACAGGGCAGATCCCTGAGGACGACGGCGGGATGGTGTGAAATTCGACCCGGAAGCAACAGGTCGAGTCCGGGGAAACTTCTGTCTTGCCTCCCCTTCGTGGGTTCAGATAGCTGGTAGAAAATCCTCGCCGCCCAATAGCCTCAGGAATTTGACGTGCATCCATTCGAACCTCTGCCCCCCAAAAAGAGCTGTCCGATCTGCCAAGAAAACAGTGTCGCATACTTCAGCAGCTACCCCTCAGAGGTCGAACCGTTCGCATCAACCGTGGTCGAATATTGCACGCATTGCGGGTCAGGATACGTTCCCGGCGCAGGCGCATTGCTGGACGGCTACTATGAGACAGAATATTCCCGGTCCAACCGCCGCGACCGGATGATGGAGCCGAACCTCTATTTCTCGGAAGCCACCCGAGAAAAAAAGCCCCAAGCTCTCGCGCTATTTCAAACGCGGCACACGGCAGCTGGATCTGCTGCGCGATTTGGGCAACCCGGTGGAACGGTTGCTCGATTTTGGCAGCGGTCCCGGATATTTGCTATATCTGTCCAACGCCAAGGAAATTGCCGCTTTTGAACCCGATAAAGACAGCGAAAAATACCTCTCGCATATCAACGCAACGCAATATGTAGCGCTGCAGGAATTGCCCAGAAATCACTTTGACGCTGTCGTCTCATCGCATTCAATGGAGCACCTGCCGGTTGGCGATTTGATCGCCACGCTCAGGGTCTTGCTGGCGGCATTGAAGCCGGATGGGCATCTACTGATTGAGGTGCCGCAAGGTGGTCTGAGTCATCTAAAACTGAGCAGCCGCCACGACCCGCATACGATTTTCTTCACCAACGAAGGATTGCAGGTCGCGGTCAAAGCGGCGGGCGGTGATATCGTGTTTTCCAAGTGTTTCTCGCCAAAGAAGGCCAAGCGCCGCCCAGATGCGATCTACACGCCCGAAGGAAATGATTTCATCCGCTACCCCGGCGGCGCATTGACCGTGGTGGTGCGCAGAGGCGCGCATTTCGTCGCCCCCGCGCCGCAGTCTGGTGCCCCTGCCGGGGCACAAGCCACCACCCAGCAGCCGATAATCGGCTCTGCCCTGCGCAAGCTCGGAGCCAAGCTGCCGCAGCCCATGCGCCGCCTGGCCGGCAAAATTGCCCGGCGCTTGGGGCTATTGCACTAAGGCGTTTTGCTCCGGGGCCGAAGGGCGCGCCGCTATTGGCGCACCAAGGCCCGGCGGGCGGCGTCTTCTTCGCGCCATGCCAGCAAACCATTCAGAATGCTTTGCGCCGTTTTTGCCTGCCAGTCGGGATCAGTAAGCAGCTCCAGATCGCGCGGGCTGGACATAAACCCAAGCTCGATCAGGATGGACGGGATGTCGGCGGATTTCAGCACCGAAAACCCAGCGGATCGCAGCGGGCGACGGTTGACCGGTCCGCCCTGCTCCATCAGGGCCTCAATCACCGAACGCGCAAGGGCCGTGCTGCGCGGGTGGGTCTCTTGGCGGGCCAGATCGAGCATCACGTCCGTGACCTCATCATCTGCAGCAGTCAGATCGCTGCCTGAGAGCAAATCGGCGCGGTCGTGGCGCTCTGCGAGCTTGGCAGAGGCCACATCGGAGGCGTCTTTTGACAAAGTGTAGACCACCGTCCCATGGGCCATGCCCTCGGTGACCGCATCTGCATGCAGAGAGATAAACAGATCCGCGCCTTGCTGATGCGCCATGGCAATCCGGCGTTCGAGCGAGACGAAATAATCACCCTCCCGCGTCAACAGCACCTCAAACGCACCAGAACGCACCAGACGCTCTCCCAGATCATAGGCAAAGGCCAGCATCAGGTCTTTTTCCGCAATGCCCCCCTCGGCCTCAGCACCGGGATCAAGGCCGCCATGACCCGGATCGATCATCACCACCAAGGGCGCGTCCTCATCGCGGGGCGCATTTGTGGTGATTTCAGCGGCATTTGGCAGATCGAGACGTGGATCATGTGGTGCACCTGCGGTGGCGGCAAAGGTCTCTGCATCCGTCGGCGCAAGCCTGACCAGAAGGGTTGCGGCACTGGTTTCTGCGTCGATATTCATCGCGGCCGTGCGCAGTTGCATCGGCTCTGTCAGTTTCAGCACCATCCGCGACCAGCCGGGCACATAGCCACCAAACCGCGCGCTTTCGATTGTCTCGGAGCGATCAAATGTCTCTAGCTGCAGCCCGGTCCAGTCCACTTCCTGAAAGTCCAACACCAGCCGATAGGGGTCGCGCAGCGCAAAAATCCGGTATGGCACCCCTTGGCTGAGGCCCAGTTGCAGCTCCACATCTGACCCTTTGTCCATAAGGCTGCTTTGTTCGGGCAGCACCCGCGCCAATGCGGAAAACCCCTGCGCCAGCGCCGCAGCAGGCGACAGGATCGACAGGGTCAGGATCAGGCAAGTCGTTAGGCGTGCCGCAAACAGTCGTATCACGCCCGCGCCTCCATAAAGGTCTTCAACCGTGCAAGGCCTTCCTCGATGTCTGCGGTAGAGCGCGCGTAGGAAAACCGCAGCGTGGTGGCACCACGTACGGGATCGAAATCCAATCCCGGCGTCACCGCGACCCCTGCGTTTTCAAGCACTTCTGCGGCAAAGCTACGGCTGTCATCGGTGAGGTCCGAAACATCCGCATAGACATAAAACGCCCCGTCCGGCGGTGCGATTTTGGTGAACCCCGCCTTGGGCAGCCCCTCAAGCATTAGAGCGCGGTTTTTCGCGTAAACGGCAAGGTTGGCTTGCAGCTCCTCGCCGCAATCCATCGCGGCGAGGGCCGCGACCTGACTGGCGTGCGGGGCGCAGATGAACATGTTCTGCGCGATCCGCTCAATGGTGCGGATATGATCCTCGGGCACCACCATCCAGCCGACACGCCAGCCGGTCATCGAGAAATACTTGGAAAAGGAGTTGATGACATAGGCGTCATCCGAGATTTCCAGCGCCGTCACCGCCTTAGCCTCGTATTCAATGCCGTGATAGATCTCGTCAGAGATAAAGCTCGCGCCTTCAGCGTGCGCGGCCTCCATCAGCGCCGCCAACGCCGGTTTGTCGAGCATGGTGCCGGTGGGGTTGGCGGGGCTTGCCACCATCAATCCGGCAAGGTTCTGGTCGCGAATATCATCGGCCACCGGTTGCAGGCGATGCTCGGGCGCGGTCTGAATATCCACGGGCTGCATGCCAAGGGCGCTCAGGATCTGGCGATAGGACGGATAGCCCGGCGCGCCAATGCCAACCCGGTCGCCACTGTCAAAGAGCGATGTGAAACTCAGGATAAACGCCCCCGAGGAGCCGGGGGTGATCACCACCCGTTCCGGGTTCAGGTCCACATTATACCATTCGCCGTAAAGCCGTGCGATACGTTGCCGCAGCGCGGGCAGCCCAAGTGCAACGGTATAGCCCATGGCGTCACGCTCCAACGCATCGGCAAGCGCCCGCCGCGCGGCCTCTGGCGCACCCGTAGAGGGCTGGCCCACTTCCATATGGATGATATGACGGCCCTGCTCCTCCGCTTTGCGGGCAGCTTCCATCACATCCATCACAATGAAGGGATCGACCTTGGACCGGCTTGAGTTTCGCATGTTGATCTCCCATGGTGCGGCCATGAGTTTTGACCGCGTATTCTCTCTGGCGTCAATCCCGTGTGCACGCCTGTTTCGACTTCTTTCCCACGCGGTCAGAGGCCGGTCGGGATCTATGCAGACGCAGGGTCTGATCTTGGTGGCGGCGCTGACGCTGGCCCCATTCGCCGCACAGGCCCAATCCATCCGGCTGCTGCGCGACGCCGATATCGAAAACGGTCTGACCGAACTGGCGCGTCCCATCCTGACCGCGGCGGGTCTTAGTCCGCGACGGGTGCGGATTCTGGTGGTAGATGACAGCAGTTTCAATGCTTTCGTGATCGATCATCGCGCAATATTTGTGAACTACGGCCTGATCCTAAAGGCGGAAACGCCTGAAATGTTGCAGGCGGTTCTGGCCCATGAAGCCGCGCATATCGCCAATGGCCATATCGGGCGGCGCATTCAGAATATGCGGTCTGCGAGCACCGCTGCGGGCTTGGGCACGGCGCTTGGGATGCTGGCCGCGATTGCGGGTGGCGGCGAGGCTGGCGCCGGCGTGGCCTTTGGTGTGCAATCTTCGGCACTGCGCAATTTCTTGTCCCACACCCGCGCCGAAGAATCCTCTGCCGACCGCTCCGCTATCGGGTTTTTGACCGCCGCCGGGATCAATCCCAAGGGAATGGTCGACCTGCACCGCATCTTTGCCGGACAAGAGGCGCTCAGCGCCTCGTCGCAAGATCCTTATATGCGGTCGCACCCGCTGACCCGTGACCGGATGCGCGCGGCCGAGGCCTATGTGGCGAGCGCTGGTGACGGTCCTGCAACCAATCCCGAAGCCGCCTATTGGCTGGCGCGGGTGCAGGGTAAGCTTTCTGCGTTTACCCGTGCACCGAGCTGGACCAAACGGCGCAGCTCTTCCGAGACCTATGCGGATGTAAAGCGGATGCGTCTGGCTGTGGCGCAGCATCGCCAGCACAATTTTGGCCGCGCCCAAAAAGAAATGCAGGCGCTTTTGGCCTCTCGCCCCAAGGATGCCTATTATCATGAGCTTTGGGGGCAAATCCTTTATGAGAACCGCCGCTGGGCGGCGGCCGTCGCGGCATTTGGCACCGCGGCAAAGCTGGCCCCAAATGAACCGCTGATCCTTGCGAGCCTTGGGCGCGCAGAGCTCGCTGCAGGCAATCCGCGCGCGGCACTCAAGACGATGGAAAAGGCGCGTGGTCTCGATTTTCGCAACGCAACCTTGCTGCGTGATATGTCGCTGGCTTACGCCCAGACCAAACAAACCGGTATGGCCGCCCTTGTGACCGCAGAGCGTTACGCCCTGCAAGGGCGGCTGAAAGATGCAGGCCCACACGCAAAACGCGCAATGAGCCTGCTGGCAAAAGGGTCTCCGGCGTGGCGCCGGGCCCAAGATGTTCTGATTGCCTTTGAACAAGACGAGAAAAGGAAACAAAAATGATTGCCCCGACACGCATGGCCCTGATGGCGGCCTGCGCGCTCTCTCTCACCGCTCCGGCGGCGCGGGCGCTTGACCTCGACAATATGACCCCCGGCGAGCAGGAGGCCTTTGGCGCGGCTGTACGCAGCTATCTTCTGGAAAATCCGCAGGTGATCCTTGAGGCGGTGGATGTGCTGGAACAACAGCAACAACAGGCCGAAGCGGCACGCGATGATGCCTTGGTGAAAGCCAACCTGCAGGAATTGCAGGACGATGGCTATTCCTGGGTGGGGGGCAACCCCGAAGGTGACATCACCTTGGTCGAATTCATGGACTACCGCTGTGGCTATTGCCGCAAGGCCGCGCCTGAAGTCGAGGCATTGCTGGCAGCTGACAAGAATATCCGCTTTGTCGTCAAGGAGTTCCCAATCCTTGGGGAAGCCTCCATGGTGTCTTCGCGTTTTGCAGTGGCCACCAAAATGGTTGCTGGTGACGAGGCCTATAAGAACATCCACGACACGTTGATTGCCTTTCAGGGGGAACCTAGTGAGGTCGCGCTGCGCCGCATGGCTGAAGGTCTGTCACTGGATGCGGATGCAATCCTTGCCAAGATGGATGACCCGGAGGTGACGGACCAGATCCAGCGCACCCGCACTCTGGCACAGACCTTGTCGATCTCCGGCACGCCGACCTTTGTTCTGGAAGACGAGATGCTGCGGGGCTATCTGCCCGCAGATCAGCTTCAGATCATGATCGACACTATTCGCGAAAATCGCAGTTGATCCACTCGCCGGGGGCTCTGCCCCCGGACCCCCGGGATATTTGGGGTTAGAAGATGCAGGGCGTCATTCCGCCGCTTTGATCTCCTCAGCCGCTTGCGCATCCAGCGCGGCGGCTTTTTTCTCGACCTCTTCCACGATATGGTCGATCATCTGGTCGTTGGACATTTTGTGACTGGCCTTGCCCGCCAGATAGACCATGCCGGAGCCGGCCCCGCCGCCGGTGAAGCCCACGTCGGTCATCAAGGCCTCGCCCGGGCCGTTCACGACACAGCCGATGATCGACAGACTCATCGGGGTTTTGATGTGCTCAAGCCGTTCTTCCAATGCCTCAACCGTCTTGATGACGTCAAAGCCCTGACGCGCGCAGCTGGGGCAGGAGATGATATTAACGCCCCGGTGGCGCAGCCCGAGGGATTTGAGGATTTCAAAGCCCACCTTGACTTCCTCGACCGGGTCTGCCGAAAGGCTCACACGCAGGGTGTCGCCGATCCCCATCCACAAAAGCTGACCAAGGCCGATTGCGGATTTGATCGTGCCGGACATCAGCCCTCCGGCCTCGGTGATGCCGAGGTGAATCGGCGCATCGGTGGCATCCGCAAGCATCTGATAAGCGGCAGCCGACATGAAGACGTCAGAGGCTTTTACCGAGATCTTGAACTCGTGAAAATCATGATCCTGCAGGATCTTAATATGGTCGAGACCAGACTCGACCATCGCATCCGGGCAGGGTTCGCCGTATTTTTCCAGCAGATGTTTTTCCAAGCTGCCCGCGTTCACACCGATGCGGATTGAACAATTATGGTCGCGGGCGGCTCTGATCACCTCTGCCACACGCTTTTCATCACCGATATTGCCGGGGTTGATGCGCAGGCAGGCCGCCCCCGCCTCTGCAGCCTCAATGCCGCGTTTGTAGTGGAAATGGATGTCGGCGACGATCGGAACCGGGCTTTCGCGCACGATTTCCTTGAGTGCACGGGCTGAGGCCTCATCCGGGACCGACACGCGCACGATGTCAGCGCCAGCCTCTGCGGCGGCCTGTACCTGCGCGATGGTGCCTTTGATATCGGTGGTCAATGTGTTGGTCATCGTCTGCACCGCAATGGGCGCATCGCCTCCGACGGGCACATTGCCCACATGGATCTGGCGGCTCTTGCGGCGTTCGATGTTCCGCCAGGGGCGGATGTGATTCATGGACATGGCTGCCTCGTCCTGCGTGTCGCGTGCCCCTTAGATAGGCCGACGCCCCGGAGCCTGCAATGGCTGTCCGGGGCGTTGTGCAAATCCATGGGTCATCCCGGCGCGATACACGCGGTATTGATCAGTCGGAGTTGGTGACCGGGTTGGTTTGGGTGGCGCGCAACTGGGCCACCATAGTGGCAAGCGCCTGATTCTGTTCTGCCTCAAGATCGGCGATCTGGAAGCGTCCGCTTAGAGCGTCGGGGGAGAGGTCGACGTTCTTAGTGACCTGCCCGCGCCCACCGACGGGACCGTAGTGCTGGCCGTTGACCGCAAAGTAGATCGCGCTGCTCTCGCCGGTGCGTAGCTGTGGCGCATCCTCCGTCAGCGGCACCTCGAAGGTCTGTCCCGGCTCCATGATGGTTTCAAAGATCACAGAGCCATCGGCCGCTTTGACCTGAACCCAAGAGGGGCGTACGGCGATCATTTCAACCGAAGGCGCGCGGTCTTCGAGAACCTGCGGCACCGCGAGGTCGGTGTATTCATTTGCGGGCACCATGGCGTCGGCCAAGACAATACCCGGCTGCTCAAACCCGGCGAAATTGCCGTGGGCGCGCGGATCGAGGGTGGAGATCGGCGCATCACGTGCCACCAGCACCGGCACATCAAGCGCCTGTGGGCGATAAAGACGGTCTAGCGCCTCGGTCGCGGGATCCTCGGTCAGTTCTGCCGCTGCAAGCGTCGCGCTGGCCAATGGGTCAAGCTCCGCCAGAACTTCTGGCGTTTGCTCGACAGGGGCGAATGTCACCTGCTGCACCTCGTGCAGAATTTTCCAGCCACCAAAGCCCAGACCACCGATCACAGTGGCCAGAACCAAGAGCGATCCGATGGCGCGCGGGTCAATCTGGCTGAGGAAGCTGTCGGTCACCGGTACAAATGGCGTGGCAGAATTGCTGAAGGCATCGCCGCCAAGACCATTGCTGCTGACGGCGGCCATATCACGGGGTTTGCGCACCGATGCCTCGGACGACATGCCATGGGCGACGGAAAATCCGCTTTCGGCGCAAAAGCCCGCAAAGGCCTTTTCCGGGTCCATGTTCAGATAGCGGGCGTAGGAGCGCACATACCCTGCAATAAAGCCGGGCGTGTCAAAAACGGTCGGGTCGCAGTTTTCAATCGCGTCGATGTAAGAAGCTTTGATCCGGAGTTCGCGTTGTACATCCAGCAGAGACTTACCCATGGTTGCGCGTTCACCGCGCATCATGTCGCCAAGTCGCAACTCGAAATCGTCGAAACCGCGTGGCGGTTCCGGGGTATCTTCACGACGTCCAAAAGTGCGCTGCGTTAGGCGCCCGATCATGCCTGCTGTCCCATCAAGTCCTGCCGTTTTGCGACATTTACGCTGTACCAACCGATTCCCGATTCGTCAGCGCAGTTTCATTGATGAAAGAATAACACAATTCTGTTTAATGAACACTTAGCTTAGGTTCATCCGGCCAGTTCGGCGCGATTTAGCGCACAATGCGACCAAAGGTTATCCATTGCGCGGATCAAGTGGTCCATTTCGCCGGGCCCATGCACCGGAGACGGCGTAAAGCGCAGACGCTCGGTGCCCCGCGGCACGGTCGGGAAGTTAATCGGCTGCACGTAGATGCCAAAATCAGACAGCAGCATGTCCGACAGTTTTTTGGTGTGGACCGGATTTCCGACAATCACCGGCACGATGTGGCTGCCGTGGTCGATAACGGGCAGGCCCATCATCTTGAGGCGTGTCTTCAGGTAACGCGCCTGTTCTTGATGCTTGTCGCGCAGCTCCTGCGCGGTCTTCAGATAGCGCACTGAGGCCGCCGCCCCTGCCGCAATCGCAGGCGCCAGCGAGGTGGTAAAGATGAAACCCGGCGCATAAGAGCGAATGGCGTCGCACATTTTCTCGGAGGCGGCGATGTAGCCGCCCATGACGCCATAGGCCTTGGCGAGGGTGCCGTTGATGATGTCGATGCGATGCGCGAGGTTGTCGCGCTCAGTCACGCCCCCACCCCGCGGGCCATACATCCCCACCGCATGCACCTCGTCGATATAGGTCAGCGCGTTGAATTCATCGGCGAGATCGCAGATTTCCTCAATCGGGCCAAAATCTCCATCCATTGAATAGACGCTTTCAAAGGCGATGAGCTTGGGCGCGGCGGGATCATCGGCCTCCAGCAACTCGCGCAGATGGGCGACGTCATTGTGGCGGAAGACCCGCTTGGCGCCGCCGTTGCGGCGCACGCCCTCGATCATCGAGGCATGGTTCAGCGCGTCGGAATAGATGATGAGACCCGGCAGCAGCTTGGGCAGCGTCGACAAGGTCGCGTCATTGGCAATATAGGCGGAGGTGAACAGAAGCGCTGCCTCCTTGCCATGCAGATCGGCAAGCTCGGTTTCCAGTTCTTTGTGATAGACCGTGGTGCCGGAGATATTGCGCGTCCCGCCCGAGCCTGCACCGGTGGAGTCGATTGCTTCACGCATCGCCTTCAGCACAACCGGATGCTGGCCCATGCCAAGGTAGTCATTGCCGCACCAGACGGTGATCTCTTGTTCGCTGCCATCGGGGCGGGTCCAGACCGCATGCGGGAACTGACCGCGACGGCGTTCGATATCAATGAACGTCCGATAGCGGCCTTCTTCGTGAAGGCGTTCAATCGCTGCGTCGAGTTGTGCGGTATAGTCCACCGTCATCTCCATAGCTGTCTGCCGGTGCCAATCCGGCCTGGCTGCGTCTTGATCCCGACCTGCCCCTTGGGGCAACAAACGCCGCGATCCTTGTTGCGGTGTCTAACCGGCACCTTTGTCCTCATCAACGTGATAGAGTGTCACGGCCCCCATCATCCTTGATACAGGTCAAATAAACCTTTCAGAGGTTTTAGAACCATTCTGAACTTCAGGCAAGCATGCGGACCATCAAAGCTGCCATGCATCCTGCGCGCAAAACGCCGCAGGGGGCGGGCTGTGTTGCGGATAGGAAACCTTTGTTCTGCAACGGGTTTTGCGTGGGTGCCGTGCGTGCAAAAACCCCGCGCCCGCCGGAAACCGCTGGTGGTGTTTTGATACAATCGTGCGACTGGCCCTTGTCATATTGCGCTGCTAGGCTCCGTCCCGAGACCCGCCCGGCCCTGTCGATGTGTCATCGCGCCCGGTGCGGGCAGGCACTATTTTCAGGAGCGACCCATGTCCCTTACCCCGGTTCTCGATAAGATCGATTCCGATATTTCCGCCGCCACCGACCGGCTGCTGGAGATTTTGCGTATTCCCTCCATTTCCACTGACCCCGCCTATAAGGCCGATTGCGACGCCGCCGCTGACTGGCTGGTGAAGGATCTGAATTCCATCGGCATCAAGGCCGAAAAGCGCGAAACTCCGGGCCACCCCATGGTGGTGGGCCATGTGGGCGAAGAAAACACCGACGGGCCGCATCTGCTGTTTTACGGCCATTACGACGTGCAACCGGTAGATCCGCTGAACCTGTGGAACACGCCGCCCTTTGAGCCCAAGCTCGAAGAGACCGCCAATGGCACGGTGATCCGGGGCCGTGGGGCATCAGATGACAAGGGCCAGCTGATGACCTTTGTGGAGGCCTGCCGCGCCTGGCAGGCGGTGCATGGCACCCTGCCCTGCCGCATCACCTTTTTCTTTGAGGGTGAAGAGGAATCCGGCTCACCCTCGCTGATCCCCTTCCTCAATGCGGCCAAGGAAGAGCTGTCGGCGGATATTGCCCTGATCTGCGACACGTCGATGGTAGCGCGCGGGGTGCCTTCGGTGGCGTCGCAACTGCGCGGTATGATGAAGGATGAGTTCACCCTGATCGGCCCCAAGATCGACCTGCATTCCGGCCATTACGGCGGCCCCGGCCTCAACCCGCTGCGCGAGATGTCCCACATCATCGCCTCTCTCCACGACACCGAAACCGGTGCCGTCGCCGTGGAGGGGTTCTATGAAGGGGTGCATGAGGTGCCCGCCGATATCCTGCGCCAGTGGGAAGGCTGCGGCTTTGACGAAAAAGACTACCTGTCCAATGCGGGCTACACCGAAGCGCATGGCGAGAAGAAATATTCCGTGCTGGAACAGCAATGGGCCCGTCCGACGCTGGAGATCAACGGTCTTTGGGGCGGCTATCAGGGTGCAGGCACCAAGACGGTGATTCCGTCCGAGGCGCATTGCAAGATCACTTGTCGTCTGGTGGGTGACATGGACCCGGCAGCACTGCGCAAGAAGATCCGCAAACATGTCGAGGATCGCCTGCCCACAGATTGCACCGTGAAATGGGATCTCGATCTGGATGGAGCGCCTGCCTACGTCATCGACACCACCCGCCCCGAGTTTGAGGCCGCCCGTGGCGCGCTGACCGAGGAATGGAACCGCGAGGCCGTGTTCTCAGGCATGGGCGGGTCCATCCCTGTGGCAGGCTATTTCAAGTCGATCCTCGGAATGGACGCGATGCTGATCGGCTTTGCCAATGAGGATGACGCGATCCACTCTCCGAATGAGAAATATGACCTAGAGAGCTTCCATAAAGGTATCCGCTCCTGGGCGCGTGTCCTAGATGCGTTGAGCAAGGCATAAAGCGTCCCGGGGGCACTCAGCGCCCCCGGCTAAGCCACAAGGACAGCCGCCGACCTAGGGAGGGGGCTGTCCGACCTAACGGTCGGACGATACGATCGTTAAAATAAACGCGGCTCTTATTCCTCTGCGCGCAGCACCGGCCTTGGGCGCGCGTGGTCATCCAGCGCCACGAAGGTAAAGATCGCCTCGGTCACCTGCTGGGTCTCTTCCTGATGACGGGCCCGCCGCCACGCGCGGACCCGTATTCGCATCGAGGTCCGCCCTATCTTTAGCATCTCCGCATAAAGCGAGACCTCATCGCCAACCAGAACCGGGCGGTGAAACTGGATCTCTTCGACCGACACGGTGGAGGCACGCCCTTTTGACACCCGCGCAGCAATGGTGCCTGCGGCAAGGTCCATCTGGCTCATCAACCAGCCGCCAAAGATATCGCCCGCCGGGTTGGTGTCGGTCGGCATCGCAATCACGCGGATCGTGGGTTGGGTTTCAGGGGGGCTTTCGGGCAAAGACATGGGCTGGCTCTCATCTGTGAACGGATGGCTGGGGTCACCCCCACTGTGTCGCCAGCGCCCGCACAGGAAAAGGCAAAACCGCAGTGATCGCGCTTTGAGGCATCAGATGTCTGTCTTTTAAGAGATTTAAAGAGGAAGGGTGAAAGTGGCGCGGTTGACGGGGCTCGAACCCGCGACCCCCGGCGTGACAGGCCGGTACTCTAACCAACTGAGCTACAACCGCGCATTTTCAGTGCTGACCTCGGCCAGCGGGTTCCCTCCGGGACGGTCCTGATGCCTTGTGACAGGCCCCACAGGCGGGGTGAAAGTGGCGCGGTTGACGGGGCTCGAACCCGCGACCCCCGGCGTGACAGGCCGGTACTCTAACCAACTGAGCTACAACCGCACTTTCATTGCTGACCTCGGCCAGCGGCTTCCCTCCGGGACGGTCCTGATCCTCCTAAGAGGCCCCTCAGGCAGGGCAACAGTGGCGCGGTTGACGGGGCTCGAACCCGCGACCCCCGGCGTGACAGGCCGGTACTCTAACCAACTGAGCTACAACCGCTTGCTGTTGCGTCCAGCACCGTGGCTGAACGTTGGGGTGTAATATTCGCAGGTCGCGGGGGGCGTCAAGCGCAGAAATGCCATTTTCCGGGCTTTCCACTGAAAAAAATGGCCGTTTTGAATAAGAGACTGAAAATCTTGGAGAATACCCCGCGATCAAGTCTTTCCGAGCTGAAACAGCGCCAGAAACTCCTGCGCGGCCTCCATGTCACCGCTGACAGTGACCATATTGGCCGCCACAAGGTCCGGCAGCGGCCTTGCACCATAGACCGCAGCCGCCATTGTGTTCCCCGTCCCCGTGATCACAAACGGGGTCTGCGGCGGGATCATAAAGCGGGTTTCAAGAGCCGCGCCATCCAGACGCATCTCAAACGCCTCATCGGTGAAATCAAAGCCAGCAGTCAGGCTGCGCCCAGCGGCGCGCTCTTGGATCAGGTTCACCCCCATGGAGATCATCAGGGCGGACGGGCTGATAAATCGCGACGGATCATGCCCCGGCATCATCAGCGCCCAGCGGCACAGGGATTCCAGCACCGGCAGCAGGCCCCGCCCCTGCCCGCTCAGGGAATAGACCCCAAGCCGGGTGTCATGCAGCACCACGCCGATTTCCACCAATTGCGTCAAACGCCCGGTGAGCACGCTCGCGGTGATCCCCGGCAGACCGGCGCGGATCATCTGGAACCGTTTGGGCGTAAACATCAATTCGCGCACCACAAGCAACGCCCAGCGGTCGCCAATCAGGTTCAGCGCATGCGCCGCAAGGCAGCCTTCGTCGTAGCGCACACGTTTGGATTTTGCCTGCTCAGTCACTTTTTTATACTTTCAGTTGTTTTTTCATACTATCGCTGACACGCTAGAGCCGCAAGCAGGGATTCGCCTGCCTGTTCATTTTTGAGAGGTGATAAAACATGAGCTATTACACAGGTGCGCTGGTCGCGGTTCCGACGGCCAACAAGGACAAATATCGAGAACATGCCAAGGCCGCCTGGCCGCTGTTTCGCTCCTATGGTGCCTTGCGCATGGTGGAGACCTGGGGCAGCGAAGTGCCAACTGGAAAAGTCACCGATTTCTATCAGGCGGTGGCCGCGCAGGACGATGAAACGGTGGTGTTTTCCTGGATGGAATGGCCCGACAAGGCGACTGCGGATGCCTCATGGCAGAAGATGGAAAACGACCCCGCCATGAAAGATCTGCCCGAGATGCCCTTTGATGGCTCTCGCATGATCTTTGGTGGCTTCTCCCCGCTCTTTGCGGCCGGCGACACGCCCGACACCGGCTATTATCAGGGCTTCCTGCTCGCCGTGCCCGAAGCCAACAAGTCGCAGTATGAGGCCATGATCGAACCGATTTGGCAGATGTTTCACAGCGGCGGTGCGTCTAGTATTACCGAAGTCTGGGGCACAGACATCCCCAAGGGCCAACGAACCGATTTCTTCCGCGCAACCAAGGCACAGGACGGTGAGGTTCCGGTCATCGGCTGGACCACATGGCCGGACCGGGAAACCTATCTAAACGCCATCAAAATGATGGATGAGGACAAGGACAATCCCGACATTCCCGAAATGCCTTTTGACGGCATGCGCATGATGTGGGGCGGGTTTGAGCCTCTGCTTGACTATCGCGCCGAGACCTGACCGTGCCGTGCTGCCCTGCGCCGCCCTTCTGTAGGGCGGCGTTTGCTCTTTCATATCAAAAGGCCCGACCATGCAACTTGCACAAACCGCGCCCGCTGTTGCTACGGTCTGTCCGCGACGCGTAGGGCCAATATGCAACCCTCAGCCGCGGCCTCGGTAAGGCGGCACGCCTTGATCGGGGATCCATACGCCTTCCGGCAGTGGTCCGGTCTGCCAGAACACATCGATCGGGATGCCCCCGCGCGGATACCAGTAGCCACCAATCCGCAACCATTGAGGGTCGAGGAATTCGGCCAGACGGCGCGCGATAGAGATCGTACAATCCTCGTGAAACGCACCGTGGTTGCGGAATGATGTCAGAAACAGTTTGAGCGATTTCGACTCGACGAGCCAAGGACCGGGAACATAGTCGATCACCAGATGGGCAAAGTCCGGCTGACCGGTCATTGGGCAGAGCGAGGTGAACTCCGGCGCGGTGAAACGCACGTTATAGGCCACATCGGCCTGCGGGTTCGGCACGCGCTCAAGTTCCGCCTCTTCGGGGCTGGCGGGGATGCGGGTCTCGCCGCCGAGTTGCTTGAGGTTGCTGTAGATATCTTCGGACATCAGAGTCTCCATCACGTCAGACACCGCGCTTATTGCCCCAGATCAGGACATGCAGTTGCGGCAGGATGCGGGGGGCGAACCAGCCATCGGCCATCGCTTTTTCAGTGAGCCAGCCGAGACGGTTGGCCAGTGTTTGCAGGTCGACCGGGGTCGCGGGATCTACCTCGGGATTGCCGGGCTGAAGATAGAGGGCAAGATCACTGTGGTGTCTGTGGACCTCGCGCGCCCACTGGTAGTCGGTCTCGTCGAATATCACGATCTTAATGACCTGCTGTCGCGCGCCAGCACCGATGGTGCGGCAGCTGTCGAAGGCATCCCAGTCCACGTTCTCGCCGCTTGATGGCGGTTTGGGCGACAGGACCAGCGTGTCAAGTTCGGCGAACCACGGCCGGGCGATAGAGCCTTGGGTTTCACAGGCAAACCGGTAGCCAACCGCCCTGCCCTTGGTGATGAGCGGGCCAAAATCCTGAATGGCCGGATTGCCCCCGGACAGCGACACCGTCAGGGGCTGCCCGCCCGAGAGCTTGTGTACCTTGGCCCAGACAGCATCGGTCTCCATCGGTGCCCAGCTATGGCGATACTGGCTCTCTACGGCATGCAGGCTGTCGCACCAACTGCACCGATAATCACACCCGCCAGCACGAACAAAGACGGTGGGCTCTCCGATCAACGCGCCTTCGCCCTGAATGGTTGGGCCGAATATCTCGGCGATACGCAGGGTCATGGCCGGTATTCCGCCCATGTTTTTGGCGTTTCGCTGACCAGTACGGCACGGGTCTCGGGCCAGCGTGCGGCGCACCAGTCATGGAAATGTTTCGCCATGTTCTCCGCCGTCGAGGGGCCCTCCAGCACATCGTTCAGATGCCGGTGATCGAAGGTGTCATCGATATAGGTCTTGAGCGGCTTCAGATCGTGGTAATCGCGCACAAACCCCTCAGTGTTGAGGGTTTCGGCGGCCAGCTCGACCACCACGATATAGTTGTGCCCATGCAGGCGCGCGCATTGGTGGTCGTCGGGCAAATGGCTCAACTGATGGCTGGCCGAAAAGTGGAATTCCTTACGAATGCGAAACATCAGCTTTCCCCTCGCGTGGCGAGCGCCGTGGTCCAATACTCCGGGTCAGCATAGGTGGTGGGGTCACTAACCCCGGCCAGATGAAAGGCCTCGCGCCGCTCCACACAGGTGCCGCAGCGCCCACAATGGAACGCGCCACCTTTGTAGCAAGACCACGTCTCGGCAAAGGGCGTGCCATGCCGCGCGCCCTGACGGACAATCTCGGCTTTGCTGTGTTCAACAAAGGGCGTGTGCAGCCGGACATCGGCATACCCCTCCAACGCCGCCTGCTGCATGGCGTCGAAAGCGCGTGTAAAACCGGGGCGGCAGTCTGGATAGATGAAGTGATCGCCGCCATGCACGGCGGTGGCCACAGCCGCATCCCCCTGCGCCGCAGCGATGCCAAAGCCGATCGACAGCATGATCGCATTCCGGTTTGGCACAACGGTGATTTTCATCGTTTCTTCGGCGTAATGCCCGTCGGGTACGTCGATATCGTCGGTTAAGGCGGAGCCTGTCAGCGCTCCACCGATGCCGCGCATGTCGATCAGGTGGAACGGCACGCCGAGCCGCTTGGCAGCCGCTTCGGCAAAGTCGACCTCCTTGCGGTGGCGTTGACCATAGTCGAAGGAGACCAGCCGGGTGAGCTGATGCTCATTGGCTGTGATATGCGCAAGCGACACGGAATCGAGTCCGCCTGAGCAGATGACAAGTGTTTTCATTTTGAGGCCCTTGTTTTGATGTCCGGGTAGGCTGCGACCGGATGGCGGGGCTTATTGCAGATCTCGCACAGATTGCAAGCGGCGCCGGTTCTGGATCAGGATGTTCTGAGCTCGGACACCCGGTGCATAAACACAGTTGCGAGCCAATCGGCGACCCGACGCCGCATGAGGACTACGAGACGCCAACCTTCGCTTACGATGCAGCCAAGAACATCACAGATTTGAAGGGCTGCGGGAAAACCGGGCTTTTGCTGCAACTGCGCCAATGGCCGCGTTGGCAGACGCAGAAAGGCTTGCGAATTTTTTTCACAGTCTTGCGATCACCCGTCCCGGTCTTGAGGTCATCAATTCAGTTGAGCTCGATAGAGTTTCCGACGTTATTCGCAAATGTTATCAGACGATGCGCGAAGCGAGAATTGCCGCAATCCTCCGATCTTTCCAGTGCATCGTGGCGCGCCTTCAGCATCTCGACACAGCGCCACAGGCCTGAGGATTGTTCCGGTCGGATCAGTGGTTGCTTCGCTGGCTCGCAATACCAAGTAGCTCTCGCCACCGACCTGATCAGACGCACCGTCTAGCAAGAGCATCGGACCTGATTGATCCGCAAAAATGCGTGGCGCAGGCCCTTGTCCGCCGCCAAAAGTCAGGTCTCCATCAATCACTTCAATAACTGCCTCCCAACAAGGCCCGTCGCCGATCTGCAAATATGCTGGCGTCTCTTGATCCATTGATCGGCTAAGAATTGAAATCAAATTCTCGGTCGCCTGAGAGTTTCCTGTTTGTGCGTTCGCCGCACCAACCATCACGAAGATAAGTAGCAAAGATCGCATATTGAGGTGGCCCTAATTTAAAGCAACTTGGTTGGCACCTTGATACGGGTAGCTACATTTCGGACGACATTGGCCAAACATAAAGTCGTTGTCTACACGCGTTCGTTGGATTTTCCCTGCCATCAGGAAGCAGTCCTTTGCGCAAAGCGCAGCATTTTTCAAACTCGGCTCAAAGCTGCCTTGCAGCGATCCAATTTGATTTAATATCAAGTACTTGTCCAAGCTTCTGCTTCGACAACCGGCCAGGATAGTTGCCAGCCTAACGAAGCTGGCCGTCAGGCCTAAGGCGCGAGTTCGCAACACCGCCAAGCGTAGGCTTGCGTGCCGCGTTTTAGGCTCAATTATTTTGCGCACACGTCGCAAAGTTGATCTGAAACTTTGAGGATATGGTGGGTCGTGAGAGGCTCGAACTCCCGACATCTTCGGTGTAAACGAAGCGCTCTACCAACTGAGCTAACGACCCGGTGAGCGGGGATTTAGAGAATGCTGAGGGAAAGTGCAAGAGGGCATCGCAAGGTTTTTTGAGAAAATGTGACAACCTTCAGCGCAACACGGTTTCGCGCCCCTCTTCAAGCACATAGACACAGCCCTGTTCATTGGGCAGGGCCGCCATCTCGTCACGCTCCAGCCCGCATATCAATCCGCGCACCACCTGCCCCAGCAGCCCATGCGCAACCAATACGGTAGGGGCCTCCAGACGCTGCAAGAGGCCCAGAATGCGGTCGTGCAGCGCGGCAAATCCCTCGCCTTCGGGCGCGGCGCAAAACAGATCGAGGTGGGTGTCAACGCGGGCATCGATTTCAGGATAGCGCGCGGCGATTTCCTGAAGGGTAAGCCCCTGAAACTGACCTGCATAGACTTCTGCCAATGCAGGCTCGGTCACGAAGCTCTGCGTGCCAAGTGCGATACGCGCCGTGTGCTGGGCGCGGCGCAGCGGCGAGACCAGACAGGGCGGTCGCTGATCGCGCAGAATAGGCGCCATCAACTCCGCCTGCCGATGCGCATGCGCGATGCCCAATTCTGTCAAATCAGATTCCAGTTGCCCCTGCACGCGCTGTTCAGCGTTCCATTCGGTCTGACCATGCCGCAAGAACCAAATCTTGGGGAAATCTCTCATTTTCAAATCCTTATTGAATGCATGCCACGCAGGTCCGCGCCCGTTCCAGCCCGATACCAAAGGGGCTGCCGATTGCTACCCTTGTGAGGACAAACGGCTTGAGAGCAAATCACCAGATTCATCGAGGATCGGATAGCCTGCCATCGCAAAGGAGGTATTGACCTGTTTCAGGATGCGCAAGGTTTCCTGATGAATGGCGCTGGTCTCAATGCTTTCGCTCACGCCTTCGCGCAGGCGTGTCAGGTGTTTGCTTTGTAGTCTCTGCTCTGCGGTGCGGATGCTTTCTTTCTCCGCAACCAACTCGCGTGCATCATCAGGGTTGCGCGTCATCATCACCGTCAGCGCCAGTTGTACGTTGGCCTGAATGCGGTCCATAAAATCGTCGATCTCCTGCTTGCCACTTTTGGAAAAGCTGATCCCCTCATGCGACAGTTTGCGGGCCAGATCGGTCATTTTTCGCGCCACCTGATCGGCGGCGGCCTCAAGGTTGGCCGCCATCAGCGACGCCTCAATCGCGCCATTGACGGCACTGTCATCCAGCTTGTGACGGTTCATCCCCGCCAAATAGAGTTTGAGGTCCAGATGCATCTGTCGCAGCGCTTTGTCCTCGTCACGGATCGCACTGGCGACGCGGTCGTCCCAGACCTCATAAAGGCCCATGGCGGCGACCAGCATTTTCTCGATGACCTCACCCATCCGCAACAGTTCCCGCGCAGCGCAGCCAAGTGCGCGCGGCGGATCTTCAAGGGCGGCAGGGTCCAAGGCACTCATCCCGCGCCCCAGCGACTGAACGGTGGGATCACGCATCACGCCTTTGCTCATACGGGCAATGAGGCCGACAAACGGCAGCGCCAGCAGGCACAACGCAAGGTTAAAGGCCAGATGCAGCCCCATCACCTGTACCGCCGCGCCCTGCCCCAGCCATGTGGGATCAAGCGCATCCAAATTGAGCGCAAGCAACACAGCCAAGGCGCCACCACCGCGCAGCGCGAGATTGGCGCTCACGATACGGCGGGCGCGCACATCGGCCGCCAAGGTCAGCACAAATGCGATCATGGCGCCACCAAGGTTGGCCCCAAGAACCATTGCCATCGCTGCCATCGGCGGCAGCGCCCCCTGCGCCACCATGGTTACAAACAGCAGGATGGCTGCAACGCTGGAATGCACCACCCACGCAAAGACCGCACCCAGCAGGAAGGCGGTCAGCAAATCACTGTCGAGATAGCCAAGGACGGCCACTGCGCCCTCGCTCTGGATAATCGGTGCCGTGGCCGTGCGCAGCATATCAAGCGAGACAAAGATCAGCGCCAGTCCGATCAGGATGCGGCCAGTCTGGCGCAGCTTGCGCTGGTTGCTGCGCAAGAACAGGGCAACCCCCACCAGCAGCAGTGCAGGCACCAATATGCCGGGACGGGCCAGCAGGATCTGCGCCACCAATGCGGACCCCAGATCCGCACCGAGCAGCATCGCCACCCCTACCGCTGCACTCAGCGCGCCTTTGCTGGCAAAGTTTGAGACCAGCATCGCAACGGCAGTAGAGCTTTGTAGCAGCATGGCCGACACCAGCCCCGAGATTGCCGCCAGCAACCGGTTATCCGACGCCCGCCTCAGGCCTTGTCTGAGTTGCGTGGCAAACGCCCGCTCCACACCGGTGCGCACCAGTCGCACCGCCCACAGCAAGAGCGCTGCCGCGCCCGCGATCTGTATCAAAAATGCCGTCAATCCTGTGTTCCGCCCTCGCGTATGGTCGAACCTTCGCCCGACGTTTTTTGACGAGATTACGTCGTTGCGACGATCCAGCTCGGTCGAATTGCGCTCTTCTCTATGTAAGGCGCGACATCATGGCCGCTAAACAGCCCGTGATCGGTTATCAGAATAGATCCGATCCCCGCCGCAGCGCCACCCAGCACGTCCGTGTGCAGCGTATCTCCCACCATGGCGATACGGGCGCGAGGAATGTCCGCCAGCCGCGCCAACGCGGTGTCAAAGGCATTGCCAAAGGGCTTGCCAAAGAACATCGCCTTGCCGCCAGTGCGTTCGGTGATGTCATGCGCGATGAGGCCCGGCTCCAGCGACAGGCCCTCTTCGCGCGGGGCCACCAGATCGGGATTGGCCACCACCAGCGGGCGCGGATTTTCCAGCAGCGCGTCGGTCAGCGCCTTTGTGTCGGCCGCATCCCAGCGCGCGGATGACAGCAGCAAAAAGCCCCCGGCGGTTTGCAACAGGTCCGGGTTGTCCGCGAGATGTGCAATCTGTGCGCCCGAGGGCGCATCGTTAAAGTCATCTTCCGGGGCCGCCGCAGCAGCCCAGCAAGTGCCCTCGGGCAGCGTCGGCAGCCCGGCAAAGGCCACGTCGCGGCTGGAAACCACCTCGGATGCAGTGAAATCAAAGCCGAGCCGGTGATATTTGGCCAGCACCTCCGCGCGCGTGTAGCTGGCGGCATTGGTCAGCACCACCAGCCGTTTGCCCAAGGCGCGCAGTGCTGCCATGCGTTCGACCGCGCCGTCGATGGCGGTCTCGCCTCGGTTCAGCACGCCAAAGGCATCGAGAATATAGGCATCATACGCATCGACGGTATCACCCAGATCCTGTCCCGCGCGCGAACGGGCGGTAAAACGTGCATCCGGCAGTGTCGCGCGCACGCTCTCATATCGTTGAAACGCCCAGTCGGTGCCGATCATTGTGCTCATATCCCTCATGTCGCGATGGCGGGTGTCGGGACACGTTCGCTCCAGCGCAAGCCGCGCTCCAGCAAAAGACGCTGCACCCGGCCCGGATAATCCGTCACGATCCCATCAACACCCGCATCAATCATCGCTTCGATATCGGCGGTCTCATTGACAGTCCAGACGGTGACCGGAAGCGACAGCGCGCGGGCCTGTGCCAGCAGCTCCGGGGTGACGTCCTGAAACCACGGACACCACATCTGACCACCGGCTTTGGCGACCACTTCAGGCAGGGCAGTCACATCGGTGACACCTGCTGGTTGCTCGCCTTCTGTTCCGCGCGGGGCCTCGGACAGATAGGAGGTCGGCATCTCCGGGGCCTGCCGGCGGCATTCGTCCAGAAGCGCCCAGTCAAAACTATGCAGCGCAGTGCGCGCGCTCAGCCCATGGGCGCGCACGACCTCCACCACAGCCGAGACCTGCTGCACGCGGATTGCCGCAATATCCGGATCGCTCAGATCGGTCTTGAGCTCCAGCAGCAGGGCAACATGTTCATATTGCGGCTCTTTCACCAGCGCGCATAGATCAGCGAGCGTGGGGATACGGACCCCGCTCAGAAACGCCTGATCGGGGAACCGCCGCCCATAGGTGGACCGGCTGTCGAGCCCACCCACATCGAGGCGGCGCAACTCGCTCAGTGGCAGATCCGCGACCTGAATGTCGTCCTGTGCGATCCAAGCGCCCCCGGCATCGCGCACCGCCGCTGGCGACAGCGCGTGATTGTGGGTGATCACTGGCACACCGTCCGAAGACAGCACCACATCGAACTCCAGCGCGTCGACGCCGATGTCGAAGGTGAAGCGAAAGCCCTCCAGCGTGTTTTCAGGCATGACACCACGGGCACCACGATGGCCGATCACTCGGATCAGCCCGGCTTCGCCACGATAGGCGTCGATTTGGGGAAAATGACTCATGCGTCCACTCGTTTACCGGTCTGCGTGTCGAACATATGCAGATGTTCCGGCGCAATGGCAAAGCGCATCAGCGTTCCGGGCGCTGCGGATACGTGACCGGGCATGCTGGCCACACATTCCACATCAGTGCCGCTCAGATGGCCATGCAGCAATGTGATCGCACCCAGCTGTTCGCAAAGCTGCACATTGAGCTCGATGGGACCCGTCTCATCGGCGATCAGGTGTTCCGGGCGCAGGCCCAGCGTCACCTCGCCCGAAGCGGTGCCCCCACCCGCAAGGCGCGCGCCATTGGCCAGCGTCACCATGCCCGAGGCGACCTCGGCAGGCAGGAAGTTCATCGACGGAGAGCCGATGAAACCCGCAACAAAGAGCGTGGCGGGGCGATCATAAAGTTCAATGGGCGTGCCGAACTGTTCGACATAGCCGCCATTCAGCACCATCAGCCGGTCGCCCAGCGTCATCGCCTCCACCTGATCGTGGGTCACGTAGATCGAGGTCACGCCAAGGCGCTGTTGCAGCTTGCGGATCTCAAGGCGCATCTGCACCCGCAGCTTGGCATCCAGATTGGAGAGTGGTTCGTCAAACAGGAACACCTGCGGATCGCGCACGATGGCGCGCCCCATGGCGACCCGCTGCCGTTGCCCGCCCGACAGCTGCCGGGGTTTGCGGTCAAGGTAGGGCCCGATTTCGAGGATCGCGGCGGCTTCTTCGACGCGGCGGTTGATGTCGGCCTTGCTGTTGCCGCGGATCTTCAGGCCGTAGCCCATGTTTTCACGCACCGACATATGCGGATAAAGCGCGTAGTTCTGAAACACCATCGCGATGTCGCGGTTGGCGGGTTCCAGATTATTGACCACCCGGTCGCCGATCTGAATGTCGCCAGAGGTCACGGTCTCCAGCCCCGCGATCATCCGCAAGAGGGTGGATTTACCGCAGCCCGACGGGCCGACGATCACGACGAATTCGCCATCGTTGATCGCGCCGTCGATGTGATGCAGGACCTCGGTGTCACCGTAAGATTTCACCAGATCCTTGAGGGTAATGCTTGCCATGTGGGATGCCTATTTATCTGTCTCGGTGAGGCCCTGAACAAAGAGCTTCTGCATTGCGACGACGACAAAGACCGGCGGGATCATCGCCAGAAGGGCCGTCATCATGATGATGTTCCATTGCGGGGATTGCTCTGCGGCCTCCAGCATCTGTTTGATGCTCATGACAATGGTGGTCATGTCGGTGTCGGTGGTGATCAGCAAGGGCCAGAGGTACTGGTTCCAGCCGTAGATGAACAGGATCACAAAGAGCGCCGCAATATTGGTGCGGCTGAGCGGGATCACGATGTCCCAGAAGAACCGCATCGGCCCTGCCCCGTCGATCCTCGCGCTTTCGAGCATCTCGTCCGGGATGGTCAAGAACACCTGCCGGAACATAAACGTCGCGGTGGCCGAGGCGATGAGCGGCACCGACAGCCCCCAATAGCTGTTGAGCATGCCAAGATCCGCGACCACCTCAAACGTGGGCAGGATGCGCACCTCCACCGGCAGCATCAGGGTGATGAAGATCAGCCAGAAGAAGCCCATGCGGAACGGGAACTTGAAGTAGACGATAGCAAAGGCCGAGATCAGCGAGATCGCGATCTTGCCCAGCGAGATCATCATCGCCATCGCCAGAGAGTTCAGAAGCATCCGCCAGACCGGGGCAATCTCGGTGCCCGACAGACCGGAGCCAAACAGCGTCTGTTGGAAGTTTTCCCAGAAATGGCTGCCCGGCAGGAGCGGGATCGGTGCTTGTGTCATGCGCACCGCGTCATGGGTGGCGGCCACAAAGGTGATCCAGATCGGCAGCGCCACGATGGCGATGCCGAGGATCAGGACGATGTGGCTGACGATGTTCAGGATGGGTCGATTTTCAACCATCAGTACTGCACCCTTCTCTCGACAAAACGGAACTGAACCACGGTCATGGCAATGACCAGCACCATCAGGATCACCGACTGAGCGGCAGAGCCACCCAGATCAAGGCCGACAAAGCCGTCGTTGAACACCTTGTAGACGAGGATGGTGGTGGAGTTCGCAGGCCCGCCCTGCGTCACCGCGTGGATGATGCCGAAGGTTTCAAAAAACGCATAGACCGCGTTGATGACCAGCAGGAAAAACGTGGTCGGCGACACCAGCGGGAAGATGAAATCCTTGAACCGGCGGATCGGGCCTGCGCCATCAATGGCGGCGGCCTCGATCACCGAGCGCGGAATCGACTGCATCGCGGCAAGATAGAACAGGAAGTTATAGGCGATCTGCTTCCATGCGGATGCAAAGACCACCAGCGCCATCGCCTGATTGCCGTTCAGGTAGTGGTTCCAGTCCACGCCGACAAAATCGAGGATATAGGGAAAGATCCCCAGCGTCGGGTTGAACATGAACACCCACAGCGCACCCGCCAGAACCGGCGCCACCGCGTAGGGCCAGATCAGGAGTGTGCGATAGGCCGTCGCGCCGCGCACGACCCGGTCGGCAAAACCCGCAAGGATCAGCGCCATCGACATCGACAGGATCGCCACGGCAGCGGAGAAGAAGATCGTGCGACCAAAGGTGGCCAGATAGATGTCGTCCTCGAACAACAGCTCGAAGTTCTCGAACCAGACGAATTCGGTCGACAGACCAAAGGCATCCTCGATCAGGAACGACTGATAGACCGCCTGACTGGCGGGCCAGATGAAAAAGACCAAAGTGATCGCGATTTGCGGCGCGACCAGCAGGTAGGGCAACAGGGATGAGGGGAAATGGACGCGTTTCAGCATAGGCGCCTCGGGGTCCTTTCTGGAAAAGGATAAAAATCGGCCCTCCCCGGCCCTGCATCACTGCAAGACCGGGGAGAGCCGTGGGCGATTACTTCACGGAGCGTTCAAACTTGCGCAGAAGCGCGTTGCCGCGTTC
This sequence comes from Tritonibacter mobilis F1926, assembly GCF_000376545.2. Classification (NCBI taxonomy): domain Bacteria; kingdom Pseudomonadati; phylum Pseudomonadota; class Alphaproteobacteria; order Rhodobacterales; family Paracoccaceae; genus Tritonibacter; species Tritonibacter mobilis. Next base: position 1,923,272 of record NZ_CP015230.1, read on the forward strand.
CACTGCGGTATCAAGCGCCTCGGCAGCGGTCTTATCACCAGCCCAGAGCGCTTCGAGCTCTTCGTTGATGACGTCGCGCACCTGCACGAAGTTGCCAAAACGAATGCCGCGAGAGTTCGGCGTCGGCATGTTGAGGCTCAGCTGTTTGATCGCAGTGTCGGTGCCGGGGTTTTTGTCATAAAACCCCTGCTCCTTGCTCAGCTCATAGGCAGCAGTGGTGATCGGAACATAGCCGGTTTCCTGATGCCACCAGGCCTGCACCTCAGCCGAGGACAGATATGTCATGAACTTCGCCAGACCTTTGTATTCCTCAGCTTCGTGACCGGCCAGCGCCCAGAGGGTCGCGCCACCGATGATGGAGTTCTGCGGCGCATCCGCGACGGAGGTGTCGAGCGGCAGCATGGTCTGACCGAACTTGAACTTCGCCTGTTCGACCATGGAGCCGTAATAGGCCGAAGAGTTCATCCACATGCCGCATTCGCCATTGGTGAACAGCGGCAGGCTGTCGCCGCGACGGCCACCGTATTTGAACAGGTTGCCCTCGCTCATGGAGGCGATGTCGTCCAGACGGGCCTCAACCTTGTCGTTGTTGAACACAAATTCGGTGTCAAACCCGGCAAAGCCGTTTTCCTTGGTGCCCATCTCCATGTTGTGCCACGCGGAGAAGTTCTCGATCATCACCCAGGACTGCCAGCCAAAGGACAGGCCGCACTCCATGCCGTTGTCGACCAGCGCCTGTGCGGCGATTTTGACGTCATCCCATGTTTCGGGAACATCGACGCCCGCAGCCTCCAGCGCATCGGCGTTGTACCACATCACCGGGGTGGAGCTGTTGAAGGGCATCGACAGCAGTTCCCCTTCGGGGGTCTGGTAGTAGGAGATCACCGCCGGCAGATAGTCGGATTTGTCAAACGGCTCGCCCGCGTCGGCCATCATCTGCTCGACTGGGTAGATCGCACCCTTGGCGGCCATCATCGTGGCGGTGCCGACCTCGAACACCTGCACGAGATGCGGCTGCTCACCGGCGCGGAAGGCCGCCACGGCGGCGGTCATGGTTTCGGTGTAGTTGCCCTTATAGGTGGGCACGATCTTGTAGTCGGACTGGCTGGCGTTGAAGTCGGCTGCGATCTTGTCCACGCGCTCGCCATTGGCACCGCCCATGGCGTGCCACCACTGAATTTCAGTCTCGGCCCAAGCGGCACCGGCGGTCAGGCCCGTTGCCAAGGCGCAGGTCAATGCGATTTTTGAAACACCCATCGTTTTATCCTCCTCAGGTCATTCGCGGGCAGCATTTGACAGGAAGAAACATAATTCAAGTGAAAGTTTCACAACAATGTCATAACACAATATTATAAACAGCTCATCACCCCTCGACCATCAACCGCAACAAGGATGCAAGAGTGCAGTTCAAATTACGCCAACTTCAGGCTTTCAAAGCGGTCGCGGAGACCGGAAGCATCACCAAAGCGGCAGAGATGCTGGGGATTTCACAGCCCGCTGTCAGCCGGTTGATTTCTGATTTTTCCGCCTCGATGGACCTCGAATTGTTCCAGCGCCGTCGCGGAATTTTGGAACCCACAAGCGATTCTCGGCACTTGTTGACCGAGGTGCGCCGCATCCTAGCGGGTCTGGATCACCTCGAAGATCTGCGCCGCGATCTCAAGGAACGCACCGGCGGACACATGCGGATTGCCTGCCTGCCCGGCTTTGCCACTTCGCACCTGCCACAGATCCTTGCACGATTTCTAAAAGAACGCCCCGGCGTCACCGTGGCGCTGGAGCCGGATCGCCCCGAGCGCATTCTGGAATGGATCATTGGCGAGCAGTACGACTGCGGCATCACCGATGATTTCGCCGGTCACCCGGCAACCGAGAGCATTGATCTCTTTGTGCGTTCCGCCTGCATTCTGCCCAAAGGGCATCCGCTTGCGCACAAGCCCGTCATTACTCCGCGTGATCTGGCCGAAGAGAAACTCATCCACACACGGCGCGACAGTGGCTTTTATCGCCGCCTTTCGCGCGCCTTTGCTGAATATGAGACCGAGATGAACAGCCTTGTGGAGGTGCGGCAGTTCACATCTGCCTGCCTGATGGTGCGCGAAGGTGTCGGCGCGTCTGTGGTGAGCGCGCTTGATGCCGAAGGGTTTCGAGATTCTGGCATTATTATCAAGCCGTTCGAGCCCAAAATTCACCACCGGTTGTCGATCCTTTTCCCCAGTGCCGTCAGCGTGCCACGGGTCGTGCGTGACTTCATGGATGTTTTTGTCGACAGCCTTGCCCCGGTTCTGGCCTCGCCGCCGCCCAAGCAATAGGTCGAAAATGAAACTGCCCGCGGTGTTTAAAACACCGCGGGCAGATTTCTCTCAGGTCTCAACCACCCAGCTTAGCTATCCGCACAAAACACCACCGCGTCCTGCTGACGAATCCAGATACGCCCGGTGCCGCGCGGCTGTGGCTCTTCGACGCTCAGGCGCAGGGTGATCCCGGCCACATGCACGTCCTGTTCAAAATGATCGCCAAGATAGCTCTCAGCGCCGAACTCGACCGTGATTTCCGACGCAGCCGCGCAGGCCTCGTGGCGGATCAGATGGGGGCGCACCGCCAGCAACTGCTTGCCCGAGACCAGCCCGCCCACCGGCGCACGGCCATGGATCGGCTGCCCATCGGCCAGCGTAACAGTGCAGGCTCCCGGCTCTGCCACCGCGCCGCCGGACACCTCCAGCAGGTTCGCATTGCCGATAAAGCTCGCAGCAAAAGGATGCTGCGGGTCGCGGTAGATATCTTTTGGGGTGCCAAGCTGGATCACCTTGCCACCGCGCATCACCACAATGCGATCCGACATGGCCAGCGCCTCGTCCTGATCATGGGTCACGTAGATCGTTGTCAGGCCCAGCTCGCGCTGAATATCCTTGAGCCAGACCCGCGCCTGCTGGCGCAGCTGCGCATCAAGGTTGGACAGTGGTTCATCCAGCAACAACAGCGGCGGGCGGAAGACGATCGCGCGCGCCAGTGCGACCCGTTGCTGTTGGCCACCAGAAAGCTCGCCCGGATAGCGTTTCGCCAGGCCGCCCAGCTCTACCAGCTCCAGTGCCTCGGCCACCCGCTTTTTGCGCTCGGCACTTGGGACTTTGCGCAATTTGAGCGACATGGCGACGTTGTTTTCCACTGTCATATGCGGCCAGAGCGCATAGCTCTGGAACACCACGCCAAATCCGCGCGCTTCGGGTGGCAGATAGGCGCCAGTATCCGCATCCACCAGCACCCGATCACCAAAGGTGATCCGCCCGCCGGTCGGCTGGTCCAGCCCAGCGATGGAGGCCAGCGTGGTGGATTTGCCGCAGCCCGAGGGACCAAGAAACGTCAGGAATTCGCCTTCAGACACCGTGAGGTTCAGCGAGTCGATGGCCAGCGCCGCGCCATATCGGCGAGACACATCACAGAGAACAAGTTCAGTCATAGATCTTAACCTTGAAGAGGAAGCGGGCGAGGAGCAGCAGCGTGGCGACCAGCACGATCTGGAAGGTGGCAAAGGCCGCAAGCACGCCCACGTCACCATTGGTCCAGAGCGACAGCATCGACACGCCCATGACCTCCAGCCCCGGTGCCATCAGGAAGATGGCGATGATGTAGGATTTGAGGTGGAACACAAAAAGCAGGATGAAACTGCCCAACAGCGCCGGTTTCAGCAGCGGCAACAGAATGAGGCGCATGGCATCGCTCCAATCCGCACCCACCGTGCGCGCCGCCCGGTCGAGATCCCGCCCGATCTGCACGATCGCAGGCTGGATCACCCCCATCGCCAGCGGCAGGGTTGCCATCACATAGGCCACCACGATGATACCGATATTGCCGCGGAGCCAGCCCATCGGCGGCAGGATCACCGCAGCATAGAACACGCCAAGACCGGTGATCATGCCCGGCACCACACGCGGCGAATAGGCCAATGCCTCCAGCGTGCCGGCAAAGCGAAAATCGGATCGCTGGATCACCAGCGCCACCGCCACCGCCAGCAACGTGCCCAACCCCGCAGACAGCAGCGCAATTTCAACCGTGTTCCAGATCGCGCGGATGTTGGCCTCATCTGCAAAGAGCTTATCAAAATTGTTGAGTGTCAGCACCTTAGACACCGGCACCAATGGCGACAGAAAGGACGTGAAGGCCCGCAAGATGATGCCCGCAATCGGCACAACCACGGTGGTTATCAGCACCGTTGCGAACAGGATCGCCAGTGGCCAGCGCAACTTGCCCAGTCCCAGCACCATCGGGCGCGAGCCCTTGCCCTTTACGGTCTCATAGCGGTGGCCATGGCGCAGCAGCATGCGTTGCAGCATCAGCGTGGAGCCAACCAGCGTCATCAACAGAAGCGATGAGGCCGCAACCAGCCCGTGATTGGGATTGGAGGCCGCAATGCCCTCGGCATAAAGAAAGGTCGACAGGGTATCGATCCGCGCCGGTCGGGCCAGAAACAGCGGGATCGACAGGGTCTCCACCGCAATCACCAGATTGAGCGCCGTGGAGGTGATGATCGATGGGATCATCAGCGGCAGCGTCACCTTGCGCAGCACTTGCAGTGGGCCAGCGCCCGTGGTGCGCGCGGCACTCTCCAGTGTGGAATCCACTGACCGCACCGCCCCGTAAAGACAGTAGAGATAGGCCAGCGGAGCCTGACTGATCCCGGCCACCACCGACATGCCCGCAATGGAATAGAGGTTCCACGGCACTTCTCCGGTGCTTTGGGCAATCAACTGCGTCACAAATCCTGAGGGGCCGTAGATGATCACCCAGCCCAGCGCAAAGATAAGGTGCGACAGGTAGAGCGGCCACATCAAGACATCGCCCATCACCTTACGGCCCGGCATGTCCGTCCGTCCGATCAGCAGCGCGGCGGCGATACCCAGCACCTCGGCGATAATCACACTAAAGAGCGCAAACAGCCCGGTGGTCAGCGCAACGCGGCCGATGCGCTCTGACTGAAAGATCTGCGCAATATTGCCAAGGGTGAACTGCCAGTCATCCGCATAGAGGGGGCGATCTACGACCACCTGCAACAGGATAGGCAGCGCGGGCGCCAGCATCAGCGAGGCCGTGACCAGAAAAATCAGCCATTGAATAAGCCGCGCCCGGTCAAACGGCGGCGGGGAGGCCGTGCCGTGGTGGGGGCCGGTCCGAGACAGAAATGCCATGGGGGAGAGGTCCTTTCAAACGGGGCCGATTGCAATTTTGCGCACCGGCCCCGGAGAGATTACATGTTGAAGGCTTCGCCCCAGCGGGCGTTGAAGGCCTTGAAACCTGCGACCATTTCCGGGTCGTAATCGATCAGGATGAGGTTTTCGGCACCACCGATGGCCTTGATCACGTCATCCAGCGCATAGGCATCCTCGGCCTCGGGTGCGACACCCGGACGATAGGCCGTGAGGCTACCGGCGCTTACGGCCTGCTGGCCCGGCTCGGAGAGCACAAAATCAAGGAAGACCCGTGCCGCTGCTGCATTCGGCGCGCTCTCGGTGATGCCCATGCCACGCAGGAACACTGGCGTGCCATCAGAGGGGAAGGTCCAGCCTAGAACGGCTTCCAGCCCGTCTTTCATCTTGCCAAAGACCACCGGGCCGGAGACGAAGAATGACGAGGACAACTCGCCCGTCAACGTGCGCTCAATCATGCCACCGGCACCGCCACCCGGACGGGTCAATGGCCCGGCAGCAGCAAACCAATTCCACGCCGCATCGCCGTGATGCTGAGTGAAGGCATAGCCTATGGAACCACCAAAGGCGTAGCGCCCGTCATAGGTGCCTACTTTGCCTTCGAAAACCGAAGGATGCGCGGTGATATTGGCGAAATATTCCTCCATAGAGCTGACCTGCAGTTCTTCGGGCACGGTGATCTTGTTGTAGATCGTCACCATCGGATCGGCAGAAAACGTATAAAGCCCCGGCTCGGGATAGGACCATTCCGGCAGGTTCGCCCGTTCGGGCGAGGCATAATCGGCGATGACGCCTTCCTCAACCGCGCGTATCCAGTCGGGGATCGAATTGGCGATGATCAAATCAGCGCTTTCAACACCGGTGCCCACCTCAGCCTCATAGCGCGAGAAGGCCTCAGAGGGGCCCATCTCGATCGATTCCACGGTGATGTTGGGGTAAGCCTCTGCAAAGGCTTCGACGACGGGGCCGAGGTTGGTGTTGGAAAGGTTGGTGTAGATCAGCAGAGAGCCCTCAGTCTCGGCTGCGCTGATCAGTTCTGCATAATCGGCGGGGTAGCCCTCGGGAATGGACTGTGCCTGCGCCACACCTGCGGCAAACAGGGCTGCCGTGCCAGTGATCCAGAAACCTGTCATCTGTGTCTCCTGTCGGATGTTGGAAGAGTGCTTGCTTGTTCTTGGGTCAGCCAATCGCGCAGGATCACTGCGGCGGCCTCAGTGCAGGGGGCAAGCTTATGCCCCACACCGGGAAGTTCTGTGTAAGTCACTGGCGCACCATGGGCGCTCAGGCTGTCGCGCAGCGCGCGCGCCTTGTCGATGCGGGTATCTCCGGCAAGGCCTGCGTCACGTGCCCCGAATTTTGTGCCCTCCGCACGCGAAACCATGCCAGCGGCGCGATCTTCCGCACCAACAAGGATTGCTGTGCGCAGTGTTTTGAGCGCCTCGAAATCCACCTCTGCCCCCACGGCCCGCGCAGCACCACGCAGCCCAGGCCACCAGTCTACATCCTCGCGCAAGAGCGTCACCCCACCGGGCGCTGCAAGGATCATCCCGTCCAGTTGGGCCGCGCGAAACAGCGCGTAGCGTTGCGCGAATTGCGCCCCACCCGAAAACCCGAACAGCCAGATCTGGCGGGGCCTGCCATTCAGCCGCGTCAGCGCATCCGCAAGGATACGGTCCATCAGAACCAGATAATCCGCACCACCCCCGGTCAGGAATTTGTAGTCATCGCCAGTGTTTTCGCCGTCGATCTCTGCCGGAAACAGCGGTGCAAGAACCGACACCTGCCCCTCTAGCCCCAACCCGTCGAGCAAGCCCCGGATGTCGCGATCACTTCCATGCGCCGCGATGACCAGCGGCGCATCCGGGGCCTCGGCCACCTGCAACGCGTAGCGCCAAGGGCTGTCGGTCAGCTGACACGTCGCCAGCGCCTTTGCTGCAGAATCAGATGTCATACGAGACCTCGTGATCGAAATAAGGGGGTAAGTTCGGTGCCAAGGCCCGAGAAACCAACGCAAAATTTGGGCACCTCACGCCTCATGGCTCACCTCGCCGATCTCGCGGGTCTGTGCAAGCACTGGCAGGCGGCGGCGGGTCTCGGTGACCTCGGCCAAGTCAATCTCGGCGCAGATCACGCCTGGCTCATCCCCTGCGGCGGCCAGCACCTCGCCCATGGGGGAGATGATCCGCGACTGACCATGGGTGCGCAGCCCGTCACGGGTGCCAGATTGCGCCGCCGCCACCACATAAGACCCGGTCTCGATGGCACGGGCTTTCAGCAGCGGCTCCCAGTGCAAGGGGCCGGTGATCGGTGAAAAGGAGGCAGGGATCATCAGGACCGAAGCGCCCGCGCTGGCCAGTGCCCGAAAGAGATAGGAAAATCGCAGATCATAGCAGATCGACAGGCCCAGCTTCAGCCCGTCCGCCTCGCAGGTGATAGCACCGCGCTGCCCCGGTGCCACCGCGCGGCTCTCGATGAAATCACCCGCCCCGCCCAGCGCCACGTCGAATGTGTGCAGCTTGTCATAGCGCGCCGTGATCGCCCCAGTGGGTGAAATCATATGGCCGCGGTTCCAGATACGGCCGCCTTCTTCGGTGCGCAGCAACAATGATCCGGTGTGGAGCCAGACACCCAGCTCCTGCGCCAGCGCCTGACAGAGCGCAAGCGTGCTGTCCTCAGCTTCCAAGAGGCAGCGCGCGGGATACTCCATCTGGTCGCGCAGCAGGATGTTGGCGGCCTCCGGCAGGCTGATCACGCGTGCGCCCTGCCCTGCGGCCTCGCGCACAAGGGCCTCGATCGCGGCATTGTTCGCAGCAACATCCGCTGTCGAACACATCTGAATTGCGGCAAAACGGGTCATTTTGTGCTCCGGTCCAAGAAAGACGACACCACCTGCATACAGAGCTCATGCTCCTCCACATGTGGCATATGGCTGGACTGGCCGAGGATCAGCCATTGCGCGCCGGGAATACGGGTGGAATAGGCCTCAGCAGCGCGCGGCGTGGCCTCGTCAAAGCGGCCGGTTAACACCAGCGTCGGCACCTCAATTCGGTGCAGACGGTCCTCGATGGTCCAATCCTTCAGGGTGCCGATGACGTGAAACTCCGTCGGCCCATTCATGGTGTGATAGACGGTGGGATCAGCAGCCACCGCATCAAAGGTCGCCACCACCTCGGGCGGCCAGGGATCAAGGCGGCAAACATGATTGCGATAAAAGACATCGCTCGCGGCTTGGTATTCGGGGTGGTCGAAATCACCCGTCGCTTCATGCTTGAGCAAGGTCTCATGCACCCCGCCCGGCAACGCACGACGCAGGCGCAGCGCCTCTTCGACCCAAGTGGGAAAAGAACTCGGTGAATTTGCAATCACCAAGGCTTTCAAACCCTTAGGGCGACGCACCGAATGTTCTGCTGCCAGCATGCCGCCCCAGCTTTGCCCCAAGAGGCAATAGCCATCAGCAATCCCCAGATGCGCCAGCAAGGTGTCGAGCTCATCAAGAAACAGATCTACGGTCCAGAACTCTGCCGGGGCCTCCGGCAGGTGGGTCGAGCGCCCGTTGCCCAGCTGATCATAATGGATCACCGCCCGCCCTGTGGCAGCAATGGCCTTATAGGCATCGACGTAATCATGGGTGCAACCCGGCCCACCATGGGCCACCACCAAGGGCAGCGCGCCGTTGCTCAGATCTCCCGTCACCCGATACCAGGTCTGGTGCTCACCAAAGGCGCAGTAGCCCTCTTGGACCTTCGGGGTTTGATGCATGGCGCGGCTCCTTCCATTGGCCCCAATGCTCAGACCGGGGGCGATATTCGGGCAAAACTGCCGCAGGCGCTGCCCCGCCAACAAGCTGCAAGATCTTGCAGGATGCCGCCTGGGCCAGTCCGCGTTAGCCTCATGCAAAACCGGAGAAGCCCCATGAGATCCCTGCGCCAGACACTGCTGAACGGAACCCGCCTGCCCGGCGCATTTCTGTTCCTCGCCAATCCCGATGTGGATGAGGTGATGGCGCAAGCGGGCTTTCCGCTCTTGATTGTCGACCGCGAGCATGCGGCGGCAGACATGCAATCTGCCTTGCACGAACTGCGCGCCATTCGCGCGATGTCGGATGCCTTTGTCATGGCCCGCGCCCGAGATGGTTCTGCCGGGGCGATCAAGCCGCTGCTTGATGCGGGGTTTGACGGGATCATGGTGGCCGATGTGCGTTCTGGCACAGAGGCCCGCGTCATTGCAGAGGCCGCGCGCTACGCGCCGCTGGGCCGTCGCGGCGCACAGTTCACCGTCTCGCGCGCTGCCCGCTTTGGCGCTGACAGTTCCCATGCGCAAAAAGCCAATGTCTCGATCCTTGTTGCCGTGATGATCGAAAGCCGCGCAGGGCTGGAGGCAATCCCCGAGATTGCAGCGATCGAAGGGATCGACATGCTCTTTCTGGGTCCGCTGGATCTGACCAGCGACTATGGCAGCTTTGGCGATCTTGCCTCGCCCGAATTGGCACAGGCGCTGCGAGATGCAGAAACGGCGATCCGCGCCTCTGGCAAGCTGCTGGGTGGGGCCGCACTGCCCGGAGAACACGCGCAAGACCTGTTTGCCCGAGGGCATGCCTTGGTCACTTTCACATCGGATGTCGGCCTGCTGCGTGACGCCGCCGCGCGCGCGGTTCAGTCGATCCAGCCCTGACGGGTGGCAATCGCGACTGCATGGCTGCGATTGCGCGCGCCGAGTTTGGAGGCCGCAGCCTGCAGATGTTTGACCACCATGCTCTCGGAGCGGTTGAGTTCATGGGCGATCTGTTTGGCGGATAGCCCCGCGGCGGTATGGCTCAGACATTCGGCCTCGCGCAGGGTCAGCGGGCCGCGCGCCTGCCGCAGCTCGACCGAGATCCGATCCTGCAACTCAAAGGCCTGCAACGCAAAACGTGCCAGCATATCCATATCTGCCCGCCCCTCAATAAAGGCCGACAGCGTCGCAAATCCCCGCCCCGGCAGGTGCAAGGGTACGGTCATGCCGCGCCCCAGCGTCCAGTCCAAGAGCCGCTCGCGCACCTCACGCACATCACCTTGGCCCAGATCCTCGCGAATGACCGAGCATTCCTCGGCGTGGTAACTCCAGACAAAAGGATTGAGGATTTTCGCAGCCCGCCGCTGCACAGGGTCGGCCCGATACAGCGACCGGCCACACCAGTCGTCCACCAACACCTCTGCCGCACCGCGCGCCTCGATAATTTCGGGCAGTACAAAGCGGCCCGGTTCGTGGGAAAAGGGCACCGGGGAGTAATCATAGACCAGTCCCTGCACCTGCGGGCCAAGGTCTGCATAGACCGCATCCACCAGATCTGCGACGGTGCCCATCCCGCTCAGCCCGCCGGTGCCGTGAGCCGCGCAACCATCTCGCTTGCGCCGGACAGATCACCAATCCGCTCGCCACGTGCAACGCCTGCAATGGTCGTGTCGGTGAGCGCTTGCAACGCTTCTGCTTGTGCAAGAATTTCGGGCAATTCCACCGCATGGAGCGACACCACACCCAGCCCGTCGGCAAGGATCGCATCGCCCGCCAGCACTGGCACGCCGCCGACACTCACAGGGCGGTTCAGGGCCCCGCCCTGGCCTGTCAGCCGCGTGGTCTGAGCAGAGGCCCCACGGCTAAAGACTGGCAAGCCCAGCGCTGCCAATTCCTCCGTATCCGTGTGGCAGCCATCAATCACCACCGCAGCCGCGCCGGAATTGCGGATCGCCATGGCGACCCCGCCACCCAGACATGCGGCCTTGTGATCGCCGCAGCGGTCGATGACCAGCACGTCGCCTTGACGCAGCATCCCCGCCGCGTGATGCAGCAATGTGGAATCAAACCCCGGCAAGGTCAGTGTCACCGCCGTCCCCACCACCCGAGGCGCCGCCGCAACCGGACGGATCGCCGGGTCCAACATGCCACGATAGAGGAAATGTCCCAGCAGCACCGTCTCAAAGGCGCAAAGGCGCGCAAGGCTCTGGGGTGCAATCGCCTGCGGCATAGGGTCGAGGATATAGGTCATCTCAGCTCCGGTTCGTTTTCTCTATCACGTACCAGCTGATATGAACGGGTCCACTTGAATTCGCGGATCAATCCGATAGGATTATTCTATCAGTTAGAGAATGCCATGCAAATTCACAGCCTTCGGACCTTTTACTGGGTCACCCGCCTCAACAGTTTTCGCAAGGCTGCAAAGGTGCTGAATATCTCACAACCGACGGTCTCTTCGCGTATCCGCGGACTGGAGGAAGAACTGGGTGTCACCTTGCTGAGCCGCGATCAAAATCTCGCACTGACAGTGCAAGGGGAAGAACTGCTGGAATATGCTCGCACGGTGCTGCGCCTGACGGAGGATCTGTCGTTTCACCGCAGCGCCGACGCCCGCGACAGCCGCCTGCGCCTTGGTGCCAACGGGCCGGTTGCGGCCACATGGCTGATGCCTTTGGTGGAGCGTATGGAGCGCAAGTTCCCCGACCTGCGGGTCGAGATCGAAGTCAACCAAAGCGCAACCCTGCTGCGCCACATGGGGTCCGGTCAGCTCGATATCGCCTTTGCCTCAAGCGAAAGCCAGGACAGCAGCCTGAAATATATACCGCTTGGCAGTTTTGATATGGTTTGGATTGCCGCGCCGGGGCTGTTTCAGGGTTGCCTCAGCGATGATGACCTCGGGCGCTCTCCGATCATCGGCTACAGCTGGGACTCGCCCATCCATGGCAGCACTCACCGACCCGCCTTTGGACTGGGGCGTCACCGTCGTTTTACGCAAAGCGACAGCTTGTTCATGATGATCCGCATGGCGGTCGAAGGTGCAGGGCTTGCGCTGGTGCCGCGTGCCGCAATCGCAAGGGAACTGAGCAACCGCCAGTTGGAGGTCATAGAGGTCGACAACACGCCGACCAAGCTGCCTTTGTTCTGCGCCCGCCCGCGCAATGCGGCCAATGCGTTAATCACCATGGCGGCCCAATACGCGCAGGAAGCTATGAACAGTTTGCCGCAACATTAGCGCGTCTATTCAGCCCCAGACGCGGGGCATAAGACGACTTCAAATCATGGGCGCAGGGCTGGAATAGATCAGCGGCGATAGCAGCGGGATTTCTTTCCAAACCCGGCAGGTGTGCACACATAGCTGCCTGAGCCAGATGCCAGAACGACCTCTTTAGGGCTGCTGACACCCGTTGCTTGTGCGCCCAGCGCTGCACTCGCAAGAAGCGATGTTCCGATTGAAAATGCCAAAAAACCGCGCCGACACTGGCGTGCTACCTGTCTTACCAAAACTGCTCTCCTCGGGTTGTGAGCCCACCCTTTATTAAGCGGGTCTCGTTACCTGTGCCTCATTTAGGACAACATATAATTAACGGTCAAGCGGCCCCCAAGGCAGGTCCGGAGCCGCATATCGTCGAGTAAGAGAGAGTTTGGGGAAACGAAAACAAAACACGCGCGCCCATATTTCAGAGGCGGCGGTGTATTTTCTTATGAACTGCCAGTTTGTTACCGGCAATACTTGCGGTGGCCTTTGTATGATTGACCAAACCACACTTCGTCAGCGTAGAGCACAGGCAAAAACCCGCCACTACGGCCAGGCCGGGCGCGAATATATCGCAAAAACTGCGTATTTGTGATTCTTCATCTTTGGCGAAGACCAGACCTCTTGCAGTCTTGCAGCAAATGCCTTGCCCGCGCGCTGCGAAATCACTCCAGAACGTTCGCCGTTTGGCGCCAGTTCGGCAGGCCAAATCCATCCGGCCAGGGGTAGACCTCCTGCTGGTCGAAATAGACCACAGCCGTCAGCTCCGGATAGAGATCTCCCTTGGTTCTGACATCGGCGTTCCATTGGGCGACATGCTCCGCATCCCCCACAAAGCCCAGTTCGGCCACCATCACAGGTTTGCCGAATTGAATGGCACGCTCGTACCGCGGTCCAAATATGTCCTCAAAGCTCTGTGCACCGCCCAGCACCGCCCCTTCCCATGGCTGATAGCTGAACACCGAAAGCCCCACCACATCGACGAAGTCATCTCCGGGGTAGTAGTCGGCCATGTTCTCAAGCCCCAGTGGCGACCACATGTATTTGGCATCCGGAACACTTTGGCGGCAGACATCATTCATCCGGCGATAGGCGGAGATATACGCCTGCGGCTCCCACCCGGCCCAGATAAACTGGCCGCTCTTGTCGTCCATCTCCTGCGCCCAGCGGATCGTCATCGGAATGTCGAGTTGCCCCAGCGCGGCGCAGATATTGGCCATTTTTTCGTCATACGCACCGCTTTCGATACCGTTGCGCAGCACCCGGGGCGTGTTGCGTTCGTCACGCGACCAGGTCCAGGGTTCGATGGTGACCAGTAATGTACGATCACGCGCCTTGGCATAATCCTCGGCTTCTTCGAGGCTCGACAACAGCACGTCCTCCCACGGCAGGAAAAGATGTTCGATCGAGACCCCATTGAGGTCGGTAAAATCACCATTGGGGTCATAGACACCAAAGGGCAGGCTCCCCGGCGGAACCGTCTGAGCCGCAGGCGCGCTGGCAGTGGCAAGCACCAGCGCGGCAGTGACCCCAAGATATCTGAAGGTCTGGCATTTCAAGTCCATGAGGCGTTTCATTTTCCCGTCCTTTGCGAAATCAGAGAGTTGAGTAATTGAGAGTACCAGTCGGGGTCGTAGGCCATGACTGGGCTGTTGGTGGTGCTCCGCCCTGCCCCGGAAACCGGGAAATACGGCTTAAAAATCTTGATCTTGCCGCCGGTATCGGTCAGCGCGACCAGCGCCGCGTTGGTGCGCTCCACAAAGCCCACCATGATAAAACCCGACAGCAGCACCACGCATCCCATCTGAGCCGCCGTGCGCAGCGGCCAGTTGAAAATTCGGATTTGATTTTCCTGCAGATGCTTATGCGCAATCACAAAAAACAGCACCGTGTAGATAATCGCATTGATCAGCGCGAAGATGTAAAAGCCCGCCGCGTCCGAGATGTGCTCGACCAGCAGCACTGGCAGTAGCGACATCATCGCCAGCACTGCATAAGGCAACAGCACAGCCCAGGGGATCATGGCGACCACGCCGGAGCCTTTTGGCGTGACACGGAAATCGACAAAACCGCCAAACAGCCTGTCCCGCACGGCCATCGCGATACCCAAGAGAACCCAAGGCCATTGCGCAAAGGCAAAGGCCACCTTCTCCCAGCCCAACACCTTGGCGTCATAGGGCCGCAGGAACCCGTCCCTGCGAACGCAGCCCACCAATATCAGCAGCACCAGTGTCGACGGCCAGACATGGGCAAGAAAAGCAGGAAACGTCACTTCCGCATAGCGTACGTCACACAACAGCGCGACAATGGGAAAGAGGAACATCAGCGCCATAAACCCCGCAAGCAGCGGGTAGCACATCTGACAAAAGACAAACTGCACCCGGTGCCGGGGCGAGAGCGCCATGAAATAACGTGGCGTGTATTGCAAGAGAATGGTCATCAGACTGCGAGACCATTGAAACTCTTGCACAATCAGATCGACAAATGTGGCCGGCCCATCCCCCAGCGCAATGGCATCCATGGCGTGCATGCCCTTCCAGCCGCCCGCGTTCATCAACATCGAGGTGGAGTGATCTTCGGCCAGTTCCGGCCCCAGTCCACCGATGTCGCGCAGGGCTTTGGTCCGCACCGCATAGTGCGACCCGATACACATCGGCGCCCAGCCATTGGCATAGCCCGCCTGCACCACACCGTGAAAGACCGCCTCGCTGTGTAGTCGACTGCGGGCAGCCCAACTGTTGGCAGAATTCTGCGAGCAGATGCTCGGCGCGCTGACATAGCCCACATCCGGGTCGACAAAGGCGCGCAAAATTTCCCTCAGGTAGTTCGGTTGCGGCACGTGGTCCGCATCAAGTTGCGAGACAAAATCATAGCGATCATAGCCGTAATGGTCATAAAAATAGGCAAGGTTGCCCTCCTTGCAGCGGGTGCGCCGAGGCCATGTTTTTTGGTGGTAGTCCTCGACGCCTTTGCGGGTGGAGACCTGAACTCCGTGCCGGGCGCACCATTCAAGGGTCTCTTGGTCGGGGTCTTCATCCGCCAGCCATGTGTCATGAGGCACATCCTGCGCCAACATGGCCTCCAGCGTGACCCGCACCACGTCGAACGGCTCTGAGGGGGCCTTGGTCACAACCATCGCCACCCGATGCGGCCCCAGCGCGGCGAGGCTGCCAGTGGCATGCTGCGCGCGCAGGAAAAACACCAGAAGATATGCCTGCACAAAGAACACCCAGAACACACACAGGGTGACGGGCCAATAAAGATACCAACTCGTATAATGATCCGGGCGCAGCCACCATTGCCAGAAGAAGACCGCCGCGATCAGCCACAGCAGCGCCAGCGCCAGGTATTTGCGACGCAATCGCCCCTGCAGGACCGGCCTGCGGAAGGGCTGGTGGGAGAGGTCATGCAGATTCTGCATTTTGCGCCTCCAACAGGCCAAAGCTGCGCGCCGCATCGGTGACGATGGTCTCAATATCAGAGCGTTGCGGCTCAAAGCCGAGGATCTGATTGGCGAATGTGGTGTCGGCAACCAGAACCGGCGGATCTCCCACCCGGCGCTCTGCAGTCATCAATCTGACGTGGCGCTGGGTGATTTCCTCGACCGTGCGAATGATCTGCAGGTTGGATACCCCGTGACCGCTGCCCAGATTGACAATCAGGTTGCCCTTGTGGTCCTCAAGATGATCCAGCGCCAGCAGATGCCCCTGCACCAGATCGCTGACATGGATGTAGTCACGAATGCAGGTGCCATCGGGCGTATCATAATCAGCGCCAAACAGCGTGAGCACATGCCGCCGCCCCGCCGCCGTAAAGAGCGTCAGTGGCACCAGATGGGTTTCGGGGTCATGTTGCTCTGCCAATGCGCCGCTGGGGTCAGCACCTGCGACGTTAAAATACCGCAGGATCGCAAAGGACATTCCGATCTGAGGCGCAATATCGCGCAACAAGTGTTCGCAGATCAGTTTGCTTTCGCCGTAGGGATTGATCGGGCGTTGCTCGGCGCGCTCATCCACGGGCAAAACATCTGGTATCCCGTAAGTGGCACAACTGCTGGAGAACACAAACCGCTCCACCCCCGCCAACGCGCATGCGCGCAGCAGCGATAGCATGCCACCAACGTTATTGTCGTAATACTTCATTGGGTCTGCGACGGATTCCCCGACATAGGCAGACGCTGCGAAATGCATCACGGTCGAAATATCATGGGCGATCAGCGCTTGTGCCAGCCGCTCTGTATCGCGCAAATCAATCTGACTCAGCGGCCCCCAGCGAATGGCGCTGCGATTGCCCGTCGACAGATTGTCCACCACCATCGGCGAGACCCCTTCGCGCGCCAGCGCATAGCAGGCGTGGCTGCCAATGTAACCGGCTCCACCGGTCACGCATATGTTCTGCCCGGTCTTCATTCCGCAACCAGCAGGCGGGCGGCAGGCCGTTGAAGCTGCCCCGCAAAATAAGGAACCGTCATCCGCAGCCCATCCGCGAGCGACACTTTGGGCGCCCAGTTCAGATCAGCCTTGGCACGGGAAATGTCTGGGCAGCGCTGGCGCGGATCATCCACCGGCAGGTCCAGATAAGCGACCTCTGACTTGGACCCCAAGGTCTCGATGATGTGCTGCGCCACCTCCCTTACGGTGAACTCACCGGGATTACCGAGGTTATAGGCCTGAACCGGCGCATCCTCGCATGCCATCAGCGCCATAAGCCCCTCCACCAGATCGCTCACAAAACAGAAGGAACGGGTTTGATTGCCATCGCCATAGACGGTAACCGGCACTCCTGACAGCGCCTGAGTAACGAAGTTAGAGATCACCCGCCCGTCCTGAGGGCACATGCCCGGACCGTAGGTATTGAAGATACGGGCCACGCGGGTTTTGGCGCCGCGTGCATGATGGAAATCGTAAAACAGCGTCTCCACCGCCCGTTTGCCTTCATCATAGCAAGAGCGCGGCCCCATGGTATTGACGTTGCCGCGATAGGTCTCCGCCTGCGGCGTAATTTCCGGATCGCCATAAACCTCAGAGGTGGAAGATTGCAGGATCGTTGCATCGTGTTGCAACGCCAGTTCCAGCAGGTTCAACGCCCCGAACACATTTGTCTTGAACGTATGGACCGGATCGACCTGATACTTCTTGGGAGAGGCCGCACAGGCGAGGTTGTAGATCTCATCCACGTGTCCCAGGTCGGGCAGCGGATCGACAATGTCGTGCGACACACAGGCGAAATTCTCGTCATCCAAAAGATGCACGATATTGCACATGCGACCGGTTTGAAAATTGTCGATGCAGATGACCTCGTGGCCATCATGAACCAGCCGTTGGCACAGATGCGCGCCGACAAAACCTGCGCCCCCTGCCACCATAATCCGGCGTCTGTTTTGGCTCGTTTTCTTTGAGATCGGAACCAATGAAACTCTAGCTGCCATTACTCACACCCCCCGGTGTCAATCAGCAGCCCAGAATTGCGGTTGTGCCGGATGCATTTCTTCGGAGTTATGGAGTGAAAACCGTCACCGTCCCTCACCGCATCCAAGCTGCTCAAAATTAAAAAACACTGAGCTTATCATCATAAAATCAAAGCATTTTCTGTGAAGCTAGCAATAGGGTTAGACCGTTTGGCTAGGGTCTTGGGGCCGAGATCTCAGGCCGGATAACCAAACTGTGCAATCACCTGCCAGATACCGTGATTTATCGCTGTCAATTCCGAGATTGCCGTCTCGATATCTTCAGCGGCGGCATCGTTCAGCGGTGTGGATTGACCGATTTTCAGCGTGTCCTTGCGGTCCGCGATTCGCATGAGAATCGTGTGGAGATTCCCATTCTCAGGGTCAAACGCATAGATGCAGTGATTGTAGCGATTGCGCAGTGCGGATTGACGCTGGATGCGCCCGGTCAGCGCAAGCACCGGGTCTCTTTCATCGGCAGAAACCCTGTCGAGTTTACTCAACCGCTCGACCAGATCGATGCGCGCACGCGTGGTGTTGAGGGTCAGGAAGATTACCGTCGCGGTTTCCTTATCCACCTCGGCCAGCCCGGCGATCAGATGGATCAACAGGCTTTCGGTATTGGTCCACGCATAGTTGAGCCGACCGACCAGCAAGAGGAACGCATCAAAACTGGGTTGATGCGCGGTCCCCTTCATTGAACGAACTGATCAGAGCCGTGGTTTTCCAGAAACCAAACAGCGGCCTCGGTTCGGTTGTTGACACCAAGCTTGGCAATCACATGGTGGATATGGAGCTTGACTGTATGTTCCGACAACCCGAGCCGATTGGCGATCAGCTTGTTCTGCTTGCCCTCGGCGACACAGGACAGGACCTGTGCCTCGCGCGTGGTCAGGCGGATATTGCCTGCCTTTGATGCGCGCTGCTGACCTGCGGCGCGCGACTTGGGAGAGGATGGCTCCGGTTCGCTCGACGCTGGCGGCCGCTCATGCGCCGCCGCGACGTCAGCGCCCGAAAAAAAATCATCATAGAGCTCCCCCGGCACGTAGTTTTCCCCCCGCACCAGCAACCGCAAAACCGTAAGCCAGCGATCAAGATCCCGATTCATCGGCAAAAAGCCAACCCCGCGCTTTGGGCGTTGGTTCTTCATTCGAATTAAAAAAGAACGTGCCAATTCAGGCTGCCGATACGCAAAGGCCGTGGTGGCACTGGGAAATTTATCTTGAATTTGATCTATGGAATTGCTAAACGATTCATCCATAGATTGATTTAAAATAATCGAACGCACGCGATCTACCCGATCCACATCTAGGGAAAGGAGATCTTCAATCGTTTCAAGACGTTCAAACCGAACAGACTTGAAACTGATCGTCGCCAGTTCGATGGCTGGTTCTGAGAAGTCATGCGCATTTCCTACGAAATAGCACGTGATCCCACTCAATTCACTTTTGAACTCGTTACTCTTCATGTCGCATCCCACTTGGTTTTCACATGTTGCGAACGTACCTGAACGACTAAAACTACTTTTTTGCTTCGGATTTATTCATCCGATAGCAGGGCGCTCGATATCGCCCGATGCACCAATTGTCCCTGGAGCGTGATGCTCCCTCCCCCCGGAGACGGGAACATTGATTAATGCCAAACTAACTACAAAAAATTATCACAATTTATCGTAAGTGTCTGCCGTGTTCGGGCGTAAATTTGCTCAATCGTGACGCCTATTCTCGCGATCAAGATGTAGTTTTTCAAAAATCACCCTGAAAAATCAAAAAGTTGACGCAGGGTCAATGAGACCTCTACTCAACAGAAGAAACGCGCGTAACCCTGCAGAAATCACGGCATTTTCACGCCTGTGAGTTGTTGTTATCACAAATTCTCACACCGAACGGACTGCTCATTTGGCGAAGGTGCGGCGCTTTCATACGAATCTTCGAATCATCTGCGCACAACCTTAATAATTTCCACGAGTTACACCGCATCTCATTCTAGTTGCACGGCTGGTTCGGAAATCTTTTTCTATTTTGACAGCATACATTATAGTCAGCCTACATATTAAATCAGTGGATTAAATTTGCGGCCACAGATTGCCCCTCCTTCATATGGCCTAGGCCTTGTGAACGGTCATCGCAATCTCCTTGTTTCAACTGAACTAAACCCATTGATTAGGCCAACTGAAACGAATGACATCCACGGCCAGCACATCGTTTCGCGATCACAAGAACAATGTAAAAAATACCACTAAAACAAATACATAAGCAATTATTTGCCATTCCTAATCCTATGGTTGGGTGGTTTTACGTTTCTGCTTTCGCAATGCTCTGAACGTCACCTTTTGTGACCTTGCTGGCCTCAGCGCCCGCAGGAAGGAGCCAACAATACAGCGCTATCATCGCCTGTTTGTCTCCGGCTCTTTTGTTTCAAAAATGCATAGCGAGGGGGGATCAAATATCTGACACACGAAACTTCTGCAGCGCACCGGCAGAAGCGAAATCTCAACGGCGCGCAATTTCATGAAAACACATCAATGGCAAACCCAAATGATCGCTTTTGATATGAGTGGCGATCCCGGGAATGCATTACGGGAGACATCCTATGTCTAAGAAAAACCAATTCCACTTCGGCCCGATGGGCGACCAGTCTCAGGATCAGGATCAAGACCAGCTGCAGGGCCAGGGTCAGGCGCAGGCGGAGCTGCAAGCTCAGCTGCAGGCGCAGGGTCAGCTGTCCGACCAGGATCAAGATCAGGATCAGGGCCAGTACCAATCCAGTGAGAGCTGGAATGGCAACATGAACGGCAATGGTAACGGGAACGGCAACATCAATGGCAACGGGAACGGCAATGCCAACGGCAACCAGAACGGCAACGCCAATGGGAATGCCAACGGCAACGCGAATGGCAACGCCAACGGCAATGCCAACCTCAACGCCAATGGCAACCTGAACTCCAACACCAACGATTCTACGGTCACCGTGGATGTCGCGGTGGGGGTCGAAGGCTATGAGCCCACCGACGATGATTTTGCCGACATCGATCTGGATCACTCCAACGCCGGTGACTTCATCATGGCGAAGGGCAACATCGACTATAATCCGGGCAACGACCTTGATCTGGATAGCATGTTGAACGACGCGCTGAACGGTGCTGGCAACGACGCCGGAACCATCAACGCGCAGTCCAACAACCTGCAAGACAACGACCACCTGAGCAACGTGTCCAATAATGGCACGATGAACCAGACCAACACCGCAAAAGGCGGCACTGCGACTGCTGACGATGGTATCGCAGCTGGCGCAGGCGGCGGTACCGGCGGCGGCGGAGCCACCGCAAACGGTGCAGGCGCACTTGGCGGTCTGGGGATCGGCGGCGCAGCCGGGGCAACTGGCGGAGCCAGCGGCAACGGTGGCAACGGATCCGCACAGGGTGGTAACGGTGCAAACGGCGGCAACGCTGCATCCATCGGCCTTGGTGTCGGGATTGGTGGCGCAGGGGCAGACTCTGACGCGACCAGCGACGACGGCGGAGCAGCAACCTCCATCGGTGCGGGCCTCGGTGTCGGCGCAGGGCTGGCTGGATCGAATGCAGACGGTGGCGACACCGGTGATGCAGGCGGTCTTGGCGTAGGCGTCGGCGCTGCAGGAGCCAACTCTGACAGCAGCGACACCGGTGATACCGGCGCTATTGGCGGTGGTCTGGGACTTCTGGGTCTTGGCCTTGCGGGTGCAGACGGCGGTGACGGCGGCACATCCGATGCGGATGCAATCGGCACCGGTATCGGTGGCGGCTCTGGCGAAAGCGGAAACGGCGGTGACGCCGGATCTCTGGCAGCTGCAGCTGGCAATGGTGAAGGCTACGGCTCTGGCGGCAACGCCAACGGTGGTGACGGCGGCGACGCCGCGGCATGGGCTGCTGCTCTGAACAACTCTCAGGGCAATGGCGGCATGAATGTTGCAGGTGCCGGTGACGGTGGGGATGGCTACGGCGGACACGCCTGGGGCGGCAGCAGCGGTGACGGCTTCGGCGGTCAGGCTGTCGTCGGCGGTGTGCAGGCCGGTGGCGGAACCGGCGGTGCTGGCGGCATGGCGACCACCGGTGCTGGCGGTGCTGGCGGCAACGCGGGCATGTGGGGATCGAACAACGGTGACGATGGTTTCGTAACCGGTGAGTCCTTCGCTTCGTCGGCGGCTCAGGTCGATACCACCGCGTTCAACCAGAGCATCGTGATGGGTGCCAACGTGCTTGGGAACACCGTTGATATGACCGTGGTCGGCGGGGGCTTCAGCTCCAGCTACATCGGCGACGATGGCGACGGCGCATAATCGCACATTAAACCAACGGACCGGGCCCGATCATCGGGCCCGGTTTTCCACCATTTCCCAAGCTCGCACTGCGGATAATTCAATCCGCCCATAACAAAAAAAGAGGTGAGCAGCCCATTCATTCCCAGCAATTGGGGCCAGTACCATGTTCGACAAAGTAACCGAAATTGTCGCCCATATGATCGGTGTATTCCACATCGCCATTGAAGAAGCGCGTATGCGCGACGTCTACGCCCAGTTTCAGGCGGCCAAACTGGAAGATCCCGCAGTTGAGGATCTTCTCAATATTTCAGTCAAGATCAGCGCACCCTACACACTCACGGACTTTTCACCCTCGGTCGAGTATACGCCATCGGCGGCGGACTATTTCTTCGCCCCCGATGGCTACGGCCTCTATCTCGCAGATCTCTTCTATCAACCCTTGGGCCAACTTGCCTTGATCGAGGGGTCACCTGATGGGCAGGCCGCTCCGCTGCCCTTTTTCCCGGCACGCCCACATCTGACGCTGGAGCCGCCGGGCAGCGTTGCCACCATCACCGCTCAGGTTGCATGGATGGAAGATGATGATGAGCTTTACCTCAACGAAGAGCAGGCAGAATTTGTCGACCCTTCGGCCTATCTGACGTCTCTGCACAGTTTGGCGCTGATCTCCAAGGCGCTTGGAGCGACCACCTCTGAAGCACCGCTTGATTTCAGCGAAAGCACCCTTTCAGCTGCGCTCGAATTTTATGAGGCGATCAGCGCCGTCGAGGATGCCTCCCGCATTGGTGAAACTGTGACCATATCCTTCGGAACCGACGCGCAAGGCAGTTTCGTGAACGGCGAAACCGTCGAGGAAACACCGGTTCTGGACGATGTGATGCCCGCCTATTTTCAGGCGGAAAATCCCGATGTGACGCTCGAAGAGGAAGAGAGCGATACCGAGGAAGACGGAGACGCACTGGCGGACACGGATCCGTTTCAGGGCCTCGACGGGTCCTCATCGGATGCGGATACTTTTGAAATCGACGACGGCCATAATGTGGTGACCGGGGCCAATGTGATGGTCAACGACGCCTCCGTCATGGTCGGGTGGCTCGATGCGCCGGTGATTTCGGTGATGGGCGACGTGGTGGAGCTCAACTCGATCAGTCAGGTCAATGTGCTTTTCGAACAGGTCAGCTTTAACGGTGGAACCGCGGCGTCTGCGTCTGCCACCATAAATGTCGCCGTCATGTCGAATGTGTCATCCATGCCTGCAGTCGAAGACGGCAGCACCGTGGAGGACACAACACCCCAAGATCTGGGCCTTCCCGACAACTGGGCCGTGACCCGCATCGATGGCGACATTCTGACGGTCAATTGGGTCAGCCAGTTCAGCTTCATGACCGACAATGACCGGGCCGACGTTCAATTCACCGGCACCAACACGCAGATTGTGATGGGCGACAATACCATCGCCAATGTGGTCGATCTGGCCGAGATTGGCTACGGGTATGATTTGATCATGATTGGCGGAAACCTGATCACCATCAATCAGATCAGCCAGACCAATGTGATGATGGATTACGATACGATCACCTCTTCGAATGGGGTGCCTGTGGGGTACTCCGGCGGTGATAACCTACTCTTTAACGGCGCCAGCATCACCAACACCGGGCTCGATACCTATGGTGAGATGACCGACAACTTTGCCGAGGCCAGTGATGGCTTTGCACAAGGGGCCAACTCGATCACCACAGATGTCGCTCATGACGGTGCATTTGCGGGCGATGACGTTTTGACCGTGCTCTACATCTCTGGCGATCTGACCACCATCAACTGGCTGGAGCAGACCAATGTGATGGGGGACTCCGATCAGGTTCACCTCGCACTGGAAAACTTTGCCGAGGACACCGGAGCCGAGATCAATCTGACCACCGGATCAAACGCGGCCATCAACCTCGCCAGTATCGACACCTATGGCATCGATTCAGAGGTGAGGGTTGGTGGCGAAGTCTACAGCGACGCGCTGCTTTATCAGGCCGATCTGATCGACACTGATGCGGACCCGCTTGGCGTCGCCCTGCCCGCGCTTGCCAATGAAGCGGTGGCCTTCCTCGCCGACAATATGATCGGTCCCGAAATCGACACAACCAACGACACCGAAATCATCGCGACGCCGCCTGAAAACAGTGCAGGCCCCGACCTGATGCAAACGATGTTGGCCTGACAGTGACAGGGAAAAATTATGTTAGATAAGACCTTTACCGGCTCTGGCCAAACGCCAGACGCCACCGCAGACGACACAAAAGCCACCGCTCACGGCTGTTCTGAGAAAGACCTATTAAAACTCACGCCCGATCTCAGATGCGACAGTGCTGAAAGCATGAAGGCCGCGCCAGAACGCATCGCCAAAGGGTTGGGAGGTGTCCAGATCGAGGCCGATACCGGCCCCGCTCTCAAACAAAACGGGGGCCAGCCTCCGGCCAATACAAATGGCGGGAATGGCGGCGGCGATGGTGGCGGCTCAAAGCCGGAATTTCACAAACGCCCGGGACCAGAACAGTTTGTCCAGCAGTTGCGCAAGGGCCGTCAGGTGGTACGCCGCAACCTCGGCTTCGTGATGATCCTCACCTGCGCCACCAATCTTCTGGTGCTCGCAGTACCGATTTACCTGTTTCAGATCTCTGATCGCGTTCTGACCAGCCGCTCTATTGATACGTTGATTATGCTCACCATTGTGATTGCGGGCGCGGTGATCTTGCAGGCGGTATTTGACGCTATCCGCCGGTTTATTCTGATGCGCACGGCGGTCGAAATTGCAGTGCTGTTGGGTGCACCGGTTCTCAGCGCGGCGGCCCATGCATCCCTGCATGACAACGGGCGGCAATATCAAACGCTTGGGGATTTGCAGCTGCTCAGGTCATTCCTTGTATCTGGCACCCTGATTTCCTTTTTGGACGTGCCTTTTGCGCCGATGTTCATCCTCGCAATCTTCTTGGTGCATCCGCATCTCGGGCTCATTGTGATTGGGACGGCTCTGGCCTTGATGGTGATCGCGTTTATCAACCAGAAAGCCACCTCCAAACCCTTTGCCGAGGCCAATCTGGCGCAATCCAAGGCGAACATGCATCTCGACTCCATGTCGCGTAACAGCCAGATCATCAATGCGCTCGCCATGGTGCCCGAGGCCGTGGCGCTCTGGGGGCGCGACACTGCCGCTTCACTCCGGGCGCAGGTTGTTGCGCAGGATCGCAATATCGTCTGGGCCGCTGTTTCGCGGGGGGCGCGCCTGTTGACCCAGATCGGCATGTTGGGTTGGGGCGCATTTCTGGCGCTCGAAGGTGAAATCACTGGCGGTATGGTCATCGCTGCCTCCATCATCGCCGGCCGCGCCCTTGCGCCCATTGAGGGGTCAATCGAGGGCTGGAATGGCTTTTCGCAATCGCGTGCCGCCTATGACCGCGTCAGCAACCTGATGATGTCCTCGGTGCAAAAATACGAAAAGCTCCGCCTGCCCCGCCCCGAAGGCCGCCTGAACGTCGAACGGCTGCTCTATGTGCCTGCAGGCACCAAGCAAGTGGTTTTGAACGGTCTGACCTTTGGCCTCAACCCCGGCGACTCTCTGGCGGTGATCGGCAACTCTGGTGCGGGCAAGACCACGCTTGGGAAAATGCTGGTGGGTTCGATCCTGCCGACATCGGGCAATGTGCGCCTGGATCTTATGGATCTGCGCAACTGGGATGACCGCCAGCTTGGCGAGAACATCGGCTATCTGCCGCAGGACGTGCAGCTCTTTCCCGGCTCGATCAAGAACAACATCGCCCGTATGCGCGAAGGTGCCAGTGACGAAGATATCCACCGCGCCGCCCTTTTGGCGGATGTGCATGACATGATCGCCTCCCTGCCCCATGGCTATGAAACCATGGTGGCCGCTGATGGCTCGCCACTCTCTGGTGGGCAAAAACAGCGGATCGCTTTGGCACGGGCCTTCTTCGGCAACCCTCGCTTTTTGGTGCTGGACGAGCCGAACTCCAATCTTGACACCTCTGGCGATCAGGCCTTGGCCAACGCCATCCGCCACGCGCGCGAGGCTGGGATCACCGTGGTGGTGATTACGCAGAAACCGTCGCTGTTGAGTGTGGTCGACAAGATCATGCTGCTGGCAGACGGCAATATCGTGTTGTTCGGAGAACGCCAGCAGGTGCTTCAGAAACTTCAGGAACGCTCCAACGGTGGTCGACTCGCGAACCAAAATCAGGGAGGAGCCGGAAATGGCTGAACTGGTAACTTATGCCGAACCCACGGTCTGGTATGAAGAGGTTCCCCGCTCTGTCAAAAGCCATGTGCGCTGGGGCATGTTCCTTTTGATCTTCGGTCTTGGCGGGTTTGGCATCTGGGCGTTTATGGCACCATTGGCCGCTGCGGTGATCTCTCAGGGCAGTTTTGTCGCCACTGGCAGCAATAAGATCGTGCAGCACCTTGAGGGAGGCATCATCAAGGCCATTCTCGTCGAAGAAGGCGAAAATGTCGTGGCAGGTCAGCCGATTGTGCTACTGGATGAAACCTCCGCACTGGCAACGCAGCGCGAATTGTTCCTCCGTCAAGTCCGGCTGGAGGCCATGGAAACCCGCATTCTCGCGGAGTTTGATCGCAAGGACACGCTGATCTACCCGCCCCGGCTGGAAGAGTTGCGCTCAGATTTCAATGTCGCGGCCATGCTGGATGGCCAGCAAATCGTATTCAATGCTGCAACCCAGCAATTGAGCAATGATATCAATCTCCTGAACCAAAGTATTGAAGCCCTCAAAGACCGCTCTTCCGGCTATGAAAAACAGCTCATCGCCACCAGAGCGCAGCTGGAAATTCTGGAGGAGGACTCCGCCGCCAAAGAAATTCTCTTGGAAAAAGGACTGGTGCGCAAAACTGAATATAACACGCTGCGCCGCGCCCTCGCCGAAGCCATTGGCGAAATCGGGCGCCTGGAGGCGCAGGTGGATGAGACCGCCTCCTTGTCCCAACGCTATGAATCGCAGATCACGCAAACCATCGCGGATCGTCAGAGCGCCGCACTTGATGAGCTACAGGCGGTGCAATCCGAATTGGAAAGCGTGCGCGAGCAGGCCCGCCGCGCCGAAAGCGTCCTGACCCGGACCGAGATTGTCGCACCGGTGTCCGGCACTGTTATCCGGCTCCACTATCACACCCCCGGCGGTGTGGTCGAAAGCGGCAAGGCCATTCTTGAGATCCTGCCCACGGGTGAGCCGCTGATCATTGAGGTGCAGATCCCGCGCACGGAAATCGATGTGGTGCGCAAAGGACAGGCCGCAACCGTCAGCCTCACAGCGCTGAACCAGCGCACAACGCCCACGCTTCAGGGCGAGGTGTTTTATGTCTCAGCCGATGCTATTTTAGATCGTTCGCAGGAGTTGCCGCAGGAGATTTATGTCGCCCGGATTTCTGTACCACCAAGCGAGCTGGACCGGGTGCGTGGCTTCAACCCGACCCCCGGCATGCCCGCGCAGATCATGATAAAAACGCAGGACCGCACCTTTGTGCAGTATTTGATCAAGCCCGTGACCGACAGTATGACGCGTGCGTTTCGCGAACAGTAACCCGGTCCCTTTGGGGGCCACTCCCTATGTGGCGCGGCCCCCATGTATCGCTTACACAGCGAGGGTGATGGCCTTTGCGCGGGTGTAGGCATCAATGCCTTCCAGCCCTTTTTCGCGGCCAAATCCGGATTTTCGGTTGCCACCAAAGGGCAGCTCGATCCCTCCGGCCCAATAGTCATTTACCGTCACCTGCCCGGCATCGATGCGGCGCGCCATGCGCAATGCGGTTGCGATGTCTTTGGTATAAACCCCTGCCGCCAATGCAAATTCGGTGCCATTGGCGAGGGCCAGCGCCTCTTCCTCATCCTCAAACACCTGCACGCCCAGCACGGGGCCAAAAATCTCCTGCTGGATCGCCGGGTCCTGCGCGCTGAGCCCGTCCAAAATCGTCGGCTCAAAGAACCAGCCCTTGCCGGTCTCCGGGTCAGAGGTCGCCTGACCACCGCAGAGGATCTCCACTCCGCGGCTGCGCGCATGTTCCACATGGGCGGAAATCGCAGCCAGATGACGCTCGGAATTCACCGCCCCCATATCGGTATTGCGCAGCCCATGACCGAGGGTCAGCGCCTTGGCCTTCTTCACCAGCAGCTCCAGCACCGGCGCATGAAGATCACGGTGGATCACCAGACGTGAGCCTGCCGAACAAATTTGACCTGCGTTGGAGAATATCGCCCAAAGCGCCCCCTCGGCCACCGCCTCGGCATCTGCATCGGCAAAGGCAACCAGCGGGGATTTTCCGCCCAGTTCCAGCTTCAGCCCGGTCACATTCGGAGCCACCGCCTGCATCACGCCAACACCTGTGGAGACAGAGCCGGTAAAGGTCACATGACGCACGCGCGGATCCTGAACCAGTGGCGCGCCGGCCTCTTGGCCGGTGCCGGTGACCACATTGACCACCCCCGCCGGAACCCCGGCACGGATCAGCAGTTCGGCAATCATCAGGGCGGTATAGGGCGTGGTCTCTGCCGGTTTCACAACCGCCGAACATCCCGCCGCAAGTGCTGGCGCAATACCGCGCACCAACGTCGAGGTCGGGTAATTCCACGGCACGATATGCGCGGTCACACCAACAGGTTCGCGCAGGGTGAAGGCTGCGTTGTCATTGCCAAGATTGACGCTGCGCCCATCGAGTTTATCCGCAGCACCCGCGTAATATTCAAACAAACGCGCCGATCCATGAATATCGCCATAGGCCTCAGTCAGCGTTTTGCCACTGTCGAGACTTTCGACAACCGCCAGCCAATCCGCCTCAGCCCGCATCAACCGTGCGGCCTCCATCAGGATCGCACAACGCCGGGCGGGCGGCGTGTCGCGCCAGAGGGCAAAACCCGCGCTGGCACTGCTGACCGCACGGTCCACATCCGCCGCAGTACCCGCCGCAAAATCACCAAAGACAGTGGCCGTACCGGGATCAAAGCTCTCCATCCGGTTGCCACGCTCAGAGGGCACGAACGCTCCATCGATAAAGTGATCGCTGGGCAGATCAGACAGCGCACCCGTGGTAAAATAATTAGAGATCAGGGCGTTAACGCTCATTGCTCGTCCTCGCTGCATTTGTAGGTAGATTTGGCAAGCCACTCCGGACAGATTTCCACGCCCCAGCCGGGGGCGTCGGTGACATGCGCCTGACCGTCGGTGATCTGATAGGGGTCATTCACGAACAATTCGCGTTGCCAGGGGTAATAGTCATCCCCTTCGATGGAGAACTCCAGATAACGACCCGGATTGGGGACCGCGCGCAGCAGATGCATGGTGAACAATGTCACCAGCGACAGATTCGCCGCGTGCGGCGTGCAGGCCAGCCCCGCCGCGTGCCCCATGCGGGCCACTTCCATGCTGCGCACCATTCCGCCCAGATAAAGGATATCTGGCTGAATGATATCGACCACTCGGTTATCAATCATTCGTTTCCAGTGTTGAAGATCGCAGTCCTGCTCTCCGCCCGCCACATCGATGTTCAAAGCACGGGTAACCTCAAGCGTTTGTTCTTGCTCCCAATAGGGACAGGGTTCCTCGAAATGCTCATAGCCGTTGGCCTCCAGCATGCGCCCAACCTCAATCGCGCGGGCGGGGCTAAAGCCTGAATTGCCATCAACCAAGAGCGCTACATCCGGTCCCAGTGCTTTGCGCATGGTGGGAATGATCGCCTCGGTGCGCCCGTCCCATTCATCCCGGTCCTGCCCGCATTCCGCGCCGACCCGGACCTTAAAGGCATCAAACCCATGTGCGTCGCGCAGCCGCTGCATGCGTTCGGCCTCTGCCTCGGGGGTGATGTCGCGCCGCATCGAGGAAGCATAGGCCCGCAGCGGACCGCTTGAGCCGCCCAAGAGCTCTGCCACCGGTTTGCCCTGCGCTTTGCCGCGCCAGTCCCACACCGCCGTATCCAGCCCCGCCATGGCGCGGCGCAGATAGGTGCCGGGAAATTTATGCTCGCGCAGCGGGATCTCAGCGATCACCGCCTCCAGCGCATCCATGCCCCGCCCCAGCGCCCAAGGCGCCACCTGACGGTGCAGGATCTCTGAGGTCAGATCGCTGTTGTAAGTCGACACCTGCCCCCAGCCCTGCGTGCCATCCTCGGCGGTGACGCGCACAAACCCGATGAGCGGCGTGCAAAATGTCTCAATCCGGGTGATGCGCGGGCCGGTGTCAGCCGCGCCGCGTTGATAACTGACCGGCACTGCGCCGGATGTGGAATAAGGCGTGCTCATGCATCCTCCAGAATGAGATCGGCGGCCCTGAGGGCCAGCATCATAGTCGGGGCATTGGTGTTGCCCGAAGTGATATTGGGAAAAACCGACGCATCCACCACCCTCAGCCCCGAAACGCCATGGACCTTCAGGCGCGGACACACCACGGAATGGCTGATGTCCCCTCCCATGCGGCAGGTGCCGATGGGGTGAAATACAGTCCCCGAGCGGGCGCGAAAATCAGCAAGGATCTGCTCCGGGGTCATCTGGCGCAGATCCTCCCCCATTGGAGCTTTGATCAGACCGGTGATCGCGGCGGTCTTTGCAAGTCTCTGACACAGCAGCCCACCTGCGATCACCTGCGCCTGATCCTCTGGTGTGGCGAGCGAATTGGGCCTGATCCGGGGCGGCGCGAGGGGGTCATTTGCGCTGATATCAATGCGCCCGCGACTGCTGGGGCGCGTGGGTTGGAACCCGATGATGAACCCGGCAAAGGGATCAGGCTCTATCACCGTGCGCGTACCCGCAGGTGTCGTGGTGTAGGTGACGGGGTTGAAATAGAGCTGCTGATCGGCAGCTGTCAGCCTTCGGTCAGAGCGAAAGAAGCCACCGCATTGATTGACCGAAAGCGACAGTGGCCCGCGCCGCGTCAGCGCATACTGAAATGCGGCGCGGACCTTTCCGTGCAGCGGGCGCAGCTGATTGTTAAGCGTCGGCTTTGTTGCGCGAAAATAGTAGTTTACGCCAAGATGATCCTGCAGATTGCCCCCCACATGAGGCGCGTTCATCATCGGTGTGATCCCGTGTTCTTTTAACATTCCCGCAGGGCCAATGCCCGACAGTTGCAGCAAACGAGGCGAGCTGACCGCACCTGCCGACAGGATGATCTCTCGCCTTGCCCGCAGGCTTTGCGCGCGCCCCTTATGCGTGACCTCGACGCGGGTTGCGCGCCGCCCGTCAAACCCGATCCGCGCCACCATCACGCCGGTCATCAGCGTCACGTTCTGTCGCCGCAACGCCGGGGCCAGACAGGCCCGCGCCGAATGCATCCGGCGCCCGCCACTGGTATTGATCCGATAGGCGCTCGCCCCCTCAGGCGAGGTGCCGTTCATATCCAGCGTCTGCGGCAGGCCCAGTTCACGCGCCGCCGCGAAAAAATGCCGGGTCACCTTGTGGATCTGGTCAGAGACATCCTGCACATGGATCGGCCCACCGCCATGCCGGGTGCCATCCGGGGCGATGCGGGTCTCCAGGCGCTCATAGGTCTGCTGGACGGTTTCCCAATTCCAGCCCTTGGCCCCTTCGGCCTCCCAGTCATTGAAATCCTGAGCCAGACCACGGGCATAGACCATGGCATTGATGGAGCCAGACCCGCCCACAACCTTGCCGCGTGGCCAATATCCGCTGCGCCCGCCCAGCGCTTCCTCGGGCTCGCTCTGATATTTCCAGTTCACCGCCGGATCATAGAAGGTCTTGCCATATCCCAGTGGCAGCGCGACCCACGGCTTGCGCGGCATGCCACCCGCCTCCAGCACCAGCACGCTATGGCTGCCATTTGCGCTCAGGCGCTCGGCCAGCACACAGCCCGCCGATCCTGCGCCCACAATGATGTAATCGTATTCACGCACCGCGATGTCCGTCCTTATTCATCGCGCCAGCGTTACAGGTGCTGCTGCAATCCCCATAACGAAAAATAATTCGTCACTACCTTAAAAAATTTCGCAGATTAGCTTATCTGTCATTGCATGTATCAGGAATTGCCCCCTCTGCCGTGGTTGCGCGCCTTTGATGCCAGCGCGCGGCTTGGAAACTTCACCCTCGCCGCCGAGGAACTTGGTCTCACCCCCTCTGCGGTCAGCTATCAAGTGCGTGGCCTTGAGGCAGCATTAGGGCATAAGCTCTTCATTCGAAAGCAAAAGTCCCTGTTCTTGACCCGTTTGGGTCAGGCCTATCTGCCTGTGGTCAGCAAAGCCTTTGGCGATATCGAGGCCACCACATCGAACCTCTTTGGCAAATCTGCCGCGCAGGAGGTCACGATCCGGTGCCTCAGTTCGCTCAATATGCTGTGGCTTGCGCCAAGGCTCTCGAACTATCACCGCCTCAACCCCAATGGCAGACTCCGGCTGCTCTCCTCGCTTTGGAGCGAAGCCCCGGACGCGGCGCAAATCGACATCGACATTCGCTATGGCGATGGCAATTGGTCCGATGGCGAGGCCACGCCCCTGATGCATCATGATGTGATCGCGGTCTGTGCGCCCGCGCTGCATCCCGGCCCCGACCCAAGGCAGATCGCCACCCGCCCATTGATCGAAGTCTTAGGTGTGACAGATACTTGGCACCATTTCTTCGCCCTACACGGGCTGGAGCCTGCCGCATCAGATCCGGCGCTCAAGGTCGACCAATCCCTGATCGCATTGGAGCTTGCCTCTCGCGGGATGGGTGTTGCCCTCATCGCCCGCGTCTTTGCGCAAAACTATATCGACAGGGGCACATTGGTGGAGGCCACGAATCTGACGCTGCCTGCCCGACAAGGTCACTATCTGGTACAGCCCAATGCTCGAAACCGCTTTCGCCCCGAGGTTTCTGCGGTGAAGGACTGGCTCTTGCAGGAGGCCGCCACCACGGCCTGTTGACCTCCCCCACCGCCACATCTGCAGCGGGGGAGGTTTGGGATCAGTTCGTCGCGATGCTGAGCGGATAATCCACATTGAGCGACAGCGCCGGAATTTGTGGACGCTGCTGGCCCTCGGTCAGTTCCGGCACCCGCGACGAGGTAAAGAGCACCAGTTCCTGCAAGGAGTTAAACCCGTTGCGATCCCCGACGCGGTTGTCCGCCAGCCCGCGCAAGCCCTCCAAAAGCGCCGCCGTGAAGGCCCCGTGACCACCGCCAAAGCTCTCGTCCTCAAAGCTGAGTTCGGAGCCGGACGAGGATGCAAACACCACTGCACCTGTGCCTTTGGTGAGGTTTTGCACCGCATCATCGGCCACCACCCGGTTCCCCCCGGCACCAGAATGGCAAATATCAAGAAGCATCAGCGCATTCTGGTTGAGCGGCCGGTTTTCCAGATAGTCGCGGAAGCGATCAACGCTCATGCCGGTGTAGGGTTTGGCCAGATCGCCCTCATGGGTCATGAAGTAAAGCTCTTGTTCCTCGTCGACCACACCGTGCCCGGCAAGGAACAGCACAACCACATCGTCATCCGCCGACTGGTCGAGAAACTCGTTCATCTGGATGCGGACATTGCGCTCTGTGGCCTCTGCATCGGTCAGAACCTTGGTCTCGACCCGGTTAAACAGCTTGCCCTCCTGCGACTCCATCAGCTTTGCCAGTTCCGTTGCATCACGGTCGGCAAAGTTTAGGTTCTGACTGGACCGCTCGTAGTCAGACACCCCAACCCCAAAGAACCACAGCGTCTGGCCGGAAGGTTTCTCATCCGGGGCCTCGCCGCCTTCGCGGATAATCTCCAGCGTTTGGGTCTGGATGCGCGCATCGCGCCACACCAATGATGCCTCAATGACGTTGCGCCCCGGATTAAGGTCAAACCGGCGACTGAAGCCTACGGTTTCCTGCCCGTCGAAAAACGCCTCTTCCTCAAAGCCACGTGATTTCAGCACCCGGCGCCCGTTGAGCGTATATTCGATCTCAGGATCGGCCAGATCGGCGTTGTCCTTCAGCACTTCCAACTCCACCACATAGGTTTCGTCTTTGGTGCTGCTGCGTTGGGGCGAAATCAGGCGCACCGCATAGGGCGCTTCAAAGACGTCCGCATCAACATCCACGCCATCATCCGGCAGTGCTTCCCCACGTGCGATGGCGTCCAGAAGATTGCGGATCAGGCCCGGACGCTCATAGTTCTCGGCCAGCGCCGAGAAGGGCACGTAATTGTCACCCAGCGACCAATAGACATCCTCTGTCCCCTGCAAGGACGCTGTGTAGCGCCCATCGGGGGTATAGGCGATCCATTCGCCATCCTTGCGGGGCGCAATGGTCAGCGCCTGCTCCATCCGGTTCAAATCAATAAAGATCAGCTCGTTACCTGTGGTAAGACCAATCGCCAGATTGCGTTCTGCGTGGGCCTCCAGATAGCGCAGGTTGTGCGGGAAGGTCAGCTCTTTGCCATCCAGTGCGACGTGATCCCAGAACCATTCCAGCGTGCGACCATCCGCAAGCTCGATCTCATAGTTCGGGCTGGGCGTTTCACGGCCAGTGTTTTTGCCATTGCTGGGATCGTGCAGATACCAAGTCCCCTTGCCGCGGAACTTGAGCACATCGCCCCCCTCGGCCCAGTCCATCTGGAAATAGCGATCCTCGGCCTGAAACGTTGTTACCTCGCGATTGGCTGGCCCATCATAGATGGTCACGACGCGACCATCGGTCGAGCCCTGTTTGAACCCAGCCATCCAGGAGGACGTCACCGCAACCATGCCATTGTCCGCAAGGCGCACAAACACGCGTGGATCATAGATGTCATTGAACCGTACAGGTTCGGACACGATGTCAAAGCTCTTTTGCATCACGACATTCAGCGTTGCCTTTTCGATCATATAGATCGTGGATCGCGGCGCCTGAAACGGCCCCTCACCCTGCGGCACCGTGCCCACCACGATATGCGTGTCGTTTTCGCGCATGCTGTAGGGCTTGCCGTCGATCTGCTTAATCACCTCACTGCGGAAGGTGGTGGTGTCGAACTTCAGCATCTGCCCATCTTCGTCAAAGGTGAACAGAACCGAGCCATCCTGATTGAGCGGCCTCCACGTCTGGTAAACCTCCCCCTCGATCCGGTGCACCCTGCGGCCCGTCTTGATGTTCCATACGCTGGTGCCAGCACTGTCGCGCGACATCACCAGATCCTGCGAGGGCACCATGGTCAGCCCACGGCCCTTATATGCGGCCCCGTCCTTACGCTGATCGACACTCAGATCACGGGTATTAAGATAGACAATCTGGTCATCCATCGCTGTGATGTAATGCCCACCATCTGGTGTGAACCCACCATAAAGGATCTTTTCCGGGTCCCCCTGAAGCTGTGCGGTCACGTTGAGGCTCGGCACCTCCACCAGCGCCAGACGGGTGTTATTGGTGAATGTATCGGCGATCATCACCTTGGACTCCGTGGGATGGGCGATCAGCTTGAACGTCATCGCAGGCATCCGCTTGCGTGCAATCTCGCGCCAGTCCGAGGTGGTCCAGACGATCAACTCATAGCTGTTGTTCATCCCCACCAGATACTTACCGTCAGGCGTATTGGCGAACCCATGCAGCCATCCGGTATTGCGCAGCGATCCCACCGGTTGCAGCGATTTGGCGTCCCGCACCACCGCATGCGCGGTACGCGGCGATTTGGTCACGATATGCGCCCCATCCCCCGACCAGACGATCTGCTCGGAGCCGCGAATGGTGCCCATCTTGGTCACGCCGCGAAACGTGCGCGTTGCCATGTCATAGACCTTCAGGAAACCGGTACGGTCGCTATAGGCCACCGCATCCGAGAAGGGCGACCAGGAGATCTCGTCAATTTCGATTGAGTTGGGCAGCTGGCTGTGCATCAGCCCCGTGCGCATGTCGTAGATATAAAGCAGATTATCCGTAACACCAGTGACCCCCACAAAGGAGGATTTCACCGCAATATAGCGCCCATTGGGCGAAATCTCCCGCGAGCTGCCACCGATGGGCAGTTGATGCACCCGCAGCATCCGTTCCAGATCCCAGACCTGTGCGGGCGTGTTGCCGGTCACCGCATAGCGGCCATCGGGGCTCAGCGTCAGCGACCGCGCATCCAGCCATCCCGAGGTTGAGATCTGCGGCGCAGAGATATTGCCATAGGGGCGGATTTCGACCCGTCGGTTGGTCTGCTTGCCACGGTCGGTGGCATTGGTCGCCAGCGGTATGCGCGAGCCATAGCCCACGGTTTGCAGGCGCTCCGGCGCAATACCCGCGCTCTCGACAAAATACTGCTCTACCGATTTGGCACGCGCATCGCTCAGCGGCAGATTGACCTTGTCGCTGCCGGTAATGTCGGTGTGACCTTCGATCAGGAACACATAGTTTTCAGCCCCCAGCGCCTTGAGCGCATCTGCCGCCTGCTGCAGCACACCCAGACCCGCCTCGCGGATGTCGGCCTTGCCGGTGGCAAACTCAACCGTCACCCGCAAACTGTCCCCAAAACGCTGTTCCCAATCCTTGAGAAAGGGATTTTCCGCAAAGAAGCGTTCACGCTGGCCTTGAAGGCGCAGCGCGTTGCGAATGCGGTTTTCCCGCCCCGCGATCCAGTTATCCGAAAAACCGCCATACTCTTTGGCGCGTTGCAGCAGGCGGTTGGCTTGCTCAAAATCGCGCGCATGAACACGGTTGTCGACGTAATCGCCCAGAATATTGCGATAGGCGGTGCCGTTCACCGTCGGCAGATATTTTTCAAACACCGGCACCGCGCGATCATAAAGCGCGGCCTCTTTGGCGAACCGGGCATATTGGTTGATCGCATTATCAAGCTCTCCCTGTGTGGGGGCCATCGCGATTGCACGGGCGCCGTAGTCTTCGGCCTTTTGCGGATCGAACTTGAACTCGCTCCACGCCCAGTTAGCGCCGATCAACACGTGATAATTGTTCGGAAAATCGCGCAAGCCCTGATTGAGAACCGCAATTGCGGACTCAAAATCATCATTGCCGATAGAGCCAAAGGCATCATGCGCCGCCTCTGGCGACGGGTTCATCTCATAGGCCGCGCGGAAAATCGGATGCGCCTCGCGGTGCATCTTGAAATCATCCCACAGGATTTTGCCGATATGGCGCAGCGCCGCGTCATTGCGGTTGTCATTGGCCCAATCAATCGCCTCGCCAATGGCATTAAAACGCGTATTACGGTCTGCGCGTTGGGCGCTCAGGATCCGCAGCCGATTATCAAGCCACGCCGTCAGAGCGCTTGCATTGGTGGAGCGATCCAGCGCCTGTTTAAAATAGCGGTCCGCCGTGCTGCGGTCGCCCTTGGTGCGCGCCATCACCCCGCGCACATAATCATACACCCAATCCTGCGCCGGACCGGTCGGCGCGTAGCTGTTGAACCACTCGTTTGCAGCAGCCTCGCCTTCCCGGTTTTTCAGGTTGAAATAGGCGTATTGTACAAAAAATGCGTGATGCGGCCAGGCTTTGGCCCCTTGCAGATAGTAATCAAACGCCTCGTCGTACCGCTTTTGGCGTTCCAGATTGTAGCCCAGATTGGTAAAGCCAAGGCCAAGCGAAGGGTCACGTTTGATGCCTTCCCTATAAAGCTGCTCAACCTCTTTCAGATCACCGCCGCTTTGATCAAGCACCCAGGCGCGCGCCACATATCCTGCGGGCGTATTGGGGTGTTTTTCGGCAATCCAGCCCCGGATCTGAGAGCGCAGCGCGCCGCTGTTGCGCGACACCGACAGCTCAATCAGATCGCCAAGGTCCTTGCCTTCGCAGTATCGACATTCCAGCGCCTGCGCAGAGGCCCCCCATGCCAGCGATAGAAAACAAATTACTCGAAGTATGGCAGTTCGGATCACGGAACGTCTCCTGCAAGGATCAGTTGAAAGTCAGGCTGAATTGAAAGGTGCGGCGCGCAGTGTTGCCTGCCGCATCTCGGGTCTCGATGCTGATCGGGTGCGGCCCCGGTCCCTCGGGCAGTTCGATCTCTGCCCGGAATGGCCCGCGCGAGGAATAGCGGCTGCTCAGCGCTCCCTCGACCTTGAGGGATGCAATCTCGCTTTGGTCCTGCGCCATGCCCTCTAGGCGGAACAGGCGGCTTGGCACCGGGATCACCGTGTCATCGCTGTCAAAAGCCTCTGGCGCGGGATCCGTCAGCACGATGAGCGGCGCGTCGCTGTCGTCCTTGGCTGGGTCTGCCGCGACATGGTCGATGCTCAGAACCACCGCCGCCACATCGGCATCACCGCTGTCGGCCTCAAAGCCAATCACAGAAGCCAGCAGCTCCATTTCATCCTGTGGCACCAGCCGGTTGCCCAAAGCACTGCGCAGCCGCGCAGTCACGCTGCCCGAAGCACGCGCCATCCGCGCAGCCACCGCCTGCGCATCCAGCGGCTCTTGGGTGTACAAAAGCACGTAATAATCGGTGCCAACCGTGTCATTCAGTCGGGTGAAATGCTGCTCTGTCGGCCCCGGCAACAACAGTGTGGTGCCGCTATGCGTATAAGGCGTCACCCGATCTCCGCGCGGAAACAGGGTCACATAGTCACCACTTGCATCGCCCCCAATCACATAAAGCGCACCGTTGAACTGGCTGGAGGCCTCCACCCGGAAACGTGTCCCCGAGGGCAGAGGCTGGCGCAGCCGGTAGCCGTCATTCGTGCGCGTCACATCCAGCGCGTCGCCCGAAATATGCAGCACCCGCGCGCTGCCGCCCATGTCCACCACACGAGGCGGCGGTGGCGGATCAGGTGGCAGCACCTCATAGCCTTCATAAACAAAGGCGTTGAAATCCTCATAGGAGATCCAGAAAAATCCGCGATTGCCCCAACCGCTGCTCCATGAGTTCACCACCTCAAACGCGCCGCCCCCGCGCGTGTCGTCATAGCCGATCACGGTCATCGCATGGGCGCCCAGCGTGTTGCTGCGCAGTTCATTCCACTCGGTCGAGGATGGTTGCCATGTGCCACTGCCGCTATGGCGCATAAAGCCCTCGCCCACCCCCATCACGATCACCACCGGGTTGCCATTGGCCAAGGCCCGGCGAGTGGCGACGTGTTTGTTACGCCCCGAACCTCCCCACAGGCGGGAATATCCCTTGATGCGAAAGGCGCTCGCCTTGTCGCGCACGCTGGAGGAGGGCTGCGCCGTGCAGGAATATTCGTCATAGGGAAAATCGCTCAGCAGCGACACGCCCTGACGCTGCATCAATGTCAGCGCCTCCGCCACATAAGAGCCATTACAGCCCGGCTGGTGGATCTGGTTGAACACATAGGCAGGCGACAGCACCATATTGCGCAGGCGCGACGAGCTGTCGACCTCCATATCCTTGGCCGACAACAGCGTACGGGCGGCATAAGCCGTGGCCCAGCCAACGCAACTGCCCTGCTGCCCCTGATCGCCAACCGGAGGCACGAACCGCTTTAACGACATCTCGGACGGGGCGCTGAGATAATCACCGCGCGCTAGGGGCGCCGATTTGGGCACCGCGCCATATACTTCGGGATCGGCCACAGCGCCCAGACTATAGGTCTGAGCTTGCGCCGCAGACAGCCCAAGCGACACCACAAATACGGCGGCCTGAGCCATGCTCTGAATAGGTCGGGTCGTGCTAAAAGAAATCAAAGACGTGCCTTTCAAACCAAGCAATCCGCGCTCCCAGTCATCGGAGCGGCCATTGCCTCAGCGTTCCGTATAAGCTGCACAAGAGCTCTAGCCCGGCTTTGCTGAAGCAATATGACGGTAGCTTTGCTGCCCCTTCTGGCGGCAAAGCCTGCAAGCGTCAGGCGCGTATCCTTTCGAAAATGACCATGTTTTGTCCCCCGTTGTAATTTTTAGTCTCGGTCCCGAATACATATCCTTACGTCGATGTTTACTCAGGTCAAGAATTTGCGCGCCCCTGCGCTTATGGAAATTTCTTGATGGTGAATTTATGGCCGCGGTTCGCGGGATCTGGGTCGCGATAGTCTGCGTTGACCTGCTCGGTCCGCCAAACGCCACACATCGCCCACGCCACGGCGGCAGGCGATGTGTGTGGTGTTCCGCCAAACAAGGGCGCGGCTCAGGCCTGGATCATTACGCCTGAGGGCGGCGGCGCGCTTTCAGGCCCTTTAAGATTGGCCATAGCACCAGCCCGAGGGTCGCCAGCGCAATCACCGCCGACAATGGCCGCGTGAACAGCTCGGTCGGGTCGCCTCGGCTGATAAGCAATGCCCGCCGCACGCTCTGTTCGGCCATCGGGCCAAGGATCAGCCCTAGCACAATCGGGGCCAAGGGCACGTTGATTTTCTCAAGTATGTAGCCGGCAGCGCCGGCTGCAAACATCACCCACAGGTCGATCACCCGCCCGTTGATCACATAGACCCCAACAGCCATCAAAACGAGGATCATCGGCACCAAAAGCACCCCCGGCAAGCGCTGAACCTGCGCAAAAATGCGAGTGGCAGCCGCACCACCCACCGCAAGGATCAGCAGCGATGTCAGCAGCATCTGCACCATAAACCCGCCGACCAGTCCGGGGTTTTGATGAAACAATTGCGGGCCGGGTTGCAGGCCATGGATCAACAGCGCCCCAAGCACCAAGGCGGCGATCACATTGCCGGGAATGCCCAAGGTCAGCGCCGGAATCATGGACGCTGCATTGTCAGAGTTATTGCCACATTCCGCCGCCGCAACGCCCTGCGGATTGCCTGTGCCAAAGCTCTCTGGCTCATCACTGGCACTCTTGGCCGCATTATAGCTGAGGAACGCCGCAATGTTGCCCCCGGCCCCCGGCAGGATACCGACGCCAATCCCAATGAGCGACGAACGCAGCCACGTCGGCACAAGCCCCCGGACTTCGCTCCATGGGACTTTTACAGCTTCCAGCTTCAGATCACTTGCAGAAAGCCCTTTGATATCTGCGGCTTCTGCCAACGAGATCACCGGCGGCAGCGCATAAAGCCCGACAAGGATCACGATCAGATCCAACCCGCTCAGCAGCCACACCTCGCCAAAGGTGAAACGCGCAACGCCCGACAGCTGATCCAGCCCAACCGTGCCCAGCAACAAACCAAGCGCCGCTGCCATCAGCCCTTTGACGGCATCACTGCCCACCATGACCCCGATCGACGCCATGCCAAACATCGCGATCCAGAAATACTCTGCGGGACCAAAATACAAGGTGGCGCGGGCAAGGATCGGGCCGATGGTCATCAGCGCAATCGCCGAGGCCACACCGCCAATCGCAGAGGACCAGCATGCAATCTTGAGCGCCCGTGCCGCCTCGCCCTTCTGGGCCATCGGATAGCCGTCAAATGTCGTGGCGATTGCGGCAGGTGTGCCGGGGATGCGCAGCAGGATCGCGGGGATCGCTCCGCCATACATCGACCCGTTGTAGATGCCTGCGACCATGCCCAGCGCCACCAATGGCTCCATCGAGTAGGTAAGCGGCAGCAACAGCGCGATGGCCATCACCGGATTAAGCCCCGGAAGCGCGCCGATAAACACGCCAAGGATCGAGGCTCCGATCATTGCGACAATGGGGCCCGCCGCAAAAACACCCCCGAGGATTTCCGAAATCAAACCCATGGTTTGTAGCTCCTCAGTAGCTCAGCCAAACAGGCGCAGGCAGCGGTTTTTCAAGCACGACAGAAAATACCAGCCAGACAATGCCGATAAAAACACCCGTGCTCACCAGACTGTAGAGGGGCCGCCGAAAGCCAAGACACAGCGGCACCACCACCACCAGCAACGCCGAGGCCAGATAAAACCCAAGCACCGGCACCAAGACGAGATAGAGCGCTGCCAGCCCAAGCGTGAGGGCCGCGCGGGGCGCGTTTTCGACCAATGCGCGCGGGCCGTCTGCCCCTCGCAGAACGGCGCGGATTGCAACCAAAGCGCCCAAGCCCGCAACCACACATCCCAGGGCCGTCGGGTAGATCCCCGACGCCCCCGGATACTCCGCAGCCATCAAGGCTGCGGTGCTGCCGACGGCGGCAAAGACGCCACCAAGCAGGATGTCCTGCCGCCGCTCGGTCACTGGCTCAGCCCCAGCGCTTTGGCCACTTTAGCGAGCGCGTCATACTCACCTTGCACCCGTGCAGTCAGCGCCGCGCCCGTTACGACATTTGGAATTTCACCTTTGGTGGCGAGAAACTCTACATATGCGGGGTCATTTACGGTCTTCTCCAGTGCCGCCGACAGGGTCGCCACCACATCCGCATCCATGCCTGCAGGCCCCAAAACCATCCGCCACAGCAATGTTTCCTCATCTCCCAGACCGAGGCTTTCCAACCCTGCCGCCTGAGGCAGCGCCTTCACCGGTGCAGCAGAGGTGACGAGCAGACATTTGGCCTCGCCCGTCTCGGTATAGGGCAAGACCGGTGAGATCGACCCACCGTAGATATCGACATGTCCCCCCAGAAAATTCTGCAAGGTCTCGCCTGCGCCGCCAAAGGGAATCGCAACCGCCTCGATCCCCCGGCTTTGGAAAATCCGCTCCGCCGCGAGTTGCATCGTACCGCCGATACCATCGTTCCCGTAGGTATATTTCCCCGGATTGGCGGCAAGCTCCTCCAAGAACGCCTCCCCCGTGTCCGCCGGAAAATCCGGTTTGACGCAAAGCGTGTATGCGGTCTCAGAGGTCGAAGCGATGGGGGTGAAACTGTCGGGCTGATAGGCGGTCTGCTGCACCTGCGGCACCGTTGTGATCGGACTGTTCCAAGTCGCCAGCAACGAATAGCCGGTGGGCTTTTGCAACATGAACTGTGTCACACCGACAGAGCCGCCCCCGCCTGCCACATTCAAAATTGCAATCGAAGTACCCAGCTCTTCTTCAAGAAGCGTGGCCAGTTTGCGCGCGCTGGTGTCCGTGCCTCCTCCGGCAGGTGCCGGAATGGTCACTTCGATCGCGCGCTCGGGGTATTCGGCAAACGCGGGCGTCGCCAGTGCAAGCACGGCGGCCGTGATGGCAAGATGTTTCATGAAAGTGTCCTCCCTCAGGTGTGATGTCAGGTATTTGGCAGCTCTCAGCCAATGCGGCTGCGGTATCGGAAACTGTCGGCGCGCCCGCGGGCAATGCGCCACTCAATGGGCTCGCCCGCCACGGTAAAGGCCGTGCGCTCAATCACGGCCACCGGGTCGCCTTGCTCCAGCCCAAGGCGCTTTGCCGTGACGCCGTCCGCCGCACCAAAGCGCACCTCATCCTCCGCGCGGTTCACAAACACGCCGTAACGGTCGAGATAAACAGGATAAAGCAGCGGACCCACCTCGCTGTCGGGGAGCGTCTCAAACCCGGCGAAACGGGCATAGGGAATATAAAGCTCCTCCGAGAGGAAAGGTTGCTCAGACAGGTACCGCAGACGCTCAATGCGAATGACGTCACCAGTGCCCAAAGCCTGCGCCACATGATCGGGCGCGGTGGTGCGCACGCGCGAAATCAGACGGCTGGTCGGAATGGAGGCTTCGGAGTTGGCCTCACGCGCTTGAAAAAAGCGAAAGAGCGTCGCGTCAAATGCAGGTTTGCGCAAGAACGTGCCCGTCCCCTGACGGCGCTCCAACAGACCTTCGTCCACCAATTGTTGCACAGCTTTTCGGACAGTCCCAACCGACAGCCCGTGGTCCCGCGCCAAGGCGTTATCAGACGGAAGAGGCTCTTCTGCCGACCATTCGCTGGCGGCAATCCGGCTGGCCAATTCATCGCGCAACCGCAGATACGCTGGCAGCCGATCATCAAAGCGAGACTGAGCCTGAACCATGATTCCTCCTCTTCACTGACGCGAAAATGGAGGATTTGACTGCATCAGTCAACTGGTTCTATATAGAACTAAATAACCAAAGGACTCTGCCGGTGATACATTTCGATTGCCACGCCCATGTCTATGACCAGATCGTCGCTCACGGCGCGGTGCGCTATCTGCCCACGCGTCCTGCCCCGCTTGCAGATTGGCGCGCGCTTCAGGATTCACATGGTCTGGCTGGCGGTGTCATCGTGCAGGTCAGTTTCCTTGGCACCGACAACAGTCAGATGTTGGCGGCTTTGCAAAAGCTGCCCACCGGGCGCTTTGCCGGGGTTGCCGTCATCGACATCGGCACTCCAGACAGAGAAATCGCGCGGCTCTGCGCTGCTGGGGTGCGCGCCATTCGCTGGAATCTTGTGGCCGGGGCGACAATCCCGGACCTGACTTCCTCTGCCGTACAATCGCTGATGCGGACCCTCGCACGCCACGACATGCACCTCGAACTGCAATTGG
Source organism: Tritonibacter mobilis F1926 (assembly GCF_000376545.2). NCBI lineage: Bacteria > Pseudomonadati > Pseudomonadota > Alphaproteobacteria > Rhodobacterales > Paracoccaceae > Tritonibacter > Tritonibacter mobilis. Next base: position 1,967,422 of record NZ_CP015230.1, read on the forward strand.
AAAGCAAACGCCTCGCGCCGCTATTGCCGCAATTGGCAGATCTGCCGCTGCCTGTGGTGATCGACCATCTCGGCCTGCCCGAAACCACCGCAGCGCAGGAGCCATGGTTAAATGCGCTGGATGCGCTACCGGAGAGAGAGAATTTTTACGTCAAAATTTCAGCGCCTTACCGTGGGTCAGCACAGGGTTTAGACCATATCGACCGCCTGCTGGGCCTGCTGGCGGCGGATCGCTTCGTCTGGGGCAGCGACTGGCCGCACACCCGCCATGAAAGCCACGCCACATATGCGGGCCTGCTGGATGATCTCAAAAACCGCATTGATGATTGCGCAGCGGTGCGCCGCCTCTACCAATTGCGCCTCGATCACGCGTGAGGTCCTGTCCGATTACACCGTCACGCAGAGGCTGGCTGTAGCGGCCGCACATCGCTCTTGAACGGGACATGTCGGCGGCGAAAAGACGTGCCCTCAACGCATTCCGGTGCGCTGATGCGGTCCATGCGAAAATGCCTGAAATCCTGTCGCGCCGGATCCCACGCCACCAGATACCAGACCGGGGGCAAGATCAGCATCGCCTGCGGCTCAACATGGCGCTGCGTGACCACGCCTTTGGCGTCGCAATAGGAAAACTGCAGGCGCAACTGTTTCAGGAACGCAGGCTCAAATGCCGGTAGCAAGTCCGCATCCATCTCTCCCAGATCAGAAATATCGACCTGCGGTGCAAGCTGACCGACATAAAGGCAATCCAGAAATCTGCGCAAATCGCGCAGTTTTTCCGGGGGCAGCGCTCTTTCAATCTTCGCCAACCCCTGATCTGCAAGATCAGAGAACGGCAACCCGCCAGCCGCACGCATTGATGCAACGCTGATCAGCAGCGCAAAAACCTCCGCCACAGATAGCCGCGTGGTGGTTTGGACCGATTGCGGATCAAGTTGTAACCCGCCCCCGCGCCCCGGCTCGGAATGGATCACAAATCCCTCATCCCGCAGGCTGTTTAGGTCGCGCAATATCGTACGCCGAGACGCGCCGACCTCCTGTGCAAGATCAGCAACGGTGGTTGCACCTGTGCGGCGCAGGTATCGCACAATCGCATCTTGTCGAAGACGTGTGTTCATTTCCGCGGCGCCTCTTAATGGTGCCAGGTTTTGGCACCATTAAGATCTACGCCCCTTCTGAGCTTAACAACAAGAGGCAAGCGACATGTTTCATCACCCTGATTTTCCCAGCCCCAAGCTGATCTGCGTCAATGGCGTGACACTCGAAGTTTTTGAAGCCGGTCACAAAACCGCCGGGCCGCCTATAGTGCTGTGCCACGGCTGGCCGGAGCATGCGTTTTCATGGCGCGCGCAAATTCCCATACTTGCTGCTGCGGGCTATCACGTCATCGTCCCCAATCAACGCGGCTATGGCAATTCGTCAAACCCAAGCGATGTATCCGCCTTTGATATCACACAGTTGACGGGTGATCTTGCCTGTTTACTTGATCACTTCGGCTATCGGGACGCAATTTTTGTCGGGCATGACTGGGGCGCAAATGTGGTCTGGAGCATGGCGATCCTTCATCCAACCCGCGTTAGAAAAATCATCAGTCTGGCGCTTCCCTATCAGCCTCGCACGCCAAAACCCTGGATCGAGTTTATGGAAGAGGTCATGGGAAGCGACAACTACTTCGTGCATTTCAACCGCCATCCCGGCGTCGCCGACGCCGTACTTGACGCAAATACCGGCCGTTTCCTGCGCAATCTGTTTCGCAAGCATCTGCCGCGCGTGCCGCCTGAGCCGGGAATGCTGATGCTCAACCTCGCGCATTCAGAGAGGCCATATGGGGAGCCTCTTATGCGCGAGAGTGAACTCGCAGTCTTCATCGACTCCTTTCAGAAAACCGGCTTCACCGGCAGTATCAACTGGTACAGGAACCTGGATCGAAACTGGCATATTTTGGCGGATGTGGATCCAGTCATCCGCCATCCTGCTCTGATGATTTACGGCGAGCAGGATAGTATCCCACGCGCGCAAAACCTCAGCGATCTGGTGCCAAACGTGGAGGTCATCAGTCTCGATTGCGGCCACTGGATACAGCAAGAAAAGCCGCAAGAGACCACCGAGGCCATCCTGAACTGGCTGCGCGACTAACCGCATCTATGGTCTCAGCGACACTGGATTAGGGTCATAAAACCAGTCCAGACCTACACGCAGTGCCCCAATCGCCAGCGCTCAGCAAAGCGCTGGCGAAATTGCCAATGGATGCGACATGACTTAGGGTCAGAAACCACACTCAACAATGCATGCCTTACCCACATAAAAGGCCCGCTGGATTGGAGTTTGGTTATCAGACCCCTAAAAACTCCAACCCATTAGGGTGCGATCCGACGATGCACTCGCTATATTCGCCGCCACAGCAATAGGCCGATCTGGTGCGAACTGGCCTACGTTCCCGTTGCCTTGACGTCATCGAAGTCGGACCAGTCTGTCACTCTTGGCGCTTCAGCTTCGACCACATCTGTGGTGTCCCACTCCACATCCGCCTTCTCTCCCCAGCTGCTCGGCGCGGGGCTGTCCTTGGGACTGGCGGGGTCTGCCGCCGCCGGGTCGATCTGGGCCGTCTGGAACCGTGCCACCAATTCTGCAAGCGTCTGTGCATCGGTGTTGAGCAACTGCCCTGCCGCCGTGGCTTGTTCTACCATGGCCGCGTTCTGCTGGGTGACCTGATCCAATTGGTTCATGCCCGTGTTGATTTCACCAAGCCCCGTAGATTGCTCCTGCGCGCCCGTGGCAATCCCGGAAATCAACTCCGATATATGGCTCACCCGCTGCAAGATATTCTCAAGCGCGCTGCCCGCTTTGCCAACAAGATCCACACCGCGCTCCACCTGCACGGAGCTGTCGCCGATCAGGTTCTTGATCTCCAGCGCCGCATCGGACGACCGCTGCGCCAGCCCGCGGACCTCGGAGGCAACCACCGCAAAACCCCGCCCCGCTTCGCCTGCGCGCGCCGCCTCGACCCCGGCATTCAGCGCCAGCAAATTGGTCTGAAAGGCGATGTCATCGATTACGGAAATGATCTGCGCGATTTTGCCGGAGCTTTGTTCAATTTCCGTCATCGCCGAGACCGCATTGCGCACGATTTCCCCGCTGGCTTCCGCTTCGGCGCGCGCTTCATTTGTGGTGCGTTCCACATCCCTGGCCCCCGTCGCCGCCGAGGTCACGCTGGCGGTCATCTCATCCAACGCTGCTGCCGTCTCCTCCAGCGTTGCCGCCTGGCTCTCGGTGCGATGCGACAGATCCTGCGAGGCCTGACTGATCTCAGAGGCTCCATTGCGGATCGAAGACGAGGTGTTGATCACCTGTCCAACGGTATCATTGAGCGTATCCAGCGTGCGGTTGAAATCAATACGCAGCCGGTCATATCCCTCGCCCAGTTCATCGGAAATATGGGCCGTGAGATCGCCCTCTGACAGGCGGGCCAGACCCGTTCCAAGCGCATCTACCGCCTTGTCCTGCACCGCGCGCCGCTGCGCACGTTCTTCGGCCGCCGCCTCTTCCATCTTCTCTTTTTCCACGATCCCGTCCCGGAACACTGATAGCGAACGCGCTATGCGGTAAATCTCCGTGCTGGCATTTGCAAAACCGCTGATGGGTTTCCGGTCGCCATTTGCCAGCGCCTCCGTGCGGTCACTCACCCGGTTCAAAGGGCGCAGGATAAGCACTTGGATAAATCCGAGCATGGACAGGAAGAACACAGCCGCGATGCTGACAGAGATCACAAGGTTCCGCACAATAAGCGCAACCTCCGCAAAGATATCATCCGTCATCACATCAATTTCTTTCAGCGTGCTGGCGGTAAACTCCGATGCGCGCTGCGAAATTGCTTCAACCGATGCCCTTGCAAAAAGAGTAGCCTCATCCGCTGCCTCTGCAGCTTCAATGCCTCTGATTTGAAGCGCCGCCAAACCGGTTTGCGGGTCATTTAGGCCATTGAGTGCAAGGAGCAACTCCGCCACCCGCGCATCCCGGAAATCCTGATATTGAGCAAGAACCGCACCTGCCTCGGCCATCACTTGGGCGGCTTCATTAACGCTGGCCTCATCATCTGAGGTTGCTGCATCAAGCGCTGCGACCTGAAACTTATTGGCCGCGATTCCGATTTCAATCAATTCGTCGAGGAATCCAACCTCGTTCGTCAACAAGAGCTCTAGCGCCTCACCATTTGATTTACTCGCCTTATCGACGGCGGCATGCAGTTTAAACATCTGCGCATCAATGGCCATGGTAATAAAACGATCCGTGTCAGAGCGCGCTTTCATGGCAGCCTTACGGAGTGTTTCAGATGGGAAAAGACTTTGCGCGAGCACGGTCTCAAGTGTAAAAACAGCGTTTCTGATCAAAGAAGCATCTATTAATTCTGGGGCACGCTCGTCGATAAGATCAGCAATTTCCAACAAACGCGCGCGGGATGTTTCAGCCAGTTTTTCAATACTGGCCAAAGTCTCCGGGTCTTTTGTTCCCCCTGCAGCAACAGAGGCCCCCGCCATGAGATTAAGCTCTGCTCGCGACTCTAAAAGAAGTGAGAGGTTCTGAAAATCGACATCAACGAGATTTTTGACAGAAGTGTCAATTTTTTGATCGGTCGCTTCAGCTCCCTCTTTCAACTCTTCAGCTGCGGAGTCCGACAATTCGGCCATCGCACTGCTAAGTTCACTGATAATGCTCTGCATTTCGCGCACACGTGCTTCGATCTGGTCATCACTGGCAAACGCAGTATTGCGGGCTTGTGCAAGATCACTGAGGGCGCGCGAGACCTCATCAAGACCAGAAGAAAACTGTGGTTCAATTTCGTCGTTGAGGTGCTCAATCGACGTCGCCAAAGCAGTGGTCGCGGCATTGACCTCTTGCATGGCCTTTTCCACGCCAGCCGGGCCATCAACCACCAGCATGGTGATCATACTGTCCTTAGCCATATCTGCAGCCAGAGTGATTTCCTGAGATACACCAAGGTCAGGCAGGTTTTCATCGTTCAACTCCGTCATATGGATGTCGATTTCCATCAACATGGCGTAAATCAGGTAGGCAAATAATGTGAAGCCAAGCCCCACCGATAGCAAAATCGCGGTTAGTTTCGCGCGTACGCTTCGTAAGAATCCAAAACGACGGCAAGTTTCTGGATGGGTATCGGACAGATCAGACATTTTCACTCTACACGTTATTTTCACTGACGGGCGGGTGGTTTCATTTACAAAACTGAACTGTTAAAAATGCCTAATTGCAAAACGCCCTTAACATCAACTTTCATTGAGGGTGATTGGTGCAACGGGTATTTTCCCGGTTCATCGAAAAACTTGGCGCGCAGCACTTAAAGATTGATAAAACCGCCCAAGAAAACATCAGAAAATGTGAATTTTTCACCCTGGCATTGCTGTATAATAAGATTTCATTCTCATATAACAGCAGAGGCCATGCGCAGTTTTTCCGTTAAACTATGTGATCATATATGATCATACGTTTCTGTTGGGAAATTCCGAGGTCATTCCAAAGACTTGCATTGCCCGCCTTTTTTCAAGATGCGCTGGAGACTGATCTGATGTCGTCCGGGCTACAGCCGACCAGCACGGGGCTAAGGCCTGCGGCTGCGCACGTATCCCCCCAGTCTGGTTGTCGGCATATTTTATTCAGAACTTCCAACGCACTCCGGGAAGCACATCAAGGCCCCGCCGCATCTCATGTCGTCTCGACAGTTGCAAAACCTTCGTCAAGACAGGTCTAAAGACCGCCATCACCCGGCGCGTTCATCAGTCCATCTCGCGATGCCCATAGAAGTGGCACACATTGCGTCTGTGTTAAAAATTATTGACTCTCAATTTGATCAAATCGCAAGCTGACCGGGCAGATGCCGAGAAAGGCCGCCAGAAGCCAGCAAATTGCATTCGGGCATTCTACCCAGATCACAGGACACCCGGGCGCGTCGCGCTCGCAATGCCAACAGGGAGCGCACGCATGATCGACATAGAGGGCCTGACCAAGACATTTGGAGAAGGGCCAACTGCTTTTACCGCGCTGGACGATGTCTCGGTCACGATCCAATCCAACGAATTTTTCACGCTCCTCGGGCCATCGGGGTGTGGCAAAACCACCCTTCTGCGCACCATTGCGGGTTTCCTTGATCCAACACGGGGAAAGTTGACGCTGGACGGTGAGGACCTGCTCAGCAAGCCGCCGCACCATCGTCCGGTCAACACTGTATTTCAATCCTACGCACTGTTCCCGCATATGACGGTTTCGGAAAACATTGCCTTTGGATTGCAGATGCTTAAGCGACCAAAGGCGGAAATCTCTGCCACCGTTTCAGAAATGCTGGAACTGGTGCAGATGACGGCCATGGCCGACCGCAAGACCGCTCAGATTTCGGGTGGTCAACAGCAACGTGTCGCGCTGGCCCGTGCCCTCGCGCCGCGTCCGAAGGTTCTGTTGCTGGACGAGCCGCTCTCCGCGCTGGATTTCAAACTGCGCAAAGAGATGCAGCTGGAATTGAAGCGCCTGCAACATGAAACCGGCATCACCTTTGTCTTTGTCACCCACGATCAGGAAGAGGCGCTCACCATGTCTGATCGCATTGCGGTGATGAATGCGGGCACCATCCGGCAGATCGGCGGGCCACGTGATATCTATGATCACCCGGCGGAACGCTTTGTGGCGGATTTCATCGGTGACACCAATTTCCTCAAGGCCCAGATGCTCTCGACCGAGGGCGCTGGCTCCAAAGTACGCCTGTCGTCTGGTGCGGAAATCATGGCGAAACCTGCACAGGGCGAGCCTCCAGCGACGAATGGCGCCTCCGTGACCCTTGCCGTGCGCCCGGAACACGCCGATCTGTGCGATCCAAATGGCGCGCTCTTGGCCGGTCGTCTGAAAAACGTCGTCTATTTCGGCACCGATACGCATTATCATGTGGGTCTGGAGGGCGGAGAGATGTTCATTCTGCGCCGCCAAAACCAGCCGGGCCACACGCAAAATTGGGCGACAGGCGATCGGGTGGGACTGGACTTTGCCCCCGGCACCGCCCAGATCCTGAAGGATTGATCGGATGAGTGATATGGCACTGTCCGACCCCGCCCCAAGCCCCGAGACACGGGCCCGCCGCGAACGGCGCAGCCGCTGGTTGCTGCTCACCCCGGCCCTCGTGATCCTCAGTCTTGCTGCCAGTGGACCCCTTCTGGTGGTGGTGATTTATTCCTTCCTGACGCCCGGAGACTATGGCGGCGTGGAGTGGCAGTTTTCGCTCGATCCATGGTTCAATGTGGTCGCCGAAAGAGACTTTTTCACCGAAGAACTCAAGCTCGCCGATGCTCATCTCCTGGTTTTCTGGCGCTCGATTAAACTCTCGCTGATGACGGCGATCCTTTGTTTGATTGTGGGCTTTCCCACTGCGTATTTCATCGCCACTCGCCCCGCGCATCGACGGGATATGTGGATGCTGTTGATCATGATCCCCTTCTGGACCAACCTGTTGATCCGCACCTTCGCGATCATGGAGCTGATCCGCAACCAAGGCACCATCAACACCCTATTGATGGCCAGCGGCGTGATAGATGAGCCGATCCAGATGCTCTACACAGAGTTTTCGGTGCTGGTGGGCATGACCTATGTTTACCTTCCGCTGATGATCCTGCCGATCTACGCCTCGATGGAGCGGCTCGATTTCAATCTTGTGGAGGCAGGCTATGACCTCTACGCGACCCGGCTTCAGGTGTTGCGGCGCATCATCTTCCCTCTGGTCAAACCGGGCGTGGTGGCCGGGTCTATTCTGGTCTTTGTGCCGTGTCTCGGGGCCTATGTGACCCCACGCGTTCTGGGCGGGGGCAAGCAGTTGATGCTCGGCAATCTGATTGAATTGCAGTTTGGACAATTGCGCAATTGGCCGCTTGGGGCCGCACTGGCGCTGACGCTTTTGGCCGTGGTGATGGTGGCCCTGGTCTTTTACGTGCGTGCCATTGGACGGGAGGGCGAACACAATGCGTAAAGGATTTGATGTTCGCCGTCAGCCGGGCTTTAGCGCAATTGCGATGGGCTGTTTCATCCTGCTGTACCTGCCCATCATCTTGTTGGTGGCCTACTCTTTCAACGCCGGTGAATCGATTGCAATCTGGGAAGGTTTCTCATGGCGCTGGTATGCCTCGGCTTGGGAAAACGAGCAGGTCAAGGACGCCACGATCCGTTCTTTGATCCTCGCAGCCTCCTCTTCTGCCGTAGCCACCACCGCTGCGGTTCTGGCGGCGCTGGCCACCACCCGCAGCAAACCATGGCGGGGACAGACGGTGGTGTTTGCCATGGTCAACCAACCGCTGATGGTGCCCGAAATCGTGACCGCCGTGTCGCTGCTCATCGTCTTTGCCGTGGTGAAATCCTTCACCGGCTACACCGGGCTTGGCTACTTGATCCTCGCACATTCGGCCTTTTGCATTCCCTTTGCCTATATGCCGGTGCGCGCGCGCCTGCAGGGCATGGATCTGAGCCTCGAACAAGCGGGATCTGATCTCTACGGCACGCCTCTGCAGGTCTTTCGCCACATCACCTTGCCGCAGCTGTGGCCGGGGATTTTGGCCGGGGCGATGCTGGCGTTTGTCATTTCGCTTGATGACGTGGTGATCACCGAATTTGTGAAATCTGCGGGACAGGACACATTGCCCACCTATATGCTGGGGCAGTTGCGCCGGGTGGTCACACCCGAAATCAACGCGATCTCGACCGCCCTTCTCGCCATCTCAGTCATCATGGTCACGGCGTTTTTCTTTATCAACAAGACCCGCAAATAATCCGAAAACCACGAGCCGGATGAAACTGGCCGCACATCAAAACCCAACATCCGACAGGAGAGAAGACCCATGAAACATCTGCTAGCAGCCACGGCGCTTGCAACCGTCTCCGTGACGGCGGCCACGGCCGAGGGACAGTTGAACATCTTCAACTGGGGCAATTACACCAGCCCGGAACTGATCGAAAAGTTCGAACAGGAGTTCGACATCGACGTCACCATCACCGACTATGACAGCAACGACACCGCCCTCGCCAAGCTCAAGGCGGGTGGTCATGGCTATGATATCGTGGTCCCGTCGGGCACCTATGTGCCGATCTTCATCAGCGAAGGGCTGTTGATGAAGTCGATGCCAAACCAGATGGAAAACTTTAAAAACATGGACCCGCGTTGGGTCGATGTGGAGTTTGATCCGGGCCGCGACTACACCGTGCCATGGCAATGGGGCACCGTGGGCGTCACCGTGAACACGGCGGTCTATTCCGGCGATATCAACTCGGCCGCGCTGATCTTTGATCCCCCCGAAGAGCTGAAGGGCAAAATCAACGTGGTGCCAGAAATGGTCGACGTGATGGGCATGGCCATTCACTATATGGGCGGCGAGCAATGTACCTCCGACAAGGACGTCTTGCTGAAAGTCCGCGACAAACTGGTCGAAGCCAAGAAACACTGGCTCTCCATGGCCTATGGCAACATTGAGAAATTTGCCAAAGGTGACCTTGCGGCGGGGACCAACTGGAACGGCGCATCCCTTCGCGCCCGTCTGCAAAATGATGACATCGCCTTCGGCTACCCCCAGACCGGGTTTTCGATCTGGATGGACAATGCCGCAATCCTCGCGGATGCGCAGAACGTCGAGAATGCAAAACTGTTCATCAACTACATCATGGCACCGGAAAACGCCGCGCTGCTGTCGAACTTTGCCCGCTACGCCAATGGCATCAAAGGGTCAGAGCCCTTTATGGATGAGGTGATGGCCACGGCACCCGAAATTGTCGTCCCCGAGGGTCTGCAAGACGCAGGCTATCTGGCGACAAGCTGCCCGCCCGAGGTGCTGAAAATCTACTCTAAGATCTGGACCGAACTGACCAAGTAACCGCGCCAGATCTGATGACACATCGGGTCGCGCCCTGATACGGCGCGGCCCATCCATAAAAAGACGGACCCCATTATGACCAAAGCCCCAGATACCGTGATCCTCAATGGGCGCCTGATCACCTTTGACAGCGCGCGCCCCTACGCCGAAGGCCTGGCCATCGCAGATGGGGTCATCACCGCTGTTGGCTCCACCGCAGAGATCCGTGCATTGGCGGGGCCATCCACCCGCGTGATCGACGCTGCTGGCTCTACGGTGTTGCCGGGTTTCATCGACAGTCATGTCCATCTGTTTGGCGGCTCGGTCGAATTGGCCTGTCTTGATCTCACAAGTATCAAGGGCGAGGCCCAGCTGACCGAGGTGGTGCGCGACTGGGCCAAGTGGAACACCGATGACCAGTTGGTCTTTGCGGTGCAAGCCGACTACGCCATTTTGGGGGATGGCATCAAAACCACGCGGCAAGCGCTGGACCGGGTCCTGCCGGACCGCCCCTTTGCCATGTATGCCCCCGACCACCACACGGTCTGGGCCAATACCGCAGCACTGGAGGCCGCAGGTCTGTTGCACGGAGCCGAGGTCGAGACCGGAGCACAGGTGGTGATGGGCTCTGACGGGCTGGCCAGCGGCGAGTTGCAGGAACCCTCAGCCTATGCGCCGGTGTTGCGCATGACCCGCCACGCAGGCCGCGACATGATGGGGCTGGTGACCGGCGCGGATCCGGTACCGCCTGCAACATTGGCAGAACGCACGCTGGATAAGGCCGCGCTGGAACGCGGTCTCAAACATTGCGCCAGCCATGGGATCACCGGTCTGCACAATATGGACGGCAATTTCTATCAGCTGGAACTCCTCTCGGAGATGGAGCGCGACGGCACGCTGCTGTGTCGGACCGAGGTGCCATTTCACTACAAAAGTCCCGACCCGCTGGACCGTTTCTCAGAGGCGCAAGAAATGCGGCAGCGCTTTAACAGTGACATGGTCTGGTGCAACCGGGTAAAAATGTTCATGGACGGCGTGGTCGAGAGCGGCACCGCCCTGATGTTGCAGCCCTACCCCGGCACCGATCACATCGGGGACGCGGTTTTTGAGGCCGAGCATTTCAATCAGGCCTGTATCCGCGCCGATGCCATGGGCCTGCAGATCGCCACCCATGCAATTGGTGACCTCGCAGTCCGGCGCACGCTTGATGGCTACGAGGCCGCGCGCCGCACCAATGGCGCAAGAGACAGCCGCCACCGGATCGAACATATCGAGGTGCTGCATCCGGACGACCTGCCCCGGTTCAAGGACTTGGGCGTGGTGGCCTCGATCCAACCGGGCCACGCACCGTTTGGCGGCTATTTCCCTCCCGCAGGCGTTAGTGCGATGCTGCATGACGCGCAGATCCCCCTGTCTTATGCTTGGGCCGATATCCGCAACAGCGGCGCAAAGGTGATCTTTTCGACAGATTGGCCAGTGATCCCGGTGGATGTGATGCCTACAATCAAGGGCGCTGTCGCTCCGCTGAAACTCGGCGCGCCTTGGCGTGACCAATCACAAAGCCTGCTGGATACGCTCGAAAGCTACACCGCCGGAAACGCTTGGGTCGAATTCAACGAGACCCGCAAAGGCAAGCTGAAACCCGGTATGATGGCCGACATTGCCGTCATGGATCATAACCTTGAAACCATGGATCCTGAGACCCTGAACCAAGCGCGCGCCGCCTTCACATTCTGCGCCGGACGCATGACATGGCAAGCCTAGTCGGGGTGTAACCGAGACAACCGCCAGAGGCTCAGGACCACAGCAAAGATGCGCATAACACCACGGCGTGATAGGTTTGCGATATGATGATCACGGATATCGAGACTTATTTTTCAAAAGGCTGCGGACGTTGCGCGCGCTTCAGCACGCCGGATTGCTCAATCAAGGATTGGCAAGAGGGTCTGGCGCAGTTGCGCAGTATTTGCCTCTCGGCCGATTTGAAAGAGACGGTCAAATGGGGCCATCCCTGCTACATGTTCGCAGATCGCAACATCGCGCTTTTGGGAGCGTTTCGGAAGGACTTCGGGCTTAGCTTCTTTAACGCTGCGCTGATGAAAGACGCCGAAAATATCCTCGAACGACAAGGTCCGAACACCAAACATCCAAACCTGATCCGCTTTACATCAAATAGCGGCCCGGCGCAGATGGAAGATGTTATCCTCGCTTATCTGCAAGAGGCAACAGGCTATGCCGCGACGGGTCAGACGCTCCCAAAGGACGACAGCGCGCTCGACCTCCCCGAAGAACTCGTCGAAGCGCTCGATGCCGACCCGGAGCTGTCAGAGGCCTTCCACGCCCTGACACGCGGGCGGCAGAGAAGTTACGTCATTAACCTCAACGGTGCCAAGAAACAGGAAACGAGGGTGAACCGGATCGCGAAATTTCGCGATAAGATCATCGACGGAAAAGGCGCCAACGAGCACTAGGTCAGGTATTCCTGCCCCCACCCCGGCCCACATTGCCCCACACCTTATCGGTAGAGCACGCAGCCCGAACACCATGATCGGGCTGCGCTGAGATCAGTTCTTATACGCCGAAACCATCAACATCATTGGCCGTTCCAACTCCTCTGCCAATTCCGGCATCGCTGCAATCTGCTCTGGCGCGGGCGCGAATTCCTCAACCCTGCGCAAGGTGAACCCCGCGTTGATCAGGGTGTTGATCGTCGTGGCAAGTGTCCGGTGGTGTTTCAACACCCCTTTGGCGAACCAGTCGGTGCGGCGTTCACCCTCGTTTGAATACCCGTTGACCGGCCAAGTTTTGCGCCCGTCCTCATCCTCGATCCAGTACGGATGCGCTGCGGCCATGAAAATCGGGTGTTCGATGGTAAAGATCAGATCACCGCCCGCACTCAGCGCCGCATGGATCATACGGATCAATCGCTCAAAATCCTGCACATAGTGGAAGGTCAGAGCGCTGTAGATCAGATCAAATGCGGTTTCAGGCAGATCAAGCCGATCAAGATCGGCAATGCGATAGGTGATAGCGGAATCGCTGGTGTCAGCTTGCGCTCGGTCGATCATGTTTTGCGACAGGTCTAGTCCCAGAACCCTGTCCGCCCCCTGCGCGCGAAACCAGCGCGACGCCCAACCAAAGCCGCAGCCTAAATCCGCCACCCGCTTGCCTGTAAGCTCCGGCAATAACGCGCGAATGGCGGGCCACTCCGGCGCGCCATCCAGCCCCTGCACCTGCCGGGGCAATTGGCTGTAGCCAGAAAAGAAGTCGGGGTTGTCGTAGATATTCTGTGCCATGTGTATCTCCTGATAAAAAGCAGGACGAGGCACGTTTTCCACGCCAAGATACCTCGTCCAAATGGGGCGAGGCCGAGGCTGGCAATCGGCGTGGTCAGGTCGCGTGATCGTCATCCCGGCATCCCGCCATGGGGATACCGGCTGACCGGGCGACAATGTGGATGTCCTTCTCAACCATAGGGGTGATATCGCCCCTACTGCGAAAAAAGTCAATTTCACCGCAGTGGCGTACAGTCGTAAAACCGATGTCCGGCCCACGGTGTGGTGTCCACGGCCGCTACCGGATCTGGTGGGGCCAATTGCGCGCCTCAGTTTAAAGGTTTGGCAAGCTCAACATGATACCAGCCGATAGATAGTTGGACATTCGGGGCGCATCAGCCATGAGCGATCTTTTCAAAACGGTAGCGGGTAAACTGGTCCTAGCGACCGGAATAGCAATCACTGTCATTCTCGCGGGCTACATCAGCTACAGCGGATGGCGCGCGTCGCGACAGGCCGATCACCAGGTCATGGCACTCGCCAGCGAAACAGCGGGAGAGATTGCCCAGACCATTGCCGTTCAAATCACACAAGCGACGTCGGCGGGTGCAGCCGTCAGTGGCGCGGTCTCGGGCTATATGTCCACTGGCAACGCCACCACCGCCAATGTGATCGAAATCCTGCGTGGTGTTCCCACACAGTACGATACAGTCTTTTCTGCGTGGATGGCGGGCCTGCCCGATGGGGGGACCGATGCCTTTCTGACAGGATCGGAGGGTCGCAACGACAACGGTGTCTTCACCCCCTATTGGACCAAGGCCGCGCAGGGTGGTCTGGATTTTGCAACCTTCGCGATCGACGCGAGCGCACAGTGGTTTGCCGTGCCGGTCAACACCGCAAAAGGAATCATCACCGAACCTTACCTCTCTGAGGAAGGCCGGCTTTTGACCTCGGTCGCTGTTCCCGTCATCGTCGAGGGGCAAACGCTCGGCGTGGCCGGCGTCGACATCGTGTTGACAGATCTGACCACAATGCTCGCAACGCTCGAAACCTTCGAAGGTGGACGCGTGATGTTGGTGGACAGCAGAGGCAAATGGCTCGCCAACCCAGATGAAGCGATCTTGACCCAACCTTATGACGACGCTGGGGCGGATCTCCTGAAGGCGGCCTTGGCAGACGGTGCACCACGGGTGATCGAGGGGCTTCCTGATGGCGCCACCCGCCTCGTCTTTCCGTTCACCGCGCCCGGCATGAACACAACCTGGGCCACAATTTTGGATGTCCCGGCCGCGGTCTTCACCAACCCGGTCCGCGAGGCCGTCTTCTCTTCCGTGTCAGGTGGGGTCTTGATCCTGATAATGTCGCTGGGCACGATCTACCTGACCGCGCGGGCCTTGGTGGGACGCCCCCTTGGCGACATGCTCGCCTCTGTCAATAAGCTCGCCGCCGGGCAATACAGTGATGCAGTGCAGGGCACCGAACGCCAGGACGACGTCGGCACAATGGCCGCATCTGTCGAAGCCTTGCGCGCACGCTTGCTCGAAAAAGAAGAGATGGAGCAGGAACAGGACCGCCAGCAAGCAGAGCAGGCGCGGGTTGTGGAAACACTCGCCAAGAGCCTGCAAGCCCTAGCAAAAGGCGATCTGTCGCACACAATTGATGTCCGTTTCTCCGGCTCCTACGAGGCCCTGCGAGAGGACTTCAACCTGACCGTCAACACATTGAATGACATGATGGCAAAGCTCTCCGAGAGCATAAGGGAAATTCGCGCGCGTTCAGATGAAATCAGCTTGGGTTCTGATGAACTGGCGCGCCGTACGGAAAGCCAGGCTGCCACGCTGGAGGAAACGGTTGCAGCGCTTGATGAGATGACAACCTCCGTCCGCTCCGCCGCGGATACCGCCTCCAATGCGGAACGTAATATTTCCGAGACCCGTAAAAATGCCCAAACCTCCGGTACCATCGTCAGAGATGCGGTGGTCGCCATGTCAGAGATCGAGAAGTCCTCGGAAAAGATCAAACACATCATCAATGTCATCGAAGACATCGCCTTTCAGACCAATCTGCTGGCTCTGAACGCCGGCGTTGAGGCCGCGCGCGCAGGTGAGGTCGGTCGTGGCTTCGCGGTTGTGGCCTCCGAGGTGCGCGGCCTTGCGCAGCGCTCGTCTGAGGCGGCCATGGATATCAAACAGCTGATCGAAGCCAGCTCTGCCCAAGTGACGACCGGGGTCGATTTGGTCAACCGCGCAGGGGACTCCCTCACCGACATCGTGGAGCGCGTTGCCCGCGTCGCCGACGAGATGTCAGAAATCGCTGCGGGTGCAAACGAACAATCCGTTGGGCTTGCTGAAATCAACGTGGGCGCGACGCAGCTCGATCAGGTGACCCAGCACAACGCTGCAATGGTCGAGGAAACATCTGCCGCAGCCGCCACGCTCCAGCAGGAAGCTGCATCTCTCGAAAGTCAGGTCGGTCGGTTTACATTGCGCAAAGGCACCGCTCAGGCACACCCTCAAGCGCCGCGCAAGCCCGCCCCGACCAGTGGCTCTCCACTCATCGAGGTTGGCTTTGACGGACGAACCAGAACGCGCAATGATCAGCCCGAGGTGGTCGTCTTCGAACCACCACGCGGAGGGCAGCGCGTTTCAAATGGGGATTGGACTGATTTCTAAAGGGTATTGAATGTCAGATGACAATCAACCTTGGCGTCATGAACTGAACCAAACAACACCTCTGCCGGGCAACCTGTATCGCGGATCTGATCCTCACAGCGCCAATCAGGTTGCCCGCCGCAGATCAGACTGCCCGACAGATCGTGCGCTCATCAGAGATTGAGGTCAAATTTCGACAGCATGGTGACTTGGATCGCAGCGAGCACAGCAATCCTCAATTAATAGTTCGGATTGGCTTCGGCATCCCTCGTCCCATGTTGATGCACCACCTCTAAGCACCAGTCGGGGCAGAGTTTTCCTGCAATTAAGCAAAAACTCATGCAAATCAAAGGGGTAGAATGGTGGGTGATAAGAGATTTGAACTCCTGACATCTTCGATGTGAACGAAGCGCTCTACCACTGAGCTAATCACCCGTGAGGCCGGTGTTTATCCTCAGCGCTCAGGCTTCGCAAGAGGGGTACTTGCAGTTTTTTGCTCCTGCGATGGCATTTCGGCAATCGCAGGTTTACGCCGCAATTTGCAAATATGGATGCGCCCGTTTGGGGTATCCTTGCTGCGGTTTACGCGCAGTTTCCCCATCGGCTCCAGATGCAGCGACCGTGCAGAGTCAATGGACTCGCCAAGAACCGCCAGCATGGCCTCGACCACAGGTTTTGCATCGCGTTTTTTTACACCACTGCGCGCCACAACTTGGTCGATCAACTCCTTTTTTCGTAGCTCAAGAACTGGGGTTTGCTCCACAGGTGCAGAGGACGAACCCGCCGCTGTTTCAGCTGCAGATGTCGCAACCTCTACCTTTGGAGATGAGGGCGCAACGCGCGCGGTGCTGTGTTTCGGCCGCGGGCTTGTGGAGGGGGTGCGGGGTTTTGCCATGGGTCCTGCCTTTTGTTTTTCTGTGCTCGTCTCACCTGCGTGGATTTCGATACTCGAGCGCACGCAGATCACCTTCTGCGGTGAACCTAGCGCATAACCGATAGAAAATCATGGAAAACCCAACATCCGGGGCTCCGCCCCTCTTGGCCTGCGGCCAATTCACCCCGGGATATTTTCAGTTAGAAGAATAGGTGAGAAACACCCCCTGGCTCTCTTCTAACTCCAAATATCCCGGAGCGCGAGGCAGAGCCTCGCATCCTGTTGCGTAAAAAGCGGGCGCTGAGGTTGGTGGATTTTCAGGTTTCAATGGCACAGTGACGAATGTCGCGACATGGCACCGGAATTGACACCTCCGGACCGGGAATTGCCCCCTGAGATCACCTCTCAACCAAAGGTGCAGGGGGTCCGATCTGAAGACTTCATCCGGATCACGCGCGGGACAGGCCCGCGTGGATCAAACCCGCCTGCCCTCTCGGCGGCGCCGCCAACTGGTGCAAAACCGCGAAACCTGAGGATCGCACCGCACCCAACCCAACGACGCCCTGCATAAAGAAAGGGCGCCCCGTATCGGGACGCCCTTCATCACACTCAATACGCGACGGTGCTTAGTGCGCTGTGGCGCCGCTGGCGTCGTCTCCGCCTTTCAGCGCGGCAGCGGCGGCGGCGGCCTCTTCGGCCTCCTCGTCCCACTCGATCGCTTCGGGCTGGCTGACCAGCGCGTGTTTCAGCACCTCAGAGACGTGATCGACCGGGATGATGTCCAGCCCTTCTTTCACGTTGTCCGGGATTTCCGGCAGATCTTTTTCGTTCTCCTTGGGGATGAGAACGGTCTTGATGCCGCCACGCAGCGCTGCGAGCAGTTTTTCCTTCAGACCACCGATGGCCAGCGCATTGCCGCGCAGGGTGACCTCGCCGGTCATGGCGATGTCCTTGCGCACGGGAATGCCCGTCAGCACCGACACGATGGAGGTCACCATCGCCAGACCCGCCGAGGGGCCATCCTTGGGCGTCGCGCCTTCGGGGACGTGGACGTGAATGTCCCATTTGTCAAAGCGCGGCGGCTTGATGCCCAGGCGCGGCGAGACGGAGCGCACATAAGAGCTTGCCGCCTCGATCGACTCCTTCATCACATCGCCCAGTTTACCGGTGGTCTTCATCCGGCCCTTGCCCGGCAGACGCAGCGCCTCGATGGACAGCAGCTCCCCGCCCACGGAGGTATAGGCGAGCCCGGTGACAACCCCGACCTGATCCTCAAGCTCGGCAAGACCGTAGCGATACTTCGCCACGCCGAGGAAATCGCCGAGGTTCTCAGGCGTCACCTTCACGCTTTCGGTCTCTTTCTTGACGATAGAGGTCAGCGCCTTGCGGGCCACTTTGGCGATCTCACGTTCGAGGTTCCGCACGCCCGCCTCACGGGTGTAAGTGCGGATGATCTCTGTGAGTGCTGCGTCGGTCAGCTCGAACTCCTTGGCCTTGAGACCGTGGTTCTTCACCTGTTTGGAAATCAGATGCTGCTTGGCGATCTCGCGCTTTTCGTCCTCGGTGTAGCCGGAGAGCGGAATGATCTCCATCCGGTCCAGAAGCGGGCCCGGCATGTTGTAGCTGTTCGAGGTGGTCAGGAACATCACGTTCGAGAGGTCATATTCAACCTCAAGATAGTGGTCCACAAAGGTGCCATTCTGTTCCGGATCAAGCACTTCGAGCATCGCCGAGGCCGGATCGCCACGGAAGTCCTGCCCCATCTTGTCGATCTCATCGAGCAGGATCAGCGGGTTCGTGGTCTTGGCCTTTTTCAGCGCCTGAATGATCTTGCCCGGCATCGAGCCAATGTAGGTCCGGCGGTGGCCACGGATCTCGGACTCGTCGCGCACGCCACCCAGGGAAATCCGGATGAACTCGCGGCCCGTCGCCTTGGCCACGGATTTGCCCAGCGAGGTTTTACCTACGCCCGGAGGGCCAACAAGGCACAGGATTGGGCCTTTGAGTTTGGCAGAACGCTGCTGCACCGCGAGATATTCAACGATGCGTTCTTTCACCTTTTCAAGACCATAGTGGTCTTTGTCGAGGATATCCTGCGCGCGGCCCAGATCCTTTTTGACGCGGGATTTGGTGCCCCACGGGATCGACAGCATCCAGTCGAGGTAGTTGCGCACAACTGTGGCCTCGGCCGACATCGGCGACATGTTCTTGAGCTTCTTGATCTCGGCATCGGCCTTTTCACGGGCCTCTTTCGACAGCTTCGTGCCTTCGATCTTTTCTTCCAGCTCGGCAATTTCGCCAGCGCCATCTTCGCCGTCGCCAAGTTCCTTCTGAATGGCCTTCATCTGCTCATTCAGATAATACTCGCGCTGGGTCTTCTCCATCTGTGTCTTGACGCGGGTCTTGATCTTTTTCTCGACCTGCAGCACCGACAGTTCGGACTGCATCAGCGCATAGACCTTCTCCAGCCGCTCGCTGATCGGCAGGGTTTCCAGAAGCTCCTGCTTGCGGTCCACCTCGATGCCGAGATGACCCGCCACGAGGTCAGCCAGTTTGGCAGGCTCGGTGGTTTCACCGACGGCGGTCAGCGCCTCTTCGGGGATGTTTTTGCGCACCTTGGCATAGCGCTCGAACTCATCACCGACAGTGCGCAGCAGCGCCTCGGTGGTGGTCACATCGCCGGGCATTTCCGAAAGCGCCTCGGCGCGGGCCTCAAAGAAAGTGTCGTTGTCCAGAAACTCGGTAATCTTCACCCGCTGATGTCCTTCGACCAGCACCTTCACGGTGCCGTCGGGCAGCTTCAGCAGTTGCAGCACATTGGCCAGCACGCCAGTGCGGTAGATACCATCCTGATCCGGATCGTCCTCGGACGGGTCGATCTGGCTGGACAAGAGAATCTGCTTGTCATCGGACATGACTTCTTCGAGGGCATGTACCGACTTCTCCCGGCCCACGAACAGCGGCACGATCATGTGGGGAAAGACCACGATGTCGCGCAGCGGCAGTACGGGGTAGGAGGAATTGAGAGGCTCTTGCATACTCGGTCCTTTTTCTTAGCAAGACGGCCAGGCCCCGTATGTTCGGCAACCGCGGTCGTCTCCTCACTCGGATTATTTATCTGGTCAGGCGGGTCGAGATATTCAACCGCCCTGCCTCAAACGTTGTCTACCAGAATGCCCCGTGCATGATCTGACCACAAGGGCGCAAATGGTGAAACGGTGAGCAAAGCCCTAACATCGTCAGCCCATGCCGTTCCGTCGCCAATAAGCGGGCGTAAATTGTCGTTGTTCCGCAGGCGGATTTCCCCGCCTGCGTCGATATAACTAAGGTGATCTGGCCGGAGGTCGAGACCTATTCCGCCGCCTGAAGTTCCAGCGTCGGATAGTCGGTGAACCCTTTGTCACCACCGCCATAAAAGGTCGCTTGATCGCCCTCTGCCAAGGGAGCGTCCGCCTTCAGGCGCGCCACCAGATCCGGGTTGGAGATGAAGGGCCGCCCAAAGGCCACCAGATCCACCGCGCCGCTTTCGGTCCGGGCGAGGGCCGTCTCGCGGTCATAGCCGTTATTGGCCATATAGGTTCCGGTATAAAGCTGGCGCAGGGTCTCAAAATCCCCTTCGCGCGCGCCGCCGGTGTCGCCTTCGATCAGGTGCAGATAGGCCAGACCATAGGTGTTCAGCCGTTCGATCACCGGGGTGTAATGGGCCACCGGGTCGCTGTCGGAGACATCGTTAAAGCTGGCAAAGGGCGACAGCCGCACGCCAATGCGCCCCGGCTCCCAGACGGTGGCCAATGCGTCCAGCACCTCAAACAGGAAACGCGCCCGGTTTTCTGCCGAGCCACCATAGGCATCACCGCGGGTGTTGACCCCATCCTTGAGGAATTGCTCCAGCAAGTAACCATTGGCGGCATGCAGCTCAACGCCGTCAAAACCCGCCTCTTTGGCGTATTTTGCAGCCTGAACGTAATCTTCGATCACGCGCTGAATGCCTGCAACCGTCAGCGCCTCCGGCGTCGCGGTGGGTTCAAACCCGGCATGGGTAAAGGTCTGCGCCTCCGCCGCCTGATCGGTCGGCCCCACCGCTTTTACGCCCTCGGGCAGCAGCGAGTCATGGGTGATCCGCCCCACGTGCCACAGCTGGATCACGATCTTGCCGCCCTTGGCATGCACCGCATCGGTGACCTTGCGCCATGCGGCAGCCTGCCCGGCGGTGTGGATGCCGGGGGTCTGGATATACCCTTTGGCCTCAGCGCTGATCTGGCTGCCTTCGGTGATGATCAGACCGGCGCTGGCGCGTTGGGCATAGTATTCGGCGTGACGGTCAAGCACCTCTCCGGTGGTGTCGTCGGCACGGTTGCGCGTCAGCGGCGCCATCACCACGCGATTTGTCAACTCAAGGGCACCGGCGGTGGTTGCGGCAAACAGGTTCTGGCTCACGGGTTTCTGGCTCACGGGGAGTATCCTTCGCTCAAAGTATCCAGCAACAGGAATGTTGCCCCACAAGAACTGAGCATCCCCCCTCCACCTTTCAACCCTCCAGCAACGAGAATGTTTCGAAACCCCGAAAAACCCAGCGCAATCGCTCCCTTTGACCCGCACGCATGCAGGGGAATTACGGGGCGGCCGGGCCATGTTTCAATCAATGCGAGGGTTGCGTAGATACGCCGACACACGCCGCCTAAAATTTTATCACGTAATAGTGTTCAACCTGCTCATGTTTCGGTAAGAACTACTCGCCCTCTGCGGGAGGCACTAAAAACTTCAAATAACTACAGGCTTTGGGACATGAAGAAAATTTCACTCGTGGCACTGATGTGCACGCTGTCGGCATGTATGCAATATGAGCCGCTGGACACCCCGCCGGAGAGCGTGCGTTTTTCCAGCCGCATCGCACAACAAAATGTCAGCGAGTACGCCATTGTGGAAATTCGCACGTTGACGCAATCGGATGGAAAAACGGTCGAAGCCAAGGGTGTGCCCTGCACGATCAACGGTATCGGCTATAGTGCCGGGATTGTGAGCCCCGCGCGGGTCTCGCTGCCCACTTATTTGGGCAAAACTGAAGATGCCTCGGTGACCTGCCGTCTGAACGGTGCTGGTGTGAGCCAGAAAATTCCTGCCATCAACGCGACCGTTGAAAAAATCAACAGTGCGCAATCTTCCAGTGGTGGTTTGGCAGGTGCTCTTGCCGTTGCATTGGTGAAAGGCGCGATCAAGTCTTCTCGCGACGCCACCAATGACAAGTTCCGCTACTCAGACCGGGTCGAAGTGAACCTGCAGCCGGGTAAAAAGTGATGCGGCCAGCAGTTTGGCTGATCGCTGCGGGTCTGGGGCTAAGCGCATGCAGCGCCCCGCTGCCCTTGCCGGAAGCAGCACAGGCAATTGGTTTTCAAGGGGCTGCGGCTGAACGTACAGAAGCCGTAGCCCTACGCACCGCCTTTGCTGCCGACAGCGCCACCACTGAAATTGCAGGAGCCTCTTGCGAGGTGCGGCAGGGCGCGCGGCGTCAGAAGATAAAGACCCCGGCCAAACTTGCCTTTGCTGTGACACCCGGCATACAGGAGCCTATCACCCTACAATGCACTGCAGTCATCGGCGCGCAGCAGCAAGCGGTGACACATGTGGTTCGTTTTGACAAAATCGCGAAACCACAGGAACGCGCCTATCCCAAAACGATTGGCGTCATTTTCAGATAATCTTCGCAGCTCAAGGTTTCTGACAAACAGAATAAACGCATCGCCACCCGGACGTCTCGTGCGGGTGGCGATGCGATATCTGACAAACACTGCGCTCTCAGCTTCTTGCCCCGACGAGGATCAGGCTCAGAGCTGTTCGATATCGCCTTGGGCGCGCATGTCGTGGAAATTCTTCTGCCAGGCGTCAAATGTGCCCGCTGCGATTGACTCTCGCATGCCAGCCATGATGTCCTGAAAGTAATGCAGGTTGTGCCATGTCAGAAGCATGCCGGAGATCATCTCGTTCGACCGGAACACGTGGTGCAGATAGGCGCGCGAATAATTGCTGCATGCCGGACAGCTGCAATTCTCATCCAAGGGACGCGGGTCGTCCTGATGGCGGGCGTTCTTGATATTGACCACGCCATGACGGGTAAACGCCTGCCCCGTGCGACCAGAGCGCGACGGCAGCACGCAATCCATCATGTCGATACCGCGGGCCACCGCGCCGACGATATCGTCGGGCTTGCCGACGCCCATCAGGTAGCGCGGCTTGTCCACGGGCAGCATGTCGGGCGCATAGTCCAGACAGCCAAACATCGCTTCTTGTCCTTCGCCCACCGCAAGGCCGCCGACCGCATAGCCGTCAAAGCCGATCTTCGTGAGGGCTTCGGCGCTTTCGGCGCGGAAATCCTGCTCCAGACCACCCTGCTGAATACCAAAGAGCGCATGGCCCGGGCGATCACCAAAGGCCTCGCGCGAGCGTTCCGCCCAGCGCATCGACAGGCGCATGCTCTCGGCGATGCGGTCGCGATCGGCCGGCAGCGCGGGGCATTCGTCAAAACACATCACGATGTCAGAACCCAGAAGCGCCTGGATCTCCATCGAGCGTTCCGGCGTCAGCTCGTGACGCGAGCCATCGATGTGGGATTTGAACGTCACGCCCTTTTCGGTGAGCTTGCGCAGCCCCGCCAGCGACATCACCTGAAAACCACCACTGTCGGTCAGGATAGGCCGATCCCAGTTCATAAATTTATGCAAGCCCCCCAAGCGGTCGATCCGCTCGGCGGTGGGGCGCAGCATCAGGTGGTACGTATTGCCCAACAGGATATCCGCACCAGTCGCGCGCACGCTTTCGGGCATCATCGCCTTAACGGTGGCGGCGGTGCCGACGGGCATGAAGGCAGGGGTGCGGATGTCGCCACGTGGTGTATGAATTACACCAGTGCGTGCCTTGCCGTCCGTTGCTGTCATTTCAAAGTTGAAAAGCTCTGCCATCTCATGTTCCTGCGTCAGTCTGCACACCGCGAGGGCGGTGATTCACCCCTAATGCCAAGGAGGCGTCCCTATGTCCACAGATGACCCGAACCAGAACCTGCGTCTAGGTTGGGAGGAATGGGTCAGATTGCCCACACTTGGCCTGCCCGCATTGCGTGCAAAGGTCGACACTGGCGCCCGGACCTCTGCCCTTCATGCGACTGACATTGAGACCTTTGGCCCCTCAAAGGCCCCCAAGGTCCGCTTTACCGTGCACCCGATTCCGGGGCGCGATGATCTGCTCATCCCCTGCTCTGCCGAGATCAAGGACCGCCGCGAGGTGATCTCGTCTAATGGGGATCGGGAGTTGCGCTATGTGATTGAAACAAATCTGGAAATCGGCGGACAGGTCTGGCCGGTGGAGATCACGCTGACCGATCGGCGCGGCATGGCGCTGCATATGCTGCTGGGACGGCAGGCGCTTACCGAGAACATCTCTGTGGTGCCGTCCGAGCGCTATTGCCAGCCGGAACTGGATTACTCCGTCTACACCACGCCCGCGATCCGCAAAAAGGCCCCGAACCGCGCGCTGCGGATTGCGGTGCTGAGCCGCGAGGACAATTATTCCACCCGCCGTCTGGTCGAAGAAGGCGAACGCCGTGGCCATTCGGTGGAGGTGATCGACACCTCGCGCTGCTATATGTCGATCAACGCGCTGGCACCGGAAATCCACTATGATGGCAAACGCCTGCCCCGCTATGACGCGGTGATCCCGCGGATCGGGGCCTCGATCACCCAGTATGGTACGGCGCTGCTGCGCCAGTTTGAGACCATCGGCACCTATTGCGTTAACGGCAGCGCGGGCATCACCGCCAGCCGCGACAAGCTGCACGCGCATCAGATGCTGGCACGTCACAAGATCGGCATGCCCCCCACCGCCTTTGCCGCCTCGCCCAAGGACACCAACGCGCTGATTGATATTGTCGGTGGCGCGCCGCTCATTGTGAAGCTGCTTGAGAGCACACAAGGCAAAGGTGTGGTGCTGGCGGAAACCAAGAAGGCGGCGGAGTCGGTGATTACGGCGTTTCGTGGCCTCAAGGCCAACTTCCTCGTGCAGCAATTCGTCAAAGAGGCCGCAGGCGTCGACATTCGCTGTTTTGTGGTGGGGTCCAAAGTGGTCGCAGCAATGAAGCGATCCGGTGCGGAGGGCGATTTCCGCTCCAACCTGCATCTGGGCGGCAGTGCCGTCTCGGTCCGCATCACCAAGGAAGAGCGCGCAACCGCAATCCGCGCCGCGCGCTGCTTTGGCCTTGGGGTGGCGGGTGTCGATCTCTTGCGCTCGGAAACCGGGCCAAAGGTTCTGGAGGTGAACTCTTCGCCGGGTCTAGAGGGGATCGAGAAGACGTCAAACAAAGACATCGCAGCCCTGATCCACGACGAGATCGAGACCAATGTGCGCCCCACGCCCCTACGCAGCCGCAAGGCACTGGGCGACGCCGCCGAATAAACCCATGCGATGAACGAAGACCCTTTCCCCTTGACGCTCTGGCGTTGAGGGGAAACTCTGCGCCCATTGTTGATTTAGACCCGGATTTTTCCCATGACAGAACAAGATATCATCGACGCCCTCTCTGGTGGGCTGCTCTATATCGTTGCCGCCCTCTTTGTGATCATCGTGATTTTCAAAGGGGTCCGCATCGTACCCCAATCGGAAAAATACGTGGTCGAGCGCTTTGGCCGCCTGAAATCCGTGCTTGGGCCGGGCATCAACTTTATCGTGCCATTTCTGGATGTTGTGCGCCACAAAGTCTCCATTCTGGAGCGTCAGTTGCCCAACGCCAGCCAGGATGCGATCACCCGCGATAACGTGCTGGTCGAGATCGACACCTCGGTGTTTTACCGCATTCTGGAACCGGAAAAGACCGTTTACCGTATCCGCGATGTGGACGGGGCGATTTCCACCACCGTGGCCGGGATCGTGCGTGCCGAGATCGGCAAGATGGACCTCGACGAGGTGCAATCCAACCGCTCGCAGCTGATTGGTGAGATCAAGAAAAGCGTGGAGAGCGCGGTGGATGACTGGGGCATCGAGGTGACACGCGCCGAGATCCTCGACGTGAACCTCGATCAGGCCACCCGCGATGCGATGTTGCAGCAGCTCAATGCCGAACGCGCCCGCCGCGCGCATGTGACCGAAGCCGAGGGCAAGAAGCGCGCGGTCGAGCTGGCCGCCGATGCTGAGCTTTATGCAGCAGAGCAAACCGCAAAAGCGCGCCGTATTCAGGCCGAGGCCGAAGCCTTTGCCACCGAAGTCGTGGCCAAGGCGATTGCCGAGAACGGTCTGGCCGCAGCGCAGTATCAGGTGGCCCTCAAACAGGTCGAAGCCCTCAACGCGCTGGGCAATGGCGATGGCAAACAGACCATTATCGTGCCAGCGCAAGCTATTGAGGCCTTTGGCGATGCCTTCAAAATGCTGAAGGCGAAGTGATGGGGGCGCTCTGGTCACTGTGGTGGGTCTGGGGCGTGATTGCCCTGGGCCTTGCCATCATTGAGATCCTGCTGCCGGGGTTTGTCTTTCTTGGCTTCGCCATTGGGGCGGCAGCGGTTGCGGTGATCCTGCTGACACCATTGAGCCTCACTTTACCGGTGCTTTTGCTGGTCTTTGCGGTGCTGTCACTGGCAGCATGGCTGATCCTCAGACGCGTCTTTGCCCTGCCCAAGGGTCAGGTGAAGACCTTCGACACCGATATCAACGATTGAGCAACACATAAGCGCCGGGGGAATGCCTCGGCGCTTTTGATTACTTCACCATCAGCGCTTGCACCTGTTGTTGATAAAGAAGCGTGTTCACCTGATTGAACAGCTCAAACCCGTCCCAAAACAATATTGCAGCCAACGACAGGCACACCGCCGACACACCTAGCATGACCAACAATAAGTTGGTTTCTACTGACATCTTCAACACGGTTTTGACCCGTGCGGGTGTTTTGGCTGCAATCCAGTTGGTCATTGCGATCATCCAACTGGGCCGTGGGTCATTTTCATGGGTGTCCGGCAGCTTGTAGTGCTGCAAATAGACCAATGCCGCGTAATAGATCCCAAAGCCCAAGAACGGTATCGCCGCGAACCACCGGATTAGCATTGCAGACATATGCGGCTGATCCGCCGCACCAGAGAGCGCGTTTAAAACAACGGCTGAGACCGCGCCGAGGGCGTAAGTCAACCACTTCGCAAACATCATCTCTGGCTTATTTTCTACAAACGCTATTTTCGGGGCAATAACCTGTTCAGTCATGTTCAAAGTCTCTCAGTGATATAGGTTTTATTGAAATTCGATTGGTCACACCACTCCGCGCAGCGCGTTGGTTTTTTGAGCCTCGAATGCGCAGCAGCTGTTATCAAGGTGAGTTCTGAAACATTCGCATCACGCACCGGAGTGTGATACCCAACCGGAGGCTTGGCAGCGTATCCTGCACCCAATCTTGGCCATCACAACAGTCTTCGAAAACGCCACGCTCTCTGGACCCGGCGCGCTCGTTTCCCTATATAAAACCTCAGATAACTGACCGAGGCTTGAATGACCGACGCATCCGAACCGCTTGAAGGCACCCCGCTGATTGCGCCCTCCTCCGTGTCCCACTCGCTCTATGAGCCGGTGGTTGATGCCTGCCGTACCGTCTTTGACCCGGAAATCCCGGTCAACATCTACGATCTTGGCCTGATCTACACGGTTGATATAACTGATGAAAACGATGTGAAAATCATCATGACCCTGACCGCACCCGGCTGCCCCGTTGCAGGCGACATGCCCGGCTGGATCGTTGATGCGGTTTCCCCCGTGCCCGGCGTCAAAAGCGTCGATGTGGAACTCACATGGGAACCACCCTGGGGCATGGACATGATGTCGGATGAAGCCCGGCTGGAACTCGGGTTCATGTAATCGAAACCCTGCGGTCGCAGTATCGTGATCGCAGGCCAATCGGCCCCACCCTGTTGCCAGCCGCCCCTTGATGGGCCGCAGCGGACAACTTAGGTTACAGGGTAACACATAACGGAGCCTTCCTCATGTTCGCCATTCCCGGCAAGCAAGCTGTCACCATGACCCCCCGCGCCGCCGCGCAAATCTCCAAGCTGATGGAGAAGGCGGGCCATGCGGGTCTGCGCATCGGCATCAAAAAAGGCGGCTGCGCGGGCATGGAATACACCATGGAATATGTCGATGCCGCCGATCCCAATGACGAGGTGGTGGAACAGGACGGCGCGCGGGTGCTGATTGCACCAATGGCGCAGATGTTCCTGTTTGGCACCGAGATCGACTATGAGACCACGCTGTTGGAATCGAGCTTCAAGTTCAACAACCCCAACGTCGCAGAGGCCTGCGGTTGCGGTGAATCGATCAGCTTTAAGGTCGGCGAATAACCCCTCGAACAACACTCATATTTCGTATCAAAAGGGTGGCCATGCGCCGCCCTTTTTTGATGTGGGGTGCGGCGATGATTGCCCGCCTCGCGCCCCGGTGCTACCACCAATGATGACAGTATTATGCAACAAGATATGGGGGGCGACATGGCGCGCAAACTCGCGGCAGGCAATTGGAAGATGAACGGCACCGGCGACAGCCTCGCAGAGCTGGAAGCGCTCGCCAAGGGGGATCTGCCCAAAGGCGTGGACGTATTGATCTGCCCCCCCGCCACGCTGATTTCCCGCGCGGCAGAACGTGCGGACAAGATCGCCATCGGCGGGCAGGATTGCCACGCGGCCGCATCCGGCGCGCATACCGGGGACCTGAGCGCCGAGATGCTGCGAGATGCGGGGGCCTCTTATGTGATCCTCGGCCACTCCGAACGTCGCGCCGATCATGGCGAGAGCGACGAAATCGTGCGCGCCAAGACCGACGCCGCCCATGCTGCCAATCTGGTCGCCGTGGTCTGCATCGGTGAAACCCTGGAAGAACGCGAGGCGGGCTCCACCCTGCAGGTGGTGGGCATGCAACTGGCAGGCTCCCTACCCGATGGTGTCACGGCACAAAACACTGTTGTCGCCTATGAGCCGGTCTGGGCCATTGGCACCGGCAAGGTCCCCACGCTGGAGCAGATCGCAGAGGTGCATAACGCCTTGCGCGACGCGCTGGTGCAGCGCTTTGGCAATGCGGGCGCGGATGTGCCGCTTTTGTATGGCGGATCGGTGAAACCCGGCAATGCGGCAGAGATTTTTGCCGTCTCAAACGTCGACGGCGCGTTGGTGGGTGGGGCCAGCCTGAAGTCCGCTGATTTTGCACCGATCATTGCGGCGCTGGCAGCCAGCTGAGCGCTCATATTGCGCAAAGTCATCGCAAACGGAGCCCTGGGGCTTCGTTTGCGATACTGCCGAACCCTTTATTTTCAAAGAGAAACCCGTGAACATTATTGCCCACGTTGAAATTCCTGTACGCGATCTTGAGCGCGCCATGACATTTTACAGCACCGTGTTTGAAATCGCATTTTCCGACATCACCAGCATCCATGGCAACCGTATGGCCTTCTTTCCGTTCACCGAAGGACAAGACGGGGCCAGCGGGGCCTTGGCAGAGGGGGAGATCTATGTGCCCACACATCAGGGCGCGTTGCTGTATTTCAGCGTGAACGACATCGACGCGGTGCTGCAACGCGCGACAAACCTTGACCAGCAGATCCTGCTTCCAAAGACCGCTTTGGACGATGGTGGGTTTGTTGCGGAAATCGAAGACAGCGAGGGCAACCGCATCGCCGTTCAGATGCTGTAACCGCGTATTAACGAAAAGGGAGAGGACAGAGCGCCTCCCCCTTCATCTTTTCAAAAATATCTCGGGGGCGAAGTGACCCGAAGGGGCACGAGGGGGCAGCGCCCCCTCCTCCGCGATCAGCGCATACGGCTGACGACAACCGTCACTTCGGGCTTCTTGCCGATCTCCGACTGGGCGGTCTGACGCGCAATGCGCTTCAGTTCCTGTTCCAGCTTATCGTCATCCTTGAGGGTCTTCTTGCCCGCGCGCATCAGGAATTGGTTCAGGTCTTCTTCCATGACCTCGGCCAATGCGGCGTTGGACTGACCGGTCTCGGCAAGGCCCTTGAGGTCCACCCAGGGTTCGCCCAGCGGCTCGTCCTCTTCATCGAGGATGGCCGTGACCACCACATGACCATTAAGCGCCATACGAATGCGGTCGCGCACGATGCCATCCATGGCGCCGATCTTGACCGAACCGTCCAGATAGGTGCGGCCCGTGTCGATATAGTCGGCCACCTTGGGCGTATCGCCCGTGAGGTCCATCATCATGCCGTTGACGGCAATGGCGGACGCGATGCCCTTGTCCTCGCCGAGGCGCGCATGCTGGCGCAGGTGGCGGTGTTCGCCGTGCATCGGGATCAGGATCTTGGGCTTCACGATGTCATGCATCTGCTCAAGGTCGGGGCGATTGGCGTGACCAGACACGTGATAGAGACCGGAGCTGTCATCCACCACATCAACGCCCTTCTCGGAGAACTGGTTGATGATCCAGATCACGCCTTTTTCATTGCCGGGAATGGTCTTGGAGGAGAACAGGAACAGATCGCCCTCCTTGAGTTCCATACCGCGATACTTGCCACGGGCCAGCTGCGCGGTCGCAGCACGGCGTTCGCCCTGCGATCCGGTGGTGATCAGCATCAGGTTTTCGCGCGGAATATCAGCTGCTTCCTCGGGTTGAACCACTTTGGGAAAATCGCTCAGCACACCGGTTTCGATCGAGGCTTCGATCATCCGGCGCATGGCTCGGCCCAAGAGCACAATAGAGCGCCCTGCCCGTTCGCCCGCCTGCGCCAGCGTTTTGACGCGTGCGACATTAGAGGCAAAGGTGGTCGCGGCCACCATGCCGGAGGCCTCGGAGATGAGTTTGGTGATGTTGTCGCCCAGATCGCTCTCGGAGCGGCCCGCATGCGGTGAAAACACATTGGTGGAATCGCACACCAGCGCCTGCACGCCATCCTTGGAAATCTCGGCCCAAAGGTCGGGATCAAAGGCTTCGCCCACGATGGGGTTGGCGTCTAGTTTGAAATCACCGGTGTGGATCACCCGGCCTGCGGGGCTGTCGATCACCAGACCACCCGATTCCGGGATCGAGTGCGAGATCGGCACCGCGCCGATGGTGAAGGGGCCGAGCTTGGTCACTTCGGGCCAGGGCGAGATCGTCACCACGGCGTCCGGGTCATGGCCCTGCTCTTCCATCTTGCGACGGGCGATATTGGCGGTGAAGGCGCGCGCATAGACCGGCACATTGAGGCGGCTATAAAGATGCGCCACCGCGCCGATGTGATCCTCGTGGGCGTGGGTGATGAAAATCCCCTCCAGCTGATCGGCGCGTTCCGCCAGCCAGCTGATGTCGGGCATGATCAAATCCACGCCGGGGGTGGTGTCCATGTCGGGAAAGGCCACGCCCAGATCCACCAGGATCAGGCGTTCCTTGCCCGGCGTGCCATAGCCATAGACGTAGGCGTTCATGCCGATTTCACCTGCCCCACCGAGGGGCAAATAGATTAAACGTTCACTGCTCATGCGTGAGTACCGATATCCTTATTATGTTCGTGGATGCGCCGCAGACCTTGCATGGTCAGGTCATCCTCGTATGCGTCAAATAGATCTGCTGTCTGCTGGAAGAGCGGCGCCAGCCCGCCGGTTGATATGACTTTCATCGGCACGCCGGATTCGGCCTTGATGCGATCGCAGATCTCGCGCACGAGGCCAACATAGCCCCAGAACACGCCGGATTGCATACAGGCGACCGTGTTGGTGCCGATGACATTTTGTGGTTTCGAGATGTCGACATGGGGCAGCGCGGCGGCGGCATGGTGCAGCGCCTCAAGGCTGAGGTTCACCCCCGGCGCGATGACGCCGCCCACATAGGCGCCGTCTTTGGCCACCACGTCGAATGTGGTTGCGGTTCCAAAATCAACGACGATCAGATCACCGCCGTATTTGTGATAGCCGGCGACCGTATTGACCAGACGGTCCGGGCCGACGGTGGTGCCTTCGTCGACGCGCACATCCACCGGAAGCGCGCATTCGGGCTTGCCCACCACCAGCGGGCGGGTGTTGAAATAGCGGTCCGACAGCACGCGCAGGTTGAAAACCACGCGCGGCACGGTCGAGGAAATGATGACATCTGTGATCTGCGCCTTGATGCCTTGCAGGGTCATCAGGGTGGAGAGCCAGACGTAATACTGATCTGCGGTGCGCTGCCATTCGGTCGAGGTGCGCCAATGGCCGATCATCTGATCGCCGTCCCAGAGCGCAAAGACAGTGTTGGTGTTGCCGCAATCAACCGCGAGAAGCATGTGCCCCGCCTCCGTCAGAAAAAGATATCCGCGGCGGGGATGGTGACGGTCCCCTTTGCGGTCTTGAGAACGAGGTTGCCCGCGTCGTCGATGGTTTCAAAGGTGCCCGAGGTTTCCTCGCGCGCGGTGCGGGCGGTGATCACCTCACCCAGCTTGGCCGCGCGTGACAGCCACAACTCGCGGATGGGCGCAAAGCCGTAGGTGGTGAACTGGTCCTCATGGCGGGCAAA
The DNA here is from genome assembly GCF_000376545.2 of Tritonibacter mobilis F1926. NCBI lineage: Bacteria > Pseudomonadati > Pseudomonadota > Alphaproteobacteria > Rhodobacterales > Paracoccaceae > Tritonibacter > Tritonibacter mobilis. The sequence goes on from NZ_CP015230.1 coordinate 1,999,588, forward strand.
TGCAAGGGCAAGCGCCGACAGAAACGTCTCCGGGTCGACACGCACGCCGGTTTCCGACTGGAGCGACACCGGCCACACTGCGCCGGGTTCCAGCCATTCTTTCATCGGGGTTTCGGCCAGATTGACGCCAATCCCGATAGAGAGATGATCGACACCGGATTTGACGCCCGCGCTTTCAAGGAGGATGCCCGCAAGCTTGCCGCCATTGAGCAGCACATCATTGGGCCATTTGAGCGCAAGTCCGCTGGTGCGGCCAGTCACGGTCTCTACGGCGTCATAGAGCGCAAGTGCGGCGATAAAGCTGCGCAGGGCGATCTGGTCGGGCGTGCCCTTGGGGCGATAAACCAGCGTGCCTGCGAAGTTGCCCTTGGGATCGGTCCACGCGCGTCCGCGTCGTCCGCGGCCTTTGGTCTGGCGCAGGGCGAGTATCCACTCCGGCCCGGTAAGGCTGGGCGCAAGGCGGGCGGCCTCGTCTAAGGTGCTGTCGACTTCTGCCAGCACACGGCGCCCGTATCCGATAGGCCAATCTGTCATGCGCGCCCCTTTAGCACCCGGTTTGACAAAAGGCAAAAGGCCCGGTCGCTCCGGACCGGGCCTTTTGACGAATTATTGCCTGCACTCATCAGTTGACCAGCATGGCCGCCGCAGAGGCCGCAGCACCTTCCAGCCCAAAGGTGGTGATAACCCCCACCAGCATCAGCGCCGCACCAACCGTAAAGAAGGCCAGCAGCACCGGCGAGCGGGAGGTTTCCACGTCATCGCCTTCAGAGCCGAAGTACATGAAGAACACGATGCGCAGGTAGTAGTAGGCTCCGATCACCGAGGCGATCACACCAGCAATGGCGAGCCATGCCATGTCCGCCTCGACCGCGGCGCGCAGCACGAAAAACTTGCCAAAGAAGCCCAGCATCGGTGGCACGCCCGCAAGCGAGAACAACAGCACCAGCATGCCAAGCGCGCGGCCCGGCTCACGTTTGGCGTATTGGTTCAGCGCGGCGATGTCGGTGACGGGTTTGCCGTCGCGGTGCAGCATCATGATGAAGGCAAAGGTGCCAATATTCATCGCCACATAGATCGACATGTAGATCAGCAGCGCCTGCACACCCAGCGCAGTGCCCGCCGCCAGACCGATCAGCGCATAGCCCATATGGGCAATCGACGAATAGGCCATCAGGCGTTTGAGGTCGGTCTGGCCAATGGCCGCAACCGCGCCGAGGAACATCGACAGCACCGACAGGAGCGCGATGACCTGGCTCCAGTCCTCGATCGCGTAGCCAAAGGCATCATGCAACACGCGGGCAAAGAGACCCATCGCGGCCACTTTGGGTGCGGAGGCAAAGAAGGCGGTGACCGGGGTCGGCGCGCCCTCGTAGACGTCCGGCGTCCACATGTGGAACGGCACCGCAGAGACCTTGAACGCCATGCCGGAGATCAGGAAGACGATCCCGAACAACAGGCCGATTGAGACCTCACCATGCTGGGCGACCTCGATGATGCCTGCAAATTTGGTGGTGCCCGCAAAGCCGTAGACCAGCGACGCGCCATAGAGCAGCAGACCGGAGGAGAGCGCGCCAAGTACGAAATACTTGAGGCCCGCCTCGGTGGATTTGATGCTGTCGCGGCGCAGGGCGGCCACCACATAGAGCGCCAGCGATTGCAGCTCCAGCCCCATATAAAGCGCCATCAGATCGCCTGCGGAGACCATCACCATCATGCCGATGACAGAGAGCGCGATCAGGATCGGGTATTCAAACCGCAGCATGCCGCGTTTGGACATATAGTCCTGCCCCATCACCATCACGGCGGCGGCAGAGAATAGGATCGCCACTTTGGCAAAGCGCGCAAAGGCGTCGTTGACGATCATGCCGCCAAAGGCCTCGGTGGCGCCGGAACCGGAGGTTCCGATCCAGATGCCCAGCACCACCATCAGCGCGGCGGTCACCCACACGAGCATCGGCGCCAGCTTGTCCTTGACGGTGTAGACAGCACCGAGCAGCGCCGCCATCGAGAAGACGGCGAGGATGATCTCGGGCAGGATCACGGAGAGATCAGCTTGCATCTCATCAGCTCCTTAGTGGGAATTGGTGGCGGCGACATCGACCTCGGCGGCATCCCAGAGGGGCCCCGCGTCGGCAACGGCCGCGTTGACGGATTGCACCAGCGCTTCGGTCGAGGGACCGATCACATCAGTGACGACGGAAGGGTAGATCCCCAGCAAGAGTGTCATTGCGACCAGTGGTGCAAAGATCCATTTCTCGCGGGCATTCATGTCCTTGATGCTCTTGAGGCTTTCTTTGATCAGATCGCCAAAGACCACCCGACGATAAAGCCAGAGCGCATAGCAGGCCGAGAAGATCACGCCAGTGGTGGCCACAAAGGCAACCCAGGTGTTTTCCTGGAAGACACCCATCAAGGTCAGGAATTCCCCGATAAAGCCCGAGGTGCCCGGCAGGCCCACGTTGCCCATGGTGAAGAACATGAAGACCAGCGCATAGGCGGGCATGCGGATCACCAGACCGCCATAAGCGTCGATGTCGCGGGTATGCATGCGGTCATAGATGACGCCCACACAAAGGAAGAGGGCGGCAGAGATGAAGCCGTGGCTGAGCATCTGGAAAATTGCCCCATCCACACCCTGCTGGTTCGCCGCAAAGATGCCCATGGTCACAAACCCCATGTGGGCGACCGAGGAATAGGCAATCAGCTTTTTCATGTCTTCCTGCACCATCGCCACCAGCGAGGTGTAGACAATCGCGATGGCCGACATCCACAGGATCACATCGGTCATCACCTCGGATCCGACAGGGAACATTGGCAAGGAAAAGCGCAGGAAGCCGTAGCCGCCCATTTTCAACAGGATCGCCGCCAGCACCACAGAGCCCGCCGTCGGGGCCTGAACGTGGGCGTCCGGCAACCATGTGTGCACCGGCCACATCGGCATCTTCACCGCAAAGGAAGCAAAGAACGCAAGGAACAGCAGCGTCTGCATGCCGCCCACCACGTGAACGCCCAATACATTCATGCTTGCATAAGAGAACTCATGCGCCAGCAGCTTGACGATATCGGTGGTGCCCGCATCGAAATACATCGCCACCATCGCCACCAACATCAGCACGGAGCCAAAGAAGGTGTAGAGGAAGAATTTGAACGAGGCGTAGATGCGGTCCTTGCCACCCCAGATCCCGATGATCAGGAACATCGGGATCAGGCCCGCCTCAAAGAACAGATAAAAGAGCACCATATCCAACGCCATGAACACGCCGAGCATCAGCGTTTCCAGCAGCAGGAAGGCGATCATATATTCCTTGACGCGGGTGGTGACGGACCAGCTCGCCAGAATGGTCAGCGGCATCACAAAGGTCGTCAGCAGCACAAACAGGACCGAAATGCCATCAACGCCCATCTTATACTTCAGGCCAAAGATCCACGCGCGTTCCTCGACGAACTGAAAGCCCGTGTTGGAGGGATCAAACTGAAAATAGATGAACAGTGAGACAAAGAAGGTGATCGAAGTGGCCATCAGCGCAACATATTTGGCGTTGCGCTGTGCCGCTTCGTCTTCGCCGCGCATCAAGAGCGCCATCACAGCGGCTGCCAATGCGGGAATGAAAGTTACGATGGAGAGAATATTGTCCATCAGTGCGATCCTCCGCCGATCGACATCCAGGTGACAAGGGCTGCGATCCCCAGCACCATCCAGAAGGCATAAGTGAAGATGTAACCGGACTGTGCCCGGCCTGCGAGACGGGTGAAGAAGGGCACGATCCCCATCGCCACACCGTTGAGGAACCCATCAATGGTCTTGCCGTCGCCCTTCTTCCAGAAGAAGCGGCCAAGCGCCAGCGCTGGTTTGACAAAGACCGCGTTATAAAGCTCGTCAAAGTACCACTTGTTCTTGAGGAACAGATAGAGCGGACGCTGCTGCTGCGCGAGGCGTTTGGGCAGATCCGGTTTCACGATGTAGAAGAGGAACGCCAGACCAAAGCCCAGGATCATGGCAATGAAGGGCGAGACCTTCACCCATTTTGGCGCGGCATGGGCGTCATCCAGAACATGGTTGTCCGGTGCCATATAGAGCGCGCCCTCACCCGGCTTGCCTGCAAACACATAGTGATGTTCGCCCGCTGTTGCGGTCTCTTCGCCATGGCCTTCGGATACATCCGTGCCATGTGCTGCTGCCTCGCCTTCTGCGGCGTGACCCTCGGCAGAAGCCTCGGCCACCGGGATGCCGTAGAATTTGCCGACTTTGTCGGCGTGACCAAAGAAGGAGTTGTACCAGAGCATACCGGCAAAGATCGCCCCCAGCGCCAGAACGCCCAGCGGGATCAGCATGACCATCGGGCTTTCATGCGCGTGATCATGGGTGTGCTTGTCGCCGCGCGGTTTGCCGTAAAAGGTCAGGAACATCAGGCGCCAGCTATAGAACGACGTCATCGCCGCCGCGATCACCAGCATCCAGAAGCCATACATGGACCCGCCCGCATAGGCGCTCTCAATGATGGCATCCTTGGACAGGAAGCCGGCAAACCCGATGTGGGTGAGCGGAATGCCAACGCCGGTGATGGCCAGCGTGCCGATCATCATCGCCCAGAAGGTATAGGGGATCTTTTTGCGCAGGCCGCCGTAATTCATCATGTCCTGTTCGTGGTGCATCGCGTGAATGACGGAGCCAGCCCCAAGGAACAGCATCGCCTTAAAGAACGCGTGGGTGAACAGGTGGAACATCGCCGCCGAGTACATGCCCACACCTGCGGCCACGAACATGTAACCCAGCTGCGAACAGGTCGAATAGGCGATCACGCGCTTGATGTCGGTCTGAACCAGACCCACGGTCGCGGCAAAGAACGCGGTTGTGGCACCCAGCACGGTAATAAAGGTGGTCGCTTCGGGCGCAACCTCCATCAACGGCGACATGCGGCACACGAGGAACACACCCGCCGTCACCATGGTTGCGGCGTGAATGAGTGCCGACACCGGGGTCGGGCCTTCCATCGCGTCCGGCAGCCATGTGTGCAGGATCAGCTGCGCCGATTTCCCCATCGCGCCGACAAACAGCAGGAAGGCAATCAGGTTGGCCGCGTTCCAGTCGGTCCAGAGGAACGACACAGTGGTCTCCGCCAGATCCGGCGTCGCCGCAAAGATGGTGCCAAGGTTGATGCTGTCAGTCAGGAAGAACAGCGCAAAGATCCCAAGCGAGAAGCCAAAGTCGCCGACACGGTTGACGATAAAGGCTTTCATTGCCGCCGCCCCGGCAGAGGGCTTGCGGTAGTAAAAACCAATCAGAAGGTAGGAGGCAACGCCCACGCCTTCCCAGCCGAAGAACATCTGCACAAGGTTGTCGGAAGTCACCAGCATCAGCATGGCGAAAGTGAAGAACGACAGATAGGCAAAGAAGCGCGGCTTGTAGCTCTCGCCCTCTTTGTACTGCGGGTCGTGATCCATGTAGCCGAAGGAATAGAGATGCACGAGCGCCGACACCGTAGAGATCACGATCAGCATGATCGCGGTCAACCGGTCCAGTCGGATCGACCAGGAGGTCGACAGGCTGCCGCTCTCGATCCAGCGGAAAATCTCGATGATGCGGGTTTCGCCGTCAAAGGACAGGAATGTGATCCACGACAACAGCGCCGTGAGGAACAACAGGCCGGTGGCGGTCCACATGGCGGCTTTTTCGCCGATGATCTTATGGCCAAAGCCGCAGATCACCGCCCCCACCAGCGGGGCAAAGAGGAGAATGGTTTCCATCTGGATTAGCCCTTCATCACGTTGATGTCTTCGACAGCGATGGTGCCGCGGTTCCGGAAGAAGCAGACGAGGATCGCAAGGCCAATCGCGGCCTCAGCGGCGGCGACGGTCAGCACGAACAGCGTGAACACCTGCCCCACCAGATCGCCAAGGAACGACGAGAAGGCGACGAGGTTGATGTTCACGGCCAACAGCATGAGTTCGATGCTCATCAAAAGGATGATCACGTTCTTGCGGTTCAGGAAGAGCCCGAAAATGCCGATAACGAAGAGCGTCGCCGCGACGGTGAGATAATGTTCAAGTCCGATCATTGATCAAAGCCCCTGCCCCGGTTTGATGTCCTTGAGCTCCATTGCCTTGGCCGGGTCGCGATACATCTGGGCGAGCACGTCCTGACGCTTCACATCCTGGCGGTGGCGCAGGGTCAGAACGATGGCACCGATCATGGCCACCAGAAGGATCAGACCCGCAAGCTGGAACAGAAGGAAATATTGGTCGTAGATAATGAGGCCAAGCGCCTCGGTATTGTGCCGATCAACAGGGATCGGCTGGCTCAGGTTCTGCGCCACGTCATGCGCGCTCTCCCACGAGCCATAGGCGATCACAAATTGCATCAGGATCACCAGCCCGATCAGCAGTGCCAGCGGCATGTAACGGGCCATTTCGGCCTTGAGCTCGGCAAAGTCGACGTCGAGCATCATCACCACAAAGAGGAACAGCACCGCCACCGCGCCCACGTAGACGATCACCAGCAACATGGCGACAAATTCCGCCCCCAGCAGCACAAACAGCCCGGCCGAGGAAATAAACGCCAGGATCAGCCACAGCACCGAATGCACCGGCTGGCGGCTGATCACAGTGAACAGCCCGCCGGTGATGGCGCTGATGGCGAAGAGGTAAAAGGCAAACACGCTCATGTCTCATCGTCCCCTTTGTCGTCCATGACCTCCTGCGCCAAATCCATTGCGCGGGTCATGGCCGGAATGCCGGCAAAGACCGACATCTGTCCGATCGTTTCAACGATCTCTTGTTTCTTCGCGCCCGCCGCAAGAGCGTGGCGCACGGTCTGACGCACGGCGGTATCGGCCTGCGCGCCCTGCATGGTCAACCCCGCCAGCGTCAGCAGCAGGCGGGTTTTGGCATCAAGCCCGTCTTTGTTGACGGTGTTGCCGAACATCATCTCCATGACCTCTTTGGGCATGGTGGGCCAGAGCGCCTCAAACCCTTTGGGAGAGAAACTCTCAAGCGCAGGATTGAGGGCCTTCGCCATCTCCTGCGCCTGGGCCATCATGGCCTCGAAAGGGTTTTTCGGCGTCTCACTCATCTGTAGGGCGCGTCCAGCTCAAGGTTGCGGGCAATCTCGGCTTCCCAGCGCTCGCCATTGGCCAGAAGCTTGTCCTTGTCGTAGAACAGCTCCTCGCGGGTCTCGGTGGCGAATTCAAAATTCGGCCCCTCGACAATGGCGTCCACCGGGCAGGCTTCCTGACAGAAACCGCAGTAGATGCATTTGGTCATATCGATGTCGTAGCGCGTGGTGCGGCGGCTGCCGTCCTCGCGCGGTTCGGCATCAATGGTGATGGCCTGCGCCGGGCAAATCGCCTCGCAGAGTTTGCAGGCAATGCAGCGTTCCTCGCCATTGGGATAACGGCGCAGCGCATGCTCGCCGCGAAAACGCGGGCTGAGCGGGCCTTTTTCATGCGGGTAGTTCAAAGTCGCCTTGGGGGCGAAGAAATACTTCAGCCCCAGTTTGAACCCCTGCCACACGTCTTGCAGCAGGAAGTATTTGGCGGCGCGGGTGTAATCGATTTGGGTCATATCAGCCTCCTGTGCTCCAGCGGGCGAACGCCCCCCAGAACCAATCGAAACGTGCGGCAAAGGCCACGAAGACCACCCAGATCAGGCTGAACGGCAGGAAGACTTTCCAGCCCAGACGCATCAGCTGGTCGTAGCGGTAACGCGGGGTGATGGCTTTGACCATGGCAAAGAGGAAGAAGAAGAACGCCATCTTTGCAATCATCCACAGCGGGCTGTCCGGCAGGAACGGCACCGGCGACAGCCAGCCACCAAAGAACAACAGCGAGGTGAGCGCGCACATCAGGAAGATGGCGATGTATTCACCGGCCATGAACAACAGGAACGGCGTCGAGGAGTATTCCACCTGATAGCCTGCCACCAGTTCCGACTCCGCCTCGGGAAGGTCAAACGGCGGGCGGTTGGTTTCCGCAAGGCAGGAGATGAAGAACAGAAACACCATCGGGAAATGCGGCAGCCAGTACCAGTTGAACAGGCCTGCATTTCCGTCCTGTGCCCGCACGATGTCGCCAAAGTTCATGCTGCCTGTCGACAGGATCACACCAATGATGATGAGGCCGATGGAGACCTCATAGGAGATCATCTGCGCCGCAGAGCGCAAGGAGCCAAGGAACGGGTATTTGGAGTTCGACGCCCAGCCGCCCATGATGACGCCGTAGACCTCAAGCGAGGAGACCGCGAACACATAAAGGATGGCGACGTTGATGTCCGAGAGCACCCATGTGTCGTTGAACGGGATCACCGCCCAGGCGATCATCGCCAACACGAATGAGGTGAGCGGCGCCATGATAAACACGGTCCGGTCAGAGCCGGCCGGGATGACCACCTCCTTGACCACATATTTCAGCGCATCCGCGACGGTCTGCAACAGGCCAAAGACGCCCACCACATTGGGACCGCGCCGCATCTGGACAGCCGCCCAGATTTTGCGGTCGCCGTAGACAAGGAACAGAAGCGAGATCATCACAAAGGCGACAACCGCCAGGGTCTGCGCCAGGATGATGACAGCAATGCCGCCTGGGGTGTTAAAGAATTCAGCCATGGGTCCTCACACCGTAGGTATTCCGTTTGCCTTGCAGTCCTGCACCACGACTTCGGCGTCGAGGGTGCGCAAACCGCGCGGTAAGGCTGGCGAGATGGTGTAGACCGCATCGGCCTTCCAAATACCAGCCTCTTGTTTCGTTTTTGTGCGCACATGACGCGCAAAGCCGTATCCCCGGATCAGCGCATATTGTGCTGCCGCGCAATCGGCATAGTCGTTCAGATCCTCAAGCGCCCCGACCCGATCCATGGTGACATGGAACTGCACCAGATCCCCATCGAGGAGGCTGGTGTCCACGCCCAGATAATCGGGCGCGGCGCGGCTCACCTCATCGCCCGACACATCCGTGCAGGCCATGAGGGCAAGCCCCGCGAGCGATATGAGCGCCGCGCGGATCACTCTGCCGCAATCGCCGTGTCGCGACGCGCCTTGGCCTGAGCGGAGAGCTCCGCCATCAGCTGCGATGCGCGCGCAATCGGGTTGGTCAGGTAGAAGTCTTTGACCGCAGGCAGGAAATCCGCCTTGCCGAGTTTTTCAACCGGCAGCGCCTCGCCTTCATTGGCAACAACGCGATCGACCTTGGCCAGATGCGGGACGTCCTTGATCAGCGCCTTGCGCAGTTGCGCGAGGCTGTCATAGGGCAGTTTTGCATCGAGTTCCGCCGACAGCGCCCGCAGGATGGCCCAGTTTTCCTTGGCCTCACCCGGAGCAAAGCCTGCGCGCATGGCAAGCTGCGGACGGCCTTCGGTGTTCACGAACAGGCCGTTTTCTTCGGTATAGGCAGCCCCCGGCAGGATCACATCGGCGCGGTGCGCGCCACGGTCGCCGTGGCTGCCCTGATAGATCACAAATGCGCCTGCATCAATTTCGACCTCATCGGCCCCGAGGTTGTAGATCACCTCTGCACCGTCGATCGCAGCAGCTACGCCGCCTTCGGTGACAGCCCCGATGTCCATGGCGCCCACACGCGCTGCTGCGCTGTGCAGGATCATCAGTTTACCGTTGGTGTCCGCGGCGAGTTTCTGCGCGGCGGCCAAAACCGCCAGACCATCAGCCTCACGCAGGGCACCCTGCCCCACGATCACCACGGACGGCGCATCCAGCACCGCACCGTAGTCTTTGTTCAACAGACCCTCGAGCGCGGCACGATCGGTGCCCACATGGGCGTAATCATAGGTCAGATCCACCGCAGGGCCGACAAGCCCCACTTGCGCGCCTTTGAGCCATGCCTTGCGGATGCGGGCGTTCAGCACCGGGGCCTCATTGCGAGGATCGGTGCCGATCAGCTGGATAAACTTGGCGTTATCAATGTCTTCAATGGTGGCGGTGCCGACATATGCGGCGCGGTTGCCGATGGGCAGACGCGCATTATCGGTGCGGCATTCGACCTTACCTTCAAGGCTCTCGATCAGGTTTTTCAGCGCATAGGCCGCCTCGACCGGGACCAGATCACCGATGAGACCTGCGACTTTCTTGCCCTTCATTGCGGTGGCGACAGCCTCCAGCGCCTCGGGCCATGTGGCGGGCTTCAGCTTGCCATCCACACGCACATAGGGGCGGTCCAGACGTTGGCGACGCAGGCCATCCCAGACAAAACGGGTCTTATCGGAGATCCATTCTTCGTTCACGCCATCATGGTTGCGCGGCAGAATGCGCATCACTTCGCGGCCCTTGGTGTCCACGCGGATGTTTGATCCCAACGCGTCCATCACGTCGATGGTCTCGGTCTTGGTGAGTTCCCACGGACGCGCGGTAAACGCATAAGGTTTCGAGGTCAGCGCGCCGACCGGGCAAAGGTCAATGATGTTGCCCTGCAGGTTCGAATCCAGCGTCTCGTTGAGGTAGGAGGTGATCTCCGCATCCTCGCCGCGCCCGGTCTGGCCCATCTGCGAAATGCCTGCGACCTCCGTGGTGAAGCGCACGCAACGGGTGCAGGAGATGCAGCGGGTCATCGCGGTGCCCACAAGCGGGCCGAGGTTCAGATCGTCCACCGCGCGCTTGGGCTCGCGGAAGCGCGAGAAATCAACGCCGTAAGCCATCGCCTGATCCTGCAGGTCGCATTCGCCGCCCTGATCGCAGATCGGGCAATCGAGCGGGTGGTTGATCAGGAGAAACTCCATCACCCCTTCGCGCGCCTTTTTCACCATCGGTGAATTGGTCTTCACCTGCGGCGCCTGGCCCTCGGGACCGGGGCGCAGATCACGCACCTGCATCGCGCAAGAGGCGGCGGGCTTGGGCGGGCCGCCGACGACCTCCACAAGGCACATACGACAGTTGCCCGCAATCGAGAGACGCTCGTGGTAGCAGAAGCGCGGGATCTCGATCCCGGCCTGCTCGCAGGCTTGGATCAGGGTCATCGCCCCGTCGACTTCGATCTCGGTTCCGTCAATGTTGATCTTGCGGAGGTCAGACATGGTCTATTTCGCCCTCAGTAACACGCCGATCGCGCTGTTTTTCTTAATTTCCGCCAGCCCGTAGGCGCAGAATGTTTCTGGCTGGTCCAGTTTAACCCCTGCCTGCCGCAGCAGGCGCTCGCCCTTGGCGCGCATACGGGATTTTTCCTGGTCCGACTTGATGTAAGACTTAATTTCAGCGTCGCTGTAGCCAAGCGCATTGGCGCGCGCGCGGATCTGATAGAGCTGGTTCAGCCCTTTGAGCGTGCGGGGCGCGAGGCGATCACATTGATCGGCCACTTCGCTGGCCACGGCCACGGCAAAGAGCGGATCCTCAATTTCCTGCACATCGCGCAACGACGGCCGGGCCTCGCCCGCGCTGGCACCAAAGGCCAGAAGCAGGGCCGACAAAGCCGCCAGAGAGGTGGCCATCACGGCGGTGCGTGCCGGGGAAATGGCAATTGATTCAGACATGTCAGACTCCTTTGTGGTTCTGACAGAACCACAGGAGTGAGACGCGCTGTTATTCAATAACGCCCCGCCGAACCGGCCATGATATGCCGATCTGCGCATCAAGACTCGCAGCTTCCCGTGTAGATCGCATCGCTCTTGTCGAGCTGGATCTTATAGTTGCCCTCGGCGTCCAGCGCGATGTTGGTCCAATCAAACCGCGAGGTGCCGTAGTTTTCGATACAGTAGCGTTTGGCCTCGTGATCGGCGGCCGCCAGCGCACCACGCTGGGATCGCAGCGCATCACGCACCTCAACGCGGAAATTCGCGAGGGTCTCTTTCTTATTGATCGCTTTGACGCTTGTGCGGAACGCGATGCCGTCAAACCGCATGCGCTTGTCCTCGCGGGTTTTGCCGCCACAGGCCGCAAGCCCGACCGAGGCCGCCAATATCAGCGTTAAAGTAAAACGTGAGGTCATTATCATCTCTTCAGGTTATTCCGCTGCCATCACGCCGACGCGACCCGTTTTCTGAGCCTTGATGCGGTCTTCGATTTCTTCGCGGAAGTTGCGAATGAGACCCTGAATGGGCCAAGCAGCTGCATCACCCAATGCACAGATGGTGTGGCCTTCAACTTGTTTTGTGACATCCCAGAGCATGTCGATTTCTTCGAGTTCTGCTTCGCCCCGGACCAGACGATCCATGACGCGCATCATCCAGCCGGTGCCCTCACGGCAAGGGGTACACTGGCCGCAGCTCTCGTGTTTGTAGAATTTGGACAGACGCCAGATCGCCTTGATGATGTCGGTCTGCTTGTCCATCACGATCACCGCCGCGGTGCCAAGGCCGGAGCCCAACTCGCCGCGCAGGTAATCAAAATCCATGATCGCGTCACGCATCTTCTCGCCGCGCACGCAAGGAACCGAGGAACCGCCGGGGATCACCGCCAGAAGGTTGTCCCAGCCGCCGCGAATGCCGCCGCAATGTTTTTCGATGAGTTCCTCAAAGGAAATGCTCATCGCTTCCTCAACAACGCAGGGGTTGTTGACGTGACCGGAGATCGCAAAGAGCTTGGTGCCCGCGTTGTTCTGACGGCCAAAGCCCGCAAACCACTCCGCCCCGCGTCGCAGGATGGTTGGCACCACGGCGATGGATTCCACATTGTTTACGGTGGTCGGGCAGCCATAAAGCCCCGCGCCCGCCGGGAATGGCGGCTTCATGCGCGGCATGCCTTTTTTGCCCTCAAGGCTCTCGATCAGAGCGGTTTCCTCGCCACAGATGTAGGCCCCTGCCCCGTGGTGCAGGAAGACATCGAAATCCCAGCCGGAGCCTGCGGCGTTTTTGCCCAAGAGACCCTTGTCGTAGCATTCGTCAATCGCCGCCTGCAGCGCCTCGCGCTCGCGGATATATTCGCCGCGCAGGTAGATGTAGCAGGTGTGTGCGTTCATCGCGAAGGATGCAATCAACGCGCCCTCGATCAGCGTATGCGGATCGTGACGCATGATTTCGCGGTCTTTGCAGGTGCCGGGCTCGGACTCATCGGCGTTGATCACCAGATAGGCCGGACGTCCGTCGCTTTCCTTGGGCATGAAGGACCATTTGAGGCCGGTGGGGAAGCCCGCACCGCCGCGCCCGCGCAGACCGGAATCCTTCATGGTCTGGATGATCCAGTCGCGCCCTTTTTCAATGAGGCCCGCCGTACCGTCCCAATGGCCACGCTTTTGTGCGCCCGCCAACGTCCGCTCATGCATCCCGTACAGGTTGGTAAAGATCCGGTCCTGATCCTTCAGCATCCCGTTACCCCTTGTTTCTGTCTATCGGCCAGGACTTGAACGCCAAAACGATCAAGCCCAGAACCGAGAGCCACGTCATCAGCAAAGAAATCAGCACACCATGCCCGGTTCTTCGCCACATTTTCCAGAACGGAAGTAACATCAACACTAAGAGCGGTATTGCAATCAACAATCCGATCAAGCCGATGTTCTGCTCCATTCCTCATCTCACTTCTCACTGACGCATGCGCCAAAGTTGAACGATGTTGACGCCCGCATAGATCATCGCCGCCAGAGCGGCGAAATCGAACAGCAGCGCATAGCGGCCCGGCAGGCCGATCGCGGGACCGATCAGAAGCGACAGGATCAGCCAGGCCACCATCGTGCCGGCGATCACCAGCGAGATGTGCCGCCCCTTGGCTGCAATGGCCTTGTCCTGTTCGTCCTGTGTCATCCGGTCCAGTCATCCTTGACCACAGCGCACGGCCCCATGGCCGCGATCTGCGATTATGATTTGTCTTTGTAACGGCCGTCTTTCTTGGCCGATTTGGCAAACTCGGTCTCTTCACCTGATGCCAGTTGCTTGGCTTGGTCGATCCAGCCGTCCCGCTCGATGCGGCCTTTGAACTTCAGGCGCGCATCCACCCATGCCACCTCGGCCTCGGTCCACTTGGCGATCTGGTCAAAGTGGAAAAAGCCCAGCTCATTCAACGTCTGCTCAAGCTTCGGCCCCACCCCTTTGAGGAGTTTGAGGTCGTCCGCCCCGCCCTCGCGCGCCGCTGTCAGCGTCTCGGGTGCTTTTTCTTCGACCGTCTCGGTCGCCTCAGCCTTAGGTGCTGTCTTGGGCTCCGTCACCTTCGCGGCAGCGGCCTCGGGCTGTGCCGGGGTGGCGGCGTCGGATTTCTTGACCGGCGCTTTTTTCTTAGGTGCGGCCTCTTTCTTGGCGTCCTCGGCCTGCTTTGCCGCAGGTTTGGGGCGCTCGGGCGCTGCCGGAGTGGGCTCTGCCGCAGCACGTCCGGCAACCACGCCATCTTTGCCGACCCAGGGGGTCAGCAGCGGTACTTCATCGCCCTGAATGCGCTTCACACCATCGCCAAGCTCGGTCGCCAGCGCGGCAGACGCGTTATACTGCGGCTTGTCCGCCTCATAGTCCTTGAGCGAGGTTAGGCCGGATTTTGGCTCTGCCGCGTAACGGCCATTTTGCGGGCCGGGCACAACGGCTTTGCCCCCAGCAAGATCGTCGATCAGCTTGGTAAAGCTCGCGGCGGTCAGATCCTCGTAGTAGTCCTTGCCTATTTGCGCCATCGGCGCATTGGTGCAGGACCCGAGGCATTCCACCTCTTCCCAGGAAAATTTGCCATCCGCCGACAGCGTATGCGGCTTTGCGGCGATCTTGTCCTTGCAGACCGCAATCAGATCCTCAGCGCCGCAGATCATGCAGGACGTGGTGCCGCAAACCTGAATATGCGCAACAGAACCGGTGGGTTGCAGTTGGAACATAAAGTAGAAGGACGCCACCTCCAGCACGCGGATATAGGCCATACCGAGCATATCGGCGACATATTCCAGCGCGGGTTTGGTGACCCAGCCCTCTTGTTCCTGCGCGCGCCACAGGATCGGGATCACCGCCGAGGCCTGACGGCCCTCGGGGTATTTCGTCATTTGCGCCTCTGCCCAAGCCTGATTAGCGGGCGTAAAAGCGAAGCTGTCGGGTTGTTCGTGGTGCAGACGGCGCAGCATTACTTGTCGAACTCCTCAAGCAGAATGCAGGTCGATGTAAGCGCCCCTTCGGGAATCTCCTGACCAGCGGCTTTGGCGTCGAAAGCGGCATCGGTGGCGTTCAGGCGGCAGATGTATTCATCATACTCATCCTCGACGAGGATCACGCCCTCGCGCACATGCACATAGCCGACAGACTCGGCGATGAGATCCGCCAAGGGTTTCTCTGCCAGTGCGGTTTGGCCGATGAGGCACAGGGAAACCCCTGCAATAAGAGCGCGCAGTGTCATCGGTCAATCTCCCCGAACACGATGTCCATGGTTCCAATAATTGCGGCAACATCCGCGAGTTGGTGGCCCTTGGCGACATAATCCATCGCCTGAAGGTGCAAGAACCCCGGCGCGCGCAGCTTGGCGCGATAGGGTTTGTTGGTGCCATCCGCCACCAGATAGACGCCGAATTCGCCCTTGGGGGCCTCAACCGCGGCGTAGACCTCGCCCTCGGGGACGTGGAAGCCTTCGGTGTAGAGCTTGAAGTGGTGGATCAGGCTCTCCATCGAGGTTTTCATATCGCTGCGTTTGGGCGGGCTGATCTTGCCCCGCGCCATGACATCGCCCGTGGCCTCGCGCAGTTTTGCGATGGCCTGACGGATGATCGACAGCGACTGGCGCATCTCTTCCATGCGGACAAGGTAGCGATCATAACAGTCGCCGTTTTTGCCAACCGGGATCTGGAACTCGAACTCGTCGTAGCATTCATAGGGCTGCGCGCGGCGCAAATCCCATGCAAGGCCGGAGCCGCGCACCATGACACCCGAAAAGCCGTATTTCTGAATGTCGTCTTCGGTGACCACGCCAATGTCGCAGTTACGCTGTTTGAAGATGCGGTTTTCCGTCAGCAAGCCGTCGATGTCATCCATCACCTTGGGGAATTCCATCGCCCAGAGGTCGATATCATCAAGGAGCTCATCCGGCAGGTCCTGATGCACACCACCGGGGCGGAAGTAGGCCGCGTGCAGACGTGCACCACACGCCCGCTCGTAGAAGATCATCAGCTTTTCGCGTTCCTCAAAGCCCCAGAGCGGAGGCGTCAGCGCGCCCACGTCCATCGCCTGCGTGGTGACGTTCAGCAGGTGATTGAGGATGCGACCGATCTCCGAATAAAGCACCCGGATGAGCTGCGCGCGGCGCGGCACCTCAACCCCGGTGAGTTTCTCGATCGCCAGACACCATGCATGCTCCTGGTTCATCGGCGCCACATAATCGAGGCGGTCGAAATACGGCAGGTTCTGCAGGTAAGTGCGGCTCTCCATCAGCTTTTCTGTGCCACGGTGCAAGAGGCCGATATGCGGATCGCAGCGTTCCACGATCTCGCCGTCCAGTTCCAGCACCAGACGCAAAACGCCGTGGGCCGCCGGGTGTTGCGGGCCGAAGTTGATGTTGAAGTTACGGATCTTCTGCTCACCCGTCTGGGCGTCGTCGAAACCTTTGGAGCCGTCCATCATTTCGCCCCCTCTTTCTCGTCACCGGGCAGGATGTAGTCGGCACCCTCCCATGGGCTCATGAAGTCAAACTGGCGGTATTCCTGAACCAGTTTCACCGGCTCGTAGACCACGCGCTTTTGCGCCTCGTCATAGCGCACTTCGGTGTAGCCGGTGGTCGGGAAATCCTTGCGCAGCGGGTGGCCGCGAAAGCCGTAGTCGGTCAGCAGGCGGCGCAGGTCCGGGTGGCCTGTGAACAGGATGCCGAACATGTCAAAGACTTCGCGCTCGAACCAGTTGGCGGAGGGGTGCACATCCACGATGGAGGGCACCATGTCCTCTTCGCGCACCGCAACCCGCAAGCGGATGCGGTGGTTTTGGTACATCGACAGCAGGTGATACACCACGTCAAAGCGCTTGGTGCGCTCGGGGTAATCCACGGCGGTGATGTCGACCAAGGTGGAGAACCGGCAGGCGCTGTCCACGCGCAGGAACTCCACAAGACCTGCGATATTGGCCGGTTTCACGTCGATATTCAGCTCGCCATGCGCGATGTCCCAGGACAACACACAATCGGGGCGCTTGGCTTCGATCTGATGGCCAAGGTCTTGCAATGCTTCAATCATCTGTGTCTCCTGCCCTTAGCGCACAAGGGTGCCGGTGCGGCGGATCTTGCGCTGCAGTTGCATCAACCCATAAAGCAGCGCCTCTGCGGTGGGCGGGCAGCCGGGCACGTAGATGTCGACCGGCACGATCCGGTCACAGCCGCGCACGACGGAATAGCTGTAGTGGTAATAGCCACCGCCATTGGCGCAGGACCCCATCGAGATCACATAGCGCGGCTCTGGCATCTGGTCGTAGACCTTGCGCAGCGCCGGGGCCATTTTGTTGGTGAGGGTGCCCGCAACGATCATCACATCCGATTGACGCGGGGACGCCCGTGGCGCGATGCCGAAGCGTTCGGCGTCATAGCGTGGCATGGATGTATGCATCATCTCAACCGCGCAGCAGGCCAGACCAAAGGTCATCCAGTGCAGCGATCCGGTGCGCGCCCAGTTGATGATATCTTCGGCAGAGGTCAGCAGAAACCCTTTGTCCTGCAGTTCCGCGTTCAGGGCCTGAGTGACCACTTCCTTGTCGACACCTGCGGTGTTCGCGCCAGCCATCACTCCCATTCCAGAGCCCCTTTCTTCCACTCGTAGGCAAAGCCAATGGTCAGAACGCCCAGGAACACCATCATGGACCAGAAGCCGGTATCGCTGATGTCCTTAAAGCCAACGGCCCAAGGGAACAGGAAGGCAATCTCCAGATCGAAGATGATGAAAAGGATCGAGACCAGATAAAAGCGCACGTCAAATTTCATGCGGGCGTCATCGAATGCGTTGAAACCGCACTCATAGGCGCTGACTTTTTCAGGGTCGGGATTGCGCACCGCAACAACAACGGCAGCAAGAATAAGCACGAGACCAAGGCCGATGGCGACGGCCAAAAACACCAGAATGGGCAGGTATTCCCGCAACATCTCTTCCACGAGTGGCTCCTTTCCGCGCACACGGCAAGATCTGCTCGTGCACCGTCAATTGGCGTGTTGACTTGCGCCGTTACTACTCCTGTCCCTACAGACCGTCAACCAAGGGGAAGTTAATGTGAAAAGCTTTATTGGCCAGTTTCGCAGCAGTGCAACAATACCCTAAAACCTTATGGTTTCACTCAGTTTTTAAGCTGCGAAAAACGGGCGCAAATTTGCTGCGCCCGAGGGGGATGAATCCCCTTATTTGTCACGCCAAGAGGGGCGCCGTTTTTCAAAAAACGCATTGATGCCTTCGACCGCCTCCGGGCTCTCCCAGCGGGTGACGAGGGCGGAAATGGTAAAATCGATTGTGGATTTATCGATCTTAGGACCCAGCGCGCGGGCCAGTGCCTTGGCATCGGCCACCGCACCGGGCGCACAATCGAGGTAGGGAGTTACCTCTGCCTCCACTGCGGCATCAAGTGAGTCGGCAGAAACGGTGCGACTGAGCAAGCCCAGCTCCACCGCTTCCGACGCATCAAAAAGCCGTGCCGACATAAAGACGCGCCGCGCGCGCGCCTCGCCCATGCGGGCGATGACATAGGGGCCGATGGTGGCAGGGATCAGGCCGAGCTTGGTCTCGGTGAGGCCCATCTTGAGGCTGTCGACGCCGATGGCCACATCACAGACCGAGGCCATGCCCACGCCACCGCCAAACGCATTGCCCTGTAGCCGCCCGATCAAGGGCTGCGGCAAGGTGTTCAGAAGGTTCAGCATGTCCGCCAGCACCCGCGCCTCGCGGGCGCGGGTCTCGGCATCCGCATCCATCTGCGCCTGCATCCACGCCAGATCGCCCCCGGCGCAGAAGCTTTTGCCCGCGCCGGTCAGGACCACCACACGCACGCTTCGGTCCGCAGCCAGCGCGCGCGCTGCATCCTGCAATTCCTGCAGCATCTTTCCCGACATGGCGTTGTGCTTTTCGGGACGGTTGAGCGTCAGGGTCGCCACGCCGCGATCATCGCGCGTGAGCGTTAGCGTGTCATACATGGCCTAAGGGTCCTTATTATGATGAAGGGTCAGGCATCGGCGGCAATGGGGCGCAGGGCGCGCGCCATGGCGGCAGCCTCCTGCAAGACATCGCCATCCAGCCCAGTGTCATAGCCCAGCCGGGTCAGGTGTTCGTGCACGACCTCGGTGGCGACATTACCCGCCGCACCCGGCGCATAGGGACAGCCGCCAAGCCCGCCCACGGCGGCATCAAACACCCGCACGCCCAGCGCCAGCGAGGCGTCGATATTGTCCACGGCCCGGCCTGCGGTGTCGTGGTAATGCCCCGCAAGCCGCGTCACTGGCACGGCGTCTTTGACCGCGATCAGCATCTTGGCGATCTTGTCGGGGGTGGCCTTGCCGATAGTGTCGCCCAGCGAGATCTCATAGCAGCCCATCGAGAACAGCCGATCCGCGACCTCGGCCACTTTGTCGGGGGCGACAGCGCCATCATAGGGGCAGTCGGTCACGCAGGAGACATAACCCCGCACCGGCAGGTCAATATGGCGCGCGGCCTCCAGAATGGGTGCAAAGCGTTCAATACTCTCGGCAATCGAGGCATTGATATTGGCCTGTGAAAACCCCTCGGATGCAGAGGCAAAAATGGCGATTTCATCGGCGCGCGCAGCCAGTGCGTCCTCATAGCCTCGCATATTCGGGGTGAGCGCCGCATAGCGCACGCCTTTGGCCTTGGTGATCCCGGCCAGCACTTCGGCGCTGCCCGCCATCTGCGGCACCCATTTCGGAGATACGAAACTCGCCACCTCGATCCGGGAAAAGCCTGCGCGGCTGAGGCAATCCACCAGCGCCACCTTGTCGGCGACGGGGATGTCGCGCTTTTCGTTTTGCAGCCCGTCGCGTGGGCCCACCTCAAAGATCTCGACGCGGTCTTTCATGGGTTTTGCTCCTCCCGGTTCATGGGCGCGGTTCAGGCATCTTCCTCCAGCCGGACCAACGCTGCTCCAGCCTCCACCTGATCGCCCGCTTGCGCAAGAACTTCTGCGACCACACCGTCACGGGCGGCCAGCAAAGAGTGTTCCATTTTCATGGCTTCAAGGATGGCGAGCCGGTCGCCTTCTTTGACTGCGGCACCCGCCTCGGCAAAGACCGCCTTGACCAAGCCCGGCATCGGGGCCTCGATCAGGTTGCCATCCCCGGCGGCGCCTGCGGCGCGGTCCAGCGGGTCGATCACCGTAAAGCTCAGCCCGTAGTCATCAAACACCGTGATCGTGTCGCCGCAGATCGACAGGGGCGGCAGGGGCATGCTGCCAATCACCCAGCCTGAGGCCATGCGGTTCACGGCGATATGCGCGCCCTCAATCGTCCAATCCTGACGGTCGGGGCCGTTGACCTCGACGGTGGCCTCAAACCGCTCGCCCTGCCACTCCAGCGTGACGGAGCGGTGCAGGTCGGCCCACAACGTAAAGCCCATGTCAGGGCGCGCCTCGATCAGATCGAGCGCAGCCATCGCAGCGGCGGCCTTATGCTCGGGCTTTGCGACTGGAGCTGCCGCGAGCGTGTCGAGATCACGTGCGATCAGGCCCGTGTCCACATCGCCTGCGGCAAAGCCCGCGTGACGGGTCAGCGCGCCGAGGAAGGCAAGGTTGGTCACGGTTCCGGCAACCTCGGTCCGCGCGAGCGCGTCATCCAGCTGGCGCAGTGCGGCGGCGCGGGAGGGGCCATGCACGATCACCTTGGAGATCATCGGATCATACCACGGGCTGATGGTGTCCCCTGCCCTCACCCCGCTGTCGGCGCGCACGCCTTCGGGGAAGGCCAGATGCGAGAGCGTGCCGGTGGCAGGCAAAAAGCCCTTGGGCACGTCCTCGGCATAAAGCCGTGCCTCAAAGGCGTGACCGCTGATGGAGAGATCCTCCTGCTGCAGGGGCAGCCCTTCGCCAGAGGCGACGCGCAGCTGCCATTCCACCAGATCGACGCCAGTGATGAGTTCCGTGACCGGATGCTCCACCTGCAAACGGGTGTTCATCTCCATGAACCAGAACCCGTCCGCACGCAGCCCGTCCGAGCCATCGACGATGAACTCCACCGTGCCCGCGCCCGCATATCCGATCGCCTCGGCGGCGCGCACGGCGGCCCTCCCCATGGCGGCGCGCATCTCTTCGGTCATGCCGGGGGCCGGGGCTTCTTCGATCACCTTTTGGTGGCGACGTTGCAGCGAACAGTCGCGTTCAAACAGATGCACCGCCGATGTGCCGTCCCCAAAGACCTGCACCTCGATATGGCGCGGTTTCTGGATGTATTTTTCAATCAGTACCGCCGGGTTGCCGAAGGATGTGGTGGCCTCGCCCTGCGCCGAGGCCAGCGCATCGTTGAAATCCTTGGGGTCCTCGACCAGCCGCATGCCCTTGCCACCGCCGCCCGCGACCGCCTTGATCAGGACCGGGTAGCCGATGCTCTCGGCCTGTTCGGCGAGGAAGCCCGCGTCCTGAGTGTCGCCGTGATAGCCGGGAACAACGGGCACGCCCGCCTCTTCCATCAGCGCCTTGGCGGCGTCCTTGAGGCCCATCTTGCGGATCGCGCTGGCAGAGGGGCCGATGAAGGCGAGACCTGCGGCCTCGACCTTTTCCACGAAATCGGGGTTTTCCGACAGGAACCCATAGCCCGGATGTATGCCTTGCGCGCCGGTGGCTTTGGCGGCGGCGAGAATCTCGTCCTGCAGCAGGTAGCTATCCGCCGGGGCAGGTCCATGACCGATATGGACAGCCTCATCCGCAAGAGCCACATGTTTGGCGTCTCGGTCAGCATCGGAGTAGACGGCGACCGTGCGTACACCCAGACGACGGGCGGTTTCCATCACCCGGCATGCAATTTCGCCACGGTTGGCAATCAGGATCTTGTTGAACATCTTGCGGTGCTCCTTTTGAGGGACCGTCGCGGCCGGGGGGCTCTGCCCCCGGACCCCCGGGATATTTGAGGTTAGAAGAGGTTACATGCGGAACACGCCAAAGCGTGTGTCCTCGATGGGGGCGTTGAGGGCGGCGCTGAGCGACAGCGACAGCACATCGCGGCTCTTACGTGGGTCGATAATGCCGTCATCCCAAAGCCGTGCGGAGGCATAGAGCGGATGGCTTTGTTCGGCGAACATGTCGATTGTGGGCTGTTTGAACTGCGCTTCTTCCTCGGCGGACCATGTGCCCCCTTGGCGCTCGATCGCATCGCGTTTGACCGTGGCCAGAACGCCCGCCGCCTGCTCGCCGCCCATCACGGAGATGCGCGAGTTGGGCCATGTCCAGAGGAACCGGGGCGAATAGGCACGCCCGGCCATGCCGTAGTTTCCGGCACCAAAGGAGCCGCCCACCAGCATGGTGATCTTGGGCACATTGGTGGAGGCCACCGCCGTCACCATCTTGGCGCCGTGGCGGGCGATGCCTTCGTTTTCGTATTTGCGGCCCACCATGAAACCGGTGATGTTTTGCAGGAAGACCAGCGGGATCTTGCGCTGGCTGCAGAGTTCGACGAAATGCGCGCCCTTTTGTGCGGCTTCTGAAAAGAGCACGCCATTGTTGGCGATGATGCCGATGGGGCAGCCCTTGAGGTGGGCAAAGCCGGTGACCAGCGTTTCGCCAAAGCGGGGTTTGAACTCATCAAAGCGCGAACCATCAACGAGACGCGCGATCACCTCGCGGATGTCATAGGGCGTGCGCAGATCGCCCGGCACCACGCCAAGAATTTCCTCGGGGTCATAGGCGGGCTCTTCCGGGCTTTGCCAGTTCACGCCTTGGGGCTTGGTGCGATTGAGATGGCTGACCGCGCGCCGCGCGAGGGCCAGCGCATGGGCGTCATCCTCAGCCAGGTAATCCGCCACGCCCGAAAGCCGCGTGTGTACATCCCCGCCGCCCAGATCCTCGGCCGAGACGACCTCGCCCGTGGCGGCCTTCACCAGCGGCGGGCCTGCAAGAAAGATGGTGCCCTGTTCCTTGACGATGATGGTGACGTCGGACATTGCCGGCACATAAGCACCCCCCGCGGTACAGGACCCCATGACCACGGCGATCTGCGGAATGCCCTTGGCCGACATCCGCGCCTGGTTGTAGAAGATCCGGCCAAAGTGGTCGCGGTCGGGAAAGACCTCATCCTGCTGCGGCAGGTTGGCACCGCCACTGTCCACAAGATAGACGCAGGGGAGATTGTTTTCCTCGGCAATCTCTTGGGCGCGCAGGTGTTTTTTCACCGTCATCGGGAAATAGGTGCCGCCCTTCACGGTGGCGTCATTGCAGACCACCATCACCTCCTGACCGTGGACGCGCCCGATGCCTGCGATCACGCCTGCCGCCGGGGCTGCGCCACCATACATGCCATGGGCCGCCGTCGCGCCGACCTCCAAAAAGGGCGAGCCGGGATCGAGCAGGTTCGCCACCCGACGGCGCGGCAGCAT
This sequence comes from Tritonibacter mobilis F1926, assembly GCF_000376545.2. NCBI lineage: Bacteria > Pseudomonadati > Pseudomonadota > Alphaproteobacteria > Rhodobacterales > Paracoccaceae > Tritonibacter > Tritonibacter mobilis. The sequence continues at coordinate 2,022,954 of NZ_CP015230.1, forward strand.
CTTGCCGCGACTTTCATGACGGGCACGGGATTTCTCGCCCCCGCCCAAGCGCGCGGCCTCGGCGGCCTCGCTGATCTCGGCCAGAGCGGAGAGATGGGCAGCTTTGTTTGCCTTGAACCCTTCAGAGGAGGGCATTGCCTTGGATTGAAGTTTCATTTAGCTGGCACTCCCTTTTTGCTTGAACGAAAACTTGAACTTCTGCCTTTTCACAGAAAGGCCGGTTTCAAAGTTATTGGGGAGGTGCACATCAACTTGTGTTTCCCCTGCTAATACTGCTCTTCTGATCAAACAAATCGAATGCAGCAGTAAAGAAACAGCCATGAGACGTTTCATATCTTGTTCCGAATTCAGCTCTTCGGTCCCAAAAGCTACGGAGAAGTCCCTATCCTTGCCTTCATACCAATCCACCCAATTCAGCCCTGAAACAACTTCGTTCAGGACGATAAACTCACCATTTTCGTCTTTGACCTTTAAAGCAACGCCAGAGCCAAAATAGGTTGGCTTTCCGTGCTTAAATGCGTTTATTGCCCCGCGTTCACAAAGTAGTTCAGCTTCCTCGACAACCAGCTGCTTAATCTCTCCTTCAGTGGCGGCATCCAACTGTCTCGGGTCAGCAAAAAGTTGGTAGGATAGCCATTCATCGAATGCGAGCGTCTGCCCGCCAATAGCTACCTCAAACCCTTCAGGTACTTTTTCATCTTTCAGCGCCCGATAGACCTGAGCCAATGCCCTTTCCCGAATCGTGGATGCAATTCGCGCAAATGGCCCAAAGTCTGAACCGCACAAAACGAATAGAATCAGTGTTTCAGAGGAAAAGTAGCGCAACGCCCTAATGGTATGGATCGCATACTCTGCATAGCGTTTACGAGATTTCATAAGTCCATCAAGAACGGAATGCTCGCCCAAGATTTCACCAGAATCGATGTCCTGAATACGAAACCTGCTTGGTGTTGCCTTGTTCAAACACTCCGCAAGGGTCCAGAAGTAAAAAGGGTCAAACTCATCATAAAATTTTCGATCTACTTCCGTCAAAAACTGCTGTAGGTCGTCGGCAGTATTACTGTTGCTCATTTCTGTTTCGCCTCCCCCGCAGCCCGCGCCTTGAGTTCTTTGCGGATCACCTTGCCCGTGACCGTCATCGGCAAGGCCTCCAGAAAGGAGATCTCGCGGGGATAGGAATAGCTGGCAAGGCGCTCTTTGACGTAGTCCTGCAGCTCTTTCTCGCTCGGGGCGTGGTCCGGCTTCAGCACCACATAGGCCTTGACGATCTCAGTGCGCAGGGCGTCGGGCTTGCCGACCACGCCCACCGTTGCCACCGCGGGGTGGGTCATCAGGCAATCCTCGATCTCGGAGGGGCCGATGCGGTAACCGGCAGAGGTGATCACGTCATCCTCGCGCCCCACAAAGCGCAGATAGCCCGCCTCCCAGATGCCACGATCGCCCGTCACCAGCCAGTCGCCGTGAAACTTCTCGGCGGTAGCGTCGGGGCGGTTCCAGTACTCCAGCATCATGGACCCGGAACCACGGCGCACCGCCACATCGCCTTCCTCACGGGTGGGCTGGCCGTCTGCGTCGATCACCTCGACCACATGCCCCGGCACCGGTTTCCCGATGCATCCGGGGCGAACGGGGAAGTCCGCGCCACAGGAGGACACCGTCATATTGCATTCGGTCTGGCCGTAGAATTCGTTGATGGTGACGCCCAGATGACGCTGGCCCCAAGCGAGCATCTCCGCGCCCAGGGGCTCTCCGCCGGAGGCCACAGAGCGCAAGGCCCGAAGCCCCTGCCCCGCCGCTTTCAGCATACGCAGGGCGGTGGGCGGAAAGAAGACGTTGCGCACCTCGCCCAAGCGGATCACCTCGGCGCAGGTGTCTGGCGTGAACTTATCAAGCCGCGCGGCTACCACCGGTACGCCCAGCGCAAGCCCCGGCATGGCGACATCAAAGAGCCCGCCGATCCACGCCCAGTCTGCGGGCGTCCAGAGACAATCACCGGGTTGGCCCAGATGGTCGTGACTGATCGACACGCCCGGCAGGTGCCCTGTCAGCATCCGGTGCCCGTGCAAGGCTCCCTTGGGTTTGCCGGTGGTGCCGGAGGTATAGATAATGACCGCCGGGTCCTCAGATCCAGTATCGGCAAAGGGCACCGGATCGCCCTCGACGCCAATCTCTGCGGCGATCAGCGGCTCGGCCAGATCGCCAAGCTGCGCCGCGCCCTCCCGGTCGGTCAGCACATATTTTGCACCTGCATCCTCCACCCGGTTGGCAAGGGCGTCGTGCTGGAACAGTTTAAAGAGCGGCACGGAAATGGCGCCGATCTTCCAGATCGCCAGATGCGCCGCCGCACACCACGGCGACTGAGACAGGAGTACGCCAACCCGATCACCGGGGGCGACACGTTGCAGCAATGCGCGCGCCAGACCATCGACCATCACAGCCAGATCCCCATGGCTCACATCACGGCGGGTCCCGGAAGTGAGGTCAATGATCGCCAGTTTATCGGCCGCGTGATCCATCACCTGCGCGGCCATATTGAGCCGCTCTGGAATGTCCCAAGCGCCTGCCTCTGTCAGCCCCGGAATGATGCGTTTGATAGTCATGTTTAACCCTGCACGTAGCGCATAGCTGATATGCGATTTTTCCCTGTCTTTCCAAGGGGAAAGGCAGAGGGAATTTGATCTGGATCAGAGATGTCGCGCGGCTGACGTGGCACTGTCGCGACGTACTGATTGAAGAAGGGATTACCCCCATGAAAACTCTGGTTTCCGCCCTCGCCCTGGGCGTTGCCGCGTCGAGCTTCGCCGCCCCTGCCATGGCACAATCGCAGGGCGACTGGACCTTCGGTGTCGGGATCATCAACGTGAACCCCAAACCCGACAATGGCACCCTTGCCGGTGCTGCGGCCAAGATTGACGACGACACCCAACTGTCGCTCACGGCGGAGTATTTCATCCGCGACAACCTCGGTATCGAGCTTTTGGCAGCCACCCCGTTTGAGCATGACATTGCGCTTGGCGGCACCAACATTGGTTCCGCCAAACATCTGCCGCCGACCCTGTCGCTGGTCTATCACATCCCCACCAACAGCAAGATCACGCCCTTTGTCGGGTTGGGTGTGAACTACACCACCTTCTTCTCGGAAAAGACCCCGTTGGGGCGTCTGGATCTGGACAACAGTTTTGGTCTTGCTGCAACCGTGGGGGCGGATTGGAAAATCTCTGAGCGGGGCGCGCTGCGTCTGAACGTGCGCTACATGGATATCGACACCGACGCCAAGCTGAACGGTGCCCCCATCGGCACCGCGAGCATTGATCCGATCACTGTGGGTGTCTCCTACGTGCACCGCTTCTGATCCCTTCCAGATGCCGGGTGGGCCTTGCCTGCCCGGCGTTTGATCCAAGTGGCGCCGCCTGTCTGCGGCGCCTTTTTTGTGGCAGCCTTCAAGGCGTATCCGCCTGCAATCGGCCCTCTCTCAGGTCTGGGGCGTTGTGGGCGGCGTTTGCCCCAGCCTTGTGACATCAATCAGCCCACCCAACCAGTTGACCTGATAGCGAAACCCCACGTCTTGAGCGGTGCCATCAGGGCGGCAGGTGACCACAAGCCACGTCCAGAAACCGGCGTCTTTTGCGGGCCGCGCCACACAATCGCTGAGCTTTGCCCGGCCAGCGGCCCCGGCAACTGCGTGATCCGCGAGATATTTTTGCGCGTAATGCGTGATCACATCGGACTCGGTGATGCCTTGGCGAATGATGCCATAGCGGAACCCGATCCCGGCCAGCACCAACGCCAGCACCGCAATCGGGATCCAGTAGACGATCCGCATCAGCTCATATGCGACATCAATTCGCGTCCAATCAGCATGCGTCGGATTTCCGATGTGCCCGCGCCGATTTCCATCAGCTTGGCATCGCGGAAGATCCGACCAACCGGGTTGTCGCTGAGATAGCCCGCCCCGCCAAAAGCCTGCACCGCCTGATGCGCCTGCGTCATCGCCACCTCGGAGGCATAGAGACAGCAGGCAGCCGCGTCCTGACGGGTCACCGTGCCCTTGTCGCAGGCCTTTGCGACCTCATAGACATAGGCGCGCGCGGTGTTCATCGCGGTGTACATATCGGCGATCTTGCCCTGCATCAGCTGGAAGTTTCCGATGGGTTGGCCGAACTGTTTGCGTTCGGCCATATAGGGCATCATCTCATCCATGCATGACGCCATGATGCCGGTGCCGATGCCCGCAAGCACCACGCGTTCGTAATCCAGACCGGACATTAGGACGCGCACACCCTTGCCCTCCTCGCCCAGCACGTTTTCAAACGGCACTTCCACATCCTCGAACACCAGCTCGGCAGTGTTCGATCCACGCATTCCGAGCTTGTCGAAATGTTTGGAGGTGGAGAACCCCTTGAACTCTTTCTCGATCAGGAAGGCGGTGATGCCTTTGGAGCCTGCTTCGGGATCGGTCTTGGCATAGACCACCAGCGTGTCCGCGTCAGGACCGTTGGTGATCCAGTATTTGTTGCCGTTCAGAACATAGCGGTCATTGCGTTTTTCAGCGCGCAGCGACATCGACACCACGTCGGAGCCCGCGCCAGCCTCTGACATTGCCAGCGCGCCAACATGTTCGCCGGAAATCAGCCGCGGCAGGTATTTGGCCTTTTGCTCGGCGTTGCCGTTGAGCTTGATCTGGTTGACGCAGAGGTTGGAATGCGCGCCGTAAGACAGCGATACCGAGGCCGAGGCCCGCGCGATTTCCTCAACCGCGACGGTATGCGCCAGATAGGACATGCCCGCGCCGCCATATTCCTCATCCACGGTGATCCCCAGAAGGCCCAGCTCGCCCATTTCTTTCCAGAGGTCGGCGGGGAATTCATTCTTCTGGTCGATCTCCTGCGCCATTGGCTTGACGCGCTCTTGCGCCCAGCGGTGCACCATGTCGCGCAGGGCGTTTACGTCCTCGCCCAGATCGAATGTCATGCTTGCGTTGAACATTTGCGCGTCTCCTCCCGAGTCACGATATTTAATGAACACTTGTTCAATAAATGCCACAGCCCCGCAGATCGGTCAACGCCGATGTTCGCTCCGCTCCCGCCGCGACGGGTTTGTGGACACGCATGCGCGGTGAAATGGCGGCCTATCGGTCTTTGCGGGTCGAAAACTTCACATTGGATTGTTTTTTTAATCAAAGGGTTACTTTTGGCCCCACTTTGGCCATATCCCCTACCAATAAGTTACCATAAACAGTTTGGCCCGACGGGAGAGATACGTCTCATGCCGCTTCACAATCTGATTCTGAATGGCACGTTTGACAGTGGTGCTGCGCATTGGACGGGCAACGATATCGAAGCCTCATATACGCAGTCGTCCTACATCAGTGGCGGCTCCGGCAATCGCGTGGCGGAACTGGATGGTCGTGCTGGCCAGACCACAGTCATGCAGCAGACATTTAGCATCGACGATCCGATCACAACACAGCTGACCTTTGATGTGGCGCTACGTAACGCCTCCACTTCTAACGCTGGTATCGAAGGGTTCGAGGTCGAAATCCTTGATGATGCGGGCAATGTCGTCTCGTCGATGACGGTTCTGCCCACCACCAACAGCTTTAATCAGGTGTCATTGAACATCACGTTCCCCGCTGCGGGCGATTACACTCTGCGTTTTACAGAGATTGGCCCCAACGACAGCCTCGGCGCGATCATCGACAATGTGGAGATGATGGTGTGTTTTTGCGCAGGCACGCTGATTGAGACCGCACGGGGGCAACGCCGCATTGAGGATCTGCGTCCCGGCGATATGATCGTTACCGCGCGTGGGCTCAGGCCACTGCGCTGGATGGGACGGCGTCCGCTGTCGCGTCAGCACCTCGCGCAGAACCCGAAACTGCGCCCGGTGCGGATTGGACGCGGCGCATTGGGCGGCGGCTTGCCGCAACAGCCGCTCTATGTCTCGCGTCAGCATCGTATGCTGGTGCGCTCGCGGATTGCAGAGCGAATGTTTGGCGAGGCTGAGGTTTTTGTTGCAGCGGCACGCCTCTTGGATCATCCCGATGTCAGCCTATGCGACGCAGAGCAGCCGGTGATCTATTTTCACATGCTGTTTGATGCGCATGAGGTAGTTTATGCCAATGGCGCGCCGAGCGAGAGTTTTCTGGTCACGGAGCGCTCTCTTTCGGCGGTCACACCGGAAGCACGGGCAGAGATCACCTATCTGTTCCCGGAACTGGCGGCGATGGGCGGTGTTCTGACCGCCCCTGCCCGTCCCATTCCGCAAAACGCGCGCCAGAAACAATTCATTGCGCGGGCGCTCAAAAATCAACGGGCGCTGCTGGAGCCGTCCACGGTCACGCAAATCGCGGTCTAGCGCGACATAGGGTCAGCCATCTGCGCCCTGCGCTTGCCAGACCGCGCTGACCTCGGCGCGAATGATGCGGGCGATCAGTGCGCAATCCTCAAGGCTGAAGGTCAGCGGCACGCGCATATCCATAATGCCCGCAAGGATACGGTCGCTGTCAGGCAGGCTTTGCGCCGGGGCATAGCGCCAGCTGTCGTAGCGCGAGGTAAAGGCGACAGGTTCCGGCACACCAAACCATTTTAGCTCCACGCCACGCGCACCGCATCGTGTCAGCACCTCCTGAACGGCCTCCGGAGACCAATCCAAGAGCAGGAACTGGATGGAAGAGCCGACATAGACCTCCGCCTCTGGGCGTTCAATCACGGTAAGGCCCGGCGTGTCGCGCAGACCTGCCTCCAGCGTGCGGTAACGCTCATTCCAGCGATCGACCTGAGCGTTCAAATCACGCAGCTGCGGGCGCAGGATCGCGGCGCGCAGATTGTCCATCCGGCCCGAGATATTGGGGGTGTCGTATTTAACCCGCTCAAACACCTCAGGTTCAGGTGCCGCCAAATGGCGCGAATAGAGCATATAAGACCCCGACAGCATAATGGCGCGGGCCGCGACCTCCGCATCATCGGTGATCAGCAGGCCGCCTTCGCCGGAGTTTACGTGTTTGTAGGTCTGACAAGAGTAGCAGCCGATTAATCCATGACGCCCGGACAGCGTGCCATTCCAACTGGCCCCCATGGTGTGGGCGCAATCCTCGATCACCGTGACCCCGGCGGCCGTGCAGATCTCCATCAGGCGATCCATATCACACAGATGCCCTCGCATATGGCTGAGCATCAAGACCTTGGCGTCCTGCGCCTTCGCCGCCAGATCCTCAAGATCGATGGTCAGATCCTCGGTCACACCCACATAGATCGGCGTGCCCCCCACCGAAGCAATCGCCCCCGGCACTGGCGCGAGGGTAAAGGCGTTGGTCAGCACCTTATCCCCGTGCCCCACCCCAATGGCGCGCAGGGCGGTGGCGAGCGCATAACCGCCCGATGCCACCGCAAGGCAATATTTTGCCCCCATGATCTGCGCAAATTCCTGCTCCAGAAGCGCGGTTTCGCCCTGCTCGTCACCGGCAAGGTTGTAGCGGTGAATACGGCCATGGCGCATCACCTCGACGGCGGCGGCGATGGCCTCCTCGGGGATGGGGTCTTGCTGGGTGAAGTTTCCGGTAAATCGCTCTGTCATAAGCAAAGTCATGATCCGCTGCCCGCCCAAGGTCAAGAGCGCGCGGGATGCCAGCTCGCCGCAGGTTTTGCGGTTCCCTCGCCCTTCGGCTCAGGGTAGCTTTGGGCGCAACGATGACCCGAACCCGCGAAAGGGCCTTTTTATGTCTTCCATTTTCACCCCGATTGCGCTGGCGGCAGCGATCTACAGCACCGCAGCCGAGGCGCAGGACACCACCGGCCTCACGGCAGAACCGCAGATTGTGACCGGCAAATTCCTGACCGCCACCGAGGTGAAACCCGTGCTGAACGCAACGCAGGCCAATTGGGTCGCGGTGCGGGAATATGACGGGCAGGATCTGGTCTATGTGACCCATCTGTGGGCGTGGCGCTGCGGGCTCTTGCAGATGGAAGTGGCCATCAATGAGGGGGAGTATGAAATCTGGGACATGCCGAAATGCCACGCCGATGAGGGCTCTCCCGGCGCAATCAAGAGCGGCGATGGCGCGCCATACCGCAGCTTTGAGCTGGGGTCCGTGCAAAACATCAAGGTCCGTCTGGTTTATGATGATCTGACCACCGCCGAGGCCGTGTTCGAGCGTGCCGCCATCATGACGCCCTGAGACCGAATGCGGGGTCAGCCGATGTTGTTGACCCCAATCAGCTCCGCCACGATCCCCGGAAGATCGGCATAATCATGCAACAGCGCCTCGGGGTTGAGCGCGGCCATCTCCGGCCCGGCCGGACCAAAAGTCACCAGCACTGACGGCACCCCTGCATTCTTTGAGGTATTGCGGTCCGTGTCGCTGTCCCCGATCAGCACGCACATTTCAGGCGCGCCCCCGGCCCGGCGAGCAGCCTCAAAGAGCGGTTTGGGGTCCGGTTTGCGCACCGGCAAAGTGTCAGCGCCCACGAGAGACGCAAACGCATCACGCACGCCAAGGCGCTGCATCAGTTCCTCAGCCAAGGCTTCGGGTTTGTTGGTGCAGATGCCAACGCCGTAGCCTGCCGCTTTCAGGGCCTCCACCGCGTCCATTGCGCCGGGATACATCACCGTATGCGTGTCGATGCCATCGCGGTAAGCCTCTAGCAGCACGGGGTAGTATTCTTCTACCGTGGCGTCCTTGAACTGGCCCGCACGGGTCAGCCCCTCGGTCAGCATACGCTTGCCGCCACGCAGCGCGATCTTGGCGTCCTCGGGGTGGGTCAGCATGTCACCAAGCCCCATAACCCCAAAGCAGTGATTGGCCGCCGCCAACAAATCCACGGAAGTATCGGCCAGGGTGCCATCAAGGTCAAAGATCACTGTGCGCATCAAAAGTCCTCCGCTTCGGCGCAAATTCGCCGCCAGATATTGCAAGTCGCAACTGAAGTTTATGGTCACGCACCTTGCGCATCCTCTGTTAGCGGATAGAACGGGGGCAACAAAAACTCAAAGGGAAAACACCCCATGAGCACTGCCCTCGTCATCCTCGCCGCAGGCAAAGGCACCAGGATGAATTCCGATTTGCCAAAAGTCCTGCACCCGATTGCACAAGCTCCGATGTTGGAACATGCCATGCGCGCAGGGCGTGCGCTTGACCCGGATCGCACGGTGGTCGTGGCAGGTCATGAGGCAGATCTGGTGCGCGCCGCCACCACCGAGATTGACCCGGATGCCGCCGTGGTTCTGCAAGAAGAGCAACTTGGCACCGGTCATGCCGTCCTGCAGGCCCGTGCGGCGCTTGAGGGGTTTCAGGGCGATGTGGTGGTGCTTTATGGCGACACGCCGTTTGTGTCGGCAGACACGCTGGAGCGCATGATTGCCGCCCGCAGCCGCGCTGATCTGGTGATCCTTGGCTTTGAGGCGGCGGACCCCGCACGCTATGGCCGGTTGATCATGGACGGGGAAAGCCTTGAGAAGATTGTCGAGTTCAAGGACGCAAGCGAGGCCGAGCGTGCGATCACCTTCTGCAATTCGGGCCTGATGGCCTGCGATGCGGACGTGATGTTCCGCCTGCTAGATAGGGTCGGCAACGACAATGCCTCTGGCGAATATTACCTGACCGATCTGGTGGAGCTGGCCCGTGCGGACGGGCTTGCGGTGACGGCTGTGGCTTGCCCCGAGGACGAGACGCTCGGCATCAATTCCCGCGCCGATCTGGCCACCGCGGATGCGGTCTTTCAGGCCCGCGCACGAGCAGAGCTGTTGGACCTCGGCGTCACGCTGATGGCACCGGAGACGGTCTATCTGGCGTTTGACACCATCGTGGGGCGCGACAGCGTGATCGAACCCAATGTGGTCTTTGGTCCCGGCGTCACCGTGGAGAGCGGCGCATTGATCCGGGCGTTTTCGCATCTTGAGGGCTGTCACGTGTCGCGTGGCGCCAAGGTCGGCCCCTACGCCCGCCTGCGCCCCGGTGCAGAGCTGGCAGAGGACACCCATGTGGGCAACTTCGTTGAGATCAAAAACGCCGAAATCGCGGCGGGCGCGAAGGTCAATCACCTGAGCTACATCGGCGATGCCTCTGTCGGAGAGGCGACAAATATCGGCGCGGGCACCATCACCTGCAACTATGATGGCGTAATGAAGCACCGCACAGAGATCGGTGCGCGGGCCTTTATCGGCTCCAACACCTGTCTGGTGGCCCCAGTGAAGGTCGGCAATGAGGCGATGACCGCAACCGGCACCATCGTCACCAAGGATGTTGATGACGGGGATCTTGCTATTGCACGCGCCCAGCAGACAAACAAACCCGGCCGCGCGCGCAAGCTGATGGACATGCTGCGCGCGAAAAAAGCGGCGAAGGCCAAAGGATAGATTTTATGTGTGGTATTATTGGGGTGCTCGGCACTCACGAGGTTTCGCCCATTCTGGTTGAGGCGCTGAAGCGACTGGAATATCGCGGCTACGACAGCGCCGGCATCGCCACCGTGAACGGTGGCCATCTGGACCGTCGCCGTGCCGTGGGCAAGCTGGTGAACCTCTCGGATGTATTGGTGCATGATCCGCTGCCCGGCAAATCCGGCATCGGCCACACCCGCTGGGCCACCCACGGCGCGCCAACCGTGTCCAACGCGCATCCGCATCAGGCAGGTTGCGTGGCGGTGGTTCACAACGGCATCATCGAGAATTTCAAGGAATTGCGCGACGAGCTTGCCGGTCATGGTATCCGCTTTGTCACTGAGACCGATACCGAGACCGTGGCGCTGCTCTGCGAGTTTTATATGCGTGACGGCACCTCCGCGACGGAGGCCGCGCGCAAGACCGTGGCGCGTCTGGATGGCGCTTTTGCGCTGGCCTTCCTGTTTGACGGTCAAGAGGATCTGATGGTCGCCGCGCGCAAGGGCTCGCCGCTGGCGGTGGGCCATGGTGAGGGCGAAATGTATGTGGGTTCGGATGCGATTGCGCTGGCCCCGCTGACGGATCAGATCACCTATCTCGAAGAGGGCGATTTTGCCGTCCTCACCCGCCAGAGCCTTGAGATCTGGGACGCCAAGGGCAACCTCGCCAACCGCGAGATGCGCCAGATCAAGCTGGAAAACGCCCGCGTCGACAAGGATGGCCATAAGCATTTCATGGCCAAGGAAATCGCCGAACAGCCGGTTGCGGTTGATAAGGCGCTGAAGGCTTATCTGAGCGACAGTGGCGAGATCCAGATGCCAGAGGGGCTGGATTTCAGCAAGATCGAGCGCCTGTCTCTGGTCGCCTGCGGTACGGCCTATTATGCCTGTATGGTTGCGAAATACTGGCTGGAAACCATCGCGCGCCTGCCGGTCGAGGTCGATGTAGCATCTGAATTTCGCTACCGCGAACCGCCCGTCAGCCCCGGCACGCTGGCGCTGTTTGTCTCGCAGTCCGGCGAGACTGCCGACACGCTGGCCGCACTGCGCTACATGGTGGGCAAGGCGGATGTCATCGCCGGGCTGGTAAATGTGCCCGAAAGCTCCATCGCACGGGAAAGCGATGTGGTGCTGCCGATCTACGCAGGCCCGGAAATCTCCGTGGCCTCGACCAAAGCCTTCACCTGCCAGTTGACGGTGCTGTTGATGCTGGCGCTCAAGGCGGCGCAGGATCGCGGTCTGCCCCTGCCCGCAGGCATGCCCGCCGATCTGCGCGCCCTCCCCGGTTTGATCCATCAGTCGCTGGCGTCTGAAGCGCAGATTGCCACCGTCTCGCGCGATCTGGCGGGGGCACGTGATATTATCTTCCTTGGTCGCGGTCAGCTTTATCCGCTGGCACTGGAGGGCGCGCTGAAGCTCAAGGAGCTGAGCTATATCCACGCCGAAGGCTATGCCTCGGGCGAGCTGAAACACGGGCCCATCGCGTTGATTGATGACAGTGTGCCGGTGATCGTTATGGCACCGCGTGATGCGCTGTTTGAAAAGACCATCTCCAACATGCAGGAGGTGATGGCACGCGGCGGGCGCGTGGTGCTGGTGACGGATGCCGATGGCGCGCGCGAAGCCTCTGACGGCACCGCCGAGGTCATCACCATGCCGCAGGTGCCCGACGCGCTGGCGCCGATCCTCTATGCCATTCCGGCGCAACAGATCGCCTATTTCACCGCGATTGCCAAAGGCACGGATGTGGACCAGCCGCGCAACCTTGCCAAATCGGTGACGGTCGAATGACGCCGGACGCGGCGCTGGACGCGCTCCGGGCGCAGGTTGAACCGGGGCGCGCAGAGCAGATGATCGCCTATCACAAACAGAGCCGCACGGTTCTGGGTGTCGGCAATGAGGTGCTCAACACGCTGTCGCGTGACTGGCGCGGGCAACTGGACCTTGAGGCCCGCGTGGATCTTGCCGCAGGCCTCTGGGCCAGTGACATCTTTGAAGCGCGCATTCTTGCGGCCAAGCTGCTGACGCAGGCCCGGATCAAGCCGGACACGGCGGTCTGGGATCTTGTGCAAACCTGGGTTCCCGATTTCGACAGCTGGGCGATTGCGGATCACGCGGCCTCGGCCATTTCCAAGCGTTTGCAGGCTGATCCGGCGCGGCTGGATGTGGTCGAAGGCTGGACCACATCAGACCATATGTGGAGCCGCCGCGCGGCGCTAGTCTCCACCCTGCCGTGGGCCAAACTGTCCAATCCAAAACCTGCGGATCTAGCCACGCGCGAGCGCATCCTCGGCTGGGCGGCGACCTATGTTCAAGATCGCGACTGGTTCATCCAGAAATCCATCGCGTGGTGGCTCCGGGATCTGTCGAAACATGACGCAGACCGCACCCGTGCGTTTCTTGCGGAACATGGCGATCAGATGAAGGCCTTTGCCCGCAAAGAAGCGGTAAAATACTTGAAATAAACGCGTAAATTCAGGTTGGCGCGGCGTTTAAGCCGGGCCAACTTTCAATTCGACCAATTCCGTCAAAGGCAAGCCCAGCGCCCGCATCCCGTCAATCGACAGGCGGCTGCCCTGCCCTGCGGCACCTGAGATCGGCTCCAGCGTGACGACGATTGATTTGCCGTTCGGCGCAGTCAGACGCGCATTGCGGCGCGATGAGACCAGCGGCGTTTCCATCCACAACCCATCACGACCGGGGTCGCCCAGACCTGCGACGGTGGTTTTCTGGCCAACAAAAGACTGCGCGGAGGCCACCACAGGCGCCGGTGCGCTGGTCTGCGGTGTGGTTGTTGTCACAGGCGCGACCTCACGGGAGGCGGGCGTGTCCAACGCGGCGGTGCTGACCTCTTGGCGATCAGACGGAGAGGACCATGTGGTGCCGCCCGAGGACGAAAGCTCCTGCGTTTGCACTGCAGGCGGCGCATCCGGGGAGACCGGCCTTGAGGGCTCCATCTGCACACCAGAGCCGGAGCCCTGCAGAACCTGAGAACTCAGATGCACACCGCCAAGGGCGTTGCACGCGGAGACCCCTCCGGCAGCGAGCGCGGCAAGGGTCAAATATTTGAACACACGTCGAGTCATGGCGCGACCCTAGCGGCACCGCTGCGCGGATGCCAGTCACAATGCCGCTTGCTCCATGCAAGCCCCTATTGTCCTGAGCGAATTACCGCCTTACCTATGTCTTTATGACAGCACCTCTTATTGATCCCTTCGCACGCGCGATCACCTACCTGCGGGTCTCGGTCACCGACCGTTGCGATTTTCGCTGCGTCTACTGCATGTCCGAGAACATGGCCTTCCTGCCGAAGAAAGAGCTTCTGACGCTGGAAGAGCTGGACCGCATGTGCTCCACCTTTGTGCATCTCGGGGTCGAGAAACTGCGCATTACCGGCGGTGAGCCTTTGGTGCGCCGCGATATTATGACCTTTTTCCGGTCGATGACCCGCCATCTGGACAGCGGCGCGCTCAAGGAGCTGACCCTAACCACCAACGGCTCACAGTTGGAAAAACACGCACAAGCGCTGTTTGATGCGGGTGTGCGGCGGGTCAATGTCTCGCTTGATACGCTGGATGAGAAGAAATTCGCAGATGTCACCCGCTGGGGCCGCTTGCCGCAGGTGCTGCGGGGCATTGATGCGGCGCAGGCTGCGGGACTCAGGATCAAGATCAACGCAGTCGCGCTCAAGGGCTTTAACGAGGACGAGCTGTTCTCGATGACCGCATGGTGCGCCGAGCGTGGCATTGATCTGACCTGGATCGAAGTGATGCCAATGGGCGATATCGGCAATGAAAGCCGGTTGGGCCAGTATTGGTCGCTGAAGGATGTGCGCAAAGCCTACGAGGCTGGCTATCAAGTCACTGATTTGGCCGAACGCACCGGTGGTCCTGCCCGCTATGTGCGGCTTGAGGAAACCGGCCAGAAGATCGGGTTCATCACGCCGCTCAGCCATAATTTCTGCGAAAGCTGCAACCGGGTGCGCCTCACTTGCACTGGTGAGCTGTATATGTGCCTTGGTCAGGAAGACATGGCCGATCTGCGCGCGCCGCTGCGGGACCACCCCGACACAGAGGCCCCGCTGGAAGAGGCCATTCGCGCCGCCATCAACCTCAAGCCCAAAGGGCATGATTTTGACTACTCCCGCCAGACCGTGGACGGCCAGATGCCGCGCCACATGAGCCACACCGGCGGGTAAGGCCCCATATATGAGCGATCAATCGCAGGTCCGCCCGACTCTGCTCTATCATCTTTATCGCGGTGCCTCTGCACTGTTGGCCCCGCTGATGTGGTCCAAGGTTGCGGGTAAGCTGCGCCAGCATGGCGTGCCAGAGGCGCGGGTGCGCGAGCGTCTGGGCTATGCCACCCTGCCCCGCCCCGCGGGCCGTCTGGTCTGGTTTCATGCCGCCTCGGTCGGAGAAAGCCTGTCGGTGCTGACGCTGATCCACCGCCTCGGCGAGGCGGCGCCGGATCTGGAGTTTCTGATTACCTCCGGCACGCCGACCTCGGCCGATCTGATTGCCAAGCGGCTGCCACCCCGCACCCGCCATCAGTTTCCGCCGCTGGATACCGGCGCGGCTGTGGCGCGGTTTCTGGACCATTGGAAACCCGACCTCGGCGTTTTTGTCGAGAGCGAGCTATGGCCGCAAATGCTGGTGCGCGCACGGGGGACGGGCGTGCCGCTGGTGCTGCTGAATGCGCGCCTGTCGCCGAAATCGGTCGCCAGTTGGACCAAACGCCACGCCACGGCGCGGTTCCTGCTGGATCAGTTCGCGCTGATGCTGACGCAAAATGCGCAAACCGCCGTCAACCTGAAGGCCATGGGTGCCGATCCCGCCCGTCTGAAGGAAGGCAGCAACCTCAAGGCGCTCTCCGATCCGCTGCCGGTGGATCAAGACACACTGACAGAGGTCCGCGACGCCATTGGCCCGCGCCCGGTCTGGGTGACCTCCTCCACCCATGAGGGCGAGGAGGAGACCGTGCTGGCGGCACATAAGGCGCTGCTGGTGGATCACCCCGATTTGCTGCTGCTGCTAGCCCCGCGCCATCCGAACCGAGGCGACCAGCTGGAGGCGATGATTGCCGAGGCGGGCCTGACCTCGATCCGGCGCAGTCGCGACGCCCTGCCCCGCACCTCCACTCAAGTGTATCTTGCCGACACGCTGGGCGAGGTTGGCATCTGGTACAGCCTGTGTCCGCTGGTCTTTTTGGGTGGCTCCCTGCGCGAGATTGGCGGTCACAACCCGTTTGAGGTGATGCAGGCCGGTGGTGCGGTGCTAACCGGTCCCGGTGGCTATAATTTTGCCGAATCCTTTGCCGAGCTGATCGAGGTGGGGGCCGCGAAAGAAGTGACCAGCGCCGAGACGCTTACCCATGCGGTCGGGGCTTGGCTGACAGAGCCGCATACCCTAGACACAGCGCGCGACCGGGCGCGCGGCTTTCTTGCGCGCCAGTCCGATCAGATGGATCAAACCGTGACGGCGCTTCTTCAGCTGATGCCGCCACCGACAGGAGAGCCTGATGACGCAGGTTGACGCCAAGTTGGTCGAGGTGATTGCACCTAATTTCAAACGTCGCCTGTCTGGCGTGACCTCCACGATTGTGCGATTGGTTCCCCTGCAGGCGCAGCAGATCACTATTGCAACCGCGGGCAGCGGCCTTCCCGCAGAACTGCCGCATCTGTCGGTGATTCAACTGCTGACGATGTCGCGTAATGGCCCTCAAGGTGCGCGCGTCTGGCACGCGCGGCGCAATGTCGAAATGCTGGGCGGGTTGTTGCTTAAGGTCTTGCTTCGCAAAAATCTAAAACTGCTCTTTACCTCCGCATCGCAAAGGAAGCACACAGGTTACACCAAATGGTTGATTTCAAAGATGGATCAGGTCATTGCCACCTCGGCTAAAGGGGCGAAGTATCTGGAGGTGCCTGCGCAAGTCGTCCATCACGGTATCAACACACGCGATTTTACGCCCACCGCCGACAAACCTGCCCTGCGTCGCAAACTCGGCCTGCCCGAAGAGGCGATACTCGTTGGCTGTTATGGCCGTATCCGCGCGCAAAAGGGCACCGATGTTTTTGTAGATGCCATGCTCGAAATCCTGAAAAATCACCCCAAAGCTGTGGGCGTGGTTATGGGACGGGCTACCGAAAAACACGTCGATTTCGCACGCGACCTGCGCGCACGGGTCGCCGCAGCCGGAATGCAGGATCGATTGCTGTTCCCCCCAGAGGTGCCCGTTTGGGAAGTGGCGCAGTGGTATCAGGCGCTTGATCTCTATGTTGCGCCACAACGCTGGGAAGGGTTTGGCCTCACCCCGCTCGAAGCGATGTCCTGCGGAGTGCCAGTGGTTGCAACTAGGGTCGGTGCCTTCGAAGAACTCATCGCACCAGACATCACCGGAAAGCTGATCGACCCCGGCGAGGTTTCGCAGATGATAGGGGCCATTGATGCGGTACTGACGCCAGAGGGGCGTTTGAGCGCGTGGTCAGTTGCCTCTCGGCAGCGGGTCGAAGAGCAGTTTGCCATTGAGCGTGAGGCTGAAACGCTCATCGCTATCTATCGAGAGCTACTGAACAATTGACCATTTACGCCCTTTGACTGGGGAGCCGTTTTAACGCCGCCCCTCATTTTGGAAATTTAATACTGCCGCTTCTAAGCGCTCCGTGCTTCAACCCTGTTGCGATCAGCTAAATATTGCCGAAACGTTAATAAATGACGCGATTTGGGCGGTTTTTCCCGATATTTCTCCGCAAAAACAGAGATGCTCGTTAACGTCCTGAGTCCACCTCACACATGAGAACGACTCACAGTATTGAAGAATTTGAATTCTTCTTTTGTCTGGAGGTTAATATGTTTAAATCTGTAGCCCTCGCCGCTGCCCTGTCTACACTGTCACTGGGTATCGCGGCCCCCGCTGTTGCAGGCAATCCGATGAAGATGTCATCCGACACCCCACGAATCCTGCGGATCTCAAAAGGCATTTGCGCCTCTTCAAAACAGCAAATGGTGTCTTGGGCGCGTAAGATTGACGGATTTGGATCTTTTGCAGTTCCGCGCTACCCGGCTGGCCAGACCGTGGATTGCAGCAATTCTGGTGCAACCCTGCCGATTGGGAAATCTTGGGGATTTGGGGATCAGCAATCGGCGGATGCAGCTGCCCTCGCCGCCTGTACCGCCAATCTCCCGAGCGGTTTCAAAACCTGCGCGGTTATTGGGCAGAGCTTCGCTCAATAGAGGTTTCAAACCGACCAAAGGGGGCAATGCAGCGCCCTTTGGTTTTTTGAAGCGCGAAATGAGCCAATAAATTGCATCAAATCGCAGCCCCGTAACATTGCGACTTTTCAAACGCTTACCATAACCGATGACCTATGCACCGAGACGGGTGCATAAAAATCTCGGAACCTTTGAGTGTTTGAGTCGTTTTCAGGTCAGACGGCGCGACACGGCGCCGATGCAGACGTAACAGCTGTCATGCCCGCCATGATGCAGGAGGTTTTCGATGTTTAATAAGGTTTCTCTCGCCGTAATCACCCTTGGCTCCGCAATTGCACTGTCCGCCCCGGCTTTTGCACAATCCGCAAACCCGATGGTCGACAAGGATCTGCGCATGCTGCGCGTTGACGCAGGTCTCTGCACCAGCGCCAAAGAGGCCATGGTGGATTGGGCTGCGAAAATCGACGGTCACGGCTCTTACGCGGTGCCAGTCTATCCTGCCAGTGTGACGATTGACTGTGCCGAGCCAGCAGCTGTACTGCCGACCGGTCAATCTTGGGGCTTTAGCGATCAGAAAGCTGCTGACGTTGCGGCGCTGAGCCAGTGTGAGGCAAGCCTGCCCGACGGCTTTGACCGCTGTGCCATCGTTGGCCAGAGCTATACCAAGTAACCTACCCAGTCATGGAGCGGACGTGTGTTGTCTGCGTAAGGTAGGGTGTTTTCCATGCGAAAGGGGGCCAATTTGGCCCCCTTTCTTATGTCTGGCTTATGTCTTGGCGATACCGCGTGATCAGGCCGCAGGCATGCGCTGCTCGACGATTTCGGCCCACCAGCTACAGCCAGCCGGGATCGCATCGTCGGTGAAGTTATATTTGGGGTGGTGCACGGCGGCGGTGTCACCATTGCCCACGAGGATATAAGCGCCGGGGCGCTCTTCGAGCATGAAGGCGAAATCTTCGCCGCCCATGACAAGCGGCGCCTCGTCGCACTGACCAGAGACATCACGCGCCACTTTGGCGGCAAATTCGGTTTGCTCGTCGTGGTTCACCATCACCGGATAGCCACGGTAATAGGTCACATCTGCCTCACCGCCAAAGGTGGAGGCGATACCGGCGCAGATCTCTTTGATGCGCTTTTCCGCAAGGTCGCGCATCTCAGGGGCCATGGTGCGCACCGTGCCTTTGATTTGCACGCGCTCTGGGATCACGTTGAAGGCTTTGGAAGAGGTCTCGAAGGAGGTCACGGACACCACGATCTGATGCACCGGGTCGGCGTTGCGGGCCGCGATGGTTTGCAGCGCCAACACCGCCTGCGCGGCCATCACGGTGGAGTCGATGGTCTCATGCGGTTTTGCAGCGTGACCGCCCTTGCCGGTGAAGGTGATGTCGAACTGGTCCGTCGCGGCAAAAAACGCGCCCGAACGAATGGCAAAGCTGCCCACCGGGCGGCCCGGCCAGTTGTGCATGCCGTAGACCTCTTGGATGCCCCAACGGTCCATCATGCCGTCGTCGCACATTTCCTTGCCGCCGCCGCCGCCTTCTTCGGCGGGTTGGAAGATCACCACAACGGTGCCGTCGAAATTGCGGGTCTCCGACAGATACTTCGCCGCGCCCAGAAGCATCGCAGTGTGGCCATCATGGCCGCAGGCGTGCATGGCGTTTGCGGTCTTGGAGGCATACTCCAGACCGGTTTCTTCGTGGATCGGCAGCGCGTCCATATCGGCGCGCAACCCGATGACCTTACCAGCCGTGTCGGATTTGCCCTTGATCACGCCTATAACGCCGGTGCGGCCAATACCCGAGACCACTTCGTCGCAGCCGAATTCCTTGAGCTTTTCCTCGACCAGCGCGCTGGTGCGGTGGGTCTCAAACAGGATTTCAGGGTTTTCGTGCAGATCGCGTCGCCACGCGGTGATCTCTGCCTGAAGTTCGGCAAAACGGTTTTTGACGGGCATGGGTCTTTCTCCTTGTCTATCATAATTGGGCACCCCGCGCGGCAGGCGGTTGCCCGGGGCCTGAACCTCAGCCCCCTGAAAACTCAGCTGGCAGGCATCCGGCGTTCGCAGAGTTCTACAAACCAGCTACAACCAAGCGGGATGGCGCTGTCGTCGAACTGATAAGCCGGGTGATGGCACATCGCGGTGTCGCCATTCCCGAGGAAGATATAGGCGCCGGGGCGGGCTTCAAGCATGTAGGCGAAGTCCTCGGACGGCATGATGGGCGCGGTTTCGGGATCAACGCTGTCGGTGACAGCACGCGCGGCCTCCACGGCATGAGCAACCTCATCGGCGGTGTTTTCTGTCACCGGGTAGCCGGGCGTCCATGTGACCTTGGCAGTGGCACCAAACGCCGATGCTGTATCTTCGGCAACGCGGCGCACGCGGTCTTCGGCCAGCTCGCGGTTTTCTGCATCTAGCGTGCGCACGGTGCCTTTGAGCTTGGCACGATGGGCGATCACATTAGAGGCGGTGCTGTCGGTCTCAAAGGTGCCGACTGTCAGCACGACACGGTGGATCGGGTTCACGGTGCGCGACACGATGGAGTGCAGCGAGACCACGATCTGCGACGCCACCAGCGTGGTGTCGATGGCATCATGCGGCGCGGCAGCATGGCCGCCCTTGCCGGTGACTTCGATTTCAAATTCATCCGAGGAGGCCAAAAGGCCGCCGACGCGGGTGGCGATGTGGCCCACCGGCAGGCCTGGCATATTGTGCAGGCCATAGACCTCCTGCACGCCCCAACGGTCCATCACGCCATCATCGACCATGGCCTTGCCCCCTGCCCCGCCTTCCTCGGCAGGTTGGAACAAAAGCACCACGGTGCCGTCGAAATTGCGCGTCTCAGAGAGGTATTTCGCAGCCCCCAGCAGGATCGCGGTGTGGCCGTCGTGGCCGCAAGCGTGCATCTTGCCCGGCGTCTTGGAGGCATACTCCAGCCCGGTTTCCTCGTGGATCGGCAGCGCGTCCATGTCGGCACGCAGGGCGATCACCTTGCCGGACGCGGTGCTCTTGCCCTTGATGACGCCAACCACACCGGTCTTGCCGATCCCCGGCACCACCTCGTCACAGCCAAAGGCGGTCAGGCGTTCCTGCACCAGCCCGGCGGTGCGGTGCACGTCATACATCAACTCGGGGTGTTCATGGAAATCATGACGCCACGCGGTGATTTCGGGCAACAACTCGGCAAAGCGATTCCGGACGGGCATGGGCTCTCTCCTTAACGTGTTAGCGAAATGAGTGCCGCAAGGCGGATCGGAAGGCAAGGGTTGTTGCACAATTGAACCAACAGGTGCCATGCCCCGCCTGATTTGAGCGCGCCCAGCGCCGCTGAGCACCCGATTGGGGGCAGTCCGCCCTGACCCACACCGCCACTAAGGGGCGCGGCAGGTCGGGGCGTTTGGTTTCATCAAGCCGCGAGGCGCTTGATCAGATCGCGCATGAACTGGGTGCCTGCCTCAAACTGCGCAACGGTGATGAACTCATCCGCCTGATGCGCTTGGGCAATGTCGCCGGGGCCGCAGACCACGGCGGAGTAGCCCGCAACCTGATAGTGACCGGCCTCGGTGCCATAGCTCACCACATGGCGCGCGTTGTCACCGGTGAGTGCCCGCACCAATGTTTCAGCGGCACCGTCGGTTTCTGGCACCAATCCCGGCACGCTAAAGGCTTTATCTATGCTGATGCCCGCCTCGGGATTGACGGCCTGCATCTCTGCCTCGACACGGGCGATCTCCTGTTCGTAGGCGGCTTGCCAATCATCAAGGCTTTCGCCCGGCACAACGCGGAAATCCATCCAGAAATGACAGTCCCCTGCCGTGATGTTATGCGCAGTGCCGCCAGACACCTTGCCCACATGCACCGTGGTCCAAGGCGGTGCGAACATCGCGGCCACCTCGGTTTGCGGCTTGGCGCGGTTCTCGGTGTTGCGATGGTTGGCCCAGTCGATGATCCGCGCCGCCTCCATCACCGCGCTCACGCCTTGATGCATCAAAGAGCTGTGGACCTCATAGCCGCGCACATGGGTGGCCATGGCAAAGGCCCCTTTGTGACCGGTTACGGCCTTCAGCATCGACGGCTCACCCACAATCACAGATTCTGCCTTGGGCAGATGTGTCTGCATCTCTTCAATCAGGGGCGGCGCACCGGTGCAGCCGATTTCCTCGTCAAAGGTATAAGCCAGCTGAAGCGGGCGCTGAAGGTCCGCATAGTGCCCCTCAACCAGTGCCCAGAGCGCCAGCGCGTCAAAGCCTTTCATGTCAGCGCAGCCACGGCCAAAATATTTGCCGTCGCGTTCCACCACCACATAAGGGTCAGAGCTCCAGTCCTGCCCCTCGACGGGCACCACGTCCGTATGCCCAGACAAGACCACGCCGCCGTCGACCTTGGGGCCGACATGTGCGTAAAGTCCCGCCTTTTCAGGCTGTTCTGGATCGATCCAGATGTAGTGCTCAATCCCGTGAGAGCTGAGATACTCGGCCACCCATTCGACGAGGGGCAGATTGGTATCATGGCTCACAGTTGGAAAGGAGACCAGACGCGTCATGATCTCCAGCGGGGACAGTCTGTTGGTCATGATCAGTAGCCGGAGTCGGTGGTCAGCACAAAATGGCCGGGTTCCACCTCCATGTATTGCGACGGCTCGGCCTGATAGCTCATGCCGTGGATCGGCGATGGGATCGGCTTGAAGTTCAGATCCTTCTCGCTTTTGCGCTGGTTCGGATCGGCAATGGGAACCGCCTTCATCAGCGCTTGCGTGTAGGGGTGCGCCGGGTTTTCAAACACCCGTGCACGTGGGCCGATTTCCACGAGGCGGCCCAGATACATCACGCCCACCTGATGGCTGACGCGCTCGACCACCGCCATATCGTGGCTGATGAAAAGGAAGGACAGCTCCAGATCGGCCTGCAATTCCATCATCAGATTCAGAACCTGCGCCTGCACCGACACATCCAGCGCCGAGACGGCTTCATCCGCGACGATCAGTTTCGGGTTCAGTGCGAGGGCACGGGCAATTGCGATGCGCTGACGCTGGCCGCCTGACATTTCATGTGGGAAGCGGCGCATGAAGCTGCGCGGCAGATGCACCCGATCAAAGAGCGCGGCAACCCGGTCTTGAATTTCAGAGCCAGAGGCGATGTTGTAGTTCTTCATCGGCTCTGCGACCTGATCCATCAGCTGCATCTGCGGATTGAGCGAAGCAAAGGGATCCTGAAAGATCATCTGCATATCAAGGCGCGCCTTGTGCAGTTCTTTTTGGCTGAAGCCAAGAACGTCGCGGCCCTCAAATTCAACCTTGCCGGAAGTGGGCTCCACCAAGCGCAGGATGGATCGGCCACAGGTGGATTTACCACAGCCCGATTCGCCCACGAGGCTGAGGGTCTGACCTTTGAACACCTTAAAGGACACATCCTCGACCGCATGCACCTGCGCCACTGTGCGGCGCAAAATGCCGCCCTTGACCGGGAAACGGGTGACGAGGTTTTCCACATTCAGCAGCACCTCATCGGTGCCTTTGATCGGCTTAATCTCGGCCTGCTCGACGCCCATCAGCTTCATGGGCTCGGGGTAATCCTTACCGCGCATCTCTCCGAGCTTTGGAACCGCGGCCAGCAGCGCCTTGGTATAGTCGTGCTGCGGGTTCTCAAAGATCTCGTGGACGGTGCCTTCTTCGACCTTGTTGCCGCGATACATGACCACCACGCGATCGGCCATCTGCGCCACCACCGCCATATCGTGGGTGATGAACATCACCGCGGTGCCGGTTTCGCGCTTCAGACGATCCATCAGTGCAAGAATTTCGGCCTGAATGGTCACGTCGAGCGCGGTTGTGGGCTCGTCCGCAATCAACAGACGCGGCTCGCAGGCCATGGCCATTGCGATCACCACACGCTGGCGCATGCCGCCAGAGAGTTCATGCGGGTATTGTTTCATCCGCCGCTCGGCCTCGGGGATGCGGACCTCGCGCAAAATCTCGATGGCGCGCGCCTCTGCCTCTTTCTTGGTCATGCCCTTGTGGATTCGCAGACCTTCGGTCAATTGGCGGCCCACAGTGAACACCGGATTGAGCGCCGTCATCGGTTCCTGAAAAATCATTCCGATCTGATTTCCGCGAATCTGCTTCATCAAATCGGTCTCGGATTTGGCGAGGTCGATGGGCTTGTCATCGCCCGGATCGAACATCAATTCGCCCGCCGCGATGGTGCCGCCACCATATTCAACAAGACGCATAAGAGAGAGGGACGAGACAGATTTGCCCGATCCGGACTCCCCTACGATGCACAAAGTTTCACCAGCCGTAACGTCAAACGAAACATTCTCAACACCGACCACTGGGCCGTCCTTGGTTTCGAATTCGACCCGAAGGCCTTTGATTTGTGCAATGGGCTGGTCCAGCATCCGCGTATCCTGTCTGTTTTGACGCACCTTGGCGGTGCCTATTTGGGCGCGATCTAAGCCTATGCAGCCCTGACCGTCAAACCCCCGACCGGTTTTCATGTCGGCCAGGTCTTGCATTTCTTCACAACACTGTGTTCGATATCCGCAGTGAACGCCAAAGGCGACAGGGGGTTAAGAAAACAGGTCCGGCAAAACGGACCCTCTCATCCGTAGAAACTATCTGCGGGGTTTCCTGACATCCATACGTCCGCGGTGGACGCAATACCTTGACCGTCTTCAGGCGGTCGCGGGTTGCACGCCTCAACCAATGTGCAGCCTTTAACAACGATAACACTATGTCGGTTCCGACAAGGAGAGTGTAATGACTTTGAAAACCCTTCTGCTGGGTGCTGTGGCAACTGCCGCCGTCGCACCTGCGGCCTTTGCCGAGCGTGGCTCGGACGGTCAGGTCAACATTATTTATTGGCAAGCCCCGTCCATCATGACCCCGTTTCTGTCCGGCGGCACCAAGGACGTGGAAGCAGCCTCGCTCGTGATCGAGCCGCTGGCGCGTTTCAATGCCTCTGGCGAGATGGTTCCGTGGCTGGTTGAGGAAATCCCGACCGTCAGCAACGGCGGCGTCAGCGAAGACCTGACTCAGATCACATGGAAGCTGAAGCCGGGCATCAAATGGTCCGACGGCACCGATCTGACCTCGGCAGACGTCAAGTTCACTTACGAGTATTGCACCCACCCCGAGGGCGGTTGTGCGCAGGTCACCAAATTTGAAGGCGTGACCGGTGTTGAAACACCCGACGAGAACACCGTCGTGGTGACCTTCGACAAGGCGACCCCTTACCCTTACGGCCCCTTTGTTGGTGGTGAGAGCCCGATCATTCAGGCCGCACAGTTCGGCGAGTGCCTCGGTGCCAAAGCGCCTGAGTGTACCGAAGCGAACTTCAACCCGATCGGCACCGGCCCGTTTGTTGTGGATGAGTTCAAACCCAACGACGTGATTACCCTGTCGGCAAACCCGAACTACCGCGACCCGGCAAAACCTGCTTTCGCAAAAGTTCTGCTGAAAGGTGGCGGCGACGCAACCGCAGCGGGCCGTGCGGTTATGGAAACCGGCGAGTTTGACTACGCATGGAACCTGCAGCTGGCACCCGATGTCATCGCGCAGATGGAAGCTGGCGGCAAAGGCAAGGCCGTTGCAGGCTTTGGTCCGCTGCTGGAGCGTATCATGCTCAACAACACCAACCCTTCTGCGGACCTGAGCCCGGAAGAGCGTTCGGTGATCCGTCCGCATCCGTTCCTGTCTGACCCGGCGGTCTACAAAGCGCTGTCCATGGCGATTGACCGCGAACTGCTGGTCGAGATCGGCTATGGCAAAGCGGGCCGCCCGTCTTGCTCTTGGGTTCCGGCACCGGAAGCATTTGCGATCAACCCCGAGGGCTGTAACGTCCAAGACATCGCTGGCGCGAATGCCCTGCTGGATCAGGCTGGCATCGTCGACACCGATGGCGACGGCATCCGTGAAAAAGACGGTGTTCCGCTCGAGATCCTGTTCCAGACCTCCACCAACGCGGTGCGTCAGGACTTCCAAGCGCTGATCAAACAGTGGTGGAGCGAGATCGGTGTTGAAACCGAACTGCGTAACATCAACGGTTCCGTCTTCTTTGGTGGCGATCCCGGCTCCCCGGACACCTTCCAGAAGTTCTATGCTGACGTTGAAATGTACGCCAACACCTTCAACGGCACCGACCCGCAGTCCTACTTCGGCAACGGTCTGTGCGACAAAGCACCGACTCCGGCGTCCCAGTGGCAGGGTGAGAACATCTCCCGCTTCTGCGATGAAGAGTATGACGCGCTGCACGAAGAGCTGAGCCAAACCGCCGACGCTGAAAAGCGCATCGAGATCGGTCAGAAACTCAACACCATCGTGTTTGAAAAAGGTGGCATGATCCCGATCGTTCACCGTGGCCGTCTGTCTGGTGTGTCCAACACGCTGGGTGGTGTCGACCTCAACGTGTGGGACAGCGAGCTGTGGAACGCAGCTGACTGGTACCGCACCGAATAAGCGTTCGTCCGCGACCAGAAGGGCCCCGGTTCTCATGCCGGGGCCCGCTGATATTCGCGTTACCATTCTCTGCGCGGTCCGGCATTGTTGTTACATCGGACTTAGCTTAAGAGACCCTGCATCGCGCGAAACCCCGCCCCGCAAGGGCAAGGCAAACGCGGACCTGTCGACAACCCATTTGCAAAGGCGCCCGGCTGATGCTGACTTTTACCATCCGACGGCTGATCATAGCAGTGCCAACCCTGCTGTTTATCAGTCTCGTGATTTTCCTGCTGCTGGAACTCGCCCCCGGCGATCCCATGGCACAGGTCCCCCTGACCGTCCCCCCCGAAGTGAAAGAGAAGATGCGCCTGGCCCTCGGCCTTGGCGAGCCCGTCCATATCCGGTTCTGGAAATGGATCGTGCAGTTCTTCTGGATCGAACCCCAGGTTCTGATCGACCATATCTTCGGCACTTCCTTTTCCGCCGGCGATCTGCGCGTGATCTCCTGGCAGACCCGTTCCCCGGTGATGGACATCGTGGTGCAGCGCCTGCCGCAGACCCTCTCGGTCGTGGGCACCGCCTACATCGTTGCGATCCTGATCGCGCTGCCGATCGGCATCTACTCTGCCTATCGCCAGTACAGCTGGTTCGACCAGCTCGGCACCTTTGTGTCGATGGTGGGCTTTTCGGTGCCGCCATTCTTCTCTGGTGTTCTGGTGATTGTGATCTTTTCGGTCCAGCTTGGCTGGTTCCCGTCGATCTATGACACCACGCTGGAGATCACCAGTTGGGAGACCTTCGTGAAGCAACTCCAGCAGATGGTGATGCCGGTGATGGTGCTCGCGCTTCAGATCACCGCACAGCTCAGCCGCTTTATGCGGGCGTCCATGCTCGACAACCTCAACCAGGACTACGTGCGCACCGCGCGTGCCAAGGGCTTGGGCGAATATACCGTCGTCATGGTGCATGTGCTGCGCAACTCCATGATCCCGGTTGTGACCGTGATCGCATTGGGTATTCCGTCGATCTTTGGCGGCGCCATCATCACCGAGCAGGTGTTCAAGGTGAACGGCATCGGCCAGTTGCTGATCGGCGCCATTCAGGCCAATGACCTGCCCATGGTGCAGACGCTTACCTTCATCTTTGCCGTGCTCATCGTGCTGTTCAACCTGATCGCCGATGTGCTCTATGGCATTCTCGACCCGAGGATCCGCTATGACTGACGCTGCAAAAGACAAGACCCTGCAGCATTCCAGCGTGCAGGACGAACTCTCCAAACCGGCGCGCAGCCAATGGCGCGAGATTTGGGTGCAGTTCAAATCTCACCGGGGCGCGCTGTTTGGTGGCTGCCTGTTCATGTTCATCGTGCTCGGCGTTGTGGTCGGCCCGTTCGTCTACTGGAACGATGCGAAATTCGTGCCCACGGGCCGCGACTTCATCACCCTGCGCGACATGCGCCCGATCTATCATGTGCTGTGGGACCCCTCAGCCAAGATGGACTGGGCCTATCCCTTGGGCACTGACAATTTGGGCCGTGACATGCTTGCGCGCCTGATGTTCGGTGGCCGGGTGTCGCTTGCGGTGGGTATGGCGGCGATGATCCTTGCGCTGATCCTTGGCAGCCTGATCGGGGTGCTGGCGGGCTACTTCAAAAAGCTCGACGGTCTCCTGATGCGGATGACTGACCTGTTCCTCGCCCTGCCCCTCTTGCCGATGATCCTTGTGGCTGCGGTGCTGTTTCGCGAGAGCCTGTCCAAATCCATCGGTCCGGAAGGCGGCATCTTCGTGTTGATCGTCTGCCTGATCGGGATCACCTCATGGATGCCGACCGCACGGATTGTGCGCGGCGATGTACTGGCCATCAAGGAACGAGAGTTCGTTCTGGCGGCCCGTTCTATCGGCACCAAGCCCGGCAGCATCATCTCGCGCCACATCCTGCCCAACGTGCTGTCGCCGATCATGGTGTCCGCAACGCTCGGGATCGCCACCGCGATCATCACCGAGTCGGCGCTCTCCTTCCTCGGCTTTGGCTTCCCGCCAGATTTCCCGACGTGGGGGCGTTTGCTGAATGATGCGGTGGACCGGATGACCCTGTTCCCCGAGCGTGTACTCTGGCCCGGTATCCTGATCTCGCTGACGGTTCTGTCGGTGAACTATCTCGGCGACGGCCTGCGCGATGCATTGGACCCACGCATTCGGGGCCGCTGAGGCACTACTAACAATCGAAAAGGCCGCCCGATGAGGCGGCCTTTTTGATTTCAACCTGCAAGGGACGGACATCCGTTTTCTAATGCAGGCTCTTTCGAATGCGCCGCACCGCCAGGAACACCGCACCGATCACCAGCGGCGTCAGAATCGCGGTCAGCATTCCTTTACTGAGATCCAAGGCCTTGCCGAGCGGGTAGAGTGCATAGGCCGCGAGCGACACCGCGTAATAGCTGATCGCCACCACCGAAAGCCCCTCAACCGTGTGCTGCAACCGCAATTGCAGATCCGCACGACGGTCCATGCTCTCGAGCAAAGCCTGATTCTGCGCCGAGCGCTCAACATCGACACGGGTTCGCAGCAACTCCCCTGCCCTGCGCGCCCTGTCTGCCAGCACATCAAGCCGCTTTTCCGTGGATTCCACCGTGCGCATGGCGGGTTCAAACCGCCTCAGCATGAACTCGGCCATGGTCTGAAACCCGACAAAGCGCTCTTCTCGCAACAGGGAAATCCGCTGATTGACCAATGCCGCATAGGCCCCCGTCGCGCCAAAGCGAAAGGCCGATTGCGCCGCCATGGCCTCAAGTTCGGCAGAGATCGTCAGAAGCTGGCTCAGTGTTTGATCGGCTGGAACATGGCCGCGGGTCATCTCTCGCATCATCTCAGAGAGCGACGCATCCATGGCGCTGATGGTGGGCGTCAGTCCGCGCGCACGCGAAAACCCCAGCATCGACATCGCCCGGTAGGTCTCAATCTCGCACAGGCGCTGCACCACCCGTCCCACCCGCTGCGGGCCGGTTTCCTTATTCACAAACAATGCAAACCGCATGTGCCCTGCCGGGTCGATCCGAAAATCCCCCGCAACCACCGCGTTGTCATCCAGCACCGTCGCCATGGCGAGGCTTTCGGGGACAAACCAATCGCGCACGCATGTTTTGATCTGTTCGGGGTCTGGTCGCGCCACAACGCGGATCAAGGCCGAGGTAATCCGCTGCCCCGGCGCTTTTTCCAACCAATCGGGCGGGAACAATTCGAAATCCTTCGGGTCAAAGGCGCGGTCGCTGATCCCGTCGCCGTGTAGCGTGTAGGAGACAAACTCCGTGTGCTGCTCCCATTTGAGCGTGTAGCGGCCAAGCTGCGCCGTGTGATGCGTGGCTCCGGGTTGCGGATGTGGTGCACCGTGGCGATCCAACAGATCTTTCAGGTGCTGCAGGTCCGCCATCCGGTCGCGATGCACCGCTTCGCTTGGTTGTTTCACTGCCAGATAGGCCACCGTGCCGGGCACGGGGATGGTTGGAAACGGGCGCGCGTGCAGCTCATTTGCAAGCTGATAGCGCAAGGGGTGATCTTCTATCGCGGCCATAGGAACCTTCCCACAAGAGTTTCCAGACCGTAGCCAAACACCTCCCTATGTGTAAAGTTTTTATTTCTAATCAACATGTTAGATGAATGCAACGGTATACAAAGTGACGTATAAATCCGCAGCGGTGATTGCCGGGCCGGTGCCGCACTTTCGGCGCGTCACTGCGCGTGCCATCCAAAACGGCAGCGAAAATCCTCAGCACTTTCTTGAAAAACAATAAGATGCGTTTGCATTTCCAGAGGGCTCGTTTTGTTGCTGATCGGAAACTTATCCCGTATCAAACTGCATGCAATCGTGCACCGCCAGAAGGAGAGTACAATGAGCCGGATCGAACGGAATGGACTGCAGGTGGCCTCCGAACTGGTGGCATTTGTCGAAGAACAGGCACTGCCGGGTACCGGTGTCAGCAAGGATGCCTTTTGGGCTGGATTGTCCGGTCTGGTTGATGGAATGGGCGACGAAAACCGCGCATTGCTGATCAAACGTGCTGAGATCCAAGGCAAAATCGACTCGTGGCATTTGGAACGTCGCGGTCAGCCGCACGACGCGGCGGCCTATAAGGAATTCCTGACCGAAATTGGCTATCTGGTGCCCGAGGGGCCGGATTTTGAGATTGAGACAGAAAATGTTGACCCCGAAATCGCGCATGTACCGGGGCCGCAACTGGTGGTGCCGATCACCAATGCACGTTTTGCGCTGAACGCCGCGAATGCCCGTTGGGGCAGCCTCTATGATGCGCTTTATGGCACCGACGCCATGGGTGATTTGCCAAGCGGCAAGGGCTATGACGCGACGCGCGGCGCGCGGGTGATCGCATGGGGCCGCCGCTTCCTGAATGAGACCTTCGCGCTTGCCAGTGGCTCTTGGTCCGACATCTCTGGCCTACGAGTGGAAGACGGCGCATTGGTTCCCGCACTTCGGGACGCCAGCCAATTTGCAGGCTACGTCGGTGATGCCACATCCCCCACACGGATTGTTTTGCAAAACAACGGCCTGCACGCGATCCTTGAGATCGACGCCGCAGGCAACATCGGTAAAGACGATGCGGCAGGGATCAATGACATCACGCTGGAAAGCGCGCTGTCGACGATTATGGACTGCGAAGATTCGGTCGCCTGCGTCGATGCCGAAGACAAGGTCACAGCCTATTCCAACTGGCTCGGCCTGATGAAACGCGACCTTGCTGAGGAGGTCAGCAAAGGTGGCAAGAGTTTTACCCGCGTCCTGAATGACGATGTGTCCTATACCACGCCCGCAGGTGAGGCGGCGTCGCTCAAGGGGCGTTCGCTGTTGCTGGTGCGTAATGTGGGCCACCTGATGACCAATCCGGCCATTCTGGACAGCGCAGGCCGTGAGGCGGGCGAAGGTCTGATGGACGCGATGATCACCGTGTTGATCGCGATGCATGATTTGCAGGCGGACGGTGGCAACTCGCTGCATGGCTCGGTCTATGTGGTGAAGCCAAAGATGCACGGCCCCGAGGAGGTCGCCTTTGCCGTAAAGATCTTTGACCATGTCGAAGACGCGCTGGGACTGCCACGTAACACTGTCAAAATCGGCATCATGGACGAAGAACGCCGCACCTCGGCCAACCTCAAGGAATGCATCCGTGCCGCGAAATCGCGCGTTGCCTTTATCAATACGGGCTTCCTTGACCGCACCGGTGATGAAATCCACACCTCGATGGAAGCCGGGGCGATGCTGCCCAAGGGCGAGATGAAATCCACCGCGTGGATCGCGTCTTATGAGGATAGCAATGTCGATATCGGTCTGGCCTGCGGTCTCAAGGGACGCGCGCAGATCGGCAAGGGCATGTGGGCCATTCCCGACCGTATGGGCGACATGCTGGAGGCTAAAATCGGCCACCCGAAATCCGGTGCGACCTGTGCTTGGGTGCCCTCGCCCACTGCGGCAACTCTGCATGCAACCCACTACCACACAGTTGATGTTCTTGGCCGTCAGGATGAACTCAAGGCAGGCGGCGCGCGTGGCACGCTTGATGATCTGCTGACGATCCCGGTGATGGCTGGCGAGAACCTCTCGGACGAGGACATCGCGCGCGAGATTGAAAACAACGCCCAAGGCATCCTTGGGTATGTGGTGCGCTGGGTCGATCAGGGTGTCGGCTGTTCCAAAGTGCCCGATATCAATGATGTTGGTCTGATGGAGGATCGCGCGACGTGCCGGATTTCCAGTCAGGCACTGGCAAACTGGCTGCACCACGGGGTTGTGTCCGAACAGCAAGTGA
Organism: Tritonibacter mobilis F1926; assembly: GCF_000376545.2. Taxonomy (NCBI): domain Bacteria; kingdom Pseudomonadati; phylum Pseudomonadota; class Alphaproteobacteria; order Rhodobacterales; family Paracoccaceae; genus Tritonibacter; species Tritonibacter mobilis. The sequence continues at coordinate 2,054,792 of NZ_CP015230.1, forward strand.
TGGCCGCGATGCAGAAGATGGCCGCCGTTGTGGATGGCCAGAACGCGTCTGATCCTGCATATCGCCCGATGGCCCCGAGCTTTGACGGTGTCGCGTTTCAGGCGGCTTGCGATCTGGTGTTCAAAGGCCGCGTGCAACCTTCTGGCTATACCGAGCCGGTCCTGCACGCCCGCCGTCTGGAACTTAAGGCGCGGGGCTGATCGCCCGTCTTTATACAACAGGTTTCAGCCTTTCGGGGCTGAAACCTCAGGTCTGTGCATCAACGAACAGGCCTATGCGCCGCCCGGCGCCCTTGCGCGCAAAAGACGAGCCACATTAGTGTGATAGGACGAACACATTAATCTGGAGATCAAACGTGCGCCCCAAAGTCGGCATTATCGGCAATTCCTACCTCATGAATGACCAATACCCGACCCATGCGGGGGGCACCATGAACTCGGACGCGGTGGCCAATGTCTCGGGCTGTTTGCCGCTCCTGATCCCGACCGATCCGCGCTTTGTCTCTGTCGAGGAACTCCTAGAAAGCTTTGACGGTTTTTTGCTGACCGGTGGTCGGCCCAATGTGCACCCTCAGGAATACGGAGAAGACGCGACCGAAGCGCATGGCGATTTCGACCGCGCCCGTGATGCGATCACCCTGCCCCTGGTGCGTGCCTGTGTGGAACGGGGGCAGCCGTTCTTGGGCATTTGCCGCGGCTTTCAGGAAGTGAACGTCGCCATGGGAGGAACGCTCTATCCGGAAATTCGCGACCTGCCCGGCCGGATGAACCACCGCATGCCCCCAGATGGTACCATTGAAGAGAAATTCGCCCTGCGCCATCCGGTGCGACTGCGCGAGGGTGGGGTTTTTCATCAACTGCTCGGTGCACCCGAAGTGATGACGAACACGCTCCACGGTCAGGGCATAAAGGCACCGGGTGCGCGAATTGTGATCGACGGGGAGGCCGAAGACGGAACCCCCGAAGCGCTCTATGTCAAAGATGCTCCCGGATTTTCGCTCGCGGTGCAGTGGCATCCCGAATATCGCGCAGGCCAGGACCCTGTTTCGCGTCCGCTGTTTGAGGCCTTTGGCGCGGCTGTTCGCGCCTGGGCGCAGGACCATCGCCCTGTGTCCCTGCCCCTTTCTGCCTGATCAAGTCAACATCGCCCTCCGGACATCACTTTGTCGCCAATCCGCACAGGTTTCATGGACAGATTGACAATCTCATGCGCGAATTTGGCGTCATCGAAGGTTGAAATGTCGCAAAGGGGATGAATCGCCCATCGCGTCCTTTTCATTCTGCGTCACATCTGCTGCTGTGGGCGCACAGTGTTCGGTGGATCAGTCACGGCTCAACCTGACCAAAGGTCAAATAAGGGGCGTGAATTCAAAATCTTGCCGCAACGCGGCAAATTGCTTGCGCAAGATTGTTGCGCAATGTATGTAATGTGTTTGCGAAACGTGCGCATGCGATCAATTTGATCGATGCAGACAGGGGGACGACTGGTGAAAATAGGCACACCAAAAGAGATAGCCGAGGGCGAGTCGCGTGTAGCGATGACGCCATTGTCGGCGCTTGATCTTCAGAAGCTGGGGTTTGAGTGCTGTATTGAGTCTGGCGCGGGTGAGGCTGCGGGGTTTACCGATGCGGCCTATGCCGAGGCCGGGGTGGAGGTGATCAAGACCGCCGCCGGGCTGTGGAAAGCCGCCGATATCATCGCCAAGGTGCGCGCACCCAATGAGACCGAACTGAAGCGGCTCAATAAATCCAAGACGCTGATTTCCTTCTTCAATCCGGGCGGCAATGAAGAAGGGCTGGAGCTCGCCAAATCCAAGGGCGCCACCGTGATCGCCATGGAAATGGTGCCGCGCATCAGCCGCGCGCAGAAGATGGACGCGCTGAGTTCCATGGCCAATATCGCCGGCTACCGCGCGGTGATCGAGGCGGGCAACAATTTTGACCGGTTCTTTACTGGCCAGATCACGGCGGCGGGCAAGGTGCCCCCGGCCAAGGTTCTGGTGGTGGGCGCCGGTGTTGCGGGCCTCGCGGCGATCGGCACCTCCACCTCGCTGGGCGCAGTCACCTACGCCTTTGACGTGCGCCCCGAAGTGGCCGAGCAGGTCGAGTCGATGGGCGCGGAATTTGTCTATCTCGACTTTGAGGAAGAGCAGCAGGATGGGGCGGCCACCGGCGGCTATGCCTCTGTATCGAGCCCGGAATTCCGCGAGGCCCAGCTGGCCAAGTTCCGCGAGTTGGCGCCGGAGGTGGACATCGTCATCACCACCGCGCTGATCCCCAACCGCGAGGCCCCGAAGCTGTGGCTGGCGGATATGGTCGCGGCGATGAAACGCGGCTCGGTCATCGTCGACCTGGCGGCCGAGCGGGGCGGCAATGTCGAAGGCACCGTGCGGGACGAAAAGGTCGTTACCGACAATGGTGTGACCATCATCGGCTACACCGATTTCCCCAGCCGGATGGCGAGCCAGTCCTCCAGCCTCTATGCCACCAACATCCGTCACATGATGACCGATCTGACCCCGGAAAAGGACGGTCAGGTGGTGCATGACATGGAGGATGACGTGATCCGCGGGGCCACCGTGACCCATGCGGGCGAGATCACCTTCCCGCCGCCGCCGCCCAAGGTGCAAGCCATTGCGGCGCAAAAGAAACCCGAACCACCCAAGGAGCTGACGGCCGAGGAAAAACGCGCCGCAGAAGTCGCGGCTTTTAAGCAGCAGACCAAGAATCAGGTCACATTGCTGGCGGTGGGCGCTGCGTTGTTGCTGACCGTTGGGCTGGTGGCCCCGGCGAGCTTCATGCAGCACTTCATCGTCTTTGTGCTCTCGGTCTTTGTCGGCTTTCAGGTGATCTGGAACGTCTCGCACAGCCTGCACACGCCCTTGATGGCGGTCACAAATGCGATCTCTTCGATCATCATTCTCGGTGCCTTGATGCAGATCGGCTCTGGCTCGTGGCTGGTGATTTTCCTCGCGGCCCTCAGCGTTTTTATGGCCGGGATCAATATCTTCGGCGGCTTCCTCGTGACACGGCGCATGCTCGCCATGTTCCAGAAATCCTAAGGGAGGAGAGATCATGGACTTTGGATTCACGACGGCGGCCTATGTGGTCGCGGCGGTTCTCTTTATCCTTTCGCTTGGCGGGCTCTCGGGCCAGGAAAGCGCCAAACGCGCGGTCTGGTACGGCATTACCGGCATGGCGCTGGCGGTGTTTGCGACGCTCATCGGGCCGGGCTCTGGCCTGTGGTTCCTGTCGCTGGTGCTGATCGGCGCGGGCGGTGTGATCGGCTATATGCTGGCCTCCAAGGTCGAGATGACCCAGATGCCGGAACTGGTGGCGGGCATGCATGCGCTGGTGGGTCTGGCCGCCGTGCTGGTGGGCTTTAACGCCCATATCGAACTGGGCCGGGTGCTGGCGATGGACGAAGGCGCGCGCAAAACGCTCGAAGGCTTTGCCGCCCTCTTGGCCAAGAAAGACAGCATTGAGATCAACATCCTGCGGGTGGAGGTCTTCCTTGGGGTCTTTATCGGGGCGGTGACCTTTACCGGCTCGGTGATTGCCTATGGCAAGCTCTCGGGCAAGGTCTCCTCGGCGGCGACCAAACTGCCCGGTGGGCATCTCCTGAACATCGGCGCGGCGGGGATCTCGCTTCTGTGCCTGTTCTGGTATCTGGGCGCGGGCGGCATGCTGCCGCTGGTGCTGATGACGCTGGCGGCCTTGTTCATCGGCTATCACCTGATCATGGGTATCGGTGGTGCGGATATGCCGGTGGTGGTCTCCATGCTCAACAGCTACTCCGGCTGGGCGGCGGCGGCGATTGGCTTTAGCCTTGGCAATGATCTGTTGATCGTGGTCGGCGCGCTGGTGGGCTCTTCGGGGGCGATCCTGAGCTACATCATGTGCAAGGCGATGAACCGCTCGTTTGTCTCGGTGATCCTGGGCGGCTTTGGCGGCAGCACCGGCCCCGCGATGGAGGTCGAGGGCGAGCAGGTGGCGATTGACGCCGATGGCGTGGCCGCGGCCCTGGAAGAAGCCGACAGCGTGGTGATCATCCCCGGCTACGGCATGGCGGTGGCGCAGGCGCAGTCCAATGTGGCCGAGCTGACCCGCCGCCTGCGCGCCAAGGGCAAAAACGTGCGCTTTGCGATCCATCCGGTGGCGGGGCGCTTGCCCGGACACATGAACGTGCTCCTGGCCGAGGCCAAGGTGCCCTATGACATCGTGCTGGAGATGGATGAGATCAACGACGACTTCCCGGAGACGGATGTGGCCATCGTGATCGGCTCCAACGACATCGTGAACCCGGCTGCGCAAGAAGACCCCAACTCGCCGATCGCCGGCATGCCGGTTCTGGAGTGCTGGAAGGCGAAACAAGTATTTGTCTCCAAACGCGGTCAGGGCACCGGCTATTCCGGCATCGAGAACCCGCTGTTCTTCAAGGAAAACACCCGCATGTTCTACGGCGACGCAAAACAATCCCTCAGCACACTCCTCAATATCATCGAGTGAGGTCAGTGCATAAAATCCAAAGAAGGGCGCCCTGAAATCGGGGCGCCCTTTTTCATATGTCTAGAGCGCAATCCGAAAAGTGGGAACCGGTTTTCGGATAATATTGCGCGACAATACAAATGGATAGAGCATCGCCCATGTTGCAGATTTGCAGGACGATGCTCTAGTTTTATGTCCACAATTTCGCATGAACGGCGCACCCTCTAGGGGATCAATCGCCACTTTCACCCGTTGTGGTCACGCTCTCAGCGGCGGGCGCATCAATCGCCTGCCCTTCGATGCTTGTGAGGTCATCCCCAAGCCCGAAGATCGCAAGACCAAGCAAGATCAGCGCAACGAGAGCAATCAGCCAGTAGAGCCCGCGCTTGCGCTGGCGAACCTCACGCTGGGTGGTCATCGGTGTGTCAGCTTCGGACATGAGCTTCTCCTTTCAAATGAGGACGAAGGGAGCTTGCCCGTCTGCCCTCGGTTGCATAGGTCTTGGAGGTGAAACGCACGCGCCCCGGCGCAGGTTCCCAAAAATCGCGAAGGATGTATCCATGAACGACGCCGCTCCAAGCACCCAGCCAGAGACGTTCTACCTAAAGGACTATGCCCCGTTTGGCTTTGTCGTGGAGAGTGTCGAGCTGATTTTTCGCCTCGCTCCGGAAACCACGCGGGTGCTGTCAAAGATCCGCTTTGTTCCCAATCCAGACGCCCCACACCGGAATTTTTTCCTGCATGGTGAAAAGCTTAAACTGATATCTTCACGCATCAACGGTGAGGCGGTCACGCCAGTTCTGACCGACACGGGACTAACCTGCGATGTGCCGGATAAGCCATTCATTTGGGAGGCCGAGGTCGAGATCAACCCACAGGCCAATACCGCGCTTGAAGGGCTTTATATGTCCAATGGCATGTATTGCACCCAATGTGAGGCCGAAGGGTTCCGCAAGATCACCTATTATCCCGACCGCCCTGACGTAATGAGCACTTTTAGCGTGCGCATTGAGGGCGAGGAAAAGGTCATGCTGTCCAATGGCAACCCCGGTGATCGCGGGGCGGGCTATTCCGAATGGCACGATCCATGGCCCAAACCGGCCTATTTGTTTGCGCTGGTGGCAGGCGATCTGATCAATCATCCGGATCGCTTCACCACAGGCTCCGGCAAGGATGTGGAACTCAACATCTGGGTGCGCCCCGGTGACGAGGACAAATGTGCCTTTGGTATGGAAGCGCTGAAAAAGTCGATGACATGGGACGAGGAAGTCTATGGGCGCGAATACGACCTAGACGTGTTCAATATCGTCGCAGTGGATGACTTCAACATGGGTGCGATGGAAAACAAGGGATTGAACATTTTCAACTCTTCTTGTGTTCTGGCCAGCCCAGAAACCTCTACAGATGCAAATTTCGAACGTATTGAGGCCATCATCGCTCATGAGTACTTTCACAACTGGACCGGGAATCGGATCACCTGCCGAGATTGGTTCCAGCTCTGTCTGAAGGAGGGTCTGACCGTTTATCGCGATGCGCAGTTCACGGCCGACATGCGCTCTGCCCCGGTGAAGCGGATCGAGGATGCGATTGACCTGCGGGCGCGCCAATTCCCCGAGGACAATGGCCCCCTCGCCCATCCGGTGCGCCCCGAGGCGTTTCAGGAGATCAACAACTTTTATACCGCAACCGTCTATGAAAAGGGTGCCGAGGTGATCGGCATGCTGAAACGGTTGGTTGGGGACGCGGCCTATTACACCGCACTCGATCTCTACTTTGAGCGTCACGATGGGCAGGCTTGCACCATTGAGGACTGGATCAAGGTGTTTGAGGATTCCACCGGCCGCGATCTGGCACAGTTCAAGAATTGGTACAGTCAGGCAGGCACGCCGCGCCTTACGGTGCAGGACTCCTATGAGGGTGGCACCTATACGCTGACGTTCCGCCAGACCACGCCGCCGACCCCCGGTCAGGATCACAAAGACCCAAAAGTCATTCCGATTGCGGTGGGGCTGCTCAACCCCAATGGCGATGAGGTGGTTCCAACCACCGTGCTGGAAATGACGAAGGCCGAACAGAGTTTCCGCTTTGAGGGGCTGTCGGCCCGTCCGATCCCGTCAATCCTGCGGGATTTCTCCGCACCGGTCATTTTGACACGCGAGACCTCGGCCGAGGAGCGTGCGTTCCTGTTGGCCCACGACACGGATCCCTTCAATCGTTGGGAAGCGGGGCGTGAGTTGGCCAAGGCCTCGCGCATTGCAATGGTGACCGAGGGCGCAAGCCCGGATGCGCAATATCTGGACGCACTGCAATCTCTGGTGCGGGATGATGCGCTTGATCCAGCCTTCCGCGCGCTGGTGCTGGCACCCCCTTCCGAGAGCGAGATTGCGCAGGCGCTTGCCGATCAGGGTGTGACGCCCGACCCGGATGCCATCCATGATGCGGCCGAAACTTTTGCTCAGACGTTGGCTCAGAACCTCTCAGATAGCCTGCCCCGGCTGTTTGCGGCAACTAAGGTCGAGGGGCCTTATAAGCCGGACGCGCGGGATGCGGGCCTTCGGGCGCTCAACGGGCGTATTCTGGCGCTTTTGACCCGCATAGATGGCGCAGAGGCCGCAGCCAAACAGTTTGAAACGGCAGACAACATGACAGTGCAAAACACCGCACTGGCGTGTTTGCTAAAGGCCGAAAAAGGCGAGGCGCAATCACAGGCGTTTTATGAGCAGTGGAAAGACGACCGGCTGGTGATGGACAAATGGTTTGCATTGCAGGTTGCCACCGCACGTCCTGAACGTGCCCCCGGCGTGGCCGAAGCGCTGACCCGGCATCCGCTCTTTACCATCAAGAACCCCAATCGCTTCCGCGCGGTGATGGGGGCCTTGTCGATGAACCACGCCGGTTTCCATCAGGCGGATGGCAGCGGCTATCGCCTATTGGCAGATCAGTTGATCGCGCTTGATCCGCTGAACCCACAGACCACTGCCCGCATGTGTACCGCGTTCCAGACGTGGAAGCGCTATGATGCAGAGCGGCAAGAGAAAATCCTGACCGAGCTCAAACGGATCAAAGCTGCAGACGGCCTGAGCCGTGACACCAATGAGATGGTGAGCCGTATCCTTGATGCCTGAGACGGGCGACCCAAATCTCCGCGCGTTCCGTTTCAGACGGGACGCGCGCTCAACTGGCACCATATTGGTGATCGGCGCATGGGCGCTGGCGGTAGGCGTAATCGCGTTTATGTTTGGGGCGCGCGGCTGGATTGTTGTGCTCCTGACCTTGCCGCTGCTCCCAGCCCTTTGGGAAATGTGGCGCAATCCCGTTGCGTGGCTTGAACTCTCCGAAGATCGCTTGCGTTGGCAGAGCGTGCGCAGTAGCGCCGATATCGCACTGGGCGAAATCGATCATATCTTACTGGTGACACGCTGGGATTTTTCCATTCGCGCGACCGTTCACACACGCATCGGCACGCATCATCGCATTCCCGCGGAGGTCACTCCCAAGTTGTCCGCCTTTGAGGATGCATTGGCCGCGCGCCGGATCGCGATGAAACGACAGCATTTTACTGTTCTCTAAGCTGCACCAATCGGCGGCCTTCTGCCCGGACTTTTCGCACTATCGGCAAAATGCCGCGCTTTTGCCGCCATTACCCGGCGGCCTGTCGAAATTGATCTGGTGAACACCCCGCCCCTGCCATGTTTGCGCCTCAAATCTTTCAGACAGTTTGGTTCAGAACAGACTGCTGAAAATAATTGGGACCAGCTGATGCCACTCTCTGCACCACCGGCAAAAGACGGTTTAAAAAAAGCGCTCCGCTTGATCGCACCTCGCGTGTCGACGTTGCTTGCTCGTGACGGGATGAATTTTCCAAAGCTCCGTTTGCCGTTATCGCTGGCATCGGCACGGACACAGGCCAAGGAACCGGAGGCCCCCTTGCGCCTTGAGGACGTGTTGTCCATCCCGGTGCCCGCGACCAATGCAGAGGACGAAGCCGCCGATGCCGCCATAGCCCAAGGGCAATTTCTGGCGCGCCAAGAACGATGGGACGATGTCGAGGCGCGGATCATCGCGGCAGACACGGCCCGCGAAGCGACGCCCGGCGGCACGCCCATTGCGGATCTCATTGCCTATGGGGCCCGAGCGGATGTCATAAATGCTGTTGAGCATGCGCTCAGCGAAGGCCTGTCGCCCTCTGAACGTGTCACACTGGACGGAATTATGTCGCTTGAACGGATGCGGCTGGAATGTGAGCGCACGCCGGTCATGTCCACGCTGGTGGCGCTTGCCCATCTGGATATTGCCTGGGCCTGCCGTCGGATATCAAAGCGCAAAGCGAACCGGCAACGGGCGACCCTGACGTCGCGGTCAGAAGCTCATCAAAACCGTGCCAAAGCGCTGTTGCTGCAGATCCCGGCGCAAGCGGCAGCCAAACCCTTTGTAGCCGCAGCGCGTTGCGCGCTTTATAGTGCGGATCGCTCGGCTGATCTGCGGCAAATCGCCGATGATTACATTGATCTGATCCGCCTTGACCCCGGCAACCCGCGCCATTTGCGCGCGCTTGGGACGCATCTTGTGGAACAAGGTGCTGAAGGCTTGATGGCATTGGAGTTAGAGGCGCGCCGCGTTGCTTCCTTGGTGCAAGACCACTGGGGCGCTGCGGGGTATACTTGGGTCTATTTCGACGCGCTAGCGCAGTCCGATGCCGCCTGTCAGGGTGTCGATGTGGCGTTTTTTCTGGATGGGGTGGCCGATATCGTTGCCCGTGCGCCCTCTCAGGAACGCATCAACCTGATGTCAGCCTATTGTAGTATCGCCCTGCGCTCACAGGCTGAAACGCCCGCCGAGGTTGCACAGATCCGGGCACAGATCGCTGAGGCCGCCCATTGGCTGATCCGCAACCATCTGCGTGAATTGCATCCGATGATCTGGGCACATGCATCAACCGGGTTTGACAATGACACGCAGGTGCGGTCCGTCCGGCAATTTGCCGAACGGGGTAGAATGGATGCGCTGCGTGCCATTGCAGATCTGTTTCGCGATGACATTGAGGCGGGCTATCGGGTGGTTTTCACCGACACCGGTCCCGAAGTCACCGCAGGTTAGAGGGGGCGCTGCCCCCTCGGCCCTTGCAGGGCCTCTCCCCCGGGATATTTGGGGTTAGAAGAGGACAGGGGCAGCGCGTCTCCCTTGCGCTATTTCTTCTTGAATGCGTCCATCAGAGCCGCGCCCAGCGCACCGGTGTCGTTGTTGGCTTTGCCTTTGGGGGCGGCCGACATCTTTTGTCGTGAGTGTTGCGATGAACGCCCCTTCGCTCCATCGCGCGCGCCCCCCCTTGCGGGACCACGGGCATTGCGATCATCCCGTGCGGACGCGCCACCGTCTTTTTTCATCGTAAGACCGATGCGTTTGCGAGGCACGTCTACCTCGACCACTGTGACTTTCACCACCTGACCGGTTTTCACGATCTCATGCGGGTCTTTCACGAATTTGTCGGCCAGCTGGCTGACGTGCACCAACCCGTCCTGATGCACGCCGATATCGACAAAGGCCCCAAAGGCCGCGACATTGGTCACCGTGCCTTCGAGCACCATGCCCGGTTTGAGATCGGTGATCTCTTCCACACCATCGGTGAAGCTGGCAGTCACAAAGGACGGGCGCGGGTCACGACCCGGTTTTTCCAGCTCCGCAAAGATATCCCGAACGGTGGGCAGGCCAACGTCGCCCGCAACAAATGTTTCAGCGCGCAGGGATTTTAATGCAGCACCATCACCCATGATTTGGCGAATATCACGCCCACAGGCGGCCACGATTTTACGCGCGACATCATAGCTTTCGGGGTGTACGGCGGACGCATCCAGAGGCTCTTTGCCGTCTTGGATACGCAAGAACCCGGCGCATTGTTCAAACGCCTTGGGGCCGAGACGTGCGACTTTCAACAGTTCCTTGCGGGTGGCGAATGCGCCGTTGGTATCGCGATGGGCCACGATGGCTTCGGCGAGGCCGGGGCCAAGGCCCGAGACATGCGCCAAGAGCGGGGCTGAGGCCATATTGAGGTCGACGCCCACCGCATTCACCACATCCTCAATGACTGCCTCCAGCGATTTGGAGAGTTTGTGCTGGTCAACATCATGCTGGTACTGGCCGACACCGATGCTCTTGGGTTCGATCTTGACCAGCTCCGCCAGCGGATCCTGCAGGCGTCGCGCGATCGAGACCGCCCCGCGCAAGCTGACATCCAAATCCGGGAACTCTCGCGCGGCCAGTTCGGACGCGGAGTAGACCGAAGCGCCAGCCTCAGAAACCACCACTTTGGTCGGGGCTTTGACCTTGGCGGGCAGGTTATTCAGAACCTCTGCCACCATGCGTTCGGTTTCGCGGCTGGCGGTGCCATTGCCAATCGCGATCAGCTCGACACCGTGTTCTGCGATCAGCTTCAGGATAGAGACCTGCGCCCCGCGCAGATCATTTTTTGGTTGAAACGGGTACAGGGTCTCGGTGGCCACCAATTTGCCGGTTGCATCAACCACCGCCGCTTTGACGCCGGTGCGAATGCCCGGGTCCAACCCGAGAGTCGGTCGCGCACCGGCTGGCGCTGCAAAGAGCAAGTCCTTGAGATTGCGCGCAAAGACGGCGATCGCCTCATCCTGTGCCCGCGTGCGCAGATCGCCCATCAGCTCCAGCATCATCGACAGCGACAGTTTCACCCGCCACGTCCAGCCCGCCACCTTACGGAGCCATTTGTCGCCCGGTGCACTGCCGCGCACATCCAGCACCGCCGCGACCATCTCCTCGGCCCGCGCCACGCCCTCCTCGCCCGGCGGCGCGATGTCCAGCGTCAGGATGCCCTCATTGGAGCCCCGCAGCATCGCCAGCGCCCGGTGCGAGGGGGTGGTTTTCCAGCTTTCAGAGTGTTGAAAGTAATCGGAGAACTTGGCGCCCGCCTGTTCCTTGCCTTCGACGACCTTGGCGCTCAGTACGGCCTCGGATTGCATATAGGTCCGCAAACGCCCCAATAGATCGGCGTTTTCGGTCAGGCGTTCCGTCAGAATGTCACGGGCACCATTCAGGGCTGATTTGGTGTCTTCTACCGCCTCGGACAGATAGCCTGCCGCCAGCGCCTCGGGGTCGGCTGCGCGATCCGCCAGAATCGCATCCAGCAGCGGCTCCAGCCCGTTTTCCCGCGCGATCATCGCCTTGGTGCGGCGCTTGGGCTTGTAGGGCAGATAGATGTCTTCCAGTTGCGCTTTGGTCTCCGCCTTGGCGATGGAGGCCGCCAGATCATCCGTCAGCTTATCCTGAGATTTGATCGACTCGAGGATGGCCGCACGGCGTTTTTCCATCTCGCGCAGGTAGTCCAAACGCTCAGCGAGTGTGCGCAGCTGGGTGTCATCCAACCCGCCAGTGACCTCTTTGCGGTAGCGCGCGATGAAGGGCACGGTGGCGCCTTCGTCCAGCAGCGCAACGGCAGCGCTCACCTGATTGGCGTTGGCACTGATTTCACCGGCGATGGTCTGGCTGATGCGTGCGGATGTGTCCAAGGCGGCCTCCTTTTGAACTGCTCGGGCTGCCAGTTCTAGCCCTGCCTGCACACGCCGCCAAGAGGCTGAATCACCGCCAAGCCATCCTTCGCTGAGGGCAACGCACGTCCGCGGGCGGAAGCGAAGCGCCCGCCCATGGGGGCGGACGGGCGCTGCCCGGGCTTGCAGCCCGTGCAAAAGTGGAAATATCGACCCAGCTCCCGGTTTCCTGTACCCCCTGCCCCCTTGCCCCCTGCCGCCCACGGGCCTAGAACGCTTTGCAGACACAGATATACGGATACGGCGGAAAACCATGCTCGACCTGACATATGAACTCCCCAAGCCCAAAGTGATCGCGGGCGCCAAGCATGACTGGGAACTGGTCATCGGCATGGAGGTGCATGCCCAGGTCAGCTCCAATGCCAAGCTCTTCTCGGGGGCCTCGACCCAATTCGGCGCGGAGCCCAACTCTAACGTGGCCTTTGTGGATGCGGCGATGCCCGGCATGTTGCCGGTGATCAACGAATATTGCGTCGAACAGGCGGTGCGCACGGGCCTTGGCCTCAAGGCGGACATCAATCTCTGGTCCGCCTTTGACCGCAAGAACTATTTCTACCCCGATCTGCCGCAGGGCTATCAGATCTCCCAGCTCTATCACCCCATCGTGGGCGAAGGCGAAGTGCTGGTGGAGCTTGGCGACGGCACTGCACGCATGGTGCGGATTGAGCGCATCCACATGGAACAGGACGCCGGCAAGTCGATCCACGACATGGACCCGTCGATGTCTTTTGTGGACCTGAACCGCACCGGCGTGTGCCTGATGGAAATCGTCTCGCGCCCGGACATTCGTGGCCCCGAGGAAGCCGCCGCCTATATCGCTAAACTGCGCCAGATCATGCGTTACCTTGGCACCTGCGACGGCAACATGCAGAACGGCAACTTGCGCGCCGATGTGAACGTCTCCATCTGCCGCGCGGGCCAGTACGAAAAGTATCAGGAAACGCAGGATTTCTCGCATCTCGGCACTCGTTGCGAGATCAAGAACATGAACTCCATGCGCTTTATCCAGCAGGCGATCGAGGTTGAAGCCCGGCGTCAGATCGCCATTGTCGAGGCTGGCGGCGAAGTGGTGCAAGAAACCCGGCTCTATGATCCCGACAAGGGTGAAACCCGTTCGATGCGCTCCAAAGAAGAAGCGCATGACTATCGTTACTTCCCCGACCCCGATCTGCTGCCTCTGGAGATTGAGCAAGACTGGGTGGATGGCATCAAGGCGGCCCTTCCCGAGCTGCCCGACGAGAAAAAAGCGCGCTTCATCAAAGACTTTGGCCTGACCGATTATGACGCTTCCGTGCTGACTGCAGATCTGGAAAGCGCCAACTATTTTGATGAGGTGGCCAAGGGCCGCAGCGGCAAACTGGCCGCGAACTGGGTCATCAACGAGTTGTTCGGTCGCCTGAAAAAGGATGACAAGGACATCACCGACAGCCCGGTTTCGCCTGCGCAGCTTGGCGGTGTGATTGATCTGATCGCCTCTGACGCCATCTCCGGCAAGATCGCCAAAGACCTCTTTGAGATCGTCTATACCGAAGGCGGCGACCCGGCCCAGATCGTCGAAGAGCGCGGCATGAAGCAGGTCACCGACACCGGTGCGATTGAGGCAGCTCTGGACGAGATCATTGCCGCCAACCCCGCACAGGTGGAAAAGGCAAAAGAGAACCCGAAACTTGCGGGCTGGTTCGTCGGTCAGGTGATGAAAGCCACCGGCGGCAAGGCCAACCCCAAGGCTGTGAACGAACTGGTCGCGAAGAAATTGGGCTAAGGCGACGTCCTGCCCTTCCAATGAAAAAGGCGACCTCCGGGTCGCCTTTTGTGTATCGTTCTGGCTGTTTGCGGCCCTTATTCCGCCGCCATCGCGCGCTCTTCCTTAAGATAGCTCAGCAGATCAGCGTTGCGGCAATAGTCGGGCGTGCGCTCGACCTCCTCGGTCAAACCATCCAGATAGCGAGAGCAGGTCTTGGGACAGGCGCAGCGCGTACAGCGCAATACCGCCTCGGCAATCTCGTCGAACTGAAGATTGCCATTTATGGCTTCTTCTTCGAGATCGAGACCGACCGCTTTGCCCATCTTGTCAAAAAGGGCTGCGTGGGTTTTGAGCTTTTCCGGGTCAATCATGCTGCGCGCTCCTGCTCCTGAATTCAGGGAGAAGCATGCCGTCCCCCGACACATAGCGCCTTGATGCAGGTCAAATAGAGGTTTTACGCCTGCGCCTCAGAGCGCTTCAATATAGGCGCGGACTGCATCCTGCACTCGGCGAAATCGATCTCCACCGAGTTTTTTGCCTCCATACCAGCGCGTTACGATGATTACATGATCGCTGAGACCCTCACGTTCCATCATGCGCAGGATCACCATACCTGCGCCACTTTCACCATCGTCAGCCTTGAGCGCACCGGTAGGCAGCATTGCGGCCCATGTATTGTGGGTGGCCTTGGCGTAGCTGCGTTCTGCTTTGAGGGTGGCGAGCACTGCATCCACATCCTCGCGGCTGCGCACGCATGCACCACTCACCGCGTATTTTGATCCGCGATCTGTCAGCACCACGCCAAGCTTTTTGAGGGCCAGCCGGGTGACCTCGGTATCCTTTGACATGATGCCCTCTCAGTTCAGGCGGTATTTGCGGATGGTTTGATTGACCAAACGGATGCGATCCGGATTGGCGGGATGGGTGCCCAGAAATGCATCGCCGGGATCGGGGATCGCATCAAAGTATTTGACGCCAATGCTTGGGCGGTAACCAGCCTGATGAGTGATGATCGTGCCGAGCGTGTCAGCTTCGAGCTCGAACGCCTTGGAATAGCTACGCGCGCCCACAACTGCGCCGACATATTGGGCATTGGCCACCTGCTCCGGCGTGCCCCCTTCGAGGGACACCAATTCACCGAGGAAAACCGCTCCCTTCACCGCGTTGATGCGTTGTCGATCGAGATGGCCAAGGATGTGGTGGGCCATTTCGTGGCTCATGACGAAGGCCATCTCGTCGGCATTGCGAAAGCTTTTCAGCATCGTTCCTGTAAAAATCACCACCGGACGACCGCTGCGGTCTACGGATTGGAAGGCGTTTGCCGGTGCTGCGGGATCAAGATCGAGTTGAACCTGAAAATCACAATTGCGGTTTGGGTTCTTCTTCCGGCACTGCGCCTCGCCCACAGGCTCCACCTTCTGCGCCACATCAACAAAGGCACGATAATGCGGATCGTCCGGGTTGATCCCGGTACAAGCTGCAACCCAGAGGACGAGAAGAATCAGGAAACGGCGCATGGTACTCCACAATCGGTTGCCTCAGGCTAGCCCGGATTTTGCAGTATATGCAATCAACTGCCCGTCACAGATACTGGAACCGAATGTCGAACGCGACTTGCCAGCGTAGCGAAACCGATGGCAAGCTCAGGTCATGTTTACCATTGAGCATGAATTTGATTCCACTGTGATCACGCTCGTCGATGAGGGTAAAACCCATCTGAACGAGGATGTGATCATCAATGCTTTCGCCGAATGTGTCACAATCGAACAATTCGATCCCCGCACCAATTCGACGCTGCGCATCACCTTATCGCCCGAACAGGTTCAAGACCTCGCTGCGGCACTGGACCTGCCCGAGGGGGTTTATCGGCTGGTGATGGAAAAGAACGGCTGACCCAACCCGTGGATCGCCTCAAAGCGTGCGCGTCACTGCTCTGTCAGAACAAATGTCTTGTCCCGGCTGGTTGCCCCGCGACGCAGAGTAATCTGCGACGGTGCTACACCCAATGCGCGCGCCAATAGGGCTGCGACATCCGCAGTTGCCTTGCCGCCCTCTGGGACGGTGGTCACCATCACTTTGATCACATCCCCTTGGCGCAGCACTGCGTTATAGGCCGCTTTTGGCGTGACACGCACCGTGATCTCAGCGCCGGGTTGAGCCAGATCACTCAGGTCGGCCAATGCGCGTGCTTTAGGTTTTGCCATGAGTCATGGTCCTTGTTGAGGCGCGCATAAAAGCCTGTTGTGCATTGGCGCCACTTGTCATGTGCGATGATGCCCGTGGACACATTCTCGTGGCAGCAATACACCCGCAGAAGATGCGTTCCCAGCCCCCAGTCCCGCGCACTCAAGTGACTGGCCCCGCAAGGCCGCTTTCCCCTTGAAACCCGCCTCAAGCTGCCCGACATAGGGCAGGACAAGATGTAAAAAGGTTTTACATATGCCACAACGCAATGATGCCGCCCTCGACTTTCTGCACAATCGCCGTTCTCGCCCGGCCAAAACGCTGATCGCTCCTGCTCCCACACGTGAAGACCTCATGCCGCTGTTGACGGCAGCCGCCCGTACGCCGGATCACGGCAAGCTGGAGCCTTGGCGTTTTATCGTGGTGGAAAAGGGCGCGATGCAGCGGCTGGGTGATCTCACTGCAGAAGCGGGCGCGCGTTTGGGCAAATCCTCCGAGGATATCGCCAAGGCACGCAGCCAGTTCGACCTCGGCCAGCTTGCAGTGGTGGTGGTTGAGATCCAAAAGGACAGCCCCAAGATCCCGCCACTGGAGATGACCTATTCCGCAGGCGCCGTTTGCCTCGCGCTGCTGAACGCGGCACTGGCCGCGGGTTGGGGCGCAAACTGGCTCTCTGGCTGGATGAGCCATGATCGCGGATTTTGCAAAGCTGCCTTTGATCTGGCGGAAAACGAACGTATCGCGGGCCTCATCCATATCGCCACCGAAGGTGCCGTGCCGCCCGAGCGCCCGCGTCCGGATGTCGATGCGATCACCACATGGGTTGAAACATGATCTTTACCGCCTTTGGCAATGCTCTTGGCCAAATTGGAGACCCGCGCTTTCGCCGGGTTCTCTTTCTCGGTGTGGGGCTTACGTTTGCGCTGCTGGTTGCGGCCTATGCAGCGCTTTTGATCTTGATCCAATCGCTGGTCGGGCCTGAAACGACATTGCCGCTGATTGGTCAGGTGACATGGCTGAATGATCTGCTTTCGGTCGGATCATTCTTCTTCATGATGCTGCTGTCGGTGTTCTTGATGGTTCCGGTCGCCTCGGCGATCACATCGATGTTTCTGGACGAGGTGGCTGCCGCCGTTGAGGCCAAACACTATCCCCACTTGCCGCCGGTTCCGGGGTTATCGATTTGGGAAGGCGTCAAAGACACCGTGAATTTTCTCGGCGTTTTGCTCACTGCAAACGTGCTCGCGCTCATCCTCTATGTGATGTTCCCCCCAGCGGCGTTGTTCATTTTCTGGGGTCTCAACGGGTTCTTGCTGGGGCGTGAGTATTTCACCCTCGCCGCCGCGCGCCGGGTTGGGCTGGTGGAAGCCAAACGCCTGCGGCGACGTCATGGTGCCACGATCTGGGCAGCGGGTGTGTTGATGGCGATGCCGCTGTCGATCCCGTTGGTGAACCTGTTGATCCCGATCCTGGGCGCTGCGACCTTCACGCATATCTTCCACGCCCTCTGGCGTCAGCGCTGACGCATCACAGACCGGGGGTGGCTCCCGCGCCTGTGCGCTGCATCAAAGATGCAGCACAAGCAGCCTTGGGCCCGGAGCCCCTTCGGGGCGCACGCCCTCTACGTGCCTTAACGATGTTCTTCTGCGGCGATGGCGACCAAAGCCCGGTTATAGGCCTTGAGCGCATCAATATGGTGGATGACCCCGATCAGGGTCATCTTTGGCTCTCCGGTCTCTTCGGAGAGCTCTTCTTCATCAACCACGGGAATGAATTCTACCCCTGCCCTGTCAAAGATCGGCAATGCCGCCTCCAGCGTCGCGGTTGGGCTGATTGCAATGCCTTCGTCCATCAGAAATTGCGCGCTCTCAGGATCTGAGGCTGACAGCGGGCGCATGACTTTTCCGACCCGCAGCGTGCCCAGAAGGTAAGCCTGTGGTCCTGCGGCGCAGTGAATGTCACGCTTTTCCAGTTGGGTCAGAAAAAACGACCGGTCCACAAGGCGCGAGGCCAGAGCGGTAGACATTGACACAGAGACCATCACCGCCAGACCGATCTGCCAGTCCCCCGTCAGTTCGAACACGATAAGCGTGGTTGAGATGGGCGCGCCCAGCACCGCCGCCGCCACAGCCCCCATCCCCGCAAAGGCATAAAGCGTGTGGGTGCCCGACACATCTGGCAGCAGGTTGGTGGCGATAAGCCCAAAGGCAAGCCCCGTCAAAGCACCAACCATCAGGGAAGGCGAGAACACGCCCCCGCCCATGCGCCCGCCCATCGTGATGGAAACGGCGGCCACTTTTACGATGGTGAAGAGGATCGCTTGGCTGAGCAGCAGTTGACCAGATAGCGCCAGAACCGTGGTCTCATAGCCAACGCCGATAATGTGGGGAAACCAGATCGCGATCATGCCGAGCAGAAAGCCAGCAGCTGTCGGACGCAACCAGCGTGGCACGCCAAGCGCGGATTGGACCGCGCTCCCTAACCTGTCGGTTACGAAGATCGAGCGCATCAGCACCACCGCCACAACGCCGCAGATCAGACCGAGGATCAAGAAGGCAGGCAATTCTACATAGAACTGCAACGCGCCGGGGGTTGCGAGAACGAACTCGGTCACATCGCCATATTCCAGCCGGTTGATCACCGTGCCAGCAACGGAAGCCACCACGATCGGGGCAAAAGTATTGACCGAGAAATGCCGCAGCACCACTTCCATTGCAAAGAGCGCACCCGCGATAGGTGCGTTAAAACTCGCAGAGACCGCTGCCGCCACCGCACAGCCCAAGAGATCCCGCCCGGTGACCCCATCTGCGCGAATGCGATCGCTGATCCATGTGGAAATCATACCCGCGATATGCACCACAGGCCCTTCTCGGCCCGAAGACCCGCCGGTAGAGAGAGTCAGAAACGAGGCGCAGGCTGAGGCAAGCCCCTCACGGATCTCGACACGCCCGTCGCGCAGGGCCGCGCCCTCGATCACATCGGCAACAGAGCGTACACGGCCGTCCGGCGTAAAGCGATGCAGGATGATCCCAACAATCAGCCCCCCAAGCACCGGGACCAAAAGCAGCACATACCAAGGCAGCGTGGCGGCGAAACTATGCAGATAGTCGACGTCCTCCGCACCATAGACCGCGCCCTGCAATGCGGTGATCCCCTTGCGAAAGAACAGTGCAGCAAAGCCTGCAAGGATACCGATGATCATGGCGATCAGCCAAAACTGTAGCTGGCTCGGGCCACGGTGGACCAGAACACGCTGCGCATCCTTCAGGCTCGCCTTGGCTTGGGCAAAATATTCGGACAGTGCAGAGCGTTCAAATCGCGCCATTTAGGTTCTCCGATCCCTTCACTGACCTATCAGTGCCACACCCATCCTGTGAGGGTTAACAAATATTCTTGCGGCGCGTAGCTAGACGTCTGCCAGCAGAGCTTTGGCCGCCGCGCGTGCCTCTGGTGTGATGCGGTCCCCCGAGACCATACGCGCAATTTCATCAATCCGCTCGTCGTCACTGAGTGGCACCACTTGCGACAGCGTCACGCCCGCCTCAACGGATTTCTGCACCCGCCAGTGATGGGCCCCCTGCGCCGCCACCTGCGGCGAATGGGTGACAACCAGCACCTGGCTGCCATCTGCGAGCGCCTTGAGCCGCCGCCCAACCGCATCTGCAGTTGCGCCTCCGACCCCACGGTCGATCTCGTCGAAGATCAGCGTTTTTTCTGCATCCTCGCCGCGCAGACAGACCTTGAGCGCCAGCAGGAAGCGGCTCAACTCGCCACCGGATGCGATCTTATTAAGCGGACCAGCTGGCGCGCCGGGGTTTGTCGCGACGGTGAAGGCCACCGCATCCACGCCCTCTGGGCCCGGTTCTGCGTCAGTGATCAAGGTTTCAAACACCGCGCGTTCCATTTTCAACGGTGCCAGCTCCGCCATTACCGCCGCATCCAATGTCGCCGCGCTATCGCGACGTTTGGCGGACAGACGGTCTGCTGCGGTCTGATATGTGGCCTCTGCCGCCTTCAGTGCTTTTTCCTGATCCGCAAGATTCTGATCGCCCGCATCCAGTGCCTGAAGTTTTTGGCGCAACACATCCGCATGCTCTGCCAGATCATCTGGCTGGACATTGTGTTTGCGGGCCAAGGCGCGGATCGCAAAGAGGCGCTCCTCGCAATCTTCCAGATCGCCGGGGTTAAAATCGAGCCCTTCGAGGAACCGCTCCACCCCGTCCTGAGCATCGCCCAGCTCGATCATGGCGCGGCTCAGGGCCGCCAATGGTGCATCCAGCGCTTCGCCTGCATCACCTGAGACGGCTTCGAGCCAGCGCTGCGCCTCTCCCATCGCGCCCTCCGCCCCTTCAGACAACAGGCTGTGCGCGCGGGCAATATCGCCCCGGATACGCTCAGCGGCCTGCATATGACGGCGGCGGGTGTCTAAATTCTCATCTTCGCCGGGTTCCGGGTTCAACTGGTCCAGTTCGGACACCGAATGACGCAAGAATTCCTCTTCTGCGCGCACGTTTTCCAAGGCTGCACGGGTATCGGCCACCTGCTTGCGTGCGCGGGCTGCGGCGCTCCATGCGGTGCGTACCTCCTCCACTTGGGCTGTGGCATTGGCAAATTCATCCAACATCGCCCGGTGGCCACGCGGATTAAGGAGGCCCCGGTCGTCATGCTGGCCATGCAGCTCCAGCAATGTATCAGAAAGCGCTCTGAGTACCTCGCCCGAGCAACGGCGATCATTGACCCATGCCGTTTTACGCCCATCCGCGGTATTTACCCGCCGCAACAACAGACTGTCTGAAACCGGCAACCCAGCCTCTTCAAGCACCGCCCGCGCCGCGTGTCCCTCGGGCAGATCAAATTCCGCAACGACCTCCCCTTGCGCAGCACCTTGGCGCACCAGCGCCGCGCGTCCGCGCCAGCCCAGCACAAAGCCCAGAGAATCAAGAAGGATGGATTTACCGGCACCGGTTTCCCCGGTGAGTACATTCAGACCCGGCTGGAACGTCAGTTCCAGATGGTCGATGATCAGAAGGTCGCGAATATCAAGCGCGCGCAGCATCTAGATGCCCCGTATTGAGCGCGATCCGAACGCTGCACACCAACGCTCGGATCCAATTGCGCAGAACTGTAGTCCGTCAGAGCCATTGGCCCTTGATCGACTGGCGATAGATCTTGGCGAGCCAGTTGTTGCCACGATCCTTGAGCTTGAGGCCCTGCGAAGTCAGCAGTTTGTAGCCATCCTCATACCAATCTGTTGATTGGAAGTTGTGACCCAGAATGGCGCCAGCAGACTGTGCCTCATCTGTCAGACCGAGCGACAGATAAGCCTCGATCAGGCGATACAATGCTTCGGCCGTGTGCGAGGTGGTCTGGAAATCCTCAACCACCACACGGAAGCGATTGATCGCTGCGGTGTAGTGCTGGCGCTTCAGATAGTAGCGACCGATCTCCATCTCCTTACCCGCAAGGTGATCAAAGGCGAGGTCGAATTTCAGGATCGCGGAAGTGGCATATTCACTATCGGGATAAACCTCGATCACCGTGCGCAGCGCCTGCAACGCCTGGAACGTCAGCCCCTGATCGCGCCCGACCTCGTCGATCTGGTCATAATAGCTCAGCGCCAGAAGATACTGCGCGTAGGCTGCATCCTCATCAGTGGGGTAGAAATCGATATAGCGCTGTGCAGCGGAGCGACTGTTCTCGTAATCCTCGGCCTGATGATAGGTGAAGGCCTGCATGATCAGCGATTGCTTGGCCCATTCAGAATAGGGATAGAGCCGCTCAACCTCAGAGAAATAATAAGCCGCATCCTGTTCGCGGTTCCGAGCAAGCTCAAACTCACCGCGTTCGTAGATCTGAGCCGGAGTAAATACTTCGAGATCTTGTCCCGAGCGCTGTGCATCACCATCCGCACCACCGCACGCGGCAAGAGTCGCCATCAGTGCGACCACTCCGATCCCTTTGGCTGCTGCCCTGATGCCGATCATTCCTGCCTCACTTCACCGTCTCGTTCTGCAGCCTCGCGACCGCGTCCTTTCGCCTGCGTCTTGGCGCGGGCGGGGCCTTACATCCCATGTATGGGACGGGGCGTCGCCACGGTCTAGCACATTCATATGATGTGCAAAACGCCTTTCACACTGCTCAAGCTCAATTGGCAGAGAAAGCCGGTGAGGGTCAAGTCTGGTTGCTTCCTCAAACCGCAGCATTCCATAGCCTCAAACACGCGCACCGAAGCACAAAGTGAAAAACGGCCGACGCGAGCCGACCGTTTCATATCTGATTGGAGTATTTGCACGACCCGCGATCAGGCGACGCGGCGCACCTGTGCCGGGATTTCGGACCAGACCAAGCCTTGGCCCGGCAGGCGTGCGGTCATGATCGGATCACAGGTAACTTCGCGCACGGCACCCGGCGTATCAAAGAGCGCACGAAGCAGAGTATTGGTGAGCGAGTGCCCTGCCCGTTCCCCCACATAGTGACCAAAGATCGGCAGGCCTGCCAGTGCAAGATCCCCAAGTGCATCGAGCATCTTGTGACGAACAGGCTCATCCGGGTGGCGCAGACCGGAACCTGCATGGACCACAGGGCCATCAAAAACCACTGCATTCTCTCCCGGCACACCGCCGAGCGCGAGACCATTGGCCTGCATCGCCTCAACGTCGGAACGACGGCAGAATGTGCGGCTGTCGCAGAGTTCGCGAGCAAAAGTGCCGTTGCGCAGGTCCAGTTCGCGGCTCTGATGGCCAATGCCCTCTTCCGCAAACTCGATGTCAAAAGAGATTTTCAACCGGTCGCAGGGCAACAGGGTTGCGCGCGCGTCCTCGGTTTCCACCATGACCGGTTTCAACACTTTCCATGCGCGGACAGGTACGCCCAGGCGACGGATGCCAGTCGCCATCATCTTGCGGACAAATTCTGCAGAAGAGCCATCCATGATGGGTACTTCAGGCCCGTCGATCTCGACACGAGCATTGTGGATACCACAGCCTGCAAGCGCCGCCATGATATGTTCTACGGTCGAAACCGACACACCGGCTCCGTTCACGAGGCGTGTACACAGCGCGGTGCGCTCCACCATATCCCAGCGCGCTGGAATGAGTGTGTTACCCAAGGCAATGTCGGTCCGCATGAAGGTGATGCCATGCTCGGCGGGAGCCGGGCGCACAATCATCTTGGCCGGTTTGCCTGAATGCAGGCCGGTGCCTTCAAAGGTAACTGCTGCTTTGAGCGTGTTTTGCACAATGTGCCTCATGGGTAGCTTCGGCCTCTGGGGCCGCCTTGCCGGTACACCTAAGGGCTCTGTGCACTAGCCTCAATTCAATCTTTGTAACCGAATGAAACATGAATATTACAGTTTGGCAAAACACCGCTGAGACTAACCTAACCCCATGAAAACAAAAAGTAAAAGACCGCCTTTCGGCGGCCTTTTTTCACGTATTTATTGACAGATCAATTGGCCTGACGACGCAGGAAAGCTGGAATTTCGATCCGCTCCTGATCTTCATCATGCGGCTGCTCAGCCTGCTGGGGCTGTGCGTTCTGCATGCTCGGCTGGACCCGTTGCGCCGCTTGGGGACGATTTTGCGTCGTCTCCTGCGGATGGCCGGTCATACGATTGATCAGAGAATTCAGGCCGAAACGACGCTGCTCTTGCGCATCTGCTGCACGACGCTGCTGTTGCGGCGCGGCCGCTGCAGGTTGCTGCTGTTGCTGGCCACCCTGATGACGCTGAGCCGCTTCACGCAGACGCACGATTGCATCCTGTGATGGTGTTCCCGGCGCCGGGGCACGCGGTGCAACGAACACTTCGGCCTGCGTTACTGCGGGTTGCTGCTGCACAGGTTGCTGTTGAACCTGCTGCGGCTGCTGTTGTTGCATCTGCTGCTGAGGTTGCGGCTGATACGCAGGCGGCGGCAGACCATCAGTCGCATCGGCGCTTTCGCGCACATCCTCGATCAGGTCATCGTTTTGTGCGCCCTGCTGTGAGTCAAACTCGGAAAAGAGCGAAGGCTCTTGCCCGGCAGGAACCTCAGCCGCTGCCTGAGCAACTGGGGCCGCAGTTTCCATCGGCTCGGTCAGCTCCAGAGGTGCGCGACGGTTTTCCTCAACGCTCACGGTTTTGGTCAGCGGAGCAGACATCGGACGGCGCGGAACCGGAACCTCATGGGCATCTTCAGACGCGTCGATACCCGTTGCAACGACGGAAACGCGCATCTTGCCTTCCATCTCGGTATCCAGCGTGGAGCCAACGATGATGTTTGCGTTCGGGTCGACCTCTTCGCGGATGCGGTTTGCCGCCTCGTCCAGTTCAAACAAGGTCAGGTCATGCGCACCGGTGATGTTGATAAGCACACCTTTGGCGCCCTTGAGGCTGATTTCGTCGAGCAGCGGGTTGGCGATGGCCTTCTCGGCAGCCTGAATGGCGCGATCTTCGCCTTCACCTTCTCCGGTGCCCATCATCGCTTTGCCCATCTCATCCATCACGGCGCGAACGTCAGCAAAGTCGAGGTTGATGAGGCCCGGACGGACCATCAGGTCGGTGACGCCTTTAACACCCTGATAGAGCACGTCATCCGCCATGGAGAACGCCTCGGTAAAGGTGGTTTTCTCATTGGCGAGACGGAACAGGTTCTGGTTCGGAATGATAATCAGCGTGTCGACGACTTTCTGAAGGCTCTCAACACCCTCTTCCGCCTGACGCATCCGCTTACCACCCTCAAACTGGAAGGGCTTGGTCACGACACCCACGGTCAGAACGCCAAGTTCACGTGCCGCCTGCGCGATGATCGGAGCCGCGCCGGTACCGGTGCCGCCACCCATGCCCGCAGTAATGAAGCACATGTGTGCGCCTGCGAGGTGATCCACAATCTGTTCGATGCTTTCTTCTGCTGCAGCAGAGCCTACCGAAGGACGTGCGCCCGCGCCAAGACCTTCAGTCACTTTAACGCCGAGCTGCACCCGGTTCTTGGCCGCGTTTTGCTGCAACGCCTGCGCGTCGGTGTTGGCCACAACAAAATCTACGCCCTCAAGCTGCTTGGCGATCATGTTGTTGACGGCATTGCCGCCCGCACCGCCCACACCAAATACGGTGATCTTGGGGCTCAGCTCTTCTTGTCCGGGCATCGAAAGGTTCAGGGTCATGCTTTTTCCGCCTGTGTTTTTAGCCCTCCCGCAAGGGCGTCGATTGTCACTCTTCTGCCTTAATCTTATCGCGACGCATGAGTCTCGTCATCCCCAAAAGCGCATTGCCCCACAAAATATGGGCCAAAAGGCGTGGGAACTTGCCGAATATCGCCTTTCTGGCGAAATATGGTGTAAATTACAGGACCAACACACAACAGAAGGTCACCCCGCACGCAAAACGCGGACGGCAAAAACCTTAACTTCAGATTGCGGCGAACCCCTGCTCGGCCTCGCACATCGCTGATTTTCAGCCTATTTCATGCAGCTTTACCTGATCCGCACGGGCCTGTCACGACCAATGTGGAGAAGCTGTGGGAAACCTGTGGGTAACTTTTGGCGCATTTGCGGCAATCGGCAAAGGTTTGCCGAGCGCCGCGCAAATCACCAGTTGTCCTTAAACCAACGCACGACGCGGCGCATCGATCCACCCGCCATCCGGTCCACCGGCGCGTCGAAATCCCACCACTCATCCTGCGGATGGGCAGCAAAGAGACACATCCCCACCGCCGAGGCAAAGCCCGGCCCGGTCACCGCCTGTGGCAGCCCGTGCACCCGCATCGGGCGCCCCAGACGTACCTGCTGGCCAAGGATGCGGCTTGCAAGCCCATCAAGCCCGAGGATCTGGCTGGAGCCGCCGGTCAGAACGATTTGCTGGCTCGGCAGATGGTCGAACCCGGCGGCGTCGAGACGGACGCGCACCTCCTCCAGGATTTCCTCGACCCGGGGACGCATGATCCCAATGAGTTCCGCCCGGCTAACCGTGCGGCGGTCGCGCTCCCAGTCGCCGGTCTCGCCGCCGATGTCGATCATGTCACGGTCATCCGCCCCGGTGGCATGCACGCCCCCCGACATGGTCTTGATCCGCTCAGCGGTGGCAGTCGGCACCCCGAGCCCCATGGAAATGTCGCTGGTGATGTGATCGCCGCCCATGCGCACCGCATCGGCATAGATCATGTGTTTCTTCATGAAGATCGACACCGAGGTGGTTCCGCCCCCCATGTCGATACAGGCCGCGCCCAGTTCCTGCTCGTCCTCAACAAGAGCTGAGATGCCCGACACATAAGCCGAGGACGCAATCCCCGCCAACTCCAGATCACAACGCTGCACGCAGCGCACCAGGTTCTGGATCGCTGCCGCCTCGACCGTCAGCATATGCATATCAACCGAAAGCGCCTGTCCCATCTGGCCACGTGGGTCCTCAAGACCGGAACGATTGTCGAGTGCGAAATTCACCGGCTGCGCGTGCAGCACCTCGCGTCCTGCGCCATATTCCGGCACCTCGCAGGCGGCCAGCACACGAGCGATTTCGTTCTCGGTGACTTCCTGCCCTTCGAGTTCGACCGTGGCATCCAGCCCATAAGAGCGCGGCAGAGCGCCGGAGAAACAGGCAATCACATGATCGACCCGAACCTCGGCCATCTTCTGCGCCGCCTGAACGGCTGTGCGGATGGCGCGCTCGGTTTCCTGCATGGCGGAAATCTCGCCAAACTGCACCCCGCGCGAGCGTGTGGTGGCCGCACCGATGACGCGAAACCCCGACTGCCCCGCCAGAGAACCGATGGAGTTGTCCTCGCTCAGCCGCCCGATCCCGTCGAACCGCAGCACCAGACAGGAGATCTTGGAACTGCCCACATCCAGAATGGCCACCACACCGCGTTGCATGGCCTGGCGGCGCATCTGCCGCATCGCACGTTGGGATTGATACAGGTCTGTCATATCAATAGGAGCTCTCATTCAATTGACGGATGCGCCACCAGTCCTCAACGGCTGGTGCATTCATCCGCACGGTCAGACGGGCAGGCAGGCGCAAATCCACGACAGCCACGTCCCGTTCCAAAAGATCTTTTACTTCACTTACGGCGATCACCCGCTCAAGCGCTGCCACCGGGCGTTCCACCGGCAACTGAATGCGCTGACCACGATCCAGCACAACGTCCCAGCGGCGCTCACCAATACGCACGATGCCGCGCAAGCGATCCCCAAGTGGGCGCGCTGCCGTAAACAAACGCAGGGCCTCCGCTGCGCGTTTGTCCGCGCCCCGCCCTGCAATCAGTGGCAGTTCAGGATGAAGGCTGCGCTGACCAAGTTCCGCCACAAAGGCACCGGTTTCATCGAGCAGCGCCAAACCGTCCCGGCTGCGCCAGACAATCGCAGGCTCACGCTCCACAACATCGACCTGCAGGATGCCACCGGGGCGGATGCGCACGGCTGCGGTTTTGACCGGATCAAGCCCCACGATCAGATCGCGAATGGCAGGAAGATCCAGATCGAAGGAGCTTAGCGGCAAATCCAGAGAGGTGACTTCGCGGATGTCGGTCGCAACACTCTCTCCCGCCCCGTCGATGGCCATCACGTTAACCATGAATTCGGGGCGGGTCTCAAAGGAGGCGCGCGCCTCATTATAAAGAGCCACCAAGTGATCCCGGCGCGCCTCGCTCGCCAGATAACTGCCCGCAGCGATCAAAATGGCACCAAGCGGCAACCCTACACGCAACCCGGTGCGAATACCGGGGGTGAGCATCCAGCGCTGAATACGATACTTCAGCCGGGAGGGCGCGGGATCGGCCTTTCCCTCGGCGGCACGGTTGCGAGACATACGGGAGGTCAACGCTCGCATGAGGCGTCCTCCACCAGCCACGCGCAAAGCTGACCAAATGTGATCCCGCAATGCTCCGCCTGTTCAGGCGACAGAGAAGTTGGCGTCATGCCCGGCTGTGTGTTGGTCTCAAGAAGCACCAGCCCCTCGGCACCGCGTGCCTCATCCCAACGAAAATCTGTACGTGAGATACCGCGACAGCCAAGCACGTCATGGGCGCGAGCCGCGTAGTCAAGGCAGAGCTTGGTAATCTCTTCGGGCACATCCGCAGGTAGCACATGACGCGACCCGCCCGTGGCATATTTGGCCTCATAGTCGTACCAACCATCGGTGAGGATGTCGGTCACGCAAAGTGCGCGATCGCCCATCACCGTCACTGTCATCTCGCGACCCGGCGCATAAGTTTCGACCATCACCTGCGCGGGCATCTCGTCCGAGAGCTGCGGCGGGCTGTTAGCGGCCTCATGCACGATATAGATCCCGACGGAGGAGCCCTCATTGTTGGGCTTTACCACATAAGGCGGCGTAATCACATGGCCGGCCATGACCTCATCTTTTGAGGCCAGAACGCTATCCACCACCGGCAGACCAGCGATGCGATAGGCCGCCTTGGAACGTTCTTTGTCCATCGCCAAAGCGGAGGCCAGCACGCCGGAATGGGTGTAGGGAATGCGCAGCCATTCAAGAATGCCCTGCACGCAGCCGTCTTCGCCCCAACGGCCATGCAGCGCGTTGAAAACCACATCCGGTTTGATGTCTTTGAGTTGCGCCACAAGGTCCGGGCCTGCATCGACCTCGGCCACCTCATAGCCCTCCCCTCTCAGCGCGCGGGCGCATTCACGCCCCGTCGACAGTGACACCTCGCGCTCGGCAGAGGGGCCACCCATCAACATCGCAACCTTCGGGAGTGTTCCGCTCGCTCCACCCACGATCACTGCCTCAATTTTACTCGGGCATTTGCGCCCGTATTATCATTATAACGGCACCGGTTTTCCGGCTCCCGTACAGTAATTCTTTGTCTCGACAACGGGGGCCTGTTCCCCTTTGTCGAATTTTCACACCTGCGAACACGTCACGGCCTGCTCCGACAGTGCCCAGATTATGACTGAAGCGTTACAGCTTCATTAACCAAGGTAACCTGTCAGCGCGCCCTGATCCCCTCGAAACCTCGCCACAGAGCCCGGACGGCACATCGCCACACTGGCCCATATTCATGAATTCACTTGAGTTTTCGGAGGTTACGACCGCTCAGGATCGCCCACACGCATGATTTCCCATTCTAGCCAAATGCCGGAGTCCGCGTAAACCTTTTTTCGCACATTTTCGCCCAATCCTTCAAGATCAGCGGCTGTTGCGCCACCGGCATTAATCATGAAGTTGGAATGTTTTACGCTCATTTGCGCGCCGCCAAGGGTCGCACCCCGCAATCCGGCGTTGTCGATCACCTTCCACGCCTTGAGGTCCATGACGTCATCAGCCTTGCCCGTGGAGGAAAATCCCGCCGGATTGCGAAAGGTCGATCCCGCCGAGCGCTCTTTGGTGGGCTGGCTTTCGTCACGCTTGCGCAATTGTTCTTCCATGCGCGTGGCAAGTGCACCGGGATCGCCCTCGGGGCCGCGTAGCGTGGCGGAGACCAGCACAGCGCCCTCTGACAGGTCGGTCTGGCGATACTGGAAATTCAGAACGTCAGCCGTCAACGTTTTTAGACTGCCATCGCGCAAGACCACCTGCGCGGAGACGAAGACATCCGCGACATAGGAGCCATAGCATCCGGCATTCATTCGCACCGCTCCGCCGATACTGCCGGGAATAGTGCGCAGGAATGTCAGGTCCACCCCAGCCTCAGCAGACTTGCGGGCCACATGCGCATCCAACGCCGCCGCGCCTGCAGTTACGGTGTCGCCCTCGACCTCAATCGTGTTGAACCCCCGACCAAGCCGGATCACCACTGCGCGCAAACCGCCGTCCCGTACGATGAGGTTTGACCCGACCCCCATGGGAAAGACATCCACATCTGCAGGGAGATCCCGCAGGAAGCTCTGCAAATCCTCAAGATCCGCAGGCTGAAACAGATAGTCCGCAGGCCCGCCCACGCGCAACCAAGTGAGGTCTGAGAGGTCTCGGTTCGGCGTCAGTCGCCCGCGTACGGCAGGAAGGTCGGTCATGATGGCTCACTTCAGGTTTCGCGCAGGGTTTAGGCTATCCCACACGTAGAAGAAAGAGCCAAGGAAAGCGGCTTTCCGCTCAGACAATCCGATCCCGCCAGCGAAAGTAACGCGCCCGCCCCGGTGTGCGCGCTCCGCCCCCATCTCGGTCGGACGCTTAGCACATCATTTCGACAGTAGCTTACTCAACGCTGCTGTCAGCGAGGGATCAATCCCGCTATCCTCTTTAATTATGCCATCTGAACTCGGCCGAAACAGTGCCGCATAAACAAGTGCACGCTGATCCCTAGCCTCATCAGTCACGCTATCGCCCTCATTAATTAGCCCAATATAGGCCTGTGCAAAGGCCCGGCGCTCGCGCGCATCCAGCGCCAAATGCCGCTCTGACAGGTATTCCTTCATCTGGATTCGCGCAAACCACAGCGCCAGTGTCAGCAAGGTCAGCACCGAACCAGAGACGATCATCCCTCGGAAACTGAAACCATTGCAAAGCTCAGGCTTATTGATCGGGTCACAGCCAACCGGCGTCAAAACCCGTTCCAATATTTCATTTCCAAAGCAAAGCACACCTATGATCACAACAATCAGGGTTGCGACAAGAGCAAGCGCAAGAAGATACCCCACCCAAGCCTTATTGCGCCGTTCGGTGTGTTCGGTTTCTTTCTCCTGCCAGAGCTCAACCGGGGCCTTGATCTTCTGATCCTCAACAAAACCCGCCAACGCGGTTGAGAACTTGTTCTTATAGTCCTCACTCAACGCGTCAAAGGAGGTTTCAAAATTCTTTTTCTGCGCGTCTATCTCTTTTGAGAGCGCGGCATATCGTTCGTGAAGTGCTTCATTCTCTTTGGAAAGCAATGGCAAGCGCTCTTCCAGCGAGGACACTTCATCCTGCAGACTGTCCATCGTGGATTGCAGCACATGTTGCCGCTCGTCGATCACATCCATGTTGGTGGATCGGGACCGCACATTTTTAATACGCCCCTCCTTGATCCTCTCGATTGCCACGCCCACGGCTTCTGGACCGGCATCCCAGACCTGAGGCTCGATCAGCGCAACCTGTTCCAGCAGATCCCAGTTGGGCGGATTTGAAACGGGATCGAGCATCTGCTCGTACCACTCCCTCCAGAACGACCAATCACCTACGGCGTCATGGAGCCTTGCGAACAGCCTAACTATATCACGACCTATCGGGTTCTCATCTACCCAAAGCGGCAACTGCCAAACATCGTTGCCTTGCGATACAGCCAAACAGTCATGTCGCATATTGTCGATGGCGATTTCATCAGCCAATCCCGCATCAACATACTTATTTGACTTACCAAACTCACGAAAAGCAGCAAGCGCAGCGCCAATCGATGTACGCATCGTGTTAGCGTTGCCGCTCACAAAGACTGAAGCAAATACTGCTGCCTTGACAGCACTCCTTTTTGCAACGGAGTGTCGGCGAGCCAAATCCGCAGCTCTGGTACGCAACCAAGCATTATCGGTTTCATGAGCGACTGATGACAAGAGCAACGCTCCAATACCTGCCAAAGCTAATTGCTCACCTTCTGACTTGTCAGCTTCAAAAGCCTCAAGAAGAAATATGGGGCACACCCTGAGAGCCATTCGAAGTGCAACCGCCACAAAGACTTCCCGCGGTTGCCCATCCAACCATTTCATCAGGCTGTCTTGATCCGTAATCTCGCCAATCTCAACCATAGCCGCCTCAAAATACCCTTGCGCTCAACTTGCGG
Source organism: Tritonibacter mobilis F1926 (assembly GCF_000376545.2). NCBI lineage: Bacteria > Pseudomonadati > Pseudomonadota > Alphaproteobacteria > Rhodobacterales > Paracoccaceae > Tritonibacter > Tritonibacter mobilis. The sequence continues at coordinate 2,086,455 of NZ_CP015230.1, forward strand.
CAGTGCGAGCGGCTTGGCAAGTGCTCAACCCTTGCGCAATCCGCGCAGCCAGCGCACCAGATAGATCACCGGCCAGCGCAGGATCGACATGCCCGCAACCAGCATCGCCAACCCCCACCATGGGCCATTTTCATAGGTGACATATCCGAGGATCGGGATGCCGATTGCGATCAGCACATAGGCGCGGGTCCAGTGGTTGTCTTTTGATGGGATCAGCGCCAGCACATTGGCCAGCACCACCCAGAGACACGCAAGGATCAACGAGGTGTTCATGGCCGGGGGCCTCCACTCTCGGTCCCGCCAAAGGAGCGGCGCAATAGGTAAGTCAGAGGTTTGCGGAACATCGACAGCAACGCAAACAGGCCAAGACCTGCGGCGGACAAGCCAAAATCTCGGTACAGCAACCAGATCAGGACGGGCGCAATCAACAGAAGCAACAGCCCCGGTGGGCGTTGGTAGCGTAGCGGCAGGAACGCCACCACGCTCGCACATAGCACCCAGACCGCGCTGGCAATGAGCGAGAGGGACATCATCTGCCCCTCCCCTTTGCCGTCGCGGGCCGGAGTGCGTCCGACCTCACCCCTTCAGTCTTTCGGGCAAGCCGTTGGCCCAAGCCGAAATCGTACCGGCACCGAGGCACACAACCATGTCGCCGGGGCGCGCCTGTTCGCGGACCAGACGCAACAGATCGTCCTCGTTGAGGATCGCGCGGGCGTGGCGATGGCCGTGGCGGATCAGCCCCGCCACCAGATCATCGCGGCTGGCGCCCTCAATGGGGTCCTCCCCGGCGGCAAAGACCTCGGCAATGGCGACCACATCGGCGTCATTAAAACAGGCGCAGAAATCGTCAAACAGACTGGACAGGCGCGAATAGCGGTGCGGCTGGTGCACCGCGATGACGCGGCCCTCACCCTCAGAGCCAATGGCCTGACGCGCAGCCTTCAACACGGCGGCAATTTCCACCGGGTGGTGGCCGTAGTCGTCGATGATGGTGACGCCGTCGACTTCGCCCACTTTGGTGAAGCGCCGGTTCACGCCGCCAAAGGCCGCAAGTGCTGCGCGAATTTCATCCAGCTTCATGCCGAGGTGACGGCACACCGCCACCGCCGACAGCGCGTTAGAGACGTTGTGATCGCCCGGCATCGGCAGGGTGCAACCTTCGATCTTCTGCCCTTCGGCTTGCAGCAGGATGTCGAAATGCGCCACGCCGCCTTTGTAGGTGAGGTTCACCGCCCGCACGTCCGCTTGTGCGTTAAAGCCATAGGTCACCACGCGGCGGTCCGAAATCCGCCCCACAAGCGCCTGCACCTCGGCGTGGTCGGTGCAGCAGACCGCAAGGCCGTAAAAGGGGATGTTGGAGACAAACTCGTAAAACCCGTCGCGCAGCCGGTCAAAGTCGCCCCAGTGTTCCATATGCTCAGGGTCGATATTGGTCACGACGGCGATGGTGGCGGGCAGCCGGTTGAAGGTGCCGTCGCTCTCGTCGGCCTCGACCACCATCCATTCGCCCTGCCCCATCCGCGCGTTCGAACCATAGGCGTGGATAATGCCGCCGTTGACCACGGTGGGATCAAAGCCGCCCGCGACCATCAGCTCGGCCATCATGGTCGTGGTGGTGGTCTTGCCGTGGGTGCCGCCGATGGCGATGTTGGACTTGAGCCGCATCAGTTCGGCCAGCATCTCGGCCCGGCGCACCACCGGCAGCCCGCGCGCGCGGGCTTCGTCCAGCTCGGCATTGCCGGGTTTGATCGCGGAGGAGATAACCACCACTTCGGCGTTTTCCAAATTCTCGGCGCGCTGGCCCTCAAACACGGTGGCCCCGAGGGTTTCCAGTCGCTGGGTAATCTTGGAGGATTTCAGATCCGAACCCTGCACCACATAGCCGAGATTGAGCAAAACTTCGGCGATGCCAGACATACCGATGCCGCCGATGCCGACAAAATGGATCGGGCCGACGTCGCCGGGCAATTTGGTGGCAGGGGTCATTGGGCAGCTTCCTCGGACAAATGTTCAACAAGCACCACGAGACGATCCGTGGCATCGGGAATGCCTGTGCTCAATGCTGCGTTCGCCATCTGGGTGGCCCCTTGGGCATTGGTCAGGACTGCGGCGATTTGCTCTGCTAGTGTTGCAGTGTCAAGGGCGCTCTCCGGGATACGAATGGCACCGCCTGCTTCAACCAGCCCACGGGTATTGGCAGTCTGGTGATCCCCTGCAGCTGTGACGAGCGGGATCAGGATCGAAGGGCGCCCAATGATCGAAATATCCGCAATAGAGGACGCACCGGAGCGCGAGATCACCAGCTGCGCCTCGGAAATGCGCGACGGCACATCGGTAAAGAAGGGCTGCACCTCGGCATCAATCCCCGCATCGGCGTAAAACTGCGCAACACGCGCCTGATCTTCGTCGCGGGCCTGATGACTGACGCGCAAATGGCGGCGAAGGGCTTCGGGCAGCGCGGCAATTGCGCCGGGTACTACATCCGACAGGATGCGCGCGCCCTGACTGCCGCCGATCACCAAGAGCGACATCGGATAATCGCCGGGCGGAATATAGGGCGCGCCCTGACGTTCCAGCACCGCGCCGCGCACCGGATTGCCGACATGCACGCCATGCGCGCCCTCCGGCAGCTCCGTGGGCCAGACGCCGCACGCGACCTGCGCCACGCGGGTGGCGAATTTCTGGTTCACCTTGCCCAGCACGCCGTTTTGTTCGTGGATCATGCGCGGCAGCCCCAACAGCGTCGCCGCCCCCAGCGCCGGGATCGAGGGATAGCCGCCAAAGCCGATCACCGCATCAGGCCGTTCACGCCGCATTTCCAGCGCCATCGAGGCCACGCCAGCCGCGATGCGGGGCGCGACCATGGCCTTTGCCAGCAGCCCACCGCGCGCAAATGTGGCCGAAGAAACTTCGGTGATCTCGGTCATATGGGGAAAGCCGCCGGTATAGCGCGCACCACGCGCATCGGTTGAGAGCTTCACCCGCCAGCCCTTGCGCAACATCGCTTCTGCCAAGGCCTGCGCGGGGAACATATGCCCCCCGGTGCCGCCCGCCGCCATCAGGAGCAGTTTCTGTGTCATCTTGTGCCTGCCTTCGCGTTCTTATCCGTTGACCGGCCCACCTCTCTTATCCGCGCCCACGTCCGCGCAAGGCGTCCGCGATTTCGCCCTGAGGTCGGGACCGGGTGAAGGCTAGGAGCATACCCATTGCGATGCCGCCTGCAATCAGGGAGGAGCCGCCATAGCTTACGAACGGCAAAGTCATGCCTTTCGCGGGCAGAAGACGCACCGCAACGCCCATGTTGATCATCGCCTGAACGCCGAATGTGCAGGCCAGCCCCGCCCCGGCGAGGCGGATGAATGTGTCCCGCTCGCGCATCAAGCGGAACAGCGAGCGGACAACGATCATCGCGTAGAGGAAGATGATGATGGAGACGAGCACCAGACCGTACTCCTCGGCCGCGACGGCAATGATGAAATCGGTATGCGCATCCGGCAGTGACCACTTCACCTGTCCTTCGCCGACGCCGACACCAAACAGACCACCCTCACGGATCGCATTGGTGGCATAACCAAGCTGCGTGGTCGGGTCGAGGTCCGGGCTCAGAAAGCCATCGATGCGGCGGGCAAAGTGTTCGGAGTTGGAATAGGCAACGACGCCGCCAAAGATCACCACGCCTGCCATGCCCACCAACAGCAGCATCGGCGCGCCGGCGACGAAATACATCACGCCCCAGCCAAAGAGGATTAGACAGGCCTGACCGAAGTCGGGTTGCAGCACCAGAAGCATCACAACTGCCATGCAAAGCCCAAAGGACAGCAGCGTCCCCGGAGGGCCATAAATCTGCTGGCTGGCGGCGATCATCCAGGCGGCAAGCACGATGAAACCGGGCTTTAGAAACTCCGACGGTTGCAGCGACGCAAAGCCAAGGCTGTACCAGCGCACCGCCCCTTTGCCAAAATCGGTGCCGAAGATGGGCAAGAGCGCCATCGCCACGAAAGCAAAGATAAAACCGATCACCGCCAACCGGCGCACCAGCGTCGGCGACATCATCGAGGTCAGCATCATCGCCACCAATGCGCTACAGCCAAAAAAGGCCTGACGCTGCACATAGTGAAAATTGTCCAGACCGTTGCGCGCCGCCAGCGGAACCGACGCCGCCAGCCCCAGAAGCAGGCCAACAATGAACAGGGACACGATGAAAGTCGTCGTCCACTTGTCCAGTGTCCGCCACCATTTCGGGAGGATCGGCTCCCCCTCTTGCGCGGGAAGCGCGCCATAGACCATCTCAGTCATGGGTTCACTGCCTTGATTGGGCCCATAGGTGCAGGGCCTGTTTCGCCTCGATGTGTCCCGTTTTTGGGACTTATTGGCTAAAGTGTAACCCGATTGCGCCGATCAGGCCAGCATCTTCCGGGCATCCAGCCGGGGAAAATGACATCATTCCGCCCCGCAGTGGTCACATTTGCTTTTGCAGCTGCGACTTGCGTGGTGCGCGCTTTCATGGTCGATGCGGCCCATGCGGATAAAAACCTTGATTCTCGGCGCTGGCGCAGCTGGCATGATGTGCGCAGCGCGCGCAGGGGGCGACTGCCTCGTGGTGGACCATGCCAAGGCACCGGGCGAAAAGATCCGCATCTCTGGCGGCGGGCGCTGCAACTTTACGAATATGTATGCAGCGCCGGAAAACTACCTCTCGCAGAATCCGCATTTCTGCAAATCGGCGATGGCGCGCTACACCCAATGGGATTTCATCGAGCTGGTCACCCGCCATGGCATCGCATGGCACGAGAAAACCCTTGGCCAGCTGTTTTGTGACGACTCCGCCCGACAGATCGTTGCGATGCTGGTCAAAGAGCTGCGCGATGCGGGCGCCGATCTGTGGTTGCAAACCTCGGTGGTCGATGTGTCTCATGGCAGCGCCGGTTTCACCGTGCGGCTGGAACGCGAAGGCAAACCCGTGACGGTCACCGCGCAAAACCTCGTGCTGGCGACGGGGGGCAAATCGATCCCCAAAATGGGTGCAACTGGGCTTGCCTATGAGATCGCCACGCAGTTCGGCCTTCATGTTCTGGACACACGCCCGGGCCTTGTGCCCTTCACCTTTGGGGCGGATCGGTTCAAACCCCTTGCGGGCGTGTCGGTCTCTGCGCGCATTTCCAATGCCGAGGCCAGTTTTGATGAGGCCCTGCTGTTCACGCACCGTGGACTTTCTGGCCCTGCGGTCCTGCAAATCTCCAGCTATTGGCGCGAGGGCGAGGAGATCGCGGTGCACCTCTTGCCGGAGGTGGATCTCTTTGTGGCCCTGCGCGAGCAACGCCAACAGAGCGGACGCAAGGATCTGACCACAGAACTTGCCCGCCACCTACCCGCACGGCTGGTAGAGGATCTGGCGGCAGATGGCAGCCTTAAGGGGCGATTGGCCGATCAGTCCGACGCAGCGCTTCAGGCGCTGTGCGACCGGCTGAAAGACTGGCGATTAAAACCCACGGGCACCGAAGGTTACCGCACCGCCGAGGTCACATTGGGCGGCATCGACACCGATGCGCTGTCGTCGCGTAGCATGGAGGCCAAGGCGGTGCCCGGCCTTTATGCTATTGGCGAAGCAGTGGATGTGACCGGCTGGCTTGGCGGTTACAACTTCCAATGGGCATGGGCGTCAGGCCACGCCGCAGGAACCGCTATCCGGGGTTAATCGTTGGGGCCCTGGCCGTTCAGACGCGCTGTGACCTCTGCGATAAAATCCTCGCCGCGTTTTTCAAAGCTATCGTATTGATCAAAGCTCGCCGCCGCAGGAGCCAAGAGCACAGTCTCCCCCTCACCTGCATCGGCCATCGCATGTTCAACCGCCGCTGCCATAGTGGTACAGACCTCCGCATCGACGTTGAGCTGCATGGCAAATTGCGCCGCTTCGCGACCGATCACATAGGCCTTGAGAACCTCACCTGTCGCACCCTTCAGCGCCTCAAGCCCGCCTTCTTTTTCAAGACCGCCGCAGATCCAACGGATCTTTTTGAATGCGCTCAGCGCCTTGGCCGCGCTGTCCACATTGGTGGCCTTGCTGTCATTCACATAAGACACCCCATTCACCTGCGCGACACGCTGACTGCGGTGTGGCAGGCCCGGGTAGGTCTTCATCGCAGCCTCAATCACCCGCGGCGCAAGACCAAGGGTGCGCGCCGCCGCATAGGCCGCGCAGGCGTTTTGGTGGTTATGCGCACCGGGCAGGCCGGGAATGTCGCGCAGATCAATTGATCCCGCCTGCCGACCCTTGCGGTACTCCGACAGGAACCCTTTGCGGGCGAATACGCTCCACCCCGCGTTGCCAGAGAGTTTTTGCTCCGATGAGACGCGGATCACCCGGTCGTCACCATTGCCCTCACTCATCTGCCCCGCAAGGAACAGGCCTTCATCCTCGTCGATGCCAATGACCGCGCGGTCAGGGCCACCTTCGGCAAACAGACGTCGTTTGGCGGCGAAATAGCCCCCCATGCCTGCGTGGCGGTCCAGATGATCCGGGGTGAGATTGGTGAAAACAGCCACATCCGGGGTGAGCGCACGCGCCAGATCCGTCTGATAAGATGAGAGCTCCAGCACCACGACACCGCCGTCCACGGGTGGGTCGATGTCCAGCACCCCGCGCCCGATATTGCCCGCCATCTGACTGTTGCGCCCGACATGTTCAAGAATGTGGTGCAACAGCGCCACCGTGGTTGATTTCCCGTTGGAGCCAGTCACCGCGATCACTTTTGGCGGTGTGTCGAACTCATCCCATTCCGACGTCGCCACTGAGCGGAAGAACAGGCCAATGTCATTGTCCACCGGGACACCCGCGCTCAATGCCGCACGCACCACCGGGTTCGGTTTGGGATAGAGGTGCGGGATACCGGGTGACACGATCAGGGCTGAGATGCCTTCGAATGCGCCCTGCTTGGTCAACTCGCGGCAGGTGAACCCCTCCGCTTCGGCGTTTTCGCGCGCGGCAGGGTTGTCATCCCAGCAGATCGCCTCGGCCCCGCCCTCGCGCAACGCACGCGCAGTGGCAAGCCCCGAACGCCCCAACCCCAGCACTGCCACGTTTTGTCCTGTGACGCCTTTGACCGGGATCATGCTTCACCTCATTTATAGTGGTTCAAATCGGCGCGACATTGCACCTGAGCGGGGCCAGAATGCAAGCGCAGACAACATGTGGCAGGAACCACCTCCCCACACAGGTCGACGACAAGTCGATCCGGTGTTCCGGCGCAGGGTTCCCCCCTCACCCAAGCAGGCGCGCAACGAAAAAGGCCTCCCGCTGAGGGAGGCCTTGAGGATCAATCGTCCATCTTCAGTGCAGAGATAAACGCCTCCTGCGGGATATCGACACGACCAAATTGGCGCATCTTTTTCTTACCGGCTTTTTGCTTGTCCAAGAGCTTGCGCTTCCGGGTGGCATCGCCGCCGTAGCATTTCGCGGTCACGTCCTTGCGCATTGCGGAAAGGGTCTCGCGGGCGATGACCTTGCCGCCGATGGCTGCCTGAATCGGGATCTTGAACATGTGGCGCGGGATCAGCTCCTTGAGCTTTTCGCACATCGCACGCCCCCGCGCTTCGGCGCGGTCGCGGTGTACCATCATCGACAGCGCATCCACAGGCTCATCGTTCACCAGCACCGACATTTTGACCAAATTATCGATACGGTAGCCGAGCATCTGATAGTCAAAAGAGGCATAGCCCTTGGTCACCGACTTCAACCGGTCATAGAAATCAAAGACCACTTCGTTCAGCGGCAGATCATAAACGACCATGGCGCGCGACCCCGCGTAGGAGAGGTCTTCTTGAATGCCACGGCGATCCTGACAGAGTTTCAACACATCACCGAGATATTCGTCCGGCACCAGAATGGTCGCTTTGATGCGCGGCTCTTCGACGTGATCCACTGTGGACAGATCGGGCATGTCGGCAGGGTTGTGCAGTTCGGACATCACACCGTCTTTGCCAAAGACGTGATAAACCACGGAGGGCGCGGTTGTGATCAGTTCGATATTGTATTCGCGCTCGATCCGGTCGCGGATCACCTCAAGGTGCAAGAGCCCCAGGAAGCCGCAGCGGAAGCCAAAGCCCAGTGCCGCAGAGGTTTCCATCTCGTAAGAGAAAGACGCATCATTGAGCGCAAGTTTCTCAATCGCGTTGCGCAGGTCTTCGAATTCGGAACTGTCCACCGGGAACAGACCACAGAACACCACCGGCACCGAGGGTTTAAAGCCCGGCAGCGCGACCTCGGCACCCTTTTTATCATGGGTGATGGTATCGCCCACCTTGGTATCGCGCACCTGCTTGATCGAGGCGGTGATAAAGCCGATTTCGCCGGGGCCAAGCTCATCAACAGTCTGCATGGCAGGGCGGAACACACCGATACGCTCAACACCATAGCGGGCGTTGGTCTGCATCATCCTGATTTGGTCACCCTTTTTCAGAACGCCATCCATGATGCGCACCAGCACGATGACGCCGAGGTAGGCATCATACCAGCTATCCACCAGCATCGCCTTCAGAGGGGCGTCGCGCTCCCCTTTTGGTGCGGGCAGGCGCTTCACGATTGCTTCAAGGGTTTCCTTGATGCCAATGCCGGTTTTGGCTGACACCTGAATGGCATCTGTCGCATCAATGCCGATCACATCCTCGATTTGCTCGGCGACGCGATCACAATCAGCGGCGGGCAGGTCGATCTTGTTGAGAACCGGTACGATCTCATGATCTGCGTCGATTGCCTGATAGACATTCGCCAGTGTTTGCGCCTCAACCCCTTGGGTCGAGTCGACCACCAGCAGAGAACCTTCAACCGCGCGCATGGAGCGGGAGACCTCATAGGCGAAGTCGACGTGACCGGGGGTGTCGATCAGGTTCAACACATAGCGTTCACCGTCGTCGGCCTCGTAATCGATGCGGACGGTGTTCGCCTTAATGGTGATGCCCCGCTCGCGCTCGATGTCCATGGCGTCGAGCAGCTGCTCTTTCATGTCACGATCCTGCACCGTCCCCGTCGATTGGATGAGGCGGTCAGCAAGCGTGGACTTGCCGTGGTCGATATGAGCGACGATGGAGAAATTGCGGATTTTCGAGAGCTCTGTCATGACAAGCGCATATGATTGGGATTTTGCGTTTGGTCAAGGTGGATCGTGCGCTTGTGCGCCGGTGAAATGCACGCAGATGCGACCTGTTGCCGCCTACGAGATCCCAAGCAGCCAAACTCCGCTGTCTCCCCATTGAAATCTCCCGTTGAGATGTGGAATAGGTAGTCAAATTTCTCGTATTCCCAACTGTGCCAACCGGAGAATGATGATCGTGTTCCGACTGACCCTCGCCGCCTGCCTATGCGTTACCTCCACCCTCTTTGTCGCACCGTCAGCTGAAGCCGGGGCGATTGAGCGTGCATGCCGCAATTCAAACAGAAGCGCTGCCGAGGCAAACCTGTGCCGTTGCATCCAGCAGGTCGCCGAAGGCCGATTGACCAAATCCGAACAGCGCACCGTCTCCAAATGGTTTGCTGATCCCCACCGGGCACAAGAAGTGCGCCAATCAGCACGCAGCAGCGATGCTCGCCTGTGGAAGAAATACAAAGTTTTTGGAAGTGACGCCGAGCGCATCTGCGGTTAATGCTGCGTTTACCGTCAACTTTGATCTTTGATGGAAAAATGGTTAATTGGCGTTGCCCGTGACCATTTTTCTTTCAAAAACGTGAAACTTCCTATAAATCATCCGAATTGATAACTTTTTCCTTTTCAAACTAATAAAATAAAAATAGAAACATTGAAGATTGTTTCGCATGCAGGGAAATCCTGTGATGTGTAGTGTTCAGACGCTCCCCCGGCAGAAGCATCGCGTGACGGAGTTTGAATGAAATTGGACTTTTGGGAGCCAACCTATGCTTATGAAAGGCGTTACTCTCCGAGGGCTAGAAGTTTTTGAAGCTTTGGCCAAGTCGGGTTCTGTTGCGCAGGCTGCCGACATTACTGGTCTTAGTCAGCCAGCGGTCAGCCAGCAGCTTCGCAACCTCGAAAAAGCCCTTGGCTCCGATCTCGTAGATCACGGTCGTCGCCCTATGGTTCTGACTTCGGCCGGGCGCAGCTTCCTGTCCCGCACTCAGGCGGTTTTGAGCGAATTACGACTGGCCCAGAGCGAGCTTACGGTGATGGATCTTTCACATCTGCCCGCGCTTTCCATGGGGCTGATTGATGACTTCGACAATGATCTGACACCGCGCCTTGCAACCATTTTGGCCGATAGCCTGACCCAATGCCGCTTCAAGATGGTCACCGCGTCCAGCCATGACATCTATAAGGCCATGGCAGAAAAAGAACTGCATATCGGCGTCGCCGCTTCCACCGGAGAGCTGCGTTCCGATATGAACGAATATCCGCTGATCGAAGATCCGTTCATCCTTGTTGCACCGCGCGGACGCGTCACCGACCCGGATGACGTTGGAAATCAACTGAATCACCTGCCTTTGTTGCGCTATGCCCGTGATCAATTGATCTCCCAGCAGATCGAATCTCATCTGACCCGCCACAAGATGGAGTTTGATGACCGTTTCGAAATTGGCTCTCATCTTGCGCTGATGGCAATGGTTGCACGCCGCATCGGTTGGGCGATCACCACGCCGCTGGGTTACATGCGTGCCGCGCGTTTCCACGAAGAGATCGACGCATTCGCCCTGCCCTTCGCAGGCTTTTCACGTCGCATTTCTCTGTTTGCGCAGTCGGATTGGCCGGACACGGTTCCGCTCGAAGTTGCCGGCACTGTGCGTCGCCTTACCCAAAGCCAGATCATCGCACCCGCAATCAACCGCCTGCCATGGCTGGCCGGGCAATTGCGCGTGCTTGAGAGCTAAGGTTTACCGACGCCCCCCCAATCACCGTTACGAGATCTTGCGCTGCAATCCAATTGCAGCGCTTTCTAATAGGTCGAGGCAGCCGTCGAAGTCGCGGGAGTAATAGGGGTCAGGCACCTCATCTGCAGTCCCCTCCGCAGCAAAGGGAGCAAACAGCTCGACCGGGGTGGTATTTCCGGCTGGGCGCAAGCTCTCCACGTTGCGCCGGTTTTCTTTATCCATCACGACGATCAAATCAAAGTTTCGAAAATCACTCGTGGTGAATTGTCGTGCCCGCAAATCGCTCATATCAATTCCACGCGCGCCTGCTGCGGTCGCCATAGGCGCGTATGGCGGCTCTCCCACGTGGAAATCCGAGGTGCCAGCACTATCCGTTCGTATATGAGGGCATCTTTCTCGAAAAAGCGCCTCCGCAGCGGGCGATCGGCAAATATTACCAAGACAGACAAACAATACGCTTTTCACGGAAGATCCCTTTTAGATTTGAAATGCTGAAATTAAGTATTTTCGGCACCTGCCCGACTATGCCAGTTTATCAACACAGCGACCATGAATAAACCGCGACACAAAGGGCGTGACATGAGCAAGATTGTGATCCTCACCGGTGCCGGGATTTCAGCAGAAAGCGGGCTCGGCACATTTCGCGACGAGGGCGGGTTATGGTCCCAGCACCGGATCGAAGATGTAGCAACACCTGAGGGTTTTGCCCGCGACCCCGAGCTGGTGCATCGCTTTTACTCCGCACGCCGCCAACAGGCCGCAGAAGCCCAGCCGAACGCGGCCCATCTCGCCCTCGCGCAGCTCGAACAACACTGGGCGGGAGAGGTCGTCATCGTGACGCAAAACGTGGACGGGCTGCATGAAGCAGCAGGTGCGCGCAATGTGCTCCACATGCACGGCACATTAGGAGGCGCTCTCTGTGCTGCCTGCGCGCATCAATGGCAGGCCCCTATGGAAATGACACTGGCGACAACATGCCCCGCCTGTGGCGCTCAACAGGCGCGCCCCGATGTGGTCTGGTTCGGTGAAATTCCCTATCACATGGAAGAGATCATCTCTCATCTGGAAGAGGCCGATCTGTTCGCGTCGATTGGGACTTCTGGGCAGGTCTACCCGGCCGCGTCCTTTGTGCAGGAAGCGGCAGCCAATGGCGCTGATACGGTCGAGCTGAATCTGGAACCCTCGGAGATCAGCCGGGCCTTTGGAGAGCGTCATTTTGGCCCTGCAACAGAGATTGTGCCAAAATGGGTTGAAGGCCTGCTGACGGGCAGCAACGCATAAAAAAGCCCCGACATATGCCGGGGCTTTGCGTTCATCTGCCTGCGGTCAAAGACCTGCAGACGATCAGTTGGAATGCTCGCTGTGGTCGCCGTGATTATCGTGGCCCGCATGCCCTTCTGTCGGCTGACGGTCCATATCCACCTCGATCTGAACCGGGACCTCTCCGGCTTTTTCAAACACCAAGGCGACGTCGATTTTATCGCCATCCTTGAGTTCACGGTTGAGGCCCATGAACATGATGTGATCGCCACCCCGCTGGAACATATGCGTCCCACCTGCCGGAATCGCAAAGCCCTCTTCTACAGGCATCATCTTCATAACGCCGTTGGCGTCTTCTTTGCTGGTGTGCAACTCCACCCGCTTGGCCACGTCAGAGCGCGCTTCCACAAGGCGGTCATCGGTGTCGCCCTGATTGAGGACCTCCATGAAGGCCCCGCCCGACATTTTATTGCTGGACCGCGCATAGGCGTCCTGCACGACCATTTCCGCCGCAGCGGTGCCCGCAAGAGCGAGAGTTGCAATCGCGGAAAATGCTGCCGAGCGGCTGAGAGATTTAAAGGACATCTTTTGTCTCCTTGAGAATTTGACTGTTGGCTTCGGGCACATGCGTGCAACCGGCCTGACGTAAAGTTTGGGAACAGGTCAGACCAACGGTGGCGCGCGCGCACGGGCCGTGCGCTCCGTTGCAACATCGCTCTGCGCGCGCGAGGGCAGTCGATGCGCTTGCCGCATCACGGCAGCGGGCGCGAGGAACACCATCGGGCTCTGAGCCAGATCAAGGATGTGATTGATGCAGTCCGGGCAGATATGCGGCGCGCCCGTCGGTTCGCCGTTCTCGTCGACATAGACAGTCACAGGCCCCGTGCCGGTGCACAGGATGACCTGCCCCGTCGCATCACGCGCAAAGCGGCTGGCAGCGGCGCTATGGCCGGTCAGCAACAATGCCGCCGCGAGCAGCAGGGCGGTATACCGTCTAAGCAATGTCATTGGCACAATCATATCTCAGGAAGACAGACATGCCACAAGCCCCGACCCTAAGCCGCGGGCAAAGAGTCGCGGAGATGAATCGTTGGCACCAAACGGAAAAGACCACCGAGATTCGCACTCGGTGGTCTTTTGAAATTCTTGGGCAGGATCAAGAAATCACGCAGCCTATCAGGCCTGCGCGGCTTGTGCCTTTGCGATTTCTTTTTTGACCTTCAGCGCCGCGTCAGACAGCTCTGCGTCTTTTGCTTTGGCAAGGAAGGCGTCCAGACCACCACGGTGATCAACCGAACGCAGCGCTGCAGCAGAGATGCGCAGCTTCACACCGCGGCCGAGAGTCTCGGACTGCAGGGTGACGTCGTTCAGGTTCGGCAAGAAACGACGCTTGGTTTTGTTGTTGGCGTGGCTGACATTGTTGCCAGTCATCGGGCCTTTTCCGGTCAGTTCGCAACGGCGCGACATGGTGTTATCCTTCGTATCTGCGGCGTCCCGACCCGAGTACAGCCTGCCCGGCCTTTTGGAATCAGTCGCCAAATTACAAGGGCGCTGCCATTGGCTGCGCCCGAAAACTGGTTGGATGCGTTTAGGAGGAATCGCGAAGATGGTCAAGCCATATGCGACGCTTTTATGGCAGACCAGCCGACATTCCCGCGCCATCCCCTCCAGCGCTGGCGGGCTTTTACAATTTCGAGGCCAAGATGCAAGCGTGTGCACGCCATATTAGGCCGTGAACACCCTCAACCGTCGCACCTGAGTCGCAGGTCCTAGCCCACGCGCGACGGGTCAAGGTCCGCGACACCCAAACCCGTCAACAGATCGCGCGCAGCCTCTTGTGGGGTTTGCGCGCCCTCAGCCACCTTTTTCGACAGTTCCGTCATGCGCGTCTTTGCCCAAGAGGTCTGAAGCCGCGCCAAAAGCGCCTGTCGCACCTCTTCAGAAAACCAATACTGCGCTTGCTGCGCCCGGTTTTGGTCCCAAAACCCGTTTTCGCGCCGCCACCCGGCCAGCGCCTGCACCTCTGCCCACGCCTTATCCAACCCGGCGGCCTCGATTGCAGAGACGGTCAACGCCTTGGGAAAACCATCCGGATCTTGCGGACGTTTGCGCAAAAGCCGCAGCGCCCCGGCATAATCGGCGCAGGTGCGAGTCGCCGTCGCTTTCAGATCGCCATCGGCCTTGTTGATCAGAATCATATCGGCGATCTCCATGATGCCGCGCTTCACGCCCTGAAGCTCATCGCCACCTGCCGGGGCCAGCAACAACAGGAACAGATCGGACAGTTCCGACACAACGGTTTCCGACTGCCCCACCCCCACGGTTTCGATCAACACCACGTCAAACCCCGCCGCCTCGCATAACGCTACCGCATCGCGGGTGCGGCGTGCGACGCCGCCAAGGTGGCTCTGGCTGGGACTGGGGCGAATGAACGCCGCGCGCTCACGGCTGAGCCGCTCCATCCGGGTTTTATCCCCCAGAATTGATCCACCGGACCGCGCCGAGCTGGGATCAACCGCCAGCACCGCAACCCGCAGCCCCTGCCCGATGAGCATCATGCCAAAGGCCTCGATAAAGGTGGATTTACCCACCCCGGGCGTTCCTGACAGACCGATCCTAAGTGCCTGACGGTCGCTTTTGGCCAGCCGCGACAGCAAGTCATCCGCCTGCGCACGGTGATCCGGACGCGCACTTTCCACCAATGTGATGGCGCGGGCCAAGGCCCGACGGTCCGCGTTTAAGATCCTGTCACTCAGCTGTGCGATGTCCATGGCGCGCCTCTCGTCCTTGCCGCGCATTGATGGCGCAGCCGGGGCGCGCTTGTCCAGTGGCCCTGCCGCAAAACCTCAATGCCGCTTTGAAACATACGCTTGATATTGGAAAGGAATTGCCTTGATGCGCCGTTACCTTGTCCTCAGAGGGGTTATCCTGCTCGCGGCCTTCATATCGCCCATGGTTGTATTCGCGAATGACCCCAGCACGCGCGATCAGCAGCACTATGTTGTGCGGGGCCTCGGCGTCAAACTTGGCACTTTCACTCTTGCCAGCCAGCGCAGCGGTGGCACCTATGGCGTGCGCAGTCGCTTTACCTCGACCGGTGCGGTGGCGCTATTGGCAAAGGTTCATTTCGAGATGCAGGCACGGGGGCGCTGGACCCCTGCAGGCCCTCGGCCCGCGTGGTTCCTGGAAAACGTCAACACCGGGCAGAGGCAATCGACGGCTCAACTCGATTATGCGAATGGCGTGCCCCGGGTCACCGGCGGGCGTCTTGGTGCCGACACCCCGCCTCTTCGCCCGGAGCATCAGCGCGACACGGTTGATCCGGCGACCGCCATTTTCCGCGCAGTGGCACCGCAAGCAGCAGATGATCTCTGCACTCTCGATCAGCCGATCTTTGATGGGGCACGACGCACGCGGCTGGTGCTGGGCCCGCCACGTCCAAAGGGGGCGGGGTTTGTCTGCCGGGGCACATTGCACCGCGAAGACGGCTACAGCACGCGAGAATTGGCGCGGGCAAAGTCCTTTGATCTCGAACTCAGCTACGAAGCCGGGCCGGATGGGCGTTTCCACATGTCCGCCGCCAAAGTCGCCACGGTTTTCGGCACTGTGACGTTGCAAGGTGGGCTTACGCAGGCTGGACGTTAAGCCCGCGATTGGCGATAAGCGCCGCCATGATAAGGCTCCCGATTGATGACGCGCTCCCCGACCTGATTGATGCTCTGCGCGCGCGGGGCCGCGCGGTGCTGCAAGCGCCCCCCGGCGCGGGCAAGACCACCAAGGTGCCGCTTGCGATCCTTGAGGCAGGCTTGACCACCGGGCGCATCCTGATGCTGGAGCCCCGCCGCCTCGCCGCCCGCACAGCGGCAGAGCGCATGGCGTCAACCCTGGGAGAAAGCCCCGGTCAGACCGTCGGCTACCGGGTGCGCGGCGAGGCCAAGGCCTCAAAATCCACCCGCATCGAGGTTGTCACCGAAGGCATCCTGACCCGGATGCTGCAATCGGACCCGGACTTGCCGGGCGTCGGCGCGGTGATCTTCGACGAATTTCACGAACGCTCCCTCAATGGCGATCTGGGGCTCGCCTTCTGTCTGGAGGTTGCAGGTGCCCTGCGCGACGACCTCTTGCTGCTGGCGATGTCCGCCACGCTGGATGCAGGCCCGGTGGCGGCCTTGATGGATGCGCCCATCGTGACCTCCGAGGGCCGCAGCTACCCGGTCGAAACCCGCTGGCTCGACAGCCCCCTGCCCGCCAAGGCACGCAAGCTGGACGCGCTGGTGGATCTGGTCGCCCGCGCGGAAGGGGAGACCCGCAAAACCGGCGGGGGCCTTTTGGTGTTCCTGCCCGGCGAGGGCGAAATCCGCCGCGCCGCCAGCGCGCTGGAGGCCCGTCTGCCCGGGAATTGCCAAATCCGTCCGCTGTTTGGCGCCCTCCCCTTTGCCGAACAACGCGCCGCCATCGCCCCCGTCTCCGAGGGGCGCAAGGTGGTGCTGGCGACCTCCATCGCCGAAACCTCCCTGACGATCGAGGACATCCGCGTCGTGGTGGATATGGGACAGGCCCGGCGCGCCCGGTTCGACCCCGGTGCTGGCATGTCGCGGCTGGTGACAGAACGCGTGACCCGCGCCGAAGCCACTCAGCGGCAGGGCCGCGCCGGTCGCGTGGCCGAGGGCACTTGCTATCGGCTCTGGTCCAAGGGCGAAGAGGGCGCGCTGATGGCCTACCCCCGGGCCGAGATCGAGGCCGCAGACCTCACCGGTCTGGCGCTGGAACTGGCGCTTTGGGGCGCGGAGCCTGCGGATCTGCCGTTGCTGACCCAGCCCCCTGCCGGTAGCCTGTCCGAGGCGCGTGCCCTGTTGCAGATGCTCGGCGCGCTGGATGGGCAGATGCGGATCACCGACCATGGCCGCGCGCTGGCCCGCCTGCCCCTGCACCCGCGTCTGGCGCATATGCTGGCAGTGGCGGGACCGGAGAGCGCCGCACTGGCGGCGCTGATGGCGGACCGCGACCCGTTGCGCGGCGCGCCGGTCGATCTGGCGCTGCGTCTTGAGGCCCTGCGGGATCTGCGCCGCTTCCGCGACCGCCGCCCCTATCAGGTCAAGACCCCCGCTCTGCAGGCGATCACCAGCGAGGCAAAGCGCCTGCGCCGGCAACGCGGCGGGCAGAGCGACGCTTCGACCAGCGCCGCGGGCAGACCCGCCGCCGCCGCCACATCAGAGCCGCTCTCTGCGGCGGCCATGGCCGCGCTGGCCTATCCGGATCGGGTGGCGCAGCGCCGCAAGGGCGATGACGCCCGCTATGTGCTCTCTGGTGGCAAGGGCGCGGTGCTGGAAAACTCCGACCCGCTGGCCGCGGCCTCCTACCTTGTTGTGACCGACAGCGACGGCAATCCGCGCGAGGCCAAGATCCGCCTTGCGGCGCAGATAACCCTGGCCGAAATCCGCGCGTTGTTTGCAGATCAGATCCACTGGCAGGATCTCTGCAGCTGGTCCAAACGCGACCGCCGCGTGGTGGCGCGCAAACAGGAACGCTTTGGCGCGCTGGTGCTGGACGACCGCATCTGGAAGGACGTCCCGCCCGAGGCCACCGCCACCGCCATGCTCGACGGTGTGCGTGACCTCGGCCTGCGCCTGTCGCCCGCCGCCGCGCGGCTTGCCACCCGTGTCGAACTGCTGCGCGCCGAAGGCCACGACCTGCCGGATTTCTCCGAGGCGGGCCTGATGGCAACTCTCGAGGACTGGCTGCTGCCCATGCTAACGGGCATGCGCACGGACGCTGATTGGAAGGGTTTTGACGCGCTCCCGGCCC
This sequence comes from Tritonibacter mobilis F1926, assembly GCF_000376545.2. Classification (NCBI taxonomy): domain Bacteria; kingdom Pseudomonadati; phylum Pseudomonadota; class Alphaproteobacteria; order Rhodobacterales; family Paracoccaceae; genus Tritonibacter; species Tritonibacter mobilis. The sequence continues at coordinate 2,104,390 of NZ_CP015230.1, forward strand.
TGCGCGCCGCGCTGACGTGGGAACAGACCCAGCTCCTTGACCGCGAGGTTCCGGGCAGTTTCGTGACACCGCTTGGGCGCAAGATCCCCATTGACTACGCCAGCGACACGCCGGGGATCGAGGTCCGCCTGCAGGAGATGTTCGGCGTCACCCGCCATCCCACCGTCGCGGGTGTGGCACTGAAGGTCACGCTCTTGTCGCCAGCCCGTCGCCCGATCCAGATCACCCGCGATCTGCCGGGATTCTGGTCCGGCTCCTACGCCGATGTGCGCAAGGACATGCGCGCGCAGTACCCCAAACACCCCTGGCCCGAAGATCCCACTCAAGCCGAAGCAACCCTGCGCGCCCGCCCGCGCAAGTGAATAGCCGATGCAACAATGATATAAGAGCAACGGTAGCGAAAGTTTAACACAAAGAAGTTGTACTCACCCCAGAACAAGACTATCTGCACTTCCTCGTTCAGCTAAAGAGTATAAGAACACGCCCAAAAGGCTTCGAGCATTCGATGCAACAGTTACTGCAGAAATTCTGGTCTCAGACCTTTCTTCCCATGCTGTCGCGCCCGCGCAGGCTGCAGGTTGCGGCGCTGTGCTTTCGCCGTACCGACACGGGGTGCGAGGTGTTGCTTGTAACAAGCCGAGATACAGGCCGCTGGGTCATCCCGAAGGGCTGGCCCATGGAAGGTAAATCCAGTGCAGAAAGTGCCGCACAGGAAGCCTGGGAAGAAGCAGGCGTGCGTCAGGGGCAGTTCGACGAGGCTCCGGTGGGGCGTTTTGAATATGACAAACGTCTCGATAACGGCACTGCGGAGCCTTTGGAGACTTTGGTCTATGCAATCGAGGTCGAAGATCTGCGCGATGATTTTCCAGAGGCTCATGAGCGCAAGCGCAACTGGGTGCCACCTCAAGAAGCCGCGCAAATGGTGCGCGAACCTCAGCTTCAAGACCTTCTGAACAGCTTCCGCCCCTCTTGAACTCGCTGTTACCCTTCGCCCTTATCCTCGCCCATAAGGCATCCGGTCAGTCTGCCGGACATGCCGGGCATCCCGTAGCCAATTGTCGTTTTGACGAAAGTTCCCTGTGATGGCGCGCCCTGATTGGAGATTGCTGGACAAAGATCTCGCCCGTCTCAACCAGATGGAGCGCACCACAGGCTATGTCGTGCGCCCGCTTTTGGGGCTCGGATTGGCGCTCGCATTCATGGCACTGGCCGGTGTCGAGGCCGCACTCGTGCTCGGCACATCGCCTACGACCATCATGGCCATGGTTGCGGCCGTGTTTGGTGCTTATCTGGCGCTCAACATCGGGGCCAATGACGTGGCCAACAACATGGGGCCTGCGGTTGGTGCCAAGGCGCTTCCGATGACCGCAGCCCTGATTGCCGCCGCCTTGGCCGAGGTCTCTGGCGCACTCCTTGGTGGCAGCGAAGTGGTCGCGACGGTGTCCAGCAAGCTGATCGACCCAGAGGCCATGAGCGCCCCACAAACCGTTGTGCAGGCGATGATGTCGGCCATGATTGCATCGGCGCTCTGGGTCAATCTGGCCACATGGATGGGCGCACCAGTTTCCACCACCCAGAGCATCATCGGCTCCATATTGGGCGCGACCACCGCAGCGGCGGGATTTGGCGCGGTAGATTGGTTCACCTTCAGTGGTATTGCGGCCAGCTGGATGCTCTCGCCGCTCATCGGTGCTGTGCTTGCAATGGCGCTTCTTGCTTTGATCCGCCAGCTGATCACCCAACAGGATGACAAAATGGCAGCAGCGCGGCGTTGGGTTCCGCTGTTGCTGGCCGGAATGGGGGGGGCTTTTGGTACGTTCTTTGTGCTGAAACTGCCCGAAAGCCTGTCGTCTGCAACGTCCAGCCAAGCGCTCTTGGCCGGGGTTGGTGTGGCGCTGCTATCGTTCCTCATCGCCCGACCGCTTATTCTGCATCGCGCTGCGCAGTTGGAGCATCAAAAAGGTGCAATCAAAGCGTTGTTCCGGCTGCCGCTGGTCATCGCGGCGGTGCTGATGTCTTTTGCTCACGGGGCCAATGATGTCGCCAATGCCATCAGCCCGCTGGCGACCATTGTACATGTCATGGGCCAACAGGAGGCAGGCACTCACCCGGCCGAAATCAATGCACTGACCTCGCTCCATGTCCCATTCTGGGTGCTGATCATCGGCGCTTTTGGGATGGCGATGGGGGTGCTGCTGTTTGGCCCTCGGTTGGTCAATATGGTGGGCAACCAAATCACCAAGCTCAATCCCATTCGCGCCTATTGCGTCTCTACCTCTGCAGCCCTCACGGTGATCGTGGCCAGCTGGCTTGGGCTGCCAGTCTCATCGACGCATGTGGCCGTCGGTGCGGTCTTTGGCGTGGGATTTTATCGCGAATATGCGGCCGCACATGCGCGCCGTGCTGGGCAAAAGGCGGAGCGGCCCGGCCTTCCACGCGAAGATCGCAGCCGCCGGCGCTTGGTGCGTCGCAGCCATGTCCTGACCATTCTGGCGGCATGGCTGATCACGGTTCCTTTATCCGCCGCGCTCTCGGCCGGCATTTATGCGTTGATGCATGTATTCTCGGTCTGATCAGCCGCCTCGCACATCTGCCTGAAGCAGAGAGGCGCTGATCGGCATCGCCATCCCGACGCGCGCGCCAAGAATTGACAAGTCTTGCAATAGCGACAGATCTGCCTCTTTCGCGGAGCCGCCTTGAACCATCGAAACCTCTGGCCATGCCAAGGTGTTCAATAGGCCACCCACTCGCAAGGCCCTGAGCCGCAAGGACAGCGGCAAGCCCCGCGCTGGTTTTGGGCGAATGCCCGTTTTTCGCAGCACAGCCAGCGCCTCTTCAAGCAGGTCGGCACACATGTTGCGCCACACGCGGTCCTGCAAGAGCGCGCGTGGCGCAATCCCTGCAAGGCTCGAGCACAGCGGCAGCAGCCTGGCCAATTTGCTCCCCCAAATCAAACCCGAAATATCAGACTGAGCTTTGACATCGAGACAGGGTACGCTCAAATCGCGAGCCCAAATGCCCGCTTCTTCCGCGACGCGCATTGGCCCTCCTGCCCCATGACGGTGCATCCAGAGTGCTTCATCTTGCGAGCCCTCGACATGTTGGTTCACAGACCATGGCGCAAGGCCCAAGACCATCTGCCCTCCAGTGGGGGTGGCCGGAGGTAGCACGCAATTTGCGGAGGTCGCAGAAGTGACGTTCAGCACCATGGTGCCCACAGGCGCGTTTGATGCGATTTCCGACCAGACTGTTACGGCTTTCAATTCGTCCAGATCCAGCAGAACCACAAGATCAGCACACCGCAGAGCGTCGCGCACCGGCAGACAGTCCAGCACATCCGGCCCGATCCGTGCATCTAGCCCGCTGGGATCGGTAAGGCGCAATCCGCCGCGTTCAAACTGTGCTTGGGTTTGTGGAGCCACACCCCATGTCACCCTATGCCCGGCCGCTGCCCAAAGCCCTGCGCAAAACCCCGCCAGAGCCGGAGCTCCCAGCACAACGATATGGCCCTCACTCACAACGGCACTCCCTTGCCGATCCACTAAGCGCCACTGTGTCAGACGTGGGCGGTCCTGACCAGATCTGACCCGGGGAACGCAACGCGCCGGGCCAAAGGCCCGGCGCTACGCCCAACGGGAGGAGCTGCATTTTAATGCGGCTGCGACGGGCGGGAGCGCTCCCGCCGTGGTCAGGTCAGACGCCCAGACACCAGCGCATCACGGCCTTTTGCGCGTGCAGCCGGTTTTCCGCCTCATCAAAGATCACGGACTGTGGACCGTCCATCACTGCAGAGGTCACTTCCTCTTCGCGGTGTGCGGGCAAGCAGTGCATAAACAGCGCATCCGGTTTTGCATGCGCCATCAACGCATCGTTCACCTGATAGGGGCGCAGCATGTTGTGACGCCGCTCTTTAGATGACTGGCTGTCGTGCATGGAGACCCAAGTGTCTGCCACCACTAGATCAGCACCCTCGACCGCCTTGGCCGCGTCGCGTTCAATGGTGATCTTAGATCCGGCCCTGCGGGCAAGGCCGATGAACTCATCCTCAGGATCCAGTTGCGAGGGGCCTGTAAAGGTCAGATCAAAGCCAAATTGTCCCGCTGCGTGAATGAATGAGGCGCAGACATTGTTGCCGTCACCGGTCCAGACAACTTTCTTGCCTTTGATCGGGCCACGATGTTCCTCATAGGTGAGGATATCGGCCATGATCTGACAAGGGTGCGTGCGGTCGGTAAGCCCGTTGATGACTGGCACATCCGCGTATTCCGCCATTTCTGTCAGCACTGTTTCATCAAAGGTCCGGATCATGATGAGATCGACGTAGCGCGACATGACACGCGCCGTATCGGCAATGGTCTCGCCATGCCCGAGTTGCATATCCTTGCCCGAAAGAACCATCGTCTCGCCACCCATCTGGCGCACACCTACGTCAAAGGACACCCGGGTCCGCGTCGATGGCTTTTCGAAGATCAGCGCCACCATGCGGCCAGCAAGCGGCTGGTCGTCATCGGGTGTGCCCTTGGGCCGGCCCTGACGCGCAGATTTCATCTGGCCTGCCTGATCAATGATTGTGCGCAGATCAGCCGGTGAGGTTTTATGGATATCGAGAAAATGGTTCATACTGTCGTCGCTTTCTGGAGAGGGAGACGTGGGGGCCAGCCCCCACCCCCCCGAGATATTTATGAGAAGATGAAGATCAGGCGGCTTCAACCGCCGTTGCCGCAGCCTCAAGACGCAAGATGGCTTCTTCGATGTCAGCATCTGAAATCGTCAGCGCAGGCAGCAGACGGATGACATTGTCGGCTGCAGGCACTGTGATGACCTCAGCCGCGTAGCCCGCCTTGACCACCTCTGCATTCACCGCCTTGCATTTGAGGCCCAACATCAGACCGGAGCCACGGACTTCTTCAAAAACCTCTGGATGGGACGCCACGAGACCTTCGAGTTTCTGACGCAAAAGACCGGCCTTGCGGTTTACCTCGGCGAGGAATTCAGGAGCCGCTACATGATCCATCACCGCGCAACCCACCGCGCAACCAAGCGGGTTGCCACCATAGGTCGAGCCATGGGTTCCAGCGGTCATGCCGGAGGCAGCGTTCTCTGTTGCCAGCACCGCACCAAGAGGAAAACCGCCGCCAATGCCCTTAGCGACCATCATGATGTCCGGAGTGATCCCTGCCCATTCATGCGCAAAAAGCTTGCCGGTGCGACCTACGCCGCATTGCACCTCATCGAGGATCAAAAGAATGCCATGTTCGTCACAGAGGGCACGCAGATCTTTGAGATCCTGATCGGGCATCGGGCGGATGCCGCCTTCGCCCTGCACTGGCTCTACCAGGATGGCCGCAGTGTTTTCATCAATGGCCGCTGCGACCGCCTGCGCATCGCCCCATGGCAGATGCACAAAACCAGGAAGCAATGGACCAAAGCCTTTGGTCATTTTCTCAGAGCCTGCCGCAGCGATACCCGCAGAAGAGCGCCCATGGAACGACCCTTCAAAGGTGATAATTTCGACCTTCTCGGGTGTGCCCTTTTCAAAATGATACTTGCGGGCCATTTTAACGGCCAGCTCACAAGCCTCGGTGCCGGAATTGGTAAAAAACACCGTATCGGCAAAGGTTTCCGCGACCAGCTTATCCGCCAGAGCCTGCTGCTGGGGGATCTCGTAGAGGTTGGAGACATGCCAGAGGTTTTGCGCCTGACTGGTCAGCGCCTCCACCAGAGCGGGATGTGCATGGCCCAGCGCGTTCACCGCAATGCCAGAGCCCAGATCCAGAAAACGTCGGCCATCCGCCTCGATCAGCCAAGACCCTTCGCCTTTGACGAAGTTCAAGGGCGCCCGGTTATAGGTCGGAAGAACGGAGGGGATCATCTGAAACATCCTTTAAGAGAGATCTAACGGGGTCAGGACCAAATCAGTGCCCCACCACGGGGCGACGGTCAACAACTGGTCCGGTTTGGTTTGAAGGGGTGGCGCCATTTTGAAGAACAAGCGAGGCGCGCGGGATCAAAAGCGCTGCGATTGGCAGCGTGTCAGGCACATTGGCGTCGACGTCGAGTCGACAAGAGAGTTGCGTGTTTGATCATAGGAAGGCTCCATAACGGAAGCATCGACGCGTGAAAACCCCCTTCGGCACCTATTTTAGAACAAAACGACGGGCATGCTGACTGGCATGCGGGATGGGCGCAGGAACAATGTCTGGAATGCATCGATCAACAGCGCAACCTTTGCGCTTGCCTTTAGGGCCGCGCTGTCGCACCGATTGTCGCATGGCGCATGAGACCCCACAAAACCCACCCCTTGCTGCGGCACTGATCCTGCTGGCAACTGTGTTTATTGCAGGCACCACCCTGCTGGCGAAATCGCTTGGCACAGATGTGCTGGGGCCGCCCTTGCACGCCCTGCAAATCAGTCAGGGGCGATTTGTCTTTGCCTTTATCGGGATTTCAGTGGCCGTTGTGGTCTTGCGTCAGAAGATCCACAAGCCCCATTGGGGGCTGCATATCGGGCGATCCACGTTTGGCTGGGGCGGTGTCACGCTGATGTTTGCCTCTGTGGCCTTTATCCCGCTGGCAGACGCAACGGCCATTTCATTTCTCAACCCGGTGATCGGCATGATGCTGGCGATCCCGTTTCTCGGCGAAAAGGTCGGGCCGTGGCGGTGGCTTGCTGCTGCGATTGCTCTTGCGGGGGCAATGATTCTCTTGCGGCCAACACCTGAGAGTTTTCAACCTGCAGCATTGCTGGCACTAGGCGCGGCCCTGGCCATGGGGGCTGAGCTGATCTTCATCAAGAAACTGGCAGGTGGGGAGCCGCCTGTGCAGATCCTGTGGGTCAACAACCTGATTGGGATGGTTATTGCCTCCTGCGCCGCGCTTGCCGTCTGGCAAATGCCAACAGCGGCGCAATGGGGCGCGCTGGCCGCGCTCGGCGCGCTTATGGCCTGCGCACAGGCCTGCTTCGTCAATGCGATGGCGCGGGCGGATGCGTCTTTTGTTGCCCCATTTGCCTATGGAACACTGGTCTTTGCAGCAATCTATGATGCGGTGATCTTTGGCGTTGTACCAGACTGGATCACAATCCTCGGGGCTGGCATTATCCTGTCTGGCGCGGGGCTGCTTGCATGGCGCGAAAGCGTCAATGGCAAGCGTCCAACGGTTACAGAACGCCTGCCCCGCCCCGAGACAGAGCGCTAATTTTTCAACCGGTATCCTGTGCGCAGCATTTGCCACGCCAGCGCAACGATGACAGCTGTCGCCCCTAGGCAAACGAGCGCGCCGAAGGCCGGGTCGCTGTCAGATACGCCAATCATGCCGTAGCGCACCCCATCGATTAGGTAGAACACCGGATTGACGTGTGAAATTGCATAGAGCACCGGCGGCAACGCCTCGACCGAGTAAAAGGTGCCAGACAAGAACGCCAATGGCGTCACCACAAAATTGGTGATCGCCGCCATCTGATCGAATTTATCTGCAAAAACCCCGGCGACAATGCCCAGCCCGCCTAGGAACGCCGCCCCCAAGATGACAAATCCCAGCGCCACCAGCGGGTGAGCGGGCACCATTCCAAGCACCAGCACCAAACCCAGTCCAATCCCAACCGCAACCAAAGCGCCGCGCGCAATCGCACCTGCGAGATAGCCGAGCAGGATCTCAAACCCCGACAGCGGCGGCATCAAGGTGTCGACGATATTGCCCTGCACCTTTGAAATCACAATCGAGGACGATGTATTGGCAAAAGCGTTCTGGATCACCGTCATCATCATAATGCCCGGCGCGATAAAGGACATAAACGGCACCCCCATCACATCCCCACGGCGCGGACCGATTGCGATGGAAAAAATCAGCAAAAACAGCGCTGCCGTCACCATCGGTGCCACCAGGGTCTGGGTGTAGACCACCAGAAAACGTTTAATTTCACGCCCGGCGAGCGTCTTGAGACCCAGCCAATTCACCCTGCCAAACCGGCGTTCACCCACTTCGATGCGAAAGCTCGACTGTGTGTTGTTATCTGACATGCCACCCTCATTTTCTCGCTGCCCCCTGCATAATCGCTCATCACAGGGATGCAAGCAGCGGTTCTATGCAATGAGACGTCGGTTCATGGCTTGTATCTCGCCCGCCAGTGACTATTGTAGGGCGGTACTCTGGAATTCGATGGCGGCCACAGGTTTCTTGAGGCCGCTATTAGCTTTGAAAGGCACTTTATGTCCTGGACAGACGAGCGCGTCGAACTGCTCAAGAAAATGTGGGGCGAAGGCCAGTCGGCCAGTCAGATCGCAAAAGAACTTGGTGGCGTGACCCGGAATGCGGTCATCGGCAAAGTTCACCGCCTCGGTCTGTCCAACCGCACCACCGGCGGCGGCAGCAAGGCCGCGGCCGAGCCGAAGGAAAAGCCAGCGCCTAAGGCGGCCGCAAAGCCCAAGGCACAGCCCAAGACCGAACCGGCACGCCCGGTGACGCCGGAGCCGGTGGCCGAAGCCCCCGCAGCGGAGCCAAAGCCCTCGACCCCTGCGCGCAAGCAGATCATTCCGGCAGGACAACCTCTGCCACCGCAGCCGTCTGCCAATGAGATTCCGGCGGAGGCACTGGCAAAGGTCAACGAGATCGAGAAGAAAGCCAAGAAGCTCTCCTTGATGGAACTGACCGAACGGACCTGCAAATGGCCCGTTGGCGATCCCGCAACCGAAGATTTCTGGTTCTGCGGCCTTCCGGTGCAGCAGGGTAAACCCTATTGCGAAGCGCATGTCGGTGTTGCTTTCCAGCCAATGAGTTCGCGCCGCGATCGCAAACGCTAAGCTTGGCGCGATCAATACTACAGCAAACCCCGGCATCCGAATTGGGTACCGGGGTTTTTCTTTGTGTGTTGGCACCAGAACCCCATCCTAAGGGTGCATCTTCGCCCCTTTGGTAATTTTATCGACCACTTTCTTCTCTTCTCGAAGCGCCAGCCCTACGAGGTTTAAGTCTGCGGCACCAGACTCTGCGACCACAGCGCGGTTGGCGGCGTCGTGCCCTGTGGTGAACATCTCCTCTGTGTAAATCGACATCCCAGCGCCCCGCGTCATGGCCCGTTCATAAATCTTGCGAAGACCTGCGACGTCACTTGCAAGCACGATCACCGGCTGGATCGCCAATGCGTTATAGGTATTGCCGTCCCCATCGCGGTAGCTATCGCCAATCAGTTCTGGCGCTGCGCCCACAATACCTGACATCAAAAACGCTGTAACATTGAGTTTCTGCCATGTGGCAAGATCTGCGTTCAGAACTATGGCGATCTTGGTATCAAATTGCATCACTCAACCCTCAGCCTGCAGATATTTTGGGTCAACAACCGTCAGGGCGCTGTCGGCGTCTCCAGTGTTGAGCGTGCCTGCCGGCTCCATCATGATGACCACTGGCTCGGGCGTGAGGGCGCGCGGGCGATGTTCCATGCCTCTCGGCACACATAGGAACTCTCCCTGCCCCAGTTCGACAGTGCCATCGCGAAAATCTATCGCGACACGACCACGCAACACAAAAAACGCCTCGTCCTCCGATGGGTGACTGTGCCAATCGAACTGGGGACCGAATTTTGCGACCTTGACCTGCGCATCGTTTACATCTGCCACGGTATGCGGATCAAAGACCTGCGTGATCTGCGCATCTACCCGTTCGAGAATATTGAGTTTGTTCGGCGGCAAAGGGATACTCCTTATTGCACGGTGGCGGGTTCGCAACGCGCCAGCCGCAAATCTTCTGTGCCGTCCAAGGATCCGCCCATGACCGACACGCCATCAGAGCAACAGATTGTCAGAGCAACGCCGCACAGTCTTGAACGATCCTGCGCATTGCCCAGCGCCGGTGACTGGCTGCGAGTTGCGCCCAATACGCAAGGTCTGGAGCGGATCGAGGCGCATTTTGATGGCCATGCCTACGCCCCGCACCGCCACGATACCTATGCAATCGGCTATACGCTCAACGGCGTGCAGAGCTTTCGCTATCGAGGGGCACGCGCTGACAGTCTGGCCGGGAATGTGATCGTGATCCACCCCGATGAGCTGCATGACGGCGAAGCCGGGCATGAGGCCGGATTTTCCTACCGGATGCTCTATATCGCACCGGCCCGCATTCGAGAGGCGCTGGGAGGCGAAGCGCGCGCCCTGCCCTTTGCGCGCGACCCGGTTTTCACCGATGGCGCGTTGTTGCAGGCACTCCACATCGCCTGCGCAGATATGCAGCGCCCGCTAGAGCCGCTGCAATTGGATCAGGTGATCACTTTGCTGGCTCAGGGTTTGCTGTCCAAAGACCATAGCGCTGGCCGTCTGCGCCCTACACGCATCGATCATCGTGCCATTGAGCGGGCGCGCGCCTATCTGCACACCAACGCGGATCAGGTGGTGCGTTCAGAAGAGTTGGAAAATGTCACTCAACTCAATCGCTACAGCTTGTCCCGGCAATTTCGCGCTGCACTTGGAACCAGCCCTTACCGTTATCTAACGCTGCGCCGCGTGGATCGCGCGCGAAAAGCCATCTCTGAGGGCATGTCACTTGCAGAGGCGGCAGTATATGCGGGCTTTAGCGACCAGCCGCATATGACCCGTCAATTTACCGCTGCGGTGGGCATGTCGCCGGGGCGCTGGCAGCAGGTGGTATGCCCGCCGCCGCGCCCTTGATCTGATCCTAAGCGCTGCGACGAATGGCAGCGGTGGCCACCCCCATTGCCACCAATGCGCCGCCGCCCAGACGGGTGAGCATGGGCATCACCGCTGGATGACGGATGCGCTGGCGCAGTTTGTCGCCAAGCAACGCATATGCCAGTGCGTTCAGGGCGGCAAAGCCCACGAAGGTTGCAATCAGAATGCCAAATTGCGGCAGCAATGTTGCCTGCGGATTGATGAACTGCGGCACAAAGGCGATGAAAAACACGATGGATTTAGGGTTCAGCGCTGTCACCGCCGCTGCATGTGCAAAGACACGCCCCGCCGCCGCATCTGCCACGTCCTCCACCGGATCGAGCGAGGCTGTCGCGGCGCTGCGATAGAGTTTGATCCCCAAATAGATCAGATACGCCGCGCCCACCCACTTCAGCAGCAAAAACAACTCCGCCGAAGCGAGCACCAGGGCCCCAAGCCCCGCAAGCGAGGCCGACATTGCCACCAGATCGCCCAGCGCGACACCGGCAGCCGTCGCAACCGCCACACGTTTCCCTTGGCTGATCGCATAGCTCAACACCAAGAGAACCGTGGGGCCGGGGATGAGCAGCAACGCAATGGAGGCGGAAGCAAACGCAAGCCAGACATGAAATTCCATATTCTCAAAACCTCTTAACTCTGATCTGCACTCAGCCAGCTACAGTTTCCCCGTTCTGTAAAGCCCAATTCCTGCGCACAGACGCCGCAACAAAAAAGCCCCGCAACAAGTGCGGGGCTTTTGTAGGATCTAGGCCGAGGCGTTTAGTCCTGTGCAGGAGCGCTGGATGAAAAATTCGGGATCGGATTTGTCGACGCCGGATTTGGGTCGATATCCGGCCAATTCCCTTCGGCGAGGGTGATGTTACCGGGGATGTCTTCTTCCCAGAAACCCACCACATTTTTGGTGATATTCAGGTAGAGTTTATCGTCCACGATCCGCCACAGATTGGGATTGCCCGGCACCTTGCCCCCTTTGGATACACCATAGGCGCAGTGACCGTCATAAGCCGGAGCAAAATAGGCCGGGTTTTCAAGGAACGTGTCGCGGTTTGCCTCGGTGGCGAAAGCGAATGTCGCGCCGTTGTATTCCGCCGTGATGTCAGCCTTGCCAGGCACTGCGGCGGGCTGTGCTTGCCCGACCGGAGCCTGCGCAAGACTGCGGTAAGCGACAACATCATAGCCGGAAACAGCAAAACCGGTGTCATCGACAAACTGCTCACCCGCGAAGGCAGGCAGACCAAGAGACAGGGCTGCCACCGCAGCCAAAGCAAAACGTTTCATCGCGAATTCCTCTTCTCGCGCCGGGCGGCACGACATATGTCGGTTGACCTGCGCCAGCCGCAGTGTCTGCAGCGAAGATACGCGAGAATGGCCTCGGGCGAAGCACCTCTCACGCGCCTGTGTTAAGAGACGAGACCGCGTGAGATAACTGTGATCGCTTTCAACCCTTGGACTGAGTTTCCTCATGACGCGCGCGCCCAATCCGGCCAAGATGTGTAAATTCAAAGCCTTGCGCTGACTTTAACCCATAGCCGAGCATCCGATCCAAACCGCAATGCGCCAACCAGAGCGCGCCAAGCTCCCACACCAATGGTGCTTGCCACAGGTGACCCAGCGCTAATGTAACAATTCCGGCGGCGTATAGGTGAACGATGTTGTAACAAACCGCCCCAACACGCCGCCCGAACAGATAGGCGAGAAAGCTGAGGTCAGGGGTGAAAAACAACAAAACCGCGGCCCAAATCGGCAGCATCGTTTCCGCACCGGCATATAGCCACAGGCCAGCGGCACAGATCACTGCCCCCTCGGCCTTTTGCCATGTCACAGCTAGGGGTGTGGGCGCGTCCATCAATCGAGCCTGCGTACAAGAATCTGATTGCCTTCGCCCCTGCGGGTTTCAAGGATTTTCATCGTTGCGATCAGGTCCGACAGTTTGCGCTTGCCATAACTGCGGGTGTCGAAATCGGGGCTGGCGGCTGTGATGTATTGGCCGATCTGCCCGAGTGAGAACCATTCATCCTCCTGACTGATCGCATCCATTGCGCGCAACACCAGTTTTTGTGGATCTTCCAACTCTGCCGGAGCTTGATCATCCTGCGCCATGACAGCCTGTTCGGGCGCTTCCCCAGTGGCGTGATTTGCGGGTTTCGGTTTTGGCTTTTGCGGTTTTGGCACCTCATTGAGGAGGTTTTCCACATAGATGAACCGCTTACAGGCCCGCACAAATGCAGCCGGCGTTTTGCGCATGCCCATGCCGTACACATCCAGCCCCTGTTCGCGGATACGGCTGGCCAATCGCGTAAAATCGCTATCCGAAGAGATCAGAACAAACCCGTCAAAGCGGCCCGAGTGCAGGATATCCATCGCATCAATCACCAGCGCGATGTCGCTGGCGTTCTTCCCGGTGGTATTGGCAAATTGCTGATGCGGGACAATTGCATAGGCTGCGAGTTTGTCTTTGCTCCACCCTTGCGGGCCACCACCCGAAAAATCCCCATAGATGCGCCGAATGCTGGCCTCGCCCAGGGACGCAATCTCTTCGAACATGACCTCGGCATGTTTGGCAGAGATATTGTCCGCGTCGATCAGGACCGCCAGTAGAGGTGGTTTTTCGCTGTTAGCCATAAAATGTCCTGCCTGTGTAAAAGTCAGCGTGAAGCGCTTGCCCCATACATACCCTGATGCGCGAGAATAGAAACCGCTGAGGCCGATACAGGGCTCCTTTGCCGCCGATCTCTGCGCATTGATCGGCGGCGCACAAACCAGTGTGCAAATTTTAACCCCTGCCAGACCTTCCAGTCGTTGGAATTTTCACTATCGTCCCCATTTGAGGTGAAGCACTGCCCGACGGGCGGCCCGATCACCAACGTCTGACACGAGAAGAAAGAGGCCCTGCATGAGCGATTCGACCTATACCCCTCCGAAGGTCTGGACCTGGGAGCAAGAAAGCGGTGGCCAGTTCGCCTCCATCAACCGCCCCATCGCCGGTGCCACGCATGACAAAGAGCTGCCTGTGGGCGAACACCCTTTCCAACTTTATTCTCTGGCAACGCCCAACGGCGTAAAGGTCACAGTGATGCTGGAGGAGCTTCTGGCCGCTGGCATCAAAGAAGCGGAGTATGACGCGTGGCTGATCAAGATTGGCGACGGTGACCAATTCGGCTCCGGCTTTGTGGAGATCAACCCGAACTCCAAAATCCCGGCACTGCATGACCGTTCCGGCGGTGAGCCTGTGCGAGTGTTCGAGAGCGCCTCGATCCTGATGCATCTGGCCGAGAAGTTTGGTCATTTCCTTCCCAAAGACGGTAGTGCGCGGACCGAAGTCCTGAACTGGTTGTTCTGGCAAATGGGTTCCGCGCCGTATTTGGGCGGCGGGTTTGGCCATTTCTACGCCTATGCTCCAGAAAAGTTTGAGTATCCCATCAACCGTTTCACCATGGAGGCCAAGCGCCAGCTGGACGTCTTGAACCGGGAACTGGCGACCAAGACCTATATCGCAGGTGAAGAGTACTCGATTGCCGATATGGCGATCTGGCCGTGGTACGGCCAGTTGGTACTCGGGCGTCTTTATGATGCGGCAGAGTTCCTTGATGCGGAGAGCTATGAGCATGTGATGCGATGGGCCAAGGCCATTGATGCCCGCCCCGCAGTCCAGCGTGGCCGCATGGTGAATCGCGCCTTTGGAGAGCTGTCCTCCCAGCTGCGCGAACGCCACTCTGCCGAGGATTTTGAGACCAAGACGCAGGACAAACTGGAAGCGGCTGAGTAAACGCCCGCCCCTGCGGGGGCCTACGGCAACGCCCCCTGTCAGGGCTGCGCCTCAAGCCCCACAAGGGGCTTGAGGCTGCGCCGGGCCGAACGGCCCGGCGCCCCGCCCAACGGGAGCGGATCATTTGAATGATCCAGCGACCGGCGGGAGTGTCCCCGGTTAGAAGCGCTATTTTGCGATTATTTCAGGCGCGGCGGCTTGTCCGGATCAGACCCCGGTATCTGCGGCTGATAAGACCGTGCGGCCTCAACTTCCGGCAAGTCAAAGCGCAGACCGACACGCGCCAACCGCGCCGACATCTCGTCACTGGCCGAAAAAAAGCCCACATCCAAAGCGCCCGCTTCAATTCCAGAGAACGTCAACGCTTCGCCTGCCGCTTTGGCCAATGCCGGTTCTGCCCCCTCTTGCGCGCCAACAAATGCCAGCAGATGCCCACTGCCGCCACTCTCATAGGTCACAGCCGCCAGATACGCCATGCGCGCCAAACCAGCAGCGGTTGCAAGTTTTGCGTCCAAGGCGGTCAAGAGCACCTCTGGCAACCCTTGCGGTGGGCGCACTTCTGAAATGGCAGCCTCTACTTCGCCCGGTGCATGGGACAGGGTTTCCGCAAGCCACCCCATCGCCGCGTCTGGAATGAGAATTGAAGACTGCGCAACCTCAAGATTGACCCCCAATCCTATCCCCTGCCCTGCGAGCATCGAGGCGATCACCCGTCCCGACAATGCCGCATAGGGCACAATCCGGTTGGCAAACTGCGCCAGCCGTTCCTCACGATCAAACACCAGAACAAAACGCCCCTCGCCAGTATCAAAGATCTCGGGGCTGATCCGGTCGCCTTCGGGTTCTTTGTCCAACAGGATAAACAGCTCACTGTCGGCCAGCCGCTCAAAGAACCGCAAACGTGCCGCATCGTCTTCTGGTGCTGCCTCCATTGCCGCATGGGCCTGATCAAGCGGGGTTGTTTCAGTCATATTGCATCAGCTCCTTCACCCGAGCGCGCAGAACCGGGAGCAGCTCCGCCTCAAACCAAGGGTTTCGTTTCAGCCAAGCCGTATTGCGCCACGAGGGATGAGGCAAGGCAAAGACCCCATCCGGCAAACTGCGCCAATCTCGAACCACTTCTGTCACGCCCTTGCGGGTCTTGAGGTGGTAGCGGTGCGCATGCCCGCCGACGATGATGCGCAACCTCACGCGGCACAGGGCTTCCATCACTCGGTCATGCCATGTTTCACCGCAGATCGGTGGCGGCGGTAGATCCGCATTCTTGGCATCATATCCCGGAAAGCAAAACGCCATTGGCACAATCGCCACCCGCGATTGGTCATAGAATTCCCCCTCATTCAACCCAAGCCATTCGCGGAGCCGATCCCCCGATGGATCGGTAAAGGGCTTGCCGCTTTCATGAACCCGCAGCCCCGGAGCCTGCCCTGCAATGAGAATCCGGGCAGCCGGCTGAAACCACACCACCGGACGCGGCTGATGGGCTGTCTTTGTCGCGGCAAATCGCGTTGCGCAGAGTGTACATGCCGCAATCTGGTGTTTGAGAGGCGCGCTATTCATCTGGTTCGATCCACTTGCCTTGTGCAGCCCGTCTTTGTGTTCTCGAATACCGGGCCGCAGTTGATCTGCCACAACACGACCAAGTCAGCAGCACCTCATTGCTCAAATTCGACATACTTGCGCCTAAATCAGCGCGTAGTCCGTTAACTAACTTGTGCTAGGGCTGGATTTACAGGCATTCGCAGTCCCATCGAAGATGGAAAAACCGCCGGTTATCTGCATTCGGCACCCTCCTTCGATGTTCGAAGGCAAAAAGACAACACAGCGGTGCAGGGCCAATCACCTTATGGTGACCAGTTCTGTCCACAACCGAGGTAAAAGAGGCTATATACTGAGCAGATCATGTTGGAATTCGTGAACGTCAGCAAATCCTATTGGACCGGGACTCAGCGCAAGATCATCCTGGACAAGGTCTCCTTTCAGGTGGAGCTTGGGACCTCGCTTGGCATTCTGGCACCCAATGGAACCGGCAAGACAACGCTGATCAACATGATGGCCGGCCTTGAAAAGCCCGATGAAGGCGAGATCAATCGCGGCTGCAAAATTTCCTTCCCACTCGGCTTTATGGGCGGCGTCGTGAACCGCCTTTCGGCCATGGAAAACAGCCGCTATATTGCGCGACTTTATGGTTTGGACCCGGACTATGTCGAAAGCTACTGCCGTTGGCTCTGTGGGCTAAATGAGTATTTCGATCAACCGCTTGGAACCTATTCCGCAGGGATGAAATCCCGATTTTCCTTTGCGCTGATGCTGGCGCTGGATTTCGATATCTATTTGATCGACGAAGGTATGCCCAGTTCCACAGATGTGGAGTTCAACCGCAAGGCCGGTACCATTTTGCAAGAGCGACTTGAGACCACGACAATCGTCATCGTCTCTCACCAGCCCCGTACACTGGAGAAATTCGCCAACAGCGCCGCTGTTTTGATGAATGGGCAGCTCCATATGTTTGAAACCTTGGAAGAAGCGAAACAGCTCTATGACTACGAAACCCAAGGCTAAAAAATTTCGCATCCGCCGCACCACCTCTGAGGCGGAACAGGCCAGCGAGACCGAAGCAGCGACCGCACGTCCGGTTGCGCCCCCACAGCCACAAGATTCTGATGGGGCCGTGTCTGGTGGCACGCCGTCCTCTCAGGGTTGCGTCAAGGGCTCGCAGCCTGCCGGAGCGACTGCGCAAGAGCGTCCCTCCACCACTGAGAGCACGACGGTCAGCGAGGGGCAAGTTTCCTCCGCCAGCGAGGAAGCAGGCACAACGGATATCGAGGAAATCAAGCGCGAGGGGCTTACAGGTCGCCAATTGCGCTTGGCCCGTCGGGTTGCACAAAAGCATGACCTGCCCGCAACATCCGATTACGATGCCGTTCGCCTGTTGCGTCAACGCGGGATCGATCCGTTTAAACGCGCCAATATGCTGGAGCTTGTCGTCCCTCAGGGGCAAAAAAACAACGTACCGGCGACCCAACCAGCAGCAAACGCACCCAAACCACAGACGCTGCCCCAAACCGTCGACAAGGGAAAAACCAGCGTTGCCGCGCCCGGACAACTTAGCCCTGCAGAACGGCGTAACCGTGAAATCCGCTCAATACAGCGCGACATTGCCCGGCGCCGCCGGCGCAAAATGGCACTGTTGGGGGCACGGCTGGGGGCCTTCGTGCTGCTCCCGACTTTTATCGCGGGCTTTTACTACTACAACGTCGCCACCCCAATGTATGCGTCGCATTCGGAATTTTTGGTGCTTAAGGCTGACAGCGCCGGGGCTTCCGGGTTTGGCGGCTTGCTGAGCGGCACCCAATTCGCGACCAGTCAGGACTCGATCGCTGTTCAGGCGTATCTCCAATCCAAAGTTGCTATGCGCCGCCTCGATGAAGAGGCAGGCTTTCGCACGCATTTCTCTCAGGATTGGATTGATCCCATCCAGCGGCTTACACCGGATGCCACGAATGACGAGGCGTATAAAATCTACAAACGCAACGTGAAAATTGGCTACGATCCGACCGAGGGCGTTGTGCGGATGGAGGTATCCGCCGCAGAACCTGAGGTCGCCGCCGAATTTTCGCGCCGCCTCATTTCCTATGCGCAGGAAAACGTGAACCATCTGTCCGAACAAAAACGGTCCGATCAGGTGGGCGACGCTGAAGATGCGCTGGAGTTGGCGGAACAACAGCGCCGCGATGCTCAGGCTGAACTGGTGCGACTGCAACAACAAGGTTCTGTTCTCGACCCTGAAGGGGTGATCGCGTCATTGCGCTCGCAGATCAATACGTTCGAGTTGCAGTTGCAGCAAAAACGTCTGGAACTCGCCGCGCTTGAGGACAACCTGCGTCCCAACGCCGCCAAGGTCGAAGGCACCGCAGCCGACATCAAACGGCTTGAAGCTCTGATCGACACGCTCAACAAACGTATGACCGACGCATCGCAGGGCGAAAACTCGCTGGCCTCGCTGAGTGTGAAAATCCAGATGGCGCAGGCTGACCTTGCGACGCGGGACATGATGTTGCAATCGGCCCTGCAGCAGGTCGAACAAACCCGGATGGAGGCCAACCGGCAGGTACGCTACCTCACCACCGCGGTCGAGCCAGTTCCCGCCGACACACCGTCGTCCCCGCGCAAGTTCGAAAATACGATTTTGGCTTTCCTGATCTTTTCCGGTATCTACCTGATGTGTGCCCTCACGGCATCCATTCTTCGGGAACAGGTCTCTTCGTAAGCTCATGAAAAAAATTGACATCAATGGTCTCACCATTGGCAATGACTGTCCGCTGACCGTCATTGCCGGCCCCTGCCAACTGGAAAGCGCCGATCACGCGCAGATGATTGCCGGTAAGCTCAAGGAAGCTTGCGATGCTGTAGGGGCGCAGTTCGTCTTTAAGGCCTCCTACGATAAAGCCAACCGCACCTCGCTCTCTGGCAAACGTGGGCTCGGCATCGACAAGGGCCTCGATGTTCTCGCAGGTGTTCGTGATACCTTTGGCGTGCCGGTTTTGACCGATGTCCACACTGAGGCTCAGTGCATCGTCGCCGGTGACGTGGTTGATATCTTGCAGATCCCAGCCTTTCTTTGCCGCCAAACCGACATGCTGCTGGCCGCCGGAAACACCGGCAAAGCGGTGAATATCAAAAAGGGCCAGTTCTTAGCACCATGGGACATGGACAATGTTGTGTCCAAAGTCGAAAGCACCGGCAACGATAAAATCCTGCTGACAGAGCGCGGAACCTCCTTTGGTTACAATGCTTTGGTCGCGGATATGCGCGGTCTGCCCCGCATGGCGCAAACCGGCTATCCGGTGGTCATGGATGCCACCCACTCGGTGCAGCAGCCGGGCGGTCAAGGCGGATCCACCGGTGGCCAGCGCGAATTTGCTCCGGTGATGGCGCGCGCTGCTGTTTCTTTGGGCATTGCTGCCGTTTTCATCGAAACGCATGAAGATCCGGACAATGCGCCCTCCGACGGACCAAATATGATTTACCTGAAGGACATGCCGCAATTGATTGATACATTGATGGGCTTTGACAAACTTGCCAAAGCCGACCCGATCCGTATTTGATTTCCAAAGGACGAGTATTTCCCATGCCCAAACCGCTGCCAGAGGTCACCCCCAACAGCTGGAGTTTCCTGCGCGATGCTATGATCAAACCCACCGGGTTTCGTGAATATGATGCGCGCTGGAAATATCCCGAAGAAATCAATCTACCGGGGATGACTGCTCTGGGGCTTGGGCTGGGTACGCAAATGATCCGCCGCGGGATCGAGCCGGTGATCGCCGTTGGCAATGATTACCGCGACTATTCTTTGGCGATCAAAAATGCGCTGATCCTTGGCCTGATGCAAGCGGGCATCAAGGTAAAAGACATCGGCCCCGCGCTGTCGCCTATGGCCTATTTTGCACAGTTCCACCTGGATGTGCCTGCCGTCGCGATGGTCACAGCATCTCATAACCCAAATGGCTGGACCGGCGTGAAGATGGGCTTTGACCGCCCCCTCACGCATGGACCGGATGAGATGGGGGAACTGCGCGACATCGTCCTCAACGGCGAAGGTGAACGCCGCGATGGCGGATCTTATGAATTTGTTGAAGGAGTGAAAGAGGCCTATATCGACGATCTCGTGGGGGATTTCAAAATGTCCCGCCCGCTGAAGGTCGTCTGCGCCACCGGAAACGGTACCGCCTCCGCCTTCGCACCAGAGATTTTCGAACGCATCGGGGTCGACGTTGTTCCCAGTCACAACGCGCTGGACTACACGTTCCCGCACTACAACCCCAACCCCGAAGCTCTTGAAATGCTGCATGATATGTCCGACAGCGTAAAGGCATCGGGGGCCGATCTGGCGCTTGGGTTTGACGGCGACGGGGACCGCTGCGGTGTGGTCGATGATGAGGGTGAAGAGATCTTTGCTGACAAGGTCGGCGTCATCATGGCGCGGGATCTGTCAAAGCTCTATCCAAATTCCACTTTTGTCGCAGATGTGAAATCCACGGGCCTCTTTGCCTCCGATCCGGAACTCCAGAAAAACGGCGTTAAGGCCGATTATTGGAAAACGGGCCACAGCCACATGAAGCGGCGCGTCAAAGAGATCGGCGCCCTCGCAGGCTTTGAAAAATCCGGTCACTATTTCCTCGCTGAACCCGTTGGGCGCGGTTACGACTGCGGCATGCGCGTGGCCGTAGAGGTCTGCAAAATGCTGGACCGTAACCCGGATATGAAAATGTCCGACCTGCGCAAGGCCCTGCCCCGTACTTGGGCCACCCCAACCATGTCGCCTTATGCGGCAGATACCAAGAAATACGACATCCTCGCCCGTTTGGTCGAAAAACTCGTTGCAAAACACGAGGCAGGCGAGAACCTCGCTGGCCGCGCGATCAAGGACGTCGTGACCGTCAACGGTGCCCGAGTGATCCTCGACAACGGGTCTTGGGGGCTCGTGCGTGCCTCATCCAACACCCCCAATCTGGTGGTGGTCTGTGAAAGCTCCGAGAGCGAAGATGAAATGCGCGCGATCTTTGCAGATATTGATGCGGTGATCCGAACGGAACCCGGCGTTGGTGAGTACGACCAAACAATCTGATCCCAACCTGTTAGACTAAAAAACCGCGCCATCCTGCTAGGGTGGCGCGGTTTTTACATCCGTAGAGGCTTTCATCTTTTCAAAAATATCTCGGGGTCCGGGGCAGAGCCCCGGTCTCCCCTTCGAAGCCAGACCGCCCTCATTGATCCCTGCGTCAGGCTTAGTTGCCACCGAGAAACTTCAACAACTGTTTGCGCGCCTCTTCCTCGACCCGGCGCTTCAACGCATCATTGACGTCTTCCTTGGTTTCCACCGGAACACCCAATTCCTCGCTGAGCTTGTCACGCACCGCTTGCTTGGCCTTTTCCTCAGCCTCATCCAGCTTGGGTTGAACCAGTTTGCTCAGGTCCGGTTTAATTTCAGGATCAAACCAGGAACCACGAATGCGCACCGGCACCGATACGCCAGATGAGGTCTCGCTCGCAAATGCTGTTGGCGTAAAGGTATAATCCAGATCCTGCGCGCCCAATCCGACACGCCCCTCGCCTTCGGCCTTCAAAACCTTGAGCGCAGCACGCAGATCATCGTTACGCAGCGTTCCATCCGCCATCGTAAAACTCGCACTCAGCCCTTCAAAAATCGTGGTGCCGCCGTTGCCGCCGTTCGAGTCCATGATTGCCTGCAAGTCAAAGCCAGTAAAAAACCCTTTGCCAAGCTCGACATTCCCCTTGCCGTCCAGTGACCGCATGATCTGGTCGATGGAATTCCCGACGCCCAGAAACTCCAGCGTGCCCAATGCTTCACCGTTGAGCTTATCGTATCCTGCGAGTTGCCCCAGTGCCTCGCGCATCTCGATATTGGCGAACTGCAATTTACCCGCCACCGAGAGACCGTTTCGATTGTTGGCAATCAAATCACCTTGCAGCGAACCTCCAAATGCCTGCACCGGCAGGAACGACAAAACCGCCCGCGCGCGTTCAATTTTCAGCGTCAATCGGCTGGGGCCAAGCGTCACAGAAGAGGTCTTTAACCCTTGGACATCCAGCGAGATTTGCCCATCCACAAGGCCCAGCATAGAGGCATCGATGGGATCTGTAGACCACTCCTGAGAAGACGCCTCAGAGCCTCCGCCTGCCCCGCCCGTAGTCGTACCGGGGGCATCAAGCGCGCTGAAGTCCAATACCTCGCCTTTCAGCGCAGCCGTAATTTGCATCGGCGAGGCCCCGAGGTTCAGATCCGCACCACCACGCAGCGCATTCTCATCCAAGGACAGACTTAGATCCCGCAATGAGATGCGGCCATCGGGCGTATAGGTTGTATCCGCAGCAAAGAGCACCTTGCGTCCCAGCCCCCGCGGGATCTCGACAGGTTCCATTCCCAGCGCCGCCATCAGTGCACGGGTGTCTTCGCTTGCGCCCGTGATGCGGCCATCAAATGCACCGGTCAAATCGGCAAGCCCGTCAAAACGCGCTTTGCTGGCCTCTGCGGTGAGGCTCATCCCGATAGAGGTCACCTCTCCAAGCAGGAAGCTCTTGAAACGACCTACCTCACCTTGCAGCCGAACCGGTTTACCAGCCGGGCGCAGGGTCAGATCTACATTTGCGGTGCCATTCGGATCTGGCCATTTCAGGCTCAGATCCACTTGGTTCATTTCAATGACGTCCTGCCCAAAGGGGGCATAGCGCAACGACGCCCCGTTCAGCGTCACCGCCTCAATCGCAAAAGACGCCTCATCGCCACCTGTCTCAGTTGCTGCACCATCCGCCGGGGCATCAGAACTGCCTCCTTCGAACACCCAATTCCCAATGCCATCTTCGCGCGTCTCAAGGTTCAGGTGTGGGATAATGGCGGTGAGTTCTGTGATTCGAATATCGCCACGGATCAAATCTGCGGCATCCACCCCGATCGTCAGGCGTCCTGCAGTCAAAAGCGGCTCAGGCCCGGCCCAATCCGCATTTGCAAACGCGACATTATCGGCCTGAATACCAAGCGTAGGCCAAAACGAGAATCGTACATCCCCGCCAAAGACCACCTGCCGCCCGGTCTGTTTTTCGATCTGCTGGGCTGCAAGCTCGGCGATTTTTTGCCCCGGCAGGAAGGTTAAAATGGCAATCCCTACGGCAACGGTGATCACGATGGCGGAAAGAATACGGAGGATCAGGCGCATAGCTCGTGGCCCTTTCTGGGGATGCGTATGGTGTTTGCCCGCAAAGTCAGGGCTTTGGCGCAGATTACAGGCCTTGCGCGAGGGATCAATCCGCACTTCCGCGAAAATCCAGCGTCAACGCAAGCAAATTAGCCGTGATCTAAGCACCCCGTCAGACTTCATCATAGACGCCGCGCAGACCAGTTGCTCCGCGTGTCAAATCCTCCATTCCCAAGCGCCGCACTCCGGTTTATAGGACGCCAATGACCAGCAATCCGCCAGATCTCCGCCCCGACCTCGCGCCGAAACCAACCTTTGGCGCTGCCCCCCGACCTGACCAGCCGACCCTTGGCATGGTGTCTTTGGGCTGCCCCAAAGCACTGGTTGACAGCGAACGCATCCTGACCCGGTTGCGCGCCGAAGGCTACGGGATCTCAGCCGACTATGCCGGTGCCGATGCGGTGATTGTGAACACCTGCGGGTTTCTGGATAGCGCCAAGGCTGAAAGCCTTGAGGCTATTGGCGAGGCGTTAAAGGAAAACGGTAAGGTGATCGTAACCGGGTGCCTCGGCGCGGAGCCGGATTACATCCGCGAGCATCACCCGCGTATTCTTGCCGTGACCGGTCCACATCAATATGAGCAGGTGCTGGATGCCGTGCATCAGGCGGTGCCGCCCAGCCCCGATCCATTTGTAGATCTGCTGCCCGCAACCGGTGTCAGCCTCACCCCGCGGCACTTTAGCTATCTGAAGATTTCCGAGGGCTGCAATCACAAGTGCAAGTTCTGCATCATCCCCGATATGCGCGGAAAGCTGGCGTCACGTCCCGGTCATGCGGTGCTGCGCGAGGCGGAAAAGCTCGTCGGTGCGGGCGTTCGGGAACTGCTGGTGATTTCTCAGGATACTTCCGCCTATGGGCTTGATCGCAAATATGACGTGAACCCGTGGAAAGATGGCGAGATCCGCAGCCATATCACCGATCTCAGCCGTGCCTTGGGCGAACTTGCCCCTGCCGACGAGCTGTGGATACGGCTGCATTATGTCTACCCCTACCCGCACGTGCGCGAGTTGATCCCGCTGATGGCCGACCCGAACAATGCGGTGCTGCCCTATCTGGACATCCCATTTCAGCACGCGCACCCGGATGTGCTGCGCCGCATGGCCCGCCCAGCCGCAGCGGCAAAAACGCTGGATGAGATCCGCGCATGGCGTGACATCTGCCCCGACATGACCCTGCGCTCGACCTTTATCGTCGGCTATCCCGGCGAAACAGAAGCAGAGTTCCAGCACCTTCTTGGCTGGATGGATGAGGCGCAACTGGATCGCGTCGGCTGTTTTAAATATGAAAACGTCGATGGCGCACGCTCCAATGATCTGCCCGATCATGTCGCCGATGAGGTCAAACAAGACCGCTGGGAGCGCTTCATGGCAAAGGCGCAGGTGATCTCTGAGGCAAAGCTTGCCGCCAAAGTCGGCCAGACCTTGCAAGTGATCGTGGATGAGATCGACGCGGATGGCATTGCCACCTGCCGCACCAAAGCTGATGCGCCGGAAATTGATGGAAATCTCTTCATAGATGAAGGGACTGAGGGGCTGAGCGTCGGTGATCTCGTTACGGTCGAGGTGGATGAAGCCGGGGAATACGATCTTTGGGGCGCATTGCGCTAAAACGCCTTGGCTTGATGCGCGGGAAAACAGGCATGGTGCAGCACACGGCAAACATCACCTTGACCTGCCTGCGCCCCGTCACAATCTTGCACACAACAGCAGGAGATTTTGCATGACCGACACCTTTGACGATGCCCTTCAGGCGCGCCTTGTGCGCTACGCCGCGATCGACAGCCAAAGCGATGAGAACTCGCCTACAGCGCCGAGCACCGAGATCCAGTTCAATATGCTGAACATGCTGCGTGATGAATTGACCGCAATCGGCGCGCAGGATGTTGAACTGACCGACTACGGCGTCGTGCTGGCCACCATCCCCGGCAACACCACTGCGCCCACGGTGGGGTTCCTTGCACATGTGGACACCGCTCCGCAGTTCAATGCAACCGGCGTGAAACCGCGTGTGATCAAGGGGTACAACGGTGGCGACATTACCTTTCCCGATGATCCGGAATTGGTGCTCTCTCCGACCGAACACCCCTATCTGGCAGAAAAAATCGGCCATGATTTAGTCACAGCCTCGGGCACCACGCTGTTGGGCGCGGATGATAAGGCCGGTGTTGCGATCATCATGACCATGGCGGAGCATCTGCTGCAAAACGCTGACGCCGCCCGTCCGCCGATCCGCATTGCCTTCACCCCGGATGAGGAAATCGGGCGTGGTGTGCAACCGCAGCTCCAGAAAGATCTGGGCGCAGATTTCGCCTACACACTCGATGGCGGCGAAGCGGGTGAAGTGGAATACGAGAGCTTTTCCGCTGACCGCGCGGTGGTGAAAATCACCGGCGTTTCCATCCACCCGGGCCTTGCCAAGGAAAAGATGGTCAATGCGATCCACCTTGCGTCAAAGATCATCCAGACTCTGCCTCAGGCCACGATGACGCCGGAAACCACCGACGCGCGCGAAGGTTTCATCCACGCCACGGATATGTTCGGTGGCTCATCCGAGATGGAATTGCGCTTCATTCTGCGCGATTTTGAGATGGCCGACCTTGAGGCCAAAGGCGCCTTATTGCGCAGTGTGTGTGATGCAGTTGCCGCAACGGAACCGCGCGCTGAAATCACCTGCGAGATCACACCGCAATATCGCAATATGCGCTACTGGCTGGAAAACGACATGACGCCGGTTGAGCTTGCGCATGCGGCCTGCCGCGATGTTGGACTGGAGCCGGTCTCCGTTCCGATCCGTGGTGGTACCGATGGCTCTCGGCTTACGGAATTCGGCACACCGACGCCGAACATCTTTACGGGCATGCAATGTATCCATGGCCCCTTGGAGTGGATCTCGGTTCAGGATATGTCGCTGGCAACGCAGATGTGCCTGAAGCTGGCAGCGCGCGCCGCTGTTGTGCCAAAGTAACAAACGCTTTTGATCTTCTTTCTCTCTGCCCCGCAAAGCTGCTAGGCTGCAGGCGTGGGCCGCACAGGAACAATTGATGCAGAACTACGAGTACAAGGTCGTCCCCGCCCCCAATCGGGGTAAAAAGGCGCGCGGCGTAAAAACCCCCGAGGCCCGTTTTGCCAATGGGATCGAAGGGGTGTTGAATGAGATGGCCGCGCAAGGTTGGGAATTTCAGCGTGCCGAAATGCTACCCAGCGAAGAACGCTCAGGTCTGACCGGAACCAAAACCACGTGGCGTAATTTGCTGGTCTTTCGGCGGGCGTTGAACGGCGGTGGCCACATCGTCCCAACATCCGAGACCGCGGCAGAACCTGTGCTTGCCACAAGCGCTGCGCCCGAAGCCGCGGCTGCAGCGGCAACTTCGGAACCAGAAGCGGAACTGATCGCTGAAACCCCGCGCGTCTCCGCGCCCGAGGCCCAGCATGCGCCCGAACCCGCCCCACTTACAGCCATTGCAGGCGATCCCGAAGCACCACCAGAAGCCATCCCGGTTCCCGGACCCGGCGCTCGCCGCATGGTTGCCGATGATGGTGTGGAAGAGTTGAGCCCGGTATCTGGCCTAACCGCAGCGCTCAAAGCGCGCGCCAGCCGCGGCAAACCGCAGGACTGACCCAAGCGGTTTGGTGACCCGGCCACCTTGTTGGTGGCCGGACACAAGGTCTTAGCTGCCGATATCCAAGGCCAGCGCATGAATGCGCGGCACAATATCGCCAAGGGCTTTATGCACAGCGCGATGCTGGGCCACCCGGTTCATCCCCTGAAAGGCCTCTGAGCGGATCAACACGTTAAAATGGCTTTCGCCCTTTCCGTCATGCCCCGCATGACCGATGTGACTATTGCTGTCGTCCACGACCTCTAAGCGGCTGGGCGCAAAGGCTTCTTTCAAAGTGGTTTCAATCTCGTCTCTTACGCTCATTGTAGCGTTACTCCGCCTGTTGTTCATAAAACTGTGCCCGCCCCCCTTTTATCTCTCGACCGTTAGACTAAACTGCTGCCTCCGAGTCGAACAGATGCGTCTAGAAGGTGCTCCCGCATGACCAAATCCGATCCCTTTGGCTTCGATATGTCCATTCGCTCCGCGAAAAAGAAGAACCCACGCGGGCGGCGGAGCATGTCCGGCGCCTCGGAAACCTCCGTGCGGGTCTGCGATCACCCCGGTTGCGAAGAACCCGGAAAATTCCGCGCGCCCAAAGCCCCCGACGTGCTTGATGACTTCTTCTGGTTTTGTCAGCAACATGTGCGCGAGTACAATCAGAAATGGAACTTCTTTGAAGGCACCACTGAGGCCGAGATGAATGCGCAGGCTTCTAAAGACAAGGTCTGGGAGCGCACAACCAAGCCGCTTGGCGATCCCGAAGCGCGCGCTTGGGCGCGTCTGGGTATCGAAGATCCGCATCAGGTTCTCGGCAACAACGCCACCCGCAATCCCGGTAAAAACGGTCAGTCTGCAGGACGACGTCTGCCGCCGACCGAACGCCGCGCCATTGAAATCCTTGAAGCCAAGGATGACTGGACCAAGGCCGAAATCCGCAAGGCTTACAAAAAACTCATCAAGGTCCTGCACCCGGATATGAACGGCGGCGACCGCAGCCAGGAAGAGCAGCTGCAAGAAGTCATGTGGGCCTGGGATCAGGTCAAGGACAGCCGCAGTTTCAAGTAACTGCGTAGCGCACACTGCATAGACTGCATTGAATAAACCGCCCGACCCGTCATGGTTTGGGCGGTTTTTCGTTGTGTCATCCCGCAAGCGTGAAAGGGAGTGAACCTCTCAATACGTCAGAGAGCGCGATTTTTTGTTACATTGAGTTGTTAGGCGATGCGTCATCCGAGGTATCGCCCGGATCGTCAGTCACAAAGTCCACGACCTCCGCACAAAGGATCCGAAGACGCCATGTACGACCTTCTCCTGACTTTTCATGACATCGCATTGCTGGTGGCCATTCTCTCCGCGGTCTCATTGGCTGCGCATCTGGGACTAAGCCTGAAACGTCCCGATCTTGGCCTGTGGCCTGCGGCCGAGGGCTGGCGGCATCATCTGGCCTTTGGCCTCTTTCGGGTTTTCTGCGGGGCGACCGTGGTCTTTGCTCTTGCCGAAATTGGCGTGAACGGCTGGGGGCATTGGGCGCGCTACGTTGTCGGCGTGCCCCTCATGGTGATGGCCTTTGGTATTACGCTTTGGGGCTACCGCTTCCTCGGGATCGACAACACTTATTGCGACAGCAGCGGGCTCGTCACCGGCGGGATGTATGAATATTCCCGCAACCCGCAGTATGTGACATCCGTACTGGCCACGGTTGGCCTTGGTATCACGACGGGATCTTGGATCACCGTCGCCCTCGCCCTCGTCCTTTTCGCGCTCTATTTCCTGTTCGTATTGAACGAGGAACGCTGGCTGCTGAAAGGTTACGGTCAGGCCTTCGCCGATTACATGCGCACTACCCCGCGTTTTGTGGACGAGCGCAGCCTGGAGCGTCTGCGCGCCGCACTTTGACCCTCGCCAAGCGCTGCTCTCTGTCTCTATTCAGGACGGCTCCCTTCCACGGGAGTCGTCTGGCGTTTGTCCGTCCATCAAGGCGAGCATTATGCCGGCATTTTTTGACGCTATCGGCGGCGCAAGACACCTTCGGCGTATCAACACAACGGTTTCCCTTGCCCTCATCGGCATCTTCAGGCACCAATCCTGCGATTACGTGATAACGCATCCCAAGATTGACCGACGGGCCACCTGACAGACGCCAATTGCCCGCGCCCGAGACTGACAAGACAAGGACTGACATCTATGACCGACGGCCTGCTGGATATGAACGCAAAACCGACTGAGACGATTTCGGTTCGTGAGGTCTTTGGCATCGACACCGACATGACGGTGAAGGGCTTTGCTGAAGGCACCGACCGCGTTCCTGCGTTGGACCCCACCTATAAGTTCGACCCTGACACCACGATGGCGATCCTTGCAGGTTTTAGCCACAACCGTCGGGTCATGATCCAAGGCTACCACGGCACGGGGAAATCCACCCACATCGAACAGGTCGCCGCGCGCCTGAACTGGCCTTCGGTGCGTGTGAACCTCGACAGCCACATCTCCCGGATCGATCTGATCGGTAAGGACGCGATCAAGCTGCGCGATGGCAAGCAGGTCACCGAGTTCCACGAAGGCATCCTGCCTTGGGCGCTGCGCAATCCGGTTGCGATCGTATTCGACGAATATGACGCGGGCCGCGCCGACGTGATGTTCGTGATCCAGCGCGTGCTGGAACATGACGGCAAGCTGACACTGCTCGATCAGAACGAGATTATCACCCCGAACCCGTTCTTCCGCCTGTTTGCAACCGCCAATACCGTAGGTCTTGGCGACACCACTGGCCTCTATCACGGCACCCAGCAGATCAACCAGGCTCAGATGGACCGCTGGTCGTTGGTGGCGACGCTGAACTATCTGCGTCACGATGCGGAAACCGCTATCGTGCTGTCCAAGGCCCCGCATTACAACACCGAGAAAGGCCGCAAGCAGATCGCCCAGATGGTGACCGTCGCGGACCTCACGCGCACCGCCTTTATGAACGGCGACTTGTCGACCGTGATGAGCCCGCGGACCGTAATCAACTGGGCCCAGAACGCCGAGATCTTCCGCGACATCGGCTATGCCTTCCGCCTGTCCTTCCTCAACAAATGCGACGAACTGGAGCGCCAGACGGTGGCAGAGTTCTACCAGCGCTGCTTTGACGAGGAACTGCCGGAGAGTGCTGCAAACGTAAGCCTCGGCTAAGGAGCGGGGGTCGGACGGCTCCGCCGTCCGACCGGTGCCGAGGCCCCCTCGACGGGGGCCTCGGCACCCCGCCCCGGCGGGGCGGGACCAGTCATTGTTCAAAAGACTGGACAGCGCCGCGCAAAGGACGAATGCTTGCCTAGGAGCACCGGTTCATGACCAAACCCTCAGATAACCCCGCAGATCCGTTCAAGAAGGCGCTGGCCGAGGCCACCAAGGTCATGGCCAACGATACCGAACTGACGGTGAACTACTCGGTCGACCCCTCTGGAATGAGCGGCGACACCATGCGCCTGCCGCAGGTCTCGCGCCGGATGACCCGCGAGGAGGTGCTGCTGGCCCGCGGCACCGCCGACGCACTTGCCCTGCGTCGCAAGTACCACGACGAAGGCGTCGCCAGCCGCTATGCGCCATCAGGCGATATGGCGCGCGAGCTTTATGATGCGATGGAAAGTGCGCGGTGCGAGGCAATGGGCGCGCGCGACATGCCCGGCACAGCCTCCAATATCGACGTCAAAATCCAGAACGAAGCACTGCGGCGTGGCTACGATCAGGTAACATCCGCATCCGAGGCCCCCTTGGCGGTCTCTGCCGGCTACCTGATCCGCCACCTTGCTACTGGACGTCCCCTGCCCGAAGCCGCCGCCAATGTAATGGAACTATGGCGCGGGTTTATCGAGGCGCAAGCCGGTGAAACGCTGGAAAACCTGGACGAGTCCATTTCCGATCAGGCAGCATTCGCGAAATTCGCCCGTCGGGTGATTTCCGATCTCGGTTATGGCGACCAGCTCGGCGATGACCCAGATGACCTCGATGACGAGATGAACGACGAATCCGAGGAAACGGCTGAGGAAGAGGAACAGCCCGACAGCTCAGGTCAGGACGACAGCGACGAAGAAGAGGCCGACGCCTCTCCCGAGCAGGCACAGGAACAACAGCAGGACGAAAGTCAGGCGCAGGTTTCTGCCGACGATATGGCCGAGGAAGAAGTCACGGATGAAACCGAGATGCCGGATGGTGAGGCACCGCTCGAGCCGCCCGCGCCGCAGCCGGTATCAGATGCGGACCCCGATTACCGCGTCTTTCTCGATACTCATGACGAGGAGATCGCGGCCGAAGATCTGGCCGAACCGCAGGAACTGGAGCGCTTGCGCGCTTATCTTGATCAGCAGTTGGAGCCCCTGAAAGGTGCGGTGTCGCGCCTCGCCAACAAGCTGCAGCGCCGTCTGCAGGCACAACAGAACCGTTCTTGGGAGTTCGACAAAGAAGAAGGCGTGCTGGATGCGGGCCGACTGGCACGGGTCGTGGCCAACCCCACAACGCCTCTGTCCTTCAAGGTCGAGAAAGATACCGAATTCCGCGATACTGTGGTGACGCTGCTCTTGGATAACTCCGGCTCGATGCGCGGTCGCCCGATCTCCATCGCTGCCATCTGTGCAGATGTTCTGGCCCGCACGCTGGAACGCTGCAACGTCAAGGTGGAGATCCTCGGCTTCACCACCCGCGCGTGGAAAGGCGGGCTGTCGCGTGAGGCTTGGCTCAATGATGGACGCCCACAGCTGCCCGGTCGCTTGAACGACCTGCGTCACATTATCTACAAGAGCGCAGATGCGCCCTGGCGCCGGGTGCGACCAAACCTAGGCCTGATGATGAAAGAGGGTCTTTTGAAGGAAAACATCGACGGCGAAGCGCTGGAATGGGCACACCGTCGCATGGTCGGACGACCAGAGGCGCGCAAGATCCTGATGGTAATCTCTGACGGTGCCCCGGTGGACGACTCGACGCTGTCGGTGAACCCTGCGAACTATCTCGAAAAACACCTGCGTGATGTGATTGCGATGGTGGAGAAGAAAAAGCAGGTCGAACTGCTGGCGATCGGCATCGGCCATGACGTGACCCGCTATTACGACCGCGCGGTGACCATTACCGATGTGGAGCAATTGGCGGGCGCGATGACCGAGCAGCTCGCCGCGCTCTTTGACAGCGACCCCCGTGCCCGCGCCCGTGTCATGGGGATGCGTCGGGCGAGCTAATGACTTTCGCCTGCGGCGGGCAGCGGAAAGCTCCCGCCCCTTATGACTGCATCAAAGATGCCGCCAGAAGCGTTGGGCCCGGCCGCGCGCCTGACGGCGCGCGGCACTCCGCTACCGCCCTTTTGTTCCAATAGAGCTGTTCTTGACGCGACCGCGCCGCGCCTTTCCAAAGGGAAGGCGCGGCGCTTGGCCCAACGAATGCCACTGCCCTACATGGGGCAGTGGCATTGGGCGGGAGCTTTTCGCTGTTGCCTTTGAGATCTTTCCGCAGCCGGGCTTGTTTGCAGGTCTGTGATCTGTAACAAAACAACTCCCGGTCGCACCGCACCGTAACTCAGCTTCAATTTGTCCGATTGCCACACTCTGGGTGCATGCCGGATATTACCACCACATTCAGGAGAGAGAGATGTTTCAGACCTTCGATGTTACAGCACGCCCGGAACAGGGCCTGGATCGTCTCGCCGCATTGCGCTCCCAGCTTGAGAATGAAGGTCTGGACGGGTTTCTGATCCCCCGCGCCGACGCGCATCAGGGCGAATACGTGGCACCGCATGATGAGCGGCTCTCTTGGCTCACAGGATTTACCGGATCGGCGGGGTTCTGCGCTGCGCTACACAGCGTCGCTGGCGTCTTTATTGATGGGCGTTATCGCACGCAGGTCAAAAGTCAGGTTGCAGACGTATATACGCCCGTACCTTGGCCCGATGTGACACTTGGTGATTGGCTGGTGGAACAGCTGCCTCAGGGCGGAACCATCGCCTATGATCCGTGGCTCCACTCAGTGCGTGAAATTCGCGAATTGAATGCGCGGCTAAAGTCTTCGCAGGTTTCTCTCATCGAAAGTGACAATCTGGTAGATCGGATTTGGTCTGATCAGCCCGCGCCCCCCATGCAGCCCGCCATCGCACACCCGGAAGAATACGCCGGAGAAAGCGCGCAATCGAAAGCCCAGCGTCTTGCCGATGGGCTTCGCAAGGGTGGGCAGTCTGCAGCCGTCATCACCTTGCCTGACAGTATTATGTGGCTGTTGAATATTCGCGGATCGGACATTCCGCGCAATCCCGTCGCCCATGGGTTTGCCATTTTGTATGACGATGCGCGTGTGGATCTGTTCATGGCGACACAAAAGCTGGCTGGACTGGATCTCGGCGCGCATGTGACATGCCATGCACCTGAACATTTCCTCGACGCTGTCCAAACCCTCGATGGTCAAGTGGCAGTGGATGAGCGCAGCCTGCCACAAGCTGTCGCCAACGTCTTGGGCGAGAAGATCGCCTCTGTCGGTGATCCATGCGCCCTGCCCAAAGCACGAAAGAACACCGCCGAGATCAAAGGCAGTGCCGCGGCGCATGTGCGCGATGGCGCAGCCGTGGTCGAAACCCTTGCATGGCTTGACGCCCAAGCCCCCGGAACGCTCACCGAGATCGATGTTGTGAAAACGCTCGAGGGATTCCGCTCTGCTGATCCTGCATTGCGTGATATCAGTTTTGAAACCATTTCCGGCACCGGTCCCAATGGGGCCATCATGCATTACCGCGTGACAGAGGAAACCAATGCCATCCTGGAAGATGGCCATTTGCTCGTGCTCGACAGTGGCGGTCAGTATCTGGACGGAACCACCGACATCACCCGCACCATCGCAATCGGCACGCCGGGGCATGAGGAATCGCAGGCTTTCACCCGCGTGCTGCAGGGCATGATTGCTATCTCCAGACTGCGTTGGCCCGAGGGGCGTTCTGGACGTGAGCTTGAAGCGATTGGCCGCTTGCCCTTGTGGATGGCAGGTCAGGACTTCAACCACGGTCTAGGTCACGGGGTCGGTGCGTTTTTGAGCGTCCACGAAGGCCCGCAGGGGCTTTCGCGTTTGAATACTGTGCCACTTGAACCCGGCATGATCCTCTCCAACGAGCCGGGGTATTACCGCGAGGGGGCCTTTGGCATTCGAATTGAGAATCTGGTGGTCGTTGAGGAGGCTCCGGCCCTTGACAGCGCCGACGCAGACCGCAAGATGCTCGCGTGGCGCACGCTGACGTTTGCGCCCATCGACCGCCGTTTGGTGGTGCCCGAGATGCTGTCCCCGGGCGAGCGCGACTGGCTCAACAGCTATCACGCAGAGGTAAACCGCATGATCGCACCGCGCGTCAGCGCAGCTGCGGCTAAGTGGTTGGACGCGGCCTGTGCGCCGCTCTGATACTCGACTGTTACATTGACCGGGCAGAAGCCTTACCAAAGCTAGAAGGAGGGGGAACCCGATGACCAAGATCACGATCCAAAAAGCGACAGGCCGGTGGGTCGTCCGTTCAGGTGGCGCCATATTGGGCGAAACCGAGAATGCACTGGAACTGATCGAAGGCGACTTGCCTGCGGTCATTTATTTCCCCCGAGAAGACGTCGCCATGGCGTTCCTCGACAAATCGGAGAAAACCAGCCACTGCCCCCATAAGGGGGATGCCACCTATTACTCCATCGTCAATAAATCCTCGACCGATGAAGATGCTGTCTGGAGCTATGAGGCGCCCCTGGCGACGGCTTCAGAAATCAAGGGACATCTGGCGTTTCTGCCCCTTCCCTCGGTCAAGGTCGAGCAGATCTGATCCGCCTTCGGCAACACACGTTTGCCGGGCAATATGATCTGATATCACATCAACAGTTTATCATTAAAATTGACAAAGCCGGGCTGATTGGCAGTCCGGCTTTTTTGCAACAGTTTTCCACTTTCTTGTTTCACGCAAGCAGCGGTTTCCATTTTTTTGAAGAAATCACCCAATTCGAGGATGCGCCAATTAACAGTCTGCCGCATCGGTCAGACTTTCGCAGGTTGGAAAACGGGGTACATTCGCAGAGATCCTGCGCTATGCCGTCAACACCACTTCACTCAGGCTGCGGCGCAGATCATCAGCGCTACCTCGATTAGGAGATTCCTGAGAATTACATGTCGTTTCAACGACATAGTTGATGAGAGCTGTCAGCGCTGCCCGCTCGTTTTCCTGCTCATTTTTTGTCCCTAAGGACCCGATCTCACTCGGATCGCCTGCCCAAGCATGCATTATTTTCTTCCACCCGATGCCTGCTATTGTTAATCTTTTAGTAGTAATAAGTGCCCGGATTAACCTTTGTTATCAAGTCCTAAATGCTGGTGGCCACATGCATAGAATTGACATCTCTCAAATCAGTGGGAGGGTGTTGCGCGTTTTCCTGACGGTTTATGACGAGAAATCCGTCAGCCGTGCCGCCGATGTGCTGAACAGCAGTCAATCGACCATTAGCCACAACATTGAGAAACTACGTGGACTACTGGGGGATGCACTCTTTGTTCAATCAGGACGTGGGATCGTTCCCAGTGCACGCGCGGATGCCCTCGCACCCAAAGTCCGCCGCATTCTCATCGAAATGGAAGGGCTTGCGGATCAGGGGATCTATGATCCGATCACCGATCCTGATCCATTCATCATCGCGCTCAGTTCCAGCGTTTTGGACGGTGAACTACAGACAATTTACACGGCGCTCAGGGCAAGCCTTCCGCAAAAACACCTCATATTCCGAGACCTCGGCAAACAGACCCAAATCGAACCCCTCTTGGAAACGAGGCAGGTGGATGTCGTTTTGACATTGCGGCCGCGATCTTACTCCAACACCCTGTGTCACATGGCGCTATCGCAGGATACTATGCGGGTATTCTATGATCCCAAAGTACGTGGCCCGGTCGAGAGCATTGCCGATTACTGTTCTGCCTCGCATGCGACCGTGGCGTTTGGACAGGGCCGTAAGAGCGTGTTGCAGACCGAACTAGAGGCGCTGGCCATACATCGCCGGATTATCTTGGGGGTTCCAAACCTCTGGATGCTGATCCGGCTGCTGCAGGGAACCGATATGCTGGCCAGCCTGCCCGCGCGCGCCGCCCGCAATACCGAAGGCATTCTGGCCTCTTCCCCCTTTCCTGTTGAACTGCCGCCGAACCAATACGATCTGGTGTGGCATCGCCGGTTCTCAAATTCCGCACGGTTGCAATGGTTGCTTATGACGATTGAAACCGCGCTATCCCACCGTGGGCAAAGTCAACCTGATGAGGCCGGGCATGATACGCTGCGAATGCTCTGGAATGAATAACCCCGCGCGAGTCAGCACTCAGCGCGGGGCAAACACATCAAAACAGAAGGTCGGAACGCAGCTCAGAGACTTCGGGGCATTCCAGCCTTGAATGCTCAGGGGCGCTGCGGCAACCGACCAAACCAGTCAAAGTCGCTGACACTGACCGCCCCTGTCAAAATGACTCCGGCGATGACCGCCCAGATCACGGCAGCTGCACCGGTGGTGATCCATGCCTTCTGCTTCAGATAGTGGCGCTCAGGTGCCCCGGCATGAGTGCCCGGCACAATCTCTCCCGCATCCCCCTGCGTCTGCAGCCGGATCGGGATGACCACCAAAAAGGTCATGAACCAGATGACCGCATAGAGCACGATACCAGACGTGATACCCATGAGACGCTCCTTTCAAAAGGCTGAGGCATGCAGAGGGGCGTGATCGCGCTCTCTGCGGTGCATCTAGCGTCAAACCTGTTCGAGTTCCACCAGGCAGCCGTTGAAATCTTTGGGATGCAGGAAAAGAACCGGCTTACCATGGGCACCGATTTTCGGCTCTCCCGCTCCCAGAACGCGGGCTCCTTGTGCTTTGAGGTGGTCGCGCGCTGCAAGGATGTCTTCGACCTCGTAGCAAATGTGGTGAATTCCGCCAGCTGGATTTTTGTCAAGGAACCCTTGGATCGGAGACCCCTCCCCCAGTGGATAGAGCAGTTCTATCTTGGTGTTGGGCAACTCGATGAACACCACCGTCACACCATGGTCCGGTTCATCTTGGGGGGCACCGACATTTGCGCCGAGCGCATCTCGATACTGAGCCATAGCAGCCTCCAGATCCGGTACAGCGATGGCGACATGGTTTAAACGTCCGATCATGGCAGGCATCCTTGGTTTTGAAACGATATGTCTGCGTAAAGATCAAAACCGCATGTTTCTTGCAAGCCCACACGCACACGCCACGGTTGAAACTGACCGCGTCCAGACGTCACGTCGCCGCCTATTAAGAACTTGTTAGCCCAGAATCCATAGCGTTGAGGGCATGTAATCAGTGAGGTCAGGACATGGACGATTCGGATCTTTTTGCTTCCGCAGCCCGACTTGGGAGTGGACGCCGCCCGCTTCTGGGTTTGACGATCCTAGTAGTAGAAGACAGCCGCTATGCTTGTGAGGCAATGCGTTTGCTGTGTTTGCGCAGTGGCGCGCGCATCCGTCGGGCCGATAGCCTGAAGTCAGCGCGCAAACACCTGCAGGTCTATCGCCCGTCTGTCGTCATTATTGACCTCGGCCTTCCCGATGGCTCCGGCGCTGAATTGATCGAGGCGCTCTCGACAGCTTCGCCGCGCGTTGCGGTCATCCTTGGCACCTCTGGCGATGAGAACGCCGAGAGAGCCACGATGCAGGCAGGGGCCGATGGATTTTTGCCAAAACCGATCCTGTCTCTCGCCGCATTTCAGAATGCGATCCTCAGCAATATGCCTCCCGAGCGCCAGCCGATTGGGCCGCGCCCGGTCACCGATGAGGCGGTAGAGCCTGATATGCTCGCGTTTCGTGATGATATGGCGCATGCCGCAGAGGTTCTGGACGAGGCCAAGGACGAACGCACGCTGGACTATCTGGCGCAATTCCTCGGTGGTGTCGCCCGCAGCGTCGGAGATACGCCACTGGCCACAGCTGCAACCCGTCTGGCGGAAACCCGGAAATCCGGCGGACCGCTGGCAGTTGAAACTGCTATGATTGCCGACCTCGTACAAGAGCGGCTTCATCGCAAGATCGCGATCTAACATGCTACAATCGTTGCTGATCGCATCACTGACCCTGATCATCGTACTCGGGCTTCAATCCCGCCTGATCCCGAGCCGAACGGATGCGAGCAAGCCCCGGACCGCCCGTCGTCGGTTCGGGCTTCGTTAGAGCCGGATCTCTAGTGCTCGCTGCAATAGATCAATCAGCGGGTCCGGGTTTTCTACCGGCAAAAAATAGCGGTTGTCACTGCGTCCGGAATTGAGCGCCCCCTGCAATACGCCCTCGGGCGAGAGGATCATTGAGCGCGGAACATAGTCACCATCCGGTGCCTCGGCTTGACTGATCTCCGGTTCCTGATCGCGGTCAACCAACACGAATATGCGTTTTTAAGAGAGCGCCTCGACGCGGCGCTCAAAGAAAACGGAACGAAATGCCCGACATGTCGGGCACCAAGTTGCGTGCACCAGCATATAAATCGGCTTGCCTTCGACCTGCGCTCGCTCCAGCCCCTCAGCATAGCTATCCCAAGAAATGCCGCCTGTATTGAAAGACGCAGCCCTGGCATCTGCGTAAACGCGCGCTGGCCAAAGAAAAAGGGGCCGCCAAACTGGCAGCCCCCATCATAATCTATCGACGCCTCAGCATCAGTCGTCCTGCGGGATCACGCGCAGGCCCAATTCCATCAGCTGCTCTGACATGGGCTCGCTTGGGGCTGCCATCATCAGATCTTCGGCGCGTTGGTTCATCGGGAACATGATGACCTCGCGGATGTTGGCCTCATCCGCCAGAAGCATCACCATCCGGTCAATACCGGCTGCACAGCCGCCATGCGGCGGGGCGCCATACTGAAACGCGTTGACCATACCGCCAAAGCGCTTTTCGACCTCTTCCTTGCCGTATCCTGCAATTTCGAACGCTTTGAACATGATCTCCGGCTTGTGGTTCCGGATCGCACCAGAAACCAGTTCATAGCCGTTGCAGGCGAGGTCATACTGGTTGCCATGCACGTCCAGCGGATCACCATTGAGCACATCCATACCGCCCTGCGGCATGGAGAAGGGGTTGTGCTCAAAGTCGATCTTGCCGGTCTCTTCGTCTTTTTCATAAATCGGGAAATCCACGATCCAGGCAAAGGCAAAGCGGTCTTTGTCAGTGAGGTTCAGCTCTTCACCAATCACGTTGCGCGCCCGGCCAGCGACCGCCTCGAACGTCTTCGGCTTGCCGCCAAGGAAGAAGGCCGCATCGCCAACGCCCAGCCCCAGCTGCTGGCGGATCGCCTCGGTGCGTTCGGGGCCGATGTTTTTCGCAAGCGGACCGGCAGCTTCCATTTCGCCGTCTTTCTCACGCCAGAAGATATAGCCCATGCCGGGCAGACCCTCTTTCTGCGCAAAGGCGTTCATGCGGTCACAGAACTTGCGGCTGCCACCGGTGGGCGCGGGAATGGCGCGGATTTCGGTGCCTTCTTGCTCCAAGAGCTTAGCAAAGATCGCAAAACCAGAGCCTGCGAAATGCTCAGAGACCACCTGCATCTTGATCGGGTTGCGCAGGTCCGGCTTGTCCGAACCATACCACAGGGCCGCGTCTTTGTAGGAGATCTGCGGCCATTCATTGGCTGCGTCCACCTTGCGGCCCTGACCGAACTCCTCAAACACGCCTGCAATCACTGGCGCGATGGTGTCGAACACATCCTGCTGGGTGACAAAGGACATTTCCATGTCGAGCTGGTAAAAATCGGTGGGCGAGCGGTCGGCACGCGGGTCTTCGTCGCGGAAACAGGGCGCGATCTGGAAATACTTGTCAAAGCCCGAGACCATCATCAACTGTTTGAACTGCTGCGGTGCCTGCGGCAGCGCGTAGAACTTGCCCGGATGAAGACGCGACGGCACGAGAAAGTCGCGCGCGCCTTCAGGGCTGGATGCGGTGATGATCGGTGTCTGGTATTCGTTGAACCCCTGATCCCACATCCGGTTGCGGATCGAGCGGATCATGTTGGAGCGCAGCACCATGTTACGCTGCATCTTCTCCCGGCGCAGGTCGAGGTAGCGGTAGCGCAGGCGGGTTTCTTCCGGGTATTCCTGCTCGCCAAAGACCATCAGCGGCAGCTCTTCGGATTTGCCCAGAACTTCGATGTCACGGATGAACACTTCGATCTCACCGGTCGGGATCTTGGCGTTCACAAGGCTCTCGTCACGCGCCTTTACCTCACCGTCGATGCGGATACACCATTCGGAGCGGACCTTTTCGATCTCGGCAAACACGGGGCTGTCGGGATCGGCCATGACTTGCGTGACGCCATAGTGGTCGCGCAGGTCGATGAACAACAGGCCGCCGTGATCTCGGACACGGTGGACCCAGCCGGAGAGGCGAACGGTTTCGCCCACGTGAGATTTGTTCAGTTCGGCGCAGGTATGGCTGCGAAATGCGTGCATGGATCTGGTCTCTTTCGGTCTGCGGCGGGGGCACGCGTGCATGTGCCGGGCCCAAGCAAAATTCAACCTTCCGTACACAAGGTTCCCGCCCAGTTGTCAAGCAACGTGGGCGATTTGATGCGCTTTCGCGGCCGTTCGCCGTAGAATGCCAGCGCATAACAAGCACGGGGGCACTCCCGCCCGTCGCGGAGCGCATTAGAAAATGCCTCCGCTCCCGTTGGGCCCGGCGCGGGTCCCCACGGGGACCCGCGGTGGCAGCGCGCCCCAACAGGGGTGCGCTGCCACGCCCAAGGCCGCAAGGGTCCTGCTGGGCAGGGCACGCCGAGGGTGCGGGAGCCTTCTTCTATTTCTCAATCAAAACGGCGGGAATTTCGCCGCGCAGCGCGTTAACAAGATGGACTGACTTCGCATCCCTCAGGTCTGCAACCGTTAGGACAGCTTCTCGTACGTGGCCCGCGTCAATCAAGCTCTGGCGATACACTCCGGGCAAGCCCCCCGAGGACAGTGGTGGCGTCACTCGCGGGCCTTTTTCAAGTGTCACGACAATATTGGTGATTGTACCTTCACAGATTTCACCGCGTTCGTTGCAAAACACCAGCTCATCAATCCCTGCGGGCAAAGCGTGCCTTGCACGGTCATAAACCCCACGCCGTGTTGTCTTGTGGCGCAGAAACGGATCTCCGGAACATAGTGACGCATCCGCTATTGCAAATCGCCACCTATCGGCAGGCGCGGGCATCGCTGTCGTCGTCAGCTCAAACCGCCCGTCCGGGGCAAGGGTCAATCGACAGCGCAGCGGGACAGCAGCGGACAGGCCAGCCACCCGGCCGCGTGCCTGTGATCGGTCGAAATCGATCCCAAATACCTCTGCACTGCGCGCCATGCGTGCCAGATGCAATTCAAACCGCGCCACGCCCAGCTTTGGCACAAAAGCAAAAGTCTCGATCAGGCGGAAATCGGGGTCGTCACTTGCGCGAAACGGGCTTTCCACAATGCTTCCTCATATTCCGAGCTGGCAGTGCTGTCCCACACCAACCCGCCGCCTACGTTGAACGTGGCCGCATCGCCCTCCAGCATCATGGTGCGGATGGCCACGTTAAATTCCGACCGCCCGTCCGGCGCAGCCCAGCCGATGGAGCCACAATAGATATCGCGCGCCCATGGCTCCAGCTCGTGCAGCACCTCCATCGCACGGATCTTTGGCGCTCCGGTGATAGAACCGCAGGGATAAAGCGCTGCGAATATATCGGCCAAACCGACCCCGGCCTTTAGCCGTGCCCGCACCAGTGACACCATCTGATGCACGGTGGCGTAGCTTTCTACTGCAAAGAGTTCAGGCACATGTACTGAACCGGTTTCCGCGATCCGGCTAATGTCGTTGCGCAGGAGATCAACGATCATCAGGTTCTCGGCGCGGTTTTTTTCATCCATCTGAAGGAACGCGC
Source organism: Tritonibacter mobilis F1926 (assembly GCF_000376545.2). Lineage (NCBI taxonomy): Bacteria > Pseudomonadati > Pseudomonadota > Alphaproteobacteria > Rhodobacterales > Paracoccaceae > Tritonibacter > Tritonibacter mobilis. Next base: position 2,146,104 of record NZ_CP015230.1, read on the forward strand.
GGCGGCGGGCGTCCTCCACTGGGTCCTGACTGCGCGGTTGTGTGCCTTTCATGGGCCGCGTTTCAATTACGCCATCAGGGGATGTGCGAAAAAACAGCTCCGGGCTGCGCGACAGGATCGTTGGCAGACCGTCTTGCGTGATGAGCGCCCCGTATCCCACTGGTTGACGCTCTGCGAGGGCAGCATAGAGCGCCTCCGCCCCGCCCCACACCTTCGCATCAATCGGAAAGGTCAGGTTGGCCTGATAAATATCGCCTGCGCCGATATAGGCTTTCACGGTATCAAAGGCCTGCCTATAGCGCGCCGCACTCCAGCGCGCTGTGCTTTCCCCAACCCCAGCATCGCCGGCCCAAAGCGGAACATCAGCCTGCACCGGCGCGCGGTAGACCCCAAATTGCAAGAGCGGCAGACGCCGGTGCGTGGGAAGCTCATGCTCCAGTCGCGGCTCCAGCGCATAACCCAGCTCATATGATGCATACCCCGCGACCCAATGCCCCGCGCTTCGCGCGCGATCCAGCGCTGCCAGCGCCGGGCGCACCTCATGGGGTCGCTCCGCGCGGATCAATTCCAGCGGTGCCTCGAACTGCGTCGCAGCCCCAAATGGGCCATTGTCAAAGCGGATTTGCACCGTCAGGGTCTCCGTGAGCAGTCAATGTCTCCCTTGCCCCCGCATATAGCGGTTTGGCCGCCACACGAAAGGCCCGAAAACGGCAATTTGCACCGCAACGCCGATCCCCCTTGCACCTTTCGTCTCGCTGCCTATAACGCAGGACAATTTGGGCGCTGCCCGCGCCTGATTCAGACTGCCACGCCGTAATTTCTGTCAAAAGGACGCCCGCCATGCCGAAGAGAACCGATATCAAGTCGATCATGATCATTGGCGCCGGGCCCATCGTCATCGGCCAGGCCTGCGAATTCGACTATTCCGGCGCACAAGCCTGTAAAGCGCTGCGCGAAGAAGGTTACCGCGTTATCCTCGTGAACTCCAACCCGGCAACGATCATGACCGACCCGGGCCTTGCGGATGCCACCTATATCGAACCGATCACCCCCGAGGTAGTCGCCAAGATCATTGAGAAGGAACGCCCCGACGCGCTCTTGCCGACCATGGGCGGGCAAACCGGCCTCAACACCTCGCTCGCGCTTGAGGAAATGGGTGTGCTGGAGAAATACAACGTCGAGATGATCGGCGCCAAGCGCGAGGCTATCGAGATGGCCGAAGACCGCAAGCTGTTCCGCGAAGCGATGGACCGCCTCGGCCTTGAAAACCCTCGGGCCACCATCGTCACCGCTCCGAAAAAAGACAACGGCAGTGCGGATCTTGAGGCCGGGGTGCAGATCGCGCTCGAGGCACTTGAGGATATCGGCCTGCCCGCGATCATCCGCCCGGCCTTCACCCTCGGCGGCACCGGTGGCGGTGTGGCGTACAACCGAGAGGACTACATCCATTACTGCCGCTCTGGCATGGATGCCTCACCGGTGAACCAAATCCTCGTCGATGAGAGCCTTTTGGGCTGGAAAGAATACGAAATGGAAGTGGTCCGCGACAAAGCGGATAACGCCATTATCGTCTGCTCGATTGAGAACGTCGACCCGATGGGCGTGCACACTGGCGACTCGATCACCGTTGCGCCCGCGCTGACCTTGACCGACAAGGAATACCAGATCATGCGTACCGCATCGATTGCGGTTCTGCGCGAGATCGGCGTCGAGACTGGTGGTTCCAACGTGCAATGGGCCGTGAACCCCGATGATGGCCGCATGGTCGTGATCGAGATGAACCCGCGTGTGTCCCGTTCTTCGGCACTGGCCTCCAAAGCCACCGGCTTTCCGATTGCCAAAATCGCCGCGAAACTCGCGGTGGGCTACACGCTCGACGAGCTCGACAACGACATCACCAAAGTGACGCCTGCGTCCTTTGAGCCGACCATCGACTATGTGGTCACCAAGATCCCGAAATTCGCCTTCGAGAAATTCCCCGGTTCCGAGCCTTATCTGACCACCGCAATGAAATCCGTGGGCGAGGCCATGGCGATTGGCCGCACCATCCACGAATCGATGCAAAAAGCGCTCGCCTCGATGGAATCGGGCCTCACCGGCTTTGACGAAGTCGATATTCCCGGTGTGCATGCCGGTCTCTGGGAAAGCGTTGGCGCCGACGACAAGGCAGCCGTCATCAAGGCCATCAGCCAGCAGACACCGGACCGGCTGCGCACCATCGCGCAAGCCATGCGTCACGGTCTGTCGGATGCCGAAATTCAGGGCGTCACCAAATTTGACCCTTGGTTCCTCGCCCGCATCCGCGAGATTATCGACGCCGAGCGTGAAGTTCGCAAAAACGGCCTGCCGATGCGCGAAGACAAGCTGCGCGCCCTCAAGATGCTCGGCTTCTCCGACGCCCGCCTCGGCGCGCTCACCGGTCGTGACGAGGACAACGTCCGCCGGGCCCGTCACAACCTTGGCGTCAAGGCGGTGTTCAAACGCATCGACACCTGCGCCGCCGAATTCGAGGCGCAAACACCCTATATGTACTCCACCTATGAGAGCCCGATGATGGGGGAGGTGGAATGCGAGGCGCGCCCCTCAGATCGCAAAAAGGTCGTCATCCTTGGCGGTGGTCCGAACCGGATCGGTCAGGGCATCGAATTTGATTATTGCTGCTGTCATGCATGTTTCGCGCTTACGGATGCGGGCTATGAGACCATCATGGTCAACTGTAACCCGGAGACCGTCTCGACCGACTATGACACCTCGGATCGCCTGTACTTTGAGCCCCTGACGATGGAGCATGTGATGGAGATCCTGCGTGTCGAGCAGGAAAACGGCACGCTCCACGGCGTTATCGTCCAGTTCGGCGGCCAGACCCCGCTCAAACTCGCCAACGCGCTGGAGGCCGAAGGCATCCCGATCCTCGGCACCACACCGGACGCGATCGACCTTGCCGAAGACCGCGAGCGGTTCCAGGCACTGGTCAACGAACTGGGCCTGAAACAGCCCAAGAACGGCATCGCCTCCACCGATGAACAAGCGCTGAAAATCGCTGAGGAAATCGGCTTCCCGCTGGTGATCCGCCCCTCCTATGTGCTGGGTGGCCGTGCGATGGAAATCGTGCGCGATATGGATCAGTTGAAGCGCTACATCAAAGAGGCCGTGGTGGTCTCTGGCGACAGCCCGGTACTGCTGGACAGCTATCTGTCCGGTGCGGTGGAACTCGATGTGGATGCGATCTGTGATGGCACCGACGTGCATGTCGCTGGCATTATGCAACACATCGAAGAGGCTGGCGTTCACTCCGGCGATAGCGCCTGCTCCCTGCCGCCCTACTCCCTTGATAAGGACGTGATTGAACGCATCAAGGAGCAGAGCTTTGCGCTTGCCAAGGCGCTCAATGTGGTTGGCCTGATGAACGTGCAGTTCGCAATCAAGGACAATGAGATCTACCTCATCGAGGTGAACCCACGCGCGTCCCGGACTGTGCCTTTTGTCGCCAAAGCCACCGACAGCGCAATTGCATCCATCGCGGCCCGCGTGATGGCGGGAGAGCCGCTCTCAAACTTCCCGCAACGCGCCCCATACGAGCCGGATGCAGGGTATGATGTGAACACCCCCATGGCTGATCCGATGACGCTTGCCGATCCGGATATGCCTTGGTTCTCCGTCAAAGAGGCCGTGCTGCCCTTCGCCCGCTTCCCCGGCGTCGACACCATTCTGGGTCCAGAGATGCGCTCCACCGGCGAGGTCATGGGCTGGGATCGCAGCTTTGCGCGTGCCTTCCTCAAGGCTCAGATGGGGGCTGGCATGGTACTCCCCAGCAAAGGCCGCGCATTCATCTCGATCAAAGATCAGGATAAAACCGAGGTGATGCTCGACACCGCCCGTATCCTGATTGGTCAGGGGTTTGAACTGGTCGCAACTCGCGGCACCCAAGGCTGGCTTGCCGGTCACGGGGTCGAATGCGCCATTGTGAACAAGGTCTATGAGGGCCGTCCGCATGTGGTGGATATGCTCAAGGACGGTGGCATCCAACTGGTGCTGAACACGACCGAAGGGACGCAAGCCGTCGAAGACTCCAAACCGATGCGTGAAGTGGCGCTCTATGACAAGATCCCCTACTTCACAACTGCGGCTGGCGCTCATGCTGCAGCACGCGCCATTCAGGCGCAGGCTGAGGGTGAGGTCGAGGTAAAGAGCCTTCAGGGTTAAACACCAGAATGCGTGCCCACTGGCACTCTGTCGAAGAAGAAACGCCCTCGGTTTTCGGGGGCGTTTCTTTTTGATCTCTGCCCATCGGCTAAGAGCGGTCGGATCGCCATAGGCGATCCGATCCGGGCGGTTGCAGCGCAGGCCCATTCGGGCCTGCGCTGCAACCGCCACCCTCCAATCCTCTGCGTGATGTGGTGGAATGCGCTCTGGTCGCCCCAAATAGTTTCAGACAATTGGATCTGATATTTGCGCGCATCTAACGGCGCGCCCGTTGCGGCGACTCATCTGCGGCTGCACACTCATTCCTGCATAGAGCGGCCCAGAAGGGCAGCGGAAGATCATGTTCCCTCCGGTCATCATTTGCTCTCTCACCCCTCACAGATGGCCAACCTTTGATCTCCCCATAACGGAAAAGCCCCGTGGGTCAGGTCCACGGGGCTTTTCTTATTTTGAAGTCATGCCACTCTGAAAATGGCCGTGTCGGCCGCATCGCCCGCAAAACAGATAAGGGCGATTGTCTCAGGCTGCGGCAGCAGCTTTTTGTTCCTGCCGTTCTACCCCTTTGAAAAAGATCAGATAGAAGACAGGCGCGGCCACCAGCGTAAGGACGGTTGCAAACGCCAAACCGCCCATGATCGTGACAGCCATCGACACAAAGAATGCATCACTCATCAAAGGCGCCATGCCGAGGATGGTCGTGATCGCCGCCAGCATCACCGGGCGCAGACGCGACACAGAGGCCTTCACAATGCTCTCACGCAGCGGCAGCCCCTCTTCGCGCCGAACAATGTCGATCTCCTCCACCAGGACAATACCGTTCTTGATCAGCATACCCGACAGGCTGAGAAGCCCCAGAAGTGCCGTGAACGTAAAGGGCAACCCGGTGCCCAAAAGGCCAAGAACCACACCGTTGACGCTCATCGGGACCAACAGCCAGATAATGATCGGCTGACGGATCGCGTTGAACAACAGCACCGAGATCAGCACCATAATCAACAGCGACAAAGGCAGTTGCTTGCCGAGGCTTTCATTGGCCTCGGAGGAGTTTTCATGCTCCCCGCCCCATTCCATCTTGTAGCCCACCGGCACGTCAATGGCCTCAATCGCAGCCTGCACCTCATTGAAGGCCGTGGCCGCTGTCACATCTGGCAGGACGTCTGCCCCAACAGTGATCGTGTAGACCCGGTCGCGGCGATGCACGAGCGTGTTCTGCACCTCATAGGTGATCCCGTCGATCATCTGTTCAAGCGGGATCCAGCTGCCAGACGTTTCAGAGAAAACCACCTGGTTCATCACATTATAGGGGTCTTCAGGCGGCTGGCGCATGACGATTGGGATAAGCCGCTCGCGTTCGCGGAACACACCCGTCGTCACCCCATTGGTGGAAAACTGCAGCGCGTTGGCGATCGCCTCGCGGGTGATCCCCGCCGTTTGTGCCCGGTCCGTTGCATAAATCGGCTTTAGCACCAATTCCTGCTCGCGCCAGTCATGACGGATATCACGCGTGAGTGTGCTCTCGGTTTCAAGCACGGTCTTTGCTTCTTCCGCGAGTTTGCGCAGCACGGCCGGATCCGGCCCGGAGAACCGCACCTCAACAGGTGCGCCGCCACCGGGACCAAAGACCAGCCGTTCGGTGCGGAACTCCCCTTCCGGGAAATGCTCCTTACCCCAAGCCTCAAGTTCCGCCTGCAACGGCGGGATCTGCTCTAGGTTTTCGGTGCGGATAATCAAATGTCCGTAGCTCGGGTTCGCCTTTTCCGCGGCATAGGTCAGCAGGAAACGTGTTGCGCCCTGCCCCACGAATGTGGCTGTGGACACCACGTCATCGCGCGCAGCAAGCCAGTCCTCAACCTCCGCCATATGTGCCGACGTGGTTTCGATCGCGGTTCCCTGCGGGAGCTTGTAGTGCACGTAAAACAAGGGTGTATTGGAGTTCGGGAAGAACTGCTGTTTGATCAGAGCAAAGCCCATGAAACACATCACGGTTATGCCAACCAGACCAACCACCACGAGCCAACGCGCTTTTAGTGCCCCGCGCAACAGTGCCCCATAGCTGCGGAACAGGAAGCCACTGTAACTGTCCTGATCGTCGCCAGAGCCGCGTTTGAAGAAGTAGTGCCCCAGCAAAGGAGTCACCGTCAGCGCCAAGATCCAGCTCAACAGCAACGAGATGCCAATCACCGCAAAGAGGGAGAACATGAACTCACCCGTGGCATCCGGACTGAGGCCGATACCCGCAAAAGCCATGATGCCGATGACCGTCGCCCCCAGAAGCGGGATCTGCGTTTTGGATGCAGCCTCATGGGCAGCCTCGCGTGAGGATTTGCCTTTTTGCATAGAGATTTGCATGCCTTCGGCAACCACAATGGCATTGTCCACCAACATCCCCATGGCGATGATCAGCGCACCGAGCGAGATCCGTTCCATCTCGATCGAGAACAACGCCATGAAAAAGAGCGTCCCCACCACCGTCAAAAGCAGCGTTGAGCCAACCACAACAGCCGCACGCCACCCCATGAACAGAGCCAGCACCACGATGACAATCGCGACCGACATGGCAAGGTTCACAAGGAAGTCGTTCGAGGCTTTTTCAACCACGATATGCTGTTGATAAATCGGGTGCAGTTCGACGCCAAAAGGAATATCGCTGTCCAATTCGGCCAGCTTAGCGTCCACACGGTGACCAACATCAACGATGTTTTCATTGGCAACGCCCGACACACCAAGCGTGAACGCCTCGACACCGTTGAAACGGATCAGCTCGCTTGGATCAATCTCGCGCCCACGCCAAACGTTGGCGATGTCGATAATATTGATGGTTTCACCACCGACACCCACCGTGAGGCCCGCAATCTCCGAGACGGAATCTGACCCTTCCGGCGTCTGCAGGATCGTGTTCATCGACCCGGCCTTGATCTCACCTGCTGGCGTGACTGAGTTGGATGTCGCAATGGCATTGGCAATCGCGTTCACCGACACCCCGAGGTTCGTGGCAATCGGCATGTCAGGCTCGACATAGATCGTCTCGTTGCGCAATCCTGCGATGTCGACATCTGCTACGCCGTCGACGGTCAGAAGTTCCCGACGGAGATAAGTGGAGAGTTCGTATTTCTCCTTGTCGGAAAAGCCTTCCGCCGTCACAGCGTAGAAAATCCCAAACACGTCACCAAAGCTGTCGTTGACCAGTGGTTCACTGACCCCGTCCGGCAGCCCACGCGCGGCATCACGTACTTTGGCCCGCAGTTTCGTCCAGATTTGCGGCAGCTCAGAGCCGTCGTATGTGTCTTGCATTTCCACTTCGATGATCGACACGCCCGGCCGGTTCATCGATGTGATTTCTTTCACTTCCTCCATCTTCTGGATGGCGGATTCCAATGGTTCGGAGACTTCCAGCGCCACTTGTTCGGCGCTGGCGCCTGCATAGGTGGTCTGGATCACCGCCTGTTTGATGGTAAAGGCCGGGTCCTCCAGTCGACCCAGAGAGAGAAAACCCCAGATGCCCCCGAACAGGGCAAAGAGCATGATCAGCCACGTGTAGAGTGGCCGCTGAATAGATCCGCGTGCAATGTCCATGTTTCAGTGCCTCAGTTGCTGAAGCCGACAAAGCGACGTACGGCTTGCCCATCCTTGAGCGCAGCGCCCCCGGTCAGAACAACCTCATCACCGTCGTTTACACCCGATAGCACATCGAAGGTGCCAAACTGGTTGGGTTCGATTTCGACCTCGGTCCACGTGACCGCGCCCGCATCGGCACCTGTCGGGGTGAAAATCATAACCCCTGTCACACCCTCTGGTGTTGTCACGATGGCCGTCGCAGGCAAAGCAATGCGGTGCAGCCCTGTCATGACGCGCACACTCACGGTGGTCGACGCGCCCGGCAGAATATGGTGGTCTTCTGGCGGCTCCATCGAAAGGGTCACCCGGTAGGTTTGCCCCACCGCAGAGGCTTCTGCGACATATTCGAGGATCTCAAGCGGATACTCATTCTTGCTACCGGGAAAGGTCGCCACGATTTCAAAGGCATCGCTCTCATTGGCCTTTTGGAACAAAAGTTCGGGAACGTCGATTTCCACGTGCAACTCTGACATGTCATGAAGGCGTGCAATGGGGGTGCCTGCAGAAACGGTCGAGAATTGCGCAACCTCACGCCGCGCAACAAGCGCATCAAAAGGCGCATAGAGCGTGGCATGATCGAGATTGGTTTGCGCGGTGCGAAGCGCGACTTCGGCAAGGCCAGCCGCCGTTTCGGCGTCTTCAATCGCCACTTGGCTCACAGTGCCCGCAAGACGCGCGTTGCGCTCCTTGTTCCGATCTGCCTGCTGCTTGTTCAAAACCGCCTGCTCAAGCTGCAGTTTGAACGTCTCCAGATCAAGTTGCGAAATCAATCCGCCTTCTGGGATAACATCACCTTCGGTCACCGGCAGTTCCAGAACCTGGCCGCCCACCTGAAAGGCCAGATCGACCGTTTCTTTCGCTGCGACCTGACCAAAGAACCGCCGCTCCAGTGGGGCTGATCCCCCATCGGCGGTCATCAATTTGACCGGTTTTAGCAGTTCCTTGGCTAGCGTTTCATCCTGCGCCTGCGCTGCCAGTGGCCCCGCAAGAACCACCCCAAGCATCACTGCCCGGATAGATAACATTGTCATGTCTGATCTCCTTCACAGGGTCCCACAGCGCCCGACTGAACGGCCTTATTGTGAATTTTTTGTGCGAGCCGGGCGAGGATTTCCGCTTCATCCCGCGTCAGGCCCGATGTTTCGTAAAATATCCCGGATGCCGCATCGACCAATTGCTCTCGACGCTTGCGCCCCTCATTCGTCAGTTCCAACAACCATGCTCTGCCATCACCGGGGTCCCTCACCCGGTGGATCAGACCTAGTTGCTCCAGCACAGCCGCAGCTGCTGTCATTGCAGACGGCGTCTTGCGCGTCAGCCGTGCCAGTTCCCCCATGCGGCGAGGCCGCGCGAGGATAAGCAGCAACTGGTGCTCAGAGCGCCCCAGCTGCCCCTCAAGACAGACATCATTCAGACGTTGCTCCAACTGCCAGTGCAGTGCAAAGACCCCCATCATGGCCTGCACTTCCGGCGTGTAAAGTTCCCAAATATCTGAATGTTCAGTGGTCATATCTCGACTCCTGCACGCCAAATAGTTCACCGCGTGAAGTATTTAAAGGGACATGTCCGGTTTTTCGCGGAACTTTCCTTAAAAACACATCGAACTGCCCCAAGGGCATGCAGGTCAGATTACGATGCTGCCCTTGACCTTGAGTGTTGAAACGGGCCCTATATGCGCCACCTTGAGACAAGGCCCGAACAGTGGGCCCGCGACCTGGGACGTTAAAATGTACACAGCTGCCATTACCGGCACCGGGGTCTACACCCCATCCGAACGCATCACCAACGCAGAACTGGTCAAGGCCTTCAACGCCTATGTGGACCTGCAGAACGCAAAGCATGCCGAGGCCATCGCCGCCGGTGAGCGCGAGCCCCTCCAGTACTCCTCGGAGGAGTTTATCCTCAAAGCCTCCGGTATCGAGAACCGCTTTGTCATGGATAAAGCCGGTGTGCTTGACCCTGAAATCATGCACCCGCAGCTGCGACAGCGCAGCGATGACGAGCCTGGCATCATGGCGGAAATGGCCGTAGATGCCGCCCAAAAAGCGCTGGCGCAGGCGGGAAAAACTGCCGCAGACATCGATCTGGTGATTTGCGCAGCTTCCAATATGGAGCGCGCCTATCCCGCCGTCGCCATCGAGATCCAACAGTTGTTGGGTATCAACGGCTTTGCATTTGATATGAATGTCGCTTGTTCTTCCGCAACCTTTGGCATTCAGGCTGCCGCAGATATGATCCGCTCCGGCTCCATCCGCGCGGCATTGGTCGTGAACCCTGAGATCTGCTCTGGGCACTTGGAATGGCGCGACCGAGATTGCCACTTTATCTTTGGTGATGTGGCCACCGCGACGCTGATTGAGCGGGGCCAAGACGCCACCGGCGCGCATTTCGAGATCCTCTCAACGCGCTGCGCCACCGAGTTTTCCAACAACATCCGCAACAACAACGGCTATTTGCGCCGCTCCCGCCCGGATGGGGTGGCCGACCGCCGTGATATGCAATTCATGCAAAACGGTCGCAAAGTGTTTAAGGAAGTGCTGCCCATGGTCAGCCAGCACATCGCCGACCATATGGCGGCAGAAGGTGTGGAAGCCGCGGATCTCAAACGCCTTTGGCTGCACCAAGCCAATAAAACCATGAACGATTTCATTGGCAAAAAGGTTTTGGGACGCACGCCTGAACCAGAAGAGCAACCCAACATCCTGCAAGACTATGCGAATACCTCATCTGCTGGATCGATCATCGCTTTCTCGCAATATTCGGACGATTTGATGGATGGTGAGACCGGCCTGATCTGCTCTTTCGGCGCAGGGTATTCTGTCGGCTCTGTCCTTCTGCGCCGCAAATCCTGACGCCACTCCCCAACAAAAAAGCGCGCGCCCGGTCAGGGCGCGCACCGCTTAATCACATCAGGCTCTTAATGTGCCTCAGCTGGTCTTCGACACACGTGCGTGAACGGCCTCAACAGTCTCCACACGCTCGGAATAGCGATCCGTCAGATAAGCGCTGCGTCCACGTGTGAGCCAAGTGAATTTCACCAACTCCTCCATCACATCAACGATCCGGCGGTAATAGGCCCCCTCAGGCAGTGAGCCATAAAGCAGCAGAATGCGCGGCGGATGACGCGGATCATCAGATGCAGCCAACAGTTCTACATCAACTGGATACAACGCACCGTCTACGATTTCTGGTAGATCATCGAGGTCCACAGGCATGAGACCAGGTGTTTCAGCCACTCTCTTCTTCGAGATGCAGCTTCATATCCAAGAGCACCTGCTGCAACAAAACCGTTTCCTTCAACAGGCGCTTGGCCTCGTTCACGGTAATAATGCCGTCCGCGATCGCATCTTGATACTCGCTCATCAGCTGCGCAAAACGTCGGCTCAATGCGATGACATCTGTGTTTACACCGCCGGGGCGTGACACGGCACCCTTCTCACCAGACGCGTATGACAGCGTGATATTTTTCAGATCCGCAAGCGCAGAAGTGACATGCGGAAATGACGCTGCCCCTTCGAGTTTTGCAACTGCATCGACCGGGATGAACCTGTCGGCATGCTCCGAATTCTCAGAATAATAGCGCCCTAATGTGGCTTTTGATTTTCCGGTGATCTGGCAGGCGGCCTCGATCCCCACATCCTTCACAAGTGCTTCGGTATGCTTCTTCAGATACGTCCCGATATCCGCCATAATGCTCTTTTACCCAAGTGGATGTCCCCGCGCATACGCATCGGGGAACCTCGCGATTAATTTCCCATTAAGTTTGCTTACCCGAATTGCCATATCTTTGCCAGACCCGGCGTGATGGCTTGATTTTCAAGAGTGGTGTGAGTGTGTGTATCGGTCACGCTGGATCTAAAGGGCCGGCCCTGTGAGTGAGTGATCGGTCTTTTTAAAGAGGCAATTGGTCTGCCCGATCTGATGTCCCCCAAAGGACAAAAAACAGTTCAGTATTAAGCGCTTGGCGTTCTGGGCTGCACTCTATCCTTTGGGGGCGTCACACCACACGAATATGTGATAATTGCGTGACCACATTAAGGTCACACTCTGCTCCCCAATGCGTTTTTTGACCGAACCGAGCACTGCAACCGGCGCGATGACGTTGCGGCAACGCCCCCTCGCCCATCAACGGCCCAGCACATCAGAGCTTTCATCTTTTCTAAAGCTTGCGATGCGGTTAGACCCTGCCCATGGCCAAGCTCTATTTTAACTACTCCACGATGAATGCGGGCAAATCCACGGTTCTGCTGCAGGCGTCTCACAACTATCGCGAAAACAAGATGCAGACCTACCTGCTCACCGCGCGCGTCGATGACCGCGCGGGCACCGGTCGGATAGCATCTCGTATCGGCATCAGCGCCGAGGCAGACATCTTCGCCGCAGAAGATAACTTGTTTGAGAAAATCGCGAACCGCCTGAAACAGGGATCCGTCGCTGCGATTTTTGTCGATGAAGCCCAGTTCCTGACCCGCGAACAGGTCTGGCAACTGGCCCGTGTGGTAGATGATCTGCGTGTTCCGGTGCTGGCTTTTGGTCTCAGGGTCGATTTTCAAGGCAACCTCTTTCCCGGTTCCGCCACCCTGCTGGCGCTGGCGGACGAAATGCGAGAGGTCCGCACTATTTGCCATTGCGGAAAGAAAGCCACCATGGTGGTCCGCCAAGACGATCAGGGCAATGTGTTGACCGAAGGCGATCAGGTTCAGATCGGCGGCAATGAAACCTATGTCTCACTCTGCCGCCGCCACTGGCGCGCTGCAATGGGCGATCTCCCAGCGCCATCAGACGGCAGCTAGGCCATTCTTCTAACCCAAAATATCCCGGGGTGAATGGGCCCAATAGGGCCCAGAGGGGCAGCGCCCCTCATGTGACAGGCGTCAGGACAATAGGTTCAAACCGGGTTGGGAACAGCCTCTCCCCGCAGGGCGGCTGCGACATTGTCCAGCGCCATATGCCCCATGGCACTGCGCACCTCTTCTGTCGCGGTGCCCAGATGCGGCAGCAAGGTGACATTTTCCAAGGCCCGCAATGCTTGCGGCACGTGGGGCTCAAACTCATAAACATCAAGACCCACCCCAGCGATCTGACCGGTCTGTAGCGCAGCAATCAGTGCCGCTTCATCCACCACTTCCCCGCGGGCAATATTGACCAAATGCGCATGAGAGCGCATCGCACTCAGCACCTCTGCATTGATCAAGTGATGCGTTCCTGCACCACCGGGAACGGCCACCACCAGCATATCGACTGACTTCGCCAAGGCGATCAGGCTTTCCGCACGAGCAGCCGGGTAATCCGTCGTTTTATCGCTGCGTGCCAGATAGGAAATCTCCATCCCAAAGCCGAAATGTGCCCGGCGCGCGATTGCATTACCTATCCGTCCCAATCCAACGACCCCAAGCCGTTTACCGGACAGATGCAGGCCCAACATCTGCGTCGGATGCCAGCCCTGCCAATGACCAGACCGCACCAACCGCTCTCCCTCGGCTGCGCGGCGGGCGGTCATCAGCATCAGCGTCAGGGCAATATCCGCCGTGGCATCCGTAACCGCACCGGGCGTGTTGCTCACTTCGATCCCAGCCGCACGTGCCGCAGCCGCGTCGATGTGATTAAAACCAACACCGAAGTTTGCCAACAACCGGCAACGCGGCTCTGGAACCTCTGCAAATATCTCGGCGCTAAAGGCATCCCCTAATGTCGGCACCACCACGTCGAAATCTCGAAGGCTCGCGATCATCTCTTCACGGCTCATCGGCTGTGTGCTTTGGCGGAACTCCACATCAAATTCTGACCGTGCGCGCGCTTCAACGGCTGAGGTCATCGGCCGCGCGATCAGAACACGTCCATTTGCATGCGCGCCCATCAGTGCATCCGCCCACCGGTTGGCACATCAACCGAAACATCACCATCCGGGCCGATCAATACGATCTCGCCACTCTCATCCGGCAGACCAAGCACAAGAACCTCTGACATGAATTTTCCGATCTGGCGCGGTGGGAAGTTCACCACTGCCATCACCTGTTTGCCAACCAAAGCCTCGGGCGTGTAATGCGCCGTCACTTGTGCCGAGGATTTTCGCTCGCCAATCTCATCGCCAAAATCGATCCACATCTTGATCGCAGGCCTACGGGCCTCCGGATAGGGTTCTGCCCGCACCACCGTGCCCACACGCACATCGACCTTGAGAAAGTCATCAAAAGAAATCTCAGCCACGGGACAATTCCTCCGAACGCTTCGTGGCGGCCTCAACCGCGCGCTTGAGCAGCGGCGGGAAGCCTGCGTTTTCATCCATCAAAACCTCGAGCGCTGCCTGCGTGGTGCCATTCGGGCTGGTCACATTGACCCGCAGCTGGCTTGGGTCCTCATCTGCGGCCTCCGCAAGCGCACCCGCGCCCGCAACCGTCGCTTTTGCCAATTGCATCGCAAGCTCTTCAGAGAGCCCCCGGGCCACACCTGCTGCTGCCAATGTCTCAATCATGTGGAACACGTAGGCGGGCCCAGAGCCACTGACGCCGGTCACTGCATCCATTTGGCCCTCATGCTCAAGACGCACAGTCTGCCCCACAGCTTGCAGCAAAGCCTCGGCCTGAGCCAACTTCGTCTCATCTACATGCGCGTTGCCGATCAAAGCCGTAATCCCGCGACCGACCGCCGCGGGTGTGTTGGGCATGGCACGGACAATCGGCGTCCCCTCCCCGAGCATCGTTTCAAAGGTCGCAATCGACGTGCCTGCCGCCACAGAGATAAACAGCGTCCCGCCGCCACCATAGGATTTCGCAGACGGCAGCGCCGCCCCCATGACCTGCGGTTTCACGGCAACCAGCACGATCGCAGGCTGCTCTGGCACCTCGGCGTTGATGTGAACACCGGTTCCCTTCAACCACTCGGAGGGATTGGGGTCCATTACAAAGACCGCTTCGCGTGGCAGTCCTCGTTCCAGCCAGCCCTTTAGCATGGCCGACCCCATCTTGCCGCAGCCCAAAAGAACCAGCCCTCGCGCTGCGATCTGTTCTATATCCATGATATCCCCCATCTGTCCTATTGGTTGCTGCCAGTCTGCGACCGGTCGATGGGGGTAAGACTTACGCCCGGCCGTAGGCCTCTGCAATGGCGACCTGCATCGCTTCTTTGGCGGGACGCTCGCCCCACACCATCAATTGGATTGCAGGGTAGTAGCGCTCGCAATTGCTGACAGCGGCCTGCACAATGGCATCCACCTGTTCCGGTGTGGCCATTTGCCCGCCCGAAAGCACCAGCCCATAGCGATATAGCATCAGCTTATGTTCCGGCCAGTAGCTGAACGCCCCGGCCCAGCACTGATCATTCATATGATTGATCAGTTCATAAAGCTGCGGCACTTTCGCCTCTGGCGGCTCCATCTCAAAGCTACACACCAAGCGCAGGGTCTCGTCGTAATCAGACCACGCAAGGGTCAACGAGTAAGTGCGCCACTGCCCTTCGACCGCCATCGCGATCTGGTCGTCGGCGATCCGATCGAAATCCCAGTCATGATGGGAGGCGAGGTTCTCAACGATATCGATGGGGTGAAGGTCGTCCTGCAGCTCGTGCTCGGAAAGTGCCATGATGCCACCTCTCTGGTCTCTAGCTTTCGGAGCCCCAATGTGCCCCTAATGCTAGCTGTATGATCTAAGGACGGGGAGAGTTTCCCCACTCCCTACTAAATATGGTGATCCTGCCGTCCGCATCTGGCAACCCTTTATTTGGGGACAACTGCAATAAGTTGTGGATGACTGGAAAAAACGTGCAAAATATCGTTGTTGCGTTAAGCTGACATAAGAGCGTTACCCGAACCGCCTAGACTGGCGGCCCGGGATAGGAGCTGGCGGGCCAGGCCCATCGCCTGTTCTCACGAAATTTCACCCTTCGCGCCGTTAACCATTCGAATCCTGCGGCAGGAGCAGGAGATCTCTCCCGGCTCACTATTGGGTCAGTCCAACGGCCTCGGGCGTCAGCGCCCCTGTCGGAGCGCAGCCTCCGACAGGGGCTCAAACTGAAAAAGGGATGCGTGAACGCATCCCTTTTCCCATAAAGCAGCGCACGCATTCAAAACACTGACACAGCCAGTGCCTGAACGGCGCGCGAAAACAGCCTTAGTTCGACTTGGCTTCCAGCGCGTCCAGACGGGCCTTCAGCGTCTCGTTTTCTTCGCGGGCCTTTTGTGCCATGGCACGCACCGCATCGAACTCCTCACGGGTCACAAAATCGCGATCCGCGAGCCAGCGATCAATCATGCTTTTCATCGCTGTTTCGGCTTCATCCTTCGCGCCTTGCGCCACGCCCATGGCGTTGGTCATCAATTGCGAAATATCATCCATAATCTTGTTGCGGGTCTGCATGGCCATCTCCCGGTTCATGTCTTACCTACGTGAGGCTTACCCCCTATATGGGCACTTGAGGCGCAAACGGCAAGCCGTTGACAGGACTTGCCCCAAAGAGGCACAGAGGACCCCATGCTGGCAGAAATGATCCAATTCCCAAACCTGTCGCCGGAGATATTTTCCATCTCCCTATTCGGGACGGAATTTGCGCTGCGCTGGTATGCGCTGGCCTATATCGCAGGTATCCTGATCGCGTGGCATCTGGCTGCACGCGCCGTCAAACGCCCTGCACTTTGGCCCAATGAAACGGCGCCAATGACGCCCCGTCAGGTCGAGGATCTGATGACCTGGATCATCCTCGGTGTGATCCTTGGTGGCCGCCTCGGGTATGTCCTGTTCTATCAACCCTCTGTCTATCTAGAAAATCCCGCACAGATTCTGCGCATCTGGGAAGGGGGCATGGCCTTTCATGGCGGTCTTCTGGGTGTTGTGGTGGCCACATGGCTCTATGCCCGCGCGCAGAATATCGACAAACTGCAAATTGCCGATCTGGTCGCCCACACTGTTGCGCCGGGCTTGCTACTTGGGCGGCTTGCAAACTTCGTCAATGCCGAACTCTGGGGGCGCGCCACTGATTTGCCATGGGGTGTGGCCTTCCCGGGGCGCGCTGCACAGGACTGCGGCCAAGCCTTGGGCGAAATCTGCGCACGCCACCCCAGCCAACTCTATGAAGCCGCGATGGAAGGGCTGGTCCTCGGCGCCCTCATCCTTTGGATGGTTTATCGCCGCAACGCCTTTCATGCGCCGGGCCGCATTCTTGGCACCTTCCTTGCAGGGTATGGTATCGCACGGTTCATTGTTGAGTTTTTTCGCCAACCCGACGCGCAGTTCATCTCTGACGGTAACCCTCTGGGTCTGGCATGGCAGATCGGCGGCTACGGGCTCACACAGGGTCAGGCTCTCTCCGTGCCGATGATTGCTCTGGGGCTTTGGTTCATCCTACGTGCACGCCACGCGGCCACGGCAGAGGCCCGCGCATGAGCCTCATGGACACACTGCGCCGCCGCATTCATCTCGACGGCCCGATGAGCGTGGCTGAGTATATGTCTGAATGCCTGCTCCATCCCGAGCACG
Organism: Tritonibacter mobilis F1926; assembly: GCF_000376545.2. NCBI lineage: Bacteria > Pseudomonadati > Pseudomonadota > Alphaproteobacteria > Rhodobacterales > Paracoccaceae > Tritonibacter > Tritonibacter mobilis. Next base: position 2,163,389 of record NZ_CP015230.1, read on the forward strand.
GGTATTACACGACGGCCACCGCAATCGGTGCGGAAGGTGACTTCATCACTGCGCCGGAAATCAGTCAGATGTTTGGCGAACTCTTAGGTCTCGCGCTGGTTCAGGCGTGGCTTGATCAAGGCGGCCCTGCCCCGTTTACACTGGCGGAGCTTGGTCCCGGTCGCGGAACACTGATGGCAGACATGCTGCGTGCAACACGCGCGGTGCCGGGTTTTCACGACGCCATGGATCTGACGCTCATTGAGGCCTCTCCGCGTCTGCGCAACCTCCAAGAGGTCGCGCTCGCGCCCTACGCGCCGCGCTGGCTGCCGTCTGTTGAGGATCTGCCACAACAGCCACTTTTACTGGTGGCCAATGAGTTCTTCGACGCATTGCCAATCCGACAGTTTCAGCGCGACGAGACCCAATGGCGCGAACGGCGCGTGGGGCTGACTGATGATGCCAGCGCCTTGGCCCTTGGGCTTGGAGCAGCCGCGCCGCAGCCTGCACTTGCCCATCGGATCGAGGACACCAAACACGGTGATCTGGTTGAACATTGCGAAATTGCCGCCGTCGTGACCGAAGCCATCGCCCAGCGCATAGCCGACCATGGTGGCGCAGCCTTAGTGGTCGATTACGGTGACTGGCGCTCACTCGGTGACACATTACAGGCGTTGCGCGCCCACGCGCCCACCGATCCGCTGCAAAACCCCGGTCGTGCCGATCTGACAGCACATGTGGATTTCGAAGCGATATGCAATGCCGCACGGATCTCGGGATGTGCCCACACGCGCCTGACACCACAGGGGGTGTTTCTGGAGCGGCTCGGCATCACCGAGCGCGCGCGCGCGCTCGCGAGCGGGCTGGAAGGCGCGCCGCTCGACCAGATTGTTTCTGCACATCGACGGTTGACGCACCCGCAGGAAATGGGAAACCTGTTCAAAGTGCTCGGCCTCTATCCCACTCAATCCCCTCCCCCCGCAGGACTGGAAAAATGACACTCGAATCCGTCAAATCCGCTCTATTGTCTCCCGTCGCGCACGGCTTTTTTACCCGTAAAGGGGGGGCGTCTTCGGGGGTGTTTGAGGGGCTCAACTGCGGGATTGGGTCATCTGACCAGCGCGAGGCCGTCATGCTAAACCGGGCACGTGTTGCGGATGCGATGGGGGCGCCAACTGGGGCGCTCTTGGGTATGCATCAGGTTCATTCGGCGGATGTGGCTGTGATTGATGCCCTGCCCACAGATCCTGACGCGCCAAGACCCAAAGTCGATGCAATGGTGACCACAAACCCGGATGTGGTGCTTTCTGTATTAACGGCAGACTGTCAGCCTGTACTTTTTGCCGACGCTTCAGCTGGCGTGATTGGCGCTGCACATGCAGGCTGGCGTGGCACTCTCGACGGCGTGCTGGAGGCCACGGTCGACGCAATGCTCACATTGGGCGCGACACGAGACGGCATTCGCGCCGTGATCGGTCCGACCATTTCTCAGCGTGCGTATGAAGTCGGACCAGAGTTTTTTGAGGACTTCCTATCGCAGGATCAGGCAAACGCCCGCTTCTTTGCCCAAGGCGAGGGTGATCGGATGCTCTTTGACCTGCCGGGCCTTGGGCTCGCCAAGCTGCGCGGTGCCGGGATCGACGCCTGTGAGTGGACACGACACTGCACCTATTCAGACCCGGAGCGCTTTTATTCATACCGTCGCGCAACGCACGCAAAAGATGCGGACTACGGACGGTTGATTTCCTGTATTCGCCTGTAGGTCTGAAACGCGCGCAAACTCCATTCAATTTGTGGCAAATCACGCCTGACTGCGCCACAATCCACGTGTGTTTGCACGCCAGCGCCCCTTCCCCGGCGTCATCCAGTGCCTTTTACGCATGAAAATCAAACCCGTAGATTCTCTTGCCGCTCCTATACTTTTGATACCGACCGCTCCGCGTCTTTCCATGTATCGGTCATATTCAGACCTCAATGTTCGTCGAAAACAGTCTCCATGAAAGAATTCAACCACCGGCTCAGGTGGACAGGAGACAAAGAATGCCCGCGCAATCACGCTTCGTGAAATCCATCGTTTCGACTTCCAAATCTCAGGATGTGAAAATGCCATGGACACGCGGCGCAACGCGCAAGGCGATGATTGCCCGGCGCCAGAAGGCAACGATTAAGACTGTTTCTGTCGCCAAATCCGCCTGACCGGTCTGAGACCGTGTCTTGAGCGGCCGCCGGAGAATCCGGCATCCCTGTGGGATTCCCCTGCAGGATTCATAACCCAGTCCAGCCAACCTCTGGCTAAGGCATCTGAAATGCGCGTGTCCAACTTTCTGCGGGTTGCACGTATCGGAATAGATCCTGATAGGGCGCGAGATTGGGCATAAAGTCACGCGTATGTGCATCGGTGGGGGCCGAAGCGCATGCCAAAAGTAAAGAGGACCGGTAATTTGACCTTACCTCAGTCATTAGAGCGCGCTGCCGCCAACATAGCCAAAGTCAAGCCACTGATGCCGCAGGCTCAGGCGTTGCCCGGTGGGTCCAAGCCACAGCTACGCCGCTATGAGGTTGCAAGCCTTTTGCCAAACGGCAACCCGGCCGAGACCCGACACATTGCTCCGGCCCTGCCCCTGTTTGAGCAAGCCTTTACAGCTTTCACGCGTGGCTCACTGATTGAAACTGACTTTGGCCCGGTCGCAATCGAGGACCTTTATCCCGGTGACCGCGTGCTGACGCGGGATGGCAGCTACCAGCCGTTGATCTGGAAGGGCATGACCACAATGGTGCCCGGCCATAAGGCTGCCACCGGGGCGCAGCTTTCGCTAACCAGCTTCATGGCCGACAGTCTTGGCATGGAAAAGCCAATGTCATGTGTGGTGACAGGGCCTTCGGCACGGCTCTTGCGCACGCCGATTCACCTGCGGCACGCCGAAGGCGATAGCCCCCTGCTGACGCCGGTGGTGGAATTCATTGATGGCATGAACATCGTCGAGACCACGCCGCCCGCGCCGGTGGACATGTACCATCTCTGCCTTGCGCAACATGCGGTCATCAAGGTTGGCGGGCTTGAGTTTGAAACCTACCATCCCGGCCCAGATGCGCTAAAGCTGGTGAGTTACCCGATCAAGACGTTGTTCTTGAACATGTTCCCTCACGCGGACAAGATCTCCGATTTCGGCGCACTTGCCTTTGATCGGGCCCGCACGACGCAGGCCTGATCACGGGTTCTAATGTTACGGCGATGCTTGTTCAGGCTTCGCGCGACAAGCGCTCTTCGAGCACATCAAATGGCACACCCGGTTCATCCTTGGCGCCCCGGATGACAAGCGATGTTTTGACACTGGCCACATTTGGCGTGGTCAGCAAATCGCTGGTGAGAAAGCTTTGGAACGTCGACAGGTCTGGTGCCACGCATTTCAGGATGAAATCGACTTCGCCATTCAGCATGTGACACTCGCGCACCAAGGGCCAGCTGCGGCACTTTTCCTCAAACGCGCTCAATTCGGCTTCGGCCTGGCTTTCCAGCCCGACCATCGCAAAGACCTGCACCTCAAAGCCCAGTTCACGGTCATTCACTTCCGCATGATAGCCACGGATCAATCCCGCTTCTTCAAGCGCGCGTACGCGGCGCAAACAGGGCGGCGCAGAAATCCCGACGCGCTTGGCCAGTTCGACATTCGTCATCCGGCCATCGGCCTGCAGCTCCGACAGAATCTTCCGGTCAATCGGGTCCAGACGTGTGGTGACCATTGGGTGGCTTTCTCCTGAAAATTGCGTTTCTTATAGCAGAGACGGGCTGTCACGCAACATTATTTCACAAACTGGCAACATTCTTGTAGCGCGCTTCGCTCTGCTTGGGCGTGTCCATTCACACCCCAGCGCTCTCGCTACCTGTGGCAAGAACGAACGAAGGTCTTTAAGCATGCGCGCGTCGCAGTTATATGCAGTCTCCGACGGCGGCAAGACCGCAAGCACAAATCATCTGGGGAAAAACCATGAGCGAAACGCGCCACACAAAGGTTCTTATCGTCGGCTCCGGCCCAGCAGGCTACACGGCCGCCGTATATGCCAGCCGCGCGATGCTGGAACCGATCCTTGTGCAGGGCATCGAGCCGGGCGGCCAGCTGACCACCACCACAGAGGTGGAGAACTGGCCCGGTCACACCGAGATCCAGGGTCCTGATCTCATGGTCAACATGGAATCCCACGCCCGCGCCATGGGCACCGAGATCATCGGTGACATCATCACCTCACTCGACACGTCCAGCCGCCCGTTTGTGGCCAAGGGTGACAGCGGCACCACTTATACGGCGGATGCAGTGATCCTCGCCACCGGCGCGCGCGCCAAATGGTTGGGTCTGCCCTCGGAAGAAAAGTTCAAGGGCTTTGGCGTTTCCGCCTGCGCCACCTGCGACGGGTTTTTCTATCGCGGTCAGGAGATCGTGGTGATCGGCGGCGGCAACACCGCCGTCGAGGAAGCGCTGTTCCTCACCAACTTTGCCTCCAAGGTCACCCTGATCCACCGCCGCGACGAGTTGCGCGCCGAAAAGATCCTGATCGACCGGCTGATGAAAAACGAAAAGATCGAGCCACTGTGGTTCCACGAACTCGATGAAGTTGTCGGCACCGATGCGCCCTTGGGCGTTGAGGCTGTGCGGGTGAAACACACCAAGACCGGCGAGATCACCGAGATCCCGGCCAAGGGTGTGTTCGTCGCCATCGGCCACGCCCCTGCGACCGAGTTGGTCAAAGATGTGCTTGAGACCCATAACGGCGGCTATGTGAAGGTAAAACCCGGCACGACTGAGACCTCAATCCCCGGTATCTTTGCAGCAGGCGATCTGACTGACCACAAATACCGTCAGGCTGTCACCTCTGCCGGTATGGGCTGCATGGCCGCGCTTGATGCAGAACGCTTCCTTGCCGAGCAGGAGTGAACTGGTAAGATTCTCCGGCACCGTCTGGAGGATCTTGTTCGCGGACCAGTCTAACGCTCCATTTGAAGCCGCCCGCGCGCCTGCCGGGCGGTTCCACCACTCTGGTCAGTTTGCGATATACACGTCCCTCACCGCAGAAGGCTGTGGCGTCGCGATCAAACGATATGTCACCGCTCGTGATCCCGCTCGGGTGATCCTCGCGCTAGATGTGCGCAATGCCAGCTTACTGGATGTCACGCACAACAATGACGCCTCGATGGTGTGGCAAGATGTTCACGAGAGCGGGCAGCCATCGCCAACTTGGGCTATTAGCGATCAAGCCCGCGCACATAATGCAGATGGAATTCTATATTCCTCTCGCTCCCGTCCCGATTTGACACATGCGGTATTTTTTAGCGCGGACATCTTTTCTGGTCGCATTAACACCTTCCAACCTTGGCCAAGAGCCACCGAACCTCGTCTAGAAGAATAGCAAGGGCCACATGGAGGGTTTTGCCTTTAGATGGCAGATAACGGCACTGAACCGCGGACGTGAGGCATATCAAGCGTGACACAAGCACTTTGGCAGGGAAACTGGATTCACCGCAGTCGGCTTATCTCCGGCCTTGTGCTGTTCACCTTTGCGTTCTTTCACTTCTTGAATGTCGCGGCGGGCCTCGTTTCGCCCGATTTGATGGAAGCAGTGCAAGAGATTCGCGAACCCATTAGCAAAAGCCCCCCCGGTCAAGTGCTCCTTTACGGGTCTCTCTTAGTCCATGCGGGTCTAGCGCTTTGGCAGGTTGCGATGCGGCGCACCTTGCGAATGACCTTCACACAGTGGCTGCAATTGCTCCTCGGCGTGCTGATCCCACTGCAACTGATCCAGCATATCGTACACACCAATTACGCGGCGCGCGTTCAGGGGTATGAGGACGAAATGTCCTCTGTTGTGTTGATGCTGTGGTCCGGCCCCGAAGCCTTACATCAGTATCTGCTGCTGCTGGCGGTATGGATACATGGATGCATTGGTATCCATATGTGGCTGCGCCTGACCCGTTGGTGGGGGGCGCTGGTTCCCTACATGATCGGTATTGCGGTTGTTATGCCCACCCTTGCGCTTGCCGGACTGGTGACCGAAGGGCGGCGAATGTGGGGATTTTTTGCAGAACAGGGCTTCGCCCAACAGATCATGGAAGATTACAACTGGCCTGATACGGCTGGATTTGCACATCTGGCAACGGTCACCAATATCGGCGTTTGCATCTTTTTCTCCCTGCTGTTTGTGGCATTGGCAGCCTTTGGCCTGAGACGCCTCATCCGCCGCACGCGTTCCGTGCGTATCACCTATGAGAACGGTCCAGAAATTGTCGCGGACAGAGGGCTGACGCTCTTGGAAATGTCCCAAATGAAGGGCATCCCCCACCCTTCCCTTTGCGGCGGCAAGGGGCGTTGCACGACATGTCGGGTGATGGTGCTGGCAGGCGGCGATGAGCTTCCGCCTCCGAATGCGGCAGAGGCGCGCAGCCTGGCTGCGATCAAAGCGCCCGACAATATGCGCCTTGCCTGCCAGATCAAACCGAACGCGGCGATGTCGGTAAAGCGTCTCTACACCCCCAAGGGGCGCCGCCAGATACATGCCACACAGGGCGAGGAGAAAACCATCGCGGTCTTGTTCCTCGACATTCGCGGCTTTACCGCGCGATCTGCGGATTTGTTGCCGTATGATGTTGTTTTCCTTTTGAACCGGTTCTTTGACGCAATCGTCCCAGAGGTCACCAAAGCCGGGGGGGCGGTCGATAAATATATGGGCGATGGGTTATTGGCCTTGTTCGAAACAGATGACACCGCGAGTTCGGCACAGGCCGCTTTGACCGCCACCGCAAATATCGGCGCGTCCTTGGCTCGGTTTAACCGGTTGTTGGCCTCTGAGGGCGAAGCCCCCATTCGCATCGGTATGGGGTTGCACACGGGAACCGTTGTTTTGGGGGAGATCGGCGCAGCAGGGCATGCCCCCCGCACATTGATCGGTGCAACAGTAAATGCCGCCAGCCGTCTTGAGGCAAAAACCAAGGAGCTTGGGGTCGAACTTCTGGTCTCGCGGGATGTGTTTGAGGCCGCCAGTTTGTCGCAATCAGAAGCAGAGTATCAGCAGTTTCAACTGAGAGGGGTTGAGAAAGCCGTAAAAGCACTGCCGCTCGAACGCGCATCTCACCTTCAGAAAATCATTCTAGGTTCAAATTCACACAGTTGAATGAGTAGCTTTGATCGGCGTATTGCAGTGCCCCGCGAATGCTGTTCTAAATCCCGAACCATTTCCATAACCACTGGCCCAAACACGACAGAATAGGCCCATATTTTCCTTTTTTCCCCCGCACCGCTAGACATTCGTCACGCTCAACGAGTATTGCCCAAACCCAGCGCTGCCATTGCGAGAGCGACGCAAGACGAGAGAGATTTCTTATGCCCATGTCGAGTAATCTGGCTCCAATCCCGGAGCTTTATGTATCTTATGATTCCGCACAAAAGCTAAAAGTCGAAGCGGCGGAACTGACCAGCCACGACCTCACCCCGCGCCAGATTTGCGACCTAGAACTTTTGATGAATGGCGGCTTCAACCCGCTCAAGGGTTTCCTCTCCGAAGAGGATTACAATGGTGTTGTAGAAAACATGCGCCTTGCGGATGGCCAATTGTGGCCCATGCCAATCACCTTGGACGTATCCGAAGATTTTGCAGCCTCCATCGAGATCGGTCAGGATATCGCCCTTCGTGATCAGGAAGGCGTAATCCTCGGCACCATGACCGTTACCGACCGTTGGGAGCCTAACAAATCCCGCGAGGCCGAGATGGTTTTTGGCGCGGATGATGACGCGCACCCGGCAGTGAATTACCTGCACAACACCGCAGGTAAAATTTACCTCGGTGGCCCAGTCACTGGCATCCAGCAGCCGGTGCATTATGATTTCCGCGCCCGCCGCGACACGCCGAACGAGCTGCGCGCCTATTTCCGCAAGCTGGGCTGGCGCAAGGTCGTGGCCTTCCAGACCCGCAACCCGCTGCACCGCGCCCACCAAGAGCTGACCTTCCGCGCCGCACGTGAAGCGCAGGCCAACCTGCTCATTCACCCGGTGGTCGGCATGACCAAACCGGGCGATGTGGATCACTTCACCCGCGTGCGCTGCTATGAGGCCGTGCTGGACAAATATCCGGCGGCCACCACTTCGATGAGCCTGCTGAACCTGGCAATGCGTATGGCGGGCCCGCGCGAGGCCGTGTGGCATGGAATCATCCGCAAAAACCACGGCTGCACCCATTTCATCGTGGGTCGCGACCACGCCGGCCCCGGCAAAAACTCCGCCGGTGAAGATTTCTATGGCCCTTATGACGCACAGGATCTGTTCCGTGCCCATCAGGAAGAAATCGGCATCGAAATGGTCGACTTCAAGCACATGGTCTATGTGCAGGAACGCGCCCAGTACGAGCCCAACGACGAGATCGAGGACAAGGACAACGTCACGATCCTCAACATCTCCGGCACCGAGCTGCGTCGCCGCCTGGCCGAAGGTCTGGAAATCCCTGAGTGGTTCTCCTTCCCCGAGGTTGTGGCAGAGCTGCGCAAGACCAAGCCACCACGCGCGCAGCAAGGTTTCACCGTTTTCTTCACCGGCTTCTCAGGGTCCGGCAAGTCCACCATCGCAAACGCTTTGATGGTCAAGCTGATGGAGATGGGTGGCCGCCCAGTGACGCTTCTGGATGGTGATATCGTGCGGAAAAACCTCAGCTCCGAGCTGGGCTTCTCCAAAGAGCACCGCGATCTCAACATCAAGCGTATCGGCTATGTGGCGTCTGAGATCACCAAAAACGGCGGTATCGCCATCTGTGCGCCGATCGCCCCCTATGCGGCCACCCGTCGCCATGTGCGGGAAGAAATCGAGCAATTCGGTGCCTTCGTCGAGGTCCATGTCGCCACCTCGATCGAGGAATGTGAGCGCCGCGACCGCAAGGGTCTGTATAAGCTCGCGCGCGAAGGCAAGATCAAGGAATTCACCGGGATCTCCGACCCCTATGACGTGCCGCAGAACCCCGAGTTGAGCGTCGAGACCGAGAATGTCGAGGTCGACAACTGCGCCCATCAGGTACTTTTGAAGCTCGAAAGCATGGGGTTGATCAACGGAAACTGATCACTCCCCCGTTATGACCAACGGCCCGCCTTTTTGTGCGGGCCGTTTTTTGTTGCCCGCGCATGTTTGCAACTATGTTGGAACAGCGAGGTCGCAGTCAGGCAATAATATCAGGCAACAGCCGGTCTTCGATCAGTGCGATTTTGTCCTTCAGCACCAGCTTTTGCTTTTTCAGACGCCGAATCGTCAGCGCATCCGCCGTGCCCTTCTCTTCGAGCGCCTGAATGGCCTCGTCGAGATCGCGATGTTCCCTACGGAACACCTCCAGCTCTACCCGGAGGACATCTTCGTTGGCCATTGCCAGATCAGACCGCTTGTTCATTTGCGACTCTTGTTAAGGACAGTGAAACAGTACGCATATTAGGCTCCCTCAGATCGCAGCGCTAGGGGCGACTGTGGAGGGAAAGGTGAACCCGGGACTTGTGAAACGGCAGATACATCCCATATCCTATAACACGGCGGTTGCCAGATTGGGACCGCAAGAAACCGTCGCTTTCGAATTAAGGACGAGAAAACAGTGTCGAAACTTACCTTGGGCTCATACCCGCATATGCTGGGCTTCGAGCAACTGGAACGCCTGCTGGAGCGTTCTGCCAAATCCGGCAATGAAGGCTACCCTCCCTATAATATCGAACAGACCTCCGATCATTCGTATCGCATCACGCTCGCAGTGGCGGGTTTTGCGGAAGAGGATCTGGCGATTACGGTCGAGGACCGGCAACTCGTGATTCGTGGCCGTCAGCGCGACGACTCGGACGGGCGCATCTTCTTGCATCGCGGCATCGCCGCGCGTCAGTTCCAGCGCATGTTCGTATTGGCTGATGGCGTCGAAGTTGGCGAAGCCGTGATGGAAAACGGTCTACTCCATGTGGATCTGACCCGCTCGCGTCCCGAAACCGTTGTGCAAACCATCAATATCAAAAAGGGGTAAATCATGCAGACACCTGTAGAAATGGCTCAGGTTGGCGGGCGCACCGTCTACGTCAAGACTGTCGCAGTTGCCGATCTGCCCAAAGATGTTCAGGCCTCGGTGCCGGGACGTACGCAGCTATATGCGGTACATGATGAGGCGGGCGAACAACTCGCGCTCGTTGCGGATCGCAAGATGGCCTTTGTACTGGCCCGCCAACACGATTACGCGCCGGTCGCTGTTCACTGACATCCAGTTTATAAATTTCGCAGCGCCTCGTCGTTGCCACGCCCCCGCACCTCCCTGAGGTTGCGGGGGTTTATTTTGAGCAGCACCAATGGGTTCCGCCATTCACTGAGGCTAGATGCCACCAGCCCCAGCCATTGGTGTGGCGGTTCTCAATGTGAAAAACACCGGTCACACAAGACTTCGACCCGGCATATGCGTTGCCCGGCTGTTACAAAACCGTTACAGACACGGCGCGCAAAAACGAATGGAGAGGACGGGTGTCCCAAAACGACCTAGAGCCGCGTCACCTTGAAACCCTGGACCGCGACCTTGCTCGTCTGTCCTCGCTGGAACAGGCAACGGCCTATGTGGGGCGATCCAACGTCGGGCTCGGGATCGCCTTTGTGTTTATCCTGATCGTCGCCACCGCGACCGGGCTGATGCTGGGCGATGCCAACAACACGGTGATCGTCGTGATCGCCGCCGCTTTTGGGGCCTATATGGCGCTCAATATCGGGGCAAATGATGTTGCCAACAACATGGGGCCTGCGGTGGGTGCTAATGCGATGTCGATGGGCTTTGCCATCGTTGTCGCCGCCATTTTTGAAAGCGCGGGCGCATTGATCGCAGGTGGTGATGTGGTTTCAACCATCGCCAAAGGTATCATCTCGCCCGAGACCATGGCCACCTCCTCCATGTTCATCGCCGCTATGCTTGCGGCTCTTCTGGCTTCGGCACTTTGGGTGAATTTGGCCACATGGATCGGCGCGCCAGTGTCGACCACCCACGCGGTTGTGGGCGGAGTGATGGGTGCAGGCATCGCAGCCGCGGGGTTTGCTGCTGTGAACTGGGCCAAGATGGGTGCAATTGCGGCCAGCTGGGTCATCTCTCCACTGTTGGGTGGTCTGATCGCAGCCGCATTCCTGTGGTTCATCAAGTCGCGCATCATCTACCGTGAGGATAAGATCGCGGCCGCCCGGACTTGGGTTCCCGTTCTGGTGGGCATCATGGGCGGTGCGTTTGCGTCCTATCTCGCGGTGAAAGGTCTCAAGAAGCTGATCAAAATCGACCTGTCGCAGGCGCTTATGATTGGCGCGGCAGTCGCCATCTTAATTTGGCTGGTTATGATCCCTATCATCCGCAAACAGTCTCAAGGTCTTGAGAACCGGAATAAATCTCTGAAGATCCTGTTCTCGATCCCGCTGATCGTCTCTGCCGCCCTGTTGAGCTTTGCGCATGGTGCCAACGACGTGGCCAATGCGGTCGGCCCCTTGGCGGCCATCGTGCAGGCATCGACTTCGGGTGACTTCACTCATGCCGTTTCGATTCCCTTCTGGGTCATGATCATCGGGGCTTTTGGGATTTCCTTTGGATTGTTCCTGTTCGGGCCCAAGCTGATCCGTATGGTTGGCAGTCAGATCACCAAGTTGAACCCCATGCGTGCCTATTGCGTTGCCCTTTCGGCAGCGATCACGGTGATTGTGGCAAGCTGGCTTGGCCTGCCGGTAAGCTCCACGCATATCGCGATTGGTGGCGTCTTTGGTGTGGGCTTCTTCCGCGAATGGGACACTGAGCGCCGCATGCGGAAAACCAAAACCATCACACCTGATGCGCCCCGGATCGGCGCGGATGAGCGCCGCCGCCGTAAACTGGTGCGCCGTTCGCATTTCATGACCATCATCGCGGCTTGGGTGATCACAGTTCCCGCTGCCGCGACACTGTCTGGTGTGCTGTTCATCCTGATCAACCGCATGGTCGGCTAGGCGCGGCCAACACTTGCTGAAATTTTCAAACGACCCGCCCAACCGGCGGGTCGTTTTGTTTTTGCGCAATGCCCGCTAGTATTCCAGGGACGAGAAGGAGCACGTGAACATGCCCAAACAGGATGTTTTTCACCGCACCGAAGCTGCAATGGGCATGACGCCACAAGTTTGGGCCCGCCATAGCAACCCATGGAGCGGGTGGAGCCGTCTGACCGTGCTGCCGCTTTTCGCCTTAGCGGTCTGGAGTCGCATCTGGCTAGGCTGGGGGGCACTCGGTCCTATCCTGTTGGTTCTTGTCTGGACATGGCTCAACCCGCGCATCTTTGCCACGCCCAAGCGCACCGACAATTGGATGTCGCATGGTGTGCTCGGTGAACAGATCTGGCTGCGTCAGAAGGATGCGCCCGAATTGCAGCACCATCGCCCTGTTGTGCGAATGCTTACGTTTATCAGCGGCGCTGGAGGACTGATCTATCTTCTGGGTCTGGTCCTGCTCTCACCCGGCCTGACATTCACAGGGCTTGCAGCGGCGATGCTCGGCAAACTCTGGATGCTGGATCGGATGGTCTGGATATCTGAGGATGCAGCACGATGTCAGATAAACCACCCTAGCCAGCCAGACTAAGACATCTCCGGGTGCCCTTCAAACTGTTCGGCAGTGTCACAAATTTCGTACCACAAAGGTTTCTCTGAAACGAATTCATGGAACCGGTTACGGATATCGAGATCGGTATCGAGTGTTTGAGCCGAAATGGGAAAGCTGTCTTCGTTTGACAGGATCTCTCCAAGCGACGTTCCGCAGGTTTTGCAAAAACACCGCGCATATTTATACGGCGCTTCCGGTTGATAGAGCGCAATATTATCCCGCCCTTGTCGCCATGTCAGACTATCACGGTGAATAAAAACCATTACGTTTGCACCCAGCTTTCGACAACGCGTGCAATGGCACGTCCCCATCATGGATGGCGGCGCATTCAGAGTGAACTTTACCACTCCACAACAACAACTTCCTTCGATCATATGGCATCTCCCTGTCGCTGGCCAATACGTGATCAGATGGCAGGAACATAACATGAACATTTAGGGCCTGCCAAGTTTCGTAATGGCGTGTTTAAGATATTTCGCTTCGGTCTGAGACCGAAGCGACCAGCGCGGCACGCGCCCTGCGGGCGCGTGCCGCGCTCAACCCAACTGAGAGGCAGAACCGCATAGGCGCAGATCAACCAGATGACTATGCCATATCCCTAATCCAGCAGCGCTTCCGGCAGGTCTACTGAGCCGCGCATCAAGACAAAGCCTTTTCCTCCTACGCGGATGCCATCTGGCGCATCGGGACGCCCTACAAGTGATACATGCGCCTGACCGGGCCGCCCCATCAGATGCCCCTGCTCGGCAATGAAGCTTGGCTTTGTCATCAAGCCGTGACGCCAAAGATACGCGGCCATCGCGCCAGTGGCTGAGCCCGTGAAGGGGTCCTCAGGTGGGCTTGGCGGCAGCATCAACAAGCGCGAGAATGTATCGCCAACGCGCGTAAACCCCTCGAGCGTCACCAAAAACGGCTCCATCACATCTTGGCCATCCGCGCCCAGAGCCTCGCCCAATGGCGCCATCGCTGCTGCATTCAGACGCGCCGCCCTCAGGCTATCTTGATCCCTCAGTACCGTAATGCAGAACGGAAGACCGGTTGACACCAGTTGCGGCTGACCGAGGATTGCTGCCTCAGGTAAATCGATGGCTGCCGCCACCAGTTCAAGGTCCGGGCACGGGCCGAAGTGCGGGGCAACCTGCTGCATCACGATTTGATCACCGTCCAGTTCAACAGGCACAATTCCTGCAGCTGTCTCCAGCGTGATCTGCTGCCCCGAGATCAGCCCGCGATCCCGCATCGCTGCAACCGTAGCAATGGTAGGATGTCCTGCAAAAGGGATCTCCCGGCTCGCGAGGAAATACCGCACTTTGACATCTGCGATGTCCGAGGGGCCGGTAAACGTACATTCAACCAGCGAGGTTTCCCGCACATAAGCGCAGGCAACCTCCTCGGGGAGCTGAGCTCCGCCATGCACCACCGCACAGCCGTTGCCACCAAAGGGGCGGTCCGTAAAGGCATCGACCCAGTCAAATGGAAATTCTGGCATCTTTTGTGTCCCGAGATAGTGATTTTCGACAGGCAAACACCCATGCCCGCAAAGCTCAAGCTGTAGCGCTGTGCCGATACAATTGAGACGGCACGCAGCAAACAAAGAGATATGCGCGACCCGCCGGGCGGGCCGCACCAACGCACAACTGATAAACCCCGGCACCGTTTGGCAGAGGGTTCTTCGCAACCGCAGCAAATCTCGCGTCGCAACGCATTGCCATTTTGGTCATTTTCGCTAAGGTGCGCGCTCCTTCCACTGTAGAGGCGAGATATGGCCGACATCAAAGTAGGGATCATCATGGGGAGCCAGTCCGACTGGCCCACGATGAAGGAAGCAGCCAACATCCTTGACGAGTTGGGCGTGGCCTATGAGACGCGCATCGTCTCGGCCCACCGCACGCCGGATCGGCTGTGGGACTACGGTAAGACCGCGGCCGATCGCGGCCTGCATGTTATTATCGCGGGCGCAGGTGGTGCGGCGCATTTGCCCGGCATGATGGCATCCAAGACCCGCGTACCTGTGGTGGGGGTACCGGTGCAAACCCGCGCGCTCTCCGGTGTGGATAGCCTTTACTCCATCGTCCAGATGCCAAAGGGTTTTCCGGTTGCAACCATGGCGATCGGTGCCGCCGGTGCCGCCAATGCAGGACTGATGGCAGCGGGCATTCTCGCCACAGGCGATCCAGAACTAGCAGCCCGCCTTGATGCGTGGCGCGATGCCCTTGCCGCATCTATCCCCGAGGAGCCAACCGATGACTGATCTCGACCAAATCCTCGAACCCGGTGCCGTTATTGGCATCCTTGGCGGTGGCCAGCTTGGTCGTATGCTGTCTGTTGCAGCCTCACGGCTCGGCTTTACCACCCATATTTTTGAACCTGCTGCCAATCCGCCTGCAGGCCATGTTGCCGACAAGGTGACCACTGCGGACTATGAGGACGAAGCTGCGCTGCGGGCCTTTGCCGAAACGGTAGATGTGATCACCTATGAGTTTGAAAATATCCCCACCTCGGCTCTCGATATCCTTGAGGATCTGAAACCGATCCGCCCAGGTCGCGAGGCGCTCCGGGTGTCGCAAGATCGCCTGACAGAAAAAATGTTTCTTCAAGATCTGGGCCTTGCGACGGCTCCCTTTGCTGAGGTCAATGACGCTGCCAGCTTGGATGCCGCGCTCGAACAGGTTGGCACGCCTTCGATCCTGAAAACCCGTCGCTTTGGCTATGACGGTAAGGGGCAGATGCGCATTATGCACCCCGAAGAAGCCCCTGAAGCGCTGGCCGCAATGCAGGGTGCTCCGGCTGTGCTTGAGGGGTTCGTGCCCTTCAGCCATGAGGTGTCGGTCATTGCCGCACGCAGCCTCAACGGTAAAGTGGCCTGCTATGATCCCGGTGAGAATGTTCACCTCGAAGGGATCCTCAGCACCACCACTGTTCCTGCGAACCTTACAACCGGTCAGAGTATGGACGCGGTTCTCATGGCAGGTAAAATCCTGAACGCGCTGGATTATGTCGGCGTTCTGGGGGTTGAGATTTTCGTTACAGGCCATGGGCTGGTGGTCAATGAGATCGCCCCCCGGGTCCATAACTCCGGTCATTGGACCCAAGAAGGCTGCACCATCGACCAGTTTGAACAGCATATTCGGGCAATTACCGGTTGGACCATCGGCAATGGTGCGCGTTACGCCGATGTCGTGATGGAGAATCTGATCGGTGAAGACGTCGAACGCATTGCCGACCTCGCACGCGACCCGGATTGTGCGATCCACCTCTATGGTAAGGCCGAGGCCAAACCCGGCCGCAAGATGGGACATGTCAACCGTGTAATCCACACTGAAGGTCGCGACGGGTACTGACGAGAGCCCTAGTCATTTGGCCATATGGCCGAATGACTGCGCCGCACGGAGGGCCCATAAGGGCCTGACGCGCGGCGCGTCCCTGCCCGCTGCAGGCGCATGTGGTGCAGGTCGGAGTTGGGGGCGCTGCCCCCAAACCCGCGAGATATTTATGAAAAGATGAAAGCCTATTGGGATGCGCTCTCAGCCCAGGAAACGTGCTGCAATCGCTCCGTTCATGTAGCTCACACATCCGCCCGAGAGGGTTGCCGCAACCTGATCCTGCGTATCAAGGATCACCAGATCGGCGCGCTTGCTTGCTTCCAGTGTCCCGCGATCCCTCAGACTGAGCACCCGGGCCGGACCAGAGGACACAAGCCCCCAAGCGCGCTCCAGAGGCAAAAGCCCCGACTTTTCCAACATCAGCGCAGCACGGCGCGGGCTTGGGTAGTGGTAGTCTGACGCGAGTGCATCACACAGCCCCATGGTTATCAGATCCAATGCGGAGGCATTGCCTTTGTGACTGCCCCCACGCACCACATTGGGTGAGCCGAGAATAATGTGATCCCCCGCAGCCCGTGCCGCTTCGGCGGCCTCAGCGGTCTCGGGAAACTCTGAAATCCGTGCGCCCCGTTCTCGCCAGTTTGCCCGATCATTTGCGGTGTGATCATCATGGCTCCCGATCTGGACGCCCTTGTCGTTAAGTATCTTACAAAGCGCATCCAGAGCGGCAGGTACGTCATCTTTGCGGGCATGCAGGTCCAGCAGCATTTGAAAGTGCTTTTCCGGGTTGCGCCCGGCCTTCAGCGCCTGACCGGTCAGGCGAGGGGGCTTTTTTCCTTCTGCAAGCCGATCATGCGGCAGGTGATCATTGAACACCACATAGGGCACACCCCATTTTGAAATCTGCTCCGGTAGATCCGCATAGGCATCAAGCAGGTGGATTTCAAACCGCAATTGCGGAATGAGATCGGTGACCAAATGCTCGCGCACTTCGGCAATTCCGGCAAAAACCTCGGTGGCAAACTCTGGTCCGCGCAAGCCCCCTTCCCAGGAGTAGAACTGCGCAAGTACACCTGTGGTGATGCCATTGGCGGCAAGCTCGGCCTCAGTCGCGCGGATGCCCTCAGCCATCTGCTTCATTGCGCCGCGACGCGGAGCCACGTGGCGCTCAAAACCGTCACCATGTAGGTCAATAATACCCGGCAGGATGCGATAACCGCTGAGATCAATTTCTCTGGCCTCACGGACATCTTGCAGGACACCATCTGCAAGACCTATTGCCCCGCCCAGTTCCAAACCGTCTGTGCGCAGCACATCTGCGCCCACCAACCGCAACGCAACCGTTCCCTGTCCACTCATGTCCTAGTCCAACCCGTTGAGGCCACCATCCCAATCGCGACCCAATACCCCATCGAGCCAGCCAAGCGAAGGCTCAAAACTCCCGGTTTCGAGAAACTGCACCACCTGTGCAATCACACGCGGGTTGTTCATCAGATAAGTATGGGTCACCGGCAGGACCAACTGGCTTTTCATCCCATCAACCGCTGTGCTTGCAACCGACACTTTGCCATCGTCCGATCCGGGGATCAGCGCAGAGAAAACAGGGTTCAACGACTGATTGCCCGCGATCACGCCAACCGGATAATCCACTGGCGGCAAGCGTTTCGGCAGGCTGTTTGGGCCAGTTCCCAGCTCTCGCCCTGCGGGCCCGTGTATCAGATCAAAAACCGCCCAATCGCCCATCTCGTCGACCAGTTCGCTACCCTGATTGGGAGGCGCAAGCATCACTACACGACCAAGTGTCACCGGCCGGGTATGAGACAGCCAGTAACGCACCAGAATACCGCCCATCGAATGGGTGACCAGATTGACCGGTTCCTGTGTACAGGCATCAAAGGCGCGCGGCAGCACCGCATCCGCAAGGCGTTCAACCGTGTATTCCGTCGAAGGATAACCCGGTCGCACAACCTCATAGCCTCGGGCCACAAGGGCTTCTTCCATCAACAGAAAAGAGGTTTCAGTGCGCGCCAGGCCATGCAACAGGATCACGCATCCCTTCTGCGCCTCCACATCACTGATTTCGGGTATATGCGATTGTAGAGGTGCCTCTTGTGCGCAAAGCGGCGAGGCAAGACTGAGAAGCATAAAAGCAAGGCATTGTCTGATCATTCACAGCACATAGGCACTGTCATACGATCAGGAAAGCCCCTGCTCTTCTGGAACCCTCCTGCGTGGGCGTGCAGGACACAGGATCACCGTTGCAATCCCCCCTAGCACAGCAGCCGTGCCTAACAGCAATCGGGCACCCACGGGTTCGCCAAGGATCACCGCGCCTGCAAGAATGGCAATGACAGGCACACTCAATTGGACCGTGGCAGCCACAGGGGCGGGTATCTGGGGCAAGACCCGGTACCACAGAGCGTACCCCAGCCCCGACGTCACCGCACCAGAGATCACCGCGAGCAAACAGCCAAAAGCTGTGACCACAGCGCCGCCATTCAAGAACCAGACCACGGGCAGGATCATTCCAGTCGCAAGCAGGAAATTCACAGCACTGGAGGCAAGCGGCGTTGTCGTGCCTCGTCCCACCAGACTGTAAATGCCCCAACCAAGCCCCCCTGCCCCCATCAACAGGACAGCCCAAAGCGGTGCGGCGGTTTCTCCGCCCGGCCACACCACATACGCAAGCCCCGCAAGTGCGACACAGGCACCAAGAATTTGCACCGCTGATACAGGCTCACGCCGCACGAGGCTCCAGCCAAACATCGAAACCTGCACAACGCCAAACAGCACCAAAGCGCCAAGCCCCGCATCCAGCGCGACATAAGCCACTGAGAAACCAACCATATAAAGGGTGAGCGAAGCACCTCCGGCCAACGATCGTCGCCAACCGTCGGTCGGGCGTTGTCCCTGCACGAGACACAAGGCCCAGAGCATCACCGCCCCGGACGCCAATCGCAACAGCCCAAAACCAGTGGCGTCCATATGCCCCGGTCCGATCGCCCATCGTCCCAGAATGGAATTCGCCGCAAAAGCGATCATAACGAGTGTTGTGAGGGCGATCAGCCGCATGGATATGTCCAACGCAATAGTTTCACAGACCTTCAAGAGGCCTCGGGCAACGAGCCCGCCACGCGCCGCTTTGTCAAGGAACAGTCAGACACAAACTTGTGGACCACCCCGCTTGGTTGCGCATCAATAGCCCACCCTTTGCCTCACCGTTGGTATCATCCACGGCACCGGGGCAGAGATCATCTCTGCCCCGGCCGCTTTAGAAAATGGGAGGAGGATACCATTTCGGCGGATCTGCACGATCATATGTCGATGGTAAGCCGATATCCGCGCGAAGATGCGCATTGAGGCTTGCATCGATCACACCAGCACGCGGAGGCCGCGTGATCAGGATCATTCGCACCGCCAGCACCAACCGACGTATCAGGCTGAGGTTGCGGAAGTGTTCCTCGACAACAAGGCGAGCAAGCATAGGGTTGGGTGCCATATCAGGCAAAACAGGGTTAGGCGTCATAAATACTCTCCCCCGGCACGCCGGGGCTCCTATCGTGTTGAGTTTGAAAAGTGATGGATCGATACACTGATGCCCGATGCGTGAGCGGAGGTGTTGAAATCCCCTCAAGTGCGAGCAAACCTGTGATAAAAAACATCACAAGCACACGCCAAGAGCGAGTGAACTTCAAAGATCTATCAACAAGTGGAAGTGGTGTTCAGCTCAATCCAGAGCCGATCGAATGAGATCGTTCAGCAGGTGCCTGCTGGTCGACCCATATATGCGCCGCCTACGTATAGGCCTGCACCAAATTGATCGGCCCAAACAGCGGTAGAGCGCATCTTGATCACAAAATTGGTCATAGGTGCCTCCTTCTGCCTTGGGTTGAACACAGGCGTCTCGTAACATGGCGGTACAAAAGTCAGGTAGCGATAAATTGTGCCGACACAATCACTGTGGCCGCTCGGCAACTCTGCCGAGGGCGAACGACGAAAGAAGCGCAGATGACAAAAACGCAAGTTGCATCCGGGACAGGTCGCCACCATGTGGCAGCGATACTTGCACGTCACGCCCCCGAGTGGGCCGCCCTGCATAAGCTACGCGGCAGACACTGGCCTAGCTGCACCTCCTGCGCTGACGCGACAGCGACTTCAGGCCGTCGCAACACAAAAAAGGGCCGCCCAAAGGCGACCCTTTCGGCCCCGAGGAGCCATCATCCAAGACTGGATGGCGTGACTTACATCATGCCGCCCATGCCGCCCATGTCGGGCATGCCACCTGCAGGTGCCGCGCCTTCTTTGGCCGGTTTGTCTGCAACCATGGCCTCAGTCGTGATCAGCAGACCCGCGATGGAGGCTGCGTCTTCCAGTGCGGTGCGGGTCACTTTGGCCGGATCGATCACGCCGAAGGAGAACATGTCACCATATTCTTCGGTCTGCGCGTTGAAGCCGAAGTTCTTGTCTTCGGATTCGCGGATCTTGCCTGCAACCACAGCGCCGTCGACGCCTGCGTTTTCAGCGATCTGACGCAGCGGTGCTTCGAGCGCGCGGCGCACGATGGCGATACCTGCGTTTTGATCTGCGTTCACACCGGTCAGACCTTCGAGGGACTTACCGGCCTGAACCAGAGCAACACCACCGCCGACGATCACGCCTTCCTGCACAGCTGCGCGGGTTGCGTTCAGAGCATCGTCCACACGGTCTTTGCGCTCTTTGACTTCCACTTCGGTCATGCCGCCGACGCGGATCACAGCAACACCGCCTGCCAGTTTGGCAACGCGCTCTTGCAGCTTCTCACGGTCGTAGTCAGAGGTGGTTTCTTCGATCTGAGCGCGGATCTGAGCAACGCGTGCTTCGATCTCTGCTTTCTCGCCCGCACCGTCAACGATGGTGGTCTCGTCTTTGGTGATCTGGATTTTCTTGGCGGTGCCAAGCATGTCCATGGTCACGGACTCGAGCTTCATGCCGAGGTCTTCGGAGATCACTTGACCACCGGTCAGGATCGCGATGTCCTGCAGCATGGCCTTGCGGCGATCGCCGAAGCCCGGTGCCTTAACTGCTGCGATTTTCAGGCCGCCGCGCAGTTTGTTCACAACCAGAGTTGCCAGCGCTTCACCTTCAACGTCCTCAGCAATGATGAGGAGCGGCTTTTGGGACTGGATCACCTGCTCGAGCAGCGGAACCATCGGCTGCAGGGAGGAGAGTTTCTTCTCGTGCAGCAGGATGAGGCAGTCTTCGAGCTCTGCAGTCATCTTGTCGGCGTTGGTCACGAAGTAGGGCGACAGGTAGCCGCGGTCGAACTGCATGCCTTCGACAACATCGGTCTCGGTTTCCAGACCTTTGTTTTCTTCAACGGTGATGACGCCGTCGTTGCCGACTTTCTGCATCGCATCCGCGATCTGGCGGCCGATTTCAGCTTCGCCGTTGGCGGAGATGGTGCCAACCTGTGCAACTTCGTCGGAGTCTTTGACTTCGCGCGCCATGGCTTTGATCGCTTCGACAACTTTGTCGGTTGCCAGATCGATGCCACGCTTGAGGTCCATCGGGTTCAGGCCCGCTGCAACCTGCTTCAGACCTTCGCGAACGATGGACTGAGCCAGAACGGTCGCGGTGGTGGTGCCGTCACCGGCTTCGTCGTTGGTGCGGGAAGCAACTTCCTTCACCATCTGCGCGCCCATGTTCTCGAACTTGTCTTCCAGTTCGATTTCCTTGGCCACGGAAACACCGTCTTTGGTGATGCGCGGTGCGCCGAAGGATTTTTCCAGAACCACGTTGCGGCCTTTGGGGCCGAGGGTCACTTTAACAGCGTCTGCGAGGGTGTTCACACCCTTCAGCATACGGTTGCGGGCATCGGTGTCGAATTTGACGTCCTTAGCAGCCATTTTTCAGTCTCCTTGAGAATACTGTAGTGTTGCGCGATGTGGGGTGTGTCGGAGCGGAGCTCAGACGATCACACCCATGATGTCGCTTTCTTTCATCATCAGCAGCTCTTCGCCGTCGACGGTGACTTCGGTGCCGGACCATTTGCCGAAGAGGATTTTGTCACCCTCATTCACGGCCATCGCGATCAGCTCGCCGCTGTCCTTACGTGCACCTTCGCCACACGCGACAACAACGCCCTCGGACGGTTTTTCCTTGGCGCTGTCGGGAATGATCAGACCACCTGCGGTTTTTTCTTCGCTTTCGGTACGGCGAACCAGCACACGGTCATGAAGCGGTTTCAATGCCATCTTTGCAGCTCCTCAAAAGGCTCAAAGTGTTTTCCTTTCCCCACGCCCAGAATGGGCCGCGGAGACGTTAGCACTCACCTCAGTCGAGTGCTAACTGCGGGATAGTTAGGCATAGCGAAATCGCGAGTCAACATCAGGCGACCAGAAAATTTGCGGTTCCTTGTGACAGCCCAGGCTGGCGTATGCGAGGGGCGCTGCCCCTCACACTCCCCTGGATATTTCTGGTTAGAAGAAAATCAAAAGGCCTTCAGGTCATTTCGTCTTTGGCTGGACGGGTTGCGGTGTGGCTAAGAGCCAGTTTTGATGCTCAGTTCGCCCCTTATCGGTCAGCGCATAAATTCCCTTCTCTACCCGCTCAAACCAGCCGTAATGATTGGAATACATCACTTGCGTTGCACGCGCGATTCCAGTGGTTTTGACAATATCTGCGCCTCGAGCGGGGCCGTATTCCAAAAGATGCAATGCGCAGGTCAGCGCATCCTGACGATACCCTGTCATCAGCCCGCCGCGTGTCGCCCCACCGGCATTAGGGTCGCCCTGGATGCGCGCAAATTCGCGCAGCAAGCGTGCAGTTTTCGCCTTGGATTTGCGCGGCGCATAAGGTCCGGGATCGCAATGAACCTCAGTACGACCATCCGCACGTATAGTGATCAACCCCAGCCCCAGACGGCGGCAGAGTGCAAGATTGTCTTTGAGTGTTCTGCGCGCGACTTTGCCGGTGGGGCGCGGTACAGCGATGTATACCGTATCTGATAGCGCCAGTCGCGTAATCGCCTGATGGAACAAGCTGAGCGAAAAGCGCAGTTTCAGCTCTACAACCACCGGGGCCTCGCCACCGCGGATCGCGACCACATCGGCAGCCCCGACCTCGCCCTTCACCTCGTAGCCTTGCGCCTCAAGCAGCGCTTTGACCGGGGCATATAGATCCTGTTCACGTTCCATCACGGCCATGCTTGCCCCGCCCCGGTCGCAATGGCAATGTAGCACAACAGGAAAATTTCGAGCGGTGCGTCATGACTGGATTATTCTCTCGCCTCCGTCCCATAGGGGGCTGGTTGGCGCGACCTTTGAAACCGTGGCGCACTGCCCCAAGGGTTCGCCGCCTGTTGGTCAGCGCGTCGATCTGTCTGCTGCCCCTAAGCGTAGCGAACCCACTTCAGGCAGCCTGCAAAGGCACGGATCTGCGCCAGACTGCTTCGCACGAACTGCTTCGCGAGGTTCATGACGAGCTTGCTCGCACGCCCTATGCAAAAGGGTTGAGCTGGATTGCAACCAAAGACGAGCGTCGGCTGCATATCATCGGTACCATGCATCTGAATGACCCTCGTCACGACGCGCTGGTCGCACATATGACCCCAGCCATTGAACACGCAGATGCTGTGCTTTTGGAAGTGAACCGAGAGGACAAAGCCCGGCTAAACCGCGCGCTGGCTGAGACGCCTTCGATGGTATTCATCACTGATGGGCCAACGTTGATTGACCGGCTGCCACAAGAGGATTGGCGGCATATCGCGGCTCAAGCCAGTGCTGCAGGCATTCCGCCCTTCATGGCCGCAAAGATGCGCCCGTGGTTTCTGTCGTTGTCGCTGTCGGTTCCGCAATGCGCCCGCACCATAAAAGATGTGACCGACGGCCTTGATGCACAGTTGATGCAGGTTGCCGAAGCGGCGGATGTGCCAACATTGTCGCTCGAAGATCCGCTTCGGCTGTTTCAAATGCTGGATGCGGCGCCATTGGAGAAACAAGTCGAAGAACTGCGTAGCTACATCGCCATGATGGGGGTTGGGCCGGATGATTTCTACACGATGGTAGAGAGCTATTTTGACGGCGATGTACAGGAATACACCCTGTTGCAGCTCAAGCAGTTTCTTACGGCCGAAGGCGAGATACCTGTAGCGGAGCGTCAGGCTCAACTCGACGAGTTGCTGGAAACGCTCCTTTATCAGCGCAACCGCGATTGGATTCCCGTAATCGAAGAGACGGAGGGTGCGCAATTGGTCATTGCCATCGGGGCTGCCCATCTGCCCGGCGACCAAGGCGTGCTGGCCCTGCTGGAGGCCGAAGGCTACCAGATCGAAAGGGCACCGCTGTGATTGCCCGATTGAGAAAGCAGCCTTTACTTCAGCGGCTGACACAGGGGCTACGCAGCGCGGCTGTGATATTGCTCCTGGCGTCCTTCTCCCTTGGAACTGGCGCAACGGACGCCGCCGCCCGATGCGGGGGCATAGATTTGCGTGATCACCTGACCGACAGCGCCCGGGCGCGACTTGACGCTGATCTGGCCAAAGTGCCCTATGCCCTCGGAAATCACTGGATTGCAACGCGCGGCGCGCAACGTATCGATGTGATCGGCACCCAACACAGCGGCGATGCGCGCATGTCATCCATAATGCGGCGCATACGGCCTTTGATCCGTCAGGCGAACGCGGTCTTTCTGGAAGTGACCGAGCCTCAAATGATCGCGGCCGATAGTGACCAAAGTGCTTTTGCCCGGTATTTTCTGCTGCCCCCCGGTCAGCGACTTGATCGAATGATGCCCGCAGACGACTGGAAGCTTCTAACCGCGCGCCTCGCGGTGCTTGGGATCGCACCCGAGGCAGCTGCGAGAATGCAGCCGTGGTATCTCTCGGATTTCCTCACGGGCACCGACTGCCGCAAGCGCGGCTTTGGCAGCCGGCGGGGGCTGGACGACCGCATCGAGCGCACCGCCCGAACCGCCGGCACCCCGACATTGGGATTAGAAGCCCCAGAGGCTGGACTGGCGGCGCTCGCCTCAATGCCGCTGCCTGATCAGGTCAAGATGTTGCGTTTTGATCTGCGCAGCGAAACCCGCCACGAAGACCTTTACATCACCCTGTCAGAATCCTTCTTCGACGGTCGTCTCACAGAAGGTCGCATCCTGCTGAGTTGGATGATCTACCGCGATCTCGACGTGCCCCGCCGAGAAGTGCATCGACTCCTGGCAAGTTTCGATCGCGTTGTGCTGGAAAAGCGCAATCGCGCTTGGGTCAAACGGCTCACCGCGCGGCAGGAGCCACGTCTTGTTGTTGCGGTGGGGGCTGCACATTTGGCGGGGGACACCGGGCTTTTGAACATGTTGCGCCGCGCCGGGTATCAACTGACGCCAGCACAAGACTGATCACGCCTGTGATCATGCCCGGTCAGCGCCCCGCCAGAGAGAATGCAAGGATCGGGATGGCGTTTTGCGCGCAGAGCCCGTTAATTTTTGCTTCGACGACCTGCCCCGCGCCAACATAACTGGCATTGGGGGTAAGAAGCTGTGGTTGATTATCAACGGTAACCAAGGGCGCATTATCGATATAGAGCTGCGCCGACAGATCGCTGCACCCTGCAGTGCTGTAAAACGCGATGGAAAACTCACGTTCTTTGGCGAAGCCACCCAGCAGGATGTTATCGCCGGGACGTACATCAACATGGACCGTATCTAGAAGTGCACCAGAATCGCGTATTGCCACCCAGTCACATTGCACGACCTGACCTGCACCCGCTTCACGGAGCGCGAGTTGTCGCGCCTCTACAAACGCCGCACCACTTTCGTTGATCGGCCAGCGGTACTCCCCGGCCTCTGTCACCAGCAAAAAGCTGGGAAACTCCTGATCGTTGGAAACCCCCTCGCATGTAATCTTGATCAGGCGGCGCTCAGTCAGGCCATTGATGATCCACTGTTTGTCGACATCTACGCTGCGCCAACTGCCGCTGTAAAATGGCTGTGGCGAGGCATCGCTCTTTACCGCGTCGTTGTTGTCCTCGGCCAATACAGAGGTCGCGCCCAAGAGAAGAATAACCGCGCTGGCAATTCGGTTTTGAAATGTGCTCGTCATTTGAAATATCTCCACGACTAAGGGATACGGCAAGTGCCACATATCAGGATAGGCATATGAGGCATTTCCGAGCAAGCAGGGGCGCGCCAACACCGAACCCAGCCATGCGCTGCGCAGGAACCGGGGGCGCGACTGACGCGGGGTGACAAACCATGCGTCCCTGTTATAAGGCGCGGCAACAGACCCCGTCAGACAGGATCGTATTCATGACTATTCAAGTTTTCGGCCACAAATCTCCCGACACCGATTCCACCGGCTCCGCCATCGTCTGGGCTTGGTATCTGAACGAGGTGAAAGGCGAAGCGGCAACCCCCGTCCTCTTGGGCGAACCCAACACCGAAGCCGCCTTCATGCTGAAGCGCTGGGGTTTTGAGAAGCCCGCCATCATCGCCGACGTTGACGCCGACGCACCGGTTGTGATCGTTGACACCAACAACCCGGCAGAGCTGCCTGCCTCCATCAACTCTGCCGATATCCGTGCGATCATCGATCACCACAAACTGGTCGGTGGTCTGGAAACCAAAGGCCCAATCGACATCACCGTGCGCCCGCTGGCCTGCACCGCCACCATCATGCATGATCTGATGGGCACCGATGCAGACCTCATGCCCGAGGACATCAAAGGTGCCGCGCTGACCTGCATTCTGTCGGACACGCTGGAGTTCCGCTCCCCCACCACAACCCCGCATGACCGCGCCGTGGCGGAAAAGCTGGCCAAAGACCTCGGCCTCGACATTGCTGACTACGCGGCCGAGATGTTCGCCGCCAAATCCGATGTCTCTGCGTTTTCCGACGCCGAGTTGATCCGTATGGACTCCAAGGAATATGAGGTCGACGGCACCAAGTTCCGCGTCTCCGTTCTGGAAACCACCGCACCGGAAATCCCATTGGGCCGCAAGGACAGCCTGATGGAGACGTTCAAAACCGTGCAGGCCGAAGACGGCGTTGATCAGGTGCTGCTGTTCGTTGTCGACATCCTGAAAGAAGAAGCCACCCTGCTGGTGCCAAATGATCTGGTGAAAACCGTGGCAGAAAAGAGCTTTGGTTCCACAGTTGAGGGTGACCTCGTGGTGCTGCCGGGCGTGATGTCACGCAAAAAGCAGATCATCCCGAACCTCAAGGTCTGATAGACAGCACAACCACCTGCAGATAAGAGCAAGGCCCGCTGCTTTCAGCGGGCCTTTTTGGTTTCTGTTTCGAACTTTGCCGATCCCAGACGGGAACTCAGTTGGCGTTGCGCAGACCGACCTGACCATCGATTTGGGCTTTGGTTGCCAGAACTGTCGCTACGCGCCTGCGATCTGGTGGATGGGTGCCCCAAATCGAATAGCCGCCCCCCGACCCGCGAGCTGCTTCTGACCGCGCGAAAAACTTTGCGCCCTCGACCGGATCATAGCCCGCATCATAAGCGATCCGGGTTCCAAGCGTGTCGCTTTCCAACTCATACGATTGCGAATAGACAACTCCGCCCGCGCTGGCGCCAACGCCCATCCCGATCCCCACCGCATCACTGCTGTCGCCAACAATACCGGCCAGCGCGCCACCAATGAGCGCACCGGCAAGCACTTGTTGTTGCTGCTTTTCGACATGCCTGCCGATCAGGTGCCCATATTCATGCGCCAGCACAAAAGCGACCTCATCATCGCTTCCGGTGTCCTGAATAAGCGGCAAGGAGATCCGAATGATAGGTTGCCCATTTTTATAGGTGAAATAGGCGTTGCGTTCATCCATCTCGCGATCAATGGCGATATCGACGTTGCAATTCACACCGGTCTTGAGCCGCAAACAGGTCTCACGTCCCGCACGCATCACACGAGGCTCGACACGCGCAAAACGTGCCTCAGCGGCGCTGCGCGACAAGGTTTTCGGGGGCGGGCTTTGGCGCGCCTCGGCAAAAAGCCGCGCGGCTTCGTCAGAGTATGCACCTCCCGTATCCGGCAACTCGTAGGTTGTTCCACAGGAGACCGCTGTAAGAAGTCCCGCCACCATCAACGCGGGTAAGGGAAAGCGCGAAAAACGGTTTAACATCATCTCTCTACTTTTGCATCTGGCGGCACGCCAAGACTAGATCGCCAAGAGATTACCACCCCCCGCTGCCACCACAAGAGAAAGAAGCCACCGCTTTGCCGAAGGCATACCCCCGGCAGCGATGTGCAGCCTGCAAACTGCTCAAACGGCGGCGAGCTGTGCCAGATGGGCGTTCAAATCATGTCCGACGCCGGTCGCATTCACCGTGTCGAAATAGTCGTGCCAACCAGAGGCGGCGATCCCGTCCACCAATACCCTCATGGCCACTGCATCGGGTGCGCGCCAGATGGCAAAAAACTGCTGCGTTGGCGCATGAAGCATATCTGCATCCACCTTGCCCAGCGCCAGCGGCTCGATACCAAGCTCCATCAAAGGCCCCATGCCGGCACCGATCCCATCAAAAAACTGACGCCGCGCCTCGGCATCAAGGTTCAGCCACGCGGGTTTAGGGGAGTAAAGCTCAGCTAAATAATGCGTCATGGATGTAGTCCTTTGAAATCACGTTTATTTCTTTTTTGCGATAGAGCGCAGAGCACGTTTGCAAATACGGGCTGTGGCCGGAGTGCCGTTCTCTTGTTGCCAGCGATCACATAGAGATTGCACCCATCCCGGCTGATCCTTGCTGGCATCGTTGAGCCAATTTCCCACGGAATGCTGTACGTAGGCCGCAGGGTCCGCTCGCAGGGGCTCTAAAACCGACAGAGCCTGCTCGGGGCGTTGACGTAACGGGGTAAGGTGCGCGCACCACACACCGCGAGGACGAATGGCCTCTGATGCGAAACGTCGAATGCGCTCGGAGGGATCAAGTGCCCAGACGCTCAATTCTGAAATCGCATCATCAAGGTCTGCTGCAATATAAGGGCGCACCGCAAGCCACGCCCATTCGCGAACCCCGAAATGTGCATCATCTGCCAGACATCGCATGGACATAAGCCGTGTGCGCAGGGGCATCATCTCCTCTTGTGTGGCGATGAGATAGCAAGCCCAGCCGCGCAGAGTGTCCGACTTGTGCTCACGAAGCGCTGCGACCATGCCCTGCGGGTAGGCGTCGTGGATCAACTTCGCCGCCAAGGCCATGCGGCGCGTGATCCCGGCCCCGGAGGCGGCTTGCATTGCCGATAGCCGCTCTTGCCCGATGTCGGGAAAGGTTGCGCGCATGAGCGCTGCAAAATCCACGGCAAGACATTCCGCAAGTGCCGTGGACTCGGCCTGACCCGAGTTTAACAGGTTAAGGCGCTCTGACGGGATGTCTGCAACACGCATCTAGGCACCATCAGCGCTCGGCGTATCGGTGTGTTCACCCTCCGCCAGATTGTGCCTGACCCGCGCCAACAGGTCTGAGAGCGTCTTGCGATCCCGTGGTTCGAACCCATCGAACAACGATGCAATCCACTGGCTGTGCTCGTCAAAAAGCGCGTCTGCCAAGACTTGCCCGGAGGGTGTCAGCGTCACCAAGATCTTGCGCCGATCCTCACGATGGGCCTGCCGGGCCACATATGCGTCGCGCTCCAACCCATCGAGAAGGCCCGTTACCGTGGCGCGCGTCACCCCCGCCCGCGTCGCAAGCTCATGCGGGGCGAGCCCTTCGGATCGATCGTGCAACAGGGAGAGCAACACAAATTTCCCTTCGGACAATCGGTGCGGTGCAAGCCGGAGGGCGCACGAGCGGTCTATTGCGCTTGCCAAAGCCAGCACTTCAAAACAGAGACGAATGCCACCGGCATCCCCCCGGCCCCGCCTCTGTGCCTCTGCGATCATTGAGATATGTTTTTGTTCCAGCGATTCCATATGGCACCTTATGATCAGGTGCCATACTATAATCAAGCTCTAAGAACACACCAAATAAAACCACATCCCCTCAGCCCGGTGGATGGCCACTTCGCACAAATGCAACACAGCCATGCAGCTATGGCGCATGAGATGTGCTATACAAAGCCTCAGCCTTGCGTTATACGCACGATCTTGACCCAACGGGCGCAGGACAGTGCCCTCTTTGTGATACGAACGGATCCCCCTCTTGATACCCACCTTGCAGCAGGCGCTGGAGCGCCGTGGTTACACGTCTCTCACCCCTGTTCAGGAGGCGGTCTCGGACCCGGAACTGGCAGGTGCGGATCTTTTGGTGTCCGCCCAAACCGGTTCAGGTAAAACAGTTGGCTTCGGCCTCGCCATTGCACCTACCATTCTGAATGAGGACGGTCAGTTCGAACGTGCCGCCAGTCCGTTGGCTCTGGTTATCGCCCCCACCCGCGAACTGGCGCTGCAAGTAAAGCGCGAGCTGAGCTGGCTTTATGGCGATGCAGGCGCAGTTCTGGCCTCTTGCGTGGGTGGGATGGATATGCGCGACGAGCGCCGTGCGCTTGAACGTGGGGCGCATATCGTTGTCGCCACACCGGGCCGTTTGCGCGATCACATCACTCGTGGCTCCATCGATCTGAGTGGCGTGGCCGCCGTGGTTCTGGATGAGGCGGACGAGATGCTTGATCTCGGGTTCCGCGAGGATCTGGAGTTCATTCTCGAAGAGACCCCGGAAGATCGCCAGACCCTGCTGTTTTCGGCCACCGTGTCAAAGCCGATCGCCGCGCTGGCGCAGACCTATCAAAATGACGCGCAACGGATTTCAACAATCAACAAGTCCGAGCAGCACAGCGATATTTCCTATTTCTCTCATGTGGTTGCCCCCCATGATATCGAGAATGCGATCATCAACGTCCTGCGGTTTCACGAGGCTCCTAACGCCATCGTTTTTGCCAATACCCGTGCCGCAGTGAACCGCTTGCTGACCCGTCTGTCGAACCGCGGTTTTCAAGTTGTGGCATTGTCTGGCGAGTTGTCGCAATCCGAACGCGCAGGCGCTTTGCAGGCCATGCGTGACGGGCGTGCCCGAATCTGCGTCGCAACCGATGTGGCAGCACGCGGCATCGACCTGCCGAACCTCGATCTGGTAGTGCATGCTGATCTGCCGTCGAGCCATGAAACCCTGTTGCACCGGTCTGGCCGCACTGGCCGCGCGGGCCGCAAGGGTACAAGTGCCCTGATGGTGACGCCGCGTTCCGTACGCAAAGCAGAGCGCCTGCTGCGCGATGCCAAACTGTCAGCGGAATGGGTCGATGCGCCCTCCGCCGAAGAGGTGCGTGGCCGCGACATGGAGCGGATGCTGTCCGACGCTGTCTGGACCGAAGAGGCCCCCGAAAGCCAGGCGGAAACGCTGGCTAAACTGGTCGAGAGCTTCTCGCCCGAGCAGCTGGCCGCTGGCTATCTGCGCCTGTGGTCCGCCGCCCGCTCCGCGCCGGAAGAGCTGACCGATGTGGCCTCGGTGGATGCCCGCAAGAAAAAAGAAGACCGCGCGCCCTTTGGGCCGTCAGTCTGGTTCGCCATTGAGGGCGGTCGGGACGCCGGCGCAGATCCGCGCCGCCTGTTGCCGATGCTGTGCAAGGCCGGTGGCATTGATAAAACTGCTATTGGTGCCATTCGCATCGTCGGCGACAAAAGCTATGCCGAGATTGCCGAAGACAAGGTCGAAGGTTTCATGGCAACCCTCGGTGGTGACATGGCGCTGGATGATGGCTCCGCACTTGAGCGCCTGAACGAGGCCCCGAACCTGCCTGAGCGCAGCAAGCCTCCGTTCCGCAAGGGCGGTGGGCGCGGCGGCTTTGGCGGTAGCAAGCCCGGATATAAGGGCGAACGCAAAGGTGGGGGCGACTACTCCAGCGACCGCAAACCCTATCGCGGTCGCGATGACGCTGCTGACCGGCCCGTGAAACCCCGCCCGGCCAAGCCCCGTCCCGCTGGTGACAAACCGGCCTATGACAAGCCACGTGGTGAGCGTTCCGAAAAGGGCAAATTTGACAAACCACGTGGGGACAAGCCGCGCGGCGACAAACCTAAATTCGACAAGCCCCGTGCAGATAAACCTCGTGGGGACAAGCCGAAGTTCGAAAAACCCAAAGGTCCGCCGCCCCCAAAAGGTAAACCAAGCAGCAAAAAGAACAAAGCCCGCCGCTCTGATGCGTCCAACACATCTAAGCGCTTCACCCCTCCGGGTCGAAAAGGGTAAAAGCCGCGACAGCGTACGGATATGAAACAGCGCCCTCGCTCGGGGGCGCTGTATTGCATTGTGGCGATCCATCGCCCGCCCTAGCCAAATCCGGCTGCCTCTGCCATAGGATGGGCAATCCTAACCGCGCATGAGGCCGCACCATGAGCCAGATCATCTCCACCCTTTCCGAGGTCTCCGACCGATACAAGGCGCTGTTCGTGGACCTCTGGGGCTGCGTCCATAATGGCGTCACGGCCTATCCCGACGCAGTGGCGGCCCTGCAATCTTACCGTAAGGCCGGTGGCGTCGTGGTGCTTGTTACCAACTCGCCAAAGCCGCGTGCAGGCGTGGCCGAGCAGCTCAGCCAGTTTGGCGTTCCCGATGACGCGTATGACACCATTGCAACCTCTGGCGATTCTGCGCGTGCCGCCATGTTCACCGGCGCAGTTGGCTCGAAGGTCTATTTCATGGGTGAATGGGAGCGCGATGCCGGTTTCTTTGAACCGATGAAAGTGATCGATAATCCCATTGAGATCACCCGCACTCCCCTGAAAGAAGCCGAAGGTATCGTGTGCTGCGGCCCATTCGACACGATGGCCGATCCTGAGGTGAATCGCGCTGATTTTCTTTATGCAAAACAGATGGGTATGAAACTCCTCTGCGCCAACCCTGATATCATCGTTGACCGAGGGGAGGTGCGCGAATGGTGCGCGGGCGCGCTTGCGAAACTCTATACCGAGATGGGCGGCGAGAGCCTTTATTTCGGCAAACCGCATCCACCAATTTATGATCTCGCCCGGCGTCGCCTGACGGAAATCGGTCACGATATTTCAGACCGTGACATCCTCGCAATCGGCGATGGCCCACATACGGACATCTCCGGCGGCATGGGGGAAGGCGTGGACACGCTTTTCATCACTGGCGGCTTGGCCGCAAAAGACACCAAGACCGACACACAACCTGATGCCGCATCGCTGGAGTCTTATCTCACTCAGGAACAGATCGCTCCGACCTATAGCATCGGCTTTCTGCGTTAACCTTGCGAAACAGACCCAGACGGGCCCGTCTTCTCCGACAGGAGAAGGCGGGCCTTTTACTGTCGCCCAACGGGCGTCCGGTTGACGACATCTACCGGGTTGACTTTCTGCACTCGCGAGGTAATAAAATTGCCAATCAAGCCAAAAATGAAGCGCATTATTGCTAGACGGCCATCTCGGAGAGGTAAGATGTTGGATAATTTCCCTCGCGGAACCATCTGTATCGAGGATATCGAGATGGGTATGATCCGTTACCTGCGCAAGCAAGTGACCGATCGCGACATCGAACTGTTTGCCGAAGTGTCCACCGACCGCAACCCAGTGCATCTGGACGAAGATTACGCCCAAGACACCATGTTTCACGGCCGCATTGCCCATGGCATGCTGACAGCTGGCCTGATTTCCGCCGTGATTGGCGAGCAACTCCCCGGGCATGGTACGATCTATATGAGCCAGAACCTGAAATTCCTCGCTCCTGTACGGCCCGGCGACATGGTTTTGGCAGAAGTAGAAGTGACCGACATCCAGATCGACAAGCGCCGCGTGAAGCTGGACTGCCGCTGCATTGTAGACGGCAAGAAGGTATTGACCGGTGAAGCCATGGTTATGGCCCCGTCCCGAAAGTTCGACTGATCCTGCAAAATACCGCCTAAAGACGCAAAAGAATATCGTTGCGACAGAGGGGCTTCCATAAATCCCGAAGCCACCTTTCAGCGTGATACATCGCGATATTTCGCTGCTGCACCGTCACCGTTAAGTTGCGATTTGACCGCAACTTTGACGCACTTTACTTTTATCCTCGCGATAAAAGGGCAGACAGGTCGGGAAGATGCAGATCATTATACATGCCGGGGCGCATGGCACAGAAGAAGATCGGCTGATGAAGACCTTGCTGCGCAACAAGGAGGATTTCCTTGAGCGCGGCACATCCGTTCCCGGACCCGCAAAATATCGCTCCCTGCTCAAGGATTGTATGTCGGCAGCACAAATGGGGGAGCCCTCCCCTGATTCACGCGACTTTCTCTGGGATGCTATCCTCGAAGAGGAAACCGCCGAGCGCGTCATCCTGTCCAATCCACATTTCTTCGGCTCCCAGCGCGACGCGCTCGAAGGTCAAAGGCTTTATCCCGAAGCAGAACAGCGCCTGATGGCGATGAAAGCGCTGTTCCCCGAAGACGACCTGCATCTCTTTATGGCCATTCGAAGCCCTGTGAGCTTTTTGTCCAAACTCCTGGAAAAAGCAGGCAATGGACGCAGGCAAACGGTTCTGAACAACACCAATCCGCTGGATCTGCGTTGGTCCGCAATGGCGGCCCGCATCCGCACCGCGGTGCCGGATGTCCCGATCACGCTCTGGTGTTACGAGGATTCTCCATTCCTTTGGGCACAGATCTTGCGCGAGATGGGCGACATGAAACCCGACAGCAAGATCAGAGGTGGCATGGATCTCTTGGCGTCGATCATGACGCGCGAAGGTATGCGCCGCCTGCGGCAATATTTGCATGAACGCCCTGAAATGACCGAGGTCTTCAAACGCAAGGTCTTTGCCGCGTTTCTTGATAAATTCGCGTTGGAAGACGAACTCGAAGAAGAGTTGGACATCGCCGACTGGACTCCGGAATTCGTCGAAGAGATCGAGCAAGCCTATGACGCAGATGTCGCCCAGCTGCAAAAAATTCCCGGCGTCACCTTGCTGACACCCTAATCTGTGACGGCCTCTTTCGCTGGTGCCAAAGGTGTTTACGCTCAAGGTGCAGGGCGATAGGAAGGTCTGGTGAATTTCCCAGATCACAAAGAGAGTGTCATGTCCGGGCAGGTCTTCAACATCCTAATCGTCGGCCAATCTGGCCGATTGATGTATGAAGCCGTCCTGTTTGCAGCATCACTGCGTCACATGAGCCCGAACTTTCAGGGTCGCTTGATCGTTGCGGTGCCGCAGCCGGGCCATCTGTGGTCACAAGATCCATCCATCCGAAACGAACCGGTGCTCGAAACGCTCTCACGTCTGGATGTCGAAGTCATCCCCTTTGAAAGCCATCACTTCGGGCAGGCCTACGCCTATGGCAACAAGATTGAAGCACTCTCCGTGTTGCCAAAAGATGAACCCTTCGTGTTCTTTGACACGGACACATTGATCACCGGTGACATTGGCGCTGTGCCTTTCGATTTCTCTCGCCCCTCAGCCAGTTTGCGCCGCGAGGGCACGTGGCCAAAGCCGACCTTATATGGCCCCGGATATAGCGAAATCTGGCGTACACTCTATGATCGGTTCGGACTGGATTTTGAAAGCAGCCTCGACCGCTCTCAGCCGGACGAGTATTGGAAGCGCTACCTTTATTTCAACGCAGGTTATTTCTACGGCCCCTGCCCGCATGCCTTTGGCTCACGCTTCTTGGAATATGCCGTTTCAATCCGGGATGATCTGCCGCAGGCATTGGTGTGCCAGTCGCTTGATCCGTGGCTCGATCAGATCGCCCTGCCTTTGGTGATCCATTCCATGGGTGGTGCGCGTGACAGCCTGCCAGAAGGCTATCTCGATGGCTCTACCAGCTGTCACTACCGGACCTTTCCGCTGCTCTACGCGCGTGAGAGCGACCATGTCGTGGCCACGCTAGAAGAGGTCTGCGCCCCAAACTGGATCAAAAAGGTCCTCAAATCCTATGAGCCGATCAAGCGCTTGGTCTATCAGGGCAAAGGTCAGCGTGTACGGGCGCTCTTTGATCGCGACAACCTCCCCCGACGGGAGCAAGCCATTCGCAACAAAATTAAATCCGAAGGCCTGTGGATGCGCTGAGGCCGGGCTTTGCCGTGCCTTCCCGAACACTCGTTCCATAGCAACGCTTAAATTCAGAGAACTGTCCCACCGGCTTTTGCTTGCACTGACGCCGCGCCCGGTGTGTGCTGTCGAAATATCAACACCGATTGCGACACAAGGGAGAGTTTAAATGTCCGACGGCCCAACCTATGGCTTTGATACGCTGCAAATTCACGCAGGCGCACGCCCTGATCCGGCCACCGGCGCACGGCAGACACCCATCTACCAATCCACAGCTTATGTGTTTCGTGACGCAGATCATGCCGCGGCTCTCTTTAACCTGCAGGAAGTAGGATACATCTACTCTCGCCTGACCAACCCAACGGTCGCGGTCCTGCAGGAACGTCTGGCAACACTCGAAGGTGGCGTTGGCGCGGTTTGCTGTTCGTCTGGCCACGCGGCACAGATTATGGCGCTCTTTCCCCTGATGGGGCCGGGCAAGAATGTGGTCGCTTCAACGCGCCTTTATGGCGGCACCGTCACCCAATTCAGCCAAACCATCAAACGCTTTGGCTGGTCCGCAAAATTCGTCGACTTCGACGATCTCGACGCCCTGCGCGACGCAATCGACGATGACACCCGTGCCGTATTCTGCGAATCTGTCGCCAACCCTGGCGGCTACGTCACAGATGTGCGTGCGGTCGCGGATGTTGCCGATGCCGCCGGTTTGCCGCTGATTGTCGACAATACGTCTGCGACACCCTATCTGTGCCAACCGATTTCGCAGGGGGCGACCTTGGTGGTGCATTCCACAACCAAATACCTCACCGGCAACGGCACCGTGACCGGTGGCTGCATCGTGGATTCGGGTAAATTCGACTGGTCCGCCTCAGATAAATTTCCCTCCCTGTCCGCACCGGAACCCGCATATCACGGGCTGAAATTCCATGAGACGTTCGGCAATCTGGCCTTCACCTTCCATGGTATCGCCATCGGCCTGCGTGATCTTGGCATGACCATGAATCCACAAGCGGCGCATTACACTTTGATGGGGATAGAGACCCTGTCATTGCGCATGCAGCGTCACGTTGAAAACGCGGTGAAGGTCGCAACATGGCTCGAGGACGATCCGCGCGTGGACTATGTGACATACGCCGGTCTGCCGTCCTCGCCCTATGCTGACCGCGCCAAACGTTGTTATCCCAAAGGCACCGGTGGCCTGTTCACCGTTGCGCTCAAAGGGGGCTATGACGCCTGCGTCAAATTCGTCGACAGCCTTGAGATATTCTCGCATGTGGCAAATCTGGGCGACACCCGCTCTTTGGTGATCCACTCGGCCTCCACCACCCACCGCCAACTGACACCCGAGCAGCAGCAGGCGGCCGGAGCAGGCCCGAATGTCGTGCGTATCTCGATCGGCATTGAGGACGCAGATGATCTGATCCGCGATCTGGATCAGGCTCTCGCCAAGGCCTGCAGCTAGGGTAACAAGTAGGCGAAACACCCTTTTCAAGACTGTAAAAGGCCGGGAAGTCCCGGCCTTTTTCTATTTAATAACAGTCAGGTAGCGTCAATCAATTCGGTCCCGAAGGTTCCTTGATGTCAAAGGTCACAGACACGCTGTGGCTCAGGCTCAACGAACCGGGGGAAATTGGCATATCTGAGGAACGCGCCATTTCCATCGCCATCATCGGTGCACCGCCCGCAGGCCCGCCATCGCGGATTTCACGCACGGATCCAAGCGCCATACCGGACGCCTCGGCCAGTTGACGGGCCTTCTTGAAGGCGTTTTCAACCGCCTGAGTGCGCAGCAAATCTTCTGCCGCATCCCGTTCGCTGTAAGAGAAGGTCAGCCCACGGAATTCATTTGCTCCGGCATCCAGCACATCGTCCAGAACACCGCCCATCGCGTCGAGATCGTGCAAGGTCACGCGCAGCAGGTTGGAGGCTTCAAAACCCGTCACCTCGCGGCCATCCACACCGTCATGTTTCACTTGGCTCCAGACCGGGTGCATGGAGATCTGCTGCGTTTGCATGTCTTTTGCATCAATGCCGCTTTCTCCAAGGCTGGTCATCACCTCGTTCATACGTGTCGAAACCTGTTCCATAGCCGCTCCGGCCTCTTTGGCCTGAGCCCGCACACCAAGTGTGATGTAAGCCTGATCCGGCGCAACATCTGTGGTCGCCTCACCCGTAACATGGATCTGCCGCAGCTCCTCCGCGCTCAGGGAGAAAGGGGCAAGGGCAACGGCGCCAGCCAACATCAGGGCTGCGGTTTTTGTGTTCAACATCTGGTTTCCTCAACTTGTGTAGGTCTGTCCTCTAAATGGGAGTGGCAAAACCCCGCGCGCAAGGGGAGCTATTGCGCTTTTACTTCCACTCGGCGGGTTCCTGCTCTATGGTTTGCGCAATGATAACGGCGTCCCGGCACGGGGTGCCCCGGTACGAGATCGCGGCCCTCTTGGGTTGTATCACACCGGGGGCAACGTGGCTCCTACGGGTGAGGCGCGCAGACAGAAGATCCTGATGACCTGATGAAACCGGAGTTCGCGCTCTCTCTTTCGTTTGATGGCATTACAGTGCTGACCCGTGGCGCGGGCGGCTGGTATCGTTTGGGTTCGGTATCACCGGACGCAGAAGATATGGCCGCGCAGCTTGCGAAATTGCGCAGTCAAGCCATCGCCCTGTCCGACAAACCCCTGCATTCCAAATTGGTGCTGCCCGATACTCAGATCCGTTATCTCAGTATCGAGACAGGTGATCTGCCTCATGATGCGCGGATTTCCGCAGCTCGTGACGCGCTGGAAGGGGCAACGCCCTATCCGGTCTCTGAACTGGCCTTCGACATCAGCGCAGATGGCGCAACCACTCATGTCGCAGCTGTGGCGCTTGAAACACTTCAAGAAGCTGAGAGTTTTGCATCCGAACATGGATTTGGCCCCGTGAGCTTTGTCGCTGCGCCCGGTGACATGCCATTTTTGGGCGAACCATTCTTCGGAACTGCCAAAGCTGCGCGCAAGCTGAAGGTCGAACCGGATGGTATTGCAGTTGTCGAAGTTCCTGCCCCCATCCCTGAAGAGACATCTGCGACCAACACCGCAGAGACTGAAGAGCCGAACTTATATCCTGAAGACGCGGCGGATGACGAACTCACTCCGCGCAGCGGCATTCCCATCATCTTGCCTGCGGCCCCGCCCCCCGCAGAGCCCCCCAAGACCACCGGCGCGGAGACCGCAGAACTGATCACTTCTCACGCATCGTCGGACGACACCTCAATCACAGAGGACACCGACACCCTTGATGTGGACACCCATGAGGCTGGCCCCGCGATTGGCTTTACAACGCGCCGCAGCCGCGATCAGGGCCCCGAACTCAGCGCAACACCTGCGGAGGTCTCTCAGAAACCTGCGCCGACAGTGATCCTGCCGGAAACGACAAAAGCGTTGGATACGCCGCACTCCAAAGCACCCGTGCTAACCGGTCCCAAAGCTGCAACTTCTGTTGCCGCAATATCACCCGTACCTGCAGCGCCGAACCTCGCTTTGCCGACGCCGGTTCTCGCACATACCACATCCGCACCGCCAAAACCTGAAGCGCCAGCCAAAGCGCAGCCTATCGCTTCGCCCAGTGGCGACCTCACCACTCCGCAGGCCCGCCCCCTGCGGTCTCGATCTGGTCGAATTGGCCTTATGGCAGCGGGACTGGCAGCCGTTTCTGCGATTGGCGCTTGGGCCGTGGTTCAGCAATTGCCCGATTTGTGGTCCGACCTCAAACGCGCAGACCTTGTTGAAACCGAAGACCCTGTGGCGCCGCCCGTTCTTGCCACCTCTGCGTCGAACACAAACCTCAACAAAGAGCTGACAACCACCATCAGCACTGACGGCACCGCACCTACCGCAACCGATGAAACACAAACAGTCTCGTCAGAAGAGCTGACCGTCACCGATGCAGCCGTCCTAGAAGCCCTCGGCACGCCAGTCGTGGACGAGGTTGCACCAATAGATGGCCAAGATCTGATCATTGCCTCCCTGCCCTCGCCGCGCGACATTTCCACCGGTGCTGCCGGACAGGCGCAAACCGCAACCACTGATGATGACGCGATCTTTGAGGACAGCGAGGAGATAGACCCAGAGGCACTTGCCGATGGCGTGGTGCCGGAAGATGAGACTGCGGATTTTGCCGTTGATGCAGGCACAGACCTCGAACAAGCCGCGCAGTATGCCGCAACCGGCATTTGGCAAAAAGTGCCTGAAATTTCTGATGTGCCGTCGGTCATCAGCCTCGATAACGTCTATGTTGCCTCAATCGACAACACCGATCTGTCACAGGACGCCATCGCCCTGCCCGCGCAAACCGCGATCGACACAGACACTCCCTTTGGTGCTGTTTCCAGCCCCACAGAAGCGGGTCGACAGTTTGACCTTGATGAACGCGGCTTGGTAACGGCGACGCCGGATGGCACGTTGAACCCTGATGGGATCATGGTGTACGCAGGTCGGCCCGTGAAAATCCCACCAGCAACCCCAGACCGCCCGACAGCACGTGAACTAGAAGCCGCAGATGAGGCTGCACGGATTGCACGCCTTCAGCAGGTGCGTCCACGCACACGCCCAAATGACCTGGTGGAACAGACAGAACGGGCTCAACTCGGCGGGGTGGTGCGTGCGGAACTCCTGTCCAAACGCCCAAAGCTGCGCCCTGAAAGCCTGAAGACTGAAGAGCAGGAAAGCCAACCGGCGACCGCTCTTGCGGTTGCCGCAGCGCCGCAACCGCGTGCGCGCCCCGCAAATTTTGCCAATCTGGTCGACCGTGCCCAGCGTCGTCAGGAGCAGACGCAAACGACCGCCGTTGCCGCCGCCCCGGCTGCTGTCACGCCAGCAATTCCATCCTCTGCGTCCGTCGCAAGGCAAGCAACCACACAGAGAGCCCTGAACCTCAGACGGCTGAACCTCATTGGGGTGTATGGCAAACCTTCTGACCGACGCGCTCTGGTGCGCCTGCCTTCAGGCCGTTACGTCAAAGTCAAAGTGGGTGACCGCCTCGACGGTGGCCGCATTGTCGCCATTGGCGACGGCCAGTTGCAGTACCAAAAGGGGAGCCGAAACACGGTTCTCAACCTGCCAAACGGGTAAGGGGTGCAACCACCGCATTGGTCAGTAACCGCAGTCAGAATATGAGAAAGCCGGGCAGTTCGCCCGGCTTTCTCATTGCATCTGTTGGTTAGTCACTACGGGGACCGACGGCAGATGTCTCGTTATAGTCATTCAGCCGCAGCGATCTCACCGTTGTTGATCTGCTCCTGCTCGATCGATTCAAACAGCGCTTTGAAGTTGCCCTCACCAAAGCCATCGTCACCTTTGCGTTGAATAAACTCAAAGAAGATTGGCCCGATCACGGTCTTGGAGAAAATCTGCAACAGAATGCGTGTTTCACCACCGTCCAAGACGCCCTCACCATCGATAAGGATGCCGTGTTTCTTCATGCGATCCAGCGGCTCTTCGTGACCTGTTACACGCTCATAGCTCATGTCGTAATAGGTTTCGGGCGGCGCTGGCATGAATTGAATGCCGCGTTCGGAAACATCATCGGTTGCGTCATAGATGTCGCGCGCACCCACCGCGATATGCTGGATACCCTCGCCATTGTATTTCTTCAGATAGGCCACGATCTGGCCAGTTTCGCCGCGATCCTCGTTGATCGGAATGCGGATACGACCACAGGGTGAGGTCAACGCACGGCTGAACAGGCCAGTGAACTTGCCCTGAATGTCAAAGAACCGAATTTCTTTGAAATTGAACAGCTCACCATAGAAATGGAACCACTTGTCCATATTCCCCTTAAATACGTTGTGGGTCAGGTGATCGAGGTAATAAAAACCCACACCGCGCGGCTTGGACTGCTTTAACCATTCGAATTCTTCGTTATAGGGCGAGGTCTCGTAATACTGGTCGATGAAGTAGATAAGCGAGCCACCGATGCCTTTGATCGCAGGCACATCCATGGTCTTGTCGTCACCTTCATAAGGTTCTGCGCCTTTGGCAACCGCGTGATCAAAAGCTTTTTTTGCATCCACAACGCGCCAGCCCATTGAAGGTGCGCAAGGGCCATGAAGCTCGACGAATTTCTCCGCAAAGGAGCCCTTCTCCGCGTTCAGGATGTAGGTGATATCACCTTGCTGCCACAGCTCGATCCCCGGCTTCGTCTTGTGGCGTCCCACCAGTTCGTAGCCCATTTTCGCAAACAGTTCGCGCAGCTCTTCCGGGTTCGGACTGGCAAACTCGACAAATTCAAAACCATCGGTTCCTGCGGGGTTTTCGTCGCTGATGACCGATTTAGGGGCGTCGTGAGGGAAAGGTCCCATGCGTAACTCCTGAGTTGCTTGCTGCGTTTTTCCAAGCCTACCGCATCTGGGACGCATAATTTGCGCAAAATCACCACGCTAACTTTCATATTGCGCGCATTTCACGCATAGTTTGCTGATTGTATGGGGGAACCGCGCATGCTGGACGGAACTGATATTAAATTACTCGCGCTCTTGCAGAAAAACGCTCAAGCGACGGCTCAGGAGTTGGGCGAGGCACTGAATCTCTCGCCCAGTCAGGCAGGTCGGCGGCGACAACGGCTCGAGACAGAAGGCTATATTCAAAGCTACGTCGCCCGCCTTGACCCCGGAAAACTGGGCCTCGCGGTACAGTGTTTTGTGCAAGTGCATCTGCACAGTCATGGTCCCGACAATGCCGCGAGCTTTGCGCGGCTGGTGGCAAGCCGTGCAGAAATTACCTCTGCTTGGACCATGACAGGCGAAGCGGATTATCTCTTGCGGGTCTACTGCCATGATTTGCAGGAGTTAAATACGCTATTGCACGAAATCATTTTACCCCATCCAGCGGTTGGACGCGTCCACAGTCAAATCGTGATGGCACAGTTAAAAGGCGATAGTCCTCTTCCAGTTTAAGGATGTGTGAACCACTGCAACACTATCTTGAGTGCAAACAAACCATCAGATGGAATCGCCCTCGTGTCTTTTGTCGACCGCCGCATTGAAGCCCGCCCCAGCAGCGGAGCCGCCCCTTTCGAGTTGAACGAGGTTTTCTTCTCCCGCACCGATGAGCGTGGGATCATTCTGGCATGTAACTATGTGTTTCAGAGGGTGGCCCACTATGAATGGGACGAGATCCTTGGCGCACCGCACAAACTTGTGCGCCACGGTGATACGCCAAAAGGGCTATTCCACCTGTTTTGGGAGACGCTGAAATCCGGTCGGACGATCGGTGCCTACGTCAAAAACAAATCCAAAGATGGGCTATATTACTGGGTTTTTGCGACGGTTGTACCCTGTGAGGGTGGTTATCTTTCCGCTCGCATCAAACCAAGCAGCAAGCTCTTCACGGAAATTCAGGCGCTCTATGCCAAAATTGTAAAGGCTGAAAAAGAAGGCGGGCTTTCGCCGGAGGAAAGCTGTCAGATCATGATCGACTGGGTCCACGAGAAGGGCTTTGACGACTATCAGCATTTTGCCTCGCATGCCTTGGCCGAAGAACTCATTGCACGGGACGAAGGTCTCGGTCGCAAGGTAGATCCTCAGATTTCCGAACTGCGAGACATGCTGCGCAATGCGGAAAAACTCCTGGATGAAACCCATGGCCTCGTCAAAGATTTTGAAGCCATGCACACGATTCCGCACAACCTGCGTGTCATTGCAT
The DNA here is from genome assembly GCF_000376545.2 of Tritonibacter mobilis F1926. NCBI lineage: Bacteria > Pseudomonadati > Pseudomonadota > Alphaproteobacteria > Rhodobacterales > Paracoccaceae > Tritonibacter > Tritonibacter mobilis. Next base: position 2,206,961 of record NZ_CP015230.1, read on the forward strand.
CGCGTATTGAACCGTCGGGCGGCCCCGTCACTGTTCTTTCGCAAAACTACGGCGCCATGTCGCGGGAAATGTCAGATTGGTTCGAGCGCAATGTGATGGGGGAAAACACCAACTTCGCCACGGTTAAGCACTCGGTGAACTCCAGCCTCTTTATCGCAGGCATGACCCGCATCCTCATGGAATGCGACGCACAATTGCAAACTGAACGCCGCGATCTCGGCGATGTGGATATGGAAGACGAGCGCCGTCGGCTCGCGGAACTGGTCAAACAACAGGCCAGCTTTGCTCAAAAAGGCATGGCTGAGGTTGATATTGAGGCGGTGCGGATCATTAACGCCTGTCAGGTGATGCATCGACATTTCCTTGGTCTCAGTTCGACGCGCGTCTTGTGTAAAATCGAAAGCGCCCGCCTGCCCTCCTCCGGAGAGACCCTGTCTGACATCATTGATCAACTTGGTGCATTTCAGGAACGCATTTCCGAGCGGCTGGAGCATATCGCAAAGCTCGGTGAAGAAATCCGCTCTCTCGAAGGGGAATAAAAACCTCAGTCAGGTTGGCGTGTTATGACGACATGCCAACCTGAACAGGCAGACAGCCCACGCACACTGAGGCAGTTCTGTCACGCTGGCGAAAATTAACTCATCACCCGAGCACAGAGCCTCAAGACGACCTATCTCGTTGCCAACCCTTCAAAAGCTGGCAATATTCTCTCATGGATAGTTTTCTCTCACAGGCATCGATTTACCTCGCCGCAGCGGTCATCGCCGTCCCCATCGCCGCGCGTCTCGGGCTGGGGTCCGTGCTCGGCTACCTTGCTGCTGGCATAATCATTGGACCGATCCTGGGCCTCGTAGGGTCCGAAGCCGAGGAACTGCAGCATTTTGCCGAATTCGGCGTGGTGATGATGCTGTTTCTCATCGGTCTGGAGCTTGAACCACGCGCTCTATGGGCGATGCGACACCATTTGATTGGCTTAGGTGGCCTTCAAATTACCGCTTCGACCGCCTTACTCGCGGCAGCGGCAATTTTCTTCGGCCATAGTTGGCAGGTGGGCCTGGCGGTTGGGCTTGCATTATCGCTGTCCTCCACTGCGATCGTCTTGCAAACTCTTTCTGAGAAGGGGCTGACCCGTACCGGGGGCGGCAGAGCGACATTCTCTGTTCTGCTCACACAAGACATCGCGGTGATTCCGATCCTTGCCCTCCTGCCCCTCTTGGCAGCACCGCATGCGATGTCCTTGTCGGAAGATGGCTCAATCGTGAGAACGGATGACGCGCAAGACGCAGCGCATCATTCCTTGTCTCTCGTCGAAGGGCTGCCCGGCTGGGCTGTAACGCTGATGACAATCGGCGCGGTCGCCTTTGTAATCCTCGCAGGCGTATATCTGACACGCCCCGTCTTTCGCTTCATTCACGCGTCAAACCTGCGCGAAATGTACACTGCACTGGCGTTGCTGATTGTTATTGGGATCTCATTCTTGATGACGTTGGTTGGCCTGTCCCCCGCTCTTGGCGCTTTTCTCGCGGGCGTGGTTTTGGCCAACAGCGAGTTCCGCCATGAACTGGAAAGTGACCTTGAACCCTTTAAAGGGCTGCTCTTGGGGCTCTTTTTCATCACCGTGGGTGCTGGCATCAACTACAAGCTGTTCCTCGCAGAGCCGGGCGATGTGATCGGTCTTGCCCTTTTGGTTATACTCGCAAAAGGGACGGTACTCTACTTTGTGGGCAAAGCCTTTGGCCTGAAACGGCGCAACCATTGGCTCTTTACCCTTGGCCTTGCGCAGGCCGGGGAATTTGGCTTTGTGTTGTTGGCTTTCTCGTTGCAACTCAATGTTGTGACTCCCGATCTTTCGGAAAAGCTGCTCTTGGTGATCGCTCTCACAATGCTGATCACTCCGTTGCTGTTCATCCTATATGAAGTTCTGTCCAAGCGGATGAAAGAGGCGCAGGTCGAACACACACCCGACGAGATTGATGAGGAAGGCACTGTCATCATCGCGGGGATCGGGCGTTTTGGGCAGATCGTGCATCGCCTTGTGAACGCAAGCGGGTTCAAGACCGTTCTTCTCGACAGTGATATGAAAGCCGTCCAATTGATGCGCCGGTTTGGGGTCAAGAGTTTCCTCGGCGACCCCACGCGCCCAGAACTGCTAAAAGCTGCGGGGATCAGCAAAGCAAAGGTGCTGGTTGTTGCTTTGGACGATCAGGAAAACGCAACGAAACTGGTGGCATATGCACGCCGCAACTACCCCAACATCCACATTGTCGCGCGCGCCTACGATCGGAATCATGTGTTCGCGCTTTATAAGGCTGGCGCCAATGACATTGTGCGTGAGATGTTCGACAGCTCCCTGCGGGCTGGCCGCTACGTGTTAGAGAACATTGGCCTCAGCGAGTATGAGGCGGCCCAAGCCGAGCAGACATTTTATGCGCACGACCGCCACACGGTGCGCGAGTTGGCGGCGCATTGGATACCGGGCACGCCGGCAAGCGAAAACCCGGCCTATATCAAACGCGCCAAGGAATTGGAAAAGGACCTAGAAACGGCGCTTTTGTCTCTGGCCGAAGAGCACGTCAAACGCTCCGCCTAAACCTACTGCGCATTGGCTGCCCCGTCCCGGCGGGTCAGCCGTCTGAAACGCCAGCCTCGACAAAGGTCGCCATGCCGCTGTGGCACGCCAGCGCCCCCTTCAGGACCTGAATGGCCAAAGCGGCCCCCGAGCCTTCTCCAAGGCGTAGCCCCAGCGACAAGAGCGGCGATTTTCCCAGCCGTGAAAGCAGCGCCTGATGACCGCCTTCCGCGCTCTGATGGCCTGCAATTGCATGATCCAATGCGTGATCCGAGATCTCAGCAAGACACGCTGCCGCAGCACAGCAAATGAAGCCGTCAAGGATCACCGGGATACGCCGGATGCGCGCGGCGGCAATCGCTCCGGCCATTGCTGCGACCTCCCGACCGCCAAGGCAGCGCAAAACGTCCAGACCGTCGCGACTGTCATGAAGCGCCACAGCCTCGGCGACCACCTGTGTTTTCAACGAGAGAGCTTCATCCCCTACGCCGGTGCCTCGTCCCGTCCAGTCGCTGGCCACACCACCGTACAGAGCATTGCAAATTGCCGCAGCAGATGTGGTGTTACCGATGCCCATTTCGCCGACAACCAGCAGGTCAGTATCGGAATGCACAGCTGACCACCCAGTTTTCAACGCTTTAAGAAGTTCTTCCTCGCTCATCGCGGGCTCACGTGTGAAATCAGCAGTCGGACGTTCCAAGTCCAACGCATGCACATCCATGCGTGCGCCAGCAAGCCGCGCCAGCTGGTTGATCGCCGCACCACCTGCCTTGAAATTGGCAACCATCTGCACGGTGACCTCGGACGGAAAGGCTGAAACCCCACGCGCTGTTACGCCATGGTTCCCCGCAAATACAATCACTTGCGGGGTTTTGATTTCTGGGCGATCCGTCTTGCGCCAACTTCCGTACCAAATCGCGATCTCTTCCAATTGTCCCAAAGCGCCGGGCGGCTTGGTCAGTTGACCGTTGCGGGCCTCGCAGGCAGAACGAGCTGCAGCATCCGCGGCAGGCGCTTGCGCGAGGGCATTACGAAAATCGGAAAGTGTATTCAGGTCTGGCAGCATCAAAAGCCTCGTTGCGTCGCACCGCACCGCACGGGTAAAGCGGTGTCAGACCTGTTTACCGCTCTCGCCCCGTGCCGAGAAGCCCTGCCAGAGGCATCGACATGCGAAAAAACGACTTCAAAGCAATCGATTTACTGCTGGCCTTGGTTCTGTTGACCCGTCTGCCCTTGCCACATCTGCCCAAAGCCTCTTTTGCACGGCAGTCGCGCGCGGTCTGGGCCTTTCCATTGGCCGGTGCGGTTGTGGGTCTGTTGGCAGTGATCATCGCAGCATTGGCATTGATGTGGTGGCCCCCGGCGATTGCGGCGGGCTTAACCCTTGCGGCACAAGTGACGCTGACCGGAGCCATGCACGAGGATGGGCTGGCAGATACCGCTGATGGGTTTTGGGGAGGTTTCGAGCCTGCACGACGGTTGGAGATCATGAAGGATAGCCAGATCGGCACCTATGGCGTGCTGGCCCTGATCCTTGGGCTTGGGCTGCGCTGGAGCATTCTTGCAGCACTGTTTAGCGCTGGAGCAATCTGGACCCCAGTTGCGCTTGCGGCACTTAGCCGTGCTGCAATGCCGGTGATGATGGCGCGTATGCCCAATGCACGCGGCAGCGGGTTGGCACACACGGTCGGTCGCCCCAGCCTAACCGCAACGACCTTTGGCATTCTCATTGCTCTGCTGTTGGGTGTGCTTTGCATGGGCTGGGCGATTTTGGGGGCGGCACTGATTTTGGTTCCCCTGCTGATTGGCCTGCGCAAGCTCGCCATGGCCAAGATTGGAGGCCAGACCGGAGATGTCTTGGGCACCGCACAACAACTGAGCGAAATCGCACTGGGGCTGATGTTGCTCGCATTGATCTGACGCAATGAAAAAGGCCGCCCTTATCGGGCGGCCTTTCGAAATTTCAGCCCTCAGAGATCAGGCCGCGCGGGACGTCAGAACCTCGTCCACCTGCTTTGCGGCAGCGATCTCATCACCACCGGATACAGCTGCGACCTCACGGGTCAAACGCTCGAGCGCTGCTTCATAAAGCTGACGCTCAGAGTAGCTCTGCTCGCGCTGATCATCGGTGCGGTGCAGGTCACGCACCACTTCTGCGATGGAGATCAGATCGCCAGAGTTGATCTTCTGTTCGTATTCCTGCGCCCGGCGGGACCACATGGCACGCTTGACCTTGGCCTTGCCCTTCAGCGTCTTCATCGCCTGATTGATAACATCAGGAGAAGACAGCGAGCGCATGCCAATGTCGACAGCCTTGTGAGTCGGAACCCGCAGGGTCATCTTGTCTTTTTCAAAGGTGATCACGAATAGCTCCAGCTTGTAGCCGGCCACTTCCTGCTCCTCAATCGAGATGATCTGTCCAACCCCATGGGCCGGATAGACAATGAAATCGTTGGGGCGGAACTCGAGCTTCTTCGATTTGGTCATACAGGTCTTTCCTCGCGATGACACGGCAACCATGCCGTTTTGGCTACGCCAAAGAGGACCCTCGCGGAGCATAAACTATGCCCGCCGGGTGTCGGTTCGGCGCAGAAAACCCACCAAGAGACCCATCTTAGTGTGGGTCATCACGGCAGGCGGTATTCTACGTGTTTCATTTCATCGATAGAATATAGCATAAAAACGCGCCCTCCGAAAGGCGGAGAGCACGTCATTGTGAGGCCTAGCGCGGCGTTTCACGTCGAATTCGCGCAATTATATCGCGCGACATGGCAGAGCTTAGCCGCCCTCACCCGGAGCTTCGGAGAAATACTTCTCCAGTTTGCCCTCTTCGCCGTCACGCTCCTCATATCCCGGCATCGGATCCTTTTTGGATACGATGACCGGCCAGAGTTCGGCATACTTGCGGTTAAACTCCACCCACTGATCCATATCCGGCTCGGTGTCCGGACGAATCGCGTCGGCGGGGCATTCCGGCTCGCATACGCCACAGTCGATGCATTCATCGGGGTGGATCACCAATGTGTTCTCACCCTCGTAGAAACAGTCAACCGGGCATACCTCGACGCAATCGGTGTACTTGCAAGCAATACAATTGTCCGTAACGACGTAGGTCATCTTGGCTTGGATCCCGTTTCAAGTGTCTGGGCGATTAGCTAATCCACAAGAGCAACGGCTTCAAGCCGTCAATGCCCCTCCCAGACACGAGTAAGACCAAGCGCCCTGCGCTCTTTCTTATCCGGGCGACCTTTTCCTTCGTATTTCGGATTGGCAGGCGGTTTGTCCTGCTTCTCTGTCATATCGAAGTACAATGTCTGGGCTTCGGGCGCAGGTCCGCGCCGTTCAGAGAGCGCAAGGATGCGTACGACGCGCACCTGATGCCCCTGAGAGAAGGTCAGAACGTCACCAACAGCGACGTTCTGAGAGGGCTTTGAGACCTTGGAGCCATTCACGCGGACATGACCGGCGCCGACTTGTTTGGCCGCCAGCGAGCGGGTTTTGAAAAACCGCGCATGCCACAGCCACTTGTCGACCCGCATCTTGTCCGCGTGATCGCTCATCGCGAGATCAATCGCCCTGCTTCAGCCCCATAAGAGCTGCCGCAAAGGGATTATCGGGATCGATCTGCTTTTCCTTCTTGGGCGGGCGCGCAGAATAGGTTTTGCCGCCCTTGTCGCCACCGCGATCCGGGCGACCGCCTTTTTTGCCACCGGGTTTGCCTTGCGGTTTGCCCCCGCTGCGCGGCTTGCCCCGCCCGGCGCCATCCGCTTTAGCGCCACGGCCCTCACCACGGCGCTGACCGCGTGCGTTATTGCCCTGACGGTTATTGCGTCCCCAAGTGAAGGTGTAGAACACCTCAATCTCAGGTTCCTCCACAGCAGCGTCTGCGGCCTCACCCACAGGGGTTTCCGTCTCAGCGGTCTCGGCAATCGGCTCAGCGACATCAGCGTCAGAAGGTTCTGCTGCAACGGGTGCAACACCTTCATCGGCGATCTCTGCAGTGCCTTCGGGAACATCAGCCGGTGCATCTGTCGCAGCACCCTCGACAGGCGCTGCCGCTGGGGTGTTTTCAGCCTCAGCAGCTGCATCCATAACCGGTTGGTCCGCTGCGGGGGTGCCGCCGTCCTTCACGACCTCATCAACAGCTTTGACCTTAACCCGTTCGCCCTTTTCGGCGCGGTAGCCAAGGCCCTGCATCAGGTCAGAGAACTGCTCCAGCGTCATACCGGTGATCGACAGCATATCGGGTTTGGCCTCAAAGCCCCCGCGGCTGTCTTCGTTGCGCAGCAGATCAGCCAGACGCTCCAGCATGTCGATACGGATCATGCGCTGGCCTGCGGAACGATAGCCTGCCATCGTGTCATAGCCTTCGGGCGCATCCGGCATGGAGGGCACGGTGACCAGACCCGGAGGTGGTGCCTCTGGGAATTCCTGCAGACCATTTGCAAGCGACCACAACAGCAAGCGCAGGCGAGTCGGTGCAGGTTTCAGCAGCAGCGGCATGAAGATGGTGAACTGACCGAATCGAATGCCGTGTTTGCGCAGCGCACCACGGGCATCCTGGTCCAGATCTTTCACTTCCTGCGCAACGCCGGCACGGGGCAGAATGCCCAGCCCCTCAACCATGCGGAAGGCAAAGCCACGAGCAAGCCCGGTCAGTGCCTCATCTTTTTGCAGGTTGATCAGAGGCTCAAACAGCGCCTGAATCTTGCGAGAGATGAAATGTTGCAGACGGCGTTCGACCTTTTGGGCCACATCTGGCCCTGCAGTCTCATCGACAAAAACCTCGATTTGCGGAGAAAGCGCATCCGCACCGGCAACAAGTTTGCCGACCGCGTGCTCACCCCACATCAGGCCGCCCTGATCGGTGTAATCAATTTCAGTATCGGGTGCGTTGTAGAACCGGTCCGCGCGCAGATGATACTGCGGAGCGAGCGCTTGCAAGGACGCCGATTTCAGCGCCTTGGCTTCTGCGCCCTGCGCGGTTTTGTCCGGCGAGAACCGGAAGCCTTCAAGCTTACCGACGAATTCGCCTTCGACGGTGACTTCACCCTGGTCATTTACTTCGGCCAAAAGGGCCTCCTTCTGTTTGAGCCGCCGCAGCAAAACTGATGTGCGCCGGTCCACAAATCGTTGCGTAAGACGCTCATGCAAGGCGTCAGACAACCTGTCTTCTACAGTGCGGGTCTCTTCCCGCCAATGACTTTCGTCACGCAACCAACCGTTTCGCTGCGCGACATAGGTCCATGTGCGGATAAACGCCAAGCGTTTCGACAATGTGTCAATATCACCTTCCGTACGGTCAAGTCGTCGAATTTGGCGAGAGAACCACTCATCCGGCACCACTCCACCGTCCTGAAGATAACCAAAGATCCCGCTGAGCAGCGAGGAATGCTCTGCATGGCTGATGCCGCGGAAATCGGGTATGCGGCAGACATCCCACAAAAGACGTACCGTTGCCGCATCACTGGCCCTGTCGCGAATTGCCGCATCCTGCGCCAGCGATTTGAGCGCCATCAGATCATCGGCCTCACGCGCCTTGATCAGTACTTCATGGTTGGGACTTGATTCGAGCGAGGCAATCAGTGCCTCAATCGTGCCAAACCGCAGCTCCGCAGAGCGCCAGTTCAGTTTTTGCAGTGGCGTAAAGCGATGATCCATGATCGCCTGCGCAACCCCCTCGTCGAGCGGACGTGCATCACCCGTGACGCCAAAGCTGCCATGACTCATCCCTCGGCCAGCACGACCTGCAATCTGTGCCAGCTCGTTAGGCGCAAGCGGGCGCATCCTGCGGCCATCAAATTTTGAGGTCGACGAAAAAGCAACGTGATCCACATCGAGGTTCAACCCCATGCCAATCGCGTCCGTGGCCACGAGGTAATCCACCTCGCCGTTTTGATAGAGCGCCACCTGCGCATTTCGTGTGCGGGGCGACAGTGCGCCCATCACCACCGCAGCGCCGCCCTTTTGACGGCGGATCAACTCGGCGATGGCATACACACTATCGACGCTGAAACCCACAATGGCCGTTCGCGGTGGCATGCGGGAGATCTTTTTTGATCCTGCATAGACCAGTTCCGACATCCGTTCGCGGCGCACGAACTCGACACCCGGCACCAGTGCCGAAATCGGCCCGCGCATGGTATCCGCGCCCAGAAACAGCGTCTCGTTCAAACCGCGGGACCGCAACAGACGGTCGGTAAAGACATGACCGCGCTCAGGATCGGCACAGAGCTGGATTTCGTCAATCGCGAGGAAATCACAGCCCATACCCTCGGGCATCGCTTCCACCGTGCAGATCCAATACTGCGCGCGTGGCGGCACGATACGTTCCTCGCCGGTCACCAATGCCACAACCGAAGGGCCACGTAGCTTTACGATTTTATCGTAAACTTCACGCGCAAGCAGACGCAGCGGGAAGCCCATGATCCCGGTCCGATATCCAAGCATACGGTCAATGGCGTAGTGGGTCTTGCCTGTATTGGTCGGGCCGAGGACGGCCACAACCCGGGATGCAGAAGTCATTGCATCAATCTCCACGCGCCTGAATGCGACTCAACGGCCTGACATCAGGGAATAAAATCAGGGATCACCCGTTTGCAGACCTCGTTAAAGTGCCTGCCCGCCCACCACTGTGGACAGACGATCCAGAGCCTTGGTTACTTCCTCATGATACGGATGTATAGCCTTGGCCCGCTCGTAAGCAGCATAAGCGCGCTCTGGATCTCCAAAGAACTCAAACACCTGCCCAAGCCCGAAGATGGCGTTGTAGTCGTTTGGGTTCAAGGCCAAGGCACGCTCCAGATCGGCAACTGCGGGGCCAAACAGCTCTGCGTGGAAAAAAGCACGCGCCCGCTCAGACCAGCCCTCTGCAAAATCGGGCGCATGATCCGTAAGCGCAGTCAGGTGCTCTATCGCCGCCTGCCAATCCTGCCGTTCCATCGCATCGCGCCCCCGGCGCAACAAAAGATCCATGGCAGCAGAACCGCTCTTGCTCCAAAGGGCCTGTAATTCCCGCTCCACCGCTGCTGCGTCTGTCGGGTCGGCGTCCTCAAGACGTTCCAAAAGCTCCGCCTCGCTCAGCGCAGAGAGGTTCGCCCCTGACTGCGCCGCCAAAATTGAGGGCAAACAGGGGATGACGACCAAAGAGATTGCCGCCACGATAGCTTTGAGATTCGTGCAAGTTCTGCCCATAGTGCAAAGGGTAACGGCACAGGGCCGAATTACCAGTGCCCGGACCACAGGATTCACGGTTTTGTGCGCAGGCACGGCCCCCTACACAGGAAAGACAGTTATGAGCGACACTCTGGAACAGGCAGCCGCAACGCTGAACGAGAAGATGGATGGCGGTTTTGAAAGCTCTGCCAAGTTCGAAATCACCGGGATGGGTTCCATCATTCTTGACGCCAATGGCGCGCGCGTCGGGGACGAAGAGGCGGAGGTCACCATGACTGCAGATGCAGAGACCTTTCAGGAGATCCTCTCCGGCGAACTCAACCCGACGGCGGCCTTTATGGGCGGCAAGTTGACCATTGACGGCGACATGGGCGTCGCAATGCAGCTGGCACAAGCGCTGGCCTGACGACGATGAAGGATCAGCCAATGGCAGAGACCTCCCCCGCGCCGTTTTTCACTGAGATCGCGCGCGGCCCGGATGGTGGCGAGGCCCATTGGCTGGCCACCCGCGATGGCCAGCGTATTCGCGCAGGCCATTGGCGACCAACAAGTGAGGCACTGGGCACAATCCTGATGTTTCCCGGCCGCACCGAATATATTGAAAAATACGGCCCCTTTGCATCAGACATGACCGAGCGTGGCTTTGCCGTGCTGGCAGTGGACTGGCGCGGACAGGGGCTGGCTGACCGTGCGCTGGCAGATCGACGGCTCGGCCATGTCGATCATTTTGATGATTTTCAGCAGGATGTCGCCGCGCTGATGGATCATGCCAGAACGCTTGATCTGCCACAGCCATGGTATCTGATTGGCCATTCCATGGGCGGCGCCATTGGCCTGCGCGCGCTATACGAGGGGCTGCCGGTCGCAGCCTGCGCCTTTACTGCGCCCATGTGGGGCATTCGCATTCCCTTCGCGTTGCGTCCTGCGGCCCGTTTGCTGGCGCGATTTGGGGCGGCGCTTGGGCTCAGTGAAAAGCTGGTCCCCACAACCACCATCGAACAATACGTTCAGGTCACCCCGTTTGAAGGCAACACGCTGACCACAGACGCGGATATGTACGCGTTTTTACAGCTGCAGATGGCGAAAAAACCGGATCTCGTTTTGGGAGGTCCCACAATCCAGTGGTTGGCACAGGCGATGATTGAATGCGCCGCCTTGCGTGAAAAACCCTCTCCAGATGTGCCCTGTGTTACGTTCTTGGGCGAAAACGAGCAGATCGTCTCCACCGAAGCCGTGCATGATCGAATGACGCGCTGGCCATCGGGGACATTGGATCTGGTCCCTGAGGCACAGCATGAAATTCTGATGGAGCAACTCCACATCCGAACCCGTGTCTGCGATGCCATTGCCACCCACTTCAAGAAACATAAATTAACTCAATGACGTAAACCCTCTATAGGCGGGTAAAAGATCTGAACAGATGACCAGCGCCGCGCACCCACAGGGTGCGCGGCGCTGGTCGTTTCGGGCGAAGCCCGAAGCGAAACACCTCTCAGAGGTTTCTACGCAACCCACCCGCTCTGCGCTTGTGCCTCCGGGTTCTGGGACCTAAGTGTTTGAGGAACCGATACACGGGCCACCGCGGCGTTCTCCTAGACCGCTTCCACGCCCATTCAGCCACCAGACGGAGGTCCTATGTTCCAACTCCCCTTCCCCGTACGCGACGCCAATGCCTCTTCCGGATCCGGAGATCTTGGCAAATTGCCGGAATGGGACCTGAGCGATCTTTACACAGGCGAAGATGCGCCGGAATTGTCCCGCGATCTCGATTGGCTACAAAAAGAGTGTGCAGGTTTTGCCGCGGATTATGAGGGAAAGCTCGCCGATCTCGACGCCGATGGCTTGTTAACCTGCGTGCACCGCAATGAGAAAATCAACAATATCGCCGGTCGCATCATGTCCTATGCAGGCCTGCGCTACTACCAACTGACCACCGACGCCGATCGTGCTAAATTCCTGTCCGACGTTCAGGAAAAGGTTACCGTCTTCACCACGCCGCTGGTGTTCTTCACGCTGGAGATCAACCGGATCGAGGATGCGACCCTGGACGCGCTGTTTGCCGCCAATGCCGATCTCGCCCGCTATAAGCCGGTGTTCGACCGCATCCGCGCCATGAAGCCCTATCAGCTTTCGGACGAACTGGAACGGTTCATGCATGACTTGGGCATCGTTGGCGACGCCTGGGAAAAACTCTTTGACGAGACCATCGCCGGCCTCACGTTTGAGATCGACGGCGAGGAGCTGGGCATCGAGGCGACGCTCAACTTCCTGACCGAACAGGACCGCAGCAAGCGCGAGGCCGCCGCGCGCGAGCTCGCCCGCGTCTTTGCCGACAACATCAAGATCTTTGCCCGCGTGCACAACACGCAGGCCAAGGAGAAAGAGATCATCGACCGTTGGCGCGGCATGCCCAGCCCGCAGATGGGGCGCCACCTGTCGAACGACGTCGAACCCGAGGTGGTCGAGGCCCTGCGCGAGGCTGTCGTGGCCGCCTACCCCAAGCTCAGCCACCGCTATTACGAGCTGAAGCGCAAATGGCTTGGTCTGGACCGCATGCAGGTCTGGGACCGCAACGCGCCCTTGCCGATGGAAACAACCCGCATTGTCGACTGGGACGAAGCGCGCGCCACGGTGATGGAAGCCTACGCGGCCTTTGATCCGCGCATGGGCGAGCTGGCGCAGCCCTTCTTTGACAAAGGCTGGATCGACGCGGGCGTGAAGCCCGGCAAGGCTCCCGGTGCTTTTGCCCACCCGACCGTCACCAATGTGCACCCCTATGTGATGCTGAACTACCTCGGCAAACCGCGCGACGTGATGACACTGGCGCATGAGCTGGGCCACGGCGTGCATCAGGTGCTGGCCGCCGATCAGGGCGAAATGCTGTCCTCGACACCGCTGACGCTGGCGGAAACCGCATCCGTGTTTGGCGAGATGCTGACCTTCCGCAAAATGCTGGAGAAGGCCAAGACTAAAGAAGAGCGCAAGGTGCTGCTCGCTGGCAAGGTCGAGGACATGATCAACACGGTTGTGCGCCAGATCGCCTTTTACGACTTCGAGTGCAAACTGCACGCCGCCCGCGCCGAGGGTGAATTGACGCCCGAGGACATCAACGCCCTATGGATGAGCGTTCAGGCGGTATCTCTGGGCGAAGGCTTTGACTTCATGGAAGGCTACGAGACCTTCTGGGCCTATATCCCGCATTTCGTGCATTCGCCCTTCTACGTCTATGCCTATGCCTTTGGCGACGGCTTGGTGAATGCGCTCTACTCGGTCTACGCCGAAGGGGCCGAGGGGTTTGAGGACAAGTATTTCGACCTGCTGAAAGCGGGTGGCTCCAAGCACCACAAAGAGCTGCTAGCGCCGTTCGGTCTGGACGCCTCCGATCCGAAATTCTGGGACAAGGGTCTGTCGATGATCTCCGGCCTCATTGACGAGCTGGAAGCGATGGAGGACTAACACCTCCCCCACTTCGAGAGGAGCGCGGCAATCCGCTTCTCGCGCCTAGAAACGCCCGCCGCGTCGTGACGGCGGGCGTTTTTTATGCATCTTTGCGTCAGTATGGCAGTAGAATCGAACATAAACTTCTTGCGACTAGGCCGGTCCGACCATGATCTGGTCCGCCATATCGAGGTCGCCCCTGAGCAGATCGTCTATTGCGGCACGGTCGATATGGCTTTCGCTGCGGTTGAAGACGACCTCGACCTCTATGCGATACTCGCAGCGAACAAAGCCGTTGGGTTCTTCAAAATAGATCTGAAGTTTCCGCGCACCTATAGCTTCGCACGCGCGGGGGATCTGGGGCTGAGGGCCTTCATGATTGACCATCGCCAACAAGGACGCGGTCTGGGCAAAGCCACCTTGCAAGCGTTACCGGCTGCATTGCGCAAATTGTACCCCGCAGCACAAGCCTTGGTTCTGACCGTAAACCTGCGCAATCCAATCGCAGTCCGAAGCTACCTTGGGGCCGGTTTTGTCGACACGGGCGAGATCTATGAAGGTGGGTTAGCGGGCCCGCAACACGTGATGCGCCTGCCATTGGCAAAGGCGTGAAACCACCCCTTATCCTTATTTCAATTGGCTGTCTTTGCTGCCGCGCCTGTTGATCCCACCACGGGCTTTCAACGTACCATCGCGTTCCTGCTGGCACTCGATACAGAGTTTCACACCCGGTATCGCACGTTGCCGGGCCACAGGGATTTCTTCTTCGCAATCTGCACAATGTGTGAGGCTCTCGCCTTGCAATGCCGGACGGGACTTGAGCCGTGCAAGTTCGTCCGAGATTGATGCCTCAATCTGCTCACTCACCGCGCCATCTTTTGCCCAGCCACCCGCCATCTAAGCCACCCTCACGTATCTCGGAGTAAGATGTTAGCACCGGCCTCCCGCAGGAGGCCAGATACAGAGATAAACTGGTGCGATTTGCCCGCCGATCAAAGATCGGTTGCAACCTTGAACACACCGTCGATCATCGCTTGGGTTCCGCGCGAGAACTCCAGCGGGCATGGGTAGGCCACGCCTTCGCGCAAACTGCGCCCGAAGGCTTCCACCTGTAGCTTGTAATGGTCTGCGACCGGGAAACGCTCCTCGCTCATCCGTCCAGAACCTCCCGCATGGGACGACTGATGTAACTCCAGTCGTGCCTCGCCAAAGACGCGGGGATTAAACGGTGCGGTCAGGCGCAACACCCCTTTGTCTCCGTGAAATGCCATCTCTTGATAAGGCTGAAGACGGGTGCTCACGTAGGCTGTGTAAAGGAAACTCGGGAACTTTGCCTGTACGTTTGACAGCACATCAACACCGTTTTCCCATTCGATCTGCGCGCTGATCTCTTGCGGCTCTTCACCTGTCACAAATCGCGTTGATCCAAAGACATAAACGCCAATGTCTCGCAACGCACCGCCCCCGGTTTCTGGTCTGTTGCGAATATTGTCGACATCGGCCCGGTTATCGAAAGAGAATTTACCTGATACATGTTTGACCTGCCCAAGCGCGCCGGATTGCACAAGTTCACGCGCGCGTTGCCACTGCGGGTGGTGCACAATCATATAGGCCTCTGCCGCCAGCACGCCCGCTTCATCTCGCGCTGCAATCAGCTGATCGAACTCCGCTTCGCGCAGCGCGGCTGGCTTTTCCACCAGAACATGTTTTCCCGCCTGCATGGCCTTGATCGCCCATTCAACATGCAGGTGATTGGGGAGCGGGATGTAAACCGCATCGATTGAGGGATCCGCCAGCAGCGCCTCATAACCCTGGTGGACTCCAATTCCCGGCGCAAAGGCCTGAAACGGAGCCGCCTTCTCCGCGCTGGAGGTCGCAAGCGCCGCAAGCTCCGCCCCATTGGCGGCGTGAATAGCCGGGCCCATATGTTCACGCGCGAACTTTGCCGCACCCAGAATGCCCCAGCGCACAGGTTTCGTCATTTTAGGCCTCCCACGATCCCAACCTTACAGTGTTTGCGCTCACAGTAGCCATATAACGGCGCTTCAGCAAACATCGCGCAATACATCTGGAATGACGCATAGGGTTGAACTTGCGATATCTTGTCGTAGCCTGTCCTCAAAACCCTCATGAGGATCTTATCAATGGCAACTCTTGCTAGATGGTTCAGACGGCTGTTGGTTATCAGCGCTTTGGCCATCCTTGCGTTTTTTGTGTTCGCGCCTGCCTACCTCGACAAGCAGCGCAATCCGGTTATTGAGCATGCCCCCTACGCCGTCAGCGACGCCGCGCGCACCCTGCACAACAGTCTGGTGATTGGTGATCTGCACGCAGATCCGCTGCTGTGGAAACGCGACCTCACCAAGCGCAACACGCGCGGGCAGATGGATATTCCCCGCCTCATTGAAGGCAACGTCACGCTGCAGGTCTTCACCGCCGTGACCAAATCACCGGCGGGACAGAATATCCACGAGAATGAGGCTGACGCACGGGACAACATCACCCTGCTTGCGATCGGGCAGCTTTGGCCAGTCCCCACATGGACCTCCCTTTATGAACGCGCACTACATCAAGCAAAAAAGCTGCATCGATTTCAGGAACGATCTGACGGGCGCCTGCGGATCATCCGCACCGAAGCCGATCTGGATGCCCTGCTGGACCTGAAACGCGCAGGTGAGGACGTGGTCGGTGGTCTGCTTGGCATTGAAGGGGCTCACCCGCTCGAGGGCGATCTCGATAAGCTGCAGGGGCTGGTGGATGCGGGATACAGGCTGATCGCGCTGCAGCATTTCTTTGACAATGCGCTTGGGGGTTCTTTGCATGGGACTGGAGATCATGGCCTCACTGACTTTGGTCGTGCCGTTGTCACCGCCACTGTTGAGCAAGGGCTGATCCTTGACGTTGCGCATTCAAGTCCGCAGGTGGTGCGTGATGTGATTGCCATGACTGACGTCCCCTTGGTGCTGTCGCATACCGGCATCCACAAGGCTTGCCCGGTCAAACGCAACCTGCCTGATGACCTGATGCGCGACATCGCCGCGACCGGTGGTGTGATTGGAATCGGCTACTGGGCGAACGCGGTTTGTGACACCTCCCCCGCAGGCGTTGCGAAGGCGATACGCAGTGCAATTGAGGTGGTCGGCGAGAATCATGTCGCGCTTGGTTCTGACTTTGATGGCTCGGTTAAGACGGCTTTTGACACCTCAGAGCTTGCCGCGCTTACGCAGGCGATGCTCGATGAGGGCCTGAGCGAGACACAAATCCGCAAGATCGCGGGCGGCAATATGCTCCGCGTCGTTCGGGCCTGCCTCGACTAACGGCAATCCGTTTTTGAAACTGACCTCACGCTATTGAGTTGCAAGGATTTTTCCTTGCAACTCAAATCTGACTTCAAAAGTCAGGAACTTAATCCCGATAACAATAGTCAAGTATTTGATTTTGTTGAATTTTCTCGTTGACGCCTCTCAGATCAAAGGATAAAAAGAATTCAACTGCAGCAAGCCAGATGAACAGGCCGCCAGCAGCAAGCCATCCAGCAAGGCACCTTCGGGTCCCAGCCAGATCGCAAGCAAAGCCAGCTCCCCATGTCATCAAGCCAGCATAAAGCAGTCCGCGCTGCTGCCCGCCACGCAGATACGTCGCCAGCACCGCAGCGCTATTCAGGCAGATCATTCGCAAGCTCAGTCCGACCACTGCCTTACTTTGGCATGTCCAGCTGCCCGCCCGATCAACCAAGAACTTCTTTTTGAAATTTGGGGAATGCTCACGCGCGCAACCGAGCCAGCCAGCCCTCCCCCAGATTATCTCTGCGCCTCTACAATCTGCGTAGTCCCAACACAAAAGGGGCCACCCTGATGGGTGACCCCTTTCCATGTCCGCGCCGAGGGAGAAAGGCGCATCATTGGACAATTTCTGCGAGTGGCGGCTCAGACGGGCTGCAACATCCCTTTGCCAGCAGCCAATTCGCGCATCTTCTTTTGCAACTTCTCAAACGCGCGCACTTCGATCTGCCGGATACGCTCGCGGCTCACGTCGTACTGAACGCTCAACTCTTCCAGCGTCTTGGCCTGATCTGCCAGACGACGCTGTGTCAGAATATCTTTCTCGCGATCATTTAGAACGCTCATTGCCTCCGCCAAAAGCTCGCGGCGCGCCTGCAACTCGTCTTGGGCCTCGTAATCTCCAGCTTGGTCGGCACCCTCATCCTCGAGCCAGTCCTGCCACTGCATGGTGCTATCACCATCGCCGCCGACCATCGCATTGAGAGATGCATCCCCACCGGACATCCGGCGGTTCATCGAGATCACCTCATCCTCGGTCACACCAAGGTCGGTTGCGATCTTCTTCACCGCTTCTGGGCGCAAATCGCCGTCTTCCAGCGCACCGATACGGGCCTTTGCCTTGCGCAGGTTGAAGAACAGCTTCTTTTGTGCAGAGGTGGTGCCAAGCTTCACCAGAGACCAGGACCGCAGGATATATTCCTGAATCGAGGCACGGATCCACCACATTGCGTAGGTGGCCAGCCGAAAGCCTTTTTCAGGGTCAAAGCGCTTCACCGCTTGCATCAAACCGACGTTGGCCTCGGAAATCACCTCCGCTTGCGGCAGCCCATAGCCGCGATAGCCCATCGCGATTTTAGCTGCGAGACGCAGGTGGGAGGTGACCATTTTATGCGCCGCCTCAGTGTCTTGCTCTTCGACCCAGCGCTTGGCCAGCATATATTCCTCTTCCGGCTCCAGCAGCGGGAATTTGCGGATTTCCTGCAGGTAGCGGTTCAGCCCACCTTCGGGAGATGGGGCGGGAAGATTTGCATAATTTGCCATCAGAACTGTCCCTTTCGAATTTGCAAGGACTTCAAGATCAGCCCATTTGAGTGTTGTGGTCGCCGTTTTCAAGCGACCCTTGCCCAGTCTTATACAAACACAACTACGCGTCCTCTGTGAAATGCGTCACAAAAGATCATGAAAAATCTCATATTTCCCATAACAGCCTGAATAATATAAAAATAAATCTATCCTCGGAACAACCGTGACACACCAATCACACCAGATCACGGCACTGAGAGCACTGTTTCATCCCCAGTGCCGTTTCGATCACTTGCGTCGTTTTTCACCAAAAAACCACGTTCTATTCACCTTTTTTCAAATACCTCCGGGGTGAGAGCCGAACGGCTCGAGGGGCAGCGCCCCTGCTTCAACTCACATCATACCCAACCGAGACAATCGCCGCATGCAGTGCTTTGACAAAGAGACTCTCTAGTGGTGTGGGCTCAGCATCTTGGCGCTGCATCAACCCGACCGGACCCTTTGTAAGAGATGTGTCAAACGGCAGGCGGATCAACCGCCCGTCCGAGAGTTCATTGCGCACGACCCCATGTGAAATCATCCAAATCGCGTCCGTGTCTCGAGTATAGACGCGTGCAAAGGCACCCGAGACAGTCTCAATGCGCTGCGCCGGTTCTGACAATCCGTGACTGATCAACCAGCGCTCCACCTGCGGGCGAATGGCGGCCGTGGTCGGCGGAAATATCACTGGCCAGCGAGACAGATCGTCGAGATCCGGCGCTGCGAGGCACGGATGGTCTGGTCTGACCACGCACACCACCTCTTCCGTGTAGAGTTGAGTAAAAGACACCCCCTGCATAGAAGCGGGGTCCCCCATCCGACCAATCACCATGCTCACCGCACCGTTGCGCAGCATGTCAATCAGCATGCCATGCGGCCCATCCGACAGCCGCAGAACGGCTTCTGGCGCGAGTCGTTGAAACCCTTCAGCCACTTTGGGCATCAGCCCCGCTGCAACGCTGGGCAACGCACCGACCTTCACCTCCTGCTTCAGGATGCCGCCGCGTGTTCTGTCAATGCTTTCCAACCCATGATCGAGCGCCGCGAGACTCATCCGGGCAAAATGCGCAAAAACCTCACCCGCTTCGGTCAGCTCAACTCCGGCCCGACTGCGCAATAACAGCGTTGTCCCGAGGATCTCTTCCAGTTCTTTTAGCGTGCGCGAAATCGCAGGCTGCGTCAGATGTAATCGCTCGCCCGCTGCTTTGAGGCTCCCGCATGACACGACCTCCAAAAGACATTGCATGTGCCGGATTTTGACCAGTCGGGAGAGGTTATAGTTTACCATATTGGTATCTATATTTCCGAAATACTCATTTTTGAATGCAGAAATCGCATGATAGCCTCCATTTCAACAGGAGGAGAGTTTCATGCGCACACAGGTTGTGATTGTCGGCGGTGGCCCGTCGGGGATGCTTTTAGGGCAGCTCTTACATCTCAATGGCATTGACGCCATCGTGCTGGAACGCCGCACCAAAGCGCATGTGCTGAGCCGTATTCGGGCCGGCATCCTCGAACAGGGCATGGTCGAACTGATGCACAAGGCGGGCGTCGGCGCACGGCTGGAGCGTGAGAGCTTTCATCATGAAGGCACGCAGATCGCCCACAATGACCGGATGTTCGGCATCAATTTCAAGCAACTCATCGGCAAATCGGTGATCCTTTACGGCCAGACAGAAGTCACCCGCGACCTCTATGAGGCGCGCGAGAAGGTCGGCGCACAGACGATCTTTGACGTGGCGGATGCCGCCATCCACGATGCGGACACCGATACGCCCTATGTGACCTTCCACAAGGACGGGCGGGAACAGCGTATTGATTGTGATTTCATCGCCGGTTGTGACGGGTTCCATGGCGTCAGCCGCCGCACCATTCCGGCCTCCGTGCGCACCGAATATGAAAAGGTCTACCCCTTCGGCTGGCTCGGCATCCTGTCGGAAACCCCGCCAGTGAACGACGAGCTGATCTATGCCAATTCCGAGGACGGCTTTGCACTCTGTTCGATGCGCAATGCCAACCTCAGCCGCTATTACGTGCAGTGTTCGCTGGGTGATGACGTCGGCGACTGGACCGACACGCGATTCTGGGACACGCTGCGCCGCCGCCTGCCCGCCGAGGTCGCCGAGGCGTTGGTGACAGCTCCCTCAATCGAGAAATCCATCGCGCCGCTGCGGTCGTTTGTGAGCGAGCCGATGCGCTGGGGGCGGTTGTTCCTCTGCGGTGATGCCGCCCATATCGTGCCGCCCACCGGGGCGAAGGGTCTGAACACCGCCGCCTCTGACGTGCATTACCTCTATACTGGGCTGCTGCGGTTTTATCAGGACAAGGACAGCGAGGGGCTGGATCGTTATTCCGAAAAGGCGCTTGCCCGGGTCTGGAAGGCGGAGCGGTTCAGCTGGTGGATGACCTCCCTGTTGCATCGGTTCCCGGATCAAAGCCCGTTTGATGTAAAAATGCAGGCGGCGGAACTGGCCTTCCTGCGTGACAACGAGGATGCGCAGCGGGTGCTGGCGACCAATTACGTCGGGTTGCCCTACTGATGCAGGCGGCGCGACTGACACATGCCACGCTGCATTGGCGCGCGGATGGCGACCCAAACGGGCCAGCGGTGGTCTTTGCCAACTCGCTGGGCACGGATCTGCGGCTTTGGGATGCGGTGATCGACCGCCTGCCCAAACATCTGCGGTTGATCCGGTATGACAAGCGCGGCCATGGCCTCAGCTCCTGCCCCAAAGGGCCCTATTCCATCGACGATCTCGCCAATGATACGCTGGAGCTGTTGGATCATCTGGGTGTTGAGACTTGTACCTTTGTCGGCCTGTCCATCGGCGGCATGATTGCGCAATCTCTGGCGACCCGTGCACCGGAGCGGATCTCGGCGCTGGTGCTGTCCAACACCGCAGCCAAAATGGGCGAGGCGCAGATGTGGCAGGACCGGATCGCCGCCATCAACGCAGGCGGCATTGCGGCCCTGTCGGATGCGGTGATGGAGCGCTGGTTCGCACCCGATTTCCTGAGCAGTGACGCGCATCTTCCGTGGCGGCATATGCTGGAGCGCACACCACAGGCCGGCTACATCGCCTGTTGTCAGGCCATTGCGGGCGCAGACCTCAGCGAGACCACCAAAGCCCTGCGCCAACCGACCCTTGGCATCGCGGGCAGTGCGGATGGCGCCAGCCCTGCCGCGCTGGTGGAGGCCACCATCGACCTGATCCCCGACGCCGCGTTCACCGTGATCGAGGACACGGGCCATTTGCCCTGTGTCGAGGCACCCGAGGCCTATGCCGGGGCGCTATTGGAGTTCCTGGAGGAGTTGGGCCATGTCTAAACAGCCCCAAAGCGACCGCTATATCACCGGCATGAAAATCCGCCGCAAAATCCTGGGCGATGACCACGTGGACCGGGCCGAGGCGAAGAAAACCGCCTTTGACGCGCCGTTCCAGACGCTGATCACAGAAACCGCTTGGGGCAATGTCTGGGCCAGCGACGGGGTCTCCGACCGTGAACGCTCCATGCTGACGCTGGCGCTTCTGGCGGCATTAGGCAACTTTGACGAGATCCCCATGCACATCCGTGCCACCGCGCGCACGGGGGCGAGCAAAACCGACGTGCAGGAGGCGTTTCAGCATGTGGCGATCTATGCAGGTGTGCCGCGCGCCAATCACGCCCTGAAACTGGCCAAGGAGACTTACGCCGCGATGGAACAGGAGGCGGGCGAGAAATGAGCAACGGCTATGTAAACCGCGACCGGCGCTGGCATCCGCCCAGCATCACACCCGACTACAAGACCTCCGTGGCGCGCGGCCCGCGTCATGCGCCGCTGTCCTTTCCCACCACTTTGGTCGAGGAAACCGGGCCGGTCTTTGGCCACGACATGCTGGGCGAGCGGGACAACGACCTGATCCTGAACTTTGCCAAGGGGGACGGCATGGCGATCGGCCCGCGCATCATCGTGCATGGGCAAGTGCGCGACGAGTTTGGCCGTGGTGTCCCGGGCGCACTGATCGAGGTCTGGCAGGCCAATGCGGGCGGGCGCTATCGCCACAAGAAGGAAAGCTATCTGGCGCCGCTGGACCCGAATTTCGGCGGCTGCGGGCGCTGCATCAGCGACGAACAGGGGTTCTATGAGTTCCGCACCATTATGCCCGGCCCCTATCCCTGGCCCAATACGATGAACGACTGGCGCCCGGCGCATATCCATTTTTCCATCTTTGGTGCGGGATTTGCCCAGCGCCTGATCACCCAGATGTATTTCGAGGGCGACCCGCTGATCTGGCACTGTCCCATCGTCGACACCATCCCGACCCGCGAGGGGATCGAGAGCCTCGTGGCGGCGCTCGACATGGCGTGCACGGTGCCGATGGATGCGCGGGCCTACAAGTTCGACATCACCCTGCGCGGCCGTCGCCAGACGATGTTTGAAAACCGCATGGAGGGGCTTTGACCATGGTGCAACCATTGGAGCGGCTGAAAGAATCCCCGTCGCAGACCGCCGGGCCTTATGTCCACATCGGCTGCACGCCAAATTTCGCCGAGATCGAAGGCGTCTACCCGCAGGACCTCGGCCATGAGATAATTACCGGCGACGTGCAGGGTCAGCGCATCCGCATCACCGGCCGCGTCATCGACGGCACTGGCACGCCGCTGCGCGATGCGATGATCGAGATCTGGCAGCCGGATGCGGCCGGGCTGTTCAGCTCCCCCGCCGAGACGCGCGGCACGGCAGATCCAAACTTCACCGGCTGGGGGCGCTGTGCCTCGGATATGACCACGGGCGAGTTTGCCTTTGACACGATCAAACCTGGCGCGGTGCCCTTTGTCGATGGCCGCATGCAGGCACCGCATGTGACGCTCTGGATCGTGGCGCGGGGCATCAACCTCGGCCTGCACACGCGGATGTATTTCCCCGACGAGGCGGAGGCCAATGCTGCCGACCCGATCCTGAGCCGCATCGAACATCAGACCCGCGTCAAAACCCTGATTGGCGAGGATAAGGGCGACGGGCACATCCATTTCGACATTCGCCTTCAGGGGCATAATGAAACCGTGTTTTTCGACATCTGAGGCCAGATCATGAGCAATCCTTGCATCCTCTGCGTGGCGATCACCGGTTCGCTGCCCACCAAGGCCAACAATCCGGCGGTGCCGATCATCGTGTCCGAACAGATCGAGAGCGCTCATGAGGCGTTTGAGGCCGGAGCCAGCATCTGCCACGCCCATGTGCGCAATGACGACCAGACGCCCTCCTCTGATCCGGAAAAATTCGCGGCGCTGAAAGAAGGGCTGGAGAAACACTGCCCCGGCATGGTTATCCAGTTTTCCACCGGTGGGCGATCTGGCGCGGGCAAGACGCGCGGCGGCATGCTGCCGTTGCAGCCCGACATGGCCTCCCTGTCGGTGGGGTCGAACAACTTCCCCACCCGGGTCTATGAAAACCCGCCGGATCTGGTCGACTGGCTGGCAGGCGAGATGCGAACGCATCACATCACACCGGAGGTCGAGGCCTTTGACCTCAGCCATATCCTGCAGGCCATCCGGCTGCATCAGGAGGGCGCGCTCTATGGCAAGCTCTATGTGCAATTTGTGATGGGTGTGAAAAACGCGATGCCTGCCGACAAGGAGGTCTTTGACCTCTATGTCGATCTGGTTAAACGCCGCGCCCCGAAAGCCAATTGGTGTGCGGCGGGCATTGGGGCGAACCAGCTGATCGTAAACGAATGGGCCATTGCCGCCGGTGGGCACACGCGCACCGGGCTTGAGGACAATGTGCGGCTGGATCGCCAGACGCTTGCGCCCTCCAATGCGGCACTGATCCGGCGCGCGGCGGAGCTGTGCGACAAATACGAACGCCCCGTCGCCACCTGGCAACAGGCGCGAGAGATCCTTGACGTGCCTCTGCGCGGCTGATCTGGTTTCCTTATCCCGCCTCAAAGGACTGCCTGCCCTGTGAACCCGCTGACCTCGACCAACCCCTATTTTGCCGGCCTCTTTGCCGATGATGAGATCACGTATCTGTTCAGTGGTCCTGCGACAGCAGAGGCCTTCCTCACCTATGAGGTCGCGCTGACCCGCGCGGCGGCAGAGGTCGGGCATATCAAAGCGGATTTTGCGGCGCGGGCAGTGGCTGCGATGGCCGGGTTCGCGACCGATGTGGTGGCATTCCAAGCGGATCTGAAGACAGACGGCATGGCGGTGCCCGGTTACGTCAGGCAACTCAAGGCGCATGTGGGCGCGGAGCTTGCCGCCGCTGTGCACCCCGGTGCCACCAGTCAGGACCTGATCGACACCGCACTGGTGCTGGCGATCCGCGCGGCAAACGCGATTTACCTGTCGCGGCTGGAGGCGTTGAGCACCGCGCTGGAGGCGCTGGGGCGAACACAGGGAGAAAATACCCTGATGGCCCGGACCCGGATGCAGGCGGCCCTGCCGATCACTGCCGGGCACCGGATCACCACTTGGGCCGCGCCGGTGCTGCGCCATACAAAACGGCTGGAGGCCTTGCGCCCCGAGGTGGAGCTGTTGCAATTCGGCGGTCCGGTGGGAGATCGCCAGCGCAGCCAGCCGCATGGCGACACCATCGCCCGGCTCATGGCGGCCGAACTGGGACTGCGCGCCCCTGCCCGCGCCTGGCACACCGAGCGCGACGGGCTGGCGGGCTACGCCAGCTGGCTCTCGGCCCTGACCGGCAGCCTCGGCAAGATCGGTCAGGACATCTGCCTGATGGCGCAGCAGGGCGTGGATGCGCTGGCGCAACAGGGCGGCGGCAGCAGCTCTGCCATGGCGCATAAACAGAACCCAGTGACGGCGGAACTGTTGGTGACCCTTGCGCTCTATAACGCAGGCCAATTGCCCCTGATGCATCAGGCGATGGTGCATGAGCAGGAACGCTCCGGCGCGATGTGGACGCTGGAATGGATGGTGCTGCCGGCCATGATGACCTGCACCGGCGCGGCGCTGCGGCTGGCCACCGAACAGATACAGGCGATCACCCGGATCGGGGACGCCGCCCAGCCCAGCTGACCCGCCGCCCAAAACTTTTTCCAAAAAAAATTGCCCCATGCTGCATCCAAATGCGGCCCTGACGGAGTCTCCCCTCTGACAGTGCGCGGATGGTCCGTGCCTCAGTCAAACAGAGAGGAGCTTTTTATGCATTCCCTTAAGACCGCTTTTGTGACCGCATCCATTTTCGCAACCGCCCAGTTGGCGCAGGCGGACGACCATGCCGCCCCGATGGCGATCGGGCTGAGTGGCGACAATATGCTGCATATGATCAATGCCGAAACCGCCAGCGTCACCGGCTCAATGCCCGTCAAGGGCGTCGACAAGCTGCTGGGCATCGACCTGCGTCCGGCCACCGGTCAGCTGATCGGCGTCACATCCACCTTTGACATCGTGGAGATCGACCCCAAGACCGGCGAGGCCACGGTGATTTCCACCATGGACAAGGAACTGCCGATCGCCGAGGGCGCACCGGTGATCGTGGACTTCAACCCCAAGGCCAACAAGCTGCGCTTCATGAGCGGCACCACCAACCACCGGGTGGACATCGAAAGCGGTGCCGTGACCGTGGATGGCTCGCTCGCCTTTGAGGAAAAAGACATGCACGCGGGCGAGGCTCCGGCGATCGTCGCGGCGGCCTATATCAACTCCTACGGGCAGCCGGATGCGACGGCGATGTATGACATTGATGCTACCATCGTGGCGCTGATCCAGCAGACCTCGCCCAACGATGGCACGCTGGCGGCAATCGGCAAGCTGGGTATCGAGGGCACCGAGGCCTATGCGTTTGACATTGCAACCGATGCGCAGGGCAATAACACTGCGTGGCTGGCGGCAGGCAGCACACTGAATACGGTGTCTCTCGAAAGCGGCAAGATCCTTGAGAGCTGGGAAATCAAAGGAGCCGATGCGCCATTGCGTGACATTACTTTCATGACCGCGATGTGAAATCAAAAGTTGCACACACCACATAAATTCGTGCTATAGTTGTATTTGTGAGTACGAGTACACCTGGGGCACTTATCGCCTGTAGGATTGTTGCTTCGGGGGCGCAAGGAACCCACTCCCTGCGCCCCCGGCTCTCGATATATAATAAAAATCATCGCATTGACCGCCAGAGTCCGCAGCAATACGCTTCGTCTGACGATGCCTCCTCTCAGCGATCAAAAACCGGCTTAGAAAGATGGCGTCAGTTTAAGTGCCCATAGGGATGAGGACAGGCGAGTGAGCGAACTGGCAGAGCGGATCAAAGCCTGCGCTGAGGGGGACCGCGCGGCACTCCGCGCGATCATGGACACAGAAGGGTCGCGGCTACTTGGCATTGCAATCCGGATGTTGCGACGGCGTGATCTGGCAGAGGATGCAGTGCAGGAGTGCTTTGTCTCGCTATGGCGCAAGGCGCATCAATTTGACGCCAATCGCGGAGCGGCGCGGGGATGGCTGACCACTATTTTGCGCAACCAATGCCTGACGATGCTGCGTAAGGAGAGCTGGGAGATCGCCGAAGATGCCGAGACGCTGGAGCGTCGGCAAGATGAGGATATCGTGATGGACGCCTATGGCAGGTTGGACGCAAACAGCGATCTGCGCCGTTGTCTGGACCGGCTTGAGCCGCCGAAACGGATCGCCATCCTGCAGGCCTATGTGCTCGGGTATACCCACGGCGAGATATCTGGCCGCCTTCAGGCGCCGCTCGGGTCTGTTAAGGCCTGGGTCCGGCGTGGCCTAATCGCCTTGCGGGAGTGCCTGTCATGAGTGATGAACGATCCCTGAGAGATGTGGCAATGGAAGTTGCGCTTGGCCTTTCAGATGAGGCCGAGACGGACGAGCTTGAAGCGCGCGCGCTGCACGACCCCGAAGTCGCAACAGCGTTAGAACAGGCGCGCGCACGGCTTTCAGAGCTGGACGACACCGCTACGCCCGAGGCGCTGCCCAATGACATGTGGTCGCGGATCACAGCCCAGTTGGACGTGGTTCCAACAGCGATTGTCCCCGGCTCCGTGCCGCAGTTCGATGCCGAGACCGATACGATCCTCCCCGCAAACGAGCCGCGTGCGCCACGCAATTGGTTCATCGCGGCCTGTGCCGGGCTGGCGGCGTCACTTGTGCTGGCTCTGGCGCTGGGATGGTCGGTGATGACACGCCCCGACCCGACGGTCATCGCGGTGCTGATCAACGACACCACAGGCGAGGCCGTCGCCGTGGTCGAAGGCACCGAAGAGAACCTGACCCGCGTAACCCTACTGGGACAGACCGCAGTGCCCGAAGGGCAGGTCATGCAGGTCTGGACCAAACCCGAGGACGATGGCCCGCCGGTCTCGCTTGGCCTGCTGGCGGACAACCGGGGCACCGCACTGGCGGTGGAGGGATTGCCGCCGCCGGGGCCAGAACAGCTCTATGAGATCACGTTTGAGCAAACAGGCGGCTCTCCCACCGGACTACCGACCGGACCGATCCTCGGCAAAGGGCTGGCAAAAGAAGCGCTGTAGGCCGAAACAAAATAGGGGGCGCCGCTTGGCACCCCCTTTTTGCATCATCCCTGTCAGACGACGGCTAAATCATGCGTCAGGCTGCCGCTTTGATCGACTTGTCCTGCTTGGCTGAGACGCCTTCGACCAGCACCTTGTGCAACGCACCAATTACCGGTTTCAGGTCTTCGCGCTCTACGATGAACTGCACATCTACATTGCGGGGCCCTTGCGAAGCCCCAAGGCTCGCCAGCCCCACGTCCGCAATCGCCTGAAGACCGCGTGTCAGCACCGACAATCCCTTGAGATCGCGCCCAATCGCAGAGGCCATGGACAGCAATCGTGCGGAGATCTCCGCATTCGGGTAAATCTTTGCCAGATCCTTCTCCACCCGTTTCAGGACAGTCAGCGAAGTGTCGAGGTAATGGGTGATCGTGTTGGCGTTCGAGGTTTTGGAAACGATACGCACATCGTGACGTGTCAGCACCTCAAGGATCGCGGCATCATAGCCCTTCACCCCGACCATATCCTGCTCAAAGACCTCAAGCGCGATAATATCCAGCCCGGTGATCATCTCGACTGCTGGGGTATCTGCGGGCTTATCGTCGATCAATGTACCCGGATCTTCGGGTTCAAAGGCGTTGGTCACCCGCAGCGGCACATCGGCCTGCCGCAGGGTCTTGGCCGCCTTGGGGTGGATCGCCTCCATCCCCATGTTCGACATCTGATCCGCCACATCATAATTGGTGTGGCCGAGCTTTTGCGCAACGCCTTCGCCCACCAGTTTCGGGTCGGCGGAGGAGAGGTGAAACTCCTTGTGGATGATCGCCTCGCTGGCGCCGGTGAGGGCGGCTAAACAGGAGAATGTCACCTCGGAATAGCCACGGTCAAACTCGCGCATCAGACCTTCGGCGCATTGCGCATAACCTGTGACGATGGGCATCTCGGTGGCGGGATCGACGTCGTTGAGCGCACCGGAAATACGTTCCTCCAGCGTCACATCACCTTCGTCACGCCAGCCGGACAGGTCCACAAAGCGGGCATTCACCCCCACGCGCTGCAGCAGGAGCGCGGTGACAAATGCGGAATGCGCCTCGCCCAGCCCCGACAGCAGCTCGCGGATTTGCAGCATGTGTTCCGCCAGACGAAAATGCCCGTAGCTGCACAGGCGTTGCAGATCGATCAGGCAGTTGCGAGCGCCTTCGATACGTTCAGAGACAAAAGCATCTGCCTGCGCCACATCACCGGCATTGTCGAGCACCGCCTCATGGGCTTTGCGCATCTCGTCGCCGACGCGGCTCAGAGCCTCGTGCCAGCCATGGTCGGATTCGGCGTCGGCAAACCGGGCATAGACGCCCGGTTCACCGGTTTTCTTGTGTTCGAGCAGCAGATTGGTGATGCCACCAAAGGCGGAGACCACAAAGACGCGACCATAAAGATCATCCGCCTTGCGCCCGCCGGTAAACAGCGTGTCCGCCAGCTCGTTCACGCGGGACATCGAGGTCCCGCCAATTTTTTCAACAGTATGTGTCATGCGTCACCTGTTTCTCAGGCCAGCTCCTCCGCAGGAGCATAAGAGCCGTCCTCGCGATGGACTTCGGTGCCGGTCACCGGCGGGTTAAAGCAGCACGCCATGTGCAGCTCTTCCTCAGCCCGCAGGATGTGCTTGTCATGCAGGTTCAGCGCATACATGACGCCGGGCTTGATCTCATGGGTCTCGCCGGTGGCGATATCCGTGATCGAGCCTTTGCCCTTCATGCAGTAGACACTCTCGAAGTGGTGCTTGTAGTGGAACTGATGCTCCGATCCCGCTTCCAGCACGGTGATGTGGAAGGAGAACCCCATCCCGTCATCGGCCAGCAGCATGCGGGTGGAGGTCCAGCGCGCATCAGAGACGGAGCGGTCGGTGTTTTTCAGTTCGTTGAAATCGCGTACGATCATGGGTCTTGGTCTCCGGTCTTCGAGTTATTGCGCGGCAATTTTGGTTTTAGCGGCCACTTCGCGGGCGGCGGTGCTGAGAATGGCAAAGCCTTCGCAGAACAGCTGCTCGGAGGTGGTGAGCGGTGCGAGGATCTTGACCACCTCGTCATTCGGACCGGAGGTTTCCACCACGAGACCCAGCTCATAGGCGCGCGCACAGATATCACCGGCCAGATCGCCGCATCCGACATCCACCCCCTGCATCAGACCGCGGCCCTTGAGGTAGGCGCCTGGGATGTGGCTCGCCACTTCTTGCAGGGCGCTCGTAACCAGCTCAGACTTGCGTGCGAGCTCTGTTTTAAAGGCATCATCGGCCCAGAACTTCTCGATCGCCACGCGGGCGGTCACAAAGGCATGGGTATTACCGCGGAAGGTGCCGTTGTGCTCGGCAGGGCCAAAGACGTCATGCTCCGGGCGCACCAGAACCAGCGCCATTGGCAAGCCAAAGCCGGAGAGCGATTTCGCCATGGTGACGATATCGGGTTTCACGCCCATTTCTTCAAAAGAGAAGAAGGTGCCGGTCCGACCGCAACCTGCCTGAATGTCGTCGATGATCAGCAGCGCCCCGTGATCATGAGCGATCTGTTCCAGCTTTTTCACAAACTCGGCAGAGGCCGCGTTGAGGCCACCCTCGCCCTGAACGGTTTCCAGCATGATCGCCGCCGGGGCGTCGATGCCGCCAGATGGATCGGAGAGCATCTTTTCAAGCAGTGCGGCACTGTCGACACCATCAGCATAGGCTTCAAATGGCATGCGCGTTACGCCCGCCTTGTCCATGCCGGCGCCGCCACGGTGGTACCCGTTACCGGTCGCTGCCAGCGCCCCCATGGTCACACCGTGAAAACCGTTGGTGAAGGAAATCACATTGGTGCGGCCGGTGACCTTGCGGGCAATCTTCATCGCCGCCTCAACGGCGTTAGCGCCGGTCGGGCCGGTGAACATCACCTTGTGATCCATGCCGCGCGGCGTGAGGATCAGGTCGTTGAAGCTGTGCAGGAAGGCTTCTTTGGCCTCGGTATGAAAATCGAGACCATGGGTGATGCCGTCCTTCAGGATGTGCTCAACCAGCGCATCCTTCATATCGGGGTCGTTGTGGCCGTAGTTCAGCGAGGAACAGCCCGCCAGAAAGTCGATGTAGAGGGTGCCGTCTTCGGTGAACAGCTCGGACCCGCGTGCGGTATCGAAAGACGCGGTGAACGAACGGCAGTAGGAGCGCGCATTGCTTTCGCGGCGCTTATAGATAGACGAGTTTGTTTCCATGTCTTTGGGCATGGGGGAATCCTTTTCGGATAAGATAAATTCTGGATGAGGAGAGGAGTTCAGGCCGCGCGCTTCAGGACCTTGGCATCACTGTCGAGAGTGATGGTCACCATATGCTCGGTGTCATGCGCGCCGTCGAAATGGGCCTCTTTCTCGAAATGCGGCTCGTCGCTAAGCTCCCCGCCGATATCGCGGGCAAAGCTGCGGAAGAGGCCCCAGGAGGCCGCATTGTCTTTGGTGATGGTTGTTTTCAGTACGGCGGCGTCGCTGATGCCATCACGCGCGATCAGCGCCTTCAGCATCTTCTTGCCCAGTCCCATGCCGCGAGCGGCTTCACCCACCGCGACCTGCCAGACGAAGAACGCGTCATCGCCCGGGATCATGTGGCCGGAAATCCAGCCGACGATTTCGCCATCAAGCTCCGCCACCACGCAGGTGTCGCGGAAGTGATCCGCCTGGATCAAGTTGGCATACATGGAGTTGCGGTCGAGCGGCTCGCAGGCCTTGACCAGCTCCCAGATTTCGGCCCCGTCCGTCGCGTTTGGCTTGCGCAGGCGGGGCTGGCAAGTTCGGGGGCTATCAGTCTCAGTCTGCAAGATGTCTTTAGGCATCGCTCACCGTCTCCATTTTCGTTCGCCTTTCTAAATATAGCGAAGATGTAAAAACTTCAAGAACCTCAGTAATTTTATTCCCCAATGTGATTATTATCTGATTTTAAAGGGAAACACTGTTTAGCAAGGCAAATTATGCTGCAAAAAACTTGCTTCGCTACAGAGAAATACCTCGACAATACTTAGTGTATTGAAGGAATTCGCCATCCGTGACACTTTAGAGCGCTATGAATGACCGCCCGCGTAACAGAACTGACGAAAGCCTGATTGCGCTCAGACGTATTCTGCGTGCAACGGAGCTTTATTCCCGCAATCTGGCGCAGGCCTCGGGTCTGACGCCAGCGCAGTTGCGCGTGTTGCAATTGCTTGCAACCAGCGGGGGCAGCGCCACCCCTAAAGAGCTGGCGCAGACCATGGGTGTGGCTCAAGCTACGGTGACTGCTCTTGTCGATAAAATCGTCTCACGCGGGATGGCGACACGCATGCGCTCCGAGGCGGATCGTCGACAAACCAATGTCGTGCTGGAACCAGCGGGGCGCGAGGCCGTCAAAGCGGCACCGGACGCGCTGCAGCAGCGCTATGTGCGCGCCTTCGAACAGTTGAAAGACTGGGAGCAGGCTCAGCTGCTTGCCTCGCTCGAACGCGTGGCCGCGATGCTTAATGCGGACGATATGGATGCTGCCCCGGTGCTGACCACAGGCGACATCAAGGGCGTCGGCCGTCCGAGCTGAGCCACCTGTTGCCATTCAAACCAGTGATTTGAAGCGCGCATCCAGATCGACAAAGTAGCGCAACCAAACACGAGGATCGCATTCACGTTCCGCGTTAGCGCGGGCGCGCGCTGCTCTTTCTTGCGCGCCAACAGGGTCGTCCGCGATTGCACGCAAGGCCTGCGCCATATCAGCGGCCTCCTGCGGTTGCACCATCAAGGCCGTCTGCGCATCGACATAATCCGCCACCCCCACTGAACAAGTGACCACCAAAGGCACGCCAAGCCTTTGCGCACCTACCATCGTCACATGCCCATTGGGGGTACGATCTGAGCGCAAGGCGATCGCCATCCCGCAGGACTGTTTGGCAATTGCCCATGTTACAGGAGCAGGCAAGTTGGTGAAGATCTTCACATTGTCGGGAAATGAAATGCCTTCGACGCTGGCAGGACGCGCCACGATCGCCAAGCGTAACTCTGGCGCCATACGCATCGCGTCGGCGAGGACGCGGTAATCCCGCCCCTCCCCGCCGATGGCACAAAGATAGGGGCGCTCAAACGGCCTTGGTTGATCTTCCGCAACCTCAGGCACCTCCATCGCCCACGGCAAGAAAGTGAAGCGTTCAGACGGCAAATCAAACAGCTCAGCGTAGAGCCGGACTTCATACCGCGAAAAGACCGTGAACTCCTGCACAGCCTTGAAATGGCTGCGCGACAGATCAAGGCGGCGGCCCGTGGGCAAATGGGTGTAGTTGAAAGCAAAAGCGATATGAGGGCAGTTCGGAGCGATCACACGCGCCATGGCCGCTGTCGCCAGTGTCACGTTCGGCAAATGCGACACCAGCACCGCGCTTTTTCTTTGGCGCGCAGCCCGCACTGCAGACAGGCAGGCCCGATACCGCCCCAGAGCTGGGCGCGTGATGCGCTGCTCCAACATGTTGCGGGGACGCCCGTAGTGCATGTCCCAAGTCAGTTCAGGCGAGGTGTTGTAGGGTTCCAGAAAGCGCCAGTCTCGATCTGCGAGATCGGAAATATTGATATAGTGCATCTCTCATCCCATTGGCGTCCGACCCGCAATCAACGACGCTCTGTTGCCGAGACTGCCTGACCCCGCAGCTGAAGACAATGGGTGCGCAAGAGGTTGAAATTCGATTCGTTCGTGCAGGATCGAATGAACAAAAGGTCAGAACACATCAACTCTGAGGACAATCACACCAATATGAGGTGATTGTTCCTGTGAATTGGTGCTAATTTGAGCTAAATTCGGCTCAAGCTTAACTGAATTTTGACATTGTTAGAGGTCAGCGAGAAGCTGCTGACATCAAACAAACAGCTTTGCAGCTGCTGCGGAACGGGGGTGGGGACTCCTGTCGCGATGCGGCCAGTGGCGTTGCAGGGCAACTAGTCGGGTTGTGGGGAACCGTGTCAGCAATTGCGCTTAAAGTGATTGCGGCAAGCTGTGGCTTGTCGCCTGCCAGCATAGTGCCGTTTGGCATCAAAGGGGCTTCAGAGTGAGCCGCTTTGCATTCCATTACGAAAAGCTCGCCGTAAAGGCGGATGCGCATAAGGTTTTTGATGACCCGCGCAGGCTGCGCTTTCGTCGTGTGCGTGCCATCGTGGCCCTCAGCATGCTCTGTTTGATGGCGTGGCTTTATCTGTTTCTGAACGGCACGTTTTCTTGGCAGACCGCTTGGGATGAAATCACAGGAAGCTGGTCTGAACAGCAAGTGCTTGCGCTGCCTGCAACAGCTCCCGTGACACAGACCGACGATATACGTCTGGCATCATTGATGCCCGTTTTGCCTCCAAAACCCTCCTGCGAGGCCCCCAGTCAGCCATTTTTTGCGGCCATGGCAGGCCCTGCCGCGCCCGTGGTCTATGGCCATATCCCATCTGATAATGATTGGGGTCAGTTGTCCCTGACCGAGAGCTGCAATCAATTGGGCGTCCTTGTTCCCGACTGGCTTCGCATCGAGGCAACGGCCAGTGGTGCCAAAGTCTCGATGGAAACAGAGGAAAGTCGCGCGCCCGTCATGGAGTACCTCAGCAAGTCCGGCAATGCGCCCGACCTGATGCCCAAGATTGAGCTGGATACCGGCGAGGACAAAGCCGCCTTCATCAGCGCAATCAGCAGCAAAGCTATCGCCCAGCGCACCACCGCACAGGTGATAGAACATCTGCGTCCGCTCTACCCGCAAGGTGCGTGCCTCAGCATTCCCCGTCTGGAAACCTCTGACCTTCCGGCGCTTCAGCCTTTCTTTCAGACACTGAGTTCAGGATTGAAGGCCGAAGGCATGGCCTCCTGCATCGTTCTGAGCGGCACATCATCCGCGTGGAAGTCAAAGGAGACCACCGCGCTTTTTGATAAAGTGATCCTGAAGCTCTTCCTCGATCCATGGGTTGGCACCGCCCCGTCACCGCTCGCCGCCGATGTTTGGTTTGAAGAAACCGCAAAATCCGCGGCAGAGCAGATTGGCAAAGACAAGCTCGTCGTAGCGCTTGGGAATTTTGCGGTGGAATGGACTTCTGGCAAGCCTTTGCCCGACGTGCTGCCTTATGCAGCCGCCATGGAACGTATCGCAGATGCCGGGACGAAAGTGCGGTTCAGTGCCAAAACCTCTGGCAGCCTTGCGTCCTACCGCGATGCTGAGGGGCGCAGCCGCAAGATTTGGATGCAGGATTCAGCAAGCCTCATCAATCAGATGGCGATCTTGCGCGATCTTGGCATCACGAACAGCGGGATTTGGTCGCTGGGCCTCGAAGATCCCGGCATCTGGACCGTGCTACGCAATCGCAACTTCAGCACGCAGACACTGAGCGCAGAACTGGCCCTGGTAAAGCTCGACAACTACGTCAATTATTCTGGCGAAGGGGCGCTGTTGCGACTAACCCACCGTCAGTCCCCCGGCATCCGTCAATTGAACTTTGACACAGAAACCGGGCGCGTAGTCGGGCAAACCTACGATCTGCTTCCTCGCCCCTATTCGCTTGAGCGTTATGGCAAACCCGCAGGTCGCAAGGTGGTGCTCACTTTTGATGACGGCCCGCATCCGGTTTTCTCCGAACAGATCCTCGACATCCTGAAAGAGACCCAGACGCCTGCAACATTCTTTGTGACTGGCAGAAGTGTCATGGGCGCGCCTGCGATCTTGAACCGCATGATCGACGAAGGGCACGAAATCGGCGCGCATACCTTCTCCCATCCGCGCATGGATCAGGTGTCCAAAACCCGCGCAACGCTTGAATATTCCATGCTGGACAAGGTCGTGGCGGGTGCCGCGGGTCGTCAGATGACGCTCTATCGTGAACCGTTTCAACGCAGCGGTGGCCCGGTCACCGCGGATCGTGTCGCAGCGCTGGAAATCGCGTGGGATCGCGGCATGCAGGTTGTGGGCATGGACGTCGTGCCCCACGACTGGACGGGCTGGAGTGGCCGCGAGATCGCCGACTTTGCGATCAAAGAAGTCGAACGCGGCGCTGGCAACGTCATCCTGTTGCACGACGGCGGTGAAGATCGGACTGCATCGGTGGAAGCGACACGTTTGATTATCTCAGAGCTTGGCGCCTTGGGCTATGAATTCACAACCGTTGCTGACCTGGCCGGCAGCACCCGCGCCTCACTGATGCCGGTTGCCGAAGGCGGCTATCAAACCTTTGACCGTGTCTCGTTCTCTTTGGTTGCATGGGGACAGGATGCCATCGTGACACTCTTCTGGTTCGCACTGGCAATCGGCGTGATCCGCTCGCTCGCCATCTTGCTTCTTGCTCTGCTCAACTGGCGGGGTCATCGCACCGTTTCTCTCACCAATCCTAAGGTTGCGGTGATCATCCCCGCACATAACGAGGAAAAAGTGATCCGCAGCTGCATCCAAAGTGTGCGGGCGAGCGACTACAAGAACATTGAGATCATCGTTGTGGATGATGGGTCCAGCGACAACACGTTGAACGAAGTCTTTGCATTCTCGCACAACCAAGAAGTGCGCGTTATCTCGCAGCCCAATCAGGGCAAATGGAGCGCCTTGAACCGTGCCCTCCTCAATACTTCAGCCGATATCGTGGTCTGTATTGATGCGGATACTCAGGTCGAGAAGAGTGCGATCAGTCATATGGTCAGACATTTTGACAACCCCAAGATCGGCGCGGTTGCGGGCAAAATCATGGCGGGTAACAAAGTCAATCTGCTGACTCGCCTGCAGGCACTCGAATATACCACGGCGCAAAACGTCGAACGCAAAGCTTTCGACCTCATCAACGGCATGCTCGTGGTACCGGGTGCCTTGGGTGCATGGCGTGTGGCTGCGCTTCGCAAAACGGGGCACTTCAGCGACGAAACCATGACCGAAGACACCGATTTGACCATTCAGGTCAATCGAGCCGGCTACCGCATTATCTACGAGGCAAATGCGCGCGGCTATACCGAGGTCCCCGAGCGTATCGGGCAACTTTTAAAACAACGTCTGCGTTGGTCCTTTGGCATGTTCCAAAGCGCATGGAAACACAAGAAAGCAGTGTTCGAGGGACGCTCTGTCGGGCTTATCTCCATTCCTGACATGTTTATCTTTGGCTACCTCTTCCCACTGCTTGCTCCGATTGCTGATCTCTTTGTCGCGCTTTTGCTATACCGTTTGGTCAGCGGTGGCTGGGATGACAGCGCCGCCAGTTCGCAGGATATGCAGTATCTTCTGGCCTATCTCACATTGCCTGCACTCGAGTTCCTGATCGCGGCCTTTGCCCTTGCACGGGACAAAGACGAAAGCATGTGGTCGCTGTTGCTGTTCCCGGTCCAGCGGGTGTTTTACCGCCCGATCCTTTACTATTCCGTCATTCGCGCCATCCTGCGTGCACTCACCGGCCGTCTGTTCAGCTGGGGCACTCAAAAACGGCTGGGGCGCGACTATAGTTTGGCGACGAGCGGCACATGAAACGCAGAACCTTCCTCAAAGCTCTCGGTGTCGGCGCTGCGTTGATCCCGGTAAAAACCTTTGCCGTTGATTTTATCGGCGCAGTGACTCCGCAAACCTATCCGGTGATCACGGGAATAGACGCGTCAACCTCCGTGCCACATCTGATTGCCGTGCTTGATACCCTGTGGGAGCGCAATATCCCTGTGACCTGTGTGGTCTCACCATTCGATGCCGAAGGTCAGGTGCTGTCACCCCAACATCCTGTAGCGCGTGTACTCGCGGGATATCTACTGGGTGGCAGCGGCATTGAGGTGGCACCGTTTCAGGCCGATTTGGCAACCCTATCCCAACATTTTCAGGCGCGCGCTGCACATAACGTGCTCAACGCGCTTCGTGAAATGTTGAACCCGGTAGAAAGAACACTCGGAATCCCCATCCGAGTTCAGACCCTGGCCTGTCACGATGTGACGCGCCCCGCCTCCCCCACGGCGGTGCGCTCGGCCGGGGTCTTCAATATTCTGAGCCTCCCTCAGAAAACCGCAGCCGTCGTTTCTGAAACATGGGAAAACGGTGTTGCGCGGCTGTTTGGCGGCACGCTTGTGGACTTGACCAACCCAGTCACGCCCGCAGCTGACGCGCGCACGCCGACACAGAACGTGGCCTACCTGTCTGCCAATGCGTTCTCAGATTTCTCGGTCGAAGATCTGACAGCAGCGGCAGCGCAATTTGCCGAAAGCCTCGTGCAGCAAGAGGTTGACGGCAGCGCCTCGCTGTTACCTGTGTCTGACCTGCAGTTGCGCGATGCTTATGATTTCAAACGCAATCTTTGCCTCCACCTTATGGAGGGGGCGAGTGAGACTCCGTCTGATACTCCATCGGCCCTCGCTAACCTTCTGGACCGGCTCAAATTACCCTATTCGACAGGCGTGGACGCAGCCCCTGAAAACGAACTGGCGATCTGGGTGCCGACCGAGATGCCAACGTCCGAAGCTGATGCAAACCCTCAGCCGCACACAATTGAGATCACAGTAGTTTCCGCCAATGGCACTCCCACCATCAGTACCACCCGCCCCCTGAGCGCCGGTATCGCGGTTCGCCTGAACGGGAGAGACACGGCGCGGCGTGGCATCGGCGAAGACGGCGTTTTAACGCTCCGCCGTCGCGATTTGACCCGCCCCATCACCGCCGAAAGCCTACAAACCGACTTTGCAGGGCTGCAGGATATGGTGATCGTCTTGCGTGACTGTGATTTCACCGATGACGTCACCCTCACATTGCTGGAACGGCAACTCATCAACACCCTTCGCGCACCTGTCACGCAGTTCACGACGCTTACCCGCCAAATTAAGCGTCTGGTCCCAAACGGGCCGCTGCCATATCGCTATCGCCGTGTTGCGGCCGCGCAGCCAGAGCTGATCTCTCAGCGCGAGAAGCTGCCAGACCAACAACGTGCGGAGCTAATGGAAGATGCACGGGCAGCATGGCGTTATCTGGAGCGGTTCACACATCCTAAAACGGGTCTTTGCCCTTCAACGGTAGACTCGTCTCCAGGTGGGAGGCTGCATGAAGCCGTCACCATGTGGGATGTCGGCAGTCAAATTAACGGGCTTGTTGCGGCAAAACAAATTGGCCTGCTCGACGAAAAAGGTTTTGAGACCGCGATTAAGAAGATTCTACCCAATATCGCTGGCCGCGTCTCGCAAGACCGTCGCCTGCCGCAAGGCTGGATTCGCACCGACCGCGCGCGTTGGGGCAATAAGAACTTTGACGGCAGCGATGCAGGGCGCCTCCTCGCTTCACTCGACAATCTGCGCCGCCATAGTGGTTTTGGCGAACAGTTGGTGGAGCTGGTTGGATCATACGACCTCGATAAGATTATCATCGACGGCGAAATCCACTCTGTAACCGAAGGTGAGCTACATAGCTCTTACATCTCACACAGCGCGCATTACTCGGCGTTGGCCTTTCGGCGCTGGGGCCATGCCGCCCGCTCCCCCTACGAGGTCTATGCGAGGAAATCTGAACCCGACGGACAGATGGCCCTGCTCGAAGCGGTGGCACGGATTGGCCCAATCGGAGCCGAGCCGCTGCTGTTGGAAGGGCTGGAGTTGGGCATGTCGCGCCAGAGCGCTTATCTTGCGGATGTATTGTTCACCACCCAGCTTGAGGACTTTCGCGAAACCGGCCGCTTGATCTGCGTCTCCGAAGGGCCGATCGATACCAGCCCGTGGTTCCTCTATCAGGGGCTGCAACTGGATGCCGAGACCCGCACATGGGCGATGGATACGGTTGGCAGCGAACCCGAATATCGCACGCCAGAGTTCCGGGATGAATATCTCGCGGTGAGCAGCAAAGCCGCCTATCTTTGGTCGGCAATGCAGCCCCATTCCTATTCGGACACTTTGCGCGAATACGTCCGCAACACCGCCAAGACAGAGAACGGCTTTTCCTCAAGCATATTTGTGAAATCAGGGCGCCCCACACGAGACTACACCGACCTCAATACCAACAGCATCATCTTGCAAGCAATCGCGCATCAACTGGAAACCTCCGGCTGACGCGCGAGGCTACGCACCATATCAGAAGGTGCGGCATCCGGTTGTAGCGATTTCACCCGGCGTTACCGGGTATCCCGGACGTGGGTTCAGGACCACGGATTGAATGCCCGTAATATGACGCATGCAGGCATCGACCGAAGCCTCATCCATACGGCGACCACCGACATAGATGTCGATCCAGTCATGCCCGCGATGCCCGGTGTGACAGGGCCCATCCTGAGGGCGCGGACCGTCGCCGCACATATCCTCGACGATTGCGTATTTCTGCAGTTTCTCGATGTAGAAACGCGTTCCGGGTCGGTAGTCCATCACGCTACGCCCGCCTGTTTTCTTGTGGCCGACAGCAAGCGTGATAGGGTCCTCATAGGTTCCGACACCACCAGCGGTGCGGTGAATCACAGGCCGGGCAATCTGAGCAGATCCACGCGGCGTATTATCCCACCAGCTATAGCCAGTCAGAAATACGTTCATGCTTTGTTCTTGATCGGGCGCGATTGCAACACGGGTCAGACCAGACAAGTCATTGTCTACATTAAGCCGTGTGCTCACACTGCTGAATTCATGGTAGTCGGTGCGCACATTGTCACCACATGCGGAAAGGGAAATCGTTAACGCGGCTGCCGCGACAGCCTTGAGAGATACACTTGTCATGAGACCATCCTACTGAACAGAAACACTCCGGCTGCAGTGAGATCCTCACACCGAAGTTACCTCAGAAGGTGGGTCATAGGTATTGACGAAACCCTAACAAATACGCCTCTAAAAAATTGAAAAGATTATAAATATTTCCATTAATTTAGTTCAAATTTGAACAGTCTGCGTGGTTTCCAGTATACTGCGGCCTTATGCAAGATGGGCTGCGTGGAGCGCGTTCACCTGAATAACCTCACACCCCGCATCCGCACATTTGTCCAATAGCTCTTTGGAAAACGCAGCCGCCGACACCACCACATCGTAGTCCCAAAGCACATGCTTACGGCAGGGCAACTCTCGGCCCAGTTTGGCCTGATCCACCACCAGAACCTTGCGCACAGCACAGCCTGCAACCGCCACCCGTGCTGCAATCTCATCGGTGTTGTAGTCCAAAACCTCGCCGGCCAGAGAGATGCCTCCACAGCTGAAAATCGCAATGTCGACCAGATAGTCAGCAAAGAAATCCCGGCTCGCGGTTCCGATCAAATCCAGATCCCGCAAT
This sequence comes from Tritonibacter mobilis F1926, assembly GCF_000376545.2. NCBI lineage: Bacteria > Pseudomonadati > Pseudomonadota > Alphaproteobacteria > Rhodobacterales > Paracoccaceae > Tritonibacter > Tritonibacter mobilis. Next base: position 2,247,672 of record NZ_CP015230.1, read on the forward strand.
CGCACCGCTCCTCCGGCAAGTGATACCGAGGCTCCCTCGGCGCCTTGCATGGCAATCACCGCATGGATGTTGTTGGTTGCAACGAACAAATCCTTACAGGTGGCCGCCAAAATCCGCGCACAGGCTTCGACTGTCGTACCAGTGCCCAGCGCCACGCGGCTGCCGTCGCCAACAAGCGATTTAACCGCAATGGCGATTTGCTGTTTCTCGCTGCGCGCAACAGACATTCTGGGCGCATAGCCAATGTTCTCAGACTGTTGCCGAAGCCGGGCATTGCCGTGGCGGCGCTGAACAAGTGCGGCCTCATCAAGCTCTCGCAAATCGGTTCGGATGGTCTGAACCGATACCCCCAGCCGCGTGGCCAGATCCGTCGCGGACATTTCGCCTTGCTCGCACAGCAGCCTGATGATCGCATCACGACGCCGGTTTAGCTCGCCTCTTCGCATTCGCTTTCCTTTGAAAGTGAACTTCAACGCGTCAGCAGTAACAACTACGAACATGGCCGGGCAAGATAATATTAGATTTAGGAAACTGTCACAAAACCGTTTCAGACTCAGGCGATACGGGCGGCGTCATAACTTTCGAACGAAAGCCAAACGGAGATCCCGGATGAAACCCCTTCTGCCCGCTGCCCTTCTCGCTCTGACCGCCTCGGCCTCCTTTGCCGAGACGCTGACCCTCTATACATCGCAACCGAATGCCGATGCGCAAATGACCGTCGATGCCTTTATGGAGGCCAACCCCGACATCGAGGTGGAGTGGGTTCGCGACGGCACCACCAAACTGATGGCGCGCCTTATGGCCGAGATCGAAGCTGGGAACCCGCAGCCTGACGTTCTGCTGATCGCAGACACCGTAACCCTTGAGGGCATGGCCCAGAACGGTCAGTTGCAGGCCTATAACTCCCCCGAAGCCGCCTCCTACGATCCCGCACTTTATTCGGCGGATGGCTATTACTATTCGACCAAGTTGATCACCACTGGCATCGTGTACAACACTGGCGCCGAGATGCAGCCAAGCTCCTGGGCCGATCTCGCCGATCCGGCGCTGAAGGGTCAGATCGCCATGCCTTCGCCGCTTTACTCCGGTGCTGCCCTTATTCACCTCGCCACCCTGACCGGTGACAAGGACCTGGGCTGGGATTACTACACCGACCTCGCCACCAACGACGCTCGCGCCCAAGGTGGCAACGGCGGGACATTCAAGGCCGTCGCCTCGGGTGAGAAACCCTACGGTGTCGTTGTCGATTTCCTCGCCATCCGTAACAAGGCTGACGGCTCTCCGGTTGAGTTTGTGTTCCCCAAAGAGGGCGTCTCATATGTGACTGAGCCGGTTGCAATCCTTGAAAGCGCCAAAAACGTGGATGCTGCGCAGAAATTCGTTGATTTCGTGCTGTCCCAAAAGGGTCAGGATCTGGTTCTGGACATGGGCTATATTCCGGCCCGCAATGACATGGATGTTCCCGCAGGTTTCCCGGCGCGTGCAGATATCAAGCTGATGTCCTTCGATCCCGCTCAGGCGCTGGCAGATGCCGATGCCAACAAAGCGAAATTTGCAGAGCTTTTTGGCGCGGAATGAGCCTCGTCGCCACAAACTCCAGCAGCAGCCGGTCCGAGGGCCGGCTGCTGTCGCTCATTCTTGCCGTGGCGGTGCTGATCACACTCGCACCCGTCGCACGGCTGTTTTTTGAAGGCATCACAGCAGGGGGCAACCTCAATCTCGGGTTCTTTACCGAGGTTCTTGCCAAACCTGCGACCCTCTCTGCCCTGCGCCATTCGCTGATCACGGCAGGTCTCGGTACAGTGATTTCGGTATTGATCGGCGGCACTTTCGCCTTTCTCGTGGCGCTCACGGATCTGCGCCGTAAGGGCGCGCTGGTCTTTTGCCTGATGATACCGATGATGATCCCGCCGCAGATCACAGCCCTGTCCTGGACGCAGATCATGGGGCCTTCGTCAGTATTCCTGAAGACCCTCGGCCTTGCGCCACCGCTTGGCGCACCGCAGCCTTTATACTCTGCCGGGGGCATCATCCTGCTCTTGGGCATTCAGCACACATCGATCATTTTCCTCACCCTGCGCGCCGGTCTGCGCGCGATCCCTCAGGAAGTTGTCGAAGCGGCTCGCATCTCTGGCGCAAGCGGTCTGCGTATCTGGGGGCAAATCGTATTGCCGTTGACCCTGCCGAGCCTCTTGGCCGGCATCGCGATCACGTTTGTGACTGCATTGGGAAATTTCGGCATTCCTGCCATGCTGGGCATCCCCGCTGGTTATGCCACCCTGCCAACGCTGATTTATCAACGACTTGCAGGCATGGGCACGACTGTTCTGGCCGAAGTTGCGGTGCTTGCGATCCTGATTGGCGTGGTCGCCATCTGCGGCATCTTGCTGCAACGATTTTTCCAACAGCGCCAACGCGTGCATCTGGTGGGCAGCACTGGCCGCCCTCTTTCGATCCCGTTGGGGCGCGCCAGACTGCCCGTTGAAATCGTGCTTTGGGCCGTGATTGCTGCCATTTTGGTACTGCCTATGGCCGGACTGCTGGCGACGTCTCTGGTGCCTGCGTATGGTGTGCCGCTCAGGTTCGATACCATCTCGCTTGATGGCTGGCATGAGGCGCTTTTCCGTCAGCCCGTCACACGGCGAGCCTTCCTCAATTCCTTTGTGCTCTCGGTGAGTGCGGCAGTGCTACTGATGGCGCTTTGCCTGCCGCTTGCGTGGCTGATGGATCGCCACAAGACGCCGCTGGGCCGGGTCTTTGATAGCCTGTTAGACCTGCCATATGCCCTGCCCGGCGTGGTACTGGCGATCGCGATGATCTTGTTGTTGATCAATCTGCCTTTCACTGAGCTCACACTCTACGGCACCATCTGGATCATTTTCCTTGCCTATCTGGCGCGCTTCTTTGCGGTCATGTTCCGCCCCGTCCAATCGAGTTTGCGGCAGCTTGACCCCGCCATGGATGAGGCCGCGCAATCGGTTGGGGCATCGCTGTCACGACGGCTCAAGGACATTATCCTGCCGCTGTCCGCACCTTCCGCGGCGGCGGGGGCGATCCTCGTTTTCCTCACCGCGTTCAACGAACTGACCGTGTCTGCCCTCTTGTGGTCATCGGGCACAGAGACGCTCGGTGTGGTGATCTTCAATCTCGACGACAGCGGCGAGACGGTGATGGCCTCCGCCGTCGCCATGACCATCGTCTTTGTCGTGATGTTCCTGATGGCGGTGATCCAAGCAACCTCCCGCCGCCTGCCCAAAGGAGTAGTGCCATGGCAGAGCTGACCCTGTCCCATGTGGCCAAGCATTTCGGTGATGCTGCCGCGCTCAAATCCGTCTCCACCACCGTGCGCGATGGCGAATTTCTGGCGCTGCTTGGCCCGTCAGGCTGTGGCAAGTCGACCCTGCTGCGTCTTTTGGCGGGTTTCGAGCAACCAACAGAAGGCCGCATCCACATTGGCCAACGCGAGGTTGCCAATGCCGCCAGCCGCCTCAACGTGCCACCCGAGGATCGCAATGTTGGCTTTGTGTTCCAGTCCTATGCGCTCTGGCCTCATATGAATGTGCGCCGCAATGTGGGGTATCCGCTGGAAATCCGCAAACTGTCCAAAGCAGATCGCGACGCCCGTATCGACGCCGCGCTTAGTGCCACGGAACTCACCCCCTATGGGGACCGCATGCCTTCTGATCTCTCTGGCGGGCAGCGTCAGCGGGTGGCGTTGGCCCGGTGCCTCGTTTCTGATCCAACGGCCGTCCTGCTGGACGAGCCACTCGCAAATCTCGACGTGGCTTTGCGTGCATCCATGCAAGAGGTGTTCAGCGACTTTCACCGTCGGACCAGTGCCACTATGGTCTATGTCACCCATGATCAGGCCGAGGCAATGGCCATGGCCGACCGCATCGCGGTGATGAACCAAGGTGTGATCGTACAACTTGATACGCCCGAAGCACTCTATGCCCGCCCGCGCAGCCGATTTGTTGCCGAGTTCATCGGCGAAGGCGCAGTGGTACCATTGACCGGTGCGGCCCATAGTGACGCAGGTGCAGAGGCCACGTTGCTCGGCACGCGCCTGCAGGTGGAAACGGACGCAGAGCACCCAGCTCTCGCCTGCCTGCGCCCGGAAAACCTGCGCATTACGGAAACCGGTGATATCCGCGCCCGTGTCGACCGCGTCACCTACCTTGGCGGTCGCTATCGCCTCGATCTCACCGCAGCGAGTGGAGACGCGCTGGTCACGCAATCCGCCACACGCCTCCAACCCGGCGACCAAATTGGCCTTGCGCTTAGCGCGCCTTGGGCCTTTGCCGCCGCCTGACAGGATCCAACTCATGAGCACCATTACCGTTCTCTCCGGCATCGGAGACAAGGGCCCTGCCGCCATGCGCCTTGATACCGGGCGTCACCGCTGGCTGTTGGATTGTGGCTTCGGCCCTGAGGCCAACGCCAATTTCGATCCCAAGTGGCTCGACGGGGTCGATGCGGTCTTTGTGACCCACGACCATATCGACCACATCGGCGGTGCGGCTTACGCAGTCGAGGCGGGCTTGCCGATCTACGCCACACGCCGCACATCACAGGCCCTGCCCCCCTCAGCACAGGTGAGGGAACTGCCAGAACGCGGGGCAACCCTGATCGATGGCATCCGCCTGACCACTGGCCGCAACGGCCACGCGCTTGGCGGCGTCTGGTTCCACTTTGATCTTGGAGAGGGCCTGTTCTACTCCGGCGATTGGTCGGAAGAGAGCGATTGGTTCGCATTTGACCCACCGCCGCAAGCTGCCACCGCCATCATCGACTGCTCATATCATCTCAGCGACGTGCCGCAGTCCCGACGTCTCGAGGATCTTGATGCGCTGATCGACACTCTGCCCGGTCAGATCTTATTCCCCGTGCCTCCCTCGGGCCGCGCGGGTGAGCTTGCTCTGCACCTCATGCGCCGCTTTGGACCCACAGCTGTTCTGCTTGACCCGGAATGTTGCCACGCCCTACGCGCCGCATTGACCTCGGGCGGAGTTGCGCCCAGCGCAGGTGAAATCGCGCCGCTGCTGGACCGAGGTCCTCTGGATGAAGCGCGTTTTCTGATATGTGACACCCCCAACGCAGATGGCGGAGCCGCCTGGGCATATGTACGTGCCTGGCGTGAGAGCGGTCGCTTGGGACGTGATGCACATGTGATTTTCACAGGCCATATGACGGCCCACGCACGTGGGATCGAGGCTGTTGAAGGCGGGTACTTCCGCCGCTGGAACGTCCACCCCCCCCTTTCAGATCAAATCGCTATGATACACCGCCTTGGTGCAAAGCGATTTGCACCTGCATTCTGCACGATGCCAGAGGACTACCTGGTGGAAGCAGGGTTTGGGGCACAGGTTTTTATGCATGACACGTTGGACTTATAATGAAGAACCTCCCGCCCCTGCCTCCGCGCAGCCTATGTTTGATCCGACATGGTGAAACCACCGCCAACCGTGACGCCATCATCGCCGGGCGGCTCAACGTCTCGCTGACAGAACAGGGGCGCAACCAAGCGCGCGCATTAACTCAAACCCATTGGCCAGAGCCTATCACGGTTTTTTGCAGCCCAATGGAACGCGCGTGCGAAACAGCGCATCTTGGTTTCCCAACTTCAAAGTCGACGGTCATTTCCGGTCTGCATGAACGAGATTGGGGCATATTCGAAGGCCAGCCGCTCTCGGAGCTTCCACCACGGGATCGCACCCCCAAGGACGGAGAAGGCTGGCGAGACATGGTCCTACGCGTCCATGCCGCAATCACCGAAGTTTGCTCAATTGCCGTCGACAGTCTTCCAGTGCTCGTCTGCCACTCTGGCGTCATACGCGCAACGCGTTTGCTCGCAAAACAAGAGGGTGTGGGGATACGCCCCGGCAATGCACACCCAATCTTGTTCGACTATCGCAACGGGTGCCACGTAGAAACGCCCCTTGATTAAATTCCCCCAAGAAGTTCGCTCTCCGCGCTCGGAGTTCCGGCACCTGTCTCTATGGCTATTTAGATCAATTTAAGGAATATTTTGTTAATTTTTCTCTTCTAGCATCCAAACGGACCCAATCATGGATGCCATCGAACAGGTATTCCATACCAACCGACGTTCAGCCTTCCCCTAACGGAATGGCGGAGGAAACCGTGCTAGATTCGACCCTATCAGACAACTCAAGCTGCCTGATTTTTATGCCGGCGCGAAACTGTGAGATGTTCGCGGCAGAAGCCATCAGGAGTGTGTCACGTCAGACTATGGATGATGTCTTCATTCTCTACGTCAACGACGCATCGGAAGACCAAACAGGCGATATCGCGCAGCATTACCTGAAAGAGCTCTTTCCAGGTCGGCATGCGTATATCCGCAATGAAACGCGCATTGGGAAGTCTCATAACATCTGGAAACACTTGAGACCGCGAGCGGGTGAGGCCGAATTCATCGGGATTTTGGATGCCGACGACCAGCTTGCAGATATGACTATCTTGGACAAACTGGCGCAAAGATACGGTGCCGGCAAAGACGTGGTTTGGACCAATTATTTTACGGATAACGGGCATCGCGGCATGAACGCGGCGCTGGATCCGGAGCTCTCTCCGCGCAAGCAGAGATGGAGCACCAGCCATTTCTTCAGTTTCCGCGCCGCTTTGCTGAAGAACATCCCCGAAAGCTACTATAAAGATCAGGAAGGAAATTGGTTTCAAGGCGCATGCGATGTGGCCTTGGCGCTTCCTATTCTGGATCAGACGCGCAACTACGAATTCATCCCCACACCGGCCTATCGGTATACGTCCAGCAATCACCTGTCGTTGCACAACAGCACCCCAAAGGTGAATGCGATCACGTCAAAGATCCAGCTGCAAAACTCAAACCAAGTTTTTGCAAAACCACCCCTTCCCCTTTTTACCAATGCCAAGGTTGAGGAATCCGTTTCCATGCACCAGCCAGACACCACAGCCACGCATTCTGCTGCCCCGCTCTCGACCGACATCTGGAGCGAGAAGGCAGCGCAACTGCTAATCGCGCGCCACCCCACACTACTGAGCGCACAAGCAATCTGTCGTGCAGATCATCTCTCAGCCCTGCAACTTTGGTCCATCAGCGAGTTGTTGCAATCAGCCAGTGGCGATTGCCTTTTTATCGGCGCCCCGGATACTGCGCTGATTTTGACCGCACTCGCGAAAGACACGCCAGAGATCCACCTGACCTGCCTCGTCGAAGAGAAAGAGGACGCGCCGCATTTGCGGGCACGCCTTGCATTGTTGGGGCTGTCAGAGCAAACCAAGGTGATCTCAGGCCCTCTTGCCAAGGTAGAAATGAACCAGCAGAGCTGTTTTTTCCCCGCATGCACCGAACTGGAGGGGCTTGCACCGCTTTCCTTGATCGTCGTCGATGGACGCGCCTCCGAGAATGTGGAAACTTATACAGCGATTGCGCTTCCCGCGGTCTCTGAGCACCTCGCTGAGCGATCCTTCCACTTCTGTGCGCTGACGGGTGAAGTTTCGACAGCACAAAAAATTGCGACCACCTTGGGGCAACTTACGGTTGGTCTGGAATTTTGCACCGGCGCGCTCGGCGGGACGGGTCTTGTGTGTTTTCCTGCAAATCAGGAGTAACGACCAATGGGCCTTATGACCTCTTCGCAAGCAATATCAAAACACGCCAAAGGCGGCCGCGCGAATACCGCCGCCACTAAGTCGATAAAGCGTTTCACCGCATATAATGTGGATATTGCGCTGAGCCTGCCCACGACAACCGATCATGTCCAACGCACCATTCGCGAGAACGGCGTATTTTATGAGCAGCAAATGCTCGCAGAGCTGTCCGCACTTTTGCCCGAGTCCCCCTGCATCGTGGATGTGGGGGCCGATATTGGCAATTACAGCCTGTTTTTCGCCCTTATCGCAGGCGCGCGTACCATCTGTTTTGAAGCAGACCCGCAGGTCTTCAGCACACTCGAGCAAAACATCGCGCTGAATGACATGGCAACCCAGGTCGAACCGCACGAGGTCTCACTGGGTGCGGAACCTGCGTCGGGCACTAGCGAACATGTTGCGACCCTAGATACATATCTGGCTGATCAACATGTCGATTTGATACGCCTCGCCCCTAGCGGAACAGAAGCGGACGTATTGCGTGGTGCCACCGCCGTTTTGGAACACAGCCAGCCGATGGTCGCTGTTCAGCCCGCATCACTTGAGGCGCTTGCCGAGATTGAGGCACTGCTGCGTCCTTTTGGGTATCGCAAAACTCGAAGATATGGCGACGCACCTGTTTTCCTGTTTGAAAAAGGGCTGAAAGCAAGTGCGGATCAAGGGTCGTACACTCAGCAAATTTTGGAGAGCGTCAAACACAGCCTCCCGCAAACTACCGGTATTTATGCAGGTCTTTCGACAACGTCGGGAAATGAAGTGGCGCTACGCGCAAGCGTCATGTCTCTTTTGCCGCAGGTAGACGGTTTATTCGTCTACCTCGCAGGATATTCCGAGGCACCGAGCTTCCTGAATAAGTTTGACAAAATCAAATATACCATCAGCGAAGAAACCCCGGACTTCAGTGAGGTTGGACGCTTTTGGGGTTTGGGTCAGGTTGAAGATGCGGTCTTTGTCACATGTAGTGACGAGATCATCTACCCCACTGATTTTACCGCGCGCATGGTCGCCGAACTGGCGCAAACCAAAGGCATGGGCATGGTCTGTGTCGAAGGCACACTCTTGGTTCAAGCGACCGGGGATGCCCAGTCGCAGCCCGCCAGCAGCAGCTTTGCATTGGAGCGAGAACTGATCCGCCGCCGATGCGTACATATCCCTGCGACAACAGCCTGCGCCTTTCACACCAAAACTGTTCCAGTCTCTTTTGCAGAGTGCGATCCGGGCATCCCTGCAGATGCACAGATTGCCACTTACGCGGAGACGCATAATATCTCACGCTATGTGATCCCCAGACCAGCCGCGTGGTTGCAAACCCTCAAGACCGAGCGCAGGACTGCGGGCAAAACCGACAAGGGAGCGCTGAGGACTATCCCGCCGCTCTCTCTTGCATCCTCCGAGGATCGCGTGCCTATAATCGTGCTGTCTCTTGAAAAAGACGACAACATCATCTCGGCACTGAGCGCTTTGAAACCTAAGGTCAGAGACTTGGCGCTGTGCATTGTCTGTGATGCCGCAACGGACCGCCTGAAGACGCTTGTCTCTCAGCATCAGTGCAAATGGGAAATCCACCTATTGGAACGAAAATCTCCGCTCTCAGAGTTTTATCAAAAGCTATTGGAAGAGAATGCTGAGCGGACCACCTATCTGGAGGTTCGAGGCCGAGGGTTGGAACCGCTCACTCTTGACGATGGCCCAAAGGAGTGGATCGACGCGACATTCCAAAAGAATGAGCACTCTTAAATCCATCGCGCCTTAGCACGGCCCCAACTGACAAATAGGAAGCAGGCGCAGCACAGTGCCTGCTATTCCTGATCTGGAACCTCACCCGTATCTTCCGGCGATGCTTCGGAAACCGGGTTGAGGCGCACATAGGCAAGGGCCGCGCTGGCTTCGAGGTTTTTACTGCGGATTTCATCGAGAATCTCTGGCAAGACGCGCGCGCTCGAACTGCCGTTTCGCAACAAGGCCGCACGGGTAAGAGGCGTGCTGCTGGACACCGCAAGGATCAACTGCGGTGCAGCCTCGGCTCCCTGCGCCAGTGTCAGCCCAAAGTCCAGCGTATAGCCTCCAGAACCGGTACTGCTGAGACGCTGTGTCAGATTGTAGAGATTTCCATTGGGACCTACGAGCGCCACCCAAACAGGCCGCCCCACCTGACTGTTTATCCGCGCCTGCAGGGCCGCGCCGCTTTCAACCTCGTCGGCCGAGAGTGACAGACCAATCGGGTGCGGCCAACGCCCTTGCAACCTGCGCACAAAGTCCAACGCACTGCATTGCTCAGAATTGACCTCGCGAGGCAACACCGATGGCCGTGCGCCAAACCGTTCCTCATAGGCCGCAGGTAACCCCTCAAAGCCGCCATCGGTGGTCGAATATGTTTCTATCCGACCCGCATTCTGACCTGTAGACAGCCGTGTGCTGAAACTACACGCTCCGGTGTCGAGCAATGCCAGGAACCCCTCTCTGGTATCACCCGCAACCGAAGGGAGATCACCATTGGAGGCAGCCGATGTGTTCTCCTCCTGCGCCGCAGTTTGTTGCTCTGCACCCACATTGAGTACCCCGGATTGCCACGCGTACCAGCCGCCACCGGCAGCCACCACACAAAGCAACCCCGCCCACAACACCCCATTCCGGCGTTTGGGTGGCTCCTCCTGAAATGGGTTCGGGGCAATAGTTTGCGCCGTAGGGTAAGCAGAGACATGTGATGTATGGGCAGGTGTTGGCACCTGTAGCCCGGTCATAGTCCCTTGCGGTGGCAGCGACAAATGTGACGCCGTTGTTGCGCCAGCCTGTCCAATATTGTGCGGAGTGAAACCATCTTGAAAATAATGCGCAGGAATTGCTGAGGGGTTTTCCAGATAGTTCAGCACATCGCGCATCGTGGCGGGGCGATGGGTGGGATCTGGCTCCAGCATATGAGACAAGAGCGGGCGAAACTGCGACGGAACATCACTGAGATCAGGAATCTTGCGGCGTGCTTCGACCGCTTCAACGATGGAGCTGCCCATATCCAGCGGCTTGCCCCGCAACGCAGCCGCAGCAAGCAGACCCAATCCGTAGACATCCACCGCCGCCCCCATCTGTCCCCCGAAGTGGCCCAGCTGTTCCGGCGCGACATATTTGAATTTTCCGGCAAATTGCCCGGCGATGGTCCCTTCCGAGAGGGTTTGCGCCTTGGCGATGCCAAAATCGATCAGGCGCGCCTCGCTAATGATACCGCTGGCGAGCATAACGTTGTCGGGAGAAAGATCTCGGTGCACCACCCCCTTGGCATGCGCCTTGGCAAGCCCGTTGGCGATACGCTCAATCAGCGTCTGCCCTGCCGCAGCAGGTAACGCACCATATTGGCGTATGTGATCGGACAGCGGAATGCCGTCGATGAACTCCATCACCAGAAAATAACGGTCCAGATCACGATCATGAACATAGTTGTAATAGCGCACGATCGCATCGTCGTGCAGCAGACGCAGGGTACGCGCCTCGCGGCGAAACATCTCGCTGGCTTGTGCATCCCGGATCAGATCCGGGCGGATCGCCTTGATCGCCACGGGGTCTTCGGTTCCGACCTCGACGCCGCGATAGACCTCGCCCATGCCGCCACTCTTGAGCGCCGCTTGGATTCGGTAGTTATTGTTGATGACCGTCCCCGGAGCCAGGGTGATCTGTGCCGGATCTTTGATCTCAGTTGTCGTCGGCGCAGGGACCGGTTGCAACTCGGTTGCCTCACTCCCCTCTGGGACGGACGGCGAAGACGGCATCGGTGCCGGAGGCGATGAAGGATCAGCAGCGATCAGGCGCGTTCGCTCGTCATCCTCGTCGTGGACCTCAGGCGTGAGGTCGTCTTCGGGCTTATCTGCATCACTCATGCGAGGTCATCCAGGACATCTTCATCCAATGCATCGACCTCACCAATTGGGGCCTGAGTACAGCGGAGTGCAACCACGGTGACATTGTCCTTCGCACCTCTTGCGAGCGTTTCGCGGATCAATTCATCGCAGGCCTGTTGCGGCGGCAGAGCGGCAAGACACTGTGCAATCTCGTGGTCCTTCATATGTTCTGTCAGGCCGTCTGAGCACAACAGCAACACATCTCCCGATTGCAGCTGCCCCTGAATCTGGTCGCATTTCACAGTGTCATCGACCCCTACAGCGCGGGTGATTACATTCTTGCGCGGCCAGTTTTCGGCCTCTGTTTCCGAGATGGTTCCCGCCGCCAGCAATGCGTTGACTTCGGTGTGATCGCGCGTTTGCTGCACCAATTGCCCCGCACGGTGCAAATACACGCGACTGTCGCCCGCCGAGATACAGGAAAACGTCGGCCCATGCGCCAGCACGATCACAACAGTTGCGCCAATGGTGCTGCCACCAAGCTCCGCACTGCGCGCCCGGATCACATCATTGGCCCGATGCAGCCGCTCCATTGTCCGCGCGACCAGATCTTCTGGCGAGACAGCGCAGCCTACCGTGTCGAGATATCGCACGATGGTCTGGCTTGCAAAATCACCGGCAGCGTGACCGCCCATGCCATCCGCGACGACCCACAAGCCAAGGTCAGGACGGGCGAGCAGTGAATCTTCGTTGATCTCGCGGCGACACCCAACATCCGTTGCAAGGCCTGTCTCAAACCCGAACTTCAGCGCATTTGTCATCACTCGGCCCCTTCGCGCGCAAGAGGTGCTCCGGCTAATAGCCAATGCAATGCCGCAGCAGATGGAAGACCGGCACAGCCAAGCCAGACTGCGGCCTTTGTTTCCGTCGCAGGAGACCACCAGTAACTACGGTTGAGCAATGCGCGTTCTGCATCTGCCCCGCCCGCAGCGTCTAACAGCGCGGCCAGGTCACCATTGGGCTGATGCGCCCAAAGAGTGTCTCCGGTGCGGGCGGTTTCCTCATCCTCCTCAGGGAGTTGTAATTGCAACCCATCCAGCAAGGCAGACCCACCCTGCCCCGGCTGCATCGCCGAGAAATGCGCCGAAAGCGCCTCATAAGCCGACTGGTCGCCATCCGTGATCGGGGCTGCGACCGCGGCGCCCTGAGCGATCAAAATCAACGGGTAGCGCCGCCCGGCCCGATCTTGAGAGCACCGCATCACCCCCATCAAACTGCGCCCAAGCACCGCGCGCCCGATCCAGAACCTCAGATCCTGCGCCTGTTGCCAGAACGCGGGCCACGCCTGCCCTTGCTGGTCACGGATCTCTGCCAGAGCCTGTTCTAACCACGTCTCCAAATGCTCAATGACAGATGTCTCGACATTGGCGCGCAGGAAGTCCCCATATCCCGGGTGTTTTCCCAATAGTCCAATTTGGGCTGTCATAGGCGTTACTCCAGCGAAATCGGGCAGGAAAAATTCGTCAGCTCCGGCATCAGGAAGGGTACCGTGGTACTGTCAAACTCAATCCGGTAGTTGATGGAACGCCCGCCGATTTCGTGACGCACGTCCACAACATTGCCCGTCACCTTGGCGCGCCCACGGCGCAAGAAGTTTACAATGTCCCAACGCCCATCCGCAAAACTAAGGGTGGAATCGCGGTTGCGTTTTTCAGGGAACAGCTGGACCGAGACACCAGAGGATTGCCCCGGCCAAGAGAGCGCTGCCGGGCTGCTGCCGGGCTGGGTACGCACGGAGGCACCGTTCACGGACAACACGGCAAGCTCGACCGAAGGCGATGAATCCGTATGAATCACAGACATCCCCACTTCGGGTTCCGGCGCCCCCGTGGCAAAGAAAGCCAGTTGGATCGCCTGCGCATTATCAAATTGACGCAAGGTCTGTGGGGACAGTCGTTGCCCAATGGCGCTACCGGGTGCGGGACGCAAGCCATCCGGCGTGCGGATCACATGTGGCTGCAGATAGGAGCTGTAATAGCGATCCATGCGCCCACCGGGACCGAAGAACTGACCAAACACCGCAGGCGACACATGCCGGCCGCCCCCAAACGGGAACAGCGGCGCGATGAAATCGCGGCAAAACTGGCTAACATCATCGTTAAGCGCCCGGTTGAGCTGCGCCATTGATGCATCCTGCGCCTCAGAACGGAACTCCGTTTCGGCCTCATTGAGCAGACGAGCCAGCGGTGCGGGCAAGGCTGTGTTGTTCATGGTGAGCGCAAGAAGCGTCTCGTTCAACATCACCTCATCTGCAGGCGTCGGCGCGACTGCCGCCTGACGGCGATTTTCACGCAGATCCCCCAGCGACGCGAGGACGATATCGATAGGACGCTGACCCGGTTCACCTTTAAGCAGGCTATGCCATTGGGCAAAATCGTTGGAAATCCGCTCCACCTGACGGCGTTGCACATCCTCAGCGCCCGCCTGACCAGCGGCCCCGGCCTGCGCCTGCACCTTGCTGCTGTTGCGGAAACTGTCCATTGCGACCCGCTGGAACACGCCGGACTGGCTGTAGATCCGGCTAAAGACCGCATCCCCCATGCTGGCGCTCAAATCGCCGCCAGAGGCAGCAACCGCAGCTGGGTCAAGGTTGTCGAGTTGCTCATAGAGACGCACCAGACGGGTTTCGCTCTCGATGGCCTGCACGAGGTTGAGGAGCGGGGACCCCACTGGCGAAGACGCCGCCGCAAGGGCCGCATATTGCGGTGCATCTTCGGACATGCTTTTCAGGCCGATCCGCGCCAACATTTCTTTCCATGCTGCCGTGAATTCCAGCCGGTACATCCGGTGCAGCTCGCCCTCAAGACCCGCAAGCTGGGTGTCATAGCCGACGCGCGTTGCAGCCTCGCCCAACACCCATTGATCCTCGCGCAGGCGGCTGCGCGCAGAGGTCAACTCTTCCAGGAAATAGCCCCAATACCCCTCAAAGGTATAAAGCGCAGGCACCCCGACCGTATTCAGCGGCGCGCCATCGGTGGTGTCCAGAACCTGTTGCACATTTCCTTGCAGGCGCTCCACCAAGTTGAAGTCGGCGATACCGGAGGTCGCCACGCGTTCCTTGATCGAGGCATAAGCCTGATCGGCAAGCGGAAGATTCACGATAGATTCTCTGGCTTTACGCAGAATTTCCGGGTCAATCCCAATTTCAGGCCTGCGATCCCCATCCAGCGCCAACATAGCGGTAAGGTGCGCCTTCAACTGCTCGCGCTCATCATACTGCCCGGTGGAATTGAACTGCGCGCGCCACAGCGTTTCAAAGTAGTTCACCACAGCCGCATCATTGGCTTCTGCGTCGCCCTGCCCTTCACCGCCAAGCAGCAAATAAACCTTGAGCGCGCGGTAGACTTCCGCCGTTTCCTCATCCGCGATGAGCTGCGGAATAGCGTTTTCCATGTGCAGGATCAGGCGCGGGCGCAACATACGCTCCAGCCCGTCGGAGTATGCTCGCTCTGTCGCACCAGACAATTCCTGATACCGCGAAAGCCCCATACCTTCCCAGAAGCTGGGCTCGCGCGTGTCTCCGTAACCGGTGGTCATATCTCGCAAATCCTGCAGATATGGCATCACTGCAGAGGGATCACTGTCGTCGATCACTGAACGTGACAGCTCGTTGCGAGCCGCATCAAAAAACGCCACCGCATCCTTTTCCGCACTACGGGTAAGGGTCGCGTTCTGCCAGTAGCTATAGCCAAAAGCCCCGACGGTGCCGAGCGTGGCAAGCACAATGGAGATCAACGCAGCACTGCGCAAAACAGCGGTGCGACGCATCGCGATGCGATCATACCCGACCCAATCACGTTCCTCGAAAATCACCTTTTTGATGAGGTCGTGCAAGAAATAGGATTTGCCCTTCCCCGACATGAAAGCGGGCTGGAACATGTCGCTGCTGTCACTGTTGCGGGACATCTCGCCCAGCACCTGATCGACGGGCGTGCCCTCTTGTGTGCCAGAGGTAAAATAGAACCCGCGCAGGATGGCATTGGTCTTGTAGCGGGTTGGTTCGAACACCACCCGCAGGAATTCACAGATATTGTCGCGCAGCATTCCCATCTGACCCGGCAGGCCAAAGATCGCGATACGGCTGGCACCGTCCGGCTCTTCATTCATGCGGTCGATGACCTCATCAGAGAGACGGCTCAGGAGCAGATCGAATTCCGTGCCCGCTTGTTTGTAGGTATCAAGCTGGCGGTCCTTGGTCTGAAAGGTCACACCCCAAGCTGCTTTGCGTCTGCTCAGGCTGAAACTGGAGAAATACTCCCTAAAGCCTGCAACCAGATCCGCTTTGGTGAACAGCACATAGACCGGGAAGTCGATGCGCAGCACCTCGTGGATTTCCGCCAGACGCGCCCGCACGGTTGCCGCATGCGCCGCGATTGTCTCGCTGGAGCCCGACATCATGTCTTCGATTGAAAACGCAAGGATCACGCCATTGACCGGCTGATCCGGGCGGCCCTTTTTCAACAAACCAAGGAACGCGTCCCAGCTGGCCTTGTCCGCTGCGGCGTCACTGTCGTGCATCGTATAGCGACCGGCGGTATCAATCAGCACCGCATCTTCGGCAAACCAGAAATCGCAATTGCGCGTCCCGCCAAAACCCTGCGCCTTGTCCGGGAGTGCCTCTTGGCCGGGAAACTCGATCCCTGCATTGGTTAGCGCCGTGGTTTTCCCGGCTGCCGGAGGACCGATGATCACATACCATGGCAGATCGTAGAGATAGTTCTTACCGCCCGCTTTTTTCAGCTTCGCCATCGCCTCTTGCATACGTTCCGTCAGGACGGAGGCATCCCCCACGGGTTCATGCAGCAAGCTGTCTTCGAGTTCCTGCGCGCGGCGGCGACGGCGGCGCCAGCGGATGCCATAAACCAGCGCAAGAACCGCAAGGAAGATGCCAATAACCATGGCGCGGAACCAGATCGATGCGGCCAGCGCAAAGCCCGTCATCGGAAAGCCAAACCAGATCGCGGCGATCAATGCCAGCACGCCAAGGATGGCAAATGCCACCCGCGCCCAAGGCTTTTTCATCCAGCGAAACATCTGGCTAAAGAGGTTGAAGAACCAGCGCATATCAGTTCTCTCTCGGGATCAGAATTTCGACGCGCCGATTGCGGGCGCGGCCTTCACGGGTGCCATTGTCTGCGATCGGATCAACCGGGCCTTTGCCCTCGACCGTGATGCGATCAGGGGTCTCAAGCTGTGCCGCCAAAAGGTCAGCAACGGTCTGTGCGCGCGCCTTTGAAAGCTGCTCGTTTGATTTAAACCGCCCGCGACCGGACATCGGCACACTGTCGGTGTGACCCACGACACGGATCGGCCCTTGCTCTGCATTGAGCGCCTTCGCAGCCGATGCGATCAAAGAGTCGATATCGCTGGTCAGATCTTCGGAGCCGGAGCGGAACCGCAGCGCCTCGCTCACCCGGATCAGCACCCAATCGTTGGTCCGATCGAGTTCAATCTGACCGGTTTCCAGCTCACTCTCCAGCGCGGCTGACAGACGCTCCATCTGCGTGCTCGGTGGTGCTTCATAGGGGCGCACAACGGGTTGCGTGCGTTCGATTGCAATGCTTGGCTGACCACGGTGCAGCGCCAGGATGCCGTCCCGCACCTCAGCGCTTTGTTGGGTCAGCACGGTCGACAGCGTTGCAAAAAGCCCGGTCACCACAACTGCCGACAGGCTCAATGCGATCCAAAGCGGCAGTTTGCCCTGATTGCGACGCCCGCCCATGGGAACCGCGCTCCAACGCGGCGAAATATCATCATCGGGACGAGGCTGCACACGGCGCAGGGTTTCGTAAATCGCGTTACGAATGCGGGCGCTTTCCACCGCGCCGTTGGGCATGGCTCTGTATTGTCCCTCAAACCCGAGCGACAGACAGGTGAGCATCAGTTCCAACAGATGGAACCGTTGGCCGGGCGCGCGCATGGCCTCATCCATTTTCTGGAAGAACCCCACGCCGGACGAGCGATCACCGAAGAACCGCGCCGCCATCGAGTATTCCTGCCACATGCCGCGATTGGCTCCGGGCAGGTTCTGCACGATATCATCCGCGGTTGCCGACAGCGCGTATTTCGCGTCAAGCACATCCTGCGACGGCAGCCCCTCGGCCTGTGCACGGCGTTCAAACCCGTCAATCTCGCGGGTGACGTGGTCAATCAGTGGGCCCGCCTGCATTTCGACCAATCCGGTCCGCAAACGTCCCAGCAACACCAAGAGATCCGCAGATGCCGCGATCAGGGGGTTAGAGGACTTGCCGGCGCCGCTGCCCTTGGCGTTCAACGCATCGGCAAGAGAGATCCGAGGCTGTTGGTGGGCGTGCTGGTGCTGCGGTGCTTGTCCGATTTCGGGGAAAATCCCGTTCCCGGCTGCTGCCTGCCCGGTGCCCGGCGTGTAATAGGGCTGCTGTGGTGCCGGGCGCGGCGGTTGCGCCGCAGGCATTGGCGCAGGCTGGGGCTGCGGCGCAAGCGGCCCACGGTGCCACGTATCATCCGGCGACGGAGGGGCATAGCCCCCGCCCGGCGCTGGCGGAGGTTTGGGTTGCCCGAACACGGTTTTTTCCGGCGCGGATCGCGGCGGAGACACAGGTGAGATCGGCTGACCAAATACCGTCTTGTCGTCGTCGTCCGACATTACGCCCCCTCTGGCACTGCCCAGCATTCCAGTTTCATATCAGGCCAATTGCCCGCAAAATGCATGCCGATGGCCGGTGCGGTGGAGAACTCGCGCCACAGATCCGAGGATTTATCCAACAGGAAGTAGACACTGGTCGACACCACACGGATCTGACGCGGTGGATTGGGCAGATGCACCAATCCAATCCCCGGCAAGTTGTTGCTGACGATCTGTTTCATCGCCGTCGACGGTCCCACCTTGCACAAGCGCGGGAATTCCTGCTGTACCTGTGTCAGCGGCAACCCGGAGGAGACCTCAATCACGAATGTAGCCTTGGCAAATAGGCTGCGGTCGTTGACCAGCGCCGCATAAGAATTCGCACGCACCTCGTTGAGCGGCAGGCGCACTGCACGCCCTACGTCACGGGCCAGCAATTGCTGGATATCCTGCACAAGCGCTGTGAAGCCGCTGCGGCTGGCCTGGTGGTCGTAGCGCGCATAATCCGGTGCCTTGCGCGCGCCATGATCAAAGGTCGAAAGCTCGCCAGCCAGTGCCAGAAGTTTCTCATAGAGCCGCTCCGGGTGGAGATTGGCGAGTCCCTGCATATGCCGCAGCACCGGCAACTCCCGGTTCAACACCATCAGCATCAGGTAGTCCGTCGCTTGCATACCGCCGCCAGAGGTCGGATCAGCAGCAAACCGGGCAAGCGTGTCCAGTTTTGCTTCGATCCAGCCAATCACACGGCTAAGATACCCCTCATAGGCCGGATGCACGCGCGTCACCAACCCAACGGGTGGAACAGTATCATCCAACGTCACGATGCCATCGCGCATCTCGATGATACGGCCAAGGCGGATGTTCTGGTATCCGGGGCGCGGCGTTTTGCGCAGCACCAGTTCCAGCCGGGGTTGCGCAATTTCCACCAGATGCTCTGAACGGCTGTTGGAGGCGTTGTTGACCACCGTCTCCGCATCCAAAACGTAGCGTGTTGCCGCATCCGCAGCAGCGGGCGACACATCCTGCCCACTGACGCTTGCATCTGGCAAAGTCAGCCACACGTCCAGCCCCTGCGCTTCATCCTCGGGCACCGATACCGGAACCGGTAACGGCACCGAACCGGGCGCGTCAAAAGCGATCCCATCGGGCATGATCCCGGCCACTGCACGCAGGCCGATCTTTCCCTGCTGCGCCAAATCCCGATCAAACCGTAATTCGCTCACCCCCCAAGGATAGGGCGTGATGGTCGCCGTGCGTTCCCGCAACTGGTGTTCCAGATAGCGGTCTGCTTGCTGTAGATGATGTGGTTGAAGGAAGAGCCCCTCTTTCCACGCGACTTTACTGAAATTCGACATGTGCTGTTCAATCGCTTCTGTTTAACAAGGACCCTAGCCCCGTGCGGAAACGAAACAACCTTTAAGGCCTCCCTCCCTGCGGTCAACACGTCCCAGTGGAATATTCTAGAACTGAATACGGAACTGCGCCGTCAGCCCCCAACTATCAAGCTTGTCACTAAAGCGGCTGTCCAGTCGGACGGACGTGTCCAGCTGACGCCCCGGCATCGCGCTCCCCGGCTGCAAAATTTTGGTGAAGTTCATCCCAAGACTAAGTTCGCCGTACGTGCCCAGATTGCTACTGGAGCTGCTCAACACATCACCGCTGCGGTCTGTGGTGCCGGACTCATAGAGGTAGAAGTTCGACACCGCAGGCGACCCAAAATCGTGATAGACTGTGGCCGTGGCAAAGTAGTTGAAGGCTGCCGTTCCGGAGGGTGCGATCTTTGTTTTCGCAAGTGTCAGCCCGGCAAAGCCCACGCGGCTCTCGATATCTTCGATCTCCAACTCACCATTGGAAAAATAGAGCATATCTGTCTCAATATTTGCCAAAGAGAAGCCCAGTGTAGGCACCAGACGCAGATCTTTTGCCTCATTCAGCGGAATAGACAGGCCCGCAGAGGCCCCGATTGTGACGCCCTTGCTGTCGTAGGATTGATCTTTCACGCCAAAGCTCAGGTCTTCGGCCGTGAGCGTCGCATCGCCGGTCAGCGTCCGCACAGCATCCAAGGCCGCTGCATTCACACTATTGTCGAGATCAAACGCGGTCTTGTCACCCCGGACCTGAACATCGGCAAAGAGCACGCGGCCGCTGTTGGCAAAGCTGCGCGAGGCCGCGATGTAGGCGCTGCCATAGCTTTGAGAGAAGCTGGTCCGGTTGGTGCTGGTCAGCACGTCGGTGTTCACCTGTCCGGTATTTGCGTCAAAGAAATAGACCGGCTGCGTCGTGGTACCGCCGTTGTAACCGGCAACACCACCAAAGCTCAGATCCCAACCGTTGAAGGCCCCGCCAAAGCAAGAGTAATCCGCACCGATCTGCATCCCGTGATAATTCGCGGTCAGCTCACTGTTGTAAGTCCCAAGCGCCGTTTCTGACGAACCGGATGCTGTCGCGCGACCACCGGTCGCCCGGCTCCATGTGCCAAATCCGCAAGGCTCATCCCCCGGCACCGCAAGCCCTGTTACAAACGGGCTTGTCGGGCGGTTCACAACGCTGCCGATCAACGATTGCGTCAGCGCCAGCCCCGTGGCGAGACCGCCAACCGCCGGGTTGGCACCACTTTGCAACTGATAGGCATCAGCGTCAGTATTGTTGACCAACGCAAAGACCGCAGCCCCAGAATTGGGCAGGCCGTTCACGGAATAGCTGTCCAACTGGCCAGAGCCGTAGCTCAGCACGTTCACGGTGCCCAAAAGGTCAACCGCATCTGCATCCGTCAAATTGAAGTTGAAGGTCGCGTTACCGGATACCGCACCTGCCACCTGGATTTGGTCGCCGACCAGTTCCTCGCCTTCGAGGGTGATGTCGAGTTCGATCGTCCCATTCAGCACCGCATCGCCAGCGATCACAAACACATCGTCCCCGGCGTCATCACCCAGATCGAGAATTGCGCCCGTTTGATGGGTGAAGTCACCCGCCCCGGTTACATTCCCGTCGGCAATAATCGTCCCGCTGTTGATGACCGCAGAGGTGATGGTCGCACCATCACTCAGACCAATCGAAGAGCTGTTGGTCAGGGTCCCCGATGTAAGGGCACCACTGCCAGAGACCCGCAGCACGGCATCCGTTACAAGCATCGTGTCAGACCATGCGGGTCCGCTCGCGGAGTTGGTCAGATTGCCATGTGCAAGCGTATCATTGACGAACATGCTTCCCGCATTCGTCAGCGTCCCGGTCACGGTCGAAGCGCCGTGAACCGTGAGGGTTCCGGTATTGCCGAGGGTTCCCGCCACGCTGCCACTCAGATCCAAGGTACCCGCGTTTGACAAATCGCCACCAACAGAGCCGTCCAGATTGACCGAACCGCCAGAGCCGTTTTGCAACGTCCCCCCGACAGAGCCCCCATCTGCGATCTGAACAGTTCCGTCATTGTTCAGATCCATATCGAGATTGCCGCCAGCGCCAATGCTCAGGTTCGCGAAACCAGTGTTGGCAAAAACCGCATCCCCGGTTGCATCCAAGGTCGCAGAGGTCAGCGTGAAGCTGCCGGAGTTTGTAACTGCGCCCGCACCCGCAAGCGTCGTTGTACCGGAGTTGATCGCAAATGTTCCGCTGCCACCATGGGTGATCGAGGTCACGCTGTCCAAATCACCATTAACCGTGACGCTGGCGCTGTCTTGGGTGGTGATCGCGCCACTCACTGTGCCGCTCAGGCTTGCCGTGGCATTGCCCTGATTGGTCAGATCGCCATTGATCGTTCCGGTCGATACCAGCGTAGCACTGTTGGTGACCGCACCACCAAGCGTGCCGGAGTTGTCCAGGCTACCTCCGCTCAACACTGTGGCCCCTGCAATGGTATTGCTGTTGGTGACAGACCCACCGCTGATGGTCGCATCACCAGTGACCGATCCCGTGTTGGTGAAGGTACCATCGCTATTGGTCAGCGCCCCAACCGTGCCCTCGTTGCTGGCAGTGCCGGCATTGCTCAGCGTTGTGACGCTACCATTGGTATCGATCACCAATTGGCCCGTGCCACTGTTGGTCAGCGCTGCCACGACCCCATCATTCACAGTTGCCGTATTTGTGTTATTCAACCCCGCAACTGTACCACCGCCGACGGTCACCGTGCCATCGTTGTCAATCGTGCCACCAACCGTACCGTTGGTGTTCAATGTCCCAGCAGCGGCAACGTCGACATTTCCAGTCAGTGTGCCGCTATTCTCAACGGTACCGCCACTGACGGTACTTACCCCCGTCACGGTTCCGGTGTTGGTGAGTGTCCCACCGGTATTGGTGAGTGTACCGATTTCGCCCGCATTGCTTGCAGTACCAGCGTTCGCCAATACTGTGACTTCGCCATTGGCCTCAATTGTCAGTTGACCAGAGCCGCCATTGTCAAGATCCGCGACGACACCATCAGTTATTGTCGCGGTACCGCTATTGTCGAAGTCAGAAACGCTGCCCCCCGAGACAGTCGCGGTGCCACTGTTGTCCAGCCCAGCCACCGTCCCGCTGGTTACGGTGGTCACGCCGCTGTTGGACACTGTGCCATTGATGGTGCCACTGGTCGACAATTCAGCACCGCTTGCAACGGAGACATTGCCCCCTAGCGTACCGCTGCTCACCAAATCTCCACCGGCGACCGTGCTGGTGCCCGTGACCGTGCCCGTGTTGGTGAAGGTACCATCGCTATTGGTCAGCGTACCCACCTCACCCGCATTGCTCGCAGTGCCCGCATTGGCAAGAACTGTAACCTCACCATCTGCGCCAATCGTGAGCTGCCCCCCCGTGCTGTTATCGAGATCAGCAACCACGCCATCGTTCACCGTCACCGTACCGCTGTTGTCCAGATCAGCAACCGTGCCGCCCTCTACCGTGGTGGTGCCCGCGTTGGAAACGGTCCCTGACATTGTGCCGCTTGTCGTGAGAGTGGAGTCGGTGGTCACGCTAACGGTGCCCTGTATAACGCCAGAGGCGGTATTGGTAATACTATTGCCTCCGAGGGTTGTAATCGCGCCGCCAATGGTTCCGCTGTTGATCAGCGTTGAAGAGCCGGTCAGATTGACAGTTCCCGTAACCTGACCGCCAACGGAGTTGGCAAGCGTACCCAAATGGACCCCAACCGACCCAACAGTTCCCGCATTTGTTGCAGAGCCAAGGCTGACGGTCATTTCCGTTACGGTACCACCGGACTCCACGTTAAACGTGCCCGCACCACTCAGGTCATCAACGACGCCCCCAGAAACAGTAACCACGCTGCCGCTACGACCCTTCAGATTGTTGACCGCACCACCAGAAACATTAACCACGCTGCCGCTACGGCTCGTTAGGTCGTCGACCGTACCGCCAGACACATTCACAGTCTTGTAGTTGTTCACAGAGTCGACTGTACCATCCGTCACATTTGTGGTTCCGAAGTTTCTGACATCCCCTACAGTGCCACTTGTGGTCAGGGTGCCGTTGGTCCCAACCGTCACATCTCCGGTCAGCGTACCGCCGTCGTTGTCCAACGTGCCGCCCGTCACAGAGCTGGTACCGGTAACGTTCCCCGTATTCGTGAATGTACCACCCGAGTTGGTGAGCGTACCGACGTCACCCGCATTGCTCGCGGTGCTTGAGTTGCTCAGCGTGGTGACCGTACCGTCTGTGCCAATCGTCAGATCGCCGCTGCCGGAGTTGTCGAGATCCGTAACAACACCGCCACTCACGGTGGCATTACCCGCGTTGTCCAGATCCGCAACACTTCCATCCGTCACAGTGGTGGTCCCGGCGTTCGTCAGCGTGCCCGTGACAATGCCGCTGGAGGTGAGTTCACCATCCGCTCCGACTGTCACAGCCCCCGTCAAGGTGCCGCCGTCATTGTTCAAAGACCCATCCGTCACCGTGGTCGTATCGGCAAAGGTTCCAGAGTTCGTCACCGCACCGCCGGTAATATCAACCGCCCCGGTCAGGGTGCCGCCGTCGTTGTTCAGCGTGCCGCCGGAGACGGAGGTGGTGCCGCCGAATACGCCTGTGTTGGTGGTCGCGCCGCCCGTCACCTCGACCGCGCCATTCACCTGACCCGCGTTCGAGAATGTGCCGGCGCTCTGGATCCCGTTCTGGATCGTCCCAGTGTCCGCGTTGGTCAGCACAGCATCCGCCGCATTCACCAGCGCTCCGCCAGAGCTGGAGATCGTCCCTGCGTTGGTGATCTCCCCATGGGCGCCGTTGGTCAGACCCGCAACGCTCAGCGATGAACCGGTGCCCAGCGTGATCGTCGCGTTCGAACCCGCCATACCGCTGTTCACCATGGTTGTGCCGGATCCAGTCACAATATCACTGTTACCAATCGCAAACGTGCCGCCAGCCGCATTGGTGAAGGTATCATTGCTGCCATCACCCAGCGTCAGCGTGTCATTGCCACCAGCAGTGGTCGAGATCGTGCCGGAGTTCGTCAGACCATCGCCATCATTGTTTGTATCGGCGTTGAGCGTGCCCGAACCGGTGAAGGTAATCTCCCCGGTTGCCTCGTTATTGATATCGCCCGCATCCTGCACGGTGCCACCGTCACCAACGGTAATAATACCGCCGTTGTTCAGTGTGTTACCTGTCCCGCTCAGCGTCGCATCTTCGCCCAGCGAAATCGTTCCGCCGTCTTCATTGTCGATCGTCTCAGCCTCAAGCGTGGCGCCCGTTCCAACAGTGATGTCACTCTCGTTGATCAGGGCACCTATGCCTGTAAAGGCAACCCCATCCGCAACCCCGAGAGAACCCCCTTCGACATTCACATCATTGCCGTTGCCCGCAACGTCCCCCACGATATCCGACTGGGACCCGTCAACCGTGGTCAGATCACCAACGAGATCGGTGTCTAGATTCAACACGCCTTCATTTGTCGTATCACCAATGAGATTCACACCGGTGCCCACAATCGAGGTCTCGCTCAGATAGATCTCATCCGCCGTGATATCCAGGCCATGCGTGCCCCCATTCAGGGTGCCCGTATTGGTCAGACTGTGACCACCCGTCACATCAAGAGAAATCGAGCCGCTGCCGTTCGCTTCAATGGTGCCGTTATTGACCACATTGCCATTGATCGCTGTGTCGGTCTCAAGAGACAGCGTGGCATTTGCACCACCCTCAATGGTGACATCACCGCCAAAGCTGCCGCCGTTGTTTGTGACGGTCCCGTCGGTGATGGTGGTGCTACCGGAAACCGTGCCGGTATTCGTGAATGTACCACCCGAGTTGGTGAGCGTACCGACGTCACCCGCATTGCTCGCGGTGCTTGAGTTGCTCAGCGTGGTGACCGTGCCGCCAGCCCCAATCGTCAGATCGCCGCTGCCGGAGTTGTCCAGATCCGCAACAACACCGCCACTCACGGTGGCGTTGCCCGTGTTATCGAGGTCTGCAACCTCACCGCCACTTACCGTAACATTGCCCGTATTGTCGAGATCCGTAACCTCACCGCCACTTACGGTGGCATTGCCCGCGTTGTCCAGATGCGTAACGGTTCCACCACTAACAGTGGTGATGCCGTCATTTTCGATCGTGCCCTGCACATCACCACTCGTGGTCAGCGTGCCGTTGGTCCCAACCGTCACATCTCCGGTCAGGGTACCGCCGTCGTTGTCCAACGTGCCGCCCGTCACAGAGCTGGTACCGGTAACGTTCCCCGTATTCGTGAATGTACCACCCGAGTTGGTGAGCGTACCGACGTCACCCGCATTGCTCGCGGTGCTTGAGTTGCTCAGCGTGGTGACCGTGCCGCCAGCCCCAATCGTCAGATCGCCGCTGCCGGAGTTGTCCAGATCCGCAACAACACCGCCACTCACGGTGGCGTTGCCCGTGTTATCGAGGTCTGCAACCTCACCGCCACTTACCGTAACATTGCCCGTATTGTCGAGATCCGTAACCTCACCGCCACTTACGGTGGCATTGCCCGCGTTGTCCAGATGCGTAACGGTTCCACCACTAACAGTGGTGGAACCGGCGTTCGTCAGCGTGCCCGTGACAATGCCGCTGGTGGTGAGTTCACCACCCGCTTCGACTAACACAGCCCCCGTCAAGGTGCCGCCGTCATTGTTCAAAGACCCATCCGTCACCGTGGTCGTATCGGCAAAGGTTCCAGAGTTCGTCACCGCACCGCCGGTAATATCAACCGCCCCGGTCAGGGTGCCGCCGTCGTTGTTCAGCGTGCCGCCGGAGACGGAGGTGGTGCCGCCGAATACGCCTGTGTTGGTGGTCGCGCCGCCCGTCACCTCGACCGCGCCATTCACCTGACCCGCGTTCGAGAATGTGCCGGCGCTCTGGATCCCGTTCTGGATCGTCCCAGTGTCCGCGTTGGTCAGCACAGCATCCGCCGCATTCACCAGCGCTCCGCCAGAGCTGGAGATCGTCCCTGCGTTGGTGATCTCCCCATGGGCGCCGTTGGTCAGACCCGCAACGCTCAGCGATGAACCGGTGCCCAGCGTGATCGTCGCGTTCGAACCCGCCATACCGCTGTTCACCATGGTTGTGCCGGATCCAGTCACAATATCACTGTTACCAATCGCAAACGTGCCGCCAGCCGCATTGGTGAAGGTATCATTGCTGCCATCACCCAGCGTCAGCGTGTCATTGCCACCAGCAGTGGTCGAGATCGTGCCGGAGTTCGTCAGACCATCGCCATCATTGTTTGTATCGGCGTTGAGCGTGCCCGAACCGGTGAAGGTAATCTCCCCGGTTGCCTCGTTATTGATATCGCCCGCATCCTGCACGGTGCCACCGTCACCAACGGTAATAATACCGCCGTTGTTCAGTGTGTTACCTGTCCCGCTCAGCGTCGCATCTTCGCCCAGCGAAATCGTTCCGCCGTCTTCATTGTCGATCGTCTCAGCCTCAAGCGTGGCGCCGTCTCCAAGTGAAATCGTCCCGCTGTTCTTCAATTCGCCCGAACCAGCGGTCGTGCTCACGGTCACACGTGTGTTTGCCGCTAGATTAACGCCTTTGTCTGCGGCTGCAGAAGCATTGTCCAATGCGCCAATCGTCGACTGAGTGGCACTATCGAAACCCAGTTTTCCATCGACCCCGACAGTTACTGCTGAGGAGGCGATACTCCCCGTCACCGACAGCGTGCCAGACGTCACTTCCGTTGCACCCGTGTAGGTGTTCTCGGCCGTCAGCGTGACAGCCGCATCCTCAGCCTGACCCGTATCATTCACCGTGAGACCGCCGGCCCCCGATACCACACCGTCAACTTCAGACTCTCCCGACGTCAGCGTCAGCGTGCCCGAGGTCACCGCAGTGGTGCCAGCCCCGTTCAGGCGCGCGATCGTCTCCGAACCACCCAGCGTCACGGTACCGGCATTCTCCAGTTCCGTGCCAGCAGTCAGCGCGCCGCCATCCGTCGTCAGCGTACCGCCCGAGTCGACATTCACGTCCGTCGATGCCAAGGTTCCAGACCCCGTCACCGAAAGCGTGCCGGACGTCACATCCGTCGCGCCTGTGTAGGTGTTCTCGGCCGTCAGCGTGACAGCCGCATCCTCAGCCTGACCCGTATCATTCACCGTGAGACCACCGGCCCCGGAAATCGCACCGTCAACTTCAGACTCTCCCGACGTCAGCGTCAGCGTGCCCGAGGTCACCGCAGTGGTGCCAGACCCGTTCAGGCGCGCGATCGTCTCCGAACCACCCAGCGTCACGGTACCGGCATTCTCCAGTTCCGTGCCAGCAGTCAGCGCGCCGCCATCCGTCGTCAGCGTACCGCCCGAGTCGACATTCACGTCCGTCGATGCCAAGGTTCCAGACCCCGTCACCGAAAGCGTGCCGGACGTCACATCCGTCGCGCCTGTGTAGGTGTTCTCGGCCGTCAGCGTGACAGCCGCATCCTCAGCCTGACCCGTATCATTCACCGTGAGACCACCGGCCCCGGAAATCGCACCGTCAACTTCAGACTCTCCCGACGTCAGCGTCAGCGTGCCCGAGGTCACCGCAGTGGTGCCAGACCCGTTCAGGCGCGCGATCGTCTCCGAACCACCCAGCGTCACGGTACCGGCATTCTCCAGTTCCGTGCCAGCAGTCAGCGCGCCGCCATCCGTCGTCAGCGTACCGCCCGAGTCGACATTCACGTCCGTCGATGCCAAGGTTCCAGACCCCGTCACCGAAAGCGTGCCGGACGTCACATCCGTCGCGCCTGTGTAGGTGTTCTCGGCCGTCAGCGTGACAGCCGCATCCTCAGCCTGCCCCGTATCATTCACCGTGAGACCACCGGCCCCGGAGATCGCACCGTCAACTTCAGACTCTCCCGACGTCAGCGTCAGCGTGCCCGAGGTCACCGCAGTGGTGCCAGACCCGTTCAGGCGCGCGATCGTCTCCGAACCACCCAGCGTGGCCTCACCGGCATTCTCCAGTTCCGTGCCAGAATCCAGCGCGCCACCATCCGTCGTCAGCGTGCCGTTTTCCTCAACACTCACGTCCGTCGACGCCAAAGTTCCAGACCCCGTCACCGACAGCTCACCAGACGTTACATCCGTCGCACCCGTGTAGGTGTTCTCGGCCGTCAGCGTGACGTCCGCTGTCGCGCCATTCACCGTGAGACCGCCGGCCCCGGAGATCTCTCCACCCACAGTTGATAGTCCCGACGTCAGCGTCAACGTGCCCGAGGTCACCTCAGTGGTGCCCGCCCCGTTCAGGCGCGCGATCGTCTCCGAACCACCCAGCGTGGCCTCACCGGCATTCTCCAGTTCCGTGCCAGAATCCAGCGCGCCACCATCCGTCGTCAGCGTGCCGTTTTCCTCAACACTCACGTCCGTCGACGCCAAAGTTCCAGACCCTGTCACCGACAGCGTGCCAGACGTCACATCCGTTGCACCCGTGTAGGTGTTCTCGGCCGTCAGCGTGACGTCCGCTGTCGCGCCATTCACCGTGAGACCGCCGGCCCCGGAGATCTCTCCACCCACAGTTGATAGTCCCGACGTCAGCGTCAACGTGCCGGAAGTCACCTCAGTGGTGCCCGCCCCGTTCAGGCGCGCGATCGTCTCCGAACCACCCAGCGTCACAGTACCGGCATTGCCCAATTCCGTGCCAGCAGCCAGCGCGCCGCCATCCGTCGTCAGCGTGCCGCCCGAGGCGACATTCACGTCCGTCGACGCCAAGGTTCCAGCCCCCGTCACCGAAAGCGTGCCGGACGTCACTTCCGTCGCACCCGTGTAGGTGTTCTCGGCCTCCATCACGACAGTCCCGCCGCCGCTCACCTCCACCCCAAGCGCGCCGCCTGTTTCCTCAAGCGCCCCGGCAAGCCGAGTCGTAGTGCCTGCTCCGGCATTCACCTCTAAAAGCTGGTCCCCCTCGGCAGTAATTGTCGCCTCGGAGACGAAATCAGCCAACATGGTGAAGACCGCGTTGGCGCGCAGGCGCAGGCTCATATCAGAGGCAAAAGCTGACCCTGTTGCAGTTGCTGCGACGTTTACGGCGGGATCCACTCCATCGAGTACAAGGGTGCCACCCGACAACTGCGTCCCGGTCTGGATGTCGAGCGAGTTGACGGTGAAAGTATCCTGAGTTCCACCCGTATCTGCAAGGCCGACTGCACTGTCCACGCCCGCGTCATCAAAGACGACGCCACTGCTTGCGTCATCGGGAACGTCACCTCCGTCCCAGTTCCCGGCATCCCCCCACAAAGCGGAGCCGTCACCGTTGGTCCAAGTCTGAGATCCAAGAGGTTGGGCCGTGAGGCCAGCATAAATGGCGGTGGTTCCGAGCAGAAGAATGCGCATTAAAATACCAGACGTTAGAAACTATGCAAAAGGCGAGAAGGCGGCTCGCGCCGCACCAATAGCGAGCAAAAAAGCAAGTTAAGGAGATATGTCAATAAAACAACGGTGAAACTTAACCAATTATTTACCCTTGCGACACCATCGCGGGCCGCGCATCAAACCCCAATAAGACCGTTAGTTCATTGTTATATATTGATATTCACCACCATGGATGACCCCACGACAGCAACTTATGGTCGCAAACCTCCAAAGCCAAGCAACCTAGCAGTGCGCGTGATGCCGGAGCGCCAGCAGCTGTCTGCAGATCGGATCTTTTGACAGTAGCACAACGTAGAGGAGACCGTCCGCCGTTCTCTCCCCCTTGCGTGTTCGAGTACAAACGATACAAATTGAGCAGCATTCTCAGCCAAGCGCATGTCGCAACAGCTCTTTTCATCGCCCTTGTCATCGCCCCTGTATTTTGCAGATCCCCGGCCCCTAGCTTTTTGGACAACGACCGCCGTGACCTCAGACCTGAATGAAATAAACTCTCCCGCCGGGCAGCCGTCCTCGGATAACGATGACCTTGATAAAACGCAGCCGCCGCTGTCGGCCTTGCGTAACGAAATCCCGACAGAGCTATACCGCCAGATGCCGCAACTTGGGCGGCTGACGCAAAACCACCCGCGCGACAATGAGGACGGTTTGACGTTTTTGATGCGCCTGCGTGCATCAACGACGCCAGAGGATGCGGTGACATTCACGGCATTTGCGGCAAAACCAAAGATGGCGATCTGGTGGGGCTATGAGTGCCTGCGGCATGCGGCCAGCGAACTGAGCGCCAATGATCGGCACATGATGGAGCTTGTTGCAACATGGACCACCTACCCCGACGACGAGAACCGATTTCGCACCGCGCGTGAGGCTCTTTATGCACCGGTACGTAGCCCTGCAGTCTTTTTGGGGTTGGCGGTCACATGGTCTGGCGGCAGCATTGCCCCCAACGACCCCGCACAGGTTCCCGAACACCGGGCACCTCGTGCAATCAACTCTGCCGTGTTATCGTGCCTGAGCGGCGCGGCTCTGAACAATCGGCCCATCCAGCTCGCCCGTTTTATTGACCTTGCAGCCCCGCTCTTTCGCTCCTTCTAATCACCCCAACCACATATTCGGGGTAGCCCCAACGTGACACGAGACCAAATTCGACTATGACACTGACCCTGCGACTGGAAAATTTTGAACTGCTGCAGGACGGCAGCCCAGCCTGGATCACGCTGCAGGAAAACAGCATCAACGTAGGGCGCAACCGTGCCATGGATTGGGTGCTTCCCGATCCGTCTCGGCACGTCTCCGGGCATCACTTTGATGTGAGCTTTCATGATGGTGCCTATTGGCTGACAGATGTGTCGACCAACGGGACCTTTATGCAGGGGCAGCATCACCGCATCCAAGGAGCGGTTCAGCTGCGTGGCGGTGAACGGCTGGTGGTCGGGCATTATATCATCGCGGTGGAGAGCGGGGCCGCTGGCGTGCAGCCTGCTGCAATACCACAGCCCAGCTATGGGACGAGCGACGAAGAGGCTGACCCATGGGATTTGGGGCTGCAGCCGCAAGATCCGGTCAACCCATTGCCACGCGCACCTGCCAGCGCACATGCTTTTGATGACGTGGCACAAGAGTTCCTGCAACTCACGCCACAAATGCCACCGGCGCAGGCGGCACCTGCCACACCACCACCCATCCCGTCACCGCCGCCAACGACCCCGTCACCTTATGTGCCGCCCGCCGAACCAGCCGCAGGACAAGCGGCAGGACAAGCGCCCATTGCGCCGATGCCGATGCCCTCGCCGGCCTCTCCCGCCCATCCGCCGCAAGCCACCCCGGCGCCGCCTCCCAGTCAGGCGATGCCAGCAGTCGCCCCACCGGCGCAGGCGGCCGCAGTCGACAATGGCGCGGCTGTTTTACGTGCATTTTGCGAAGGCGCGGGGCTTGATCCACAACTCGCGGGCAGCGCTGATCCTGAAAAACTCGCTCATGCGCTTGGGCAAGCGGTGTCCTCGGCCACGGGAGAGATCATGCGCATGTTGCAAGATCGTGCCAGCGTCAAACAGTTCACCAAAGGTGGCGAGCGCACCATGCGCAACGCCCATGGCAACAACCCTTTGAAATTCCTGCCCGATCCGCATCAAGCCATGGACACCATGTTTCTGACCCCGCGCGAAGGCTTCATGGAGGGGCCCGAGAGCTTTGCCTCCGCGCTTGCAGACTTGCGCGGGCATCAGCAGGCCGTTTTTGCTGCGCTGCAACCTGCGCTTGCTGCGGTTCTCATGGGGCTATCGCCTGAAGAAATCGAATCATCCGAAGAGGGGCGCGCGCTTCTGGGCGGCAGCCGTCGCAGTAAACTATGGGACAGCTATGTCGCGCGCTGGGACAAGAAGGCCTCGGAGGCAGAGCACGGCATGTTGGACGTCTTCCTGAAGGCATTTGCGCAAGCATACGCGGACGCTGCCGCCAAACATGGGAAATTTGACTGAACCGTCACCCTTGACGACACTCCATAGTTGATTAACTTCACCCCAAGAATTTCAAAGTGAAAACTCTGGGTTACAAACAAATAGGATTGATTGATGCGCACCAGCGCGCGCGCCACACCTCTTTCAGACGATTTGCCCTGCGGGCCGGACCTCAACGCAAGTTTTGATCCGGCATACGAGGAGTATTACTTTGGTGCAGTCGGCCGGCTACCCGGTTTCTACATGCAACCCGGCGTGGAGCGCCCTGATGGCAGTCGCTCTCCTGATCGCCTGTTTGATCCCAAGGACGTCGATCACCGGGCAGAGACACGCGAAATTGATGCGCTGCTAGATCGCACGCGCGATCTTCGTTTGCTGTCCTTGCAGGCCCAGTGGGATGCGTTGGCCGGTAATCGCAGCGCATTGCGCGATACCGTCGAGGCCATGGCGACCTTGCTGGAAACATTGCCAGATGCGGTCCACCCGTCTCTTGAAGATGGTCCAGCCGAGCGTCGTGATGCGATCAATGACCTGAACCAGACGGTCACAGTGGTGCAGCCATTGATGTTCATGGGGCTCACTGGCACCACCGAGGTTACTCTGCGCAAAATCCGCGTGGCCAAAGGTGAAAATGCGCCGCTCGAGCATGAATCCGAAATCGAACTCAAGCCCCTGCTGGATGCATTGACCAATCCCGGCAACAAGAAGCAGGTGGAAGATGCCCATCAGGATTTCACCACGATACGCTCGGCCGCGTCGCGGATAAAATCCGCCTGCACGACCCATCCGACGTCACCATTTCAGCCCAATTTTGAGCAGCTTTTTGCAGTTCTCGATGACATCTTGGATGTGCTGACCACCGCGCGCCCCGACTTGGCTGCAAATGCAGCACCCGAGCCTGCACCCGCAGAAACCGCCGCGGAAAAACCTGATCTGCAGGCTCCACCTGCACTTGCCACGGCCCGCACGGCCAATGTTGAGCCGCTGCGCACACCGGTGCAAATCGTCAGCCAACTGCACGCGCGAAGAGTGCTGGAATCCTGCGAAATCTACTATCGCAAGAACGAGCCCTCCTCTGCGGCTTTGCTCTTGGTGACACAGGCGCGCCTGCTGATCGGCAAACCTCTGGTTGAGGCGCTGCAAGCTTTGTTGCCGTCGCAAGCATCTGCGGCGGTTGTAGATTTTGGCGCACCAACAGGATTTTTGCTGGGCGCGGATCGATTGGCGGAACTGAGCGGCGCGCTGCCCGACACCTCGGATGCCGCGACTGAATTGCCGCAAGATCCCGGCCCTGATCCAAAAATCGCCTCCGCTGCTCAGGCCGCTCAGGCGTTGCAATCGGTCGAAGTGTATTTCCGCCAAACCGAACGCTCCAGCCCAGTCCCAGTTCTTCTGAAACGTGCTCAAAGCTATCTGGATATGGACTTTCAATCTCTGATTGAAGAACTTATACCTCAGGAGAACACAGCCTGAGATGGCAAAAGCATATAGATCCTCGTCATTGCGACGCACATTAGCCCTCGCGGGGCACACAACAATCTTCCGGTTCAGCACGAACCGCACCTAACGGGAGTAGCCAGCATGGCCTCAGATTCAGGTTCCAGCTTCATCAAACGCAACCGTCCGCCACGCGTGCAGATCCAATATGAGGATCCTTTCGACAGCGAACAAATGGTCGAGTTGCCCTTCGTCATGGGCGTCATGTCGGATCTGTCCGGAAACACCCCCGGCGTCGAAAAAGCGCCCGTCGAAGAGCGCACCTTTGCGGATGTGACCAAAGACACCGTAGATGACTACATGGCGTCACTGCAGCCGGGCATGACTTTCATGGCCGAAAACCGCCTGAGCGGTGATGGCGGCGAGAAGCTGGGCGTTGAGCTTAAATTCGAAAGCCTTGCTGATCTTGAGCCTGCGGCCATCGCGCGTCAGGTTCCGGCGCTGAAAAAACTGCTGGAAGCGCGTGAACAGCTTGCAAATCTGCAGCGCTACATGGCGTCCAAGCCCAAGGCGCAGGACCACCTCAAGAAATTGTTGGAAGACCCAGAGCTGATGGCAGCGCTGGCGGAACGTGCCGCAAAAGAAGAAACCGATGGCGAGGACGCCTGAGCGCACTGAGCGTTCGGACAGGGACAGGTGACACATATGGACAACGAAGCACAGGTACAGGCTGGCGAAGGCGCCGCAGAACTGGATGAACTGTCGGAGTTCTCTGACATTCTGAAACAGACGATCAAACCGCGCACCGATATCGCCGCACAAGAAGTCGATAACGCGGTTGTGGCATTGGTGCGTGAAGCGCTCGACGATCAATCCGTGGTCGCCGAAGATATGATCGATACCGTGGACGCAATGCTGGCGAAACTGGACAAAAAGCTGTCCGACCAGATGAACGCGATCATCCACAACGAAGAATTCCAGCAATTCGAAGCCAGCTGGCGCGGGCTTGCCTATACGCTCAACAACGCTGAGACCGATGCGACGTTGCGTGTGAAGGTACTGAACGTCTCCAAAAAGGAACTGCAGGGAATGATGCGTCGTTTCCCCGGTGCCAAATGGGACAAATCTCCGCTGTTCAACATTGTGTACGAGCAAAACCTCGGCACGCTCGGCGGCAAACCTTTCGGCTGCTTGGTCGGTGATTATCACTTCGATCACTCCTCGCCGGATGTGAACCTTCTGAACTCCATCGGCAAGATTTCCGAGGCCGCGCTTGCGCCCTTCATTTCTGGTGCCTCGCCCAACCTTCTCGGGCTTGACGACTGGAACGAAATTTCCGCTCCGCCGGATCTTTCCGAAATCTTCGAAACCCCGGAATACGCCCAGTGGAACAGCCTGCGCGACAGCGAGAACTCTCGTTTCGTTGCGCTGACCCTGCCCCGCGTCCTGTCGCGTGAACCCTACAGCCAGAACTCCAATTCGGTGGTTGAAGAGTTCAACTTCGAAGAAGAAACCGACGGTCACGCAGGCACGCAATATGCGTGGATGAACTCTGCCCATGCGATGGCGGCCAACATCAACCGCGCATTCAAGGAACACGGCTGGACTGTCCGCATCCGCGGCGTCACCTCCGGTGGTGAAGTGGCGAACCTGCCGACCCATGTGTTCGATACCGGCGATGGCGCCAAGGATCTGAAGTGCCCCACCGAAGTGTCGATCACCGACCGTCGCGAAGGCGAGTTGAGCAAGGCGGGCCTGATTGGCCTGATCCACCGCCAGCACACCGATAAGGCTGCCTTCATCGGCGCACAGAGCCTTTATCGGCCCAAGACCTACGTCGACGATCAGGCGACCGCGTCGGACAACATGTCCTCGCGCATTCCCTACATCTTTGCCGTATCGCGCTTCAGCCACTATCTGAAGGCGATGGTGCGCGACAAAATCGGTCAAAGCCCGGATGTCTCGCAGCTTCAGCGTGACCTGCAGGCATGGGTGAATAAATACGTCTCCGGCAACCCGGAAAGCGCAAGCGAGATGGAAAAGGCCAAAAAGCCATTGGCC
Source organism: Tritonibacter mobilis F1926 (assembly GCF_000376545.2). Taxonomy (NCBI): domain Bacteria; kingdom Pseudomonadati; phylum Pseudomonadota; class Alphaproteobacteria; order Rhodobacterales; family Paracoccaceae; genus Tritonibacter; species Tritonibacter mobilis. The sequence continues at coordinate 2,283,529 of NZ_CP015230.1, forward strand.
GGAGCCAAAGTAGAAGTTGTCGAGGACGAACTGAACCCCGGCTACTATCAGGGCAAGTTTTTCCTCAAACCTCATTTCCAGATGGAAGGTATGGATATCGGCATGAGCCTTGTGTCGAAACTGCCATCTGGGAAGTAATTCGTTTTCCCCCCTGGAGAGCGATATGTAGCGCCTAAAGGAGTTATTTCATGGCGATTGATTGTTTTTTGAAACTTGACAACGGCATCGTTGGCGAATGCCAGGATGACAAACATAAAGACTGGATCGACATCCTGTCCTGGGGCTGGTCCATGTCTCAGTCCGGCACCACCCACATGGGCGGCGGCGGCGGCGGCGGTAAAGTCGACGTGCAGGACATTCAGGTCACCAAATACGTCGATAAAGCGACGCATGACCTGGTCAAGCGCTGCTGCTCGGGCGAACATATTAAGTCCGGCCAGCTGGTGGTTCGCAAATCTGGTGGCACCGCTCCTGTCGATTACCTCAAAATCGACTTCGAAGACGTGATGATCACCAACTACCAGACCGGTGGCAGCAAGGATGGCCTGGACCGCGTTCAGGAAACCCTGACCCTGAACTTCCGCCGCTTCCAGGTGACCTACACCTTCCAAGAGCAGTCCGGTGCCGCTGGCCCCGAGAGCCTCGCAGGTTGGGAAATCGCCGAGAACAAGGAATGGGGCAAGTAAGACCGCCCTCTTTCGGTTCTACGGATTTTCGGGAGGGCCGCGTCCTGCGGCCCTCCCCTTTCGAGCAGATCGGCCCGTGTTATTGCAACCGGCCCGACGCTCCACATTATTTTTAGTCCCGGTGCAGAAGGTACAAACATGCGGCGCGGCGATGCGGACAATTCTGAAACCGGTGATCCCCGCTGGCAAACGGGCCGCAAGGCAAAGACGTCGATCCTGCAGGTCTTTCGGGCGTCTCACAATGAAAAGGACGCGCATCACCGTCGCGAAATATCCGGTGATGGCATCACAAAGCTGACCTCTGCGCGCAAACAGCGCCGCTTTGGCGTCTCGGAAACAGAGTTGCGACAGCATCTTGAGGCTGATCTGGCGGCCCTTCTCAATACCATCCACCTTGAGGCGATCTGTCCATTGGACGATGCACCGCATGTGGCCGACTCTATCGTCAACTACGGGTTTCGCGATCTCAGCGGACTTGGCAAAGTCGCGCTCAATACGCCTGCGGTGGTGGCAACGCTGCGCGAGTCTCTGATCCGGTTCGAGCCGCGATTGATCGCAGAGAGTCTGGACGTCCAGATCCGCGATACCAGCAATGGTAAGACGCATCACCTTGCAGTGTTTGTGACCGCTGAAATGCTCGGTGACCCCGTCGATGTATCTCTGGATTTTGACGCTGAGATCGACCTTGGCGCGGGCAAAATGTCCCTCTCTCACCTGCGGGTGAACGCATGAGACGCGCATTAAGAGACGCCTATAATCAGGAGCTTGGCCTTCTGAAAGAACGCGCAGCGGAGTTTGCTGGCGAATATCCGGGCCTTGCTGATCGGCTTGGCGGCCTCCTTGAGGAGAATATGGACCCTGCAGTGGCAGGGCTTCTGGAAGGCTCTGCCTTTCTCTCCGCCCAAGTGAAGGTCAAGATGGATGAGGAATACCAGACCTTCACCCGCGAGTTGCTGGAACAGATCTTTCCCGATGCACTCGCTCCGACCCCCAGCGTCATGCTTGTCCGGGCACAGGCCCCGGCCGACAGCTCGGAAATCGAATCCGGTCTTTCGTTTACGGCAGGCGAGTATATGGACGCCCGTTTCCTCGATGCGCAACAAAGGGTGTCGTGCCGCTTTGCGCTGGCTTCCCCGCTGACAGTTTGGCCGATTGGCGTGACACAGGCCACTTATCACGCCAGTGCAGGACCGATCAGCGCCTTGGGGCAGGAAATCGCCGCCAGCACCAAAGCGGGCCTTGTGGTTGATGTGGCGCGCCTCGATAACGACGGCCAACCAAACCCCACCGAGACGCTCAATACGCTGGAGATGGACAGCCTGACGCTGAACTTCACCGCGCCGATGGACGAGGCGGCCATCCTCTACGAGCAGATTTTCTGCGATTGTACGCGGGTCTCACTGCGCTGGCTCAATGCGCAGGGTGATCCGGTCTTTGCCCGTCTCGCCACGAACCAGCTGCACAAGATTGGCTTTGACGAAGGTGAGCAGCTCTTTCCGCACCAAAAGCGCTTGTTTGATGGGTTTGCACGGCTGCGCGAGTTCTTTGTGTTCCCGCGCAAGTTTCTGGGTTTGCGGCTCACCGGCCTGCGTGATGTGCTGCCGCATGTGCGCAGCAACACGGTTCAATTGGTTTTTGAGTTTTCCAGCCCACGGCAACGTCTGGCGGCAAATCTCGACCCGCAGGATCTTGCGGTCAATGCCGCGCCTGCGGTCAATCTGTTCGAAGAAATGTCGAGCCACCTGCATCTGGACCGCAAGCGCCACGAATACACCATCACGCCCAACTCCTCGCCGATCACCCATTACGAGGTGCATCACATCACCGAGGTCTGGGCGCATTATACTGATCGGCAAAGCAAATCCGAGGTGCATCCGCTCTATGCCTTGCCACCCGAGGGGCGCAGCGCCCGTCAGGCGCTTTATTACACCACGCGGCGCAAACCCCGCCGACGCACGCTGGCAGAACAGCGCAACGGCATCCCGCGCAATCTCTACCGCGGCACCGAGACCCTGATCAGCCTCTACGAGCCACCCGAGCAAGAACCAGCCAACCGGCTGCAGGTCAAACTCTTATGCTCCAACCGCCATCTGCCGGAATATTTGCCGATCGCAGACAGCGCCGAGAGTTTTCACCTATGTGACGACCAGACCGTGGCATTGAAATGTCTTGCCGGACCGTCCCCTCCGCGTGACAGCCTTGCGGACCGTGAAACCACCGCCAACCACCGCACAACTGCGGGGGATACCTATTGGCGACTGTTGTCCTATCTGTCGCTCGGCACCTCTGGCGTCCAAAGCCCGGATGGCGGCATGTCGGCGGCGTCTTTGCGGGAAATGCTCTCTCTCTTTGCCGATCTCTCCGACAGCGTCAGCGAGGCGCAAATTAGCGGTGTGCGCAATCTGGAATGCACCCCGGTGACCCGCACCATTGCCGCACCAGACGGCTATCATACCGCACGCGGGCTGCTGATCCGCGTGATTTTTGACGAAACCGAATTTGAAAGCACCGGCATCGTACCCTTAGGGGCGGTGCTGGATCATTTCTTTGCCGAATATGCGGCGGTCAACAGCTTCACCCAAACGGTGATACATAGCTTGCAACGGGGCGAAATCACGCGCTTTGCGCCCCGCTCTGGTACAGGGCCGTTGTTGTGAGTGGTGACGTCGCCTCTGCTGCGGCCTCGCCAGCCGCGACCCGCGTCAGCGAGACGTTGGAACGCCGCGAGCACCAGGAAAAAGCCGCCAGCAGTGTTGGTCTGTTTTCGCTCCTGCGAGAGCTTGAGCGACGTGCAGGTCACAAACCAGCCATTGGCCAGAACAAGCGGCTGCGCGATGCCATCGTGCATCTGGGTCAAGACCCGGCCCTTGCCTTTCCCACCCGCGATGTGGCGCGTGTAGACCTGACCCAAAGCACCCCACGCCTGCGAGCGCAGTTCATGGGGTTGTTCGGCGCGTTCGGCGCGCTACCGCTAAACTGGACCGAAGAGGTTGAGTCGTGGTTCTCTGCCGGGGACGAGAGCTTCGTCGCCTTTTGCGACATCTTCACCGCACGTTTTCAGGAGCTGTTTTTCCGTGCATGGTCCGATGCCCGCGCAATAAGCCAGTTCGACCACGCCGACAGTGACCGGTTTCAGGCCTATATCCTATCGCTTCTTGGCTGTGGCACCGCAGCCAACCGGTCCGGGGCGCGTCCCGATGACATGGCCAAGCTTCATCTGGCACCGCTGGCAACCGGGCGCGTCAAAAGCCCCGTACGCCTGCGCCAAATGCTGGAACTGCACTTCAACGGTCGCGCCCGTTTTCGGATCGAAGAGCACGTACCCTGCTGGCTCGAACTTGAACCAGATGCGCATTGCCTCTTGGGGGCCCAAGGCTGCACCCTCGGTGAGAACAGTGTTCTGGGCGGGTATGTGCAATCCCTCAGTGCCAAGATCCGCCTTCACGTGATGCTCAGTGATCTGGCCCAGTATCAGCGTTTCCTTCCCGGCGGCCCCGATCACGCGGCGCTTCAGGATATTGTGTTCTGGTATCTCGGACAGGCCTTTGACATTGAAACCGCGCTATGGCTGCCGCGCCCGCAAATATCAACCGCCGTGTTGGGACAAAGCACACAAGTAGGTTGGCTCGCCTGTGTCGGTTCGATCAGCACGCCCGATCTCCCGACCGCGACCAGCCCCCTACCACGCAGCGCCGATGGATACCTGCAAGTCAGCCGCTATCCGCTGCTTCCCGAACCCTTTGACCAAGATGAATTGAAGTCCTCCGCCGCCTGACAGGTGTGCGGCCCAATCGAGGCCCCTGTTTCATGACTGAAATTACAATTGAAAAATACGCCGGCAAGATGAACCGCGCAGGCTATGATGCCTTTCTTCAGGGCATGCGCGACGCCAGAACAGCGAGAAATCGCTACGTCGATCTCTGCCACTGGCTGTTTCATTCGGTCTCCAACCAGAATGCCGACATCTCCGTCACTTTGCGCCAGCTGAACCTTGATCGCGGTCGCGTGCTCAAGGACCTGTCGGGCGCGATGGACCGTCTCGACAAAAATGTGACGGAAACACCGGGCATCAGCGATCATCTTGCAGACGCGCTGAACCACGCCTGGACCTATGCGACATTGTTTTTTGGCGAGGCGCAGATCCGCACCGGCCACGTTCTGACCGCGCTGCTCAACGATCCCTCCTTGCGTCGGCAGTTGCTGCGCTATTCTTCGGTGTTTGAACAGATCTCCGCCGAACAACTGGGGCAGGACAGCCGCAGCCTCTGGGCGGGCAGCGAAGAGGACACGATGCGCCCGATGGATGGCGCCAACCTCTCAACAGCCGAGGACAGTGGCGCTGCCTCTCAGGGCAAAGGCGGCACCACCGCGCTTGGCCGGTTTGCCAAGGACATGACCGCCGCAGCGGGCGAGATGGACCCGATCAAGGGCCGCAACGACGAGATCCGTCAGCTCATCGATGTGCTGCTGCGCCGACGCCAGAACAACCCGATCCTGACGGGCGAGGCCGGTGTCGGCAAAACCGCCGTGGTCGAAGGTTTTGCCCAGTTGCTCGCCGCCGGGGATGTGCCGCCCAAACTCAAGGGCACGCGCCTGTTTGAGTTGGACATCCAGTCAATGCAGGCGGGTGCCTCGATCAAGGGCGAGTTCGAACAGCGCCTGAAATCGGTCATCGACGAGGTCCAGTCCTCACCCGAACCCATCATCCTCTTTATCGACGAGGCCCACACGCTGATCGGTGCGGGCGGTCAGGCCGGAACCGGGGACGCCGCCAATCTGTTGAAACCGGCGCTGGCCCGCGGCACCCTGCGCACCATCGCCGCCACCACCTGGAGCGAGTATCGCCAGCACATCGAAAAAGACCCGGCCCTGACCCGACGGTTCCAGCCGGTAAATGTAGATGAACCCTCAATCGAGGTCTGCTGCGACATGCTGCGCGGGATCCTTGGTCCGATGCAGGACCACCACAAAGTGCGTATTTCCGACGCTGCTATCGTCAGCGCGGTCACGCTCTCGCACCGCTACATCCCCGCCCGGCAACTGCCAGACAAGGCGGTCTCGCTACTGGATACCGCCTGCGCCCGGGTGGCGCTTAGCCAGTCCGCCCTGCCCGCCCGCATCACCGCCACCCGCGCCCGGATCGACGCGCTGGAGGCCGAGCTTGCCGGCAAGACAGAGGCCCGCGATCTGGGCGAGAGCCACGAAGACCGCATCGCAGAGATCAAGACCGAGATCATTGAACTGACGGACCGGCTGGCCGCGCTTGATACAGGCTACGCCCGCGAAAAAGAGATCGTCGATCAGGTGCTCGACCTGCGTGCGCGCCTCAAAGCACAGACCTCTGACACGCCCGGCGCACAGGACGCTGCCAGCAGCGAAACAGAGGACGCCGGGCAACCGGAGGTGGACGCCCCTGACGCAACAGCCGACATCGACCCGGATGCCTTGCGCCGCGAGATGCAGGCGCAGATGACCGCGCTGGACGAGACCAACCCGGACGACCGCATGGTCTTCGCGCATGTGGATGAACAGGCCATCGCTGCCGTGATCTCGGACTGGACCGGCATCCCTGCGGGTCGGATGATGCAGGATGAACTCGACGCGGTACTGAACCTTTCCGATGATCTGCGCGCCCGCGTCATCGGTCAGGATCACGGCCTAAAATCCATCGCCAAACGCATCGAGATCAGCCGTGCGGGCCTTGGCAACCCCAACAAGCCCATCGGCGTCTTCATGCTCTGCGGACCCTCCGGTGTCGGCAAGACCGAAACTGCGCTGGCTCTGGCAGAGGCACTTTATGGGGGCGAGCAGAACGTTATCACCATCAATATGAGCGAATTCCAAGAGGCCCATACCGTCTCGCTCCTGAAAGGCGCGCCTCCGGGCTACGTCGGCTATGGCGAAGGCGGACGCCTGACCGAGGCCGTGCGCCGCAAGCCCTACTCCGTGGTCTTGCTCGACGAGATCGAAAAAGCGCACCCAGATGTGCATGAGATCTTCTTTCAGGTCTTTGACAAAGGCGTCATGGAAGACGGCAATGGCCGCATGATCGACTTCAAGAACACGTTGATCCTGCTCACATCGAATGTGGGCACCGAGGTCATCATGGACCGGGTCGGCCCCGACGGCAGCGCAGCAGACCTTGATCTGGAGGAACTCGATGTGGCGCTGAAACCCAGCCTGCTGGAGGTCTTCCCCCCCGCCTTGCTGGGCCGCATCGTCACCATCCCTTACCTGCCGCTCAGCACTGAAGTCCTCGGCGGCATCACGCGCCTGAAGCTCTCGGCAGTCGAAAAACGCCTCAAGGGCGCGCATGGCACTGAACTGGTTTATGGCGACGATGTGATCGACCATATCACCAGCCTCTGCCGCGACCCCGACAGCGGCGGGCGGATGATCGACAACATCATCTCCAATTCCATCCTGCCGGAGCTGAGCCGCAAGGTGCTAAAAACCCTCAGCACCGGAGGCGAAATCCATCGCGTCACCGTGACCGCCGATACTGAGGGCTTCCACTACGCCCTGAGCTGACCTTTTTCCCACTGGTCTTTCAATCCACTTTATTCCTCAAGAGAGTTCCCATGCCCGAAACGCTTCAGACTGGTAACTGCACCATTAAAACCGACAGCCGCGATATCACGTTGGAAGAGACCCTGCTTTATGTTGTCGAGATCAACAACGATATGGCGGAGGCCAGCGGAATCGACCTTGTTACGGCGGCCACCGCAGGGATCGACAGCGCAGGTGCTGCGAAACTTGTGCAAACCCTTGGCCTCAGCGGTCGCGCCTACATCAAATCCGTCAACGGCAAAGAATATGTGATCATCAAAGGCTACCCCGGCCAGCGTGCCACTTTGACCGGCACACGTTATCTGAGCTCAAACCCCAAGGTTGCAAAACTCGTGCTTGGCTCCAAACAACTGGCCAAAGGCGCGGTGCGCATGACTGGTATCGCAGTGGTCGCCTTTGCTGCGTTGCGCGTGGTTGAACACGTGCTGTCAGACAATGATCCGCGTCTGACCCAGTTGCTGGGAACAATTGCGTCAGATGTTGGCAAATTCGCGGTTTCCGCCGGGGCGGGTTTCCTTGCTGGGATGGCAGTGGGCGCTTTGACAACTATCGCCGCTGGTCCGGTGATCGCAGCCGTCATCGTTGGGATTGGCGTGTCGATCCTGCTGGACCGCGTGGATCGTAAATTTGGCCTCACCGAAACACTTGTACGCGCCATCGAGGATACCGTAGATTCTTTTGAAAATCCCTTCCGCGTGCTCGCCCGTCAGATCCGCGCGTGGGAGCAGCATCTGATCAATCAGGCGCTGAAACATACCGGACCCTATTGATGTCCCGCAGTGTTGCGATTTGCATACTCGCCGCGTTCTCCTCGCTGGGGATCGCGGTGGCTATTTGGGGGCTGTGGGATATTTCCGCAGCCCTGAACGCTCTGTCTGCATGTGCAGAACGCGTGTATTTTGACACCAGCAGTTTCTGGTTCCTCGCCCTCGCTGTGTTGCCGTTGTTCCTGTTGCTTGCACCGCTGCCAGAGCGCCATCACGCCCGCCTGTTGGCTGGGATTGTGGCATTGGCCTTTCTTCTTCCAGCCGCTGGTTTTTGGGTGCTCAAAAGCAGCTCTGATGCGCAAGGCTACGTATTCGCCCCGGAACTGGCGCTCTTTTCTTTGCAAGAGGCTTCCGCAACCCCCGCGCAGAGCTGTAGGCCCTGAGCGCAGACCCCTCCTCAGAGATCTGCCAGCAAAGCATCAATCCGGGTCATATACGCCTTCACCTGTGGTGGGATCACCACCGCGACACGCTGCCCCCGCGATTGCATCTTGCGATCGGCCCACGCAAGAAGGTCCGAGATGTTCTTGCCGCGCAAGAATGGGTTGGCAGAGACCACTCCGGCACCCATCACCTCTTCCACACTCAGATTAGGGTCACTGGAAAGCGCCTGATTGGCCCCAGCCGCGCCAAGGAAATGCGCCAGATACAGTCGCCCAGCAGTGACCTGATGACCACGTGCGCGCAGATAGCTTTCACTTTCCTGCGCCAGACGTTGCACCATGTCGCGGCTTAGTACCGGATCGTTGCGCAGATCCAGCAGTTCCTCACGGGTCAGTTGCTCAACCAGATCGGGGCGATAGGTATTCATCATGCGTACCCAGGTGCTGGAGATGAACTGCCCAGCACCGGTGGCCGAGGATAGCGGGTTTTGCGCCGTGGCATTGCCACCGCTTTCGACATGGATAATACGATCCACAAGCGACGCGACCGCACTACTGCCATATTGCGCGGGGTCGGTCGGGCGACCATCCACCCAAAGCTCGAAATGCAGATGCGGGCCGGTCGAACGTCCTGTGGTCCCCACATAGCCAATCTGTTGACCCGCCGCGACGGTGACCCCCGGTGCGATCCCGTCTGCAAAGCGTTGCATGTGGGCATAGCGCGTCTCCATGTTGCCCTCATGCGTGATCGCCACGAGGTTGCCGTAGCCGCCACTGTCCCCGGCGGCGCGGATCGTGCCCGCCCGTGCGGCAAAGATTGGTGTACCCTCGGGGGCCGCCCAATCCACCCCATTGTGCGGCTTCATTTTCTTGAGGATAGGGTGCATGCGCATGCCAAACCCGCTGGTCTTCACCCCACGCACAGGGATCGCCAGCCCGGCCCCAAGGCGCATCCCGCCGACGCCCGCTTCACCCGCGTCAAAACAGCCATAGCCCCCTTCCGGCCCCGGCAGCGCCGTCACATAGCAGCGCATCTCTCCTGAAGGCCCCTCAATTCCCGCATAGAGGATTTGCCCCGCACTCCCGGTGTCAGGCTGGCCTGAAAACAGCAGGGTGATCCGATCCCCCTGCTCCGCCAGACGTTCCAGATCAAATCGGCGCGACATCATCACGATCAACTCACCCACGATACCAGTGGGCACGCCGTTGCGTAACGCAGTGGAGTATAGCGCATCCATTAAGCGCACATTGCGACCCGGCATCTCAGTGCTGACCAGCCGGCCAGAGCGTTGCAGCAAGTCTTTTTCCGCCCACGGGTCAGCAGCGCTGGCAAAACGACCCGGTCCGTTTTGGGCAAGGCTGACCAAGAACCTGTCCGGGCCATACAGCGACAGCTGCAAAAGCAACGGCGTATCCGCCTGTCCCGCTCGGTTTCGAGACCGCAGCGCGACCACGCTTCCGGCAACAAGAGTCTCATCCAACTCGCCGATTCGAATGGTGGCGGAGGCAATACTCTCGGCCTGCGCGGCATCAATGCCACTGTCCACCAGCACTTCGCGCAGGGACCTGTCGGTGTTTAGGACAATGATCTCGTCGTTGAACAACGCAGAGCGGCGCGTCGATGGGATCGTGAGCGCCACGCTGGCGTCACGCGCCAGCAGCGTGGTGCGCCGCTCTTCTTGCGCTGCCTCCAGCGCATCGCGTCGTTGCGCCTGAAACAGCGCAAAATCATCGCGTCCCGACGGCAGTTGCAGGACCAGATTGCGTCCAGCCGTCAACAGATCATCCTGCAACAACGAAATCGGCAAAGGCTCTGGCCGGCCGTCGCGGATCAATGGCTGACCTGCGGGCAAGGCCAATTCTCGCATCGCTTGATCGCCGGTCTCTTCCACATGCAGCATCATGGGCGCGCGGCGCAGATTGAGCATTGCCCGCACCCGTGCCTGCTGTACCGATGGATCAGGCACCACCGTCTCTGTCGGCACCATCGCCAGTTCTGCATCAAGATCCGCGCCACTGCGCCCGAACCACCAGACGCCAACGCCGGACAACGCCGCAAGAACCGCCGTCGCACCGCCAAGCCGCAGAACGAGGCGGCGCCGCCGACGCTTGCGGGCTTGCGTCTTTGCCTTACGAAAGGCTGGATCGATGGTATATGCCATCCGGTCTCAGCCTAGCGAAACACACCACCCAGTGCCGCACCGGGAGCGATCTGGGTCTGCGCAGGCGCGCGCGGCGCGGTTGGTTGGGCGACTGGACGGCGCGTTGTCGGAGCCGGGCTGGTATTGGGCCGAGGCTGCGGCACGGCAGCCACGGGGGCCGTACAGGTCACATCTTCACGGCCAATAATATCCCGATAAAGCGACACCTCCGCCGCCTGCGTCGGCACCTGCACACCCGCTTCGTCATAATAGCGCACCACCGCGCGTTGCGACCCCGGCCCCCAGGCGCCATCAACGCGACTGGTATAACAGCCCATACGCGCCAATTCCTGCTGCAATGCCCGTACCAGCAATGGACCCGGTGGATCAAAAGCACCACTTGCCAGCAATCCCGCATAGAGATCCGGGTCTTGCCGCATCAAACTTCGGCGCGCCTCGACATTGTCATAGCTGATCTCATTGCCAGACAGATCAGACGGATCAAGGGCCGCATCAAAGTTCTGATCCGCGCCCTCAATAAGGCCCACGATAATCGAAGGTTCCGGCAGCCCATCCGCCTGTGGTAGCGCCGCGAGCTGCGGATTGGAAACCGGAGAGAAAATCACAACCGGAGCTGATGCATCCGACCGTTCCGGTCTGCGCTGGGCAGAGGCCGCAGGCACGCTTACCGGCGTCAAGCCTGCCGGAGCGCTGGCGGGGATCACCCGCACCACATCGGTAATCAGCACCTGATCCCGTCGCGCCGGTGTGGACGCGATCACATCGGTTTGTGGCCGCGGTTGATCTGGCAAATCATCAAGTTCGCCCTGCTGCACATAAGATGCAAGTTCCGGCACCATCAGCGCCTCGGCCTTTCCGACCTGCTTCAGGGTATCGCTCAGACGCTCTCCAGCGGGCGGACAGGCCTGCGCCGCCCCCGCACTGGCCAGCACCACAACACTCAGATCAGATGCCCCCTCGCCAATCTCGGGTAGCGGCGCGGCGGTCTGCGCATCTCCAGCGCAGTTTTCGAACATCAACAACACATGTTTCAAACCCGCACTCTGCAAACGCGCAATGCCAGAGCTTATCTCAAATTTGCGCCCGTCGACCTGCATCCCGCCCTCCAAGGGGCCTGCAAAATAGAATGCAACCTGCGTCTTTCCGCTTAAGTCGTCAAAACCGGCGGAGACGGCGTCATAGCTGGCGTTTCGCAGCAAAGTTACGGGCGCCCCGCCAAAGTCTTCTAGGGCGCGTGCAGCGTAATAACTGTCAGCAAAGGCGCGCCCCGCACCCTGGCCTGTGTCGCCGACCACCAAGGCAGACCAATCCTGCGCGGCAGCGACGCCACTCCACAGGCATCCGCACGCCCCCAGCACATAAGCAAACCAACGAGAGGAAAACGACAAAACCAGCCTCAATGCATCTTGAAAAGAAGGAGCATCCTTATTGCTGCAACCTTACCTTGCAGCGTTGCGAGAAGCGACCGCAAGATGCCCTTAATCCGCTGCAGACCGCAGAAAAAATGTCCAACTGTCGGACTGCTGCGTGTCTACCTCATGAAAACGGGCATCGATATAGCCGCGAGTCAGGCATTCTTCTTCTCCCCGGATCTGAAATCGGCCGGTATCCACACACATGGACGCAACACCATCCAGCAGCGCGCGCCCAAAGACATCCTTGGCAAACACATAGACAAAACGAGATCGCAAACTCTGACTAATGACCTCCGCGCATTGGTTGGGACCGACCACCCACCACCCGGAGCTTTCGAATGCACCGTCGTTGAAAGCAGAGATCGCAACATTCGCAACATCCAACGTCTGGTTGCAAAATGTGAACTTCGCCTGCCCCGCATTGGGCACAAGCGTTGTAAAAGCAGCAACGACCCCAGACAGAACGCTTAGCTTCATGTTTTACATACTCTTTTCACATCGATAATTCAGCTACTCGACTGCAGGCACACACGTAATACGTGCGAAATTCGCAACAATCATATTAGCCTGCGTGCAAACAATGACTGAAAGGGCTGGCATTTGCCAACCAGATATCTACATTGGAAGACATGGTTCGGTACATTGTGATCATAGCAGGCACGGCCTGCCTTTCTATCACCGCAGGGCTCGGCCTTGCGCTCTGTCACAATGCTTTGTCCGGCTCTGATGGAGACAGCAGCGCACGGCTGAGTTCGCTGACGCGCCTGCAAGCACCGGTTCCTGAACTGCGTGCAGAGCCGAGCCTACAAACCCCGCGTGTCGAATCGCATACGTCGCCTGCATTTGATGCACGCGCGGACCTCCCGCGTGTGGCATCCTTTGAAACGCCAGCACGGCTTTTGCCAAACTCCAGCCCCACGCAGACTGATGCAGCTTTGCCAGCACTGGGTTTAAGTACCCCAGACCCCGCACCGGCAGTGATACCGGCATCCGCTGATGCATCGCATGAGGTCACGCGTACGCTGGATGTCCGGCCGCTGAAACGCCCTGTTTCGACCGCTGCAGACGACAGCTATGTGGCAACACCTCTGCCACAGACCTATGAGCGCACCGCATCTGCGGCACCTGCGCCGCTGTATCAAAGTGAGCCTCAGCCGGAACAGCAGTTGGTTTCGCTGCCGCCGCAGTTGTCGCGCCGCAGCAGCACCTCCCCCAGCCCCAGTTTCTTCATCGGCGTTTTCCGCTGATTCTCTCCCTCTGGGAGAAATATATCCCCAAATTCCCGGTTGACCTGTGCGCTGGATTATCGCCCAAATGGCCGCGATTTCTTTATTCAGACTCATTGGGGGTATCATGGGCATTATGACTGCGGCCAAGACATCGGTTCTGGCTACCGCGCTGCTGACACTACAGGCCACTTCGCTCTGGTCTCAGGATGCAACGCAGGACGCCGAGGCATTTCAGCTCGACCTCAATTCCGTGACAGAAACGACAGAAGGCAGCTGCCGCCTGACCTATGTGGCGGCAAATCAGTCCTCAACGGCTCTCGATCGCGCCTCCTATCAGATTGCTCTGTTTGATGGCCAAGGTGTGGTCACGCGCCTGCTGGTGCTTGAATTCGGTGCCCTCAGCGAAGGTAAAACAAAGGTTCTGCAATTCGACTTGGCCGAAACGGAATGCGGGTCGATCTCCCGCATCGTGGTCAATGATTCCCCCGCCTGTATCGCAAGTGGCGGCAACCCAAGCGACTTGTGCATGAATGGGCTTGTCGCAAGCTCGCGCACCCCGATCCAGTTCGGTATTTAAGCCACGCCCTTTTTGCATTGACGCGCGGTCCCGCCTGACGTGGCCGCGCTGTGGAGTAACCCCATGAGTAATTTTCGGGCGGACATGTTTGATCCGCTGACACTGGTCGTTTTTGCAGCGCTGGGCGTGATGTCCCTCACCGTGCTGTCGGTCTTTATCTTCAAACTGCTCCAGTTCTCGCGCCTTGGGGTTGGCAAGCGCCAGATGGCCGAACAGATCATCAACACATGGCTCTCCGGTCAGGCCGAAGCCGCGATGCAGCAGGCGGCAGCACGCAAATCCGTGCTCTCGCGTATCCTGCACGCAGTCTTTACCGGGTTGCGTGCCCGCCCGGGTGAAACAGCCTACGCCGAGGAACTGGGTCGCCAGACCGCGATTTCAGAGCTTGCAACCCTGTCTGATCGTATTCGGCTGCTGGAAATCGCCGTGCATGCGGCCCCCATGTTGGGCCTCTTGGGCACCGTGATCGGCATGATTGATGCGTTTTCGGTACTGGCCCAGACACAGGCTGCGGCGGACCCTGCCGCACTTGCGGGGGGCATTTGGACCGCGCTGACCACAACGGCGGCCGGGCTTGCGGTCGCACTTGTTGCATACTTTCTGACCAGTTGGCTGGATGCGCGGATTGAGCGTGAACGTAATCTGATCGAAGTGTTGATCTCTGCTGCCATTCACGGGCGTGTTGATCAATCCGCCCGCCAGCAAGGCTAAGACCTGATGCACATCAACCGGCTTGATCTTCCTGTCCGAAAGCGACGCGTGACCTTCACGCTGACGTCGCTTGCAGATGTGATGTTCCAGCTTCTGGTCTTTTTTATGCTATCGTCGAGCCTCACGCCCTACGCGCTTTTGACACTGAACCGAACCGATGCGGTCTCGGATCAGCGGGTCGGTTCTGGCGCGGGTTCCAGGCCCGACACCCCTCTGCCCAGTGGCGCCGCCGTCTCCGCGCCGCTCTGGAACATCGGGGCAGATGGCATGGTCATCCAAGGGCAAACTTTCGGGTTTGAAACACTCCCCGATCTTGTTGCCGCATTGGGCGATGATCTCACCCCTGCGTCGGTGATCTTGATCGTCAAATCATCGGCCCGTGTGCAGGATCTCGCTACTGTGCTTGCGCATCTACAGGATGCGGAGGTCACAGCCGTGCAGATCAGCGCAGGGGGGCTATAGCCATGGTGCGCCGTACTCCACTCCTTCCGCCCCGCGCACAGCGGGTGCAGACCGACACCTCACTGGCCATCGTGAATGTGGTTCTGCTGTTGCTGCTGTTCTTTCTTGCCAGCGGGTCGCTGATATCTGCGCAGGACACCGATATAGACCTTCCGACGACACAGGAGCTTTTCCCAGAGCAACTGCCCAGCCCGCTCTTAGAAGTGCGCCTCGACGGCGGCCTGTTACTGGACGGCGAATCTGTGGCGCTCACTCAGCTTGATGACATGCTGGAGGGGGCGCAGACACTCTATGTGCTGATGGAACGCACGGCACCTGCACTCGATTTGCTTGAACTGCTGGCGCAGCCCCCTTTTAGGACGCTCAATGTCACATTGGTCACAATCCACGAGCAGGCAGACACGTGAGCATCCTCCCCTATGGCCAATCCGACACGCCCAACTGGCTCCTTGCCGGTAGCGGCTCATTGGTGACGCATGTCGCAGTTGGCGCCTTGCTTCTGGGTGGGTTGCACCCCTTCCTGACCGGACCGGGGGTGGCACCCGACCAGCCACGATACAGCGTGACCCTGCAACCACTGGATTCCAACACCCTCGCGGGGCTTGAACTTCGCGAGGGCATGGCTGGCGCTGAAGCTGGAACCGAAAGTAGCCCACCAGAGCAGCTTGCCGCCCTGGAAGGCGAGGCAGAACACACCTCTCCAGAGGAGAGCGAGGTGGAAAAACTCGCCGCCCTCACCCCCGCTCCGACAGAGGCACTCCCCATCGAAGCGCTCCCTCCGGTCATTGCCGATCCGGTCTCACCCGAGGCCGAACCATCAGCGACAGACGCCACAACACTTCCCCCTGAAGAAGTGCCAACCTCATCAACGGCCCCGCTTTCGCCCCTCATTCCCGAGGACACGAGCCCGCTGATCCCGGAAACTGTCACAGCGCTTCCCTCATCAGCTGGTGATCCGGTGGCGGTCGCTCCGATCACATCGGGCGCGGCGGTGGCTGCACCCGTGGCGACCAGCCAGATCGCGAGTGTGGAACCTGTTGCCGCCCTGCCTTCTCCCGTTAGCGGTGCCACCGATCCGGGGCGCTCCACAGGTTCCACGACTGCCCGCCCGCCCGCCAGTGCGCAGGACCTCGCGGTGGGTGATCTCATCCGCAAAATTCGCTCCAACGCCGGGGCGGAATGTCTGCTCACCCTGCCCCGTCGTGACGGAGAGGATGGCGTCGGCCTCGATATGATGGCCGCTCAGGATACCGCGTTCTCGCGCTTTTCCGAGACCGTTCTCACCCAGTCGGATAGCGATCTGCGCCAAACCCGCACTCTGCTTGACCCGCGGCAATGCCCGGCAGTGGAATACATCAAGGACAATCGGGACTATCCAGCCACCCGGCTGGGCCTTCGGCTTGATGCGAGCAGTGTCGCCAGCGGGACGCGGCTGACTGGCGTATTGCGCGGCACGGCTGGCAAATACGTGGCGTTGCTGTTGGTGGACAATAATGGCGTCGTGCAGGATCTGCAGCGCTTTTTGTCTCAATCCGGTAATTTCACCCGGTTTGACGTCCCCGTCACCCGATCCGGCCCACGCCGGGACACAGCCCAGATGCTCATCGCAATCGCCAGCCGCAGTCCCATGCAACAGATTCGGGACCGGAACGGTCGTCTGGCAGAGGATGTCTTTGCCGGGCTGCAAGGAAGTCTCTCAGGTCAGGCGGCGCTGGCCATCACGACGTTCGACGTGCGCTAAAGCGGTAGGCACACACAACCCGTACCAAACAGATCTGTCTCCAGATCAGCGTATTCAACGTTGATTGTATAGAGTTTGAACGCAGACATACTCCGGATGGTCCGGAGCTCAAGCGTGTCTAGTTCAGGAAGAAAATGGCTGGGATGGTAGGATTCGAACCTACGGTACACTGTACCAAAAACAGTTGCCTTACCACTTGGCTACATCCCAACACTGTCTGTGAGGGGCCTTCTAATGACAGTTTGGAGGGGCTGCAAGGGGTTTTTCCGAAAAAATGCCGCCTCCCTCAAAAAATGCTCAGATATTCTTTGAGAACACATAGTTACCAACTCGTAAGCCCGACAACTGCGGGCCGTGCAGGGCGCATATTCACTAAAAATACCCCTTCAAAACCATGCGGTTCCAAAGGGGCAATGCCTGAGTGGTGACAGGTAGGTGTTATTCTGGAACACCTGCCTCCCGCAACGCGCTGGCCCAATCAGGGCCGGACGGGGTGAAGGCGGCAGCATGTTCCTGCATGTAGCGCGACAGTGAAAAATCCGGCGTGACCTTCATCAGGCACTCGACCACATCACGCGCCTCCTGTGCGCGGCCCGACATCTGCAGCGCAATCGCTTTGGTACGCAAGGTCGACGGATAGGTGTCATTCTCCTGCAGCGACTGATCTGCCAGCTCTATCGCACGATTGTAATCGCGTGCCGCCAGGCTCACCGAGGCTGCGAGTGAATCAAAATAGTACCGCTGCGGCCCCAGCGGGGTCAGTTTGCGCGCCGCCTCTGTCAGCAACACCCCCTCATCCGGGCGGTTCTGCATGGCGCGGGTCGCCCCCTTCAACAACAGCGCCAGAGCCTCGTTTGGGTTGTCCTGCAACGCCTTGTCGTAGGAGTATTGCGCATTGTCGAAGTCAAACGTCAGATAGCTCGCGATCATGCCCTTGAGCGTATGGGCCAGAGAGAACGCAGGGTCCTGCGCCAGCGCTGCATTGGCAAGGTTCTCCGCCATCAGGGTGCTTTTGCGACGATCGTCCGACAGCCCCTTTTGAACCCGCATCACCTGCCAAATGCCTGCCCATATCAGAACGACGGGGTGGTGCATCTCGCGTTCCATCAACGTGTCGAGGATCTCGTTCGACTTCTCAAACTGATCGTGATGTTTGCTCTGCATCATCACGATTGCGGCCATCAGCAATGTATGATTGGCGAGATTGGAAAGCGGTCGAAAACTGACCAATCGCACGGCCTCTCCAACAACGGTTTGGCCAATTTGGCTGGTGGCATCACGCAAAGACCCGCTCTGCCCCATTAAGAGATCTGAAAGACTCCCGCGAAACTCCCGCGACCAAATGACTTTTTCACGATGCGCGTCATGCAAATCAATTTGCGAAATGAAATCATGACCGCTCACAAAAACAGAGCCGGAAACGAGGTAACTGACGCCAGCAATTGAGGAAACTTCTGCGGGGCGGACCTCTTCGATGCTGAATTGCCGGGACGCCATGTAGGATGTGACGGAAAACGCCTGACTACGCGATAGTTGCCGCGACAATTCTTCGGACAAGATCGCACCAAGTGGCGCACTCGCCCCACCCGGCGAGCGCTGGGCAAAAGGCAATACTGCAATCGACGGCAGCAACTCGTCCAAAATGACGCGGCTTCTGTCGCGCGGTGCCCAAGGCTGCTCTTGCACAGATGTTGCGGTGTTTGCACTCTGTGATCGCATCTCTGCCAACCAGTCTGCAAAGGCATGTTCATGTGGAAGTTCAAAGCCTTCCATGAATTCTCCGCGCGATGTGTCCTGTTCCACCTCGATCATACTGAGATCAAGCGTCACCCGTTCCCGGTTGGCGCGCAACGCAGCCGACGCGGAGGGTCCGATGTGTTTTCGCAGGGTAGACAATGCCGTACGCAGGCTTGCTTTGGCCTGCTCGGGCTGGGCAAAACTCCACAGCGTATGCTCAAGAAACGCCCGAGTTCGAATGCCTTCTTCGGCAGTAATCATCAGAGCCATAAGCGCCTGATGTTTTGCGCCAAGTTGAATTGGTTCTCCGTCTGGCCGATAAACACCAAACGCGCCATATTGACGAACTTTCAAAACTACAACCATTGGATACTCTCGCCATACAAGTTACGCGAACCACAAGAGCAAAAAAACAGATAAATAAGCGCCTGCAGCCTTACGGCAACCATTAAAACAGCAAATACCCGAACCGACAAACAAAAAATAATTCCTTTGAGAAAATCCCATCAACGCAACGAGTTAACAAAGTGCAAACGGATAAATCACGAATTTAACGAAGGTAAATTACGCACAACCTATGGTAGCTAAACAAAATGATTCATATGCAATCAGAGGGGGATCGCGACGTGGGAAAGCCTTGATAACATGCGGGTTTTTGCATGCATTTTGCGGTGAGGAGTCATCCCCTCCTACCCTAATCTCGTGAAGGATATTCGCTTCGTCCCCCCTTCGATTTCATCGACAGCCACACGCTGCAATCGCCACTTTGAGTGGCCTTCAGGCAACCGATGCACAAGATATCAGCCCTGCACCGGCGAACTGCTCAAACTTTCACCACAAAAATAAATATCGCTAAACGCGCGCGTCCCCAGGACAGGGCGTCACTGCAGCGTATGAACATATTGAGAACGACGCACCGCGATTCTCCGCGCCAGTGTCATCTGAAAGTCATCTGCTTGTAGCAATGTGATGCTAGGCGGTGGCGCATACAGTTTTAAAAAGATGAAAACTCCATGCTGCTTCCTCCCTTCAATGCACCGGGCAATTTCTACCGTGGCAATCTCCATACGCATTCCGATGTCTCTGATGGTGCATTGCCGCCAGCTGAGGTGTGTCGCCGATACAAGGCGCAAGGATATGATTTTATCTCCCTGACCGATCACTTCGTGGGGCGATGGGACTATCCGATCACAGACACCACACCTTACCGCGACGCGCAATTTACAACGCTTCTGGGGATCGAAATGCACTCCGGCGCGCAGGATAATGGCGAGTTGTGGCACCTGCTTGCGGTTGGCTTGCCCGCAGACTTCGCTCCCTCACACACGCCTGACTTTCAGCCCGTAGATGGACAGGAAACCGGCCCCGAAATCGCCCAGCGCGCACGCGAGGCCGGAGCGTTTGTCGCCATCGCTCATCCGCAATGGTCTGGCCTTACCGAGCACGACGCCCGCAGCATCGAAGCGGCCCATGCCGTGGAGGTCTACAACCACGGCTGTCACACCCTATCGGATCGCGGCACCGGCATGCCCATACTGGAGCTGCTGCTGAGCGAAGGGCGCAAACTGAACCTGATCGCAACAGATGATGCCCATTTCAAAGGCCCCGACGCCTTTGGCGGCTGGGTCATGGTCAAGGCCGTGGCCAACACTCCCGAAGACCTCCTTGCTGCGTTAAAAGCAGGGCAATTCTACGCCTCACAAGGCCCCGAAATCCACGGCATCTGGTATGAAGGCGACAAGATCCGCGTAAAGAGCTCCGCCGCAAGCACCGTGATCGTTCAGGGCTACAACAACGCCACGATGGATGTATGCGGAGAAAGCCTGACAGACACGACCGTCGAACTTGGGCGCTTGCAAGACAGCCCGTGGCTGCGGATCAC
Organism: Tritonibacter mobilis F1926; assembly: GCF_000376545.2. NCBI lineage: Bacteria > Pseudomonadati > Pseudomonadota > Alphaproteobacteria > Rhodobacterales > Paracoccaceae > Tritonibacter > Tritonibacter mobilis. Next base: position 2,303,851 of record NZ_CP015230.1, read on the forward strand.
GGTGATTGATCGAGCAGGCCAGCGTGCGTGGTCAAATCCCTTCTGGCCCAGCGCATTGTAAAACCGCCCCCTGCTGCGCGACGCCTCAGGTGGTAAATACAATAGACCTTAGAGAATCAAACGCGGGCGGTCTTAGCCCGCGTCTTCACATTCGCCCGACAGGTCCTTCAGTATGGGACAGTCGGGGCGATTATCGCCGGAACAGCAGGTGATCAACTCACTCAGAGTGGCGCGCATCGCCTCCAGATCATTGATCTTTTCCTCGATCTTGCTCAGATGCGCCTGCGCCAACTGCTTTACGTCCGCGCTCGCACGGCTGTCGTCCTCGTAGAGACCCAGCAGCAGGCGGCAGTCCTCGATCGAAAAGCCAAGCGCGCGTGCGCGACCCAGAAACGCCAGTTTGTGCAGATCGCGCTCTTCAAAGCAGCGGTAGCCATTGGCGCTGCGGTTTGGGCAAATCAGACCGATGTCCTCATAGTAGCGGATTGTCTTGGCCGGGAGACCCGACCTGGCCGCAACATCACCGATGTTCATCTGTCTGTGCCTCCCACAACCTTGCTGCAGAAACAGCCTATAGCGTTATCCTGCGTCTCTCCCAAGATGGACATGACTGCAAGCAATCTCAAGCCACTCCACGGAAACTTGAGCGCAGGCGTGCTTGTGACGCAGCACACTATGCTTGCGTCGGTTTTGAGCACCTCTCCCCTCTCATGCGCCCGCTATAGGTATGAAGACCGCTATCACGCGCCGCCTGCCGTGGTTTTCGATGGTTGCGCACGCCCCTTGGCGTGATGTACCCCTGAACCCACTGGTGCAGCGCCCAACGGCCCCGCAAAATACGGTCGCAACTGCGATCTCAAGAGCCAAGACCCGTTTGTTTACGCCTGCCCTGCCATTCCAAACGCGGGCGTAACGGTCTGAAAAGTCTGAGAAGAAGGACAAAGTGATGATCAAGACCCGCGCCGCAGTGGCCCTCGAAGCAGGCAAGCCGCTGGAAATCATGGACGTGAACCTCGAAGGCCCTAAGGCGGGTGAGGTTCTGGTAGAAATCAAGGCCACCGGACTGTGCCATACGGATGAGTTCACCCGTTCTGGCGATGACCCCGAAGGTATCTTCCCGGCGATCCTGGGCCATGAGGGCGCAGGTGTAGTGATCGAGGTGGGCGAAGGCGTCAAAAGCCTGAAACCCGGCGATCACGTGATCCCGCTTTATACGCCCGAGTGCCGCGAGTGTGATTACTGCCTCAACCCCAAGACCAACCTGTGTCAGGCGATCCGCTCCACGCAGGGTCAGGGGCTCCTGCCTGATGGCACCACCCGCTTCTCGCTTCCTGATGGGACGCCGATCCACCACTACATGGGCTGTTCCACCTTCGCCAACCACACTGTGGTGCCCGAAATCGCGCTGGCCAAGATCCGTGAGGACGCCCCCTTTGACAAAGTCTGCTACATCGGCTGCGGCGTCACGACCGGCATCGGTGCGGTGATCAACACAGCCAAGGTCGAAATCGGCTCTACCGCCATTGTGTTTGGCCTCGGCGGCATTGGTCTGAACGTCATTCAGGGCCTACGTCTGGCTGGCGCGGATCAGATCGTGGGCGTTGACCTCAACCCCGGCAAGGTCGAGATGGCCGAGAAATTCGGTATGACCGACTTTGTGAACCCCTCCGAAGTTGAGGGCGATTTGGTGGCGCATCTAGTGGAACTTACTGGCGGCGGTGCCGATTACACCTTTGACGCCACTGGCAACGTCAATGTCATGCGCACCGCGCTTGAAGCCGCCCACAAGGGCTGGGGCGAGAGCATCATCATCGGTGTTGCGCCCGCAGGTGCTGAGATTTCCACCCGTCCGTTCCAGCTGGTCACCGGCCGTTCGTGGCGCGGTACAGCCTTTGGTGGGGCCTCTGGTCGCACGGACGTCCCAAAGATCGTGGATTGGTACATGGACGGCAAAATCGAGATCGACCCGATGATCACCCACAAGCTGACGCTGGACCAGATCAACGAAGGGTTCGAACTGATGCATCAGGGCAAATCCATCCGCGCCGTGGTCGAATTCTGATCACACTGATCTGAAACGCAAAAGGCGGGCCCCGGTGGTCCGCCTTTTTCTTTATCACCTCTTACGGGACCTACTGCAGCACATCCGCAACCGCGTCGAGCTTCACGTCATACCCCCAGAGCCGGCGCAGGTGTCTCAGAACCTCATCCCGGTCGGCTTCGGCCAGATGCACATTGTCGCGCACTTTGTGAGTAAGCTTGAGCGTGCGATCCCCTTTTAGATCCGCATCGCTCACTTGAATATCGGGTTCGATATAGGCCAGATCATATTGCTTCGCGAGGTCGCGGCGAATGGCCTTATAACCCGCGCGATTGTGGATCTGGCTGATCACCAGCTTTGGATGCGTCTCATCATCCGTCAGCGTGAACAGCTTAAACTTGCGGATCAGGTGCGGCGATAGATACTGCTGAATAAAACTCTCGTCGCGGTAGTTGGCCCAGGCATTGCGCAACACCCCACGCCAGTCAGGATCGCCCGCAATATCCGGGAACCATTCGCGGTCCTCCTCGGTCGGCTCCTCGCAGATTCGGCGAATGTCCTGCATCATCGCAAAGCCCAGCGCATAGGGGTTGATACCGGAGTAACGCGGGTCGTCATACTCTGGTTGCATCACCACATTTGTATGGCTGTGCATCATCTCCATCAAGGCGCCCTGAGTCACAAGACCCTGATCATAAAGCGCGTTGATGATGTAGTAATGCACAAAAGTCGCGCAGCCTTCATTCATCACCTTGGTCTGTTTCTGCGGATAGAAATACTGCGCCAGCATCCGCACGATGCGCAGAATTTCGCGCTGCCACGGCTCCAACACGGGGCTGTGTTTCTCAAGGAAATAAAGGATGTTTTCCTGTGGCAGGTTCATGCGCTTGCGCCGCTCAGAGTGGTCCAGATCTTCATCTTGCGCGTCTGGATCACGCTTCAGCCCCAGCGTTGCATCCGTCCAGATATCCAGCGCGCTTTGCCCCTTCTCGTAGGCCTCGCGCAACTGCTGCATGGCGCGACGCTCCTCGATCGTCGGTTTGGGCGGGCGACCATAGCGAAAGACACCCTGCGACTGTAGCGCATGGGCTGCGTCCAGAATTTCCTCCACCGCGTCAAAGCCATAGCGCTCCTCGCAGGCGGCAATGTAGTTTTTGGCAAAGGCCAGATAGTCCTGAATGCCATCCGCATCAGTCCATTGCTGGAACAGATAGTTGTTCTTGAAGAAGTGGTTATGCCCAAAGGCCGCATGCGCCATCACCAGCGTCTGCATCGCCATGGTGTTCTCTTCCATATTGTAGCTGATGCAGGGGTTGGAGTTGATGACAATTTCATAGGCAAGGCCCTGACGCCCCGTGCGATAGAGCGCCTCGTCGCGGGCAAAGTGTTTGCCGAACGACCAATGCTGATACATCAACGGCAACCCGACACAGGAATAGGCATCCAGCATCTGCTCGGCCGAGATGATCTCAATTTGGTTGGGATAGACGTCCAATCCCAGATCACCCAATGCGATTTTTTCAATCGCATCGCGCGCTTTCTCCAAGAGCTCGAACGTCCACTCTGGCCCATCGAACAGCGGTGTGGTGGTGGTCTTTGCGGTCTCCATATGGGTCAGCCTTTCACCTTGGGCAGGAAGAACTCTCGGAAGATCGGGTAAATGTGACCCGGCTCAGAGACACGCTGCATCTCAAAATGCCTGCAGGCCTCTTTGACTTGCCGGTAGTTCTGCCACAGGTCCTCGCCCGCCTCGGTATTGTCCAAAAGCATCTGCGCGCTTTCTTCGACAATCTCGACATAAGCGTAGAACTGGCACATCGGCAGCAATTGCTCGGTCAGGATTTTACGACAACGCACGGAGTCATTGCCAAAATTCTCCCCGTCCGAGGCCTGCGCGCCATAGATGTTCCACTCATCCGGTGGGTAGCGTTCGTCGATGATTTCCTTCATCTTTTCCAGCGCCGTAGAGACAATCGTCCCGCCCGTTTCGCGGGCGTAAAAGAACGTCTCTTCATCCACTTCCTGCGCATAATGGGTATGGCGCACAAATACGATTTCGGTGTGCTCATAGCCGCGCGTCAGGAACAGATGCAGCAAGAGGAAAAACCGTTTCGCCAGATCCTTTTCGCGCTCCTGCATGGAGCCGGAGACATCCATTAGGCAGAACACCACCGCACGGGAGTTGCGGATTTTTTCCGGCACAAAGGTATCATACCGCAGATCCAGCGGATCGATGTAGCCCACGACACGGCGTTTGCGCTTGATGCCGTCGAGTTTTGCGGTGAGCTCCTCCAGCACCTGTTCTTGACTGGGCGAGCGCTCCTCTAATTCTTCCAACGCGGCAATCTGCGCCTCCAGCTCACGCTGGCTCTTGGTTGTGGGGCGCTGCAGGGCAATGCGACGGCCCAGCGAGTTGCGCATGGTGCGCACCAGATTGAGGTTATTGGGGGTGCCCGCCGTAGTCAGGCCCGCGCGACGCGTGCCGATGGTTTCGGTCTCAACGGTGGCCTTTTCCACCAGATCGGGCAGTTCCAGCCCGTCAAACAGGATTTCAAGATACTCATCCCGCGTCAGGGTAAAGGAAAACTCGTCATCACCCTCCCCATCCTCAGAGGCCTTGCGCCCTCCCTCGCCTGCTCCACCTTGGGGGCGGTCAATGGTATCTCCGACGACAAAGTCCTTGTTGCCCGGCAGCACGTATTGGCGATTTCCGCCGGGGCCATGATAGAGCCGTGGCTCTTTTAACCCCTTAGAGGGAATAGTGATTTTTTCACCATTTTCCGGAACGCTCTCGCCGCTGCCAATGGATTTTTCCCGCACCGAGCGATCCACGCGTTCCTTGATATTTTCGCGCGCGCGTCTGAGGAACCGTTGCCGGTTCCCCAAGCTTTTGCCCTTTGGATTTGCGCGCCTGTCGATGAAGTGGTGCATGAAGACACCTCCCGCCTGTTAGCCCGCCTTGTTCACCCGCATGTACCACTCAACAAGGCGTCGGACCTGCCTGTCGGTGTAGCCATGGGCGCGCATGCGCTCGACGAACTCCTGATGCTTGCCTTCGGTCTTGCTGTCTTTCTTCGACCCGAAAGAGATCACTGGGAGCAGTTCCTCAACCTGAGAGAACATATGCTTTTCAATGACATCGCGCAGCTTTTCATAAGAGTTCCACGCCGGGTTCGAGCCGGTGTTGGCGCGGTGCCGCAGAGCAAATTTCACAACCTCATTGCGGAAATCCTTGGGATTGGCGATGCCCACCGGTTTCTCGATTTTCGAGAGTTCCGCGTCCAGCACCTCACGGTCGTAGAGCTGCCCGGTATCCGGGTCTTTATAGTCCTGCTCTTCGATCCAGGCATCCGCATAAGAGATATAACGGTCGAAGACGTTCTGGCCGTATTCGGTATAGCTCTCCAGATAGGCCTTCTGGATCTCGTTGCCGATAAACTCCTCATAGCGCGGCGCAAGCTCGGTCTTGATGAACTCCAGGTATTTCTGTTCCGTCTCCTGCGGGAACTGTTCGCGTTTGATCATCCCTTCCAGCACATACATCAGATGCACCGGATCGGCTGCGACCTCTTTGGTGTCGTGGTTGAAGACCGACGACAGCACCTTAAAGGCAAAGCGGGTGGAAACCCCGTTCATACCCTCATCAACGCCAGCGCGGTCCTGATATTCCTGCACGGTTTTGGCCTTGGGGTCGGTGTCTTTCAGGCTCTCGCCATCATAGACCCGCATCTTGGAGTAGAGATTTGAGTTCTCATGCGGCTTCAGACGCGTCAGCACCGAGAACCGGCTGAGGATTTTGAGGGTTTCCGGCGCACAAGGCGCTTCGCGCAGTTCGGAGTTCTGGATCAGTTTTTCGTAGATTTGCGCCTCGTCCGAGACCCGCAGACAGTAAGGCACCTTCACAATCGACACCCGGTCGATAAAGGCCTCATTGTTCTTGTTGTTCTTGAACGTCTGCCATTCGCTCTCGTTGGAATGCGCAAGGATCAGACCGTTAAAGGGGATCGCGCCGAAGCTCTCGGTCCCCATGTAGTTGCCTTCCTGCGTGGCGGTCAGCAGCGGGTGCAGCATCTTGATCGGCGCTTTGAACATCTCAACAAATTCAAGCACACCCTGCGTGGCGCGGTTCAAACCACCGGAAAAGCTATAGGCATCCGGATTGTCCTGGCTGTAGTGTTCCAGCTGGCGAATATCGACCTTGCCGACAAGGGTGGAGATGTCCTGATTGTTCTCGTCCCCCGGCTCGACCTTTGCGACACAGATGCGACGCAGGCGCGAGGGGTGCAGTTTCACAACTGTGAACTTATTGATGTCGCCCTCGAACTCATCAAGGCGTTGCACCGCCCAAGGTGACATCAGGCCCGGCAAACGATGGGTGGCAATGCCGTATTCTTCCTCAAGCAGTTTGCCCATGCGGATGGGATCAAACAGACCCAGAGGACTTTCGAAGATCGGCGAGATATCGTTGCCTGCCTTCAGCACATAGATCGGCTGATCCTCAACGATGCGCTTTAACCGTTCCGCCAGCGATGACTTGCCGCCGCCAACCGGCCCCAGCAGATAGAGGATCTGTTTACGTTCCTCGAGCCCCTGTGCGGCATGGCGAAAATACCCCACGATCCGTTCGACCGTGTCCTCCATGCCGTAGAAGTCCTTGAAGGCTGAGTAGCGTTTGATCGTCCGGTTCTGGAAGATCGGCCCCAATCGGGCGTCCTTTGATGTGTCTACCAGTTCCTCGTCACCGATGGCCTTCAACATGCGTTCTGCGACATTGGCATACATGCTGGGATCATCGCGACAGGCCGTGAGATAGTCCTGCAAAGACATTTCCTGCTCGCGCGTCTGGCCATAGGCCTCTGCAAAAAGCTCTGCAACTTTATTCATCGGGGTCTCGCCTCCTGGTTAACGTCGTTACCCGTCCTCCTGGGTTCAGGGATTGCACGCGAAAAGAGCGGCCTGACGAGGGCCATAAAGGTATCCGCGTTTGTCGTTGTTATTTGAGTCTGCTCGGCGCATTGGGCCGCGTTACCAGTCGGCATCCCAGCCTCTACCTGATGGTAGGAGGGATTCCACCGCTGCCAAGGGGCTTAGCGTCGGATCTGTTTTATTCGTAGCATACACTACATATGCCACTCTTGATACCAAAGTTTGGTATATTTTCGGTTAACGCTGGTAAATTTACACGTCACTTTGCTTCAATTTTATGCGACATGCGTGTTTGACACAGCCCAACAGGCAGCTCCTCAACAAGCGCCACACATGGGCTAGCCGCCCGCAGGCCCTGTCCGTTTTCGCCAGAATTATGGTTAATCTAATATTAACGAGTTGCAGTATTTCTACGGGATCGAGGACACGCATTGGCGTGCCTGACCAAAAGTGAGGTGTTTGAGGCACGCTATGGCTTCAAACCGGGCACCGAGGGCCAAACACGGTCTGGACAGGTAAACTAAGTTGAATGCATATTAACCTCAATAACGCCGCAAAGTCGGCATAAGGCAGACACATACAGGCTAATGAACCAAGCGACGCGAGGTGATTCATACCGCGTGCGCGTTATAAAGTGAGCAGTTAAGCATGAGCACCGTTGCATTTATTACCCGCAACGCTTCGGGTACCAATCAGCATGGGACCTCTGCAGAAGGGTCCCCCTCCGTCATTTCAACCACCGACGCCAAGGATATCTCTCTCAACCTCGATCCGAGCGATGTGCAGAGCTACACCCGGCGTGGCCGCGATCTGCATATTACCCTGGCCGACGGCACCATTGTCGAGCTGGACGGGTTTTATGACACCGCAGCCTCCGGCCCCAAAAATCTTTTCCTGAGCGATGAAGGCGATTTCATCGAGGTTGTTCTCGAAGACAAAGCCGATGGCATGTTGTTTGCGAGCTATGAGCCGCTTGACCTTTCTGGCAAGTGGAGCGCTTACGACGACATGGTCTTCCTTGACGTTGATCGTATTGAACCAGTGGTTGCGCCGCTGGTTGCGGCCCCGTTCCTTGGTGGCCTCGGCGGTCTGGGTGCAGCCGCAGCAGGTGCCGCTATCATCGCCGGCACCGGCGGTGGTGACGGAGACGGTGGCGGCGGTGGTGGAGATGGTGGCCCCATCGTTCCGACCGTAAACGACGCCGATGGCACCTATGACGTTCCAGAAGGTGACCCGGATGGGGTGACGATCTCTGGCACGGGCGAGCCCGGCTCCACCGTAGAAGTAGACATTGGCGGCGTGACCGGCACCACAACCGTTGGTGACGACGGGACCTGGTCTGTTGATTTCCCGACCGATGACTTGCCCGACGATGGCGTATATGAGACCACCGTGGACGTCGTGGCGCCCGATGGCACCACCTATGATGATCTCGATGGCCCCACCATCGACATCGACACGGAACCGCCAACGGTCGTTATCACCGAAGGCACTCAGTCCGTGAATGACATCGTCAATGGCGATGAACAGGAAAGCGGGACCATCATCAGCGGGACCGGTGAACCCGGCGCGACGGTTACTCTGGAAATCGAAGGCAACAGCCACACCACCACCGTTGACGGCGATGGCAACTGGACGCTGACCTTTACCCCGGACGAAATTCGCACCGGCGAATACGAAACCGACATCAAGATCACCACCACAGATCCCCACGGCAACAGCACCGTGACGCAGGATGTGTTGGAAGTGGACACCGAGACCTCGGTCGCTGTGAATTCCGGGTTGTCAGGCGGTGACGACATCGTCAACGCAGCTGAGGCCGCTGCCGCCGCAGGCGTTGCCATCACCGGCACCGCCGAAGCGGGCGCGACGGTCGAAGTGGTCGTGGAGGGCGTCACCCGCACCACCACAGCCGACAGCAATGGCACCTGGTCGGTGACCTATGAAACTGGCACTCTGCCCGGTGGGACATATGACGCTGATATTTCAGTGACATCCACCGATACAGCAGGCAACAGCGCCACCACACAGTCCACCATTGCCATCGACACCGAAGCCGCAGTCACCATCGACAGCAACCTTGCAGGCGGCGATGACATTGTCAGCGCAGCCGAGGCAGGCGCTGGCGTCGCGATCACCGGCACCGCCGAAGCGGGCTCCTCTGTCGAGGTCGTCGTCGAAGGGGTGACACGGACCACAACCGCAGACGCCAACGGCAACTGGAGCGTTACTTACGAATCCGGCAGCCTGCCGGGTGGGGAATATGATGCGGATATCTCCGTGACCTCCACCGATGCAGTGGGTAACACCGCTACGGCCTCCTCCACGATCAAAGTGGACACCGAGACCGAAGTGACCATCGACACTGGTCTTGCCGGTGGTGATGACATTGTGAACGCAACAGAATCTGCCGCAGGCGTTGCCATTACCGGCACCGCAGAAGCAGGCGCAACTGTTGAGGTTCTCATCGAAGGTGTCACCCGCACGACAACCGCTGACAACAGCGGAAACTGGACCGTAACCTATGAGCCGGGCACCCTGCCCGATGGCGAATATGACACGTCCATTTCCGTGACCTCGACCGATGCGGTTGGCAACACCGATACGACAACGTCCTCTATCCGCGTCGACACCGACGCAGGTTTTGTGAAGCTCAGCGACGCGCCGATCGAGACCGATGACATCATCAACAAGAACGAGCGTGCGGATGGGGTTACCATCACAGGGACCGCAACCGCAGGCGAGACGGTCACCGTCACCCTCGGCACCGCAAGCGGCACCACTGTCGCGGATGCAAACGGCAACTGGTCTTATGACTTTGCCGCAAGTGAGATCCCTGAGGGCACCGACAATCTGGATGTGACCGCTTCGATCAGCGATGACGCTGGCAACACCGAAACCGACACCGATACAGTCGCGTTGGATACCGAAGTGGTGAACTACACCTCTGCGGATCAAAACGACACGGTGAACGTGAACCTTGAGGATATGCAGCAAGGCTTTACCCTGCAGGGGACAGTTGAGCAGGGGTCCAGTGTTTCGGTTGAGATCAACGGCACCACGCATGATGCGACGGTGGATGGAAATGGCAACTGGAGCCTGACCGTCGACGGCGATGATATCGGTACCTTCCCACAAGGCGGGCTAAACGCCACTGTCACAGCGACCGACCCTGCAGGCAACGTCGACACACTCGTGCAGCCGATCAGCATCGATACGCTGTATGACACGCCAGAATTCGCCGGAACGACCGCCATTGCGGGTCAAATCCACGACATCTACCTTGATGACTCTGGCGATGCCCGGTCTCTGTACTCGCTCGACAGCAGCGGTAACGCGACGCAGGTGGGTGCGACGGAAACGGCCTCGGGAATTGCCGGGATCGATAAACTCGACCTCGACACTCCGATCTCAGACGGCGCCAACCTGATCGTTCAGAGCACCGATGACGCAGGCAACAAGTCCTCGACTCTGGTGATCGACCAAGAAAACCCCAGCGCAAGCCTGCTCTCTGGTCTGGACGGGTTCAACATCGACGCAATCGATCTGGTGTTCGAAAACGGCACGGACGGGGCCAACCTTGTTCTGACCGAAGACCTGATCAAGGATCTGTCGAACAACTCCGACACCCTGACAATCCGGGCAGACGAGCTGGCGAATGTGAACCACGAAGTCACGCTGAACGGTGCGACAGAGGTCACATCGACGGTCGATGGCTACAGCGCCTATGTGATTGGCGATGCAACCGTGTTGATCGAAGAAGATGCCGGTATCAGCCTGAACGGTACGCTTATCTAAGAATGCATCGCGCAGCCTGTTGCCGCCGTTTAACGGCATCGCGACGGGCTGCGCGACCGCGATAACCCGTGGACAAACCACGGGATACTCTGAGGCACGAGGGATATCTATGGCTCTGGCACGACGCATTTCTGCCGTTGCACTTCTGTGCAGCCTGACGGCGTGTGGTCTGCCACTCCCCGGCACCACGTCGGGTACGCAGGACGGGACCGCAGCGCGCAGCAATTTCGCGCAGGCTGAGGATGCTCCGCAATCCGAAGTCATCACCGCACTTATGCAGCGGCAATCTCTTCTTGAGAACGGCAGCACCTACGATACGGTCGCAACTGCCGCGCTTTCTGCCTCCGCGCGCGCCTCCGAGGCGGCACTGATCAGCGCCAAACTGCGCGCTGAAGCGAAATCAAAAAACTGGCTCCCATCCTTGCGCCCCAGCGTCAGCCTGAATGATCTGGGCGAGATGGTCGCAAGCATGCTGCTGGAGCAGGTTCTGTTCGACAATGGCCGACGCAAGGCAGAACGCGCTTTTGCCGCTGCCGATGTCGAGGTTGCAGCCGTGACCCTGTCGGCTGATATGAATGACCGCGTAAAATCCGCGCTTTCACTCTATGTTTCAGGTCTGCGCGGCGACGAGAAAGCCGCCTACGCCCACCGCGCCATCCGCACCATGCGCGATTTTGAGCGTGTGGTTGTGGGGCGGGTGAACGGCGGTGTCTCTGACCGCTCCGATCTCAATGTGGTGCAGTCCAAAATCAGTGGCATGCAGTCAAGCATGGCCACCGCCAATGATGCCGCCCGCACCGCGCGCGCAGAGTTGGAGGCGATGACCGGACAGAGTTTTTCCGCGTCACCGCAGCGCCTTAACATGAGCTTGCCGCCCGATGGCCGCAACTACCTGAGCGTACTCAAAGCACAATCCGAAGCGACCCGCACCATTGAGCAGGCCAAAATGGAACGCGCAGGTCTGTTGCCGCAGGTCTCAGCAACCGGTCAGGTTGGCAGCGAAGGCAGCGGCGCGGGCGTCCTGTTGAACCTTGCCGAACCGTTAGGGTTTGGCACCCCTGCGGCCTTGCGCGCGGTCGAAGCCTCAAAAGAGGCGGCGCTGCGCCGTATTGGCGAAGCCGAAGAAGAAGCGCGGCGCGAATACAGCCGCGAAATGCAACGTCTGGCGTCCTATCGCCGTCAGGAACGCGAGGCGCTGGCGCTCTCAAAAGCCAGCCGCGAAACATATAATCTGTTCAAAGCCCAGTTTGAGGCCGGGCAGCGTCCGGTCATGGATGTGATCCCGATCTACGAAGAACTGGTAAAGCGGGAACAGGCCTATATCGACGCGAAATACGAAGTGGTCATGATCCAACTGGCACTTGCCGCCTCTCTGGGTCTGCTTGCAGATGGGGACAAGATTTGACGGATCAGGACAACCAAACTCCGACATCGCCCACAACCAAGCCCGCCAAACGCGGGCTGAAGTTGTCTTCGATTTCCCCCAATCTGACGCGCAAACGGCGCAACGCCGCCGCCAATGATGCAAATGGCCCGGTGAAGATCTCTATGATCGCACCGCTGAGCGAACCAGAACAGGTTGCCTCTGCTCCGGCGCAACCCGAGGGCAAAGCCTCCCTGCCTAAGTTTTTGCAGAAAAAAGAAAAAACACCCGCTGCGCAGACCAGTACAGATGCGCCCGACCTGCCGCGCGCGCCAGAACCTGCGGAGCGCGTAGAGCCTGTTCAGACAGCTCAGGAAGACGCTCAGGTCGAGCCCGCGCCAAGAGCTCTCCCGTCGCACGACACCGCATCGGACGATCATCAGAGCCGATTGAAAGCACGGGCGCAGATGATGTGCCGTCTTGCAGCCCTGCGCGGCTGCACGCTCAGCCCTCAGGATATGCTCGAGCAGCTGCAGGCCAGTGGCCCGGCCTCCCTGCGCCCCGAGGCCATGATGAGCGCGCTGATTACATCCGGTCTGAAAGCGCGCGTGCAGCAGGTCAAAACCCCCAAGCCTCAGCACTGGCCCGGCATCGCGATCATGCAAGGTGGCCAACCGGTTCTTGTGCTCTCACAAGGCAAAGCTGGCTTTGCGGTCCATGACACCTCCTGCCCCGATAATCGTGCGGAGATCCCAACGCAGGAATTCATGCCCTATTTTACGGGCCAGATCCTGACCACACGCGCGACCCTGTCGCAATTGACGCAGCGCCACACGCCGCAGCTTGATACCTCGCATTGGTTCTGGGGCGAATTCCCCAAGTATCGCAGGCAGATGGGCGAAATCATGCTGGGCTCTCTGGTGGCGAATGTGCTGGCCGTGGCCGTGGCGTTGTTCTCCTTGCAGGTCTATGACCGCGTCGTTCCGCATCAGTCGCAGGCGACGCTTTGGGTGCTCGCCATCGGTGCCTTGCTGGCCATCGGGATGGAAGGCGTGCTGAAGCTGGCGCGCGCGCGCATCACCGACGCAGCCGGTCGCCAGATCGATATGGCGGTGCAGCACAAATTGATGCGCCGGGTGATCGGTCTGAAGATGGACCAAAGCCCCCTGCCCCCTTCTGGGCTCTTTGCGGCGTTGAGGGATTTTTCCTCAGTGCGCGAGTTCTTCACGTCCTCGACGCTGTCGACATTGGCCGACGTACCGTTCATCGCGGTGTTCTTGCTGCTGGTGGCCTCCATTGGTGGTCCGGTGGTCTATGTGATCATGATTGGTGGCGTGCTGATGCTGCTGCCCGCCTATTTCATACAGAAGAAAATGCTGGCGATGACCCGCCAGGCACAGGGCGCTTCCGCCAAGAGCGGCCGTTTGCTGCATGAGGTGGTCAGCGAGATGGAAACCATCAAAACCCAACGCGGCGAGGAGCGTGTTCTGCGGCTTTGGGATGAGCTGAACCTGTTGTCGTCACAGGCCTCCAATGGGCAGCGCAAGCTTTCGAGCGCGCTGACATACTGGTCTCAGGGTGTGCAGCAAGCCACCTATATTTGTGCAGTGATCTTGGGCACTTACATGGTGTTTGCCGGTGAATTCACCGTCGGCACCATCATTGCCACCGGTATTCTCACCAGCCGCACCCTGGCGCCACTGACGCAATTTGCGGGCACGCTTGCGCGCTGGAGCAACGTGCGCGCGGCTCTGGATGCACTTGACGTGATTGCCGCCGCACCACAGGAACGCGAAAAGGGGCGTGCATATCTGCGCCGTGAAACCATTGAAGGCGGCTTTGAGCTGCGCGAGGTGGTGTTTCGCTACGATGCGGACAGCGCCCCGACGGTCGATGTGCCTGCCGTTGCCGTGATCCCCGGTCAGCGGGTTGCAGTCCTTGGCGTCAATGGCTCCGGCAAATCCACGCTGCTGAAACTGCTTGCGGGGCTTTACACGCCCGAACGGGGTCGCGTGATGCTGGATGGCACCGACATGAGCCAGATTGAACCCCGCGACCTGCGTCGTCATATCGGTTATCTGGGTCAGGATGTGCGGCTCTTTGCGGGCACATTGCGCGACAACCTGAATCTGTCCTATCTACCGCATGAAGACGAGCGGGTGATGGAAGCGCTGGAATTTGCGGGACTTGCTCCTTTTGTGAAGTCGCATCCACGCGGGCTGGACCTGCAGATCGGTGACAGCGGCGCGGGCCTGTCCATCGGTCAGCGTCAGGCTGTGGGCTGGGCGCGTCTGCATCTGCAAAACCCATCCGTTGTCATTCTGGACGAGCCAACCGCGGCGCTGGACCAGACGCTGGAGCGCACCTTGGTGAGCCGCCTTGACAGCTGGCTTGGTACCCGCACCGCCATTATCGCCACACACCGTATGCCGATCCTGTCACTGACCAACCGCACCTTGATCCTGCAGGCGGGTCGGATGGTCGTGGACGGGCCGCGGGACGAGGTGCTGGCGCATCTGAACGGGGGGAGCAAAGCCTCATGAGCATCGCAGCAGACATGGACATCCTTGAAGGCACCCATGGCGCCAGCCGCATGATCAAACTGGTGGCGCTGGTGCTGGTCTTGTTCGTCACATGGGCAAGCTTTGCCTCTGTGGATGAGATCGTGCGCGCCGACGGGCAAGTGGTCTCTTCTTCGCGCTCCCAGATCGTGCAGAACCTTGAGGGCGGCATTCTCGCCGAACTCTATGTGCGCCAAGGGGACACAGTTCAGGCGGGTCAGATCCTCGCCAAGCTGCAGGACACTAAGTTCCGCGCCGCTTCTGACGACCTGCAAGATCAGATCGACGGGTTGGAAATCAAACAATACCGCCTGGAAGCCGAGATCGAGGGCGCATATGAATTTGCCGTCCCCGATGCGCTGGCCAGCCGTTCTCCCGACATCCTCGCTTCTGAACGCGCGCTCCTGAAGGCCCGCCAGAGCGACTATGACAGCCGCCGCAACAGCGCCGAAGACATTCTGCGCCAGCTCAAGAACGAGCTTTCGAACCTGAAGTCCCTGCACGAACAGAAGATTGTCGCGCTGCTTGAGGTGAACGAAGCCAAGAAAAAAGTGAGTGATGCACAGGCGAAGTTCGACGAGATCGGCACGCAGGCGGAGCTCACTCTGGCTGAGGAATACTCCGAGACGCTGCGCCTGCTGACATCGCTGCGGCAGGAACAACGCTTGGCCCGCGATCAGCTGAACCGTACGGTGATCACTTCGCCCATGGCAGGCATCGTAAACAGTCTCGCCGTGACCACCATCGGCGGCGTTGTGCGTCCGGGCGATGAGATCCTCGAGATCATTCCGCTGGGGGAAGAGTTGTTTGTTGAAGCACGTGTGAAACCCGAAAACATCGCCAATGTACAGCGTGGTCAGGACGTAACCATCAAGCTCAGCGCCTATGACTACACGATCTACGGCTCGCTTCGGGGCAAGGTCGATGTTGTCTCGGCGGATACGTTTGAAGATGAGCGCGACCCGCGTGCAGCGCCCTTTTATCGTGTCACTGTGCGCGTCGATCGCTCCAGCCTGACAGCGCGTCAGCAACAAATCGAGATTCGCCCGGGGATGCGGGCCACCGCAGAATTGCAGACTGGGTCAAAGACCATCCTGACCTATCTGCTGAAACCGCTCTATAAATCCCGCGAAGCATTCCGGGAGCCATAGGAGCGGATATGACAATACCCGGTCGCCATTCTGGCGCCGGATCATGTCATCCGTATTTGGAACGTTCCAGCCACCAACCTGCCCTTTTGGCGGGCTGAGGCTATCCAGTCCTCAAACCTTTGATGTCAGATCGCGTTTTGCATCATCGCCCGCAGGGTCCGGTCCAATGTGGTGCCGATCGACACCCGGCGTTGCCCCATCGCAGCTTTTGACGAAATCACAGAGACGATTTTGGGGGGCTGGCCCGGAATGATCTCCAGAACCGGCGCACCAGAAGCACCAAAATCGACTCGGCACGACATCACGAGTGTCCGTGTGCGTCGCGACAACACCTGACAGTTTTGCTCTCGGTTCGCGCGGGTTGCATTTGTGTAGCTGTATGACAGCACATCTACATTCGCACCCCGATCCGCTCTGGCAGACATGGCAAAGGGTCGGATATCAGAGCGATTGATCGGCTGCGACAGACGCAAGACTGCAATATCGCTACCAAGTTGCGCATCTCCGCCTGCGCGGAATTGATAGGACGGATGCACCACCGCTTTGGCTATCGAGCGCGCCGCTTTCACTTTGCGGCCATCCAGTCCCGCCTCAAAGCGGATCCCACGCGGATTTATCCGTTGACCGGTCCGCGCATCATAGACGCAATGCGCTGCTGTCAGCACGAGGTTTGGTGCAATCAGTGTACCGGTGCACATATATTTTCCGGCGATATTCAGTCTGCCAACAGCTTCCCACCCCGGAAGACTGCTGGCTCTGCCATCTTTCGCTATAGCTGTCCCGGACACACCTAAAGACAGGCATGCCGCGACTATCGCAAGCAATAGTCTCATGTTTCCACTCCATATTCCCACATTCACACACTCGTTCAGGCGTGCGGCTGGAATATGGCTGGTCCCTGTTGGCCTTGGACCAAAACATGGATTGATTGTGTCAGTCTTAACAAATCTTAACCCCCCCAGGTCAGATGCTGTTCAAGATGCCAGAAAATTAAGAAATTGCAGGCGGAAAAGTTAACAATTTGGACAAATTCTCACTAATAGCCTGTATTTTAAAACAAATTGTATCGTTTATCGCATCGATCAGAGCCGATTGTCCTCAGTTTGGGGGGTAATTTCTCCGCAAAACATGGGGTCCCACCGCCCAAAATTGTCACTATTGCCACATTTCGCCGGATTTAAGATCCCTTAACCGCGCGCCGGGTCGTTAAACTTTTACGCACCGCAGCGAGACTCACCCCTACCGGAGCACCTGCAGCTAAGTTTTAGAAATCCAAAACCATGGCAACGCGACAGCTGTTCGCAGAAATGTTGATCGCAACACGCCTGCGACCACTGGCAGAGGAATTTAACGGCTCTCCGCTCAGGTTTTTCTTGCCACAGATTATTATTTCGATAAAACGCGAAATATGGAAAAAGAGATTCCCCTTCGTCTGTCCGTACTTGGACACCCTCAGCGCCTTTTGGTGTTTCGGCTGTTGATGCGTCGCTATCCCGACCGTGTCCCTGCCGGTGAGATCGGCGCTGCGCTGGATGTGAAGCCCAGTACATTGTCGTCATATTTGTCTGCTTTGATGCAGGCCGGATTGGTGACGCAAACCCGCGAGGGCACATGGCTCAACTATCAGGTCGATATGAAAGGCATGCGCGAAATGCTCGATGCATTGTTTTTCGATTGCTGCCGTGGCCGCCCCGAACTCTGCATGCCTGTTCTTTCTGACGTGATCCCGGAGACTCCTGCCATGACCGACTCGAAATTCAACGTCCTGTTCATCTGCACCGGCAACTCTGCCCGGTCGATCTTTGCCGAATCTATCCTGCACACTGAAGGGGGCGACCGGTTCAATGTCTACTCGGCCGGTACCAAACCCTATTCTGAGCTGAACCCCTTCGCGCTGGAGGTGCTGCGCAACAAGGGACATGACACAGCCACACTGCGCGCCAAGAATGTCAGTGAGTTCACCACCGACACCGCGCCGAAGTTCGATTTTGTCTTCACCGTCTGCGACGGGGCTGCCAATGAGGAATGCCCCGCCTGGGAGGGTCAGCCCATTTCTGGCCATTGGGGTATGCCCGACCCGGTCAAGGCCGAGGGCACTGACGCCGAACGCAGCCTCGCGTTCCAGCAGGCCTATGGCACGCTCAAGAACCGCATCCGCGCCTTTGCCGCCCTGCCCTTTGCGGAACTGGACCGGATTTCACTGCAAAAGGCGGTGGATGACATCGCGCGCAACCACTGAAGCCGCACCGCCCTGACCCTCACGGAAATATAAGGACAGCACATGACCGTCTATGCATTGAACGGCCTTGGCCGGATGGGCAAACTGGCCCTGAAACCGCTGCTGGAACGCGGCGCCCAGATCGCCTGGATCAACGATGCGGTGGGCGATGCGGGAATGCACGCCCATCTTCTGGAGTTCGACACGGTGCATGGCCGCTGGGACGCGGAGATCACAAGCGATGACGACAGCATCACCATCGATGGCACCCGCCTGCCCGTCCTGAACCAGGCCGGCATCGCGGATCTGCCGCTCGACGGCGTCGATGTGGTGATCGACTGCACCGGGGTTTTCAAAACCGAGGCCAAGCTTGCCCCGTATTTCGAGGCGGGCGTCAAAAAGGTCGTGGTCTCCGCCCCGGTCAAGGATGGCGATGCCGCCAATATCGTCATGGGCGTCAATGACGACATCTATGATCCCGCCCGCCACCGCATCGTGACCGCCGCAAGCTGCACCACCAATTGCCTCGCGCCGGTGGTGAAGGTGCTGCACGAGGGGATAGGCATCAAACATGGCTCGATCACCACGATCCATGATGTGACCAACACCCAGACCATAGTTGATCGCCCGGCCAAGGATTTGCGGCGGGCGCGCTCTGCACTCAACTCCCTGATCCCGACCACCACCGGCAGCGCCACCGCGATCACGCTGATCTACCCGGAGCTCAAGGGCAAACTGAACGGCCATGCGGTGCGGGTGCCGCTGCTGAATGCCTCTATCACCGATTGCGTGTTTGAGCTTGCCCACGAGACCACCGCCGAGGAGGTGAACGCCATGTTCCAGGAGGCGGCGACCGGCGCGCTCTCCGGCATCCTCGGCTATGAGGAACGCCCGCTGGTGTCGGCGGACTACACCAATGACACGCGCTCCTCCATTGTGGACGCGCCCTCGACCATGGTTGTGAATGGCACCCAGGTGAAGATCTACGCCTGGTACGACAACGAGATGGGCTATGCGCATCGTCTGGTGGATGTGGCCCTGATGGTGGGTGAGAGCCTGTGACCTCCGCGCCCGCGCAAAATGGCCTTGCCGCCTATGTGGCGGTGACGGCGGCCTATTGGGCCTTCATGCTGACCGATGGCGCGCTCCGGATGCTGGTGCTTTTGCACTTTCATACGCTGGGGTTCAGCCCGGTGCAGCTGGCCTATCTCTTTGTCCTGTACGAGATCGCGGGCATGGTCACCAACATTTCGGCAGGCTGGATCGCGGCGCGGTTTGGCCTAACGACGACGCTTTATGCCGGGCTCGGCCTGCAAGTGGTGGCGCTGGTGGCACTGACGCAGCTTGATCCCACCTGGCAGATCGCCACCTCGGTGGCATTCGTGATGGCGGTTCAGGGGCTGTCGGGCGTGGCCAAGGATCTGGCCAAGATGGCGTCGAAATCTGCCGTCAAACTGCTCGCCCCGCGCGAGGGCGACGGGCTGTTTCGCTGGGTGGCGGTGCTGACCGGTTCCAAGAACGCGGTCAAGGGACTGGGTTTCCTGCTGGGCGCAGCCCTGCTCGCGCTGGCGGGGTTCACATGGGCAACGCTGGGCATGGCGATCATCCTCGGCCTGATCCTGATCGCGGTGCTGATTGCCATGCCTGCGGGCCTACCCACCGGGCGCAAGGGCGCAAAGTTCTCCGAGGTGTTCTCCAAATCCGCCAATATCAACTGGCTGTCGGCAGCGCGGGTGTTCCTGTTTGGCGCGCGCGATGTCTGGTTCGTGGTCGGCATTCCGGTCTATTTTTACGCGGTGCTGTCGGATGGTACAGAAGAGGGCAACCGCGCGGCGTTCTTCATGATCGGCACGTTCATGGCGATCTGGATCATCTGCTATGGCGCCGTGCAGGCCGCCGCGCCCCGCATCCTGCGCGCACCATCGCGCAGTGAGGCTGACCTGATCGCCGCCGCCCGCCGCTGGGCTACAATGCTCGCGGTGGTGCCTGCCGTCCTCACGGCAGCTGTACTGATGTCAGACGAACCTGCGCTCTGGCTCACCGTGACGCTGGTGGCAGGCCTCTTGCTGTTTGGTGCGCTTTTTGCGGTGAATTCCTCGCTCCACTCCTATCTGATCCTCGCCTTTTCCAAGGACGAACGGGTCACGATGGATGTGGGCTTTTACTACATGGCCAATGCAGGCGGGCGGCTATTGGGCACTGTTCTGTCGGGCCTCACCTATCAACTGGGCGGCGTTGCAGCCTGCCTCGGCACGGCCACCGTGATGATCGCCCTCAGCGCGCTGATCGCCGGTCGCCTGACCGCCCCAACACCAGAAAGCACCCCGGCATGAGCATCTTTGAAAAATACCTGAGCATCTGGGTGGCGCTGGCCATGGTTGCGGGCATTGCGCTTGGCAATCTCTCCCCTGCCCTCGTGGGCACCATTGCCGCCGCCGAGGTCGCCAGTGTCAATCTGGTGGTGGCGGTGCTGATCTGGGCGATGGTCTACCCGATGATGATCGGCGTGAACCCCAAGAGCCTGCGGGATGTGGCACGCCAGCCCAAGGGGCTTGCGATCACGCTGGTGGTCAACTGGCTCATCAAACCCTTCAGCATGGCCGCCCTTGGCGTTCTGTTTTTCGAGGTGGTCTTTGTCCCCTTCCTGAACCCCGCTGACGCCCAGCAATATATCGCCGGGCTGATCCTGCTCGGGGCCGCACCCTGCACCGCTATGGTGTTTGTCTGGTCGCAACTGACCAAGGGCGACGAGAGCTATACGCTGCTGCAAGTCTCGGTGAACGATCTGATCATGGTAGTGGCCTTTGCTCCGATCGTGGCCTTCCTCCTCGGGGTCACCGATATCGAGGTGCCGTGGAGCACGCTGATCCTGTCGGCGGTGTTGTTTGTGCTGCTGCCCCTTGTGGCCGGTCTTTGGACTCGGAGCCACCTGGGGGATGAGGCGCGTATCGCCGCCTTCCTGGCACGGATCAAACCGCTGTCGGTCATCGGTCTGATCGCAACCGTGGTGATCCTGTTTGGCCTGCAAGGTCAGGTCATTCTCGACCGCCCCGCCGTGATCGCCATGATCGCCGTGCCGATCCTGATCCAGAGCTATGGCATTTTCTTCATCGCCTATGGCGCCGCCTATGCGATGCGGGTGCCACATCGGATCGCCGCCCCCTGCGCGCTGATCGGGACGTCGAACTTCTTTGAACTGGCGGTCGCGGTGGCAATCAGCCTCTTTGGCCTCAATTCCGGCGCAGCATTGGCAACTGTCGTTGGCGTACTGGTCGAGGTGCCGGTGATGCTCACCCTGGTGGCCTTTGCCAACCGCACCCGCGCCAAGTTTCCCTTGACCGACGCCGAAGGTCAGGCAAGCTGATCTCGTACCGAGTATGGGAGGTCTGACATGCCAGATGTAACCGCAAGCTGCCTGTGCGGCGACATTCACCTAGTGGCATCGGGCAAACCGGAAAGCGTCGGCCTCTGTCACTGCCTCGACTGTCGCAAACACCACGGCGCGGTCTTTTGGGCCGCTGCCATATACCCAGAAAACGCGGTGACTGTGACGGGCGACACACAGCAGTATCAAGGGCGTCATTTCTGCCCCAGATGCGGCTCTTCCGTTTTTTCATGCAGCGATGGCGAGGTGGAAGTTCACCTTGGCGCGCTGGACAAACCCGACCAATTCACCCCGACCTATGAGCTTTGGACAGATCGCCGGGAAAGCTGGCTGACGCCGCTCTCGGGTGCGGCTCAATATTGCCGCGACAGATCCTAGCCCTACCTTTTGTCGCAGGAAATGAGCCGGGCGATTCCCCTCGTTTCAGGGACCGGATGCGCCCGCACCGAACCTCAACGGATCGAATCTGTGGATAAGCATGGGGGTAAGGCGCAGGATCAGGACGGATATCCTTACAATGCAGACACAATGCAGGGGCGCGACATTTGGGTGGCCTGTGGACAACAAAAGACCCGCTAGCCCTACACCATATATTGACCATTTCGTGCTTCTGCATCAATATCGTGTTGCTTTGGTTCTTTCGAGGCGACTCGCAAGCGAAGAGGGAAACTGGTGTAAATCCGGTGCTGCCCCCGCAACTGTAAGCGGTAAGTTCCGCCCGTGCCACTGATGCGATCGCGCATTGGGAAGGCGGGATGGGGCGTTTGAGCCGCAAAGCCAGGAGACCTGCCAGAGCACGACAAACGACGACCGCGGCGGTGGGCCCGGACGCGTCATTTGGCACTGGAAACAGTGCCGGATTTCGTGACTTCTCCGCCCGGTAGGACAACACCTGAGGGGATCTTGCAGATGAGCATCACTGTCTATTCAAAACCTGCCTGTGTGCAGTGCACCGCCACCACCCGCGCCCTTGAGGCGAAGGGGATCTCTTTTGATCTCGTTGATCTGACAGAAGATGCCGCTGCCATGGAAATGGTGCAGGGCCTTGGCTACCGTCAGGCACCCGTGGTTGTCGCAGGCGAAGATCACTGGGCAGGTTTTCGTCCCGATCTGATCGGCCAGTTGGCATAAGAGACGACGGTGACCGGGCTTGTCTATTACTCCTCCCGTTCGGGCAATACGGCTCGTTTGATGGAGCGACTGGGGCTTAACGCTCTGCGGCTGCCGCAGACAGAGCCTTCCCCGGAAGTAGATGCGCCCTATGTATTGGTAACGCCCACCTTTGCCGATGGCGAAGGGCGTGGTGCGGTGCCAAAACCGGTCATCAAGTTTCTGAACAACACGCGCAATCGTGCCCTTCTGCAGGGCGTGATTGCCGGGGGCAACCGCAACTTTGGCACCACTTTCGCCCTCGCGGGGGATGTGATCGCCAAAAAATGCAATGTCCCCGTCCTCTACCGCTTTGAGTTGGCGGGAACCGAAACAGACATCGCCCGCATCCGCGCGGGCCTCGCCCGGTTCTGGGCGGCACAGGAGCAGCAGACATGCTTGACGCAAGCGTAACCGCCGATCTCGACTATCACGCGCTGAACGCGATGTTGAACCTCTATGATGACGAGGGCAACATCCAGTTCGACGCCGACCGCATGGCGGCCCGGCAGTATTTCCTGCAGCATGTGAATCAGAACACTGTGTTCTTTCACTCGCTGGACGAAAAACTCGGCTACCTCGTTGAGAAAGGCTATTACGAGCCTGAAGTGCTGGATCAGTATTCCCGCAACTTCCAGCGCAAGATCTGGGACGCGGCCTATGGCAAGAAATTCCGCTTCCCGTCCTTCCTCGGCGCGTTCAAATATTACACGTCCTACACGCTGAAAACCCGCGATGGGCAGCGCTATCTGGAGCGCTACGAGGACCGCGTGGTGATGAATGCGCTGACGCTGGCACGCGGGGATGAAAAACTCGCGATGAAGCTGATGTCGGAGATCATCGACGGCCGCTTCCAGCCCGCCACACCCACCTTCCTCAACGCGGGCAAGAAGGCGCGCGGCGAGTTTGTGTCCTGCTTCCTGTTGCGTCTTGAGGACAACATGGAGTCGATCGGGCGCGGCATCAACTCCGCCCTGCAACTGTCAAAACGCGGCGGTGGCGTGGCCTTGATGCTGACCAACATTCGCGAGCATGGCGCTCCGATCAAAGGCATTGAGAACCAGTCTTCGGGCGTCATCCCGGTGATGAAGCTTCTTGAGGACAGCTTTTCTTATGCCAACCAGCTGGGCGCGCGTCAGGGCGCTGGCGCGGTCTATCTGAACGCGCATCACCCGGATATTCTGCGTTTCTTGGATACCAAGCGCGAAAATGCGGATGAAAAGATCCGCATCAAGACGCTGTCGCTGGGCGTGGTGATCCCGGATATCACCTTCCAACTCGCCAAGAAAAACGAGGACATGTACCTGTTCTCGCCGCATGACGTGGAAAAGGTCTACGGTCAGGCCTTCTCGGAAATCTCGGTCACCGAGAAATACCATGAGATGGTCGACAACCCGCAGATCCGCAAAAAGAAGATCAACGCGCGCGCGTTCTTCCAGACCATTGCCGAAATTCAATTTGAATCCGGTTATCCCTACATCATGTTTGAAGACACGGTGAATGCCGCAAACCCCATCGCGGGCCGCATTGCCATGTCGAACCTCTGCTCCGAAATCCTGCAGGTGAACGAGGCCTCCGAGTTCAACGACGATCTGTCGTATGCGCAGATGGGCACGGATATTTCCTGTAACCTCGGCTCCATGAACATCGCGCGTGCGATGGATGGTGGCGATCTGGCCGGCACCGTGGGCACCGCAATCCGCGCGCTCAATGCAGTGTCGGAAATGTCGAGCATCGATTCTGTGCCTTCCATCCGCAAGGGCAACGAGGAAGGCCACGCTATTGGTCTCGGTCAGATGAACCTGCATGGATACCTCGCCCGCGAGCGCATCCATTACGGCAGCGCAGAGGGTGTGGATTTCACCAATATCTACTTCTGCACCGTGCTTTATCATGCGCTCAGCGCCTCTAACGCATTGGCAAAAGAGAAGAAGGCAAAGTTCAAAGGCTTTGAAGACTCCGCCTATGCCGATGGCAGCTTCTTTGAGAAATATGTCGATCAGGACTGGCTGCCGGAAACCGACCGGGTGAAAGAGCTGTTTGAAGCCGCAGGCATCGAGATCCCGACCCGCAAGGACTGGGAAGCGCTGCGCGACAAGGTGATGAAGTACGGGCTTTATAACCGCAATCTGCAGGCGGTGCCGCCCACTGGCTCGATCAGCTATATCAACTATGCCACCTCTTCGATCCACCCGATCACTGCAAAGATCGAGATCCGCAAGGAAGGCAAGATCGGTCGCGTCTACTATCCCGCGCCCTATATGACCAACGACAACCTCGAGTATTACCGCGATGCGTATGACATCGGTCCCGAGGCGATCATCGACACGTATGCGGCGGCAACGCAGCACGTTGATCAGGGGCTGTCGCTGACCCTGTTCTTCCCGGCGGAGGCATCAACCCGAGACATCAACCGCGCGCAAATCTATGCGTGGAAGAAAGGGATCAAGACGATCTACTACATCCGCCTGCGCCAACAGGCGCTGGAAGGCACCGAAGTCGAGGGCTGCGTGTCCTGTTCGCTGTAAATCGGGAGGGGGCGCTGCCCCCGGCCACATCCGTGGCCTCCCCCGAGGTATTTTGGAAAAGATGAAGGGGCGCGGCCCCAAGCTGCTGAGATTGAGTGTATGAAAGACATGACCCAAGCCCGAGCTGTCCCCAAGGCAATCAACTGGAACCGGCTACAGGACGACAAAGATCTGGAGATCTGGAACCGTCTGACGGTAAACTTCTGGCTGCCGGAGAAGGTGCCGCTGTCCAATGACATTCAGTCCTGGTCGCAGCTGACACCGGACGAACAGACCCTGACCATTCGGGTGTTCACCGGTCTGACGCTGCTGGACACGATCCAGAATGCCGTGGGTGCGCCGACGTTGATGCAGGATGCGATCACCCCGCATGAGGAAGCGGTGCTCAGCAATATCGCCTTTATGGAGGCGGTGCATGCGCGGTCCTATTCCTCGGTGTTCTCGACCCTGTGTCAAACCACTGAAGTGGATGAAGCCTTCCGCTGGTCGGCGGAGAATGAGCATCTGCAGGCCAAATCCCGGCTGATCCTTGACGAATACGATGCCACCGCCTCGCCGCTGCGCAAGAAGATCGCCAGCGTGTTCCTTGAGAGCTTCTTGTTCTATTCGGGCTTTTATCTGCCAATGCACTGGTCAAGCCGCGCACGCCTGACCAACACAGCCGACCTGATCCGCCTGATCATCCGCGATGAAGCCATCCACGGCTATTACATCGGCTATAAGTTCCAGCGCGGCATGGAGCGTTTGAACGAGGCGGAACGCAAGGAACTGAAGGATTTTGCCTTTGGTTTGCTGTTTGACCTTTATGACATTGAGGCGCGCTATACAGAGCAGCTCTATGATGGGTTGGGGCTCACTGAGGATGTGAAGAACTTCCTGCACTACAACGCCAACAAGGCTCTGCAGAACCTCGGATTTGAGGCGCTGTTCCCGGAAGAGACCTGCCGTGTGAACCCGGCAATCATGGCGGCGCTGTCGCCCGGATCGGATGAAAACCACGACTTCTTCTCCGGGTCCGGCTCAAGCTATGTGATCGGCAAGGCAGAAGCCACAGAAGACGAAGACTGGGATTTCTGAACAAGAAAAGCCGCCGCAGAGATCCTGCTGGCGGCTTTTTCCTTTGGTGTTTGAAAAGCGTGCAACTGGGCCAATGGGCCAACGCTCTCGGTTCAAAACCGTATGCTATGGGGCACGATTGCCGGACTACGGTGCAACCTTGTGGTTTGGCGAGCCACTGACAATGACCCCACCCACCGATGTCTGACACCCGAGATAGGCCACAGGCTTGCCGTCATCCGTAGACAGGGAAGACCCCGAGGTGATCACAGCACCGCAGGTGGTCTTATCGCCAATCCTTGCGACTGGGCGACCATCGATGGTTGCCGAGCCTCCGCTGATGATCTGACACTTCCTGCACTTTGGGCAGGCATGTTCGTCTCCGACGCGTGCAACTGGTAACATAATTCACCCTTCCCTGATTGGGCTCAGTCTTTCTGAGTGACGCATTCTTCGACCAACGGCAGAGCGTCGCGCGCTGCGTTTTGCAAGGTCGGCACCTGTGCGCTGCCGCTGCCGCCCATGCTCACCGCCCCTTTCAGGTTGATGCTGCCCGCCTCAAGCGTGATGCCGGATGCATCCAAAGTGATCTTACCACCCGGGCCTTTGATGACGAATTTCTCGTAGGCCATCAGAGTGTGCTTCGCGGTGTTATTAGTGATCGCCTCTGTGACGTTCAGGGTCGATTTCCCAAACACGGTTTCCTCGTGATTGCGCCCGATTTGCACCAGATGATCGGCATAGATGTCCTGTTTGTGGATGTTTCCAACCACATGCACGTGATCCTTGCCGTATTTTTCCTGCTGGTCACGCCCAACCTGATAGATCACGTCCTGTCCAATGTTCTCGCGCTGATCGCGCCCAACCGACATGGTTTCATCCTGACCGACGGCTTGTGAGCGGTCACGCCCGATGGAGTTGGTCTCGTCCCGCCCGATGGTCTTGGAGCGGTCATTCTCAATGACGATCTCCTGATCCTTCTGACCGTGCATATAGATCAGCTCTTCGTCGCGCTCATCCTCAAAGGTCAGCTCGTTAAAGCCGCTGCCCTTGTGGGTGTCGGTCTTGAAGACGGATTTGGTCTTGTTTGCGGGCAGCGGATAGGGCGGTTTGTTCTTACCGTTGTAAACACAGCCCGACACCAGCGGTTTATCCGGGTCGCCCTCAAGGAATTCGACCACAACTTCCATACCGATGCGAGGGATCACCATGCCGCCCCAGCCTTGGCTTGCCCAGTTTTGCGACACCCGGCAGCGCATAGAATAGGCTTTTTCGAGATCCCAGTGGAAATGCACCAGAATGCGGCCGTATTCATCGCAGTCAATTTCGCCTTCACCAACCACAACAGCGGTCTGTGGGCCTTGCACAACCGGGCGCGGCGTGGTGCGCGGTGGCACCATCGGCGCAGTGGTCGGCATCAATTTATAATCCCCGACGAAGGGGCGTTCTTCCGCGACCGCCTCGCGGTTGGAGCCGTAACTTTGGCTGACAAAACGATACCGCGCTGCAAGACAAATGTGGTCACTGCCATTCCCGGGCACCGCGTCGCCTCCGGCGAGATGCACCACGTGACCGGGGCGAAAACCGATCAGATCGCCAGTGGCTGCATGACGTGCGTCATTGCCGCGCTCTTCTTCGCACCGCAATTGCGCGACCTTGTTGCCACGACCTAGGTCGAGGTAATCGCCCGGATAATCATAGGCCTCAAGCTGGCCTTCGGCATATTGCGCATCGCCCATGCGATCCGATTCCATAGCGGCCGTGGGCGTTTTAAAGTTGTAATCCATCAGACGGGTCGCACCCGTGGTCAGGCGCCGCTCTGGGCCCCACTCCCAGAAATGCTCGCCGCCGGTGCCTTTGTTCTGGCCCATGCCGTAAAACGGACGCGTGCCGAAGGTCTCGTGCTTCAGCACATCGTCGGTCATCACCAGCGTATGCGCGCCTTCTTGGTGACGGAAGTGGAAGGACAGACCGAAACGCTCCATCAGACGTCGTGCAAAGGCCAGATCGCTCTCGCGGTATTGCACGGTATATTCAAGCTCCGGGTAATCCCCGATTAGCGCCACCTCCAGATGCGGCTCACCCAGGTGGGCATAGTCAGAGAGCAGCTCCTCAATAATCTCAACCACGGTTTTATTGTGGAAAATGCGCATATTGCGCCGCTGGCCTGCCAGCCAGAACCAAGGCCGCAGACGCAGATCGTAGCGCCAGCCATTTTCGCTGGGGCCTTTCCATCGCGCCTCGGTGACGATGCCGTCAAAATGCGCAGGCCCATCAGCACCGACAAGCGTTACAGTCGCATGGGTACCCAGCAGCGAGTCGAAATCGAGATCGTCACGGGTCGCAACCGCTTCGACCGTGAAATCGAACAGCCCGCTTAGCGCTTCGTCGCCGTCAAACCGCCGCAGAACCAGAATATCCGGCCCCAAAACGGTGGTGAGTCGCCCGAGTCGGGCGTCTTGCGAAAATACACTCATCAAACATGCCTCTTAAAGATGCGCGGACTGTATCAAAACAACTAGGAGGGTCAACATCATGCGCGTTCTTTCCAAGCTGCGTCCCGCTCCCACCCGTTTCAAATATGGTTCAGATCGCTCGGGACAAGCCCATTGGATTGACGTGCCGACGAGGCAATATCCCTCGAAATTCAATATTGTTGCCTGATCAGGATGGCAGAATAGCCACTCCAACCGGAAGGGGAATTTTGCCAACGTCGTAACATCGCCGCATTAGATCCGACTAATGCTCAGCGCTTCCCACAGGGACCAAAAGAAAACCTCTGCCCACAGGGTGTGCGGGCAGAGGCCAGAACCTTTATTTCGGCGTTGCGGACCGGATCAGAGGAACATCTGCGCCACGATTGCAGAACCGACATAAGTGCCTGTCATCACCAGCACCGCTACAACGGCGATCTTCCAGCCAGAGGTCTTGGCGATTTCGATCTCCCGCTTGGCAATCGCGATACCCGCGTAGGCCAGACAAGGCGTTGCCAGCGTCAAAAAGTTCACATGCCCGACCTTTTCCAGCACCCAAGCACTGCCCGGTGTCCACGGCAGCGTCATCACAATGCCAACCAAGGAAATCCACGCAACGGAGGGCAATTTGAACGGCACAAACTCCGTCAGCAACAGCCCTACCATACAAATCAGCCACAGGACGATCAGCCCAACCAGCCCTTCGGGTACAGTGTTGTCGGTGGCGACGGTATTGCCCACCAGCGCCACCACACTGACCACGATCAGCGCGGCAGCATGCATACCAAGACTGAGTTTTTCCTCAACAGTGGGATCTTCGAAAGATTGCGTATCGCTCATGATTATTCTCCCGCCTGAGGGGCTGCGTTTTTGTCTGACCCGAGCCAGTCATAGAGTTTCTCCGTTACGGGCAATGCCACGAACACACAGAGATACATGCCGGTGGCATAGGTCAGCACGTTGCTGGCCCCGGCCAATGCGAGAATCTGATCTTTCATCTCTGGCACGGCGCTCACCAGTGCACCGGAACAAGCTGCCATCATCGAGCCCGAGCCAATGCCACAAGCCATGGCCAGAGCCTCAATAGAGAACATCCCAGTTGTAGCGAGGATCGATGCGAGAATTGCAAAGATAAAAGTGCCAAAAAGCGTGCCGATCACATAGACCCCCATGACGCCCGCGCCCTCTTGGCTTTTGAGACCGTATTTATCCGCGATAATCGCAATATTAGGCTCGCGCGCGACGGAGAAACACGCCCCAATCGACTCGCGCCCCATGCGCAGCACCAGCACCGCAACAGGGAATGCCAGAATAATCGTCGCGAGGTTGCCCAGCTCTTGCAGGATCAACGCCGGACCTGCAGCGATGATGGTTTCCATCGACGGGCCGATGATCGTGCCGAATTTCGCAATAAAGGGCATGATGGCGATCACGATCATGGGCGAAGCCGCCTTCACGTCACGATCCTTGATCCAGACCTTGGCCGCGCTGACCACATTCGGGTTGATCAACAGCCCCAACACAAAGGCGTAGAGCAGCGGCAAAAGCAGGATCGCACCAAAGCCAATCGGCACCTTAATGACGCCGATCGCCTCAGCGATTACGGTGATGGCAATTGCGCTGAGATGCAATCGCCAATCTAACACGATGTCCTTGATATCCATGGATTATACCTTCCGTTGGTTCCATTTGCGCCCTTCTGACCGGGGCAATTGGTTTTGACAATGGGGCCACCGGGTTTGAGGCCCCATTTAGCGTTTCTTGTTAGGATTTTATCCGGGGGCGTAGCCAAAGCCCTGCACCGGGTTTTCGGCCGTTTCGACCCAGACTGATTTGGTCTGTGTATAGGCCGCAAGCGCCTCACGCCCGGATGAGCGGCCATAGCCGGAGCGGCCAAACCCACCAAAGGGCGACATGACGTTGATGGTCTTGTAACTGTTGATCCAGAAGGTGCCCGCACGCACGTTGGCCGCCACCCGGTGCGCCCGCCCCACGTCGCGCGTCCAGACTGCCCCCGCCAAACCATAGGGCGTGGCATTGGCAAGGTTCACGGCCTCTTCTTCGTCATCGAAGGGCAGAACCGAGACCACCGGACCAAAGACTTCTTCATTGGCGATCTCCATCTGCGGCGTCACCCCATCCAGAACGGTGGGCGCATAGAAGAACCCGCCGCAGGAAGAGAGCGCATCTGGCTTGCTCCCGCCGCTTGCGATCCGTGCGCCTGCCGCGGTGGCCTCTTTGACCATTGCGTCGATCTTGCTCCATTGACGCAGGTTGTTGACTGGCCCCACTTGCGTCATCGGGTCCATCGGCACGCCCACCGGGATACGCGCGGCAGCGGTGGCGAGTTTATCAACCACCTCGGCCTGCACCGAGCGGTGCACCAAGAGGCGCGAACCTGCGACGCAGCTTTGCCCACAGGAGGCAAAGATCGCCGCCTGCGCACCCACCACGGCTCGGTCGATATCGGCATCGTCAAAGACGATATTGGCCGACTTGCCACCTAGCTCCAGCACCGAGGGGATCAGACGTTTGGCGGCCGCAGCCGCGATCTTACTGCCTGCCTCAGCAGATCCTACAAAGACCACCAAAGCAGTCTCGGGATTGTCGATCATCGCCTGCCCCGATCCCGGCCCATCGCCTGCGATCACATTGACTAGTCCCTTGGGAGCGCCAGCTTTTTCGCACAGGATGCCGATCACCACCGAGGTCAGCGGCGTCAGTTCTGAGGGTTTGATCATCACCGCGTTGCCTGCACAAATCGCAGGGGCGACCTGCCAGCAGCAGGTAAAAAGCGGGGCGTTCCACGGTGTGATCTGCGCCACCACGCCAAGCGGCTCTTGGCGAGTGTAGTTCAGATGGCTTGAGGGGACTGGGATCACATCGCCGGTGATTTTGTCACACCAGCCAGCATAATACTCAAACATCTCTGCCATACGCGCAGGCTCACCGCCGGTGTCGCGCACTGGCCGCCCGGACGACAGAGCCTCAAGCTCCGAGAGGGCCGTGGCGTGCTGGCGGATCTGGCGTCCGATCTCAAACAGGATGCGCCCGCGTTCTGACGCGGTCTTGGCGTACCATTCCTTTTGCGCAGCTTTGGCGGCCTCTGCTGCGCGTGCCACAACCTCAGCGCCTGCATCACGGTAGCGGGCAAAAACCGCACCAGTGGCGGGGTCGGTCAGTTCCAACTCTGCGCCCGCTCCGGGTACAAGGTCGCCGCCCACATAGGATTGCACCTCCGCCGAGCCGGTCAGTTCGCGCAACAGGTCCGCAACGCGGACTGACGTATCGATCATGTCCTGTGTCATCAATTCTTCTCCTTCGCGCTCAGGCGATCGACCTCTGGGTCCCCCATGAGCATAAAATCATCGCTGTCCTTCAGGCCGGAGTGACCTTCGGCCCAAAGCGTTGCAGCAAGGTCGGCCACGGGCGTTGCCACCCCAGCCTCCACCGCCAATTCGCGGGCCAGTCGCAGATCCTTACGCATCAAGCCAGTGGAGAACCCGCTGTCAAAACTGCGTGGCAGCACCCAGTTCGGGTAGTGGATTTCCGAGATCGCGCTGCGGCCCGTGGCGGCATTTACAACTTTCAGCATCTCTTCTGCGTGGACGCCTGCAGCCTCTCCCAGACGCAGGGCTTCCAGTGTGGTGACCATGTGATTGGCGACCAGCATATTGTTCACGAGCTTGGCGACATTGCCCGCGCCACTGGGGCCGACATGCATGATCTTTGCGGCCATGGCCTCTAACGCGGGCATCGCCGCCTGGACCCATTGCGCCTCACCACCAAGCATGACCGAAAGCTGACTGGAGGCCGCGCCAGCGGGGCCACCACTGACGGGTGCGTCCAAAAAACCGTGGCCAGCCGCCGACAATTCCGCAGATAGCGCACGGCTGGTCGCCGCCTCAGAGGTGGAGGTATCGATGATGATCTTCGCGGCCTGTCCCTGTGCCAACAGATTTGCGCCCAGAGCCGATTGAACAACCGTCTGAACATGCTGCGCGGTTGGCAGGGACAATACGATCACATCTGCATCCGCAAAGACTGCATCGGTGGTCTCGACAGTGGTAACCCCCGCATCGGTGGCGCGTTCGCGCGCTGGATCTGCAGGGTCAAATCCCACCACCGTGAATCCTGCTTTCAGGAGGCTGGTGGCCATCCCCAATCCCATTGCGCCAAGGCCGATAACCCCTGCCCGCGTGCCGTTCGTCGCTGCCATATGTGTCTGCTTCCTGTTGTGTTGCGCCCATACCGGGCCCTTCACATCAGGAAACCGCAGTCAGGGTGATCACAGGAAGAGTGGCATTCGCGCACAGTGCGTTGCCTTGGTGGCAACGCAGGAACCCGTCAGTTGCGAAACGCCAGCATATTTTCGGCAAGGTGTCGCGCCACCAGCGAAACGGACCTTGGCAGGCGGCGTCGGGCGCGCACCATCAGGTGCGTACTGACCTGCTGAAGCGAGGTTTCCTCAATATCAAGCACCGCCAGATCGCCGCGTTCGGCCTGACTGGTTGCGGAAAAGCGCGGCAGAAAGCTCACCCCGACGCCCGCGCAGACATAACGGATCAACAGCGGGATTGAGGCCGTCTCCACCTGTACCCGCAGCGCCAGCCCGCGATCTGCTGCCGCCTGCCCGACGAGGTGACGGATCGCATAGCCTGCATTGAGCATCGCCACCGGATGCTCCAGCACCTCGGCCAGGCTCACACTTGTTCGTTCTGCGAGCGGCGAGTTGCGCGGCACAATTGCACAAAGGGATTGCCGCGAATGGGCCAGCGACCGCGTGGCCTCCGTCATCAGCGGATTATAGGCGATACCGATATCGCTTTCGCCTTCTATGACCTTGCGCTGCAGCTCATCCGTGCCCGCATGATCAATGACGAAACGCAGTTCGGGATGCGCGCGTGTCAGGCCCAGCAGGCCGTTCTCCATCAGGTCCGCAGCAAAGCCCTCACCGGTTGCGATCCGCACGATCTGGCTGCGACCATCACGAAAATGACCGATCTGGTCCAGAAGATAGGTCTGCTCGTCGCGCATATGCTGGGCGTGTTCGCGCAGCAGCTCTCCGGCTTCGGTCAAAGCGACGCCTTTGGAGCTGCGCTCAAACAGGGTGACCCCAAGCCGCGCCTCAGCCTCGGCGATTTTGCGCGAAATTGCCGATGGGACAACATTCAGCCGATCCGCCGCGCGACGGATCGAGCCTTCATGCGCCACCGCGAGGAATTCGCGCAGGAATTTGGTCTCTAGCGCGTCCATCAGGCCGCCAAGACACGCCGCACCAGACGCACCCAGAACTCTGCACCAACGGGAAGCACCGCATCGTTGAAATCGAACTTCGCCGAATGCAGCCCCGGATTTTCACCCTCACGCGCAGCCCCAAGCCAGATATAGGCTCCGGGCACTTCATTGAGCATAAAGGCAAAATCTTCTGATGCCATGCTGGGGGCCGCAATTGCGGTATTAAGCCCCATCTCGGCGGCAACGTCACGCGCCACAGCGGCCTCAGCGGCGGAATTGATCGTCGCCGGATAGCGGCGCTGATAGTCGATACGCGCCGCGCAGCCCTGCGCGGCGGCACAGGCATTTGCGACCTCTTTCACGCGGGCCTCAATGGTGTCGCCCGCATCAGGATCAAACCAGCGTGCTGTACCGCGCAAAACCGCCCGGTCCGGGCAAACATTCCATGCGGAGCCCGAGTGGATTTGCGTCACCGACACCACACCCGGCTCCAGCGGAGAGAGGGACCGCGCCGGTATTTCCTGCAAAGCCGACGCCATAGCCGCCGCAGCTGCAATTACCCCGTCCGACTGTTCTGGCATCGCCCCGTGCCCGCCACGTCCGGACACCTCAATTTCAAAGACCGCAAAGGCCGCCATCATCTTGTCGTCGCGCGCCACCATGCGCCCCGGTGCAAGCCCCGGCCAGTTGTGAATGCCATAGACCTGATCGACCGGAAATTCACGAAACAAACCCTGTTCGATCATCACCCGCGCGCCGCCGTCGTTTTCTTCGGCGGGTTGGAAAATCAGTGTCACGGTGCCTTGTTTGACACCTTCCTCAGCGATCTTTCGCGCTGCCAGCAGCAGCATCGCGGTGTGCCCATCATGTCCGCAGGCATGCATCTTGCCCGGTGTGGCAGACGCATAATCCAGCCCCGTGGCCTCATCCATGGGCAGTGCATCGATATCGGCGCGCAGACCAATCACCGGCGCGCCCTGCCCCATTTGGGCAACCACGCCGGTGCCGGCGAATCCGCGATGCACTCGCCACCCCCATTCCCCCAAAAGCGTTGCGATTTTCTCAGAGGTGCGGTGCTCCTCAAACCCCAGTTCCGGGTGGCGGTGAAGGTCGCGGCGCAAGGCGATGGCGTCATTGATATGCGAAGTGTCGAACATGGTATCTCTCAGGTCTTTGGTATTTCTTGAAAGCTCAGCAGGATGCCGCCCAGACGCGTGACGTCGCTGAGGACCAGCGCACCGTCAACCTCACGAGAGGTAAAATTCGCGGCCGTAATAAAGGGGCGCAACCGGGACAGCGACTCACACCGGATATCCAGCGAGATGACAGATGGCGCACCATCTGGAGCTAGTTCATCCGGCAGCGCACCAAAGAGCAGGGGCGCAGTGGCGCGGCTGACAACGCGCCAATCACCGTTCGCAGTCGCGACCGCAAAGCCCCAGTCGGTGTCTCGAACGGCATCCGCGCCATGCAAAACCGCCAGCCAATCACGCACCGCGGGCTGGGCGTCAGGTTCGGCCAAGATGGTCGCAGAAGCGAAACCGTGGGCTCCATTGGGATGGTCCATCCAGTCCGGAAATTCAATCAGGTCGCGGCGGTGTTGCTGGCAGGCGAACATGCTGAGCCGGGGTAGCCCTGCCCGCGTGAATATCTTGAGCGTGGTTTTGGTGCGGTCCGGTGCGCCGTCATCGCGCATCACATCGCGGCCAAACTCTATGGTGCCCTCACAGGTGCCTCCCTGCGCCACGACGCGCGCTTCGTCCGCCGCCGCATCACGGGAGTTTAGCGCAGAGAGACAAACCCCGTCGCGCTCTGCCAGCCAATGCTGCACGTGACGCCCGAAACGGAATTCACCCGCAGCATATGTGTCGAGCAGGCTTTCATCCTGAACTCCCACCAATTCGAGCAGTTGATCGCGAAAAATGACCAACGCCGTAGAGGTGCCCCATGGGTGCATTCCCGGCGGTTTCATCAAAAACCCAAGGCTGCAGTAGATTTCGCGCATCATCGACAAGTCGCGCACGCACACCAACGGGTGATCTAGACCAAGCGAACTCATGCACCCTCTCCTCTAAGCTGTTCTAATGATGTGAAGCCAGCAAACCGCGCCGCCCCGCGATCTTGCGCGCGCGGCCCGGTGACCACATGACCCGCAGGCACATCGCGCGTCACCACCGCTCCGGCAGCGATGGTCGCGCCTGCGCCGATTTCCACCGGCCCAAGGATCGTCGCCCCCGCTCCGACGACGACACCGCGCCGCAAAATCGGGTGACGGGCGTCTCCCATGTCGACAAAATTCGAGCCCAAGGTCACGCCATGCCAAAGCGATACATCATCCTCGATCACAGCGGTCTGGCCGATCACCAGCCCCAGCCCATGATCCACCCAAACCCCGCGACCTATCGTAGCTTGTGGCCAGATCTCGACCGAAAGCGCGCGGGTGAATTGTAACTTCAAACCCAGCGCCAGCGGCTCACGTCCAGCGGTCCACAACGCGCGGGTCAGACGGTAAGACAAGAGCGCCTGAAACCCATGCGCCATATGCAGTACCGGCGCAGCACCTCCGGGGGCCTCATCCCGCGCGGTCGTGGCAAGAAGATCGTCGAGCACAACCTCCACCAAATCTGGCGAGCACGCAAAGATCTCTGCCGCTGTGCGGCGCACCAGATCTCGGAGTGCTGTCTCTGGCATGCAGGAAGCAAGAACAGTGGCAAGGAGCGACGGAACATCTGAAATCTGTTGCGGATCATAGCCGTAGACCACACGCAAATCGGGATCTGCCTCAAACAAGCTGCGCACGGCGGGCAGCAGGCTTTGTCTCAGTGGGTTGGCGCGCATCATATCCTCACTCGCTGCTCCTGACCGGAGACTGCACAGATCACGCGATCTTCACAAGACACAGTTCGGCAGCGCCGCGTTGCCTATGCGAGAACGCGTTGGACATCTCAAAAGAACGCCACTGCGCACCAAAGCTATCCTGCCAGCAGCCGAAGCCCTTGAGTCACATCGGTGCGCACCGCAAGCCTGAGCCCCGGCTCATCGCCCGCTTTTAAGGCGGCAATGATCAACTTGTGGTTCTGCGGTGGCTCGGTTCGCCCCAACCGTCCATAAAGCGCCCGCATGGTCGGTCCCAACTGCAACCAGACCGTTTCCGCCATCGCCAGCATCGCAGGCGCCTGCGCACGCAGATAGAGCGTACGGTGAAATTCGAGATTGGTCCGAATATACCCCACCGCGTCGCGTTTGGAGATCATCTCCGCCACGGTGCCATTGATCGCCTGCAACCGGTCTATCAACGCCATATGCGCCCGCGGTAGCGCACGCGAGGCCAGTTCCACCTCAATCAGAGCGCGCAGGGCGGCCAGTTCTTCGATCCGCTCATTGGACAACTCCGGAGTTGACACACGCCCGGACGACGACAAAAAGAGCGCCCCTTCTGCCACCAAACGCCGTACGGCCTCTCGCGCAGGCGTCATCGAGACATCATAGTCCTTGCCAATACCGCGCAGGGTCAGCGCCGCCCCCGGTGCAATCGCCCCGTGCATGATACGGGTTCGTAAGGCGCGATAGACGCGATCATGGGCGGAACCCGTATTTTCAGCAGTGGGCCGATTGCCCGTCAGCAGCTTATCCATGACGCAGCATGTGATCACAAATCATCGGAAGATCAATCCCCCTCGGCAGCCTCATCGAAACGATAACGGTGCAGCGCATTGCCTTCGCCCTGCAACCAGCGGCGCTGCGCACGGTAATCGCCATGTATTTTCTCAACGACAGCCCAGAATGCGCGTGAGTGGTTCATCTCTTGCAGATGTGCAACTTCATGCGCTGCGACATAGTTCAGTATTTCGGGCGGGGCGAGAATGAGCCGCCAAGAATACATCAAGCCCCCGGTCGATGAACAGGACCCCCAGCGAGACCGCGTATCACGCAGAGTGAGACTCGTGTACCTGCACCCGAGCCGGGCCGCATAAAGATCTGACGCTGCAGCCAGCCGATCCCGTGCCAATTCCCGTAAGTATCGCTGCAGCCGCCGCGCAGGTGCGGGCTCCGGCACCAACAGCATATCGTTTTCGCGCATCACACGGCGTCCTGTACCTACACGGATGGACACCTCTCGCCCCTCAACGGGCAGGGTCGCCCCAAGGCCTACATCAATCCGCTCTGGCTGTTTCGCCAGATGACCTCGGATCCATTCTTCCTTTTCCAGCAGAAATGCCCGCCCCTCCCGCTCGGAGACCCGTTTCGGCAGCGTCAGGGTCACCCGCCCATCGAGCGAAGAGATCCGCAGAGACATGCGGCGAGCCTGCGCAGACCTGCGCAAAGTCACTCGTACTTCCGGTTCACCCGCGAGGCTCAGTTCCGGCATCACGTTCCTCCTCATACGCCACAGGCGAGCAAAGGCTTTGACAGGGTAGGCGGCATATGGCAAGGCACCTGAATCGTCTCACCGACTCATGCTATTTTATAAGGGAATCCACATGCCCAAGGAAGAATGGGGTACGAAACGCGTCTGCCCGACCACTGGCAAACGGTTCTACGACCTGAACAAGAACCCGATCATCAGCCCCTACACCGGCGAAGCTGTCGAAATTGACACCACCAAGAGCCGTATGATCGAAGCCGACGCCGAAGATGCCGCAAGCCTGAAGGCGAAGCAGAACAACGATTCTGACGATGCGGTCCTCGACGATGATGATGATGCCGTTGATATGGATCTCGGCGATGACGTGCTGGACGACGACGATGAAGAGGACAACGTCTCCCTCGACGAACTCGCCGATGTCGCGTCTGAAGACGAAGAAACCTGATCACTTCAATCTCCCCCGCGCTGATCAATAGCATCGGGGGAGATTGCTCATCGGTACAACACAGCGCCAAAGAGCGCGGGTTGCGACCTCGCCTCTCACGGCTCCGATAGCAGACGCGTGTCACAAGGGTGCCAGTCTCAACACCCAGCGCTTGTCGTTCTCCGCACTCAGGCTACAATATCAAGCCGAACGTCTGGGCGACTCTGGGGACATCTTGTGGATAAACATATAAACCTCGTTAAGCTCTCCGTAGGCACGGAAAGCGTAGAGGGTTTGGTGGACTGGCAAACGGTCTATGCCAAACGCTGGCAAGATGGGCTGCCCCGTCACGTTACACGCATGTGGCCCAAACGTGAGCCGGAAATCCTGCAAGGTGGGTCGATCTATTGGGTCATCAAAGGGTTGATCCAATGCCGTCAGCGCATTCTACGAATGGACGAAGTGTTCGGCGATGACGAGATCCGACGTTGTGC
This sequence comes from Tritonibacter mobilis F1926, assembly GCF_000376545.2. Classification (NCBI taxonomy): domain Bacteria; kingdom Pseudomonadati; phylum Pseudomonadota; class Alphaproteobacteria; order Rhodobacterales; family Paracoccaceae; genus Tritonibacter; species Tritonibacter mobilis. Next base: position 2,343,023 of record NZ_CP015230.1, read on the forward strand.
GATCGTCCTTGATCCCGAAATCCACCGGACACATACGGCACCGAAACGCCCCTTCCAGGGATGGCGCTACCTGAAGCCTGAAGATACTCCATCTGACCTCCCGACAGGGCGTGAGAGCGAAGAGCCATTGCCTGCGGAACTCTCTCAGGCATTGGCTGAAATCGGTGTGGTCTGACGCCGAAGAAAAATAGGGGCTTTGCCCCTCCTGGCCTGATGGCCAGTTCACCCCAGGATATTTCAAGTTAGAAGAACCAAAAGGCCGCGATCCCCGCGGCCCTTCCTCTTCTAACCCAAATATCCCGGAGCGCGAGGCAGAGCCTCGCATCCACCATTAGTTATCAATCTTAACCAGTAGCGTCTTGAGCGCAGATTTTTCCTCTGACGTGCATTTCGCTACGCGGCTGCGCCACAGCGTTGCCTGGCTGCGCAGCACCAGGCCATCTGACAGGATTTTCAGGTGATTGGCGCGCAGGGTCTCTCCGGTGGAGGTAATATCGGCCACCATTTCGGCAGTCTCGTTTTTCACCGTGCCTTCGGTTGCACCCTGACTGTCGATCAGTTGGTAATCCGCAACACCTGCATCCGCCAGGAACTCACGAATGAGACGGTGGTATTTGGTCGCGATCCGCAATCTGTGGCCATGGGTACGCCGGAACGCGGCGGCAACAGCGTCGAGGTCTTCAAGCGTGTCCACGTCGATCCAGAACTGCGGCACCGCGAGGATCAGATCGGCCTCGCCAAAGCCCATCGGCTCGAGTTCTTCAACCTGCTGCTCCCAACGCGGCAGTTTTTCATGAACCAAGTCGGTGCCGGTCACGCCTAGGTGAATGCGACCCGCCGCCAGTTCACGCGGAATTTCTCCGGCCGACAGCAGCACCAGATCCACCCCTTCGACGCCCTCAACCGCACCTGCGTATTCGCGATCAGATCCGGTGCGCGACAGGGTGATGCCGCGTTTTGCAAACCAGTCGAAGGTCTTCTCCATCAGCCGCCCCTTGGACGGCACACCCAGTTTGATACTCATGACCGAACCTCCCCTTCAAGCGTCAGGATCAGGTCGGGGCGGATCACACCACCCACCGCTGGGATTTCATCCCCCTGCCCCAGATAGCGCGTCAGTGCGTCATAACGCCCTCCCGTTGCGATGGGGGGCAGGTCCGGACGGCGTTCGGCGTAAAAACCAAACACAAAGCCGTCGTAGTACTCCATAGAGGTGCGGCCATATGAGGCCTCGAAGTCGAGCTGATCAATCGCGATCCCGCGCGCCTTCATCGCAGATGTGCGGGCCTCCAGTCGATCCAGGGCCGGCAGAATCGCCGGCAGATCGACCGCAATATCGCGCATCTGTTCCAGCGCATAAGGCACCGTTTCGCGCACTGCCAGCAAGGCCTCCAGCGCTTCCATCTCATGTTCTGAGATGGGTGGCGCTGCCGCATCCGCACGCAGGGTTTCAACCCGCGCGTCAATCTCGGCAACGCGGCGCTTGCCGATCTCCGGTGCGGTGCCGGTCAGCGGGCCTGTGGTCGACAACAGCTTCTTGCGGCTCTCCGACATTGGCGTACGCCCGGCAAAGCGATCCAAGAGCGCGCGGAACCGGCGCGGACGCCAGATATGCCGCCGCAGGGCCGATTTGCGGACCTCCGTGGTGTTGAGCCCCTCGACCGCAGCCAAGAGGATACCAATGTCACCAGTTGCCACGCGCAATGCCAATCCACGCAATTGCAGTTGAAACAGCGCAAAGACCTCGGCATCCGCATCCGCCGGGTCGGTGCGGTCAAAGACCTCATAGCCCACCTGCACAAATTCATTGGCCCGGTCCGGGTCGTGTTCCTGACGCCGAAACACCTGCCCCGCATAGGTATAGCGCGCAGGTTCCGCACCACCCTTCATATGCATCTGCACCATTGGCAGGGTGAAATCCGGGCGCAGCATCTGCTCGCCCCGCAGCGCGTCTGAGGTCACGTAGGCGCGCGCACGGATATCCTCGCCATAGAGATCCAACAGGATATCAGCAGGTTGCAACAGCGGCGGGTCGACGACAACGCCGCCCGCCACTTCAAAGCGCTGACGCAACAGCGCCGCGCGGGCTTCGATCTGAGAACGATTGGGCATGTTCAGCCCTCCTGATCTTTGGCTTGGCTGGCGAGGATGTCACGCACCTTCGCGACCAACTCCGTGCGGGGCACTTCGAACTGGCTCGGGCGTTCCTTCCACTCTTCCAAGGTGGCGCTTTCAGCGATCTTGGCACCGAGGATCAGATCCTTGATCTGGATCACACCGCGTTCCTTTTCGTCGCCACCTTCGATCACAGCCACAGGCGAATGGCGTTTGTCCGCGTATTTCAATTGGTTGCCAAAGTTCTTGGGGTTGCCAAGATAGACCTCGGCGCGGATGCCCGCCTGACGCAGTTCGGCGACCATGGCCTGATAGTCGGCCATGCGGTCGCGGTCCATCACCGTCACCACCACCGGGCCGGTGGGGGTCGCGGCCAGGCGGCCCTTTTCGCGCAGCGCCGCCAACAGGCGATCAACCCCGATGGACAGACCCACCGCAGGCACCTCTTGACCAGTGAAGCGTTTCACCAGACCGTCGTAGCGCCCACCGCCCGCAACCGATCCGAACTGGCGTTTGCGGCCCTTTTCATCAAAGATTTCAAAGGTCAGCTCGGCCTCGAACACAGGGCCGGTGTAATAGCCAAGCCCGCGTACGATCGACGGGTCGATCAGGATGCGGTCGTCGCCATAACCCGCAGCGGCAAAGAGCGCGCCCATCAGCTCCAGTTCGGCAATGCCCTCTTGGCCAACCTTGCTGTCGCCCACGGCGGCGCGCAGGTTTGTCATGGTCTCTGCCACGGTGTCGCCCTTGGACGTCAGGAACGCCAGCACAGGCTCTGCCTGCTGGCCCTCAAGCCCCACGCCATCGATATAAGCGCCAGAGGCATCAAGCCGCCCCTTGCCCAGAAGCTCGCGCACGCCGCTCTCGCCCACCTTGTCGAACTTGTCGATGGTGCGCAGGACGTCGTCGCGCTTGGGATCTTCCTCGGCAAGGCCCATCGCCTCCAGCACACCGTTCAGAACCTTGCGGTTGTTGACGCGCACCAGATAGTCGCCACGCGGAATGCCAACCTTTTCAAGCGTATCCGACAGCATCATACAGATCTCTGCATCCGCCGCCATGGAGGCCGTACCAACCGTATCCGCATCGCATTGATAGAACTGGCGATAGCGACCGGGGCCCGGTTTCTCGTTGCGCCACACAGGTCCCATCGCAAAACGACGATAAGGGTTGGGCAGGTCGTTGCGGTGCTGTGCATAAACGCGGGCCAAGGGGGCGGTCAGGTCATAGCGCAACGCCATCCAGTCGCCCGGCTTGCCCTCGGGGTCGTTCTCGTCGGCCTCTTGCCACGCAAAAACACCGGCGTTCGGGCGATCCACATCGGGCAGGAACTTGCCCAGCGCCTCGACCGTTTCCACGGCAGAGGATTCAAGCGCCTCGAAGCCGTAATGATGGTAAACCTCCGCAATGGTGGCCAGCATATGCGTGCGCTGGGTCACCTCTTCGCCGAAATAGTCACGGAATCCCTTGGGCGTAATTGCCTTGGGACGGGGCTGTTTCTTGGCTTTGGCCATTGTGGCCTCCTTGCGGGTGGTTTCTCGCGCTTGCGTCTAGCCCAAGGGGCCTCAGTGAGCAAGGTGCGACGCCCTGCGCACGCCCCATGGACGCCTGCCCGCGCCCGCGTTACATCAGTCCGCAACACAGGAGCCATGCCCCATGCAACATCTCGAAGAACAGATCGCCTATCTGACCCGCACCGTCGATGAACTGAACGAGATCGTGACCAGCCAACAGTCGGACATCGACCTCCTGAAGCGGCGCGTGCAGATGCTGATGGAGCGCGAGGCCCAGCGCGAGGCCGAAGGCAGCGGTGGCGCGATTTTTGGCGACGAGCGCCCGCCCCACTACTAAGTGCCAAAGGGTTCGCGGCGGCTCTGGCGCATGATCCCAGCGGCCCCTTTCGCGTCTGCGATAGCTCTTGCCTTGCGGTTCAAAGTTTGGACAAGATTTTATATAAATTGACCCGTCTGCTCATTTTGACGCGCAAGGAGACATGACCCATGGTCCCGACGATCAAAACTCTACTGTCCATTTCGCTCGTAGCGAGCCTGCCTGTGGCCGCTGCAGCTGATCCGAAGCCCAGAAATGCGCGCCCCGCACCTGCTGGCAAAGTGATCGCAACCTACTCAGGCAAAACCGACATCTGGGGACAAGACTGTCAGGGTGGGATCTATTTCTCCCCGAACAATCAGGCGCGTGCCTGGTGCTCTGAGCAGTCTGAAAATATGGCTGCGGGCACATGGAGCGTCTCTGCCGATGGCACCCTTTGTCAGGACCTCACATGGTTCTATCCAGACGGCAGTGGCGCAGGCAGCTCTTCCTCAGAACCCCTTTGCATTCAACACGTTGTGAATGGTTGGGGTGTGATGTACCGCAGCTGGCCCGGCGACTCTGAATGGTGGCCGGTGACCTCCTCCAACAGCAGTTTCAAGCGTGGCTATGTGTTCCAGTCCGACGTGAACGCCGCAAAGAACAAACTCGGCCTTTAAGCCTGATCCAGAGTGATGCGATGAGGGCGCTGAGGTTTATCTGAACCTCGCGCCCTCATTAATTTCTAACGCTGTGTTTTCTATCAAAGCAGCCCGCGCGATCAGACCTTGGACGCGCAAAGAGCTGGGGGCTCATACGCCCTACGATGATGAGAATCCGTCACCGCACTATAGCGCCAAAGACGCGCATACTTGCTGTCTTAACGATTCCCGCAGGACGGACACCCCGACGCCGGTCGCGACAATTCCGCGCATTCCCCATGACTGTCCCAAAAATCGCAACAGAGGCAGGTCACTCGCAAATAAACGCAGAGCTTGGTCTGCGCAGAACAGCGGCCTCAAATCTCCTCCACATCCATCACACCCTCAAGGCTTTTGAGCGCGCCTTTGATTTGCGGATTGATCGGGAACAGCTGGCCAAGATCCATTTCCACATCTCCCGGCAGGTTCGGGTCCTGCAAATAGACGTAGATCTCACCGGGGCTGGCATTCTTTGCAGCCTTCTTCGCATCCTCCAGCACCGTCGCCACCGTCGCCACCGCCGAGGCACTCTCCAGGTAGACTCGCAGACTGGATCGACCCGCATCGGCAATCGCAGAGTCCACGGGCCCTGCCGAGCGCATCAACAGCTTCAGCTGATCGCTTTCCATAGTGGCCTCGGCCGTGATCACCACTTTCGATCCGGTTTCCAGATGATCGCGGCTTTTCTCCAGCACATCAGAGAAAATCGTCACCTCATAAGCGCCCGTGGTGTCGGATAGCTGCGCGAAGGCAAAGCGATTGCCGCGTGCGGATTTACGCTCCTGCCGCCCCGCCACAACGCCCGCCATCTTCGCCATGAAGGGGCCGCGCTCCGCTTTCGCCATCACCTCGTCCAGCGTCATCACGTCTTTGCGTTTGAGCGCAGGCATGTAGTCATCCAGCGGGTGCCCGGTCAGATAAAAACCAACCGCCTTGAACTCCTCGCTCAGACGTTCGGCTGGCAGCCAATCGGGGACTCCCGCCATACGCGGCTCCGGCAAGTCATCGCCCGCCTCGCCGAACAAGGAGACTTGGTTGGAATTCTTCTGCTCCTGAATGGCGGCAGAATATTGCACCAGCCCCTCAAGGCTCTCAAACACACGGCGGCGGTTGCTGTCCAGCACGTCAAACGCCCCGGCACGCGCGAGCATCTCTAGCGGGCGCTTACCCACACGTTTCAGATCCACCCGACGGGCAAAATCATAAAGCGTCACAAATGGCTGATCGCCCCGCGCTGTCACGATCAGGTTCATGGCATCGACGCCGACGTTCTTGAGCGCGCCCAGCGCATAGATCAGTTCCCCGTCGACCACGTCAAAGGTCGCAAGCGAGCGGTTGATGTCTGGCGCTGCATACGGAAGCTGAAGCCCTTTCTTCACTTCCTCAAAGTAGATCGCGAGCTTTTCCGTGAGGTGAATATCGCAGTTCATGACGCCAGCCATGAACTCCACCGGGTGGTTCGCTTTCAACCACGCGGTTTGATAGGACACCACCGCATAGGCTGCCGCGTGCGATTTGTTAAAGCCGTAGTTGGCGAACTTCTCCAGAAGGTCGAAAACCTCCGAGGCCTTTTTCTTGTCGACGCCGTTTTCCGCCGCACCCTTCTCAAATTTCGGGCGCTCGGCGTCCATCGCCTCTTTGATCTTTTTACCCATCGCTCGACGCAACAGGTCCGCACCGCCAAGGCTATAGCCCGCCATGACCTGCGCGATCTGCATCACCTGTTCCTGATAAACGATAATACCTTGAGTCTCCTCAAGGATATGGTCGATCAGAGGATGCACCGAGGTGATCTTGCGCAGGCCATTTTTGACCTCGCAATAGACTGGAATATTCTCCATCGGGCCGGGACGATAAAGCGCCACAAGCGCCACGATGTCCTCGATACAGGTGGGTTTCATGCGCTTTAGCGCATCCATCATGCCGGTGGATTCCACCTGAAACACCGCCACCGTCTTCGCGCGCGAATAGAGGTTATAGGTCACCTCATCATCCAGTGGGATCAGGTTGATCTGGTTTTCCGCCCCCTCTGCGGGTTCATAAAGCTCGGTCCCGTCGGCGCCGATATGCAGATCCCGTCCCGATTTGAAAATCAGCTTCATCGCGTTTTCAATCACGGTCAGGGTCTTGAGGCCTAGGAAGTCGAACTTCACCAGTCCAGCCTGCTCCACCCATTTCATATTGAACTGGGTCGCGGGCATGTCGGAACGCGGATCCTGATAGAGCGGCACCAGCGCATCCAGAGGCCGGTCGCCGATCACAACCCCTGCCGCGTGGGTGGAGGCATTGCGCAGCAGACCCTCGACCTGCTGACCATAGGTAAGCAGCCGGTCCACTACCGGTTCATTGCGCGCCTGTTCCGCCAGCCGCGGCTCATCCTGCAGGGCTTTTTCAATGGAGACGGGTTTGACGCCTTCGACCGGGATCATCTTTGAGAGGCGATCCACCTGACCAAAGGGCATCTGCAGTACCCGGCCAATGTCGCGCACCGCAGCCTTGGACAAGAGCGCACCAAAGGTGATGATCTGCCCCACCTTGTCGCGACCGTACTTCTGCTGCACGTATTTGATCACCTCCTCGCGGCGATCCATGCAGAAGTCGATATCGAAGTCGGGCATGGAAACCCGTTCCGGGTTCAAGAAGCGTTCAAACAGCAGGCTGTAGCGCAGCGGATCAAGGTCGGTAATGGTCAGCGCATACGCCACCAGCGAACCCGCACCAGAACCCCGCCCCGGCCCCACCGGGATACCCTGCTCCTTGCCCCATTTGATAAAGTCTGCAACGATCAGGAAATAGCCAGGGAATCCCATGCTCTCAATGATACCCAGCTCAAAATCCAGCCGCTCCTGATATTTCTCAACTGGCACCGCATGAGGGATCACCGCGAGGCGCTGCTGCAGGCCCTCATTGGCCTGGCGCCTCAATTCATCCACCTCGTCATCGGCAAACTTCGGCAAAATCGGATCACGGCGATAGGCCATAAAAGCGCAGCGTTGCGCGATTTCCACCGTATTTTCAATCGCTTCCGGAAGATCTGCAAAGAGCGCGATCATCTCCTCTTGGCTTTTGAAATAATGTTGTGCGGTCAGACGGCGACGTGGTTCCGCCTGATCGACATAGGCCCCTTCGGCAATACAGATCAGCGCATCATGCGCCTCGTACATCTCGGTTTTGGGAAAATAGACGTCATTGGTCGCCACCAAGGGCAGATCCATCGCGTAGGCCATCTCCACATGGCCCCGCTCGGTCAGCGTTTCCGCCTCGGGTTGGCCGTCCTCGCCCGGATGGCGCTGCAGCTCTACATAAAGGCGGTTCGGGAACATCTCTTTCAGGCGCTGCATCAATGCCTCAGCGGCGGGGCGTTGTCCCTGCTGCAGCAGTTTGCCAATCGGCCCCTCCGGCCCGCCAGTGAGGCAGATTAAACCAGCGGAATTGGCCTCAAGCTCCTCAAGCGAGACCTGCGGCAACTGCCCGCCGTTGTTCACATAGAGGCACGAGGACAGCCGCATCAAATGCTCATAGCCCGCCTCATTCTGCGCCAACAGAACCACGGGTGCGGGAAATTTCGGCTTTTCGCCGGGATCGCTCTTTTCAAAGGTCAGATCGACCTGACAGCCAATGATGGGCTGAATCCCTGCCCCCGAGAGCGTCACGGAAAATTCCAGTGCTGCGAACATCGAATTGGTATCGGTGACTGCGATTGCGGGCATCTGATTGGATGTGCACAGATCCGGCAGTTTCTTCAGCCGAACGGCCCCCTCCAGCAGAGAGTATTCGGTGTGGGTACGCAGGTGAATGAATCGAGGAGAAGCTGTCATGGCCAGACCCTACCCCCGCGCGCGCAGGTGGGAAAGATATGATCGTCCGGCGGGACCTTTACGACCTCACCTCAGTTCCCATTGAACTGGGTACACCGCCTGCGAAAAAGACTGCCTGCAAGAGCACAAAACCTTGCCAGATCACATAGCTCTCAGCCATAGGTCTGCACAGACACCGCAGGAGAGATCCAAATGACCGAAACCATGATCGCTGTGATCGGCGGCTCAGGCATCTATGATATCGACGGGCTGGACGATGCCACCTGGACAACCGTTGAGACCCCTTGGGGGGCACCTTCGGATCAGATCCTGACCGGGCGCCTGGATGGCGTGAAGATGGCATTTTTACCCCGGCACGGTCGCGGCCATGTTCACGCCCCGACCGATGTGCCTTATCGCGCCAATATTGATGCGCTGAAACGTCTGGGCGCAACAGATGTGATCTCTGTTTCTGCCTGTGGGTCCTTCCGCGAGGAAATGGCTCCCGGCGATTTTGTCGTCGTCGACCAGTTCATTGACCGGACCTTTGCACGCGAGAAGAGCTTTTTCTCGTCTGGCTGCGTGGCCCATGTCGCGCTTGCACATCCCACATGCCCACGCCTGAGCGACGCCGTTGAGGACGCAGCCCGCGCCGCACAGATCAATGTGCACCGTGGCGGCACATATCTGGCGATGGAAGGACCGCAGTTCTCGACGCTGGCGGAATCCAAGATGTACCGCGAACAATGGGGCGCGGATGTGATTGGTATGACCAATATGCCAGAAGCGAAACTCGCCCGCGAGGCGGAGCTGTGTTATGCATCTGTTGCGATGGTTACCGACTACGACAGCTGGCACCCGGATCATGGCGAGGTCGATGTAACGGCCGTTATCGCCACGCTCAAAGGCAATTCCGAAAAGGGACGTGCCCTGATAAAAGGCCTGCCCGCCCGCCTTGGCACCACGCGCGCCCCCTGCCCCCATGGCTGCGACCGCGCGCTGGAATATGCGATAATGACGGCCAAGGAAAAACGCGACCCAGCACTTCTTGCTAAACTGGATGCGGTGGCGGGACGGGTTCTCTGAGGGTCGTTTTATGCAGATGAAGCTTGCATGAACGCCCTGCATCAGCCACACCGCCATGGTTCGGTCGGGGCTGATGTCTCCGCCTTGTCCGAGATTGCGAAGCCAGATCAGGGACCCCACCCCCATGAGCACCTCCAAGACCGTCAAAGACTACATCCGCACCATCGTCGATTTCCCTCATGAGGGGATCATGTTCCGCGATGTGACCACGCTGTTTGCCGACCCGCGTGGATTTCGCATGGCCGTGGATCAGATGCTGCACCCCTATGCGGGGCAGCGTATCGACAAGGTCGTAGGGCTTGAGGCGCGCGGCTTTATTCTGGGCGGCGCCATTGCGCATCAGCTGGGCACCGGTTTTGTGCCCGTGCGCAAGAAAGGCAAATTGCCCGGCGCAACCATTTCTCAGGAATACAAACTGGAATACGGCGAGGCGGTCGTAGAACTGCACAAGGACGCCATCCAGCCCGGCGAGAAAATCCTCGTGGTGGATGACCTGCTTGCCACCGGTGGTACGGCAGGTGCAGGGATCAAGCTGATCGAGAAACTCGGCGGCGAGATCATTTCCTGCTCGTTCATCATCGATCTGCCGGAACTTGGCGGTCGCAAACATCTCGAAAGCCTCGGGATGGATGTGCATGTTCTTTGTGAATTTGAGGGTCTGTAAGGCGAAAATCTCGCCCAGATTACTCACGCCAGATCACAGCTTCACACGCAAGCGTGATTGGATTTCCAAAAAGCTCCCGGCTTAGGGGGCTTTTTCTTTGTGTCAAACCAACACTGGCAAAGATCCGCCAGATCCAGAAACGGCGCTGTTTCGTTGTCCTACACAGATGCCGCGGCCGCGGCGTCCAACGTGATAGAGACAAGAGGAGTTACCCCATGTTCCGCAAGTTTGCACTCGGTACCGTCGCCAGCTTTGCCGTCGCCACCGCTGCCTTCGCCGACGGCCATTCCAAAGACATCGTTGATATCGCATCAGGCAATGACAATTTCGACACATTGGTTGCTGCTGTTTCCGCTGCCGATCTGGTGGAGACACTGAAAGGCGATGGCCCGTTCACCGTGTTTGCCCCGACCGACGCCGCCTTTGAAGCCCTGCCGGAGGGCACCGTCGAGGAACTGCTGAAACCTGAAAACAAGGAGCAGCTCATTTCCATCCTCACCTACCATGTGGTGCCGGGCAAGGTGATGTCCTCGGATCTGACGGACGGCATGAAAGCCGCCACCGTGCAGGGCGCTGAGATCACTGTCGACATCGATGGCGGTGCCATGGTGGATGAGGCAAAGGTGATTCAGGCTGATATTGAAGCCGCAAACGGCATCATCCACGTAATCGACAAGGTCATCATGCCGGGCAGCTAGTGCCTTCTGACCGCACCACATCACTCACGGATCGAGAGGAGCCTTCGGGCTCCTCTGCTTTTGGCCTCTTCAGGGCAGGCGCAGCCAGCGCGGCACATTCGCTGTGTATCGCATGAATGCCTCTCCATGGGCCTTGAGCAATGCCGCCTCTTCACTGCGGATCTGCATCTGCGCTGAGGCGATGAACAGCATTACACCGAACACGCCTGCCAGTGTCGGCACCGCCAATGCCACGCCAATCAAAAGCGCCGCCTGACCTACAAAAGTCGGATTGCGCGACAGGGTGAACAAACCGGCGCTCACCAACTCTCCGACGGCATCGTTGGAGACACCAACACGCCACGATGCGCCCATCGCCATCTGTGCGGCAAACGCAAACCCGGCACCACAAATGGCCAACATATGCCCGATGAAGGTCAACCAAGGATATCCGCTCCACCCGCCGAGGCTGAGTGCAGAAAGATCTGGCATCAACGCCCAGATCACAGGCCCCAACAGCGCCAAGGCAAAGCTGGCACGAAACCCCAAAGCAGCGATGCGATCCCGCCCTCGCGCCGCCCCAAAGAGCCATACAGAACGTCCCGCAGCCTTTGAGGCCAGTCTTGACCCTGCCAAGAGGGACAAGATGTAAAATGCGAGCACCAAAACACTCGCGGCTTGCAATAGGGACATTTTAGACCTCAACACATTGAACTAATTAAATACTGCGTGCTCTATCTGGGTCTTCAGTGGGCAAGGCTGCAATGCAGGGGGCATCACATATCCGTGATAATCGTAAGTCTGGGCGCTATCGCATCACAGCGCCGGGGTTCATGATGCCATGTGGATCAAGCGCCTGTTTGATGGCCCGCATCGCCGCGAGCTTAACGGGGTCACCATAGCGTTCAAGATCACCGACCTTCATACGCCCGATCCCATGTTCTGCACTCATGGACCCGCCATAATCATAGACCAGATCGTGGATGATACGTTTGACCTCCCCGCGCAGCGCCTCGTATTCCGCACGTGACCGCCGGGCACCGGGAAAGACGTTGTAATGCAAGTTACCGTCTCCCAAATGACCAAAGCAATTGATTCTAAGAGAAGAATCCAGTTCATAGATGGCTTTCCAGCCGGCGGGAATGAACTCTGGTATCCGCGATATCGGCACCGAGATGTCATGGCTCGACACAGACCCGATCAGACGGTTCGCTTCGGGAATATGTTCCCGCACGGCCCAAAGCGACTGACGTTGAGCTTCGGATTGTGCGATAACACCATCCTCTGCAAGCTCCGCCTCCATCGCGTGCCCAAAGAGGTCAGCGAGTGCGTCTTCGGCATCTTGCCCCTTACCCAGACCCAGCTCAATCAAAACGCACCACTCGGGGCGGGGATCAAAGGGTTGACGCAGTTCGGGGAGCTTCTCAGCCAGAAAGTCCAAACCCTGACGGTGAATTAGCTCAAACGCGCTCACCCCCTCACCCACCGCGTCGCGCACCATTGCCAGCAACTCCACTGCAGCGGCAGGGTCGCGCACGGTGAAAATAGCGGTGCCAGCATTGGCGGGAATGGGAGAGAGTTTCAGCGCGGCGGCCGTGATCACCCCCAAGGTGCCCTCCGCGCCAATCAACAGGTTTTTCAGATCGTAACCGGTGTTGTCTTTTCTGAGCCGCGACAGACCATGCCAGACCTCTCCTGTAGGCAGCACGGCCTCCAGCCCAAGGCAAAGATCACGCGTATTGCCATACCGCAGCACATTCACGCCGCCCGCATTGGTTGAAAGATTGCCGCCAATCTGGGCGGTGCCTTCTGCAGCAAGCGAAAGCGGAAACAGACGCCCGGCACCCGTTGCAGCTGCCTGCACCTCCGCGAGCACCGCCCCAGCCTCTGCAATCAGCACGTTTTCTTGCGGATACACCGCACGAATTTTGCGCATCCGTTCGAGTGATAGAAGGATTGGTGTAGTGCCTTCCGGCATCACTTGCCCGCCCACAAGACCAGTCCCGCCACCGTAGGGTACCACGCCAACACGCGCCACATGGGCGGCTTGGATTATCTCTGCGACCTCTTGAGTATTACGCGGCAGGGCAACGGCTGCAGCCTGCCCGCTGTAGCGCCCACGAGGTTCTTCGAGATAACGCGCATCAGGTCTACGCAGCGTATCCGCAGGCAAGCGGGCAGACAGAGCATCAAGGAAAGCGGGATCAGCGGATTTCAATGTCATAAGCAATGCATCCGAAATCCACGCCATAAAGGCAAGCCCGGTTGCTCCGGTCTTCTGTCGTCTTCGCAACGGCCGATCAGGCTTGCCCCACCATCGTTTTGCCACGCCTGTCATTGCGCAGTGCGGCATAAAGCACATGGGTGCGCCAGCGGCCATTGATCTGCAAATAAGACTGCGCCACACCTTCGTATTTGAAACCGGAACGCTCCAAGAGCCCACGAGAGGCGGCGTTTTCCGGCAGGCAGGCGGCCTCGATCCGGCTCAGGTCTAGACGGGTGAAAGCATGGTGTACCACCGCGCCGATGGCTTCGCGCATGTACCCCCGGCGGGAAAATTGCGCGCCAGTCCAATACCCGATGGTGCCTGCCATCGCAGGACCGCGCCGGATATTATCCAGCGTGATGGCCCCAACCAGATGATCGTCCTCGCGCCGGATCAGGAACAGCGGCAGGGCCGACCCTTGCGCAATTGACCGCTTGGCCCAGTAGACCCGGTTGGTAAAGGATTTGCGGCTGAGGTGATCGGGCGACCAAGCCGGTTCCCACGGAATCAGATGATCTTTGCTCTGCTGACGCAGAAAGGCCCAGTACCGGAAATCCGCGTGCACCGGCGGGCGGAGCGTCAGACGCTCCGTCTCCAGTTTCACCGTCCGACGGGCCAGAAGCATCAGGCAGCGCGCCTCCGGGCGATCTCCTCAAGGCTCGGCGCATCTGCGACAGGACCATAAAGAGCAAGGGCCGCAGGCGCTTCGCGCGCGATCTGTGCCGCCATGGCGCGTACGTCCGCAGTGGTCACCGCGTCGATTTTCTCGACTGTGGCCTCAAGGCTGGGCACGCGGTCCCAGATCTGCACCAGTCGTGCCAGACGTTCGGCACGGTTCGAAGGGCTCTCCAGCCCCATCAGCATGCCCGCCTTCATTTGCGCACGTGCGCGCTCAACCTCGGCATCCGACATATCATCAGCGGAGCGTTTGAGTTCGTCGACGGTGATACCCACCAGATCGGCTACTTGTTCGCCGGAGGTCCCCGCGTAAACGGTCATCATGCCCGTGTCCTCATAGGCGCCCGCCTGAGAGAAGATTGTGTAGCACAGGCCCCGCTTCTCGCGCACTTCCTGAAACAGCCGCGAGGACATGCCGCCACCAAGGGCCGCCGCATAGATCTGCGCGATATAGATATCGTCAGCGCGGTAGCTGGGGCTTTCAAAGGCCAGCGCCACATGAGCTTGCTCCAGCGCCTTGTCGCGCCGGGCCTCACCGCCGACAAAGCTGGCGGTCTCCACAACGTCCTGCTGTTTGGGTTCCAGATCGCCAAACATCTCTGTCGCGGCCTTGACCAGCCGATCGTGATCGACCGCACCGGCTGCCGACAGGATCATCTGGCCGGGGCCGTAGTGTTCGGCCACAAAACGGCGCAGGTCTTCCTTGGTAAAGCTGCGCACCCGTTCGGCGGGACCGAGGATCGAGCGGCCAATGGCCTGATCGCGGTAGCTTTCTTCTTGTAGCCAGTCGAAGATAATGTCGTCCGGCGTGTCCAGCGCCTGACCGATCTCTTGCAGAATCACGCCGCGCTCAACTTCGATCTCGCGCTCATCAAAGACCGAGTTCAGAACGATATCCCCAATCACGTCGAGCGCGAGGTCCACATCGTCCTTCAGCACGCGCGCGTAATAGGCCGTGACCTCGCGACTGGTATAGGCGTTGATATAGCCGCCCACGTCCTCAATGGCCTCGGCAATCTGCAGTGCGGTGCGCCGCTTCGTGCCCTTGAACGCCATATGTTCAAGGAAATGGGCCACCCCATTCTGTTCGAGCCGCTCGTGGCGGCCCCCTGCCGAAACCCAGATACCAAGGGCTGCGGATTGCAGCCCCGGCATATACTCAGTGACGATACGAAACCCGTTTGGCAGGGTGTCTTGTTTAACGGTCAATTGGCGATGTGCTTTCTGATGTGATCTTCGATGGTGCCAAGATCATTGGCGATCCGGGTCACCCGTTCCGACCTTTCATACAGATCTGCCATGCGGGGGGGAAGAGGCGGATGCACGCCAGAGGCATCTTCAACCGCTGCCGGGAATTTCGCCGGATGCGCGGTGGCGAGCGTGACCATGGGCACACCGTCCTGAAGGTGCTCATTGGCGACCTTCACACCCACCGCACCATGGGGGCACAACAGCTCGCCCGAGGCGGCCAGTTCCGATTTGATGGTCGCGGAGGTCTCCTCCTCGGAGGCGCGGCCGGAGGTGTAGATCTCGCTCAGCGCCTGCATTGCGCCTTGGCTCACGTTGAAGCCACCACCGGTTTTCAGCTCGTCCATCAACTGCGCTACGGCCGCACCGTCCTGATCGTAGGCGTAAAACAAGGCCCGCTCGAAGTTCGAAGACACCTGAATATCCATCGAGGGCGAAATCGACGGGATGGTTTCGCCTTTGAAATACCCCTCGCCCGAGAGGCAGCGATGCAGGATGTCGTTCTGATTGGTGGCCACCACGAGCTGTTCGATCGGCAGGCCCATTTGACG
Source organism: Tritonibacter mobilis F1926 (assembly GCF_000376545.2). Lineage (NCBI taxonomy): Bacteria > Pseudomonadati > Pseudomonadota > Alphaproteobacteria > Rhodobacterales > Paracoccaceae > Tritonibacter > Tritonibacter mobilis. The sequence goes on from NZ_CP015230.1 coordinate 2,358,615, forward strand.
CGCAATGAAGCCTGCAAAAATGTCACCGAAGTTGCCGGTGGGCACGGTGAAGGACACCTTGCGATGCGGCGCACCAAGCGCCACGGCGGCGGTGAAATAGTAGACCACCTGCGCCAGCACGCGGGCGAAGTTGATCGAGTTCACCCCCGCCAGATGCACCGAATCGCGGAAATCGAAATCGTTGAACATGTCTTTGACCGCAGCCTGACAATCGTCGAAATCGCCATCCACGGCGAGTGCGTGGACATTGGCGTCATCCGGCGTGGTCATCTGGCGGCGCTGCACTTCCGACACGCGGCCATGCGGGTACATGATAAAGACGTTGACCGCATCCAGACCCCGAAACGCCTCGATCGCCGCCGACCCCGTATCGCCAGAGGTCGCGCCGACGATGGTCACGCTGTCGCCCCGACGCTTGAGCGCGACCTGAAACAGCTGACCAATGAGCTGCATGGCGAAATCCTTGAACGCCAGCGTCGGGCCGTGGAACAGCTCCAGCAGGAAATGGTTCGAGGCCATCTGTTTCAGCGGCGCGCGGGCGGCATGTTCAAACCCTGCATAGGCGCGGGCGATGATGCCCTTGAACTCGTCTTCGCTGAAAGAGCCGGACACATAGGGCCACATCACGCGATAGGCGACTTCCTCATAAGGAAGCCCTGCAAAACCCGCAATTTCCTCAGCAGAGAGCGTTGGGATCTCTGCCGGGACATAAAGTCCGCCGTCACGGGCAAGCCCCGTCAGCATCGCTTCTTCGAAGGTGAGTTCAGGCGCTTGGCCGCGGGTGGAGATATATTTCATGGCGTCAGTTCCTGTCAGGTTTTGGCGCGCGTACGCAAGAGAAAGGCGGCGGTCATGGCCGCCCAGATCAGGGCGAGCGAGAACCATGTGATGACATATTGCAGGTGGTTGTTCGGGATGCCTTCGGTAGAAACCGGCAGCGGCGTGGGATTTTCGGCCCCCGCACGCACCACGACCAACAGCGGTTCGGTGTTCAGACGGTCGGACATATAATCAATGTCGCGGGCATAGAGGATATTGGTGTCCTCTTCTGGCGTCGGGGTGGTCCAGTCGCCTTCATCCGGCCAAAGCAGATTTCCTGTAAGGTCTGCTGCCCCAGTGGGGCGCGTATCATCCTTATCCTTGGCCCGGATGTAGCCGCGATCCACAAGGATACGGCGGCCGGTGTCGGTCACGAAGGGGGAAATCACGCGGTAGCCCGCCCCCTGCGCTTCGGTGACCCAGAAGACATGCAATTCTTCGGGCTCGATCTCACCGGAGATCGTCACGGCGCGATACCGGTCCGCCTCGATCGTGGGGGCGTCCGGCAAGGGCACCGGCGCGGCTGCAATGCGCGTCTCGATGGTGGAGAGGATGTTTTCTTTCCACGTCAGCCGCTGCATCTGCCAGATACCCAGCGACACGAGCGCCACGAGGCCCAAGCCCCCGACCACTGCGAGAAAGATCACGCGCCGCATCAAACGACCCCTCCTGACCCGATTGCCATTTTCACCCCTGAGATATGCAAGAGGCGCGCGAGGTGATCCCCGCGCGCCCCGTTAGATACGTGCTGATTGCCGAAAGGAAAACCGCAATCATGTACCCGCTACATTGAGATCAGTGCGCCAGACCGGCGGTGCCCCAGATGTAGACGGCCACGAAGAGGAACAGCCAGACAACATCAACGAAGTGCCAGTACCATGCCGCCATCTCAAATCCGGCGTGCTGCTTCGGGGTGAAATCACCCTTCATTGCGCGGATCAGACAGACGATGAGGAAGATGGTACCCAAAATAACGTGGAAGCCGTGGAAGCCGGTCGCCATGAAGAAGTTGGAGTAGAATTCGTCACCGCCGAACTCCCAACCCTTGTGCAGCAGGTGTACATACTCGTAGCCCTGCAATGCGGTGAAGAAGATACCAAGCGCGATACCGATGGCGAGACCGTTGATCAGACCTTTGCGATCGTTTTCATGCACAAGCGCGTGGTGCGCCCATGTCACGGCACACCCGGACAGCAGCAGCACCAATGTGTTGATCAGCGGCAGATGGAAGGCATCGACCGGGTAAATGTCAGGCGCGACATATTCGCTGCCGACATAACGCTCCATGGGATACATGGCGTGTTTAAAGAAGGACCAGAACCACGCGAAGAAGAACATGACTTCGGACATAACGAAGAGAATGAACCCGTAGCGCAGGCCGATCAGAACAACTGGTGTGTGATCTCCCGCCTTGTTCTCAGCGACGGTCTCAGACCACCAGCAAAAGGCAGAATAGAGCACCGCAACGAGGCCGGCCCAGAACAGCCACGCGGTGACGTCGTGCATCCAAAGCACAGCGCCAAACAACATGACGAAGGCGCCAACGGAGCTCAGCAGCGGCCAAATTGAAGGCGGCAGAATGTGGAAGTCGTGATTTTTTGCATGCGCCATTTAAGTGTCCCTCACCAAAGCGGCCTTAGTTCAGTTCCGTCTCTGCCCCGGATGTGTCCCCGGTGTCGAGGGCAGCATAGCCCTCGGGCAGATCGATCTCATGAAATGTATACGACAAGGTGATCGTATGCACATATTTTGCCTCCGGGTCCTCGACGATCTCGGGGTCCACGAAGAAGGTCACGGGCATCATAACCCGCTCCCCCGGTTGCAGCACCTGCTCATTAAAGCAGAAACACTGAATTTTTTCAAAGTAGTAACCAGCTGAATACGGCGCAACGTTATACGACGCCTGCCCCGCAACCGGACGATCCGTAGGGTTGTAAGCTTCGTAGAATGCAAGACCGGTCTCCCCGATCTTCAACTCCATGATGCGCTCTACGGGTTTGAATTCCCATGGCATGCCTCGGTCTTTTGAGGCATCAAACCGTACTTTGATCGTCTTGTTCAGCACCTGATCGGAGCCAGCATCGGCCACCTGGGTGACGCCGCCAAATCCCGTGACACGACAAAACCAGTCGTAAAACGGCACTGAGGCCCACGCCAGACCACCCATCAGTGCGACCACACCAACGAGTTGGATCACTGTTTTTTTAGGACCGCTCATTGCCATGGGGTTACTCCGTGCCTTCAAATTCTGGGAAGGTGAAGCCTGCCGAGGTTACCTTGACCATGGTCAACGCCAACACCAGCACGACGAATCCCGCAAGCAGCAGGCCAACACCCACGTTGCGGCCTCTGCGGCGGCTGTGGATTTCGTGTTCTTTGCGCAGGCTCATATTACCAGCCTCCTAGTCCATAGGGTTTCAACAGCGCTTCCATCAGGATCGCGCCAAAGTGGAGGAACAGGTAGAGCAGCGACAGCTTGAAGAAAGAGCGCTCAACCTTGAAGTTATCCATCTCACAGATGTCTTCATCACGGCGCCAGATTTGAACAGCGCCCTTCAGGAACAGCGCATTAAGAACCAGCGCGACGGCCAGATAGATCGGTCCGCCTACGCCGGTAAAGGCCGTGGCGAGCGCAAAGATCGCGAGAATTACCGTATAGACAAGGATATGCTTGCGGGTGGAACGGCGTCCGTGGGTCACGGTCAGCATCGGCACATCCGCCATATCGTAGTCATTGCGCATGAAGAGGGCCAAGGCCCAAAAATGCGGCGGCGTCCAAAGGAAGGTCAACGCAAACATCAGCCACGGCTCGATCGACATGCTGCCGGTTGCAGCAATCCAGCCGATCACCGGCGGAAAGGCCCCTGCCGCACCACCGATCACGATATTCTGAGGCGTCGCGCGCTTGAGCCACATGGTGTAAACCACCACGTAAAAGAAGATGGTAAAGGCGAGAAACGCGCCTGCAAATACATTGGTCGCCAGCGCCAGCATGATCACAGACATGCCAGACAGTGCGAGCCCGAGGCTCAGCGCTTCGCCTTTATCGACCTTACCCGCAGGGATGGGGCGCGATTTGGTGCGTTTCATCACCTGATCGATGTCGGCATCCCACCACATGTTGAGCGCGCCTGAGGCACCGCCACCGATCGCAATGAACAAGATAGCCGCGAACCCAACAACGGGGTGTACCCCCATCGGTGCTGCCATCAGGCCAACGAACGCGGTAAACACCACCAGCGACATCACCCGAGGCTTCAGCAGCGCAAAGTAATCGCCAAAGGAGGCGTCCTCTTCGCGGGTCATGCTTGCGTTAATGCTGGCGTCAGTCATGTTTCAGGCTCTTCTCAGGTCAGTGACGACCACGCAGTTGGGCGTGGTCGTTCTTTGTCTAGGCCGAAGATACGCCGCCTTAGCACCTGATCGGGTGCAGCGTATCTACCGGATGAACGTGATCAGTTGGAGGCAACATCGTAGGACTGTGGCAGCCCTGCGTATTCCTCAATGGCACCGTTGAGCCATTCTTCATAGGCTTCTTCGCTCACGACTTTGACAGTGATCGGCATGTAGGCGTGGTCTTTGCCGCACAGCTCGGAACACTGACCGAAGTAGATGCCTTCTTTGGTGGGTTTGAACCACAGCTCTGCCAGACGACCGGGCACGCCATCTTGTTTCACACCAAATGCAGGCAGCGCCCAGGAGTGAATCACGTCTGCGGCGGTGACCTGCATCACGATGGTTTTGTTCACAGGAACAACCACTGCGGTGTTGGTTGCCAGCAGGAATTCATCGCCCGCATAACCCGCTTCTTCCAGTTTCAGCTTCATCGCGTCGTTGTAAACGAAGGGAGTCACATCTGCATCCGCTGGGCGTGCGCTTTCGTCAAGCGTCGCCGGGTGACCAATCAGATAGCTGTCAAACGCGAACTCGTGATCGACATATTCATAGCCCCAGTACCACTGGTAACCGGTGACCTTGATGGTCACGTCACCTTCTGGGATTTCCTGCTGGCGGAACAATTCAGGCAAGCTGAAGGAACCGATGACGATCAGCACCAGAATCGGAACCACGGTCCATGCAATTTCAATCGGGGTGTTGTGGGTAAAGCTCGCCGCATTTGGGTTGGCACGACGGTTAAACCGCAAGATTGCGTAGAGCAGCAGACCACCCACGAACACACAGATCGCGGTGATGATGATGAGAATCATGTGATCCAGCTGGTGAATGCCTTCTGCAAGTTCGGACGCCGCCGGCTGAAAACCGAGGTTACCGTCAGTCGGCTTACCAATGGTTTCCAGACCTTCTTGCGCCATGGCTGGAAGGCTAGAAAGGGCGGCGATAAAGCCCGAAAGCGTCAAAGCATTCTTCATGTCGTTTCCTGATCGCTTGATCGTTGCATGGATTGGGGTCGCGGAATCGTTTCGAAAAACTCTACCGCGCCCGTTGTCTTTGTTGCCGTTAAAAATCATATTCTCGGGAGGTTATAAAGAGGGTAGCGCGCGTCATAGCGTCTCTTTCTTGACTTAGATCAAAAAAATCGAGGCCGATTTGATGGATACAACCGCATTTTCCCCGTTTGAAACCACCCTCCCCGAGGATGAGGCTCTGCCGTTGTTGCGCCAAGCACTGGCTGGCGCCGACGATGGTGAGATCTTTGCCGAGCGTACAAAATCCGAAGCGCTGGTGTTTGATGATGGCCGTCTGCGCACCGCCAGCTACGATGCAGCAGAAGGATTTGGCCTGCGCGCCGTACGTGGTGAGGTGGCCGGGTACGCTCATTCGACCACCATGTCCATATCTGCATTGCAGCGCGCAGCCGAAACCGCAAGGCTTGCCGTGGGGGACGGTGGCGGCACCATGGCCCCTGCCCCGCAGGCGACCAATCAAAAGCTATATGGCGATCTCGACCCAATCGCAGCACAAGCATTCCCGGTCAAAGTAGAGACGCTGCGCGAGATTGACAGCTTTGCCCGCGAACTGGATTCGCGTGTGGTTCAGGTATCGGCAACGCTTGCCGCGTCCCTGCAGGAAATCGAAATTCTGCGCTCTGATGGCACCCGCGTGCGCGACGTGCGCCCGATGACGCGCGTGAATGTCTCAGTAATTGTGGAAGATGCCGGGCGGCGTGAAAGCGGCAGCGCCGGGGGCGGCGGGCGTGTTGGGCTCGATGGGCTGATCGAACCGCAAGACTGGCAGGCCAAAGCCCGCGAAGCCCTGCGCATCGCCTTGGTCAACCTAGAGGCCGAGCCTGCCCCTGCCGGGGAAATGGATGTGGTGCTTGGCCCCGGCTGGCCGGGAATCCTGCTTCATGAGGCCATCGGTCATGGGCTTGAGGGTGACTTTAATCGCAAAGGATCGTCCGCTTTTGCCGGGCTCATGGGCCAACGCATCGCAGCGCCCGGTGTCACAGTGTTGGACGATGGCGCCATTCCGGACCGGCGCGGCTCTATCACTGTCGACGATGAAGGCACGCCAAGCCAGAAAACCATATTGATCGAGGATGGCATCCTCGTGGGCTACATGCAGGATCGCCAGAACGCGCGCCTCATGGGAGTTGAGCCAACCGGCAACGGACGCCGTCAGAGCTATGCTCACGCCCCGATGCCGCGCATGACCAATACATATATGCTCGGCGGTGATGCCGTGCCTGAAGATCTGGTCAAGGACATCAAGGACGGGATTTGGGCCGTGGGATTCGGCGGCGGACAGGTGGATATCACCAATGGCAAGTTTGTCTTCTCCTGCACAGAAGCCTACCGCGTCAAAGACGGCAAGGTCGGAGCACCGGTCAAGGGGGCCACTTTGATCGGCGATGGGGCAACTGCCTTGCAGAAGATCCGAGGCCTTGGCAACGACATGGCGCTAGATCCCGGCATGGGCAACTGCGGCAAACAGGGCCAATGGGTGCCGGTTGGCGTGGGTCAACCCAGTGTCTTGATGGGCGGCTTGACGGTTGGGGGTTCGGCAACCTGACCGCCTGCCCTCAAAAACAGCACACGCATAAGACGACTCACCCGATCTGGGCGAGTCGTCTTTTCTTTTCAGCCCTCTAGGTGACCCAAGGGAAGTCCCTGCGCTCACGGCTCTTTAACAAATCACGGTTTTTTGGCCCTATTGAGTCCGAAAACCGGCCTGTGTTTACCATGAACCTTACGGCAAATCGCGGTCACCCATCATCGTGCAATATTTCACGACCCTTTGTTTTCAATGACATAGCCAAAAGTACCGAAAAATCTCGATAAACTTTCGCGATGTTCACCACCTGTTAACCTCTCAGGCCTTAATCCTAATATTGCAACAAGGCGAGGCGAGGGCATGACCGGAGAAGCATATTCTTCCACTCACCCCCCACTCCCACCCACCACGGAAGATCAAAGGTTTTCCTGGCTTCGCCTGTTGCGCTCCCGAGGCATCGGGACCGTGACCTTCTACCGGCTTCTGGCCGAGTATGGTTCAGCACAGAACGTGCTTGAAAAGCTGCCTGAAGTGGCAGCGACTTCAGGCGTCAAAGGGTATAAAACATACTCAAAAGATGCATTGGACGCCGAGTTTGAGAACGCAAAAGCCGCCAACGCGCGGCTTTTGTGCTATGGAGATGCCAATTATCCCAACCTGCTTGCCAACATCCCCAACCCTCCCCCGGCACTATGGGCGATCGGCGATCTGTCGCTTCTGGCACGGCCCGCGATTTCGATTGTAGGTGCGCGGAACGCCTCTTCACTGGGGCGGCGCATGGCCTATGGGCTGGCGCGGGATCTCGGAGAAGCGGGCTACCTCGTTGTATCCGGCCTTGCCCGAGGCATTGATGCCAGCGCCCATGAGGGGGCACTTGGCAGTGGAACGATTGCGGTTCAGGGCGGCGGCGTAGACATTATATATCCAAGTGAAAATGCACGCCTTGCCACAGCACTCGCAGAGCAAGGCCTGCGTCTTTCAGAACAGCCGATGGGGCTGCAACCGCAGGCCCGACATTTCCCACCTCGCAATCGTATCATCGCAGGGCTAGGCCTTGCGACAATCGTGGTAGAGGCCGCGATAAAATCCGGAAGCCTGATCACCGCCAGAGACGCTTTGGATCTGGGGCGTGATGTGATGGCCGTACCCGGCCACCCCTGCGATGGGCGCGCCAGTGGTGGCAATCTCCTGATCCGAGACGGTGCAACCTTAGTGCGCGATGCCCGTGATATCATTGACGCATTGCCGCCGATGCAGATGGAACGCGCCGTTCGGCGTCCGCACGCCAACGACCTCCCGTCGCCGCCACCAGAGCGACGCAGCCTGCGTCAGACCGCCGCGCTACACCAACAAATCCTAGACCGCCTTGCCGTCGCCCCCACCCCGGAAGGACAGCTGATCGATGATCTCGATACCCCCGCTCGAAAGATACGTACCGTGCTGACCGACCTTGAACTCTCTGGCGAAATTGGTCGTGGGCCGGGCGGCGTGATCATCAAAAAACGCTGAATCCACCCCTGCAACACATCATCATCAGCCATGGCTACACAGGCTGTTTTCTTCGCGTGGATTGACATTCTCCCCTTGCGCGACACATTTTGCCCGGCCATAGAGCCGATTGAACCCGTATGGAAAGGTGCCCAATTTTATGCCAGTCGTCGTCGTCGAATCCCCGGCCAAAGCCAAAACGATCAACAAGTATCTGGGCTCCGACTACACGGTTTTGGCATCCTACGGACATGTGCGCGACCTGCCCGCCAAGAACGGATCGGTCGAACCGGATGATGATTTTGCCATGACCTGGGAGGTCGGCAACGACTCTAAGAAACATGTGCGCGCCATTGCCGAGGCGCTCAAAAATGACAACGCACTGATCCTCGCGACTGACCCCGATCGCGAAGGCGAGGCGATCAGCTGGCACCTGCAAGAAGCGCTGACCAAGCGCCGGTCGATCAAGAAAGACACCGATGTCAAACGCGTGACCTTTAACGCGATCACCAAGGATGCCGTCGCTGAGGCGATGAAAAATCCCCGCGATGTGGATATGCCGCTGGTGGAGGCCTATCTGGCCCGCCGGGCACTCGACTATCTGGTGGGTTTCAACTTGTCACCCGTGCTGTGGCGCAAACTGCCCGGCGCGCGTTCTGCCGGGCGCGTGCAATCTGTCTGCCTGCGCCTGATCGTCGAACGTGAAATGGAGATTGAGGCGTTTAACCCTCAGGAATACTGGTCGGTACGTGCAAATCTCACCACCCCGCGCGGTCAGTCTTTTGAGGCGCGCCTGACAGTTCTGGGCGGCGAGAAGCTCGATAAATTCAGCCTCGCCAATTCCACTGCAGCCGAACTTGCGGTGCAGGCTGTTACAAGCCGCAAGATGTCGGTGCTGTCGGTCGAGGCCAAACCCGCTGCGCGCAACCCCTCTGCGCCGTTCATGACCTCGACCCTGCAACAGGAAGCGAGCCGTAAATTCGGCATGGGTGCAAAGCAATGTATGAACGCAGCGCAGCGCCTCTATGAGGCCGGTCTGATCACCTATATGCGGACAGACGGTATCGACATGGCCCCAGAGGCCGTGACTGCCGCGCGTGACGAAATCGCAAAACGCTACGGCAAGGACTATGTGCCGGGCGAGCCGCGCATCTATAAAAACAAAGCCAAGAACGCTCAAGAGGCGCACGAATGTATCCGCCCCACCGACATGAGCCGCGACGCCGCGAGCCTGAAAGTGACCGAGGACGATCAGCGCAAGCTTTATGATCTGATCTGGAAGCGCACATTGGCCTGCCAGATGGCCGGTGCCCGGTTGGAGCGCACCACGGTCGATATCGGCTCTGACGACAAACAGGTAGTGCTGCGTGCCACCGGTCAGGTGGTGCTGTTTGACGGTTTCATGCGCGTCTACGAAGAAGGCCGCGACGATGTGGTGGACGAGGACGACAAGCGCCTGCCCCAGATCATGCAGGGCGAGGCGCTGAAATTTGCAGGATCGCTTGCAGCGCAGGCTGAAAAAGCGGGCAAAGACGGCTCTGTCCTGTCGCAGGATGGCGCGACATTGGCGCTGCAACACCACACTCAACCGCCGCCGCGCTACACCGAGGCCACGCTGGTCAAACGCATGGAAGAATTGGGCATTGGCCGCCCCTCGACCTATGCCAGCGTCATCACCACGATCCAGGACCGCGAATATGTCCGCAAGGATAAAAACCGCCTGTTCCCCGAGGACAAGGGGCGGATCGTGACCATCTTTTTGCTGAACTTCTTTAAGCGCTACGTGGAGTATGACTTCACCGCGGCGCTGGAGAACCAGCTCGATGATGTGAGTGCAGGCGGCAAGGACTATAAGGAACTTCTGGATAGCTTCTGGCGCGATTTCTCGGCGGCGATTGCCGAGACATCCGATCTGCGCATCTCCGAGGTGCTGGACATCCTGGACGAGGCGCTTGCCCCCCAGCTCTATCCGCCGCGCGAAGATGGCGGCGACCCGCGCCTCTGCCCGAAATGCGGCGCGGGGCAGCTACACCTGAAATCCTCGCGCACCGGGGGTTTTGTGGGCTGTGGCAACTACCCCGAGTGCAACTACACCCGCCCGATCTCTGGTGAAGGCGCCGAAGGCTACGAGCGCATTCTGGGCGAGGATGATGGCGATGAGATCCATCTGAAATCCGGTCGCTTCGGCCCGTATGTGCAGCGCGGCGAGGCGACGCCTGAAAACAAGAAACCGCCACGCTCATCGCTGCCGAAACAGGGCAAGGACTACCTGCCGGGCTGGGGGCCCAACGATATCACGCTAGAGCAGGCGGTGACCTTGTTGACGCTGCCGCGCGAAATCGGCGCACATCCGGACGGGGGCGCAGTGTCCTCGAACCTCGGTCGTTTTGGCCCCTACATCATGCATCAGCGCCCGGACGAGGAAAAACCCGTCTATGTGAACCTCAAGGAAACGCTCGACGTCTTTGAAATCGGTATGAACCGCGCGGTGGAACTGCTGGCGGAAAAACGCGCCAATCCCGGTCGGGGCCGATCTGCCGCGGCCAAACCGCTGCGCGAGCTGGGCGAGCATCCCGACGACAAGGCGCCGGTGAACATCATGGATGGGCGCTACGGGCCCTATGTCAAATGGGGCAAGGTGAACGCCACATTGCCCAAGGACACCGAGGCCAAGGATGTGACCATGGACATGGCAGTCGAGCTATTGAACGAGAAGGCTGCCAAGTCCGGCAAGAAGAAAGCCCCGGCGAAAAAAGCGGCGACCAAAACGACCACTGCGAAGAAAAAAGCACCCGCAAAAAAGAAAGCGGCCAAAGCGTCAGGCGAGTAACCGCGAGGCGGGGGCGCTCTCGCCCGTCGCACCTGCATGAATATGCAGGCCCTCCCGTTGGGCCAAACGCCGCGCTGACGCGCGGCGTTTGGCGTTTGGCGTTTTACATCAGTGTAGTGCGCAAAAGCGCAGACATCGCGTCCTCAAAGATGTCCGCGCGCCCCTGCCCTTGTGCGATCGCAAGAGCGGCGCGGTCAAACGCTGCAGACAGAACCAGCGCGCGAGCCTCCAACTCCGGGTCGGACAGTGAAGGCTGTGCCGCGGCAAGCCCTGCTCGCAATGCCGCCCTGCCACCGCCGGCATCAATCCTGTCCATCTCCATCGCACCCAGCACCGCCGGGCCATCGATCAACAAAAGCTGTGCACGCCCTTCGCTTTGCATCGCGGCAAAGAACGCGCGGCTCCCCGCAGCCAATGCCTGCGTTTCATCCGCCTGCGTCCCGGCGGTGTCGATGGCGGTGCTGACGGCCTCTGCCTCGGCTTCCACCACCGCCCGGAACAGGGCCTGCTTGTCCTCAAAGTGGTGGTAGAGCGCGCCGCGCGTTGCCCCGGCCGCGCGCACGATTTCTGGTGTGCTGGCCTCGGCATAGCCTTTTTCCACAAAAAGCGCGCGCGCCGCCGCCATCAATCGCGCCCGCATCAGCGCGCGGCGTTTCGCATTCGGGGTGGATTTACTTTTCTCTTGCATACATGCAGCCTGTTTATTTATTAAAAACATACTGCCTGTATGTTACTCACGGAGAGAGACAAATGAAACCCACTCAATTCTACCCGGTCATCCAGACGCGGAGCGTCGAGGCCACGGCGCAATTCTACCAACAGAACTTTGGCTTCTCGCCCGCCTTTACATCGGACTGGTATGTCCACCTGCAATGCGATGCCGATCCAAGCGTGAACCTCGCCATTCTCGACGGCGGGCATGAGACAATCCCCGAAACCGGGCGGGGCCTGACCAGCCATCTGTTGCTGAATTTCGAGGTCGAGGATGCACGCGCGGAGTACACCCGCCTGACGGGCCGCGGCCTAGAGGTGGTGAAACCGCTCTGCGACGAGGATTTTGGTCAGCGTCATTTCATCGTCAAAGATCCCAATGGCGTTCTGATTGATGTCATAACCCCCATCGCCCCCAGCCCCGAATTCGCCGCGCAATACAGTACCGAAGCCCTGCCCGGCTGATCCATTCACCTTTTTATCAAATACCTCCCGCCGGAGGCGCGGGGCCACCCGGTCCCGTTTCGCCATCGGTAGAAATACGCAGAACGTTCCGTATTCGTTGACTCGACATTGCGACTGGGGTGATTAGCTTGACCCAGAGGAAATGGAAGGGAGAGTTCCATGAAGAAGGTATACGGCTCTGCCGCCGAGGCCCTGGACGGGGTGCTGTTCGACGGCATGACCATCGCAGCCGGCGGCTTTGGCCTCTGCGGCATTCCCGAACTGCTGCTTGAGGCGATCAAACAGGCGGGCACCAAGGATCTGACCTTTGCGTCCAACAATGCGGGCGTCGATGACTTTGGCATCGGCATCCTACTGCAGACCAAACAGGTCAAGAAGATGATGTCGTCCTACGTGGGCGAAAACGCGGAATTTATGCGTCAGTACCTGTCTGGCGAGTTGGAGCTGGAGTTCAACCCGCAAGGCACCCTCGCGGAGCGCATGCGCGCTGGCGGCTGCGGTATCCCCGGTTTTTATACAAAGACCGGCGTTGGCACCCAGATTGCCGAAGGCAAAGAGGTAAAGGTGTTCGACGGCGAGGAATACATCCTTGAGCGCGGTATCTTCGCGGATCTGTCGATTGTGAAGGCTTGGAAAGCCGATGAGACCGGCAACCTCGTGTTCCGCAAGACTGCCCGCAACTTCAACCCGCCTGCGGCCATGTGCGGCAAGGTCTGCGTGGTCGAGGTAGAAGAGATCGTGCCCACTGGCAGCCTGGACCCCGATCACATCCACCTGCCCGGCGTTTACGTGCACCGTCTGATCCAAGGCGAGCATGAAAAACGCATCGAAAAAGTGACCACCCGCCCGCGTGAGGAGGCTTGATCCATGGCTTGGGACCGCAACCAGATGGCCGCACGCGCGGCACAGGAACTCGAAGACGGCATGTATGTGAACCTCGGCATCGGCATCCCGACGCTGGTGGCCAACTATGTGGGCGACAAGGACATCACGCTCCAATCGGAGAACGGCATGCTGGGCATGGGTCCTTTCCCCTTTGAGGGCGAAGAAGATCCGGACCTCATCAACGCTGGCAAGCAGACCATCACGGAACTGCGCCGTACGGCCTATTTCGACAGTGCGACCTCCTTTGGCATGATCCGCGGTGGCAAGATCGCTGCCGCGATCCTTGGTGCAATGGAAGTCGCGGAAAACGGAGATCTGGCGAACTGGATGATCCCCGGCAAGCTCATCAAAGGCATGGGCGGTGCTATGGATCTGGTGGCCGGTGTAGGGCGCGTGATCGTGGTGATGGACCATGCCAACAAACACGGCGAATCCAAGCTCTTGAAAGAGTGCACCCTACCCCTGACGGGCAAGGGCGTGGTGGACCGCATCATCACCAACCTCGGCGTTTTGGATGTTGTAGAAGGTGGATTGAAGATCGTGGAGGTGGCCGAAGGTGTCACCGAAGACGAACTGCGCGCCGCAACTGCGGCAACAATCGTCAACTAAATTCTTCACCTCCCTCTTCGAGGAGGTGGGCGGTGGCGCGGAGGGCAAATGCCCTCCGCGCCACCGCCCCGGTCGGATCGCAACGCGATCCGATCCGGTCACCCAAGTGACCGCATTGCGCAGCTTGCAAATTAGGATTGGTGACTGTGCCGTTGCTCTATTTCATTGCTTCGAACACGCAGCCGTCAGAGATCATGATCGGTGGTGTCGTACAAAGATTCCGCGCAATGCGATACGCAGCCAGCACCTTCGGGACATAGTCCCGTGTCTCAGCAAACGGAGGCACCCCGCCATGCTCGCGTACAGCACCTGCGCCTGCATTGTATCCTGCCAACACCAATATCGGATCGCCTGAAAAGTCGCTCGCCAACTGATTCAGGAACTTCACGCCTCCGGCAATGTTCTGCTGAGGATCAAATGCGTCGACAACACCGTATTGCGATGCAGTATCGGGCATCAACTGCATCAGGCCCTGCGCTCCGACCCGGCTGATTGCATCAGGCTTACCGCCGGACTCCACTGCCATAACGGCCAGTACCAGCGCAGGCGAAACCTCTGTGCCGATGGTTGAGGTCAACATCTGAACACCGTAGGCCGCAATCATGTCCTGCAAATCTTGCAGGCGTGGCGTCGATATATCACTACGGGTTTCGAGTACTGCCAGCCCGTCCTGAAGACGCCCGGGGGATGCACCGGCCAGATCAGAGCCAACCTCTTCCCAGAACCACTCATACCGCGCTGGCGGCTTGGGCACATCAATCGAACCATCCTCGGCGGCTTCGACATCAGAAGTACCCTGCGACGAGGGGGAGGCTTGCGGGTCAATCTGCACGGTAATGCGCTTATGCGTGCCAGGGGTGGGCGGTCGCACACGCTTGGCCTCAAAATCCGCAAAAGGCGCAGGGCTCTCTTGCGCATGTCCCGCAACCGCGATCACGAGACCGCAGAACATCGCCAGCCCCCGTTTCACTCTCATTCCGCCCGCTCACTGCCTGTTATCTGCGGAAATCTTCTGCGATCAGACCCCGAAAATCCAGACCAACGGTGCAGATTTGGCCCATTTCGCCACATTTGCACCCCAATTGACGCGTTTGCGCAGGGTCAACGCGCAAAAGATACCTAAAATATCATTTAAGAATATAACCTTACCCATCTTGCTAACCTTTTTTTAATCTTAACGGCGAATTTCCGGGTTTCGGCCCAATTCCTGCCACCCTCACTCGGGATAACAGGCTCATCCAAAGCGGGACATCATCTGAAGGTGAGAGAGCAGATGAACGAAACGCCCCGCTGGATGCCAACATTTACCGATCCTCAGGAGGGACGAACCATGATCAAATTCTTCAAAAACTTCCGCAATGACGAATCCGGCGCCGTGACTGTTGACTGGGTTGTGCTGACCGCTGCTGTCGCCGTACTCGGCACTCTGGTTTACAGCCAGATCTCCGGCAGCATCGAAAATGCGACCACCGCGACCGGCACGTTCCTGACCGACAACGGCTCCACCAGCTACTAAGGTCAATCGCACAAGTTTGCGAACGGGATAAAATCCCTAAGAATAGTGTTCTGGGCCGATCGCTTGAATGGCCCAGAACCCACCTCAAGGTACTTTTGATGGAGTACACCCATGAAGACACTGAAAACATTCAGAGACAGCGAAGACGGAGCTGTCACGGTCGATTGGGTCGTTCTGGCGGCTATGATCGCCGCACTCTGTGTACTGGCCGCGACGCTTATGAATGGTGAGGTTTCCACAGCCCTCAGCAACTTGGCGCAGGACATTCACACAGTGATCGCCAGAGTAAGGCCTTGAACGAAAACTGAACGAAATATGTTTCTCGAACTGCAATGCACTGTGCCCAATTGGGCGTCTCAGTTGCTACTGAAACCAGGCGTCGCGTCAGAGAACCGTACAGTACCTAATCACCTCCCGCCCTCGGTGCATTTACGCCCTGAGCATCACTGAAAGGGACCAACATGAGAGCCGTATTCGGACTTGTGCTCGTCGTGGGTGTCGCCTTGGCCGGCGGCGCCGTCATGATGGCAAAGAACTATATCGAAGCCTACCAGAATGCGTTGGCACACGAACGGTCGAACCGCGAAGCTGCAGTTCCGACCGTCAATGTATTTGTAGCCAATAAAACGCTGACCTATGGTGAAGAGCTCACCAAAGAGAATGTGCGCGCGGTTGCATGGCCGGAGAACGCCCTTCCCGAGGGGATATTCAGCGAAGAGAGCGACCTCTTTCCATCGGATAGCCCGAAAGATGCACGCTACGTGCTGCGTACGATGGAAAAGAACGAGCCCCTCTTGGCTGTGAAGATTACCGCTCCCGGTGAAGATGCTGGGATCACCTCCCGACTGGAGAAGGGCATGCGCGCCTTCGCCATTCGTGTTGACGTTGCCAGCGGTGTCTCCGGTTTCCTGCGACCCGGTGATCGGGTGGATGTTTATTGGAGTGGCCAGCCGCCTGCGCGCAGCGGCCAAGAGCGTAGCGGTGAAGTCACCCGCCTGATCCAAAGCAATATCGAATTGATCGCAGTTGATCAGATGTCGGGCGGCGACTTCAGCAGTGCCATCATCGCACGCACGGTTACCGTGAAAGCCCAGCCCGAAGAAGTGGCACGGCTCGCCCAGGCTCAATCCACTGGCCGTTTGTCGCTTGCATTGGTTGGCGCACAGGATGACACCATCGCCTCTTTGGTCGAAGTTGATCAACGGTCGTTGTTTGGACTGGGTGATGTCGAAGCGCCTGAACCTGTTAAAGAGAACAGGGTTTGTACCATCCGCAACCGACGCGGCGCAGAAGTGATCGAAATTCCGATCCCCTGCACAGATTAAAATTCCCGAATAGGAACATACATTTATAGCGGGCCCGCAGATCGAAACGATCTTGCGGGCCTGTTGCGTTGTGTCCGCTCACCCTCACCCAATTTGTTAATAAACACATCGAAGTCATTGATTCTTGCAATGAAACAAGAACTCGCGCACATTAGGCGCAAATTCGGGGCGCTAAGACCCCACTTCAGAGGCGTGATCGGAAAGGCAGGTCACATGTCAGTTAGACGTTATTGTGCGGCGGCCCTTACTGGGCTGACCCTTTTATTATCTTATGCCCCCTCTCCGGTCATGGCGCAGGGGATCAGTGTGTTGAAGAAGGGCACAAACGCCGTTCTTGATGTGCCGATGAACCGCGCTGTGGTGGTTGAGGCGGATGTGCCCTTTGCGGAACTCAGCATCGCCAATCCGGGCATCGCGGATATCTCTTCCCTGTCGGATCGTACAATCTATGTGCTGGGCAAGTCTCCGGGCATGACCACGCTCACGCTTCTGGATGGATCTGGCGGGCTGATCACCAACGTGGATGTACGCGTCGCGGCAGATGTGAGTGAATTCAAACAGCGCTTGCAGCAAATTCTTCCGAACGAGAAGATTGAGGTTCGCACGGCCAATGACGGCATCGTTCTGTCAGGCACGGTATCAAGTGCGCAGCGCCTCCAGCGGGCGCTTGATCTGGCGGAACGCTATGCGCCGGATCGTGTCAGCAACCTTATGACTGTAGGCGGTATCCAGCAGGTGATGCTGAAGGTCCGCTTTGCCGAGATGGAACGCTCTGTGAGCAAGTCGCTTGGTGGTTCCATGCTGATCGGATCTTCGGATGGCAGTATTTCCACCGGTACATTCCTCAACAGGCCCGAAGGCGGGAATGTGTTTGGACCATCTGCGGGCACGAATTCCGCTCGCCTCAATAGTGATACCTTGGGAGCTGCCATTTTTGGTTTCGACATTGGCGCGGTACAGTTCAACGTCCTGCTCGAAGCACTTGAACAAAAAGGCCTTGTGCGCACATTGGCTGAACCCAATCTGTCTGCACTCTCCGGACAAGAAGCCAGCTTCCTCGCGGGCGGGGAATATCCAGTTCCCGTTGCTCAGGAAGAAGGCGTTGTAACCGTTGAATTCAAACCCTTTGGTATCGAGTTGAACTTTATCCCGCGTGTTGTCGACGGAGATTTGATCAATCTCGAACTCAAAGCAGCCGTATCGGCCATCGACCCCACCAATTCAGCGACGTTTGATGGCTTCTCGATTAACGCCTTCTCCCGCCGCGAAACGGCGACAACGGTGGAACTGCGTGACGGCGAGAGCTTTGCCATCGCGGGCCTCATCGAGGATGAATTCCGCGACGGTGCTGCACAAGTCCCTTGGCTTGGTGATGTGCCGGTACTTGGGGCTCTGTTTCGCAGCGCGGATTACGAACGCAATCAAAGTGAGCTGGTCATCATCGTTTCGGCACATCTTGTAACGCCGACCCGTGGCGAAGCACTGGCCCTGCCAACCGATCGCATTCGTCCGCCAAGCGAAAAGAACCTGTTCTTGTTTGGACGTACCGAGCGCGCGCAATCGGGCGCGGCTGGGGAGGTTGCCAACCAAGACTTCAACGGCTCTTATGGCTATCTTCTTGACTGACCCTGACACACGGTGGCGCAGATGTTGAAACACGCAGCAATTTTCGGATTGGCCCTGATCACCGGGGCCTGCGCCTACCAAGAAGCGGGTGCGCCTCACGGCTCGCAGTACCTTGGCGCGGCGAACGAAAACAACACGGCGGTGCTCTCTGGGGATCGCAGCTACCGGATCCAGTTGGCGACCCGGTTTGCAAACGAAGTACCGACAACGATCAACTTTGATTTTGACAGCGCCCGCTTGGATGGGAATGCACGTCAGGTTCTGGATGCGCAGGCTGATTGGATTCGCCAGTTTCCAGAAGTGCGCTTCCGGGTTTACGGCCATACAGACGCCGTCGGTAGCCAATCCTACAACAAGCGGCTTGGCCTGCGCCGGGCGCGCGCGGCGGTCAACTACCTGGTTGCACGCGGAATCGCTCGCAATCGGCTTGAAGCGGTCGCCTCTTTTGGTGAAACTCAGCCCTTGGTGCTGACCGATCAACGCGAACGCCGCAACCGGCGGACGGTCACCGAGGTCAGCGGTTTCGTTGCCGCCCGCGTCAATGAGCTGGATGGTAAATACGCCGCCATCATCTATCGCGATTACGTCGAAAGCGCTGTGGCCCCCACCTCGCTCTCTGCAAAAACTGAACTGTCGGAAAACTGATTCTGTTTTGTTTCTGCTCGCCCGATCTGGGCGAGCAGCCGGCCACTCCGCCAGATGGTAATAAATTGTTAGGCATGATTAACATTCCCAACAATCGGAGTTTTTTGGCCCCAATCTCGCCCACATTGAGAACGACACTGATCCCATAGGCGCCGTGTACCTTGTGATGGAACCGGCGCTGGTCCAACATCGGCTGGGTGCCGGGACCAAACAATGTGGGGATACTGGCGATGACAAGTGGGATTTCGCAAACGGAGGCTGTGCCGATCGCAGCCTGTACAATCAGTCGGGACGTTCAGAACTTCGATCTTCTGATTGAGGATATGGAATCTGCAATGGGCGAAGCTTGGGGCGACCTTGGCTTTACCGAAGCGCTGGCTTTCTTCTACCAATCCGAGGCTGAAGCCCTGGAGTTCGTGGCTCTTGCCATCGATGCGGAGGATGAAGAAAACCTGCCGTTGATGACTGAAATCATCACTCAAGCGAAATCGCGAAACATCAAGGTGATCCTTGTCGCCGAGGACGTCACCCCCGCAGCGCTGCACAAGTTGTTGCGTCAGGGCGCAGATGAGTTCATTCCCTACCCGCTCCCGGAACAGGAACTCGCGGCGGCAATTGACCGCCTGCGTGAACCCACCGAAAGCGCCGCCCCTGCGGCGGCACCGCAACGCGCGCACAAGCTACATGCTGACAGCCAACGCGAAGGCGCGGTGATTGTTACACAGGGCCTTGCGGGGGGTACCGGAGCATCGACATTTGCCGTGAACCTTGCGTGGGAGTTGGCCGAGCTCAACACCACCGAGCGCCCATCTGTGTGCCTGCTCGATCTGGATCTGCAAACAGGCTCGGTTTCGACATACCTTGACCTGCCGCGCCGCGAAGCGGTCATGGAGATGCTGAGCGAAACCGAAGCCATGGATGAAGATATCTTTGGTCAGTCTCTGATGTCATTTCAGGATAAGCTGCAGGTTTTGACGTCTCCCGCCGACATGGTGCCACTGGAGTTCATCACGCCCGAAGATATTTTGCGCGTGGTTGAAATGGCGCGCAGCCACTTCGATTTCGTGGTGATCGACATGCCGCACACGATGGTGCAGTGGACTGAAACGGTGCTGAACCTCGCGCATGTCTACTTTGCCATGATCGAGTTGGATATGCGTTCGGCGCAAAATGCACTTCGGGTCAAACGGGCTCTTCAATCTGAGGATCTGCCGTTTGAGAAACTGCGTTTCTTGCTCAACCGCGCTCCGAAATTCACCGACCTGAACGGCAAAAGCCGGGTTAAACGCCTCGCTGAAAGTCTTGGCATCTCTATCGACGTGCAACTGCCGGATGGGGGAAAAACCATTCTGCACAGCTGTGATCACGGGCAACCGCTGGCGATCTCTGCGCCCAAGAACCCATTGCGCAAGGAAATCGCCAAGTTGGCGAAAAACTTGCATGAACTGGGACGTGCAGAAGCTGAAGCCGCCTAAGCCGCCACGCGTGCGCACCTGAAGGTATCGACATGTTTTCCAAGTACAAGAAGCAAAGCCCCGCCCCTGCCGCTGCAGCCCCGGCCGCGAGCGCAAAACCGGCTGCAAGCCCTAGCGCCCCGGCAGCAGGGGTCAAAACGATCCTGCGCCGCCCGGATCAGCGCACAGCCGCCGCCCCTGCCCCGCAGGATCGTGACCGCAAGCGCAAAGAGCGGCTAAGTGAGATCAAGATCGATCTGCACCGGGAATTGCTGGAAAACCTGAACCTCGCAGCACTTGAAAAAGCTTCTGAGGCGGAACTGCGCGGAGAGATCGCTTCGATTTCTGGTGAGGTCCTGCAGGAAAAGAGCATTGTCCTCAACCGCGAGGACCGCCAACAGCTTATCAAAGAACTCTATGATGAGGTGACAGGCCTGGGCCCGCTTGAGGCCCTCCTGAAAGACGATACCGTCTCTGATATTCTGGTGAACGGTCCGCAACAGATTTTCATCGAACGTGGTGGCAAGCTGGAACTCAGCGACATCACCTTCAAGGATGAAAAGCACCTGATGCGGATCATCGACAAGATCGTCTCAGCCGTGGGTCGTCGTGTCGATGAGTCCAACCCCTACGTTGACGCTCGTCTTCAGGATGGCTCACGTTTTAACGCCATGGTTCCGCCTATTGCGGTGGATGGCTCGCTGGTTTCGATCCGGAAATTCAAAAAGGACAAGCTGAAGATTGATGATCTGGTCAACTTCGGTGCCTTTACAGAAGAAATGGCGGCCTACCTGCAGGCGGCCGTGTCGACCCGCCTGAACGTCATTGTCTCTGGCGGTACCGGCTCGGGTAAAACGACAACACTCAACGCACTGTCGAGCTTTATCGATAACGCGGAACGTATCCTGACGATTGAGGATACAGCGGAACTTCAATTGCAACAGACCCATGTGGGCCGGATGGAAAGCCGTCCACCCAACGTCGAAGGCAAGGGTGAAGTATCCCCGCGCGACTGTCTGAAGAACGCTCTCAGGATGCGCCCGGACCGGATCATCGTGGGTGAGACCCGTGGCGCTGAGGTAATCGACATGTTGCAGGCCATGAACACCGGCCACGACGGATCCATGACCACGATCCACGCCAACTCTGCCCGCGATGGTATTTCGCGTCTGGAAAACATGATCGCCATGGCCGGGATCGAAATGCCGATCAAAGCCGTGCGCAGCCAGATTGCATCGGCTGTGAACCTGATTGTGCAGGCCTCGCGTCTGCAGGATGGGTCGCGTCGGATGACCTCGATCACCGAAATTACCGGGATGGAGGGGGATGTGATCTCCATGCAAGAGATCTTTCGGTTCCAGCGCGTTGGTTTGACACCAGACAATAAGATTATCGGCCATTTCACCGCGACAGGTGTGCGCAGCCACTTCTCCGAGCGCTTCCGCCTCTGGGGTTACGACCTGCCGTCGTCGATCTATGAGCCAACCGTGATGGAGACACGCTGATGGAGTTTGGGATTGAGCCACTCATCTATGGGCTGATCTTTATCGGCGTTCTGGTGCTTGTCGAGGGCATCTACCTGGTCATGTTCGGCAAATCCATCAGCCTCAACAGCCGGGTGAATCGCCGTCTGGAGATGCTGGAAAAAGGTGGCAACCGCGAACAAGTGTTGGAGCAACTCCGTAAGGAAATGCAGCAGCACCTGAACTCACAGTCCATCCCGCTTTATTCGCTGCTGGCAGAAAAAGCGCAAAAGGCGGCCATCGCGTTTACACCTGTTCAGTTGATCATGATCATGGGTGTCTTGTGCGCGGTTGCCTTTGTGGGATTGAGCATCGGCACACAGGCCGCATTGCCAGTCAAAGTGCTTGGATCGGTCATCATCGGCGTTGGTGCGGTGTTCTTCTGGGTAAATTCCAAAGCCAAAAAACGCATGGCCAAATTGGAAGAACAACTCCCGGATGGGGTGGAACTCATGGTCCGCTCACTGCGGGTTGGGCATCCGTTTTCGTCGGCGGTGCAGATCGTGGCCAAAGAAGTCGACGACCCCTTGGCGACAGAGTTCGGGATCATCGCAGATGAATGCTCCTATGGTCGTGACGTGGGTGAAGCCCTCAAGGAAATGGCCGAACGTCTAGATATGCAGGACTTGCGGTTCCTCGCCGTGGCCGTGACCATTCAACAGCAATCGGGTGGTAACCTCGCCGAGGTTTTGGCCGGACTGGCCAAAGTGATCCGCGCCCGGTTCCGTCTGTTCCGCCGTGTCAGAGCGATCACTGCCGAAGCACAGTGGTCGGGCAAGTTCTTGTCGGGTTTCCCGCTGTTTACTCTTGGCGGCACATTGGTGATGGATCCGAATTACTACGACTCGGTGCTCGACCATCCGTGGTTTATGCCAGCTTGTTTCATTGTGGGCGGCATGCTCACAGCGAACATCTTTGTGATGCGCAAGCTGACAGATATTCAGGTCTGAGGAGGCAGCTATGAACCCGTTGACCTATGTGCAGGACTTGTTGATCCACTACCTTGGCGATTTCGGGCCGCTTCTGGCCGTTGGCTTTATCGGTTTGGTTTTGATCATCGTCGCGGTTGTTTTCGCCCTCAACCAACCAGAAGATCCGCTCAAGAAACTACAGCGGGATCTGGCATCCAACCATAGCGCCAAACCTCAGAACGAGCGCCTGCGCCAGGCAAGCCGCAACGAACAGCTCCAGAAGTTCGCAAACTTTCTGGAACCACAAGACGCCGAAGAACTGTCAGCGATGCAGCTGAAACTGCGTCAGGCCGGCTATCAATCCAAGGATGCGGTGCGCCTGTTCCACTTCCTGCAGTTTGCGTTGGGTCTAAGCGGTTTGGGCCTTGGGTTGTTCTTCGTCTATGTGATGAATGCAGATGTGGACTATACCACGAACCAAATGGCGATGCGTGTGCTCGGCCCGGGTGCAGCCTGCTACTACCTGCCACGCTACTGGATCACGCGGCGCATTGAGGAACGCAAACAAGCCATTACCCGCGCCTTCCCTGACGCACTCGATATGATGTTGGTCTGTGTCGAAGCCGGGCAATCGCTTGATCAGGCCATTGTGCGCGTCGGTAAGGAACTGCGTGCATCCTATCCCGAACTGGCAGAAGAGTTCGAGATTGTCGCTTACGAAATGAAGGCCGGTAAGGAAAAGGATAAGGTGCTGCGAGACATGGGCACCCGTTGTGGCGTGCAGGATGTGGCATCCTTTGTCACTGTCATGATCCAGTCGGCGGCCTTTGGTACATCGATCGCGGATGCCCTTCGGGTCTATGCCGGGGAAATGCGTGACAAGCGCGTGATGCGCGCCGAGGAGGCCGCAAACAAGTTGCCAACGAAAATGACCCTTGCCACAATGGGCCTTACGGTTCCGCCTCTGCTGGCAATCTTGATTGCACCTTCTGTCCAGGGGCTGGGAAACATAGGAAAATAGGCCTCGCACAATGAACTTTCGAAACAGGCGCCATTACCTCATTCGCCTTGTTTCACCCACAGCCGCCATCAGTGCCGTCGCGCTGGTGGCGGCTTGTGTGTCGGGACAAGGTGAACGACTTTCTCCCGTTGGCCCCGATGGCGTATGGGCGCCCGGTGTTGACCGGCGTGGCGACACTGTCAGCGGTTTGGAAGTCGGCCATAGATTGCTTGCCGCGGGTCAATATGAACTCGCCATGGACGCGTTCAACCGTGCCGCATTAGAAGAGGGTCTCACCGCAGAAGTTCTCTCGGGGCTTGGCTCAGCCAGTCTCGGCCTGGGACGGCTTGGGCAGGCAGAAACCCTGCTGCGTCAAGCGGTTGACAAAGAGCCACAATGGCCCGAAGCACTCAATAATCTGGGCACGGTCTTGCTGGAACAACGCAAATACGCCGAGGCCGAACAGATACTGCGCCGCGCCTATGCGCTGGACAATGGCCAAAGTGACGCAATCCGCGATAATTTGCGCATCGCACTCGAAAATCTTGACAACACAGGGCATAGTGTTGCCACAGGCGAACAAGATAAACTGGTGCGAAAAGGTGGCGGCGTATACCGCATCGAAACGACACCGTAACGCCAGAGGCAGAGCAGAAGAGGACGCAGCAAAATGCGCCACATGGTTCTATTGTCCGCAGGGCTGATCGGGGCGCTGGCCCTTGCGTCTTGCAGCAAGGAAATTGACAAAGAAGCCGTCGATCGCGCGCTTCAGGACGTCAATGTCGTCGATGAAAGCAACCTCAACAGTGTGGTGCTGAACAGCGCTGATCCGAACGAGGCCGTCTCCTATTTTCAACGCAGCGTAAAGCAGTCGCCTGAGCGGGTTGATCTGAACCGTGGTCTTGCCGCTTCGCTCATTCGGGCCAAACGCTACACCGAGGCCGCAGCCGCGTGGCAACGCGTTGTCGACCTGCCTGACGCGCAAAGCGCCGACAGTGTGGAACTGGCCGATGCGCTCATTCGCAACAATGAATGGGAGAAGGCTCGCAAGGTGCTCGATACTGTGCCACCGACGCATGAGACCTTCAAACGCTACCGTCTCGAAGCGATGATCGCCGATTCCGAACAGAATTGGAAAGCGGCCGACAGCTTTTATGACACTGCGGTCGGCCTGACGACCAAGCCTGCAGGCGTGTTTAACAACTGGGGTTATTCCAAGCTCACACGCGGCGATTACAGCGGTGCAGAGCGGCTCTTTGGCGAAGCGCTGCGTCAGGACCCAAATCTGTTCACAGCAAAAAACAACCTCGTGCTCGCACGGGGTGCACAGCGCAATTACAGCCTGCCCGTTATCAGCATGACGCAGACAGAACGTGCACAGCTGTTGCACACAATGGCGCTTTCTGCGGTGAAACAGGGGGATGTCAGCACAGGCGAGGGCCTGTTGCGCGAAGCGATTGAGACCCACCCGCAGCATTTCGATGCCGCCGCACGCGCCTTGGAAGCGCTTGAAAACGGCTGATCGGAGCCTGAGCAGATGCATTTCCCACCTCAGGCTGCTTTGTGGTTCCTGCCTTTTGTTTTGCCGTTGTGCTACGTGGTGGCCCTCACGGATCTGCGGAGCATGCGCATCCCCAATTGGACGGTGGACACGCTTGCGCTGATCTACATCTTCCTTGGCTTACTCGTGATGCCAACGTGGGCAGATTACGGCTGGCAATTGCTGCATCTTCCTGCGGGTATCGCTATTGGATATCTTTTCTATGCCAGCGGCCTTGTTGGTGCGGGGGACGCGAAATTTGCTGGTGCAGCAGCGCCTTACGTGGCATTTTCCGATCTTAAACTGATCATCATCATCTTTGCCGCCGCGCTTTTGTCGGGCTTCTTGGCACATCGCCTCGCCCGCCACACCCCGCTACGACGCCTCGCGCCCGACTGGCAAAGCTGGAACGTCGGCGTCAAATTTCCGATGGGTCTGTGCCTCGGTGCAACGCTTGCGATCTACCTCTGCCTTGCTGCATTCGTGACGATCTAGACCTGCCTCCGCACCCTGCGCATGTGGCGGAAATTTCCTGAAAATCACCTCGGTCCTTCGCGGAAATGCTGCAGGCCTGCCGTGGTCTTGCCACAGTATTGAATATTCTCTTTCCAAGACCTGAACGACGGCTGCGCCGTCCTGATCGCGCGAAAGAGGCTCGCCCAATGAACATGCAGAATCTGACCGTCATGTCGCCCCCTGCCCCCAAAGGCCTGGCAGAAATGCGCCTGCCACTGGTGATGATGCGGGATATCCTGCTTAAGACGATGTTCCGCAAGAACATTGACATGGTAACAGAACTGGCGAGCGCGATCTGCCTGCCCACCTCGGTCACGCAGGAACTCGTGGACATGGCGCGTGAGCAAAAGCTCCTCGAAGCCACAGGTACGCTCAACGCCAACTCTGGTAATGAGATGGGTTATCAACTGACCGACGCAGGCAAGGCGCGCGCGCTGGATGCTTTGTCACAGTCGGAGTATTTTGGCGCAATGCCGGTCCCCTTGGATGTCTACCGTGAGCAGGTCAAACGCCAGTCGATCCGCAACATTATGGTGACACGCCAGCAGCTTACATCCGCGATGGGCCACTTGATCCTGCCGGATAGCCTGCTGGATCACCTCGGCCCCGCCGTCAGCGCGGGTCGCTCCATCCTGATGTATGGCCCGCCCGGCAACGGGAAATCCTCTATCTCCAACGGTATTCGCGACGCGCTCGGCGATCGGGTCTATGTCCCGCGCGCCATTGAATACGCAGGTCAGGTCATCACGGTCTACGATCCGATTGTCCACACCGAGGTCGAAGCCGAACCCGAAGACCCCAACGCCCTGCGAAAGCGCCGCCGCTTTGACGAACGCTATGTCTGCTGTGAGCGTCCCACGGTGGTCACCGGTGGTGAGCTATCCCTGTCGATGTTGGATCTCGTCTATAACCCGACCGCACGGACCTATCAGGCACCGCTGCAACTCAAATCCACTGGCGGTATTTTTATCGTCGACGACCTTGGCCGTCAGGCCGAAAGCCCGCAAGCGCTGGTTAACCGCTGGATTGTGCCGCTCGAAGAAAATAAGGATATTCTTGCTCTGCAATCGGGCGAAAAGTTCGAAGTCCCCTTTGATACATTGGTGATCTTCTCAACCAACTTCCATCCCAACGAGATCTTTGACCAAGCGGCCCTGCGCCGGATCTTCTTCAAAATCAAAATCGACGGCCCGGATCAGGAAAACTTTCTCAAGATCTTTGCGATGGTGGCCCGCAAGAAAGGCATGCCGCTGGACGAGGCCACCTTGGTGCATCTCCTCAAGAGCAAGTATCCAACCATCAACAATGTCTATGCGAACTATCAGCCTGTGTTCCTGATCGACCAGATGATTTCGATCTGTGAATTTGAGGGCATCCCCTATCAGATGTCGCCGGAACTGATAGATCGCGCCTGGGCGAATATGTTCGTCAAGGATGAAGTGATCGTGAAGTAAGCCTTTTCATGTGCACGCAGGGTGGTCGCAACGTTATGCGCCACCTCCTGCTCTTTGATCGATAAGATCAGCAGTTGAAAACACAGGGGCAGGAAATGGAAACACGTATCCGTCAGAGCTTCGCCAAACAGAGCATGATGCAAACCTTTGGTGCAGACCTAACGCGCGTCACAGAGGGTGAGGTGCAAATCACTGCGCCGGTTCTGCCCGGCAGTCGCCAACAACACGGAGTCGCCCATGCTGCGCTCACGTTTGCGCTTGGCGACACTGCCGCAGGCTACGCCGCGCTTACAAGAATGCCCAATGATCACGAGGTCATGACAGCCGAGATCAAGATCAACTTACTTGCGCCCGGCGCTGGGGATTACCTGCGCGCGACGGGCCGTGTGATAAAACCGGGTCGTCGATTGATTGTCGTAACCGCCGAAGTCCACGCGGTTACGGACGAGGAGGAGAAACTCATCGCCATACTGCAAGGCACTATGGTCCCCGTCGCACTCTGATTAGCCATCCGTCTACGCTCCCATTTGAACAAAAAAACTCCCGCTCGGTGCATCCGGCGGGAGTTTAGCGTTGAGCGATCTGGCTCCGATTTATGCCGTCAGCCCTTCAGGCTCCGCGAGGTTGTTCGCGCGGCAGCACGCAGTCACCGTATTGGCCAGCAGACACGCGATGGTCATCGGACCAACGCCACCGGGAACCGGGGTGATCGCCCCGGCACGAGCGGCTGCGCTTTCGTAGTGCACATCCCCGACAAGCCGGGTCTTGCCCTCGCCTTTCTCAGGCGCATCAATCCGGTTGATGCCCACGTCGATAACAGTCGCACCTTCCTTGATCCAATCGCCCGGCACCATCTCGGGTCGGCCCACGGCGGCCACAACGATATCCGCGCGACGCACCACATCCGGCAAATCCTTGGTGCGCGAATGAGCAATCGTTACGGTGCAGCTGTCGCCCAGCAAAAGCTGCGCCATTGGTTTACCGACAATGTTGGAACGCCCAATAACAACCGCATCCATGCCAGACAGAGACCCATGATGGTCACGCAACATCATCAGACACCCAAGCGGTGTACAGGGCACCATGGATTTCTGCCCGGTGCCCAACAGGCCTACGTTTGAAATGTGGAAGCCATCGACGTCCTTTTCCGGCGCGATGGAGTTGATCACCAGGTCCTCGTCCAGATGTTTAGGCAGCGGCAATTGAACCAGAATACCATGCACTGACGCGTCATTGTTGAGCTGGCCGATCAGTGCCAGCAGATCAGCCTCTGAGGTGTCGGCATCCAGCTTGTGCTCGTAAGAGTTCATACCG
The DNA here is from genome assembly GCF_000376545.2 of Tritonibacter mobilis F1926. Classification (NCBI taxonomy): domain Bacteria; kingdom Pseudomonadati; phylum Pseudomonadota; class Alphaproteobacteria; order Rhodobacterales; family Paracoccaceae; genus Tritonibacter; species Tritonibacter mobilis. Next base: position 2,387,201 of record NZ_CP015230.1, read on the forward strand.
ACCTCAACGGTCTGTTTTCCCTTCGATCGCACGTAGACCTGAGAGGCGGGATCTTCACCCACCAGCACAACAGCAAGACCGGGGGTGATGCCGTGCTCTTCTTTCAGGCGGGTCACATGTTCGGCCACCTGACCGCGGACCTTGGCCGCAAAGGCCTTACCGTCGATGATTTCTGCTGCCATTGTATCAATCCTTCTCAGGGTGCCGACCTCAGGGGTGGGTCAGCTCAAGTCTCTGGGATTTCACGCGCCTCACGCGAAATCGACCAATCCACCATATCGCGCCAAATGCATTCGACCAGCTGAGGATCGAGGCCCTCGGCCTCGGCCACGCGACACGCATTGGCGATGACTTCCTCCACCCGGGACTGGATACGCGCAGGCCATCCATTTGCCTGTTTCAGTGTCACGGCGCGATCAATGTAATCGGCGCGATCCCGAAGCAGTTTTACCAACTCTACGTCGATGGCATCGATCGCCTGACGCAGTTCGGACATGTCGGCGCAGTCTTGCGGCGGTTTGCGGTGGGTCATCTCTCTTTCAAAACTCCTGCGGCCCGAGGCATTTGCCCCGGGCCGCAGATTGCCCATTTCGAGCCTTAGAACAAGCCTTCGATCAGACCTTCTTCGTTTAGGCGGATGCTTTCCGCCGCCGGGGTGCGTGGCAGACCCGGCATGGTCATGATCTCGCCGCAGACAACCACGATGAAGCCAGCACCTGCCGAAAGACGTACCTCACGCACCGGAACAGAGTGACCAGTGGGTGCGCCGCGCAGGTTCGGATCAGTCGAGAAAGAGTACTGGGTCTTCGCCATACAGACCGGCAGGTGACCGTAGCCCGCCTCTTCCCATTCTTTCAGTTGGTTGCGGATCTTGGCATCAGCCAGAACCTCGTCGGCGCGATAAATGCGCTTGGCGATGGTTTCGATCTTCTCGAAGAGCGGCATTTCGTCCGGATAGAGCGGACCGAAGTTGGCGGAGCCGCCTTCGACCAGTTCCACGACCTTTTCCGCCAGCGGTGCAGAGCCCTCAGAGCCCAGTTCCCAGTGACGGGACAGAACCGCCTCAACGCCGTGGGAGGCCACATATTCCTTCACCGCGTTGATTTCTGCGTCGGTGTCGGTGACGAAGTGGTTGATCGCGACAACCGCCGGCACGCCAAAGGATTTGACGTTCTCGATATGGCGGCCAAGGTTCGCGCAGCCGTTCTTGACCGCATCGACGTTTTCCGCACCAAGGTCGGCTTTGGCCACGCCACCGTTCATTTTCATTGCGCGTACAGTTGCGACAACCACCACCGCAGATGGAGCGATGCCCGCTTTGCGGCACTTGATGTTCATGAACTTCTCAGCGCCAAGATCGGCACCAAAGCCTGCCTCGGTGACAACATAGTCGGCGACTTTCAGCGCGGTCTTGGTCGCGATGACAGAGTTACAACCGTGTGCGATGTTGGCAAACGGGCCGCCGTGTACAAAGGCGGGGTTGTTTTCCAAGGTCTGCACGAGGTTCGGCTGCATAGCGTCCTTCAAGAGAACGGTCATCGCGCCTTCGGCCTTGATGTCGCGGCAGTAGACCGGGGTCTTGTCGCGGCGATAGGCCACGATGATGTCGCCGAGACGCTTTTCAAGATCCTTCAGGTCGTTTGCCAGGCAGAGGATCGCCATAACCTCAGAGGCCACGGTGATGTCAAACCCGGTTTCGCGTGGGAAGCCGTTGGACACACCGCCGAGCGACGCGGTGATCTGGCGCAGGGCGCGGTCGTTCATATCGACCACACGACGCCAGGCAACGCGGCGGATGTCGATGTCCTGCTCGTTGCCCCAGTAGATATGGTTGTCGATCATGGCCGACAGCAGCGAGTGCGCCGAGGTGATTGCGTGGAAATCACCGGTAAAGTGGAGGTTCATTTCCTCCATGGGCACAACCTGCGCGTAGCCACCACCAGCTGCGCCGCCCTTCATGCCGAAGTTCGGCCCGAGGGACGCTTCCCGGATGCAGATCATTGCGTTCTTACCGATACGGTTCAGGCCATCCCCCAAACCCACGGTGGTGGTGGTCTTGCCCTCGCCTGCTGGCGTCGGGTTGATCGCGGTCACGAGGACCAGCTTGCCATCCTGATTGCCCTGCACGGAGTTGATGAACTCTTGGCTCACCTTCGCCTTGTCGTGGCCATAGGGCAGAAGGTCTTCGGTTTTCATACCCAATTTGGCGCCGATTTCCTGAATCGGGAGCTTGTTCGCCGCGCGGGCGATCTCAATGTCACTCTTATAGCTCATAGCCTAGTTTCCTAGATGTGGAGTTGCAGGGCCCGGTGGCGGACACCGAGAATGACTCTACGATTAGCGAGTCTGAAACAAACCGCGCCATTGGTTTCCGACATAATTGCGATCCAGAACGTCGCGGACCCTTTTCCCGAAACTATCGAAACAGGCCGAGATGCCATGCCGGGTCTTCAGTGCTCGCCGACCCAGGCTGGTTGATCGGGCACAAACAGGCGCAGACTATCACCGCGTTTCAGCTGTCCGGGACGTTCAACCCATGCGGTGACACCGCGCCGATTCTCGGCTGCGGTCTTGAACTTTGGCCCAAACCCGGTGTGATCTTTCTCAATCTCCCGGCCCGGCAGGACACAAGGACGATTCTCGATATCAACCGTAAGCGTCACCCCATCAGCCCCCTGCAGTCGGGCCGCTGGCGGCACATGTGTAAAGTCGGGGATGCCACGCAACACGATGGTCGCTCCCAGATGTCGCGGATCAAGCTGCGCTAGGCCCATATCCGCGGCGATCAAAGCAAGCTCTTCCTCCGAGACAATGGTCACCTGACGGGTGTTACGAATTTCGGTGCCTGGTGTGTAGAGATTTTTCACCCGCACACAGGACGGCCGCTGGGCTCCTTCGTGCCGCTCACCCGCGACACCGCTGAAACCGAAGTCCAACATGTCGCGGGCCTCGGCTTGAATACCGGCATTTGCGGGAACCATACCCAACCAAGTAATCTCACCCGAGAACTTGGTTTCACGTAATACGGGCATGTCGCTATCTTTCTGCTGTCGAAATATGCGGGCAGTCTAGACAAAGTTTCACCGACAACAAGGCGTGATCATGCTTTCTTATCTCGCCAAATTTGCGCCCCAACGAGACAGATTGACCATGCCACGATTGCCGCTGCGAAGAGCTCCAGCAGCTCCTCATAGACCATCGCGGTCTCTATAAGCTGCGGGTCGAGCGTCACACCGAAATCCGCAAATTTACGCCCGATGCCGTCGATGCTCTTGGCCACAACGATGGAACCAACAGCGAATACGCCCCCCCACGCCCAAGCACTCAGATGCCGCAGACCCGACATCAGAATGGGCACGTTTACCCGTAGCAATCGCCACAGAACGATCAGCACCAAGAGAATGACAGTAGCTCCGATGGCCTTCTCCCAAAGCGGCGCATCCCCCGAGTAGAGGCGTAGCTGTAAAATGCCTTCGCTTAGGAACCGCTTGTCGAAATCCAACTCACGGGCGCACAATAGCGAGAACAACATCGGAACCTGCCAGTGCTTTCGCAGTCCAGGCAGCGTGGCAAAATAGAACACCATGATGGCACACAACGCCCAAAGCGCGGCCGAGACTTTCTCAACCGGGCCGTCCTCATGCAAGCCAGAGTGAAAAGGCGTGTAATAAAAAGCAGTCGCCAGAACTGCAAATCCGACGCTAGCAGCAATCAATGCTGAAAACGCAACCGGCGCAGAAATGATTTTTGTCGCATGACCTGCCTGAGAGGCAGTCGCTACATGGGTCGTGTTTGAATGCATGAACGCACCAGAAATAGAAAAGCTTCTGGTGTAGATTTGAACTGCATGGTTCAGTTTCAAGGTTCATGTGACAGTTTAATGACAACACTCACGCCGAAGTGAATTATGCCTTCGCTGCAAAACGAAATAGCCGCAGGGACCCCTGCGGCTATTTCCTCATTCATCATGCACAGAGATCTGCCGTTACGAAGACGGCTCTGGCTCCATATCCCCTTCGGGCGGGGACTTTTTAGGTTTGGCCTTCGGAATTGCCGTGACAGAGGTCGCTCCGGTATCCGCATCATCATCGGCGTCATCGTCCGCCTGCGGTGGTTCACCGTTCATCACGCGTTTGATCTCTTCTCCGGTGAGGGTTTCATATTCCAGAAGACCCTGCGCCAAACGCTCCCACTCGTCTTTGTGCTCTTCCAGGATCTGATATGCACGTTTGTACGCATCCTCGATGAAGCGGCGCACCTCTTCCTCGATCAGTTCCTTGGTGTTGGCAGAGACGGAGAACCCGGCGGTATTCCCAGAGTAGCCCTCATGCGCTTCGGCGTAGTCGATATTGCCGACCTTGTCGGACATGCCCCAGCGCAGCACCATCGCTCGGGCCAACTGGCTGGCCTGCTGGATGTCGCCTGCGGGACCGTTGGAGACGTGACCTTCGCCGTATTTGATGATCTCGGCGGCCTTGCCCGCCATGGTCATCGCCAGCTTCTGTTCACATTCATCCTTGTGCCAGTTCAGGCGGTCCATTTCCGGCAAGCTCACCACCATACCAAGCGCACCGCCGCGGGGAATGATGGTCGCCTTATAGACGGGATCACACTCGGGCAGCTTAAGCCCCACAACGGCGTGACCGGCCTCGTGGTATGCGGTTTTTTCCTTCTGATCGGCGGTCAAGACCATGGAGCGGCGCTCCGCGCCCATCATCACCTTATCCTTGGCGTTCTCGAAGTCTTCCATGGTGACAAAACGACGCCCGACACGCGCGGCCATCAGCGCGGCCTCGTTCACAAGGTTCGCCAGATCTGCACCGGAGAAACCGGGGGTGCCACGTGCGATGATGCGCAGATCCACGTCGGCGCCCAGCGGCGTCTTACGGGCGTGCACACCGAGGATCTTCTCACGGCCTTTGATGTCGGGGTTGCCGACAGTCACGTTGCGGTCAAAACGACCAGGACGCAGCAAGGCCGGATCGAGCACATCCTTGCGGTTCGTTGCCGCCAGGATGATCACGCCTTCATTGGCCTCGAACCCGTCCATCTCAACCAGCAGCTGGTTGAGGGTCTGTTCGCGCTCGTCATTGCCGCCGCCATAACCGGCACCACGATGGCGGCCCACGGCGTCGATCTCGTCGATAAAGACAATACAGGGCGCGTTCTTCTTGGCCTGCTCGAACATGTCGCGCACGCGGCTTGCACCAACACCCACGAACATCTCAACAAAGTCAGACCCGGAGATGGTGAAGAACGGCACACCGGCCTCACCCGCGATCGCGCGTGCCAGCAGCGTCTTACCCGTGCCCGGAGGACCCACCAGCAGCGCACCTTTGGGGATCTTGCCGCCGAGACGAGAGAACTTCTGCGGGTTGCGCAGGAATTCCACGATCTCTTCCAGCTCTTCCTTGGCCTCGTCGATGCCAGCGACATCGTCAAAGGTGACGCGACCATGCTTCTCGGTCAGCATCTTGGCCTTGGACTTGCCAAAGCCCATGGCACCGCCTTTGCCACCGCCCTGCATGCGGTTCATGAAATAGATCCAGACACCGATCAGCAGCAGGAACGGCAGAAGAGTCAGCAGGAACGACTGGAACGTCGATTGCTGCTGTTTTTCCGCGCGCACGGGAATGTTGTTGTCGATCAGCATCTGGGTGACTTCAGCGTCTCCCGGCTTGATCGTGGTATAGCTCTGGCCATCGGAAGTCGTGTAGCGAACCTGTTCGCCATCCAGCGTCACAGTGCTGACGTTTCCACCGTCAACGGCGGTCACGAATTCCGAATAAGTCTTCTCGCGGCTCTGTAGTGTGCTGCCGGACCCGCTGAACAGATTGAACAGGGTCACAACGAGCAGGAACAGAACTACCCAGAAGGCGATATTGCGTGCGTTGCCCAAAATGGCTCTCCCAAGAATTCCAAGGACGCCACGGCACTAGCACGCGACGACCATCAGTTGCACCTAAAATAAGGATGATTTGGTCAGGTTCAATGCGATAAAGCGGGTCGTGCCCATGTCTCGGGCCGTCGGATTGCCGCAGCAACCCAGTCTGAGCGCTCCTCAAGCGGTGGAACGGCGATCAAGTTCGCATCCTGCCACACCGATGGGAGCGACTTTAGCAGCTCTCGCGGGGCCTCATATTGGCGCCAATCGTCGATCAATACGAGCCCATCCTCACCTAGCGCGCGAATCTCCACCTGCTGCGTCCAGTCCTTTGGTGCGGAAATTGCCCACGCCGCGTCCCAAGAAATATGTTTGCTGGCGCTTGGCAAATACGAGACACAGGCTTGACGCGCTGCGGCATACTCACGGCCGATCCAGATCTGACTACCGCGAACGACAATCTGACAGCCTTGCAAGGTCACGCCACGGCCGTCTTTCAAAGCCTGCAATGCATCCAGAACTGGCGCGCGTCGTGGCGGGTATTCTGCACCGTTCACATATGCGATTGCCGACAGCAGCATGCGGCGGGCCAATTCATCGTCAAGGGTGGTAAAGCCTGTATGATCAAGCACAACCATGCCCAGACGCACCTGTCCAAGCGTCGCGGCAGCCGCTCGCATTGCGGCCTCAAGGGCATCATCAGCCATCCGCATATTGTCAGCCACCGCCGTCAATGCGTCTACGGTCAGGCCAAGAGGTTCCAGTGCTTTCAGTGCATCGCGAACGCGGACGCGCTCAAATTTCATATCGAGATTGGAAGGATCGTCGACCCAGTTGATTTCACGGGCTGTCAGGTAAGAGCGCAGATCGCTGCGGCGAATTCCGAGCAAGGGACGCAAAATTTCGATGCCGTCCCGATGGTGGCGCGATGCCATACCGGACAAGCCGGCCACCCCAGATGCGCGTCGCAAACGCATCAAAAAAGTCTCGGCTTGATCGTCTGCGGTATGGCCGACAGCAACCGCTTCAACTCCACGCGCAATCGCCCACTCCCCTAACAATCGATAGCGGGCGGCGCGGGCTTCGGCCTGAAGATTCCCAGATTGAGCAGGATGCCGCCATGTTAGAATGTCATGCGACAGCCCGAGATCTGCGGCCTGCTGTGCGACCCCTCGTGCCTCGATCAGCGAATCGGTACGGAAGCCATGGTCCACAGTGGCGATCGCAAGGTCTGCACCGTTCTTGCGCGCCAGTGCCGCAAGCAAATGCATCAACGCAATAGAATCGCTGCCACCAGAGACAGCGATGCCGAGCTTTGAGGGCAATACACCGATACGAGCCCTGATCTCAGCGATCAGGGCCTCTTCTGTCGGTGTCAGGAGCACGCCAGTTTAGACCGCTCCGCCTCTGCAGCGGTCACCGCAGGATCATTGGGGAAGCGTACGGCGACTTCAGCCAGCGTGATGCAAGCCTGATCGGTCTGTCCCAAACGCCCCAGCGCGGCGCCCAGTTCAAACAATGCTTCGGGTGCAATGGCGCCAGCGGTATCACCGGTGAAAGCCGCCAGGTAGGAACGCGCAGCTTCGCGCGTGTCACCCAACCCGTCCTGCGCCTTGCCAAGGCCAAAATCTACTTTGGCGGTCAGTGGGCTTCCTGGGTAAGCAAGCTTGAAATTCGCAAACCGATCCGCAGCGGCCTGGTAATTTTTAGCTTCCAGATCGCTCATCGCCAATTTGTAGTCGGCCTCTTCACCAACGGCGAGTTCACCGCCCCCCGGAAGCGCACCACTCTCGCCACCAGTTGCGGGCAATGTGGCCTGACCGGTATCTGTCTCTCCCTCGACGTCACCACCCAAGGTGGTGGTCTCTCCGAGCTTTGACAGGTCTCCGCCTTCCAATTCGACAAGACGGAATTCCAGATCGCCAATCCGGTTGGTGCCGTCTTTGACAATGCTCTGGACGCGGTGCTGCAATTGTTCCGTCTTGGCGGTAAGCCTTTGCAGCTCCGCCTCAATCGCCGTTACGCGATCCAGAACGGACGACCCTGCCAGCGACGCGGACGGCGCGCCCGTAGTCGACAGCTCCCGATTGAGACGCTGTACTTCCACATGCAGAACCGTCAGCTCCTGACGGATATCCGCCAAGGTTTGCTCCCGGTCCTGCGCCACGCCGGGGATGGCGCTGACCGCAATCAGCGCCGACGCCAGCAAGATCTGCCGCAAATTACTCATCCGTCTCAGCTCACTGCGCCACCCGCCAGCACGGTCACCGCGCGACGGTTTTTGTTGTAGCAGCTTTGTTCAGAGCAAATCTCGATCGGGCGCTCTTTGCCGTAGGAGACCGTCTGAATGCGGCTGGCTGCGACGCCCTGAGAAATCAGGTATTCGCGTGCAGAGTTCGCACGGCGCGCGCCAAGCGCGAGGTTGTATTCACGGGTGCCGCGTTCATCCGCGTGGCCCTCGATGGTGACCACATAGGCCGGGTTGGCCGTCAGCCAGCGCGCCTGACCGTCAAGGATCCCCTGCGCCTCCGGCGAGATGCTGGACTGATCTACGAGGAACAGCACGCGATCGCCGATGGCTTCGCGGAAATAGGCCGGGCTGGACGGGTCTGCCGTGCTACCGCCACCGATGCCAGTGCCGCCATTGCCAGCGTTGGTGTCATCCCAACGTGCATCAGAACAGGCCGCAAGGGCGAGGCCCGCGACCAGAAGGATTGCTTTATTGATACCGCTCATTTGAAATCGCCTCGTGTGATCGGACATTTCTTACCGAAGTGTTAGCACATTGTACCCGACCGCGCCACGGTCTTGCACGCGTGGTATGCGGTCGGGCGGTTCATTAGTTTTGCAACGGGGACCAAGACGGATCAGATGCGCCGTCCGGGGTTTTTACGGGCTTCAGGTTGCGCCCGGAAATATCCACCGAATAAAGCCGCGCCTGACCGCTGGCACCTTGGGTTTCACGGGTGAACATGATGACCCGGCCATTGGGCGACCACGTCGGCCCCTCATCAAGGAACGATGCGGTCAAAAGACGCTCTTCGCTGCCATCTGTACGCATGACGCCGATATGGAAACGGCCCGCGTTCTGTTTCGTAAAGGCGATGTAATCGCCGCGTGGGGACCAGACCGGAGTGCCATAGCGCCCCTGTCCAAAGCTGATCCGCTTTGCTTCGCCCCCAGACACCGGCATCACATAAAGCTGCGAGGTCCCTGAACGGTCGCTCTCGAACACCAGTTGGCTGCCGTCGGGCGAGAAAGATGGAGCGGTCTCAATCGAGGGCGCACTGGTCAGCCGTTGAGGGTTGCCCGAGTTGATATCCATCGAGAACAGGTCCGTATTGCCACCTGCGGATTGAGAATAGACAATGGTGTGGCCATTGGGCGCAAATCGGGGCGCAAAGCTCATGGAGCCGTTTCCTGCCGACAAAATCCGGCGCTGCACCCGCCCCACATCCAGAACATGGATCTGCGGAAAGCCGCTCTCATAGCTGGTATAAAGCACCCGGTCACCCGTAGGCGAGAACCTTGGGGCAAGCACAATCGACTCGGAATTGGTCAGATACTGCACGTTGGCCCCGTCGTAATCCATGATGGCAAGGCGTTTCTTGCGGTCATCCTTCGGGCCGGTTTCCGAGACAAAGACAACACGGCTGTCAAAATATCCGCTCTCCCCGGTCAGGCGCGAATAGATCGTATCCGCCACCTTGTGACCAATGCGGCGCCAGCCATCAGTGGTGCCGGAAAGCTGCAGACCCGACCCCAGTTCTTGCCCGGCGAACACATCATAGGCGCGGAACCGCACGGTGATCCGGTTGCCGGACAGGCTGACCGAACCGGTAATCAGCGCCTGTGCGTTTATCGCTTTCCAATCGGTGAAATTCACCGCCGCATCAAAGTCTGTGTAGGGCGAGATATACGCCACTTTGGGGATCTCGCGGAACAGGCCTGAGCCGACCAGATCCTCTGCAATCACCCGAGCAATATCTGCCGAGTATTGCGCCGCCGCAGGAGATTCGGCGATGAAATCGGGCACCGCAAAGGGTAACGGCTCAATCACCCCGTCGGTGATCTCAATCCTGAGCGGCCCGTCCTGTGCCTGCACCGCCCCAACGGGCAGCAGCATCGCAAGGCCAAGGAGTACTGTCGCTATCGCGTTTCTCATCTGATCCGCATTCCTTCGGGATTAAATGTCATCTCAATATCACGCCACTGCGCATATTTGTCAGCCGGAAGATCAAATCCTCTTGATCCACAGCGGATGATTGCGCGGCGCGCGGCCTCATAGGCCTGCTTTGCTGAACTGTCAGATCCGCCGGAGCTGGACAGCATGCGAATTGAGCCGATATCCGGCATACCTTCACGAGAGAGCGTAACACCAACGACGACAGATGTGCGCAATGCTTCGCTGGACAATGAGCCAACGTTCCAACATTGCGACACCGCGACCCGCAGCGCATCTTTCTCTCCCCGCGTCATAGGTGGACCAGAAGGCTCTGGTGCTTCCACTTCGCCCGATCCCGCCAGCGCCTCAGCCAGCGCATCATCCACAGCAGAACTCTCAACCTCCGGGTTTGGTTCCGGCGATGGAGTCGTTTCTTCTTCGCGCGCAGCGGTTTGCGTTTCAGCCTCAGGCTCAGGCTGCGGGCGATTCGGACGCGTTCTTGGACGGACGCTGGCCAACGGGGCTGTGGGTTCAGCATCATCTGCTTCGGCTTCAGTCACGATCCGATCGCTGGCCGCCTCTGGGGCGGTTGCCTCTTGAACCGGTTGATTGGCTTCAGCCCCCGCATTAGGTGCAACCTCTTCCTGCACCACATCGGAAATTTGCGTGTCGGGTTCTGGTGGGCGCACGGGTTCCGGCGCGACGCGATCCGTTTGCTGCGCGGTTTCAGGCTCTGCTGTCTGCGGCAGATCGGTCACAATCTCGGGGACATCCGGCGCATCGGGTATGATGCTCGGCACCTCTGGCACAGGTTCCGGCGCAGGCGGTTCTGCCTCCGCGTCCTCTGTCGGTGTTTCAATCGGCTCTGGTTGCACGCGGGGCTCTGGCGTCGGCGTTGGACGCTCCGGAATTGCAGGTGTGCTCTCCGTGACAGCGGGTTCTTGCGGCGCAACAGGTTCGTCGGCCACTTCAGGTGCTGCTTGCTGCTCGCTCAACCGGGCAAACTCTTCAGCCGAGATGATTGACACATCCTGGCTTTGGAATGGCAACGGCTCGGGATTGAGCCACCCACCCACAAGCGCCCATGTGATCAGGAGACCGTGCCCTGCTACAGAGATCTTCGTGCCGGTTTGCACATTATCACCCGTATTACTCGCCCGGAGCGGCAGGCCGCCCGTCGAACGCAGGTCCGCCTGTATCCGTCACCAGACCCACATTGGCAAATCCGCCCGCATTGAGTGCGCCCATCACCTGCATCACATCGCTATAGGCAATCGCCCCATCCGCGCGCAGATAGACTCTGTCGGACGCGCGCTCAGCCGCGATCGCACGCAAGCGTGCAACGAGTTGATCCCGCTCAACCGGCGTCGTTTGGATCTGAATGTCACCAGAGGCCGTCATCGTCACAGTGAGTGGCTCTTCGTCGTCACCCGACAACGCGCCCGCCGCCGTCTTTGGCAGCTCCACGGGAACGCCCACGGTCATCAAGGGCGCCGCCACCATAAAGATGATGAGCAACACCAGCATCACGTCCACAAACGGCGTGATATTGATTTCCGCCATAGGCCGGGCACGAGAGCGCCGCCGACCACGCCGACGTCCACCGCCCGCGTCTTTTTGCTGAACCGCTGCACCCATGGCTCAGCTGTCCAACTGGCGCGAGAAGATCGTGGCGAACTCGTCGGCAAAGGCCTCATAGCCACCAATAATCCGATCCGAATCTGCAGAGAGCTTGTTGTAAAAAATGACCGCCGGAATGGCCGCCAGGAGCCCCAAGCCCGTCGCCAAGAGGGCCTCGGCAATGCCCGGTGCCACCACGGCAAGGTTGGTGTTTTGCTGCTCTGCGATCTCGATGAAGGCATTCATGATGCCCCACACGGTCCCAAAGAGACCAATGAAAGGCGCGGTAGAGCCAATGGTCGCAAGAATTTGCAGCCCACCTTGCAGGCCTTCGCTTTCCTTAGAGATCGCCACATCCATGGACCGATCTATACGCGCCTGTGCTCCGGGGATCAGCGCGCCATCCGTGCGGTGACTGCGACGCCATTCGGTCATGCCAGCAGCAAATATGCGTTCGGAATGCCCCGACGGATCTGCTCCGATGTCCTCATAGAGTTCATCCAGCGGATTGCCTGACCAAAACGCGCGTTCAAACACCTGCGCTTCACGTCGTGCAGACCGATAGGTAATCAGTTTTTGCGCGATAATCGACCACGACCAGATCGATGCCCCGATCAGCATGATCATCACTAATTTTACAGTGAGCGTCGCCCGCGCGAACAGCCCCCACATGGAGAAATCAATCTCCTGTGCCAGTGCCAGAGTTTCTGCTTCCATTTGCCTGCTCTATAGCCAGTTGCCACGTCGTTTTGGTTGCGCGGCCTAATTGGGGCGGACGCTAGCGCAAAACAAGCGCCATTGCCAAGGAAACAGGGGGATTGCCGCCTATTGTTACAAGGATGCGCGAACTTCTGCCGGAAGACGCACCGGTTTGCCGCTGTGCATATCCATGCAGACAGCTGTCACCTTGGCGCGAAACAGCTCGCGCCCCTCTCGCCGGACGATTTGCGACATGGTCAGCCGGGCTGTGGTCATTTTCTCAGGCACGGTTTCCACGGTAAGCTCATCCTCAAACCGTGCAGGCGAGAGGTAATCGGCCTCAATTCGGGTCACCACCCAAACGATGCCAGCATCGCGCATCGCATTTTGGTCAACCCCTAAACGGCGTACATAGTCGCTGCGTGCGCGCTCGATGAACCGCAGGAAATTGGCGTGATAAACAACGCCGCCCATATCGGTGTCTTCGTAATATACCGTGATCGGGAACTGATGGGTCATACCTCACCATCCGCGTTCTCTGAATGCGGCGCTTGCAGCCTCGCATAGAGCCTCAGCGCATGACTCGCGTCTTGCGCCGCCACAGGCATCATCCGATCGTATGCGGCGGCAATCACCCCCGCGATCTCCGGGCGCAGGATCGTATTGCCATTCTCCGGCAGGACCGCCAGCGGCGACACCTCGGCAAAGGCACGCTCGCCCCACAAGAGCATCACCTGCACCGCTTGGGTCAGCGCGAGTGTCTCGGCCGGGACTTCTGCCATCGCACCTTTCATGCGCAGAAATACAAATGCCGCTTGAATGGCGCCCTGATCGTCAAAGCGGAACGCGCGGTACTGGCTGGCATCTTCCTTTGCAAGACGGTTCACAAGCGGGGCGAGCCCGGGAATCATGCGATCAAGGTCTGGAACCTCCAGCAATTCCCCCCACTCCCGGAAGAAGAAAAACATCAGGTTCGCGCCGAGCTCAGGATCTGTTTCTGCCATCTGATGCCCTGCGAGCGTGACCACAGCCTCAACCGCACCTTTGACCGTCACCAAGGTCTCATCGGTGACACCAAAGACGATCGGAGCAATCGGGCGTCCCCAACGGGCAAAGGCATAAGTCCCATCTTCCCGGGTAAACAGCGCTTCGATTTCCTCTGGCAGCAGGAGTGCAGACATGTGCGGCCTCGTCATATTATTCGCTCGTCGGGCGTTTGTACGGGCGTGTCAGGACTGCAGCAAGGGGGAAGTCTCTTTGCCCTTCCGTCACTTATCCTCAGTCAGGTAAGCACCCCATTTGCGCTCAAACGCTGCACCCGCATCAATGCCTTGCCAGTCCGCAAACAACAGCAAGAAGCCAAGAAGGTCTGCAACCTCATTTTCGAGATCGCTTTTGCTGCCGTCCTTGCGGGTCTGCCCCGCAAGGCTCAGATAAGCAGATGTCACCTCACCCAGCTCTTCGGTCATTTTGCCCAGATACCACGCAGCATCCCGCGTAACGCCAAAACGCCGCGCATAGAGGTCAGAAACCTGCTTTGCGGCACTGGTTAGCTGGGTGAGATCCCGCACAGCGCGCTCCTGATTGTCATTCAAAGAGATCGTTTTGCGATTTCGGTGGTGCAATACCGAGATGTTGCCATGCCTTTTGTGCCAACATCCGTCCGCGCGGCGTACGCTGGATCAGCCCTTGCTGCAGCAGATACGGCTCAATGACCTCCTCAAGCGCGTCGCGACTTTCGCTCAATGCAGCGGACATTGTCTCAATGCCGACAGGGCCGCCGCCATAATTCTCGGCAACCAGTCGTAAATAGCGCCGATCCGCACCATCCAATCCCAGCTTGTCCACACCAAGACGCGTCAGCGCACCATCCGCCAGCTCTCGGGTGATCGTTCCATCGCCCTCGACAACCGCAAAGTCCACCACGCGGCGCAAGAGCCGCCCAGCGATCCTTGGGGTGCCGCGCGCGCGCCGCGCGATCTCACGCGCCCCTGCATCATCAGCAGGAGCACCTAATTTGCGGGCATTGCGGCTGACGATCTCAAAGAGCTCATCCACAGTGTAGAACTGCAGCCGCGTCGGAATGCCAAACCGGTCCCGCAACGGCGTGGTCAAAAGCCCCATGCGCGTCGTTGCCCCCACCAATGTGAAAGGCTGCAACTCAATGCGAACCGTACGTGCCGCAGGCCCCTCGCCGATCACCAAATCCAGTTCGAAATCCTCCATCGCCGGATAGAGAACTTCTTCAACGGCCGGATTCAGGCGGTGGATTTCATCGATGAACAACACATCGCGCGCCTCAAGATTGGTGAGGATCGCAGCCAGATCGCCCGCCTTTGCAAGCACCGGCCCGGAAGTCATGCGAAAGTTCACGCCCAACTCGCGCGCCACAATCTGCGCAAGCGTCGTTTTCCCAAGCCCCGGCGGGCCATGAAACAGGGTGTGATCCATCGCCTCACCGCGCCGGCGGGCAGATTCGATAAACACCCGCAGGTTGGCGCGGGCCTCCGCCTGACCGATGAATTCGCCAAGACCCTGCGGCCGCAAGGCGCGGTCGTTGTCTTCGGGCAGCGGATCGGGGCGCAGGGTGGGGTCCGCGTCAATCATTCACTCGTTCCCTCAGTCTTTGGGTGCCAGCAGGCGCAACGCTGCGCGGATCAGCTCTGCCTCGCCTGCTTCCGGGTTACCGGCAGCCGCCTCAGCCACCGCACCTGCGGCATCAGAGGGGCTGTAACCGAGGTTGCCCAATGCCGACAGTGCGCCAGCCGATGCGGCCGCCGCGCCGGTGGGGGCTTTGGGGGCGGCTTTGCGCGCGGGTTTCACCGGCGCATCTGAGGCTGGCTCGACCACCGCCTCCAGATCGGGCCCCTCCAATGCCTCTGTAATCGTGCCACCCATCGCCATCACAGACGGGGCTTTGTCCTTGAGGTCGAGAACGATCCGTTGTGCGGTTTTAGGGCCAACCCCTTTGGCCACTTTCACCGCAGCCCAATCTCCCAGCGCAATCGCGCGGCTAACGCCTTCGGGACCAAGCGCACTGAGGATTGCCAGTGACACTTTAGCGCCAACGCCCTGCACCGACGTCAGTAAACGATGCCATTCCTTCTCCACCAAGGAGGTGAACCCAAAGAGCTGCATCAAGTCTTCGCGCACCAGTAACTCGGTATAGAGTTGGACTGCCTCACCCACGGATGGCAGGCTCGCGAGCGTGCGGTCAGAGCAATAGACGATGTAGCCGACGCCACGCACGTCGATCATCACATGGTCGGGTGCCCTATACTCAAGCCGCCCGGTCAGTTTTCCGATCATGCGCCTACCTCTTTGAGTCGCCGCTGGTTGCTGCCCCCGTAATAGGCATGACAGATCGCAATCGCCAGTGCATCCGCCGCATCCGCGCCTTTGGGGGCACAGCCCGGCAGTTGCAGTTTGACCATATGCAGCACCTGTTCCTTTTCGGCATGACCGACGCCCACCACCGTCTTTTTGACTCGGTTGGGCGCATATTCCCCGGTGGGCAGTCCGGCCTTGGCCAATGTCAGCAAGGCCACCCCTCGCGCCTGACCGAGCTTGAGCGTGCCAGCCCCGTCCTTATTGACGAACGTCTGTTCAATCGCAGCCTGATCCGGCTGATAGGCGACAATGATCTCGGTGACCTGATTGTGCAATGACAACAGCCGTTCTCCCAAATCATCTCCGTCAGAGTGGCATAGTCCATTGGCAACATGGCTGAGACGCGCGCCATTTGATTCGATGACGCCCCATCCAAGGGTTCTGAGCCCCGGATCGATCCCAAGTATTCGCATCTCACTGCCCGATTTTTGTGTCTGGTTCTTACAATTTGGTGACCCGATTAGCACAAAACGCGAACACATCCAATCTAATTCGCCCCCGGTCCAATCTGCCCAACACGCCGCACTTCGATGTTTTGGTCCAGACGCTGGCAGAAATTTTGCGATTTATGAAACAAATACGACACGCCGAAATGCAGCAACGACACCAATTCCTGTAAAAGGTACAGAAGGCGTCAAACCCCTTATTCGCAGGGCTTTGAGACATGCAAAAATCGCATGGGTCGCATGCAATTTCACCCCTTGCGAGAGCAGATTTCGACCTCTATTTGCCGCTCACCCGCACCAAAGCGGACAACCGGATAGCACTTAGAAAGACACTAGATATGGCTGCAATCGACACCACTCGCACCGCGCAAGGCACCTCCGGCCTGATCGGCCGTATCGGCGCTCTTGTTCACACCACATCTGCCAAGCTCATGGCATGGAACGACGCCCGCCTGACCCGCAAAGCGCTGAGCGCGCTTTCGGATCGGGAACTGGCGGATATCGGCCTCTGCCGTGGCGACATCGACCAGATCAATTCAGACTCGCCGCTGGTCTGACAGAAAGCGTCAGATCATCTGTCATGTTTGGCAGGTCCAAATGAAAACGCCGCGTTCCGGATAGCCCGAACGCGGCGTTTCTATCTCTATCAGGGTAAAATGACCCTGTGATGCTGTCAGCGCAGCAATGGTCGCAATTCTTCTGCGATCCGATAGGAAACCGGGTCTCGCTGCATCAGGAACGCACCGCCGCGCTCAATCACCGAGCCTTCACCCAGCTGCGCCACACGATAATCGTAGCTCGCGTACCCAAGCGCCGCCATCAGGAAAGCCTTAAACATCAGGCCAACCACGACAAACAGAATGAAGACCTTCCCGGAAATTCCGGAACGGACGACTTTCTGTGGCTCGACAACAATCAGCCCATCCGAACGCATACGCGCTCTGAAACCATGCGCAGCTTTGGCATGTTTTCGATCCAACTGACGAAGTCGGTTTCGAAACTCCGCGTGTTGATGGTTCATAAAACGTAACTCCGAACTGGCCCCCACCAGCGGATGAAAAGAAGTTACGCTAGGACAACGGCGAAGTCATGGCGATTGTGTAAAATTTGCCTAAATGGCCACCGATCTTCGATTACTTGCGCAAAATCAGCGTGGTCCATTCACCAATCTCATCACGTTTGACAAGATTGATGCCATTTTGTGCATAAACCGAAATCACATCGTCCGCCTGCTCGTTCAGGATGCCAGAGAGAATCGCATAGCCGCCATCACGCAAATGGGCCGCAATATCGGGTGACAGGGCAACCAAGGGCCCTTTGAGGATATTTGCAAAGATCAGATCATAAGGCGCGGCGGCCTTTAACGCAGGAGCGTCAAAGCCTGCAGCTTCTAGGCATTCCACCGCGCCCTTCATGCCGTTGGCCTCCATATTGGCCTCAGCCACGTCGACCGCGACTTGATCAATGTCGCTTGCAAGGATCTGCGCCTCCGGCCAGACGCGCGCGGCCGCCATCGCCAGAACAGCCGTACCGCATCCAATGTCGGCAACTTTCTCGCCGTTGAGCCCTTCGCCGAGCAGATGATCCAGCGCTTTTAAGCAGCCCAAAGTCGTGCCGTGGTGCCCAGTACCAAAGGCCATCGCCGCCTCAATCAAAAGCGGGATTTTGTCGCCGGGCACTTTGTCTGCATCGTGGCTGCCATAGACAAAAAAGCGCCCAGCCTCCACCGGTGCCAACTCACGGCGCACATGCGCAACCCAGTCGGTTTCTGGCAGTTCTGAGACGGCAAACGGTTTTGCCTTATGCAGTGTGGCGAGCAACGCGAGGCCTGCTTGGTCCGGAGCTTCGGTGAAATAGCCTCCCACCTCCCACAAGCCTGAACCATCCTCGACCTCGAACACGCCCACACCCGTGGGTTCCGGGTTCAGACGTTCCATCGCATCGCCCAGTGCCTCGGCCTGAGCTTTTCCGGTCAGCGTGGTGAGGGCGGTGAATGTAGGCATGTCGGGATCTCCGAAAGAACATGATGGCGCATAGGTTGCTCTGCGCCTACGCGAGCCGTGCACATATGGTCAAGGGGCGAGCGGGAAACTTGACCACGCCGGCCTCGCTATTGTGCCAGCGTCGGGGCCTTTAAGCGGGCAAAGATCGTTTCATTCCCGGGTTCAGGATGACGCGGGATCATCAAGGACAATATCAAAGACACAAGGGCCATAAGTGCGGCCAATGCAAAGACCATCGCCGGAGACGCCACCCACAACAGACCAAGCAACACCGGCAAGAAAACCGCAGCAATATGGTTGATCGTGAAGGCCACGGCAGCGGTAGGGGCAATATCTGCTGGGTCTGCGATCTTTTGAAAATAGGTCTTGAGCGCCAACGCCAGTGCAAACAGGATATGGTCCACCACATAAAGCGCCGCTGCGAGCATCACGCCCCAGCCGAACCAATAGATCCCGCCATAAAGAGCAAAGACCGTGGCCAGACCGGCGTACTCAAAGATCAAGGTCCGGCGCTCCCCGAAGCGGGATACAAATCGCCCAAGCATCGGTGCAGCCACCATATTGACCAGCAGGTTGATCAGATAAAGGCTGGTTAGATGATGAACCTCGAACCCGAAGCGCTCGACCATCATGAAGCCTGCAAAGACCACAAAAATCTGCCGCCGTGCTCCCGCCATGAACTGCAGCGCGTAATAGAGCCAGTACCGGCGTCGCAGCACCATCTTTTTGTTCTGAGGGGTTGGGCCATCAAATTGCGGGATCGCAAAAAGGCAGAACAGGGCCACCAGCACTGTAAAGCCTCCTGCCGCCATGTAGACAGCGTTGTAGGACAGATTGAGTGGCTCCCACAGCACGACAATTACGCCATAAACCACCAATGTTGCGGCGGAACCGGTTGCCACCAACCAACCCAGCATCTGCGGCGCGCGTTCCTTGGACAACCATTGAAGCTGCAAGGACTGTGCCACCGTTTCAAAGTAGTGAAACCCGATAGAGCTGAGGACGGTGATAACCAAAATACCCTGAAGCGTCGGGAACCACGCCGTCACCGCCGTCGCAGCCCCAAGCAAGGCGAGGGATAAAAGCCCCAAAACCTGCTCGCGCATAAAGATGATCAGGAAGATCACCAAAAACGCCAGAAACCCCGGAATTTCGCGCAAAGTGTGCAGCACGCCAATGTCAGCGCCGTCAAAGCTTGCAACTTCAATGACGAAGTTATTCAGCAGCGCTGACCACGTATTGAAGGCCACCGGCATAGCAATCGCCATGAGGAATAGCAGTGTGACAGGGCGGCGCCAGAACGGCAGTGCGCGGGACTGTTCGAGGGTGACAGGCGTAAACATAGCTTGGCTTTAGAGCGCTTTTGGCAGCCGGGCGAGAAAAGAATTGTATCAAAACCCGCTGCATCGCGCACAGGTCTCCCTGCATTTCTGCATCCACACGCTCTGTGCCGGGCGTTCTACAAGAAGTTCTGCGGGTCAATATCCACATTCAGGCGCAAATCGCCCCTGAGCTTGAATGGCGCAGTCCATCGGGTAATTGCATCTTGCAAAGGCACGCCCTTGTCGGCCTTAACCAGCAGCCGCACCCGATGACGCCCGCGCACCCGCGCAATCGGGGCTGGCGCCGGTCCGAAGAGCTGCGCACCGACCTGCCGCAACGGCCCGTCGTTTCGCGCCAGCGCACCGCCCAGATCAAAGACCTGCGCCAGATCTGTGCCCGACAGGATAATCCCCGCCATACGTCCATAAGGGGGCACACCTGCCGCCTGTCGCTGTTCGGCCTCCGCACGCCAGAAACTTTCTTCGTCACCTGAGAGGATCGCACGGATCACCGGGTGCTCTGGCTGAAAGCTCTGCATCAAGGCCTCGCCTCGCCGTTCCGCTCGCCCAGCGCGCCCCGCCACCTGCCGCATCAACTGGAACGTGCGCTCTGCCGCGCGCAGGTCCGACCCCTGCAGGCCAAGATCTGCGTCGATGACCCCCACAAGCGTGAGCAGTGGGAAGTTGTGCCCCTTCGCCACAAGCTGCGTGCCGAGGATGATGTCCGCCTCCCCAGCGGCGATTTCTTCGATCCGCTGTTTCAGCGCGCGAGCCGAGCCAAAGAGATCAGAACTGAGCACCGCGATGCGAGCCTCCGGGAAAAGTGCCGCCGCCTCTTCGCCCAGCCGTTCGATACCGGGGCCTACGGGGGCCATCTTGCCTTCGACCTTACAGGATGGGCATTCGGTCGGCACCGGTTTGGTTTCACCGCATTGGTGGCACATCAGACGTTTCATGAACCGGTGCTCCACCATGCGCGCATCACAATTGTCGCAGGCCACCTGCGTGCCACAGGCCCGGCAGATCGTCACCGGCGCAAAGCCACGCCGGTTCAGGAACAAGAGGGACTGCTCGCCGCGTTCGAGCCTGAGCTTCATCGCGTGTTTCAGCGTCGGCGATATCCACGTTGAGGGCAAAAGCTCCTCGCTGCGCATATCAATCGCACGCATTTCGGGCAGCACCGACTCGCCAAAGCGCGACGTCAGATCGAGGCGCTGGTATTTGCCCGCCTCCGCGTTAGCCCATGTCTCAAGGCTCGGTGTCGCTGATGCCAGCACCACCTGCGCCTGACACAAGGACGCCCGCCAGACCGCCAGATCCCGCGCGTTATAAAGTACCCCTTCTTCTTGTTTGTAGGAGGTGTCGTGCTCTTCATCGACGATGATCAGGCCAAGGTCGCGAAACGGCAGATAGAGCGATGAGCGCGCGCCGATCACCAGCTGCGCAGCCCCCTGCCCGACCATGCGCCAGACCCGGCGGCGTTCGGTCATGGTCACGCCGGAATGCCACTCGGCTGGCACCGCGCCGAAACGTGCCTCCACCCGTTTCAGGAACTCCGCTGTCAGCGCAATTTCAGGCAGCAGCACCAAGGCTTGCCGGCCCTTGCGCAGGCAGGCGGCTACAGCCTCAAGGTAAACCTCCGTCTTACCGGAGCCGGTGACACCCTTCAGGAGTGTTGTACCGTAGCGCCCCCCATTCACCCCTGCCTCAAGTGCGGCAGCGGCGGTGGCTTGATCTTCCGAGAGAGTCTTACCCGGCAGCTCGGGATCTAACGGTGGGAATGGCAGGTCACGAGGGGCTTCTTCCTCGCGGATCGCGCCCTGCTTGACCAAACCTTTGACCACGGAGGCCGTCACACCCGCGAGGCCAGAGAGTTCCGATGCCGTAAAGGCCGCGCCTTCATATTCGTCCATCACGTCGAGCACCTTGGCGCGCGCATCGGTCATGCGGTCGGGTTCACCATCCCCTCGGCGCAGGACCTTTCGCATCGACGGCGGGTCCGCCAGTCCCGGGGCACGCGTTGCCAGCCGCAGCATCATCGACATCGGCGTCAGCGTGTATTGGGCCGCACGTTCCAGAAAACTCCGCATTTCCGCGCGCATTGGGGCCAAATCCAGCACCCGGATCACCGAACGCAGTTTTGCTGCGTCGAAATCACCTGCCCCCGGCCCCCAAACCACGCCGACAACTTTGCGCGGCCCCAAAGGCACTTCGACAAAGGCCCCAAGGAAACAGCCCCCTTCGGGCGCGCGATAATCCAGCAGGCGGTCCAAGGGCTGCGCTGTCAGTACCCCAACCCGCTCACCTTGGGCAAAAAACTCCGGACTGTCGCCTTGCTGCGTCATTCTTCGCGTGACCCTGCTCTTTTTTCCTGTTCCAGACGGTAGGCGCGCGGAACTGTTTACGCTAACATGCGCGCGGACGCGCCCTGCCCCGCCTCATGGTCTTTCGCACTTTCCGCCGGACCTCCTATCAGGTAAAGCCAAGGCGCACCGAGGCCAAGCCATCCAGAGGACCAAAGCCCATGAAATTCTTCGTAGACACCGCCGAAATCGATGCCATTGCCGAGCTGAACGATCTTGGCATGGTCGACGGCGTCACCACCAACCCCTCCCTGATCAAGAAATCCGGCCGTGACATTATCGAAGTCACGAAGGAAATCTGTGATCTGGTCGACGGCCCGGTGTCCGCCGAGGTCACCGCGACCGACGCAGAGACAATGATCGCTGAGGGGCGCAAGCTCCTTGAGATCGCGGAAAACATCACCGTCAAAGTGCCGCTGACGTGGGATGGCCTCAAGGCCTGTAAGACCCTGACCGACGCTGGCCACAAGGTCAATGTGACCCTGTGCTTCTCTGCCAATCAGGCGCTCCTGGCCGCCAAAGCGGGCGCAACTTTCATTTCGCCCTTCATCGGTCGTCTGGACGATATCAACATCGACGGCATGGAGCTGATCGAAGATATTCGCACCGTCTACGACAATTACGGCTTCCAGACAGAGATCCTCGCAGCCTCGATCCGGACTGTGAACCACATCCTCGACAGTGCCCGTATCGGTGCAGATGTGATCACCGCCCCACCGGCTGTGATCAAGTCGATGGTGAACCATCCGCTGACCGACAAGGGTCTCTCGGCCTTCCTCGCCGACATCGAAGCCGCTGGCATCAAGATCCTCTGATCTCTGATTTCAGTGCAAATTAATTTGGTGGCGCTCCTTTGGGGGCGCCATTTTCATTTGCAATCAGCATGTTGTCGCCGAGCTCAGCATTCTCCCCAGAACCGAGCACGATTTTTGCAATTTTTCGCGCGCGCGGGCGCAACCCACATGTTATAGTAAACAAAACCCGATCAGAGGTTGAGACGAGACGATGAGCAGTATGACCGTTGGGCTGGATGACAGCCTGCGCCAAAAAATCATTGAAAAGCCCGATATGGTGCTGGACGACCCCAACGTGATGCGCGCGCTGGTGGCCGCGAATGAGCGCGCCATGGGTTCCAACATCGTTGATCTGCGCGGCATTGCGATGGAGCGGCTGGAAACCCGGCTTGATCGGCTTGAAGACACGCACCGGTCGGTGATCGCAGCCGCCTATGAGAACCTCGCAGGAACCAACCAGATCCATCGCGCTGTGCTCCGGCTGCTGGACCCTGAGAGTTTTGCGAGTTTTATGGAGATTTTGCGCGGCGATCTGCGTGATATCCTGCGCGTCGATGCGCTGGCGCTGATTCTGGAAACCACGCAAGAAGAGGCGGGAGCCGCAGTCGAACGCGTTGGTGACATCTTAAAGTTCACCGAAGCCGGATTCGTAGAGTCCTACCTGTCACAAGGCCGCACCTACGGCGGCGATCGCTGCGTGACTCTGCGCCAGATTAAGGCAGGACCTACGCGCATCTACGGCGACCGCGCCCCCGATCTGCGTTCTGAGGCTTGTCTGCGTCTTGATCTGGGTGCTGGTCGCCTGCCCGGCCTACTGGTTTTCGGCGCAGAAGATCCGCATCAGTTCACCCCGCAACATGGCACCGACCTGCTGACCTTTTTTGGCGGTGTATTTGAGCGCTGCATGCGCCGCTGGCTGTCTTGAGCACGGGTGATCCCACATTGATTTCTCCTGCGGCGCGCGATGCGCTGCAGATCTGGCTCGACGGTCTCGGCGCGCTGGAGGGAGCAGCCGACAACACCCGCACCGCCTATCGCGGCGACGTGGTAGATTTCCTCGCTTTCATGAGCCTCCATTTTGGTGGCCCGCAGGGGCTTGGTGCGCTGAGCCAGATTACCACAGCGGATATGCGCGCATGGATGGCTTCGTCCCGCAATGCGGGCACAGGCGCGCGTTCTCTTGCCCGCAAGCTCTCTGCTGTGAAAAAGTTCTACGGCTGGCTGGCCAAACGCGAGGGATTTGAACCTACGGCGGTTCTGTCCACGCGTTCGCCAAAGTTTCAAAAGAAACTGCCACGCCCGCTTGATAAAGACGCCGCACGGGCGATGATTGATACGGTTGAGCTACAATCCCAACAGGATTGGGTCGCCGCGCGGGATGTGGCTGTTGTTACTCTGTTGTATGGTTGTGGTCTGCGTATATCCGAGGCGCTTGGGCTGCTTGGCAAAGACGCCCCCCTCCCCGCAACCCTCAGGATCAAAGGCAAAGGCGGCAAAGAGCGGATCGTACCGGTGCTGCCCGCTGCACAACAGGCCGTGAGTCGCTATTTGAAACTCTGCCCGCACCCGCAAGAGGCCAGCTTGCCCTTGTTTCGTGGCGTGCGCGGTGGCGGGCTGCATGCGCGTATGATCCAAGGCGTAGTCGCCGATGCCCGCAGGCAACTGGGCTTACCCGCAACCGCGACCCCGCATGCCATGCGCCACAGTTTCGCGACTCATCTTCTTGAGGCCGGGGGCGATCTTCGTGCGATTCAGGAATTACTCGGCCACGCATCGCTCTCCACGACGCAGGCTTATACCGCGGTGGATACGGCTCATTTGATGGAAGTCTATGCGCGGTCGCATCCCAAAGCGTAACCCGCTCAACAGTGCAGAGGTTTCTGCGTGATCGTGTTTGAGGGAACCGATTGAAGCAAAACGCAAGGCTTGCTCTGCGCTTCTGGGTTGCGGGTTACGGCGAAATTCGTCATCACGGGCGAATGACGATTGAACTCCGTGCCCTGTCCGTCCACCTCCTGACTGCAACCGGTGCTGTATTTGCCATGCTGGCGATGCTTGCAGCGGTCGATGCAAAATGGGATCTGATGTATCTCTGGCTGGTGGTGGCCTTTGCCGTCGATGGTGTAGATGGCCCCCTTGCGCGACACTACGACGTGAAGCGTAATGCGCCGCAGTTCGACGGTGTGCTTTTGGACCTCATCATCGACTATCTCACATATGTGTTCATCCCCGCATTCGCGCTGTTTAAATCCGATCTCATGTCAGGTTGGACAGGCTGGGCGGCGATCATCGTCATTACCTTCACCAGCGCGATGTATTTTGCCGACACCCGCATGAAGACGAAGGATAACTCCTTTTCCGGCTTTCCCGGCTGCTGGAACATGCTGGTTTTGGTGATTTTTGCGCTGGAACCCAATCACTGGGTTAGCCTCGGTCTGGTCACGCTATTGTCGGCCACCCAGTTCTTGCCCCTAAAGTTCATCCACCCCGTTCGCACAGAGCGCTGGCGCGTGATTTCCCTGCCCATTGCGTTGGTTTGGACCGCTCTGGCTGGTTGGACAGCTTGGGTGCAATTTGCGCCCGGTCAGTTGGTCCATTGGGCGCTATTGGTGACATCGGTCTATCTGCTGTTTGTTGGCATCGCCCAGCAAATCATCCCCTCGCGGGACTGAGACCAGCCCCACCAAACCCCGATCTGAAGCACGAAATCGCGCGCTGACGTGTTAATTGGCGTGACTTTTTACTGATCTTTTCCGCTCGAAAGCGCCGAATGCAGGTTCGGTAAACCGGCTGTTAAGCATAACTCGTGAAAGTCATGGGGTATGTTTTGTTTCCGAGTTTTGGCGCAGGAGTGCGAACATGTCGATGCAAGAAGACAGTTCTTCGGTCAACGCCCGCCAGCAAGCAGCTGTCGATGGCTACAGGGCCTTTGGTAATAGCATGGCCACGCAGCAACTTGCGCGTGCGATGGCGGAGCTTCGCGAATCCGCTGCCGGTGCCCACTTCCCGCGCGAAGCTGCACCAAATGACCGGCCAGCAGCCCCCAAACCCATCGCGAGCGAGCAGGACACTGCACAGCAGACCTTTCTGGCGCATCGCAATCTGCACCGAATGTCTGAGCGTGAGGCAAGCCGTCTCTATGCGGGGGCCAAGGCGGTTATTTGATATCCCCAGTCCCAAGGATCATCAGGGCAGAACACCTGAGCCTTAGGTGAAATCGCCTGCAAAAACCGGATCAGGATACCCCACCCGCGCCAAATACAAGCCGTGCCCCGGACAGACCGGACCGCAAGCGGACCGATCTTTGGCAACAAGCGCATCGCGGACATCTTCGGGCGTCCATGCTCCCGCGCCAACACGCTCCAGTGTCCCGACAAAACTCCGCACCTGATTGTGCAGGAAACTCCGCGCACGCACATGAAAATGCACCTCTGGGCCAGAAAGGCCCTGCACATGTTCCACCCGCAACTCATCCAGCGTCTTCACTGGGCTTGCCGCCTGACAGATGGAGGAGCGGAACGTGGTAAAATCATGATTGCCCAGCAGCATGTCAGCGCCAGCCTGCATCGCTTCAACGTCCAGTTTGTGGTTGATCTGCCAGACCTGCCCGGCATCATGGGTCGCGGGCGCGCGGCGCATCAGGATCCGAAACAGATACTGCCGCTCTATCGCACTGAACCGGGCGTGCCAGTCATCATCTACCAGCGCGGCGTCTACAATCGCTATGGGATCGGGCTTCAAGTGATAATTCAGCGCCTCACTCAGACGGAACGGGGCCCAGTCCTTTTGCAGATCACAATGGGCAACCTGCCCTAACCCGTGAACGCCTGTATCCGTACGCCCCGCCGCAGCGATTGTATGCTCGCCCGGCTCCAGCTTGGCCAAGGCAGCTTCAATCGCGCCCTGCACGGAGGGCTGATCCTTTTGCCTCTGCCATCCGGCAAAAGGCTTTCCATGATATTCGACTTTGAGAGCAATACGCGGCATGGGCGCGAGGTACCCCGCCAAAGCAAAACTGGCAAGCCCCGCGCCGCCACCTTGCACTGCGAGGCTGGCAACCCCATCCCAGCATGCTTATGTTCAGTCCCTAAGGCTGTGACGAGAAACTTCGGTACGAACGCTTTCTCGGGCAACACAGCGATTGACAGGCAGGGGGCAGAAAGTGTCGCGAGGAACAGGCGTTACAGGATTGGCTGCAGATGTGGCCGACGGAGTTTTGCGAGGCGCGGAGACATTGGGCGGGGCATTGGCCAGCCCCTTTGCCGCACCGTCATTGCGACTGGGTGTTACTGGCCTTGCCCGGGCGGGTAAAACCGTCTTTATCACCTCACTGGTCGCCAATCTGATCAACCGAGGGCGCATGTCCCAGCTTTCGGCACATCAGGATGGGCGCATCGAGGCCGCCTATTTACAGCCGCAGCCGGATGACACTGTTCCACGCTTTGATTTTGAAAATCACCTCGCCGCTCTCACGGGGCCGGAGCCGCATTGGCCCGACAGCACGCGCGCGGTGTCCGAGTTGCGTCTGAGCCTGCGCATTCGGCCCAGCGGATTGTTTGGCGGGGTCACAGGGCCACGCATCCTGCATCTGGACATTATCGACTATCCGGGCGAGTGGCTGCTGGATTTGTCGTTGATGGACAAGGATTACGCGAGTTGGTCGGCCGACGTCCTGCGCCGGATCGAAACCCGCGAAGAAGCCAAAGCCTTTAAAGCCGCTATTAAAGCGGCCTCACCCGCTGAGGCCCACGATGAACCCGTCGCGCAGGGGTTGGCCGCCGCTTTTGCAGACTACCTGCAGTCCGCACGCAAAGCCGGATATTACGATTGCACGCCGGGGCGGTTTTTGTTGCCCGGCGATCTAGCAGGCTCGCCCGTGCTCACATTCGCGCCACTGCCTTCGGGCGAGGCCCCGCGGGGCAGCCTCGCACGCGAAATGGCCCGCCGGTTCGAGGCCTATAAAGCTCAGGTGGTACGCCCCTTCTTTCGCGATCATTTTTCCCGCATCGACCGGCAGGTGGTGTTGGTCGATGCCCTCGGTGCGTTGCATTCCGGCCCCCCCGCCATGGAAGACCTGCGCCGGGCGATGACGGATATCCTGAGCACCTTTCGCCCCGGTTCCAACCGGTTCCTCAGCCAACTGCTGCGCGGCAAACGGGTGGAGAAGATCCTGTTCGCCGCCACCAAGGCCGATCACCTGCACCACCTGCAGCACCCTCAACTTACCGCCATTATAGAGGCGTTGACTGCAGAAGCCCGCGACCGCGCGCAATTTGCGGGCGCAGAGACCGCGGCGCTCTCCCTCGCGGCATTGCGTGCCACGACAGAGGAAATGCGCCCCCATGACGGGACAGAGCTACCCTGCGTGCGCGGGATCTTGGCTGAAAACGGCAAAGCTGCTGCGCTCTATCCCGGTCGCTTGCCAGAGGATCCCCGGCACCTGCTGACCCCGGCACGGCAGGGTGCGGAAAACTGGCTCGACGGGAGCTATGCCTCTATGCGTTTTGCCCCGCAGCCACTGACGCTCAAGCCAGGTGACGGGCCGCCCCACATTCGACTGGATCGGGCCGCAGAATTCCTGATCGGTGATCGCCTGTGACCTACGTTTTGCGCCCCGCAACACCGCTCGATGCCAGCAAGATCGGCGAAATCCTCTATCGTTTTGAACATGAAACGCCATGGATGCCCAAAGAACATTCGCGGGTTGAGGCGATCGCCTTTTGTGACCGTATGATCTCGCGCGGGTGGGTCACTGTGGCCGAAGATTGCTCTACAGACATGATCCTTGGGTTTTGCGCGCAGGATGGGGCAGAGGTTTGTTCTCTTTATCTGTCGCCAGAGCACACCGGTTGCGGCATCGGCAAACGATTGCTGGACCACGCGAAACGACAGACCTCAATACTGAAGCTTTGGACCTTTCAGGCCAATCTCGCAGCCCAGCGGTTTTATTTGCGCGAAGGGTTTGTCGAGAGCAAACGCAC
Organism: Tritonibacter mobilis F1926; assembly: GCF_000376545.2. NCBI lineage: Bacteria > Pseudomonadati > Pseudomonadota > Alphaproteobacteria > Rhodobacterales > Paracoccaceae > Tritonibacter > Tritonibacter mobilis. The sequence continues at coordinate 2,415,868 of NZ_CP015230.1, forward strand.
GGATGGTCAGCGCAACAGCGAAGGCCTGCCGGACATCGAGTACCATTGGTACACCCAAGAGATGGAGACCGCCACATGAGCCGCGACCCCATTGTATTTGACGTAGAACCCGACGATCAAACGGCTCCGAATGTCAGCGAGGCTCCACCGGTGCCTGATCTTGATGCACCCACAGCGGTGCAAACCTCGGTCACCGCACTGGGCAAAAACAAGCGCTCCGGCTGGGGCGGTTGGATCTGGGGGCTGGTCGCCGGTCTGATCACCACCATCGCGACGGTGGCTGCGTGGGACTATGCCAACAGCCTGCTCGACCGGATGCCTGTGCTCGGCCTTGTCTTTACGGCAGCATTTGCAGGACTTGCCCTTGCGGCACTGGCCTTTTGTGCCAAAGAACTGGCCGCGGTTGGTCGGGTTCGCCGCGTCGAAGGGTTGCGACAGGGGTGTCGCGCGGCGCGTGGCGGCACCTTGAAAGAGGCGCAAACGCAGATCGCGGCATTACAGCGGTTTTACAACGGGCGCGCGGATCTGGAATGGGGTCTGCGCACCCTCAATGAGCGAAAAGACGAGATCCTCGATGCGGATGCATTGGTTGACCTTGCCGAAGTAGAGCTGATGCGTCCGCTGGACGCGCGCGCGGTCGCAGAAGTCGAAGCCGCAGCCCGCCAAGTAGCAGGAGTCACGGCACTGGTTCCGTTAGCATTGGCAGACGTGCTGACCGCATTGGTTTCAAGCCTGCGCATGATCCGGCGCATTGCTGAGATTTACGGCGGGCGGTCTGGCCTATTCAGTTCATGGCGGCTCACGCGTGCAGTGCTCTCTCATCTGGTTGCAACCGGTGCGGTTGCGATTGGCGACGACCTGCTAGAGCCGATCCTTGGTGCGTCTGTGCTTTCCAAACTCTCTCGTCGCTTTGGAGAAGGTTTGGTGAACGGTGCATTGACCGCACGGGTTGGCATTGCAGCGATTGAAGTTTGCCGTCCCATGGCCTTTGAAAATCAGCAAAAACCACGGCTGGCAAAGGTGCTTCAGCGAGCGCTCAGCGGCTTTGCCAAGTGATTTCCGAGCAATACTCTCGCATTTCAGCATCCGACAAAATCTATCAACTATTTGAAAATAAACAAAAAATATCTTGCACTCCCCCAATTTAGAATCTATCTAAGTTACAGAGCCAAACACGGCCCTGCCCTTAGGGCCGTTCAGCCAAGGAGAGTGATATGACTACTTCCGCATGCAGCAGCTGTGCCTTCTATGAAGACCACAAAGCCAACAATGAACAGACGCTGGAAAACGCCGGTCTGTGCCGCTTCAACCCGCCGGTCTTTCAACCAGAAGCAGCAGAGCGTGGGTACTGGCCCGTTGTCAAAAAAGACGACTGGTGCGGTCATTTTGAAAACGAAGCTGCCTGATCGCAGGGCAGCCCAGTGATTTGAGCAAACGCCAGCCAAGCCAGCCAGTTCGCCAGACATCTCCCTCGCCCGCCAGCATTCGCCAGCCAGCCCGGTAGATATCCAGCCCACTCGCAAGCACGCCAGTCATGCTCAAATCAGTACAGCAAGCCAGCCCGCGTTTCATCGCCAGCCCGCTCGCTATATCAAGCCGCCTGAGGGTCCCCTCCGGCGATTTCTTTATGGAATGCGCCTCCGCGCGATCCGAGACATTCAGATCAGCCGGGGTGGCTCTCCCTTTGGCTGGCGCATCGATTCAATGCCGGTGCGAAACCCTTCGCCTATACGATCTGCCAAATGCCCCCACTGCATGGCCTGCTCAGCGCTGAGTTCACGATTGAGCACGTTGTGAAACAAACCGAGCCAAATGGGGAAATGCTCTGGCTTCACATCTGGACGGGCCAGATGCTCTCGCATCGGGAACCCATCGTAGACCCGCTCGCGCAGGATAGCATTGCGCCAGAAATTGGCGATTTTTGCCTCATGCTCCGGCCAATCGGAGACATGCGCTGCGAACACTGGGCCGATGACAGGATGACGCCGTACCTCGCTGTAAAAGACGCGCACGACACGCCGGATATCACCCGCCGTAATGTCGAAACGAGCCAATGGATGCGCATCCTGCATAGTCTCTCCGCTCCGCTCTGATAGCGCCCTCAAGGTAATAATAAAAACGCCCTGCAAAAAGGGGCGCATAGCGTCGCACCCTGCTGGATCCGCAGACGCACTTTACCCTTGCGCCGCAAGCCCCTATAAGCGCCCTCATGACACCGACTGCAACACGACGTGTGGCCATCATTATTCGAATTATAAACCCGGCGCTCTGAGTAGACGAGACGCCGGGCAAAGGTGCTTGAGTGATCGCACCGAACCGAATATCCCCAAACCGACCCGTTGATGCAAAAGGACGCCACCGATATGTGCGCCGAAAAAACCGAAGCCACGCCCGAATACAAAGACACGCTGAACCTTCCCAAAACCGATTTCCCCATGCGCGCAGGCCTGCCCAAGCGCGAGCCCGCATGGCTGGAACGCTGGGAGGAGATCGGCGTCTATGATCGTCTGCGCGAAAAGAAAGGCCGCCAGCCTTTCGTCCTGCACGACGGCCCCCCCTATGCAAACGGCCATCTGCACATTGGCCATGCGCTCAACAAGACCATCAAGGACATGATCGTCCGCTCGCATCAGATGATGGGTTTTGACAGCCGCTATGTGCCGGGCTGGGATTGCCACGGTCTGCCGATTGAGTGGAAAATCGAAGAGCAGTACCGCAAGAAGGGCAAGAACAAGGATGCGGTGCCGGTCATCGAATTCCGTCAGGAATGCCGCAAGTTCGCCGAGGGCTGGATCGACATCCAGCGCGAAGAGTTCAAGCGTCTGGGCATCACCGGCAACTGGCCAAACCCCTATATCACCATGGATTATCATGCCGAGGCGGTGATCGCCGAGGAATTCATGAAGTTCCTGATGAACGGCACGCTCTATCAGGGCTCCAAGCCCGTGATGTGGTCGCCGGTTGAAAAAACCGCGCTGGCCGAGGCCGAGGTCGAGTATCACGACAAGGAAAGCTTCACCATCTGGGTGAAGTTCAGGGTGACGCAAGCTCAGAAAGGCGACGGAAATAATTTGTGGCCTCAAGAAATGGCTGCGGGACGGCACTATGCCGCAGAACCGCAAACCGTTCGGGAAGATTTATTGGATGCTCAGGTTGTAATCTGGACCACTACTCCTTGGACCATGCCATCGAACAAAGCCGTGGTTTACGGCAAGGACATTGCCTACGGTCTCTATGAGGTGACCGGTACGCCGGACGAATGCTGGGTCAACGTAGGCGACAAATATCTTCTTGCCGACAATCTGGCAGCAGATGTGTTCAAACGCGCCCGCCTTTCAGAAGATCAGTATACGCGTGTGGCGGACGTCTCTGCCGATGACCTCGCCGGCATCGGTCTCGCCCACCCGCTCGCTGGGGCCGAAGGTGCCAACGGTGAATGGGATGATATCCGCGACTTCCGCGCTGCTGATTTTGTGACCGACACCGAAGGCACCGGCTTTGTGCACTGCGCGCCCAGCCACGGGATGGAGGAGTTTGAACTCTACCGTGATCTTGGGATGCTGGAGCAGGTCATCACTTATAACGTGATGGACGATGGCGGCTTCCGCGACGATCTGCCGTTCTTTGGCGGCAAATACATCCTTAACCGCAAGGGGGGCGAAGGCGACGCCAACAAGGCGATCATCGACAAGCTGGTCGAAGTCGGCGGCCTGCTGGCGCGTGGTAAGATCAAGCACAGCTACCCGCATTCCTGGCGCTCCAAGGCGCCGATCATCTATCGCAACACCCCGCAGTGGTTTGCCGGTGTGGACCGCAAGCTGGATGATGGCATGGGCGACTATGGCGACACCATCCGCGAGCGCGCGCTGCGCTCGATCGACGAACTGGTAAAATGGACGCCGCAGACCGGCCGCAACCGCCTCTATTCGATGATTGAGAACCGCCCGGACTGGGTGCTCTCGCGTCAGCGCGCATGGGGCGTTCCGCTCACTTGCTTCACCAAAAAGGGCGCACTGCCTACGGATGCAGACTATCTTCTGCGCAATGACGAGGTAAACGCCCGCATCACCGCCGCGTTTGAGGAAAACGGCGCGGATGTCTGGTATGAGGACGGTTTCAAAGCCAAGGTGCTCGACGGGATCGTGAACCCGGATGACTATGAGCAGGTCTTTGATGTTCTCGACGTGTGGTTCGATTCCGGCTCGACCCATGCCTTTGTGCTGCGCGACCGCGAAGATGGCACCGAGGACGGGATTGCCGACGTCTATATGGAAGGCACCGACCAGCACCGTGGCTGGTTCCATTCCTCGTTGCTGCAGGCCTCTGCCACCAAAGGTCGCGCGCCCTATCGCAACGTGGTGACGCATGGCTTCACGCTGGATGAGAAGGGCATGAAAATGTCCAAGAGCCTCGGCAACACCATCGTGCCCGAGGAAATCGTCAAGCAATACGGCGCAGACATCCTGCGTCTCTGGGTGGCCCAAACCGACTACACCGCCGACCAGCGGATCGGTGCGGAGATCCTGAAAGGCACTGCCGACAGTTACCGCCGCCTGCGCAACACCATGCGCTACATGCTCGGTAGCCTCAGCGATTTCAGCGAAGATCAGCGGGTAGAGCCTGCAGACATGCCCGAGCTGGAGCAATGGGTACTGCACCGCCTGGCCGAACTCGATCACACCGTGAAAGCGGGTTATAAAGCGTTTGACTTCAACGGTGTGTGGCAAGCGATCTTTAACTTTGCCACTGTGGATCTGTCGGCCTTCTACTTCGATATCCGCAAGGATGCGCTCTATTGCGATGGCGACACGTTGAACGCCCGCGCCGCACGAACGGTGCTGGATATCCTGTTCCACCGCCTCACCACGTGGCTCGCACCGATCCTTGTGTTCACGATGGAAGAGGTCTGGCTGGAGCGCTTCCCCGGTGAGGACAGCTCGGTTCATCTGGTGGATATGCCGGACACGCCGCGCGACTGGATCAACGAACCTCTGGCCGCCAAATGGGCCAAGGTGCGTCAGGCGCGTCGCGTTGTGACCGCTGCCCTTGAGGTTCAGCGTACTGATAAGGTGATCGGTGCGTCGCTAGAGGCTGCGCCCGTGGTGCATGTGCGCGAGGCGGATGTCTTGGCGGCGCTGGAGTCGGTGAATTTTGCCGATGTCTGCATCACCTCTGGCGTGCAGTTGACCAATGACCCAAGCCCGGCAGAAGCCTATCGTCTGCCGGAAATCGAAGGGGTCTCAGTTGTCTTTGAAAAAGCCGAAGGCGAGAAGTGCCAGCGATGCTGGAAGATTCTGCCAGATGTGGGCACGCACGCCCATCCGGGCACCTGTGGCCGCTGCAACAGCGCGCTCGGGAGCTGATAGGCAGCACACACTAGAAGAAGCAAAAACGCCCGGAGACACATCTCCGGGCGTTTTCATTTGGTGCGTCACCAAGAGTCCGTTCAGGTGGCAATCCGGGATAAGACGTCTTGAGTGTTGGTATACATTTCCTGTGCAAAACTGCCTGAGGAAATGCCACGAAAGACATTATCCTGCGCATCCGCAGCTTGCTGCCGCATCTGACTGTTCAGCAAATTCTCCAGCGGCGGCAGGCTGATCGGGTCAAGTGCGTCTGGCAGCGGTGGCAGGGGCCCTTCCGCTCGGATCGCATTCTCAGACGAAGGCACGGCAGATGCGCTGTCGTAGGCTGCAAGACTATCGCTGCTGAACAGTGAATCCAGATCACGATCTTTTGGCGCTGGGTCATCGCTCAGGAAATTGCCCAAGCGACTATTGGCAAACTCAGCACCCGTGGCGCCGCTACCATTCGACGACAGAGCCACCGTATCTGTCACGGTAAAGACAACCGGCGTGATATTGCTCGAGGGCACGCCAGAATAGGGGCGCATTGCTGTAATCATCTCAGTTCCTTTCCACCTGCGTGTCGGGTCGAGACTTCCCAGTTTGGGGGTCACAGGAATTATACCTGAGAAAACGTAGCTTCGGGCGCGATCAATAGGCTTTTAGGTATTTCATCCAGATACGGGAGATAGCCTATCGCTACGGAGCCAGTATCTTTTTTGCGCGTTCATAGTTCTGGCGCGCGATCAAGGCACTCATCGGGATCGGCCCCTCAACGCTGCCTGATATGAGACCTTGTAAATACCGGGATTGCGCAATGCTGCCTGCGCAGCTCGATGTTATATCTTCATGTTCGATGACTGTAACAGATTTTTCTTTTAAATCAGGGTCGTGTAGGACAACTTCCTGCTGGTTCAACGCTTGTTCGCGCTGGATGGCGAATGCCAGCCCCTTTGACTTGCCAGTCGTCAAAGCGTCCCCGGCTTCCTGCGGGGCATTCTGCTCCCGCAGGGATTTATGCGACGGAACGACACCCTGCGTATGGCCCCGCAACATGCGGTAGACCCCAAGGTCGGCGGTGACAGGGTTCATGGATCTGCTTTCGGTCGCACAAATTATGTTCATTGCATTTTAAGAAAATTTTCAACGCGGTCACTGAAATAGCGTGGTCTCCGGCACGCGCAGGAGGATAGCTCACCGCTGCGAAGGTCGTGCTTACCTCTCCCATAGGATGGACGCATGGCGTGGCTGCAGACGAACAAAGCCCTCCCGGAGGGGAGGGCTTTGCGGGAGCGATCACAGACCGCTATGTGGTGCGGGTGTTACTCTGCCGCTTCGGCGTAATCGTCCATCGGCGGGCAGGTGCATACCAGATGGCGGTCGCCGTAGACATTGTCGACGCGGTTGACCGGCGGCCAGTATTTGTCGACGCGGAAGGCCCCCGGAGGGAAGCAGCCCTGTTCGCGCGAATAGGGGCGATCCCAGTCTTTCACCAGATCTTCCATCGTGTGCGGGGCGTTCTTCAGCGCGTTGTTTTCGCGCGGCATCTCGCCTGCTTCGACGGCCTTGATCTCATCCCGGATCGACAGCATCGCCTCAATGAAACGGTCCAGCTCAGCTTTGGTTTCCGATTCCGTCGGCTCCACCATCAACGTGCCCGCAACCGGCCAGCTCATGGTCGGCGCATGGAAACCGCTGTCCATCAGGCGCTTGGCCACATCGTCAACGGTCACATCCGCACTGTCGGCAAAGGGACGGGTGTCCAGAATGCACTCATGCGCAACCCGGCCGGTCGGCCCCTTATAGAGGACGTCATAGGCCCCTTCGAGCCGCTTCGCGAGGTAGTTCGCCGACAGGATCGCCACCTTGGTCGCCTGCGTCAGACCCGCGCCGCCCATCATCAGGCAATAGGCCCAGGAGATGGTCAGGATCGAGGCCGACCCCAGCGGAGCCGCCGAAACCGGTCCCTCAACACCGCCGGTTTCCGGATGGCCCGGAAGATGCTCGATCAGGTGCGATTTCACCCCGATCGGTCCCATGCCGGGGCCGCCGCCGCCGTGCGGGATGGCAAAGGTCTTGTGCAGGTTCAGGTGACTCACGTCACCGCCCAGATCGCCCGGACGGCTGAGGCCCACCATGGCGTTCATGTTGGCACCATCGATATAGACCTGACCGCCGGAGTCATGGGTGATCTTGCAAACCTCATGCACGGTTTCCTCGAACACACCATGGGTCGAGGGATAGGTGATCATGCAGCCCGCAAGGTGCTCGGCATGTTTTTCTGCCTTGGCGCGGAAATCCTCAAGGTCGATATCGCCCTTCTCGTCGGACTTTACCGGAACCACTTTCCAGCCCACCATCTGCGCCGACGCCGGGTTGGTGCCATGGGCGCTCATCGGGATCAGACAGATGTTGCGATGCCCCTCACCCCGCGCCTTGTGGTAGGCGGCGATGGTCAGCAGGCCCGCATATTCCCCCTGCGCGCCGGAGTTCGGCTGCATGGAGATCGCATCATAGCCGGTGATATCGCAGAGCTTGGAGGACAGATCGGTGACCAGCTCCCCATAGCCTTCCTGCTGATCGGCAGGTGCAAAGGGATGGATGGTCGAAAATTCCGGCCAGCTCAGCGGCATCATCTCTGCGGCCGCGTTCAGCTTCATGGTGCAAGACCCAAGCGGGATCATCGCACGGTCCAGCGCCAGATCGCGGTCCGCGAGGCGACGCATATAGCGCATCATCTCGGTCTCGGCCCGGTTCATGTGGAAGATCGGATGCGTCAGATATTCCGTCTTGCGGTGCATGTTCTCAGGCACGCGGTACTCGGGGCTGAAATCATCATCCGCACGCAGGATACCAAAGGCGCGCCAGACCGCCTCGATGGTCTCGGGGCGCGTGGTCTCATCGACAGAGATCCCCACACGGGTTTCACCCACGCGACGCAGGTTGATGCCCTCATCAACGGCGGATTTCATCACCGCCGCCTGCAGCGGGCCGACATCCACGGTGATGGTGTCAAAGAACGCCTGTGGGTCGACTTTGAAGCCGGCCTCTTCAAGACCTTTGGCCAGACGCACGGCCTTGCGATGAATGCGTTGAGCGATTGCCTGCAGACCTTTTGGGCCGTGGAAAACTGCATACATCGACGCCATCACCGCCAGCAGCGCCTGCGCGGTACAAACGTTGGAGGTCGCCTTTTCGCGGCGAATATGCTGTTCGCGGGTCTGAAGCGACAGACGATAGGCTTTGTTGCCATGTGCGTCGACAGACACGCCGACGATGCGGCCCGGCATGTTGCGCTTGTAGGCGTCCTTGGTCGCCATATAGGCCGCATGCGGACCACCTGCGCCCACCGGCACGCCAAAGCGTTGGGTGGAGCCAACTGCAATATCCGCACCCATCGCGCCCGGCTCTTTCAACAGAGTCAGCGACATCGGGTCAGCCGAAACAACGGCGATGCCCTTGTGTTCATGCAGCTTGGCGATGTGATCGGTGAAGTCACGCACGTGGCCATAGGTGCCCGGATACTGGAACAGCGCACCAAAGACCGCTTCGGGGTCCATCTTGTCGGGGTTGCCGACGATGACCTCGATCCCCAGCGGTTCAGCGCGGGTTTTTACCACCGCGATGTTCTGCGGGTGGCAGTCGCGGTCCACAAAGAAGGCCTTTGCCTTCGACTTGGACACGCGCTCCGCCATGGTCATCGCTTCGGCGCAGGCGGTGGCCTCGTCCAGCAGTGATGCGTTGGCAATCTCCAGACCGGTGAGATCCGAAATCATCGTCTGGAAGTTCAACAGTGCCTCAAGGCGACCCTGCGAGATCTCGGGCTGGTAGGGCGTATAGGCCGTGTACCACGCAGGATTTTCCAGAATGTTGCGCTGGATCGCAGGCGGGGTCACGGTGCCGTGGTAGCCCTGACCGATCAGCGAGGTCATCATCTTGTTCTTGCCTGCGACCTCACGCATGTGAAACAGCAACTCACGCTCGGACATCGGGCGACCAAAGTCCAGCGCCGCTTTCTGGCGGATGGATTTCGGCACGGTCTCGTCGATCAGCGCATCAAGGCTGTCGGCACCAACCACCTTGAGCATCTCGGCCATTTCTTCGGGCGAGGGGCCGATATGGCGCCGGTTGGCAAAATCATAAGGAAGGTAATCTGTCGGTTCGAAAGGCATCTTTTGCCTCCTTCAGGGTCTGTCAGATCTCGGAATTAAAGGCATGCAACAACAGGTCGGGCGCGCCCGGTGATGCCCTCGCAGGTAAAGGACGGGCCCGCACCAGTTGGCGGCGGGCCCGGAAACATCAGCCGATGAAGTCTTTGTAGCCGGCCTCATCCATGTAGTCGTCCATCGGCGACATGTCGGAAACCTTGAGCTTGAAGAACCACGCCTCGCCTTCCGGGTCGTCATTGACCTTGGAGGGCGCGTCCACGATGGCCTCGTTCACTTCGACAACTTCACCGTCCAGAGGCGCAAGAATGTCGGAGGCGGCTTTGACGGATTCGATCACCACGATCTCATCGTCTTTGGAGACTTCGCTGCCGACTTCGGGCAGTTCAACAAAGACCACATCGCCCAGTTGCTCTGCCGCGTGCGCGGTGATGCCAACGGTCACGATCTCGCCTTCGACCTGCAGCCATTCGTGTTCTTCGGTATATTTCATGGGTTCTCTTCCTGTGTTGGCCGTTCTTTTCGGGGACGGGTGTTCAGCGTTTAAAGTTGGCTGCCACAAAGGGCAGTTTTGCGACGGTGATCGGCACGCGCTTGCCGCGCAGTTCACCGAATATCTGGGTCTCTAGGGCTGCGTGCTCTGCCGTGACATAGCCCATAGCGACAGGGCCGCCCACGGTTGGACCAAAGCCACCAGAGGTTATGGTGCCGATCGGCGCGCCACCTTCGGCAGCAGCATAAAGCACAACGCCTTCGCGCATCGGCGCGCGACCTTCGGGCTTCAGGCCCACACGCTTGCGCGGAGCATTCCCGCCGAGATCGCCAAAGACCGCATCCGCACCGGGAAAGCCGCCCGCGCGGTCGCCACCCGGGCGACGCACCTTCTGGATGGCCCAGCCAAGCGCGGCCTCAAACGGGCGCGTTTCGGTGTCGATGTCGTGACCATATAGGCAAAGACCGCCCTCAAGCCGCAGCGAGTCCCGCGCACCAAGGCCGATCGCCTCAACATCGGGCTGTTCCAGCAGCGCGCTGGCAAACTGCGCCGCCACCGCCTCAGGTACGGAGATTTCATAGCCGTCTTCGCCGGTGTAGCCGGACCGCGAGATCCACAGCTCGGCCCCCGCATAGTCAAATGTCGCCACATCCATGAATTTCATCGCCGCAACACCGGGAACCAGCGCCTCCAGGGCCGCCTCGGCAGCCGGGCCTTGCAGGGCCACAAGCGCGCGGTCGGTAACCGGCTCGACGCTGATTTCAGGTTCCAGCGCGGCTTTCATACGGGCGATGTCGGCGTCTTTGCAGGCGGCGTTCACGACCACAAACAGATGGTCGCCACGGTTGGCAAACATCAGGTCATCCTCGATACCGCCCGCATCATTGGTGAACAGACCATAGCGCTGACGGCCCCCAGAAAGCCCCAGCACATCCATCGGCACCAGTTTTTCAAAAGCGTTTGCGACGGCCTCATAGCTCTCACCGCGCAGGATCACCTGCCCCATATGGCTGACATCAAAAAGCCCGGCCTTTTCGCGCGTATGGGTATGTTCCTTCATGATCCCCAGTGGATATTGCACGGGCATGGAATAGCCTGCAAAGGGCACCATCTTGGCCCCGAGGCTTTCGTGCAATTCAGTAAGGGGGGTGGTCTTCAGATCCGACATTTCGGCCTGCCTTCCGCGTCTGCGGCCGGTGCGGTCAAATCACAACATGTCAACGCGTCGTTTGGCATCCGGCATCCAAGGTTTTGCACAGGCTCCGCCTGCACGCTTTGATGCCCCCTCTGTCCCTTCGCCTGAGATCGTTATCCCTTCGGCGTCCCGGTCTGGCCGGGCCCTCTCCAGAGTAGTTACGCGCACACGGTCCTTTTGGCCTGAGAGTTTCCGGGGCGGTTGCTCCTTCGGCACCGAATTCCTTGGCGAACGGCCCTGGATCGGTTCTCCCATGTACTGCGGCGGACGCTACCAGTGGGCTGCATCTGACGCAAGACGGAATCGGTCCCCATCCTGTCGCAAATGGTTACCTATTTTGCCATCAAGGCAATTGTATCAAGCGACAAGCATTATTGTGCGGGTGGATTGCCGGACGCAAAAAGCGCTGCCATAGCTTTGCGCATGAAGATAGCGATCAACGGATTCGGCCGTATTGGCCGCACGATCTTACGTCAGATCCTGACCAGCCCACGTGGCTCCGGGATTGAGGTGGCTTGCATCAACGACATCACCGACCCTGAGATGTGCGCCTATCTGTTTCAATACGACAGTACATTTGGCCCCTACCCCGGCGAAGTCTCGCTGGAAGACGGTGCGCTCTGTGTTGACGGCAGGCGTATCCCGCTCCATCAGCAAGCCAATGTGACCAATCTGGACCTCTCTGGCGTTGATCTCCTGATGGAATGTACTGGCATCGCGCGCACCACGGATCTGGCAGAACGTGGTCTGACAGCCGGAGCGAGCAAAGTCCTGATTTCAGGGCCTTCCCCTGCGGCAGAGGTCACTGTGGTCTATGGTGTGAATGATGATGCGCTCACCGGTGCGCAGATCGTATCGAATGCGTCCTGCACCACCAATGCGGTGGCTGGCCTCGTGCAACTGGTCGATGAGGTCGCGGGGATCGAAACAGGTCACATGACGACGATCCATTGCTATACCAACTCCCAACCCATGGTGGACACCCCGCGCGGTGATTTCGCCAGATCGCGTGGTGGCGCGCAGTCCATGGTGCCCACCACAACCTCTGCCATGCATCTGATCGATGTTGTCCTGCCCCATCTGGCCGGGCGCATTTCGGGCGCGGCTGTGCGGGTTCCTACTGCAAGTGTCTCTGCGGTGGATCTGGTGGCCTCCCTTCGGAGCGACTGGGAAGAGGCGCGCTTGCTGGCTGCGCTCAAAGACGCCGCCGCGCATTCCCCCATTCTCGGCTGGACCGAACAACCTCTGGTCTCATCCGATCTGCGCGCGCGTCCAGAGTCGCTGATCATCGCCGCACCAGAGGCCCGCATGGTCGGTGGCCAACAATTGCGGATTTTTGGCTGGTACGACAACGAGTGGGGTTTTTCGGCCCGTATGCTAGATGTGGCACGCGCCATGCACTCAGGCGCGTAATCGGCAAATTTCCGCCACCACAGGCCCACATCGCAACCTCACGTAGAACCATTCTGCGGGCGGAGGTTTTACGGCGCAGGTCAAGCGTGTAGCGTCAAACGCACATGCCGTGCGCCGGTTTTAGCCAACCGCGGCCCAACAGTTCATACGATTGCCCGCTGCCGGAGACTTCATGATCAGCTTTCGCCATTCGCGCCGGACCGCATTGACCCTGTGTCGCGCCCTGCGTCCTCTTTCACTGGCAATCGGCTTTAGCGCAGCATTGCATACGACCCCGTTGATTGCGCTTGAGGCAAATCTCACCGCACCCAAAGCGACTGAGGACCTCACCGACCGGTTGCGTGCGTCCAGCGCGGCACTGGGACTTGGCAACAACTCGGAAATTCAAGAAGTCATCGCCGCCTCTCTGTCTGATTATCGCACGTTGGTGCAGGTGCTCTATGATGCCGGGTATTTTGCACCGGTGGTGAACATCCGAATTGACGGTCGCGAGGCCGCAGCAATCAACCTGCTCAACCCGCCCAAGGCCATCAAAAATATCGCCATCACCGTCGATCCGGGGCCTGCATTTGTGTTTGGCCGCGCGGAGGTTGCCCCTTTGCCGACGGGCGCTAAGGCCACCTTGCCTGAAAATTTTGCACCCGGACAACCGGCCAGCACCGGCGCTATTCAGGAAGCCGCCACCGCAGGCCTGAGCGCATGGGATCGTGCGGGCCACGCCAAGGCTGAACTGGCCAGCCAGTCGATCACCGCAGATGCCGTCAAACACCGGCTGGACGCAGAACTCCGGATCGCACCGGGACCGCAACTGCGCTTGGGCAAGCTCAGGATAAAGGGCGAGTCTGACGTGCGACGTGAGGCCATGCAACGCATTGCAGGTTTTGCAACCGGGCACACGTATCACCCTGACCTCGTTGCCAAAGCGGCCAATCGCCTGCGTCGCACCGGAGCGTTTTCAACCGTTGCGCTACGACAGGCCGAAACCCCGAACCCAGATGGGTCGCTCGATTTCATCGCCGAAGTAGAAGATCTGCCCAAACGTCGTTTCACCTTTGGGGTGGAGATTTCCTCCTCCGAAGCGATGGAACTGAGCACCAGTTGGATGCACCGAAACCTGTTTGGGGCTGCGGAACGTTTGAAAATCGATCTGTCGGTCAGCGGTATTGGCACCAGCGACATCGACAGCAGCATCACTGCTCGCCTTGATCGCCCCGCCGCTCTTGGGACAGACCGAACCCTGTTTTATGTCGGCGCACTCGAACAACTGCGTGAGGAGCATTATTCGGCCCGCAGCGCAACCGCAGCCATCGGGGTGCGGCGCACGGTCTCAGATACAACCTTCGTCGAAGGCGCTCTGGGGGTGCGATATGTGAAAGCAGATGACGCCTATGGCAATAACCGCGAGTTTAAATACCTCGCTGCGCGTCTGCGGGGCGAAAAAGACAAGCGCGACATCAAGACCAACCCGACTTCCGGGTATTATCTGGACGGGGAAATCGTCCCCTTTGTCGGGATTTCCGGTGGCGATCCGGGTGTGCAGATCAATATCGACGCGCGTGGCTATAAGGCGCTTGGCAGTTCTGATCGCGTGGTGCTTGCGGGGCGGGTGCAACTGGGATCCGTTATTGGTCCCGACCCCAGTGATGTATCGCCAACCTTCCTCTATTTTTCGGGCGGGGCCGGGTCCGTACGTGGGCAAGAATATCAGTCGCTTGGCATCGACACCCCCGGTGGCACCGCTGGCGGGCGGTCCTACCTCGCCCTTTCCGGCGAGGTGCGCGGGCGTATCACTGACAGTATCTCGCTGGTGGGCTTTTATGATGTTGGTTTTGTAGACCAGAACAGCTTTATCAGTGGCGACAGCGAATATCATGCGGGTGCCGGGATCGGCCTGCGCTACGATGTGACCGGAATTGGCCCCATCCGACTGGATCTCGCAATGCCCGTCTCCGGCGACACTGACGACGGCTTGCAGTTTTACATTGGCATAGGACAGGCGTTTTGAAACATAAGTTCCGCAGCCTCATTGTCATCGGCGGCCTGACCGCCAGTACCGCGCTGACACCGGTGTCCCTGATGGCGCAGGACGCCTCCGAGTCCGGTGGCCTTCTGGTCTCGTTCTTGGAGGATACGCTTTCTGGCAATAGCCGCGCCATTAGCGTTCAGGGGCTGGAGGGCGCATTTTCCTCACAAGCCAAGATCGCCAAACTGACAGTGTCCGACGAGGACGGCGTCTGGTTAACAGTGGAAGGGGCCGAACTGGATTGGAACCGTCTGGCATTGGTGCGCGGTCGTTTCTCTGTGAACCACCTCAAGGCGGATCGTATCATCGTCGAGCGCAGCCCCAAATCGCTGCCTGCCGACCCGGACCTGCCCACACCAGAAGCCACGCCCTTTTCACTGCCTGAATTACCCGTAGCGCTGGAGATTGGCGAAATCGCAGCCAATGAAATCCTGCTGGGCGAGGAACTTGCCGGGCAAGAAGCGGCCCTATCCGTCAATGGCGCGCTGACACTCGCTGATGGTGCATTGGATACCAACCTGCGCGTCGCGCGGCTGGACCGGCGCGGCGATGCATTGACGCTGAAGGCCTCATTCGCGAACTCGACGGAGCAACTGGCACTTGATCTCGCCCTGAACGAGGCATCTGGCGGGCTGTTGTCGACCGTCATGGACCTTCCCGGCCGTCCGGATCTGAGCCTGGCGGTAAAGGGCGAAGGGCCACTGGCCGATTTCACCGCAGACATCGGTTTTGCCACCAATGGTAACGACCGGATCACCGGCACCGTCAGTCTCGCGGGGCTTGCGGATGTGGCGGGTGGCGCGCAGGCAGGACTGGCATTCGCCGCTGATCTGGGCGGCAATATCGACCCGCTCCTGCCACCGGATTATCGCCCCTTCTTTGGCCCCGGCCTGCGCGCCAATATGAAAGGGCGCACCTTGGCCTCCGGTGGCGTTGAACTGGACAATCTTGTTCTGCGCACCCGCGCATTGCAAATGACCGGGGCGCTGTTGCTTGAGGGTGGCAACTTGCAGACCGCCAACCTCAAGGCCGCCATCACGCCACCGCAGGGTCAAGCCGCTGTGATCCTGCCGGTTTCGGGCGCAGACACCACCGTTGCTGCCGTCACCATGGATTTGAAAAAGCCCGAAGGCGAAAACTGGACGATCAACGCAGAACTCGACAGCCTGCGCACCCCAGACATGAGCATCAAACGCGCTGTCATCAGCGCTGCGGGCGAATTGGACCAAAGCGCAGGATTCGCGCTGGATGGTGCCCTTGATGCCCGTCTCAATGGATTTGTTCTTGCAGATCCAGCCCTTGCGGCAGCAACAGGCAGCGATCTGACGCTGAGTGCGCGTCTAACCACCGAAGATGGTGCGGATTTCCTGATCCGTGACCTCGACCTGCAAGGCGATACATATGCCGCACGTGGAGAACTGAGATTTAACGGCGTCGAGGGCGACGTACGTATCGCAACCGAACTGGCGCTTGAGGCGGAAAACCTGACCCGCTTCTCCGACATTGCCGGGCTTGATCTGTCGGGTGCGGCCACCGCAGATGTCACTGGGCATTACCAGCCGCTCAGTGGGGCATTTGGTGTGGATCTGTCACTGCTCGGACAGGATCTTGGCACTGGCATCGCGGATGTGGACCCGCTTTTGGTGGGCGATAGCACGCTAAAGCTGGTCGCCGCACGTGATACCGCAGGGCTGCGCATTGACCAGTTCGATTTAAAAACCGCCGAAGTAACTGCCAACGGGCAAGGGACGCTGGACAGTGGCGAAGGCGCGCTGCGTCTGGATGCCAAGCTCGCCAAACTCGAACGCTTTGTAGCGGAACTTCCCGGTCCACTGACACTGGCCGCGAATTTCGACCGCACCGGAGACCGTCTTGATGGCACCGTGGAATTGCGCGGGCCGCGCAAAACTTCGATGGATCTGGACGGCAGCTTTACCCTCGCCGGGGCGGCTGACTTTGGCTTTGAGGCTTTTGTCGGCGCGCCAGAGGCCTTTGCGCCACAACTGGCCGGAGCGCCACTGATTGCCGAAGGCACCGCAAGCCGACGTGAGGCACAATGGACAGGACAAGCCTATGTGAGCGCAACCGGCGGCGCACGCGCACGCATCAAAGGCGGCTTTAGCGAAACAGACGGTGCAGTTGATCTTGATCTTTCAACTTTGATCGCACGGGTCGAACAATTTGCCCCCTCAATCAAAGGCGAAGCGACAGCAAAACTGACCGCAACCCGACGCGATGGGCAATGGCAGGCAGAAGGCGATGTGACCGCCCCCGGTGAAACCACCGCGCGGTTTGATGGTGCTTTTACGGAAAGCTCTGGCGATGTTGATCTCGACCTAAAAGCTGAGGTGGCGGATGTGCGCGCCTATGCGCCCACCCTACCCGGCCAAGCCTCAGCCGATATCTCTGCGACCCGGCGCGCAGGAGAATGGAAGGGCGGTGGTGAAATCACCGGCCCAGCGGGTGCCTCTGCCAAGGTGGACGGCCAGTTCGATGAAGCTGACGGCTCTGCCCGCGTGAATTACGACGCTGTGGTACGGCAACTGCAACAAATTGTACCGGGGCTGGACGGGGTCCTCACTGCCAAAGGGGACGCCAGCCGCACCGATGGGGTATGGACGATCGAGAGCACCGCTGACGGTCCGCTTGGGATCGACTCTCGCGTTGCCGGCACATGGGATGAGACCCAGTCCATTGCAGATATCACCGCCAAAGGTTCGCTGCGGCTGGAAGGCGCCAACGCCTTTTTGAAACCTAATCTGATCAAGGGACTTGCGCGGTTCGATCTAACCTTGCGCGGCCCGGCACAGCTCAATTCACTCAGCGGCACAGTGACGACATCCAATGCACAACTGGTTCTGCCACAGGCCGCACAGGCCATTGATGGCATTTCTACCCGCATCGCGCTGAACAACGGCTCCGCCTCTCTCGCGCTCTCCGCCCGCCCCCGCGATGGCGGTCGCGTGGAGGTTAATGGTCCCGTATCTCTTAACGCGCCCTATTCGGGCGACTTGCGCATTTCACTATCCGACGTGGTTCTGACCGATAACCTTTCCTATGACACCTCGCTTGGGGGGCAGCTGCGCCTGTCGGGGCCACTTGCGGGAAACAGTAGCCTCACGGGTCGTATTGATGTGGGCGAGACGAGCTTTAACCTCAACACCGCCGGTGGTGCCGTTTCGGCCGCCCCCATCCCGCCCATTCGTCATAAGGGCCAGTCCCGCGCGCAAATCGCCACCAGATCCCGCGCTGGCCTGATTGAGACAGGGTCAGGTGGTTCAGGAGGCAACAGCAATATTGCCCTCGACGTGTTGATCAATGCACCAAACAAGATTTTTGCCAGAGGCCGTGGCCTCAACGCGGAATTGGGCGGTGCGATCACCCTGCGCGGGACCACCTCTAATCTGGCACCTTCCGGGCAAATCGGCCTGATCCGGGGTACTTTTGATATTCTTGGACGCCGATTGAACCTTGATGAAGGTCGCATCACCTTGCTGGGTGATCTGAAGCCCTATCTGGAGTTTGTATCCAGCGCCAATACGGAACAAGGCACCGCAACGCTCTCGATCTCCGGTCAGGTTGACAGCCCGCAGATCGAGGTCACATCAGAGCCGCCGCGCCCCAGCGAAGAAGCGCTGGCCCTGCTGCTGTTTGGTGACAACATTCAGGACATCTCGCCTCTGGCGCTGGCCCGTCTGGCCAGCTCAGCGCTCACATTGAGTGGCCGAGGTGGCGGCGCGAATAAGGCGCTGCGCAACAGCACCGGAGCAGACAACGTCGATATCGGCGTCGACAACCTCGGCGTTGGCCAGCTTGGTCTGGGTGGGTATCTTGCAGATAACATCTATACCGATGTGAATGTGAGCGCAGAGGGTAACAGCGAGTTGTCGATCAACCTTGACCTCACCAAGTCACTCACCGTGACAGGCAAGGCCGATAGCGAAGGTGAAACCGGGCTTGGGGTGTTCTTCAAACGGGATTATTAAAGGGGGCTGACCCCAATCCTGCACCGCCAACCCATTGCGCATCTTGCGCTTTGCTGGTGCTTGCATAGGATTGGGCGGTATTTTCAACGCATTGTCTGGCTCATGACCGCAACCCCCGCAAAGATGCCTGCCCTCTTACCCATTGATGCCATTGTCATCGGGCGCAATGAGGGCGCGCGCCTTCTGGCTTGTCTCGACAGTCTCAAGGGGCAGGTTCACAGGATCATTTATGTTGATAGCGGATCGACTGATGGTTCGGTCGCCGCTGCGCAGGCGCGCGGTGCTGAGGTTGTGGAGTTGGACATGTCGCGTCCCTTCACAGCAGCGCGGGCACGCAACGCAGGGCTTGCACATCTGGGAGCGACCACCGAAGGCAGGCTGGTGCAATTCGTCGATGGGGATTGTGTGCTGGCGGGCGAATGGTTGCCGCAAGCGGCAGCTTTCCTCGCGCATCACCCCGATGTTGCGATCGTTTGCGGGCGCAGACGCGAGCGTGCACCGGAGGAAAGTGTTTACAACAGGCTCTGCGATCAGGAGTGGGACACCCCAATCGGCGAGGCACGCGCTTGTGGAGGTGACGCCTTGATGCGGTGCGGGCCACTACAGGATGCAGGCGGCTATCGCGAAACGCTTATTGCAGGTGAAGAGCCAGAACTCTGTGTGCGCTTGCGCCAAGCCGGATGGAAGATCTGGCGTCTGGATCT
Organism: Tritonibacter mobilis F1926; assembly: GCF_000376545.2. Taxonomy (NCBI): domain Bacteria; kingdom Pseudomonadati; phylum Pseudomonadota; class Alphaproteobacteria; order Rhodobacterales; family Paracoccaceae; genus Tritonibacter; species Tritonibacter mobilis. Next base: position 2,435,193 of record NZ_CP015230.1, read on the forward strand.
GGAAATGACCCTGCATGACGCGCAAATGTTACATTTTTCACAGTGGTGGAAGCGCACCAGACGCGCGGGTCACGCATTTGCGGAAGGCGCTTTCTTGCATGGCGCTCCACCAGAACGCCATTGGGTCAAGGAAACAAGACGCGCGCTTCTTTGGGGGGCTGTGTTGCCCCTGATGATCGCCGCAGCCCTATTGGCAGCGCCAATGTTTGCCGGGTTAATCGCTCTTTTGTACCCACTCCAGTTCTTGCGCCTGTCCCGGCGTATGGGGGGCACGGCAGCGTTTTATTCCATTGTTGGAAAATGCGCCGAAGCCTTGGGAGTGTTGGAGTTCCACATCAATCGGCTGCGCGGCAATCAACGCACTTTAATTGAGTATAAATAATCTGTGCCAAACCTCTCAGGGCTTGGAAGCCGCGCGTAAACGCAAGGCCTGCGCAATCTGCCGCGGCAGGATGGCAAAGCACTGCATATATCTGGGCAAGAGTCGCATAGGATTGGACAGCATGCGCCATAGCCACTCCAGCGCTAATTTGCGCATCCATCGTGGCGCACGCCGCTGTGCCCCAACAATAAAATCCAGACCCGCGCCGATGGATGCAAACCCGGTCTGAGGTGCAAGGCTGCGGCCAAGTTCAGAAAACCGCTCTTGTTTTGGCGCGCCCAGCGCCAGAAAACACAGGCTGATCTCTTGCGTGGCAAGTTCCTTCAGGATGTCGCGAGCCTCTTCGCCATGCGGGTCAAACCCATAACTCGGCGCCCGCACATAGGCCACATTGAGACCGGGCACCTTTTGCATCAGCGCGGATTGCACCTGCTTCAAAATTGGGTCGGTTGACCCCACAAGAGCGACTTTGACCCCCGCGTTTGCCGCAAGTTTGCACAATGGTATAACCAAGTCAGATCCCGGTACGAGTTCGACCGGGCGATCCGCCAAACGAGACAGCCACACGATGGGGCGCCCATCGGCGACGATAAAATCCTGACTCTGGTAGGCCCTCAGAAACTGCTGATCACGCGCAAGTTTGACAAGATGGTCCAGATTGACTGTCGCCAAGCCAAAACCTTCCTTGCGATCAAACCGATCCTTGATCAGCTTCTTCAGTTGGTCGGCGTCCGGCACGTTCACTTCAATTTCTTGATTTTCAAATGCGAATTTCATCTTGCTCTCGATCCAGATCACTAATGTGCCTGATTTTATTACCGCTGCCCTAAGGGCTTGTGCCAGTTCTTGCGTATACCGTAGTAGTGAATTTGGGTCGAAGTGAGGCGAGCTCTGGTGCCTAACGCGATTGCGAACTTGATGTTGCTGGTGTGGCCGGTGGCGGCGCTGGTGTTCTTTCAGCGGCTGCCCTTGCAGCGTGCGATCTTGCTCTGCCTCATCGGAGGGTATCTGATCCTGCCTCCGGTGGCCGCATTCGATCTGCCACTGGTGCCCGATCTCGACAAATTCTCGATCAGTTCCATCATGGCCTTGGTCGGATGTCTCTTTGTGGCAAAGGTTCCTGTTCCGATCCTGCCACGTCCGTTGATCCTGCGCATTTTGATGATCATCTTCGTCCTCAGCGCGATCCCGACGGTCCTTACAAATACAGACCGTGTCTTGTTCGAGACCGTCCCAAACGCCGCACCGATCATCTTCTATCACTCCGAACTTCCCGGTTTGCGTTGGCGCGATATGGGCTCAGTGGTGATCGGGCAAGTTATTGTTTTAATACCGTTCGTCATCGCACGCCGGCATCTTTCCACGCCTGACGCTCATCGGGATTTGCTGCTGGCGTTCTGTATTGCGGGTCTGTTTTACTCCATCCCTTCGCTCATCGAAATCCGTCTCAGCCCGCAGATGAACGTCTGGATCTACGGCTTTTTCCAACACGACTTCGCCCAGATGATCCGCCAAGGGGGCTATCGGCCCATTGTGTTCCTGCCGCATGCGCTATGGCTTGCGCTCTTTATGTTCAGCGCCATGATCGCAGCAGTATCTCTGGCCCGCGTCGCAAAAGAGAACAACCGCATCCGCTTGTGCCTTGCGGCGTTTTATCTCTTCGGCATGCTGGTCCTATGCAAAAGCATGGCGTCGCTCTCTTATGGGTTGGCTTTTACACCAATCGTCGCGCTGGCCTCCTACCGTTTGCAGGTTAAATTGGCCTTGGTTATTGCGTTGATCGGCTGCGTCTACCCGATGCTACGAAACGCGCATGTCATTCCGCTCGACGCGATTCTGACACAAGTGGAGGATTTCAGCCCGGAGCGGGCACAATCGCTGGGCTACCGATTTGACAATGAGGAGGTATTGTTAGAACGCGCCGCCGAAAAACCAGTTTTCGGCTGGGGGGCTTGGGGTAGAAACCTGATCCGGGATCCACAAGATGGTCGTATCCTGTCCATCCCTGATGGGCGTTGGATTATCACCTTCGGCAGTTTTGGATGGGTTGGCTACCTTGCTGAGATGGGGCTGTTGGCAGGCACGCTTGCGTTGCTATACTTGGCACTGCGCAGGATGCCAGAGGGGGAAATTTCTCCTTATGTTTCTTGTATATCGCTCATATTGGGCGCAACAATGATCGACATGTTGCTAAACGACACGCTGGTCCCGATTACTTGGATGTGTGCGGGGGCAATTCTGGGGTACGCGGAGCGTCAGCTCTACCCTCGGGATTTTGAGCCACGCAAAGCTTTGTTCGAAGGTCGGCAAGCGCTCGATATGCCGCTGAGCAAAGAGCGTTCTCATCCGGTGATGGACTAGCGCTGCGCCAACTAATTCACAGCGCAGATCCTCAGTTTGACCACAATCACACCTCAGCGCTGCCCAAGATGTTTCGTAATTCATACATACAAAAGCCAACGCAGAACCGCCACATTACCTAAGCGAATATCATTGAGCGCCGCACACTTATGGGCACGACCGCCGACGCAACGTGAGACAGGGCGATATAGATGGATAAGATGACAAAACTCGATCACCACAGCCCCGACGATATCGCAGTGGTCGGTATGTCTGTCACTTTACCCGGTGCGGCGTCAATTCACGAGTATTGGACCAATCTGCGCGATGGCATCGAGTCGATCGAGGTCGTTGACGAAGACAGCCTGCTTGCTGCTGGCGAACGCGCCGAGACCTTGCGCGATCCCAACTACGTGCCCTCTTCCGCCCGGCTGCAGGGCTTTGATGAGTTTGATGCGGAGTTCTTTGGGTTTTCCCCCAAAGAGGCCGCGATCCTCGACCCGCAACACCGCAAGTTCCTTGAGGTCGCATGGGGCGCGATGGAGGATGCCGGTCACACACCCGAAAGCCTGAAAGGCCAGGTCGGAGTCTATGCGGGCTGCGGTATGGGCAGCTATTTTTATTTCAACATCTGCTCGAACCCGGATCTGGTAGATGACGTGGGCATGTTCCTCTTGCGCCACACCGGCAACGACAAGGATTTCCTGACCACGCGCGTCAGCCATGTCTTTGATCTCAAGGGACCATCGATCAACGTGCAGACCGCCTGCTCCACCTCGCTGGTGGCGATCCACTACGCCGCCGAGGCATTGCGCAAGGGCGAATGCGATATGGCACTGGCCGGTGGCGTGACGATCGAACTGCCGCAGGGGCGCGGCTACCTCTACAAGGAAAACGAGATCCTGTCGCCCGACGGCCATTGCCACGCCTTTGACCACCGCGCTCAGGGCACCGTGTTCGGATCTGGTGCGGGGGCCGTGGCGCTCCGGCGTCTCGGCGATGCGGTGGCCGATGGCGACCACATCTGGGCCGTCATCAAAGGCTCTGCGATCAACAACGATGGTGCGGCCAAGGCGGGATATCTGGCCCCTTCGGTGGATGGGCAATCCGCAGCGGTGCGCAAGGCGCTGACGGCTGCGCGGGTGAACCCTGAAACCATCGATTACGTCGAATGCCACGGCACCGGCACCTATATCGGCGACCCGATTGAGGTTGCTGCCCTCACCGATGCCTACCGCGATGGCACCGATGCAAAGGGCTATTGCCGGATCGGATCGGTCAAAACCAACATCGGCCATCTGGACACGGCAGCCGGCGTGGCGGGGTTTGTGAAAACCGCCCTCGCGCTGGAAAGCAAATCGCTGCCGCCTTCGCTGGGGTATGAAAAACCCAATCCGACCATTGATTTTGAAACCTCGCCCTTCCGCGTGAACGATACGCTCTGCCCGTGGATTTCGCACAAAGGACCCCGGCGCGCCGCTGTGAATGCCCTTGGCGTCGGCGGCACCAATGCCCATGCGATCCTCGAAGAGGCCCCGGTGCGCGCGCCCTCCGAGGAAAGCGATTTCCCGTTTCAGGTGCTTTGTATTTCCGGCCAGACCAAGGCCGCGCTGGAGGCGAACACGCAGAACATCGCGACCTACCTGCGCGCGAACCCCGATGTGGACCTGGCGGATGTGGCCTACACCCTCAAGGAAGGTCGCCGCGGTTTTGCCAAACGTCGCGTGGTGGTGGCCGAAACCGCGACCGAGGCCGCCGACATGCTGGAAGCCGCGAACCCGCGTGAGGTCTTCACCCACGACCATCTCGGTGCGCATCCAGAGGTCGTGTTTATGTTCCCCGGCGGGGGGGCACAATTTGCGGGCATGGCGCGCGATCTCTATGAAACAGAGCCGGTTTTCGCCGACTGGATGGATCAGGGGCTGGACCATCTGGAAAAGAGCCTCGATTTCGACATCCGTGCCCTGTGGTTGCCGGACCCCGGCGAGGAGACAAGTGCCGATGCGGCCCTGCTGAAACCCTCGGTGCAATTGCCGCTCATTATGATTGTGGAATATGCGCTGGCACAGCTCTGGATCAGCTGGGGCGTCCGGCCTGCCGCCATGGTGGGCCATTCCATGGGTGAAAACACTGCCGCCTGTCTGGCCGGTGTCATGAGTTTTGAGGATTGCATTGACCTGGTGCAACTGCGGGGACGGCTGTTTGACACGGTCGAGCCGGGCGGCATGTTGTCGATCTCGCTGCCGCTCTCTGAGGTCGAGACACTTGTGGGCACGGATCTCGACATCGCCAGCGTCAACGCGCCGGAACTCACCGCTGTATCCGGCCCGGATGATCGCCTGGATGCGCTGGCCGAGACGCTGCGCGCTCGCGATGTGGAGTTCCAGCGTATCCCCATCGACATCGCCGCCCACAGCCGCATGCTGGAGCCAATTCTGGCAGCCTATGGCGATTTCCTGCGCCGTCTCGATCTGCAACCGCCAAACCTGCCGGTGATGTCCAACCGCACCGGCCAGCCGCTGACGCCGGAACAGGCGACCAGCGCCGACTACTGGGTTGAACAACTGCGCAATACCGTGCGTTTTGCCGATTGCATCGAAACGCTCGCGTCCACCAAGGGCCGCGTCTATCTGGAGGTCGGTCCCGGCAAGGCCCTCAGCGCCTTGGCACAAATGTCGCCACAGGTCGCGTCCGGTCAGGTGCTCAGCTCTCTGCGCCACCCGGAGCAGGACGTCGCGGATGATGCCTATTTCTTTGGCATCATCGGCCGTCTCTGGGCCTGCGGGGTCGAGGCAGACTGGCCTCAGATCTGGGGCGATGCCCGCCGCAACCGTCTGAGCCTACCCACCTACGCGTTCCAGCGTAGCCGCTATTTCATCGAACCCGGAAAATCGGTGCAGGCGCCCGAGGTTGCTTTGCCTGCACGGCACGCGGACATTGCCGATTGGGGCTACCGCCCGGTCTGGCGGCCTCGTCTGGCCGATTGCACGCTGGATGTGGAAAACGAACTCACGCTGGAGCCGCAAACCTGGTTGATCTTTGAGGACACCGCCGGACAGGCTGCCGCCTGCGCCGAGGCACTCCTTGCTGCTGGTCACCGGGTGGCCCGCGTGCGGGCGGGGGATACCTATGCGCAGCTCGCGCCTGATCTCTATCAACTGGCCCCGGAAGAAGGCCGGTTCGGCACCGAAGCCCTGCTGGCGGATCTGGCCGAGGCGGATCTTCTGCCGCAGCGGATCGCGCATTTCTGGCTGGTCACCGACACCGAGGATTACCGCCCCGGCTCCTCCTTCTTTGATCGCAATATCGAGATGGGGCTGATGTCGCTCACCGCCTTGGGACAAGCGCTGGCGCAGGCAGAGTTGCCGCATCCGGTACATCTCAGCGTGCTGACCACCGGTGCTGCGCAGGTGCGCGAGGAGCCCCTGCCCTATCCGGAAAAAGCAATGGTCTCCGGCCCCGCGGGTGTGATCCCGCGCGAGATCCCCGGTGTCACCGTCGCGACCTGTGACATTGAGCTGCCGCAAGTCCCTGCTGGCCTTTCTGCCCTCCTATCCGGCACCAAACCCGCCGCAATCACATCGCGCCTGCTCGAAGAGCTGCTGGCCGCACCCGGCAACCACGCCGCCGCCTGGCGTGGCGAAAAACGTCTGGAGCTTGACTATCGCCCCTTGCCCCTCGCGGCACCAACGGCAGGCAACCTGCCGCTGCAAACGGGGGGGCACTACCTCATCACCGGCGGCTATGGCGGCATAGGGCTGACGATCGCGGAGCACTTGATGCAGTCGTATGAAGCGCGCATCACGCTCCTGTCCCGTGACGCCCTGCCACCGCGCACCGAGTGGGACCGCTACCTGCGCCGCCACAGCCCGGCTGACCGGATCGCAACCCGCATTCGCGCTGTTCAAAAACTTGAGGCGACCGGACGCGGCGAAGTGCTCACGCTCAGCGCCGATGTCTGCAACCTCCAGGACATGCGCAACGCGGCAGAGGCGGCACGCGCCGCATTCGGCCCCATCACCGGCCTGTTCCACGGTGCAGGCTACATTGCCGACGCCCCCCTTCTGGCCAAGACAGATCGCCAGATCGCCGAGGTGCTCGCGCCCAAAGTGAACGGCCTGCGTGTGCTGGATCAGGTGTTCCCGGATGGCTCGCTCGACCTGATGGTGCTGTTCTCGTCCTCCTCCACCGTGACGCGCCCTGCCGGGCAGGTGGATTACGTGGCCGCCAACGAATACCTCAACGCTTGGGCGAAATCTCGTCAGGGCGGGCAAACCCGCGTGATGGCCATCGACTGGGGGATCTGGGCGGATGCCGGCATGGCAGCGGACGCTATGGCCGCCCGGCGCGGCAGCGCTGCCCCCTCGGAACCACTGCCGTCAGAGGCCGCGCTTTGGCAGACACAAGGCTTTGATCGCTCCGGCGCGCCGGTATTCCGCAGCCGTTTTGACGCGCGCCGCGACTGGCTGCTGGACGATCACCGCACCCACGATGGCACCGCCCTGATCCCCGGCACCGGCAATATCGAGCTGATTGCCGAAGGGCTGGATGCGCTCGGCAGCACCGCGCCCTACGAAATCCGCGACCTCTATTTCCTGCAACCATTTGTGGTTGAGGATAATATGCCGCGCGAGGCGGTGATGCATCTGACGCCCGGTGCCGCAGGCTATGAGGTGCAAATCCACGCGGAAACAACAGAGGGATATGCACGCACCGCGCAGGCTGAGGTGGTGACGCTGGACCACAGTGCCGCCGCCCCTCTGGATCTGAGTGCGATCTCCGCGCGCTGCACGCCGCAAGAGGCAGATGTCGCGGGCGGACGCATCAGGTCCCCGCAAGAGGCCAACCTGCGGTTTGGTCCGCGCTGGCATGTGCTGCAATCAGTGGCGCTTGGTCGGGACGAAGGGCTCGCCCAACTGTCCTTGCCTGATGTTGCAAAAAATGACGGCGCGTTGTTGCATCCGGGGCTGTTGGATCTCGCCACCGGCTGGGCCATCGAACTTGCGCCGGGGTACGAGCCCAGCACGCTCTGGGTGCCGGTCTCCTACGGCGCAATCCGGGTGCTCGCCCCATTGACCAAGGACATATATAGTCATGTGCGGCTTGTGGACGGGCAGGCCGAGCAGGGCGCGGTACTGTTTGACATCACCCTGTCCGACCCGGCAGGGACTGTTTTGGTGGAAATCTCGCATTTCCGCATGCAGCAGCTGAGCGGCGGCTTCAACCTTCTGCCCACCCGCACCGACGCCACAGCCGCCGCGCTTGGCCTGACCTCGGATGCGGAGACTCAGCCCCTTTCGCCGGACGAGCGTCGCCTGCTTGCCAATCTGGAGAATGGCATCCACACCAGCGAGGGCGGCATCGCGCTGGAACGCGCGCTCGCTGCGAGTCTGCCACAGGTGATTGTCTCCTCGCTGGACCTCGACGCCTTGCGCCAGCAGGCCGAGACCAGCGGGCAAACAGCTCCCGAAGGTGAAGTGCAGAGCTTTGACCGCCCCGATCTGGATACCGACTATGTCGCGCCCCGCACGGCAACCGAAGAGGCCTTAGCTGGTCATTTCGCCACTCTGCTGGGATTGTCGCAAATCGGGGTAGAAGACAGCTTCTTTGATCTGGGCGGTCATTCCCTCATCGCCGTGCGGCTCTTTGCGCAGATCAAACGCAGCTTCGGAGTCGAATTGCCAATGTCCGTGCTGTTTGATGCCCCCACAGTCGCCGCGCTGGCGACACGGATTGAGGCTGAAACTGGGCCGCTGGAGGCCCAGGGCGGCGACGCAGACGACCAAGAGGCGACACCACAAAGCTTCAGCCACCTCGTGCGCCTTGCCCCCGGCAAGGACAGCCAAGCCGCACCGATGTTCATCGTGGCGGGCATGTTTGGCAACGTGTTGAACCTGCGGCATCTGGCCCAGATCCTTGGCGAGGATCGTCCGGTCTATGGGCTACAGGCGCGTGGCCTGATCGGCACGGATGAGCCGCACGAGCGGATCGAGGACGCCGCCCGCGACTATGTCGCCGAGATGCGACAGGTGCAGCCCGAAGGGCCCTATCTCATCGGTGGGTTCTCTGGCGGCGGCATCACTGCATATGAGATCGCGCAGCAGCTCAAGGCCTCGGGCGAGGCGGTGGATGCGCTGGTGCTGCTGGATACGCCGCTGCCGGTGCGTCCCGACCTCAAACCCATTGATAAGGCGCTGATCAAGCTCGCTGAGATCCGCAGCAAAGGACCGGGCTTCCTAGGTGAATGGCTGCGCAACCGCATTGCCTGGGAAATTCGCAAGCGCCAGGACCGACCGGCGGAAACCGGCGAGAGCACCGGCTTCAACAACCGCAAGATCGAACTGGCCTTCCTGCGCGCGGTGGCCACATATGAGGTTCAGCCCTGGACGGGTCCGGTGACACTCTATCGGCCTGTGCTGGACCGGCATTGGAAAGTCTCTGCTGGGCAATGGGTCAGCCGAGACCGTGAATATGTCTACGCGGATAACGACTGGACCCGTTTTGCGCCGTCACTGATCGTGCGCGAAGTGCCCGGTGACCATGACGGTATGGTTCTGGTACCCAACGTCAGCGTGCTGGGGAACGAAATCCGCGATCTACTGGGTAAGAATGCACGCCAAACCACCAGCCCGCGCGGCGTCGCAAAGGCGGCAGAGTAACCCATGGCCGCCAACTCTATCCTCACGATCATCCTGAACTTTCGCACGCCTGCCATGACGCTGCGCTCGGCCGAAGCAGCGTTGGAGGAAATGGAAGACCTGCCCGGCGAAGTACTGATTATCGACAATGGATCGGGCGATGGCTCTTTTGAGGCCCTGCGGGCCGGGGCCACAGCGCGCGGCTGGCTAGACAGTGGTCGCCTGCGCATCGAGGCCTCACCCGTCAACGGCGGCTTTGGCGCGGGCATGAACATCGGATTTCGCGCGCGGCTTTCGGATGGATCGCGCCCCGATTTCTATTACCTCCTGAACTCCGATGCCTTTCCCGAACAGGACTGCATTCGCAGATTGCGGGACTTTCTACTGAATGCTCCGGGTGCGGGGCTGGCAGGGTCGTATGTGCATGGTGAAGACGGCACGCCCCATTGCACGCTGTTTCGCTTTCCGACCATCGCGAGCGAATTTGAAGGTGCCGCGCGCACCGGTGTGATCTCGCGCCTGTTGAAACACGCCATCGTGCCACTGGAGATCCCGGATGACGCGCAACAAGTGGATTGGACCGCCGGGGCCAGCCTGATGATCCGCCGCGAGGTCATCGAGGCCATCGGCGGCTTTGACGAGACGTTTTTTCTATACTTCGAGGAAACCGAACTCTGCCACCGCGCCGCACGTGCGGGCTGGCGGACGCATTACATCCCACACAGCACCGTTGCCCATGTGGGGTCGGCCTCAACCGGCATGAAGACATGGGCGCGCACACCGGAATTCTGGCTGGATTCGCGGTTGCATTATTTCACGCAAACCCGCGGCCCGATCTATGCGACTGGCGCGACCCTTGCACGGCTGCTGGGTGGTGCGGTTTACGGACTGCGTCGGTTGACCTCTGGCAAGCCCCGCGCCGATGCACCCCATTTTCATCGCGACCTGCTGCGTCATCATTTCAAACGATTGCTGCGCCCCTTGCCCGCGCCAAACCCGGCGCGGCCATTTGCGTCCGATCCCGTTCTGGAGGAACACAAGTCATGACATTTTCAACCGTCGTCATTGGCAATGAATCCCTGCTGATCGGGTGTAGCGAGGCTTTGCTGACACGAGGTCACGAGATCCGAGCTGTGGTCAGCGAGAATGCCGAGATCACCTCCTGGGCCGTATCCAAAGGGCTGCAGGTTCTTGCTGCCCCGAGTGACATTGAGGGCGACTTTGATTGGCTCTTGTCGATTGCCAACCTCCGGGTCCTACCTGATGTAGTGATTGCCAAGGCCCGCCTCGGGGCGGTGAATTTCCACGATGGCCCGCTGCCCGAACGCGCAGGTCTGAACACGCCCAACTGGGCCATTCTCGAAGGGGCCGCGGAACACGGCATCACATGGCACATGATCGAGGGCGGTGTGGACGAAGGCGATATCCTCGCCCAGCGCCGTTTCGCGATCGCTGACGATGAAACCGCCTTTAGCCTCAACTCGAAATGTTATGGCGCAGCCCTTGATAGCTTTGCCGAGGTGCTCGACCAATTGGAGAGCGGTACACTCAACCGCCAGCCACAGGATCTGAGCCAGCGCCACTATCACGCCCGCGCGGATCGCCCGGAGGCCGCCGGGACCTTGCGCTTTGACCGCCCGGTTGCTGAGCTGCTGCGCATTGTCCGTGGCCTGGATATGGGCGGCTACTGGAACCCGCTCACCACTGCAAAGATCCGCGTGGCCGATCAGTTCGTTGCGGTTGGTCAGGCGCATCCCGCTGAGGACGCAAGCGCAGCGGGAGAGGTCCTCGCCGTCACGGGTGACGACGTCACCATTGCCTGCGCCGATGGGGCCATTCGGCTCGGGGCGCTGACAACCTTGTCTGGCACGCCCCTCAGCCTGCGTGACCTTCTGCGCGCTGGCGATGTGCTGCCTGTTCTTGCCGAGAGTGACATCAACGCGCTGGAAAATGCTGCGCAAACCAGCCAGACGCCCGAGTCCTACTGGCGGCGCGCGTTGTCCGGCATGCTGCCCCTGCCGGTCCCATTGCACGCTGCTGAACAAGGCGACGCGCAACACGCCGACATCACGCTGCCTGCGCAGTGCCCGCCCGCAACATTGGCTGCGGCTGCGCTTGCATGGTTGTTGCGCAGTCTAGGCGAAACCGAGGGATCAATCGCGCTCAGCCTGCCAAAGCTACAGTCTGCGGCAGAGTCTGGGCTGATGGCCGATTGGGTGCCCCTCAATGCGCAAGCGCATGAGGCATTCTCGACCCTTGCGACCCGTGCTGAGGCGGTTCTGACCCGAGCGGAAGTTCAGGGTGGTTTTGCAACGGACCTGATCCTGCGCGCGCCAGAGATTTCTGTGCAGGCCCCTCCGGCGGTGGTCTTGTGTCTCGGTACCGACAGCGTGCCGGACCACGCCCAGCTGGCCCTGATCCAGTCCGGGAACCGCGTGCAGCTACAGTCCCGGCATCTGTCCCAAGAGGCGCTGTCCCTGCTGGCGGCACGTCTCGAATGCCTGTTGGCGGCACTGCCATCGCAGGCAGACACTGCACTTTCAGCCCTGCCCTTGCTGCCCGACACCGAACGCCAGCAGATGCTGGAGCAATGGAATGCAACCGATGCTGATTATCCGGCAGATCAGACCATTCATGCCGCGTTCGAGGCTCAGGTGGCGCGAACACCGGATGCAACGGCCCTCGTTTTTGAAGATCAACACCTGAGTTATGCTGCGCTGAACCAGCGCGCCAATGCGCTGGCCCGGCACCTGCAACAGGAGGGCGTGAAACCCGGCAGCCACGTCGGCGTCTATTTGCGCCGCTCGATGGATCTGGTGGTGGCCACGCTGGGTATTCTGAAGGCAGGCGCGGCCTATGTCCCGCTTGATCCGGCCTATCCAGGTGATCGTATCGCGCATTATATCACCGACAGTCAGGCCTCAGTCATTGTCACCCATGCAGCATTGGCGCAGGATCTGCCCGACAGCAGCGCGCAGTCCCTGCATCTTGACACGCTTGATCTCACATCGTCTGCCGAACCCGTCAACGAAGGCACTGCCGAGGATCTGGCCTATCTGATTTATACGTCCGGGTCGACCGGCCTGCCCAAGGGCGTGATGGTGCGGCACCGCAATGTCGCCAATTTCTTCGCCGCCATGGATGCGCGTATCCCGCATCAGGTCGGCGACACTTGGCTCGCAGTCACCAGCCTGTCGTTTGACATTTCCGTGTTGGAGCTGTTCTGGACGCTCGCGCGCGGCTTCAAACTGGTGCTCTCCAGCGATGAAAGCCGTCTGCAACTCTCAAATGGCCCCATCGCGCTCAGCGATCGCAAGATGGACTTTAACCTCTATTATTGGGGCAATGACGACGGCGCGGGCGAAAAGAAATACGAGCTGCTCCTTGAGGGCGCGAAATTTGCCGACGCGCATGGCTTTAACGCGGTCTGGACGCCGGAGCGGCATTTCCACGCCTTTGGTGGCCCCTATCCGAACCCGTCGGTCACCGGTGCCGCCGTCGCCGCCGTGACCCGCAACATCGGTGTGCGCGCAGGCTCTTGTGTGGCCCCGCTCCACCACCCGGCCCGCATTGCCGAGGAATGGGCGGTGATCGACAACCTCACCGGTGGGCGCGCGGGCATCGGGTTTGCCTCGGGCTGGCAGCCGGACGACTTTATCCTGCGACCAGAGAACACGCCGCCGGCCAACAAGCCCGCGTTGTTCGAAGCGCTTGAGACAGTGCGCAAACTCTGGCGCGGCGAAGAGGTGGGTTTTCCGCGCAAGGATGGCGGCCTTCATTCGGTGGTGACACAGCCGCGCCCGGTTTCGGACGAGCTTGCCGTCTGGGTCACCACGGCAGGCAACCCGGACACATGGCGCGAAGCGGGGCGCGTGGGGGCCAATGTGCTCACGCATCTGTTGGGACAAAGCATTGATGAGGTGGGCGACAAAATCGCGCTCTATCACGCCGCATTGCGCGAGGCGGGGCATGATCCGGCAGATTTCACCGTCACGCTCATGCTGCACACCTATCTGGCTGACACCCGCGAGGCCGCCCGCGAGGTGGCGCGCGAGCCGATGAAAGAGTACCTGCGCTCTGCTGCCGGGCTCATCAAGCAATACGCCTGGGCCTTCCCCGCGTTCAAGAAACCCAAGGGCGTCGACAACCCGTTCGAGATGGATTTGGGCAGCCTCAGCACCGAGGAACTTGAAGCGATCCTCGATTTTGCATTCGAGCGCTATTTTGAGGACTCCGGCCTGTTCGGCACGGTTGAAGACGCCGTGGCGCGGGTCGAAGACCTCAAACGCATTGGCGTGGATGAGGTGGCCTGCCTGATCGACTATGGCATCGCGCCGCATGTGGTGCTGGAGGGTCTGAAACCCCTCGCCGACGTGCTGCGCCGCGCCAATCGCGTACAGGAACTGGCAGCGGATGATTTCTCGCTCGCAGCCCAGATCGTGCGCCACGGCGTCACGCATATGCAATGCACCCCCTCGATGGCGCGGATGATCGCCACCGATGCGGACGCAGGCCCGGTGCTGGCGCGCTTGCAGCATCTGCTGGTGGGCGGTGAGGCCCTGCCCGGCGATTTGGTGAACGCCCTGCGCAGTCAGACCCGCGCGACGATTCATAATATGTACGGCCCGACCGAGACGACGATCTGGTCCACGGTCGAAACCCTTGAAGGGACGCCGCGGGGGATCGCGCCCATCGGTACGCCTGTTGCCAATACCACCGTCTATGTCCTCGACGGCACGGATCAGCCGGTGCCGATCGGGGCCGCGGGTGAGCTGTGCATCGGCGGCGCGGGTGTGACCGCTGGCTACTGGCAGCGCGCGGACCTCACAGCCGAGCGTTTCCCGGCTGATCCCTTCAGGGCCGGTCAGCAGATGTATCGCACCGGCGATCTCGTGCGCTGGCGCGCGGATGGCAAGCTCGAATTCCTCGGCCGTACCGACCATCAGGTCAAGATCCGTGGCCAACGGATTGAACTCGGTGAGATTGAGTCCGCCCTGTCCGCGATTGATGGCGTGACAGCCGCCGTGGTCATCCCACGCAAGATCGGTACGGACGAGCGTCTGGTTGGCTATGTGACCGCCTCTGCGCCGTTTTCCGAAGCGCAAGCCAAGGCCCATTTGGCGCGCCACCTCTCAGAGGTCATGGTGCCTGCACATATCGTGACGCTTGAGGCCTTTCCCCTGACACCTAACAAGAAGATTGACCGTAAAGCCCTGCCCGACCCGCAGCCGACGCGTCGCGAAGCATCTGCAGTGGCGGCTGTGCCGCAATCGCTCACGCAGCAAAAGATCGCCGAGGTTTGGCAAAAGCTGCTCGGTGTGAGTGTCGTGGGCCAGAGCGACAACTTCTTCGCCCTTGGCGGGCATTCGCTGCTAGCAGTTCAGGCCCATCGCGATATTCGCAGCCTGTTGGGCATAGAGCGGTTGTCGATTACTGATATCTTCCGTTTCCCGACGCTCGATGGTCTGGCGACACATGTGGAACAGCTCCATGGCGGCGGTGAAGCACCAATAGAAACCGCCTCTACCACTGCAAATACCGCTGGCCGTGCAGATACCATGTCCAAACGCCGTGCTATGCGCGCCAACCGCAAGGCCCGCTCAGGATGATAGAGGCCCCAAGCGTTTCACGAGAACTTGCTGAAGCCCGGCAACGTTTGCTGCGCCCATTGCTGTCGGATGCAATCGCCATTGCATCCTGCGATCCTCTGGGAACGCCCCCGGCACCTTTGCCAGAGGAAAGCGCCTGCCTGTCGCCCAATGCGGTTGAGAAACGCATCCGCGAGTTTGCCGCCGGTCGCGCCGCAGCCCATCAGGCGATGCGCGCGTTGAATCTACGGCCTGCGCCTATCCTTGTTGGCCCGAAACGCGCGCCTCTTTGGCCAGCGGGATTGACGGGCAGCATCTCTCATTGCGACAGCTGTGCGTTGGCGGCGGTCGGGCTGGCTAAGACATTTGCTGGTATTGGTATCGACATTGAGGAAGATACCCCTCTTTCTGGCGACCTATGGGACAGCATCGCAAGCACCACTGAACAGGGTTGGATGGCCGCGCAGCCCGACCCCGGCCGAGCAGGAAAACTGCTGTTTTCAGCCAAAGAGGCCGCCTATAAGGCGCAATACGCCATGTCTGGCCGTTTTTTTGGTTTCAGCGGTATGGAACTCTCCTTCGATATGAGCCTAGGCCGCTTCACTGCATGTTTCACCTCTGATCAGCCCCCATTCTCAGGCGGCGACAGCCTCAAGGGTCGATTTGCCATCGGCTCTGAGGTAATCATCACAGCGGTCGAGATCCCCAGAAGCGAGATGCACCCATGATGAACCGTCTCCGCCGCCTGCCCCGTCGCGCAATCCTCATGGCTTGCGCCGCATTGCCGGTCGGTGCTTTGGGAGTTTGGGCCCTTGGGCAGCGCAGCAGCACCCCAATAGAGGTCGCAGCCCTCCCTCCTCCAAGCGGTCCCTTGAACGTCTATCATCTCGGCCATTCACTGGTCGGTGCAGATATTCCGTATCTGCTGGCGCAATTTGCGGGCGAGGGTCATCGCTACAACGTGCAACGAGGCTCAGGCACGTCTCTGCGCGCGCATTGGGAAGAGGATGAACCGATCCTCGACTTCGAGAAGGTCAACGCCGCACCAATCTGGCGCGCACCCAAAGCCGCCTTGGCGACGCAGGACTACGACGCTGTCATCTTTACCGAAATGGTGGAGCTACGCGATGCGATTAAATATTTTGACGCGGCGCATTATCTGAACCTTTGGGCTGATCTGGCCCGCACAGGCAACCCGAATGCGCGGCTCTATCTATATGAGACATGGCACCGTCTCGATGATCCGGATGGTTGGCTTGCTCGGATAGACAAGGATCTGGACGCGCTTTGGCTCGGGGAACTTACGGCCAAGGATGACCGCACTGCAAATGGTCAACCGCTGTACCTGATCCCCGGCGGGCAGGTGCTCGCGGCGATCACCCGCGCGGCCGAGGCCGGAGGTATTCCGGGCCTTACTGACCGGAAGGCGTTGTTTGATCTTCTGCCAGATGGGACAAGGGATCAGATCCACCTGAGCCCGCTTGGCGCTTATATCGTTGCGTTGACCCATTACGCGGTGCTCTATCATCGCAGTCCCGAGGGTCTGCCACATCAGGTTACGCTCTCAGATGGCACCGCCTATACCGCGCTTGAGGCAGAGGGCGCAGGCATCCTGCAATCCCTTGTCTGGCAGGTGGTAACCGCCCTGCCCCGCACTGGTCTTGCCAGCGCTGCAGTGGAGGTCACATGACACCGGAAACGCTCCTCACGGCGCTTGTCATGATCGGTCATTCGCTGATCGGTCCCGAAAATCCGCGCATGTTACAGCAGTTGCTCACAGCCGGGCAGGACAATCGCCCGGTGGTCGAGTATCAGGTCATCAACGGCGCACCCCTGCGGTACAACTGGGAACACGCCGACAAGGCCCAAGGCATCAACGCCCGCGAACGTCTCGCCAAAGGCCCCGTTGATGCGGTGATCGTCACCGAGGCCATTCCGCTCGCCAATCATCTGCGCTGGAGCGACACCGAAGGCTCTGTCGAGAATTTCTACACGCTCGCCGCTCAATCAAATCCCAATGTGACGCTTTACCTGCAAGAAGGCTGGCATAGCCTGCTGAGCGGCACCGGCGTTGAAGTGCCGTTTGACAATGGTGGCGATGTGGCGTGGCGCGAGCGGCTCGACAACGATCTGCCCCGCTGGCAGGGTGTTGTGGACAAAGTGCGCGCCAATACCGGCGGAGACATTCGTTTGCTGCCAACAGGACAGGCTCTGGGCCGTTTAGCCGATGCCATCCAGACCGGCACCGTGCCGGGTTTGCAGGATATCCGAGACGTGTTCTCAGACGATATTCACCCCAATGACATCGGGTTTTATTATCTCGCTTTGGTTCAATATGCGGTGCTCACCGGCAACTCCCCCGAAGGGTTGCCGCGTGTTCTGAAAACCGAGTGGGGCACCGCCTATACGGCCCCTTCCGCCGAACTCGCCCAGCGCTTGCAGGAAATCGCTGCGGGCGCTGCCAGCGGGTCACAGGCACGTATGACCTTGCCACCAGACCCGGTAGACCTGCCCGCGGACCCGGCACCTGCCATCCTGAACGCCAATATTACTGTCCCTTCGCTGCCGACCGGCAGGCCAGATGTGCGCAGGCAACCGATTGCCATGAATCTGGCTTCTGTGCGCGATTGGAGCCCGCAAGCGCCTTTTCTTGACCATTTCAAAACCGCGCGCGCCTGGATCGGTCATTTGCCCGGCCGTTGGGGCGGTGTCACCGAAGACGAATTGCGTGACGCAGGATACCTTGATCCGGATGGCTGGCCCTTGGCCCTGCCCCCCGAGCTTGGTTCGATTGGTACTGTGATCCTGAATGATTTACCTGAAACCGCAACCAGCCTCTCCGGGCGCTATGTGCTGCGGTTTGAAGGACAAGGCATCGTCGAGGCCGGGGGCCGGGCGAAGAATGTCCGATACGGCCGCAATCAAGTGTCCTTTGACTTTGAACCCGGACCCGGTGCTGTGGACATCCGTATTCAGCGCACCGACCGCGAAGGCACCGGAGTTTACGTGCGCAATATCACCGTGGTGCGCGAACGCGACCTGCAAGCCTATGATCAGGGCGCTTTGTTCAACCCTGATTGGCTTGATCGGATTGAGGGCTTTGCCGCCCTGCGTTTTATGGATTGGATGGACACCAACAACTCCAAACAGATCGGTTGGGAAGACCGCCCGCGTTACAGCGATTACACATGGACCACCAATGGCATCCCCGCCGAAGTGCTGGTGACACTTGCCAATCGCGTTGGCGCAGATCCGTGGTTCACCTTGCCGCATATGGCCGACGACACCTATGTGCGCAACCTTGCGACATTGGTGCGTGACGGTCTGGACGAAGACCTGAAAACATACGTCGAATATTCCAATGAAGTATGGAATTGGCAGTTCCAGCAGGCACAATGGGCCGACAAACAGGCGCGAGAGACTTGGGGCAAGGACGGTCTCTGGCTTCAATATTACGGCGGACGCGCTGCCGAGGTTGCAGGCATCTGGACTGAGGTGTTCTCGGAGGGTGCGGACCAAACTGACCTGTCGGATCGACTGGTGCGGGTGGTTTCGACCCAGACCGGGTGGCTCGGTCTCGAAGAGCAAATCCTGAACGCACCGCTTTGGACCGCAGCACAAGCGGGTCGTGAAGCGCCCTATCGTAGCTTTGATGCTTATGCCGTGACCGGCTATTTCGGCGCGTCCCTTGGTATGCAGGAGCAGGCCCCAATGGTTCGGGCATGGATTGCCGACAGTCAGGATCGCGCGCGCGCTGCAGCCTCCGCGCAGGGACTGAGTGGCGATGCCGCAAGCGATTACATCCGCGATCACCGCTTTGACGTGGCCGCAGCGCAGGCTGCAGTCGAGTTGCAAGATGGGCTAAACACCGGATCTCAAGAAGGATCACTGAACGACCTGCTGACCCGTGTGCTGCCCTACCACGCGGAGGTTGCGCAAAAACACGGGCT
This sequence comes from Tritonibacter mobilis F1926, assembly GCF_000376545.2. Taxonomy (NCBI): domain Bacteria; kingdom Pseudomonadati; phylum Pseudomonadota; class Alphaproteobacteria; order Rhodobacterales; family Paracoccaceae; genus Tritonibacter; species Tritonibacter mobilis. Next base: position 2,454,091 of record NZ_CP015230.1, read on the forward strand.
TGAACTGATTATGTACGAGGGCGGAACCCATGTGGTCGGCCATGGTGCATTGGTCGATGATGACGACCTCACCGCGTTTTTTACCTACCTGAATTACACGCCAGAAATGGCGGAACTTTACCGCAAGCTCCTGAACACTTGGCCCGACATCGGTGGCACGCTGTTTGGTGCCTATTCCGATGTATCCGTGCCCGGGCGTTGGGGCAGCTGGGGGGCGCTCAGGACCTTGTCGGATGACAACCCGCGCTGGGATGTGCTGGAGGCCGCTCGGTGACAGGCTCCCCTCCGCGCAGGGTCTCGGTTCTCATCCCGGCCCATAACGAAGCCAACTATATCACGGGCTGCCTGACCGCGCTCTATGCCTCTGCCATCAGCGGACACGGGATTGAGGTACTGGTGCTGGCCAATGGCTGCACAGATGACACGGTGGCGCGCGCCCGCTGCGTGCCCGTTCCAGATGGTTGGGAGCTGAGAGTCCTGGAGCGCGCAGAAGGCGGCAAGCTCGCCGCGCTCACCGAGGGCGATAAGGCTGCGAACGGTGACATACTGGTCTATCTGGATGCGGATGTGCAGGTAGAGCCAGAATTGCTGTCGCAAATCGCCCACGCGCTCTGCCCCGAACGCGCGCTTTATGCAAGCGGCAGCCCCTGCGTCACTCCCGCACGAAACGCGTTCACCCGCGCCTATGCCAGCGCATGGGTCCGTCTGCCGTTTGTCCGTACAGGTGCGCCGGGATTTGGGATCTTTGCCATGACACGCACGGGCCGAGAGCGCTGGGGTCAGTGGCCCGCAATCATCTCTGACGACACCTATGCGCGGCTGCATTTCTCACCAGAGGAACGTATCCGTCTGCCCGGTCGCTATCACTGGCCCATGGTAGAGGGGTTTCGCAACTTGGTCCGGGTACGCAGACGGCAAGATCGCGGCGTCGCTGAGATCAAAACGCTTTTCCCACAGTTGTTGCAAAACGATGACCCGCGCCCATCGGGCATGCGTGCTATGGCCCGGATCGCGCTCAATAACCCCATTGGCGCGGCAGTCTACGTCGCTGTTTCTCTGGCGGTAAAAACACGACTGTTCTCTTCCAACGTCGTGTGGACTCGGGGACGCTGATCGCCCCCCTTCAGCGCTCGCCTGCAGCGATTGCTTCGGCAAAATGGCCTGCGAGCTTTTCGGCCTCCTGATCTATGTCGTGGCGCTCCAGCACTCTCTCACGTGCGTGTTGGCCCATCTGAGTCAGCCGTGCCTGCGGCACCGCGGCGACCCGCACCATGAGATCTGCCAGCGCCTGCACATCACCTGCAGGCACCATCCAGCCTGTTTCTTCTGGAACCACCAGCTCCGGCGTGCCCGCGACATATGTCGCCAATACCGGACGGCCCGAGGCCATGGCCTCCATAACAACCATCGGCAACCCTTCGGCAAACGAAGGGATCACCAGAGCATGCGCATTGGCCAGCTCATCGCGAACGCCCGCCTCTGCCAGCCAGCCGGTCAGCGTGACATTCTCACTCAATCCATGCGCTGCGATTGCCGCCTCAAGATCCGCACGCATCTCGCCGTCCCCAACCAAAGAGACATGAATATCCGGTACATCCCTGACCGCATCTGCAAGCGCGTGAATCAGAACCATCAATCCCTTTTGCTCAACAAAGCGCCCTATGGCCACCAGGCGCAGAGGCCTTTGCGGTACCGGTCGCGGCTCGGCAAAGCGCGCAGGCTCAATGCCGCAATGCACAACCTTGATCCGTGCCCAGGACCCGAAAGACGCCCAGCGGCTCAACTGACTGCGGCCAAAACTCGATATCGCAACGGCAAATCGGGCGCGATCCACCTTCTGCCCCAACGACAAGGCATGCGGGGCATCAAATTCTTCTGGTCCGTGGGTCGTAAAACTATATCCCGGAGCGCCCAATGCCTCTGCCAATAAGGCAACCGTAGCCGCATTGGTGCCAAAATGCGCGTGGATATGCTCACAGTTTTCGCGCCGGGTGACGCGCGCCACATAAGCGGCTTCCATCAGGTAGATCAGATGCCGAAGACGCGCTGCATTTGCGCCACCCAACCTCATCGCCAGCCAGAAAGCACGCCAGCCGCGATGCGGCGCGCGGACAACGCACACCAAAAATGCCAACACGAGACGCGCCGCTCCTGCCGCCAAAACATAGTGACAGCGCTCCGACTCGGTCTGATCACCGGGATCAACAAGCCGCTGCTCTGAGGGGCGCATCGGCAGCCGCAGCACCTCAACACCGCGCCGTTCCAATGCTTGGATTTCGCGGCGGATGAAACTCTGCGAGGGTTGCGGATAAGTATTCAGCACATATGCAATCTTCACGCCGGTTCATCCCTTCCTGCGGTCCGGCTTGCAACCTAGCGGGATCACAGAGTTTTGCCCAGTATCAACCACAGCGCATCTACTCTCTAATGGAGAGGAATTTGGTCCAAAAGGTCACCATCGGCACGCTTGAGCCTGTGCTGTGATTGACCTTGCTGCAGCGCGGCCATAGCCTGCGGCTGATCTGAAACGGCGCGATCTGGACTTCAATGAAACTTGCGATCAACGATCAGAGCCTCATGGCGCGCGTCGTACGCTCTACCTCTTGGATTATTCTCGGGTTTGGCACCGGGCAAATCTTGCGGCTGGGGTCAAACCTGCTGCTGACCCGCATCCTTTTTCCCGAAGCCTTCGGGCTGATGGCATTGGTCACAGTCATTATCATCGGCCTGTCGCTGTTTTCGGATATGGGCATCTCCAATGCCATTGCGCAAAATCCGCGAGGAGATGAGCCGGACTTTCTCGACTCTGCCTGGACTGTTCAAATCATCCGAGGCGGCTTGTTGTGGCTTTTGACCTGTGCGCTCGCTCTACCCGCCGCCGCATTTTATAACGCCCCCGAATTGGCCTACTGCCTGCCCCTTGCCGGGTTCAGTCTGGTCATTCAGGGGCTTCAGCCGACGCGGGTGGAGACTGCCTATCGTCACCTACTGGTTGGGCGCGTCACCGCAATCAACCTTATGGCGCAGGTTTGCGGGATCGTCAGCATGGTCACTTTCGCCATCTGGACTCAATCCGTCATCGCGCTTGCCATTGGCAGCGTGCTGCAGGAAGCTGCCAAACTGGCGCTTGCCCATTGCGCCTTGCCGGGGCGGCGCAACGCCCTGCGTTGGGAGCCGGCAGCCACCCACGAATTAATCGGCATGGGCAAATGGATCTTTCTCTCCACCGCATGTTTCTTTTTGACCACGCAGGGTGATCGGGCGATCCTTGGCAAATATCTCTCGCTCGAAGCGATGGGGATCTACAACATCGCGTTTTTTCTGGCGAATTTCCCAGTGCAACTGGGGCAAGACGTCAACCAGCGCCTGATGATACCTGTTTATCGCGATAAACCTGCTCTGCACAGCGACGAGAACAGGCGCAAGCAACGTCAATTGCGCTACGCGCTCACCGGAGGGATCTTGTCGATCCTATGGCTTATGGCATGGATCGGCCCATGGCTCGTGGACCTGCTCTATGATCACCGCTACGCCTCTGCCGGGCCGGTCATTGTCCTGCTCGCAAGCAGTCTGGCCCCCTCAATCATTGTATTAACCTATGATCGCGCTTCATTGGCGGCGGGCAACACCAAAGGGTTCTTTTTCTACACTGCGACTCGCGCATTTGTGCAAACGGCGCTGTTTCTGGCCGGGGTGGCGAACTTCGGACTGGTTGGAGGCATAGCCGCCATGGGGCTTGCAGTTTTTCTATCTTATCCGACACTCATGCGGCAGACGCGGCCCTACCGCGCCGAAGACCCAAGACATGATCTGGTTTTTCTGGCGGCAAGTGCGATCTTATGCGGCGGTGCGTTGTGGTATCACTGGCCCAAAATCAGCAGCAGTTTAGGACTGATGTGATCGGCAAGATGTAAGACGCTGAATGATGCACCGCGCCCACCCTGTTTTCTGCTTCAGGTCATCAGGGCCGGGACTTTAACCGTGCATTTCGCCAGTTGTCGGACGCGCTCCGCCCCCAAACAGGCGCCCAAACAGCCCCTTTTTGCGCGGGGTCAGAACCGGAATTGTGACCACAGGCGACAAGCCCGTTTCACGTTTCATTTGTCCGCTGGTCCGCAAAACAGGATGACGTAAGTCCAGCGCAAAGGCCGCAAGAACCCCTAGCACAAAGCTCGCAAGCCCGCCCTTGATTGCCAGAGCCTTGCGACCGCCCCCCATGGCGTAATCTGGCAGAGGGGCAGGCTCGATCACCGTCAGGCGTTCACCCTGACTTGCAGTCTCAAGGCGAAAGCCGACTTCCGCTTCTGCACGGCGCGCCGTGATCACCTCGAGTTCGGATTGCATCTGTTGATGCCGCCGCTCATAGCTTGCCAATTGGCGATCGACCTCGGGCGTCAACTCAAGCGAGGCTTCCAACTCCGCGCGCCGGTCCAGCAACAATTGACGTTGCGCCGTAAGCGTCTCTAACTGGCTTTCAAACTCCTCACGAACGCGGCGTGCATAGGCTTCACGCTGGGTCGCCTCGGCCTCTTCTGCACCCTTGCGCAATTCGATTTCTTGCCGCGCAAGTTCGAGCAAGCTCTCATTGATGGCGGCGATCTCAGTCCCGCGCATCTCGATGGCGCCGGGCAGAGTCACCTCATTCTGGTAGCGGAAATTGGCAATTTCTTCCTCAAGAGCCGAGATGTCGCGCACCAAAGCCTTTTCTTTTTGGTCAAAGAACAGCAACGTCTCGCGCGCTTGATCCAGTCGCGTGCTCTGGCTCAAGGCAATCGTACGCTTGGAGAATTCCCGCGCAACCGCCTGGGCCTGTTCTCGCGTGGGCATATTGGCGGTGATCGTCAGCACCGAAATCGCCCCGTCATCCGAAGACCCTTCTCGCACGGCTGCGGTCCCCATCAACGACACCGAAGTCCGCATCATTGGGACAATTTCAGAATCGAGCAAACCCGGACGATCTGCAAACAGGTTGAGCTGATCTACGATCTCAAGAATGGTGCCGCGCGCCATCAAACGCTGCTCAATCAACTGAATGCGCCGCGCTGATGATCCGTCGGCGGTGGACCGCGCCAACTCGCCCGCGATCTTGGGACGGGTGATCTGAATCACTTCCGTGCTCGAATAGACCGGTTGCTGCTGCAACGCCATCCACACGGAGGCCACACAGCCCAGAATCGTCACCACAAGGATCAACCACATGCGGCGGCGCAGCATATCGATAAAATCTGCAACTGAGTAAATCGAAGCCATGGTGAATTCCGTTTTCCTCTCCTGCGCTGCCGGTTCAGGAACCGCCGGAGAATTCGTCCTCGCTGCGGGCGCGGTTCAGCACCACCCCGAGAAGCTGTGTGTGTCCTGCAAGCATTTTCTCGCAGGCTTTCAGGTGACGTGCGGTTGTTTGACTGCCGTCCGACACCAACAGAACCCCGTCAACTTGTGGTAAAAACGCTGCTACATCATCATTGTGCAACACCGGCGGCAGGTCAAAAAGCGCAACATCTGCACGGGTGCGCGCAACCACATCATCGATGATCGCAGCACAGCGGGTTTCGTGCAGAACTTCGGCCGCGTTGTGAAACGTCGAGGAGTTCAGCCCCAATGCCAGCCGGTCAGAAGCCGCCACCAGATGCTCTTCCAGACGGGTTTCACCCCGTAAGAATCCAAGCATATCGCCGTTATAAAGCGCAGAGCGTTCCAGCCCCAATGCGCGGGCGATGCCGGGGTTGCGCAGGTTCATATCCATCAGAACCGTACGGCTGTTCGGGACCCGAGCAAGGCTCAGAGCGAGATTGGCGGCGGTAAAGCTCGCCCCACACCCCGGTGTCGGACCACAGATCGCCACACGCTTCCAGCCATGGGCACGCAGGCTATGCAGCATCCGGGTGCGCAGCAAATCAAAAGCCCGCGCAGTGGGTGAGCTGCGGAAAAAATCGACCAGTGGCAGACGGCTGCGGCGTTCATTCAGGCCGGTGATTTCAACCTGTCTCATCACATGCCACGGATCAGGAAGCGCGGCGGGCAGAGCAACAGAGTTCTGTGACTGCGGCGCTGCTATGTCCTCAATCGCAGGTGTCTCAACGCTGGGCGCGTGTCGCATTTCACCACGCGTTGGTTGCAGCTGTTCGGTCTCCGTTGCAACCTGTGCACCGTTCAATGGCATTGCGCCCGCGTGACAGGGCTGCGCCGTTTGGGGCGCGCGTGCGCGCTCAGGCCGCGACGGGCGCTCTGATTGCGCGGGACGTACGGGGCGTGACGGGCGCACAGGTTTGGCAAGCTCGGGCTGGTCTACGACATCAGAGCTTGGCGCTTCATCAGATGGGTTAGGATGCACGGCATCTTTCGCAGGCGCTTCATCACGCTTGCGGCGTCGCCGAAATTTCCTGAACCCATGGTCCGTCATCAGTGTCTCACCACCTTCTTCCAAGCATAGAATGGACGCTATGTTTTCGCCATTATGATCTACGTAGTCTTTCACGTCACACCTATCAAAACTCTGCGATCCATCGGCACATACCCGCACGCGATGGCGTGCGACTTTAAATCCGCGCTTAGTATCCGGTGCTGCGCAATATGACCCCAACAGTTCTGAACAAGATGTTCAAATCCTCGCGGAAAGAGAGATTTCGGCAGTAGGCCTCGTCAATTTTGGCGCGCTCGGCAAAGCTGGTTTCATTGCGATCCCCCACTTGCCACGGCCCGGTGATCCCCGGGCGCAGCATGAAGTATGCATCCGCCTTACCGTAAATCGACAGTTGATCCACCATCATCGGGCGTGCGCCAACAATGCTCATGTCACCGATCAGCACATTCCAAAGCTGAGGCAATTCATCAAGTGATGTGGTCCGCATCATCCGGCCAAAGCGCGTGATTCTTGGGTCATCCTTGAGTTTCTGATCCCGCTCCCACTCCTGACGCAGCTTCGGGTCCTGAGCGAGATGCCACTCCAATAGCTCGTCGGCGTTGGGGACCATCGTGCGCAGTTTCAACATCCGAAACACGCGCCCATCCTTGCCCAATCGCTTTTGGCGATAGAAGGGTGATCCGCTCTCAAACCACAGAGCCAGAACACAAAACAGCATCAACGGCAGTGCAATAGGCAGCGCAAACAGCACCAGGACAATATCCAGCATCCGCTTTCCATAGGCCGCATAACTGCCATGCCCGTAGTCGGTACCGGCTTCGCGAAACGCAGCAGCCAGCGTCAACTCTGGGAAGTCGCGAACTGCAGAACCAGTCATCGCCCCGTGATTGAGTATTTTCATTGTTACCCCCAAAAAACCACGCACCACTCAAGCCTCTTGCGAGGCAACACAGCTTCTCCAATCCCCCGGAGATCCGTGCAATCGAAACGACCAAAGTCCCCTAATGACGGTCGGTTCAATCCAGTGCAGTACGTCGGACACATTCTCCCGTGTCCTAACTTCCTTCTCAAAATACCGTATTTATAGAAAAATCGATGTAAATCTGACCAAATGGTTACTATCGCTACCCATCCGGGTTTTGAACCGCTCATTTGCGAAACATTCCGCTGTTAACACTCCTATTGTATACGGTCCAGCCCAGCGCATGCCGGGACTGGACGGGAATCACATTCTTAGACGGGAATATCGGATCTTGATCCAACCTCGTTGATCCTAAGATCTCACGACGCTCTCACGCAGTGCTTCACTACGATAGCTGCCGGGGCTTTGGTCATACCAACGGCGAAAGGCATCGTTAAAGCTGCTCAGGCTGGAGTAGCCCAGCGCGAAGGAAATCTCTGACAGAGATTTCTCATTCTGGTGCAGGTAACGCAGCGCAAGCGATTTTCTTACCCCCTCCAGTATTGCAAAGAAACTGGTACCTTCGCCCGCCAATTTACGCGAGAGAGTCCGCTGACTCATGTCGAGCAAGTCAGCCACATGCGCGAGGCTCGCCTCTCCATCCGACATGCCATCCATAATGAGACGTTCGACCGTAATCGACAGATCATTGCTATTTCGATCCGGGCGGCGACGCAGCAATTCGGCATGTTCAAGCAAGAGACGTAACAGCCCAGCATCGGCGCTGCGTAGAGGTTGCGCCAGATCTTGCTCTCGGAATGTCAGACGGTTCACCCGACCACGGTATCCCGGCCTCAGCCCAAACGCCAAAACTGCGGGTTCAGAGGCCGCCTGCGGCGCATGGGTAAATTCGACGGCGACCGGAGTGGCAGTTCCTGTGCTGAGCGTTTTAAGACTGCGCACCAGCAGTGCCGCAATAAACTCGCTCCAGTGTCGCAGATCCAGCTTACCTTGTGACCCATAATCCCAACGCAGATCCACCTGCCCGTTTTCGACCGATGTCGGTACGACATCAAAGATACTGCTAAGCTGGGTTAATGTTTGCAGCGCTTCTCCCAACGTCTCGGAGGCGCTTATCGCATATCCAACAAGACCTGCGTCACGCAATGTACATTGATGCGCCAGCGAGTAGCCGATCGACGCATCATTACAGACCCGTTCCGCCAGGCCAAACACCAAGGAGTGCTCGTATACAGGCAGCACCTGATTGCTGTCACTGAGTTGGCCGGGGATGGTAATTTTATTGTTGATCAGACTTGAAAAATCATGGCCCTTACCGGACACATACTCTACCAACCGATTGACAAACACCCCACCGTTCGGGGCAAAAACATCCTTCACAACACGCCTCCCGCACGCTGCGCAGATCTATTGGAACACGCGTGGGTAGAAGGGTTCGGAAACACATGATATCCCGTCGCCATCATCCCGTCGCTGAGCATTCCGAAGACCTCGCAGATACGCATACTTCAAATGTCTGCATGCGTTAACAGATTTCAAAATTTTACATAGTCAGCCGACAGGATGCGACACAAAAGATCCTGACTGTTGCCCGGAAGGCAACGTTTCAACCAGCAAACTCTGCAACACAACCTTGCCTAGAACGCGACTTCTCTACGCACCCTGACCTTGTCCAGTATTGTAGAGATGTATAAAATTCTCATCATAGCATCCGCTTAATTCGCCAAACCAAAAGTATAGCGCCCCTATCCAGAGTGGGAGCGCAGCCGGGTGATTGAGTTTTGCTTAAATTCAAGGCATCAGTGGCGCAAACGATCCAAACACTGAATGGGGCCACAACATGTCACAGCCTTCCGATACTTGGTTCGCCTTCGATGACAGCCACCGCCCCGCCCGCATCTGGCGAATGGTGAGAACCGCGCCCGACGGCCCTGCAGAAGTCGTTGCCGGACTTGATGAAGCCCGCAAAGTCGCATTGGGTCACCCGTTGGTGACACATGCGCACGCAGCCACCCCGGCCTTGCCGGTACCTGCCGCACCCGCGGACCTGAGCCTTCACGCGGATGGCGATACCTTGCGCCTTGGGGCCCTGACGCAAGCTCAGCCACACACCCGGCTGTGTGCCGCTGTGTCAAAGATCCGGGGGTTCTTGCAGGTCAACAAGGACTGGGATGGTGTGCTGTGTTTGCCGGGGTTTGCAACAACGGTTTGGGCTCTGATAAGCGCAAATGAAGTGGTAAGCGTGCTCTCCTTCACCACAGCCCCCTTGGTCGAAGCGCTATCACCGGTTGCTGCTTCGGCGTCAATCGACGCGGACGCTCTGATCTCTCCGCTGCAGGATGTGATTTCCAAACCCGAAACCCTCGGATTGCGCCTTGCGGAGAGCAGATCGCTTTGGGCCGCGCGTGAACTGAACGATGCGGCGGTACTGTCGCAGACATGGGGGGCCGCGCTGGGGGCTGAACTGGCGGCAGCCCGCGCCTATTGGCTGGGGCAGAACCTTGCCCTGATCGCCCCTTCGGCGCTGGCCGCACCTTATAAGGCAGCGCTCTCCAGCCAGTATGTCCCATTTACCGAGGTCGACGAGGCGCAGATGACGATCAAAGGACTGGCCAGCGCCTACGCTTACTATAAGATTGAAACCTGACGCGGCGCTGGCCCCCAAATAGCGCCACTCAAAGTGGACGGCGAAAGCGCGTTCCCGGCTCCGGCGGCTTGTTGGGAGGCCCAGCAAAACACTGCGCCTGCTGCATCCAGCGCTGCGCCACCTCGGAAGATGCGGCAACACTTGTGTCTTTCCAACTGCGTGTCTGAGTGACGATCTGTGCAAACTCTACCGCAGTTCCAGTGACGTGATTGCTGTCCTGCGGCGTGTTCCATGTCCAGACTTCGCCAGATGGGGCGATCAGTTCCACATAGGGAGCAGGCTCTGGCACTGTCTGCCCCCACACGCGAAAGCTCCAGCCGTAGGTGACGACACCGAGATGCACGATGTTGCGGATACGGTCGCTTTCGGAGCGTTCCTGGCCCAAGAGGTCGAAAATCGCCTGCCCATGCGCCCATGTTTCCATTTGCCGGGCGGTGATCGCGCTTAGCGCACTCATCTCAGGTCCGACCCACTTCACACGCTTTTTGGGATCTGCGGTGCTGTAGGCGTCTGCAAGACGTGTCGCACCATCGCGCCACGCAACAAACAGTTCTCTCCCAGAAAGCCCGGCAAGCCACGGAAACTGCAACGCCAAGATACTGCCACCGGCGGCAAGTTCGGCCATCGCTGGTGCCATCATACGATCAAAGGCTTTTGGACCAGCCAGCGCGGCCTCAGCAGCGGCATTAAAGAAATGCAAATGCCCCAGAATATCCTCGACTGTCCAATCCTTGAACTGTGTGGTCGCAGCAAAGATCGTGTCAGGAGCCGCGTCAAGACAGCGCGCCAGAATCCGGCTCTCCTCCTGAAAGTCATTGGCCTGCTGCATAGTATCTCACCTCGAATTACGACGATGTATTGATGCGAGTTTGAGGCGGTTGCGCAGGCTTTGGCAACCGGCGATCAAGAGGCTGACGCAACGGACTACGCGCCAGAGGTTTGCACATTGGACCTCAGGCCAAGGGATCAGTTCGGAACAACCGAACCTTTAGGCCACCATGCGCGATTGGCGCGCCAAGCGGCAGGAACGGCAGCCCCGTTGCCCGCGCCAGCGCCGTATCGCTGGTGACGATACCAACGCGCCAGCCTGAAAAGCGGGATTTCAGCACCTCGCCCAAGGCACCGTAGACCGCAAATAGCTGCTTCTTATTGCCGATCCGCGCCCCATACGGTGGGTTGACCATCACAAGGCCTGGAGGTCCGTCTGGGCGTTGCAAGTCGCTGACAGCCGCATGGGTAAAGCGGCACAAGTCCCCAACCCCAGCCCGCGCGCCGTTCTGCCCGGCCATTTCTACTGCCCCGGTGTTGCGATCAGAGCCGAAGAACTGCAGATCCGGGGTTTTCGCAGTTGGCAACGCCTGCCGTTCGTCGTTCCAGGCTAGGGCGTCATGATTGGCGAGCTGTTCAAACGCGAACTCTCGACTGCGCCCTGCGGCAAGCCCCGCAGCGATCTCTGCCGCCTCAATCACAAAGGTACCAGAGCCGCACATCGGGTCTACGACAGGCTCTAGCCCGTCATAGTCACAGGCACGCAGCAGCAGCGCCGCCAGCGTTTCGCGCATCGGCGCTTTACCGACTGCGACTTTGTGGCCGCGTTTATGCAGCCCTTCGCCTGAAGTATCGACGCTGAAGATACATGTATTGTCGTCGATCCGCACCTTGAGCGTCACAGGCGCATCCGCAGCAATCGGCGCGCCGAGTTCCTCGGAAATTGCAGTCTCGATCCGCTGCGTCGCCGCACCGGCATGATAGATCTTGGATTTCTTGTTGGTGACAACCTCGACTTTCACCGGCACGTCTTTGCGCAACACCTCACCCCATGGGAACTTGCGCGCGCGCTTATCAAGTTGCGCGAGGTGAAACGCCCTAAACGAGCCAATCCGCGCCAGCACACGGGTGGCGCCACGAAGATAGAGGTTCGCACGCCGCACATCCTCCCACGTGCCATCAAAGCTGACACCGCCCGCGACCTGTCGCGCAGCGGCAAAGCCCACACGACGGGCCTCATCGCAAAGGATATGTTCCAGCCCCGGTGGGGCCACGAGAAAGATCTCAAAGGTGCTGTCTGCTGTCATGAGGCATCTCTTAGCCGGAATCACTGCCCTCGGGTATCCCCAAACGTTCGGCGTAAAACCGCTCTCTGCCGTGGTGGGTCAACACCAGATTTAGGCGCAAGGTCGGTTTCTGGACGCAAGGTAAGAAGCATCATAGCAAATACATAGTTGTTTGTTTTCTGATAGATGCACGATTACTAAATAATTAGTTTGACATCATCGCTAGCTCGGTGAAATCCTTTAGGCCAGTTGGATGGGCAAACATCCGACCTTGCAGACTTTAGGGAGGAAAAGATGCGGAAGTATCTTTTGACCGCAGTTGCAGCCGGGGCTGTGATTGCGGCAACGGGTTCGTATGCCGATGAGGCAGCAGCCCAGAAATGGATCGACGAGGAGTTTCAACCCTCGGCTCTGACCAAAGACGAACAACTTGCAGAGATGCAGTGGTTCATCAACGCCGCCGAGCCTTACAAGGGCATGGAGATCAATGTTCTGTCCGAGGGTATCCCCACGCACAGCTACGAATCCGAGGTGCTGACCAAGGCGTTTGAGGAAATCACCGGTATCAAGGTGAACCACCAAATTCTGGGCGAAGGAGAGGTCGTACAGGCCGTTCAGACCCAGATGCAGACCAAGCGGAACCTCTATGACGCCTACGTCAATGACTCCGACCTGATCGGCACCCACTCGCGCCTGCAACTCGCCTACAACCTCAGCGACATGATGGAAGGTGACTTCAAGGATGTGACCAACCCCGGTCTCGACCTTGATGACTTTATGGGCACGCAGTTCACCACCGGCCCGGATGGCGATCTCTACCAGCTGCCAAGTCAGCAGTTCGTGAATCTCTACTGGTTCCGCAAAGACTGGTTTGACCGCGAAGATTTGAAAGCAGCCTTCAAGGAGAAATACGGCTACGAGCTGGGCGTTCCGGTCAACTGGTCCGCCTATGAGGACATTGCCGAGTTCTTCTCTGAGGATGTCAAAGAAATCGACGGTACCGCCATTTACGGCCATATGGATTACGGCAAACGCGCGCCGGACCTTGGCTGGCGGATGACGGATGCGTGGCTCTCCATGGCGGGTGCGGGCTCCAAAGGTAAACCAAACGGTGTTCCGATCGACGAATGGGGCATCCGGATGGAAGAAGGCACCTGTAACCCGGTGGGCGCAAGCGTCACCCGCGGTGGTGCTGCAAACGGCCCGGCGGCGGTCTACGCGATCCGCAAATGGGACGAATGGCTGCGCAAATACGCGCCTCCAGGCGCGGCGTCTTATGACTTCTACCAGTCCCTGCCCGCACTGGCACAAGGCAATGTGGCACAGCAGATCTTCTGGTACAGCGCCTTTACTGCGGACATGGTGAAGCCGAAATCCGAAGGCAACAACACTGTAGACGACAGCGGCACCCCGCTGTGGCGCATGGCACCCAGCCCGCATGGCCCCTACTGGGAAGAAGGCCAGAAGGTCGGCTATCAGGACGTGGGCTCCTGGACCTTCCTCAACTCCACGCCGCTTGATCGTGCGCAGGCTGCATGGCTCTATGCACAGTTTGTCGTCTCCAAGACCGTGGACGTGAAGAAATCTCACGTCGGTCTGACCTTCATCCGCGACAGCTCTGTGCGCCATGAGAGCTTCACCGAACGCGCCCCGAAATTGGGTGGTCTGGTGGAATTCTACCGCTCGCCCGACCGGACTGCTTGGTCACCAACTGGCGTAAACGTACCCGACTACCCCAAGCTGGCCCAGATCTGGTGGCAGCAAATTGGGGATGTGAACTCCGGTGCCTTCACCCCGCAAGAAGCGATGGATCGTCTGGCACAGGAAATGGACATCACTATGGGTCGGATGCAGCGCGCAGACGAGCAGGCGAATATCTACGGCGGCTGTGGCCCACGCCTCAACGAGGAGAAGGATGCGGAATGGTGGTACGCCAATGGCGGCGCCAAGCCGAAGCTGGAGAACGAAAAGCCCCAAGGCCAGACCGTCAACTATGACGAATTGGTCGCCCGCTGGGCGGAGAACTGATCTCAACCTGATCTCCCCGGGGGCTCTTCCCCTGACGTGCCGGGCCTGACCCTTTGCGGGTCTAGGCCCGGCCCCACCTGCCCCGGCTGATTGATCTGCCTCTGTGCGGCTTGTTAGCCGGGGTTTTTCCCTCGACACCACGATTGTCCCGGGCACGCAGCAACGCGGGCGCAGGACCGGAAAGTTCCAAACCACCATGGCACTCGAACTCAGATCCGTGACCAAACGCGTGGGCGGTGATCTCCACATAAAGGAGACGTCGCTGACGTTAGAACCCGGTCACTTTAACGTCCTTCTGGGCGCTACCGGGTCAGGAAAGACCTCTCTTATCAAGATGATGGCCGGGCTTGACCCGATTGCCTCCGGCACGGTCCTGATGGACGGGCAGGATGTGACCCGCCTCAGCACGCAAAAGCGCAATATCAGCCTCGTGCATCAGTTTTTCATCAACTATCCGCATATGACGGTCTACGACAACATCGCCTCACCGCTAAAGGTCGCAGGCATGGCCAAGTCGGAACTGGACGACCGCGTGCAGGAAGCCGCGAAGATCCTGCAACTGACCCCAATGCTACAGCGCCGCCCGCATGAGCTTTCTGGCGGCCAGCAGCAGCGCACCGCGCTGGCGCGCGCCATCGCCAAGGAAAGCCGCGCCGTGTTCCTCGATGAGCCGCTGGCGAACCTCGACTATAAACTTCGCGAGGAGTTGCGCGACCAGCTGCCCGAACTCTTTGCAGGTCGTGGTGCCGTGGTGGTCTATGCAACCTCCGAACCCGAAGAGGCGCTGCTCTTGGGTGGCAAGACCGCCCTGATGCGCGACGGGCGCGTCACCCAATTCGGCCCGACCGCCGAGATCTATCGCAACCCCGAAAACGTGGAGGCCGCGCGGGTCTTCTCAGACCCGCCAATCAACACCGCCACGATCACCAAGCAAGGCTTTGAAGCACGCCTCGGCGATGACGTTCGTTGGACCCTCGATGGTGCGGCCGCAAGCCTGCAGGACGGTACCTACACCATCGCCATTCGCCCGCACCACGTGGTGCCAGTGGCCGAGGCGGCCGGTCTGGTCAAGCTCAACGGCCGGGTGCAAGTGACGGAGCTCTCCGGCTCCGAAAGCTCCGCGCATTTCGACCTCGCCGCCTCCGGCCAGGAGACCTACTGGGTGTCGCTCAGCCATGGCGTGCACCCTTACGAGGTGGGCGAACTGCATGATTTCTATATGGATCCCCGGGCGGCCTATGTCTTTGCCCCCGACGGCTCCCGCGTGGCATGAGGCGATAAAATGGCCAAGATTACCCTGTCCAAACTGCGGCACAGCTACCTGTCCAATCCAAAATCCGACAGCGACTACGCGCTGAAGGAGATCGACCTCGACTGGAACGACGGCGGTGCCTATGCGCTGCTCGGCCCCTCCGGCTGTGGCAAATCCACCCTCTTGAACATCATCTCCGGCCTGCTGGTGCCCTCCGAGGGCCAGATCCTGTTTGATGGCAAGGACGTCACCAAACTGCCCCCCGACCAGCGCAATATCGCGCAGGTGTTCCAGTTCCCGGTGATCTACGACACCATGACCGTCTACGACAACCTCGCCTTCCCGCTGCGCAATCGCGGCCGGGACGAGGCCACGGTGGAGCGCCGCGTCATGGCGATCGCCGAGATGCTGGAGGTCACCGAGATGCTGGGCCAAAAGGCCGCTGGCCTCAGCCCCGACAACAAGCAGAAGATCTCGATGGGGCGTGGCCTCGTGCGCGAGGACGTCAATGTGGTGATGTTCGACGAACCGCTCACCGTAATCGACCCGCATCTGAAGTGGAAGCTGCGCTCCAAGCTCAAGGAACTGCACCAGCGCGTCAAGGCGACGATGATCTACGTCACCCACGACCAGACCGAGGCGCTGACCTTTGCCGATCAGGTGGTGGTGATGCAGCTGGGCGAAGTGGTGCAGATCGGCACGCCGGTCGAGCTGTTCGAACGCCCGGCGCATACTTTCGTCGGCCACTTCATCGGCTCGCCGGGCATGAACATCATCCCCTGCTCCTACGATGGCAGCGCCAAGATCGAGGGCCAGCCCGTCACCTTGGAAGGTCCGGTGCGCGGCACCCCCGCAGGCCAGACCGAAATCGGCATCCGCCCGGAATTCGTTTCGCTATCCGACACCGGCCTGCCCGCCACGGTCACCAAGGTTTCCGATGTGGGCCGCCACACGGTCGTCGAATGCGACTGCCTCGGCCACAAGGTGAACGCCGTGATCGAGGAAGGCGCCGCGCCGCAAAAGGGCGACAGCACCCACCTCGCCTTCCGCCAAGACCAGACCCGGCTTTATGTCGACGGCTGGCTCGCCACTGATCCGGAGTAACAGCAAATGAAAACCGAAAACCAAAAAGCATGGTTCTTTGTGCTGCCGGTCCTGCTGCTGGTGGCCTTCAACGCCCTGATCCCGATGATGACCGTCGTCAACTACTCCGTGCAGGAGACCTTTGGCGACAACGTCTTCTTCTGGCAAGGCCTGGACTGGTTCGAACAGATCCTGCGCTCGGACCGCTTTCACGCGGCGCTGGGACGGCAGTTCCTGTTCACCTTCCTGATCCTCATCATCGAAGTGCCGCTCGGTATCGCCATCGCCCTGTCGATGCCGCGCAAAGGGTTCTGGGTGCCGGTCTGCCTTGTGCTCATGGCGCTGCCGATGTTGATCCCATGGAACGTGGTCGGCGCGATGTGGAACATCTTCACCCTGCCCGACATCGGCCTTCTGGGCTATTTCCTGAACCACACGCTGGGCATCAACTATGATATGACGCAGGACCCGATTGCGGCTTGGGTGACTATTATCACCATGGACGTCTGGCACTGGACCTCGCTGGTAGTGCTCCTGTCCTACGCCGGTCTCGTATCGATCCCTGATGCCTATTATCAGGCGGCCAAGATCGACGGCGCATCCAACTGGTCGGTGTTCCGCTACATCCAGCTGCCGAAGATGAAGACCGTCCTGACCATCGCCATCCTGTTGCGGTTCATGGACAGTTTCAACATCTACACCGAGCCTTTCGTGCTCACCGGCGGTGGCCCCGGCAACTCCACCACGCTCTTGTCGATCGACCTGGTGAAAATCGCCCTTGGTCAGTTCGACCTCGGCCCCGCCGCCGCGATGTCGCTCATCTACTTTGCAATCACGCTTCTGGTCAGCTGGCTGTTCTACACGCTGATGACCAAAGACGATCAGAACTAAGGGAGGGACCTGATATGCAGAAACGATCTATCGTCCCCATCGTCTATATCCTGTTCCTCATGCTGCCGATCTACTGGCTGGTGGCGATGAGCTTCAAGACCACCAATGAAATCCTCTCCGGCTTCTCGCTGTTTCCGCAGACCTTCACGCTGGAAAACTACCAAGTTATCTTCACCGATCCGACCTGGTACTGGGGGTACATCAACTCGATCCTCTACGTGTCGATCAATACGGTGATCTCTGTGGCAGTGGCACTGCCTGCGGCCTATGCCTTCTCGCGCTACCGCTTTCTGGGCGACAAGCAGCTGTTCTTCTGGCTGCTGACCAACCGGATGGCGCCGGCGGCGGTCTTTGCCCTGCCCTTCTTCCAGCTCTATTCAGCCGTGGGTCTCTTTGACACCCATCTCGCGGTGGCGCTGGCGCATTGCTTGTTCAATATTCCACTGGCGGTCTGGATTCTTGAAGGTTTCATGGGCGGCGTGCCAAAAGAACTGGACGAGACGGCCTATGTGGACGGCTATTCATTCCCGCGCTTCTTCGTGTCGATCTTCCTGCCCGCCATCAAGGCCGGCGTCGGCGTCGCGGCCTTCTTCTGCTTCATGTTCTCCTGGGTCGAGCTCTTGCTGGCCAAGACCCTGACCGCCGTCGCGGCAAAACCCATCGCCGCCACCATGACCAAGACCGCCTCATCTGCGGGTTACGAGCTGGGCCTGCTCGCGGCAGCGGGCACCTTGACCATCATTCCGGGCGCGATCGTGATCTATTTCGTCCGCAACTACATCGCGAAGGGCTTCGCGATGGGGAGGGTTTGATATGCTGAGCTGGATGGCCTGGACCTGGCCCACCGCCCTTGTCTTCATCGGGATCTTCTCCGCCATCGGCGTGCTGATCCTGCTGGAAATCCGCACCCCCGGTGGAGACGCCCGCAAGGGTATCCTCGGCCTCACAACCACACGCGGCGACCGGTTGTTCATCAGCCTCCTCGGCACGTCCTACATCTTTCTCGCGTGGCTGGGGCTGATTGGCATGCCGCTCTGGACCCCTCTGGGCCTCGCAATCGCATGGGGGACCTTCTGCTTCTGGAAGGTGTAGACCACCCCGGATCAAGTGGGCCGCAGGCCCCGCCCACCGGGCGGCTTGCCCTTGACCCGCAACAAAAGAACAAACTCAAAAACGGTCCTGAGGGCAAACCTGCCCCTCAGGGCTATCTCAGCAAGCCAAATCAAAGGTCTGCGCCAGTTACGTCCGCTGCAACAAAGCCATCACCTCTCTTCCTGCGAGAAATAGGCGCGCGAAAGCGCACAATTTAACAACCCTGAGGGCACGCCTCACGCATCTTCTAAAAAAATAGTTTTCGAATTCCCGGAAATCCCCTACCCTCGCCCTTGATCGTAAACAGATCACCGTGGCTTCTCCCCGGTCGCGGCCCGAACAGCAAAGCTTGGACATATGCGCAAGAAACAGCACCACTCCCTTTTGACCGAGGTCGAACTCGAATTCATGACCGTGGTCTGGGAGCTGGAACAAGGCTCCGTGCGTGACATCCTTGCCGAACTGAACACAGTACAAGAGCGCGCCTATACTTCTGTCGCTACGGTGCTCAAGATCATGGAGCAAAAGGGCTTTTTGACCAGTGAACGGGTTGATCGTTCCCTCGTCTACCGTCCTGCGATTCCGAAGGCCGAGTATCAGAAAACGTCGCTCAAGAACTTGTCGAGCAAGCTCTTCAACGGTGCACCCGCCGCCCTCGTGGCGCGGTTGGTCGATGACGAGGACATCACCGATGCCATGCTCGAGGAAATGCGGGCCTTGCTGAACGAAAGGCTGGGGGACAATGAAAGCTGATGCGCTTCTGAACGCTTATATCGATCTGAACCTTCTGGTTTGCGCAGGCGCGCTGCTCTGGCTCGCCGCACGTTACCTGATGCGACGAACGTCCCTTGCGACGTCCTATGGACCGCAACTGCATTTGCTGAATGGGATGACTGTGCTGCTGGCCGCGACACCGATTTTGGTTCTGGCCCTCAACGCCAGCGGCATTGGCAATCCCCCCACTCTCTCCGATGTACTTGTCGCGCAGTACCTGCAAGGCAATGTCAGCATGTCCGCAGTACAGTTTGAGTCCATGATCGGGATGCGTGAGGATTTGGTCCGTGATCTCAGCACTGGCACAGCACTGTGGAGCCAGCTCGTAAGCGCATTTATCCTCGTCGGCACCACGATCTCAGTGCTTCTGCTTGGCACCGCAATCCTGCGCCTGCGCCACGCTCTTGCATCAGCGTATCGGTGGAAGCGCATCGGTCGCGTGGACCTTCTTCTCAGTGACGATACCGCGGTTGCCTACTCCACCCGCGGCCTGTTTCGTCGCTATGTCGTTCTGCCGACCTCGCTTTTGAATGATTCACGCGATTTGCGCCTTACACTTGCGCATGAGCTGCAACATTTTCGCCAGCGTGATGTTGAAACTGCCTTTTTGATGGAATGCCTGCGCCCGCTTCTGTTCTGGAACCCAGCCTATTACCTGTGGCGCCGCGATATGCGGGCAGTGCGGGAATACGCCTGCGATCAGGCACTCAGCAGCAGAGGGCGCTTTGACTTGCGGAGCTATTGCGAATGCCTGATCCGCGCGACCGAACGCGCCCGCAAGTCTCCGGTGTTTCTCAGTTCCCGCAGCCCCTCTGTTGCCCTGCTGGAGCGCCGGGAAATCCATCACACGCCCATTCTTGCGCGCAGGATTATTGCCGTAACCGAACAGCGCCCCCACGAACACCAAAGCCTAGTCTGGGGCGGCGTGTCTGCGGCCATTGCCTGCGCCGTAATTGCGACCGCGTTTTTGATCCAGCGTCCCGGAGATTGGAGCCACGATCGCCTCATGCTGTCGACCGTTGTTAATCTGGAACGCATGGCCCATCGCAACACTGGTCAGACGGGTGTATCGGCCTGGAGCAGTTCCGTCTTGGTGCCTCTGGATCGCTGAGTTTCGCATCTCGCCTCGCGCCCATTCCAAAGCAAGTCAACGGACACCGCCCATACCAAGCCGTTGATTTAACAACCGTCGCAGAAATTTCAAAAAACGCCTTGTCTCTCCGCGCACTGCCACATATACGGATCAGCGGAGACGTGGCCGAGTGGTCGAAGGCGCTCCCCTGCTAAGGGAGTAGGCGGGAAACCGTCTCGAGGGTTCGAATCCCTTCGTCTCCGCCACCCACCATGTTAGTTGATTGGCATACAGTGCTGTTCTGCCCTCTAAGGTATTGATCTTACGCACCACCCCGCCTCGCTTCGATACTGATCGCCTCAATTCGCTTTTGCTCGGTGCTGTTCATTCCGTGGTATAAAACGAGGTATAGTCATGGCCTACAGCACCGGTCGGCTGACGAGGAATCTCGTCCGCTCGCTTGGCCCGGGCCGTCATGGTGACGGCAATGGGCTCTAGCTAGGGTCAGGACCCATTGATTTCGGGCTTGTGGCGTATTTCACGGTTCGAAAACGAGCGGTGAACATGTCGGATCTTTTCTGGTTGAGCGACGCCCAGATGGCCCGCCTTGAGCGCTTTTTCCCAAGTCCCAGGGCAAGCCCCGTGTCGATGATCGGTGGGATTTGAGCGGGATTATCTTTATCAATCGGAATGGCTTGCGATGGCGGGACGCACTCGAGGAGTACGGGGCCCGCACAAAACCTTGTACAATCGCTGAAGGCGATGGAGCGACAAAGGCATCTTCGGCCGGATGATGGCCGGTCTGGCCACTGACCACGGCGAACAGAAGACCGTGACGATTGATGCGACCTACCTCAAAGCAACCCGACAGCGACCAGCATGGGCGTGAGTTCGGAGGATCAGTAAACAGTCCGGGGGACTGTTTACCCGACGCACGGGGGCGTGGCCTCCTGATCGAGCGCACCAAAGTCGACATGAACACCAAACTGCACGCCATCTGTGACAGCCATGGGCGGCCTTTGAACTTGTGCGTCACCGCCGGTCAGGTCAGCCGATTACATCGGCGCCCGGGCGCTTCTGAACAGCCTGCCAAGTGTCGATTGGCTCCTTGGAGATCGCGGCTATGACGCCGTCTGGTTCCGAGCATCGTTGGAAAACAAAGGGGTACGCGCCTGTATCCCAGGACGAAAGCAACGCAAGATGCCGATTAATTACGACAAGAGACGCTACAAGCGACGCAACCGGATCGAGATCATGTTCGGCAGGCTCAAGGATTGGCGGCGTGTCGCACGCCCGATACGACCGTTGCCCCAAGGTCAATCGAACTTGCTGCCCTGGTCATCTATTGGCTTTGAAACTTAATGAGTTCAGACCCTAACCCTTGTTCAGGGCCGCGAAGGAGCCCCGAACGTTCTTCGCGCAACATACCATCACCAGTCTTGAGACCAGCGTGGGAGGCGTTGGCCAATCATGTGGTAGATGTTGCGGATATCACCGCTCGCTGGTAAGGGGACAGGCCTGCAAACTCGCGTTGCGTCAGCTGATCCCTTCACACTGAGGCGGGCGTCGTCAGAATACGAAAGTAAGCATGAGCAGCCATGCCCAACTCCCGCAGTGATGAATGATCGAGCGCGTCCAAATGATACGCCGATACGCAAGGAAGAGCGCGCGATAGGCGCATGGTTCCGAGTGGGGTCGCCGCCACCCCCACGGCCGCGCTCGATCCGGCCCACTGTCCGGTGTCTCCTGCGGTCCCCGCGCTTGTCGGGTCCGGGTCCCCATCAGCTCTGGCAGCTTCGTCTATTACAACTCGGTTGGTGGAGCGGAGGTCATCTCGGTGATCGCTTGAAATTCTGTCAGAAACTCTGGCCGATGTTGCATCAGATACCGAACGATCCGGGCGTTCCCAAGAAGCTTTGTCAGATACGCCTTGATGACGGTTAGCTGCAGGTGGTCCCGGCCGTAGGAGTCCTGGATCGATGTGATCCCTTCTTGTAGCTGGGCCAACTCGCGCTCCATGCGGGCCATGGCCTCCGGGGTAATGCCTCTCATCTTCTTGGGTTTCTTGGTGTCCACCAGCTGCACCTGCGGCGTTCCCGCCAGAATTGCGGAGATGTATGCCGGAGAATAATTGTTGGCGTTCATCATTAGCTCGGCCGCCTCGATCTGGCGCATGGCTTTCATCTTGCGCAGGGTTTCGAACACGGCGGTCGCGCAGTGCTTGTCCTTCAGGATGCCGACGGCCTCTTCGCATATTCCATCCAGCAACTTGGCCTTGCGCATAATGCTGCGCGGATTGAGGTCCAGCGCCAGGGCGATCTTTTCTTCGGAGACACCGCGCTCGATGGCCTTGCGGATCATGTTGTGCTCCTGGATGGGCGCAAGACGGCTGATCCGCTTATTGTAGGTGAAAGCCTCGTCGTCCGTGGAAATCAAGCATTCGACCCGTTCGATTCCGAGATCTTTCAGCACCTCGATCCGGATATGCCCATCAAGCAGCATATAGGTGTCTTCCCCACCCGTGGATCGCGTGACCACCGGTGGCTCGACCAAGCCAACCTCTTTGATCGAAGCGGTGATCTGGCGGTACTTGCGGCTGAATTTAACCGATGCGCTTAGCGTCTTCACGGGCAGCACAGCATCTAACGGCACGGTGACGCAATCACTCTCAAAACCGAGCGCAATCGCGTCCGAAGTTTTACGCTTGCCCTTGCTCATTCCGCGGCTCCCGCATCCAGCGATTGCCCGAGATAGGCGGGCAAGGTGTACAGGCCCTCCGCGCGCAAAAGCGTCAGGAAGTGCTCATCGCTCTTAAGCAAACGAAACGCTTCGACGACGAACATCAGGCGGCCCTGCGTCAGCTCGGCCTTCTTGATCAGCACCTTCTGGCGCTCCGCTTCCTGTTGATAGGCACGCACAAGCGCATCGCTGGTCAGAGGCCGCTTGGCGCTGTCGCTTCTGCCATAGCGGTTGCGATGAAGGTGCGGACCCTGTGCGTCGCGCTGCTGAATGAGTCGACGCACGGCAGCTAGCTTCTTTCCGCGCAGCTTTTTCTGGGTGTAGGCGTCCATCAGAGCGCGTTGTCCGCCCTCGGCATCTGTCTTTGAAATGTCGATCGCGAGATTCAGCGGCAGAAGGCCGGTTTCCACGGCCGAGACCAACCGTTCTTCCCCGCGCTCCAGAAGCCCCGCAATCATGCCGACATAGTCTGGCGTGACGCCGATTTTGTTAGCGATCTGGCGGTCGTTGTAGCCGCGCTTCCGTAGGTTGCCGATCTCGCGCATCAGGTCGATCGGGTTGTGCTGGCGGCGCGCGCAATTCTCCACGAGGCTCATGACCAAGCAATCGCCCTCATCGGCGTCGATGACGATGGCCGGTATGGCACCCTGCTGAAGCTCCATAAACGCCTCTAGCCGACCTTGACCGCAGACGAGATCATACTCCGCAGGATCTGTTCCGGCGCGCTGCGCCACGGTGATTGGTCGCTTCAGACCAATCTTGGCGATGTTCTCGACCATTTCCTCAAAAGTTCGCCGGTTGCGCACACGGGGATTGAGGATGCGAATTCGGTCGGTAGAGATGAGAGTGACTTGTTTCTGGGCAATATCTTGGGCGTCGTCTGGCATCAGGCGGCCTCCGTGATCCGGGCCCGGCCAGCGAGCGCATAAAAATGGTCGAGCGTGTCAAAGCGGTAGGCGTCCAGCGACAGCCCGTTCTGCTCGGCCAGCCTCAGTCTGACCATGGTCATGTCGATGCTCGGCAGCAGGTAGTAATCCCGCGGGACTTCGTTCAATTCGTCCATGCGCACGGCAATCGTGATGTCTGGAACCAGCCCGGTATCGAGGCGGATGCGCCACCGCAGGTAACCGCCCTGCGTCTCGAAACACCGGGCCAGCACCACCGACGCCGTGAACTCGTGATTGATGCGGATCAGGTCCGTGTCCGGATCTTGCACCGCCTGGCCGCCGCGTTCGGCGACGCCGTCGAGGATCTGGGCCACGATGCCGGGGTGGGCCCGCCGCAAGGCGCGGTTGATCTCGACATAGCGATAGTCGCGCTCCGGCTCGTAGCCGATCATCTGGTAGGCGCGCAGCAAGCTGCCGAAGCGGCTCCGAAAGGCGCTGGAGGATGGCACGTTGTCCTGTTCATCGATGATCAGTCCTGACAGTACGCCTTTCTGTTTCAGCACGGCGCGCAGGGCTTCGAGCAGTTCTGCGTCCGTGAAATGCTGACTGCGCGCGTCGACGATTTCGCGTGCGCGCAGAAACAGCACCTCGTCCACAATGGCGGGGTAGGCGCCCTCGGCCCGGATCCACATCTCGCGAGGGTTCACCACTCGCTTGTGCTTCAGCTTGAAGGACACCTTGTTGTAAACGTTGTTGCCGATGTATTTTTCGTTGGTCAGGACCTGGTGCACCGATGCCCGGGACCATGGCCGCTCAAGATCCGTCAGATGCCCCTCGGCATTCAGGGTTTCCGCAATCTCACGCTCCGAGCGGCCATCTTCGACGAAAATTCGGTACATGCGGCGCACGACATCCTGTTCCTGATCAGGGCCTGGAACGAGAACCACACGGTCAGTCTGAAGGCTCTTCTGTTCGCCGCGGGACAACGCGCCCTTCGGGTTGCAGTGTTCATCGATAAGCACACGGCGCAGGCCGTATCCAGCCGCTCCACCTTGGCGGTAGCCAAGCTCCACCAGACGGCATTGCCCCGCGAAGACCTTCACCGAAAGCTCGCGGCTGTATTCGCCCGCCATCACCCGCTTGACGGTTTTCAGCAGGTTGGAGCCGATGCTCCCATCGTTTTCGAACTGCTCGCCACAATAATGGACCCGGATCCCGGCGCGAGAGCAGACATGCTCGTGGTAGGCCCCTTCATCAGCATCCTGAAACCGGCCCCAGCGGCTGACGTCATAGACCAGAATGGCCTTGAAATCCGCTTGACCGGTTCGGACCTCGGCCATCAGGTTCTGCAGCGCCTCGCGGCCGTCCAACCGCAACCCGGACCGACCGGAGTCCTCGAAGATGCGCAGGATCTGCAAACCCCGGGCGGTGGCGTAATCCCGAATGATGTCGAGCTGGTTTTCAGTAGAGTATTTCTGGTGATCGGTCGACATCCGCACATAGGCGACCGCCGGAACATCCTGTCCGGCCTCGTCGCCTTTGCCCTCGCTGTTGTCTCGACCGTTATTCAAATCGGGTTTTCCTTTTCAGCCTTTTTTGATTTATTTTTTTCCACCTGGCACAAACGCGTCTGGAAAGTCGTTTCCTGAAACGGGCAAGGTCTTTCCGTTTGCCCGGCAGTCAGTTCTCAAATTCCAATTCATTGCTGCGCTCCTAAAATCAGTAGTGTCCGTCAAGCGCGGTCCAATGACCCACAGCGGACAAAATCGACTCCCGCCGTTTTCATGGTTCTTCAATTGTTTAACGAAGAAGGACGTGAAAATGCGCGTGAAGATGGGCACAGTTGTGCCGAAAATGGGCACATTTGTGCACCTGGTCGAAGAACCAACTGATTATCGTACCGCCATAGCGATGGCTCTGCACGAAGAGTTGGACGACACACACAGGGCAATCAAAATGGCCATGCGCTGGACGGGTGCCAGCGAACGCACCGTGAAGTACTGGTTTTCGGGCGAGCGGGGGCCGAGCGGCGACCATCTGATCGCCCTCGCGCGGCATTCGGATGCTGTGCTCTACGTTGTTCTCGCACTTGCAGGCCGCCATATTGTCGAGGAGGCAGACGATTGAGAGGCGAACTTCGAGTGACTGACCGAGGAAGCCGCTGTCGCCGGTACGTCGAGCGATCACGTTGTCATAGGTGGCAGGAGCGTGCGCGCATTTCTTCTCGAAGCGTCTTGAGAGGCAAAGGATACCACCCAGTAGCAGAGTTGGACTGCAGTCGCATTTGAAGCGCTTGGGATGTCGAACCATCTTTGGATATAAAAATTTCAATGACTTAGGAGTAGAGAAGGTTCGACGCCAGTCCCGTTCCCTCCGCCAGATTCCCCGAATTTTTCGGGTCGTGCGTCCAATTCGCCTACACATTCTGAGTTTGACAGATTGTCATAGCATTTGCCCCCGACGCTCTCACTGAACGTGTGGGATAGTACGAAGGTTGAAATGTGGACAGTTCATCTTTTCCTGAAACAGAGCTGCGCGTGAAGGCCGGGCCGCACGTTGAGAAGAAGCTGAACGCGGCGTTTGTTCGCAAGGCTGGTTCCGATCGGCACGCCGATGTCGGCGGCCCAGAAGCAACAAACCTTCGAAACGAATTTCCCTCGAGAAAAACTGAGGCGTCGCTTAAGCGCTTTCGATTGTGTCCGCGAAGTTCTGAACGTCTACGCTACAGGAGCACTCCGCTCCCCCGCTGCCTCAGATCTCAGTCTTTGCGGCCAAGGTTCAGTGTATGTTCGCGCAGCCATGCCATGAAGCCACGTGGATCACTGTGTAGTCGCTCCATCTCCTGATCGGTCAATGGCTTCCCCACAACAGGCGCTTGCGGTTTATTACAGGAGCGCACGATCTCATGCAGGAGAAGGCCTTGGCGCAGGATTGGCGAGACTTGACACGCAATCTGATAAGCTCGGGAATTTCGCCCCGGAAAGAACATCGGAACGACCTTTGCACCTGAACGTCGGATGAGCTGTGCCGTGAAGACATTCCATTCGCGCTCTACAGCGGGGCCCCACCAGCTGTCGGATGACATCACGACGCCTGACGGGAACAACGCCACGACACCGCCCTCTTTCAGGTGGGCCATTGCTTTGGCGCGCATCTCGACCATTTTGCGTTGGGCGTCAGGGTCATGAGGGAACGGCACCGGTATCATGAAGGAGGTCGCTGCCTCATCCAATCCAGTCAGAACAGAGCGTGTCAAAATGCGGTAATCCTGACGCCGCCGGCCGATCAGGTCAGCAAAGATCATGCCATCGACCATCCCATGCGGGTGGTTGGCCACAACCACAACAGGCCCTGTCTCGGGAATATTGTTGATCTGCTCTTGCGGGGTCTTCAGTTCAATGCCCATCACATTGAGTGCACCGCGCCAGAATTTGTTCCCGCGATAGTCAGCATTGCGGGCTTCAAACTTCGACACCATCCGTAGAATGGTGAATTTCCCTGTCAGCCATTCCAGCGTGCGGATCGCCAGAGACGTCCAGCGATCATCGAAGGAATTCGCATACGTCAGCGTGCGCCGGTCATAGACTTCAACCGTAGACGCCCCTTTAGGCTCCTGCGGCGTGATGCCGGACTCATTATCGTGCGCGGTGTCAGCCACTTTCACCTGTCCCGTCTTTTTGGACCGTTCCGCCAGATTAGTAGCCTTCGCCGAACTTGTCAGCCACCAAGGCCTCTACAGCAGAAGCCAGCGCATCAGCATCCGGTCCCGAGGTTTCGACGTCAATAGTCGTTCCCTTCGACGCTGCCAACATCAAAAGCCCCATGATACTGTCTCCGGAGGCCGACATTCCGTCTTTGATCACCTCGGCGGAGGCATCAAAGCCTTCGACGACCTCAACCAACTTGGCCGACGCGCGCGCATGCAGACCCTTTTCATTCACAATCTTGAGCGTTTTTCGAGCCATTGATTATGCCACGCCCCCTTCAGGGTTCACATTTTGAGAATTGATATACTTACGTCCGGCTTCCATCGCATGACGCACCGCATCCGCCACCGGCAAATGACGTGACTTCGCCAGCTTAATCAGCATGGGAAGATTGGCCCCGTAGAGGATGCGCCGGTTCGCAGGGGCGCAGGCACGTAGGCTAAGGTTCGAGGGGCTGCCGCCAAAAAGGTCGGTCACCACCACAACGCCATCGCCAATGTCGACAGAGTTGGCGGCGGCGCAGATTTCATCTTGCTTGGCATCGCGGTCGTCTTCCGGGCCGATGGCGATTGCCATCAGCGCAGGCTGACGCCCAACTACATGTTCTACGGCGGCCAGGTATTCCTTGGCCAATCCGCCGTGTGCGACGATCACGATCCCGATCAAGGGCATTCTCTCACTTCAATTGCTGGCCAAGCAGCTCGCGGTGCCTAATTGACACCTGCTGCCCCTCGCGTGCAAGGGCCTTTGCCAAGGTTTCCGCCAAAGTGACGGAACGGTGTTGCCCGCCTGTGCAACCAAAGGCAATCGAAAAATGCGATTTACCTTCTTCGCGATAGGCTGGCAGCAACATCAGGGTCAAATCGAGCACGCGGTCGAAAAAGCCCTGATACCGCGCATCCTTCATGACGTAATCCTGCACTTCCTTATCTTGCCCATTATGCGCACGCAGTTCCGGCTCCCAGTAGGGGTTTGCGAGAAAGCGGCAATCAAACACCATATCGACACTGCGCGGAATGCCGCGTTTGTAGGAAAAACTGTGCAGGGCCACAGCAAGAGTGCGCCCTTTGGGCGCAAAGAGGCGCTCTACCTCTGCACGCAGCTGGTGCACATTCAGGTCTGAAGTGTCGATCACAACATCAGAACGCTCCCGGATCATCCGCATCAAATCCAGTTCACGGGTGACGCCCAGCTCTGGGCTTTCTGCGGGGGACAACGGGTGACGGCGGCGTGTCTCGGAGAAGCGACGCAACAGAACATCTGCCTGTGCATCGAGATAGAGAACCGTGGTTTTAATCCCCTGCCGCGCCTTGAGCATGTCGATCATATCGACCATCGCCTCGGTAGAAAAATCCCGATTGCGTGGATCAAGCCCCAGAACAAGCGGTCGGTCGGCCCCACCGGCGTTCACCAAGGCAGGCACAAGGCGCAGGGGCAAATTGTCAATGGCCTCGAAATCGAGATCCTCCAGCACATTGATAGCCGTGGTGCGCCCGGCGCCCGATGGACCGGTCACCAGCACCAGTGGCGGCTGGGCCGCAATGGCGCTAACGGAGTTTTGGCTCTCCTTCGGGGTCAATTGCTCCACCTTTCAGGTATTGGATCAGGGCTGCCGGAAAATAATCACCATCCACGCGGTTCAACCTTGGCAGCGCAACGTCGAGTATCTGCCCCTCTAGGTGGCGTGGAAGCCGCGCGGTTTCAAGCTGCCCCATATCGACGATGACGTAGAGTTGTACCTCCGTCACAACATCCGCGCGCAGAATACCAACACCGCGCGCCTCAATAAGGCCGCAGATCGCGGCAGGTGCACATGCCAGCAGGCGTTTCCCCACGCAGCGCACCTCTGTTCGGTCGTCTGCGACCAAGCTCGCCCCGCGCGCCATCAACTCCAGTGCCAATGCCGATTTCCCACTGCCTGAGGGGCCGCAAATGAGAACGCCGCGCCCATCGAGCGCGACGCAACTGGCGTGTAAGGTTGTATTTTCGGGTGTGGGGGGAGCCACCGGATCAGACCGGCAGCCCGACCACGAAACGCGCACCAAGAGGTTCTGACGTCAGGTCGGCCTCTGTGGGGCGAATGTTTTCAGCCCAAATCACGCCACCGTGCGCTTCTACGATTTGCTTGGAAATAGCCAGACCGAGACCCGAGTTGTTGCCGAAATGCTCATCCGGGCGCTGGGAATAGAATCGCTTGAACACTTTGGACAGCGCCTGTTCTGGAATACCGGGACCCGTGTCTTCAACCACCACCAAAACGCGATTGTCGCGGCGCCGCGCCCAGACGCGAATGGCGTCACCCTCTTCGCAGAAGGAAATCGCATTGGTGATCAGGTTGACAAAGACCTGCGCCAACCGCGCCTCGAGGCCGCGGATCAGGATTGGCTCATTGGGCAGTTCGGCAATATAGTCGATGCCCTTGCTACGCGCATCTTCGCCCAGATACTGGTTCAAGTTGCCGAGCATGTTGAGAAGGTCAAAGTCCTCTTCGTCTTCTTTCACCAGTTCCGCATCCAGTCGCGACGCGTTGGAGATATCGCTCACCAACCGGTCAAGACGACGCACATCATGTTCAATCACTTCCATCAGCTTCTCCCGCTGGTCCTCTCGATGAACCATGCGCAGCGTGCCGACCGCAGACTGCAAACTGGCCAGAGGATTCTTGATCTCATGTGCCACATCAGCTGCAAATTGTTCGTTACTATCGATACGATTATATAGCGCTTTTACCATACCACGCAGCGCGCGGCTCAATCGTCCGATCTCATCAGGGCGCGCCGAGAGGTCTGGAATGCGAATGCGACCGGGCTTTACCTTGTCATCGTCGCGATCTTTCCCTAGCTCCGCCGCCTCAGCCAAATCGGCAAGAGGATTAGCGATTGTCGATGCCAAAACGAGGCTGAGGCCGATAGACACCATCAAAGCCACAATGAACATCTGCAACACGCGCTCGCGCTCGATACGCACCAAACGGTCGATCTCGCCGGTGGCAGAGGTCATCAACAACACGCCAGCCGCCTGACCTTGCTGCAGGATCGGCGTGGCTGCTGCATAAACTGTACCGCCTGCGCTATCCGGTACGGCCCCCACTTGCGTACCATCTGTTAGCGAACGCTGGATGAGATCCTTTAGCTGAGGTTCCGACAGTTCGATCTCGGCTGCGGTGTGCTCCGGTGCGCTCTGGCCGCCAACTGCTGACCAAATGGCCTTGAGCGCATCGGTGATGAGAGTGCGCCCGCCTTCATTGTCGTTCAGGCGGTTCAGCGCATCTGCCCGCATGATACCTTTTTGCTGATCAAGCAACGTGAGAGAGGTATCAAAAACAAAAATCTCCACACCACCGCGCAACGAGATGTTGTCGAGCATGCGCGAGATGCCGTCTTGGCTTGCGGCGACGCCCACTGAACCGCCCTCAGGCAGTTGGGCCTCCAGCACATCAGTTGCCAGCATCGCCTCAGACACAAGTGTACCCAATCGCTGATACACAAGACTCTGTCGCGCGGAGTTCAGATAGAGAATTCCGGAAACCAGAATGATCAGAGCGATCAAATTGAACGTGATGATCTTACGGGTCAACGGGGAGCCGCGTAGCGAAAACCAGCCACGCCGCGCCCGTTTGGCCCGCATTTCACGCCCAACGGTTTGTTCTGGCGCAACCCAGTCGTCGCCCAGAACCAGCTCTCCGTCCCGGCCTGCATTCCGGCCCGTCTGCCGGTGAGTGTCGGTCATGCTATTGTCGCGCATGCGCGCATGCCTCCGCCAAAGTCCCCGAAAACCGGGAACTTATTCTTCATTATAGCGGTAGCCGATCCCATAAAGGGTCTCGATCGCCGCGAAATCTGCATCAGCACTGCGCATCTTCTTGCGCAGTCGCTTGATATGACTGTCGATGGTTCGGTCATCCACATAGACCTGATCATCGTAGGCCACATCCATCAGTTGGTCACGGCTTTTGACAAATCCGGGGCGTTGGGCCAGCGCCTGCAGCAGCAAGAATTCGGTCACGGTCAGGGATACATCCTGCCCTTTCCAACTGACCGCATGGCGCAGCGGATCCATCCGCAGCTGCCCGCGCTCCATCACCTTGGTTTCTGGCGCAGTGCCGACCTCATCCGTGGCGACCGCCTCCTGCCGACGCAAGAGCGCGCGGATGCGTTCCACCAGAAGACGTTGGGAAAACGGTTTCTTGACGTAGTCGTCCGCCCCCATACGCAGGCCCAGAACCTCGTCGATCTCATCATCTTTTGAGGTGAGGAAGATCACCGGCATCTGGGTTTTCTGGCGCAGGCGCTGCAACAGATCCATGCCATCCATACGCGGCATCTTAATATCCAGCACCGCCATATCCGGCAGTCGTTTATTAAAGGCGTCTAGCGCCGCCTGTCCGTCATTATACGTTTCGACTTCGAACCCCTCGGCCTCCAGTGTCATAGACACCGAGGTCAGGATGTTCCTGTCGTCATCGACCAAAGCAATCTTTGACATCGAACTTGCCCTTATCTGCTCATTATTCGTTTGTTTTATGCCCTTTGTCGCTTGGAAGACGGCACGAATCAATCCCTGATTAACGAATCAGGCAAAACTTTGGCGTTCATTGACGCAAAAATACCTTATCAACTGTTAAAGACAGCCATGTGAAACACCGATGGCGGCGCTGTGAAACACCTCTGTTCACTATGGGAAACTTTTGGTGGCGCTAAAGGTTTGCATGGTTGCGCTAACTACCTGAAACCATCCTGTTCATTCTGCAAAACCTCATGTTAAGACCGCCTGCATGAGTGCTAATGTTGCGCTCCGGTGCCCTATGGCGCAGCCTTTGATCTATGCGGTCCCTGTCACAGCTACAGCGCAATCAGCAGGGCCGACACCAGGAGAGACACAAGATGACATCTGGACGGGTAAACCCGAACTTCCGCCTCGAGGATCAGGGAATAGAGGGTCTGGGCAATGTCTATTACAACCTCATGGAACCGGCCCTTGTGCAGGAAGCACTGAGCCGCGGCGAAGGCAGCCTCGGCAAGGGCGGCGCCTTCCTCGTGACCACCGGGAAATTTACCGGCCGCTCCCCGAAGGACAAACATGTTGTAAAGACTGACTCTGTTGCCGACACCATCTGGTGGGAAAACAACGCCGAGATGAGCGCAGAGGGCTTCGATGCGCTCTATGCCGATATGGTCGAGCATATGAAAGGTCGTGACTACTTCGTGCAGGACCTCGTCGGTGGTGCGGACCCGGTCCATGCGATCAACGTGCGCATGGTAACCGAACTGGCATGGCACAGCCTGTTCATCCGCCATCTGCTGCGTCGCCCCGACCGCGAAGATCTGGATGATTTCACTTCTGATTTTACCATCATCAACTGCCCGTCCTTCCAAGCGGACCCGAAAAAGCACAACTGCCGGTCCGAGACCGTGATCGCGCTGAACTTCGACCGTAAGCTGATCCTGATCGGTGGAACAGAATATGCGGGCGAGAACAAGAAATCCGTCTTCACCCTGCTGAATTACCTGCTGCCGGAAAAGGGCATCATGCCGATGCACTGTTCTGCCAACCACGCCAAGGGCAACCCGGTCGACACCGCTGTGTTCTTCGGCCTCTCCGGCACCGGCAAGACCACCCTGTCAGCCGACCCCGACCGCGTGCTGATCGGCGATGACGAGCACGGCTGGGCTTCTAACGGCACCTTCAACTTTGAGGGCGGCTGCTACGCTAAGACCATCAACCTCAACCCCGAGGCGGAGCCCGAGATCTACGCCACCACCGAGAAATTTGGCACCGTGATCGAGAATATGACTTTCGATCCGGAAACCTTCGATCTCAACTTCGATGATGACAGCCTTACCGCCAATATGCGCTGTGCCTACCCGCTGCATTACATCTCCAATGCCTCCGAGTCGGCGCGTGGCGGCCATCCGAAGAATATCATCATGCTGACTTGTGATGCCTTTGGCGTGCTGCCTCCGATTGCGCGGCTGACTCCTGCGCAGGCGATGTATCACTTCCTTTCCGGCTTCACCTCCAAGGTGGCCGGGACTGAGCGTGGTGTGACCGAACCGGAGCCGACTTTCTCCACCTGCTTTGGTGCACCCTTCATGCCACGCCGCCCAGAGGTTTATGGCAACCTGCTGCGCGAGAAGATCGCTGCCCACGGCGCGACCTGCTGGTTGGTGAACACTGGCTGGACCGGCGGCGCCTATGGCACCGGCTCGCGGATGCCGATCAAAGCCACCCGCGCCCTGCTGACCGCAGCGCTGGACGGCTCGCTCGCCAATGCGGAGTTCCGCAAGGATCCGAATTTCGGCTTTGATGTGCCGGTGGCTGCGCCGGGCGTGGCCGAAGTGCTTCTCGATCCGCGCCGCACCTGGGATGACAAGGCCGCCTATGACACGCAGGCTGAAAAACTGGTGCAGATGTTCTCTGACAATTTTGAGCAGTACCTGCCCTACATCGACGAAGATGTAAAAGCGGCTGCGATCTCCTGATCCAACTTCGACCTTGAGAATAAAAAGCCCTCGCCTATGCGGGGGCTTTTCGTTCCGGCGCACCCAAAAAAGTCAGGCGGTGATTTTTTACCTCTTAGAGGTTGGCAGGCAGCGATTGAATGACCTCCGCCACCCTGCCCCCGATGATCCGGCTGGCTTTTGGCGAGGGATGGATACGATCCACAGCGTGAAAGCTCAGATCGCCATAGGGTACCAGGTCAGCAGCAGGCAGGAAGGTCACACTGGTATCGCCCCCTGCCAGCCTCATTAGGCGTGCGTCCAGCTCATCGCCTTCGTCACGGCAGTTCTCGATCGGCGATGACCGGCCCGGCGTGCGTAAATACCCCAGCAGGATCACACGCGCGCCGTCCTGCCGGATGCGTGTGACAAGGTCGGGGAAAACCCCTGTCTCGGCATCTTCGGAAATCAGCTTATCCATCTTTCGGTCGCACTGCCCGCAGCCGCACCCCAACCACAGATCGTTGCCGCCGCCATTCAGGATCACCCAGTCCCAATTGCCTGCGCGATATTGTTTCGGGATCGACAGACCCGCTGCACCGCTGATCGGCAGGCGATAGATCATCCGCGCGCCCGACACGGAACGATCCACAACCGGCTCCCCGAGCACATCAGAGACAACATCCGGGATCGACTGCCCGCCAAGGCTGTTCCACGCCATCATGGAATCGCCCATGGCAAGAATGCGGGCCTCGCGCCCAACGGGGCGGTCGCCGCAGGCGGTGAGAAAGAACAGGCTGAGGAGAAGGAAGCGCATCATACCGGAGCGATATCACAAATCTCGCCAGATGCGCCGGGCAATTTGACGAAAATTCTCGCCCTCCCCACGGGAGGGCGCTTCCCCCACCCGTGGTCGAGTACAGTCCTGTATGCCGTTTTCTAGGCCAACAGCCGTCGCGCGATCACCTGCGCTTGGATCTCTGCTGCACCTTCAAAGATATTCAGAATGCGCGCATCACACAGCACCCGCGAGATCTTATACTCAAGCGCAAAGCCATTGCCGCCGTGGATCTGCAAACCGTTGTCTGCAGCAGCCCATGCCACACGCGCACCAAGGAGCTTTGCCATACCGGCCTCAAGGTCGCAGCGGTGGCCGTTGTCTTTCTCCCAAGCCGAAAAATACGTGAGCTGCCGCGCCACCATGACCTCGACCGCCATCATCGCCAGTTTCGAAGACACCCGAGGGAAGTTGATCAGCGCCTTACCGAATTGTTTGCGATCCTGCGCGTATTGCATGGCAATATCGAGCGCCGATTGCGCTACGCCAATGGCCCGTGCCGCAGTCTGAATGCGCGCGCTCTCAAAGGTCTCCATCAGCTGCTTGAAGCCCTTGCCTTCCTCGCCACCCAAAAGGTTTTCACCCTTCACATGGAATCCGTCAAAGCCCAGCTCGTATTCTTTCATGCCGCGATAGCCGAGCACCTCGATCTCACCACCGGTCATCCCGTCGGTCGGGAACGGATTATCCTCAGTTCCCGGCGTTTTCTCAGCGAGGAACATGCTGAGACCGCGATGGTCGGTTGTCTCCGGATCGGTCCGCGCCAGGAGCGTCATCACATGGGTTCGCGCCGCATGGGTGATCCATGTCTTATTGCCGGTGATTTTGTAGTCACCATTGTCATCCTTGACCGCGCGGGTGCGCAGAGAGCCGAGGTCAGACCCCGTGTTCGGCTCGGTGAAAACAGCGGTCGGCAGGATCTCCGCGCTGGCAATTTTGGGCAGCCAGTTCGCTTTTTGGGCATCCGTGCCCCCGGCGAGGATCAACTCGGCGGCAATCTCAGAACGGGTACCAAGGCTGCCGACTCCGATATAGCCGCGTGAAAGCTCCTCGGAGACCACGCACATCGAGGCCTTGGATAGACCAAAACCGCCGAATTCCTCGGGTATAGTCAGACCAAAGACGCCCATCTCCGCCAGTTCTTCGATCACCTCAATCGGGATCAACTCGTCCTTGAGATGCCAGTCATGCGCAAAAGGTTCGACCTTTTCCTGAGCATAGCGGCGGAATTGATCTCGGATCATCTCTAGCTCGTCGTCCAGCCCTGATGCTCCGAACATGGTGCTACCAGCTTGCTGCTCCATCAGTTCAACCAGACGCACACGCGCTGCCTGCGTATTCCCGGACTGCGTCAGCGTCATCACCGCAGGTGCCATCATCGCGCGCTGGTCGTCCTGGCTGAGGCCCAGATCTTGCAGGCGCAGGACTTCGCCCTGGTTCATCTGAATGCCACCGTAGATCTGCCAGAGGTATTCACCAAAGGCGATCTGGTGGATCAGCTGTTCCATCTCACCAAACTTACCCTCTCCTGAGAGCGCCTCGGCCCAGCGATGCATCTGACGCAGAGAATAGACATACGTCGCCAACCACGCGAGGCCGTGGGCGGCGTATTGGTGCTGTTCCACCAACGCACCAGAAACACGGCCGCCATCGCTGACGGTTTCGCGAACCCGCGAGGTCGCAATCTCGAGCAGCTGATCCAGAGGCGCGAGTGCGCCTTGTGTCAAAGCCAGCAAATCCGGCAGCAGCGGCGTGGTAGGTTTCATATCCTGTCCGTCCAATTGTCCGTCGTGGGGCATGAGTGCCATCCTCCTCAGAGCTTGCCCTGTGATAGGCCACTTTGCACCTGCAGCGCAATATTAAATCTCAAACAGCACTCATATCGTTCAATAATTACTCATTCGTTTTTGCAGTGCAGCACCCGTTGGTTGTGCTAAACGCAAGGATATGACTGATCTCATTCCCTTTCTCGCGCCCGCTGGATTCGTGCTGGCCTTCGCCGTGGCATTGGTTGCTGGCACGATCAAAGGCCTCGTTGGCTTTGCCATGCCGATGATCATGGTCTCGGGCCTCAGCTCTATCATGGCGCCGGACCTGGCATTGGCGGGGCTGATTCTGCCCACTTTGGTCACCAATGGGTTTCAGGCGCTCAAACAAGGACCGGGTGCCGCTTGGGAATCGATCAAGCGCTTTCGGGCCTTTTTGCTGGTGGGCGGGCTGTTTCTCATGATGAGCGCGCAGATGGTACGGGTATTGCCTGCGCAGGTGATGCTGTTGATTATTGGCGCACCGATCACGCTCTTTGCGGTGACGCAACTATTGGGTAAGCATCTGGTTTTACACGAAGCCTCGCGCCGAGTGGAGATTGGCATCGGGGCGTTTGCAGGGTTTATCGGTGGCTTTTCTGGCATCTGGGGGCCGCCAACGGTCGCGTATCTGACTGCTCTTGGCACTGAAAAGAAAGAGCAGATGCGCATTCAAGGCGTCATCTACGGCCTTGGCGCAGTGGTGCTGTTTTTTGCCCATATCGGCTCTGGCGTGATGCGCAGCGAGACACTGCCATTTTCCGTTTTGATGATTGTGCCTGCGCTGATGGGCATGTGGATTGGTGGCAGGCTACAGGACCGCATTGATCAAAAAACCTTCCGACGAGCCACGCTGTTCGTTCTGCTGATTGCCGGCCTCAATCTGCTGCGCCGCGCCTTAGTGGGTTGAGCGGATGCCCTTGGGTCTCAGTTCGCGCCTCAGTGCCAGTCAGATCGCAACCGGCACAATTGCGGTCTCTGTTCTGGTGCTGGCGCTAAAACTTGGCGCTTGGGCGCTGACCGGATCGGTCGCCCTTTTTTCCGACGCGATGGAAAGTCTTGTGAACGTGTCGGCAGCGGTGCTGGCATGGTTTGCAATCCGCTATGCAGAGCGCCCGGCCGATGATGGGCACCCGTTTGGGCACCACAAGGCTGAGTATTTTTCCGCAGTGATCGAGGGGATCATGATTATCCTCGCCGCCGTTTTGATCCTGCATCAGGCGGTTGTCGCTCTGGTCTCGGGGGCCTCTGCGAACCTCACACCTGTCGGATTGGCTGTGAACGCATTGGCGTTAATGGTAAACCTCGGCTGGGCTCAGGTGTTGCTGCGAGCAGGCGGACGCCTGAAATCTCCGGCGTTTGTCGCAGGTGGCCGACACCTGATGAGCGACGTCTGGACTTCGGCCGGTGTGATGGTCGGACTGGTTTTGGTGCTGGCAACCGGCTGGCACATCCTGGATCCAATCCTTGCGTTGCTGGTTGCGGTAAACATCCTCCGCGAAGGGCTTCATGTGGTCTCTGACTCGGTCGATGGGCTGATGGACAAAGCCGCATCCCCCGAAGAACAGGAGAAAATCGCCGCCGTCATCCTTGGCTCTGGCGGCGGTGCACTGCAAATCCACGACATCAAAACCCGGCGCGCGGGCAAGGCGATTTTTGTGGAATTTCACATGGTCGTGGACGGCGACATGTCTGTGGCGGAAAGCCACGACATCTGCGACCGATTGGAAGAAGAGATCGAAGCCGCCCTGCCCGGTGTTCATGTGACAATACATGTCGAGCCAGACAACAAGCTGGAAGAAGATGGGATTGAACCCGCGGCTTTGTAAAAGCGAAAGGCGGGGCCATCAGCCCCGCCAAACATTCACTATGTCATGACCGCGTGGCCAATGCGCGCAATTGTGTCATCAAATCCGCAAGCGTTTTGGCATAGAGATCGCTGGTGAGCGTGCCCGTCTCATCGAATTCCTTGCTGGACCCCGCCAGATGCACCTCCGGCCCCGGCAGAACATTTGCGCGAAAGGGCACCATGAAACCGCGCAGGATCATCTGAGCACGCTCCCCACCTGCACGCCCCGCTGCCGCAGACATCACGGCCACTGGCTTGTCGGCCCAGGGCTTGCCATCGGTGCGGCTCACCCAGTCCAGCGCGTTCTTCAATACACCTGACGGACCCTTGTTATACTCCGGCGTCGAGATGACCACCGCATCAGCGCGCGCAATTTGGTCTGCCAGCGCTTGAACAGCGGTGGGTATACCATCGGCCTCTTCAGCGTCGCCATCATAAAGCGGCAGGTTCAAATCGCCCTCGATGACCTCTGCAGGTCCAAAGAGCCGAGCGGCCTCTCTGGCCAGTTTACGGTTGGTCGCCTCCTTGCGGAGAGAGCCGGAAATAATAAGCAATACAGGATCAGCCATCATTCGGTCCTTTCAAATTATCAATCTCGCTCACAAAGCTAGGGCGTGCCTGTCCGCGAACAAAGGCCGACCACCGCAGACGGGCTGTGCACCTTTACACAGGCGATGCGAAATAACGACAAAAGGCCGCGCTCTGGGCGCGGCCTTGGGATTTTGTGCGTGCGACTGGGCTTAGCTCGCCTGCGGGATGATGACGATCTCCACCCGGCGGTTGCGCGCTTTTCCCTCTGCCGTCAGGTTGCTGGCGACAGGCTGATCCTCACCACGACCGATGATGCGCATACGGTTGTAAGAAACACCCCCCGCAGCAATTTCATCGGCGACCGCATTGGCCCGACGTTCGGACAGCGAATAGTTATAGGAGGCCGCACCATCGCTGTCGGTGTGACCGATCACTTGAACCACACTGCCCGGATAGCGCTGCAAGCTGCCTGCAACCTTGCGCAGATCGCTCCGCACCACCGAGGAAATCGCAGAACTATCGGTGGCAAAGGTCAAATCATTGGGCAGCGAGACAATCAGACGATCGCCGGTGTTCACAATGGAAATCGAGTCGTTATCGAGGCTTTGACGCAGCTCAGCCTCTTGCTTGTCCAACTCTCGCCCGATCAAGCCGCCAGCCAGTGCGCCGACAGCAGCGGTGCCGATGATGGTCTCGGCCTTGTCGTCATCCGAGGTCGCCGCACCGATGCCTGCACCAATCAGGCCACCTATGATGGCCCCGTTCTGAGAGCGGTTGATACCGCCGGGCGCACCATAGGAGGCAGGATCGTCACAAGCGCTCAGCGCCACGGCAGCGGCCAGCACGCCAAGGGCGGGGATTTTTGCAAAAGACATACGTAGTTTACCTTTTCTTCCTCATACCTGTCTTTTATCGCTCGCGTTTTCTGTTCGCGGGCGGAGACGTTGTGTGTAGATATTGTGCGCATCGCCGCGCGCAGCAAGCGTGCAGGCATCGCGTTCGGCGGATTGCCGCGCAACCCAACTCGCAAAGCGGCGGGCTAGGTTACGCCTTGTAAACAAACGTGTCGCGTTCTTGTTCCCGCCACAGCTTGCGCAACAGCGCGGCTTCGTGCGTGAAATGGGCCTCCAGCAAGTCAGCAGACATCATCCGGTCCGTGCGGAAATGACGAAAACCGCTGCGCAGCTCGCACCACGCCGCAAGCAGCGTGCAATCGATGTGATAGATCAACGCCAAGGGGCGTAGGATGCGCTCGCTCTGCTCTCCGGCCTCATTCACATAGACCAGTTGCAGTTTCTGGGCGCTGCGGACCGCTTGGCGCAAGATCGCCTTGGACACACAGCCATTGTCGGGGTCATCAAGCGGCGCACCATAAGGGGCAACCTGCAGCCACTCGGCGCTGGCGTGGACATCGCATATCTTGCGCCCAACCCGTGCCGCCGCCTGCTGCAGCGCGCCATCCCCTGTGCGCATCAACATCGCAAGCCCGACATGCAGCGCCTCGATTTCTTCTTCATCGAAGTTGAGCGGCGGCAGATCATACCCCTTGCGCAGCATATAGCCGATCCCCGCCTCTCCTTCGACGGGCGTGCGCATCGCCTGAAGCGCAGCAATATCGCGGTAGATCGTGCGCTTGGAGACCTCAAGCTGAGCGGCAAGATCCTCGGCCCGAACCGGCGCAGGGGCCGCGCGCAGGATCTGGATTAACTCAAACATCCGATTGCTGCGGGTCATGACACCTCCGGTGATGCAGGGGGCGGGCACATACCGTGACACCCTGCTGCCATCCTAGCATGCCCCACTGACAACAGGGTGTCAGCAGCGATTTGCTTTTCTCAGAGGGTCACATCACACCCAATGGAGTCTGCTCATGTCGTCTTATGATTGGATCGCTCTTGTCACCCTCGGCTTGGATCGCTGGAACGAGCCTGCCCCACCGCGCACCGCTTATGAAATTGAGCGCAAAGAGGCTTGGGACAAAGTCGAAGCGCATCTGGCTGCAAAACGTCGCGCACGCCGCAAAGCGCTTTTGCAGGGCATAAAAAGGGTGCTCACGCGCATGTTCACGCGGCGCTCTCCTGCGCGACCTCCGCGCGGGCGGCCTCAAAAGCCAGCATCGCGCGTTTGACCGGCACGCCCCAGTGGTAGCCGCCCATTTCGCCGCCCTTGCGCAACACCCGGTGACAGGGGATGAGCCAGCTCAGCGGGTTCTTCCCCACCGCCGTTCCCACGGCGCGCACAGCGCGGGGGTTATCGATAGCTTCGGCAATCTCGCCATAGGTGGTGGCCTCGCCTTCGGGGATCTGCAGGAGCGCCTCCCAGACCTTGATCTGCAAAGGTGCCCCCATCAGATGCAGCGCAGTATCGCCTTTGCGCGCAAAGGCCGCTTCGACCTGTGGGCGCAACGCATTTGTATCCTCGACAAACGCGGCCTTGGGCCAGCGGGCACGCATATCGCTCAAGGCCGTTTCCGCCCCGACTTCGGCCGCGAAGGCCAGACCACACAGGCCTTTTTCAGTGCCCATGGCGAGCGCCAGACCGAAGGGGCTGTCAAACCAGCCCCAACGCACGGTCAGCCCCTCGCCCCGGCGGGCATACTCACCGGGGCTCATGGCCTCCCAACGCACGAATAAATCATGCAAGCGGCCAGACCCGGAAAGCCCAACGGCATGGGCAGTCTCCAGCAAGGGCAAATCCTCACGCAACAGCGACTTTGCATGCCCCAAACGCAGGTACTGCTGATAGCGTTTTGGCGAAACACCAACCCAAGCTGAAAATATGCGCTGAAAATGTGCTGAGCTCATGTCCATGCGGGCCGCCAACTCTTCGAGAGACAGATCCGCCCCATCCGCATCAATGACCTCGATCGCGCGGCGGATCACCCCATAGTGATAAGCCTGTTCGTCCCGCGGCATGGCACTCGTCCTCGTTGGTATTCTCTCTACTTCGGCATTGAGATTAGCCACAGTGAGCACGCGGCGCGACCCGGAACCTGCGGTTTGTTTTGTTGCGCGACGCAAAAGCGCGACTTTTGCACCGCAACGCCTGAACCCTTGCGAATACCACGCGTTTTTAATTTGCGCCCTGTGTCCTCAGCGGGCAAAAGAACGCCCGATGGCCAAGCAACTCGATTATCATACGCTCCGCGAGATCTTCACGCGGTTCCAGGACGCCGAGGCCGAACCCAAGGGCGAACTCGACCATGTCAACGTCTACACGTTGGTCGTGGCCGTCGCCCTGTCCGCTCAGGCAACCGACGCAGGCGTGAACAAAGCCACCAAGGATTTGTTCAAAATCGCCGACACACCCCAGAAGATGCTCGCCCTTGGCGAAGAGGGTGTGATCGAACACATCAAGACGATTGGCCTTTATCGCAACAAGGCCAAGAACGTCATCAAGCTCTCCCGCATCCTTGTCGATCAATACGGTGGCGAGGTTCCCTGTTCTCGTGCAGCGCTCGAAAGCCTGCCCGGCGTGGGGCGCAAGACCGCCAATGTGGTTTTGAATATGTGGTGGCGCTACCCGGCACAGGCGGTGGACACGCATATCTTTCGCGTCGGCAACCGGTCTGGCATCTGCCCCGGCAAGGATGTGAACGCTGTTGAACGGGCGATCGAGGACAATATCCCGGTCGATTTCCAACTGCACGCGCATCACTGGCTGATCCTGCACGGCCGCTATCACTGCAAGGCGCGCAAACCCTTGTGCTCCACCTGCATCATCCGAGATCTCTGCCTCTACGAGGATAAAACACTATGACCAAAACCTATCAGCTCGTCGGTATCGGCAATGCCGTTGTCGACGTGATTTCTCAATGCGACGACAGTTTTCTCGACCATATGGGGATCGAGAAGGGCATTATGCAGCTGATCGAGCGTGAGCGTGGAGAAGTGCTCTATGCTGCGATGAAAGAACGGGTGCAGACGCCCGGTGGCTCTGTCGCCAATACCATTGCGGGTGCTGGTGCGCTGGGGCTTTCTTCGGCTTTCATCGGTCGCGTGCATGACGACGCTCTGGGGCGATTTTACGCGCAAGCCATGCAGGACGATGGCGTTGATTTTGTGAACCCGCCCGTCGCGGGCGGCGAACTCCCCACCTCTCGTTCGATGATTTTTGTCTCGCCCGATGGCGAGCGCTCGATGAACACCTATCTGGGGATTTCATCTGAACTCAGCTCTGACGATGTACCAAACGAGGTCGCAGGTCAGGCGCAGATCATGTTCCTTGAGGGGTATCTCTTCGACAAGGACAAAGGCAAAACCGCCTTTATGGAAGCGGCGCGTGACTGCCGCGCTGGCGGCGGCAAACCCGGCATCGCGATCTCTGACCCGTTCTGTGTCGAACGTCACCGCGCCGATTTTCTAAAGCTGATCGAAACCGAACTGGAATTTGTGATCGGCAAT
Organism: Tritonibacter mobilis F1926; assembly: GCF_000376545.2. Taxonomy (NCBI): domain Bacteria; kingdom Pseudomonadati; phylum Pseudomonadota; class Alphaproteobacteria; order Rhodobacterales; family Paracoccaceae; genus Tritonibacter; species Tritonibacter mobilis. Next base: position 2,497,466 of record NZ_CP015230.1, read on the forward strand.
GAGGACGAAATTCGCTCTCTATTTGAAACCGATGATCTGGAAGAGGCCTTGGCAAGAACAGCGGCGATCTGTCCGTTGGTGGTCTGCACTCGCTCGGGCGATGGCGTGACTGTGGTCAGCCCGGACGGTCGTATCGATGTCTCCGTGACCAAGGTTGTCCCTGTGGACGCGACCGGAGCAGGCGATCAGTTTGCGGCAGGCTTCCTGTTTGGCCTCGCCCAAGGACGTGATCTGGAGACCTGCGCACGCATGGGCAACACCTGCGCCGCCGAAGTCATCAGCCACATCGGGCCCCGCCCCAAAGCAGACATGCGCGTATTGCTGCAAGAAGCGGGTCTTCTCTAACATCACAGATCATGGCACCGGGCCACGTGAGCTCGGTGCCAGCAGATGCGCGCATCCCAACACGCAATCGCGCCCTTATCGATACGCCCAGAATATTAGCATATTCAAATTTATGCACAAATATTGGGCAAATATCCCCCTGCCATCATTCCACCCGATTCGAATCGGACTTTCCCTGTGAGATCAAGGCGTTTCGCATTGACGTCATAGCTGACCGGAATTCCGAACACTTCGACAGCGCGAAAGTATAGGTTCGCTCGAAAGATATACGATTATGGCTATATTTGCGAATTCTTAAACAGCGGCGACGACAGATACTCTGAAGGTCAAGCAACACCACAGGATCTCGTCATGTTTCGTACGAATACCATAAAGATCTCTCGCAAACTGCCCTTGTTCTTTGCGGGATTTTGCGCGGTAACCAGTTTCCTCCTGATCGCTGCGGCGCTGATTGCCTTCAACCGGTTCGCCGAACGATCCGTCAAAGACCAGATGGCATCGCTTTTGGCGGACCGGAGCTATTCTGTGCGCCAGATCATGTTCAATATTCGTAACGATCTGGTCTCACTGGCCCAGTCTCCCGCCACCTCATCTGCGCTGATCAGTTTTGAAGAAACATGGAACGCTCTTGGATCTGAGGCGGCAGCCAGTTTGCAAACCGCTTACATCACTGAAAACAGCTTCCCAACCGGTGAGAAGCATAAGCTACAGCGCGCCGAAGGGGACGCGGCCTATCACGAGACGCACGCGGTCTATCATAACGGTTTGCGCACCTTGATCGAAAGCAAAGGTTATTATGACGCCTTCCTGATCAATCCAGAGGGCGACATCATCTATTCCGTCTTTAAGGAGATGGATTACGCCACCAACCTCAGTGATGGCACCTATGCGGACTCCGGATTGGGCAAGGCTTATCGCGCTGCGAGCGCTGCTGCTGAGGGCGAAGTGGTTTTTGCAGATATGGAACCATACGCCCCAAGCTATGGCGCTGCGGCGGCGTTCCTCGCGACCCCTGTCATGGCAGCGGATGGCAGCCTATTGGGGGTCGTTGCAGTGCAGGTTCCGGTTGATATGTTCGGTGTCATTACAAACAATGATGACGGCCTTGGTGAGACCGCACAGGTCTATATCGTTGGCGCAGATTATAAAGCACGTACAACCTCCCGTTTTGACGGGGGATACAGCGTGCTCGACACGCTCCCAGAGGCAAATCATCTTGCAACCGCCCTGAAAGGAGAGACCCATTTCTCCAAGGGTGAAACCGGGTTGGACGGCCACCCAGTCATGGCGGCATCCCGTCCAGTCGGGCTTGATCTTGCCAATTGGGCGCTGGTTGTCGAACAGGATGTCGCAGACGTCATGGCACCGCTGTATCAAAAAGCGTGGACACTTGCTCTCATCGGGCTTGCGATCTGTGCGATGATGTCTTTTCTCGGCTGGCGGGTTGCTGCGTCGATTACCCGTCCGCTGCATAAAATTGCGAACGGTATGGCCCAAGTTGCCTCCGGAAATCTGGACACCAGCGTCGAAGAAGCCGAGCGTGGCGACGAAATCGGCGACATCGGCAAAGCGTTGCTCTCGTTTCAGGATGACCTGAAAATCGCCCGCAGCGCAGACGAAGAACGTGCCGAACAACAGCGTGAACAGGCCATTGTCGTCGAAAACCTCAGCACAGGGTTGCTGCGCCTGTCGCAAGGAGACTTCTCCACAAAGATTGAGGCGCCTTTTGCGGGCGAACACGAAAAACTGCGCGAAGACTTCAACAAAACCGTGACCACGCTCAATGAAACACTCGGGCATGTGGTGAGCGCGGTGAACCGCATCCGCAATGGTGCGGCTGAGATCAACCAGTCATCAAATGACCTCTCCCACCGTACTGAAAGTCAGGCGGCAACACTGGAAGAAACAGCCGCCGCGCTAGAAGAGATGACGGTGAGCGTTAAGTCCGCTGCAGACAGTGCTCGCAGCGTCGAGCAGATCACCGGCGAGGCGAAACAGGAGGCCGAAGTCAGCGGCGGGGTTGTACAGAATGCTGTGACCGCGATGACGGAAATTGAGCAATCCTCGAAGAAGATCGAACAGATCATTTCTGTGATTGACGATATCGCGTTCCAAACCAACCTGCTGGCGCTCAATGCTGGCGTTGAAGCTGCGCGCGCAGGCGAGGCCGGACGTGGTTTTGCCGTCGTCGCAAGCGAAGTCCGAGCGCTCGCCCAGCGCTCATCAGATGCGGCGATGGAGATCAAATCGCTGATCGGTGAGAGTTCCAAACAGGTCGAAGCTGGTGTCGATCTCGTCGGCAAAGCTGGTGACGCGCTGCAGATGATCGTGGAGCGGGTGAACAATATCTCGCAACTGGTGTCGGGTATCGCTGAGGGTGCCTCGGAGCAATCCAATGGCATCGGCGAGATCAACACCGGCGTGGTGCAACTGGATCAAGTCACACAACAAAACGCCGCGATGGTTGAAGAAGCGTCTGCCGCTTGTCAGATGCTGGACAATGACGCCGCTGAACTGGGTAGTGTCGTGGCGAAGTTCAAATTGTCCGGGCAAATGGTATCCGCCAGCCCCAAACCGGCGGTGGATAGTTGGGATTTGGATGCCGAAACGGATGAGGAGACCCCTCTCGCCCCGACGGCCCATGGGACATTCGCGAGTGATGGCAGCGCCGCTTTCAACTACTATGAAGATTTCTGATTAAGGCCAAACCAGTTGATCAGACTTTGTCCACATCTTGACCGCTCGCCCTGCGGCCTCAAGTGACGGACAAACCAACGGGTCGCATCTGATGTCAGGTACGGCCCGCGGCATTCAATGCCTTTGACAGCAATGTCGCAAGTTGCACGATTTCTTCATCTGACAATCCCTCAAGGAGCGATGCCTGTGTCTCGACATGGACTTCGACGACTCGATCTATCAAGTCAAAGCCCTTGTCCGTCAGCCCAATCAAAAAACTGCGGCTGTCTTCGGGGTTGGTGGTGCGGCTCACCAGCCCATCCACCTCAAGCCGGTCAATCCGGTTTGTCATGGTGCCCGAGGCAACCATTGTCGCCTTCATCAGGTCACCAGCAGAAAGGCAATGCGGTGCTCCGGCGCGGCGCAACGTCGCCAATACATCAAACTTTGCCCCATTCAGACCGAAGCGAGCGAAAGTTTTCTCCATCGGTTTCATATACGCGAGATGAAGCCGACCAACGCGACCCACAACGCCCATCGCGGTGACATCAAGGTCAGGCCGTTCTTTGCGCCATTGTTCTAAAATGAAGTCCACATGATCCATGCGACAGTAATGTGCCGCCGTGCAGGGAAGGTCAATGCAAGCGCATATCTTGACGTCGAGACTTCTGGATACTATCTCGACGTCAAGATACCCAGGAGGCAACACCATGACAGACACAAGAGACCTCGCCCTCACTGCACTTGCGCCCGCGATATGGGGCAGCAGCTATATTGTGACCACAACCTTTCTCCCCGGAGAGTCGCCCTATCTGGTTGCGCTACTGCGCGCCTTGCCCGCTGGCTTTTTACTCCTTTTACTCGTGCGGCAGCTTCCACCCGTGGCGTTATTGCCAAAGATCTTTGTGCTTGGCGCGCTGAATTTCTCGGTGTTTTGGGCGCTTTTATTCCTGTCGGCCTATCGCTTGCCGGGCGGGGTCGCGGCCACGTTAGGAGCCGTGCAGCCATTGTTCGTGATGGCGCTGTCTGGCGCGCTTCTTGGCACACAGATCCACCGCAAAGGCATCGCGGCCGCTTTTCTAGGCATCATTGGGGTTGGATTACTGGTGCTTGGGCCGGAGGCCAGCCTAGACCCCACGGGTGTGCTGGCCGGACTTGGCGGCGCGCTGTCGATGGCTACAGGCGTGGTGCTCACCCGGAAATGGCAACCGGGTGTACCTGCGCTAACCTTCACGGCGTGGCAACTCACAGCCGGCGGGATCTTGTTGATACCGGTCGCCTTATTTGCGCTGCCCGAATGGCCGACCCTTTCGACGGCAAACCTGATTGGCCTCGGCTATATGAGCCTGATTGGCGGCGCGTTCACCTATATTCTATGGTTTCGCGGCATAAGCCGCATCGCGCCTGCTCAGATTTCGCTTCTGGGTGTTTTCAGCCCGCTGACAGCCGTGATCCTCGGCGCGCTATTTGCGGGCGAGCACTTTTCCATGCTGCAGGCGCTTGGGGCAATCGTAGCATTGTTCTCAGTCTGGCTCGGCCAGCAGGCCCCGAAACCAGCGGTTGCAAAGACAGCACCCGTAGCCGCTGAATAACAGTGCGGCCTACGCCAAACCTAATTGCTGGCCGATCAATCCTCGGTCAGCGGTGTCACTGCGCCTTCCAAACTTTCGGGCAATTGCGAGGGGCATATTCCGCCCAAATGACACTGCAGCACCGTATCTCCGGCGCTGCCATCTTCTGCTGAGAAGAAGAAGCCACCACAGGGTTCTATCACCGCAACCACACGATCCTCGGTCTGGCGCGCAAAAAACAGGTAGCGCGCGCCCGAAACCAGACTGCCGCACCAGGGTCCCAGACAATGGGCTTCGAGAGTGATTTCTCCCTCCACTGGCTGATCAAACATGCGCTCGCCCAACAAAAGACCCGTGACTTGCGCCGGGATTTCCGTGGGTTTCTCTGTCGCACGCGGATTGGCATCCGAGTATTGCGGCAAAAGCGTTTCGTCAAAACTGACGCGACCTTCGATCACCAGAAATGGATCTTCACTGTCGGAGACGATCCGATAGACATCGCCCGGCCCCATCGGCACGCAACTCAACGCCAACGCCCGCGTCGTTGTCGCTATGGTCGATCCTGCGACAAGGGCAGCTTTACAGATGAGCTTGGAATTCTTCGACAACACGAGCGTAGACCTCCTTTTTAAAGGGGACGACTTTATCGACCAGTTGATCCACCGGCAGCCAGCGCCACGCGGAAAACTCCGGGTCATCGGTTGCAATGTTGATTTGTTCATCGCGGCCGGTAAATCGCAGCAAGAACCATTTCTGTTCCTGCCCGCGGTATTTACCGCCCCAGAAGTGCGGCACCACCTCATGCGGCAGATCGTAGGGCAGCCAGCCGTTGCTTTCAGCGATTACCTCGACCAGATCAGGGGTGACGCCGGTTTCTTCTTCTAGTTCTCGCAGTGCCGCGAGACGCGCATCCTCGCCTTTGTCGATACCACCTTGGGGCATTTGCCAAGCGTCCTTATAGCGGTCCATCCGCTGGCCGACCCACACAGCCCCCTCGCCGTTAATCATCATGACGCCCACATTCGGACGATACGGCAGTGCGGCGATCTGCTCCGAGGTCATCTCTTTTGGGGATGTTTTGCTCATGCCTCAGCCTCCGGCAACGGTTGTTTCGCTCCCTCTTAGACCGTGTGCCGCCGGGGCACGCAAGGGGGTGACGCCGCGTATGGAGGTGACATCGGCAGCCCGTCGGGCGATCCTGCGCCCAACATGCGGTGCGTTTACACGAGCCGCCAAATGAGTTTGCAGGGAGAGTGTCATGGCTGCGTACCCACATCTGTTGGCCCCGTTGGATCTGGGCTTTACCACGCTGAAGAACCGCGTCCTGATGGGTTCCATGCACACAGGCTTGGAAGAGACCCGCGATTGGAACCGCGTCGCGGAGTTCTACGCCGCTCGTGCCCGTGGCGGAGTTGCGCTGATGGTGACCGGCGGAATCGGTCCCAACCTCGAAGGTTCCGTGCTGCCCGGTGCGGCGATGATGACAACCGAGCAGGATGTTGCGAACCATTCCGTGGTGACAAAAGCCGTGCATGAGGCTGGCGGCAAGATCGCGATGCAGATCCTGCATGCAGGTCGCTACTCCTATGGGCCCAAATGCGTGGCCCCCAGTGCCGTGAAGTCGCCGATTTCGCCCTTCCCACCGAATGAATTGGATGAAGATGGGATCGAAAAGCAGATCTCTGACATCGTGAATGCCGCCCGGCTGGCGAAAGAAGCCGGGTATGATGGCATCGAGATCATGGGTTCCGAGGGGTACTTCCTCAATCAGTTCCTCGTAACCCACACCAACAAACGCGAAGACCGCTGGGGTGGCAGTTATGAAAACCGCATGCGACTGCCAGTCGAGGTGGTACGTCGCGTGCGCGAAGCGGTCGGGCTGGAGTTCATCCTGATCTATCGCCTCTCGATGATCGACCTCGTGCCCAATGGCTCCACTTTTGACGAGGTCGTGCAGCTCGCCAAAGCCGTAGAGGCTGCAGGTGCGACCATTATCAACACCGGGATCGGCTGGCATGAAGCGCGCATTCCCACCATCGCAACTTCGGTTCCCCGAGCCGCGTTTGCATGGGTCACCCAAAAACTGATGGGTCATGTCTCCATCCCCGTCATCACCTCAAACCGGATCAACACGCCCGAGGTCGCCGAGGACGTGCTGGCACAGGGGTGCGCCGACATGGTGTCGATGGCGCGCCCGATGCTGGCGGATGCAGATTTTGTCGCAAAGGCCGAGGCAGGTCGCAGCGCCGAGATCGCGCCCTGTATCGCCTGTAATCAGGCCTGTCTGGACCACACCTTTGGCGGCAAGCTGACGTCTTGCTTGGTGAACCCCCGTGCCTGCCATGAGACCGAGCTGGCGCTGACGCCCACCCAGTCTCCAAAATCCATTGCGATCGTCGGTGCCGGCCCCGCTGGCCTTTCCACCGCAATCGCAGCCGCTGAGCGCGGACATCGCGTGACGCTCTTTGATGCTGCTGATGAAATCGGCGGCCAACTCAATATGGCCAAACAAGTCCCCGGCAAAGAAGAGTTCTGGGGCCTGGTCGATTGGTACCGCACAATGGTTGCCAAAGCGGGCGTCACCTTGGAGATGGGTCGTCGTGTGGGTGCCGAAGACCTCAAGGGATTTGACGAGGTGGTGATCGCCACCGGCGTCATCCCGCGGGACCCCCACATTCCGGGGCAGGATCATCCGTCAGTCGTAAGCTACATTGATGTGCTGCGCCACAAAGTGCCAGTCGGCGACAAGGTCGCGGTGATTGGCGCAGGGGGCATCGGCTTTGATGTTTCTGAATATCTGCTGCATGAGGGCGAGAGCCCGTCAGAAAGCCTGCCGCTGTGGATGCGCGAATGGGGCGTAACCGATCCTGCCGAGCATCGCTCTGGTCTTGCTCCGGAGGGTCCACAGCCAGAAGCACCGGCCCGTAAAGTCACGCTGTTGCAACGCAAAGCAGAACGCCACGGTAAACGGTTGGGCAAAACCACCGGTTGGATTCATCGCGCCACGCTCAAGATGAAAGACGTCGATTTTGTCGGAGGCGTAAACTACGAGCGCATCGACGACGCAGGCCTGCATGTGAGTTTTGGCGAGGCCCGTGAAAATCCAACCGTGATCGAGGCCGACACCATCGTGCTTTGTGCGGGTCAGGTCAGCGAACGCTCACTGGCGGACCAATTGTCCGAAATCGGTGTGACCGCCCATGTGATCGGGGGCGCTGATGTTGCAGCGGAACTCGACGCCAAACGCGCGATCAATCAAGGCACACGTCTGGCTACAACACTTTGACCTGACGCCGCGTGTCGAGCTGACCGATGCCGCCGGAAACTCTGATACGGGCAACAGACGCTTCGGCGTTTTGCACGCGGCCTCAAATCGCGGCTTCCAGCTCCGTCATCAGGGCGTGGACCAACTCTTGGGCAGGTAAGGTGCGCGCCTGATCCGCACCAGCGCCTGCCAATTGTGCCCCAAACGTGGTAACGCCCTGCGCCTTAGCCGCAGCGTTCAGTGCTTTGCCTAGGTCATAAGCACAGGGATAGGCGGGAATTTCGCCCGCTGGGATATCTCCTGCCCATTCGGTGAAAGCATTGCTGAGGCAGCGCGCGGGTCGACCGGAAATCGCAGCCGTCATAACCGTCTCTCCACCCAGCGCCAGCCGATCGCGATAGGCAGTGTCAGCGACGCTCTCCGGGCAGCCGATAAAAGCGGTACCGAGCTGTGCTGCCGCCGCACCCGCAGCCAATGCGCTGGCAATATCACCTCCTGTCATCAGGCCTCCGGCGGCGATCACCGGCAGTGATGTGCGGCGCGCAAGGTCGGCAACCAAATCCATCGCGGGCGTGCGCGCATCCGCTGCCTGTGGGTCAAATATGCCGCGATGTCCGCCTGCCTCCCACCCTTGTGCGATGATCCCGTGACACCCCGATGCTTCGATCTGGCGCGCCTCATCCAGCGAGGTCGCGCTTGCGAGAAGCGTGAGCCCAGCGGCTCTCATCGCCTCCATCTGGTGGGGTTTGGGGAGGCCGAAATGAAAGCTCACAATCGAAGGGCGCAGATCCAAAACCACCTCAAGGAATGCATCGGTGTCCCGGAAACTTGTATAAATCTCAGAGAGTTCGGCAGGAGGGTTCGCATCCATCCGCTCAAACAGAGGCTGGCTGCGATCTATCCACAGTTTTTCCTTCATGTCATCGCGCAGCGGCGTTTGGTGACAAAAGAAATTCACATTGAACGCAGAGGTGGTCAGGCTCTGCACCTCTTGGATTTGCGCGCGCACCGCATCGGGTTGCGACGCTCCGACCCCAATAGAGCCAAGCGCGCCGCAATTTGACACCGCAGCCGCCAGTTGGGGCGTCGACACGCCGGCCATCGGAGCCTGTGTGAGTGGCAACGTGATCCCGAGACGATCCAGAAAGGCCTGTGTATCGGTCATGAGAGATGGTCCTTCGGCGAGTGCTCTTGTGCGAGATACCCGCACTGTGACCCAACGTGAGGCAGAAGGCCACTCTGACAAGCGATATCATGCGCTACAAAAAAGCCCCCCGCGGATGATGCGAGGGGCAAGTTTTACGAGGGAGCCTTGAAATGACCTTGCGGCCGGGAGGAGGTGGATTGAGAGGCACACAAAAGGCGCCACTCAATCTACCAGGTTTCCATGCCCTTCTCTGCAAAGGCATGAACGAGGAAATCAATGAAGGCGCGCACCTTCGGCTGAGTGAAGCGACCGGGCGGATAGACGGCGTAGATACCGAGCGTCTCGACCGGCAACTGCGGCATGACATCCTCAACCAGCCCTTCGGCCTTCGCTTCGGCGTAAAGATAGCTCGGCAGATAGGCGATCCCGAGACCTGAGATCGCGGCATTCAACAGCGACTGACCATCATTGACCGAAAGCCAACCGGTGGAGCGCACTTGGCGTTTTTCACCGGACGGTGCGGTCAGTTTCCACATGTTGCCGCTGGATTGGTTGGAGTAATGCAGGAGCTTGTGTTCGTTCAGATCGTCAATCTTCTGTGGGCGGCCATATTTCTCAAGATATTCCGGAGAAGCCACCATGCGTTTTGTGGTTTCCGTCAACTTGCGTGCCCGCAGAGAGCTGTCTTCCAGCTCACCGATACGCAAAGCCATGTCAAAACCTTCGGAGATCAGCTCTACAAAGCGGTTGTTGAGGACCATGTTGACAGTGATGTCCGGGAAATCGCGTAGAAATTCCGACAAAACGGGCGACAGATGATTAACGCCGAAATCTGTCGCCACCGAAATCCGCAACAGGCCAGAAGGCGCAGTCTGCATGGAGGTGACCAGCGCGTCCGCTTCGCCCGCATCATTCAATACCCGGCGGGCGCGATCATAGTAGGCAAGGCCGATCTCTGTTGGCGAGACGCGGCGCGTCGTGCGGTTCAACAGGCGCGCACCAAGGCGGGCCTCCAGACTGGAAACATGTTTGGACACAGCGGATTTGGAGATGCCCATCTTCTTCGCAGCATCGGTGAAGCCACCCTGATCCACCACATTGGCGAAGGCTTCCATCTCGGTCAGTCGGTCCATTTCGGTTTCCTCGTCGCACGTTCTGTCTTCTGCCCTTCTTGCGGGACAAATCAGGCAAGATCGGGGCGCGCGTGGGATAATTGCAGGGTTTTCGCCGGATCGTTCGAGTTCCGGAAACAGGCTCTGAGAACAGTTCGGCCCAGAGCGAACCCTTAAGCCCATGGCGTGGGATATTGGGCTTAAGACACTGTAAACACGAGAGGGCCGCTATGCTGACTTGCATCATTCGCTATCAAATTGACCCAACCAAACAGGCACAGTTTCGCCAGTATGCACAAACCTGGGGGCAGGCCATCCCGCGCAACGGCGCAGATCTCATTGGTTATTTTGCCCCGCATGAAGGGTCTTCGACTTGCGCCTATGGTATTTACAACATCCCGTCACTGGCAGAGTACGAAGCCTATCGCACACGCCTCGCGGCCGATCCGCTGGGGCAGCAAAACTACGACTTTGCACAGCAAGAGAAGTTCATTTTGCGTGAAGACCGAACATGGCTCAAACTGGCCTCGGCACCGCATGGCACCTCAGGAGACGCAACGTGATCGCAGTTATTTTTGAAGTCACCCCAGCTGACGGCATGACCGAAGCCTATCTCGACCATGCCGCGTCGCTTAGGCCTTTGTTCGAGGATATGGAGGGCTTCATATCAGTTGAAAGATTCCAGAGCCTGACCAACCCCGGCAAGTTGCTGTCCCTCTCATTCTGGGAGGATGAAGAGGCGCTGGCGCGTTGGCGCAATTTGGAAAAACACCGGGCAGCGCAGTCAAAAGGCCGGGGAGGCTATTTTGCGGACTACCGGTTGCGGGTCGCGGGTGTCATCCGAGATTACGGCATGTCAGAACGTGATGAAGCCCCAGCGGATAGCCGTGCGCTACATGACCAGTAGCACCCTGCTCTGACGGCGCGCTCCCGCCCGTCAGGGATGCATTAAAATGCACCACCTTCCCGTTGGGCCCGGCAGCGTGCCTTAACGGCACGCTGCGGTTTCGCCAAAATTTGATGCGCCGCGTTTTCATAGACCCCGCCATTGCGAAAGGGGCGACTACCCGGCGACACACCCCCGCACCGCACAGCGGTGCCACGCCCAACGCCGCCAAGGGGTTGCGGCGCAAGCCGCAGCACCTGCGGGGCGGGAACTCCCCGGTAAAGAAATTCCTATCTGCAGTATGACGAAGGATCAGGCGAAATGCGCAAGCTTCGGGTCGCGGTGGTCTGTGCATTTCAGGCAAGCACGACACATCAGTCTGCTCTCGGAGAGATTCACCATGATCCCTGCTCTGCTCGTTTTCCTGTTTCCGCTGGCCTATAGCCCCGGCCCCGGCAATCTGTTCTTTGCAGCGGCTGGTGCGCGTTTCGGTGCGCGCGCCACAATCGCGGCATCTGCGGGGTATCATATCGCCACTTGGCTCGTCACGCTGGTGATCGGGTTCGGCGGGTTTGCAGCACTATCCCGCATGCCCGCTGTGTTCGATATCCTGAAAGTCTTGGGCGCGCTCTATGTCATGTGGATCGCGTGGCGTTTTCTGCAAGCGGCCCCCGATGACAGTCGTGCTAGTGCCACCTCTGCGCGATTCACGGATGGGGTCGTGCTGCTGCTTTTTAACCCCAAGGCCTATGTGATCATTGCGCTGATGTTTACGCAGTTTCTGTCCGCCTCGGGGCAAACCGCATGGGAACAGGTGTTGCTCATCACCACGATCTTTACACTGAACAACCTTTTGGCCTTTACGATATGGACCTTGGCGGGTGCGCGATTGGCACGGGTGTTCAACAGCCCTGAACAGCCACGCATTTTGAACATGATCTTTGCCTTTGCGCTGTTTGCCGTGGCGGTCTGGATGCTGGTGACCTGAATGTCATCACTCAGGGCGTGACCAAGACTGCCTCGACGCGGCGGTTGGTTTCACGCCCTGTTTCAGTCGTATTCGGGGCCAAGGGAGCCATGTAGCCCGCGCCCGCCACCTGAATACGCCCACCATCAATGCCATAGCGTGTGGTCAACCGTTCGCGAACACTAATGGCACGGCGCCGAGACAAGGCGATATTGCCCTCAAGCCCCCCCACAGTATCGGTGTGACCCACCAATAGAATGGTGGCGCTTTTGTTTTGATCGAGAAACTCGGCAAGTTGGCGCAAACTATCAAATGGGCCCTCGCCCATCTGCGTCGATGCGGTGTCAAATTCCAGATCCAGCAGGGGAACGCGGCCCTGCAACATCAGCAAATCCCGAATGGCCCCTGTGGTGAGGCTGCCACCTTTCTTGATCGCGTCCACAAGCAACGCCTGTTCAGCCGCATCGGTAATATCAGAGCTTAATTCTGCGCCATCAGAGGTGTCGCGCTCACCACTGGATGGCCCACCAGAAGGGCGCAACGACTGACTGGGATCATGGCGTTCTAACATCTGCACATAGATCGATCCGCCAAACCGCGATACCAGCAAGGATACGGCGGTGCCGGTTTCAGGCTGTTCAGCCGCCAAGAATTCGTAATTGGAGAGGTTGACCGCCATATCCGGGGCCGGGATCACCTCGATGCCAAAGCGAAACCCAAAGCCACCGCAGGCCTGCGCTGTACAGGCGTAAACCTCTTGAAAACCGCGTTTTTCCAATGCTGTACGGATCGGGGCGAGGACTTCCAGCGGACTAAGATCATCACCAATCCGCCAGCTGCGCCGATGAATGCGTCCTTCCACAGCGCGTGTCGGGACATCATCTCCAGCGACCGGACCAGTCGGCAACAATAATGTGTCGAGCGGCGTTTCCTGTTCGCGCAGAAGCTCACTTCCTGCAGGCAGCGGGACAGAGATGGTCGCTGCATTGGTCTGTGCAGTAATCCCCACACAGATCAATGCAGCGCATACCAGACGCCAAAGCCTCGCTGTGAGCCTCTGCTGAAACATTACCGAAACTGCCCGTGATATTCAGCGTTGGGCACCATGGCAGAGGCACTGGCAACACGGTTGGTCATATTGAAGAAGGCCGCGACATTGGCGATGTCCCAGATGTCACGATCATCAAATCCATGTTCGCGCAGCCCTTCTCGATCGGCCTCTTCAATTTCCGCGCTTGCGCGGGTCATCTTGGCCGCAAAATCCAGCATCGCGCGCTGGCGCTCCTCCAATGGGGCAACGCGGTAGTTCATCACCAGCATCTCACCCAATTGGGGATCCCCTGACAATTGCCGCACCGCTGCGCCATGTGCGACCAGACAGTAAAAACACTTGTTGATGGAAGAAACCACCACTGCGATCATCTCGCGCTCCAGTTTGGAGAGCTTACTCTCACCGAGCATCAGATCATTATACATCGCTGTAAATGCATTGAGTTTCTCAACATCAAAGGCGTAGGCCTTCAAAACATTGGGCACCATGCCGAGCTTGTCTTGGCAAATGTCGAAATACTTCTGTGTCTCCGGCGGAAGCGGGTCCATCATTGGAAGGTCGAGCGCGGTCGGCTCCTTAGGATTGGTCATAATGTACGCCCTCCTCCGGCGTGTGGTTATCAGCGTTTGATACGGTAGTGATAGCCGCCCGCCTGGGTCATCCCGAGGCCGCCATAAAGCGCATTCGCGCCCTTGTTGGCGCGAGTACACAGCACCGCCAGCTCAGTTGCGCCCTGCTCTGCCGCCCAATAGGCTGCCTGCCGCATCATCCAAACGCCCACACCCTTGCGCCGCTGGTGAGGCAAAATCTCAAGCGCATGCAGCATGGCGGTGTCGCCATACATACCCACATAAGCCGTCCCCGCGGGTTTATCATTCCATCGCCCAAGCAGTGAGGTTTTAGGCCCGCACGCACGGTGCATCACCGAAAGCCGTTCAGGTCCGATCCCACCGGTCGCCCAAATCTCACGTTGAATCGCCAAGGGCTCCCACAGGCAAAACGTCGTGACGCGGGGAATTGTGACATCCGTCAACAGCGATGGCGCACAGGTCCACAGCACCACCGGGTCCATCACCTCATAGCCTAGCCGGTCGAGTTGTTGATCCAACTCATCCTGACCATCGCGGATCATAAACAGGCGCGACTGTCCCAGCGCCTGCATGGCGGCTTCGGCCTCGGCGATCTGTTCATCGCTTACAGATGCTTCTGCAGTGGCCGCTGAGACGCGGCTGCCACCTCCTGCACCGATACGAAGCGTGATCTCACCCAAAGTGTCTTTACGAAGGCACGGCCATGTCGCCTCGACCACGTCGTAGTATTTGAGATCGGTCAGCGGCTGCGTCACAGGCCAAGATCCCGTGCAAGTTCAGTGATTGCCGCGTCCACCTGCGCGCCATCTGTGCCGCGCACCACCACATTCGCACCAAACGCGCCGTTGATCTGGAACGGGTAGCAGCCGATCGACAGATCGCCATACTTCTCAGCCAGTGCCGATAAGGTTGCCGCGATCTCACCTTCGCCACGATCCACTCTCAGGGTCTGACTAAGCAGAGGTTTGCCCCCGACAAGTGTCGCCAATACGGTTTCAACCATGGCCTGAAACACTGCGGGCACGCCCGCCATTACATGCACATTTCCCATCGTGAAACCCGGCGCACGTGACACCGGATTGTCGATCAGCTCTGCTCCGTCCGGGATACGAGCCATGCGCAGACGGGCATCATTCAGTTCTGCCCCGGTCTTGGCATAATGCTCCGCAAGGATCGCGCGGGCGTCAGCACGTACATCAATGGCAGCACCAAATGCTTCGGCGATGCAATCGGCAGTGATGTCGTCATGGGTGGGGCCTATTCCGCCAGATGTGAAAACATGGTCGTAGGCATCAGAAAGTGCCCGCACAGCGACAACAATTGCTGGCGCGTCATCGCTGACCACCCGCACCTCTTTGAGGTCAACGCCATGTTTCGACAGCTCACCTGCGAGGTAATACATATTGGCATCACGAGTGCGCCCCGACAGGATTTCATCCCCGATCACAAGCATGGCAGCGGTGGGATTGGGCATAGCACGTCTCCTGTGGGATTTCCGGTTCTTGGCAAGAGGATAGCCAGCCCCGCCGCCGGTGCAAGCGGATAGGGGCGGATCAGGCTTTGACAGGTGGCAGAATATGGCCCATCACCCGTTCCCATGAGATTTCCCACGCCCCTAATCCCCGCAACTCTGATCAAACGCTACAAACGCTTTCTCGCCGATTGTCGGCTGGAGGATGGGCGCGAGGTGACCGCCCATTGTGCCAACCCCGGCTCCATGATGGGACTGGCGGAACCCGGCATGCGGATATGGCTCGAACCGAATGACGACCCCAAGAAGAAGCTGAAATACGGCTGGCGGCTGGTCGAACATGCGAATGGCCATTTCACCGGGGTCGATACATCAGTCCCGAACCGCGCCCTGAAAAGCGCCTTGGCGTCAGGTCAGATCAAAGAACTCGCCGCCTATTCCACCATTCGCGCAGAGGTGAAGTATGGCCAAAACAGCCGCATTGATTTTCTGCTGACAGGCGACGGACTACCCGATTGTTACGTCGAGGTGAAAAGCGTCACGCTCTCACGCCAGAAGGGCCTAGCGGAATTTCCCGACAGCGTCACCGCACGCGGCGCCAAGCACCTGCGAGAGCTTGGCGATATGGCCGAGGCCGGTCATCGGGCGGTGATGCTTTACTTGGTGCAGCGAACAGATTGTCAGCGTTTTGCGCTGGCCACGGACATTGATCCAACATACGCCGCTGAATTTAATGCGGCCCGTGCGCGCGGCGTCGACCGGCTGGTTGTCGGCACTTCCATCACGCCCGAAGGGGTGGAGATAGGTCAGCCCTTCACGGACTGACCTTTGACAATCAGGCTGCGTCGAGATCTTCATCCTGAGAGTTGCGAGGCTGTACCAAGGTCCGGGTTGGGAAAGGAATATCCACTCCGGCCGCATCCAGCGCCTCTTTTACCTTGCGCTTCATGTCAGCTTGATACTGAAAGTAGTCGGCCGAACTGACCCAGACACGCGCCAGAAAATCGACAGAGCTGTCGTTCAGATTGTTGACCTGAATAAAGGGTTCCGGAGTTGTCATTGACCGCTCATCCGCCATGATCGTGTCATGGATTGTGCGTTCAGCGAGGGCAAGGTTGGCACCATATCCCACACCGAAACTCCATTCTGCACGACGCGTCGGGTATTCCGAGTAGTTGGAAATCGTATTGCCCCAGACCTCGGCATTAGGAATGATCACTTTCACATTCGAAAGGCTTGCAACCACCGTGTTATTGAGCGTGATTTCCTTCACCGTGCCCATTTCTCCATCCACGTCGATGAAGTCACCGAGCTTAAACGGACGAAAGAGAATGATCATCACACCTGCAGCGACATTCGAAAGCGCGCCCTGCATGGCCAGACCGATGGCCAGACCCGCCGCACCGATGGCCGCAACGATGGATGTTGTCTTCACCCCGAAGGTATTGAGAACAAACAGAACCGCAAAACCCAAGATTGCGTAGCGCACCAGATTTCCTAGGAAGTGAAACAACGTAGCATCGAGCCGCGTGTGGTTGTCGCTGATCGCAACGACACGTCGCTTGGCCCAGCCTGCCACGAGAAAGCCGACGATCAAAATGAGAGCCGCCGCCACAACACTGCCGAGAACCTGTGCGAGGAACTCCAGTGTTACAAGGTCGGCGAGAGCCTTGCCGTCGTAAATTTCGGTTTGCATGATGCTGTCTAGGCGCTCCATCTCGATCTATTCCCTGTTTTTTGGCGTGTTTCTGACGACAAAACGCCCGATCCCAAGGAAGGTTCCGCAAAGAAAGGCGCGCCCCTCTGGCCCTTTTGAGTTGAACCCCTTAAATAGCAGTCCAAACACACGCGATGGAGCACGCCCCGATGAGATCCAAAAACGGCCGCACCACCAAAGACGGTATCCGAATCTACGAGCAGGCCGATTTTGCCGGTATGCACGCAGCCGGTGCTCTGGCGGCTAAAATTCTGGACGATATCGCTGCGCATGTTTTTGTCGGCCAAACGACTGGCGAGATTGACCGGATCATCACCCAAATGGTGGAAGAGGCTGGCGCGACCTCGGCGACCATTGGCTACAAAGGGTATCAGCACGCCAGCTGTATCTCGATCAACCATGTGGTCTGCCACGGTATTCCCGGTGACAAGAAACTAAAGGACGGCGATATCCTCAATATCGACGTCACCGTGATCGTTGATGGCTGGTTCGGCGACACCAGCCGCATGTATGTGGCAGGCAAGCTGCCACGTAAGGCAGAGCGCCTCATTCAAATCACCCATGATGCCTTGATGAAGGGCATTGAGGTGGTCAAACCCGGCAATACATTTGGCGACATCGGCCACGCGATCCAGTCATATGCCGAAAGCCAACGGGTGAGCGTGG
Organism: Tritonibacter mobilis F1926; assembly: GCF_000376545.2. Taxonomy (NCBI): domain Bacteria; kingdom Pseudomonadati; phylum Pseudomonadota; class Alphaproteobacteria; order Rhodobacterales; family Paracoccaceae; genus Tritonibacter; species Tritonibacter mobilis. The sequence goes on from NZ_CP015230.1 coordinate 2,514,930, forward strand.
TGCGCGATTTCTGCGGCCACGGTCTGGGTCAAGTGTTCCACGCCCCGCCAAACGTTCTGCATTATGGCCGCCCCGGCACCGGGCCTGTGCTTGAAGAAGGCATGTTTTTCACAATTGAGCCGATGCTCAATCTAGGCCGCGCGGAAACCAAGGTGCTGGCGGATGACTGGACGGCGGTCACCCGCGACAAATCGCTGTCGGCGCAATTTGAACACTCCGTCGGGGTAACTGCAGATGGCGTGGATATTTTCACCCTGTCCCCCGCAGGCCGTTTTCATCCGACCTACGACCAAGACTGACCTTCCCCGCATGGAGGGGCGCTGCCCCTCTGGCCCTGATGGGCCATTCACCCCGGGATATTCAGGGTTAGAAGAGGACAGGGCGTCAGCTTAGACCGAGGAGTCGCGGCAGGTCTTTCATGTGGTGAAAGATCTCGGCTCCTTCGGCTAAGAGCGCCGTTTCTTGAGTGGTGGCAACATAGCCGAAACACTGCATACCGGCCCGCGCAGCGCCTCGGGCCCCTGTTGCACTATCCTCGATCACCACACAGTCGCGCGCCTGCACGTCAAAATGAGCGGCGGCTGTGAGGACGATCTCCGGATCAGGTTTCGCAACCTTCAGCGTATGGGCGGAGAACATGGCGTTGGGGTGGAACCGATCCCATAAGCCATGGGGTCCCAAGGTGACCTGCATCTTTTCTTCACTCCCGTTGGAAACAATGCAGCAAGGAATGTTTTCCTCGTCCAATCGCCGGATTACCGCCAGCACGCCGGGAATAAGTGGCACCCCCTTACGCAGGAGAGCATATGCCTCGTCGTAAACCTCTGTGATCCAGTTCTGCGGCAGCACGGCCCCCATCTGCGATGCCATTCTGGCAAGTTCGGTCATCGCAAGGCCGGTGAAAGTGAGTTGGCTTTGCTCTGGCTTAAGACGCAAGCCGTGGCGGGCAAGGTTTTGAACAAGCACAGCGTTGAAGACGGGCTCACTATCGATCAGCACTCCGTCACAATCAAAGATCACCAGCTTCGGTCTTGGGTAGATTTTGGGCATGAACAACAGCTCCGGTCAGGCGGTAAGGAGGAATGGATTCTCTGCCGCCCCCTTACGACAACTCAGTCCGTGTCATCACTTTGGGACCAGAGCAGTGTCACATGTGTATCGCCATATTTGCGCACATCCTCCAATATGAAACCCGGAATGGCCTCCATTGGAGAATTCTCCTCCCAGACCACAAGCGCGTTTGGGGCGATCCATGCGCCATCAAGCAAAACCTGAAGCGCTTTTTGCCCCAAGGATTTCCCGTAAGGCGGATCCAGGAAAATCAGATCATATGCCAGATCAGGATTATTACCGAGCTTGAGAGCGGAACGGCGCAGCAACTGGCCATTCGCCCCGGCGCGACAAATATCGATGTTTTTGCGGATCAATCCCTGCGCGACTCGACCGTCATCTACAAAGGTGACCCTCTCTGCGCCGCGTGACAGGGCCTCGAGCCCAAGCGCGCCCGTACCTGCAAACACATCAAGGACACGCTTGCCCTGAAACTCTATCTTGTGATTGAGGACGTTAAAGAGGCTTTCGCGCACACGATCCGTGGTAGGACGCAAATGCGCACCTGCATCGCCCTTGCCCACGGACGCAAGGGCGCGTCCGCGGAAATCTCCTGCGATAATCCTCACGCCTTCAAAAGCGGTTTCAAATCCGCGTCAGGATTGGCCACAACCGTTTTATCAGCCGTTTTCCCTGCCTCAATCAGGCGTTTGGCCACCATATAGGCGCGCGGGTCGTTCATTGCATCCACGGCAACGAGTTGATCGCCCGTATAGTACCAGAAGGAGACGGCCCCCTCTGCTCCCTGCCGGGTCACCACATTATCATAACCCGAATTGAGACCTGCGATTTGTAGTTTCACATCATACTGATCGGACCAGAACCAAGGTGTCGCCACGTAGGTTTTTTGTGCGCCCAGCATGTTTTCAGCCACCACTTCGGCCTGATCGATGGCGTTGGGAACACTTTCCAGACGGATACGCTGACCTTTGAATGGGAAGGATGCGCAATCTCCTGCTGCCCAGATCGACTCGTCAGAGGTGCGGCCATGCGCGTCCGTACGGATGCCGTTCTCAATCTCAAGCCCGGTGGCGTCGGCCAATTCCGATGCTGGCGCGATCCCGACACCAACAACCACGAAATCCACCTCGATCATACTGCCATCGCTCAGCACAGCGCGCGTGACCTTCCCATCCTCCCCCTCAAGGTGGTTGAGACCAACGCCTTCGCGGATATCGACACCGTGCGAGCGGTGGAGAGTTCGGAAATAGTCTGAGGTTTCAGGGGCGGCGACCCGTTGCAAGATGCGGTCTGCCATCTCGACCAAAGTGACTGAGACGCCCCGCTTGGCGCAAACCGCTGCCGCCTCAAGACCGATATAGCCGCCACCAACAATAAGCGTGCGCGCGCCCTCAGATACCGAAGGGGCCATTGCATCCACATCTCCAAGATCACGCACCACATGTACGCCATCAAGGTCACCCCCAATTGAGGCCGGCAGGCGACGCGGGTGCGAACCGGTGGTCAGGGCCAACTGATCATAAGAGATCAACTCATCCCCGATGTGGATGGTCTTGGCATCCGCATCAATCGAATCCACCTTGGTACTCAGTCGCAAGGTGATATTATTTTCCGCATAAAAGCTCTGAGGTCGCAGGAACAGGCGCTCCAGTTCCATCTCTCCCAAGAGATAGGCCTTGGACAAAGGAGGACGCTGGTAGGGGAGCACGTCTTCAGCACCGATCAGGGTGATATCACCGTCAAATCCGCTCTTACGCAATTTGGCTACGAGCGACGCCCCTGCCTGACCTGCGCCAATCACCGCGATATGAGTCATGTGCGCTCTTGTCTCCTGATGCAGTTCATATACCGTTTGCGCAGAACCCTACATGCAGGGCCTACCGCGATGCAATTGCCCAAACCCGTGGTGGCACTCATGAAAACCACAAAGGATTGACCAGATGATTTCTGTTGGAGACAAGCTGCCCGCTGCCACCCTGACCCGGATCGGCGAAAATGGCCCGGAACAGGTCGCAATTTCGGACCTCGCTCAAGGACGAAAACTGGCGATCTTTGCAGTCCCGGGGGCGTTCACACCCACGTGTCACTCTGCACATGTACCAAGTTTCATTCGCACCAAGGATCAATTCGCAGCCAAGGGTGTCGATGAAATCATTTGCGTTTCTGGCAACGATCCCTTCGTTATGAAAGCCTGGGGTGAGGCGACCGGGGCGGCAGAGGCCGGTATTTCAATGCTCGCCGATGCAGAATGCGCCTTTACCGACGCGATCGGAATGCGGTTCGATGCCCCTCCAGCTGGCTTGATTGGCCGCTCCAAGCGCTATGCGATGATCGTAGAGGATGGTGAGGTAAAAATCCTGCACCTCGAGGAAAGTCCGGGCACTTGTGAAGTGTCTGCTGGCGAAGCGCTGCTTGATGCGTTGTAATATTGCTGCAAATCCCGGACACGCCAGCTTAGCTAAGGCTTTGAACGAAGACGAATGACTGACGCGCACCACTCTGCGAACCACCCCGCCCTCATCATGGCGGAGGTCATGGACGAAATCGATGCCGCTCGCGCCTTTGTGGCGCGGGATGATTCCTTTGACAGTGCGCAGGCGTTGCGCGTGGCGCTCAGGCGGCTGCGCAGCGGGTTGACATTGTTTCGACCAATGCTGCCGCCAGATCACAACAAGGCACTGTTGGACGAGGCACGCTGGCTGGCCGTTGAGGTCACGCGACTTCGGGATTTCTACCTGCTTTGGCAGGACACTCTAACGCCCGCCCGGGTAGCCTTGCCTGAGAATGATGCGCTGCGGGCGCTTGAGGAACGCGTGCTTGCCCGCATCAAGAGCGAACGCACCCAGTTGCGGGCGCTGCTAGACGGTGAACGGGTCAGTGACCTGATGGCGCGCGGACGTGAGATTAGCGAACCGGATTTCTGGCGCCCGGCTGCACAGAGCCGTGAAAAGCTGGAAAGCCTGTGCATTGAAACGCTGGAACTCAGGCTCAATCAGGCGCTTAAACATGGCGAGACACTGAAGCGGCTGGACAGCCAAGCGCGCGACAGCTTCCGCAAAAGCCTGCGTAAACTGCGCGCAACAGCCGAATTCACCCAGTCTATGTTTGCGTCTAAAAAGACCAAAGCCTTTCTCAAGCAATTGAAAAAGCTTCTGGATTCCATGGTCGCAGCACGGGACGCAAGTGCGGTGCGGGATCGGCTCGAAGACCTGATGCAAGACATGAAAGAAGGCTCTGCCGAGCGTCATATTGCGCAAGAACTGATCAAAGCCAAGGAAGCCGCGGTAGGGCTCGATCACAAGCGTTTGCAAAAGTTGTGGCGCGCCACGGTCGGCTTGCCACTGCATTAACAGCTAGCCCCCCAGCACCGTGCGCATGCCGATGTTTCGACCAGAACGGCTGCGCTCCCGCCCCTTTCAGGAACAGCCAAAGGCTGCCCCAAAAGCGTTGGGCCGGGCGGGGGCCGCGCCAAAGGCGCGGCCCCCGCCCCCTCGCGATGCGCCATGCGCAGCGCAAAACCTCATTACAATTCCGCTTAGATCAATCCGTCCATTTTTCGGGCAAGCTTCGCATCCAGCGCGCTTAGACCCTCGACATCATGGGTCGTAAGCAGGACCGTCACCTTATTGTAGACATTGCTCCACTCAGGATGGTGATTCCATTTCTCTGCCCAGATTGCCGCTTTTGTCATAAAAGCGAAGGCCTCGACAAAATCCCCAAACTTGAAAGTCTTGCGGATTGCATCTCGGCCTTCGACCAGTTCCCACCCGGTGTCGAACAAAGGTTTCAACAAAGGCCCGCGGGTTTCCTCGGAGAGTTTTTCGGTCATTCCTGTTCCTCCACTTCAGTCTTTTTGAACGGGCCGTAACTGGTGAGGATTTCGATCCCCTCATCCACTGCTGCACGTTCCGCATCCAGATATTGTTCGATTGCGGCGCGAAAGCCGGGATCAGCCACCCAATGCAAACTATACGTTTCTGTTGGCAAATAGCCGCGCGCCAATTTGTGCTCGCCCTGCGCCCCGGCCTCGACGCGCTCAAGCCCCATCTCGATGGCAAGGTCGATGGCCTGATAGTAGCACAGTTCGAAATGCAGGCAGGGGTGATGCTCTGTGCAGCCCCAGTAGCGGCCATACAGTGTCTTTGCGCCGATAAAGTTCAATGCACCCGCAACCGGTACACCATCACGTTCTGCCAGAACCAACGCCATATCATCCGCCATGGTGTCATGCGCGATGTCGAAAAATGCTCGCGTCAGATAGGGTGAGCCCCATTTGCGGCTGCCGGTGTCCTGATAAAACGTCCAGAACGCATCCCAATGTTCCGGGCGCAAATCCGCACCGGTATAAGTTTCGATTGTACCACCAAACTCTTGAGCCTGCTTTCGTTCCTTGCGGATATTCTTACGCTTGCGCGATGAGAGCGCTGACAAAAAAAATTCAAATCCTTCATAGCCATCGTTCAACCATTGAAACTGCTGGGTGTAACGCGGCATCAACCCGATCTGTTTCCCGATCTCTGCCTCAGCTTTGGTACAAAACGTGACATGTAGAGAAGAGATATGGTTGTCGGACGCCAGCTGCACCGCGCCCTGAATCAATCCCGAGACGCCGATTTCCTCATAGCCGGGGCGCACAAGGAACCGCCGCCCGGTTGCAGGTGTAAAGGGCACCGCGATCTGCAATTTCGGATAATAGCGCCCTCCCGCCTGCTCGTAGGCATGGGCCCAGTTATGGTCGAAGATATATTCGCCCTGACTGTGCCCTTTGACATAAAGCGGCGCGCAGGCAATCAACTGCCCGTCCAGATGGCAGGTTAGATACTGAGGCTGCCAGCCAGTGCCGCGCCCTACAGACCCGCTTGTCTCAAGAGCATGCAGGAAGCGATGAGTCGTAAAAGGATCGAGCGGTCGCGCGCCGTCTGATGCCTCGGGGCAGGCGCAGGCGTCCCAATCCGATGCCGCGATTTGCGACATGCTGCTGAACACTTGGATTTCGATTTGCGCCTGATCCATGCCACCCCTCGTCGCCTAAGTTCTATTTGGGCGCAGGTTTCATCTGATCAAGCACCGAAGGCAGAAAGATAATTTTCAAAGGTCACGTTATCAACCAGAGCTGCAACCTCAGCTTCTTGCTCAGGCGAGCGCGAGTTCCAGCTGCGAACCGGCACCCCATCGTGTCGAAGAGACTGAACGCGGTCTCGCGTCACGTCACTGGCCTCGTGACTGATGAAGCTGGCGCCCATACGTTCAAAATCTGGGATGTCGCGCGGCAGTTCTCGGGACATTTTTCGCGCAAACCATGCAGCGCGCGATGCGTGATCGGGCGCTGCAAGAATGCCGCGGGCAGGCGCGGGCCTAACATAACGAATGTTAGCCTTCGATCTCAAAGACGCCGTCAATCTCGACCGCAACACCAAGCGGCAGTGACGGTGAACTCACGGCGGAGCGAGCATGACGACCCGCATCACCCAGAATTTCGACGAGAAGATCAGAAGCCCCATTCACCACCTGCGGCTGCTGGGTGAAGTCGGCGGTGGAGTTCACAAAGGCCCCCAGTTTGACCACACGTCTGAGCTTACTGAGATCACCACCACAGGCGGCTTTAACCTGCGCCAACAGCGACAGGGCACAACGTTTTGCAGCCGCCTGCCCCGCTTCCATATCAAGATCGTCGCCAACACAGCCAGTGATCAGGCCGTTCTCATCAGCCGAAATTTGACCGGACACATAGACCATATTGCCAGACACCACGAAGGGCACGTAGTTCGCCGCCGGAGCCGGGGCATCAGGCAAGGTGAGGCCAAGGGACTGCAGTTTCGCATCAATGCTCATGGGAGGGCTCCTGTGTGAGTATCCGTCTGTTGTTGTGGCGGACGCTACAGGGGAAGCCCCCGCCGGAAAAGAGGCAAATGCGACCCCTTTGGGTGCCTTTGATCACCCCTGGTCAACTTTCACGGAATGCCTTCACAAAGTAGTCAGCCAGCGGCTTCACCAGATAGGCGAGTGGCGAGCGATCAGCCGTACGAATGAAACTGTCCACCGGCATGCCCGGTATAAGGACCGTGCCCTGCGGCAGTCGTTCCATTTCGCCCTCGTTCAGCTCAATCTCCGCACGATAGTAGGAAACACCTGTCCCCTCATCGCGAAAGGAGTCCGCAGAAAATAACGTGACCGTCCCAAAAAGTTCCGGCGTCTGGCGCTGATCCAAAGCGGGCAGTCGGATTGAAACCGCCTGCCCGACATGAATCTGATCGATATCTGTCGGGGCAACCCGCGCAGCAATAACCAATGGTCGATCCTGTGGGACCAGATAAAGCACCGGATCGGCGGGCCGGATCACCGAGCGTGGTGTGCGGACACTCATGCCATAGACGACGCCAGAGACAGGTGCCGTGATGTCCAGTCGCCCCAAGCGGTCAATCAGTGACCGGCGTTTTTCGATCAACTCCAGCTCTTTGTACCGCAAATCCCGCAGACGCGTGATCGCCTCTTCGCGGCGTTGCGTGCTGAGTTTGAGTGTCTCAATCTCCAGTTCGGTAATCCGTCCTCGGGCCTGCGCTTCTGTTGCAATCAACTCGCCAAGCGTGCCTTGCAGGTTGGCCTGATTGCGCCGCAGATTCAAAACCACAGAAGCCTGTGCCAGACCGCGGTCCAGCAGGGATTGCTGATTGGTCAATTCCTCATCGATCAAAAGCAACTGTTCGCGCGTGGCTTCTTGTTGCGCCAGGACACCTTTGATCTGATCTTCGATCTGAACCGCGCGCTTTTCCAGCTGCTCCACTTCGCGGCGTACCGACTCGCGGCGGGCACGAAACAAGCGATCCTGACCCTCCACCAATTCAGCGACCTCAGGGCGTTGGCGGGCAAGATCCAGCAACTCGGCGTCAAAACTGATGGTATCGACCTCATCGCGCTCCGCTTCGAGTCTGCCGCGCCGGGCCATCATTTCAAAAAGCTGCCCCTCGGTGATCGTCAGCTGTGAACGCAAGTCCACCGCATCCAACCGCAACAGGGTTTGACCGGCCGTGACCAGATCACCTTCATCCACAAGGATTTCCTCAACCACACCGCCATCGATGTGTTGAACCACTTGTCGGTTGCGATCGACCTCAATCTGACCAGAGGCGACGACCGCACCTGCAATATTGGAAAGAACGGCCCATGACCCAAATCCACCGAGCAGAACGAGAATGCCAAGCACGCCGACGATAAGCGTGCCGCGCACGGACCACGTGTTGTTTTGCGGCTGGCTCATGGCGTGTTTCCCTTCACCACCGGTGCGCCTCGCGCAGAACGTGGGCCGCCCGCCTGCTGGATGTCGCGGTGATTGGCCACCATTTTGCGAAGCACCTCATCCTTGGGTCCAAAGGCCGCCATCTTTCCCTGTTCGATAACTAAGATCTTATCGCATTCCTGAATGGCAGCCGGTCGGTGGGCCATAATCAACACGGATTTTCCCTGCGATTTTAGGCGCTTGATCGCATTGTTCAGCGCCACGGAGCCGTCGTTATCGAGATTGGAATTCGGCTCATCAAGGATCAGGATGACCGGGTCACCATAAAGAGCACGGGCAAGCCCGATACGCTGCATCTGCCCCCCCGAGAGCCGCCCGCCCCCAGAGCGCACAGGCGTGTCGTAACCCTCGGGTAGTTTAACGATCATATCATGAGCCGCAGCCGCTTTTGCAGCTTCCACGACCGCGTCGGCATCCGGTGCGGAGGCCAAGCGCGCGATGTTCTGTGCGATGGTGCCGTCAAACAGCTCAACCCGTTGAGGCAGGTAACCGATATGATGCCCAAGCACCGCCGGGTCATATTGCGACAAAGACGCCCCATCAAGGCGCACGGTGCCAGCCGCAGCCCGCCACGCACCTGTCAGAACACGCGCAAGGGTCGACTTTCCTGAACCCGACGGGCCAATCACGCCGACGGCCTCGCCCGGCTCAACCCGAAAAGTCACATTGCGCAGCACAGGACGGTTTTCACCCGGTGCAGTGGCTGCGATGGCTTCCACATCCAGTATTGCACGTGGTTTCGGCAAAGAGGTGCGCTCAGGCTCTGGCGGGGTTTTGGTCAATAGCGTTTCAAGGTTCTGCCAGCCCTTGCGCGCGCGTTGAACCAACGGCCATTGGCCCAAACCGACCTCAATAGGTGAAAGCGCGCGCCCTAAGAGAATTGAACCTGCAATCATGGCACCAGCACTTACTTCGCCCTCAAGCGTCAAGTAGGCCCCTAGGCCCAGCATGGCCGATTGCAGAAACAGGCGCAGCGTTTTGGTGACCGCACTAAAGGTTCCGGTGACATCTGAGGCAACCATATTGTCTGCAAGCGCCTTGCCCCGTGCCTGCCGCCAGCGCTGAAACGCAGCTTCACGCATTCCCATGGCTTGGATCATCTCGGCCTCGGTGCGGATTTCCTCGGACTGCAACATCGCCTGATGACTGCTCATCATGGCCGCCTTACTGGGTGCAGTGCTCAGCAACTGGTTGAGAAGTGCAATCGCGATCAATACGCTTCCGCCACCAATCGCGAGCCAGCCGAGCCAAGGGTGGAAGAGGGCAATCCCGGCAAGAAAAATCGGTGTCCACGGCAAGTCAAACGCAGCCATTACACCCGGAGACGCAATCAGCTTCTGGACGCTCTCCAAGTCGTTTAACCCGGTTTGCGCTTCTGGATCATTCGCGACTGCGGAGCGGCGGATCATGGCGTCAAAAACCCGTCGATCCAAGGCAGACTGAAAGCGCGCAGCGACCCGGCGCATGATGCGCCCACGCACCGCATCCAAAAGCCCCATCATCCCGTAGAGAAAAATCACCAAGAGCGAGAGCGCCAGCAATGTGGCCTCTGACCGACTGCCTAGCACCCGGTCATAGACTTGCATCATGTAGAGCGGCCCGGTGAGCATCAGTATGTTCACAAATGCGCTAAACAGCGCGACCGTCCAGTAGAGACTGCGGCTCTGGCGACGTACTGCCAAAAGCTCTTCTCGTCCCGCGTTTGTAAATTTATTGTTCATATCGTCCCAGTAGAGCGCGCCTGTGCTCCCTTATAAAGTCTGGAAACTCTTTTCAAAGAGTGTCTGGAATCTGTTCTATATCTGTCACATTATCTGGCTTTGCTGTGATGCGGGCTGGGAAGTGTCACAGAGATTGCTAAGTGACCCTAGGAAGCGTGACCCCCGGCGCCAGTTAGAACTGAATTGGTAGACATGATTGCCCTGTTGAAAAAACCCGTGATCGCGATGACCCTCTCTGTGGCGGTCCTGACCTCGGCCTGTGCAACACAGGACCCTGCAGCAAAGGCTGCCGGAGAGATCTTCGATCCCTATGAGAAAACCAACCGATCCATTCATCAGTTCAACAAAGGGTTGGACCGCTATGCGTTCCGCCCCGCGTCCAAAGGGTATGTAGCGGTCGTTCCGCCCGATATGGTCACTGCATTTGGCAATTTTGCCGAGAACCTCTCCAAACCGGGAGATGCCGTCAACTACTTGCTGCAAGGCAATATAAAGGGCGCAGGGCAGGCCTTGGGACGCTTTGCGATAAACACCGTGCTCGGGATCGGTGGCCTTGGTGATCCGGCGTCAGATTTCAAAATGCCAGAAGCACGCACTGACTTTGGCGAGACCTTGCATGTTTGGGGTGCCGGCGAAGGGGCCTATGTAGAACTGCCTGCCTACGGCCCCTCCACCACGCGCGATGCGGTCGGCATTGTTGTGGACTTTTTCACCAACCCGCTTAGCCAGTTTGAGAACAATCCCGCCGAAGACCTACAGATCCCAGCTGAGATCGTGGATCAGCTTGGCAATCGCGGTACATATTCCGACACGATCGATTCGATTCTCTACGAGAGCGCAGACAGCTATGCGCAGGGCCGACAGATCTATCTGCAAAACCGCCGGTTCGAGCTGGGGCAGGAAGACGTCAATTCCGAGATCGATCCGTTCGAACTAGACACCGGAGGGTTCTAAACCATGATTCGCCGTAAATTCCTCGCTTCGCTTGGTGCGATTGGCGCATCCGTCGCCGCTTTGCCTGCCTTCGCTCTGAATGAAAGCTCTGCATCGGCTCTGATCAACAATCTCGTTGCCGACATCAACAAAGTGATCGCCTCCGGCAAGTCGGAGCGCTCCATGTATGGCGACTTTGAGCGTATCTTCCAGCGCTACAGCGATACCTCCTATATCGCGGCCTACGCGATGGGAGTGGACGCACGGCGTGCCTCTAGCGCGCAAAAACGTGCCTTCTCCGATGCGTTTCAGGGGTACATTGCTCGCAAATACGGCAGCCGCTTTCGGGAGTTCATCGGTGGCCGCCTTGAGGTCACTGGCGTCAAGAAAGTCAAAAAGTGGTACGAGGTTTCCTGCGTGGCCTACCTGCGTGGGCAATCCCCGTTCGAGGTTACGTTCCACGTCTCGGACCGCTCCGGCAGAGATCTGTTTTTCAATATGTTTATCGAAGGCGTGAATCTTCTGTTGACCGAACGCACCGAAATTGGCGCGATGATCGACCGCAACGGTGGGGATATCGACAAGATGATTGCGGACCTGAAAAAGCTCAGCTGAACATCACAAATCATTGGAAACGCCCCGGAAGAAAGACATCTTCTTCTCCGGGGCGTTTTTTTATTGTGAGTTATGTATCTGGCTGAAAAACCTGCTCAATTTGACGCTCAAACAACTGCGCAATGGCAAAGGCAAGCGGCAGGCTGGGGTCATAGCGTCCGCGCTCTAACGCATTCACGGTCTGGCGCGACACATTCAGCCGCTTGGCCAGCTCCGCTTGCGACCAACCCGCTATTTGGCGCAACTCTTGGATGTTGTTTTTCATCCGTACCGCAATCGCCCCATCATGACGCCGACAACCCAAAGCCCGGCCATCAGCGGCCAGACTACGAACATTGAGAGCTTTGGAAACCCGGCGCCCTCAAGAAATCCATAGGTAAACGTGATCAGCGCGGTGCCCGCAAATGCGAGGGCCAGAGCCTCAAACTGCACTTTGCGCTGCAGCTCATCCATGTCGCGGATACCTGTCACCACCACCCCACAAATAAAGAGCGCAGGCAGCATTGGAAGCACAGACAGCAGAACCTCGATCGCGCCGATCAATGCCCTGCGCCAGACGCAGCTGCGCTGCCACTAAAACCCCTGCATAGGCGATCAATCCTAGACAGAGCAGAGAAACATATTTGAGCATATCTCACCTCATGTAAAACACCCTTTACATGAGGTGAGGCGCCAAGCAATGTAAAGCACGCTTTACATGCCCCCACCAAACAAAACGCCCGCCGATGTGGCGAGCGTGCGAAGTGAGTATATAGGGGTCAGCCGTGGTCTTTTAGCAAACGCTGCTTTTGCCGTGACCAATCTCGCTTGGCTTGCGCCTCGCGTTTGTCGTGATTCTTCTTACCTTTGGCGATGCCGATCTTGATTTTCGCCATGCCGCGATGGTTGAAATACAGAACCAGCGGCACAAGCGTCATGCCTTTGCGCTGCGTCGCATTCCACAGGTTGGCCATTTCCTTGCGCGACACCAATAGCTTACGGCGACGGCGTTCGTCATGCTTAAAGACTTTAGCCTGCTCGTAGGGCGCAATGTAGGAGTTCACGAGCCAAAGCTCTCCCTCCTCTACCGCAGCATAGGACTCCGCGATATTGGAGCCACCTGCACGCAGGGATTTGACCTCGGACCCTTCGAGCACGATGCCGCATTCGAGATCCTGCTCGATTGCATAGTCGAACCGCGCGCGGCGGTTTTCAGCTATGACTTTGTAGTTCGGGTCTGTCTTTTGTTGAGCCATGGGGCGCAGATGTAAGTCGCCCTGCATCCACGTGCAAGATCACCTGACGCACAAAGCAGACAACCTGTGCTGCAAACGCCAGATTTAAACGCCGTTCTCATGCGGTCTTCTGGCTTCTTAGCAGCGTGAAAATGCCACTGGCGACCACCACGACAGATCCGAGGATTGTCATCAGATCCGGGCGTTCGCCAAACACCATGACGCCCAGCGCCATGGCAAACACCAGACGTGTGTAACGAAACGGAGCCACGACGGAAATTTCCCCCGTCCGCATCGCGCCAGTGAGCGCCATATAGGCCAACACGCCCACAATCACCGCCGCAGCAAGCGCGCTGCCCTGCCCCGCAGTGGGCCAGACCGCACCACCGGTCCAGATCAACAGGATTGCCCCTGCAATCACCAGCATCGCAAAGCCAAAAATGCCCAGTTGTGCATTGCTCATGGTCTTGGGCGCTGCGCGTGTCGCCAAATCACGCCCAGCAAAGCCAAGCATGCCTGCGACCGCCAACAGTGACGTCGCTTCAAAGCCGCTCATTCCCGGACGCAAAATCATCAATACACCGACAAATCCAAGACAGATCGCAAGCCAGCGCCGCCAGCCCACCGTCTCGCCAAAGAAGACAACCGCGCCGGCAGTGACCACAAGTGGCGTGGCCTGCAAAATGGCCGAGGCCAACGACAACGGCGCGAGCACGATCGCCAGCGTAAAAAACAGCCGCCCCGAAACCTCAGCCACACAGCGCCACAACAGCGGGCGCGTGCAAAACCCCGGGTGCCAGAGGGTGGAACCTTGCGCACGCGCCAGCACGGCAAAGATCGCCATGCCACCGAGGCCAAAGAAGATCAGCACCTGCCCCGTTGGCATCGCGCCCGCTACCGATTTGATGATCATATCCTCGACCGCAAAAGCAGCCATCGCCAGCGCCATTAAAAGGCTGCCACGCAGGGTGTCCCGATCCATAAAAAATCCCGAAATTGAATGACCTTATCAACAGTGGTACGCGCTGGAGCAGGCAAAGAACAAGCCCGCGGCGTCAATCTGCCGCGCGGAACAGACCCGCGTTTCGATAGTGATGCATGTTCAGGAAGGCCGCACCGGTTTCAAGGCTGCGGTACCCGTGCGGCTGGTCGGCGTCGAATCTCAGCCCCTGCCCCGGCTCCAACGCGACCCAATCGCCACCCCGCAGCACCTCCATCCTGCCCTCCAGCACAAAGACCTCTTCGGTGACGCCGCTGTCGTGGGGCTGCGATTCATGGCTTTGGCCGGGTTTCAGGCTGACGTGAAACGTCTCCGCCCCTAACTGCGGATCAAAGGGAAAGACGATCTTGACCGAGATACTGCCGGGAAATTGTACCGTGCGATAGACCTCGCCGCTCATCCCCGAGGGGCGCGTACTCTCTTCGATCAGTGCCGTCAGTGGCAGGTGAAATCCTTTGGCGATCTTCCAGAGCGTGGCAATCGTCGGACTTGATTCGCCACGCTCGATCTGCCCCAACATGGCCTTGCTGACGCCGGTGATCTCGGCGGCACGTGACAGGCTCAACCCCGCAGATGCGCGAATGTCCCGCAAGTTCAACGTGATGCTTTCGTCGCTCATGCCACTCCCTCTGGTTCGAGTGGCCAAGATTCCACCGCTCGAAAGCTACTCCAAAAAAGACTTGTGCGTTATAGCGCACGAATTGTAATGTGCGCTATAACGCACAACACCTACCCCAGCCACCGCCCGAGGAAAACCCGCATGCTGAGCAGATTAAAACTCTCCCATCTCGCTGCGGGAGCGATTGTGGTGCTAGTGGGCTATACGAGTTCCGTCGCGATCATCTTTCAGGCCATCGAGGCGGTGGGCGCGACACAGGCACAAGCCAACAGCTGGCTGGTGGTACTGGGGATCGGAATGGGGCTGACCAGTCTGATCCTGTCGCTGTGGTTTCGGATGCCGATCCTCACCGCCTGGTCGACACCCGGTGCAGCTCTCTTGGCCACTGGCTTAAACGGCGTTCCGATCTCCGAAGCGGTGGGGGCGTTTTTGTTTTGCGGCGCGTTGCTGACACTCACTGGCCTCACCGGTTGGTTCGAGCGCCTGGCTCGGCTGATACCGGACGCGCTGGCCAATGCCCTTCTGGCCGGGATCCTGTTCCAATTTGGGCTTTCGGCCTTTGCTGCGCTCGGCGATGATGCGGCTCTGGTGGGCATCATGGGGGTCACCTTCCTCGCTGGCCGGGTCATGTTTCCCCGCTACACCATTCCTGCCGTGCTGGTGGCTGGCTGCCTCTGGGCCGGTTTTGCGGGGTCGTTTGGCGATCTGGAGGCCCTTGACCTCAGCATCAGCATGCCGGAATTCGTCGCACCCACGGTCTCGTTCCCTGTTCTTATCGGCGTCGGGATGCCCCTCTATATCGTCACTATGTGCTCGCAGAACATGCCCGGCGTGGTAACCTTGCGCGGCGCAGGCTACACGCCGCCGGTGTCCGCCAGTCTGACCGTCACCGGGCTGGCCTCGCTGATCCTTGCACCCTTTGGCGGCTTTGCTTTCAATCTCGCCGCCATCACCGCCGCGATCTGTGCCGGGCCGGAGGCGGATGACGACCCCAAGAGCCGCTATCTCTCCAGCGCGGTTGCGGGTGTGCTATACTGCCTCGTGGGTCTCGGCGGCGCGACGGTCATCAGCCTGTTCCTGATTGCGCCCAAAGCGTTGATCGCCGCAGTGGCGGGGCTAGCTCTCTTGTCCACCATCGGCAACAGCCTCTCCGCTGCGCTGTCAGACAGCCGGGGACGTGAGGCGGCTCTGATCACCTTCATGATGACCGTCTCGGGTGTCAGCTTCTTTGGAATTGGTGCTCCGTTCTGGGCCTTGCTGATGGGGCTTGCGGTGAATCACCTGTTCAATCCATCGAAACCTCACCCCGTACGCGCCTGAGCCGCACCCTTACCATCTTTCGCAAATCCACGAAATCCCGGCCCCAAGAGCAATTTCGTGACCACAACCCGCCCCGACATGTTGCCTTTACTGCGCGAATAGTGTCCCTGTGGGCAAAAATATAGGGAACCAGCATTATGCCGATGTACCGATCAAGAACCTCCACCCACGGTCGCAATATGGCGGGCGCACGCGGCCTCTGGCGCGCCACCGGCATGACCGAAAGCGACTTTGGCAAGCCGATCATCGCGATCGTGAACTCCTTCACCCAGTTTGTGCCCGGCCACGTCCACCTCAAGGATCTCGGCCAGATGGTCGCCCACGAGGTCGAAGCCGCAGGCGGTGTGGCCAAAGAATTCAACACCATCGCGGTCGATGACGGCATCGCCATGGGCCACGATGGGATGCTCTACTCGCTGCCCTCTCGCGAGGTGATTGCCGACAGCGTGGAGTATATGGTCAACGCCCATTGCGCCGACGCCATGGTCTGCATCTCCAACTGCGACAAGATCACGCCGGGCATGATGATGGCGGCTATGCGCCTCAACATTCCGGTGATCTTCGTCTCCGGTGGCCCGATGGAAGCGGGCAAGATCGACATCGAATCCCTTGATGCGAAAAAAGTCGACCTCGTCGATGCGATGGTGGCCGCCGCCAGCGACAAGCTCACCGACGAAGAGGTGCTGCATATCGAGGAAAACGCCTGCCCCACCTGCGGCTCCTGCTCGGGCATGTTTACCGCGAACTCAATGAACTGCCTGGCTGAGGCGCTGGGTCTGGCGCTGCCGGGCAATGGCTCCACACTGGCAACTCACGCGGACCGGAAGAATCTGTTCCTTGAGGCCGGGCGCAAGATCGTCGAGATCACCAAACGCCACTACGAGCAGGACGAGAAGGGCTTGCTGCCACGTGAAATCGCGACCTTTAAGGCCTTCGAGAACGCCATGAGCCTCGATATCGCCATGGGTGGTTCCACCAATACCGTATTGCACCTCCTCGCAATTGCACACGAGGGCAAGGTGGACTTCACAATGCAGGACATCGACCGCCTCAGCCGCAAGGTGCCGTGCCTGTGCAAGGTCGCGCCCAATATTGAGAACGTCCATATGGAGGACGTTCACCGCGCCGGTGGGATCTTCTCGATCCTTGGCGAATTGAGCCGCGCAGATTTGCTGCATAACGACGTCTCGACCGTGCACAGCCCGACCATGGGCAGCGCCATCGCCAAATGGGACATTGCCGTCGCCAACAACCCGGAGGCCGAAGAGCTATTCAAGGCCGCCCCCGGTGGTGTGCGCACCACACAAGCCTTCAGTCAGGCCAATCGGTTCAAGGACCTCGACACCGACCGGAAAGGCGGCGTCATCCGCGCCAAAGAACATGCCTTCAGTCAGGACGGTGGTCTTGCCGTGCTGTTCGGCAACATCGCGCTGGATGGCTGTATCGTGAAAACCGCCGGTGTGGATGCTTCAATCCTGAAATTCACCGGCACCGCCTATGTCTGCGAGAGCCAGGATCAGGCGGTTAATGACATCCTGACCGGCAAGGTCAGCGCGGGCGACGTAGTGGTGATCCGCTACGAGGGGCCCCGCGGCGGGCCGGGCATGCAGGAAATGCTCTACCCGACGTCCTATCTGAAATCCAAAGGGCTCGGCAAAGAATGCGCCTTGCTCACGGATGGGCGCTTCTCCGGCGGCACCTCCGGTCTCTCGATCGGACATGTCTCGCCAGAAGCTGCCGAAGGCGGCACCATCGGTCTGGTCGAGCATGGCGACACCATTGAAATCGACATCCCCAACCGTTCGATCCATCTGGCGGTGGATGAGGCTACTCTGGCCGCGCGCCGTGCCGCGCAGGATGAAAAAGGCTGGAGGCCCGCAGCAAAGCGCAAGCGTAAGGTCTCCACGGCGCTCAAAGCCTATGCGATGCTCGCCACCTCGGCCGCCAAAGGTGCGGTACGCCAGGTGCCCGAAGACGAGTAAGCGCCCCTTTGATGCTACACAAAAGGCCCCTCGCGATCTCCGCGTAGGGGCCTTATTGATCTGGGCTGCCTCCCTGCGCTGCCGGTGCGAGATCAACACCCCGCTTGTTCTGCGAAAGCGTCACGTTGCCACAAAGCGCACGCCGGGCGTCAGCCCGGCGCCGGGCCCAACGGGACCAGATCATTTCAATGATCGCAGGACAGGCGGGAGCACACCCGCCTCTGAGACTTTAATCAATCGCCCAATTTGGCGTGCAGCTCATCAAGGTCGATCTCACCGATGGGCATTTTATTGGCTGGGTTCTCAAAATCATATTTGAAAACCTCAAAGTCACGTTTGTAGATCTCATAAACCAGATGCATCGACAGATCGTCGAAGTAGTCCTCGACCGGATGCGCTCGTTTTGGGCCGTGACCCTCACTCTCATTAAAACGCGGGATCGACGCCAGATCTACCTTATGCGGCGTCTCAATCGCATCGAGCACATCCTGCATGCCGTCATTGAATTTCTCTGTCCACACCACCTTGTCGTAGCGCCCGCCGTTCACAATGAACGTCGACACATGACCCGACGCCGCGGACCAGTGGATGTCCGGATCCATCGGTCGGCGCCAGCGGATGGTATCGCGTGCAAAAAGCAGGAAACGCCGAAAGCTCTTGATTTGGTCAAACTCTTGCTTGCCATCTTCGCCACCCACCTCGATCCCGTATTCATAGACCAGCTGGGGCACCAAATTACCGCGATAGCGCCGCCCATTCCGTTGGATTCCGCAAATCTTGTCAAAAAACGAACTGAGTATCCGCGTGTAGGGGTTGCGCACGCAGGTGAAGGCATAGGCGCTGTGAGATGTCACATTAGACTGGATCAGAGGTTTGCTTTCCTCTTGCGCCCACTTGTGCAACCCGGCAGTCGAGTCGTGGATATCGCCATCAAAAAAGCGCCCGTGGTCTGAATAGAACATGATCTGGCCGATGGTGGAGCACGCGCATTTTGGCACCACGCGGTACACCACGCTCTCGCTCTCGGTCATCCAAGTGCCCGGAAATCCCATCTCTTAAACGTCCCCTGCGTCTCTCTTGGGGCAAGAATGCCCGATCTGTTCGTAAATGCAGAACAATCTGGTTTATTCAGTCCTAGTTCCACTTTATCAAGGAAACAGTTCGATAAAACAGGCTATTGCATCCCAACTATGGCAAAAATCGCCTATATTCTGCTCTGCCACAAGGATCCGGAGGCCATCATTCAGCAGGCCAACCGGCTGACTGCGACCGGCGATTTCATGGCGATCCACTTTGATGCCCGCGCCAAAGCACGCGATTTCCGCACCATACGTGCTGCGCTTTGTGACAATCCCAATGTGACCTTCGCAAAGCGTCGGGTGAAATGTGGGTGGGGGGAATGGTCACTGGTGCGCGCCACGCTCAACGCATTGCAGGCGGCAGTGGACGAATTTCCGCGTGCGACACATTTTTACATGTTGTCCGGTGACTGCATGGCCATCAAGACCGCCGAATATGCGCGTGCGTTTCTTGACCAACATGACAAGGACTTCATCGAGAGCTTTGATTTCTTTGAAAGCGACTGGATCAAGACCGGTATGAAAGACGACCGGCTGATCTATCGCCATTACTTCAACGAGCGCACGCAAAAACAACTGTTTTATGCATCCTATGAGCTGCAAAAGAAGCTGAACCTGACGCGCGATGTTCCCCATGACATTCAGGTTCAGATCGGCAGTCAATGGTGGTGCCTGCGTCGTCGCACCGTTGAGGCGGTTCTGTCCATGACGCGTAAGCGCCGGGATGTGATGCGGTTTTTCTCCACCACGTGGATCCCTGACGAGACTTTTTTTCAAACCCTTGTCCGTCACCTGATCCCAGAGAACGAAATAGAATGCCGGACGCTGACGTTTTTGATGTTCAGCGACTACGGCATGCCGGTGACCTTCTACAATGATCACTACGATCTGCTCCTGGGGCAGGATTTCCTGTTCGCGCGTAAGATCAGCCCGGATGCAAAAGAACTCAAAACCCGCCTCGGGCGCCTTTATGCCGCGCGCGATGTAGAGTTCAAAATCTCCAATGAGGGGCGCAACCTCTATAAATTCCTGTCAGAACGCGGCCGCACGGGGCAGCGCTTTGCCTCGCGGTTCTGGGAAACAGAGAGCAGTTTGGGACGTGAGCGGGAATTGCTGATCCTCACTTGCAAGAAATGGCACGTCGCCAAACGCATGCTGGAGCAAATCCGAAAACTCACCAACACCCCAGCGATTGAGTACCTCTTTCACGAGGAGAGCACGCCGCTTCCTGATCTTGGTGGCATCCAGCGCACGTTGGCCAAACGCACCCGGCATCGGCGCGCGTTGGTGCGCATGTTGTTTGACTACTTTGAAACAGATCGCATGATCATCTGTCTGGATCCATCCGCACTGGATCTGATGCATGACTTTTTCTCCGATCGCTCACACACGCGCCTGTTGCGGATCGATTGTGAATTCGCCGATGACTATCTGATCGGACACGCGCATAGGGTGGGACTCGCGGGGGAACATGCGGCCAAAGCCACGCTGGAGCGACTGCTGCCCGCAATCCGCAACGATATCAGCAACGAGGTCGACCGGATCCGTGATGCCGGGTTTGAGCGTCACTGGGCGGTGGCCGAGCGCGCCTTTGAAAAAGACAACGCAAGCGCGGTTGCGCAGTTTCTCGACGTGCCGATGGACACCGCCTTTGAGGTGGTGCGCACGCCACATCTGTTTGCCGACTGAGCACTCACCACATAAGGTAGAGCGCCAAGGGGTTATTTTGGTTTACGCCCAAACCAGCGCCGCACGCCGCGCGTGCGGTCGTCAATGGCGTCTCCGGCTGCGTAGAACCCATCCTCAACATTTTCAAACATCGGATCCAGACGGTTGCGTTTGAAACGGCGCAGGCGCACGAAGATGGCCCAGAAGATTGCTGCCAGCAACACAAGTATGGTGATGGAGATCCAGTTGATTGGCTTGTCATCCGGACCTGCCGCAGCAGAGATGGATACCGCGTTCGGAAAGGACGAGAGCAACTCGCTGCGCCAGCCATAATGCATGATACGCACCCATTCCGGGTCATCCTTGGTAGAGATCGCATCATTGGCCTCAGTATAGAGGTTCGCAGTGTCGAACTTGAAATAAGGTGGCCAGTTCCAGCCGGTGTCTTCATTGCGATACACGATCGCTTTGCCATTGGGGCGCACGGCCTGAATGAACTGAACATCCCGATTGGACAGGCCACTGCTCTGAGTGTCCGGCGTCGACCAGAACATCCGCGTCCAATCACCAAGCTCTTTGCGCTCTTCATAGGTGTTAACGATGCGGACCACGTCATATTGTGGCAACGTGTAGTGCAGGAAGCCTCCGACAAAGAGCCAGAAGATCAGAATGAAAATCCACTTCACATAGGCCATTTCGCCCCCTTCACGCGCTGAGCCACTCTATCCAATGTCGGGCATCCGGCCTCCCGAAACAATGACATAGGGCGAATTATTCGCGGTGCCGTGGGTGAAACCCCAGTTGCGCACCGGCCCGCGCTGGATGCAAGTCATACGCGGGCCGGTCAAGGGTTTTATCGCCGGTCAGCCGACAACGTTAAATTCAGGGCCATAGGGGTATTTCGTGATGTTCTCATTGCCATCTTCGGTGATGATGAGAATGTCGTGCTCACGGTAGCCACCTGCACCGGGCTGGTCTGCGGCAATTGTCAACATCGGCTCCATCGAGATCACCATGCCGGGCTCCAGTACCGTGTCGATATCTTCACGCAGTTCCAGCCCAGCTTCGCGACCGTAGTAATGCGACAGAACACCAAAAGAATGCCCATAGCCGAACGTTCGGTATTGTAAGAGGTCATACTCCTCGAAGAAACCGTTGATCGAATTGGTGATCTCAGCGCAGCTCGCCCCTGGCTTCAGCAGTGACATGCCATATTCATGGGCCGCGACATTAGCTTCCCAGATCTTCAGGCTGTCAGGGTCGACTTCCTGGACAAACATCGTCCGCTCCAACGCGGTATAGTACCCAGAGATCATGGGGAAGGTGTTCAGCGACAGGATATCGCCGCGCAGCAACTGGCGTGCTGTCACCGGATTATGTGCGCCATCGGTGTTCAAACCCGACTGGAACCACACCCATGTGTCGCGATACTCGGCGTCTGGAAACCGTTTGGCGATTTCCATCTCCATCGCGTCCCGACCCGCCATGGCCACGTCAATCTCGCGCACGCCCGCTTTGACCGCATCGCGAATGGCAAAACCGCCCACATCGGCAACAGCCGCCCCGGCCCGGATGATTTCCAGCTCGGCCAGAGACTTGTGCATCCGCTGCTGCATAGTGGCTTCATAGAGATCAACAGTCTGCTTGGGAGAAAGGAAGTGCTCCAGCTTATCACGTTGAAGCAGTGTGAGATGGTCACTCTCATATCCCACCACTTGCGCGGCACCCGTCACCGACAGGATCGCGCGCCAGAAGTTGTCTCGCTGCCAGTCAGTATAGGTGATGTTGTCGCAAAACGACCGCCGCCAGGGTTGGCCCGCGTCAATTCCGGCACTGATGGTTACCGCCTGATCCGCCGTCACAACCAGCCCATAGGGCCGCCCGAAGGAACAATAGGTAAAGCCCGAGTAGTAGGAAATATTATGCATGGACGTAAAAACCGCAGCCTCTACTCCCAGTTCAGACATGATACTGCGCAGATGCGCGATACGCGCTTCATACTCCGCCACGGCAAATTGCAGCGGCGCTTTCTCACCATTGTGAAAGCGATACATTTCAGGACGAGCAGTCATGCTGGACCCTCCTTTTGACAAGAAGATCCCGGCGTTCAGGATGTTGTTTGGAATGTGAAACCCGTGGTCACCCCACGCGCGACGCCATCGCTGGTTCCGCGCCGATGATGGGATGAAATCACCGATGCGGCAAGGGTTTTTTGGCCTGCCCGAACGACGGTCCGGGCAGGGTATTTGATCAGCCCGTAATCACCGCGACCAGATCGCTTTCAGGATCTGCGAGCGGTTCGATCACATTGAAATGGTGTTTTTCAAAGGCAATGACGTGATCCGCTTCCCATGCCTCCACCAGCCAGATCGCCTGATCAAGGAAGGCAGGCCGTTCCGCCCCACCAACCCAGACCGTCACATTGGCCTCATAGCGGTCTTGCATCTCAACCGGGCTCTCCGCTGCGGCCTCCTCCGCATCCATCTTGAACTTCTCGTTCATAGACGTGCGCAGCAAAGGTCGTAGATCCGACAAAGGCGAAATGGGCACGACGGTTCGAATCCGGCTCCCGACCGCCTCAGGCAGGACTGATTTATCGAGCATCCGTGCAACCAGATGTCCGCCCGCCGAATGTCCTGCCAGCACAATCGGGCCATCGATTTCTTTGGCCGCCGCCTGAACCGCCTGCGCGATCTCTTGCGTGATCTCAGGAATGCGCACATCCGGGCAAAGATCATAAGACGGCATCGCCACCGCCCAGCCCTTCTCGAGCGCACCGACAGCAAGGTGCGACCAACTGGATTTATCAAAGGCAAGCCAATAGCCGCCATGCACAAAAACGAACACCCCAACGGGCTCGCCTTCTGGCAGGAACAAATCGAATTTATGACGCGCTCCTGTGCCGTAAGCGATGTCCAGTCGCGCCCGCTCTTGCAGGCTATTGCGGAAATCTTCGGCTGAGGCCGCCCAGCGCGGGGGGTAGTCTGCGGCTCCTTCGATATAGGCTCCGTTGGCATAGGCGTCGTCGAGTTCCATCACATTCCCTTAACGTGTTAATTTTCTAGACTTATCGCTGTCACTGGACAACATTAGGCGCAACTGCTTTTGATTTGCGAGACCTGAATCTGCGGAGGAACCCATGCTCGACGCAACAACTGATCTGAAATCCCTTCTAAAGGATCCAAGCCTTCTGGAAGAGCGTGCCTATATCAACGGCGCCTTCATGGCTGGCGAGGGCACTTTCGCAGTGGCAAACCCGGCACGTGGTGACGTGATCGCGCAGGTGGCGGACGTAAGCCGCATGCAGGCCCGCGAGATGATTGCAGCCGCCAATACGGCTCAGAAAGAGTGGGCGAAATGGACCGGCAAAGAGCGTGCTGGCGTTCTGCGCAAATGGTTTGATCTGATGATGGAGAACCAAGAAGACCTCGCCGTAATCCTGACTGCGGAGATGGGGAAACCTCTGGCCGAGGCGCGCGGTGAGATCGCTTATGGTGCATCCTTCATCGAGTTCTTTGCCGAAGAAGCCAAGCGCGTCTACGGCGAGACCATTCCCGGTCACCAACGTGACAAACGCATCACGGTCATCAAGCAGCCGATTGGCGTTGCGGCCTCTATCACACCATGGAATTTTCCCAATGCCATGATCACCCGCAAGGCTGGCCCAGCGCTTGCCGCAGGGTGCGCCTTTGTGGCGCGTCCCGCGTCGGAGACACCGCTCTCAGCAACCGCACTGGCTGTCTTGGCAGAGCGTGCTGGCATCCCCGCGGGTGTGTTCAATGTCATTCCCGCATCCGATGCATCGGGCATTGGCAAGGAATTCTGCGAAAACCCGATTGTGCGCAAACTGACGTTCACTGGCTCCACCAATGTCGGTCGTATTCTGCTGCGGCAGGCTGCAGATCAGGTGATGAAATGTTCGATGGAATTGGGTGGCAACGCACCCTTTATCGTCTTTGACGACGCCGACCTCGACGCGGCAGTCGACGGCGCGATCATGTGCAAATTCCGCAACAACGGCCAAACCTGCGTCTGCGCCAACCGGATCTACGTGCAGGCAGGGATCTATGATGCCTTTGCTGCCAAGCTGAAAGAAAAAGTTGCCGCCATGAAGGTCGGTGACGGTCTCGAAGATGGCATCCATTTCGGTCCGCTGATCTCTGACGCGGCGGTCAAAAAAGTCGAGGATCATATCGCGGATGCCAAGGACAAGGGCGCTGAGGTGATCCTTGGCGGCAATCCATCCGAACTCGGCGGAACTTTCTTTGAGCCGACCATCGTAACCGGAGCAACACCAGAAATGGCCTTCGCCCAGGACGAAACATTTGGCCCGCTTGCACCGCTCTTTAAGTTTGAAACCGAAGACGAGGTGATTGAGATGGCAAATGACACCATCTTTGGCCTCGCATCCTATTTCTACGCCAAGGATCTGAGCCGCGTGTACAAGGTCGCAGAGGCACTGGAATATGGCATCGTCGGTATCAACACCGGGATCATCTCAACTGAAATGGCCCCCTTCGGTGGCGTTAAGCAATCCGGCTTGGGACGTGAGGGCAGCCATCACGGCATCGAGGATTATCTCGAGATGAAATACCTCTGCATGTCCGTCTAAGGTCAGGTATTCAGGTGGCGGGGGTGTCTATCCCCGCCGCCAGCGTCTGACAGAGACGGCGGATCGCCGCCCCCCATGCAGACGCCTCGGCTGCGGTTAAATGCGGCCCCATCACCTCGCGAAACGCCAACAGCAGCGCCCTTTGCGCCATATACATATGTCCCGAGGTCAGGCCCAGATGCCTGTGTCGCAGCAGTAAGCGATCAATCAGCGCTAACAATTCCGCGTCTTGACCAAGACTGCGCACACCTGCGGCCAGCACGCTGGCGAACATCTCTTTCTGATGAGAGAAGTCACCGGTGAACATGGCCTTGGTGTCAGGCATTTCCAGAAACAGGTACTCGTAGAATTTATCCGTGAGCGCAGCCTTGCGCGCAAAAACCTGTCTGAAGCTTCCTTTTACCAGTTGAGCATCAATCTGATGCAGTATGGCTATCCCCATCGCACACCCCCCGCTGAGTTGGTTTTTGCAGCGTATTGTCAGGAACAGTACCGAAACTTCGTAAATGCGGACTTATGCATGCGTCATTAAATTTACAGAAAACCGTCGTAAATACTTTGCACAGGATCGGCATGGCCAAGGCATTGCAACAATTCCAACAGGAGCTGCCGATGTCCCTGCGCCTTGTGTGCCTGACTTCTGCCCTCGCGCTGACCGCTGGTTTTGCGCAGGCTGAGAAATCCTTTAACCGGATCGCGTCCTTCCCCGTCATCAAGAACATGGCCGAAGGCGAAGACCAAACCCGTGAAAGCTCGCCAGAGATCATCGACGTCACTGCAGATGGCATGACACTGGTTTATACCGACAGCCCGCTCGGGGTACTCGGCATGATCGACATTACCGACGCCGCCAACCCGGCCCCCAAGGGCAACATCGCTCTGCCGGGTGAGCCGACCTCTGTCGCTGTCATCGGTTCCATCGCCTACGTGGGCGTCAACACCTCCGAGAGCTACACCCAGCCCTCCGGCCAGTTGATGGCCTTTGACACGACCACCGGCAAGGAACTTGCCTCCTGCGATCTCGGCGGTCAGCCGGACTCTGTTGCCAAGGCCAAAGACGGTTCCTTTCTGTCTATCGCGATCGAAAATGAGCGCGACGAGGACCTGAACGACGGCGTCATCCCGCAGATGCCTGCGGGCAACCTGGTGATGGTCAACACCACCGAAGGTGGCCTTGATTGCGCCAGCATGAAGATGGTCGATCTGACCGGGCTGGCCGACATCGCCGGCTCCGACCCCGAGCCTGAGTATGTTTCGATCAATGGCCTTGGCGAAACTGTCGTGACCTTGCAGGAAAACAACCATCTGGTTGTGGTCTCCAAGGAGGGTGAGATCCTGAACCACTTCTCCGCCGGTTCCGTTGATCTCGACGGGATCGACGCCACGGATGAACGCGGCGCGCTGATCTTTACCGAGAGCCAGCAGGGTCGCCTGCGCGAACCCGATGCGGTGACATGGATTGATGATGAGCATTTCGCCATCGCCAACGAAGGCGATTACAACGGCGGCTCGCGTGGCTGGAGCATCTTCAACAAAGATGGCACGCTCGTGTACGATTCCGGCGTCGATTTCGAACATGCCATCATCCAGATCGGCCACTATCCGGACAAACGGTCCGATGCCAAAGGCGTGGAACCTGAATCCGTGACCTTCGCGGAATTCGACGGTACGCCCTATGTCTTTGTCGGGGCCGAGCGCGCCTCGGTCGTGGGGGTCTATGACGTCACTGACCCGGCGAACCCGGTTCTGACCCAGCTGCTGCCGTCGGGCACTGGCCCCGAGGGCTATGTCACCATTCCGGAGCGCGGCCTGCTGATCTCCGCCAATGAAAAAGACCTCATTGAGGACGGTGGCGCGCGGGCGCATGTGATGCTGTTCGAACGTCAGGATGGCGCGCCGGTCTATCCGCATCTGACCTCTGCAGGCGCGGATGAATTGATCGGCTGGGGTGCAATCTCGGGCATGGTCGCGGATGAAGACGGGATGATCTGGGCTGTGAACGACAGCTTCTATGGCTTCCAGCCCTCCATCTTCAAAATCGACCCGTCGCAGACCCCGGCGCGCATCACCGATGTGATCCGCATTCATCGCGCCAATGGCGATGCGGCTCAGAAGCTCGACCTCGAAGGCATCACACTGGACGGCAAGGGCGGCTTCTACGTGGCCTCCGAAGGCCGCACGGAGCGTGCCATTCCGCATGCGATCTATCACGTCACCGCTGATGGTCTGATCAAGACCAACAAGGGCGAGATCACCATCCCGGCGGAACTGCAAGCGGTGGAAAAGCGCTTTGGGTTCGAAGGCATCACCAAGGTTGGCAACACGCTCTGGATGGCGGTGCAGCGTGAGTGGAAGGACGACCCCAAAAACCTTGTAAAACTGGTGTCCTACAACCTGGAAACCAAAGAGTGGGGAGCGGTTCATTATCCCAAGACAGAGCCAGCAACCGGCTGGGTCGGCCTGTCCGAGATCGTGGCTTATGGCGACTATGTCTACATCGTCGAGCGTGACAACCAGCATGATGATCGCGCGGTCACTAAGAAGATCTACCGCGTTGCCCTGTCTGAAATGACCCCTGCTCCGCTCGGTGGTGAGTTGCCTGTCGTGACCAAGGAAGAGGTCCGCGACCTGCTGCCCGATCTGAAATCCACCGGCGGTTATGTCCTCGATAAAGTCGAAGGGCTGGCCATCATGGCAGATGGCACCGCATGGGTTGCCACCGACAACGACGGCGTCGATGACAGCTCTGGCGAGACCATGTTCTGGTCCTTCAAGGTCGAGTAACCCGCTCGCCCATTCAGCCGACATTCCGACCACGCAAAGAGGCCTCCAAACGGGGGCCTCTTTCACGTTATACACGGGACGCTTTTCTTTGCCAGTCAGCTTGGCTATGTCTTTGTCACCTCAAGAAAGTGAGGTGATATTCTCAGGGCAGGGTGAAATTCCCTACCGGTGGTCACAGCCCACGAGCGGCCTTTGCTTTTGCAAAGGTGTCAGCAGACCCGGCGCAATTCCGGGGCCGACGGTCATAGTCCGGATGGAAGAGAATGGAGAGCCCCGCACCGCCCCTAATCCGGAGGCGGCATCGGGTCTGTTCGTCTGCCTTGGGTCACATGCGTACCGAGGAAAGGACGACACGCAGATGGCTCAAACGCTCCCCACCCCGCTCAAGGCGGCTGGCCTCATGGTCATCGCCGGAGCCTGTTTCGCGCTGGTCAACACCGCGCTGCAATCGGCCACCATGCTTCATGGGGCCTCCGCTCCGACGGTGACCTTCTGGCAGTATCTGATCGCGCTTTTGTTTTATATTCCATGGATCTGGCGCAATCGGTCGGCTGTGCTGTCGACCCGACAGATCGCATCCCATGTGCTGCGTGTCGCGCTGGCCGTCGCTGGCGTGCAACTCTGGACACTGGGGCTTGCCCATGTGCCGATCTGGCAGGCAATTGCGCTGATCCTGTTGTCGCCCTTCTTTGTCACCATCGGGGCGGGGCTGTTCCTGCGTGAAGAGGTCTCGTTGCATCGCTGGGGCGCGGTTGTCGTGGGCCTTATCGGCGGCATGGTGATCCTTGCGCCGTGGTCGGACCGGTTTCAACTGGCAGCACTGCTCCCGGTGGCTGCTGCCGCCTTCTGGGCAGCAAGTTCCGTAGTGACCAAGCAACTCACACGCCGCGACAACACCGAGACCGTCACCATTTACCTGCTGCTGCTGCTGAGCCCCGCCAATGCGTTGCTCACGGCCAGCACCGGCTTTACCCTGCCACAAGGAACGCTTTGGCTGGTGATCGGGGCCGGGCTTTTGACCGCACTTGCGCAGCATACTTTGGTGCGTGCCTATACGCTCGCCGATGCGGCGTTTTTGCAGCCCTTTGATCACCTGAAACTGGTGTTCAACGTCGGTCTTGGCGCGCTGGTCTTTGGATTTATGCCTGACGGGAATATGTGGCTCGGCACCATGCTGATCCTTGTGGCCAGCATCTATCTGTTGAGCCGGGAGGCCCGCGCCCGGCCACCCTCACCCGCGCAAAATACCTGAAACAAGTTCTGCAGAAATTTCTGCCGTGCGCGATTGAGCTTTCGTCACAGTACCACTGCCAAATTTTGCGCTCAGCGAGCTCTCTGCCGATGACATGAGTGACGCAGCCCCCAACAGCTGCGTAACGACTGCCAGCGCCCCGGCAACACCCGCGCCCTGCCAGCGCTCGGTCGCCTGCACGGTGGCAACGAGGCTTTCGAGTAACGTGTCCAAAGCACCCCCTGTTTCCGAGGTCAGGGCGTGGTCCAATAGTTCACGCAGTACGAGTTGCCCTGCAGTGGAGTCCACGCTCAAGAGCCGCTGATAGGATGCAAAGAAAGCCGCCAACTGATCTTCGGGCGGATGATCATCTTCCATCGCGTCAAAAAGCAACTGCAGTACCGCTGCGGCCGCCTGCTCGACCGCGAGCGTATATAATGCGCCTTTGCTGCCAAAGTGGTGCAAAAGCGCCTGCTTGCTCAGGCCTAACTCTCTGGCGATGCTTGAGATCGAGGCCCCGGCATATCCATGCGCCGCAAACAGGCGGCACGCGCTTTCAATGAGTTGGGTCCGGGTCTTGGATGGCGCATCACGTAATGTCATTGCGCCATTAACACAGGTGATCACGTGGGCGGCAACCTACCGATTGGTAGGG
The DNA here is from genome assembly GCF_000376545.2 of Tritonibacter mobilis F1926. Lineage (NCBI taxonomy): Bacteria > Pseudomonadati > Pseudomonadota > Alphaproteobacteria > Rhodobacterales > Paracoccaceae > Tritonibacter > Tritonibacter mobilis. The sequence goes on from NZ_CP015230.1 coordinate 2,544,728, forward strand.
GTGCGTAAATCCACAAATAAAATCGCCCCCAGCCGTAAGACCGGGGGCGCAGCAAACAGGATGCCTGTGCATCCCGGGGAGGGATCAGTTCACGGTCGAGCCCGCGATTTCCTTGGGCTTGGATCCTGCGGCGGATGCGATTTCAATCCGGCGCGGTTTCAGCGCTTCGGGAACTTCGCGCACCAGGTCGATATGGAGCATACCGTCGGCGTGGCTTGCACCTTCGACCCGCACGTGATCCGCCAGCGTAAAGCGGCGTTCAAACGCGCGAGTGGCAATACCGCGATGCAGATAGGTGCGCTCGCCAGCCTCTTCGGTTTTGCGCGCCGACACGACCAAGGCGTGTTCCTTCACCTCGACGTTCAGCTCATCTTCGGAAAACCCAGCGACGGCGATCGAGATGCGGTAGGCATCTTCTGAGGTTTTTTCGATGTTGTAAGGGGGGTAGCTGGGCTGCTGGATATCCGAGCTCATGACCCGATCCATCAGGTCTGCAATCTGGTCAAATCCAACCGTTGCACGGTGCAGCGGAGCAAAATCAAACGTACGCATGGTTCATCCTCATCTTTGAGCGATAACTGCTATGAAGCCCTCCCAACACGGGACGGGCGGTTCTTTCTCAGAGCCCAATCATTGGCGCCCTGAACACCCTCCGATTTATGAAGGGTCACCGCAGTTTCAAGAGGTTCATGCTCAATTGGAGATAAATTTTGCGCCGAGATCGTTGCGGCGTGGCTCGCCGACCTGCACCCGGCCAACACCTTGCGGCATACGGCTCCCGACATGGGCACCTGTCAATTGCGCCTCCAGTAGCGCCAGTTCATCCGCAAGTGACGCGCCAAGCGAAACTGCAGATCCCTCCACTCGCGCTTTGGCGGAAACCACGGAAACAATCCGGGGACGCTCCCCCTCGAAGGAGAACACCGGCGCGCCGGACGCGCCGAAATCCACATCGCAGGACATCACCAGCACGCCATCCTGACGGGCGATTACCATGCAGACCTCTTGCAGCGAAGGGGCCTCGGACCGATCCTGCGCGTAGGACACCACACCGACCCGTGCCCCCTTACGCGGGCGGGCGTCCGTTTCAAACGGTGTGACGGTGGTATTGCGAATGGGGCGTTGCAATTGCAGCAAGGCAATGTCGTTGCGCACCCGTTTTGCCGATAGCGTGCCATCGTAGACATAAGACGGATGCAGCACCGCACGTTTTACCGCGCGATAGGCCGAGGCACGCCCATTGCGCCACCCCGCCAGAAACTCAATGGAGGTCGGGTCGATCTGCTCCATCGTGTCACGATCATAAAGGCAATGCGCGGCCGTCAAAACAATGTCGGGCGCAATCAACGCACCTGTGCAAAACCCCTCGCCCTTACGATCCAGACGGCCAACCGCCTCCCAATCGCGCCCCGCGTCGGTGGTCTCCAGGCTCTTGAGCCGGGTATTCTCCCCGCTCAGGGTCGTGCCCGCCATCGCGGCAGCAGACAAGGCGCAAAACACCCCGCTCAAAATCAAACGCTTCATCGGCAGCACAGACACTCTCCACATCCCTCATGCGGCAGTCTAGCCAACGCTTCGGGCAAAAATTGGGCGCGCGTGGGCGATTCCGCGCATCCCTTGGTGATGCCGTTTGCGCAGGTTCAACGCAAGATGGGAACATCGGATCGGCTGCACTCCGCTTCCAGCGCAGGCGGTTTGGGTCCCCCGGTTGCCCAGTCCAACAGCTCAACCGTATGCACGATTGGGATGTTGGTGCCAGACCCGATCTGCATCATGCACCCGATGTTGCCCGCTGCAATAATATCCGGGTTCTTTGCCTCAAGCGTGCGTAGTTTTCGCGCCTTAAGTTGCGCCGAAATTTCCGGCTGCAACAGATTATAAGTCCCGGCAGAGCCGCAACACAAATGGCTGTCCGCTGGCTCCACCACTTTGAACCCGGCACGTTTCAGCAAGGTCTTCGGGTGGGTCTTGATCTGTTGTCCGTGCTGCAAGGAACAGGCGGCATGATAGGCGATGGTCAGCCCCTTGTCCGCGCCCTCAGGCAGGTCAAGCTGCATCAGCAATTCAGAGACATCCATCGCAAGGCCAGAGACCGTTGCCGCATCCTCCGCCAAGGCATCGTTGCAGAACATGTGACCGTAGTCCTTTACGGTGGTGCCGCAGCCGGATGTGTTGATGACAATCGCGTCCAGACCTTTGCCATTTTTCTCTGCCATCCAGGCGTGGATATTCTTTGCCGCCGCCCCGTGGCTCTCATCCTCGCGTCCCATGTGGTGCGTAAGCGCGCCGCAGCAGCCTGCGCCTTCGGCCACTACGACCTCGCAGCCCAAACGCCGCAGCAGGCGAATGGTGGCGTCATTGATATCGGTGTTCAGCGCCTTTTGCGCACACCCCGTCATCAACGCGACGCGCTTTACCTGCGCAACTTCCGGCGCAAAGCTCTGCGGGTCGTCATTTCGGCTCACCGGAGGGATCACTTTGGGTGCCATCTCCAGCATCGCCCGCAGCCGCGCATCCGGCATCCATCCCCGGAAGGGCCGCGCAATCTTCGCTCCAAGAAGCGCTAGCCGGAAACGGGTCGGATAGGGCAACACACGCGCCAGAATCCAGCGCAGTGCGCGGTCGCCAAAGGGCCGTTTGTAGTGCTTGTCGATATAGGCGCGCGCATGATCCACCAGATGCATGTAATGCACGCCAGACGGGCAAGTGGTCATGCAGGCCAGACAAGACAGGCAGCGGTCGATATGTTTGACGGTTTTCTCATCCGGAACACGCTCGTTTTCCAGCATGTCCTTGATCAGGTAGATCCGCCCGCGCGGGCTGTCGAGCTCATCGCCCAGCACCTGATAGGTCGGACAGGTGGCGGTGCAGAAACCGCAGTGCACGCAAGTGCGCAGGATCTCATTCGCGCGTTGCGTTCCGGGGTTTTGAAGTTGTTCATCGGAAAAACTGGTCTGCATCGTCCTACACCAACGCCTCTGCCACGATCCAAGCTCCCATCATCCCACCGGGCAAGCTCAGCAGCAGGAACACAATGTACCGGAGGATATTGAGCGCAGGCTCGGGAAATTTCGGGATATATATGCGGGTCAGATGAAAGAGCGCGGCAACCCCTGCCCCACCGGCTGCCGAGATATGCAATATCCCGCGGTAGCCATTGGACATCGCGTTCCCCGCCGGATCGCTGCCCGTGATCGGCGCCAGACCAAAGCTATAGGCAATGATCCCGGCCCCGACGATGAGGCTGGCGGCGAGGCCCAGTCTTGCCGCCGGGATCACCGACAGCACCACAAAGACAGGAACGCCCGCCACAAAGATAAAGATCACATCCATCGCTACCCCATCAATCCTGCATTCAAAATGTGTCGCGGATCAAATTGCCGACGCAATCCCGCGGAGATCGCCGCCAGTGGTGCGGCCTCCGGATGGTGGCGCGGCACCGATGTGCCAGCGCCAGATCGGATCAATGTTGCATGACCGGGCACCGTCATGCGCTGCCGCAAGTCCACGCCTTCGGGCATCAAGGCCCAGACCAGACCGCCGCCCCAATCACAGAGACATCTCGTTGCCCCCAATGTCGGGATCAGGTCCACCGCGTCCGTCGGTTTGACAGACACCCGCCAGATATCGCCCCCCAGCCCCGCAAAATCATGCAGATCACGAAGACCGCGCCACAGCTCACCCGAGCCAGACACCTCTGTCACCGCGCCATAGCGCCCAAGCTGCTCTCGCAATGCCTTGGCGCGATAGGCCACAGAAGCCTCAAACCCCTCAAGCCGCACATAGGCCCGTTGCGCATTCGGGTCATATGCGGCCCCGGTCACATCAAACGGCGAGCCCAGAGCCTCCGACAAACAGGCAATCCCGGCGGCAAGATCAATCTCTTCAACCGCCAGAGTGGCCTCGGTCTCAGAACGTGGCAGCACCTTGAGGGCGACCTCCGTCAACACACCAAGTGTGCCATGTGATCCCGCCATCAGCTTAACCAGATCATAGCCGGTGACATTTTTCATCACCCTGCCACCATTGCGCAGCACCTCTCCGCGCCCATCGACAAACCGCACGCCAAGCAGAAAGTCCCGCGCAGCACCCCCCTGAATGCGCCGCGGGCCGGAGGCATTGGTGGCAACAACGCCACCTATTGTCGGCTCCCCTCTAGTCCCCAGCGAGCTCCGAAAATCCACAGGCTCGAACGCCAGACGCTGGTTCTCCGTCGCCAGCAGCGCCTCAATCTCGGACACCGGCGTGCCCGCCTGTACCACCAGCGTCAGAGCCCCCGGCTCATAAAGGGTCACGCCCGACAGACCACCCGTCCTCAGCCGCTCACCAGGCACCTCAATACCCCGCGTCCCGCCGCCCTCGATGCAAAGAGGCCCATTTGCCCCAGCAATGATGTCGGCCAGTTCAGCCTCACTTTGCGGTGTCATCATTTCATCTTCTTCCAAATATCCTTGGGGGTCTGGGGGCAAAGTCCCCATGGCGTGTCACTCTGCGGCAAGACAAACGGTGCGGCGGCTCTCTGTGCTCGACAGAGGAAAAACCTTCGCCGGGTTGAGCAGCCACTTCGGATCAAACACATCCTTCACACGCAACTGCGCCTCGATGTCTGCAGCCTCATACTGGTGCAGCATCAGATCGCGTTTCTCGATCCCCACGCCGTGCTCTCCGGTCAGGCAGCCTCCTACTTCGACACACAGCTTCAGAATTTCAGCCCCAAAGGCCTCGCAGCATTCCAGATCGCCGGGTTTGTTGGCGTCAAACAGGATGAGCGGGTGCATATTACCATCCCCCGCATGAAAGACATTTGCGACTTTCAGGCCAAATTCTGCACTCATCTCCTCGATACGGCGCAGGACCTGCGGCAGGGCAGACACCGGGATGGTTCCGTCAAGACACATGTAGTCGTTGATTTGCCCCATGGCCCCAAAGGCCGATTTTCGCCCCAGCCAGATCCGCGCGGCCTCATCGGCATCGCCTGCTTCGCGCAGTTCCACCGGGTTATGTTTTTGTGCGATCTCTATGATCAGCCCCAACTGATGCGCGATTTCCGCCTCGGACCCCTCGACCTCGATGATGAGCAACGCCTCGCACATCGGATACCCCGCTTTGGCAAAGGCTTCGCAGGCCTCGATACAGGGGCGGTCCATGAACTCGATCGCGACAGGCAACACACCGGCCTTGATGATATCCGACACACAGGCCCCCGCCACCTCATTGCTGTCAAAGGCGATAAGCACAGGGCGCGCGCCTTCGGGTTTGCGCAGGATACGCAAGGTTGCCTCAGTCACCACGCCCAGCTGGCCCTCGCTGCCACAGATCACACCCAGCAGATCCAGCCCGGCTGCGTCCAGATGCGCGCCACCAATCTCGACCACAGTGCCATCCATCATCACCATCGTCACCCCAAGGAGGTTGTTGGTGGTCACACCGTATTTGAGGCAATGCGCCCCGCCAGAGTTCATGGCGATATTGCCCGCGATCGCACAGGCCAACTGCGAGGATGGGTCGGGCGCATAGAAGAAATCCTCTTCTTCCACCGCGCCAGAGACCGAAAGGTTTGTGCGTCCGGTCTGCACACGGATGATACGATTGGCGTAATCGGTTTCCAGAACCTCGTTCATTCGTGCCACGCCGAGGATCACACAATCGGCGGTTGGCAGTGCCCCACCGGCAAGAGACGTCCCTGCCCCCCGAGGTACCACCGGCACATTCATGTCATGACAGATCCGCAGCACGTCCGACACCTCTTGGGTCGAGCGCGGCAACACGGCCAGCATCGGCGGGCATTTGTAGGCCGTCAGCGCATCACACTCATAAGCGCGCGTCTCCGCCTCATCCGAGATCAGCGCATCATCGGGCAACACCTGCTGCAATCGTTTCAGCAACTCGGCCTTTCGGGCCAGGATGGCGGCATTGGGGGTGGGCATCTCCATGCGGGCTCTCCTCTTTGGTAAAATAATATTACCAATTCATCTCTACTGGCAAGGGCGAACTGACTGAGCTAGGGTCGGACCATGATCTGGATCGAGCGACTGTCACTGTTTTCTGCGTGGGATTTCATAAGCCTGGCCTGTTACATACTGGGCTGGCTATGGATCGGCTGGCGCATTGAGAACCCCAGTAAATCACGGCCCTCAGTCTCGCTTCTGATGGCGGATTTCCGGCGCGAATGGATGAAGGAGATGGTGACCCGGTCTCCACGCATCTTTGATTCGCAGGTGATTTCCTCATTGCGGCAGGCCACCGCCTTTTTTGCATCGGCCACCATGCTGGCGCTTGGGGCTGGGCTGGCGCTGATCGGCAACACAGAACAACTCGCCGGCGTGGCGCAGGATCTGGCGCTGGGGCAAACCCCGGATTTTGTCTGGGAGATCAAGATCCTGTTGGTCTTGGCCGCGCTCACCAACGCGTTTCTTGCCTTTGTCTGGTCGCACCGGCTGTTTGGTTACTGCTCGGTTCTGATGGCTGCGGTCCCGAATGAGCCCAGCGATCCCCGCGCCTATCCGCGGGCGCAACAGGCCGCCGAAATCAACATCACGGCGGCACGCAGTTTCAATCGCGGTCTGCGGGCCACCTATTTCTCGCTTGCCGGGCTGGCGTGGCTGGTGGGGGCCGAGGCGCTCATCCTCGCCACCGTGATCACCCTTGCGGTGCTTTATCGCCGCGAGTTCATCTCGCGGTCCCGCCGCATCCTGATGCAGTCAGAACCCAAAATTACCGCCCCCACCAAAATGTGACCGCACTCCCCTGGGGAATTAGCTAGCCTGAGCGCATGTTGAAACATGTCCTCATATCGCTGCAGTTCCTCGTCGCACCACAGATGGTCCTGGCGGCTGATCCCGTTGTTGAAAACGCGACCGCAGTGAAACGTGGCGACAGCTGGAGCTTTTCCGTCACGCTGTCCCACCCGGACACGGGCTGGGATCACTATGCCGACGGATGGCGGGTTCTGGATATGGAGGGCAATGAACTCGGTCTGCGCGTGTTGGCGCATCCGCATGTAAATGAACAACCCTTCACACGTTCGCTCGGTGGCGTTCAGGTGCCAGAAGGCGTCAAGAAAGTACAAATACAGGCGCGGTGCAGTGTCGACGGCTGGGCGCAGGACACCACGGTGATCGACCTGCCCTGAAGCCCGTCAGACCCGGTGATAAGGGCTACCGGACAGGATGGTCGCGGCCCGATAGATCTGTTCTGCAAGCATCAGGCGCACCATCATATGCGGCCAGACCATTTTCCCGAATGAGATCGAAAAATCCGCCTCGGCCCGCAGTGAGGGGTCGATCCCGTCTGCGCCACCGATAATCAGCGCCAGATCCTGCCGCCCCATGTCGCGCCACCCCGCAAGCCGATCCGCAAAATCCGGCGAAGAGATCACCTTGCCACGCTCATCCAGCGTGCAGATCAAGGCCCCCTTGGGCAGCGCCTTGCGCAACAGATCCGCCTCCGCGCCCATACCGGCGTTCTTCTTGTCTTCGACCTCGATCACCTTGGTCGGGCCAAGACCGAGTGCCCGCCCGCTGCGATCAAACCGCTGTAAGTAGTCATCGATCAATGTCTTTTCCGGCCCGGCGCGCAAACGCCCGATCGCGCAGATATGCACGCGCATGAGGGATTCCTGATGTCAAAAGAGAGCGCCCGGCGGTTGCATGCGTCATTTCTGAGAGCACGCTAGCCATGCCGGGAATGAACAAGACAACTTCGGGTCAGGCAACGCCCGACCCGCAACGGGTCTCGATTACAACCGTCTTAGCTGGCGACTGCGCCTGCGGGCAGCCACATCTTTTCGATCTGGTAGAACTCGCGCACTTCGGGACGGAAGATATGCACGATCACATCACCGGTATCGATCAGAACCCAGTCACCTGTGTCCTTACCTTCGACCTTACAGGAGACGCCGAATTCATGCTTCAGCTTCTCAGTGAGTTTCTCAGACATCGCCGCGACCTGACGGGTCGAACGGCCTGACGCCACGACCATATAGTCGCCGATGGAGGTCTTGCCGCGCAGGTCGATCCGCGTGACGTCCTCGGCCTTGTCTTCATCGAGAGAGGAAAGAATGCGCTCCAGCAGATCCTCGCTGGAGAATTGAGGTGCAGAAGCGGCCATCACGGCTGCTCCGGACGGGGCGGCAACTGCCGCCTGAGGTTGGGGTGCCAGGACATTGTCCTCCTTGCTGCGCGCCGACGGACCCCCGGCGCTGGGGTCGGATTAAATGTAGCAACTGAGCGGCCCCTTTTCAATCAAGCTTCAAGCACCGCCGCGCGACTGTGTCACCGTGCCATCAGCGCCCTCAGGAACTCTGCGATCATCCGCCATCTGAACCGCTAGTTTTTCGTTCAAAACACGCAGTTCCCGCTGTGGGAACGGAATTGAGATCCCCTCAGCCTTGAATGCATCCCAGAGTGCCAGAAAGACGTTACCGCGAATGTTGGTAAGGCCCCCTGTCGGATCGGTGATCCAGAACCGCAGGATGTAATCGACGCTGCTGTCGCCGAACCCGACGATATGGCACACGGGCTTCATGCCTTCGCGCTCCAGCACCCGGTCGACGGTCATAGTCGCCGCAATCGCCACCTTACGCACCAAGTGCGGGTCATCGTCATAGCTGGTGCCGAAGTGTATATCGAGCCGCACAAACCGGTTGGAATGCGACCAGTTCACCACCTGCGAGGTGATCAGGTCCTCGTTCGGGATCAGATATTCCTTGCCGTCCCGCGTCACCACAGACACATAGCGCGCGCCCAGAGCATTAATCCAGCCAAAGGTCTCGCCAAGGGAGATCACATCGCCCGGTTTAATGGATCGGTCCATCAAAATGATAATGCCAGACACAAGGTTCGAGACCACCTTTTGCAGGCCAAAACCGATCCCCACACCCACGGCACCAGACAGAACAGCCAGCCCGGTGAGATCAAAGCCGACCGACCGAATGACGATCACAAAGGCAACCCCATAGAGCAGAACCTGAACGGCCTTGCCCGCCAGCACTTTCATAGATGGGGAGAGATCCTCGTTCCCCTTCAGGCCACGTTCCGCAAGCCCGGAGCCCATCCGCGCCAGCGTCAGCATTGCCGTTGCCAGCACTACGGCCTTTAGCACGACCAGCAGCGAAAGATGCAGAGAACCGAAATTCAATGCGATGGAATCGAGGATCTGAGCGGCATCGTCCACCAGATTGAACACCGCCAGTGTCGCGTAGATCCACAAAAGCCGTGATGCGAGTTTTCGCAATGTCGGATTGGCGATGAACCGTGAGATAAGTGCGATCACCAGCCACGCTGCCGCGAGCTTTGCCACCGCTCCGATCAGGTAACTGCGGGACGGCCATGTGACCTCGCGCATGATCGCGTAAACGGCCCAAGAGAACACCGTGAAGTAGATCAACGACAACCGCCTGAGCACTTGCACCAGCAAACGCAGGCGCCATTTGGGCCAACCCTCACGCGATCTTGCCCATGCTTCCCAACGTCCATGCGTGACCTTGCGCATTACGATCGAGGCCAGCACCAACGCAATGACGATCAGCACCTGATACTGGCGCCAACCGGGGGTTAGCGCCATATCCCAATAGATTTGCGCCTGCGCGATCAAATATTGCAATGTGCCCTGCACCGCCTCGGGCAGAATGTCTTGCTCCATTCCGGTCCTCCTTCGCTCCAGCATGTCCCGCACGGCGGCCCTGAGGCAAGGGGAACTCCGGAACTTCAGTGCTCACAAGCCCGAGAACGAATCTTGATTGTCGGAAGGTGTGGATATATTCCACAAGGCATGACTCACGTATTGGCTCAGACTATTGCCCTTCAGGACCGCGCGCGACTGCGTGAGCGGTTCTTTGGTGCCGCCCGCACGGTTCTTGCGCGCCTATAAGCTGCGCCGCCAGACCAGTTACGCCAGCACATTTACCCACATACGGGAGAGGACCGATGTCCCCCAAAACACTCTACGACAAGATCTGGGACGCGCATGTCGCGCAAGAGGCCGAAGACGGCACCTGTCTGCTCTATATTGACCGCCATCTGGTTCACGAAGTGACCAGCCCGCAGGCGTTTGAAGGCCTGCGCATGTCCGGCCGCAAAGTGCATGCCCCGGACAAGACCATCGCGGTTCCGGATCACAACGTCCCCACGACCGCGGGGCGCGAAAACCCAGATCAGATGCCGGAAGACAGCCGTATTCAGGTTGCCGCACTGGACACCAACGCCCGCGAGTTCGGCGTACATTACTACCCGGTCACTGACATCCGTCAGGGCATCGTGCACATCGTCGGCCCTGAAAACGGCTGGACCCTGCCCGGCATGACCGTGGTGTGCGGCGACAGCCACACAGCGACCCACGGCGCGTTCGGCTCGCTTGCCCATGGTATCGGCACCTCTGAGGTGGAACACGTTCTGGCAACGCAGACGCTGATCCAGAAGAAATCCAAAAACATGAAGGTAGAGATCACCGGCAAGCTCTCGCCCGGTGTCACTGCAAAAGACGTGGTTCTTACGATCATTGGCGAAACCGGCACCGGTGGCGGCACTGGCTACGTCATTGAGTATTGCGGTGAAGCGATCCGCAATCTGTCGATGGAAGGTCGGATGACCATCTGTAACATGGCCATCGAGGGCGGCGCACGCGCAGGCCTGATCGCACCGGATGAGACCACCTTTGAGTACGTCAAAGGCCGCCCGCACGCCCCGAAAGGCGCGCAGTGGGAAGCAGCCGTGAACTGGTGGAAGACGCTCTACTCCGACGACGACGCCCATTGGGACAAGGTCGTCACGATCCGTGGTGAGGACATTGCCCCGACAGTCACATGGGGCACCAGCCCGGAGGACGCCCTGCCGATCACCGCAACCGTCCCCGCACCAGAGGACTTCACTGGTGGCAAGGTCGAAGCCGCGCGCCGTTCGCTGGATTACATGGGGCTGACACCGGGCATGAAGCTCTCGGACATTGAGATCGATACCGTCTTCATCGGCTCCTGCACCAATGGTCGGATCGAAGACCTCCGCGCCGCCGCTGAAATCGTCAAAGGCAAGAAGATCAAGGACGGCATGCGCGCCATGGTGGTTCCGGGTTCCGGCCTCGTGCGGGCTCAGGCCGAAGAAGAGGGCCTTGCTGATATCTTCAAGGATGCAGGCTTTGAATGGCGACTGGCGGGCTGCTCCATGTGTCTGGCGATGAACCCCGACCAGCTGAGCGAAGGCGAGCGCTGCGCCTCCACCTCCAACCGTAACTTTGAAGGCCGTCAGGGCTTTAAGGGGCGCACGCATCTGGTGTCGCCCGCCATGGCCGCCGCTGCTGCTGTCACCGGCAAACTGACCGACGTTCGCGAGCTCTGAAGGAAGAAACCCATGGATAAGTTCGAAACCTTCACCGGGATCGCGGCGCCGATGCCGCTGGTCAATATCGACACCGATATGATCATCCCAAAGCAGTTCCTGAAGACCATCAAACGCTCCGGCCTTGGCGTTCACGCCTTTGACGAGATGCGCTTTGATCGCGAAGGTAACGAAGTGCCTGACTTCGTGCTGAACAAGCCCGCCTATCGCGAAAGCTCCATTCTGGTGGCCGGCGACAATTTCGGCTGTGGCTCTTCGCGTGAGCATGCGCCTTGGGCGCTGGCGGATTTCGGCATCAAAGTGGTGGTCTCCACGTCCTTTGCCGACATCTTCTTCAACAACTGCTTTAAGAACGGCATGCTGCCGATTGTCCTGCCTCAGGAACAGGTCGACCTGCTGATGTCAGACGCGGAAAAGGGCGAAAATGCCCGCATGACCGTGGATCTTGAGGCGCAGGAGATCACAACCTCAGAGGGCGAGGTCATCAAGTTTGACGTTGACCCCTTCCGCAAGCACTGCCTGCTTAATGGTCTCGACGATATTGGCCTGACGCTTGAGAAAGCGGATGCGATCAAGTCCTACGAGGAGCGCGTCGCACAGGAACGTCCCTGGGTCTGATCCGAAGTGATCTGAAGAATACAAAAAGGCCGCCCTGATCGGGGCGGCCTTTTTTGACAAGTCATACACCAGCGAACGCTAGGTCACAAAAAAGCGCGGCACACCAGTCGATGTACCGCGCCAGATATACGCCGATCAGAAACACTTAGCGGCTAAGGCCGCCATGCAGTGTCGGCACGTCCAGGCAGCTGAACCCGTAATGACGCAGCCAGCGCAGGTCACTTTCAAAGAAGGCGCGCAGGTCTGGGATGCCGTATTTCAGCATCGCCAGCCGGTCGATCCCGATGCCAAAGGCAAAGCCCTGATACTTTTCGGGGTCGATCCCGCCCGCAGCGATCACCTTCGGGTGCACCATGCCGGAGCCGAGGATCTCCATCCAGTCGTCACCTTCACCGATTTTCAGCTGGCCATTGTCCCAACTACAGCGGATGTCGACCTCTGCGGATGGCTCGGTGAACGGGAAGTGCGAGGCGCGGAAACGCAGTTCAACCTCGTCCACCTCAAAGAAGCTCTTCACGAACTCCTCAAGCACCCATTTGAGGTTCGCCATGGAGATGTTTTCATCCAGCGCCAGCCCTTCGACCTGATGGAACATCGGTGTGTGAGTCTGGTCGTAATCGGCGCGATAAACACCGCCGGGGCAGATGATGCGCAGCGGCGCGCCTAGCTTCTCCATGGAGCGGATCTGCACGGGGCTGGTATGCGTGCGCAGCACATGCGGCGGGCGATTGTCGCCCTCAGCACGGTGCATGTAAAACGTATCCATCTCGGCGCGGGCCGGGTGATGGCCGGGGATATTCAGCGCGTCAAAGTTATACCAATCGGTGTCAACACGGGGGCCTTCCTGCACCGAGAAACCCATCTCGGCAAAAATCGCGGTCAGCTCTTCTGAGGCCTGCGAAATGGGGTGGATCGACCCTTGACGGCGCGGACGTGTTGGCAAGGTCACATCAAGCCACTCGGAGCGCAGACGCTCATCCAGCGCTGCATCGCCCAAGGCTGCCTTCTTGGCGGCCAGTGCTGAGTTGATTTCATCCTTCAACGCATTGAGCGCGGGGCCGGCAACCTGGCGTTCTTCGGGCGTCATTTTGCCCAGCTCGCGCATTTTCAGGGCCACTTCGCCCTTCTTGCCTACAGCAGCGAGGCGCACAGCCTCCAGCGCGTTTTCATCCGTGGCTTCGGCGATCTGGCCGAGGTATTTTGCTTTAAGATCGTCCATGACGGCCCCTCAAGTCTCGCTTTGTTGTCCTGCTACCACACGAGGCGTCGAAAGCAAGCACCCGAGGGTCATGAGCCGCCACATAGACGGATGTTGTCGCCCTCCATCCACGCCCGTGCTCTTACGGTGCGGCTAATGCCAACACCTGCCACCAGGAATGCGCAAACCCCTTGCATGCGCAGGCGCAAAAGCCCACTTTGATCTCATACTTACTTGGGCGCTTTTCATGCATGATCGCATCACACGCAAGTTGACTACGATCCTCGCAGCCGATGCTGAGCAGTTCAGCACGGCCATGACGACGGATGAGGTCGGCACCTATGCCGAGCTGCAGTCGGCCCGTGATGTTTTTTTTAAACTGATCGAGCGGCACGGTGGCCGGGTGGCAAATACCGCGGGTGACGGGCTGATCGCAGATTTCCCTTCCGTCGTGGAGGCGGTGCAATGCGCCATTGAGGTGCAGCAGGAGCTTGCCGCCAAGGACAGTGCCCTTTCCTTTCGCATCGGCGTCAATCTGGGTGATGTGATCTGCGATGGTGACGATCTGATCGGCGAGGGTGTAAACCTCGCCGCCCGCCTGCAAACCATGGCAGAGCCCGGCGGCGTTTTGATTTCGCAGCAGGTCTATGACCATGTGAAAAACAAGCTCACCATCGGGTTTGAATATCTGGGCGACCGCCGCCCTCGCAACCTGACCGAGGATATCGCGGTCTATCGCATCTCGCTTGGTGCACCACGCCCCAGCCGCACCAATCATGCGGGCCGCAGTGCGCAGGTGTGGGAAGATCCCGACCCTTTCTCCGGCGCGCCGAAACGGGATTATGCGCTCCCGGATACGCCCGAAGACACAGATGATCGCCCCCTTAAGGGTTTAGACCGGCTGTTTGGGCGGCGCCTTCCCCTAAGTGATGGCAGCAAGAAACTCGCCGTCGTTGCGGCGGGATTGTTTCTGTTAGATATTATATCGGGGCGCGGTATTTGGGCTCATTGGCCGATGCTGGCGCTTGCGATGGTGATCGGCCTTCGGGATGGCCACCGCATTCTGGGTCGATCCGAATTCCTTGGCATCCCGGTGAAACTCTGCGTGATCGCGGGTTTCCTGTTTCTGGTGAACCTGTTCAGCTGGCAAGGCGTGCTCTGGTCGCTCTGGCCGATTGGCGGCATCGCCGTATTTTCCCTTTTCAAACGACGCCGCTCGCAGGCTGAATAGACCTGCGGTCAACCAACCTGCCACTCAGCTCCATTTCACCGGCCGGCTGCAGGATCATTCGTGCGTCGTGGTATAAAAAAAACCCGCCGGATCGCTCCGACGGGTCCAATTTGTTCGGCTACCCTGAATTCAGGCGGCCAGCGCATCCTGTGCCTGACGCACGATTGCACCGAAAGCTTCGGGCTCGTGTACGGCGAGGTCTGCGAGAACCTTACGGTCCACTTCGATACCGGCCAGGTTCAGGCCGTTGATGAAGCGGGAGTAAGTCAGCGCTTCGTCGTGGCTACGGACAGCAGCGTTGATACGCTGAATCCACAGCGCGCGGAAATTGCGCTTGCGGTTCTTACGGTCACGAGTTGCATATTGGTTGGCCTTATCGACGGCCTGACGGGCAACTTTGAAGGTGCTCTTGCGACGGCCGTAGTAACCTTTGGCTGCCTTGATGACCTTCTTGTGACGGGCGTGAGTGACGGTACCACCTTTAACGCGGGACATATCTCAGATCTCCTCTTAGCGGTCGTAGGGCATGTAGCCCTTGACGATCTTTGCGTCCGGTGCGGACAGAGTGGAGGTTCCACGCGCGTCGCGAATGAACTTGTTGCTGCGCTTGATCATGCCGTGCTGCTTGCCGGCCTGCGCAGCCATGACCTTGCCGGTCGCGGTCACTTTAAAGCGCTTCTTGGCGCTCGATTTTGTCTTCATCTTGGGCATTTCCGTCTCCTTATTCGTAGGTTCGCTACACACGCGACTCGGCATGCCACATTGGCCGGTCGCGCGAACAGGGGTGCCCTTTACGTCAGCTAGTTACAAAGGGCAAGAGATTTTGGTCAGAGAAAGCGCCCCAGAACCCGGAAAAATACATCCGGCACCTCAACGAGGCTATACCCTCCGGGGTTGGTGAGCACTGCCCATGCAATGCAGCCCCCCCCGATCACGAGCAGTGCCGCAGCCATTATAGGGCTGCGGCGGTGGGCATAGGCCGAAAAGAACGCCGGTACACCAAGCCAAGCCAATACCAGCCCAGCCACCAGCAACAGGTCCGTATCCATATTTGCCTTACCCCTTAAATACACAGGGGAAAGCGTATTATTCCGGATCGGTGTTGTAAATCAGGCGTTCATCACAAGGCGCAATTCGCAAAATATTGGTGGTTCCGGGCACATTAAATGGCACACCCGCAGTCACCACAACCTGATCCGTTTCAGAAGCAAAACCGCCCGAACGCGCAGCACGCGCCGCCGAGACCACGGCCCCCTTGAAACGGTCCACCTTGAGGGTGATCACGCAATTGCAGCCCCAGCTGAGGCAGAGACGGCGCGCGGTTTTCTCCAGCGGTGTCAGTGCCAGAATCGGCACATAGGGGCGTTCGCGCGCGGTCAGCAGCGCAGTGGTGCCCGATTGAGTAAAACAACAGATCGCCTTAATCTCTGTTTTCTCAGCAATTTCGCGTGCAGCGGCCACAATCCCGTCTGCAATCGTGTCCCCCTTAGAGGACCGGGACGCCGCGATGATGTCACGATATGTCGGGTCCTGCTCCACTTCGGTCGCGACCTTATCCATGGTCTGGACCGCCTCGATCGGATACTGACCGGCCGCAGATTCTGCGCTGAGCATGATGGCGTCTGTGCCTTCATAGATTGCAGTGGCCACGTCTGAAACTTCGGCGCGGGTCGGCATCGGGCTCTCGATCATGCTTTCCAGCATCTGAGTCGCCACAATGACGGGCTTCGCCGCAGCCCGGCTCTTGCGCACCAGACGTTTCTGAATTGGCGGCACATGCGATACTGGCAATTCCACCCCAAGGTCACCACGTGCCACCATGATCCCGTCAGAGGCATCTAGGATTTCGGCAAAATTGTCGACCGCAGCGGGTTTCTCGATTTTAGACAGGATCGCGGCACGCCCATCAGCCAGCGCGCGTGCTTCAAAGACATCCTTGGCGCGCTGCACAAAAGACAGCGCCAGCCAGTCGACACCCAGTTCACACACAAATTCCAGATCGGCACGGTCTTTTTCGGAAAGCGCCGCCAGAGGCAGGATCACGTCAGGAACATTCACCCCTTTGCGATTGGAGATGGCGCCACCGGTGGTCACCACGCAATTGGCGAAATCCTCACCACAATCTTCGACCTTCAGGCGGATTTTGCCGTCATTGACCAGTAGCGACGCCCCCGGCTCCAACGCTTGAAAAATCTCGGGGTGTGGCAGGCACACACGATCAAGATTTCCCTCGGCCGGATCAAGATCGAGGCGGAATTTCGCACCCTCCTCCAATTCTTCGGACCCATTGGCAAAGACACCAACCCGCAGTTTCGGCCCTTGCAAGTCAGCAAGGATGGCGATGGTGGAATCCAGATCGGCTTCAACCTGACGGATGATCTTGTGCTTCGAGGCGATTTCTTCGTGGCTGCCGTGCGACATGTTGAGGCGAAATACATCCGCCCCCGCTTCATGCAGCGCGCGAATGGTCTCGTAGGTCTCGGACGCAGGACCGAGCGTGGCCACGATTTTGACATTGCGCGTGCGTTTCATGGGATCTCCATCCTTCGACAGCCGCCTTTAAATACGGCAATTCTTAAATTTGAATTTGCGTGGACTTGGACGACATCAGTTCGTGACCGCACCTTCCGTTAACGCAAACATTCTTGCTGGTCTTATGGCTCAATTCGCCCTGCGTCGCAACTCTTCTTGGATTTGGCTACCAGTTGATGACAACGCGATGACGCGCATATGACATACCCATTCTATTTGATCGCCAACGCAGCAAGCAACCGCGTTTCCGGGTGAAGTCTACGACTGCGCCTGATGACCTCAGCAGAAATTGATCCCGCACCGGCAGCGATCCTGCTACACTGAAACGCAGACATGCCGCGCACAGGCCCAATCGTGGGAACCTCCCACCGGGACCGACCGAGAGCCGCCGCGTCATGTCCGCGCCTTCTTGGCCCGGTCCCGGCTTAGATCCTGCCTGTCCACGCGGCACGCCCCAGCGCGCCACAGGAGGAGCCAAGCCATGTCAGACACCGCCCCCAAAACCATCGGCAACCCAGCCAGTTGGGTTCTGCAATCGATGCAATCCGCCAGTCATGGCACCGCCGATGCAATCGACGAGATCCGCGGCGCATCGCACAGTCGCCCACGTGTTCGAAGCCTCGACATGGCGGACCTTACGCATGCCCTTCGGGCAGGTTGGGACGATTTCAAAGCCGCGCGCTCTGACGCAATGTTTCTGGTGTTCATCTACCCGCTGATCGGCATTGCGCTGGTCGTCAGCGGGTTTCACCTCGAGGTGTTGCCGCTTCTGGTTCCAATGGTGATGGGCTTTGCACTCGTTGGCCCCGCCGCCGCCATTGGCCTCTATGAGATGTCGCGCCGCCGCGAAGCAGGCCAACCCATGGGCTGGGCGTCAGCCTTCGCGGTGATACGATCCCCCGCTTTTGCGTCGGTCCTGATGCTCGCCTTCTATCTCGCGGCACTCTTCGTGATCTGGATCATGGTTGCCGAAGCAATTTATGGTGCCACGCTCGGACCAGAGAGCCCTGCTACGCTGAGTGCCTTCGTGCGCGATGTGTTCTACACTTCATCGGGTTGGACTATGATTATTGTTGGCACACTGGTTGGGGCTGCCTTTGCATATGCGGCGCTCGCCATCAGCATCGTATCCTTCCCACTCCTGCTCGACCGCCATGTCGGACTTCCGATTGCCGTGGCGACCTCGCTTGAGGTGATGCGCAAAAATCGTGTGGTTTGCCTTGCGTGGGGTGCCTTAGTGGGCCTGATGTTGGTGATCGGCTCAGTGCCTCTGTTTGCGGGCCTGATCTTCGTGGTGCCGCTGCTTGGACATGCAACCTGGCATCTTTATCGCCGCGCGGTGATGTGAGCGCCGCGCAATGACCTGCGGCGCTCGGATTGGGTCGGGACTGAATGACTGGCTTTAGCTGTCGCCAGCCACCTCAAGCACGATTTTCCCGATGTGGGTAGACCCCTCCATCCGGGCGTGCGCAATGGCCGCCTCCGCCAGCGGGAAGGTCGAATCCATCACCGGGCGCAGTTTGCCCGCAGCAATCAATGGCCACACTGCCTCAAGCAGATCACGCGCAATGCGGGCCTTGGCCAAATCGCTTTGCGGGCGTAGCGTCGAACCGGTTACCGTCAATCGCCGCGCCATGATCTGGGCAAAGTTGAACTCTGCCTTCGGCCCTTGCAGAAAGGCGATGTGAACCAGTCGCCCGTCGTCGGCCAGCGCTTTGATATTGCGGGGGATGTAATCGCCGCCCACCATATCGAGGATGAGGTTCGCGCCTCCATCGGCTTTCACGATCTCGACAAAATCTTCATCACGATAGTTGATCGCCACATCGGCGCCCAACCCAACGCAAGCTGCACATTTATCATCCGACCCCGCGGTGGCATAGACCCGCGCGCCAAGGGCCGATGCCAGCTGAATTGCCGTGGTTCCAATGCCCGATGATCCGCCATGCACCAAAAAGCGCTCGCCCGCAGCAAGCCTCCCACGCGTCACCACATTGGACCAGACAGTAAAACAGGTCTCTGGCAGACAGGCCGCTTCTTTCAGGCTCACACCTTCTGGGAGCGGCAGACAATGCGCAGCCGGAGTGGCCACATATTCTGCATATCCACCGCCGGGCAGAAGCGCGCACACTTGATCTCCAATGGACCAGCCCGCGACGCCTGCACCGATGGCGACGATCTCGCCAGATGCCTCAAGCCCCGGCAGGTCGCTTGCGCCTTTGGGCGGCGCGTAAGCCCCGGCACGTTGCAGCGCATCGGGGCGATTGACACCTGCATAGGCAACACGGATCACCACCTGCCCATGCGCGGCTTCAGGGACTGGCCGCTCCACCACGTTCAAAACACTTGGAGCGCCAGACTCTGAGATCTCGACGGCACGCATGGTTTGCGGAAGTTCTAAAGTCATCGCTGCGGTCCTCTCCCCTGCATCTCCGTTCGAGAGGTATCACCCGCGACGCCTCTGGCCAAGCCATGCCACATTGGCAACGCCCCGCGAATGGATGGGTCGCAGGATGTCTCAACCGTTGACGCGGGGCTACTGCCAGCGACCGGGCAGATCATCACGCGGCTTGGGGGCTCGAACATGGCTCAACAGCCAATTTGGTCCTGCCAGCAGCGGCTTCAGCAATGGGTTCTTATTTACGCTGGCCTTCAGGCTCTCAAACTGCATGACATTGTCGATGCGACGATCCAGAAAATCCCAAGTCGCTTGGTGCTCGGGACTGTCATCGCCAAGCCAGAATAGCACAGTAGAGGAATAGACCCCCGAAAGCGTTGCTCGTTTGGTGTACCAGTTTGCATCCTCTGACGTATCACCAAGCGCATTCCAGATCGCATCCGCCGTTCCCCAGATCAGTTTGGTGCCCTCAGCGGCGTTTTGCGGCAGCGCAAAGACTGTCGCGCCGCGACGCACTGCTTCTTTGTCGCCAACCGCTTCCAGACGATACCGCACCGCAGCCGCAACCCGGTCTCGAAACCGCAAACTCGACAGATCCGCATCCTTCAGCCGTTCCAGCATCAGCGCATCACCGCGTTTGTGATAGGCAACCGCCAGATCCAGCGCACCACGCGGAAATAGCGCCTCGGCAAGGGTCGGATCGACCTCCGAATCAGCAACAGCCGCATCCCAGGTCGCCCTAGTCCAGCCGTCGAATGCCACATGCATCAGCGCCGCATCCAGCAGCTTTGCCTGCAAATCCGCGCCCTGATCGGTGGAATTTCCTTGGTTTTCTGCCATGATGCCCGTGCTCCTTTGTGTCGGCGGCCCCAGTACTAGACAATTTAGGACTGTCTTGCTATACGGCCACTTCCTGCAAATCCTTGCAACTCAACTTAGAAAGGTGGTGAAAACCACATGCAGGTTAGTGTTCGCGACAACAACGTCGATCAGGCGCTCCGCGCCCTGAAGAAGAAGCTGCAGCGCGAAGGCGTCTTCCGCGAAATGAAGCTCAAGCAACATTTCGAGAAGCCCTCCGAGAAAAAAGCGCGCGAGAAAGCTGAAGCTATCCGCCGTGCCCGCAAGCTGGCACGCAAAAAAGCACAGCGCGAAGGTCTCCTCTAAGACCCCTTGCCCGTCTCCAGTCGCTTCTGGATACTGTTTAAGAATAAAACCCCCGCAGCCCATGGCCGTGGGGGTTTCATTTTGTGCGATACGTGTGCGTTCCCGCTCAACGCACCTGAAAATAGTTATAGATGGTTTCTGCCAACGCGTCCGACACGCCATCAACCGCCTTCAGATCCGACAGGTTCGCCCGGCTTACGGCCTTGGCACTGCCAAAATGCGTCAGCAATGCCTTCTTGCGCCGTGCGCCTACACCGGGGATTTCATCCAACGGATTAGCGACCAGAGACTTTGCCCGCTTGGCTCGATGAGTTCCGATTGCAAAGCGGTGTGCCTCGTCCCGCATGCGCTGGATGAAGTAGAGCACCGGATCATTTCGTTGCAACGCAAACGCATTCTCGCCGGGACGGTAAAACTCTTCCTTGCCGTGATCCCGGTCGACGCCTTTTGCCACGCCGATCATCGGGATGTCCTGCACACCGTGTTCTTCCATGATTTCCGCAACAGCAGAAACCTGCCCCGCGCCCCCATCGATCAGCAACAGATCAGGCCACATGCCCTTTTGACGGTCAGGATCTTCTTTCAGCAGACGCGAGAAACGACGGTTCAGCACCGCCTTCATCATGCCAAAGTCATCCCCCGCGATGGTCTCGCCATCCTTGATGTTGAACTTGCGGTAGGCGTTCTTCATGAATCCCTCCGGTCCCATGACAATCATTCCGCCTACAGCATTGGTGCCCTGAATGTGAGAGTTGTCGTAGACCTCGATCCGGTTCGGCGGTCCTTCCAGACCAAAGGCATCCGCAATCCCGCGCAACAGCTTCGTCTGTGTCGCGCTTTCGGCCATCCGGCGCGCAAGGCTTTCGCGGGCATTGCGCACCGCTGAGGCCACAAGCTCGGTCTTCTCCCCTCTTTGGGGGATCAGGATTTCAACCTTGCGCCCGGCCTTATCACCCAAAGCAGCGGCCATCAGATCCGCGTTTTCAATATCATCGGACAAGATCAACTGACGCGGCACATCCTTGTTGTCATAGAACTGGCCGATAAAGGCCTCCATGACCTCTGCCGCGGACATGTCATCTGCCACGCGCGGGTAGAAATCCTGATTGCCCCAGTTCTGATTGGCGCGAATAAAGAACACCTGCACGCAAGCCAGCCCGTTTTCCAAATGCAGGCCAATGATATCCGCCTCCGCAACCCCACGCGGGTTGATACCCTGAGCCGACTGTACCTGAGTAAGCGCCTTGATCCGATCCCTGAGGGCCGCCGCACGTTCGTATTCCATCGCCTCAGAGGCGGCCATCATCTGCGCGCCCAGTTCCTCCTGAATCTTGGTGGAGCGCCCGGCAAGGAACCGTTCTGCGTCGCGCACGCTGTCGGAATAGTCATCGTGCGAGATCAGCCCCACACAGGGCCCCGAACAGCGTTTGATCTGGTACTGGAGACAGGGCCGCGTGCGGTTCTCAAACATCGTGTCCGAGCAGTTGCGCAGCAAAAACGCCTTTTGCAGTTGGTTCAACGTTCTGTTCACCGCGCTGGCACTTGCGAAGGGCCCAAAATAGCTGCCCTTCTCCTTGCGGGCCCCGCGGTGTTTTTTCAGCTGCGGGTAGGCATGGTTCTTCCCGACAAGAATGTTGGGAAAACTCTTATCATCACGCAGCAGCACGTTGTACTTGGGCTTCAGCTGTTTGATCAGGTTTTGTTCAAGCAGCAGCGCCTCAGTCTCTGTCCGTGTGGTCAGAAACATCATGCGGGTGGTTTGCGAGATCATTTTCTCGATGCGCGGCGTGTGGCCCGGTCGCGTGTAATTCGACACCCGCGCCCGCAGGTTGCGGGCCTTACCCACATAGAGAACACGGCTCTCATGATCGAGCATGCGATACACGCCGGGCGAGGAGTCGAGCGTCTTCAGATAGTCCTGAATCACACCGTAGCCGGTGCGCGGCGTCTCGGACTGGCCGGGCGATTCTGCGCTGGGGTCACTCATGTTCTCTGACATATGATTCTGAGGGGTTTGCTGCAATCTTCAGACAGGGATTTCAAGCTGTGATGAATCCACCATTCTTGTGGATAACTGTGCGGGTAACTTTGGGCTTGTTGGAATTTTACCTTTATATATCGCGACTTCGCAGATTTGCCTAAAAATTAAGCGATGCCGCAAATGGCTGATTTTTCTTACATTTTCCCCGCACCCATTCCAAATCATTGAAAACAATGAGGTTTTTGTAACGCTCATGTGAAGGATCTGTGACGGGTGCATAAGTCGCGGCTCACGTTGCACTTTTGTACTTTGACGACGCCTGTTGTGACCGTCGCCTATGCTACTCTGGAAGAAGGGTATCAGGCGTTTGCCATGCCAAATGTTGACCGCCATCCACGCAAATCAGCTGCCCGGTGATAGCGGGAGAGGCGACCAGATAACGCAGTGCCGCTGTGATGTCATCTTCCCCTGCTCCACGCTGCAACGGCGTCGATGCACGTTGAGCTGAAAAGTCAGATGCGCTCTGGCGTGGCCCTTGAAGCGTCGGTCCCGGACCAATCGCGTTGACCCGGATTTTAGGAGCCAGGGCCTGCGCCGCCGTCTGCGTCAGTGTCCAAAGCGCGGATTTTGCTAAGGTATAACTCATGAAATCCGGGGTGAGCTTTTGGACCCGTTGATCAACCATGTTCACCGCAATTGCCGCAGCGAGCGGCTCACCGGAATTGTCCCTGAGATCTGGCAGAGACTGTGCAGCCAGCGCCTGTAGCAGCACGACCGGTGCGCGAAGATTGCTCTGCAGGTGTCGATCCCAACTTTGTCGGGTCAAGGTCCCCAACGCGTCCGGCTCAAAGATGGAAGCGTTATTCACCAGACATGTGATATGCCCACCAAGAGCCTCTGCCGCACGCGGCAGCAATGTCTCGGTTTCCTCATCTTGCAGCAAATCTGCCCGAAGCGCCACGGCATTGCGTCCTAGGCTACGGATCTGGGCCACCACATTCTCGGCGTCCCGTTCGGAGGATGCATAGTGGACGGCCACATCATAGCCGTCCTCTGCCAATGCCAATGCCATCGCTCGACCCAAGCGCTTGCCCGCACCGGTCACCAATGCCCGCATCTCTGTCCCCTTTATCTTTGTGTCTTGCACAAAGACTTAGAGCAGTGACCACACATAGACCACATAAAGAGCCGTCAATGCGATGCCCCAAATACGCGTTATGTCCTGACGGAAGAACACGAAGGGAATAATTAGCAGAGAAGCCGCCAGCATCACCCACAGATCGAAATGCAGGAACGCCGGATCAACTGTGATAGGCCCGATAAAGGTGGTGATGCCAATGATCGCCAGAAGGTTGAACATGTTCGACCCGATCACATTGCCCAGTGCCACATCCGCTTGTCGACGCATGGCCGCAACCAATGTCGTTGCGAGTTCAGGCAGCGAGGTGCCGAGTGCCACAAGTGTGAGACCAATCACGGTCTCTGAGAGGCCATACATACGCGCAATGATGGTCGCGTTCTCCACCAGAAGTTCCGCTCCCAGAGGCAGACCGATGAGACCCAGCACCAAATAGATCCCGATACGCCAATACGGCATATTCGGATCTGCTTCGTCGATGTCTTCCAGCTCGTCCTCTTCCCCCGCTGCGCGGTGCGCCTTGGCCTCGCGAAAGGCCGTAAACAGCACACCAAACAGCGCAAGCAGCAGGATCAGACCGGACACCCACGTAAAGGTTCCGACAAAGGCGAGTGCAATGAACAATACGGAAGCCGCAACCATGAAGATGTAGTTCTTCCGGCTGTCACATTCACTGGTGTGCAGCGCGCGCAGCAAAGCAGGCAGGCCCAGAACCAACAGAATATTTGCAGTATTGGACCCGACAACATTGCCCAGCGCGATGCCATCGGCATTTTCATGCACCGCTTGTATTGCGATCAACAGCTCGGGCGCGGAGGTGCCAAAGGCCACGATGGTCAGGCTCACGATCAGCGCAGGAATACCCACCCGCAGACTGAGGTTCACAGCGCCGCGCACCAGCGCGTCGCCGGCCAGCAACAGGATCACCAGGCCTAGGGCAGAAAACAGCCAGGGCATCATGTTTTTGGACCTCCTCGTCCACAGTCACAGGCGCCTCTGCCAATTTTGAAACGTCCACAGGACGGGCAGCGGGCCGAATTGAGTTTCTTTTGTCCCGGAAAACGCAAACGTCCAAACATGGCGAGGACAGCCATGGCCACCAGAAACAGAGAGACGATCTTTAAGATCACGTCACAGGCCAAAACGCGCAAACTGCGCGCGCTCCTCCACCGCAGCCAGCGCGTCTTCGGCCATCGACAGGCCAAATCGGCTTAAAAACGGCTTCTTCACGCCATAGCGGCGCAGGCGGACTTTATTTCCAAATCTCTCTTGCAGCACCGGTTTCAGATGCCCGATCCCATCTATGAGCCCCAGCCCAATAGCCCGGCGTGCCAGCCAAACCTCACCGGTAAAGAGTTTCTCATCACTCGTGAGCTTGGTGCCGCGCCGCTCGGTTACATGCTCAATGAAGTTGGCATGTATGTCGTTCAACAGCACCTTTAGGCGCGCAACATCGCCTTCGTTTTCCGGGCGGAATGGATCGAGCATGCTCTTGCTTTCACCGGCCGTATGTACACGGCGCTCAAGCCCCTGCCGCGCCAAAAAGATATGCGCACCAAAACCGGAGGAGATAACCCCGATAGAGCCAACGACGGAACTTGCATCGGCAAAAATCTCGTCTGCTGCTGCCGCAAGCCAATATCCGCCAGAAGCCGCAACATCCTCGACAAATGCAAAAACGGGAACGTCATGTTCTTCGGCGAGGCGGCGAATACGGGCGCCGATCAGGGCGCTTTGCACCGGGCTTCCACCAGGAGAATTGATCTCTAGTGCGACAGCTTGTGGCTTGCCTTTCTTGAAGGCGCGCTCCAGCACCGGCGCAAGCGTTGTGTCGTTCAGACTTCCGCGACCTGCCATCCCAATGGCTCCGGACAGGCGCACTACCGCCACAAGAGGCGGGCGTTTTTTGAAGGGCAATCGAACACTCATAGCGCCGATGTAGAATGCCCACCCCCCGGAAACAAGGTATCGGCATAGAGGAATTGTTGCGATGTTACGTTTGCAGCCCTCCGGAGGGTAAAAATGCAACGTGATCCTCGTTCAATTCAGGTCACAATATCTGCGTCCTGATGCAACCGCGCCGCCCCTCAATGAGGGGGCGGCGCTCGGCCCAACGGGCAGGGCGGCATTTACAATGCAGTTCTGCCGGGCGGGAGATCACCCGGCAATCCTTACGAGCGCAGGCGCCAGCCAGTCCGGAATATCCAGCCGATAACCGCCAAGCACAGCCCCGTGAACACCGCAATCGCCAACAAGCTAAAGCCGACCGGCACATCCGAAACACCAAAGAAAGACCAGCGGAACCCTGAAATCAAATAGACGACAGGATTAAACAGGGTGATTGTCTGCCAGATTGGCGGCAACATCGAAATCGAGTAAAACGACCCCCCAAGAAAAATCAGCGGCGTGATGATCAGAAGCGGCACCAGCTGCAACTGCTCAAAATTCTTCGCCCAGATCCCGATGATAAACCCCAAGAGCGCGAAACTGATACAGGTCAGCACCAAAAACAGCAGCATCGCGAGTGGATGCGCAATGGTGATGTCGACGAACAGATGCGCCGTGGCAAGAATGACCACCCCGATAAACAACGCTTTGGTCGCGGCTGCGCCCACATACCCCAGCACGATTTCCAAAAAATTCACCGGAGCCGACAGCAACTCGTAGACCGTGCCGATAAACTTTGGAAAATAGATCCCGAAAGACGCGTTAGAGATACCCTGCGTGATCACACTGAGCATGATGAGTCCCGGCACGATAAACGCCCCATAAGACACGCCCTCTACCTGATCTATGCGGCTGCCAATGGCGGCCCCAAACACCACAAAATAGAGCGAGGTCGATAAGACCGGCGACAGAAAACTCTGTGCAAGGGTTCGAAAAAAGCGCGCCATTTCAAATTTGTATATGGCAGATACGGCCGTCCAGTTCATGCATCTTCTCCCGAAACAAGGCCGACAAAAATGTCCTCAAGACTTGATTGCCGCGTCGACACATCCGAAAGCACCAGTCCCGCAGCCGCCACATCGTTCAGCAGCGTTGTGATACCGGTGCGCTCGGCCTTCACGTCATAGGTATAGATCAGGGAGCGCCCGTCCTCGCCCAGACGCAACGCATGCTGATCCAAAGCCTCCGGTACAATCGCAACCGGATCGACAAGGAACACCTGCAATTCCTTTTTGCCCATACGCGCCATCAGATCGGATTTTTCTTCTACCAGCAGGATCTCTCCCCCAGCAATAACGCCAACGCGGTCGGCCATTGCCTCCGCTTCTTCAATGTAATGAGTGGTGAGGATAATGGTGACACCGCTTTCCCGCAGTTCACGCACCACGTCCCACATGTCTTTGCGCAATTCCACGTCGACACCCGCGGTAGGCTCATCGAGGAACAGCACACGCGGCTCATGGCTCAGCGCTTTGGCGATAAGCACACGGCGCTTCATACCACCAGATAGTTCCTTGATTTGACTAGAGCGCTTGTCCCAGAGCGAGAGTTTCTTGAGGATGTCGTCAATCAGCGCGTCATTTCTCGGTTTACCAAACAGTCCGCGCGAGAACCGGACCGAATTCATCACCGTTTCAAACGGTTCCAAATTGATCTCCTGCGGCACCAAACCAATCATCGCCCGCGCCGCGCGATACTCCCGTTCGATACAGTGCCCGCCCACAGTGACAGAGCCGGAGGTCGCGGTGGTGATCCCGCAGATTGTTGAAATAAGAGTCGTTTTTCCAGCGCCATTGGGACCAAGAAGTGCGAGAATCTCGCCTTCCGCAATCTCAAGGTTAACGCCTTTCAACGCCTCAAACCCGCCTGCATAGGATTTACGCAGGTCAGTTATGGACAGGATGGTGCTCATGCGGCCTCCACTTCGGATCGTGCTCGAATACGGGCAATCAAAGCATGAACCATTTTGTTCACGCTTTGTATTACTGGTAACGCTCACGTGAGCAAACCACCACCCCCATCGCCGCGCATTCCACTGTGCATTGACGCAGCCTTGAACTCAAAGCGGCGCTACCCTCTGCATAAACGAACGCGCGTAAAGGGATCGCCGATTTAGGCGCTCTCGTCCGGGGTTCCGCCCAACAATTTTCTGAACCAACCCTTTGGCTTAGCATCGCCAGCGTCGGCATCCGGTGCCTCGGCTTCACCCTCTGGTGTTTCCGGCGCAAGTGCATCTTGGAGGTTCGTAAAGAACTGATCTGCCATCTTCTTGGCAAAACCGTCGATAATCCGACTGCCAAGCTGCGCCAGTTTCCCACCAACTTTGGCCTCAACATCATACGAAAGCAGAGTTCCGGTATCGCTGGGTGTTAGCGTCACCTCCGCGCCGCCTTTGGCAAAACCAGCAGCGCCCCCTTTCCCCTCGCCAGTAATGGTCAGCGTCTCACCCGGCACCATATCAGAGAGCGTCACCTTGCCGGTGAAAGTCGCCTTTACCGGGCCAACCTTCTGGGTCACTTTCGCCTCGAACCCCTCTTCTGGAGAACCGGTGACTTCTTGCGCACCGGGAACGCAGGCCTTCAGCACTTCAGGATTGAGCAGAGCCGCGTAAACACTCGCCGGATCTGCCGCAATTTCTTTTTGATCACTCATCTGCATGGCGTAACTCCCTTTGCTCTGTACCTGCGGGCCAAACGGCACATCTGTCTCCACCTAGCCGGAAATTTGTCGCGCTGCCAAGAACCTCTTGCCGCGATCCACATCGACAGCAAAGGGCCGCAACGTGGCGTCATGGCCTGCCACATAGATTGACAGCGCACGCAATGACCTGTGCGAATGCAATTTACACCCATCAGCACAACAATGAGGGACAGACATGCTCCGTGGTATTCGCATCATCGAAATCGAAGCACTGGGCCCCGCACCGTTTGCAGCAATGATGCTTGCTGATTTGGGAGCTGAAGTCATTTGCATTCATCGCAAGGGAACCGCCGCACCTCCCGGCATGCCAGAGCGCTCAATTCTGGATCGTGGTAAGAAATCCATCGCGCTTGACCTCAAGAATGCACAAGATCTTCAGATCGCACAGGAATTGATTGCCACCGCAGACGGCCTGATCGAGGGGTTTCGCCCCGGTGTCATGGAGCGTTTGGGGCTCGGCCCCACGCAAATGCATCAGAAAAACCCCAAGCTGGTCTATGGCCGAATGACGGGCTGGGGGCAACAAAGCCCTCGCGCGACACAGGCTGGGCATGATCTGAACTATATTGCCCTGTCCGGGGAACTCTGGTCAGCCTCAGCCCCAAACGATACGCCCCTGACGCCACCGACCCTCGTAGGAGATATCGGTGGCGGCGCGCTCTACCTCGTCGCAGGGCTGCTGGCGGGGCTCTTGCGCGCCGCACAAACCGGCGTGGGCACCGTGGTCGACGCGGCAATCTATGATGGGTCTGCGCATATGATGAACCTGCTTATGGCGCTGCGCCAAGCGGGTGGATTTGGAGAAACACGCGGGGAAAACCTGCTGGACGGCCCGCATTGGAGCCGAACCTATCTCTGCAAAGGTGGAGGATATATCGCAGTCCAGTGTTTTGAGCCCAAATTCTACGCCATCTTCCTTGCGAAACTGGGCCTTGGCGACGATCCTGATTTCCTTCGCCAATTCGACAAAACACTCTGGCCTGAGCTCACAGCCCGCCTGTCAGGCCGCTTTGCAGAACACCCGCGCGAATACTGGGCAGACATGTTCAACGACTGTGACGCCTGCGTAACGGCCGTGCTCTCCCCGGCAGAAGCTGCGCAAGATGCAATGAACAGCCGCAAAACATGGCTTACACAGCATGGCCATCTTCAGGCTGCTCCCGCGCCGCGCTTTGATGGTAAAACCCGCCCGGTCGGGACATCGCCATACCGCGATCAGCGTCGCGCGCATATTCTCGCAGACCTCGCTGATCGTCTCACATCATCTTCTAACCCAAAATATCCCGGGGGAGCTTGAGGGGGCAGAGCCCCCTCATCATAGCAGAGCTGAAACGGCATTTGATCAGGCCAAGCCAGATTACCCCATGGCCCTCGCGCGGACTGTGTCAATCATAAGCTGAACATTGTCAGGGTTGGCATCCGGCGTGATCCCGTGGCCCAAGTTGAAAATATGTGGCCCTTTGGAAAACGCCTGCACGATCCGGCGTGTATCCGCGACCAGCTCTTCGCCGCCAGTCACCATATGGCGCGACGCAAGATTGCCTTGCACGCAACCGTCTACTTGCACCTGCGTCGCTGCCCATTCCGGATCAATAGAATTGTCGAGCGCCACGCAATCCACACCGGTTGCTTTATGGAAGCCAACATATTTCTCTCCGGCCTCACGCGGAAAACCGATGACCGGAATACCGGGATGGCGTGCCTTCAGTGCCGCCGTGATTTCACGCGCAGGCTCCAACGCGTATTTTTCAAACGCGTCGCCTTTAAGCGATCCAGCCCAGCTGTCAAAGATCTTCACCACCTCTGCGCCCGCCTCAATCTGCGCCGACAGGTAGCCGATGGTGGCTTCGGTGATACGCGCCAAGAGCGCCTCAAAAAGAGCGGTATTTTCCTGCATCAATGCGTGCGCAGGACCCTGATCCGGGGTGCCGCGCCCGGCGATCATGTAGGTCGCCACAGTCCACGGCGCCCCTGCAAACCCAATCAGCGTGGTCTCAGAAGGAAGCGCCCGCGACAGTATGCGCACCGTCTCGTAAATCGGGTTCAAGGTCTCATGCACGTCGCTGGCGGGGCCAAGCTTGGCAAAATCCGCCTCCGTCGTGATGGTGGACAGGCGCGGCCCTTCACCGGTGACGAACCACAACTCCGCCCCCAGCGCTTGCGGCACCAGAAGAATATCGGCAAACAGGATCGCCGCGTCAAAACCGTAGCGACGGATAGGCTGCAACGTCACCTCAGCGGCCAGTTCCGGGTTGTAGCACAGGCTCAGGAAATCGCCGGCCTGCGCCCGTGTGGCGCGATATTCCGGCAGGTAGCGACCCGCCTGCCGCATCATCCAAATCGGTGGCACAGCCTGTGTTTCGCCTGCCAATGCGCGAAGGATCGTCTTTTTCTGGCCCATGCTCTGCCCCTTTAATTGCGGTCACTCTGAGGTCTAGCCTCAGCGGCAAATTGTCAAGGCTTGCCCGCCCGCACAGACTGGCGCTTGCCACGGCATAATGTCGCGACTAATCCTGTGCCCCATGACCTTGACCCTGCCCTCTCCCGCTTCGCCCCTGAAGATCGGCACCCGCGGCTCTCCGCTGGCGCTCGCTCAGGCTTATGAGACCCGCGACCGGCTGGCCCGCGCCTTTGAGCTGGAGCCCACGGCCTTTGACATCGTGGTGATCAAGACCACCGGCGACAACCGCGCCATGATCGACGCGGATCGCCCGCTGAAAGAGATCGGCAACAAGGGGTTGTTCACCAAGGAGATCGAAGAGGCGCTGACCTCCGGCGGCATCGACCTCGCGGTGCATTCGATGAAGGACATGCCCACCGAACAGCCCGCAGGTCTGATGCTGGATTGCTACCTGCCGCGCGAAGATGTGCGCGACGCGTTTGTCTCCCCCCAGATCCGTGCGATTGCCGATCTGCCGGAGGGCGCGGTCGTCGGCACCTCCTCCTTGCGCCGGCGCGCGCAACTGCTGCACCGGCGACCGGATTTGCAGGTGGTGGAGTTCCGGGGCAACGTCCAGACCCGCCTGCAAAAGCTCCACGATGGCGTGGCCAGCGCCACCTTCCTCGCCATGGCCGGGCTGCGTCGCCTCAACATGGCCGAGGAGGTTCCCGCCACGCCCATCGCGCCCGAGGACATGCTGCCTGCGGTGGCCCAGGGCGCGATCGGCATCGAACGTCGCAGCGACGACACAATCGCGGCCGCCATGCTGGAGGCCATCCACCACGCCGAGACCAGCCTGCGCCTCGCGGCCGAGCGCGCGTTTTTGGCCGCACTGGATGGGTCCTGCGAAACGCCGATCGCCGCGCTGGCCGAGCTCTCCGGCGGCACCTTGCAGCTGCGCGGCCAGATCCTGCGCCCCGACGGGTCAGAGGCTCTGGCGGATCAGCAAAGCTGCGCGATCGAGGACGGTGCCGAACTCGGTCGCCGCATGGGCGAGGCTCTGCGCGCGCGGGCGGGAGAAGGGTTCTTCAGCCACTGACCGACGGGCCCGCGCTCCCGCGTTTGCAACCTTCATAACAGGTCGCAGCCTGCGTGACGTCACGCCCTGATTGACGCAAGGCCCGCTCCGCTGCGAGCCTGAGGAGTGAATCAGGGTGCGGGGGGGGCACGTCATGACGCCGGGAAAGGCCTATCTCAGCAGCGACGACATTCGCCCGCTTGCTGCGCGATCAGACCTGATGGGCGCGTGGCTGGTGCTGCATTGCTGGAGCGTGATTGCAGCGGCGGTGGCGCTGTTTGCACTCTGGCCCAACCTCCTGACGGCGCTTGTTGCGGTGATGCTCATCGGCTCGCGCCAATTGGGACTGGCCATCCTGATGCATGAGGCCGCGCATAATGCGCTGTTCAAAACGCGCAGGCTGAATGATCACATCGGGCAATGGCTCTGCGCGCGTCCGATCCTGGCCGACCTACCGGCCTATCGCCACTACCACCTGACCCATCACCGCTACACCCAGACCGATAATGACCCGGATCTGGCGCTGTCGCTGGCCTTCCCGACCACACGCGCCTCCCTCAAGCGCAAGTTCGCCCGCGACCTCACGGGCCAAACCGGGCTCAAGCAGCTCTTTGGCCAGATCCGCATGTCCATCATGCTGGCCGGTGATCACGAGGCGATGGAGGCCGCCTCAGGCGATTTTGCGCAGACGTTCAAAAGCCCGCGCCTGCTGCCCGCCCTGCCAATGTTCCTGCTACCGATGCTGGTCATGAGCCTGCTGGGCAACTGGTGGTGGGGGCTGGCCTTCTGGCTCCTGCCCTATCTGACATGGTTCCAGTTCGTCGTGCGCCTGCGCAATATCGCCGAACACGGCGCGGTAGAGCTCTCGGAAAATCCGTTCCAGAACGTGCGCACCACCTATGCCGGCCCCTTGGCCCGTGCTCTGGTCGCGCCCTACTGGGTGAACTATCACCTCGAACACCACATGGTCATGCATGTTCCGTGCTGGCAGCTCCCAAAGATGCACGCTCTCTTACTGGCGAAAGGATACGGCGCGCGCATGCGGGTGGCAAAAAGCTACGGAGAGGCCCTGATCGAAGCGGGCTGGCATCGCCGAAGCGCCTGACCACACCGTCACCGCTGCCGCACCGGGCAAGGGGGTACTCCCGCCCCTTTGCGGGTGAGACAAGTCTCCCCCAAAAGCGTTGGGCCCGGCAGGGGCAGCGCCGAAGGCGCTGCCCCTGCCCCCCGGCGATCCGCGCAAGCGGAGCGCAAAACCTCTTGCACCGCGCCTAGATCAGCCCTCCGCCTCTGCCGCGGGCACCTCCACCGGTAGATACTTCCGGTACCCAAGCCATTGGAGCCAATTCTCCGCGCTCCCCGCAAAGGCGTTCAGGTCGACATTCCCCTTGATGCCGGGCACGGAGCCTGTGCCCGTGTATTGCCAGAACACCCAATGTGCGCCGGGATAGACCTGTTCCGGATGCCCGGCGACTGACCGCAGCCAAAAATCCACACCTTGAAGCTGCCCAATCCCGGTGTCGCGATAGAAATCCACCGTGGTATAAACCACCGGTCTGCGACCATAGTGCTGCTCGATCTTTTTGATGAAACGTTCCGCCTCATGCCGCGCCTCGGCCCCGGACGGGCGGCGTTTACAGCTCGGTGAGGCGTGGTTCCACTCGATGTCCAGCACCGGTGGCAGGCTGCCCGCCTCCTTGGGAACATTACGGATGAACCAGCGCGCCTGCTCTTCCGGGGTGCGACAGAAATAATAGAAATGATAGGCCCCGCGTCGCAGACCTGCACGCCGTGCCGCGCGCCAGTTGGACTTGAACTCCGGGTCCAGGTGATCGCCCCCTTCTGTGGCCTTGATCCACGCGAAGGACACGCCCGCCGCGCCCACCTGACGCCAGTCTATATCGCCCTGATAGCGCGCCACATCGATGCCATGGATCGGATAGCCCCATGGCGTGCCCCCCTCCCAGTCGTGGGGGTCATTGTCGCCGTATTTCGGATAGGTCGCGAGCGCCGCATAGGCACGCGCAAAAGCGGGATCTATCACCCGCTCGACCTCCCCTTCCAGAGGCGGCGGCGGCACCGGCTCCCGCGTTGCACTGCCGCAGGCGGCCAGCGCCGCGAGCATCCCCAAACCAATCAGTTGATGAAATTTCATATCTACCTGCCAAAGAAAACTGCCTGCCTCCATAGAGCCGGAGACAGGCAGATCCTTCAATGCAGAATGCCGAATAGGGTCCGCTTTCCCGCGCGCTGAGCGGGTTTACACCGATGCGACAGTCACACCCATTTCGCGAGCGGCGGCAGGCTCATCAACACCGCATTGGCGTCATGCCCGGTCTCCAGACCGAACTTGGTGCCGCGATCATAAACGAGGTTGTATTCCGCATAGAGCCCACGGTGAATGAGCTGCGCATCTTTGTCTGCCTCGGAGCAAGTCTGCACCCGCCGTTTTTCCACCAGAGGCACAAAGGCAGGCAGGAAGGCGCGGCCAATGTCCTGAACCAGCGCAAAATCCGCCGCCCAGTCGCCGGTGTTGTGATCGTCCAGAAAAATACCGCCAACGCCGCGCGCGCGCGCGCGATGCGGGATGAAGAAATACTCATCCGCCCAGGCCTTCAGCCGGGGGTAGAGATCGCCGCCATGCGGGTCGAGATGCGCTTGCTGCACGCCGTGGAAATGTGCCGTGTCCTCGTCATACTCGATACAGGGGTTGAGGTCAGACCCGCCCCCGAACCACCAGCCATGCGGAGTCCAGAACATGCGCGTATTCATATGCACCGCTGGCACATGCGGATTGCGCATATGCGCCACCAGCGAAATGCCCGAGGCCCAGAACCGTGGATCTTCTTTCATGCCCGGTAGTCCCTTGCGGGCCGCCATCGCGTTTTGCGCGCGTTCGCCAAGCGTGCCGTAAACCTCGGAAATATTGACGCCGACCTTTTCAAAGACGCGGCCGCCGCGCATCACGCTCATCAGGCCGCCGCCCGCGTCAGAGCCATCTTCCGCCGTGCGCTTGGTCTCGCTCACGTCAAACCGACCCGCCTCCATATCGGCAAAGGGACCGTTTGTATGGCTGTCCTCCAGCCCCTCAAAAGCTGCAACGATCTGATCGCGCAGCTCCCGGAACCATGCTGCCGCGCGCGTTTTTTCTGCGCGCATCTCTGTCGCATTCTCTGCCATCCCGGCCTCCTGAGTCAGATCGTAATTCGGGCGTGTCGCCTCAATGCACCGGCGCGGTGACGGGATCAAGCAGCGTGCGCCCGCCATCCAGCGTCAACACCTGCCCGGTCATAAACCCTGAGGCCTCGGAGGCCAGAAACTGCGCCGTCTCGGTCAGTTCGGTGGGCGGTGCGATCCGGTTCAGGGGCGTGTGCTCCTCGATATTCTGCCGCAGGGAGCGGTTATCCTTGAGCGTGGCCTGCATCGATGCACTCATCACAGAGCCGAAGGCGATGGAATTCACCCGAATCTTATGCGGTGCCAGCGACACAGCCAGCGAGCGCGTCATCTGATCAAGTGCCGCAGAGGTGACCGAATAGCCCATCAGGTCCGGATGGGTGCGCCGGGCGGCAATGGACGACAGGTTGATGATGGCGCCATTTGCACCGTCGTCGTCGCGTTCCTCGCCCTGGCGGATCATCCGCTTGGCCACATGCTGCGACAGGCGCAATGTCGACATCAGGTTCTGGTGCAACAGAAACTCGACACTCTCATCATCCGGGTTGAGTGGCTCACTGGGCACAACCTTGCGCGCCCCATTGACCAGAATGTCGATCTGATCGAAGGCATCAATGGTGGCCGATAAAAGGTTGGCAATGGTCAGACGCTCTCGCAGATCCCCGGCGAAATGGCGGATATTGCCATCCTCGACGTCGCTGCCCAGTTCCTGCAGGAGTGCGGCCTCATCATGGTCCACGAACATAACATTCGCGCCTTCGCGCGCGAACTGTCGACCAATCGCCAAACCAATGCCATTTGCGGCACCAGTCACGATGGCGGTCTTGCCAGAGATGGAAAAACTCATGGGATAAAGATCCTTGCTTGCGTCAGGCGATGCGCCTGTTCCTTGGGCCAGGTTTCAGAACAAAAAGCACCCAAGTTGGTGCGCGTGTTGTCGCGACGATAGCCCGAAGGATTTGAGATTTGAACAGGTTTTGCGGCCTTGCCGTAAGGGCAGGCCCTAGCGGCTGCGGCGTGGGCGAGCGGCATGCAGAATCTTGAAACGATTGTCTCCTGCAACTTCAGTGAGCGACGCAAAGGCCTCGTTCAGTGGCGTCTCATACGGTAGATGCCGATTGGCCACTAACCAAAGCTGGCCTGCCGGCTTCAGCAACCGCGCCGCATTGGCGATAAACGCCTGTCCCAGTGCAGGCTCGGCGGCGCGACCGGTGTGGAATGGCGGGTTCATGACGACCGCATCCAAACTGCCTTTCACACCCCACTGGCGTGCATCCGCCCAGTGGAACTGCGCGCGTGCATCGTCCACATTGCGACGTGCGCAGGTCAGCGCGATATGATCGGCTTCCACCAGATGCAGCGTCTCCACGGTTTCGCGACCAAGAATCTGCGCAGAAAGATAGCCCCAACCAGCCCCCAGATCCGCAACCTCTTTGCCGAGCTTGGCCGGAAGCGCCTGAGCCAATAGCGCCGATGCAGGATCAATCCCATCTGCAGAAAATACACCCGGCGCGGTGACAAAGCCGCCAGAAACTACCTGCGACCCCAAGATCCAGTCAGACAGATCCAAACCACCCTCAATGCAAAAAGCCTTGCCATGTGCCTTTGACGTGGCTGCAGAGGGCGTGGTTCGCTTTTTCAGCTCTTTCAGGAGGGAATCGATACCGTCGGTTTTGACACCATCAATCAGTACCGGACCTTGAGTTGCAGCAACCGCCTGCGCCACAAGCTGTCTCGCAAACGGTTTGGCACGCGGGATGAACACAACCGCCGCAGCATAGGTCGCCCCTGCCTCAGCCTCTGCCACACAGGTCAAACCACGCGCGGTCCAATAGTCATTTTCCGGCTTCAGCGGCTGGATCACCTCCAACTGCCCCTGAGGCAGAGCCGAGAGGTCATGGCCCTCACGCGGAAGAAAAACAGCGATTCGCCCCGTTTCAGGAACGGCGAAATCGCCTGAATGAACCGCGAGGCTCAGGCGTTGAGACATCTTGAGAGACCTTTCCAGAACCAACCCGCTATGATCGGGTCAGTCGTCTTTTTCCATGGTGCATTGCAGCGGATGCTGGTGGCGACGCGCGTAATCCATCACCTGCGCCACTTTGGTTTCAGCAACTTCATGGCTGAAAACACCAACAACGGCGAGACCTTTTTTATGCACTGTCAGCATGATTTCAAAGGCTTGCGCATGGTTGAGCCCAAAGAACCGCTCCAGCACGATGACCACAAACTCCATCGGTGTGTAGTCATCGTTTAACAGCAGCACCTTGTAGCGCGGCGGCCGTTGCGTACGCGGGCGGGTTTTGGTCAGAACACCAAGGTCGCTCTCGTCATCCGGATTGTCCGACATCATTACGGGGTGCTTTAGCATGGGATCAAAATTTTCCAGTCGTGCATCTGCGTTCGTCACCGGCTTATATAGGGGAAGACCCCATAAGGAAAAGAGATTGAGGCCGGGATAATGCCTAGAACGCTCACGACCATCGGTTTTGACGCAGATGACACGCTCTGGCACAACGAGCGTTTCTTTCGGGTGACGCAGGATCGCTTTGCTGAACTGCTGATGGATCACACACCGGAAGATATGGGACCAGAGGCGCTGGAGCGCAAACTGCTGGATGCTGAAAAGCGCAATCTTGGGGCCTATGGCTACGGCGTCAAAGGCTTCACCCTCTCGATGATCGAAACCGCGATCGACGTCACCGAAGGCCGGGTTCCATCTTCTGTTATCAAAGAGTTACTGGAAGCGGGACAAATGATGCTCTCCTTTCCGATCGAACTGTTGCCACACGCAAAAACAGCAGTCGAGGCCGTAGCAGACGACTATCACGTTGTCCTGATTACCAAGGGCGATCTATTGGATCAGGAACGCAAACTGGCCCAATCTGGCCTTGGCGATTTATTCGACGCGGTCGAGGTGGTCTCTGAAAAGACGCCTCAGGTGTATATCGATATCTTCAATCGCCATGGCGACGGGGTCGCGCGCGCCTTGATGGCCGGAAATTCAATGCGTTCCGATGTCGTCCCCGTGGTGGAGGCAGGTGGGCATGGCGTCTATGTTCCCCATGGACTCGTGTGGGAGGTCGAGCACGCCGACGCCCCAGAACACAGCCCGCGCTACCATGAGATTTCCGATCTGAGTGCCCTGCCCGCTCTCGTCGAACGACTCGGCTAAAACCCGCCGGAAATCCGGGTTATGTTAACCACTCATTCACTACTGTGACCTCAACGCTTCATTTCACCTGTGAAATAAGGCGTGATACCGGTTGCAGCACTGCCAAGCAGACAGAAAATTGCTGACATTTTTGCCGCCGCTATCGCTTTATTTAGCGAGGTTAAGGCGTGCGACTACTAGATATCGACAACCCTTAGGTTTCGCCCGTCCAGCACAACAAGATGTTCCTTCACAACTGGTTTATTCGTCAGACCGGCTATGATACGCTTGCATAAGCAGACAAAACGTCAGCCGGAAAACCGGCGACACGAGGCAAACATGGCAGTGATTTCTCAGGTCGACGGCGGTCGTCTCTTCTCCCGTTGGGTGAAGCGTGGCCGTGGGCAACGTCGCAATTCAGGGCAAGCAATTCTCCAAGGCGCGGTAGGGCTGTGCAAACGTACCATACAGGGTCTGACGCTCGCAGTCGGGCTGGTTGCGGTCGCTCCAGAACAGGCGGCAGCGGCACCTTATGCTGCAATGGTGATGGATGCGCGCACGGGGGAGGTCTTGCACTCCCGTAACGCCGACACACGATTGCACCCGGCCTCCCTCACTAAAATGATGACGCTCTACATCGCCTTTGAGGCGGTGCGGAACGGAGAAATAAGCCTCGATACAGAAATCACGGTATCCCGTAACGCCGAAGCAGAGCCGCCCTCAGAACTGGGTTTGCGGCGTGGCCAGAAAATCGCCCTGCGCTATTTGATCCGTGCAGCTGCGGTGAAATCTGCCAATGACGCCGCAACTGCCATCGGCGAGGCAATCTCCGGCTCCGAAGCCGCCTTTGCCCGGCGCATGAATCGCACGGCCAAAGCGCTGGGTATGACCCGCACCACATTTAAAAACGCGCACGGTCTAACCGCCAATGGGCATATGTCTACGGCGCGTGACATGACCATCCTCGGGCGTCATATGCTGTATGATTACCCTGAATATTATAACCTATTCTCGCGCAAATCGACCAACGCGGGAACCAAAGTGGTGTATAACACCAACCGACGGTTTCTCGCAGCCTATCGCGGCGCGGACGGCATTAAGACCGGCTACACCCGTGCGGCTGGCTTTAACCTTGTGTCCTCGGCCAAACGCGGAGATGAGCGCATCATCGCGACCGTATTTGGCGGCCAATCCACCGCGGCACGCAACGCCAAGGTTGCCGAACTTCTGGACCTTGGGTTCCGTCGCGCGCCCGCCTACGCCAAATTGCAAAAACCCCCGATGCCACCTTATGTGGGCAACAGCGGCGTACGCCTGGCAGAGGACGACACTCATGGGCTTGCTGGCAAAACCATTCGCGTAAGCGGTGTGATCTCCGAAACCATGCGCCCGCGTGCCCGCCCTGCACCCGAGGTCGATCCGGCCTTGCTGGTGGCCGAAGCAGAGGTTGCGCCCGAAACCGCAGAAGAAGAGGTGCAGATCGCCACGTTGGACACAGACGCGCTTCAATCCGGCATCAACAGCGCACTTCTGGAGGTCACCGAAGTTTCTGAAGTGTCGGCGATTCAGCCCCTCGCACGTCCTGCCCAACGTCAAGCAGATGTGGAGGGCGAAGAAGCTATGAAAGCCGAAATTCGAACCGCCGTTGCCCGCGCGGTCGAGGCCCCAACCCAGCGTCGCTACACCGGACCGCGCCCACAGGTGCGCCCGACGGGGCTGGAAACACAGGTTGCTTCGGTCGAGGAACCTGTAGTTGTGACACGCCTGTCGACCTCAGGCGGGCGCTACTGGGGTATCAATGTCGGTCGCTACACGAACCGTTTTCAGGCCGAGAAAGTCCTGTTGCGCACCGCTTTGGCTGAAATGGAAACACTCGATGGCTCACTCCGCAAAGTGGTACAGAACCCTCGCGGCTTTGATGCAAACTTCCTCGGTATGACCAAGGAAAGCGCGGAACTTGCCTGCCGCCGCCTCAACTCTCGCAATGTAACCTGTGAAACACTGGGGCCGGCGTCCTAACCCCCCAAGCGACAGAGCCAAGGCCTGCCGACAGCATCTAAAAAATAACAGCCGCTGCACCATCACCCGGGGCAGCGGCTATTTCATTCTTCTAACCCCAAATATCCCGGGGGTGAATTGCCCGGCACGGGCAAGAGGGGGCAGCGCCCCCACCAGCCGTCAGGGCTTGGGGTGGTCGTCCCATTCATCGCTCAAGATCCGACGTGCATCCCCCTCTGGGTCGTCGTATTGTTCTGAACGCACGGTATAGATAAACCCAATCAACCCCGCCCCGCCAAGGATCAGGGAGATAGGAATAAGATAAGACAATACGGTCATGTCGCTCCCCAGCGCCTAACGCAGGCGCAGTGCGTTGAGTGATACGGTAATCGATGACGTAGACATCGCCAGCGCCGCAATCAAGGGCGTGGCCAGACCTGCAATCGCCAGAGGCACAGCTATCACATTGTACAGTGTTGCAATCTGGAAGTTTTCGCGAATACGCTTGGTGGCACGCTTCGCCACACCGCATGCCTCCGAAATCGGAGACAGATCTTTACCCAGCAAAACAATATCAGACGCCACACGCGCAGCATCAAGCGCCGAAGCGGGCGAGATCGAGACATGCGCACCCGCCAACGCCGCCGTGTCGTTGAGACCATCCCCGACCATCAGAACCTTATGGCCTGCCTCGGTCAATTGTGACACACGCGCGGCCTTTTCGTCTGGGAGCGCTTCGGCCACCCAACTCTGAATACCCAATCGTCCTGCCAGATCGCGGACTGCCGCCACCGTATCGCCGGAGATAAGTATCACGTCCATGCCTGTATCTTGAAGCGCTGAAACCGCGTCCTGCGCACCGGGGCGCAAGGCATCCGTAAAACGGATTGCAACCGGCATGCCATCGCCCAGATCCAGCCAAGTGGCTGTCTGCTCCAACGACCCACGCGCCCCGACCCACGCGGCACGCCCCAACCGCACGATCTGCCCGGAAAGGCACGCCTGCGTGCCATAGCCGGGCACTTCTTGCAGACCTTCCAACACCACGGCCTCAACCCCTGCCGCATTTGCCGCACGGGTCAGCGCGATCGCCAGCGGGTGGCTCGACCCTTCGGCCAGGGCCAACGCGACAGACAGCTGTTGGGCGTTCAACTCATCAAGGTTCACAACCTCCGGCGCTCCCGCCGTCAATGTTCCGGTCTTGTCAAACACCACCGTGTCCACCTCGGCGAGCCGCTCCAGCGCAGTGGCATGTTTAACCAGCAGACCCGCCCGAAACAGTCGACCCGAAGCAGCTGTGGTCACCGCAGGGACCGCAAGGCCCAATGCACAGGGGCATGTGATGATCAGTACCGCAGCCGCAATATTCAGGGCCGTGCGCAGATCAAAGGTGTATAGATACCACCCAACGAAGGCGAGCGCCGACAGGATATGTACCCCAGGCGCATAGAGTTTCGCCGCGCTATCCGCGAGCGAGGTGTAACGAGACCGCCCCGACTCTGCGATTGCCACCAAATCTGCCATACGATGCAGCGAGGTCTCAGCGCCAACAGCTGTGGCGCGGATGGTCAGCGGTCCGGTCAAATTGACCTCACCTGCGGAAACCTCGGTGCCCGGTTCTGCGAGGACCGGCAATGTCTCCCCGGTCAGCAACGAACGATCAAGCTCAGACCGCCCCTCGATGATCTCGCCGTCTACCGGCATACGTCCGCCGGGGCGCACGCGGATAAGATCACCAATCGCCAGATCAGCAACGGAGACCTCGACCTCCTGTCCCTGCTCATCCAGACGCCAAGCACGCGGGACCTCGAGCGCTGCAAGCTCTTCTGCAGCAGATCGGGCCGCAGCACGGGTTCGGTGGTCAAGATAACGCCCCGCCAACAAGAAGAACGTCAACGTCAGTGCGGCATCGAAATAGGCATGCTCCCCCGAAAGCGATGTCTCCCATAGCGAAGTCACCAACGCGAGCAACAACGCCAACACGATGGGCACATCCATATTGAGGCGACGTGCCCGCAGCGCATGCCATGCGTTTCGGAAAAACGGTTGCCCGGAATAGATGATGGCTGGAAAGGTGATCGCAGCGGAAATCCAGTGGAACATATCACGGGTCGCGTCAGACGCGCCGGACCAGACTGAGATCGACAACAGCATCACATTCATGGACGCAAAGCCTGCCACCGCAAGCCGCAGCAACAATTCACGCCCTGCGCGATCTGTTTCAGTCGCAGCCAAGGCCGCAAGATCCAACTCATGCGCCTCATAACCAAGCCCCTCGCAGACCGGAACCAGATCCGCCGCCCGCATGTCCGGGTCAGCCTCAATGAGGGCCCGTTTCAGGGTCAGATTGACGCGCGCAGTTCGCACGCCCGGGACTTGCGACAACCCGCGCTCGACCTTGGAAATACAGGCCTGACAGTGGATTGTCGGCAAGGAAATCGCAAGGCGTGCCTCGGTTGGCGCATCCTCCACCGCCTCTGTCGGGGCAGCCACGCAACCGGGGCACACAGCCGTTTGATGACGCATCGAAGCAGTCATGGTTCTACCTCTGAGGGACGCTGACC
Organism: Tritonibacter mobilis F1926; assembly: GCF_000376545.2. Lineage (NCBI taxonomy): Bacteria > Pseudomonadati > Pseudomonadota > Alphaproteobacteria > Rhodobacterales > Paracoccaceae > Tritonibacter > Tritonibacter mobilis. Next base: position 2,587,316 of record NZ_CP015230.1, read on the forward strand.
ACGTATACTGCGTGCAAACGCGCGTATCTTACACGGTGGTGTCAGGCGTCAGTGCTACTTTTTGACGTGCAGGATCACGCGCTGAGTGAACTCAGTGCCATCCTTGGCACGCGCGATCATTCGAATGTTCCAGTTTCCCGGTGCCAGTTCCGCAGGTGCGACATATGCAGAGCCATCAAACACAAACTGCGGGTTTTGATCGTCCTTCACATGGGTGGCCCGACCAAGTGTCGCGGTCAGTGAGGCGACCTCTACCGGCTGACCGTCACGATCGGTGATCTCAAGCTTCACCTCTTCCCCAACCGCGGAGGCATAAACCGACCACCCCAGCGCTTCCTGCGCGGCACGGCGTGTATCAAACTGTTGGCTCGCGACATAAGAGTTCTTCACTTCAAGGCCGGGAAACGTGCTCACAGCGCTATAGGCCATGTAGACATTCACCGTGATGATGATCCCGAAAAAACCCACACAAAGCGCCAGCATATGCTTGCCTGTGAACTCGCGAGGTTTTCGTGTGGTCTCTCCCGTCATGGATCAATTCCCCCGTCCGTTGAAAGTGGTGTCGCGGTAAGCGCGTTCGCCCGATGTCAGATCTTCGACCCAAATCCGCAGCCCGGTGTTCTCGGCTTCTGCCGGGGCACTCCCGCGCGGCGCGGCGATATAGACACGTTGCAGGCTTGCGCTGTCAGCAGGGACTTGAACCGTAACACTTTCTTCCCCCTCGAGCGAGACAGAGAGCGCCGGATCACCGACAATCGACAGCTCAAACAGTCGCGCCTCACCGTGTTTGTTTGACAGCCGCACATCGTAGGTGTTGCGAATGGTGCCGTCCGACAGCGTGACATAGGTCGGGTTCCGCACCGGCGCTACGGTCATATTGATGTCGGCACGGATGAAGAGCGCGAACACAAGCGCCAGCCCCACACCACCCCAGAGCGTCGTGTACATAATCGTGCGCGGGCGCAGGATGTGTTTCCAGACCGGGCGCGGAGGTTTGCCTGCACGCTCATTGGTTTCATCCGACAGCGCCATATAATCAATGAGCCCGCGTGGCTTGCCCACTTTGGCCATGATGTCATCGCAGGCATCAATACAAAGCGCACAGGTGATGCACTCCATCTGTTGGCCCTTGCGAATATCGATCCCCATGGGACAGACGTTCACACAGGCCATACAGTCGATACAATCACCCTTTTGATCCGCATCGGCCGATTTCCGGTGTTTGCCGCGCGGCTCGCCGCGCCAATCGCGATACCCGACGGTCAGCGTATCCTCATCCATCATCGCCGCCTGAATACGCGGCCACGGGCAAGCATAGATACAGATCTGTTCGCGGGCAAAGCCACCGAAGAAGAAGGTCGTGAAGGTCAGGATCGCCATTGTGGTATACGCCACCGGGTGTGCCTGACCCGTCACCAGATCATGCAGCAGGGTTGGTGCATCGGCAAAATAGAACACCCATGCCCCACCGGTTGCCAGGCCAATCAAAAGCCAGGCCACCCATTTGGTCATCCGCAGGCGCGCTTTTCTGAAATCCCATTTTTTCTGACGGTGCAGGCGCAGGCGCGCGTTTCGGTCCCCCTCGATCCAGCGCTCAACCAGAATGAAAAGATCAGTCCAGACAGTCTGCGGGCAAGCATAGCCGCACCAGACCCGCCCCAACGCCGAGGTGAACAGAAACAGGCCAAGGCCCGCCATGATCAACAGGCCCGCGACGAAATAGAATTCATGCGGCCAGATCTCGATCCAGAAGAAATAAAACCGTCGCCCGGCAAGATCGAGCAACACCGCCTGATCCGGCAGTTCGGGACCACGGTCCCAACGGATCCAAGGCAGCAGGTAGTAGATGCCCAAGGTAACCGCCATGATCACCCATTTGAGAGTGCGGAACTTTCCCGAGACTCGGCGGGGAAAGATTGGCTCCCTTGCGGCGTAAAGGCTGGGGGCTTGGCTCGAATCGCTCAACTTCTGGCTCCGATCCTGTGACAGGTCTGATGGTGTTCTCCCAGAGACCGGGGATCGAGACTTTGACGTGGATCAAAATTCGCATCCCATATGTGCATTTTGCACAAATGTCGCAGCCCTGCGGGAGCGCCGCACACAAACTGTGCGGTCAGATCAAGGGGGTAGATCCGCGTTCTCGGCGCAGCCAGTTGACGAAATGCCGCGCACCGGGGCGCAGCACACCGGGACGATGGACAATATGGTATCCACGCCCTTGTTCTTCACAAAAAAGCTCGGTCAGACGCCCTGCTGCAACATCCAGCGCGACGAATTCGCGCACCGAGACCGCAACCCCCTGCCCCGCCCGCAAGGCCTCCATCAAGAGGTTGCCGGGCAAAACGACTCGCCCTGCTTTAAGGCTGTCTTCCACCCCGCGGGAGCGGAGCCAGACAGAGGCTTCATTGGTGCCGATTTCCTCCAGCCACGGCAGGTCAAGCAAGTCCTCCGGCTGTTTCACCTTACGCTGGCCCAAAAGGCCCGGGGCTGCCACCACCACCATAGGCGACGCCAGCAACATCTCGGCCTCCAGACCGGGCCAAGCGCCGCTTCCGTATCGCAGCGCAACATCGATGCCACCGGGTGTGAGCTGTACCACCTCGCCGGTGGGATCAATCACCAGATCCACCTCAGGATAGGCCTGCCGAAACCCGGCCAGACGCGGCATCAGCCAATGGGTGGCAAACGTCGGCGTACAGGTTACATGCAGCGGCTGCCCTGCGCCGCGCGTCGTCAAATCCTGTACCGCCATGCGAATTGCACCAAACCCTAGCGTCAAGGCCTGTGCGAGTTGCTCGCCCTCCGGCGTCAGTCGCAATGCGCGACCTGACCTGTCCAAGAGCGGCACTCCCATATGGGCCTCAAGCTGACGCAATTGCTGGCTGATTGCTGCGTGACTGACGTTCAGCTGCGCGCCCGCTTGTTGCAGGTTCCCGGTTTCAGAAAAAACCGAAAAGGCCCGAAGGGCCGCCATTGAGGGCATATCACGCCAGTTCATATGTAAGCTAACCTTAAATTTTAGATTTCCTCCTGACTCGCACAAAACAGAGTTTCAGGCAAGCATGAGCACAGATCCAGCGTGTGGATCACATGCCGAGGAGAGTGAACATGTTAGTTGATATTTATGCCCGCACCCTGTTGAACGCGACCCGCAACAGCGATCTTCCGCAGCGGCCATTGCCAGTGGCCTACCGCAGCCCCAAGGTCCGCCCCGGTATATGGCGTCGCATCGTGACCACCCTGATCAAGGCGCGGAAAGAGACGCGCAATGGCCAATCTCCGTGCCAACCGCGCATCGCGACCTGCAAATAGCCTTGGAAATGATTAGAAAGAAAAGACGCCGGCTCCCCAGGAAACGCGCGAACAAGCAGGGAACCGGCGTCGTAAAGACCCGCTAGTCAACCCAGCGGGGCACGGCGAAATCCGAGGCCTGACACGATAGCCTTCCCAACCGTGGCCCTGAATTTCGTCTTGATACCATTTTGTCATCTGCATGCTCGCGCAGCCTTGATGCAGATCAACTCGACCAAAGTTCACACCAAAACATGCCGCTGTTTTCCGCAGGTCCAACGCGCCTGCACATCCAATTTACTGTCCCCAACTAAAAAGGCCGCCCCGTTTGGAGCGGCCTGCTTTTTCGGTGCCAGATCGCGATTTACTCGCCACCACCCAACTGGTGCACATAGGCACTCACCGCGCGGATTTCGGCCTCACTCAGGCGGGTATCCCAGTTCGGCATGACCCCGTAGCGAGAATTCCAGACGGTTTCATAGACGGTCTCGTAATCGCCACCATAGAGCCAGATGGCATCTTTGAGGTTCGGAGCGCCCTGATAGATATCCCCCGAGGCGTCTTCGCCATGACAGGAGGCACAGTTCGCCTCAAAGACAGCCGCACCATCTGCCACTCGGCTTGCATCTTGTGGCGTATCCGACAGGGACATCACATAGTTGACCACCTGACTGACCTGCTCTTTTTCCAGCAGCCCATCACGCCCAAAGGCAGGCATCGCAGAGAAGCGCGCATCGTCGCTTTCCTCATTGCGGATACCGTAGGACACGGTGGTGTGGATGTCTTCCATCGTACCACCCCAAAGCCAGTCATCGTCCAAGAGGTTCGGATACCCTTTGGCACCCGCCGCACCGGAGCCGTGACACTGCGCACACCAAGTCTTGAACACCGCAGCACCCGCAGACACCGCATAGCCCTCAAGTTCCGGGTGGCCCGGAATGGCCGCAAGTTCCAGTGCCTCCAACTGTGCGTTGATCGGCGCATTTGCCGTTTCGACCGCAGCGATTTCAGCTTCAACCTTGGCGCGCGAGGACCAGCCCAACATGCCAGAGGTTGCCTCACTCACCAGCGGCCAAGCCGGATAGGCGATGCTATAGCCGATCCCCCAGACGATGGTGGCGTAGAACACCCAAAGCCACCAGCGCGGCATCGGGTTGTCGAACTCCATGATCCCATCCCACTCATGGCCGGTGGTGTTTGGATCACCTTCTTGGATCTTTACGGTGTTTTTGTTGCCCGTCTCACTCATTTCTGGGCCTCCGGTTGAGCGGCGCTCTCTGACGCCGGCTTATCCGCGTTGCGGAAGGGGATATTGGCTGTGTCCTCATAAGTTTTGGTGGAGCCGGGGCGAAACGCCCAGAACACAACACCAATGAAAAAGAGGAACAGAAAGAGAAGCATCCAGCTGTCAGCGAACTGTCGCAGCAGGGAATAGGTTTCCATGGCTCAATCCTCCCTTACCGGCTTGCGTCAGGTGTGAAGGTCGAGAAATCGACCAACGTGCCCAACATCTGCAGATAAGCGATCAATGCGTCCGCTTCAGAGACACCCGGTTGACCGTCGAAGTTCCGCACGTTGACGTTCTCGCCGTACCGCTCCAGCAGCCCGTCATAGTCACTGTCGGGATCAGCCTGAGCGCGGAAATCGCGGCGCGCTTCTTCGATCATCTCGTCCGAGTAGGGCACGCCGACAATGGCATTGGTGGCCATCAGATCGCCGATATACTTGCCGTCGATGCGGGTGCGCTCGAGGAAGTCATACTTCGGCATCACCGATTCCGGCACCACCGCTTGCGGATCGCGCAGGTGGTCTACGTGCCACTCGTCCGAGTAACGCCCCCCCACACGGGCCAGGTCCGGCCCGGTGCGTTTGGAGCCCCACTGGAACGGGTGGTCGTACATCGACTCCGCCGCCAGTGAGTAGTGGCCATAGCGTTCGACCTCATCGCGCATGGGACGGATCATCTGGCTATGACAGACGTAGCAGCCTTCGCGGATGTAGATGTCGCGCCCTGCCAGTTCGAGCGGGGTGTAGGGACGCATGCCCTCCACCTCCTCGATGGTGTTCTCCAGATAGAACAACGGGGTGATCTGCACCAAGCCACCGATGGTGACGACGAGAAAGGAACAGATCAGCAGAAGCGTTGCGTTCGTCTCGAGGATTTTATGCTTGTCGAGAATTGCCATCTCTCCGGCCCTCCTTATTCAGCCGGGACCGCGACGGACAGGCTGGCCTCTTTGGCCGGCGCCCGACGAACGGTCATCCAGAGGTTGTAGCACATGACCAGCGATCCGGAGAGGAACAGAACCCCGCCCAAACCACGCATCACATACATCGGAAGCTTCGCAGCCACGGTGTCGGCAAAGGACCACACGAGGAAGCCGTTTGCATCCACTTCACGCCACATCAGACCTTCCATGATACCGGTCACCCACATGGACGCCGCGTAGAGCACGATGCCGATGGTGGCGAGCCAGAAGTGCCAGCTGACGAGGCTCAGCGAATAGAGCCGTTCGCGCTTCCACAGAACCGGCGTCAGGTAATAGAGCGCACCGAAAGTGATCATACCGTTCCAGCCGAGCGCACCGGAATGCACGTGACCAATGGTCCAGTCCGTGTAGTGCGACAGCGAGTTCACAGCGCGGATCGACATCATCGGACCCTCAAACGTGGACATGCCGTAAAAACCAACCGAGATCACCAGCATCCGCAGCACAGGGTCGGTGCGCAGCTTGTCCCAAGCGCCCGAAAGCGTCATCAGACCGTTGATCATACCACCCCACGACGGCATCCACAGCACGACCGAGAACACCATGCCGAGGGTCGAGGCCCAGTCGGGCAACGCGGTGTAATGCAGGTGGTGCGGACCCGCCCAAATGTAGATGAAGATCAGCGCCCAGAAGTGGATGATCGACAGTTTGTAGCTGTAAACCGGACGATCTGCTTGTTTCGGGATGAAATAGTACATCATGCCGAGGAACCCTGCGGTCAGGAAGAAGCCCACAGCGTTGTGGCCATACCACCATTGCACCATGGCATCCTGGACACCCGGCCAGACGATCACCGACTTGGAACCCCAGATCGACACCGGAATGGTCAGGTTATTGACCACATGCAGCATGGCAACGGTCACGATGAAAGCGAGGAAGAACCAGTTTGCCACATAGATGTGGCGCTCTTTGCGGCGAATGATAGTGCCCAGGAAAACGGCCAGATAGGCGACCCAGACGACGGTCAGCCACAGATCAACATACCATTCGGGTTCAGCATATTCTTTGGACTGCGTGCCGCCCAGAAGATAACCGGTCGCGGCCAGAACGATAAAGAGTTGATAGCCCCAGAACACGAACCACGCGAGGTTACCGCCCCACAACCGCGCCGCAGACGTCCGCTGCACGATGTAGAAAGAGGTTGCGATCAGCGCGTTGCCCCCAAACGCAAAGATCACTGCAGAAGTGTGCAGCGGACGCAACCGGCCAAAGTTCGCAAATCCTTCGGACCAGTCGAAGTTCAGAACCGGAAACGCCAGCTGGAACGCGATGAACGTTCCCACGAGGAACCCCGCAACACCCCAGAACGCGGTTGCAATGACGCCCGCGCGCACGACGCCATCGAGGTATTCCCCGGTGACGGGAGCCGCGACCGGCTCGTCCGTACTGCGTAGCGTTGACAAAAACAGGCCACCTGCGACGAGCATCAAGATCACCGCATGTACCTGATAGGCCAGATCCCTGGCATAGCCGGCGGCGATCATGAAGAAGACCGTCAATACGCCAAGCACTATCAGCTTGAGATAATTAGACATTTCATGCCCCTTTGAATGATTCACCCGAATCGCACCCCTCGCAGATACACCTCGGGCGTCGTTTTCCCCGTCCCTGATGCCAGAGCGAGGTTTTGCAAACATTGATCTGCATCAAGATGCTGGCGTTTGGGATGTGTCATGTCACCTCACGGGATACGGGTAACCTGAAAACCAAGGCCCCGTTACCTTCAACCGGAATCACGGGATTTGGGAAAAGGTAAGCTCATGACGTACAAGACAATTCTGACAGTGCGATCCACTCCAGACGGATCGACAACTGCATTGGACCAAGCCGAGACCATGGTGCGCCGCGCTGATGGGCATCTGGATGTTCTGTGCCTTGGGGTAGATCGCACCCGCGTGGGGTACTATGATGGCGGTGCGAATGCGATTGCCATCAACACAATGCTGGATCGCGCCCGTGAAGAAGTGCAGGCAACCGAAGAAAGCACCAAGCGATATCTCTCTGGTAGCGACGTGCCGCGCAGCCTCTCCACCGCAATTGCCCCATTTGGCGATATTTCTCGGGTCACCTCGCATCATGCGCGCTTTAGCGATCTAGTGGTGATGGATCTGCCCTATGGCGAAGGTCAGGGGCCGGAAGTCGAGCCAATCGTCGAGGCTGCCCTCTTTGACACGCGCACCCCTGTTCTCGTGATGCCAGAGGGGACAACACTTGCCGCATCACCCAAAACTGTCCTCGTCGCATGGGATGAAAGCATCGAAGCCCTCACGGCCGTGCGAAAAGCCCTGCCCCTCCTTCAGTCTGCAGATCTGGTTCGGATCACTGTAATTGATCCGCCAAAACACGGGATCGAACGCTCAGATCCCGGTGGCATGTTGTGTCAGATGCTGGCCCGCCATGGCGTCGCCTGCGAGATTGACGTCCTCAGCAAGACGCTGCCGCGCATCTCTGATGTGCTTTGTCGTCACGCAACAGACACGGATGCAGAGCTTATTGTGATGGGCGCTTATGGGCATTCGCGCTTCCGTGAGTCGATCCTCGGCGGCGCAACGCGCAATATGCTCGAGCATGCAAAAGTCCCGGTGCTGATGGCGCATTGATGGCACCACGCGCAGTCGCGCGGTTTTTGGGCAATTGGCCGGTCTAAATCGGGACCGGCCTCACCTTATTAGGAAAATGGAGAGGACGCCTCACATCATGGCCCTAGGTCATGTTGACAAATGGCGCACCCAGAGCCGGATGGATGTGATGTCGATGAACCCGAGGTAACTTTCTGCAGTTTTGTCATACCGGGTAGCAACGCGGCGGGCGTTCTTGAGCTTATTGAAACACCGTTCGACCAGGTTTCTCAATCGATACAGCCCATGATCCACGCCGACGCGCATCTTGCGGGTCTTTCGCATCGGAATTTGGGTCAGGATATCACGTTCATTCATGTTTTTCCGAATGCGATCAGCATCATAGCCCCGATCTGCCAGTAGCACTTTCGGCTCAGGCAGATTATCAGACATGACGAGATCAAAACCAAGGTAGTCCGAAGTTTGCCCCGGTGTGATGTCTGTTCTCATGGGCAACCCGTGCGCGTTGACGCGGAGGTGGATCTTGGTCGTGAAGCCACCTCTTGAACGGCCAAAACCCTGTCTCGGAGTCCCCCTTTTGCGCCCGCTGCTTGATGATGCGCGCGAATAACAGTGCTGTCGATCATTTGGAGAGCGTTTGGAACGGCCCCGCTTTGGTTCAAGGCTTCGAGTATGTCCTCCCACAGCCCAGCCAACGTCCAGCGCCGGAATTGGCGGTAAACACTGGACCATTTGCCAAACTCTTCGGGCAAATCTCGCCAAGGTGATCCGGTGCGTGCAATCCAGAATATCCCATCCAGTACAAGGCGATGGTTGGTAGGCTTGCGCCCATTCCGGGCTCGGATCGCAAGAATGAAGTATTCAAACAGCGACCACTCGTCGTCGCTCATCAGGTTTCGGGGCAAGCTGATCTCCATAGCAGATACCAGCTTGAATCACGTCGAAGCCCCAGTGTGAATCCCTTTTGTCAACATGTCCTAGAAAGCGACGTGGGCTTATTATTCGAATTTACAAATTCAACCAGTGATGGTGGTTGAGAAAACCGGTTTGAGAAAATTTCGCCTCAGGCCGACCAAATTCAAATTCCAGCCCATTCCCGTTCAAAAACACCGAATCAACGCGACACGGGAAATTCGCTAACCAAGCACACCGCCGTCGCTATCATCTCCGGCCTCTTCGATCAGGCGGCGCATATCGGGCACCGTAACGTGCCGCTTTCCTTCCAATTCGATCACACCCGACTTCCTAAGGGCAGAGATTTGACGGCTCACGGTTTCCAGGGTCAGGCCCAGATAATCCGCCATCGCCTCACGCGTCAGCTTCAAATCAAAGCTGACAGCACCACTAGCAGCATCCACACTGAGCGACGCATCGCGCCGTGCAATAATCGACAAGAGACTGGCGATCTTCTCACGCGCGGTTTTACGCCCGAGCACCAACATCCACTCACGCGCTGCATCAAGCTCATCCAGTGTCATTTCCAGCAATCGATGCGCGATATGAGGTGTTCGCGTCATCAAATCTTCAAAAGGTTTTTTTCGAAAACAACACATTACAACGTCTGTCGTCGCAACGACATCATATGCAGATCCATCGCGCCCGGGCCGGCCTACAAAATCGCTCGGCAGCAACAGCCCAACCATCTGAGTGCGCCCATCCTCCATCGTCTGGGTTAAAGTCGCGATCCCAGACACCACCGAACCGACAAAGTTCATCTGATCTCCGGACCAGATCACGGTCTGCCCAGCCTCATAGCTGCGATAGAATTTGATCGCGTCGAGTGCCTCGAGCTCGTCCGAATCACAACGGGCGCACACGGCGCGGTGGCGAATTGGGCAATCCGCGCACTCGATCGACTGGAATTGGGCAAGGGACATACGCGCCTCTGGTTGATCTGAGTCAAAGCCGACAACGCCGACCATCCCTATCGTAATCCTATGACACAGGAATCTCAATTGGCACGGCTCGGACTATTCGACGCAAAGGTGCCCAGATATACGAGCTATCCCACTGCGCCTCATTTCAAAAATGATGTAAGCGCAAAAGGATTCGCTGATTGGATCAAGGCCATTAGACCCGGTGCGGAGATCTCCTTATACGTGCATGTGCCGTTCTGTCGCAGGCTATGTTGGTTTTGCGCTTGTCGTACTCAAGGCACGCAATCGGCTTCTCCGGTGCGCGCTTATCTGGACGTTTTAAAGCAGGAAATTGCACTTCTGGCGCGTCACCTGCCGGAGGGCGTGCGTCTGGCGCGGCTGCATTGGGGCGGAGGAACACCGACGCTACTGTCTGCAGAAATGATGGCGGAACTGGCAGAGGCGATATTCGCCGTCACCCCGATGGCGAAGGGCGGCGAGTTCTCGGTAGAGATCGACCCCAATGAGATTGACGAAACTCGCCTAGATGCGCTCGCCGCAGCAGGGATGAACCGCGCGTCGATCGGTGTGCAAGATTTCGACCCTGAAATTCAGGAAACAATAGGTCGCATCCAGCCGTTTGATCTCACCCGTGATGCGGTTGACATGATCCGCGCACGTGGGATTGCCAGCCTTAACGCTGATATTCTGTTTGGCTTACCACATCAGACACGGATGCGTATGACCGAGAGCGTGCAGAAGCTCCTGTCGCTGTCGCCTGACCGGGTTGCGCTCTATGGGTATGCACATGTGCCGTGGATGGCACGACGGCAGAATATGATCCCCACCGACAGCCTGCCCTCGCCAAAGGCACGATTACAACTGTTTGAAACGGCTCAGCGTTTGTTCATGTGGGATGGATATCGCGAAATTGGCATCGACCACTTTGCCACGCCCCATGATGGACTTGCTGTGGCGGAACGAACTGGCAAGCTGCGCCGGAACTTCCAAGGCTACACCGATGATCGTGCGGAGGTACTGATCGGGTTGGGAGCCTCGTCGATTTCGCGCTTCCCGCAAGGCTACGCACAAAACGCCCCTTCCACATCCGCCTATACCAAGGCGATCCGTGATGGGCAGTTCTCGACCGCACGCGGACATGTTTTTTCAGGTGAAGACCTGTTGCGTGGGCGCATGATAGAGGGGTTGATGTGCGACTTTGCGATTTCCTCAGAGGAAATATTGACGACGTTTGACATTGCGCCTGCCGCACTGGACAGGATGTATCGTGACGTGTCGGCTGCGTTTCCCGACATGCTTGATCTACATGCAGGTGGGATCCGCATTCGCCCGGAGGGTAAACCTCTGACCCGCATGATTGCACGCCACTTTGACGCCTACGATCTCAGCAAAGCCGGGCACAGCTCCGCCATCTAGGCGGTCACACAATATCCGGTGACACCGCGTTAGGAAGGCGAGGGAAGCGAGGGCGCTGCCCTCGCGCTCCCGGGATATTTTCAGTTAGAAGAAATACGACAGGTGCTTTGGGTTAAACGCCTGTCACCGCTGAAAGCAGATGCCTTGTGTATTCCTCTTTGGGATTGGCAAAGACCTCTTCTGCAGCGCCCTGCTCCACCACATCGCCAGCTTTCATCACCAGAATCTCATGCGACATGGCGCGCACCACGTTGAGATCATGGCTGATAAAGAGATAGGCCAACCCGTAGCGGGCCTGCAGGTCGCGCAGCAAATCAACGATCTGAACTTGAACCGTCATATCAAGCGCCGACGTTGGCTCGTCCAGCACCACCAGTTTCGGGCGCAGTACCATGGCGCGGGCAATCGCTATACGCTGGCGTTGTCCGCCGGAAAACTCATGCGGGTAGCGGTCCATGGCTGCGGGGTCGAGGCCGACCTCCTCCATCACTTCCGCCACCAATTCACGTGGTTTGCGGTGCTGGTCGACCTCGTGGATGGCCAGGCCTTCGGCAATGATCTGCTGACAGGTCATCCGCGGCGACAGAGAGCCAAAGGGATCCTGAAATACGATCTGCATATCCTTGCGCAGGCGGCGCAACTCACGCGTCGACCACTTGCGCAGGTCCTGACCCTGAAAACGCACTTCGCCCTCGGAGGCGATCAGACGCATGATCGCCAGCGCCATCGTGGTTTTGCCAGAACCGGATTCCCCGACAATGCCGAGGGTTTCACCGGCGCGCACCGAAAGCGACATCGGGTTCACGGCCTTCACATGGCCAACCGTACGTTTGAGCAGGCCGCGCTGGATCGGGAACCAGACCTTGAGGTCGTTTGCCGCGACAAGCTCCTCCGCATGCTCAGGGACCGGCCCCGGCCTGCCGGATGGTTCGGCGGCCAGCAGTTTCTGCGTATAGGGGTGTTTGGGATCGGCAAACAGCTCTGCGGTGGGGCCTTCTTCGACAATCTCACCGGATTTCATCACGCAGACCCGATCAGCGATGCGGCGCACGATCGACAGATCATGGGTGATGAACAAAAGCCCCATGCCTTCGCTTGATTTCAGATCCGCAAGAAGGTCGAGGATCTGCGCCTGAATGGTCACATCAAGCGCCGTGGTCGGTTCGTCCGCAATCAGCACGTCTGGTTTGTTGGCAAGCGCCATGGCGATCATCACCCGCTGACGTTGCCCGCCGGAGAGCTGATGTGGGTAGGCATCAAGCCGGGTTTCGGCGTCGCGGATACCGACCTTGTTCAACAGGTCCAGAATGCGCCCGCGCGCATCTTCGCCCATTACGCCCTGATGCAGGGCAAGCGCCTCGCCCAGCTGTTTTTCGATGCTGTGCAACGGGTTGAGCGAGGTCATCGGCTCTTGGAAGATGAAGGAGATATCATTGCCGCGCACCCGTCGCAGGGTGCGTTCATCTGCGCCGATCATTTCCTGCCCATCATAGGTGACGGAGCCGGAGACCTGTGCGCTGTCGCCCAGCAATTGAACCGTGGACAGTGCGGAGACTGATTTGCCAGACCCCGACTCGCCCACCAGAGCAACTGTTTCACCGCGCGACACCGTGAAGGACACGCCCTTCACCGCCTCGGTGAACTGACCGTCCTGGCGAAAGGCAACGCGAAGGTCCTTGACCTGAAGAATGGGAGATTGCGTCATTGCGGCTGCCCGCTCTGGCGAGAGGTCGCTCGTTTTTCAATCCTCATGTCTGCATGGCTCATGAAAAGGTCTTTCTCGGGTCGAACGCGTCCCGCACGCCTTCAAAGATGAAGACCAGAAGCGAGAGCATGATTGCAAAGGTAAAGAAGGCGGTGAAGGCAAGCCACGGCGCTTGCAGGTTCTGTTTGGCTTGTAGGGTCATCTCACCCAGCGATGGCGCCGAAGACGGCAGGCCAAAGCCGAGGAAATCAAGGCTCGCCAAAGTGCCGATGGTGCCGGTCACGATGAACGGCAGCATAGTGAGTGTCGCCACCATCGCATTGGGCAGCATATGGCGGAACATGATGGTGACGTTCCCCACGCCAAGCGCCTTGGCCGCGCGCACATATTCGAGGTTGCGCGCCCGCAGAAACTCTGCGCGCACCACGCCCACAAGCGCCGTCCAGCTAAACAGGATCATCAAAAACACCAGGAGCCAGAAACTGCGCCCCAAGATGGCAAACATGATGATGATGACATAGAGCGATGGCGTTGCGGACCAGATCTCGATAAAGCGCTGAAAGATCAGATCGACCCAGCCGCCAAAGAACCCCTGCACAGCGCCCGCGACAATCCCGATCAGGCTTGCGGCGATCGTGACCACGAGGGTGAAGACGATCGAGAGCCGAAAACCATAAATGACCCGCGCCAACACGTCGCGTTTGGTGTCATCGGTGCCCAGCCAATTCTGCCCGTTAGGCGGTAGCGGCGCGGCCCCGGAGCGATCCACTGGCGTGTCAAAACGGTAAGGGATCGGCGGCCAGAGCGACCAGCCTTCGACAAAATCCTCTCCCGCGTAGGTGCCAGCATCAATCTTGGCAATGATGCCATCGGGATCATCAAAACAGTCGAGACTGCCACCCGAAGCGATCAGGCATTTTACTTCTGGATCGCGATAGACGGCTTCGGTCTGGAAATCGCCACCGAAGGTGGTTTCCGGATAGAAATTCCACACCGGGGTAAAATATTCGCCGCGATAGTTCACGAGGATCGGTTTGTCATTGGCCAGCACATCCGCAAACAGCGACAGGCCAAACAGAACCAAAAAGATCCTGAGCGACCAGAGGGCCCGGCGGTTGCGCTTAAAGTTATTCCAGCGGCGTTGGTTTAGAGGAGACAGTGCCATCAGATCACCCCTCCCGCTTTTCAAAATCGATGCGCGGATCGACCAGCACATACATGATGTCAGACAAGATCCCCACCACTAGGCCCATCAGCCCGAAGATGAAAAGCGTTCCAAAAACAATAGGGTAGTCGCGTGCCACTGCGGCCTCAAACCCGAGCCGCCCCAGTCCGTCCAGCGAGAAGATCGTCTCAATGATCAGGCTGCCGGTGAAGAAGATCGAGATAAACACACCCGGAAACCCTGCAATCACGATCAGCATCGCATTACGGAACACATGCCCGTAAAGCACCCGGTTCTCCGTGAGCCCCTTGGCGCGCGCGGTCATGACATACTGTTTCTTGATCTCATCCAGAAAGGAGTTCTTGGTCAGCAGTGTGAGCGTTGCAAAGGCGGATATGGTGGAGGCCACAACCGGCAAAGTGATGTGCCAGAAATAGTCGCCGATCTTGCCCAAAAGGCTCATGCTTTCCCAGTTTTCCGATGTCAGTCCCCGCAGCGGGAAGATCTGCCAATACGACCCGCCCGCCAAGAGCACCAGCAGCAGGATCGCAAACAAAAAGCCCGGTATGGCGTAGGCTGCGATAATCACGCCGCTTGTCCAGCTGTCAAATTTGCTACCATCACGCAGCGCCTTTTTCACCCCCAATGGAATGGAAATCATATAGGCGATCAGCGTCGACCACAGGCCGAGCGAGATTGACACCGGCATTTTCTCCATCACCAGATCAATCACCCCGACATTGCGGAAATAACTCTCGCCAAAGTCGAGCCGGACGTAGTTCCACATCATATTGAGGAAACGTTCCAGCGGCGGCTTGTCAAAACCGAACTCGCGCTCCAGTTCCTCAATGAACTCAGGCGGCAGGCCGCGCCCACCGGCATACTGGCTCTCAGCTTGGCCCACGGTTTCTGCGCCGCCATCGTTTGCGGCACCGGCAAAGCCCCCAAAGACGTCGCCGCCGCCCTCAAGACGGGCGATCATCTGTTCAACCGGACCACCGGGAACGAATTGCACCAGCGCGAAATTCACCACCATGATCCCGATCAAGGTCGGGATCACCAGCAAGAGGCGCCGCAGAATATAGTTTAGCATCGGGGATTTACCTCAGCGCGCCAGCATCTCGCAGCGCTTTGGCCTTGTCCTCGTTATACCACCAGAAGTCCAGATACCCGAGGCTGTAGGGTGGGATTTCCGCCGGGTGTTCGTATTGGTCGTAATAGGCCGCCCAATGGTTCGGGTTGTACCACAGCGGGATCATGATGAACTCATGTCGCAACGCCCGATCAAGCGCGGTCATGATCGCCGTTTCTTCCTCTCGTGTTTCCGCGCGCAGCGATTTTGTGATGATCGCATCAATCAGCGGCGAGGCCAGACCAGCTGGGTTAAACAGCGAATAGGTCGAGGCCTCAGACCCGAACCGCTGCTCCAGCCCCGTACCCGTCCCAAGGAAGGTCGTGTAGCTATCCACGACCAGATCATAGTCCCGTTCTCGCTCGCGGCTGGTGTATTGCGCAGTGTCGACCACCTCAAAATTAACCGCAATGCCGAGATTTTCGAGGTTATCAACGAAATTCTCCATCACGCCACGCGTGGTAGGTGACGACGACGAGGAGAATAGGAAATTCAGTTCAAACGGTGCGCCCTCGGGCGTCACCCGCTTGCCGTTGTCGCCAACAACATAGCCTGCGTCCTCTAGCATTGCGGCAGCTTTGCGCGCGTTGCGGCGATCAAACAGTCGGGCAGGATCAGATGTTGCCGGAACATAGACCTCTTCGCTCAGCACCTCTGGCGGAACCAGATCACCGAGACTTTCGAGGAATTCACGCTCCGCACCTTCGGGAGTGCCCGTCGCCATCAAGGGCGAGTTCTGGGTGAAGGACGCCCGACGTTCGAACAACCCATAGAGCAGGCTTTCATTGGACCACTCAAAATTGAACGCCAAGGCCAGCGCCTCACGGACACGGCGGTCCTGAAGCTTGGGGGATGCCAGATTGAACACAATACCGGAGGCCGTGGGCGGTGCGCCATTGGGCAGTTCTTCGAGCTTTACAGCACCGCTATCAACCTTGGGGAAGTCATAGCCGCTGGCCCATTTTTTACTGTCGCCCTCGGCACGGAATGTGTACTCGCCCGCCTTGAACGCCTCAAAAGCGGCGGTGTCATCGGCAAAGATCTCAACCCGAAGCGCATCAAAGTTATGCCGCCCCTGATTAACCGGCAGATCCTTGCCCCAGTAATCGGGATTGCGTTTGAGTACTATGCGACGCGACAGATCAATTTCATCGATCACATAGGGGCCAGAGCCCGGAGGCCCTTCAATCCAGTTCTCATTGAGCTTCTGACCGGTCTCTTCGAACCATTTCTTCGACCATGCAGGCACCCCGCCCACCTGTTCGACCAAGCTACGGCGGGATACACCGTCAGCAAAATAGAACTTGATGGTGTAGTCATCGATGACTTCGACCTTGGGGATCAGCTTACGAACAAAATCGGCGTAGGACTGCAACCCTTGATCGAGCAGCAAGTTATGGCTGAAGGCAATGTCATGGGCTGTCACCGGAGTGCCATCAGAGAAACGCGCCTCAGGCCGCATGCGGAAGATGACCCAGCTTTTGTCTTCGGGATATTCTACGCTTTCGCACAGCAAGCAGTAGGATTGGCCGTATTTATCCGCAGGCGCTGCATCCGCAAGCAGGCTTTCATAAGGATAGACGGAAAAGGCATGCGCCCGCCCCTTGCCGGAGTAGGGATTCATACTGTCCAGTGTGCCGATAAAAGGAACTGCCAGTTCCCCCCCTTTGGGCGCATCCGGGTTCACGTAATCAAAGTGCTCAAAATCCGCTGGATAGTCGAGATCCCCGTAGAAGGAATATCCGTGGCTTTTGGTGATGGCGCCGTCTTCGGCACTGCTCGCCGCAAGAACAGATGTCATCAGCGCCGCTGCGGACAGTAGCGCAGCATTGGTGAAGGGCTTGATCCACGATCGGGTGCGGGGCTTCGCAGCCACTTTTGCCATTGCACGCGCGTGTCTGATCGTCATCTGCCTAACCCTTCTTATGTGGCGCCATTGTCCGTGTTTCACCGGATCTGACGTTTTATCTGCTTCTGACAAAGCTAAAGGCCAGAGCGCCTTGTTTTCAAGCCGAGAATGCCGCCTCGCAGTGATTTGAAAGCCAATCCTCGCCGATCAGCGCGAATGCACCGCAATTGTCTGCGGTACAGGTCGCCACAAGAAGAAAGGCCGCAGCGGGGGCTGCGGCCTTTTCTCAGGAATTCTGTGATCGGAGGATCAGTTTGCCAGGCTTTCCAGATAGGCAATCAGGTTCACCCGGTCCTCGACCTTTTTCAGGCCAGCAAAGGACATGGTGGTGCCCGACGCATATGCCGACGGTTTGGTGAGGAACTCGCTCAGATGCTCAGGGGTCCAGTTGCCTTCGAGGCCGGTGAGAGCGCCGGAATAACCAAAGCCCGCTACAGAAGCGATATCGCGACCGACGACGCCATCGAGATGCGGACCTGTCGAATCTGTGCCGTCAACCTTGTGACAAGCAGAACACTTGCGGAAGACCTTGGCACCTTTGTCGACATCAGCCTCCGCCATCAGCGTCGCAAAGTCCACTTCAGGCTCGTCACTTGCGCCACCAGCGTCAGCCACTTCGATGACGTAAGACGCCTCGCCGTGTGCTTCGACCAGATAAAGCTCCTCGGCAACCCATTTGCCCAAGAGGAACACAAGGAACGCGCCACAGAAACCTGCAGTCGCTTTGGTGAGTGTCATTGTGTCAAACATGATAGCGTGTCCATTTCAGCTGTCTTCCACGGTGTCTAAGGCTTCCCCTATCAACTGGCAAGGTATAGACACCGCGACTAAACGACCAAATTCCCAAGTTTTTGCAAAGATGACGCAGCTATGACCCAAAAAATCGCGATACAGGGCGAACTCGGCTCTTACAGCCATGAGGCCTGCCGCAACAAGCGGCCCGATATGGAGGTGCTGCCCTGCCGTGGTTTTGAGGATGCAATCAACGCTGTGCGCTCGGGCGAGGCGGAGTTGGCGATGCTACCGGTGGAGAATACCACCTATGGGCGGGTGGCCGATATTCACCGCTTGCTGCCGCATTCTGGTCTCAAGATCATTGACGAGGCCTTCGTGCGCGTTCACATCAATCTGCTTGGTGTTCCGGGTGCAAAACTCGAAGATATCCGCGAAGCGCATTCGCATTTGGTCTTGCTGCCACAATGCGCAAGCTTCCTGCGTGAACGCAACATTCAGGGCCGGGTGAGTCCCGACAATGCGCGTGCGGCGCGCGAAGTGGCCGAACGCGGCGACGTAACCCACGCAGCACTGGCCTCTGAACTGGCCGGAGAAATTTACGGTCTGAACGTGCTGGCCCGCCATATCGAGGATCAAGGCAACAACACCACCCGCTTTTTGACGATGGCGCGCGAGGCAGACACCAGCCGCCGGGGCGAAAACGGCATGATCACCAGTTTTGTCTTTCAGGTGCGCAACATCCCCGCTGCGCTTTATAAGGCGATGGGCGGCTTTGCGACCAATGGGGTCAACATGACCAAGCTGGAAAGCTACATGGTCAACGGCTCTTTCACAGCGACTCAGTTTTACGCCGACATTGACGGCCACCCCGAGGACGAAAACGTGCGCCTCGCCATGGATGAACTGAACTATTTCACAACCGATGTGGAAATTCTGGGCGTCTACCCAGCAGACCGCAAACGCTGACACCCCGAGATTGGCCCCGCGATGAGGGCCAATCCCAAGGGGTGGTACGCGCCTTAGCCGATCAGCGCACCGTCCTCGCGCCAGACGGCAACGATAGAAGAGCGCGGCTTGCCCGCGCCATCCGGCCATGCGCCGCCTGGGTGCTGCACGCCGACAAAGGCCACTTTTTTGTCCAGCGACCAGCACAAGCCAGTGACCTCAGCACCGTTCGGCACCGTCATAAATCGGGCAATCTCGCCGGATTCTGGGTCGCCAACCAGCATCTGGTTGTTCCCCTGTCCCTCGAATTCGCCTTCGTTGTCGTCGTCACCATCGGTCTGAATCCAAAGCATACCGTCGGAAGAAAAGACCATGCCATCGGGCGAGTTGAACATATTGCCTTCGTTGATGTTGGCAGACCCGGCGTAGGCATTGTTGTAGACCTTCGGATTGCCCGCCATCACATAGAGATCCCAAGTAAAGACCTCTGCGGCGTGATTCTCTTCGGCCGGTGCCCAGCGCACGATCTGCCCGAAATTGTTGGTCTCGCGGGGGTTTGGCCCGTTGACAGAGGTATCATCCCCACCCGCATTGGGCTTCACGCCACGGTTCTTGTTGTTGGTCAGCGCGCAATAGCCCTCCGCCTTGAGCGGGTTGCAGGCCACCCATTCCGGACGGTCCATGGTGGTTCCACCAACAGCAGAGGCCGCCATGCGCGTGAAACAGAGGATCTCTGCCTGCTCCATGCCGGTCGTCTCTGGCGTCAATGCCAGCCATTCACCGGTCTGGTCG
The DNA here is from genome assembly GCF_000376545.2 of Tritonibacter mobilis F1926. Lineage (NCBI taxonomy): Bacteria > Pseudomonadati > Pseudomonadota > Alphaproteobacteria > Rhodobacterales > Paracoccaceae > Tritonibacter > Tritonibacter mobilis. The sequence continues at coordinate 2,607,132 of NZ_CP015230.1, forward strand.
TCGTTGAACTTTGCCACATAGAGCTGGCCATCATCCAACAGACCCTCGGTTGGCTCACCTTCGGCCCAAGTGTTGGTCGAGACGTATTTATATAGATATTCACCGCGCTCATCATCGCCCAGGTAGACGACGATCCGGCCATCAGAGGCCTTCACCATCTCGGCGTTTTCGTGTTTGAAACGGCCGAGTGCTGTGCGTTTCACCGGTGTCGACGATGCATCCGCCGGATTAATCTCGGTCACAAACCCATGGCGGTGTGGCTCGTTGGGTTCTTTCGACAGATCATACCGCTCGTCGAACTTTTCATAGGCATAGCGACCTTCGCCGCCGACACCATAGCGAATGTAACCTTCGCCTTCGGGCATTGCACCGGTGGCACCGAAGTAACCGTTAAAGTTCTCTTCGCAGGTCAGATAGGTGCCCCAAAGGGTCTTCCCCGCTCCACAGTTGTTCATGGTGCCCTTCACGCGGCGTCCCTCTGGGTCGGCGTTGGTTTGAACCAGTGGATGACCGGCCAGCGGACCCGCCAGAACCATTTCCGTCTCATGGGTGATCCGGCGATTATAGGGGCTGTCTTTGACCACCTGATAGCCGTTGTCGCCCCGCGCGACTTCCATGACAGTGACGCCCTGAAGGTTCTTCAGCAGCGTCACCTCCTCGGAAGATTGCGGCACGCCCTCAGAGGCTGCAGGCAAGTTGATCTTCGGGTTCACATATTCCGAGTTCACAGCAATGATCTCGCGGCCCTCGACCTCAAAGAGCTCCATACCGTCCGTGTTCTCGCCAAAGACCTTGTCGGACGTCTCTGCCGACACACCGGTTTCGGGAGAATAGGCTCCTTCGGCCTCGGACCAAAGCGCATCCCCCCAGCGCACCAATACCTGTGAGTTGTAGCCCTCCGGGACATGAACCGCGTGATCGGTGGCAATATCGATGGGCTTGAATGCAAATCTTGCGTGCCCTTCCGCGCGCGACGCCGTGGTGGAGGACATCAAGCCAGTGCCAAAGACCGCCGCACCAGAGCCAAAAGCCAGCGCACCGCCGAGAAAGCCCCGGCGAGAGACGGCGCGCTCGACCACGGCATCAAACTGATTCTCATTTGGGCGGGGATCGCGATGTTCATCAAAGTCGTCCCATGAGAGATCGATAAGGCTCTTTTCAACCATTTTACTGTGCTCCTAGCTGTCATAAAGGCTGGGATGCGACCCGAAATGCGTGGGCCCAACCGCGACAGCCTTCTTCTCCGGGCGATGTATCATGCGTGTGACGCCGCCCCGCTCAGGCAGTGACTGCCACAGATGAATGCGATATTTCGCCGAACGCGCCTACAGGCGACGCGACAGCGCATCCAGAAAACGCCCGCGCGCCTCGGGAACAGGCCGATTGCCCAAAGCTGGTGCCAGCTTTGATTCGAGGAAAAACCCGGTGGTTCTCAGCGCAGTCAGGATTTCTATGTCCTCGCCATCGCCCTTGCCTCGCATCACCGGTGGCAGAGGCAACAAGCGGTCAGCCCATTCCCCCGCGCCCGCCTCAGAGACCGCGCGGCCCGTTTTGGGTGAAACATACATGAGCCCCTCAGTGGCACCGGTCACCGCGCAGCAAGACAGATCTAGGCCGTAGCCAAGATCCTCAAGCAGCGAGAGTTCCCAGCGCAGATACCCCAGCGGCCAGAGATCTTCGTTGTCGAGCAGGTCCAGCAAAGCTTCGCTGCGATGATAAAGCTCTGGATATGCTTCGCGATCCGGCAGCGCAAAAGCCAATAGCGCGCAGACCGCATTCAACCCTGACAACGCCAGTCGTCCCGACAGCGCCAAAGCAGCACGGCTGCGCAGCGGTTCCGCCTTGTAGGTGCCCAAGTGATCTTCGAGACGGGCGGACCACGTCAGATCCAATTGCGCCCCCGGCTGTAAATGTGGTGCCATCTTGCGACTGGCACCACCGCGCACGAGGCCCGCGTGCCGACCATGTGCTTGAGTGAATACTTCGATCAGGGCCGAAGATTCGCCGTGGCGACGTACCGTCAGCAAGATGCCCTGATCACGCCAGTCCATTTCCTAGTCCAGCCCCGGCTCATCCAGCAGATGTCTGCCCTGCCGATCTTCTACCTCAATCACCCAGAGATCACTGTCAAACTGGCGTTGCTTGGCGATTGATGCCTCCACATCTTCGTCCGAACCTGCGACCAGCTCGACCCATTTGCGATCTCCTGTCATCAGATCAAAACTTCGGTGATACGCGCGGGCCTCACCGTCCAGCGTATTGAGCTTCACCAGCACCGCGCCGGCGGTGTCATCGCCATGTGCGGTGACAAAGGCGGGGATATCCTGAAAACGCAAGCGGGCCAGATAGGCGTCGACCCAAAACCGGGCAGTGAGACGGGACATAAGTGCTCCTTGCGACCTGCGCGACACCCTTAATGTGCCTCCGGCGGAGGTAATTGTAAAAAGATGAAGGAGTGGGCGTTTAGTTCCCGTCCTTAAAATCGAGCCCCATTTCCGAGTAGCGTTCGGATTCCTCTAGCCAGTTCGGCCGGACCTTGACCTGTAGGAACAGGTGGATTTTGCGATCCAGGAATTCCTCAAGTTCTGCGCGGGCCGCTTGTCCCACGGCTTTGATTGTCTCGCCGCGCTTACCCAGCACGATGCCCTTGTGGCCATCGCGAACCACATAGACCACCTGATCAATGCGCGCAGAGCCGTCCTTACGCTCTTCCCATTTCTCAGTCTCGACTGTGAGCTGGTAAGGCAGTTCCTGGTGCAGGCGCAGGGTGAGTTTCTCGCGCGTCATCTCGGCGGCAATCATCCGGAGTGGAAGATCCGCGATCTGATCCTCCGGGTAGAGCCACGGGCTTTCGGGCACCTCGGCCGCGAGCCACCTGCGCAGATCGTCGGTGCCATAGCCTTTTTCTGCGGAAATCATAAAGGTCTCAGCGAAGGAGAAACGGTCGTTCAGATCCTTGGTCAGACCGAGCAGTACATCGGATTGCACCTTGTCGATCTTGTTGATCGCCAGTGCGACGCGGCGGCCCTGAGCAACTTCGCCAAGGTTTTCAATGATCCGTTCTACGCCTTCTGTGATGCCGCGATGCGCCTCAATGAGCAGAACGATCACATCCGCATCTGCAGCACCGCCCCATGCGGCCGCAACCATAGCGCGATCCAAGCGGCGGCGCGGCTGGAACAGGCCGGGGGTGTCGACGAATACAAGCTGGCTCTCGCCTTCCATCGCCACGCCACGAATGCGCGCGCGGGTGGTTTGCACCTTGTGGGTCACGATGGAGACTTTTGCCCCCACCATGCGATTAAGAAGCGTGGATTTCCCGGCGTTTGGCTCGCCGATGAGGGCGATAAAGCCTGCGCGTGTGGTCATGTCTCTTGCTCCAGTTTGGCCAAAAGGGCCTTAGCGGCGGCCTGTTCTGCAAGGCGTTTTGAACCTGCGGTGGCCTGTTCTTCGGTTCCATCTTCAAGACGGGCAGCGATGGTAAAGACGGGTTCGTGATCGGGGCCTGTACGGGCGATCAATACATATGCGGGTGGCGGTTGACGGCGCGCCTGCACAAATTCCTGCAGGGCTGTTTTGGGGTCACGGGCATCATCTTCAACCGTGCCAACACGCTTGCCCCACAGGCGTAGGATCACGGTCTGGGCAGCCTCAAAACCTGCGTCCTTGTAGACGGCGGCAATCACGGCTTCCATAGCATCGCCCAAAAGCGCCTGCTTGCGCCGCCCACCGGATAGCATTTCAGATCGGCCAAGTTTCAGCACCGCACCAAGATCAATCTGGCGCGCGACATCCGCGCAGGCTTCCTTGCGCACCAACGCATTGAACCGCGGTGCCAATTGGCCCTCTGTGGCGTGTTTGTCATGCTCAAGGAGCGCCGTCGCCATCACCAGCCCCAGCACGCGGTCGCCGAGAAATTCCAGCCGCTGATTGTCCTGACGGTTTGGCGAGGAAACCGAAGGATGAGTCAGCGCACGGATCAACAGCTCCGGGCTGGAAAATTCATGCCCCAGCCTTGCCTGAAAGGCGAGGATATCCCGAGATAGCTTCACATGTGGTCCTTTGAGCATCATTGGGGCGTTTAGGCCCCGGTGGGTTCGTTCCTTATCCCAGCAACGCGCCAGAGGAAAGCACTCTGCGTGTCGCATGCGCTAAGATAGCACCTCGCCTCGCCCACTACAGTAAAAAGGCCGCAGGCAGGGACTGCCAACGGCCTTTTTCAACGTCACAAAGCGCCGCTAATTATGTGATGCCCTTAAAGAACCGATCACTGCGCCATGTCCAGAAGAACAGCATGGAGCGGCCGGCAGACGAGAACATGATGCGATCTGCGCGCCCGATCAGGTTTTCAAACGGTACATATCCCACGCCGCCCACGGCCTGTGGCACGCGGCTGTCGGTGGAGTTGTCACGGTTATCGCCCATAAAGAAGAAATGACCCTCGGGGACATGATAGACCTTGGTATGATCGCTCGACTGGTTGCCGATATTGATGACAGCGTGAGAGGTTCCACCCGGCAAGGTTTCAATCTGGCGGGATTTCTTACAGATCCCGCCCTGCCCGACAGGGTCGTTTTCACAACGCGGGAAGTTGCCCTGCGGCCCCTGACGTTCCATCTCTTCTTCAAACTCGCCATCATCCATCAGCCCCACCGCGGTGCCGTTGATGTAGAGAACGCCATCCTTCATCTGCAGCTTATCGCCGGGCAGACCCACAAGACGCTTGATGTAGTCCGTGCCATTCACCGGATGGCGGAAAACCACCACATCGCCGCGCTCTGGCTCACTGCCGAGGATGCGCGTGTTGTCACCATCGATAAAGCCACAGATGTCTTTAGCATCGATATTGAGGCCAACAGCACCAATGCGGATGGTTGGACAGGACGCATAGGAATAGCCATAGGCCATCTTATTGACGAAGAGGAAATCGCCGATCAGCAACGTCTCTTTCATCGAGCCGGAAGGAATCCAGAAGGGTTGAAAAAACAGGGTGCGGAAGACACCGGCAATCAAAAGTGCGTAGACGATTGTCTTGATCGTCTCGACGATTGAGTTCCCGGTCGTGGTTTTCGACGCCATCAGGCTCTCCGGTCATTTGTGGACGGGTCAGGCGCGTACATGCGGGGCTGTCCGGCGCAAGTCAAGCGGTGGAGGCAAGACATATGGGATGTGGCGCAGAAGTGAGCAACTCTGCCGCACTTTCGATGCGCACCAAACAAGTGATCTAGGTCTCCGGACCGGGCCGGGACACTGGCAGCGCCTCGATCAAGACCATCGCATGTGCCCAGGGGTGATCATCGGTGAGTGTCACATGGATCACAGCCTGATGCCCAGTCGGGGTCATCTGGTCGAGCCGCTCCTTCGCCCAACCCGTCACATGCATGACCGGCTGGCCGCTGCGCAGATTGGACACGGACATATCCTTCCATGCGATCCCCATGCGTAGCCCTGTCCCGAGCGCCTTGGAGCAGGCTTCTTTTGCAGCCCAGCGCTTGGCATAGGTGCCTGCTACATCAAGGCGACGTTCAGACTTCGCCTGCTCCACCTCAGTGAAAACCCTGTTTCGAAACCGGTCACCAAAACGATCAAGCACACCTTGAATGCGCTCTATGTTCGCCAGATCAGTGCCGATTCCTAGGATCACTTGGGCCTCTCAGCTGGTTCTTGATACTCAGCCACGCTTCTGAGCACGCAGTATGGATTTCGCACCTGTCGCCAAGAAGAACCGCACCAGCACGAATGAAATCAAGGTCTGGAACAGGATCGCGGCCAGAAGTACCAATGCGCCTCCGGGCTGGCTGAGCACAAATTTGATCTCTGGAACCGCGATGCTGAACGCCGCGGTCGATAAAAGCGTCAGACCAAGAACAACCAGCCCGGCACGCCGCGCAAACGCCCACATTTCAGAGGTCTCAGGCGCGCGATCCTCTGCCTTGGCAAAGGCCTGTCCCTCTGCCATCGCAGCCCCCATCGCAGGGATAATCGCCATGCCTGCGTTGGAGACGTCGAACCGGAAAATCGCCTGAACCAACAGGATCAGAACCATCAACGCGACCATGATGGCGAGATAAATTACGGCAAAGCGCCCGAGCTTCATGTGCTGTCTCCTCAGCGTGCTTCATCCATCAGGCGGCGCATTTCCTGCACTGCCGGGGTGAGACCGCGAAAAATGGCCTCGCCAATCAGAAAATGACCGATGTTTAGCTCCATCACCTCCGGAAAAGCCGCAACGGGCGCGACTGTTTCATAGGTAAGCCCATGCCCTGCATGTACTTCTAGCCCGAGTGAATGCGCAAATGATGCCATGTCCCGCAGCGCGCCCAGTTCCTTGTCCCGCGCGGCAAAGTTGCCTTCAGCGTGGTGGTCGCAATAGGCCCCTGTGTGAAGTTCGATGACTTCGGCACCGATGCGATGCGCCGCTTCGATCTGCTTTTGGTCTGCGGCGATAAAAATCGACACACGACACCCCGCATCACGCAATGGCGCGATAAAATGGGCCAGACGATTTTCTTCACGGGCCACTTCAAGACCGCCCTCCGTGGTGCGCTCTTCGCGCTTTTCTGGCACGATACAGACCGCATGCGGCTTATGCCGAAGCGCTATCTTTTGCATCTCATCGGTTGCGGCCATCTCAAAATTCAGCGGCACCGACAGCGCCTCCATCAGCCCGTCAATGTCCGCATCTGTGATGTGGCGGCGGTCTTCGCGCAGGTGAGCGGTGATGCCGTCGGCACCTGCCTCTTCTGCCAGTTTCGCCGCACGGATCGGGTCTGGATAGGCCCCACCACGGGCATTTCGCACTGTGGCCACATGGTCGATATTGACGCCAAGGCGCAGGGATTTTTTGGACATGAGAACGTCTCTTTGTCAGGGATGTCTTTTGCGGCAGAGCCTAGCGGGCAAGGCCAAAGAGGCAAGGCACAAGAGCCAGAGTGATACAATTCTCCCGCCGCCAAGCGCGTTTAGTCTGTGCGGCCAATCTTGGGCGAGCGGCTCGGCGGGGTGGTTCCGCTCGGCGCATGCGGGCTGTTGACTGGTTCAAGTTCTGCACGCTTCTTGATCGCTTCGAACTTCGCCTTGATCTTGCGGCGACGCCGCTGCTGATAGGTGCGGATCAATGGAACAGAAAGCATATAGCCGACAGTTGCGACAATGAGACCCGGGATGATGCCGCCAATCATATAGGGGTAGAACACCTCGTCATAAAAGATCTTCAGCCCCGACCAATCAACGGGTGTCCCAGTCGCATAGGCGTAGATGTTGTACCAAAGGTCCCATCCTGCCGCGAGGAACTTGTCCGCCAATGTCGCGTCAACCTCCGCCACCGGCTGACTGCCCAGCAACCAGTGCCCTGTCTGCAAAGAAATCACACCGATTGGCACATAAGTCAGCGGGTTTCCAAAAAAGGTCGCAGAAAGCGCCGCAAGGATATTGCCGTTCATGATCCGCGCAATGCTTGCGGCAACAAGAAAGTGCAGACCATAAAACGGGGTAAAGGTGGTGAAGAGACCGGCCCAGATGCCACGCGCGATGCGCTCCGGGTTGTCCGGCAGACGGCGCACCCGATGTTTGACATACAAAAACGCCCTTCCCCAACCTCCACGAGGCCAGAGAAACTCCGCAACCGCCCTATGCGGCGGGCGTCTGTCTCGGCGCCTGAATACCAAAAGATCGTCCCTATTCTTCGTACTGAAGAGGCTAGATCGTACGGAGTTGCGTTCCAGGCGTTTCCCGGTGGCGCGCGACCGCGGCGACGTCGCTTTCAGCTTCCAACATAAGTATCAGCGAATGCAGCTGTTCCACATCACGCAATTCCACATTGATCATCAAGCGGTAAAAGTCAGGTTTCCGATCCTTGAATTCAAGGTTGGAAATATTGGCCTTTTTTTCACCAATCAATGTACAGATCCGCCCCAGAACGCCCGCATCGTTGCCAATGGTCAACTCCAGCGTGACACCATAGACGGCCGGATGGGTGCCGGAATGCCAATGCACATCCACCCAACGATCCATTTGATCTTCAAACTCACCCAGACGGTCGCAATCAGCAGAGTGTACCACAACCCCCTGCCCGCGTGAGGTGATGCCGATGATCCGCTCACCCGGAAGCGGCTCACAACAGGAGGCGCGTTCGAATTTTTGGCCGGGCTCCAGACCGATCACCGCGCGGCGCGGCGAGACCTCGTCGCCTTCTTTGTCGGTCAGTTCAGGATAAACTGCCTGCACTACATCATGCGCTGTAATCACTGCAGCACCCAGACGTGCGAGCAGCTCGGTGACATCACTGACCCGCAAGGCGCGCGCTGCGGTTTCCAATGCCTTGTCGGTGGCCTTCTTGTTCACATGCTCAAAGGCAGACCGAGCAAGCTCGTGACCGAGCTTCACAAATCTCTCGCGGTCTGCTTCGCGCAAGGCCCGGCGGATGGCTGTACGCGCCTTTCCCGTGGTGGCGATTTCCAACCAGCTGACTTGCGGAGTTTGCCCCTCGGCGGTGATCACCTCCACCGACTGGCCATTTCTGAGACGGGTCCAGAGCGGCACACGGATGCCATCAACCTTTGCGCCGACGCAGGCATGACCGATACGGGTGTGGATCGCATACGCAAAATCAATCGGTGTCGCGCCCTTGGGCAGCTTGATCACGTCCCCTTTGGGAGTGAAGCAGAACACCTGATCCGAATACATCTCCAGCTTGACCGCTTCGAGAAATTCGTCGTGATCGTCCTCGCCATCAAACTGTTCCGTCAGCGAGGCAATCCACTTGGCCGGGTCAACAGCAAAGGGGTTTTCGGTACGCACGCCGTCGCGATAGGACCAATGCGCCGCCACGCCCGACTCGGCCACGTCATGCATCTGGCGGGTGCGAATCTGTACCTCGACCCGCTTGCCATCGCGCCCCGAAACCGTGGTGTGGATCGAGCGATAGCCGTTGGATTTTGGCTGGCTGATATAATCCTTGAACCGCCCCGGCACCGCGCGCCAACGCTGGTGGATAGTGCCAAGGGTGCGGTAGCAGTCTTCCTCGGAGCGGGTGATGACGCGGAACCCATAAATGTCGGAGAGGCGGGAAAAGCCTTGATCCTTCTCCTGCATCTTACGCCAGATCGAATAGGGTTTCTTCGCGCGACCAAAGACTTCGGCCTCAATGCCCGCCTTTTCCAGCTCCAGCCGCATGTCGCCGGTGATCCGGTGGATCACATCGCCGGTTTCCCGTTGCAGGGTGACAAAACGGCGGATGATCGACTGGCGCCCTTCAGGGTTCAGCACCTTAAACGCGAGGTCTTCCAGCTCCTCGCGCATCCATTGCATCCCCATCCGCCCCGCGAGCGGCGCATAGATGTCCATGGTCTCCCGCGCCTTTTGAGCCTGTTTTTCAGGGCGCATGGCGCGGATGGTCCGCATATTATGAAGCCGGTCAGCAAGCTTGACCAAAATGACCCGAAGGTCCTTGGACATTGCCATAAACAGCTTGCGGAAGTTTTCCGCCTGCTTGGTTTCGCGCGACGAAAGCTGCAGGTTGGTCAGCTTGGTGACCCCATCGACCAGCATCGCAACTTCCTCGCCAAAGCGGGAAGAGACCTCCTCAAAATTGGCCTTCGTGTCTTCGATGGTGTCGTGAAGGAGCGCGGTGATAATCGTGGCATCGTCCAGCCGCTGCTCCGTCAGGATCGCGGCCACCGCTACGGGATGCGTAAAATAGGGTTCACCCGAATGACGGAACTGCCCTTCGTGCATCTCCTCGCCAAAAGCAAAGGCATCACGCAGGCGCTGTTCATTCGTCTTCGGGTTATAGTCGCGGACCAGGGAAATCAGGTCGTCAGCAGAAGTCATCGCCGGTCCGCAACCTCTCTCATGTCAAACAGCCCGGATCAGCCTTGACCCTGAGCCTCCATCAGGGCGCGCAGGAGCTTTTCTTCGCTCATGTCGTCTTCCTGAGGTTTGTCCGCTTCGCCACCCATGAGCAGAGCCATGGAATCTTCTTCCGGCTCGTCGACCTCGATCTGAGACTGGTTGCTCTCGATCAGGCGCTCACGCAGGGCGTCGGCGCTTTGAGTTTCCTCGGCAATCTCGCGCAGGGAGACGACCGGGTTCTTGTCGTTGTCGCGGTCCACAGTGAGTTCAGCACCGGCGGAGATCTCACGCGCACGATGTGCGGCCAGCATCACCAGCTCAAATCGGTTGGGAACCTTGTCAACGCAGTCTTCGACCGTCACGCGGGCCATGGGCGACTCTCCAATACAGTTCTGGGTCCAGAAGACGTGCTTCTATGATGAATCACGGGGCTTGACAAGGCGGAGGCGTTCACAATTGCACGAATGCTGCAAAAGCCGTCGTTATAGGGGTCTCACCTGCTCAACATCATTCGCAGGGCACGACAATAGCATCTGGCGCACAGACCTTCCCAAGTCCGGATGGGCCCAATCACCGGCAATGTCCGCAAGTGGAACGAGCACAAATGCGCGATCCTGTAATCTCGGGTGCGGAAGAATCAGTTGATCCGGGGCGCTGACACGTTGCTCCGCCGATGGCAGGTCACGCCAATATCTAAATAACTGAATGTTTGGGATAATTTCTCGACCCACCGCAAGAAGATCCAGATCCAGTGTTCGCATTCCCCAGCGCTGCGTTCGGGTGCGATGGAATTTAGTTTCGATTTTGTGAAGGCGACGCAACGTTTCCGCTGCTGGAAAGTTACCTTCCAGCATCACTGCCGCATTCACATAGTCAGGCCCTGCTCCCGCAGGGAAGCAAGGTGTCGCGAAGAAGCGTGAAACAGCCGAAAGATCAAGGCCCTCTGCGTGAAACTCTGCAAGGCAGGTTTGCAGAATTTCGAGCGGTGTAGTACCCTCATCTTCGAGGTTGCTCCCCAAAGCGACAAGATAGTTTGACCGGTTTTCGGCCATTATTGACCCCAATTCCATAAGACCTAACTCTTGCGGGGAGTGCCAAATAACCTAAATTAAGTCCACCCGCGGAGCCGGAGATTTATTTAACTCACTCACGGAACTTTGGCCCGCGACACCAGAAGGACACATTTAATGTTTTACAAAGACGAACGGCTCGCGCTGTTCATAGATGGCTCGAATTTGTATGCCTCGGCAAAGGCATTGGGATTTGACATCGATTACAAGCTTCTGCGCCAAGAATTCATGCGTCGCGGCAAACTTGTACGGGCTTTCTATTATACTGCGCTGCTGGAAAACGACGAATATTCTCCCATTCGGCCTTTGGTGGATTGGTTGCACTACAATGGTTTCTCCATGGTGACCAAACCCGCCAAGGAATACACTGACAGCATGGGCCGCCGTAAGGTGAAGGGCAACATGGATATCGAACTGACTGTCGATGCCATGGAACTTGCGCCACGCGTTGATCATATCGTGCTGTTTTCGGGTGACGGAGACTTCCGCCCTCTGATCGCCAGCCTGCAACGTCAGGGCGTCCGCGTTTCGGTCGTCTCCACGATTCGCAGCCAGCCGCCGATGATCTCGGACGAATTGCGCCGTCAGGCCGACAATTTCATCGAACTCGAAGAGTTGCGCGATGTGATTGGCCGTCCTCCGCGCGACATCCCCAGCGAACCGCGCGCCGCAACAGTCGAAGACTAAAGCACCCGCTGTCGTCGCTTACCGGCCTTCAAGCTCAGATATACACCCGGCGCAATCACATCGTCGGGTGTTTTCTTTTGCGCGCTGGACTTGCCCAGCTCTGGACCTCGGGCGGTGCAAGCCTTACCTCTTGGCCAATGTCCTCCTTTCAGACCTGCGGAGACCCGCGCCAATGACCGCCAAACCTCCTCTCATGCTCTACCTTGCAGCCCCGCGCGGTTTTTGCGCCGGGGTGGATCGCGCGATTAAAATCGTGGAAATGGCGCTAGAGAAATGGGGCGCGCCGGTCTATGTGCGCCATGAAATCGTGCACAATAAATTCGTGGTCGATGGTCTGCGCGACAAGGGGGCGGTCTTCGTCGAAGAACTCGAAGAATGCCCCGATGATCGCCCGGTTATTTTCTCTGCGCATGGTGTGCCGAAATCCGTCCCCGCCGCCGCGCAGGCGCGCGAGATGGTGTTTGTCGACGCCACCTGCCCGCTGGTCTCGAAGGTACATATCGAGGCCCAGCGCCACGCCGAGGCTGGCCTGCAGATGATCATGATCGGCCACAAGGGTCACCCGGAGACCATTGGCACCATGGGTCAGCTGCCGGAAGGAGAAGTCCTCTTGGTCGAGACCGTCGAGGATGTGGCACATGTTGACGTGCGCGATCCTGAGCGCCTCGCATTCGTGACCCAAACCACGCTCTCTGTCGACGACACCAAAGACATCGTAGCCGCGCTGCAAACGCGCTTCCCTGCGATTATCGGCCCGCACAAAGAAGACATCTGCTACGCGACCACCAACCGTCAGGAAGCCGTCAAAGAGGTTGCGCCCAAATCTGACGCGCTCCTTGTGGTGGGGGCGCCAAATTCTTCGAACTCCCGTCGCTTGGTTGAGGTCGGTGCCAAAAACGGTTGCAGCTATGCGCAACTGGTTCAACGCGCTGAGAACATTGACTGGCGTGCGCTCGAAGGCATTCGCTCCATCGCTATTACCGCCGGCGCGTCAGCTCCAGAACTCTTGGTGAACGAAGTGATCGACGCCTTTCGCGAGCGCTATGATGTGACCGTGGAACTGGTCGAAACCGCAGTGGAACGCGTTGAATTTAAAGTACCCCGCGTCCTGCGCACGGCCTGACACCGACGAAACAAAACCCGTAGCGACGCGTCTCGCCAAAACAGGCCCCCTCAAGGTACTGAACTTCGCTTGCAACTTCACAAAGCGCAGCTACCTTGGTTCGTGCGCCGCTTGGGTGTCGTCTATTGAGTTATAAGGAACAGGTGCTTTGATCTCTCTGCAATTTCTCCTCACCGCATTTGTCGTCGTCCTCGCGCCGGGAACCGGTGTGATCTATACACTCGCGCTTGGCCTTGGGCGCGGTCGGCGTGCCGCAATCTGGGCGGCTTTGGGCTGCACTATCGGAATTCTGCCGCACCTGATTGCCGCAACGCTCGGTCTCGCAGCGGTCCTGCATTCCTCGGCACTGCTGTTCCAAGGCGTAAAAATCGCAGGCGTTCTATATCTGCTTTATCTCGCGTGGCAGATGCTGAAATCAGACGGCGCACTCTCTGTTTCGGCGGCAAAACCAGACCCGCAGCCGGGTATTACCATCGCCAAACGTGGGGCGCTGATTAACATTTTGAACCCGAAACTCTCGATTTTCTTTCTCGCCCTGATGCCGCCATTCCTATCCGGCAGCGCCGCCACGGCGACACAGGAAATGATGATCCTCGGCACGATCTTCATGGGTATGACCTTTGCCGTCTTTGCGCTGTACGGCCTCTTTGCCGCCCAGGCACGCAGCCTGATCCTCGGTTCAGAAGCGGTTGTAAAATGGCTCAACCGCAGCTTTGCGGCGATCTTTGCGGCACTCGCTCTACGCCTCGCGATGGAGCGCGCCTGATGCTGCGTGGCATCCCGACGGCCCCGCTCGCACTGGGGCTTGCGGGACTCATACCTTTCGTGTGGGGCGCGCTGACGCTATTGCTGCCTTCCCTGCAGGGATGGGGGATCAACAATCTAGGTCCGCGTTTCGTTGGCCCCTATGTGCAGCTTTTTTACGGCTCGGTGATCCTCAGCTTCATGTCTGGCGTCCTCTGGGGCTATGCCACCCGCGCCTCAGGTCGACTACAATCAGCGGCCTGCTACGCCCTCTCGGTGATCCCGGCCCTCTGGGCGTTTTTCATGACGGGGGGCGGGCCTGTCAGCGCTGGCATGAACCTCATCTGGGGATTCTTAGGCCTATTGCTGCTCGATATGATGTTTAGCCTGTGGCGACTCACGCCCTCGTGGTGGGTCAAGCTACGCCTGTTACTCACCGGTGTTGTTGTCCTGTGCCTCAGCGTCGGGGTGTTTTTATGAGCGACAAAGAAACCATGGCCGTCTACGCCAAGGCCGCAGCGGGTTACGCCAAGGGTTTTGCCCGCTCCAAAGATACCTTTCACGAACCCGATTACGAGGCCTTTACCGCAGGGCTCCCGTCTGGCGGCTCCGTGCTGGATCTGGGCTGCGGGCCGGGGCATTGGGCCGCGCGGTTTCGCGATGACGGCTACACTGTCTCTGCGATGGACGCATCGCCCGAAATGGCCACATATGCACGAGACGCCTATGACCTCGAAGTAACCGTTGGCCGGTTCGAGGACATCACGTCTGAGGCAAGCTATGATGGGATCTGGGCATTCTTCAGCCTGCTGCATGCTCCACGCTCAGAGTTCCCAGGCCACCTGTTGCGCCTGCACAACGCGCTCAGACCACGCGGCATGTTGGCACTGGGCATGAAGCTTGGCACAGCGGAAGGGCGTGACGAGCTGGGCCGTTTCTATGCCTACTACAGCGAAGACGAACTGCGCACTCTTCTATCCGAGGCTGGCTTCACCCCCCTTGGCGCAAGACGCGGCAATGGCAAAGGATTAGCTGGCGCAGAAGAGACCTTTATCGTACTGACCGCACATGCCTGATTTATTTGCCTATACCGACGGAGCTTGCTCCGGAAATCCCGGCCCCGGTGGCTGGGGTGCCCTCTTACGTGCCATGGACGGCGAGACCGTCGTGAAGGAACGCGAACTCAAAGGTGGCGAACAAGAGACCACCAACAACCGGATGGAACTTCTGGCTGCGATCCACGCGCTCGAAAGTCTTGCGCGGCCTTCAAAAATCACCGTCGTCACCGACTCGGCCTATGTGAAAAATGGGGTCACCGGTTGGATCTTCGGCTGGAAAAAGAACGGCTGGAAAACCGCTGCCAAAAAGCCTGTGAAAAACGTAGAGCTATGGCAGCGACTCGATGCGGCGCAGGCCCGCCATGATGTCACATGGGAATGGGTCAAAGGGCACGCAGGCCACCCTGAAAACGAACGTGCGGATGAGTTGGCACGCGCAGGCATGGCCCCTTTCAAATCTTCTGGCAAACCCTCTGGCAAGGCTTCTGCGGGCTAAACATGGCATCACTCCCGCGCAATGCCTGTTCGGTCGTGCTTCATCGCGAAGAATGGCCGGCCTTTGCGCATGCAAACGGGGGGCAGCATCTGACTGCGGGTAGGATCGTACTCGACGCAGAGGTTCCAGCATGACCATTCTGACCCTTCTGGACTACGCCGCAGCCATCGTATTTGCGGCATCGGGTGCGATGGTCGCCAGCCGCGCGCAATTGGACATTGTAGGTTTTGCGTTCATCGCCTGTCTGACAGCGGTTGGCGGCGGCACTGTGCGGGATGTGCTGCTCGACCGGCATCCTGTGTTCTGGGTTGGCGACCCAATGCCGATCCTCCTTGCCTCCGGTGTGGCCATTTTGGTGTTTTTTACGGCTCACCTCGTCGAAAGCCGCCTGCGCTGGGTGATCTGGCTCGATACCTTCGCGCTTGCCATTGCGGTTCCTGCCGGGACGGGTGCCGCGCTGGAGCTGGGGCACGGCCCCGTGATTGTTGTGCTGATGGGCATGGCGACCGGCAGTCTTGGTGGCTTGATGCGAGACGTTGTCTGCAATGAGGTGCCATTGGTTTTGAAACAGGGAGAGCTATACATTTCCTGTGCAATGGCCGGCGCGATCACTGCCGTCGCATTGGTGTGGCTGAACCTTCCTGCGGCCACCGCATTGTTGGCCTGCGCTGGTGTCACTTGGGTTACGCGAGCGGGATCGCTGGCATTTGGCTGGCACTTGCCCGTCTATAAACCCCGCCCACCCCGGCAATAACTCAATAGCTGCGACCGCCCGCAAAACAAGCGCTCGTCTTCTTGATCTTCAGACACCAGCCTATGTCACGCCCGGCAGCGCGCCCTATGGGCGCGCTGCCGGGCTGGTCGCTTTGGGCAAAGCCCGAAGCGAAACACCTCAACACATAGCTATTTATTTTGAATTTTCTGCCACAGCAGGATCAGCACCACGGCTCCCAGTATGGCTCCCACAAGCCCTGCGAACATCCCCATGACCGCCAGCAGAGTGCGCAACACCAGCCCGCCAATCAAAGCGCCAGCGATGCCAATCACAATGGTCGTGATCACGTCCGTCTCAATTCGCATGATGCGCGTTGCGATGAATCCGGCTGCAGCGCCGACAATGATCAGGAAAACAACTGGCATTCTGTCTCACTTTCCGGCTCACCTCAGAGCCATTCGTTTTCACATTCACTCAGGCCCCGATCACAACCGCGCCTGCACCACGGGGTGACTTTAGCGGCGCCAATGAAACGGCACGATGATAAGGGCTCCAATTGATGACGCCACAGCATTCCAGCCCGGAGCGTTGAAGCCGATCCCAAACATCAGCCGCAAAAAGAAAAACAGGAACGCTCCGCCAACACAGATAATAATGGATTGCACCACACCATTTTGCGTAAAGCCACTGCGTTCGGACGCGTAACCGACAATACCCGCAATCACCACGGTGCCAAAAAGGGCCAGCATCATTGCGTGTCCTCCGCTGCCGACAGCTGCATACCTTTAGGCATCTGGAACCCGCGCAAGAAAGTCTCCCGATCCTGCGCGCCTTTGCCTGCGCGTTGCAGGCGCAATAACTCCACCGCACTCTTGCCGCAGGCCACCGTCAGATTTTCATCCAACACCGTTCCTGCCAGCCCCTTACCCTCAGCCAGTCGCGATGCAAGCACCTTGATCCGCTGCCCCTGCACTTCACACCAGGCCCCGGGAAAGGGAGACAAGCCACGGATCTTGCGGTCCACATCCTCAGCGGGCTGCGACCAATCGATCTGCGCCTCAGCTTTGTCGATCTTGCTGGCATAGGTGACGCCTGCATCGGGCTGCGGCTCGGGCCTGAGATTCGGCAGGGTTTCAAGCGCCTCGATAATGAGTGTCGCGCCCATCATCGAGAGGCGATCTTGCAGTTCAGATGTGATTTCCTCGGCTCCAATGGCCGTTTTCTTGCGCAAAAGCACCGGACCAGTGTCCAGCCCCGCTTCCATTTGCATGATGCAAACACCGGTTTCTGCATCTCCCGCCATGATCGCCCGGTGGATCGGAGCCGCCCCCCGCCAGCGCGGCAAAAGGCTTGCGTGAATGTTGAGGCAGCCGTTGTTCGGCGCATCCAGAATTGCTTGTGGCAGGATCAACCCATAGGCCACCACCACAGCGATATCGGCCTCAAGCGCAGTGAACTCCGACTGCGCTTCTGCGGTTTTCAGCGACACCGGATGGCGCACCTCAAGCCCCAGTGCCTCGGCCCTTGCATGAACGGGTGTCGGACGGTCTTTCTTGCCGCGCCCGGCTGGACGGGGGGGCTGGCAATATACGGCAGCAATCTCGTGTCCCGCCTGCACCAAGGCATCCAGTACCGGGACAGAAAACTCCGGTGTTCCCATAAAGATAACCCGCATATTCCAGCCCCTTCTTGCCGCAACCGTCTGTGCACGAAGGCTTAGCGCAGGATGACAGTCAGGGCCAGAGCAGACGCGCTGACGCGCGACGGGTCAAGCCTGCCCCTCTGGGTCAGGCCAGTGCCTCCGGCGGAGGTATTTGGGAAAAGATGAAACCGCTCAGCGCGCGAATTTGCGCGCTTTCTTAATCAGCATGTCGCGCTTCACCTTGGAGAGATTGTCAAAGTACATCTTTCCGTTCAGGTGATCGATCTGATGCTGCACTGACGTGGCCTCAATACCGACAAAATCACGTCGGTCGATCACGCCATCCTCATTGAGGAACCGCACTGTGACCGCGCGGGGGCGTTTGATTTTTGCTGAGACACCTGGGAGGTTCGGGCTGGCTTCTTCGTGTTCACGCAGCTCAATTGAGGCGTGCAGAATTTCGGGGTTGGCGAGACGCACAGCGCGGCCACGCTCGGTCGAGCCATCCACCACTGCTAGACGCAGCATGACCCCAATCTGAGGGGCCGCCAGACCCACACCCGGCATTGCCTCCATCGTGTCAATCATATCATCCCAGATCGCACGGATCTCATCGGTGATCTCGCTGACCTCAGTCGCTGCAGAGCGCAGGCGTTTGTCGGGCCATGGCAGACAGGTTCGGGTGGTCATGCATTGGCCTCCTTTTGGGAAAGATAGTGCTGATGAGCCGTGCGGCGCATCTCTGGCGACAAGTGATCGAATGTTACGCGCCCGTCGAGATGGTCGTATTCATGTTGAATGCAACGAGCCGCGAACCCGTCAAAACACTGTTCGTTCACTGCGTTTTCGGCATCATACCAGCGCACTCGGATCTCTGTTGGGCGAGTGACTGGTGTGGTGACGCCGGGAATAGACAGGCAACCCTCTTCGCCCTCGGCGGTCTCAGTCGCGCGCCACAGGATGTCGGGATTTACCATCACAATGGGATTTCGCACCCCATCTTTCCAATCGACGTCCATCACAAATAGCCGTTTTAGAACACCCACCTGCGGCGCGGCCAAGCCTCGTCCCGGCGCGTCATACATGGTTTCCAGCATATTCGCGATCAGGCCTGAGAGGTCTTCGCCCTCTGCTACCGGAGCGCAGACCGCCGACAGGCGCGGATCGGGCCATTTGACGATGGGTAAGAGGCTCATACGTTGCCGCGTGCGCGTTCGCGCTTGAGCTTTTGCATCTTGCGCGTGATCATCTGGCGCTTCAGCGGCTTCAGATAGTCGATGAAAAGCTTTCCATCGAGGTGGTCGATCTCATGCTGGACACATGTGGCCCAGAGCCCATCAAACGTCTCGGTCTGGAGGTTGCCATCACGGTCCAACCACTCGACATCCACCACTTTGGGCCGGGTCACCTCGGCATATTGTTCGGGAATGGAGAGGCAGCCTTCCTCATAGACGTTCGTCTCATCCGAGGTGGCAATGACGCGGGGGTTGAACATCACCAGCGGGCGCGCCTCACCTTCGCCTTCCTTCACGCAATCCAGTACGATCAGGCGATCCAGAATACCGATCTGTGGCGCAGCAAGGCCGATGCCGGGCGCGGCATACATGGTTTCAAGCATGTCATCGGCAAGCGCGCGCAACTCATCAGAGAGGTCCGGCACATCGGCGGCGATCTTCTTCAGACGCGGGTCGGGGTGGATCAGAATGGAGCGTTTCATGGGCAAAGGCTTTAGGCCAATCCCCGCAAGGCCGCAATGTCTCATCATCGTTAGACGCCTACGCGCCGCAGGGCGTGTTTGTACCAGCACATTGGCAAGGCTTTGCAGCGCGCGCGCAATCCCCTAGCGTTTGCAACAAACACCACGGAGACAGATTAATGGATTTCGACAAGATCATCGACCGACGCGGCACCCATTGCGCCAAATGGGATATGATGGAACCGCTCTATGGCGTCACCCCTGAGGATGGCTTGGCCATGTGGGTCGCCGATACGGATTTTGCCGTGCCGGATGCGGTCTTAGCCAAGATGCGCGAGATGGCTGATCATGGTGTCTACGGCTATGTGAATTGCGAATCCCAATACAAGAGCGCCATTCAATGGTGGATGGAAAACCGCCACGGCTGGAGCGTCGACGCGGATGCGATCTTTACCACAACCGGTCTGGTGAACGGCGTCGGCATGTGCCTTGATACCTTCACCCAGCCCGGCGATGGCATTGTGCTGTTTACTCCGGTCTATCATGCCTTTGCCAAGGTGATCCGCCTTGCCGGGCGTGAGGTGGTGGAGTGCCAGATGGTGCAGGAAGATGGCGCCTACAAGATGGATTTTGCAGCCTATGACGCGCAGATGACCGGTAAGGAGAAGATGGTCATCCTCTGCTCGCCGCATAACCCCGGCGGTCGCGTCTGGACCCAAGACGAACTGCAGCAGGTCGCCGATTTCTGTAAGCGTCATGACCTGATGCTGATCTCTGATGAAATCCACCATGATCTGGTCTTTGGCGGGCGCAAGCATATCCCGATGGCCGTCGCTGTGCCTGAGGTCAGCAAGCGTTTGATCATGCTGACGGCACCGTCGAAAACCTTTAACTTTGCAGGCCTTCACACCGGGCAAGTGATCATCCCCGATGAAACACTGCGTGAACAGTTCCGCCACCGCATGATGGCAATCTACCTGCAAGGCAATACGGCCGGAGAGTTTGCGACGATCGCCGCCTATTCTCCCGATGGCGTCGCTTATGTGGAGGAACTGGTTCCCTACCTCGAGGGCAACAAGAAACTGTTTGATGAGGCAGTGAACGCCATTCCGGGCCTGCAGTCGATGGAATTGCAATCCACTTATCTGGCTTGGGTTGATTTTTCTGGCACTGGCATGGAGCGCGAAGAATTTACCCATCGCGTCGAGCAGGGCGCAAAGATCGCCGCCAACCATGGCACGACCTTTGGCACCGGCGGCGAGAGTTTCCTGCGCTTCAACCTCGGCACGCAGCGCGCGCGGGTCGAAGAAGCCTGCGAGCGGCTATCAAAAGCGTTCGCTGATTTGCAGTAACGCGAGTTTGTAAAGTCTCTGTCGCCGGGATCATCACTGGCGACAGAGGTTTGTCAAATCTCAGCCCATCGCGGCCTAGGGGGCGTCGTCAGCCCTCGCCCAGATGTTGCTCATGCCCCAAGAGGCCGACTGGCGCATCTGGCGCGCGATAGAAATCAAGCGGCGCAGTCTCCGCAGCAGCCGTGGCGCGTTTGAAGTCGTAGCACATCTCACCCGCTTCTGCCTCGGAGGCGACGATGAGACACTGTGACAGATGACGCGCGCCATCATAGAGGTCCACGAGGCCACGTAGTTGCGGCACGGTTTCCTCTTCGACAGAAAATCCGCTATCCCACAGGCGCAATACCGGGTAGATTTCATCGCCCACATGCACCCGCAGGCGGTTCTTTTTCTTCATGCCCTCAATACGCGCCTTATCAAGGGCGTCCTGAACAGATTTGGGAACATATGTGGTCATGGTCTCAACCTCCGGCTTTAGCAGACCGAGTCTTAGGGTGACGTCAAATTGGCTAAAATCAAGTGAAGAAACGGTGAATTTCCTTCAGGAAGGGTAATTGTGGTGATGAGGCTTCGCCTGCCGCATACCACTTACCTGTGCGCGCATGCAGGGACCCTGCGCAGTGGCACAGGTGGCCGCATCCCCTTCCCGACCCTATCCTTAGCTACAAGAGAACAAGGAAGGACCGATTATGGGACTGCTGGTAGACGGCGAATGGCAAGATGTCTGGTACGACACGAAATCAAACGGCGGCGCGTTCAAGCGTTCGGAATCGCAGTTCCGCAACTGGCTGACGGCGGATGGCCGCCCCGGCCCGGACGGACAACAGGGATTTAAGGCTGAAAGCGGGCGCTACCATCTCTACGTGTCGTATGCATGCCCATGGGCCCATCGCACCTTGATTTTCCGCAAGCTCAAGGGTCTGGAAGACCACATCAGCGTTTCGGTCGTTCACCCGGATATGCTCGACAAAGGGTGGGAGTTTAAAACCGACGAGGATGGCGCAACTGGCGATACGCTCTTTGGTTTTGACTATATGCATCAGATCTACACCAAGGCGGATCCAAAGTACTCAGGCCGGGTGACGGTCCCTGTTCTGTGGGACAAGCAAGAAAACACCATCGTCTCTAATGAGAGCGCGGAAATCATCCGCATGCTGAACTCTGCCTTTGACGACATCACGGGAAACACCCTTGATTTCTGGCCCGAGGAGCTGCGCGAACCCATTGAGGCCGTGAACAAACGTGTCTACGACACGGTGAACAACGGCGTTTACAAGTCAGGTTTTGCGACCTCGCAAGAGGCATATGACGCCGCCGTTGTGCCGCTGTTCGAGAGCCTCGACTGGCTGGAAGATATCCTGAGCCAACACCGCTACCTGATGGGCGACAAACTCACAGAAGCCGACTGGCGCCTGTTCACCACATTGGTGCGATTTGATCCGGTCTATCACCTGCATTTCAAATGCAATCGACGTCGCATTATCGATTACCCCAACCTCTGGGGCTACACACGTGAACTCTACCAAATGAGCGGCGTGGCAGAGACGGTAGTCATGCCACATATCGTGCGCCACTATCACTACAGTCACGACACCATAAACCCCAACCGGATCTTGCCGATCAATCCGGTACTGGACTGGCAGGCACCGCACGGGCGCGCGTAAGTCCCGCGCTCGTGAGGCGGGCTACGGGTTGCTGCGCTTGCTTTATGGCCATTGCAGGGGCATATCGTGCCTAGACACTGATCTTATAAAAGGCCGCCCCGCGATGGCAGAACCCTCTCAGTTTGCCGCTGTGCAAGACCCGGCGCAGGCCACGGCCTCTGCCGGAGGATCACGTGACCACGGTGGCAACCTCGCTGCGGCAATCGCCCGATTTGGAGGTCTGCGAGAAGACTGGATTGACCTCTCGACAGGGATCAATCCAGCACCCTACCCGTTGCCACCGCTCATGGCTGAGGACTGGACCGCATTGCCCGACCGCGATGCCCAACAGGCGCTCATCGATGCCGCGCGCAGCTTTTGGCGCGTGCCGGAGGGGGCAGACATCCTCGCCGCTCCCGGTGCCTCCGCCCTGATTGCACGCCTCCCCGCGCTGCGCCCTGCGCGAACGGTTCAGATCACCACGCCCACTTACAATGAACACGCCGCAGCGTTTGATCATTGCGGCTGGCAAATTCTGGATCATGGCCCAGCCGAGGCGCAGGTTGTGGTCCACCCCAACAACCCCGATGGCCGCCTGTGGCAGCCAGACGAAATCAACGCCCCCTTCTGCGTGATTGATGAGAGTTTCTGCGACATTTGCCCGGAACAGAGCCTGATCGCCCGCGCATCTGCCTCGGGCACCATTATTCTAAAGAGTTTTGGCAAATTCTGGGGGCTGGCTGGCTTGCGACTGGGTTTTGCCATTGGTGATCCGGATCTGATCGCAGGGTTGCGCGCAACAATGGGGCCGTGGGCTGTCTCTGGGCCTGCACTGCGCATTGGCGCGCATGCTTTGAACAATCACGACTGGGCGGCCACCACACGGCTTGAACTGGCTGACGCAGCCTCTCGACTGGATCAACTGATGCAGCAGGCCGGTGCGCAAACTGTCGGCGGCACCGATCTGTTCCGGCTCTACGACGTTGAGGACGCAAGTGCCTGGCAAGACCGCCTTGCCCGCGCTCATATCTGGAGCCGTATATTCCCCTATTCCAGCCGTTTCCTGCGCCTCGGCCTGCCGCCCGCAGATCGCTGGAGCCAACTGGAGGCCGCACTTTTATGAGCACCGCTGCGCTATTGATCCCGGCAATGATCCTCGACGCCATTTTTGGAGAACCCAAATGGCTCTGGTCCCGCGTGCCGCATCCGGCGGTTCTGATGGGCAAACTTGTACAGGCGCTCGATGATGGGCTGAATGACGGTGACGGACGACGTGGCAAGGGCGTTGTGGCCGTCCTCGTCCTTGTTGTCACTGGCCTGTGTCTGGGCTGGGCAGTGTCGTGGTTAGGAGATGTGGTCAGCGTATTGCTCGCCGCCATCCTCATCGCTCAACGCTCTTTGGTTGATCATGTACGCGCCGTAGCCACCGGTTTGCGCCATGGCCTCCTTGAGGGGCGCGAAGCCGTTGCGCAGATTGTCAGTCGCGATACAGCCAATATGACCGGCCCGCAGGTCGCGCGCTCGGCTATTGAAAGCGGCGCAGAAAATTTCTCGGATGGTGTCATCGCGCCAGCATTCTGGTTTCTGGTTGCCGGTCTGCCGGGCCTGTTAATCTACAAACTCATCAACACCGCCGACAGTATGATCGGCTACCGCACCGAGGCTTACGAGGAATTCGGCTGGGCGGCGGCGCGGTTTGACGATGTGCTCAATATCATTCCCGCGCGCCTGAGTGCGCTGCTGCTGGCAGTGGTCACATGGCGCACGAGCGAATGGGGCGAAATCAGTGCCGATGCGCGCAAGCACCGTTCCCCGAACGCGGGCTGGCCCGAAGCCGCTATGGCACGCGCACTGGGTGTCGCGCTGGCCGGTCCCCGATCCTATGACGGCGAGATGCGGGATTTTGCTTGGGTAAATGAGGCAGGGTCAAAAAGCGCCAACGCCCATGCAATCACACGGTGCTGCGACGTTCTTTGGAAATCTTGGGGTCTGACACTGGTTCTGGTGGTTGCATTGGGTCTGCTCTTCTAGATATCGTTAGCGCGAACCGATCCGACCAGAGGACAAAGAGCCATGCGTGTGCTGCCCAGCGCCAAAGCGGTCTTGCACCGCACCGCCTTGATTGCCCTACTGAGTGCCCCGACCCTTGCCGCAGCGCAATGCGGTGGGAGTTTTCAAAACTTCGTACGTGGCCTGAAAGACGAGGCCGTTTCGGCAGGCTATGCGATCAGTACCGTCAACGAGTTCTTTAATGGCGTCTCGCAAGACCAGAGCGTGCTCCGAGCTGACCGCTCTCAGGGCGTGTTCCAGAAACCCTTTGTCGAATTTTCCCGTCGCCTGATCTCGCAGAGCCGTTTGAACCGTGGCCGCAGCAAGGGCGAGGAATTCGACAAAATCTTTGACCGGATCGAGACGACCTATGGCATCAACCGGGGTGTCCTGCTGGCGTTCTGGGCGTTTGAGACCGACTACGGCGCAGTCCAGGGCGATTTCAACACTCGAAATGCACTGGTGACGCTCGCGCATGATTGCCGCCGCCCGGACCTGTTCAGACCGCAAATTTTCTCGGCCCTGGAGCTTTATCGCAAAGGGGACTTTGACCCCGCACGCACCACCGGTGCTTGGGCCGGTGAAATAGGCATGGTCCAGATGCTGCCCAGCGATATCCTTGAGCACGGAGTGGACGCGGACGGCGATGGCCATGTAACGCTCAAGACATCGGCAGCGGATGCGCTGATGTCAGCTGCACGGATGCTCTCGCACCTTGGCTGGCGCGCAAATGAGCCATGGTTGCAAGAGGTCACGATCCCCGCAGACATGGATGTCTCCGCCTCCGGCCCCGCTTATAAGAAATCCCTTGCCGACTGGGAGGCGATGGGTGTCGCACCCCGAACGACCAGCTTTGCGATGAAGGATGCAGAGGCCTCGCTGCTGCTACCGCAAGGTCATAAAGGCCCTGCCTTTCTTGCCTACCCCAACTTCGACATTTATTTTGAGTGGAATCAGAGCTTTACCTATGTTCTGACAGCCGCCTATTTTGCCACCCGACTGGAAGGCGCGCCTGTCTACGATGCCGGAAACGCTGAGCAGGGATTGTCTGGCGATCAAATGAAAGAGTTGCAGCGCCGCCTGCAAGCCCGCGGTCACGACGTAGGTGATGTTGATGGCATACTCGGCGCGAACACCCGACTGGCGGTGCAAGAAGAGCAAAAGCGTCTGGGATTTCCCGCAGACGCCTGGCCCACGCCGGATCTGCTGAACGCGCTCTGACCCAAGTCTGACCCAAGGGGCAGCTCTACGCCACCAGCGCTTCTGCCTTTTTCAGATCGACAGAAACCAGCTGGCTCACGCCTTTTTCCTGCATGGTCACGCCAAACAGCCGATCCATGCGCGCCATCGTCACCGCATGGTGGGTGATGATCAAAAAGCGCGTGTCGGTCTGGCGGCACATCTCGTCCAACAGATCGCAGAAACGCGTGACATTGGCGTCATCAAGCGGCGCGTCGACCTCGTCGAGCACGCAAATGGGCGCAGGGTTTGACAGGAACACAGCAAAGATCAGCGCCATCGCCGTCAGGGTCTGTTCCCCACCAGACAAGAGCGACAGGGTCGACAGTTTCTTGCCCGGTGGTTGGCACATGATTTCCAGACCGGCGTCCAGCGGATCATCGCTTTCGACCATCAACAGGTTCGCCTCGCCGCCGCCGAACAGATGGGTGAACAGCATCGCAAAAGAGCTGTTCACTTGCTCAAAGGCGGTCAGCAGGCGCTCCCGCCCCTCGCGGTTGAGAGAGGCAATCCCTGAGCGCAGGGTCTTCACCGCCTCTTCCAGATCCAGCTTCTCTGCCACCAGCGTGTCATACTCACTTTGAACTTCGCGGGCGTCTTCCTCTGCACGCAGGTTCACCGCACCAAGCGCGTCGCGCTGGCGTTTGTGACGGGCGACCTCGACCTCCAGCGTTTCGGCGTTGGGCATATCCTCAGGCGCGACGTTTAACTGTTCCAACAGCTCGGCAGGCTCCAGCTGCATCACCTCATCGATGCGCTCAGCCGTGGCTTCGACGGTTTCGCGGGCAGCCTCGGTGCGGGCTTCGGACCGCGCCCGTGCTTCGCGCGCCTCAGAGGCCAGACGCTCGCATTCGCGCTCATTGTGGACCGCCTCGCGCAGCACAGCTTCGGCAGCAACCAGCGCATCCGTCGCCTCAGCCTTGCGCGCCTCCGCATCGGTGATCTGTTCGTTAAGCTCCTCGCGGGTCTCGGCAATCTCGCCGGGCACCGCCATCGCGTCTTCCAGTTCCTCTTGGCTGGTCTCACGACGCTCTTCGAGCTCAGAAATTCGTTTCCCAGCCGAGTCCAGACGCAACCGCCAGCCAGAGATTTCCTTGGTCACGGTCTGCGCGCGTTTGGTGCGCGCCTCACCTTCGCGGCGCAACTCATCCAGCGCGGAGCGATGCGTCAGCATGGTGATCCGCGCCGCCTCGACCCCGTGTTTGATCTCCTCAACCTTGGCGCGCGCTTCAGAGAGATCCCCCAGAACCGCCTGCGCCGTTTCGGCGTCTTTCAGTTGCAAGGATGCCGTCAGCGCGTCCTCATCATGGCGCGCGACAGCAATGCCAAAGTTTTCGAGCTTGCCTTCGGCGAGGTTCTTTTCCGCCTCAGCGCGGCTCAGGGCACGGGCACTATCCGCGACGCGCTGATCGGCGGTGCGGCGGGCCTGACGGGCCGCCTGATCCGCAAGGGTCACTTCTTCGAGCTTGCGCACCAAGGTCTCATGTGCGGCCTGCGCACCCTCTGTGCGGGCCGTGGCATGCGCCAGATCCTGTTTCAGCGCCTCCAGCCGGTTCATTTGCTCCAGTCGCATCGCCGCCGCTGAGGGCGCATCTTCGGCCCAAGAGCGGAACCCGTCCCAGCGCCACAGATCGCCCTCCAGCGTCACCAAACGTTGACCGGGCTGCAACAAAGGCTGCAAACGCGCCGCCTCATCCGGGTCAACCACGCCGATCTGTGCAATCCGCCGCCAGAGCGCATCAGTACCATCGACATATTTGCCCAGCGGCTCCACCCCATCCGGCAGCGGCGCATCACGTTCATAGGACGGCAACGTCAGCCAGCCCGTCGGCCCATCGCTATCCGCAAGCGGCGCGCGTAGATCATCCGCCAATGCAGCGCCAAGGGCTTTCTCGTAGCCCGGTGTCACCCGCAGATCATCCATGACCTGACCGCCCTCGGCGGTGTCACGCTCAACCAGCTTTGCCAGCGCCGTGACCTCGGCCCTGAGCGCGCCCAGCTCCCCCTCTGCCTCAGAGCGTTTCGCACGCGCTTCGGTTTCATGTGCCTGCGTTTCAGTGCGCAACTCATCCGCCTCGGCCAGCGCCTCTTCTGCCGTCTCGGCGGCTTCGCGGGCCTCTTCCTCTGCCTCCAAAGCCGCCTCATAGGCCGCCTCGGACGCAGCCAAGGCCTCTCGCGCAGTGTCCTGAGCGGCGCGGGATTTGGCACCCTCACCTTCGGCGCGCTCCAATGCACGGCGGCAATCCTCGACGAGACGCTGCGCGGACTGATGGCGCGCAGCGAGCCGTGCAACATCCTCTGTCACCTGCGAGAGATGTTCCTCACCATTATGGAGGATGGATGTGGACTCTTGGGCAACCTCTGCGGCCTCCGCCATGCGGTCATCGTGCCCATCACCCGCCTTGGCCAGTTCCCGCTTTTCCCACTCCAGACGTTCAATCGTCTCGCCCGCATCCCGGTTCAGCCCGGCCTCGCGTTCGATGTCATTGCCAAGCTGCTGGATGCGGCTGTTCAGACGTTCAATATTCTGCCGGGCCTGCGCTTCTTGATCGGAGAGCGCATCGCGCTGTACCACCAAACGCTGCAGCACAGCCGCGGCGATTGCCTCTTCTTCGCGCAGCGGTGGCAATCCGTCCTCGGCCTCAGCCCGTTTTTCGGCTGCAACACGCGCCAGCGCCTCAGCTTTGGCGGCTTGCGTCACACGCGTGCGGAGTTCTTCTTCGGCCGCCAGACGCGCCTCATCCGCCTCACGCCAGCGACGATAGAGCAGCATACCCTCGGCCAGCCGCAATTTCTCGCCAATCTCGCGGTAGCGCTGCGCCTGTTTGGCCTGTCGTCCAAGCTGCCCCAACTGCGTCGCAAGCTGCTCGATCACATCATCGATGCGCAGCAGATTCTGTTCCGTATTCTTGAGCTTCAGTTCCGCCTCATGACGGCGCTGATATAGGCCCGAGATCCCGGCCGCCTCTTCGAGCACCCGACGGCGCGCTTTGGGTTTGGCGTTGATCAGCTCGGAAATCTGACCTTGCCGCACCAACGCGGGCGAATGCGCACCGGTTGAGGCATCGGCAAAGAGCATCTGCACGTCCTTGGCCCGCACATCCTTCGCGTTGGCCTTATACGCCGAGCCGACGTCACGGGTGATCCGGCGCACAATGTCGAGTTGGTCAGAGTCATTGAACCCAGAAGGCGCCAGTCGTTCGGAGTTGTCGATCTGCAGACTGACTTCGGCAAAGTTGCGCGCAGACCGCGTCGCGGTGCCGGCAAAGATCACGTCTTCCATGCCTCCGCCCCGCATCGCCTTGGCGCGGGTTTCCCCCATCACCCAACGCAGCGCCTCCAAGAGGTTCGACTTGCCACAGCCATTCGGCCCCACAACACCTGTCAGCCCATCGGCGATGAGCAGGTCAGTGGGGTCCACAAAGCTTTTGAAGCCGTTGAGCCTGAGTTTGGAAAAGCGCAAGTTCGCCCCTTCTGGTGATTCCGTTGCAGGAAATCACAGCAGCCTTGCGCCCCCCGAGTCAACGGCACATGCCGCAAAATCGGCAGTTTCCCACCTGCGCTCACACCATATCTTGTGGATAACCCCGTTTCACATCGCGGTTTTCAGCACGCGTCCCAGCCGCGCAATCCCCTCGGCGATTGCGGGTCCATTACTGTTTGAGAAACTCAGTCGCAGGGTGTTTTCGCCCGCCCCATCCGCATGGAAGGCTTGTCCCGGCACAAAAGCGACTTTCTCCTGCTCCAACGCACGCTCCAATAACTGCGCACCACTTATGCCTTCAGGCAAGGTGACCCAGATGAACATGCCACCCTCGGGCTTGGTCCAAGTGACGCCTGCGGGCATATGTTCCTTGAGGGCCGCCAGCATTGCATCACGTCGCCCCATATAGACCGAACGCAATTCCGCAACATGAGTGTCGAACAACTGCTCCGCCACCTGATAGGTCACGATCTGGTTGATCGTAGGAGAGTGCAGGTCAGAAGCCTGCTTCATCAGCACCAACTGCTGGATCACCGGCGACGCCGCAACCACCCATCCCACGCGCAAACCCGGCGACAGGGTTTTGGAAAATGTGCCGCAATAGATCGTCCGGCAGGCCTCAATATCGCCTCCCTTCCGGTCTTGCTCCAGCGCCAGCATAGGCGGCACCGGCTCCCCGTCAAATCGCAGATCCTGATAGGCGGCATCCTCAATGACAGCCGTATCAAGCGTTTCGGCCAGATCCAGCATCTGCAGACGTTCTGCGCGGGTCATCGTCACACCCGTTGGGTTGGCAAAATCCGGACTGAGATAGGCAAACTTAACCCGACCTCCTGCCGCTTCGGCGGCTTGCGCGTAACGCTCGGGCGGTTGATTTTCACCAGACCGAAGCCGGTCATAGCGTGGCTCATACGCGTTAAAGGCCGCAAGTGCGCCCAGATAAGTGGGCCAGCCCACCAGCGCCGTATCCTTGGGACTGAGGAACAGTTTACCCAGATAATCAATCGCCTGCTGCGATCCCGACGTGATCAGAAT
The DNA here is from genome assembly GCF_000376545.2 of Tritonibacter mobilis F1926. NCBI lineage: Bacteria > Pseudomonadati > Pseudomonadota > Alphaproteobacteria > Rhodobacterales > Paracoccaceae > Tritonibacter > Tritonibacter mobilis. The sequence continues at coordinate 2,637,017 of NZ_CP015230.1, forward strand.
ATTCTCGGGCCCGCACTGAACACCAATCTTCGCCATATGCGCGGCAATCCACTGACGCAGGGGCAGATAGCCCTCAGAGACAGAGTATTGCAGGGATTGCGCCTGACGCTCTGGAGAGAGCGCCGCCTGAAACGCATCAGCAAACGCCTGCGCCGGAAACAACGCCGGATCAGGTATCCCACCGGCAAAAGAAAGCAACCCCGGCTGGTCAAGCAATTTGAGCAGCTCGCGAATTTCCGAAGCCTTCATACGGCCAATACGTGTTGCATATTGCGCAGCGGGGGTCATTTTGATTACTTCCTTTCGTCATCTTCGCGAAATCGACAGGAAAGCGCAAAACAAGTCAATACTTCTGACCTATTATTTCAGCTTTCGTGATCTTGCGGGCCCCTCATGTTGGTGGTCATATGATTTGACCAATCTTTGTTTTTCGAGGTCTTCGATGCCGTTCCAGAAAGTGCAGCCGGAAAAGCTCTCCACCGCAGTGGTGCGCCAAATCGAAAAACTCATTCTGCGCGGTATTCTACGCCCCGGGGAACGCTTGCCCTCCGAACGCGAACTGGCCGAGCGACTGGGGGTCTCCCGTCCCTCCTTGCGCGATGCGCTGGCAGAATTGCAGGACCGCGGATTGCTCTCCAGCCGCGCGGGGTCCGGTGTGTTTGTGGCCGATGTCCTTGGCTCCGCCTTCTCGCCTGCGCTGATCCAGCTTTTTGCCAGCGACGATGAGGCGGTCTTTGACTACCTGTCGTTTCGCCGTGACCTCGAAGGTATGGCCGCTGAACGCGCTGCAAAATTCGGCTCTGACGCGGACCTCGGCGTCATTCAGGAGATCTTTGACCGCATGGAAGAAGCGGGAGATCCCAGTATTTCAGAGGCCGCTGCGGAACTCGACGCGCAATTCCATTCCGCCATTCTGGAAGCCAGCCATAATGTCGTGCTCTTGCATATGATGCGCTCCATGTTCGACATGCTGCGCAAAGGTGTGTTCTACAACCGCCGTATCATGTTCGGCCAGCACACCACTTATGAGGCACTGCTGGAACAACACCGCGCCATCAACGCCGCTTTGCAGGCCCGCGACGCCCATGCGGCACGAACGGCTGTCGAAACCCACATGGACTATGTGAAACAGGCACTCGACGAACAAATACGGGCTGATAGAAATGCCAGGATTGCAGCGCAGCGACTAGAACATGAACGCAACCGCTAGGCGGATGTGCTGTCGATAAACCCACGGGTTTCAGCCTTGAGTGCGGCGGTAAAGATCATCTCGGCGCTGTCCACCTCAACGAGGCGGCCCTCTTCAAAATACGCCACACGATCAGCAATTTGCGCGGTTTCCGCCAAGGTTGCAGACACAGCCACAACCGCATGATCTTTTTTCAGATCAACTGAGAGCGCACAAAGGGCCTCGCCTTCGCCCTGATCAATCGACCCAGTAGAGCGGTCCAGCAACAGGACCTCAGGTTGCACCGAGATGCTGCGCGCGATGCACAGCAGGCGTTGCTGGTGGCGCGGCAGATCCACGCCGCGCCGTTTGTGCAGGACATCCTTTACATGATCCCAGAGCATACATCGCCGCAATGCCGTCTCTACGGCCTCAGCCACCTCATGGCGGCTGGTCGCGATCTGGTTCAGTTTGAGACCATAGGCGATATTGTCCCAAACGGACAACGGGAACGGGTTAGGTGTCTCAGGGATATAGGCCACCTTGCGCCGCAGCACGGGCAAATCACACTGGGGTGAGAACACCTCTGTGTCGCCATATGTCAGGCTACCAGTCGTCGCCAGTTGACGCTCGTGTTGCAACAGCCGGCACATGGCCCGCATCAAGACGGACTTACCTGCTCCTGTGCGTCCAATCAGCCCCAGAACCTCCCCCTTGCGAATATCTAGTGTGACATCGCAAAGCACATCCCGACCGCCAACCTTAAGACTAAACTCTCGCAAGCTGATCGCCGCAGGAAGCGTCACCCGATCTTTTGTCAGCTGAGACGTTTTGTGATGGAGAGGCAATGAATGAAACATCGGGACCCTGTTCTTATCGGGATGCCCTCGCTCTTCGCACGACAGGGTTAACGGATCATCCCACCGATTGCAGTTGTCATGAAAAATTCATGAAGCGACCGCAGCGGCATGAGAGGTTCAAAACAGGCCCTCCCTCAATCCACCAAATGCAAAAGCCCCAGCCGTCAGGCCGGGGCTTTCGCAATAGTCGTCGCATGCAAGATCTGCTTAGTGCAGCTTGGCGTCCACGTCCTGAATGGCCGCGTCGATCAGCTTGTTTGCATCGGCTGCGGACATTTGCTTGGAGATCACCTGATCGGCGACTTCGACAGCAATGGTGATGGCGCGGTCACGGACCTCTTTCACTGCAGAGGCTTCTGCAGAGGAAATCTGCTCTTCCGCAGCGGCCAGACGGCGCGCGATGGAAGCCGCGAGATCTGCCTTCGCCTGCTCCGCCGCAGCAGCGGCCTCGTCACGGGCGTTGGCGACGATGCGCTCGGCTTGGGCCTGGACGTCCTGCTGCTTGCGCTCGTAGGAGGCCAGAAGGGTCTGGGCCTCTTCGCGCAGCGCGCGGGCTTCTTCCAGTTCCGACTTGATGCTGTCCGCGCGATTGTCGAGCTGTTTGCCGATCAAGGACGGCACTTTGGCAGCGAGCAGGATGCCAATGAACAGCAGGAATGCGAGAACAACAACAAAGTCGGTGTTGCCGAGGTTCCAGCCGCCGCCAGCAGCGAAGGCAGGAGATGCGGTTGCGAGGGTCAGAGCAATTGCAAGAGTTGCGCGCATGGTCTTAGCCCTCCGTCCGTTTGGCGACAGCAGCCGCCACAGCATCAGCGTCGTCCTTGCCACCCAGAGCCGCAACCAGAGCGGATGCGGTGTCGGTTGCAACGAGTTTGACACTTTCCAGCGCACCAGCGCGGATTTCAGCAATGGCTTTCTCGGATTCCGCTGCTTTCGCAGAGATTTGCTCATCCGCCTTTGCGATTGCCTCGTCGACCCCAGCCTGAATTTCGGCGCGGGTTTCGGCGGCAATGCGCTGCGCTTCCGCGCGGGCATCAGCCAGTGCCTTGTTATAAGCGTTTTCGGCCTCGACAGCTTTGGCTTTGAGATCTTCAGCCGCAGCGAGGTCGTTTGTGATAGTCCCCTGACGCTCGTTCAGAATGGCTGCGATACGGGGCAGCGCGACGCGCGACAGGATCAGGTAGATCACGACAAGCGTGACCAGAAGCCAGAAGATCTGGTTTCCGTAGGTCGAGAAGTCCAGCTGCGGCATGCCGGATGAGCCGGTCACCGCGTCGGCAGCTCCATGACCTGTATCGGCCGTATTAGATGCCATGTCGTCCTCCTATGGAACTTGCCGTTACACCGGGCGGGGCGCGGTTGGCACTCCGCCCGGCCGTAAGGAAAAAGTGTTCCGGAGTCTTAGACGGCGAACATCAAGAGCAGAGCGACCAGGAACGAGAAGATGCCCAGAGCTTCTGCAAATGCGATGCCGATGAAGAGGGTTGCGGTCTGGGAAGCAGCCGCGGAGGGGTTGCGCAGAGCGCCCGCCAAGAAGTTAGCAGCAACGTTGCCAACACCCAGAGCAGCAATACCAGTACCCATGCCAGCCAGGCCAGCGCCGATGTATGCGAGATCGCCTTCCATTTGATATCTCCTTACGATTGGAAGTTGAGGTAGTAGTTCAGACCAGCAGCCTGCCCTTAGTGGGACGGATGCAGCGCGTCTTTCAGATAGACGCAGGTCAGAATGGTGAACACGTAAGCCTGAATGAAGGCCACGAGAACTTCGAGTGCGTAGACCGCGGTGATGGCAAAGATCGGCAGGAATGCCCCGGCGCCCAGCGCGCCAGCAAAACCTGCGAACACCTTCAGAACCGCGTGGCCCGCCATCACGTTACCTGCAAGACGGATGCAGTGGCTGACGGGGCGCACGAAGTAGGAAATCAGTTCGATGATGGCCAGGATCGGACGCAGCGCCAGCGGAGCGGAGCTGACCCAGAACAGGCCGAGGAATTTCGCACCATGCAGCACAAAGCCGGTGATGGTCACGGTCACGAAGACCAGCATTGCGAGGATCGCGGTCACGGCGAAATGAGAGGTGGTGGTGAAGGACATCGGGATCAGACCAAGGAAGTTGGCCGTCACGATGAACATGAAGAGCGTCATGATGTAGGGAAAGAACTTCACGGCATCTTTGCCGGTCACGTCTTCGACCATCTTGTAGATGAAACCATAGGCCAGTTCAGCAACCGACTGAGCGCGGGAAGGAACGATGCCCCGGTTGGAGGAGCCAAACACCAAGAGGCCGATGATCGCCACCACGGCAAGGAACATCCAAAGCGTCACGTTGGTAGGCGTGTACCAAGCGATATGGTCACCACCAAACAGCGGCGTCACGGTGAACTGTTCCATCGGGTGAATGGCAAGACCGGCCGTTTCCGGTGCGAACACCAGGCCCGATACGAGCACCAAAGCCAAAGCTACGTAAAAGAACAGTTTGCCCATCGTTCCGCTTCTCCTGTCGCTTAGGCCGTCGCCCAGCATTCATGCATCTTTATCAGCGTCGGCGGATTTTTCCGCCTCAGCCATTTGTTTGTCCTGAATCTCGCGTGCGCTGCGGAGCATCACGTTCACCCCGGCGGCCAGACCCAGCAATATGAACAGCACCATGAAAATGGGGGTCGTTCCCAAGAGAACATCCAACCCGTATCCGATGCCGAGGCCGATCACGAGACCGGCCACCAATTCCGTCACCATCCGCCAGGCCTGATTGGCCATGGAATAGTGTTCATCCGCGCGAGGTTCTGGCTCTTCATGCGCCTTCTTGGCGGCTGCCAGTTTCTCCTCCAGCTGCGCCATGCGCTGCTTTTGGTCGTCGTCGATCAAGGTGACGCATCCTCTCGCGAAATCTGAGGGTTTGCTAAGCGGTCCTCCGCTCAGAGTCAATTGCGCATTACGCCGATCTGCTCTGGGTGAAATATCAATACTTTCAGTGCACTAAGCCAAACCACGTGTTTGCGCGCAGCGTCCTTCGCCCGAGGATATGCCTTTCGACATCGCCAGATGCATATTCAACCAAATGGTTGATCTTGAAATCACACCGCAGGAACCCGGTGTCGGAACAGTCGTCCGTCGATCAGCAAAAGACCAAAAAGGATCGCAAGCAGCCCCGACAGATGGCTGACCTCAAGCGGCTCTCCCAGAACCAAGACCCCCAATGACAGCGCCGAGGCCGGCGCAATCAGCGTCGGAAGTGTGACATTGGTCGGGCCAATCTTAGGAAGCACCCAGTACATGGCGATGAAGGCGGCAGAGGTCAGCGCAAACCCGATGATCAGCAACGCCCCCCATGCCTGTGCGGACAGCGCGCCCGGCACCCCATCGGACCAGAGGGCCAGTGGCAGGATAACCACCGTCGCCCCGGTTAAGGCCCAGGCCACCAGCACGACTGGTTCCATATCGCGAAACTGGCGCGCGACATTGACCGAAAAAGCATAACACAGTGGCGCACCCAATGTGACGAGGATCGCCCAGATGGCAGAGCTCTCCCCGCCCTGCAGGATCGGCAGAGACAGCAGAACGATCCCCGCCAGCCCGGAGGCGACACCCAAACTCTTGCGCCAATTGGCGCGCTCACCGTCCGGCCAGAAATGGGTCACCACCACTGCAAGCGCCGGGGTACAGGCATTGACGATCCCCGCAACACCGCTGGCGATATGCTGCTGCCCGAGCGCATAACAAGAAAACGGGATCGCATAACTCAAGGCTCCAAACCCGGCCAAAGCCAGCGCGCGCGAGGGCGATATGCGCCAATTGCGCCCGCGCGCCAGCAGGAAAACCCAGCACCCCAAGGCGCCAAGCCCGACACGCCCGACAGAGATCCACAAGGGTGCCAGCTCGCGCAGCAGCACCGCGTTGAACATAAAGGACATCCCCCAGCCAATGCCGAGGATCACGATGATGGCCCAATACCGCAATGCCATGGTGCTCTCCCTCAATAGCGCCCGCGCCGTTTTGCGCATACGCTTCGGGATTGTCGACCCGCTTCCTGCGCTTTAGGAGATATCCCCATGAGCGATACTCTTGATACTGTCTTTGCAGCCCTCGCAGACCCGACCCGTCGGGCGATCCTGTCGATGCTGCTCGAAGACGATATGGCCGTCACCGATGTGGCAGAGCCGTTTGAGATGTCGTTGGCGGCGATTTCCAAACATCTCACCATCCTCACCCGTGCCGGTCTGATCCAGCAGGAAAAGCGCGGGCGGGTGAAATGGTGCAAGCTGCAACCGGATGCTCTGCGCGCCGCCTCGGTCTGGATGCAGGGCTTTGGTCAGTTTGAGCCGGTGAATCTGGATGCCTTTGAGCGGTTTCTCGAAGAAGAGCTCCGCGACGGCGAGTGAGGCACACGCCCGGCGCGGACCAAGTGAAACTTGGCGTCTTTAACCGTGTTCATCCTTCAACAGCAGCCAGAGCGCCACGATCGTCAGCGCGATCCCCACAAAGATCAGTGCCGGAGGCCAACCCTTGCCCAGCGCGATCTCCCATAGGATCACCCACGACGGCACCAGATAGGTATAGGCCATGACCTTTGCCGACGGCAGCCGCAGCGTTGCAAATTGCAGCAGGACAAAGGTACAGGCCGAGGCACAGACCGACACATAAATAAGACCGATCCAGACGATGGGCTTCAGCCCCGCCCAATCCGTGGCGATCAGATCGCGCCACGCCAACGCGATCAGCGCTACCGCCCCGGCGACCAGAACCCCAAAGGTGAAGACCAGCGCAGGCTCGCCCCGGTTCAGCTTGCGCACCATCGGCGTATAAAGCGCGTGGGCTACACAGCCGACGAAATAGATCACCTCACCCTGACCGATCTCAAAGCGGACCGCAGCCTCAAGATCTGCGCGAAAGATCACCCAAAGCGCCCCCGCCCCGCCGATCATCAAGGCCAGCGCCATGCGCGGCGTTGTGATCTGGCGCAGCAATAGCCAGCCAAAGACGCCGCTCATGGCGGGCGTCAGCGTAAAGACCGCCGCCGCGCTCACCGGATCTGCGGTTTTCAACCCGTAGAACATCAGCACGAAATACGTCGCGAACACCCCGCCCAATAGCGCATAGCGCCAGGGTGCGCTGAAATGTTGCGACTTCAGACCCGGCCCGATGGCCGCCGCCGCACCGATCAAGATCCCCGCCAGCACAAAGCGCACGGCATTCAGAGCCGCAGGCGTGACCTCATTCGCGATCAACGCGCCGAGCGAAAACGACCCCGCCACCAGCGCCGAGAACGCCAGCATCGCCAGATGCCCCTTGTGGCTGTCGCGCAGACCGCCCCGCATGGGTGCCAGATCCAGATCGCTCATCACTGTGGCCAGGTTTTTGCGTGCTCTTTCAAAAAGCGCACGAAGCTCTGCACCTTATTGGTGCGATGCAGGTCCACATGGGTCACCAGCCAGATCTTGCCCGACCACTCCTCACGGGGGTCCATCATCATCACCAGATCCGGGCAGCTTGCTGCCTCCCACAAGGAGATAAACCCGATGCCCGCCCCAGCCCGGATGGCCTTATGCCCGGCCACCGCATCCGAACAGCGAAACACAATGTTCTCAGCCGGGATGGTCGCGCGCAGCCAGCGTTCGAATGGGGCGCGGGTGTTTTCATTGTCACTGGCAACGAACCGGTGGTTCACCATATCGTCTTGCCCTTTGAGCATGCCGTGGCGCGCGACGTAGTCTTCCGAGGCATAAAGCGCGAGGCGCTGCCCCACGAAGGGTTGAACCACATTGTCTGGCTGTTCCGGTGCCGCCCCCGCGCGCAAGGCCACATGTGCCTCGCCATATTCCAGTCGGAACAACCGATCCCCGGTCAGATAGCGGATCACCAGATCCGGGTGCATCTGCTGGAACTTCGTCAGCGCAGGCGCCAGCATGGGCGCCATGGAGGACAGGGATGTCACCACCAATTCGCCAGACACCTCGTCGCCCTGCCCCTTGAGCCGCCCAACCAACTGGCTGAACTGATCGTCTGTCGCCTGCGCCACACGCAACAGATCCAGCCCGGCTTCAGTCGGCGTGTACCCCCGCGCATGGCGCTGGAACAGTTTCACACCAAGGCGCGCTTCGATCGCATCAATATGCCGGATGACCGTCGCATGATGCACGCCCAGCACTTCTGCCGCGCCGCTCACCGTGCCAAGCCGCGCAACCTGATACGCGGTGCGCACTTCGTCCCAATTCTCCACCTGATCCCCCGTCGCGAAGATATCTGTAAGTATTTGCGCGGATGCGCACAGACTTTGTTCAATATCACAAATTGTGTTCGGGTGTGCAAATATCCATTCTGAGCCTCAGACGAATTTTCCTCCTCACAAGGACCAAGACGATGGCTCACACCGTACTCCATATCGACAGCTCCGCCCGCCAATCCGGCTCCACCTCCCGCGTGTTGACAGCGCAGGTTGTGGAACGGCTGAATGCCGAGACCGTTATTCGACGCGATCTGTCGACGCCGCTGCCGCTGCTGGATGAGGCATGGATTGGCGCAAACTTCACCCCTGCCGATCAACGCAGCGATGAGCAAAAAGCGACGCTGGCCTTGTCGGACAGTTTGATTGATGAGCTCAAAGAGGCGGACACCGTGGTGATCGGAGTACCGATCTACAATTTCACCATCCCCACGACCCTCAAGGCCTGGATCGATCTGGTCGCCCGCGTTGGCGTGACCTTTCAATACACCGAGACTGGGCCCGAAGGCCTGCTGAAGGGCAAACGTGCCATTCTGGCCGTTGCATCGGGCGGCACCGAAGCCGGATCAGACATCGACTACGCCAGCCGCTACCTGCAGCACATGCTGAGTTTTATCGGAATTACCGACATTGAAATCGTCGCAGCAGATCAGCAAGCCATTGACGCCGAAGGGTCCGTACAAAAGGCCAAGGACGCCATCGCACAACTGGCCGCGTAAATAACAAAAACTGGAGGAGGGGCGCTCCCGCCCGTCCGCCGATCAGCCACAGGCTGCTCGCGTCCCGTTGGGCCCGGCAGGCCGCGCCGCAGGCGCGGCCTGCCCCCCGGCGATCCGCAACGCGGAGCGCAACACCTCAAACCTCAGGTTTGAAACAGATCAGATCCACTCGGGCGTGATGCCGATTTCCTCACAAAACGTCATAAAATCCGCGCGCGGCATTGCAACGGTGCGGTCATTCACCAGCGGATGCATATATATTCGATCCGCCGTCTGAGCTTCAGCGTCCATAAAGAACCTGACGCCCTTTGGCGCGCCGTTGATCATCGCCAGCGGGGTGACGGCGCCGGGGCGAATACCGAGATGTTCCATCAAGCGCTCTTCGGACCCAAATGACAACCCTCCCACCCCCAATTGCGCGCCAAGCGCCTTCAGGTCGATCTCACGATCCTGCTGCAACGAGACGAGGTAATTTCGCTTCTTGCGATCCCGCAGATAGAGGTTCTTGAGGCGAAGCGCCGTTTCACCGGGCACCAGAAAATCGTCCTCCACCGCTTTGGACTCTTCGACCGTGCGCAATGGCACGTGCTGGTGCAAAACATAAGACAGCCCCCATGCGTCCAGCTGGGCCAGCAACGCGTCAGAAGACAGGGGCAAGCTCTCCTGAGCAGCGGTCGGCGCGTCCATAATGATTCCTTCAGATCAGGCAGTTCGGGCAGTAACAGTGATACACCCGCCCTTCTGACAGATTGCTCGGTATCTGTGCAACGCTGTTGCGACCAAACCTTAGGCGACTGCGGCAACCCGTGGCTCAAAGCACCTGAGCCACGCGGCATCAATGTCGGCCATCTCGCGGCCTGATCCACTCGGGCCGCACCCGAGGGCCGCCGGATAGCCACAACGCTGCTCGCGCAGCCGCGCCGGCTCTGCATCCCGTGGAGACACAGATACAGGGCGCAGGCGGTCCAAACCCTCAAGCGTCACTCGCTGGTAGGGAAGCGCACTGCGATACGGGCTGAGATTGCCGATGCCACATGTTTCCTGAGCCGCAAAATACTCCAACCGCCGCGCCTTGGCAGCGGTGTTTTCGCCCATGCGGAGGGGACGACCGGCCTCGCCCAGCTGGTCCTCATGTCCCTGAGTTCGCCCTTCGCCAAGGTCGATCATATCACAACCGAAGTAGTAAATCTGCGAGGGCATCAATGCAGCAAGCGCCCAATATCCCGCCACAAATGCCATGCCTTCGCCAGTGTATGGCGCGCCGCCATAAAGGGTCTGAACCGGTGAAAACTCTGCCTCGGTGACAACCTTCTGGTCGCCCTCCAGCAGCACCGGTCTCCTGTCCACGGAAAAGTCCCTTCTGTGGATCATATGAGTCCAGTCCTCACGGATGCTCCACGCATCATGGATTGCAACCACATGATCAAACAGTCCGACCGGCCAGCCTGCGGCCTCGATCGCATAGGGAGCACTGCCAAGTATGAGGACTTTTGTCATAATTTCTTTACAACTCCTTGCCGAACCCGGCTTTGAGCAAATGCAACGGGGGAAGGTCAACGGGACCGCTCGAAAAAACTGAATATCAAATGCGCCTATTGGTGACGATCCGCCAGAAATGGCGGGTACAGGTGGAAAACTGCCGATGCCGCCCGGGGTGCCCTCTTTTGCACTTGCGCCCTTCTTCTTGACTCTCAGGTGCCCCCAGAGTAGGGCAGAGGCAATTCCGGGAGCGTTGTGTCTTCCGGTCCTCGGCATGGGTCGGGGATCGCCCTCCACCAGCGCGTTGCGCCCGTGGGGGCAAACCTTGTTGGTTTGCACCCACATTTCTTGCACGGCGGGGGCAAACCTTATTGGTTTGTGCCTGTGGTTGCGATCTGGTGGCAGGTGATTGAGGTTCGTTCCACCGCTCCTTACATCAGGAGCACACATCGTAACCGGCAATGGAGGCCGAAGGCATGTTTGAAAATCTATCCGAACGCCTGTCTGGTGTCTTTGACCGGCTGACGAAACAGGGTGCGCTCTCTGAGGATGACGTAAAAACCGCCCTGCGCGAAGTGCGCGTGGCCCTGCTCGAAGCTGACGTTTCGCTGCCCGTCGCCCGTGATTTCGTCAAGAAGGTGCAGGAACAGGCCACGGGCCAAGCCGTCACCAAATCGGTGACACCGGGCCAGCAGGTTGTGAAGATCGTCCATGACGCGCTTGTCGATACGCTGCGCGGCGAGGACGATCCCGGTGCGCTGAAGATCGACAGCCCGCCCGCACCGATCCTGATGGTTGGTTTGCAAGGCTCTGGTAAGACCACCACCACCGGGAAACTCGCCAAGCGGCTCAAGGAAAAAGAGGGCAAGAAAGTCCTCCTTGCTTCGCTCGACGTCTATCGCCCGGCGGCGATGGATCAGCTGGCGGTGCTCGGCACCCAGATCGGCGTCGACACCCTGCCGATCGTCAAAGGGCAAACCCCTGTAGATATCGCCAAACGCGCCAAACAGCAGGCGGCGCTGGGTGGCTATGACGTCTATATGCTCGACACCGCCGGTCGTCTGCAGATCGACGAAGTCCTGATGAAAGAGGTCGAAGACGTCCGCGACGTGGTCTCCCCGCGCGAGACCCTGTTGGTCGTTGATGGTCTGACCGGTCAGGTCGCCGTTGAGGTGGCCGAGGAGTTCGACAACAAGATCGGCATCTCCGGCGTGGTCCTCACCCGGATGGACGGTGACGGTCGCGGCGGCGCGGCGCTCTCGATGCGCGCAGTGACCGGCAAGCCGATCCGCTTTGTCGGCCTTGGCGAAAAGATGGACGCCATCGAGACCTTCGAGCCGGACCGGATCGCAGGCCGCATCCTTGGCATGGGCGATATCGTCGCCCTTGTTGAGAAGGCACAGGAAACCATCGAGGCCGAACAGGCCGAGCGCATGATGAAGCGCATGATGAAGGGTCAGTTCAACATGAACGACCTGCGCATGCAGCTGGAACAGATGCAGCAGATGGGCGGCATGCAAGGCATGATGCAGATGATGCCGGGCATGAACAAAATGGCCAAACAGGTCGAAGAGTCGGGCTTTGACGACAAGATGGTCACGCGCCAGATCGCCATGATCCAGTCCATGACCAAAAAGGAACGCGCCAATCCCGCGCTTCTGCAGGCCAGCCGCAAGAAGCGCATCGCCGCAGGTTCCGGCATGGAAGTGGCTGACCTTAACAAGCTGCTGAAGATGCACCGCCAGATGGCGGATGTCATGAAAAAGATGGGCAAAATGGGCAAGGGCAAGATGCTGAAACAGGCCATGAAAGGCATGTTTGGCAAAGGCGGCATGCCCGAGATGCCGGGTGGCATGCCCGGCGGTATGGACCCCTCGCAGATGGACCCAAAAGCACTGGAAGCGGCCGCCAAAGCGATGGGCGGCAAGGGCGGATTGCCCGGTGGCCTCGGCGGACTGGGTGGTCTCGGCGGCGGCATGGGGCTGCCCGGTGGCCTCTCTGGTTTTGGCAAAAAGAAGTAACCCCGACAGATGACCTCGGCACCCACCATAGAAACCGACCGCTTGGTCCTGCGCCCGCATGAAGCGGGTGATCTGGAGGCGTTCTGGTCGTTCTACCAGAGCGACCGGTCGCGTTATATGGACGTGCCCAGCAGCCAGTCGCAGCTCTGGGCCGGGTTGCTTGCTGAGGTCGGTTCTTGGGAGATCTTTGGCTGGGGTGGTCTGGCGATTGAAACCAAGGACGGTCAATTGGCGGGGCAGGTCTGCATCAGCCAACCGCCGCACTTTCCCGAATTGGAACTGGGCTGGATCGTTTTTGAAGGATTTGAGGGCTTTGGCTATGCCTTTGAGGCCGCCTCTGCAATGCGCGACTTTGCCTTTGAAATTCTCGAAGTATCAACGCTGGTAAGCTACATCGACCGCGACAACCGCCGCTCGGTTCTGCTCGCGGAACGTATGGGCGCGGTGCTTGACCCGGATGCTGCGACATACGACACGGTCGATCTTGTCTATCGCCATGCGCCCGACAGCACGGGCCCCGGACTGGAGGCCTACGCATGAGCACGCCCTCCATTCCGGTGATTGAAACCAAACGTCTGATCCTGCGCGGACCAGAGGCTGAAGACTATCCGAACTTCAAGGCAACATTCACGTCTTATCGTGCGCGTTTCATGGGCGGGCCGCTCAACACTTATGAGGCATGGATGCTCTATGCTGCCGAGATCGGCCACTGGCAGGTGCGCGGTTTTGGCATGTGGATGATCCACGACAAGATCACCGATGAAACCTACGGCATGGCCGGGGGCTGGCAGCCTGCAGGCTGGCCGGAGCGCGAGATCGCATGGATCATCTGGCCAGAGAAGGCAGGCAAGGGCTATGCGCTTGAGGCGACCCACGCAGCGCGCAAGCATTTCTACAACACGGCAGGCTGGGACGGCGCGGTCAGCTACATCGACCCTAAGAACCTCGATTCCATCCGCCTTGCCGAACGCCTTGGTGCGAAAAAAGATCACGATGCCCAGACCATCGACGGCAACGACGCGGTCTACCGGCACCCGACACCAGCACAGCTGCGCGACAGCCAGCTTACACATGGCATTGAGATGGAAATCGGTCACTACGCCGACCCGTTGTTCAAACCGAAAGGATGGGCCATTGACTGAGACCACGACCGATCCTGCCGCGCGCGCAGCCGAGCTTTTGAAAGAGCACCGCGAGAGCATTGATCGTCTGGACGCGATCATTGTCTACACGCTGGGAGAGCGTTTTAAGCGCACTCAGGCTGTTGGCCAGCTTAAGGCAACACACGACCTTCCCCCGTCCGATCCTTCGCGCGAAGCGAAGCAGATCGCACGACTCGAAGAATTGGCGAAAGAGGCCGATCTGGACCCAAAATTCGCCAAGGCGTTCTTGAACTTCATCATTGATGAGGTCATCCGCCACCACAAGAAGCACCAGGAATAAGCGGGGTTTGACCTGAAATCAGGACACCTCGTTCAACGCCATCAAAGGAGAATGAAACCATGGCAATGAAAATCCGTCTGGCCCGCGGCGGCTCCAAGAAACGCCCCTTCTACCGTATCGTTGCAGCGGATTCCCGCATGCCGCGCGACGGCCGCTTCATCGAGAAGCTGGGCACCTACAACCCGCTCCTGCCGAAAGACAGCGAAGAGCGCGTGAAAATGGACATCGAGAAAATCCAGGCATGGCTCGACAAAGGCGCACAGCCGACCGACCGTGTTGCACGTATGCTCGAAGCAGCAGGCGTTCGCGAGAAAGCCACACGCAACAACCCCAACAAAGGCACCCCGGGCAAAAAAGCTCAGGAGCGCGCTGAAGAAAAAGCTGCCAAGGCAGCCGAAGCCGCAGCAGACGCGGAATAATCACATGACGGGCCCGGTGCAGGATGCAAAGGGATGTTTCCCGCAGGCGTTCCGCGCCGAGCTCGATCTGTTGATGAAGTTGCGCCGGGACGTCCGGCGCTTCCGTACCGATCCGGTAGACGAGGCAGTGCTCACGCGCTGCCTCTCTGCTGTTTCGCTGGCCCCTTCTGTGGGGCTGAGCGAGCCATGGCGCATTATTCGCGTAGGCTCTGATGCCGCACGTGCTGCGGCGCTAAAGAATTTCGAAACTGCCAACGCCGAGGCGCTGGCGGATTACAGCGAGGATCGCGCCGCCACCTATGCGCGCCTCAAACTCTCCGGCATGCGCGAAGCCCCGGTTCAGATCGCGTTTTTCTGCGATGACGAGACGGAAAAAGGCCACGGCCTCGGCGCGCGCACCATGCCGGAAATGCGCCGCTATTCGGTGGTCACGGCCATCACGCTCTTTTGGCTGTCATTGCGCGCTGAGGGCCTTGGCCTTGGCTGGGTGTCGGTGCTCGACCCTGACCAGATGGCGCGCGATCTGAACGTGCCCCAAAGCTGGAGCCTCATCGGCTATTTCTGCATCGGCCACCCGGAGCGTCTGTCAGACACACCGGAATTAGAGCAGGAAGGTTGGGAGCAGCGCTTTGCCGCGCTTCCGATTGAGACCCGCTAGGCGTAAGGAGCCGTTATGGGGCTGATCCGCATGTTGATCTTCACCCTTGTCGCCTTTGGCGCCGGGGTCCTTTATGAACGCAGCGGTGCCCGCGAGCGCTGCGCCACCGCTGGTGGAGACTGGGCAAGAACGCAAACGGGGACCGGCATGATTTGCCGGATGTGACATGAGCAATGTAAGTGAAGATCTGATTTGTGTCGGCGCGCTGGCGGGCTCTTTTGGAGTACGTGGCGAGGTCCGCCTAAAAAGCTTCTGCGCCAATCCCGAAGAGATCGAGGACTATTCCCCCCTGTTCGGAGAAGACGGCCAGACCCGCTACACGCTGGCGATCACCCGCGCGGTCAAGAACGGTTTCGCCGCCCGTATCGTGGATGTCGACACCAAAGAACAGGCGGATGCCCTCAAGGGTGTGCAGCTTTATGCACTGCGAGACGACCTTCCCTCGCTGCCTGATGACGAGTTTTATCACGCCGACCTGATCGGGCTGGAGGTGTTTGACACCGGCGGTACGCTCTTGGGGCGCGTTAAGGCGGTACAGAACTACGGCGCTGATGATCTGCTGGAACTGCACGGGCCGGGGCTTTCGGCAACGGTGCTTTTGCCCTTTACCAAGGCAGCGGTACCCACGGTCGACCTGACACAGGGCCGCATCATCGCAGACCCACCCGAAGGGGTGTTTTAATCGCTACGTCGGAAGAACCCGACTTCAACTTGGGTGATGCTCCAAGAACCACGAGAATATCCGATCGGCCCCCAGTGACGCTTCAATCTCGCTTTCTTTGCGTGGCTCACCCAATGGCGGTAGTTTTCTCCATATTAGGTAGAGCCGAAAAAGAAAGGTAAACTGAAAAACCGGGTCGTTTGTGAGATTCCGGCCATACCCTTCTTCAAACGCCTGCCAATCTGCCGCTGCAACACATCCAAAATCCTGTTTCCGACCGAACTGGACCAGATTTTCCGGCATCTTTGCTTGCCAGAGTTTGACCAGATCCAGATGACGAGACGCAGCGCCCGAACGTGAAAAATCCACAAATGACACCAAATCTTCGGTAACCAGGATATTCCTGAAATGAAGATCTCCATGCTGGGCAACTTTGTGGAAAATCTCTCCCCGCGCATTTCGAGCGAACCGGTGTAACATCGCACACAACCCGAGAAACCGCTTAGGTTTATGAACTTCGATGTCACCTGCACGCAATTGGGCAGCGCTTTCCTCAACGTCTCGCAACTGCGCTTTGGGCCAAAAACGCTGCTCTGAAACCGCGCCATTTTCATGTAATGCCCGTACAGCACAGCCAATTCGGCGCAGCAACCTTGCGCGGTCAGTCAAACCGTAATCCGCAAAGGTCAATTCACGTTGGGCTGTTTCTCCCGGCGCAAACTCGAACAATGCATAAGGGTAAACTTCATCCTGCCACAAAATGTTCGGAACATTCACGCCAGACACATCACGCAAGGCCCTGGCCGCTTTACGGTGTTGCTCAAGATTTCCCATGTGGCCTTTAATGTTTATCGTAGCAAACTCCGTTCGCAGGACAAACTTTTGACCGTCTTCGGTTTTCACCCCAATCACCGCCCGCCGATCTCGGCGAGATGAATTCACCAGCATCATATTAAACGCCACATTTTCAACCGGCAGCCCAACGTCATTGGCGATGCGCGGCCATAGTGCGACGGCCCGGCGCTCCACTTCTGCGATAGGTTCCTCTCTGTGAAAAGCAGGGGAGCGATTGGGCACTTTATTCGGCATCAGAGGTCTAAGCTTTCGGTTGCGGTTTAGGCTGTTTCAACTAAACAGCTTCTCATGAGCAAACCAACAAAATCCCATGGGCGCATCTCAATCGGTGCAAGCCTGCGTCCCCGCAAGTTGATGAGCGATACGCCGGACCTTGCGGGCGTGTGGAAGGCCAAGATCCTGACTCTGTTTCCAGAGGCCTTTCCCGGTGTCTTGGGCGAAAGCCTGACCGGCAAAGCACTGCAGCAGGGGCTTTGGCAGTTGGAAACCGTGGATCTGCGCCCCTTTGGGATCGGCAAGCACAAGAATGTCGACGACACGCCTGCCGGTGGCGGCGCGGGCATGGTGCTGCGCGCCGATGTGCTGGGCGAGGCGATTGAACACGCCATGCAAGGCACACGCGGCAACTGGCCGCTCATCTACCTGTCGCCACGTGGTCGCAGGATGGACCAGCAGATGATGCAGAACTTCGCCCGTTGCGATGGTATGACGCTGCTCTGTGGCCGTTTTGAGGGCGTCGACGAACGTGTGCTTGAACACTACGGCATCCAAGAAGTCTCGCTTGGGGATTTTGTGATGACGGGCGGCGAGTTGGCCGCGCAGGCGCTCATTGACGCGACCGTCCGGCTGATCCCCGGTGTGCTGGGCAATCAGGCCTCAACCGAGGAAGAGAGCTTCTCCTCTGGCCTTCTTGAACATCCTCAATACACTCGTCCGGCAGAGTGGAAAGGACGCGCGATCCCCGAGGTGCTGATGTCCGGCCACCACGGCAAAATCGCGCAATGGCGGCAGGACATGAGCGAAAAGATCACCCAAGAGCGCCGCCCGGATCTTTGGGCCGCGCATCAGGCCCGCAAGTCTGACACGTGATCAGCACGTCAGTTTAAGCTGCCACCTGCGGAAACTGTCCAGTTGCTCTTGCATGCTGCGCAGGTTCGTTTTCTCCGTGTAGCCGTTCAAGAGCTCAAGGATACCGTCCTGAAACACTGCGGTGCAGCCGGTTTTGGCGCTGGCGATGCGCTCCAGATCCGATGCGGTATAGGCAAACCCATCCGCAGCCGGGGCCATCAACGCCAATCCGCGCGTTGTATCCGCACTAAACGCATAGGCCTTGCTGCCATCGCGCACGGTCGTACGCTCGGCCCAAAGCGCCTCATTCTGTGCCCGTTTCTGTGCCGCCGCATCAGAGTCGGGTCCGGCATACTCGCACCCGGCAATCATTAGCGCCGAAAATCCCAACGCAAAACAGTGCTTTAAAACCATTTAAATGTCTCCTGCGGTTTGTCGTCATAGTGGCCTGAGCGCGCCCTAGGGTCAATCCGGTGCAACCCCGCTCTGACCTTCGGCGACATCGGCGTGACACTATGGATGGATCACCCCCCTGTCGCTCAGCATGCCCCCGTTGCCGGGTGGTCCATGTCGTGCTTTAGTCCTCGCGGTAAGTGAACGTAATAACTGGAGACCTCCGATGGCAGGTAAGTTCGAACTCTACACCGACAATGCGGGCGAGTACCGCTTTCGCCTCAAAGCTGGCAATGGCGAGAACATTCTGGCCAGCGAAGGCTACAAGCAAAAATCCAGCGCCGAGAATGGCATCGAGTCGGTCAAGAAGAACGCCAGCGAAGATGCCCGCTATGAGCGCAAGGAAACCGCTGCGGGCAAGCATATGTTCAACCTCAAGGCCACAAACGGTCAGGTCATCGGCACCTCGCAAAGCTACGCCAGCGCATCCGGGCGCGATGGCGGCATCGAATCCGTCAAATCAAACGCGCCAGACGCGCGCGTCGAAGATCTGACTTGATCCCATCACACAGGTCCCTTTGATGCGAACCCCGGCAAATGTCGGGGTTCAGCTTTTTGCCTTGGAGGCTGCACCCCGCCGTTGCACCCGTGTTGCCAACCGCAAGAGCTGCTGAAACTTCTCGCATTCCATGTGATTTTCCGCAGGACACACCGCGACATGGTGCATCATTTCCGAAAGCGCCTCCAGCCGCTGGGCTTGTCTGCGCATATCTTCAGCGCGCGCCTGCACATCCTCACGCAGGATCTGCGGACGGCCGCCGGGACCAAACATGGCGGCAATGTCATCCAGCGCAAAACCTCCCTGCTTGCCAAGCGCGATGAGCGACAGCTGTTCCAGCACGCCGGGGCCATATTGGCGCCGCAGCCCATTGCGCGACAGCGACTGAATCAGGCCTTTTTCCTCGTAGTAGCGCAGTGTTGACGGCTTCACGCCGCTCAGCTTTGCGACCTCACCAATATCAAGCAATTTCATTATTGACCTCAAGCTAACTTGAATTCGTAGCCTGCCCATCGAATTTGAATTTGGCAAGGAGAACTCGATGATTGCCTCCCCCTCTCCCCTCCCCGCGCTGGATCGCCGCGCGGTGGCCCTCTTGCTGGCCGCCACTTTGACAACCATGGCTAATGCCGCCATCAGCCCGGCGCTGCCGGGATTGGAGGCACGCTTTGCCGAGCATCCGCATGCGGCATTATTGACCCGCTTCCTCGTGCCTGCCCCTTCCGTCGCCGTTGTGCTGATCGCAGGCTGGGCCGGGATGCTGGCTGACCGGCTTGGCAAGCGCGCACTCCTGTTGGCAGGCGTGCTGTTGTTTGCACTGGCAGGAAGCCTTGGCATGGTGCTGAACAGCCTTGAGGCAATCCTTGCAAGCCGCCTTGCGTTGGGGGTTGCCGTAGCGCTTATTATGACGGCTCAAACCGCGCTCATCGCGGATTACTTTGACGGGGCCGCGCGCAGTCGCCTCTTGGGGTTGCAGATCTCAGCGCGCAACCTCGGCGGGCTGGTCTCGATCACGCTGGCTGGTGTTCTGGCCTTGATGTCACCGATGCACGCCTTTGCAATTCACGGCGTCGCCTTGCTGATCTTGCCCTTTCTCTGGACGGCAATCACCGAACCCAAGCGTCCGCAAGTGGCACAGACCACATCCACAGAGGATCATGAGGCCACGCAGGGGCTGGGCGTGGGGCTCTGGGCAATGGCGGCTTTGCAGATGCTCACCACGATCTGTTTCTTCACAATGCCAACGCAGGTGCCGTTCTTTGTGGCAAGCCACGGGATTGAGAACACAGCCATCATCGGCGCGGTCATGGGGGCGCTGACACTGGCAGGGACACTCGCGGCCACCCGCTATGGCGCATTGAAACCACGCCTTGGGCATGCCCGACTGTTCATGCTCGGCTATGGTCTCATGGGCGCAGGCATGGCAACGCTGGCCTTTGCGCCGGGGCTTACGGTGATCTTTGTCGGCGCAACGCTCGTTGGGTTGGGCTTTGCCACTGTCTCGCCGAATTTCAACGAAATCGCCCTGCGCTCTGCGCCTGCCAGCCGCCGCGGGCGGGCCGCAGGTGTGATGACCACTTCGGTCTTCTTGGGGCAGATCATCTCGCCCTTTTTGAGCCTGCCATTGGTGCGCAGCACTGGCTATTCCGGCACCTTTGCAACGCTGGCAACGGCCCTTATTTTAGCGGCGATCACTGCCCTGATCTTCCACAGCATGCAAAAGCCACAAACGCGCGAGGTCTGAGGGGACATCAGTACCTCTTGGCATCACGTAACAGGCTTGCAAACTGGCCTCATCTGGCCTAGATACCGCGCGTCCGGGGCTCGTCATGAGTCGTCCGGGCTCGCTTTGCGTGTCTGCGCTGTCTTCTTCGGCGGCCCTGCAGCCCAACGCGAATACGACAAGTAACGACACCACATCTCTGGCGGGCGCAATCGCGGACCCGGTGAAGACCAAGAGCTCTGGGGGATCACAAGACCTTCGTGGATATAACCACGAGCAACATAGGAGACGATCATGGATCTGATCGCACAACTCGAAGCGGAGCAGGTTGCTGCGCTGGGGAAAGAGATCCCCGATTTCAAAGCCGGTGACACCATCCGCGTCGGCTACAAAGTCACCGAAGGCACCCGCACCCGTGTGCAGGCCTATGAGGGCGTCTGCATCAGCCGTAAGAACGGCTCCGGCATCGCTGGTTCCTTCACCGTTCGCAAGATTTCCTTCGGCGAAGGCGTGGAGCGTGTGTTCCCGCTGCATTCCACCAACATCGACTCTATCGAAGTTGTTCGTCGCGGTCGTGTGCGTCGTGCGAAACTCTACTATCTGCGTTCGCGTCGCGGCAAATCCGCCCGTATCGCTGAAGACGCAAACTACAAAGCCAAAGCGTAAGGAGTGGTCTCATGAAAAAAGACATCCATCCCGACTACCACTTCATCGACGTCAAAATGACCGACGGCACCATCGTCAAAATGCGCTCCACCTGGGGCAGCGAAGGCGACCAGCTGGCACTGGACATCGACCCCTCCGCGCACCCCGCGTGGACCGGCGGCTCCTCCCGCCTGATGGACACCGGCGGCCGCGTGTCCAAGTTCAAGAAAAAATACGAAGGTCTGGGTTTCTAATCCAATCCTTCCACGGACTTATCCACATCGGATTTCCTGTCGAACGCCGCCCCTTTTCGGGCGGCGTTCTTCATTTGAACACAATAAAGTCCTGAATGGCCATTCCGCCACGGCCTCACGGAAAATAGGCTCTAACTTGGGCCTTTTGGCCGCTTCCCATTGATTCGACTGGCGCTTATAGTCCACCCAAAGCACAAGGCGCGGCAGCAAAAGCAGCGCAGGTTTAAAGGGATCCGTAAGATGGCGCATATCATTGTCGTCGGAAACGAAAAGGGCGGCGCAGGGAAATCCACCGTCTCCATGCATGTGGCCACAACATTGGCACGTATGGGTTACAAGGTGGCAGGTCTGGATCTGGATTTGCGGCAACGCTCGCTTGGTCGCTACCTGGAAAACCGGCTCGGATTTATTGCTGCATCTAACCTCGACCTACCGATGGTTTCGCTGCACGAGCTTCCGGAGATCGACGCAGACACGTTGCAGCCCGGCGAGAACATCTATGATTTGCGTCTCTCTGCGGCAATCTCCGAACTGGAGCCGGAATACGACTTCATCCTGATCGACTGTCCCGGCTCGCATACCCGGCTGAGCCAAGTGGCGCATTCGCTGGCCGACACATTGATCACGCCGCTCAATGACAGTTTTGTGGATTTTGACCTGCTGGCGCATACGGATGAGAAGGGCGAGAAAATCAAAGGCCCCTCGGTTTACTCCGAAATGGTCTGGAACGCGCGCCAGTTGCGCGCGCAGGCGGGTTTGCCCCCCATCGACTGGATCGTGATCCGCAACCGGGTCGGCACCCAGCGCATGGTCAACAAGGAAAAGATGGAGCGCGCGATCAATATGCTCTCCAAGCGGATCGGCTTTCGCGTCGCACCGGGCTTTTCTGAGCGCGTGATCTTCCGCGAACTCTTCCCGCGCGGCCTGACCTTGCTGGATCTGAAGGATGTGGGCGTCAAACAGCTCAACATCTCGAATATCGCCGCACGTCAGGAGCTGCGCGATATGATGAAGGCGCTGGAATTGCCCGAAGTCGAGATCGACATCTGATCCAAGGGGCTGTGTAGGGGCACTCAGGGGTTCCGCCCCCTGCCCTGACCCACCTTCGGTGTGCCAGATCGGTATCGGCGAAGGGCGCGCGCCGGGCCTTTGGCCCGGCGCGCGCGGGTCCACCCGGTTACGGGTGGAAACCTCTTCGACCGACAGCGTTTGTGAAATGCCACTAAGATGTGCGAGGGCTTGGTTGGCGCCTCACACCTCCGGTTGATACAACGTAAAAAGCTCCACCGGCTCTGCCACCCCACGCAACATGTAACGCCCTACTGAAATCAGACCCTCTCCGTCAGGTCCTGCCGCATTGCGGACGTCTTCCGAGAGGATGATCGAGCGCTCCACCGTGCGATGCATGTCCGCAATCCGCGCCGTCAGGTTCACGGCTGGGCCGATCACGGTGAAATCCAGCCGATTGGGCGCGCCGATATTGCCATAGAGAATCTCGCCCGCATGCAGGGCCATGGTATATTCGGCCAGCGGCAGGCCTTCTGCGGCGCGGGCGGCATTGACCGCTTTTATCCGTGGCCCCAGTTCCGCTACGGCGCGCAATGCGGCCTGCGCATCCTCTTGCAGCGTGCCAAGGTTGAACATCGCCATGACCGCATCGCCCATGAACTTCAGGATATTGCCGCCATGTGACTGGATCAGCTCCACCACATGGCCGAAATAGTCGTTCAGCAAATCGACCATTGCCTCGCCCGGCAGAGCCTCAGAGAGCGCCGTAAAGCCGCGCAGGTCGAACAGGCAGATCACCGCATCAATATGTTGAGACGACCCGCGCGCGATTTCCCCGGACAGCACGCGCGCCCCGGCATCCCGGCCCAGATAGACCTGCAACAACGCGCGCCCCATTTCGCGGTTCCCCGCGCCTGCAAGCACAAGAGCCAGCGTGTCAAATACCCCACGAATGATGTTTAGATAGGGCGCGGCGTCCTCGGGCGCGCCGTCAAAACTCCAGGACACCACGAGGCCCTCAGCATCAGGGCGTTCAGGCTCATAGGCGGTATCGCTGGCAGGCCCCAACGGCTGCCAATGGGCAAAGTAACTCGTTGCGCCCATCGCCTTGAGGCGGGCGAATATCGGAAAACGCGACACATCCTGCGCGCTGAACACACTGTGCATCTCAGTCTCGCCCGAGGTGAGAAGCGCATGAAACGGGCTTTGCAGCCACTCATGATGCGGTTCTTTGTGATCGACGCGGCCAAAATACTCGGCGTTCATCCCGTCCTTGCGGGTCCAGGTAAACCCAATGCCCCCAAACTCAGGGTGCAGCGCGCGCTGTGCCAGTTGCATCCGCAGCAAAGGCACCCCGTGGTTGACCAGTCGTTCGCAAAAGGCGCGCAACAGCTCTTCGCGTCCACGGGATTTAAGCCCCTGACGGGTGAGCCAGTTCTTTAGATCTTCGGTGGCGGCGTGAATTGCCCCATCCTCCTCATGGTGGGTCATGACTCAAGATCGACCGGGCATTCCATGCTGGCCAACTGCCGTAGCATACGGCGCAACAGCGCCACATCGCCAGCCGAAAACCCCTTGGTCAGTTTCTGGTCATACGCCCGCGCCTGCTTGCGCAGATCGTCGTAGACACCGCGCCCCGCCGCCGTCAACTCAAGGTGCTCTGCCCTGCGATCAGCCTCATCCCGGCTGCGACTGACCCAGCGGCGTTCCGCCAGTTTTGCAACGGCGCGGCTGATCTTTGTCTTGTGGATCTTGGCCCGTTGACTGATGTCTCGCGCGGTCATGCGATTGTACATGCCGAGATGGAACAGCACCCGCCATTCGGTTCGCAGCATGCCGTAGCGCCCCTTGTAGAGCTTTTGGAACTCCAGCGAGGAATCCTCTGCCGCCCGATTCAGGAGAAACGGCAGGAAATCCTGCACTATAAAATCATCATTTTTGTCCATACGCGCGCTCCGCATCTCTTGTTAGTTACAAAATCAACTATTACCGAGAGGGAAATGCAAGAGGAGGTTGGCTAAAATGACCCGTCACGCTTTGCCTGACCAGATGATTCAAGCCCCGTCCAATCAGGGCACCCATGAGGGCTACATGCCCGGATTTGGGAATGATTTTGAAACCGAAGCCCTGCCCGGTGCATTGCCGCAGGGGATGAACAGCCCGCAAAGGTGCGAATACGGGCTCTATGGCGAACAGCTCTCCGGCACCGCCTTTACCGCAGAACGCCCCGAGCGCACCTGGTGTTATCGCATCCGCCCCAGTGTCAAACATTCACACCGCTATGAGAAAATCGACCTGCCGTACTGGAAGAGCGCGCCGCATATTCCAGAGGATGTGATTTCGCTTGGCCAATACCGCTGGGACCCGGTGCCGCATTCGGATCAGGGGCTGACCTGGCTCACGGGGATGCGCACCATGACGACGGCGGGGGATGTGAACACCCAAGTCGGCATGGCGACCCATATCTACCTTGTGACCGAGTCGATGAAGGATGAATATTTCTTCTCCGCCGACTCGGAGCTTCTGGTGGTCCCGCAAGAAGGCCGCCTGCGCTTTGCCACCGAACTCGGTATCATCGACATCGAGCCTAAAGAAATCGCCATCCTCCCGCGTGGTCTGGTGTACCGTGTCGAAGTGCTGGATGGCCCGGCGCGCGGTTTTGTCTGCGAAAACTACGGTCAGAAATTCGATCTGCCCGGCCGTGGTCCGATCGGTGCAAACTGCATGGCCAACCCGCGGGATTTTAAGGCACCTGTGGCCGCCTATGAGGACCGTGAAGTGCCCTCAACGCTGACCGTGAAATGGTGTGGCCAGTTCCATGAGACCAAGATCGGCCAGAGCCCGCTGGATGTGGTTGCATGGCACGGCAACTACGCGCCCTATAAATACGACTTGCGCACCTATTGCCCGGTGGGCGCGATCCTGTTTGACCACCCTGACCCGTCGATCTTTACCGTGCTGACGGCGCCCTCGGGCCAGCCGGGCACGGCCAATATCGATTTTGTGCTGTTCCGCGAACGCTGGATGGTGGCCGAGAACACCTTCCGCCCGCCGTGGTATCATAAGAACATCATGTCGGAGCTGATGGGCAACATCTACGGCCAGTATGATGCCAAGCCGCAGGGCTTTGTCCCCGGTGGTGTAAGCCTTCACAACATGATGCTGCCGCATGGTCCCGACAGACAAGCCTTTGAGGGCGCGTCGAATTCAAACCTCGGACCGGAGAAGCTGGAGAACACCATGTCCTTCATGTTTGAAACCCGCTTCCCTCAGCACCTGACGGAATTTGCCGCCAATGAGGCCCCGCTTCAGGATGAATACATCGACTGCTGGAGCGATCTGGAAAAGAAATTCGACGGAACACCCGGTAAGAAGTAAGGGGCGGGGGCGCTGCCCCCTCTGCGGCCCCAATTGGGGCCGCATTCACCCCCGAGATATTTGTAAAAAGCTGAAGGAGGGCCGACAGAGCCCTCACCACTAAAAAGGAACGCGCATGCCTTTGAAAAAATCCTGGGTGACGTCGGCCAATTCCGCTGACCACCCTTTTCCGCTGAATAACCTTCCCTATGGTGTGTTTTCGACCACCGACAGCGATCCGCGCTGTGGCGTGGCGATTGGTGACATGATCCTCGACCTGCAGGCGGCAGAAGCGGCTGGACTGGTTGATATGGGCGAGGAAGCGCTGTTCGAGTTGCCCTTCTGGAACGAGTTTATGGAAGAAGGTCCTGCGGTCTGGGCCACGCTTCGCAATCGCCTGATCGCGCTTTTGCAAGAGGGCGCAGAAGAGCAAAAGAAAGTCGAAGCCTGCCTTGTGCCGATGGCCGATGCCGAGATGCACATGCCTTTTATGGTATCGGAATACACCGATTTCTATGCCGGGCGTCACCACGCCACCAATGTCGGCACCATGTTCCGCGGCGCGGAGAACGCGCTGCCGCCAAACTGGTTGCACATCCCGATCGGATACAACGGTCGCGCGTCCTCTGTCGTGGTGTCTGGCACCGATGTGCGGCGTCCTTGGGGCCAGCTCAAGGGGCCAAATGATGACGCGCCCCGTTGGGCACCTTGCGCACGATTTGATATCGAGCTGGAAATGGGCGCTATTGTTGGCACGCCATCGGATGGGCCGATCACGGTGCAAGAAGCGGATGATCACATCTTTGGCTATGTGCTGCTGAACGACTGGTCCGCGCGCGATATTCAGGCTTGGGAATACCAGCCGCTCGGCCCTTTTCAGGCCAAAGCGACTGCCACAACCATCAGCCCGTGGATCGTCACCAAAGCCGCATTAGAGCCTTTCCGCTGCGACACACCTGCACGCGAAGTAGAGCTTCTGGATCACCTGAAGGACTGCGGCCCGATGCTCTATGACATCGACCTTGCCGTGTCCCTGCGTCCTGAGGGTGGCGAAGAGGCCACCATCGCAAGCACCAACTACAAGGAAATGTACTATTCCGCCGCGCAGCAATTGGCGCATCAC
The DNA here is from genome assembly GCF_000376545.2 of Tritonibacter mobilis F1926. Classification (NCBI taxonomy): domain Bacteria; kingdom Pseudomonadati; phylum Pseudomonadota; class Alphaproteobacteria; order Rhodobacterales; family Paracoccaceae; genus Tritonibacter; species Tritonibacter mobilis. The sequence goes on from NZ_CP015230.1 coordinate 2,663,652, forward strand.
ACCACCTCGGGCTGTCCGATGAACGCGGGCGATCTGCTGGGATCCGGCACCATATCAGGCCCTAACAAGGACGAACGTGGCTCGCTCCTTGAACTCAGCTGGGGCGGCAAGGAGCCACTCACGCTGCCCTCGGGCGACACCCGCAGCTTTATCGAGGATGGCGACACGCTCACGCTGAAGGGCGCGGCCAAAGGCGATGGCTACACCATCGGGTTTGGCGACTGCACCGGCACGGTCTTGCCCGCGCTCAGCGATCCTTTCGCACGCTGACGCCTTCATCTTTTCATAAATACCTCCACCGGAGGCATCCCAACCTGACCTCCGGCGGAACAGACAAAAAGGATACGCAACCATGGCCAAGGCATTCGCATCCCAAGGCGACATGAGCGAAAAGAAGATCTCCTTCACCGAAGTGGGCGAAGGGCTTTATGCCTTCACCGCCGAGGGTGACCCGAATTCGGGCGTCATCATCGGGGATGACTCGGTGATGATTGTTGAGGCGCAGGCTACCCCGCGCCTGGCCAACAAGGTGATCGAATGTGTGCGCTCCGTCACCGACAAGCCGATCAGCCATGTGGTGCTCACCCACTACCACGCGGTACGTGTGCTGGGGGCCTCGGCTTTTGGTGCCCAGAACATCATCATGTCCGACGCCGCACGCGCCATGGTCGTCGAACGCGGCCAGGAGGACTGGGATAGCGAATTCCAGCGCTTCCCGCGCCTGTTTGAGGGCCATGAAAGCATCACCGGCCTCACCTGGCCGACCACAACATTCTCGGACAGTATGACCGTCTACCTCGGCAATCGCCGCATTGACATCAAACATCTGGGCCGCGCCCATACCGCAGGGGATGCGGTGATCCATGTGCCGGACCAGAACGTCATGTTCACCGGCGACATCGTCGAATACCACTCCGCCTGCTACTGCGGCGACGGGCATTTTGGCGACTGGGGCAACACGCTCGACAATATCAAAGCCTATGATGTGGACGCCATCGCCCCCGGTCGTGGCGACGCGCTGGTCGGCAAGGACATGGTCAACGCTGCCATTGAAAACACCCGCGATTTTGTCGAGAGCACCTATCGCCCCGCAGCCAAGGTTGCCGCCCGTGGTGGGTCCCTCAAGGAAGCATGGGACGCGGTGCGCGAGGCCTGTGATCCCAAGTTCAAAGACTACGCAATCTATGAACACTGCCTGCCGTTCAACGTCGCCCGCGCCTATGACGAGGCCCGAGGCATCGACACCCCCCGCATCTGGACCGCCCAGCGCGATCTGGAGATGTGGGAGGCGCTGCAGTCCTGATTTTCGGCTCTAAAACCTGATTTAGAGCCTATTTTGAACGCATCGGCGGCCTTGTCCGCCCCTGCACCGGTCCCCAAGTCGCGGGACCGGACCCGTGCCTGCTTGCCCGGAGGGAGGAAACCGGATGAACAAGATTTTTGAGGTGCCGCTATACCCATATACGCGCCATGCGGATCAGGACGCGCATCCGCCTGCGCGCCACAAGGTGGTTGTGGTGGGGGCAGGTCCCGTGGGCCTTGCTGCCGCTATCGACCTTGCACAATCCGGCGTTCCGGTGGTGGTACTGGACGACAATGACAAAGTAAGCTTTGGCTCTCGTGCGATCTGTTTTGCAAAACGCACGTTGGAAATCGCCGACCGCCTTGGTGTTGGCCATGCGATGGCGAGCAAGGGAGAGGAATGGAACGTCGGCAAAGTCTTCTTTGGCGATCGCAAGGTCTATGACTTCAACCTTCTGCCCGAAGATGGCCACCAGTTTCCGGCCTTTGTGAACCTGCAACAATACTACATCGAGGAATATCTCGTTGACCGCGTCCGCGCCCTGCAGGCTGAGGGCGCGCCGATTGAAATGCGCGGCAAGAACCGCGTCACGGATGTCTCGGACCACGGCGATTATGCAGCGCTGACAGTGGAGACTCCGGACGGCGCCTATAGGCTGGAAACCGAGTGGCTCATTGCCTGTGACGGTGCGGGGTCGCCTATTCGTGCGCAGATGGGGCTCGATTTTGTGGGCCGGGTGTTTGAGGACAACTTCCTTATTGCCGATGTGGTCATGGATGCGGATTTCCCGACCGAACGCTGGTTCTGGTTCGATCCGCCCTTCAACAAAGGTCAGTCGGCGCTGTTGCACAAACAGCCTGACGGCGTCTGGCGCATCGACCTGCAACTGGGCTGGGACATCGACAAAGAGGCCGAGAAAAAGCCCGAAAACGTGATCCCGCGCCTCAAGGCGATGTTGGGCGACGACGTTCAGTTCGAGTTGGAGTGGGTCTCCATCTACACGTTCCAGTGCCGCCGGATGGAAAAATTTCGCCACGGGCGGGTGATCTTTGCCGGGGATAGCGCGCATCAAGTTTCGCCCTTTGGCGCACGCGGGGCAAATTCTGGCCTGCAAGACACCGACAACCTGATCTGGAAGCTGAAACTGGTGCTGGACGGCGTCGCGGACCAGAGCCTTCTGGATACCTACGATGCCGAGCGGCTGGCGGCGGCGGATGAGAATATCCTCAACTCCTCCCGCTCGACCGACTTCATTACGCCCAAATCAGAGATGTCGCGCATCTTCCGCGATGCGGTGCTGGATCTCTCTGAACATCACGGCTTTGCCCGCCCGTTGGTGAACTCGGGCCGCCTCTCGGTGCCCTCGGTCTATGACGGCTCCCGACTCAATTCTGCCGACCAGCTGCCCGGTGGCCCTGCCCGCACCCGTCCCGGTGCGCCCTGCCCCGATGTGCCGCTGGACGCAGGCTACCTGTTGGCGCAGCTCGGCGGCGGGTTCACCTTGCTGTCGATCAATGCAGAGGTGCCCGACGGGTTCGAAGAGGCCGGCGTGGCCGTCTCGTCTTTGGCGCTCACCACTGAAACCCACACGGCATTGGCCGAGCGTTACTTGGGAGACGCCGCTGCTGCGGTTTATCTGATCCGCCCGGATCAGCATGTCGCCACCCGGATGGACCGCTTTGACGCGCCCCATTTCCGCGCCGCCCTGCGCCGCGCCATCGGTAAGGAGTGACCCATATGACCGATGCCCTGACCCTGACCCCGAACCTTGCGAAACCTGATGACAGTTACGCCCTGCTGCTGGCTGCACATGAGGGACTGACCAAGGCCCAAAGTGATGCGCTGAATGCCCGCTTGATCCTGCTTCTGGCCAACCACATTGGCGACCCACAGGTTCTGAAACAGGCTCTAACAGAGGCAAAACGAGGGCTGCGCGATGACTGAGGCGGTGCTTTATGATTACTGGCGCTCCTCGGCCAGCTACCGTCTGCGCATCGCGCTGAACCTTGCAGGGATCGCTTACGAGAGCCGCGTCGTTGATCTGGTTGCAGGCGATCAGCGGTCCCCGGATCATCTGGCGCTTAATCCTCAGGGGTTTGTGCCGGTGCTGGAAATCGACGGGCATCGGTTTACGCAGTCGCTGGCCTGTCTCACCTACCTGAACACAACCCGCGATCTTGGCTTGTTGCCCAACACCCCGGCCGAGCGCGCCCATGTCGAGGCTTTGGCACAGTCAATCGCGGTCGATCTGCATCCGGTCTGCAACCTCTCTGTTGCCCGTTTCGGCGTTGCGCAAAGCGGCGGCAGTTTGCAGATGGGCGACTGGATGCGCCAGTTTATTGGCCCCGGGCTTGCGGCATTTGATGCGCTGCTCAATCGTTGGGATGAGGCCCCCTATTGCACCGGTGATCGCCCCGGGCTGGCTGACATCTGCCTGATGCCGCAGCTCTATAATGCGCGGCGCTGGGAGGTCGACCTCAGCCCCTTCCCTCGCCTGAAGCGGATCGAGGCCACCTGCGCGGATCATCCAGCCTTTGCCGCTGCGCATCCGGACCAGCATCAGCCGGGCTAACGATCCTTCATCCGCCGCGCACGGTGGCGTTTTGGATAAAGGGGTGGCATGGTCCAGAAGAGCTGCATCAATGGATGACCATGTCCGACATCGCGATTTTACGCCACGCCACCCTTCCCGATACGCTGCGCATCGCCCGGTCTCGTGCCGCTCCCAATCTGGGGCCGCGCTTGCTGTTCTTTTCCGGTGGCAGCGCCCTGAATGAGATTTCGCGCAAACTCAAACAATACACCCATAACTCGGTGCATCTGATCACGCCCTTTGACAGTGGCGGCTCCTCGCAGGTGCTGCGCGAGGCCTTTGGGATGCCCGCGGTGGGCGATTTGCGCAGCCGCCTGATGGCGCTGGCGGATGAGACGGAACTGGGACAGCCCGACATTTACCGGCTGTTTTCACACCGCTTACCAAAAGACGGCAACCAGAAGGATCTGATGCAAGAGGTCGCCAGCCTGTTTGAGGGATCTCACCCGCTGCTCAAGGCGCTGTCGAAACCGATGCGGCAGTTGATCGTCGGCAATCTGCGCCATTTTGAGAGAGCCGCACCGAAGGATCTGGACTATCGCAACGCCAGCATCGGCAACCTGATCCTCGCCGGGGGCTATCTGGATCACGACCGAGTGCTGGAGCCGGTGCTGTTTTTGATGTCAAAAATGGTGGATGTGCGCGGCACCGTGCGCCCGATTGCGGATGTAAACCTGCAGATCGGCGCGCAGCTTCAGGACGGGCGGCGCGTCTTCGGTCAGCGCCAGATGACAGGCAAGGAGAGCGCGCCGCTCGGCACCCGTATCGCGCGCCTCTTCCTCTCGGACGGCACGGCGGAATTGCCCGCCGATGCTGTGCAACTGCCCGACCGGAACCAGAAGCTGATCGCCAGTTCAGAGCTGATCTGCTATCCGCCCGGCAGTCTCTATTCCAGCGTCATGTGCAATCTTCTGCCCCAAGGCGTGGGCCGGGCCATTGCCGCGCGCACCGTGCCGAAAGTCTATATTCCAAGCCTTGGCACGGACCCGGAATGTCACGCCATGAGCCTCAGCGATCAGGTCGCGGCCTTGCTGGAGCCTTTGCGCAGAGACGCTTGTGATGTGCCCAATAGCGCGTTTTTAACCCATGTTATCTGTGACGCGAGCGTCGCTGCATCGGAGCGCGACCGCGTCACACAGGATCACGGCATCCCCTGTCTTGCGCTGCCGCTCGCCCGCAGGGACCATACCGACCGCTATAACCCCGATGCGATTTGTGAGTTGCTGATCTCACTGGCCTAAGTGGAGGGCTGATCATCCGGGACTATCAAGGAACAAAGCATGGCGCCCGATGCGCTGAGACGCACCGGGCGACACAAACCTGAGCATCAGTTGCCAAAGATATCCTGCAACACGCCATTGAGTGTGCGTTCAATCTCGCGGCCAAGACCGCCGCCACCATTGCGGCGTTGCGGCTGGGGTTGCGGCTCTGGCACGACGATTGGCTCTGGTGCTTTCATCGGAAGCGGTTGCGGCTCCAACCCTTTGTGGACACGCACCATGGTTTCGCGCCAGATCTCTGCGGGCAGACCACCACCGGTCACACCGGTCAGCGGCGTGTTGTCATCATAGCCCATCCAGACCCCGGCGACGTAATCGGCGGTGAAGCCAATGAACCATGCATCTTTCGCCGCCGATGTGGTGCCGGATTTACCAGCCGCCTGCCAGCCGGGGATCTGTGCGCGGCGTCCAGTGCCTTCTGAGATGACTTTTTCCATCATCCAGATCAGCTCTTGTGCGGCGACGGGGCGGATCACCCGTTCTCCCATCCCGCCAGAAGCGCCCATCAAGGGCTCTGAATCGCCCACCAAGGTCAGCGCATCCACACCGTAAGGCGTCACCGATGAGCCACCGTTCAGAATGCCCGCATAGGCGCCCGTCATTTCCAACAGGGTGCTCTCGGACGCCCCCAGCGCCAGCGACGGCCCATCCGCCAGATCGCTGTCGATGCCGAACTCTCCAGCAACCAGACGCACCTTGTCGCGCCCCACGGCCTCAGAGACTTTGACCGCCGGAATGTTGAGAGAATCGCGCAACGCACGGGCCAGCGTGATCTCGCCATAGTGCTTGCGGGTGTAGTTTTGCGGGCACCACGGGCCTGATCCCGGAATATCGATGCAGTATTCTGCGTCCAAAACCCGGTCATATGGCGAATAGCCAAGCTCCAGCGCGGCCGCATAGACAAAAGGCTTAAACGCCGATCCGGTCTGACGTTTCGCCTGTGTCGCGCGGTTGAACACACCAGAGGCACGCACTTTGCGCCCCCCCACCATGGCCCGCACCGCGCCATCGGCGCTCATTACAACCACGGCTGCCTGTGCCTTGGAGCCCTCACGCACCTTGTTTTCAAACACAAAGGTCACCGCATCTTCAGCCGCCTGTTGCAGACGCTGATCAAGCGTGGTGCGGATCACCACATCCTCTGTGGTTTGATCGCCAAGGAAGCTTGGCACCGTGTCCATGATCCAATCCGCGAAATAGCCACCAGCCCGCGCCGCTGCCGCCTCGCTGAGTTCTGCCGGGTTGGCCGCTGCCATCTGGCGTTCTTCTTCGCTCAGGTAGCCCTGTTCTTCCATCAGGCGCAGCACCGTGGCGGCGCGATTGCGCGACCGCTCGATGTTATTGGTCGGTGCCAGCGTCGAAGGTGCGGTCAGCAGACCCGCCAGCATCGCGGCCTCAGGCGGGTTCACCTGGTTTGCGGATTTGCCGAAATAGCGCTGAGACGCGGCCTCTACACCATGGGCCCCGCCGCCCATATAGGCGCGGTTCATATAGATCGAGAGGACCTCGTTCTTGGTGTATTTGGCCTCCATTGCCATCGCAAAGATGGCTTCCTTGGCCTTGCGCCACAGCGAAGACTGGCGGCAATCGCTCTCATAAGCGGCTTCGCTCTCCCAGACCGTGGGGTCATATTGCACACCCAGACACATCAGCTTGGCAGTCTGCTGGGTGATCGTTGACCCGCCGTGACCCGACAAGGGCCCGCGCCCTTCGCTCAGGTTGATACGCACCGCACTGGCGATGCCGCGTGGCGAGATCCCAAAGTGGCGGTAGAACCGTTTATCCTCAGTGGCGACAATCGCATTTTTCAGATGGGGAGAGACCGTATCCGCCGTCACCACGCCGCCGAACTGATCGCCGCGCCACGCAAATGTTTTGCCCTCGCGGTCCAAAAGCGTCACCGAGCCTTGATGACGGCCATCCAGCAGCGCCTGATACTCGGGCAGCTTGGAATAATGATAGGCCACCGCGCCCGCCAAGAAGATGCCGCCAACAACCCCCATACGCCAGCTCACCGCCCAGACAACGCGCAACACGATCTGAAACGGCATCAAGAGCCAGCCAATGAGGCCGCGCTTGCGGGGTGCGGCACGCTTTGCCTTGCGGCGTCCAAACAGGCTCCAGCCGCGCTTGGCCTTACGCGGTGTGCGCGTCTTTGTTGCCTTTTTTGCCGGTTTGCGTGTTGTCCCGCCCACGTTGCGTTTTTCCGCAACCAGCGGGCCACGCCCGCGACCAGAAGTTCCGCGCCCGGAATTGCGCCCCTGCGTCATACTGAAAATCCTGTTCTGACTGCTCGTCTTTTAGGTCTTGGCGGACTTACGCCCTGCCTGTTTTGCACAGAATAGCGGCTCTGGCTCAGGATGTAGAGAGGCGGTTTTCCGCCAAACCCCATCTAAATTGCGCCTAAATAACAAGCAAAGCTCCTTTTTTCAGCGAAATTATTCAGCCGAAGCCCATAAAGCAGGCGTCTTGACCCCAGTGCCGCGTTCCCACGACTCGAGAGGAGCGATCTTCTGCACCTGCAAACAGCGGGCGCAGGGCCCGGGAAAGGGTGACGAGATGAAATTGATCATTGCAGCCATCAAACCCTTCAAACTCGAAGAGGTCCGCGAGGCGCTGACCACTCTTGGGGTCTCAGGTTTGATGGTAACCGAAATCAAGGGCTTTGGCGCGCAGGCGGGTCACACCGAAATCTACCGCGGGGCCGAATACGAGGTGAACTTCGTCCCCAAGGTGAAGCTCGAAATCGTGGTGCCCTCCGACCTCGCAGATCAGGTCGTCGAGACCATCACCCAGACCGCCCGCACCGGCAAGATCGGCGATGGCAAGATCTTCGTTCTGGATGTCGGCCAAGCCGTGCGTGTGCGCACCGGCGAAACCAATCAAGACGCGCTCTAACGCGCCTTTCGCAAAGGAAAGCCAAATAAAATGAAGAAACTGACAGTGACACTCGCCGCCACGGCGCTGGCGACCCTGCCGGGTCTGGCCTTCGCGCAGGACGCCGCAGCAGAGACACCAGACATCACCCCCTATATCTTCACCACGCTCCTGTTCCTGATCGGCGGATTTCTGGTCTTCTGGATGGCCGCAGGCTTTGCCATGCTCGAAGCAGGTCTCGTGCGCTCCAAAAACGTGACCATGCAGCTCACCAAGAACGTGGCGCTCTTCTCCATCGCCGCAATCATGTACTGGCTGATCGGCTTTAACCTGATGTATCCGGGCGAAGGCTGGATTGTGCCGGGCGTGCTCGGCCCGCTCTTTGCGGTCACCTCGCTGGAGCCTGTGGGCCTTGGCGCGGATGCTGCGGCGCTCGACTATGCCTCCGCCGGGTCTGACTTCTTCTTTCAGCTGATGTTCTGCGCGACCACCGCATCTATTGTGTCAGGCACGCTGGCCGAGCGGATCAAGCTGTGGCCCTTCCTGATCTTTGTCGCGATCCTCACCGGGGTGATCTACCCGATCGAGGCGTCTTGGCAGTGGGGCGGCGGCTTCCTCTCCGAGATGGGTTTTTCTGACTTTGCAGGCTCTACTCTGGTGCATGCCGCTGGTGGCTTTGCCGCCCTCGCCGGTGCCCTGATCCTCGGTCCGCGGATTGGCAAATACAAAGATGGCCGCACCGTTCCGATGCCCGGTTCCAACCTTGCGCTGGCCACTTTGGGGACATTCATCCTGTGGCTCGGCTGGTTCGGCTTCAACGGTGGCTCGCAACTGGCGATGGGCACCGTGGGCGATGTGACCGATGTGTCCCGTATCTTTGCCAATACCAATATGGCCGCTGCGGCGGGGGCCGTCACCGCGCTGCTGCTGACCCAACTGCTGTTCAAAAAGCCCGACCTGACCATGATCCTGAACGGCGCGCTGGCCGGTCTGGTCTCCATCACCGCAGGTCCGCTTGATCCAACGCTGTTTGGCGCGCTGTGGATTGGGGCCGTGGGCGGTGTGATCGTGGTCTTTGCCGTGCCGATGCTCGACAAGATGCAGATCGACGACGTGGTGGGTGCGATCCCGGTTCACCTTCTGGCCGGTTTCTGGGGCACCTTCGCGGTTCCCTTCTATACCGCCGACACGTCCTTTGTGACCCAGATCATCGGCTTTGCAGCCATCGGGGCCTTTACCTTCGTGGTCTCCGGCGTGGTCTGGATGATCCTGAAATCCACCATGGGCATCCGCGTCACCGAAGAAGACGAGATCAACGGCCTCGACATGGCGGAGCTTGGCATGGACGCCTACCCGGAGTTCAAGGCAAGCTGACCCTCAGCCCGATAAAGACCAAAAAACGCGGCTCTTTGGGGCCGCGTTTTTCATTGTCTTCAGCGTGTTAGCGCACCGGCTCGAACACCGCGTTGGGCAGGGTGCAATCCTTGATAACATCCCGTCCGCAGGGCACCGGCTCCAGATCACGCGACAGACAGACCCGCGCTTCTTGTATGAACCCGTCGCGACAGGTGATCGTGAGACTGTCGGCCGTAAGTGTTGGATTGGCTTTCAGAAACGCCTCTTCCACAACGGAGGCAGGCAGTTTTACCGCCTTGTCGAGACGGCGAAACACCTCGGGGCGGGTGATTTTTGCGTAGGCTTCGCGCGACAGGTCGAAATAGCCCTGCGCTGACAGACCGCTGCAGGTCCCGTGTTTCTTCCACTGATGCCACGCCAGCCCCGATGTGCCCATGATATCGCTCATCTCGCTGGTCTGACGCCGGCGCGGCGGCGCCTCTTTGGTGCGGCAATAGCTGGGCCAGCCGCGATGAAACTGCGGCCACAGCCCGTGCAACGTCCAGCCGTAATCATACCGCTCATCGCATTGCTCTGACCCTTTGGCGTCGCCCTCAATCGCGCACCAATTGGGCGACCAACTCAGCGCCAGCACGTAATAGTCAAACTCACCCGCTCGCTCACCTTCGGCCTGCGCCGCACCCCCAAAGAGCCCCGCAGCCGCTAATATTGTGAACAAAACTCCCCGCATTCGCCTCTTTCCTTATGGTTTCGAGGCGACTATATAGACCTGAAGTTCCCCGACAACGGAAACCCGCCCCGAAGCTCCGGGGAAGCCGATCTAAGGCGACGGGAGAGGTTTATCCGCAGGTTGTCCGGTCACACCGTCGGGGGCAGACGTGTTTCGAAGGAGTAAAGCACATGGCAAAACCGTTGATGGCCAAGGCGACCGCCGTGTGGCTGGTGGACAATACCACGATCAGCTTCAAGCAGATCGCCGATTTCGTTGGCATGCACGAGCTTGAAATTCAGGGCATCGCAGATGGCGATGTGGCTGCTGGCGTGAAGGGCTTTGACCCGATTGCCAACAACCAGCTGACGCAGGACGAGATCAACACAGCGGAAAACAATCCGCTGCATAAGCTGAAGCTGAAGTTCAACGCCGCAGCCGCAGGCGAAGAAAAGCGCCGTGGCCCGCGCTACACCCCGCTGTCCAAACGCCAGGACCGCCCGAACTCGATTCTCTGGCTGGTGAAATTCCACCCCGAGCTGGCCGATGCACAGATCGCCAAGCTGGTGGGCACCACCAAGCCGACCATTCAGTCGATCCGCGAGCGCACCCACTGGAACATCTCCAACATGGAGCCGATTGACCCGGTTGCCCTTGGCCTGTGTAAACAGTCCGAACTGGATGCCGCCGTGCAAAAAGCCGCCAAGAAACGCGCTGCCGAAGGTGGCGTGATGAGCGACGACGAGCGCCGCAAACTGGTCTCCACCGAACAATCGCTGGAAATGGACGCAGAACCCAAGATCCCGACCGCCATTGAGGGGCTTGAGACCTTTACGCTTGGCTCCTCCGATGACGAGGACAAGAAAGAAGACGAAATCGTCGACGCCGACAGCTTCTTCAACCTCCCCGCCAGCAGCGATGAGGACGAAGACGACGACAGCGACGATCCGCGCTACTGAGAGGGGCACCCCTCTCGCCTCAGCACCGTCTGACGCCGACAATGCACCGCAGAGCCTCTTGCCCTGCGGTGTTTTTTTGCCCCTTGTCAATATCCGACAAAATAACTAAGAAAATAACGCCCAGCCTTTTTGCCCGGTCAGAATGTGAACAGCCCGACCGCATCCCTGATGCGACCGCTGCGGGCGGACAGGTAAAAGGCGCAGATTATGACACTTCAGGTTCCTCTCACTCCCGAACTGGCGCAGGCCCCGCTGGTGGCTTTTGGCTTTGATCCGTTTGAGACCCGGCTGGTGTCGATCATGCGCCACTTTGTTACGGCGGCCAACGCACCGGGCAGTCAGGCGTGGCACCGCGCCTTTATCATTGCGGCTGAAAACTGGGGCGAGGCACATGGTCTGGCGGTTGCCCATACCTTGTGGCCCGTGGTGCGCGAGGTGCTTGAACTCAGAAGCGGTGATTTCAGCTCCAATGATCCGCTTGATCTGGATACCCGCGACTTGCTCAGCGCCGATGAAGCGCAGTTTTTCGCCATGCTGCACCACATGCGCCGCGACAATACCGCCAAGGCGCGCGACGCGGTCGAGGCCCTGACCCACGGGCAAATGGACCCCGACCTCATCCGCGCCGGTCTGTCATTTGCAGATCGCTTCCCTTCGGGCGCGCGGCAACGGCTGCGCGGCGCACCTGCCCTGCGCGTTGTGGGGTAAACACGGCGCAAAACCGGTATTTCAACGCACAACTGGGGCCGCCTGCGTGAAAGCATGGCAAGCGGCCTTGCACGACCGGGGCGCGGGTAGTAGGCATTTTGCCAACGCAAGTCCCGGGAGGCGTTGAGTATGGACGATCCGAAAACCCTGGTTTCCACCGACTGGCTGGCCGCGCATCTAAAGGACCCCGATTTGCGGATTCTCGATGCGTCTTGGTATCTGCCGCAGATGGAACGCGATGCTAAGGCAGAGTATGACGCGGGGCACATCCCCGGCGCGCGCTTCTTTGATATCGACGATATCTCTGATCATCGCTCCGATCTGCCGCATATGGCTCCCCCGGTTGAAAAATTCATGTCCCGCCTGCGCGCCATGGGCGTCGGCGACGGGCATCAGGTGGTGGTCTATGATGGCGCGGGCCTGTTTTCCGCCGCCCGTGTCTGGTGGCTCTTCCGCCTGATGGGTCAGGTCAATGTGGCCGTGCTGGATGGCGGTCTGCCAAAATGGACCGCCGAGTGCCGCCCGCTGGAGGATCTGCCGCCGGTGATCCGCGACCGCCACATGACGGTACGGGTACAAAACCAGCTGGTGCGCGATGTGACACAAGTGTCCTCTGCCGCCAAACTCGGCGATCACGAAATTATCGACGCCCGCGCGGCGGACCGGTTCCGCGGCGAAGCCCCCGAACCCCGGCCCGGCATGCGCGCAGGCCATATTCCCGGCTCTAAGAATGTGCCCTTCACCACATTGCTCAATGACGACGGCACCATGAAAGACCCGGACGCCTTGCGCTCCATCTTTGAAAGCGCTGGTGTTGACCTCACGAAGCCTGCCATTACCTCTTGCGGATCGGGCGTCACCGCCGCCGTGCTCAGCCTCGCCATGGAGCGCATGGGCAAGCACGATCACGCGCTCTATGACGGCTCATGGAGCGAATGGGGCGCCTTCCCCACTCTTCCCGTTGCAACCGGAGACAACTAAGACATGTTCGAGAACCTGAAACCCCAGCCTGCCGACAAGATTCTGGCGCTGATGCAGATGTACCGCGATGATCCGCGGGACCAGAAGGTCGATCTGGGTGTAGGTGTCTACAAGAACGCCGAGGGTGTGACCCCGGTGATGCGCGCCGTAAAGGCCGCAGAACAGCGCATCATCGACGAGCAAGCCACCAAGGCCTACACTGGCCTCGCGGGCGATCCCGCCTATGCCGACGCAATGATCGGCCTGATCCTTGATACAGCAGTCGAGCGCAGCAAAATCGCCGCCGTCGCCACCCCCGGCGGCACCGGCGCGGTGCGTCAGGCGTTTGAACTGATCAAGATGGCCAACCCCAATGCACGCGTCTTTGTGTCCGATCCCACATGGCCGAACCATGTGTCGATCCTGAAATACGTCGGCATCGAGACCGTGACCTATCGCTATTTTGACGCAGAGACCCGTGCCGTGAACTTCGACGGTATGATCGAGGATCTCAAAGGCGCAAAAGAAGGCGACGTGGTGCTGCTGCACGGCTGCTGCCACAACCCGACGGGTGCCAACCTGAACCTCACCCAGTGGCAAGCCGTGGTTGAATTGCTCAACGCGCGCGGCCTGATCCCGATGATCGACATCGCCTATCAGGGCTTTGGCGACGGTCTCGAAGAAGACGCCGCTGGCGTGCGCCTCGTGGCCTCCTCGGTGCCGGAATGCCTGATTGCGGCAAGCTGCTCCAAGAACTTCGGCATCTACCGCGAACGCACCGGCCTGTTGATGGCGATCAGCCAGCAGGGCGATGCAGAAGGTCTGAACCAAAAGACACTCGCCTATCTGAACCGTCAGAACTACTCCTTCCCGCCCGATCACGGCGCGCGCGTTGTGACCACGATCCTGAACGATCCTGAATTGCGCGCGGACTGGCAGAAGGAACTGGAAGAAACCCGTTTGGGTATGCTCGCCCTGCGTCAGCAGCTCGCGGACGAGTTGCAGCGCCTGACCGGATCTGACCGTTTTGGCTTTATCGCAGAGCACCGCGGCATGTTCTCTCTGCTCGGCACCACGCCGGAGCTGGTGGAGAAAATGCGTGTGGATGCAGGCATCTACATGGTCGGTGACAGCCGCCTCAATATCGCAGGCCTCAACGCGCAGACCGTGCCGATCCTCGCTAAGGCAATCGTCGACGCTGGCGTCTGATCCGCCTTATCATAGCTGAATACGAAAACGCGCCCCATGAGGGCGCGTTTTTGGTTCCCGCAGGATTAATGCGCTAAGTTACGGTAAAGGCCGCGCGAAACGCATCGAGCGCGGCCAGTTCATCGCCCGCCGCAAAGGCCTCCATCGCCACCGGGCCGTCATAGCCCATACGCTGCAAGGCGCGCGCAACCCCGGCGTAGTTGATCTCGCCCGTGCCCGGCTCGCATCGCCCCGGCACATCGGCGACCTGAATCTCTCCGATCCACGGCAGGCACGCCTGACACAGCTCGATCAGGTTCCCCTCGCCGATCTGCGCATGATAAAGGTCGAGGTTCAGGCGCAACTGAGGCCGGTTCACCGCCGAGACCAGGGCCAGCGTCTCTTCGGCCCGCGCGAAAGGCACGCCCGCGTGATCCACCGGCAGGTTCAGGTTCTCCAGCGTGAACTGCACGTCCAGCTCTTCGGCCAGATCACAGATCCGATGCAGCGTGTCGATGGCCTTGACCCATTTCAGCGGTGTCGCCACTTCGGCCAGCTTTGGCCGTCCGCCCTCACCCAGCCCGGTGCCATGCAGGTTCAGCCGCGCCACGCCCAGCCGCTTGCCCACCAGCGCCGTTTCCCGTGCCGAGGCCAGCAGCATATCCGCGCCCGCATCATCCGACAGCCGCCCCTCAAGGTAACCATTCATGATCGAGAACACCGCGCCAGAGGCCTCAAGCGTGTTCAGATCATGGTCGGGCCAGTTCCACAGCCCAACCTGAAACCCCATCTCGTGCAGTTGCGCGCAGCGCCACTCGATCGGTTTGTCCTGCCAGAGCATCTCGGCGCAGGCGGCAAGGGTAAACGCCATGGATCAGCCCCCGATCAGGTCCGAAGTAATCGCCACCGGACGCCCCTCAGCCAGCGAACGGTTCGCCGCCTCGGCCAGCGCCAGTGCATTGACGCCGTCCTGTATCGATGCGGGCACCGGCGCGCCCGCAACCACCGCATCGACAAAGGCCGACCACTCGATCGCATAGGCGCGCATGTAGCGTTCTAGGAAGAAATAGACGGGCTTAGCCGACTGCACCCCGGCGGTGGTCGATTTCACCACGGTGTTTTCAACCTCATTCTCGGCCGCCAGCGTACCCTCGGAGCCCAGAACCTCCACCCGCTGGTCATAGCCATAGGGCGCGCGGCGCGAGTTGCGGATGGTGGCGATGCGCCCGTCCGCATAGGTCAGCACCACAACGGCGGTGTCGACATCGCCCGCCGCGCCGATCTCCGGATCGACAAGGCACGACCCATGCGCCATCACGCTCACCGGCATCCCAAACAGGAACGAACACATGTCGAAATCATGGATCATCATGTCCCGGTAGAGACCGCCAGAGACCTTGATATAGCTTACCGGCGGCGGCGCAGGGTCATAGGAGGTCACCGCCAGCATCTCGCCCTTGCCGATCTCGCCCGCGTCCAGCGCGGCCTTGACGGCGGCAAAGTTCGGGTCAAAGCGGCGGTTGAAGCCCATCATCATCGGCTTGTCGTGGCTGGCGGCAATCTGGCGGACCTGAAGCGCGCGCTCCAGCGACAGATCAATGGGCTTTTCGCAAAAGATCGCTTTGCCCGCCTTCACGCCCGCCTCGATCAGGTCGGAATGCGTGTTGGTCGAGGAGGCAATCAGGATCGCGTCAATGCTCGCATCGGCAAAGATTTCCTCGGGTGTGCGCACCGCGATGCCATGCTCCTGCGCAAGCGCCTCGGCGGCCTCGGCCATAACGTCAGTGACCGCAACCAGCTCTGAGCGCGGATCCATCTTGATGGAGGCGGCATGGACCTTGCCGATGCGGCCCGCGCCAAACAATGCGACTTTCATAGGCGTATTCCTTTTGTGCTGGCGTCACAGGGTGACGCGGCGGCCCTCACGGGCCGAAATGTCGATAGCATGGATGACGCGCTCAAACTCCAGCGCGTCGGTGAAATTGGGAAAGCTCTCCTCGCCCGCCGCAATGGCGCGCAGGAACCCCGCGACCTCGATGGTTTTCAGATCGCCAAAGCCCAGCTGATGCCCCGGTGCCGGGCAGAACGCCCCATAGGGTGCATGCTCCGGCCCCGTCAGAATGGTGCGGAACCCCTGCTGCGCGCGTGGGCCTTCGTTTACATAGAGCTTCAGTTCATTCAGCCGCTCCTGACTGAAGGTAATCATACCCTTGGTGCCATGCACCTCCCAGTCGAGCTTGTTCTTGCGTCCCCAGGCCGAGCGCGAGGTGCACAGCGTGCCCTGCGCCCCGTTGCGATATCGGATGATGGCCGAGGCGGTGTCCTCGTTCTCCACCGCCGCGCGGCCGCTTCCATCGGGCAGGGGGCGGGTTTCATGGATGATCTGCGTATCAGCAATCAGGCTCTCGATCTCGCCCATCAGCACATGCGACATCGACACCAGATGACAGCCCAGATCGCCCAGCGTACCAAGCCCCGCATCCGCGCGGGTGGCGCGCCAGGTCCACGGCAGGTCCGGGTCGGCCTGATAGTCCTCATCCACCCAGCCGCGAAAATGCACGGGCTTTCCGATCATCCCTTCGGCAATCAATGCGCGGGCATGGGTGACGGCGGGATTGTGAATGTAGTTATACCCCACCTTTGTGCGCACCCCAGCGGCACGCGCCGCAGCTTCCATCTCCTGCGCATCCTCCAGCGTCAGCGCCAGTGGTTTTTCGCAATGCACATGTTTCCCGGCCGCAATCGCCGCCAGCGCCATCTCCTTATGCAGCACATTGGGTGTGGTGATGGAGACAATATCGACCTCCGGGTTGGCGATCAGGGCGCGCCAATCGTCGGTGGCTGCGGCAAACCCGAACTGAGCCGCCAGATCGCGCGCCTTCTGCGCAGGCGTGTCGCACAATTGCGCCAGACGCACCGGCGCCAGATCCCCAAATACCGCCGCGGCAGAGCCATAGGCCAACGCATGCGCCTTGCCCATGAAGCCGGTTCCGATCAAACCAAGACCTAG
Source organism: Tritonibacter mobilis F1926 (assembly GCF_000376545.2). Classification (NCBI taxonomy): domain Bacteria; kingdom Pseudomonadati; phylum Pseudomonadota; class Alphaproteobacteria; order Rhodobacterales; family Paracoccaceae; genus Tritonibacter; species Tritonibacter mobilis. The sequence continues at coordinate 2,680,595 of NZ_CP015230.1, forward strand.
AGTCACAAAAACCTCCCATATGGAATTTTCATTCCATTTTTGGTGATGAGCGATTACAGTGAACCTGTCAAGAGAGAGGACGTTGAATGAGTGAGAACGAGGGTATCGCCACACCCCCCACCAATATCACCCAGACCATCGAGCGGCTGGACCAGATGCAGGATGAGCTGCCCAAGCGACTGAAGCAATGTGCATCCTTCACCCGCCGTCACCTGCATCTTGTGGCGGTCTCTACGGTCTCTGATATGGCCAAGGCATCGGGCGTTGCGCCTTCGGTCTATATCCGGTTCTGTCAGGCCATTGGCTTTAGCGGCTATTCCGAGATGCAGGGGCTGTTTCGGGTGCAGTACACCTCTTTTCGCCCCGACTATGAACAGCGCCTTGCTCAGGTGCGCCCCGATGTGGCGCAGGGCAGTGGTCAGCTGTTGGGAGAATTTACCGAGGCGGGCCATAAGTCGCTGCTATCTTTGGGTAATTCTGTTGCAAATGAGGGACTTAACAGTGTCGCAAGCGGCTTGGCACAGGCGCGCATTCTACACCTATTGGGTATGCGTCGCGCCTTTGCTGTGGTCAGCAATATGTCCTATCTCCTTGGTAAGATGGATGTGCCTGCCTTGTTGCATACCGACGTTGGCCACCTTGACAGCCCTCCCCTGATGACACCCGATGATGCGCTGTTTGCGGTGACCTTTGCACCCTTCTCCGAGGACGTGATCCAGCAGGCCAGAGAGGCCGCCGAGCGTGGCGTTCCGGTCTACGGGCTGAGCGATTCCGAGAAATGCCCGCTGTTTGAATTCGCCCGCGAGGTGCTCATCGTGCACGAACATGAGGTCGCAGGCTTTCGCGCACTCAACGCCTCCATCACACTCACCACCGCCCTTTCGGTGCTGGTCGGATCGCAACGACGCGAATCTTGACAGGCTCGCGCCAAAACGGAATAAATGTTCCATAAGCGCGATTCGACACCGTTTCGTGCTGACCGGTGGGAGGCCGGTCATCAGGAGCACCTCAGCCTTCAGCGAGCCGAGGCGCTTACAATCCGGGACACCGGGCTTTGTCTAAGGGAGGACAAATTGAAAAAATTCTTGAAAACCGCAGCTGTTGTCGCCGGGATGGCCGTCGCAGCCCCCGCCATGGCGCAGGACATCATCGTGGTCGCCCATGGTCAGGCCAACGATCCATTCTGGTCCGTGGTGAAAAACGGCGTGGAAAAGGCCGCCAAGGACACGGGCGCGAATGTCGATTTCCGCTCGCCCGAGACCTTTGACATGGTGCAGATGAGCCAGCTGATCGACGCCGCCGTCAATCAGGAACCCGACGGGCTGGTGGTCTCCATTCCCGACGCCGACGCGCTGTCGCCCTCAATCCGCCGCGCGGTCGAGGCTGGCATTCCGGTCATCTCGATGAACTCCGGCTCTGACGTCTCCAAGGATCTCGGCGCGCTGCTGCACGTGGGCCAGGACGAATATACCGCAGGCAAGGCCGCCGGTGAAAAGCTCGCCTCGATGGGCGGCACGGTCGGCATCTGCGTCAACCAAGAAGTCGGCAACGTGGCGCTCGACCTGCGCTGTCAGGGCTTTTCTGACGGGTTCGGCGGCTCTGTCGAGGTGATCCCGACCCAGAACGACCCGGCCGAAGTCGAAGCCAAGGTCAAAGCGGCGCTGGAATCCAACCCTGACATCGACACCGTGATGGGCCTTGGTGCCTCCCTGGTGGGTGAGCCCTCCGTGCGCGCCGTCGCCGCCGTTGGCCGCACCGGCGAGGTGAATGTGGCGACCTTTGACCTGTCGGCAAGTTTCCTTGAGAGCGTATCAAAAGGCGAAGCGGCCTTTGCCATCGACCAGCAGCAATTCCTGCAAGGCTATCTGCCGGTCTCGTTCTTGGCGCTCAATGCCAACTACGGCCTGATCCCCGGCGGCAACGTCCCCTCCGGCCCCAATCTGATCACCCAGCACAAAGCTGCCCAGGTGGTCGAGCTGAGTGCTGAAGGCATCCGCTAAGCCACGCACTTAAAACGCTAAATCGCATTTGGGGCCGTGGTGCAAACGCCGCGCCACGGCCCTTCTTTGTCCCCAAGGGAGGATCACGCCATGGCCGACACGGCCCAAACCGTCACCGACGAACGCCTGAAACAAGAAGGCTTTGGCGCGCGGCTGATGAAGCGCCCGGAGCTTGGGGCCATCGCCGGTGTCATTCTTGTCACCACATTCTTTTTGATCACTGCCGACAGCACCATGTTCACGCTCTCGGGCATCATGAACTTCATGACCCCTGCGGCGCAGCTCGGCATCCTCGCCATCGGCGCAGCGATGCTGATGATCGGCGGTGAATTTGACCTCTCCATCGGCTCCATGGTGGCCTTTGCGGGTCTGATCTTTGGCGCTTGCGTCGTCACCCTTGGCCTGCCCCTGATCCTCGCGATCCCGCTGACACTGGCGGTGGCGGCTGGGCTTGGCGCGGTAAATGGCGTGATCGTTCTGAAAACCGGCCTGCCGTCCTTTATTGTGACACTCGCCTTCCTGTTCATCCTGCGCGGCGCGTCACTGGTGGGGCTGAAACTGGCCTCTGGCGGCTCCACCCAGCTGCGCGGCGTGCGCGATGCGGTTGAGGGCGACTGGCTTGCGCCCATGTTCTCTGGCGACGCTTTTGGCCCGATCTTTGCCTGGCTTGCCCAGATCGGCCTGATCGACACCTTCAAGAACGGCACCCCCAAAGTGCCCGGCATCCCGGTGGAAATCCTCTGGTTCATCGCGCTGGCGCTGGTGGCGACCTATGTGCTGCTGCGCACCCCGCAGGGCAACTGGATCTTTGCCTCGGGCGGCGATCGCAACGCAGCCTCCAACTCCGGTGTGCCGGTGCGCAAGGTGAAGATCTCGCTCTTTATGGTGACGGCGCTCTGCGGCGCGCTGGTTGCGATCATCACCGTAATGGATGCAGGTTCGACCGACGCCCGCCGCGGCTTCATGAAAGAGTTCGAGGCCATCATCGCCGCAGTGATCGGCGGCTGCCTGCTGACCGGCGGCTACGGATCGGCCATCGGCGCATTCTTTGGCGCGATCATCTTTGGCATGGTCACCATCGGCCTCACTTATACAGACTTCGATCAGGACTGGTTCCAGATCTTCCTTGGCGGCATGCTGTTGATCGCGGTTCTGTTCAACAACTACATCCGCAAGCGCGTGACGGGGGAACGCTGAGATGACCCAGCAGATGACCGAAGACACGACCTTCCATCACGGCAGCCCGCAGGACGCGGCCAAGCCGATCATCGAAATGCAGGATATCGAGAAGCATTTCGGCAATATCATCGCGCTTGCAGGTGTCAGCTTTGATGTGAAACCGGGCGAATGCCACTGTCTGCTTGGCGACAATGGCGCGGGCAAATCCACCTTTATCAAGACCATGTCGGGCGTACACAAACCCACCAAGGGTGCGATCACCATCGACGGGCAACCGATGAATTTCGACAGCCCCCGCGATGCGATGGAAGCCGGAATTGCCACGGTGTTTCAGGATCTTGCCATGATCCCGCTGATGAGTGTGACGCGCAATTTCTTCATGGGGCGCGAGCCGCTCAAGGGTTCCAAGCCCTTCCGCCGCATGGACATCGAGATGATGAACCAGACCACCGTGGAGGAAATGCGCAAGATGGGCATCAACCTGCGCGGCCCCGATCAGGCGGTCGGCACGCTCTCGGGCGGCGAACGCCAGACGGTGGCGATTGCGCGCGCGGTCTATTTCGGCGCGCGGGTGCTGATCCTGGACGAGCCCACCTCGGCGCTTGGCGTGCGGCAGACCTCGAACGTGCTCGCCACCATTGACCGGGTGCGCAAACAAGGCGTCGGCGTGGTGTTCATCAGTCACAACGTGCGCCACGCGCTGGCCGTGGGCGACCGGTTCACCGTGCTCAACCGCGGCAAGACGCTGGGCACCGCACAGCGCGGCCAGATCACACCGGAGGAGCTGCAGGATCTCATGGCGGGTGGTCAGGAAATGGCACAGCTCGAAGGCTCGCTCGGGGGCACTGTGTAATGACCAAGGATCTGGACCTCATCACCATCGGGCGCGCGTCCGTTGACCTTTACGGCGCGCAGGTTGGTGGCCGTCTTGAAGACATGCGCAGTTTCGAGAAATACGTCGGCGGCTCCCCCACCAATATGGCGACGGGCACCGCGCGTCTGGGCTTGCGTTCGGCGCTGCTGACCAAGGTTGGCGACGAGCATATGGGCCGTTTCCTGCGTGAGGAACTGGTGAAAGAGGGCGTCGACGTCACCGGCGTCCTCACCGACCCGGAGCGGCTGACGGCGCTTGTGCTGCTCGGCATTCGCGATGAGGACCAGTTCCCGCTGATTTTCTACCGCGAGAATTGCGCCGATATGGCGCTGAGCGCACAGGACGTGGACGAAGGCTTCATTGCCCGCGCCCGCGCCGTGGTCGCCACTGGCACTCATCTGTCCAATCCCCGCACCGAGGCGGCGGTGCTGAAAGCACTGGACTTTGCGCGCAAACACGGCGCGCAGACCGCGCTGGACATTGATTTTCGCCCCAACCTCTGGGGGCTGTCCGGCCATGGCGACGGCGAAAACCGCTTTATCGCCTCAGCAGCGGTGACGGAAAAACTGCAATCCACCCTGCATCTGTTTGACCTGATCGTCGGCACCGAAGAGGAATTCCACATCGCAGGCGGCACCACCGACACGGTCGCAGCACTGCGCGCGGTGCGCGCGGTCTCGGGGGCGACGTTGGTGTGCAAACGCGGCGCTGATGGCGCGGTGGCCTTCACCGGCGCGATCCCGGACAGGCTGGACGAGGGCCAAAGCGGCCCCGGTTTTCCCATCGAGGTTTTTAACGTGCTCGGTGCGGGCGATGGCTTCATGTCCGGTCTTCTGAAGGGCTGGCTCGACGGTGAAGACTGGCCCACCTCGCTCAAATACGCCAATGCCTGCGGGGCCTTTGCCGTCAGCCGTCATGGCTGCACCCCCGCCTATCCCAGCTGGGAAGAGCTGCAATTCTTCCTCCAGCGTGGCGTGGTGGAGAAAGCCCTGCGCAACGACACAGCGCTGGAGCAGATCCACTGGTCAACCACCCGCAAGCGTGACTGGGACGACCTGCGGGTCTTTGCCTTTGATCACCGCATGCAGATGGAAGAGATGGACGGCGCCACGCCCGAGCGCATCGGCGCGTTCAAGGAGCTTTGCCTCAGGGCGGCGCTCATGCAGGCCGCTGGCCGCCCCGGTCACGGCATCCTCTGCGATGGCCGCCTTGGCGCGCGCGCGCTCTATGCCGCAGCCGGTCAGGGTCTGTGGATCGGCCGCCCGGTGGAATGGCCCGGCTCGCGCCCCTTGCGGCTGGAGCCGCAGGTGGGCGAGGATGCGGGCGGGCTGAAGGAATGGCCCGGCGAACATGTGGTCAAATGCCTGTGCTTCCCGCATCCCGACGATGATGACGCGATGTGGGCCGACCAGATCGCCACCATCACCCGCGTGTTCCAGTCCTGCCGCCGCAACGGGCTTGAATTCCTGCTGGAGGTGATCCCCTCCAAGGTCGGCCCCTTTGACGATAAAACCACGCCAGATGTCATTCAGCGCGTATACGATGCGGGCATCTACCCCGATTGGTGGAAGCTTGAACCCTTCCGCTCCGAGGCCGCATGGGCGGCAAGCTGCGATGCGATCGAGCGCAACGACAAACGCACCCGTGGTATCGTGGTGCTGGGTCTGGACGCCCCGGAGGACGAGCTGCGCGAGAGCTTTGCCCTCGCCGTACGCTTCCCGCTGGTCAAAGGGTTTGCCGTCGGGCGGACAATCTTTGGCGATGTGGCCCGCGACTGGTTTGCAGGCCGCATTGACGACGACAGCGCCGTGGCGCGCATGACAGAAAATTACGCCCGGCTTTGCGATATCTGGGCGCAGGCACGCGCACGCACAATGGAGGCGGCACAATGAGCACGATCCGGCTAACCGCAGCGCAGGCGATGGTGAAATATATCGCCGCACAACTGAACGAGGAAGGCGAACCCTTCCTCGCCGGGATCTGGGCGATCTTTGGCCACGGAAATGTGGCCGGTCTGGGCGAGGCGCTGCACGGCGCGCGCGACGAATTTCGCACCTATCGCGGCCACAATGAGCAGACCATGGCCCATGCGGCGATTGCCTATGCCAAGCAGTCCGCGCGCAAGCGGGCGATGGCGGTCACCTCCTCCATCGGCCCCGGTGCCACCAATATGGTGACAGCGGCGGCACTGGCGCATGTGAACCGGCTGCCGCTCTTGCTGATCCCCGGCGATGTCTTTGCCAACCGGGGTCCCGACCCTGTGTTGCAGCAGATCGAGGATTTCGGCGATGGCACCACCAGCGCCAATGACTGTTTCAAACCGGTCACGCGCTATTTCGACCGCATCATGCGCCCCGAGCAGCTGCTGACCGCCCTGCCGCGCGCCTTTCGCACGATGACCGATCCGGCAGACTGCGGCCCGGTCTGCCTGTCGTTCTGTCAGGACGTGCAGGCCGAAGCCTATGACTGGCCCGAGGCCTTCTTTGCGCCGCGCATTTGGCAAACCCGCCGTCCCCGCCCGGATGAGGGCGAGCTGGCGCGGGTTGCCGACCTGCTGAAAGCCGCAAAATCTCCGGTGATCGTGGCCGGGGGTGGCGTGCATTACGCGGGCGCTTGCGCCGCGCTGCAACGCTTTGCCGAGGCGCATCAGATCCCGGTTGTCGAAAGCCAGGCGGGCAAATCCGCTCTCGCCTGGGATCACCCGCTGAACCTCGGCCCCGTAGGGGTGACCGGTGCGGGCTCCGCCAATGAAGTTTGCGCCGGGGCCGATCTGGTTCTGGGTGTGGGCACAAGATTTCAGGATTTTACCACCGGCTCGTGGAACCTGTTCCAGAACCCGACTCGCACGCTCGTCTCGCTCAATGTTGCTGCCTATGACGCCATGAAACATGGGGCAGAGCCCTTGTGCTGCGATGCCCGCGTCGGGCTGGAACTGCTGGGCGCGGCGCTTGGTAATCTGCAATTCGCCGCCCCCTCCGCCACACTCAAGGAGGCGTGGTTCAGCGCCGTCGACCCGCTCACCGCCGCCCCGCGCGAGGACATCCAACTGCCGAGTGACCAGCAGGTGATCGGCGCGGTGCAACGGGCCTCCGGTCCCGACACGGTGGTGATGTGCGCGGCGGGCACCATGCCGGGCGAGCTGCACAAACTCTGGAAAGCCCCGCGCCCCGGCGCCTATCACATGGAATACGGCTATTCCTGCATGGGCTATGAGATCGCCGGTGCCATGGGCATCAAGATGGCGCAGCCAGACCGGGATGTGGTCTGCATGATCGGCGACGGCAGCTATATGATGGCCAACTCGGAACTGGCGACGGCGGCGATGCTGGGCATCGACATGACCGTGGTGATCACCGACAACCGCGGCTACGGCTGCATCAACCGGCTGCAAATGGGCACCGGCGGGGCAGAGTTCAACAACCTCCTCGACCACTCCCATCACGTGACGCCGTCGAACATCGACTTTGCCGCCCATGCCGCATCCATGGGGGCGGCGGCCGTACATGTCAGCAGCATTGCAGAACTGGAAGAGGCCCTGAGCCGCGCGAAATCCGCCAAAGGGCCGTTTGTGGTGGTGATTGACACCGATCCCTACCCCTCGACACCCGATGGCGGCCATTGGTGGGACGTGGCGGTGCCCGAAGTGTCCGAGCGGGCCGAGGTGCGCGCCAAACGCGCCGAATATGAAAAACAGATCAAGGCCCGCGCGCTCAACTGACGCCCGTGGCCTGCCTTTCCGGAGTGCGTCCTCCCGCGCGTCGGAAAGGCCCCAGTTTTGGATCAGGCGCGGACATGCGCCCACAACGAAAGACACCGCCCATGAGCGTCAAGATCGGCATCTCCCCCATTGCATGGCAGAACGACGACCTGCCCGACCTCACCGCCGCCTACACGATGGAACAGGCCCTGAGCGAAGCGCGCGAGATCGGTTATACCGGGGTCGAACGTGGCCGCCGCATGCCCCAGGACACCGAAGGGCTGCGCAAGTATCTGAACGAATATGACATTTCGCTTTGTGGTGGCTGGTGCTCGGGCAACCTGTTGGTGAATGATGTCGAGACCGAAAAAGCTGCCATCGCAGAGCAGGTCGAGCAATTCGCCGCTTTGGGCGCGCCCTGTCTGGTCTATGCGGAATGTTCCAACACCGTGCAGGGCGACCGCACGACCCCGGTGAACAACCGCCCCAAGCTTGCGCGGGACGACGTCCGCGCCTATGCGGCCAAGCTCTCTGAACTGGCCAAGTGGATGACCGACAAGGGCCTGCCTCTGGCCTATCACCACCACATGGGCGCCTTCATCGAGGATCAAGAGGATATCGACTGGCTGATGGAGGCCAGCAGCCCCGAGGTGACGTTGCTTTATGACACTGGCCATCTGGTCTTTGGCGGCGGGGATCTGCTGGGCACGCTCGACAAATGGGGCGACCGCATCCACCACGTCCACTATAAGGATCTGCGCGCCAATATCGCCGCGCAGGCCCGCACTGAGAGCTGGTCCTTTCTGGATGCCGTCATCGCCGGGGCCTTTACCGTGCCGGGGGATGCCGAAGGGTCCATCGATTTTGCGGCCGTGACCGAACGTCTGGCCAAGATGGGCTATCAGGGCTGGATCGTGGTCGAGGCCGAGCAAGACCCCGCCAAGGTCGCGCCCTATGCGGCCTCAAAACTGGGCTATCAGACCATTCGCGACCTTTGCGCGCGCTATGGGCTAGAGGTTACGGGTTAATCCCCGCGACCCAACAACAGGAGGCAAGACCCATGAGCGATCTGCTGCGAAAACCCTTTGGCACCCATGGCGAGGTGCATCGCATCACAGCCGAAAGTGCAGGCTGGCGCTACGTGGGCTTTGCCCTACACCGTCTGCGCGCGGGCGAGACCGTGGCTGACGTCACCGGCGACCGCGAGGTGATCCTCGTGATGGTGGAAGGCAAAGCCAATCTGACCGGCGCGGGACAGGACTGGGGCGAACTGGGCGAGCGCATGTCGGTGTTTGAGAAAACCCCGCCCCATTGCCTTTATCTGCCCAATGGCAGCGACTGGAGCGCCGAGGCCACCACCGATTGCACCATTGCGGTCTGTTCCGCACCGGGCAAGGGTGGCCATGCGGCACGCCGGATCGGCCCCGATGGCATCACCCTCACAGAGCGCGGCAAGGGGACCAACACCCGCTACATCAACAATATCGCGATGGAGAACGAGGACTATTGCGACAGCCTGCTGGTCACCGAGGTCTTCACCCCCGCCGGCCATTGGTCGTCCTTCCCCAGCCACCGCCACGACGAGGATGACTTCCCCCGGATCACCTATCTGGAAGAGACCTATTATCACCGCCTGAACCCGGCGAGCGGCTTTGGCATCCAGCGCGTCTATACCGATGACGGGCAGCTGGATGAAACCATGGCGGTCGCGGATGGCGATGTGGTCCTGGTGCCGCGCGGCCACCACCCTTGCGGTGCGCCCTACGGGTTTGAGATGTATTACCTCAACGTCATGGCTGGCCCCTTGCGCAAATGGCGCTTTGTCGCCGCGCCAGAGGTCGAATGGATCATGGAGCGCGACGCCTGATCCGCAGTAAAGCATTGATATACAATCAAAAGGCGGCGCAGGGACTGCGCCGCCTTTTCTCTTGCCTGTATCTATCGCAACCCTATTGCGCTGCGTCCTGCCTCGGGGAGAAATGCGCGCGCAACCGCTCCACAGGGAGCGCGCTGCACGTCTTGTTCGGGGGCTTTACGGTCGGGACATCCTCGCCCGCCACCATGGCGTTCAGGACGGATTCCTCCACCGCCTCCACCGCCGCCAAATAGAGCGGGTCGATGTATTCCCCGTTCATCTCCACCCTCGTGGTCTCGGGGCCAGCAGATTGCGGCATCGGCTGCGGATTGGCGACCGAAAACGCAAGGAAGATATCGCCCGAGTTATTCCCCCCCGGCGTGCCACCCCGGCCAATCCCGATCGCCGCGCGTTTAGCCAGATGCCGCAGCGCAAGGGGGCCAAGCGGCGCATCGGTTGCAAGGATCACGATGATCGATCCGGTTTCCGCATCCAGCAGCCGGTTCTCGTCCCACGCCTGCCCCACCGGCTCGCCGCAGATGTTGAGCCATGGACGCAGCCCGTGGTTGGCCTGCACAAGTGCTGCCACGGTGTAGGTCTTGTCGCCGATCTGAACCAGCCGCGAGGACGTGCCGGTACCGCCCTTATATTCGTAGCAAATCATCCCATTGCCACCCCCGACAGAGCCTTCGGCAACGGGGCCAAACCGCGCGGTTTCCAGCGCTTTGACAGCATCGGCAGCGCTGACATGCAGCGCGTTGATGTCGTTCAACACGCCATCATAAGTCTCGGCCACCACCGGCATAGCCCAGGCGTGCCCCTGCCTGAAATGGGTGGGGTAGCGGTCGATCATCCAGCGCGTCGCGCCATGGTGCGCCATGCCTACACCATGGGTGTTGGTGATGCAGATCGGCCCAAGGAAATACCCCGCATCATTGATCCAATGGGTCCCGGTCATCTCGCCATTCCCATTCAGACAAAACTGCCCGGCCCAGACCGGTTGCGGGTCATCCGCGTCCTGCCGGGGCACAATCGCCGTCACCCCGGTGCGCATCCGCCGCACAGGATCGGTCAGCGTCCTGAACCCGACAGCAACCCCCGGCACATCGGTGATCGCGTTAAAAACCCCCGGCGTGCCCGGCAAGGGCAGCCCCAGATCACGGGCGCGTGGTTTATCAGAAGTCTTGTCTTGCATCAGTCTTTCCTACGGGCGCGCAGCCATAGGCCGACTGCCGCAATAATGATCGAAACCAGTATGATAAGGGTTGCGATGGCGTTGATCTCAGGCTTCACCCCACGCCGCACCATCGAGAAGATGAAGACCGGCAAGGTGGTGCTATCGGTGCCCGAGATGAAATAGGTGATGACCAGATCATCCATCGAGATGATGAAGGCGAGCATAGCGCCCCCCGCGATCCCCGGCATCAACTGTGGCAACAGCACCTTGCGAAAGGTCAGCCACTCATTTGCACCCAGATCGGCCGAGGCCTCCTCAAGTGCCGGATCAAGCCCCGCCATCCGCGCCTGCACGATGATAAAGACATAAGAGGTCAGAAACGTGCAGTGGCCAATGATGATCGTGGTGAGCCCGAGCTTTGCGCCCGCGCTGACAAAAAAGATCAGCAACCCGATCCCAAGCACGATGTCCGGCATCGTCATCGGCATCATCATCAGCCCACGATAAAACCCGCGCATCCGAAACCGGAACCGCGCCAGCGCAATCGCCGCACTGGTGCCAATCACCGTCGAGATCGTGGTGGTTGAGGTGGCGATGATCAGACTGTTGCGCAGTGCCTCCAGCAACTGATCGGTGGAATCGAGATAGGCGGAGGAGCTGTTCACAATATCGACCGGGCGATCTTTCAGACCGAGGATGATCCGGTACCAATCCAGCGTAAACCCATCCCAGACCATCATGTTCACCGGGTTGGCGTTGAACGAATAGGTCACGATCAACGCCAGCGGCGCATAGATGAAGGCAAAGAACATCAGGCTGTAAAACGTCAGGAGCATAGCCGAGAGCGGCAAACGACGAAGGTATTTCATGACGATGCCCTCCCCTCACGCGCCAGTCGCGTCACATAGACCAGCATCACCCCCAGCACGACGGCCATGATCACCACCGACAACGCCGAGCCAAACGGCCAGTTGCGCGCCGACAGGAACTGCTGCTCGACCAGATTGCCGATCATCAGCCCCTTCGCGCCGCCCAGCACATCGGGCACCACGAAATTGCCAACCGACGGGATGAACACGATGACCGATCCACCAATCACGCCGGGCATGGTCTGCGGCAGCATCACCTTGAAAAAGGTCTGCACCCGCCCCGCGCCCAGATCACTGCTGGCCTCCAGCAGCGAACGGTCCAGATTTCCGATACTCGCAAACAGCGGCATGAACATGAACGGGATCATCACATAGGCCATGCCGATCACCACTGCAGTCCGGGTGAACAGGATCTCCAGCGGCTCGCTGATAAGACCGATCCCCAACAGGGTGCTGTTCAACACGCCCGAGGGCTTGAGGATCAGCAGCCACGCATAAAGGCGCACAACCAGACTGGTGAAAAACGGCAAGGTGATCAGAAACAGGAACACCACCTGCCAGCGCGGCGACAGCCGGGAAATCCAGAATGCCACCGGATAACACAGCACCAGCGTCAACAGCACCGTTAGAATGGCGAGGCTGAGCGAGCGCAGCAGGATCTTCAGATAGATCGGCTCGTAGATCTCCATCACCCCGTCCGCCCAGCCAAAGAGGCGTCCGTAATTCCAGTGATAGAACTCCCACTCGACGCCGCCATAAAGGCCCGGCATCAGCCATGAGTAGATGACGATAACCGCCAGCGGCAGCAAAAAGAAGATGCCCAGAAGCAGGGTTACAGGGGTCAGCAACCCAAATAGAAACAGGCGTTCGCGGGTATGTGGCGTGGCCATCAGCAGTCCTCCACCACATGGGCGCGCTCTGGCCGATAGGTCAGCGTGACCTCATCCCCCGGTGCGCGGCGGCTGCCATCGGTGCGTGACACCACCAGCAATTCCTGCCCGCCCACCGCAGGCTGGACATAATAATGCAGGTCGGTGCCCAGATAGATCACCCGCGTGATTTTGCCCCGAAACCCGCAGGAGCTGTGCGCGTCTTGTACTTGCAGGTCCGTGGGCCGGATAACCACCGTCGCCGCATCGCCCTTGGCCCGTTTGGTTTCTTCGGAGAGCCAGATCTTGGTTCCCTCACGGGTCAGCGCCAGAATGCGCCCGTCATGGACGCACTCGATGGTGGTTTCAAACAGGTTGGTATCGCCAATGAACTCCGCCACGAATTTTGTGCGAGGCTTGCGAAAGATGTCGCGCGGCGCACCGCATTGTTCGATCTGCCCGCCACGCATCACCACGATCCGGTCGGACATGGTCAGCGCCTCTTCCTGATCGTGGGTGACAAAGACAAAGGCGATGCCCAGTTCCGATTGCAGCGCCTTCAGCTCAATCTGCATTTTCTGGCGCAGACGCCGATCCAGCGCCGACAGCGGCTCATCCAGTAGCAACAGCTTGGGCCGAGCAACGATTGCCCGCGCCAAGGCCACCCGCTGGCGCTGCCCGCCCGACAGTTGCGACGGCATCCGGCTGCCCGTCCCCGACAGCCCCACCATCTCCAGCGCTTCACCCGCGAGGATTTTCTGCTCCTGCTTGGACGCACCCGCAACCTCAAGACTATAGGCCACGTTGCGCTCGACGGTCATATGGGAAAACAGCGCATAGCTTTGAAACACCGTGTTCACCGGACGCCGAAAGGCGGGCATTCTGCCGATGTCCTTGCCTTCCAGCATCACCGTCCCGCTGTCGAGCTGCTCAAACCCGCTGACGGAGCGCAAGAGCGTGGTCTTGCCACATCCCGACGGCCCCAGCAGGGTCACAAATTCATTCTGCCCCACATCAAGATCCACACCGTCCAATGCGGCCACCGTGCCGCCTTCGGGGGTCTTGAACACACGGCGAGCGCCGCGCACCTCTAGTATCTGTGTCATATGTGTCTCCGCTGCCGGACGGCACATTGTGCGCCGCCCGCCTAGGCAAAAGCTGATTATTGTGCGGTGCGGATGGTGTTCCACGCGCGGTCATAAAGGCGCAGCCCCCGGCCCAGATCTTCAAAGGTCTGCAACCGCTCATAAGTCTCGTCGGGGAGCGTGATGTTGTGATTGTTGCGGATGTAATCCGAGGCCAGATCACGCGCGGGGATATTGGGCGTGCCGTTGAACTGCTGTTCCACATTCATCGCCGCGATCTCCGGGCGCAGGTAGAACTCCATGAACGCCTTGGCATTTTCGGCATTCGGCGCGGATTTCAGCACGCACATGTTTTCCTGATAAAGCGTACCGCCCTCTTTCGGGATCACGTATTTTACATTTTCCATGTTGCTGGTGAGCACATGCATGCCGATAAAATACTGTGCTGCGGCAATGTCATCCGTGGCGATCAACCCCGGCACGTCATAGGTAAAGGCCGACACATTCGGGCGCTGCTTTAGAATATAGTCCTGCGCCGCGGTGATCTCTGCCGGGTCGACACTGTTTACCGAGGTGCCGTTCATCACATGCCCGATCGCCAGCACTTCGCGCATGTCATCGAGCAGGGTGATGCGGCCACCAGTTTTTTTGGGGATCGCAAAGAAATCTTCCCAGCCGGTGATCTCACCAGTGATTTCGGGCTTGTAGTAAATCCCCACGGTCCCAAAGGCATAAGGCAGGCAGAACACCCCCTCCGGGTCGCTCTTGGCGCGCAATGACAGCGGGTCGATATTGGCAAATCCCGCGCTCTGGTTGATGTCGGTCTGCAACAACAGGTCGAGCTTTGACATAATGTCCTGCATGTGGACCGATGGGAACACGATGTCATAGCCGGTCGCGCCGGCCTGCAATTTGGCCAGCATTTCCTCGTTGGAGGAATAGGTGTCGAGGTTCACCTCAATACCGGTTTCTTCGGTAAATTTCTTGAGGATACCGGGGTTGATGTAATCCCCCCAGTTATAGAGGTTCAGCGCCCCTTCAGCCTGCACAGCACCGGCAAAAGAAACGGCCATGACACCGGCACACCCGAATTTGGCTAGCATATTCATGATGATCTCCCTGTGGATCAGATTTGTTAGGTTCGATTTTTGATGCGAACTCTGTATTCCTGTCTGGATCATGGTAGGTGAAATGACATAAGTCTATCATTTTTTAAAAATGATGCATTGTGCATCTAAGGAGGATGCCGTTGAGCGAGAAGACCCAAGCCGGAACCGAAAGCGCGATGTCTTTGAAAATTCAAAAGATATTGCCTGAGCTGACCAAATCTGAGGCAAAGATTGCCCGCTACCTGTTGCTCAACGAAGCACAGCTCGGATTGGAAACGGGCGCCTCTGTCGCGGCCAAAGCGGGCGTGAGCGAGATCACCGTCTCCCGCTTTCTCAAGCGACTCGGCTACAAGGGAATCTCCGGCCTCAAGGAAGCATTGCGCACCGAAATGACCAGCGCCCTGCTGGAACCCTCTCTGCGCAGCGAACGCCTGAAAGAAGGCTCTCTCAGCGGCTTTTTGACCTCAGAGGCGGAGTCGCTTCTGGCGCTTGCACAACAGATGGAGACGGAGAACTGGACCCGGATGACCGCCACACTCGATCAGGCGCGCCGGGTCTATGTCACGGGATTTCAGACCGTTAGCGGCGTAGCAGAGGATTTTGCAAAACGGCTCAATATCGTGCGCAGCTCCGTGCACTTCGTCTCAGCAAACTCCGGCGGTCTGGTGGAATGGGTGGACGCAGGGTGCGATGACTACAGTCAGGACGTGCTGATCGTCGTCGACATTGTGCCCTTCGCGCGCGAGGCGATCCAGATTTCCCGCCTCGCCCAGAAAACCGGCATGACGGTTGTGGTCATCACGGATGAGTTCAACAACTGGGCCTATGACTACACCGACTATGTCTTTCACGGGCGCACCAAGACCGGGCTGTTTCTGGAAACAACCGCGCCCTTGGTGACGTTGCAGAACTTCATTGTACATGCGGTGGCGCAAAAAGACCCCGAGCGCACCCAGCACCGCCGCGCCGAGTGGCAAAGCTACCTTTCGGAACTCAAGCTCTATTTCTCCTGAGGGCCACCGGCAGCGGCCCGAAGGATCGCCCGCGCAATATCAGGCTGGGCCGCAAGCGACGGGCCAACCAGCGCCTCGGCCTCCGCCATCAGGTCCTCCGGCGCGACGATCCTGTCGATCAATCCGAAATCATAGGCCTGTTGCGCTGTGATTTTCTGGCCCGCCACCAGGATCATCTTGGTACGGGCAGGGCCAATAAGCGCGCGCATCCGCGCCGCATCAGAGGGCTGCGGCAAATAACCAAGCTGCATCACCGGATAAAACACCTTGGCCGTGGGCACCGCGATGCGAATATCGCAGGCCAGCGCCATGCCGTTTGCCCCTCCCGCCAATGTTCCATTGAGCGCGGCAACCTTCAGGCACGGCAATCCCGCCAAGGCAGCGGAGAGGTCTTCCCACAGGGGCGACGTCGCAAGCCCCGCCTTGGCCGCATCCAGATCCGCACCGGCGCTGAACACTTTACCGGTGCCCGTCAGGATCAGCGCCCGCGCCGCACGGGCGCCCCGCACAATCTCGATCAGCTGTTCCAGCATCTCGGGCGTCAGCGCATTGGCCTTGTCCGGACGGTTCAGCCGCAGGGTCAGCAGCCCCCGCGAATCCTGATGATGATCGATCATATCAGCCCCACCCGTTTGCGGATATTTTCATCGCGCAGGGACACCTCGGTGCCGATAAATTCATCCGCATCCGCGCTGAGCATCCACAAAAGCGTGCGTGCAGGCCACTCGGCGGGGATGTGATCTTCCCATGCAAGCTGGCTCACCGGGTTGATGCCGCTGACCTTGATCTCACGCTGCATCTGCGTGGCCACCGTACCCGGTGACAGCCCCATCACGCGGATACCGTTTTCGCCCTCTTCAAGGTGCAGCGCCTGTGTCAGCATCGCGGCCCCCGCCTTTGAGGTGCAATAGGCGCTCCAGCCTTCCAGCGGGCGCTGCGAGGCCCCCGACCCGATGGTCAGAACCGCGCCACCGCCTGCGGCCTTCAGATGTGGCAGCCCCGCGCGCATCATGTTGAAAACGCCAGTGATATTCACATTGATCAGCTGCGCCCAACCGGCAGGCTCGGCATGCTCCAGCCGCGCGATAGGTTCAATCTTGCCCGCGTTGCAAATCAGCACATCGAGACTGCCGAAATGCGTGCTGGCGCGCTGAAATGCAGCCTCGACTGCCGCGTAATCGGCCACGTCACAGGCCAGAGCCAGCGCTTTTTCGCCGATCTCATCCGCAAGCGTCTCCAATGCCTCTGCACTGCGCGCCAGCAGCACGACATTGGCCCCCTGACTCGCGAATTCCCTTGCAGCGCTGGCCCCGATGCCACGGCTTGCACCGGAAATGACGATCGTTTTATTCGCGAATTTCATAACTTGTCTCCCAACCGACGTGTTCATATGTGTTAATCTGACTTGGGGGGAACGGTCCAGTCATTGGCTCCCTTGACCATGCCCGCACAAGCGGAGAGGTTCGCCCCAACTCTTCGCTAGGAAAGGTTCTTCTTATGTCTGTTTCTTTTTTTCGTGGCATGGGTGCTGTCGCCCCGATTTTGCTGATTGCTCAGGCCGCGCACGCTGATCTCAGCGCACAGGATGTCTGGTCCGACTGGAAGGACTATATGTCCAGCACCGGTTACGAGGTCACCGCATCCGAAACCGAAAGCAGCGGCAAGCTCACCGTCTCCGACATCACCATGTCGATGGACATCGAAGGCGATGCTTTCTCCATGACCATGGGCACGCTGGAATTCATCGAAAACGGCGATGGCACCGTGAACATGGTGATGCCTGCCGAATACCCGATGGCCTTCGACTTCAATGCCGACGGCGACGCCATCTCCGGCAGCCTGATCTACACCCATGACGGCAGCCCGATGGTTGTCAGCGGTGACACCTCCGAGATGGAGTACAGCTACTCCGCCGCGACCGCAGGCCTCACCCTGAAGGATCTCGAAATCGAAGGCGAAGCGGTGCCGGCAGATGTTGCGGCCCTCACCGTCAACATGACCGATCTGGCCAGCAACACCATGATGAAAATCGGTGATGTCCGCTCCTACACCCAGAGCATGACTGTCGCCACCATGGCCTATGATTTCATGTTCAACGAGCCAGAAGGCAGCGACAACGCGGCCTTTAACGGCACCCTTCAGGGCCTCGACTTCTCCGGCGACATGACCGTGCCAAAGGTCGAAGATCCCTCTGATGTGGCTGCGATGCTCAAGGCGGGCATGGCCTATGTCGGCAAATTCACCTTCGAGTCCGGCAACACCAACATCAAGGGCGCGGACGGCTCCGACACCTTTGAGGTTCAGACCTCTTCCAAGGGCGGCGAATTCAACATCGGCCTGAGCCCAGAAGGTCTGACCTATGATGTGACGCAGGTTGACACCACCCTGAACATGATGGGCTCTGACATCCCGTTCCCGATCTCTCTCAGCATGAAAGAGATGGGCACCAACTTCGCGATGCCGCTGACCAAATCCGATGAAGAGCAGGACTTTGCTCTCGGCGTGTCGCTGCGTGAATTCGCGGTTCCGGACATGCTCTGGGGTCTGATCGACCCGAACGAAGAGCTGCCGCGCGATCCTGCAAACCTCGTTGTCGACCTCTCCGGCAAGGGCAAGCTGTTCTTTGACCTCGTGGACGAGGAACAAATGGCAGCCGTAGAAAAAGGCGACGAAGCACCGGGTGAGGTGAACTCCCTCAGCATCAACCAGATCCTGCTCTCCGTTGCGGGTGCGGAACTGACCGGTGACGGCGCCTTCACCTTTGACAACACCGATCTGGAGAGCTTTGACGGTATGCCCGCCCCCGAAGGCGAAGCAAACCTGAAACTGGTCGGCGCAAACGCCCTGATCGACAAGCTGATCGGCATGGGTCTTGTGTCCGAGGATGACGCCATGGGCGCGCGCATGATGATGGGCATGTTCACGGTTTCTGCAGGTGACGACACCGTGACCTCGAAGATCGAAGTGAACGACGAAGGTCACGTGCTCGCCAACGGCCAGCGCCTGAAGTAATATCCAATTCCGGGCCACGCCCGGTATGTGATGGGGCCGCTCCTTTTCCGGGGACGGCCCGTTTTTATGGCGCACAGGCCTTGCGGTAGGGCGGCGGTCTGGCTAGCTCTGTAGCAATGCCACCCATTTGCGAAGGTGCCCATGACACAGACTCCTGAAACGCTCTGCCACGCCCTGCTCGACGCCGCCCGAAAGGCCGGGGCCGATTCTGCCGATGCCATGGCTGCCGAGGGCAGCTCCCTCTCTATCGAGGTGCGCGACGGCACGTTGGAACATGCGGAACGCTCAGAAGGGGTCGACATCGGGCTTCGGGTTTTTGTCGGGCAACGACAGGCGCAGGTTTCCTCGTCTGATACCCGCGCCGAGACGCTGACCGCCATGGCAGAACGCGCCGTCGCCATGGCCAAAGAAGCACCCGAAGACCCTTATGCTGGGCTGGCAGATGCAGGTCAGCTGGCGCAGAACTGGGATCTGGCCGCGCTTCAGATGGCCGACCCAAGCGCCGAGCCTGCCCCCGACCAGCTGCAACAGGACGCCCTCGCCGCCGAGGCTGCCTGCGCCGCCATTGAGGGCATCACGCAGGTCCAATCCGCCGCCGCAGGCTATGGGCGTCATGACATCCACATGGCCGCCAGCAACGGATTTTCCGGCGGCTACGCCCGCACCAGCCGCTCGATTTCCTGCGTGGGGATCGCGGGCACCGGCACCGGGATGGAGCGCGATTATGATGGCGACACCCGCACCTATCAAAGCGATCTGCGCAGCGCCGATGAAATCGGCCACACCGCAGGCACCCGCGCGATCGAGCGCCTGAACGCCCGTCGCCCCAAGACCGGAGCCTATCCGGTTCTCTTTGACGAACGCATCTCCTCCTCGCTGATCGGCCACCTTCTGGGGGCCGCCAATGGCGCGGCGGTGGCGCGCGGTTCTTCGTGGCTCAAGGATCGCTTGGGCGCGCAGATCCTGCCCGAAACCCTCTCGGTCATTGAGGATCCCTTCCGCCCCCGTGTATCCGGCTCGCGCCCCTTTGATGGTGAGGGCCTGCCCACCCAGAAGCGCGCGATTGTGGAAAACGGTGTGCTCACCGGCTGGACCATGGATCTTGCCTCCGCCCGCAAGCTGGGCCTGCACAGCACCGGCAACGCCGCGCGCGGCATCGGATCGGTGCCCTCGCCGTCGAACTGGAATATTACGCTGACGGAGGGTGACAAAACCCGCGCAGACCTGTTGCGCGACATGGGCACCGGGCTGCTGGTGACGTCGATGATCGGCTCCACCATCAACCCCAACACCGGGGATTATTCGCGCGGCGCGTCCGGCTTCTGGGTGGAAAACGGCGAAATCCAGTATCCTGTGAATGAGGTCACCATCGCTGGAAACCTCCTTGATATGCTGAAAACGCTGGTGCCCGCCAATGACGCACGCGGGCATCTGTCGCGGGTGGTGCCCTCGCTCCTTGTTGAGGGAATGACCCTTGCCGGAGAATGATCTGTCCCTCCTCATCACCGCCGCCCAAAAGGCAGGCGAGATCGCGGGGCAATTCACCGGCACCGAGGCGCAGAAATGGGACAAACCCGATGGCGCAGGCCCGGTAACCGAGGCCGACCTTGCGGTGAACAACTATCTGGAGGACCACCTGCGCGGTGCACGTCCCGACTATGGCTGGCTCTCGGAGGAAAGCGAAGATGACCCGTTGCGCCAATCCTGCGAGCGCGTCTTTGTGATCGACCCAATTGATGGCACCCGCAGCTTTGCGGATGGCTCACGCACATGGGCGCATTCGCTGGCCATCGTGGAGGCGGGAAAACCCGTCGCGGCAGTGGTCTACCTGCCGCAGCGCGACCTGCTGTTTGCCGCCGCCGCAGGCGAGGGCGCGACCTGCAATGCCGTCCCCATTGCGGCCAGCACCGCGCAAAACGTCGAGACCGCCCATATCCTGAGCGCCAAGCCGACACTGGACGCCAAACACTGGCACGCGGGCACCCCGCCCGCCTTTCGGCGCAGCCACCGCCCCTCGCTGGCCTATCGCATGTCGCGGGTTGCGGATGGCACCTATGACGCCATGCTCACCCTGCGCCCCACGTGGGAATGGGACATCGCCGCTGGGGTGTTGATCGTGCAGGAATCCGGCGGTCTCGCCACTGACCGCAGCGGCGCTGCGCTCACGTTCAATCGCCCCGATGCCTTGCAAAACGGCGTTGTGGCGGGGGGGCGCAAGATGCACCGCGCGCTGCTGTCACGGCTGATCTACACGTCTAAGGGTCGCAAAACCTGATGTTTGGCCCCGGCGGTGGACATATCGCTGACGCCGCCCGACTGACCCGCCCCGAAGGTGAGTTGGTCTGGGCGCATGCGACCACCCAAGAGCGGCTCTTGGGCCTGTGTGACGTGGGCAACCGGCTCAAGATGATGCGCCCGGATCTGTCGATGATGCTCACATGGGAAGAGGACATGCGCCCCTCGCTGCTGCCCGATGGCTGCGACATCGCGCTGGGGCCGCTGACGGTCGAGCAGCCCAATGACATTCGCAGCTTTCTTGAAAACTGGTCCCCCGATCTCTGCGTCTGGGCCGGGGGCCGGCTGCGTCGTCTGTTGATGCGGCAGATCCGCGAACGCAACATGCCCGCGCTCTTGTGCGATATCGACGCCGAAGAACTCCCCGGCCGTGCCTCGCGCTGGCTGCCGGATCAGCGCCACCGACTGCTCAATGGTTTTGCCGAAATTCTCGTGCCCGGCACAGAGGTGTCCGAGCGGCTGAAACGCGCAGGCGTGCCCCCCGAACGCATCCGCCCCTCCGGGCGTCTGTTTCAGTCCAGCACCCCGCCCAGCTGCAACGACGATGAATTGACGCAGATGCAAAAGCAATTCGGCAGCCGCCCGATCTGGCTCGCCGCGCATGTCTCCCTCTCGGAATTGCAAGCGGTGGTCAAAGCGCATCGAACCGCCCTGCGCTCGCTGCACCGGCTGCTTTTGGTGCTCACGGTTGAAACCTTTGAGGATCTGGACGCCGCGCGCAGTCTTTTGAAAAAAGAGGGGCTGGCCTTTGCCGATTGGGACATGGGCGAAGACCCCGAAGACCACACGCAGGCGGCGATTGGCCTGACCGAGAACCTTGGCCTTTGGTATCGGCTCTGCCCGCTTTGTTTTCTGGGCAACAGCCTCATTCGGGGCGCGCAAGGCACCAATCCGCTGGATGCCGCAGCGCTTGGCTCTGCGATCCTGCATGGCCCCGGCGTGGTCGCCCATGCGCAGGCCTATCAGCGGCTTGCAGCCCTCGGCGCGGCAGAGCGTATCCACGGCGAAGAGGAGCTTTCGGATGCGGTCTATCGCCTCTCGTCACCGGACCGCGCGGCAGAGATGGCCCTTGCAGGCTGGCAGGTGGTAACAGAAGGTGCGGTCATGACAGACAATCTCCTCGACCGGATTCAGGATTTGCTGGATCAAAGCGAAATCAATCATGCGCCCGCCTGAGTTCTGGAACAAACCTCCCGCCGCCTTTGATCTGCGCGCTTGCCTGCTGTCGCCGCTCGGCGCGCTCTATGCCCGTGGCACGGCTGCCCGCCTGAAAAAGGGCACCCCGGTCAAGGCATCGGTGCCGGTGATCTGTGTCGGCAACCTCAATGCAGGCGGCACCGGCAAAACCCCCACCGTGATCTGGCTGATGGAACAACTGGGCGCAGCCGGGCACCGGGTACATGTGGTGTCACGCGGCTACGGTGGTCAGCTTCAGGGCCCGGTTCAGGTCGACCCGCGCAACCACAGCGCACAGGACGTCGGCGATGAGCCTTTGCTGATGGCCGCCTTTGGTGAGGTCTGGGTCGCCAAGGATCGTGGCAAGGGGGTTACGCAGGCCGCAGCAGCCGGGGCCAGCGTCATCTTGATGGACGACGGGTTTCAGAACCCCTCGGTGGCTAAGGATTTCTCTATCATCGTGGTGGACGCCAAACGTGGCTTTGGCAATGGCCGCTGCCTGCCCGCCGGGCCGTTGCGCGAACCCGTCGACACCGGCCTCAGCCGCGCCGATCTGGTGCTGTCGCTGGGCGATGAGGCCGCGCAGGACGCGTTTCAATCCACATGGGGGCCGCAGATCCCCATCCCTCATTTCACCGGCCATGTGGCCCCGCTGCCCACCGGCATGCCATGGCAGGGCACCAAGGTTCTGGCCTTTGCCGGTATCGGTCATCCGGAGAAATTCTTTGCCACCCTGCGCGGCCTTGGCGCTGACATCCGCCGCGCCGAAGCGCTGGAGGATCACCAATCGCTCGCGCCTGCACTCCTCACCCGGCTGGAACAGGAATCCCGGCTTTTGGGGGCGCAGCTTGTGACCACCGAAAAGGATGCGGTGCGCCTGCCGCTCAGCTTTCGCCACAAGGTCATCACCCTGCCCGTGCGCTTGCAGGTGCCGCAACATGAGGCATTTCTCGCCCGCCTCAAAGACATCGCGCCGCCCCCTGCATAAGGAAGCGGCGCGCTTAAACGTCACTGACGCGAGGGCTTATTCTTCAAGCTCTGCGTCGATCAGGGCTTTCAGATCTTCATACGGCTGGTTTGAAACCTTGGTGCCATTCAAGATGAACGACGGGGTCGATTCCACCTCATCCTTGGTGGCGTTTTCCTGATACCATGTCACCAGCGTCTGCGCTTTGGTGGCATCCTGCATGCAGGCTTCCAGCTGCTCGTTGTCGATCCCGGCCACACGGCCGATTTTCTTCAGCGCGTCCACCATCTCGGCGGGGCCGCCTGCGCGGGTCCATTCGGACTGCTGCTTAAAGATCAGATCGGTGATGCCAAAGAATTTCTCTTCACCGCCACAGCGCGCCACCATCGACGCCCACAGACCAAAGCGGTCGAAATAGACCTCGCGGTAGATGAACTTCACTTTGCCGGTGTCGATATATTCTGCCTTCAGCTTCTTATAGGCACCTTCATGGAAGTTCGCGCAATGCGGGCAGGTATAAGACGCGTATTCGATCAAAGTGACCGGCGCATCCTCGGCCCCTTGCACCATCTCGATGATGGTGGAGGTATCGACCTCGGCGGCCTCGGCGCTTTCCTGTGCGCTTGCGCTTCCGATCAACTGAATGTCCAGCAGGCTGGTGTCACCCTGACGGCCCGTGAAGTTGTCGATCGCATATACGCCCGCTGCCACGGCAACAGCCGCGCAGATACCTGTCATGATACGGGTCATTTATACCCCTTTCTCAATGATTTTTGTCGTGTCAGTACATTGCGCCCAAGCCGCTCGAGTGCTGCGCGCAATTCGTCATTCTCAACGCCGGTGGCTGTCTCCTTGGCGGATGCCACATCCTCCGGCGCGGGTTCCGCCGCCTTGCGCACTTTGGGCGCATAGCGAAAATCAACCTGGCCTTCCGCAAAACCAATGGGTGCGGTCTGCGTGATATGCAGTTTGGAGATCGCGTTGTATCCGTAAACCGCGTTCACTTTCTCACGCAGGGCCGCCTTCTGCATCTCCAGCATCGGGGCCATCGCACCGGTGGTCAGCACCGTCAGCGTCGCGCCAAAGCCGCCGCGCCCATAGCCGACCTTGACGGGCCGCGCCATCGCCGCAAGCTCCGGGCCGACGATCTCTTCCCAATGGGTGAGCAGCCGCGACACCGCAAAGCCACGGCTTTCGCCCGCCTTACGGATCTGGTCGTTCAGCAACGAGCCTGTGCGTTTAAAGCCGCGTGTAGAAGAATGCCTATATGCCATGCCGGTGGTTTTGCGTGTGTGTTCGCCCTATTGTAAAGGGCCGGAAGCAAGAGACCAGCCAAACCATAGGGCAAAGGATAAAGAATGCGTGACCACGCCGTGTATCCCGAGATACTCAGCCAGGATCTGCTGGAATGGTATGACAGACACGCCCGCCAAATGCCATGGCGCGTTGGTCCAGAGGCGCGCGCCGCTGGCGTGCGGCCCGATCCCTACCGGATCTGGCTCAGCGAGGTGATGCTGCAGCAAACCACCGTGGCCGCCGTCAAAGACTATTTTGAACGCTTCACCCGGCGCTGGCCCACAGTGAGCGACCTCGCCGCCGCTGCCGACGCCGATGTTATGGCTGAATGGGCCGGGCTTGGATATTACGCCCGCGCCCGCAACTTGCTGAAATGTGCCCGCGTGGTGGCCGATGACCTGAGCGGCGTGTTCCCAGACACCTATGAGGGGCTGATCGCGCTCCCTGGTATCGGGCCATATACGGCGGCGGCAATCTCGGCCATTGCCTTTGACCGTCCCGAGACCGTGCTGGATGGCAATGTCGAACGGGTGATGGCGCGGCTTCATGACGAACACGCCCCCCTTCCTGGTGTCAAACCGGTGCTCAAGGACCACGCCGCCCATCTGACCCCCGCCCAGCGCCCCGGTGATTATGCGCAGGCGGTGATGGACCTCGGCGCCACCATCTGCACCCCCAAATCCCCTGCCTGCGGCATTTGCCCGTGGCGCACGCCTTGCCGCGCCCGCCTCAATGGCACCGCCGCCGAGCTGCCCAAGAAAACCCCAAAGAAGCCCAAACCGACCCGGCTTGGCTTTGTCTACATCGCCCGCAACCACGAGGGCGACTGGCTGATGGAGCGGCGCCCCGATAAGGGGCTGTTGGGCGGTATGCTCGGCTGGCCCGGCTCAGACTGGAACGAGGCCCCCACCGAGGCGCCGCCCTTTGAGGCCAATTGGCAGGATCTCGGCGCAGAAGTGCGTCATACCTTCACCCATTTCCACCTGATCTTGCAGGTGCGCATGGCGGAGCTGCCCGCGGGTTTCAATCTCTCTGACGGGCAGGAAATCATCAAACGCCATGACTTCCGCCCCTCGGACCTGCCAACGGTCATGCGCAAAGCATTTGATTTACTGCACCGTTAAATCAACGACTTCCCTCTTGGGCTACAGTCACAACAGCATTAAGCTCCTCAGTCAGACGCGCCTGCTCTGTGGAGAAACATATGACCCAGTTCATTCCGGCCGCCCAGTTGCGCGATTGGCGTCGCGCGCTGCCATTCTGGCTCTCGCTGGCACTGCTGCCGATGGTCTGGATCGGCGCGGTCTATGGCAGCTGGTGGGTGCTGATCCCGCCACTCGCCACGTGGTACCTCTTTGCAGCGCTCGACGGGGTTCTGGGGCTGGAGCTTGCGAACGCCGACCCGCAATCGTCCGAGGCTGACCTCAAATGGTACATTCGCCTTACCACCGCTTGGGTGCCGTTGCAGGTGCTCTGCCTCTTTGGCCTCATCGCCTATGTGAGCGATGCGGACCACCTCAGAAGCATTGAAAAAGTGGGCGTGTTCTTTGGCATGGGGGTGGTGTCGGGCACCATCGGCATCAACTACAGCCATGAGCTGATGCATCAGACCAACCGGTTTGAGCGCTGGATGGCAGATGTCCTCTTGGCCATGGTGCTTTACTCGCATTTTCGCTCGGAACATCTGCTGGTGCATCACCGCTATGTTGCCACCCCCCGTGACCCGGTGACAGCGCGCTATAACGAGGGGTTTCACCGCTTTTACCCAAGGGTGCTTTGGCAATGCTGGCATTCGGCCTTTCGCGCCGAGGCGGATCGCCTGATGCGCAAGGGTCTGCCTTGGTATCACCGCAGCAACCCGTTTCTGCGCTACTGGGCTCTGCAGGCGGTGATGCTGCTCTTGGCGTTCCTGATTGGCGGTGTGTCCGGCGTATTGCTGTTTTTGGTGCAGGCCGGTGTTGCGATTTGGCAGTTGGAACTGGTCAATTACATCGAACACTATGGGCTTACGCGCAAACATCTGGGAGACGGCAAATATGAACACGTCAAGCCGCATCACTCATGGAACGCCGCGCATAAGGCCTCAAACTGGCTGCTGATCAATCTGCAGCGCCATTCGGATCATCACTATAAACCCGACCGGCGGTTTCCGCTGTTACAGAACTATTCCGAGACGGACGCCCCGCAACTGCCCTACGGCTATCCGGTGATGTCCATTGCGGCGATGATCCCGCCCCTGTGGCGGCGCATGATGAACCCAAAGGTCCGGCGCTGGCGCAAGCAGTACTACCCGGAGATCACCGACTGGAAACCTTATAACCGGCACCAAAACCCGATGCCGCGATAGCATCGGATGCCGCGCGAAGGTCTGTCCAGCCCCTAACGTCGGTTGGCCAGACGCTCATACTCCTGATCCTGCGCCGCCTCGCGCAACGCGATATTGCTGCGCGTCCTGAACCCATCCATGCTGGCCTTCAGTGCCGCCGAATCCTGCGCCAATGCATCCGTGGTGCTGGACACTGTGCCCGCCTGCCCGGCGCTGTTTTGGATATATTGGTCCAGCCGCTCCATCCGCTCGCTGATGTTTTCAAGCTGGCCGGATTGTTCAAAAATCACGCCATCGACCTCTTGCATGATCCGCGCGACACTGTCCGCGCTCGCGCAGATACTATTGAGCCGCTCGCCGGTCTGATGCACCAATTTGCTGCCCTCGATCACATGTTCGGAACTTGTGGCAATCAGCTTTTTGATGTCATCCGCCGCATCCGTGGCCCGGCTGGCAAGGCCACGCACCTCTGATGCGACCACCGCAAAGCCCCTGCCCGCCTCGCCCGCGCGCGCGGCCTCGACGCCCGCATTAAGCGCAAGCAATGTGGTCTGAAAGCTGATCTCGTCGATCACATCGACGATCTTGTTGATCTGGCTGGAGGATTGCTCGATCCGCTCGACCGCAAGGATCGCATCCCGAACCACCGCGCCGCCTTCTTCCGCCACCACGCGGTTGGCCTCGATCTGCTTGGCCGCGTCCGCGACCTTCTCGCTGGTCAGCCGGGTGCTGCTGGTCACGCTGTTCACAGAGGTCACGGTCTCATTAAAGGTGCTGGCCTGTTCGCCGGAGCGATGCGCCATATCACGGGTCATCTGCGCGGTCTCCGCCATCTTGGCATCCACCGAATGCGCCCGCCGGGTCGCGTCAGACAAGATCCCCGACCAATGATCCAACAGGTGATTATAGGACAGGCGCACATTGTCGAACCGCTCCGGCAGCCCGTTCTCCTCGACGCCCGGCATCTGAGAGGTCAGATCGCCTGTCTCAAGCCGCTGAATGCCCTGCGTCATGATCGTGAGCGCCTTTTCACGCTCCTGCATCTGCGCATTGATAAACCCCGCGATCACCCGCTCGCAATCAAACAGGATCAGCCGCTGCAACACACGCGCCTGACTGTTGCGCGCCTTGGCACCGCGCCAGCCGTTTTTCTGCGATTGCACCACATCCAGAATGCGGTCCCCCACGGTGGCATAGCCCCCCAGAAACAGATGAAACGGCAGATCGACCTCAAAATGCACCCGCCCGACCTTATCGGCGGAGGCCATATAGCTTTCGTCAAACCGACCGGAAAACAGCTTTATCCAATGGGCGCGTTGCGCCGCCTTGGCATGGGCAACAATGTGTTCGGTGGGAAAATACCCTTTGGTTTCCGCGCGTGCGAGGCACAGCTCATAGAACTCATCAAGCACTTGATCGATATGGCGCTCCACGAGGGACGCCATGTCGACAATGGTGGAGCGAGCTTCCTCGCCCAGTCCGAACCAGACGAAGAGTTCGTCCCGATGGGTCTGCGACATTATAATAGCCTTTTAAAGATGCTGCCGCGACCATAGCCTCAGACCCTTAAGGAATAGCTTATCAAAGCGCGCGCAAGGCCCAGACCGTCATCGGTTCCTGCAGGCCGCGAATGCTTTGCTCATCCGCGCGGGTAAAGCCCTGCACCAGCGCCTCAGCGCCGCCCTCCTGATGCACTTGCCTGCACAGCGCGTCGCTCATCACGATCCGCGCCTGCATCACACGGGTCATTGCCTCCAGTCTGGAAGCGATGTTCACCGCCGTGCCGATCACCGCATATTCCAGCCGGTTTGCACCGATATCGCCTTGAACTGCCTCACCAAAATGAATGCCAATCCCGGCGTGGATCTCCGGCTCGCCCGCTTGGCGACGTTCCGCATTCCACTGATCCAGCACCACACACATCGCCCGCGCGCAGGCCAGCGCGTCCGAGGCATCGCGCTCTCCGACAACAGGCGTGCCGAAGGTCGCCATCAAGCCATCGCCCAGATATTTGTCCAACGTGCCGCCGTGGCGAAACACCTCCTGCTCCATGCGCCCGTGAAACCCACGCAAAAGCTCAATCACCTCGACCGCGTCTTTCTGCTCTGCCAGTCGGGTAAAGCCGATGATATCGATAAACAGCACCGCAATGCGCGAGGTCCGCACCTGGCTCAATGCGTCGTCATTTTGCGACAGCTGCTCCACCACATTGGGCGAGAAATACCGCGACAGATTGGCCCGTTCCCGCGCCAGATCAGCGTTTTGGTCCAGCATCAGATAAAACCGCCGGGTGGACTGGGCAAGGATCGCCGCCACCATCAAGAACACCATCGCTTCTTGGATGCGGAACTTAAACCCGACGTCATTGGGATCATAAAGCTCAAGCAGCTCCGGCCACTCCGCCAGCGCCACCGAAAGACGCTGCGCGATCTCTTCATTTGGGGTGCCAAACAGCCACATCAGCCCCGATCCGCCGAGCCAGATCACACTGGCCCAAAGCCCCATCCCTAGCACCGTGCGCCAGCTATAGGCCAATGTGCCCGCTGCCAGAATGATAAAGAAATACATAAAGTTATCATACTGATAGAGGATCGGCACCGGCATCTCGCTGGGGCTGAAGGGATTGGGAAACACCATGCCGAATGTCATCAGCACAAGGTCGAACATGATCAATCCGACCTCCGCATGCGACCGCCCCACCCGCGCAAATCGGCGAATAAAGAACCCGTTGATGCACAGCACCCCGAGAAGCGCGACATAATAAAGCTGCGAGGGATGCGGATAGACCGAAAACAGAAAGACCGCGACGATGGGCATAATGATCCAGCGCGCCAGAACCGCCATCTCCACGCCGCGCCTTTTGTGTTCCTCCAGCGCCTCGCGGATGTGTTTTGTCTCCAGCGCGTCATCCTGCAATATCGGATCACTGGATGCGCGCGCAGAAGCAACGGGTGCGGTGGTGGTGGCTTCAGCCATCCGGCCCTCCCTTGGGGATTTTTATTGTATGAAACGGCTTGCCCCTAAATAGGGATATGGCGGGCAGGTTACACGCGCCAATTGTCGCAAAACATGCAAAAAACCCCGCCAAATCGGCGGGGCAAGGTGCAGCGCGCTGAACCCTGAGGCAGCGCACTGTCGGCGTTCGAATAAATTCGGAATTTGGCTAAAGTGCCGATCAGGCCTGCATTTCAGCCCGGATCTGCTGGCGCAGCACATCAATCGGAACGGTTTTCCCGTCCTTCTTAAAGCACCAGTAGGTCCAGCCATTGCAGGACGGCGCATTCTCAAGATGCGCGCCCACCTGATGGATCGAGCCTTTGATGTTGTCCCCGATCAGGGTGCCATCCGCGCGCACCTTCGCCTTGTGGCGACGGTTCATCGAATAAAGCTCCTCGCCCGGACGCAGCATACCGCGCTCGACCAGCTGGCCAAAAGGAACCCGCGGCTCTGCCCGTTTGGAGGCCGAGACCTGCAGCGCCTCACGGTCGAATTTGCGCACGTTCTTGATGCGCTCTTCGGCAACCTTGCGGTAGCTCTCTTCGCGCTCAATGCCGATGAACTCACGCCCCAGCATCTTGGCCACCGCGCCGGTGGTGCCAGTGCCAAAGAACGGGTCCAGAACCACGTCACCGGGGTTGGTGGAGCCCACCAGAATACGGTGCAACAGCGCTTCGGGTTTCTGGGTCGGATGCGCCTTGTCGCCATTGGCATCCTTGAGACGCTCATGGCCGGTACAGATCGGCATCACCCAGTCCGAGCGCATCTGGATGCCCTCGTTCAGCGCCTTCAGCGCCTCATAGTTGAAGGTATATTTGCCACCTTCGGATTTCGACGCCCAGATCATCGTCTCATGGGCGTTGGTGTAGCGTTTGCCACGGAAGTTCGGCATCGGGTTCGACTTGCGCCACACCACGTCATTCAGAATCCAGAAGCCCTCGTCCTGCAAGGCAGAGCCCACGCGGAAGATGTTGTGGTAGGACCCAATCACCCAAAGCGCACCATTGGGCTTCAGGATGCGGCGGGCCTCTTTCAGCCACGCACGCGTGAACTGGTCGTAAACGCCGAAACTGGAAAACTGGTCCCATTCGTCGTCGACCGCATCAACGCGGGAGTTATCAGGGCGGTGCAACTGCCCTTTGAGCTGGAGATTGTAGGGCGGATCCGCGAAGATCATGTCGATCGAATTGGAGGGCAGGCTTGCCATCCTCTCGATACAGTCGCCATCAAGAATCGTGTTTAAAGGGAGCGCCGTGGCGGCGCCCTTCGCGATGGTTTTGTTCATTTGCTCTGCCTCGATAACCACGGCGCTTTTGCGCTCATTCTGGTTGTCCACAGGATGAGTCATCCCGGATTCGAGGTCAATTTGTTTTTTGAATCAGCGGACTACGGTTCACTCTTGATACAAGATATTGTGGACCGGTTTAAACGACCTTCTATGGTGAGGGGTAACCCCTATTTTTATGAGCGCCTCGCGGTGTTGTTTCGACGGATAGCCCGCATTTCGCTCCCAACCATATCCCGGAAACTGTTGCGCTAAATCCACCATGATGCGATCGCGTGCTTCTTTGGCCAGAATTGAAGCCGCAGCAATTGACAGGGATCGACCGTCCCCTTTGACCACCGCTTCAGCCGGAATGCGCAAATCGCGCGGGATCAGATTTCCGTCGATCAACAGGTAATCCGGCTGTGGATCGAGGGCGGCCACCGCGCGCTCCATCGCCAGATGCGACGCACGCAAGATATTGTGGTGGTCGATCTCTTCCACCGAGGCATGCGCCACCGCGTAACACGCCCGCGCCATGATTTCTGGTTCAAGTGCTGCACGCCTGCGTGGCGTCAGCTTCTTGGAATCGTTGAGCCCCTCTGGCAGCGCCGCAAAGTCCAACACCACAGCCGCCGCCGTCACCGGCCCCGCCAATGGGCCACGCCCGACCTCATCGACACCTGCAATCCGCGTATAGCCGCGCGACAAGGCGACCTGCTCTAATGATAAATCCGGAGTATCCATGCCCTTCACTGCCCCCGTTTCACCGTGCCGCGCAAGGGTTTCGGCACAAAAAAGGGGCGCAGGATGCGCCCCAGTTGACTGCTCTCGAACCTCACCGTTGGCGCTTAGCGACGCACCAGACGGTATCCGTGTTTGCGCAGGCAGCCCGGACGGTAGCCACGGCGGCTCTGATTGCGGTTGTCAAACTCCGCATAGCAGCGGTTCGGCAGTTCGCGCACATAGTCGTAGTTGCGACGCAGGCAGCGCATGCCGAGGAGGTTGCGGTCCTTACCACGCACCCGGATGCTGGTCAGACATTGCGCCGGCAGGTCATAGCGACGCACGCGCGGCGGCAGCGGCTTTGGTCCCGGCAGGGGCTCCACATGGGGCGGGCGGCGGCGGTCTTTCTTGCTGTCATTGATCGCAGCGCCAATGATGCCGAGAATCGCAGCCCCTGCGATGAACTTGGCAATATCATCACTGTCGGCGCGGGCTGGCGCGGCAGAGAAGCCAGTGATCGCCATGGCGGTGGCAATCACGGCGGCAATGAATTTACGGTGGAGTTTACGAGAAGAAGACGCGAGGCGGGTCATATCGATTTATCCTATGTGGGTGCATGTGGCGGTTGGCAATCAACCGGATGCCCCAAGCCTCGCCCCGAGCGCCGCAGACAGGCAATAACGCCCGCTTGTTATCAAATATCAGCGCCGCAACACCCTGTTGTCATTGAATATCAGCGGCACCGACTGCATGATGAACACATGACACACATTCGCAAAATCCCCGCCCTTCTGCTGCTCCTTGCAGCCCTCGCGCAGCCCGCGCATGCGGCCGGGTGCTATGCCGATTACAAGGCAAAACAGGACCAGCCGCTCAAGCTCCATTACGGTGTGATGGAACTCTCCGGGGCCTGCTCCAAATCCGCCGCCCGCGATGAGGTGGCCGCCCGTCTGCAACGCGCAGGCTGGACGCTTCTGAACGTCCTGTCCGTTTTTGGCCCCG
This sequence comes from Tritonibacter mobilis F1926, assembly GCF_000376545.2. Taxonomy (NCBI): domain Bacteria; kingdom Pseudomonadati; phylum Pseudomonadota; class Alphaproteobacteria; order Rhodobacterales; family Paracoccaceae; genus Tritonibacter; species Tritonibacter mobilis. Next base: position 2,713,383 of record NZ_CP015230.1, read on the forward strand.
AGGGGCTCGACAAAAGGAAAGCGGATGCCGGATCCAACTTTCTCCGTTTCTGAGGTTCGCAACGCCGGGTCCCGGGTGATCGCCCTCGGGATCTGCGCCATCGTGGCGCTTTTGGTGGTCGCGGGCACGGTGCTGCTCCTGACCCTGCCCGATGGCAACGCGTTCAACGCCCGGATCGAACGGCTCTTTGTGGAAAACGACCTCACCACCCAGGCCGAGGTCAAACTGCTGGAGATCCTCGCCCAGAGCGGCACCGCCTTTGCCGACACGCTGGCAAGCTATCGCATGGTGATCTTTGTGCTTCTGGTCTTTGCCACCGCGATGATGATTGCCGCTCTGGTGGTGCTGGCGATGCTGGTGATGCTGAACCGGCGCATGGCGCAGATCGAACGCGCCGGGATTCAGGTGACCGAACTGCTGATCAGCCGCGAGGAAAACACCGTCTATCTGAACAATATGGGCTTCAAGCTCACCAAGGCCGCGATGGAAACGCTGTCGGTGCTGGCTGAGGCGCGGCTTGATGATGATGTGCTCTCGGGCGCTGAAATCGAGGCGGTGATTTCCGGCAAATCCAGCAGTGACTGCGAAGAGGCCGCCGGAGCCACGCGGATCAAACGCCTGCGCGACACCCTTGGCAATCAGATGATCAGCGAGTTGTTGGTCAAGAACATCGCCAAACGCGGCTATGTGCTAGCGATCAACAAGGATGTCATCCGTATGGTGTGACGCCCGCCCGGTCCCCCTCCGTCACCCCGGATACGCAAAAGGCGGGGGCGCTCCCGCCCGTCGTCTGTGAATTGAAAATTCCCATCCGCCCGTTGGGCCCGGCAGGCCGCGCCGAAGGCGCGGCCTGCCCCCCGGCGACGTGCACCGCACGGCGCAATTCCTCAAATGTGATCCCCGCTGCGGGCGAAGGGGCTGGAAATCCGCCGCAAACCTTCCCATATTAGGAAGGCTAGCTTTGGACAGATACACCCCATGAACATTCAGGTCTCGCCGCGCAGCGGTTACGGTATCCTTGTGGAGCAACTGGACGGCCCGGTTGCTGCCTATCACGGCGACACGCTGCTCGCGCAGAGCAGCCGTGCCAAGGTGATGTATGAAACCCGCCTCTCCCCCGTGGTCTATTTCCCCAAGGAAGACCTGCTGGTGGATATGGACAAGGCCTGCAGCAAGACCACTTTCTGTCCCTTCAAGGGCACCGCCCATTACCGCGACCTGATCCTGCCCGGCAAGAAGGAGCTGTGCAGCGCGGTCTGGAGCTATGACGAAACCCTGCCCGAGGCGCGCCAGATCACAGGTCATATCGGCTTCATCCCCGAGGCGCTCGACCGGCTGGATCTGGGTCCAAACCGCCTGCAAGCGCCCGATGACGGCAATATCTCCGGCCCATTGGTGGACTGGCTCCTGCGCGAGGCGGCCTTCCTGCCCTCACCCGAGGAGTTCACCCAGGCCTTCGTCGCCAAACTGCACGAACAAGGCCTGCCCGTCAGCCGTCTGACCATCCTCGCCTGGGCCCTGCATCCCCGGATCGCGGGCCACCATTACCTGTGGGGAAAAGGCGTACCGGGGGTGGAGACGTTTTCGCCCTCCTACGAGATCCACGAAAAGCCGGAGTTCAAGAACTCTCCGCTGCGCCATGTGTCCAAGGGGCTTGGCGGACTGCGCTACCGATTGACCGGCGCGACCCCGCCCGAGGACTTCCCGATCCTGCGCGATCTGCGCGACCGCGGCATGACCGATTATGTCGCCATGCCGCTGCCATTCTCGGACGGGCGGATCAATGTGCTGACCGTCGCATCAGACGCCGCCGAAGGCTTCAGCACTGCTGATCTGGGGTTGATCTTTGAATGCTCTGCGGTGATTGCGCGCTATTACGAGGTCTTCATGCAGCGTGAAAACGCGCAGGCCGTGCTGGAAACCTATGTGGGCAAACGCTCCGGTGCGCGGGTGCTTGGGGGCAACATCCGCCGGGGTGAGGGCGATGAGATCGATGCTGCGATCATGTTCTGCGATCTGCGCGGCTCCACCCTGCTCGAAGAAACCCTGCCGCGCGACAAATACATCAACCTGCTGAACAGGTTTTTTGAGACCACTTCAGGCCTCGTGCATGAAAACGGCGGCGAGGTGCTGAAATTCATCGGTGACGCGGTGCTGGCAGTGTTCCCGGCGGGCCAGAACCCGGCCGAAGCCCGCGCGCAGGCGCTCGCTGCCGCACGGGCCATTGTCGCCGCGCTGGCGGAAATCACCCCTTGCCCGTCGCTGCCCAATCTGGACTGCGCCATCGGGATTGCCTCGGGGTCGGTGCTCTATGGCAATATCGGCTCGCAGGAGCGGCTGGATTTCACCGTGATCGGTCAGGCCGCCAATATTGCCGCGCGTCTGGGCGATTACGGCAAGACCATTGGCCACCGCATTGTGGTGTCGCGCGACATCCTGACGGAGACTGCCGAGGCCAAGCCGCTGGGACATGTGAAGCTGCACAATGTCTCGCAGCCGGTCGAGAGCTTTGCCATCGCGGCATCACTCTAAGTCGCAAAACCGATTGTCCTAAGCGATCAGCGCCCGCCCCAAGGCCATGCCGGGGCGGGCGCGTGGCTGCCGCTTGCGCGACAGCCAAATCAGGACCTGCCAGACCTTAGATGTCGAACTTCACACCCTGCGCCAGCGGCAATTCCGCAGAATAGTTCACGGTGTTGGTCTGGCGGCGCATGTAGGATTTCCACGCGTCAGAGCCGCTCTCGCGCCCGCCACCGGTTTCCTTCTCGCCGCCAAAGGCACCGCCGATTTCCGCGCCCGACGGGCCGATGTTGACGTTGGCAATGCCGCAATCGGACCCGGCTGCGGTGAGGAAACTCTCCGCCTCGCGCATATTGAGCGTGAACACGCAGGAGCTCAGCCCCTGTGGCACGTCGTTTTGCATATCCACCGCGTCCTCAAAATCGTCATAGCCCATCACATAAAGGATCGGCGCAAAGGTCTCTTCTTTGACCGACGCGCTCTGACCGGGCATCTCGACGATGGCTGGCGCCATATAGACACCACCGGCGGGCACGCCCTCGGTGACGCGCGCGCCACCATGCACGGTGCCGCCCTCGCTCTCGGCCGCCTTCAGCGCCGAGGTCATCGCATCCCCTGCGACCTCGTCCACCAGCGGGCCAACCAGCGTGCCCTCGGCTTGCGGGTCACCAATCGGCAGACCCGCGTAGGCGGCCTTCAGGCGTTTCACCAGATCCTCGCGGATGGAGTTATGCACGATCAGGCGGCGCAGCGAGGTGCAGCGCTGACCGGCGGTGCCCACGGCAGAGAACACAATCGCCCGCACTGCCATTTCCAGATCCGCCGAGGGGGCCACGATCATCGCGTTATTACCACCCAGCTCCAGAATGCATTTGCCGAACCGCTCTGCCACCACAGGTGCCACCGCGCGGCCCATGCGGGTCGACCCCGTGGCCGAAATCACCGGCACAGCGGGGCTGGCGACCAGCACCTTGCCCAGTTCCGCATCGCCAATCAGGGTCTGCAGCAGGCCTTCGGGGGCATCCTCGCCAAAGCGTTTCACCGCGCGTTCAAAGATCTTGGTGCAGGCCAGCGCCGTCAGCGGTGTTTTCTCCGACGGTTTCCAGATCACCGGATCGCCACAGACAATCGCCAGCGCCGCATTCCACGACCAGACCGCAACCGGGAAGTTGAACGCCGAGATCACGCCCACCGGTCCCGAGGGATGCCATGTTTCGCGCATGCTGTGACCGGGACGTTCCGAGGCAATCGTCAGACCATAGAGCTGGCGTGACAGACCCACGGCAAAGTCACAAATGTCGATCATCTCCTGTACTTCGCCAAGGCCTTCAGAGGTGATCTTGCCCGCTTCCCAGCTGACCAGCGCGCCAAGGTCATCCTTGGCGGCGCGCAGCTCCTCACCCAGCAAGCGGATCAGCTCACCGCGACGCGGGGCCGGCACCACGCGCCATGCCTTGAACGCGGACTGCGCGCGTTCCAGAATCGCGGGCATCTCGCTTGCGGGGGTGTCGTGGACCTCGGCCAGCGTGCTGCCATCAATGGGCGAGCGCACCGCGCGGCTGCCACCGCTCAGCTCTGCTGCTGTGAGGTCGAGGTTCTTCAGGATATCGTCTGCTGTTTGTGCCATGTCTTTCATCACTCAGCTGCCAATTTTGTTGTGTCTGTCATGTGGTCAATGTCGCCCGCCCGGTAGAGTTGGCCGAATTCAGTCTCAAGGAACGCCTGAAGGTTCACCTGCTCCTGACGCACAAAGCCGCTGGTGGGCAGGACGCCTTGCCGCACCAGATCCACCACGCCCAGAACGCCTGCGGTGGTGGTCACTTGGATCGCGCTCCATGTCTTGCCGCCGATCTGACGGGAATAGCTCTTGTTGATCAGGCTCTTTTCACGCAGCTCGCCATTGATGCGGCCCCGCGCGGTACAATAGACCAGCACCACGTCCTGATCGGTGCGCGGCAATGCGCTCTCGAAAATCTCTTTCATCAGGTCGCGGCGGCGTTCCAGCCCCAGATCATGCAGCAGCATTTTCAGGATGTCGCAGTGGCCGGGATAGCGGATCGACCGATAAGAGACCGCCCGCGCCTTCCCGTCCAGCGTCTCCGGCAGGGTGCCAAGCCCGCCCGAGGTGTTGAAGCATTCATACTCCACCCCATCAAGGCTCAGACGCTCGTAGTCTTCGAGCGGCGCGGTCTTGGTGCGCGCGCCATTCACGATGGCATCACACGGGTTGCAATACTCGTTGATCAGCCCGTCGGTGGACCAGGTGAGGTTATATTTCAACGCGTTGGTCGGAAACTTCGGCAGCGCGCCCACCCGCATGTGCAGGCTGTCCAGCTCGTCGAATTCTGCCGCCAATGACGCGCCCGCGATGCCCACGAAACCGGGCGCAAGGCCGCTTTGGGGCATGAACACCGTCTTGCTACCTTCGGCCAATTTGCGCACTGCCTCAGTGGCGGCCACATCCTCGGTAAGGTCGAAATAATGCGCGCCCGCCGTTTTGGCGGCCTCAGCTATCATCGGCGTCAAAAAGAACGGCGCGGCAGAGATCACCGCGTCAAAGCCCTGAAGCCCCTTAGCCAGATCCGCCGGATCCTTGGCGTCGATCTGTCGGGTCGGCACGCCCAGATCCGCAACCGCACTCAGCGCGTTCAGATCATGATCCGCAAGCGTGACCTGATAATTGGCGGATGTTTTCAGGAACGTGGCAATCGCCTGACCGATCTTGCCCGCGCCCACGACACAGATGTTCCATTGCATATGACCTGCACCTCCTCTTTGAGACCAGCGTGCAGGTTAAATTGTTCGTTTTGTAGGGTCAGGATTGTCGGAGTGACGTAAAATCGCGCCAAAATGACGGATCAATCGTCATATCGTTCAAACGCGATCAATACGGCGGCCAAAGACCACCAGCGTATTGGTGCGCTGCACGCCCGGAATGCGGCCCACCTCATCGACCAGAATGTCCAGATCCTCGATCCGTGGCGCCTCGGCCGAGACCATCAGATCGTATTCGCCATTGATCGACAGGCACTGGCGAATTTCCGGGTAGGACTCCAGCCGCTTGATAATGCGGCCGGTTTCCTTTTGCTGCACTTCCAACAGCACCACCACCATGACCCGGTTGCCCTCGTCAGGGTCGCGCAGCACCACGGTATAGCCCGCGATGATGCCACGCTCTTCCAGCCGGGTGATGCGCTCATGCACGGTGGTGCGCGCCACCCCCAGCTTTGCCGCCAGTTTGGTGGTGGATTCACGCGCGTTGTGCTGCAAGGCCGCGATGATCCGGCGGTCGAGGTCGTCCACGGATCAGCCTCGCACAAAAATCGGGCGCTGCGGCGTAGAGACATCCGCATCAAACGCATAGCCCCCAACGGTAAAGCCCTTCAGATCATCGGCCTCCGTGATGCCATTCTCCAGCACCCAGCGCGCCATCGCGCCACGCGCCCGTTTGGCGGCAATGCCGATCACTTTACGGCTGCCGCCACGCTCTTCCTCAAAGCGCGGGCTGATCAGCGTCAGATCGCCCAGCGCTTTGGGAGGCACCGCCTTGGCATATTCCTCTGAAGCGAGATTGAGAACGCTGTCCACGCCCTGTTCGCGGGCCTCTTCCACGATGGCTGCGGCGATCTTATCGCCCCAAAACCCATAGAGTGTCCCGGCCGGGTGCCCCGGCGTTTTGCGCCCCATTTCAAGGCGATAGGCCTCGATAGCATCCGTGGGGCGCAACAGCCCATATAGCCCCGACAGAATGCGCAGCCGCCGCTGTGCGGCGCGCCTAGTCACATCGTCAAATGTGGCTGGCTCCAGCTCCTTGTAGACGTCACCGTCAAACATCAGCCCCGCCGCGCAGGTCCCATCGCCATTCCACGCCTGAAACCGCTCTTTATTGAGCTTGGCAAGCGTCGCACTGATCCCCATCAATTTGGCGATCTCATCCTCGGACCACTCACGGGCCACTGCGGCCAGTTCTGCCGCCTCATCAAGGAAACGCGGCACCGTTTGCGCAAGACCACGCGCACGCTCTTCGTTCAGTTTCTTTGCGGGGGACACGATAATGATCAACGGCTGCACTCCTTCGGGATCGCTTTTGCACAGAGTTGTAACGCAATTCGCACGGGTGCCAAGCGCTGCTGCGGCAGGCCCCGGTCAATTCTGGGCGACGCCCTATCCCGCGCCGCGCAGGACGTCCAGAAACGCCGATGCAAAACGTTGCGCGCGGCGCTCTCCCAGCAGCCGCTCCAGCCCCGTCTCATCGTCACTGCGCATCTGCGCCACCTTGGCCAGTTGCGAGGCCGAACAGGTCAGCGGCTTCTGGGTGCCGCATTCGCCGCGTTGCAACCGCGCCTGCACTTCCAGAAGTGTATCGTAAATTGACCCTTGCGCCCGCCCCGCCAGCTTGCGCCGCGCCGGGTGCAGCGCTTCGGCCTCGCCGGTGATGACCCCAAGGAATTCATCGCCGTAGCGGTCCAGTTTCTTTGCCCCAACGCCGGAAATACGCGCCATCTCATCCAGGCTTTGCGGGCGTTTTTCCGCCATCTCGATCAAGGTGCGGTCGGGAAAGATCACATAGGCCGGGACTTTTTGCGCCTCGGCGAGGGCACGCCGCTTGGCCTTCAGCGCCGACAAGAGGGGCGCATCCTCATCCGAAACCAGTGCCTTGACCGCCGGGCGGCGGGTGGCGGATTTGATGGTGTCTTTGCGCAGGGTGATGCTGTCCTCGCCACGCAGGATCGGCAGCGCCGGTTCGGTCATCCTGAGCGCGCCGTGGCGCTCCGGGTCAGGCCGCACCAGATCGCGCCCCATCATCTGGCGGAAGATGGCCTGCCACTCGGGCTTTGAATGCTCGCGCCCGCAGGCAAAAACCGACAGATCGTCATGCCCCTTCTGGCGCACGCGGTCATTGGCGTTGCCGATCAGAATGTCAATGAGATGCCCCGCGCCATAGGTCTCCTCGGTGCGCAGAATGGCCGAGAGCGCCTTTCGCACGGCGGTGGTGCCGTCAAACGTCTCGACCGGCACATCACAAAGATCGCAATTGCCGCAAGGCTGCGCCTCTTCGCCGAAGTAACCCAACAAGGTCTGACGCCGACAGGTCATCGCCTCCGCCAACCCCAGCAATGCGTTGAGCCGCGCGTGATCCGCTCCGCGCCGCTCCGCAGGTGCAAGCCCCTCGTCGATCTGGTTGCGGCGCAGGCGGATGTCTTCGGGACCAAACAGCGTCATCGTCTCGGCCGGTGCCCCATCCCGCCCGGCGCGGCCAATTTCCTGATAATAGGCCTCGATGCTTTTGGGCAGATCCGCATGGGCCACCCAGCGAATGTCGGGCTTGTCGATGCCCATGCCGAACGCAACCGTGGCCACCACGATCAGCCCATCCTCGCGCGCAAAACGCGTCTCGACGATGCGGCGGTCCTCGGCCTCCATACCGCCGTGATAGTGACACGCCACATGGCCCGAGGCCTCGAGCGCGCGGGCGATGTCCTCGGTCTTGGCACGGGTGCCGCAATAGACAATGCCCGACTGGCCGCGCCGCGCATCGGCAAACTCCAGGATCTGCTTGCGCGGGCTGTCCTTGGCGGCAAAGGCGAGGTGGATATTGGGCCGGTCAAAGCCGCGCAAGAAGGCGCGCGGGGCCTCGCCATCAAAGAGCTTCTGGATGATCTCTTGCTGGGTTTCCTGATCCGCTGTCGCGGTAAAGGCCGCCAGCGGCACGCCCAGCGCGCGGCGCAACTCGCCGATGCGCAAATAATCCGGGCGGAAATCATGGCCCCATTGGCTGACGCAATGCGCCTCGTCCACCGCGATCAGCGACACGCCAATGCGGCGCAACATCCCCATGGCGCTGCCTGCGGCCAGCCGTTCGGGCGCCATGTATAATAGCTTCAGTTCGCCCGCCTCGATGGCGTTCCAGACCGCCTCGGTCTCTTCCTCGGTATTGCCAGAGGTGAGCGCCCCGGCACAGACACCGGCCTCCTGCAAGGCGCGGACCTGATCGCGCATCAGCGCGATGAGCGGCGAAATCACCACTGTGATGCCCTGCCGCCTGAGCGCAGGCAATTGGAAACACAGGGATTTGCCGCCCCCCGTGGGCATGATCGCCAGCACGTTTTCGCCTGCGCTCACGGCGTCGACGATCTCTTCCTGTCCGGGGCGAAAGCCGTCGAATCCAAAGATATCGCGCAACAGGGGGATTGCGTCGTGCATAGGGGGCCTGTGGGTTGGTCTGCTCAGGTTATGAGCGGCACAATCCCACAGCTGGAATCGGGGGGCAAGACCCGCCGCGGGCTGCAGCGGTCAATTGGCGCAGGCGCTAGTAGAAGATCGCCGCGTTGTTCACCAAAATGATGCGCAGCGCATAGACGCCGATCAGCACCACCAGCGGGGCCAGATCCAACCCCTGCATATTGGGCAGGATGCGGCGCACTGGCGCGTAGATCGGCTCAAGAATACGGTTCAAGCCATACCAGATCTGCGCCACGAACTGTTGGTTCAGGTTCAGCACCTGGAAATTGATCAGCCAGCTCATGATCACATGGGCAATGATGAAGAACCAGACGATGTCCAGAACCAACATCAGAATTTGAAACAGCGACTGCATCTTTGAACTTTCCTCTTTCGAACCGCACAACAGGTAGGCGTGACGCGCGGATTTCGCAACCCTTCCGCGAGGTCTTAGGTTGACGTGTGGTGAACAGGTGGCATGTAGGGGTGATGTAAACCGGAGCGTTCAGATGTACCCGATAGTCCGCCTGTTGAAAGATGCCGTGATTGCCAGCCGCCAGCCGCGCCTTGCACCGCTCGACACCCATGTGTCGCGCCATCACTGCTGGCCGTGGGATATCGACATCTGGATGGAGCTGAACAATGGCCGCACGCTGACGCTCTATGATTTGGGGCGCACGATGCTGACCCTGCGCACCGGGCTTGCCGGAGTATTAAAACGCGAAGGCTGGGCCGTGGCCGTGGCGGGCACCTCGATCCGCTATCGCCGCCGCATCAAAGCCTTTGAACGGTTTGAGATGAAAAGCCGCGCCATCGGCTGGGACGACCGTTTCATCTATGTGGAACAGGGCATGTGGAAGGCGAACGGCGACTGCGCCAACCACGCGCTCTTGCGCACGGTGGTGACCGACAAGAACGGCATCGTGCCACCCGAACGGGTGATCAAGGCGTGGAAACAGGACATCAATAGCCCCACGCTGCCCGATTGGGTGCAGGCGTGGTGCGACGCGGAAGACAAACGCCCCTGGCCGCCGATGGCGGATGAAGATGCCGGGAGAGGCGACGTGAGGCTTGCAAGCGCCTCCTGACCCCTGCCATAGCTAGACCAAACAGTGCATTGAGGCATTTGAGGGCAGTTATGGCAGACCTTTCGGCAGCACAGGGCATTTCCCTGCGAAAACGCATCTGGGGCTGGTGGTTTTTCGACTGGGCCAGCCAACCTTATCACACGCTGCTGGTGACATTCGTCTTTGGCCCGTTCTTTGCGGCAACCGCGACCGAGTATTTCCTTGCCTCGGGCCTGAGCGGCGAGGCCGCCCGCGCACAGGCGCAATCCAGCTGGTCGCTCTGCCTGACCATCACCGGGCTGATTATCGGTCTCTCGGCGCCCTTCCTTGGGGCGCTGGCCGATATTGCCGGGCGCAAACTGCCGTGGATCATCGGGTTTTCCGTGGCCTATGTGGCGGGCTCGGCGGGGTTGTGGTTCATGGACCCGGCGGGCAGCAACCTGTGGTGGATGCTCATTAGTTTCGGCGTGGGCTTTATCGGCGCGGAGTTTGCGCTGATCTTTGTCAATGCGCAGTTGCCCTCGCTCGGCACCAAAGAAGAGGTCGGGCAGGTGTCAGGCTCGGGGTTCGCCTTTGGCTACCTCGGCGGGGTGATTGCGCTGTTTATCATGCTGTTGTTGTTCGTCGAACAAGACAGTGGCAAGACGCTGATCGGCCTTGATCCCGTGCTGGGACTGGACGCCAGCGCCCGCGAGGGCACCCGCGCGGTGGGCCCCTTTGTAGCGATCTGGTTTGCGCTCTTTATGATCCCCTATTTTGCATGGGTGCGCGATCCACGCGGTCCCCGGCGTGGCAGCGCAAGCCTTGGTCGGGCCGTGTCGATGGTGGTCACCTCGATCAAGGGGCTGAAACATCGCAAGAGCCTCACCAGCTATCTGGTGTCCTCGATGCTGTATCGCGACGCACTCAATGGGCTTTATGGGTTTGGCGGCGTCTATGCGGGATTGGTGCTCGATTGGTCGATCACCCAGATCGGTATATTCGGCATTATCGCCGCGATCTCTGCCGCGCTGTTCAGCTGGGCGGGTGGGCTTGCCGACAAACGCTTTGGCCCCAAACCGGTGATTATCACGGCCATTCTGGTGCTGAGCCTCGTCTGCCTGATCGTCGTCAATATGTCGCGCACGCAGATCTTTGGCGTCGCTTTGGCAGAAGGATCAAGCCTGCCGGATCAGGTCTTTTTTGCGTGCGGCGTGCTGATCGGTGGTTTCGGCGGAATCTTGCAGGCCACCAGCCGCACCCTGATGGTGCGTCACACAACCCCAGAAACCGCCACCGAAGCCTTTGGTCTTTATGGGCTTTCTGGCCGAGCCACAGCGTTTTTGGCACCTGCGTTGATTGGCCTTATGACAACACTTACGGGCAGTGCGCGCCTTGGCATTACACCGGTGATTGCGCTCTTTGCCCTTGGTCTGTTGTTATTGTCTCGGGTCGATGGTGAAGGAGATCAGGTTTGAGGTTTTTCATACAGATAGCATTGGCGGCTTTTGTGCTGGGCGCATGTGCCCCGGAACAAAAAAGCCAGCCCACATCGGTTTCCACATTCGCCAATAAGGCGGTGAACTCCACCGCGCTTGCCAAGCAATTGTTCGGTGCGAAACGCTCCGCCTCTGCCCAGCGCCCGGCGCCTTATGGATCGTATTCCAAAGGCTGCGTCGCCGGTGCTGCGCAATTGCCCGAAACCGGCCCCACATGGCAGGCCATGCGCCTCAGCCGTAATCGCAATTGGGGGCATCCTGAGGTCATTGATTTTATTCAGGATCTAAGCCGTTTTGCCGCGCGCCAGCCGGGCTGGCAGGGGTTGTATGTCGGTGACATCAGCCAGCCACGCGGTGGGCCGATGCTGTCCGGACACCGCAGCCACCAGATCGGTCTGGATGCCGATATCTGGATGCTGCCGCCGGATCGGCTCGATCTGAGCCGCGAGGCCCGCGAAAACATCTCGTCTATTTCCTTGCGGCGCGCCAGCGGGGCCTATGTGAACTCCAATTGGAGCGCCCAGCACCACGCCATTCTGAAAGCCGCTGCATCTGACCCGCGTGTGGCGCGGATCTTTGTCTTCCCCGGCGCCAAGGTCAAAATGTGCGATACGGAGAAAGGGGACCGCAGCTATCTGCGCAAAATTCGGCCATGGTGGGGGCATCACTACCACTTCCATGTGCGGCTCAATTGCCCCAAAGGCACCCGTGGGTGCGTCGAGCAGGATCCGCCCCCCCGCGGCGATGGCTGTGATGACGCCCGCGAGTGGGTCGCCAACATCCTTAACCCTCCGCCGCCGAAACCGGTTGACCCGAACGCGCCAAAGCCTAAACCGCGCAGGGACTACACCCTATCGGATCTTCCACAACAATGCGCCGCCGTTCTCTCGTCCGACTAGCCTCGCTCTCTGCTGCCCTGATCGTCGCGCTCTGCGCGGCGGCATGGGCGGCATCCACCGTCTGGAAAGTGACCCACGCCGAAAGCAATAGCGCGACCTATATCTCCAGCTATCGCTGGCAGGAGGACGCTCCATGGTTTGGCGGGCTTTCGGGGATTGATCTGAGTGACGATGGTCAGCGCTTTACCGCGATCACCGACCGCGCGCATATGGTCAAAGGCGAGATCGCGCGCACCGACGGGGCAATAACGGGCGTTCGGATGACCGAAGATGTCCGGCTGCGCGATGCGGATGGAGCGCCGATTGCCAATAAGGTCGAGGACAGCGAGGGCCTCGCGCTGACCGGTGGCGACAGGTATTTCGTGTCGTTCGAAAGCCCGCATCGGGTGCTGGAGTATCGCGGCGCGCAAGTGCGCCAACTCGAAACACCGCGCGATTTCAAACAGTTCTATATCAACTCCTCTCTCGAGGCGCTGGCCTATCGCGACGATGACGGGTTGATCGTCATCTCTGAAAGTGCCCCCAGAGACCCAGATACCTCGCGCGTCTGGCGCTGGTCCGCGCCCTCCGGCTGGCAGGCCCTTGGCGCCTATCCCGAAGGCGATGGGTTTCTGCCGGTTGGCGCTGATTTCGGCCCGGATGGCGCGCTATATGTGCTGGAGCGCAAGTTCATCACCATCGGGTTCCGCAGCCGCCTGCGCCGTTTTGATCTGTCGGATCAAGGTCTGAGCGGTGGAGAGGTGTTGCTGAATACGCCCCTCGCCATGCACGACAATCTCGAGGGCGTCAGTGTCTGGCGCACCGCATCCGGCACGTTGCGCGCAACCATGATTTCGGATGACAATTTCTTTTGGGTGCAGCGCACGGAGCTGGTCGAATACGACCTGCCGGACCGCCCCTGATGCGGATCACCCCATAAAAACAGGGGGAATCGCTTGCATTCACCTTAAGATCTGCATAAACGAAGCGATCTTTCGCGCTCCGATTGGAGTGCACAAGTCTCCGCGACCTTGTCTAAAAAACGGTAATATACATGACCCGCACCTATCTTCCTGGCGTTCTCGCCATGGCTGCCGTCGTGGTGGCCTCCAACATCCTCGTGCAATTCCTGTTCGGCAACTGGCTGACCTGGGGCGCGTTTACCTATCCCATTGCCTTCCTCGTCACCGATGTGACCAACCGCGTCTATGGCGCAGGTCCCGCGCGCAAGGTCGTGCTGGCCGGCTTTGTCGTCGGCGTGATCTGCTCGCTGATCGGCACCCAGATCATGGGCGAGTTTGGCCCGCTGGTGACCCTGCGGATCGCCATTGCCTCTGGTCTGGCCTTCCTGCTGGCGCAGCTGTCGGACGTGGCGATCTTTGCCAGCCTGCGTGGCGGCAAATGGTGGCGTGCGCCGCTGGCCTCCACGCTGATCGGCTCGTCGCTCGACACCGCGATCTTCTTCACAATCGCCTTTTCCGGCGCGCTGACCTTCATTGAGCCCGCAAATGACGTCTCTTGGGCCGGTGAGATGCTGCCGCTTCTGGGCGCAGGCCCGGTTGCACCGCTTTGGGTATCGCTGGCCGTGGCCGACTGGTTGGTAAAGCTGTCGCTGGCGCTGATCGCGCTGATCCCCTTCCGCCTGATTGTTGCGCGTTTGACGCAATCTCACCTCACCGAGGCGTGATTTCGCGCGGATTTCATTTGGTGATCTGCCTTTTCCGTGCCAACCTGATGGCAACAGAAACAGAGAGAAAAGGAGGTGATCCAGTGTCAAGAAAGGGATTGGAGCAAGGAGCAGCAACCACCGGAGCGGTCCGCCACTGAGGCAGCCCTCTCTGGCAGCAGCCAACCGGCTGGGTCTGCACAGGCTGATACAGCGCTGACAGCACCCTAACCTGCCTTTGCTCTCATAGACTTTCGGAAGGGCCGCGCCATCTGGAGCGGCCCTTTTCCGTGCCGACTCCGGGTCATGAGATTGGGTTTCACCCATTCTCCGGGCGAGTGCCGTGCTGCCAAACTGGTTCACATTCCGCTGCCAGATGCACTTTCCCTGATGGCGCTTATCCGGGGGGTGCAAAACCGGTTCCCACTTTTGCACGACATGCTCTATGGTCCGCCCATGCTACGCATAAACGACGATATCACCCTGCAAGATTGGGAACTGACCGAGAGCTTCATGCGCGCTTCTGGCCCCGGTGGACAGAACGTTAATAAGGTTTCATCGGCTGTCGAGCTGCGCTTTGAGGCCGAACGCTCGCCGCATCTGCCCGGCCCGGTCAAAACCCGCCTGCGCCGCATTGCCGGGCGGCGCTGGACCAACGACGGCGCGCTGATCCTGCAATGTGACGAGACCCGCTCACAGGCGCGCAACCGCGAGATCATCCGCGAACGCCTCGCAGAGCTGATCCGCCGTGCCTTGATAAAACCCAAGCGCCGCATCGCCACCAAACCCACCCGAGGCAGCGTTGAACGCCGCCTCAAGGCCAAGAAAACCCGCGCCGAGGTGAAATCCATGCGCGGGCGGGTGGACGGCGACTGAATTTTGCAATTGCGTCTGGGCGTTTAGCGGGCCAACCTGCGGACAGTTGCCCCAAACGCCAAACGGCGCGCCAGCGCTGAACCTGCGCGCCCGGAACGGGCGCTCCGCTTGATAACCGTTCATCACGACAGGACGCCCCTCATGAAACCCGGTCCCCGTAATCTCATTACCGATGTCGCTGGCCTGAAGGTCGGCAATGCCCAGGATGCACGGCTGAAGTCCGGCACCACGGTGCTGACGGCGGATCAGCCCTTTACGGCGGCGGTGCATGTGATGGGGGGGGCGCCCGGCACGCGGGAAACCGATCTGCTCGCGCCCGACAAAACCGTGCAGGCGGTGGATGCGCTGGTTTTGTCCGGCGGCTCTGCCTTTGGGCTGGATGCCTGCTCGGGCGTGGTGGACGGGCTGCGCGCGATGGGGCGCGGTTTCCGCCTTGGCCCAGCGATTGTGCCAATCTCGCCGGGGGCCATCATTTTTGACCTGCTGAATGGTGGCGATAAGGATTGGGCGCAGAACCCCTATCCGGCCTTGGGACGCGCGGCATTGGACAATGCGGGCGCGGAGTTTGCCCTCGGCAGCATTGGCGCAGGCACCGGTGCGCTGACGGGCATGCAGAAAGGCGGGCTTGGGTCTGCCTCGCTGGTGCTGGAGAGCGGCCACACGGTCGGCGCGCTGGTGGTGGTCAATCCGATCGGGTCGGTGACCACACCGGGCGAGCGCCATTTCTGGGCCGCGCCGTTTGAGATCGACGGTGAGTTTGGCGGGCTTGGCCCCGATCCCCGCGCGGGCCTCGGGCGCAGCCTGCGCAGTCGTAAAATGGAGGCGATGGCGGAACTTGCAGGCGAGGCGGTCTCGTCTGAGGGGGCCAACACCACCATTGCAATTGTCGCCACCGATGCGGTGCTGACAAAGGCTGAGGCCAAGCGTTTGGCGACCACAGCCCATGACGGTATGGCGCGCGCCATTCTGCCCTCGCACGGGCCACATGACGGGGATCTGGTCTTTGCCGCAGCCACCGGGGCGCAGCCGCTCAATGATCCTGCGGTGGAAATGCTGGCGCTGTGTCATGCAGGCTCGCTGTGTCTTGCACGGGCGATTGCGCGCGCGGTTTACAAAGCGACCCCGGCAGAGGGCGATATTCTGCCGTGCTGGTCTGAGGTCTGACTAAAGACGGCACGACACATATCCGGCCTGCCCCATGGCATCCGGTGCGCTTGTGCTGGTCTGGCCGGTCTGGACTTACGGTCTTTAGAAGTCTGCCCGGATCGTCAGGCGAAAGGGTCTGGATAAAGATGGCGGCGCCGCCACAACAGGCGGAGGTGGCCGGGGATATCCCCCCGCGTGCTCAACGTTATCTCTGCACTGCTCCCCAGAAAGGGAAGCCGGTTCCTGGTGGTGCCGGAGGTTTTACGCCCGGCGGATGATCGCGATCCGGGCCAGAATAACCCTGTGGGTTTAGGATTTCATAAGCCAAGCGTGCGCTTGGGGCGCAACAGGGATGCGAGGCTCTGCCTCGCGCTCCGGGATATTTGGCGTTAGAAGAGGGGGTGTTGTCCTGAAATCAGGATTGGTACATCGGGTAAAAATTGTACCCCAGTGTCATTCTGATTGCCCCAAATGCAGTCCTGCGCGAGAACATTCCGGGGAGTGCACATGATGCGTATATCACTGATAAATTCCAATGTTTTAGGTATACTTGCCGCTGTCGGTGCGGCGGTGTCCTTTTCCATCATTGATGTCACGTTCAAGTTCCTCTCCCAAGGCTATCCGCTCTATCAGATGGTGTTCATCCGCTCTGTGGTGGCGTTGTCGCTGCTCTTTGCGATCATCATCCCCCTAGAGGGGGGCTATAAGATACTGCGCACACAAAACATCCGCCTGCATGTGATGCGCAGCCTTGCGGTGCTTTTTGCCAATATCAGCTTTTTCTCGGGCCTTGCGGTTTTGCCGCTGGCGGAGGCGATTGCGATCTCTTTTGCGACACCGCTGATCGTGACGTTGCTTTCGGTGCTGTTTTTGAAGGAGCGTGTCGGACCGTGGCGCTGGGGGGCGGTCATGGTGGGTTTCAGCGGCATTCTGGTGATTGTGAAGCCAGGGTTGGATGCCTTTCAACCCTATGCTTTGCTGCCGTTTTTTGGCTCTTGCGGCTATGCGACGCTGCATATTCTGACGCGGCGGGCAGGCGGGTCGGACAAAGCCGCGACGCTGTCGTTTTATCCAACATTTGCGTTCTTGGTGATCAGCGCGCTGGCGGGAGTGGTGTTTGGCCATGGTGGCTGGGCCACGGGCACGCCAGTGCTGGATGTGGTACTAAAACCCTGGGCCTGGCCCGAAGGCATAGAGTGGGCGATTTTTGCCGTTGCAGGCGTGTCCGGCGCCATCGGGGGCTATCTGGTTGGTCAGGCCTACCGCATGTGCGAGGCCGGGCTGGTGGCGCCGTTTGAATATGTCGCCATGCCGCTGGCTGTGGTTTGGGGGGTACTGGTTTTTGCGGAATGGCCAGAACCTTCGGTTTGGCTTGGCTCGGCCTTGATTATCGGCGCGGGGCTTGTTTCTCTTTGGCGTGAGACCCGCACGCCCGGCCCGCCGCCGCGCCCGCGTCCCCGTTCCTCCGGCTAGAAAGGCCCTGAACTTATGCCCGTTACCGCCGTCGTCTTTGATATTGGTCGTGTTCTGATTGAATGGGAGCCTGAGCGCTTCTTTGACACATTGATTGGAGAGCCACGTCGCCATGCGCTCTTTAAGGAGGTGGATCTGCACGGGGCGAACCTCGATGTGGATCGTGGACATCCGTTTCGCGAGACGATCTATGGGCTGGCAGAAAAACACCCGGAGTGGGCGGAGGAAATCCGCCATTGGCATGACAGCTGGATCAAGATGGCCAGCCCCGAGATCCCCCATTCGGTGCGGCTGCTGCGCGCCCTAAAGGCCAAGGGGGTGCCGGTTTATGCGCTGACGAACTTCGGGGCAGAGACCTTTGTGATTGCGCAGACCCATTATCCGTTCCTGCGCGAGTTCGATCAGGCCTTTGTGTCGGCGCATCTGCGCTGCATCAAACCGGATGCGGAGATTTATGCGCATCTGGAACAGGGCACAGGACGCCGCCCCGACGAGCTGTTGTTTACAGATGATCGCCCCGAAAACATTACCGCAGCGGCGGTGCGGGGCTGGAAAACCCATCTGTTTGACCACCCGAAAACTTGGGCCGCGCGGCTGGTGGAGGAAGGGCTGCTGAGCGAAGAGGACGCCCGATGAGCCTGCCTCAGATCGGTTTTGACGAGGGCGAGGCGCTGCTCGATTGGGTGGCGCTTACGGATGCGCTGGCCGAAGGGCACAGCCGCCCCAAGGCCGAGGTGGGCGATACGTTCCTCTATCGCGGCAAGGATACGCTGCTGTCGCGTTCGGCCTGGATTGACGGTCTGGGGATCGCGGTGAAAACGGCGATGATCTTTCCGGACAATCCTGCCCGAGAGGTGCCGATGATCAATGGCGCGGTGAGCCTCTTTGACGATGCCACCGGCCAGCCTGAGGCGCTGGTGGATTTCCATCTGGTGACCAAGTGGAAGACCGCCGGCGACAGCCTTCTGGGGGCGCGCAGGCTGGCCAACCCAAACGCCAAGGAAATCCTGATCGTGGGGGCAGGCACCGTGGCGACCAGCCTGATCGAGGCGTTCTCCGCGGTGTGGCCAGACGCCCAGATCCGGATCTGGAACCGTACCACCGCCAAGGCCGAGGCGCTGGCGCAGGAGTATGCAGGGGTTACGGTTGCCACCGATCTGGCGCAGGCGGTCGGGGCTGCGGACATCATCCTGACCTGCACTATGTCGGCCGAACCAGTGATCCGGGGGGAGTGGCTGCGCCCGGGGCAGCACCTCAATATGATTGGCGCGTATCGTCCGGACATGCGCGAGGCCGATGACGCCGCACTCCACCGCGCACAGATCTATTGCGACAGTTTCGACACCACGCTGGACCATATCGGCGAGTTTAAAATCCCGCTGGCCTCGGGGGCATTGCGCCGCGAGGAGGTCTTGGCGGATTTTTACAATATCGATAGCTTTACGGGCTACAACCCTGAGGCGATAACCTTGTTTAAAAACGGTGGTGGCGCTCATCTGGACCTGATGACCAGCCGTCATATTCTGGATCTTTGGACCCGCAATATATGATTTGGTTCCTCTGCGCTGCCCTGCTTGTGATCGCGCTGCTGTTTTTGCCTGCGTTGCAGGAAGCGCTGCGGCGGCCGCTGAATGAGGCGATGCGATCGGATGCGCCGGGCGATTTTGCCGAACTGTCGCAGGGGCAGACGCATTACCGCTGGATTGGGCCGTTGCGCGGACCGGTGGTGGTCTGCGTGCATGGGATCACCACACCGTCAGAGAGTTTCGTGCCGCTGGCCAAGGAATTGGCGGAGATGGGGTATCGGGTGCTGCTCTATGATCTTTATGGGCGGGGGTATTCCGATTACGTGCACGGCGTTCAGGACCGGGAGTTTTTCCTGCAGCAGTTGAATGATTTGCTCGCCTTTGAAGGGATCGTGGAGGATTTTGTCCTTGTTGGGCATTCTGCGGGGGGCGCGATTGCGACCGCCTATGCCGCCGCCAATGTCTGGCGGATCCGCAGTTTGATCCTGATCACACCTGTGGGTCTGCACGAGCCGCGTGGGCCAATGGCGCAGTTCAGAAAACGTCCGCATGGGGTCAAGAATCTGATGCTGCGCTGGTCTTATCCAATCGTTGCCCGCCGCTATGTGAACCGGGTGCTGGCCGATCCGCGCACACCGGAAGAGGTGCAAAAGGCCCAACGCGCGCAGAGCCGCAGGCAGGGGCATGCACCCTCAAATCTGGCAGCGATGCAGGGTATCCTGCGCGAGGATTTTGCGCCCGAGCAGAAGACATTCAACCAACAAGGCCTGCCGGTTCTGGCGATCTGGGGGCGGGACGACATGATCGTCCCCTGCGACACCATCGGACGGCTGGCAGAGATCAACCGTTCTGCCAAACAGGATGTGATTGAGGGCGCAGGCCATGAGGTGGTCTATACCCACCCCAAGGAAGTTGCGCGCATTATCTACGAAAATCAGCGGCTTGGTCTATAAGGTCAGGCCGCTGCCGCCTGTAGGGGGCGCTCGCGCACCGGCAGATGGACAATGGCGCTGAAGGCACCGACGCCGACACCGATCCACCAGACCATCGTGTAGTCGCCGTAGATGTCATACATCCGTCCGCCAAGCCACACGCCCAGAAACCCGCCGATCTGGTGGCTGAGAAACACGATACCATAAAGCGTGCCCATGTAGCGCAGCCCGTAGATATGGGCGACCAGCCCCGAGGTGAGCGGCACGGTGGCCAGCCACAGCGAGCCCATCGCCACCGAGAACAGGATCACCGAAAGCGGCGTGATTGGCAGCAAGATAAAGGCTCCCGCCACGATGGTACGCGCGGTGTAGATGCCCGCGAGCAGGTATTTCTTGGAATAATGCTTGCCCGCCCAGCCCGCGAGCAATGTGCCCGCCACATTCGCCAAACCAATAAGCGAGATCGACACCGCCCCCAGCGCCGAAGTGGTGGTGATCCCGATACCATGCAAAACGCCCCCCGGCATGATCGGCCCGCACATCTCTGTCACAAAGGCCGGAAAATGCGCGGTGACAAAGGCCAGCTGATAGCCACAGGAGAAAAACCCGAGGAAAATCAGCGTATAAGACGGGTCGCGAAAGGCTTTCTTGAGGATCGAACCTAGGCTTTCCTCCAGCTCTGCTTTGCCTGCAGAGACCGGCGCGCGCATCAGGGGCAGTGACAGGATCAGCGCCAGAACGACGCCAGCAAAGACCAAAAACACCGTCTGCCACGACATCAGCCCCAGCATATATTCCGCCGTCGGCGCGCCAAAGATCTGCCCTGCCGAACCGGCTGCGGTGACAATCGCCAGCGACATGGAGCGGTTCTCGTCCGAGCTGGCGCGCCCCACCACGGCCAGCACCACGCCAAAGCCGGTGCCCGCAACCCCAAAGCCCACCAGCCATTCATAGGCCTGCATTTCCGTTGGGGTCGTCGCGCCCGCGCTCAGCACAAGGCCCGCCGCATAGATCACCGCGCCGATGATGATCGCCTTACGGTCGCCGATCTTCTCGGCGATGGCGCCAAAGATCGGCTGACCGATGCCCCAAGCGAGGTTCTGGATGGCGATGGCGAGAGAAAATTCGCTCCGGAGCCAGCCAAAATCCTCGGCAATCGGGATCTGGAACACCCCAAAAGAGGCGCGCACTGCAAAGCTCACCATGATAATCAGACAGCCCACCATCAGGACGGGGGTAAACAGAGGGGTGGGACGATCCATGGAGGTGCTCCGCTAAGGTGAAAGGCCAGTTTGACCATCGCAACCGATGCGTCAATTCAGGAGTTTTGAATGCACACATAAGCAAAATTGAACCATCATGTTCAGAGGCAGGGCATGCCACGCTTTCCTTTGCAAAATCATCCGGCTATGGCTGGGGGCATGACACATATGACCGACCTCTATCAGGCCCGTGTAGACAGCGGGCACATCCAGCCGGACCCCGCGCAGCAGGCGGTGTTGCCGGAGTTTGACCGGATTGCCGATGGCCTGCGCGCGGACCCCGTGAAACGTGGCCTGTTTCGCAAGGCAGTGCGACCGGAGGTCAAGGGGCTTTATCTGTGGGGCGGTGTCGGGCGCGGCAAGTCGATGCTGATGGATCTCTTTGTCGAGAGCCTTGATGACATCCCCAGCCGCCGGGTGCATTTTCACGCCTTCATGCAGGAAATCCACGCCAAGATGCACCTCGCCCGCGAGGCGGGCACCGAGGATGCGCTGGCACCGGTGGTGGCGGATGTGGTGGCCTCGGTGCGGCTCTTGGCGTTTGACGAGATGCAGATCACCGATATCACCGATGCGATGATCGTGGGCCGACTGTTTGAGGCGCTGTTTGAGGCGGGTGTGGTGGTGGTGACCACATCGAACCGGGTGCCGGATGACCTTTATAAAAACGGGCTGAACCGGCAGCTGTTTTTGCCGTTTATCGACCTCATCAAAGACAAGATGCAAGTGCATGAGATGGTGAGCCCGAAGGACTACCGACAGGACCGTCTGACCGGCTCTCGGGTCTATTTCACGCCCCTCAACGCTGAGGTGCGCGCCGAGATGGAAGAGATCTGGCGCGATCTCACGGGCGGAGCGGCAGAACCGCTGGTGCTGACGGTAAAGGGGCGCGAAGTGATCCTGCCCGCCTATCGCAACGGGGTGGCACGGGCGACGTTTTATGACCTTTGCGGCACCATGCTGGGGCCGGGCGATTATCTCGCGGTGGCCGATGCGGTCAAAGTGCTGGTGCTGGAAAACATCCCGGCGCTGGGGCGCAACAACTTCAACGAGGCCAAGCGCTTTGTGACATTGATCGACGCGCTTTATGAGGCGCGGGTGCGATTGATCTGCTCGGCGGCGGCAGAGCCGGAGTTCCTCTATATGGAAGGCGACGGGGCCTTTGAATTTGAGCGCACCGCCTCGCGCCTGCGGGAGATGCAGGACAAGGACTGGGGCCGCATTGAGGGGTAAGGCGTGCTCATATGAGTGCGCATCAAGACCTCAAATGAGCCTAAAACCCCCTCAGGATCAGAGTTTTCTTGCATAGTATCCCACCTCCCCTACAAAGGTAATGTTCGTATGAACAGGGGAGCGCGCTGATGAATGCCACCGACCTGAGCGACCGACAGCGCGATATTCTGCGTCTGCTGGAGCAAAGCGGCTTTGCCACCATCGAGGATCTGGCGGAGCGGTTCGAGGTCACCACCCAGACCATTCGCCGCGATGTCAACGATCTGCGCGACCGGGCGCTGCTGATGCGGGTGCATCGTGGGGTGCGCCCCAATGATGGCGCGCGGCCCTATGCGTCGCGTGCGGTGGAACAGCAAAACGAGAAGGCCGCATTGGCGCGCGAGGTGCTGCGGCTCATTCCGGCGGGGGCGTCGGTGTCAATCGGCCTTGGCAGCACCCCGGCAGAGGTTGCTCGGCTCTTGGCAGGGGCCGGGGCGCGGGACGTGATCACCAACAACCTCGTGGCGGCGAGCCATCTGTGGGACTGTGAAGAGATCAACCTGTCGATCTGTGGCGGCTCTGTGCGCGATCGCAGCGTATCGGGCAGCGCGGCGGCAGAGTTCTTTGCCGCCTACCGCGTGGATTTTGCGGTCTTTGGCGTCGCTGGCGTTGATGAGGACGGGGCACTCTTGGATTTTCGCACAGAAGAAGCCCGCGCACGGGCCGCGATGCAAACCCATGCGCGGCACTCGGTGTTGGTGCTCGATCAGGTCAAATTCCTGCGCCGCGCGCCGGCACGGGGCGGCTGGCTGAGAGACCCTGATTATGTGGTGAGCAATGCGCCGCCGCCCGAAGGGCTCACGGCTGCATTGCGCGAGGGGGCCTTGGTGCTTGCGCCCTAGCCGTTCTTAGCCGTTCTCGCGCAGGATCGCGCCCGCCAGATAGAGCGAACCACAGATCAGCACCCGGCTGTTTGGATCGCGCGCAAGGATCGCCTTGAGCGCTTCTGTGACGTTCTCTGCCGTGTAGGCCTGAAGGTCTACCGATTTTGCGGCGGCCTCTGTCTCCTCGGCCGAGAGCGTCGCCGCCTCGCCGGGGATCGACACCGCCGTGAGGCTCGCGGCCTCTGCAGCCAGCGGGCGCAGGTAGCCTGTGACATCCTTGGTATTGAGCATACCGCAGATCAGATGCGTCGGGCGTTTGGGCAGTTTGGCCAGCACATCGGCGAGCGCAATACCTGCGGCGGCGTTATGACCGCCATCGAGCCACAGTTCGGCCGCGCCTGCGATTTCCACCAGCGGGCCGGCTTTGAGGCGCTGCATGCGGGCGGGCCATTGCGCCCCCACAACAGCCGCCTCGCAGGCGGCCTCATCCGCGCCGAGGTGACGCAGAACCGCAAGGGCGGCACCTGCGTTCTGGATCTGATGCGCGCCCATCAGGTTGGGCAGCGGCAGGTCCAGCAGGCCGCGTTCGTCCTGATAGACCAGACGGCCGCGTTCCTCGTGGACGTGCCAGTGCTGACCATAGGCGATCAGGGGCGCGCCAAGGCGCATCGCGGTGTCCTCGATGACCTCCATCGCCTCGTCGGGTTGCGGGCCGACCACCACGGGCACGCCGCGTTTGATGATGCCGGCCTTCTCGCCTGCGATCTTGGCCAGCGTGTTGCCGAGGAATTGTTCATGGTCGATGGAAATCGGCGTAATCACCGAAACCTCGGGCGTGATGACATTGGTGGCGTCCAGACGCCCGCCAAGGCCAACCTCCAGCAGAGTGTAATCCGCCGAGGTGCGCGAAAACGCCAGCAGCCCCGCCACGGTGGTGATCTCGAAATAGGTGATGCTCTCTTCGCCATTGGCGCTGTAGCACTCATCAAGCACCTGCGTCAGGTGATCCTCGGAGATCAGATCCCCCGCCAGACGGATGCGTTCGTGAAAACGGGCCAGATGCGGCGAGGTATAGGCGTGCACCGATTTGCCCCAGCCCTCAAGCCCGGCGCGGATCATCGCTTGGGTGGAGCCTTTGCCATTGGTGCCCGCGATATGGATCACCGGGGGCAGCTTGTCCTGCGGGTTGTCCAGCGCCGCCAGCAGACGCCAGACCCGATCCAGCGTCAGGTCGATGATCTTGGGATGCAGCGCCATCATACGGGCGAGAATGGCGTCGGAGGTCTGTTCGGTCATCGGACGTGATCCAGTCTGATCACGGAGCCAGGCGGTGCCATATGCGATGAGGGCAGCGCCCGTCCCGTCGGGGTGGAAGCGAAGCGCCCGCCTCGATTGGGGCGGGCGCTGCCCGACCTTCGGTCAGGCAAAACTCATAATGAAGGGGCTCAGGCTTTTTTGTCTTCGCCCGATGCGCCATCCTCGGGCGCTTTTTCGTCTTTTTCGGCCCCTTCGACCTGCGGCTCAGGCTCTGGGGCGGGCAGATCGCCATGCACCTGCGGCGGCAGTTTCATCATCATGCGGATGATGGTGATCAGCTCGTCGCGCATCTCAGTGCGCGGGGTCACCCGGTCCAGCATGCCGTGATCCAACAGGTATTCGGCGCGCTGGAAGCCCTCGGGCAGTTTTTCGCGGATGGTCTGCTCGATCACGCGGGGACCGGCAAAACAAATGAGCGCGTTGGGTTCGGAGATATGCACATCGCCCAGCATCGCATAGGACGCGGTGACACCGCCGGTGGTCGGATGGGTGAGCACAACGATATAGGGCAGGCCCGCTTCTTTGAGCATCTCGACCGCGACGGTGGTGCGCGGCATCTGCATCAGGGACAGGATACCCTCTTGCATGCGTGCGCCACCTGCGGCGGAGAACAGCACCAGCGGGCGGCCCAGTTTTACGGCCTCTTCGGCGGCAGCGATGATGGCGTTGCCGACATACATGCCCATGGAGCCTGCCATAAAGGAGAAGTCCTGCGCCGCTGCCACAATCGGCGTGCGCCCGATTTCACCCGTGGCGACCAGCATCGCCTCTTTTTCGCCGGTGTTTTTCTGCGCCGCGCGCAGCCGGTCGGGATAGCGTTTCTGGTCGCGGAATTTCAGCGGGTCAACCACCGGTTCGGGCACCTTGACCTCGGCAAATACACCCCCGTCAAACATCGCCTTGAAGCGGTCGCGCGGCGTGATGTGCATGTGGTGGCCGCAGTTGGTGCAGACGTTCTGATTGTCGCTCAACTCGCGGTGAAACAGCATGGTGCCGCATTCGTCACATTTCTTCCACAGATTCTCGGGCACTTCGCGGCGCGAAAAGATCGAGTTGATCGTGGGGCGGACGTAGTTGGTGATCCAGTTCATCAAATGGCCTCTGCCTGATTGGCGTTGCGTCCCCAGATAAGGGCAGTTTCCATTAATTGCAATCAGGCCCTGATCGCGACCCGTGCCGCAAGCCATGAGACCAGCATCACCATCACATCCACCCAGAGCCACGGGCGCAGGGCCGCGACATCATCCATGGCGAAAGGATGCAGATAAAGCGCGAGGCCATTGAGGCTCGAGGGGGAGGACACGATCAGCAGCGCCCAGACGTTATTGACGAAATGTACCGCAATTGCAGGGCCAAGGCTGCCGGAACGTGCGGTCAGATCCGCCATCAACATCCCGTAAAGCGTCGCGCCCGCGACAATGAGCCAGGCGTTATCGCCAGCCTCCTGCGGCATGTAATGGCCCATGCCGAACAGGAGCGAGGGCAAAACCAGCCACACGAGGGGGCTTTTGAAGCGGGCGGCAAGACCTTGCTGAAGGTAGCCGCGAAACAGGATTTCCTCGGCGCTGACCTGAATCAGTACCAACACCAGCGACAGGGGCAAGAGTGCAACCCACTGCCCAAATGCGAGATTTGAAACCAGCGGCGCGCCCATATCGTAAGGCGGCAGCACCAGCAGCACGACCAGCACGAGGAGCAAGACCCGCCCCACCTGCAGCCCTTGGTGCAGCAAAAGCGCCCGTGGCCCAACAAGCGTGCCAAGACTGCGGCCATGCAGCATCTGCAGCACCAGCCCGACGGCGATGGTGGCAAAGATGAAATTGCCCAGCAAGATCGCCATGCCCGCAGGATCGCTGCCGGAATAAAGATCAGCCCCGCCGGTCAAAGCCAGCACAGCGGGCAGCAGGAACATGTCCGAGATAAGCCCAAGCGCGAACCATGTCACCACCACCAGCACCACACCCAGCGCCAGCCGCCAGAGTTCCGCTTTGGGGCGGGCCTGATGCAGGAGGATCTCATGTGGCTGGTAGCTCATGTGGGGCGTTCCTTGTTCGCTTCGGTGGCGTTTTATGCGCCGCGGCCCGCTCTGGCCAGTGCGGGATCACGCCTTGGGGTCGGGTTTGCCTGCTCTGGCCTCTTGCAAGGCAACCGCCGCACTGGAGAGATGCCCGGAGACGGTTTGCAGCAGTTGCAGCGCCACGGTGACGTCGCTTTCGATCACGGTGCGGTATTCCTCGGCCCCGATGCGGAGGAATACGCAGTCTTCGACCGCCACCAGATCCAGTTGGCGCGGCTCGCGGGTGATGACCGCAAGATCGCCAATCAGCCGTCCGGGGTCGATCATGTCCAGATGGCTGCCGTCCTCGGGGAACTGCAGTGCCGCCTGACCGGAAAGGCACAGATAGACCGCGTCGCCCTCTTCGCCCGCGCGAAACACCGCAGCCCCGGTGGGCACCCGCACCCATGAGGCCGAAAACGCCAAAAGGCGACGGTGCCGGGCATCAAGGCGGGCAAACAGATCCACCGCGCCGATCTGGGACAGTTTGCGGTCAAAATCATCCTCGCTCTGCTCTTCTTGATCCAGAAGTGCGGTGACCACACCGCTCTGACCGTCGATGCGCCCGTCCTTGAGGCTCAGGTGGAGGTCATAGCGGGAGGGGTGTTCAAAGTGATCCTCCAGATGGATCATCGTGGTCTTGGGCAGGAGCGCCTGTAGCCGGTTGCGGGTTTTGAGGCGGTTGTCGGAATCATGGCTGGCCAGCACGTGATCGAGGATCAGAATATCGGGCCGTTTGATCGCCGCGCGGGTAAAGGCCGCGCGTTCGCGAAACACCGGCTCCAGCAGCGCGCCGCCAAGGCCAGTGGGCAGATCGTAGATCATCAGCGCCAGCCGGGCCTTCAGGTCGTGATCGGCCATCACATCGGCCACCACATCCTCGACCGCTTGTGCCTTGCCACCCGCATGCAGCGAGATCCGGCCAAAGAGCGCGTTTTCCAGCACCGTGAGCTTGCGCGCATATTCTCCGGCCCGAAGCCTGCGATACACCCCGCCACAATCCGACAGCAGCAGATCGCCGCGCCGGTTGCGAATGCCGATCATGCGCAGCTTGTAGTCACGCGGCAGCCCCGCGCCGATCTGTTCTTCGGTCAGCAGGAACGGCAGGGTACACAGAAGCGCGCGGTCTTTTTGATCCACGCCGCGCCCCTCGCGATAGCGATCGGCGGCTTTGACAATCTCGGCGTAGAGATCCTCGTCGAGATTGAGGCGGCGAAACAGCGGGTGCGAGGTCTGGCCACGCCCAAAGGTGCGCTGCAACGTGTCGAGCAGTGCAAGGCTGATGTCACGGGTCTGCGACTCCAGCCCTTCGGCACGCAAGACCCGCTGGAAGGGGCCATCGGGATCGGTAAAGAGCGTGGTGGGCACCGGTTCGACCGGAAAGGCGAACATCATGTTTTCCGCCAGCGGCAGCGCCGGATTGTAGCTATCGGGCAGGAAACGATAGACCACATCGCGCAGGCCCTGTTCCTCTAGCCGGGCCTCAATGCGGGGTCTGAGCGCAGTAATCTGCGCCTCCAGCGCGCGGTGGTGATCCTGCAGGCGGGCATGCAACGTGCGGTGAAAGAGCTGGCCGTCGATGCCCATGGCCTCGACGAGCTGGAACCACCAGTCGCGCAGATCATGTTCCGAGCGCAGGCCCGCGAGGTCGGGATTGACCCAATCCGCGTCCACAGGATCGGCACTGTTGCCCGCCCGCAGCGCCTCGGCCCGTTGCAACAATTGCCGTTCCGCCGCAGTGGCGCGGGGCTGATTGCGCAGCGGCATCAGCACATTGTCCCCAAGCGTGCCGTCAAAGAGATAGGGCGCGTTGAACGCATAGCCGATGCGGCTGGCAATCACGCCCTGATGCAGTTTGGGCAGCGAATGCCCCGCAACAATCACCTCGCCACGGGTGGGTAGCACCTCGCGGGTCAAGAGCTGCGCCAGCGCCTCGCGTTCGGCGGCAGAGCTGCTTTGAATTGCGACCTGCGCGCCTGCGGGAATGGTGAGCGTCAGCCCATCGAGCACCGGCTTGCCCTCAGCGTCGCGCACGGTGACATCGCGCAGTTCGATATCGCCGCGCAGATGTGGCACCTGATGCGGCACGCCTTCAAACAGGGTCTCGTCGATCATGCCGGGAGGTGCGAATTTCTCCACCATGATCTGCCAGCGCAGCGACATGTCCTGCACCTGATTGTAATAGGTCAGCAGTTCTTTCCACGGGGCGGACAGGTCTTTGTAGGCCGCGAGGGCCGCCACCAAGGCCCCCACCGTTATCTCACCTCTGATCGCCAGCACGCCGCCCACGGAATAAAAGAAAAACGGAGTCAAATGGCCGATCAGGTTGTTGAGGAACTTCATGAAGAACTTTTTCATGTAGATCCGGCGACGAATTTCAAAGAGCCGCCCGAGACGGTCAGAGACCTGCGCAAGACGATAGCGCCAGCCCCCGTTGCTGCGTAGATCCTGCAGGCCCGCTGCGGTCTCGCCGATCTCTGCCGACAGCGCGCGCACCTCGGCAATGCGGTCCTTGTTCAACAGGTTGATCTGGCGTTGCAACATCGGGATGAGCCATGCCTGTAGCGGAATGAGCGCCACCGACGCGAGCCCGAACCAGACGCTCTGGATGAACAGGAAAGACACGATCGTCAGCATCTGCCCCGCCTGAAACACCGGCTGCGCCACCGCATCGCCCATCAGACCGCCCATCGGCTCTGACTCGGAGGTGATGAGCGAGACCATCTCGCCCTGACTGGTGGTGCGAAAATGGCTGGACGGAAAGCGCATCATCCGCGCGATCATCTGAAAGCGCAGGCGGCGCAGGAGACGCTCGGACAGGATACCTTTGAGCGTGTTGAGCCGCATTTTCATCATGCCGGACGCCAGCACCGCGCCAAGGAAGGCAAAGCACAGCACGAGGAGGTAATGCTCTGAGGTGAGCCGCCAGCCCCAGAGGTAGATCCATTCGCTGGGCGAGCCGATGGCGTCGTTGACGATCCGTTTGGGCAACTCCAGCGTGGCATAGAGGAACGGAAACGTCAGCAAGGTCAGCACCAGCAAGCCAAGCTGCTGCCGTTTTGAATGGCGCCAGATAAAGGAAAACAGGCTCGGCTCCACCGCCTTGTCCTTACTCGGGGTGCGGGCGCTGCACATCGGCGAACGGACCACACGGGGTTAAACTCAGGAGCAGACTGCCCATGCTGGCAGGCAGGCCACGTTTTATAACGTCACACCCTGCCCAATCTGCCGCTGCACCCCGCGAAGGGGCGTCAGGTAAGCGTGAATTCGCCACAGTTCAAGGCAGGCGCATTCACTCTTTGTTAGGCCTTGTTCCGACAGATGGCTGCGTCTACACCTTTTGGATAGGAAAATTCGGTGCTCAATGAGGTGCCGAGAACACAGGCGACCTGTGGGCGAGAGCAGAGATTGACCCGAACACCGACCGATATCACACCTTTTCTTGGACGTTTGCGTCGCATGGTGACGCGCGGGCCATCGCTGCGCCGATTGGGTCTGATGATGCTCGCACCGCTGTTGTTGGCGGGATGCATGGAAGGCAACCGGCTCGCTTTTGCACCGCCGGGTGAGGATCTGTCGCGTCCCAGTAGCAGCCGGGGCCGGGCGCTGACGGCTGTGTTTGGCGATGGTCAGTTGATTTTGGCCGCCCCCAGCGGATTTTGCTTTGATGCGCAGATGGAACAGCACACCGGCAGCGGCGGCTTTGCGCTTTTGGCGCGGTGTGAACGGATGAGCAGCTTTGGCCGGTTCCGCTCTGGCGATGGTGCGATGTTGACGGCCACGGTTGGCGCGGTCACAGCCGATACCCCTGCCCCATCGGCGGATGCGCTGCGCTCGGCCTTTACCGCCGCGCGCAATCCCGCGCGCGTGCTGGAAATTCGCGGCGGCGACGACATGCCGCTGATCAAGCTATATATGGATGGTCACTCTGCCGAGGGCGCCAGTGGCACCCATTGGCGCGGTGCCTTCCTTGTGCATGGTCATATGGTGTCGGTTGCGCTCTATGCCCCTGAGGGCAGTGGCTATCTTGGCGAACGTGGTGCGCGGCTGATCCGTGAGTTCATGCGCGCCACCCGCAACGCCACATTGCTGGCCGAAACCACCACCCCTCCGGCAGCTCCCGGCGCGGCCGCACCGCAGGAAACCGCCCGTCCGCGCACCCGTGGCGGCACTGCCTTGGCGCGTGCAACACCTGCCCCACAACAATAGACCTATGGGCCAGAGAGGTTCGAGGCGGCGTAGCATTTGCGCCGAGAAACACCTTTGTCCCCGCCGTCTAATTCGTTAATATGAGGGACAAATCCGGGCAGAACGCCCCGGCAAAACAGGCGAAACCGCGCGACCCGAGGGCAGGATGGGCAAACTTCTGGAACGAGTGCTGAACACGGGAGCGATGCGGCGCTGGCGCGCTGCCGCCCGTGCTGCCGCGACAACACCGCTGGCCCGTCTGCGTCAGCAGCGCAATGACGCCCGCAAGCTGCGTATGCACCTCGATCAGCTGATCCATACGGCGGACAGCCGCCTAGCCTTGCCAATGATCGGATCCTCCTATTTTCCGCGCCCCCATGGCACTGACTGGTCATGGCGCCCGGAGCTGTGGCGTGGCCCGCTGCCGGTTGCGGGTGTATCCTCGGTGCCAAGCAAAACCCGCCTTGGCACTGAAATCCAGATGTTTCACGACTGCGCCATCTCTGAGCTGACCCTGCGCCAACTGCGCAACGCGCGCGAAGAGGATCTTGCGCCCTATGGCCTGCGGATGGATGTGTTCAAATTCGACGGTTCTTTTCTGTCATTGGTGATCGACCTGCCCACAGAGGCCGCCATTGGGTTGACCCGACAACATCTGGTGCGGCTCGACTGCATCGTTGAGAGCGAAAAGCCGATCGAGATCTTTGCCCGCC
Source organism: Tritonibacter mobilis F1926 (assembly GCF_000376545.2). Taxonomy (NCBI): domain Bacteria; kingdom Pseudomonadati; phylum Pseudomonadota; class Alphaproteobacteria; order Rhodobacterales; family Paracoccaceae; genus Tritonibacter; species Tritonibacter mobilis. The sequence continues at coordinate 2,744,799 of NZ_CP015230.1, forward strand.
TCAACATCAAACATGGCCCCAATACCGAGCAATTGGTCCGTGAGCTGCCGCCGGGCGAGACGCGATTTTCGGTGGAATATGATCTGGCCTATTCGCGGCTGAACGAAAAACGCATCGAAAAAGCATGGATCGATCTGATCTTTGAAGCGCCCGATATGAATCAAGTGGTGCTGCGTGATCTGACCTTTGCGCGGTTCCGCCGCGCCAACCTCTGACGACACCTGTGACGACATCGCCCGCGATCACCTATGGGAGACCCTGCATGAGCGCCCTGACCCTCCAGAAGATCCGTTTTCGCTCCGGCACATGGGAAGGCCGGATCGAAAATGCTCCGACCTCGGGCGCGCGCCCTCAGATCATCGTGCGCTATCTAGACCGCGAAGTAACCGGGGTCACGCTCAAGGAAGCAGAGGCGCCGGGCTGTTGGGCGCTGACAATACCTGTCCCTATCGAAGCGGTGAGCGAAGGGGTGCAGAGCTTTGTGATCATTGACGCAGACGCCAATGTGAAACTGGGTGATTTTACCCTGATCGCAGGTGAGCCGCTGGCAGATGATCTGCGGGCGGAGGTGGAACTGCTGCGGGCCGAGCTTGATATGCTCAAACGCGCCTTTCGCCGCCACTGTCTAGAGACCACCTGAGCGCATCCCGCAAAGGGCTTGCGTCTTTTTATGAGGGTTTGCGGGCCCTGACGGGCCCGCCGAGGGGCGCGCGCCGGGCCTTTGGCCCGGCGCGCACGGGTCCGGCCGATCAGGCCGGAAACACCTCTGATGTCGGGAAAATGCGCAGTCAAGCCGAAGCCATGCTTAATTCGCGCTCGATCTCAATCAGCCGCTGTTTGCGCCACAACCCGCCACCATATCCCGTCAACGTCCCATCCGCACCAAGCACCCGGTGACAGGGGATCATCACAGCGATCTGGTTTGATCCATTGGCGCGCGCCACCGCGCGGCTGGAGCCGGGACGGCCCAGACTGCGGGCCAATTCGCCGTAGCTGCGGGTCTCACCTGCCGGGATTTCGCGCAGCGCGTGCCAGACTTCGCTCTCAAATGCGGTGCCGTGATAGGCCAGTGGCGTCTCAAACCGCGCGGCCTTTCCCGCGAAATAGGCCTGAAGCTCCTCTGCGGCCTGATCGATCACCGCTGGCCTGCCAAAACCGATGCCGCCGGGCTGGCGTTTTTGCAGTTTTGCCACCTCGCGCGGCAAAGCCTTTCGGTCGGCAAACTCCAGAAGATGCAGTTTATGCTGGCACGCCACCGCCACCATGGCACCGAGCGGCGTATCGATCCAATCCGCCAAAAGCTGCGCATCTTTGCGAAATGCGCCGGGGGCGATCCCCACCAGCCGAGCGAAAGCCGCACGAAACGCGCTGGGGCTGTCAAACCCTGCCTCCAGTTGCGCCGAGATGACGGCCTCGCCAGCACGGAGCGTGGTAAAGCCCTCGCGCAGGCGGCGTTGCCGCGCCATTTCAAGGAAGGTCATGCCAAACTGACGTTTGAACGCGCGGCGTATGGTGGAAGGGTCCGCTCCCATGCGCGCGACGTCCTCTTCCCGCCAGCGGTAGGTGGGACGTGCCTCCAGCGCCTCCAACAGGCGGCGCACCATCGGGTCGTTGCCCGCTGCCGCACTCAGAGGATGGCAGCGTTTGCAGGCGCGAAAGCCTGCCTCGATACAGGCCCCGGGTGTGGGAAAGAACTGGCAGTTCTCAAACTTCGGCTTGCGCGCGGGGCAGGTCAGGCGACAAAAAATCCCTGTTGACGACACCCCCACATAGGCACGCCCATCATAGGAGGCATCACGTGCGACAAGCGCGGCATAGAGGGTCTGGGAATCAGGCAGGTCAAACATCATCATGGCGCCACTTTAACGCCGCCCCGAGAGCCTGCCGCCGAAATTCGGGCGTTTATATAAAATTCCCGCACCCTCGCAAAAGACTCGCTGCCTTCGCCTGCTCCAGCAAGGCCGGACCATGCACCTCACTCCTGATATCAACCGGCCCGCGTCACCTGCGTCTCCTCATAATCCCAGATTTGCGACTGCGCGGATTCAGCACCGTGGAACTGTTTGTTCTGAGCGATGCGCTGCGCCAGACGGCGGCCCCGCGCCCCACTTGCGATCATGCGCGCTGGCGAGAACCCGGCCGAGGAGTCGGCGGCCGTCTCGGTGCGCAGTTCCGGGAACAACGCCAGGATTTCCAGCCGCCCGTCTGGCCCGACGGCCTTTAGCGCCTCGCTGCCCGTATAAAGCGTTTCTGTCCGGGCCCCGTTGGAGAACACCACCTGATGGCGGTCCATCAGGAAATGCCAGTAGTCCACGCCGGGGGCATCGTCGATCACGTCGATGCCTTCGAGTTCCGTCAGATGTTTGACCGCCACCAGAATTTCCGAGGTGCCAAACATCCGCTCTACCGCCGGGGTTGCAATCAGCACGCGGTGTTGAGGCGACAGGATCAGATCGCGCGTTGGCAGATCCAAGCCAAGAGCACCGCGACGGATACGGATGGGGCGCAGATTGGGGCTTTGTGCCAGCTGCGCCGCTGAGAGGCGACGGTTGCCAATCCATCTGAGCGGCTGAAACCCAGCATCAGAGGTGAGCACCAGATCACCGGTTTTCAGTTCCTCAACAGGGCGCTCGCCGGTGATCGTCATGATCATCGTACCCTTGGTAAAGCAGATAACGCCAGTGGTTTCCGCGTTGAGCTTATCTGCCGAAACCGCAGTTCCGCCATTTCGAATGGTCAGCGTATCGCCACCCATATGGGAGGAATTCAACACACCATCGTCGGCCTGATCCGCGCGCATCCATTGCAGAGGGTTTCGGATCACTGTCGGGTCGATCAATCCATCGGCAACGGCCTGATCATAGGTGGTCTGATTGTAAATATGCGTCAGATCGACAAAATCATTGTTGGTGTTGTCACCATCATTGATCGAGCCACTGTTGCCAGTGCCAAAGTCATAAATCGTGTCATTGCCGGTACCTGCAGAGAACTGATCGTCCCCACTGCCGCCGATCATCAGGTCATTCCCGGCCCCACCAAACAGCGCATCATTGCCGTCGCCCCCGGAGAGGGTGTCATTGCCATCCCCACCAAAGAGCGCATCGTCATCGCCCTGCCCAAGCAAGCTGTCGTTGCCGGAATCCCCGTAAAGGGTGTCTGCTCCGACGCCCCCATCCAGCCTGTCGTCATCATCGCCGCCGCTGAGGCTGTCATTTCCGCTCTGCCCATAGAGCGTGTCATTACCGGCATCGCCCGACAGCGTGTCATTGCCAATCCCGCCAGAGAGATAATCCGCACCCTCGCCACCGCTAAGCACGTCGTCACCGCTACCGCCATCAAGGGTATCCTGCTCGGTGCCACCGCTGAGTGTGTCATCCCCATCCTGACCAAGAATGGAATCTCGACCCGAGCCGCCATCCACCGTGTCACTGCCAGCGCCAGCCCAAACCGTATCATCCCCATCCCCGGCGCGGATGGAATCGTCATCGTTTCCAGCCACATTATCACCTGCATCGACCATGTCACCGCCGGGATCGCCTGTGTAGCCAGCATTGATCATATCGTTGCCACCGGTGCCCTCAACGATGTAATCCGGGCCCGGAATGCCCATCGCCATCAAGACAGCTGGATTGGAGGCCATCGTTGCGGTCATCCCGACCAGTTTCAGGCTCTCTCCACCGGGGAATGTCAGAATAGCGTTTCCGGCGGCATCTGCCGTAACGGTTACATCGCCCGTACTGATCGGCGTGGTCCCATCTGACGTAACACCAGACACATCAAGCTGGTCATTGCCCGTGTAAGTTCCGTCACCGTTATCGGTCGGCACCTCAAAGAATTTTACCTCACGATTCCCGCCGCCATCGCCCAGAACGAGGGTGTTGGTTCCGTCACCAGATCCGGTCCAATCATTCAGCACCACCGTTTCAATTTCGGAAAATTGCAGCGTATGCGTGCCATCGCTGATCGTTCCGGCCTCCTCATTAGAGCCGGTCAGATCAATGGTCAGATCATCGGTGATGAACTGTACATTCAGGCGGTCGCCGTCAGTTTCGCCGCCTTCGCCACCAATAACAGTGTCATTTCCGGTCAGGTTGTCAGAGAAGAACTGGTCATCGCCATCGCCACCATCGGCGCTGTCGTTGCCGTCGCTGACAAAAATGCGGTCATCGCCGCTGCCGCCCAACAGGGTGTCGTCGCCACCGTGCCCGTGCATGAGATCGTCGCCATCACCGCCCTGTACCAAGTCGTCGCCAGCCCCGGCCCAAATGGTATCATTGCCCGCCTCGCCTGACAGTTGATCTGCCTCAGAGCCACCGCTGATGCTGTCGTGCCCGATGCCGCCTTCAACGGTGTTATTGCCATTTCGAGCGTTAATCGTGTCATCGCCCGCACCGCCGACAATGTAGTCATCATTGTTTCCGGTTGCATTGTCATTGCCATCGACAAGATCACCCTCGGGATCATCCGTGTATCCGATGTCGATACTGTCATTACCGCTGGTGCCCTCAACAATGTAATCCGGGCCCGGAATGCCCATCGACATCAGCGCGGCCTGATTGTTCACCGAACTCGGGCTCACCCCTGCGAGTGTAATGCTCTCGCCGTTGGGGAATTGCAGGATCGCATCACCGGTGCCGTCACCGTTGGTATCAGAGACCGTCACATCGAACACATTGACAGGTTTGCCATCGGCATCTGTGATATCAGAGACATCAAGCTGGTCGACCGTCGTGCCGTCGCCGCTATCGGTCAAGTCAAAGCCTTCGACAGCGTCAGCACCAGACCCATCAGCGAGCACAAGCGTATCCGCGCCGCCGCCCAGTCGAATGTTCTCAATCTCAGTGAAAGTTCCGGTGCTGGTGCCGTCCGTAAAACTACCCGCCTCTGCATCGGCTGAGGTCAGGTCAATGGTGAGATCGCTGGTAATGTTGCGCAGATCAAGCGTGTCGCCACTTGTTTCACCGGTCTCACCGCCGACGATCGTGTCGCTCCCAAAGTCGTCAGCAAGTGCAAAACTGTCATCGCCACTCTCACCCAGCATGGAATCGTCGCCCATACCGCCGGAAATCGTGTCGTCTCCGTCGCCGCCAACTAGAGTGTTGTTGCCCAAGTAAACATCAAGACGGTCATTGCCGGACCCGCCATCGAGGGTGGAGTCGCCAGCGTAACTATAGAGCGTATCGTTGCCCTCCTCGCCCATGAGGCTGTCAATTCCGCTGCCACCGTGGATGTAGTCATCACCCGCACCACCTTTCAGCGTATCGTCACCGGTTCCACCATACCCTGAGGTCTCGCCATAGAGTGTATCATCCCCATCGCCGCCTTCGATGTAGTCATCACCGATATCGCCCTCGATACTGTCAGCACCCGAGCCGCCAATAAGACTGTCATGACCGCCCAGCCCCTCAAGCACGACACCACTGCTGTCTGCACTCGCATCTACGGTATCATTGTGCTGGGTGAGGGTATGTCCTTCAATTTCCTCAAAACTACCGCCGCCAACATAGCTCCCGGCTTCATCTCCGGTGTAAAGCACATTGACCGGCGCTGACGCGCTTGATCCATCGATGATATCAACGTCGCTATCGTCGCTGTCCTCGCCGCCGTAGATGCTGTCGCCGGTCTGTGCGGGGATCTCAAACGTATCGCTTCCAGAGCCACCATAAACGGTGTCATTGCCACCGCCCTGATAGATGGTGTCATCCCCTCCGCCACCTTCGACGTAATCCCCATCGCCACCGGAAGAGATGGCGTCATTGCCGTCGCCGCCGTAGATCGTATCCGCGCCCTGACCGGTTGAAACGGTGTCATTGCCATCACCGGCCACGACAACATTGGCGCTGGAATCGACCATGTCACCATCGGGATCACCCGTGTAGGAACCATCAATCAAGTCATCGCCACCGGTGCCGGATACGATACCGTCGTCAGACAGCACCGTCTCAATTTCAGAGAAGTTGATGGTAACCATCTGTCCGGCACTATTGGCGTAAGTTACCGTACCGCTTTCGGAGGTCACCCCATTCCAGGTCGGATCGTTCTCATTATAGGTGATCGTGACATTGGACATATACCGCAGGTCCAGCACATCACCGACCCGCCCGTTTGAGACAGTTGAAGGATCAGTTCCCTCTGGTTCCTCGCCCGTTTCACCCCCGACGATTGTGATCGTGTCTGTACCTGCCAAAGCGCCATCAATCAGGATCAGGTCATCGCCGCTGCCACCAGATACGGTGTCCCCAGCACCAGCAAGGAGATAGTCGTCGCCATCACCGCCAACGAGGGAGTCAGACCCCTCGCCACCGGTCAGTTGGTCGTCGCCATCGTTGCCTTCGAGCGTGTCATTGCCCGCGCCACCGGACAGCGTGTCCGCACCGGAGCCGCCCAATACGCTGTCGTTCCCGTCTCCGGCGTCCACACTGTCATTTCCAAGGTTGGAGGAAACAGTATCGTCTCCAGCCCCTGCCTGGATCACATCGTCATTGTTGCCGGCGGTGTTATCACCTGCATCAACCCTGTCACCGTCAGGGTCTCCCATATAGCCGATATCGATTGAATCATTGCCGCTCGTGCCCTCGACGATGCCATCCCTGTCGTAGACATGCTCAATCTCGGAGAAATGGATGGTGACCGTCTGACCGGCATCATTGGTGTAGGTGGCGGTGCCGCTCTCAGACGTGGAGCCGTCCCATGTGGGGTCGGTTTGATCATAGGTGATCGTCACATTGTCGAGACCCGTAAGATCAAGCACATCGCCAATGCGGCCATTGGGGTTATTTGTGGCGTCTTGGGTCAGTTCTTCGAGGGATTCGCCCCCGGTAATAACAATGTCCTCATTGCCCGCCTGAGAACTGTCGATCCGAAATTCATCGTCACCGCCGCCGCCATGCGCGGTATTGGCGGCACCGATCAGGAAATCATTATCAAAATCATCGCCCTCAACGATTCCAATAGCGGATTTTGATACACCATGTTCGCCGCTGAATCCGGTATGGGCTGTAACCCAACTGGTGACCTCGACCGATCCGATGATACCGCCCAAGCTGGGCAGGTTTGAGATGAACAGATCGCCATTCTCGGCCTGCATCATCTCCACGTTTTGGTCGGTCAGTACGGTCCCATCCTGAAGCGTGATGGTAGCTTTTACATCAAAGTGGGAATCAAGCTGCGTTGTCTCGCCGTCGTAAGACAGGGTGGTCGGGTTGCTCTCTGGTGTCCCGTACCATGCGTCGTTTGTGTTGAAACTGCTGGTTGCGTTCGAGTACGTCACATCCGGCGCACTCATGTCACCGAACTGGAACGTCGTTCCTACGAGCGTTTTGCCCGCTTCATCATACGTTGAAAAATCATCCGCAGGGTCGAGATCACTATAGGTGCCCAGCAGGATCCAAGTATTGGTATATTGTGGCATCTTCTATCTCACGCCTCTGGTCTTTGATCGGGATAAATAGGGAGCGGGACGGTAATATGGCACCGCTCTGGTCCTTTGACGGCGGCAGCCACATTGCGATCAGACCGTTGACAGGAAAAAGACTGAGAGTGTGCGAGTTCAGCTATGCGCCGCCCAACAGCAACCGCGTCGGTTTGCTTATCAGACGCAGACTCACTCCTACTGTCGCCGAGTGGCCCTAAGCCCCCGATGGCAACATTGACAACAAAATCGCCAGACATTTCACCAATTCCAAAACTGTACCAAACACCCGGAACATCCCTTAACTTTGTTAAATAGCGATAAACCTCGGCACAGCGCCTGCCGCTGTGGCTATCATAAAAATATTGAAATTTAGGGAAGTGAGTCTGTTGCCAATGCACCATAAGTTTGCACACCCAGTTGATTCGGTGGCTGTGCCGCGCGTAAATATCTTATGTCTTTCAGATGCTTGCCGCAGGGCGTTCTTCACCGCAAGGCATAAGCATGCACAGTTGACACATAAGCATGCACGGCGGCGGCCAAAAAAAGGGCCCGCAATGCGAGCCCTGAAACGTCCATACCCGTATTGGCCTGCCGCTATTTGTCTAGCACCATCTCCATGAGTTTGCCGCCGTCGATCATGTCGCGATAGCCGGGTGCGGTGAAGGGGCACAGGCCCTGAGGCAGGCGGGAGTTCTGGGCATATGCCTCGGAGAACATTTTGACCGTGGCGCTCTTCTGGCCATGAAGTCTGCACAAGCCGAGGGCGCGGATCAGCAACTCGATGACTAGGCCCCACCTGGAGCCGCAGGCAAAATCGAGGCGCTGCAGAAAATCGACGTCAACAAGCTCTTCAACATCGATATCGGCGCGTTCGGCATAGGTGTAGACGAGCTTGTTCAGTTCGATCAGGTCCGGATCCCTTGTCGGATCAGCGAACCTGCCCAAGTGGATCTCATCGAAATGGACGTGAGAGAGGAGATGGGCGATTTGCTCCTCAGAGTTTACATGACTGGCCAGAACCGGGACGCCTGACAGGATGAGCATCAATGGCCATTCCGGTTCCTTCATCAGTGCCTTGAAGCGGTCGAGTAGCTTTGCATTGGAAACTTCGCCAGAAGTAAAAGCGTGTTGGCATTCGTCGTAGTAGAGGCCGACAACCCCAGAGGAGCCAGGATGGGAGACGATCCAACTCGTTCACAAGCGGCTAGACCTTCCTGTTGGAGAGATCATTGCGGCCATCCGGACGGGTTCTCTGCGCCTTGGTCAGCGTCCTGATGTGTTCGGTTACCACGGGCTTGTGGTGGAAATCACTGAAGTCGCTGCGCTCAAGGCGAAGGTCGCGCCGAAGCGCAAGCCATCGACCAACCAGGGAGAGATGACAGCAGCGGCCTTCGCTCGGTCGGCGGGTATTCGGGGGAAAGGTCAATTCCTGGCTCTGATCGAAGGTGGTCACACGCCTGCGATGCTGGTTGTGAATCCTACGACCAGGCGTCGGGAATGGCGCATGAGCCGCGACGACATCGCTGCGTTTGAGGCCAATTACACGACACCATCGATGCTGTCGGCCGAAACCGGTGCGCATTTGAACACGATTCGGGCCGTTCTGCAGCGGGAGGGGGTCCAGCCGTTCCGCCCGAACGGCTTGGATGTCGGACCGGTCTATCTTCGCAACGCTGTTGAGCCGGTTGTGGCACTCCTGAAATCTCAAGAGGGAAAGTGACCACTAGCCACGTGGGACGGGTCACAAAGTCCTACCTCTCGGGCGGGGAAATGTGTTTTGAAAACAACGCAGCGGAATCTCTATGCAAAGTCGAGATTGCCTTTTTCGTCAGGAAGGTTTGCCTCCCAAGGGCCGCGTGGCGCTCACCGCGCCCGAAGCTGCCGTTCGGGCAACGCGCAGCGAACGGCTGAACGTGAGCCTACTTTACCAAATGCTGCGCCTCGCTCGAATAGAAGCGAAGCGCAGAAATTCAACTTTGCAAACCCGAACGTTTCACACGATCAGCCTAGGCGCAAAACTGTGGCAGCGCCCGCCAATCCTGCCGCACGATGCGAATGCAAAGTTTAGAATCTAGTGAGGTAAAACCTTTCGGCACTTCACTGCCATCCTTCATTCGCAAGCAATATTCGCTCCCAACGGATCCGTAAACTAATCAGCACCCGCTTGTAGTTCGGTTCAAGAAGCCTCAAGGTCGCACGCGATATTGTTACCAACATCTAAGTTAGGTTGAGAGACGAGCAGATTCATGACCGAGTTAATTGAGTTGCTTCACCCCCTAGACGGCTTTGCCCTCAATATTCGAGGAGTGAAGTGCTTTGACGAAGACGGAAGCGGACTTTTCCGTCTTGCCCCCATTACATTTGTTATTGGAAAGAATAATTCCGGGAAGTCAACTGTTCTGGATGTGTTGCAAGAATGTGTCAAAACCGAGGGGCTTATGTTCAATGGGCCACTGTCCAGAGCTGGTACTTCTCCATCCATCGAAATCAAAACGCGCCCTGATGAAACAAAACTAAAACGAGTCTTTTCATCGAATGCTAGTGGTGGAGGAGTTCCTGGTCGAAACCACTGGCACTACGCAAATGAGAACATCCTCCCGTTTACCTTCACCTGGACCTTCGATCAGCGTAAGAATTCGAAGATTAAAAAAGAAGAAATAGGTAAGCTGAATTTGATTCCACAATTCCTTAGTGAACTGGACAAGTGCGTTGAGTTTCCCCTTTCTAATCTGTGGTGTACACGCATCCAAGCAGAACGAGACGTGCAGCCGGAGCAGCGTGATACCAAAAGATTTTTGGGCTCAACAGGAAGTGGGCTGACCAACCTGATAAGAGCGTTCATTAATAGTGAAGATCTCCCTAGGCATTTGGTTGAAGAAAAATTACTTCATGACCTGAATGAAATTTACCTCGGCGATAGCGAGTTTTCAGCAATCACATGCCAAGAAAATGAAAGTTCAGGAAATTGGGAGATTTACCTGCGAGAAGATAATAAGGGTGATATTCGCTTATCACAATCGGGAAGTTCATTGAGAACAGTATTCTTAGTTCTTGCCTTTTTGCGCCTGTACCCAGCCGTTCAGAAAACAGGATCTGCATCTAACTTGATATTCTGCTTAGAGGAACCAGAAAACAATCTTCACCCGGCACTATTGAGAAGACTAATAGACTTTCTGGCAAGGCAGCGAGAAGAGCGCGGGTTCAGTTTGGTTATTACGACCCATTCACCAATTTGCATCGACTTGGCCACCAAAAGGGACGATGCAACCATCCTTCATGTGAGAAGAGAGAAAGGCCGGACCGTCTGCGGTAACGTTCTCGACTACGCTGGGCAAACGAGCATTTTGGAAGATTTGGATGTTCGTGGTTCGGACATCCTGCAGGCCAATGGCATAATCTGGGTTGAAGGGCCTTCCGACCGAATCTACATTAAAAAATGGATCGAAGTTATGTCGGAAGAGGGCCTCAGAGAAGGTGTGCATTACACGTTCATGTTTTACGGCGGAAAGGTGTTGAACCACTTCGATGCTCTCCCTCCTGAAGAACTCCCCAAGAAGATCGCTATGCTAGCGGTAAACCGAAATATAGCCATTGTTATGGATAGCGACCGGCGTCCGAAAGCGTGGCGAACAAAAACCGGCAAGCCACGACGCCCTCAAATGCGGTTGAACGACACAAAGAAAGAAATTATCCGGCAAGTTGAGCAGCTCGGCGGATATGCATGGATCACTGCCGGGAAGGAGATTGAAAACTATATTCCAGATGACATTTGGCGTCAGGTAGCGGGTAAACCTCTGACTATCGAAGATGAATATGAAGACATTCCGAAAATTTCGGAGCTGTCCAAACTTGCATCGACAAAAGTCGATCTGGCTCACAGAGTCGAGAGCTTGATTGACCGCGACGCCATATCCAACCATCTTGACCTTGAAAGTTCGCTCAGCAATCTCTGTAGTCATATTCGCATTTGGAACGGGTTAGAGTAGATTCTAGCGCCAATTGAAAAAATGTTTATAATTCAAATTACGCAAGACTGAAGGGGGTTCGCAACCACTAGAAATTCTGGATCTAATCGATTGGGTGACTTAGTGGTGCCTCGAAGGTGGATTTAGGAAAAGCTATTTGACATAAGCTTCCCACTACGGGAGGCCGCTATAATACGCATCACTGCTCCCGGGGTGAACCACAACATCAGCCGGGGCCGTCGACGCTCGCTGGATGGCTGCTTTCAGGAGGGAGGCCCTGGTTTTTCGCGCCCACAACAAAGTTGGCACTGCGCCGAATTCATATGTCCCGTTTGGGCTGGCTGCGGCCATCGACGCCCGTTTCATGAATGGCAGTCCATGTCCGCGCTGCTGACCTTCAGGCACAATGCAGCTAAGAGCCGCCCGGGTAGCCCGCCCGATCAGAGGCAAGACTTCTGACGAAAAGGGCAGACCTATGTGGTGCTGTTCACCACGGGTTGTGCTGAAAGACCGTTCTATCCCAGTGTGCTAGAAGAAACCTTCGATACGGCACCCCAAGTCTCTTGACAGGGGGTGTGCATGAAAAACGCCAAAACGTACAAGCTTATGCTTCATTGGCAGCAAGGCATCGTATGAGTATGGTTGAGTCAGTGGGTTGGTCTTCAATTCATCAGGAGGCCAAGATGGCTAGCCTCATGGCATGGCGATGTACTCCCCGAGTAGGCTCAGTCAAAAAAACAGGGGGCGTCGGGTGTTTCTGGAATTTATCAAATTTATTGATAAGACGAATTATTGGATAGATTGTTATGCAACTTGGAGCATCATTGCGACTTTCACCTTGGCACTCATCTTGCTGTATGTGGCCAAGTTTCAATTTAGCGATATCGGAAAAATATACGCAGACTTTTTTTGGGTCTTATTCGGAGTGTCTTCACTGATATTAATATCTTTGAGTCTCACATATTCCAAGTATCCACAAATAATGGAAAGGGATGCTAATCTCGCTTACTCCACTTTAATGGAGGTCAAGCGCGACGCGGTGGAGTTCAATAAAGACTGGTGCCTGCCAAACGGTTTCAGTAAGGACCATGGACAACTTGACGCTATGCAGCTCAGTAAATTCTGCAAGATTGTCAGTGATCTTGTGATTGAAGTTCATGATATCGAAACAAGCTTTTATATCACAATACCTTTTGATGTATCACCCGATGAGGGTGACCACTGGGTGCTTAAAAACTATAATCAAAAACCCAAGTGGGAAGACATTAAGATGCTCAAATATCGAAGGGAATTTGATGAACGCATTGGTACTTCCTATAGCAGTTCGAGCATAGAGGAGAGAAATATAGTCAGGAAACTGATGGTGTACATTAACGGAAATCATGCAGAGTACAATGCACGTGTTCAATCAATTCGTGACGCGATTGGGCCGTACCGAATGTTTGTGATGTTTGAATTTTTTAGGATGATTATTCTACATGTTGCTGCAATCGCAGCTGCGTTCCGCTTGTATAGACCCCTGTGGGAATTGAGGCAGAAAAAAAGAAATCTGAACAAGTGGAGACCGCATCCACACGATCCTGTCTGATATCGGATTTTCCCGGAGCTGTCTTCCTGATTAACACCTCTGTTTCAGAATCCCTGTTAGGACGGCTCCGAGGGTCGGAGTTGTTGCATTACCCCGGCCTGAAGCGTGACTGCCCCTTTCCCCGTTGACGTGAGGTCACGCGGACGATCTTGGCGGTGCCGAGGGCGTTGAAGCGGTTCATCTTAGCGTCGAACCGCAATCCGAACCTCTTCCAACCCGTCAACGCTCCTCTGCATGAGGTCATTCTCGAACCCTTCGGGGTTCTCCAACTTTTGGCCTGGATCGTAGACGAACACGAAGAGCCGATCGCACTCCGCCTGCGCACTATAGAGAAGGAAATCTTCGGCAATCTGCTTGCGCAGCTCCTTGGCCCCCAGGTTGTGGCGCGTGCATTTGTACTCGACTACGATGCGTTCGGGCTTAAGGAGCGTGTCCGCTCTCCCCGATCCACTGGCAACCGAAGGCGTTGGCTCTTCTGGGCGAACGTCTAGAAAAGGAACGCCAAGAAGTGCTTGAAACAGATACTGAACATCGTACTCGTCAGTGATCTCGAGAGGCTGGCGAGTACTGCGACGCTTCTTCATGCGCGCGACGACACTAGGGAAGCGGTTAGCGATTTCCTGGACCCTTTCCATGGGCGTAGGCGCGGCAGCAAATACAGCGGCTCCGCCACCCGGTAGTTCCCTACTCGCCTCAGAGAGTTGCATGAGTGTCTCTTCTGCGGCGGACAGCGTAGCTGTCACGTGTTCAAGCGTGATCGGAACGGTATTGGAGATGGTGATGCGATCGGTGGCCTGATCCATGATCTCTTGTAGTCGATCCCTCATGCGTTTGAGCCAGTCGCATAAGGACTGGAGGGCGCTTTCAAATGCTACGGGCGAGCCATAGTCCTCGGGAATACGGCAGTACAGAAAGCACTCATCCGTGTAGTGCCATAGGGACATCGCGATATCATGGGCCTCATCGGCGCCCAACCCATTCCATCCTTTGTGAGGGCTCGACTCGCGCGCCGCCTCACTAAATTCCTCCTGTCGCGCGCAAATGAAAGTCTGCATGTAGATGCCCGCCTCTCGTGATTTGGCGAGGTAGTCGGCTCTGCTCATAATTACATTGTTCCTAAATTGTCGCGTCCCATGGATTGTAGCCGCAGGAATGGTGAAGAGTCAGACAATAACATATCCGTCCTTCATTCTGCCCGCGAAAGCCCCGTCCCATCCCATTGGAACCATCCAGTCTTGAGATCATGCCCCATCAATTTGATCCGCGGAGGCTCAGATTGATCCGTTTCCAGAATCTCGTTTAGGATCTCGATCTTCTCAATGAAGCCGCCCCCTTCAGAAAAATAGATCCAGCTACTGCAAACCCTGACACCACAAAAAATAGGGCGTGCATTGCTGCAGGAAATACCGCTTCCATTTAGGAGCAGGTCCTGATCGCCATCCATGTCCAGATCTGACCAGAGCATTCCATCATCTGACATAGTGCCAGATCCGTTGCAGCCGTAAGAAATTTTTTCCTCAATTATGCGCTGAACTGCAGAGTTGTTTTGGGAGGAGGCAATGCAATCCATTCCGTCTATAATGTTCTGTACGCATTGATGGTAGGCCGGGCTACTGGGGTTCCCGCCAGCTCCGCTCAGACAGCTATTGATCATAAACTGCGGGGGCTCTTCCTTTTCACAGGACGGAACCCGTGAATCGCTTTCGCCTGATACTGGTGGTTCGGGTTGGGCTTCTGGTAACAAAGCTATGGATGCGAGAGCATCGCGTTTTGCTTGAATGTCATGAAGTTGATCATTCAAGAATGCGTTAGGCATGTCCAACCCCTTACTTAGTTGCTCCCGCCGAATAACGTCCTGCAAGACCTCGATCTGATAATCATAATACTCCTGGGTCGTGGCGTACCGCAGATCCTTGGGATAATCATCCCAACTAATTCCGATGTCCTCCATGACCAGTTCTAGCTGACGCCTGCGGTCCACCGGTTCCGGGGCCAGGTCATAAGCAAGTCCGGCGAGCTCACCGCAGGCAACAGCAATTGCTTCACCCGCGGTGCGGAAACGGGACAAGAGTAGACTACACCCAACGCTGCCACCAGTTTTCCATAAGCCACGTTCGTTCCCCATTATGAAGTCAGTGGCTAACTGACCTCCCTGATCGAAAGCAGACACCCCTTTCAAAGCCATAGAGGAGGAGGTGTAACCCAGCTCATCAGCAATAGACCCCGCAATATCAAGAGCTTCGTTGGCATGTGAGATCGAGCAAAAAGCAGTTGAAATTGATAGAAAAAGAGCAACTTTCATCATTCTGCGTTTTCCTCAAATTTTCCGCTGAGAACATCCTTGAAAACTATGGGTAAGGCATCGACCATACTGACTTGTCCCTGTCCAGCACTCCCCCAGCTGGTCAAGATGACCTCTTCGGGGTTCTCTTTGCTGTAGAAGGGAACCAGCCAGCTCTCGCCGTCAGGGCCGGGCACCGCACGCCATGGCAGCCAACCCTCGGCCTCTCTTTTCCCAATCAACGTACTGAGCATCTTGGAGGCGCCTTCATGGTGCCCCTTGGGCACCTCGGGCCACTCCGCAGCAATGCCGACCAATTGCGCAGCTGCCCGGCCGGCAAAAAATCTGTTATTCATGCTATCTAGCGGAGCGCAGTCACTCTGTCCGAACGTCATCGAGAAATCAGCGAGCTGAAGGAGCGCACTTTTCTGCAGGGCGCTGCTGGTTGGCGTAGTCGAGTTCGTAAAGAATGGCCACCAGGACGGACTATTATCCGCCTGATCTATACCGACCCCCATACGAGTGGCCTCTGGCCCATTGTTCCCGAACTCAGAAACAATCCAGATATTGGTCATGGGATCGAAAAATCCGATCTTCCAGAACTCGTCTTCAAGACAGCTAGCCGTAGCCAGGCTACGGGACAGGAGTGCTGGGATCTCATCCTCAAGCTTGAGATCAGTCATTAGACCGGGGTCTATTTCTCCGGACACTTGGGAAATTATCAAATCCGGATTGCTGATGAAAGATGCACGTAGCATGTGAACAGAACGTTGCAGAGCCTGCCCGGCAAAGGTGCTCATATCAAATGGTTCTTCCGCATTCTGAGCGTGTGCGGTGGTTGAAAGAAGGTAAGCAGAGAGTGCAGATATGGAAGAAATGATCTTAAACATCGTTTACCTGTAATGGGATCAGTATGACGTGAAGATCGCCATAATCTGCTCACCGGACAAGCTTTTTTTGCCCCGACCTGCGCCTGTGGTCTCTCAGAGTGCGGAAACCGTGCGGATCAGCGGATTGCTTGGGAAATGTATATGAAGACATGCTTCGATCCCGAACAAGATCGGGAAGCCGAGCAAGCCGATGGCTATCGTTGATGAAAATTCGCGCAGGTAGTGCGCGCATTTCGCTGGCGGAACTTGTGTTTGAAAGGGGGGCCCCCGTGATTATCGGCCTCACGGGGACGAAGGCCATGCCACACGCCATAAGGCGGCGGGAAGCGACGATGACCGAGCCGGCGCGCGGGCCCTGGAGGGCCAGTCATTCCTTGCGGGACCTTGATGTCGCCTGATACTTGGCGAATGTGCGAAAAAACATATCTATGTTGGACTATTATCGCCAAGTCAGCAAGAGGTGATCCATGACCTGCAACCAGTGTGGCGGCTCCGGTCGTAAAACTTGCCCGACCTGCAATGGCGCCGGTGACACCAGTAATGACGGCGCGTGGAAGGCATGCCCGCCCTGCGGCGGCATCGGGTCGAGCACCTGCTATGGCTGCGGGGGCTCTGGTCAGCAGAGCTGAAGCGGGCCGGCTGCCAATGCACCATGAGCATGCACAGACCGGCTGTTTCGAGACATTGATCATGGCCGTCGTGAATGGCGGCTCAGCGGACGAAGCCGACCTTCGTTTTTCGCACTTTGCTGACGCAGCATCGTGATCCACATGTCGCGTGCCTCTCGCTGCGTTGCGGCACTATCACGGAAGCAGTCATTGTTGGATGTATTCGTGGGGCCTGGTCCGACTACATGTTCGTTGCGTAGTGCGCCTGAACAAAAAGTCGCGGACTTGGCCCCATGTCATTGGGACCGCTCCGAGGTAAGCTCACATTCGGTGTCGGTAGGGGCGTGCGAGCCCTCTTCGCTGGGCTCCCTCCACTCTGATCGCAGTCACTCAATCATGCAAAAGCCGAATATTTCTGCGCGTTTAGACATACCGGCCGCCCCTGTGGACAGTCCACCGGTCATCGACTTGCGCAGCATCTCAGGCATGCAAGTCATACGCGATGCGGAGACCGGTATGGCTTGCCCCTGTGTCTGGGGCGCGTCCAGCACGGGCGGCAATGCGGTAGCGCCAGCAGTAGCTGGCATGGCACAAGAACGAACCGCCCTTCAGGACTTTGTCACCGGCCCGTTTGGATTGGACATTGCGCGCCTTGGCCGCCGATTTCAGGGACGCTATGCGAAAAGGGTCTGCAGTCCATTCCCACACGTTGCCCGAAACATTGAATATCCCGGCGGTGTTCGGTGCAAAGGCATCGACCGGCGCTGTGCCATAGTAACCATCTGCACATGTATTTTGCTCGGGGAACCGGCCTTGCCAGATGTTGCAGTAGAGATTGTGATCGTCCGGTTCGTCCGCGCCCCATGGATATCGTCGATCTTCCACTCCGCCGCGTGCCGCATGTTCCCATTCGACTTCGGTGGGCAGCCGACCGCCCGCCCAGGTCGCGAAGGCCAGTGCATCGTTCCAGGATATCTGCGTTGCGGGATGGTCCTGCACTGCGGCGGGGTCTTCAACGCCTGAAGGATAGCGCCAATTGGCCCCCTTTATCGCCCACCACCAACCCGCCTTTTCGTAGCCCCCGATAACGTCTGCCGCATCGGGATCGGATAGAAGCCCCCGAAACACATAGGACCATCCAAGCTTTTCGGCGTCTGTTTCATACCCCGTTTCGGCGACGAAGGTGGCGAACCGGGCGACCGTCACGCAGTGGGCTTCTATACCAAAACCCCGCAGAGTGGCACGGCGAATGATCTGCTCTCCATCGTCCGGGATCACCGGATTTTGGGTGCCGGCCCAGCTTTTGGTCGCAGGAAACCGAGCGATGGGTGGTTTGGTGTCAGTCATGGTCCGATTTCATCAAGTTGTACCGAGGGAAAAGGCCGGCAAGGTCCGCACCAGTTCCTGTGCGTGGCCGATCAGGGCTTCGGCGACAGGATGATCGCGATTGGTCTTGAGCATGGCTATTCCTGAATCGAGTTCCCAGATCGGCACGCTGGTCGCATGAAGCCGATAGCCGCGCGCGCGCAGCCAATCGCGCAGCAGCGTCGGCGCAGACATGACCATGTCGTTGCTTGCCACCAGCTCCAGCCCCACTTGCAGCGACGACGTGGTCAGGGCAATCCTTGGCGGGGCCAGCCCGAGTTGCAAGAACCGGTTTTCCATACTCAGTTTCAGTTGAGGTTCCGTCTGGAACAGCACCCATGATTTATCGTCGAGAGCTGCGAGGTCCATTTTTTCGGTGTCGGGGATATCAGGCAGCACGCCGGGGCGATGCACGACGCCATGCTCGATACGGCAAAGCCTTGTCACGTCAACCAGAGCGTCGTCGACCCCGTCCGTGGCTGCCGTGATGACAAAGTCGAGGTCACCGTCCTGAAGCGCGCGGGTATGGTCGTCCGCAGAACCGGTAAAGACGCGGAACGACGATTGCGGGAACTCCAGCCACAGACGGCGCAATATCTCCGGCATCAAGAGCAACTGGTAAGTCAGGCCGCACCCGATGTTGATCGCTTGGTGATAGCCGCGCTTGACAGTTTCCACATCACGGCAGGCGCGCTGATAGACCGCTTCCATTTCCCTGAGGTGTCGATGAAGGACGCGACCCTCATCCGTCAGAGTCATCCCGCGGGGCTGGCGGATAAAGAGTTTGGCGCCAAACGTGTCTTCAAGTGCGGCAATTGCGCGGGTGAGGCTGGGTTGCGCGATGTGCAACTCGGCCGCGGCAGCAGTCACATTTCCCAGCTCGGCCACCTTCAGAAAGACGATGTGTTTTCGATCCATGAAGCGTTGCATCCAACTTTGCGCGATTGCCCCACCATAGCGCCGGGGCATCATATTGGCCAATGTCAACGCGATGGGGGACCGGCGGACCCGTACCTCGGGCGCTGGCTATTCGGCAGCCTCCGGTTGCCGCGTCAGAAGGACGGGCCCAGCCCCGACCGGAGCCGGCAACCCCAACCGCGCATAGAGTTCGGCTGGCGCGTCATGGCGCCGCAACTGTTCCCGCATGGCGAAGACCAGTTCCAGTTCGATATCGGAATCCCGAAAGGGCGTTTCCTGTTTCGGGTCGGCGTCAAGATCGTAGAGCACGGTTTCGGTGTCGAAAAACACCTGCGGTCCGAAAAACGGATTGAACGGTGACTTTTCCATCGCGGGCGTGCGTAAGAGCCGCGCGCCTTTGGTGAAATCGAACGGCGCCACCAGATCGGCCTGTGCAAGTTCATCGACTTCGAACAAGTAGTTCAGGGTCGTCGGCATGACAGTGTATTGATAAAGCCCCTCGATCGTCACGTGTTCGGGGTAAAGCATGAAAACATGTTTGCCGTCACAGACATTCACCGCGCTGCCGAATGTTCCAAAGATAACCACGTCGTGGATCGGCGTGTCATCCACCAGTAAAGGCAGAATGGACTGGCCGGTCACCTCGTCCGGGACAGCACAGTCATGCAGGCCAAGGAATGTCGGCATCAGGTCCGGCGTCTGGGTCAGGGCGTCCCGCCGTGTGCCTGCTTGGTCCGCATGGGCGGGATGATGCACGAACAGTGGAATATGCGCGATTTCTTCGTAGATCGGCATCCGGTTTTTGGCCCACCAGTCATGTTCGCCCAGCAGGAACCCGTGATCTGTCGAAACGATCAGCGCGGTGTCATCCCAGAGGTCGTGTTCATCGAAATAATCCAGCAACCGGCCAAGCTGTTCGTCGCAAAAGGCGAGGTTCGCGCGATAATGGGCGTTGATCTCGGTGCGTTCATCGGGGCTTTCCTGCACCCGTCCATAGGGTGGCCAATCCAGAACCGGACCATCGTAATCGGTTGGAAAACTGTCCTTGAAACGCTCTGGTGCGTTGAAGGGTTCATGCGGGTCGAAGGTTTCGATTTGCAGGAACCAGTCGTCGGTGTCGCGGTTCCGGTCCAGAAATTCTTTCGAGGAATCAAAACACTTTGTCAGAGGGTAGTCGCCTTCCTCCTGTAGGAATTGGCGATTTATGATGTGATGGTATTGATCGACGCCGCGGGTTTCGTTGTATTGCAGCGGGTGGTATTTCTGTTTCAGTTTTGCCCAGTCCGGCGCCACGTCGGCCTTCCAGGCATCGCCATGCTGACCGCGAAGGTATTCATATGTGGTGTAGCGCGTGTGGTAGGTTGCTCCGCCATCGCGGAAATACTGAAGGTGGTCGGTGACAAGGTGCGAATAGACGCCGTTTGCCTCAAGTATCTCGGGGAAGGAATTGTCGAACGGCTCCATCGGGCCCCAGGACCGGTGCATGAACCCCAGCCGCCCGGTCTGCATGTCGCGTCGCGCCGGAATACAGGGCATCGACCCAACATAGTGATTGTCGAACGTCACGCTGCGCGCGGCGAGCCGATCGAAGTTAGGCGTCTTGATCGATTTTGCGCCGTAGGGGCCAAGTGACAACCGATTGAGAGAGTCAAAGAGAACAAAGACGGTGCGCATGTGAGCCTTTCCGATCTGACAGAGATTTGTGGTTTCAGCCCAAAGGTAACAAGTCTGGAAATGCATGGATAATATCGTTTCGGCATCCCGGGATGCGAAAATAACATACCTGATGCGCGATACTTAAGCGCGCTTGTCGAATGAGCGACGATAAAGGCGCCAATGCTCACCCATACCAAAAAGCTATCGATACCTAGCAAAGTGATATTTGAATTGAGTCGTCTCCGGCTCCTATGCTTTGAAAGCGGTGCTTGGAAGAGGAGTTCCATACGCACCATATGAAGAAGCCCATGATGGGCCTCACAGGGAGGAAAACAAATGCCGATCTTCAATTTCAAGACACTTCTGTCAGGGCTCGCGTTTACAGCGCTGTCGACAGCTGCTTTCGCCGAGTTTCCGGAACGTGACATTGAGGTTATCTTTCCATGGCCACCGGGCGTCACAATGACATCAAGTCAGGTCATGGCCGAGGCCCTGAGCGAAGAACTGGGTGTCAATGTCACCGTGATTTCCACCCCCGGCGGCACGGGCGTCAAGGCGATGCAGACTGCCCTAAACCGTCCCGCCGACGGCTATACGATCTTTGACGGTTGGGTGGCCCCAATGGTGGTGCAATCGCTGATGGGCAACATTGACGCCGACCACACGGACTTTACGCCGCTTTATGCATTGGGCGCGGTCCCCAATTCCGTGATCGTGCGTGCGGACGATGACCGCTTTCCCGATCTGGAGTCCCTGATCGCCTATATGGACGAAAATCCAGGCGACTTGCGCTACACGTCAGGGGCCTATGGCAACCTGCCGCATGTGGATCTGGCGAACATGTTCCGCGCCACCGATACGGTCGCCCAACACATTCCCTATAGCGGGCTGGAAGAAGCGCTAAAGGACATGCGCGGCGGCATTCTTGACTTCATGGCCGGCAATCCCGGATTTGTCCGCGCCAACAGTGAACACGTGCGTGTTCTGGCGGCGTTCAGTGATCTGCAGTCGGTCAAGGATATTTTCGGTGGCGTGCCCCTGATGTCGGAAATCGATACGGTCGATTATCCGCTGACCGGCCTCGCGCCGATGGGCTGGAGTTGGTACGTGGTGCCAAACGGCACTCCCGAGGAACACGTCGACGTGCTGCGCAACGCGATGGCCGCAGCCCTGCAAAAGCCCGAAGTGATCGACTATTTCGAAAGCATCGGTCGCCCGCTGCTCGGCTACCCGCCAGAAGACTACCTGACAACGGTTGATGCGGTGCGCGCGCAGCTTTCGACGGCGACAGATGCGGTCGAGTGGGAAGCCGAAAAACTCGGCACTGTACAATAACTGCGGTCCACAAAGTCTCCCCCCGACTGTTGGCCCGGCAATTCTCCTCCCAAAGCCGGGCCAACAGGATATCTTCATCGACTTGAACGAATATCCACTTGCCCTGAGAATATCAGACAGCGGGCATCAGGAGGTTTAAATGTCACGTTCCGACTCACGCCCCGACCAAGACCCGCCAAACACCACTCACGGACGTTCGATGTTGCGGCATCTTCCGGCGGTTCTCATGGCCACGCTGTGCGGACTGATTTTCTATGAGGCGGCCACATCGTTGGCGGAACAGGGTTACGCATCAGGGACGCCAATCAGCAATGCAGCCCTTTATCCACGTCTTCTCGCGGGCTTATTGTTGGTTCTTTTGGCCTTCCAGATCATCGCTGATGTTCGCGCAACTGATCCGAACGCCGGTGTCGAAGACGCGGCCTCAGCAGGCAGCACCCGACAGACTGCCATAACCGGAATTTCTATTGTGGCTTGCGTCATGCTCCTTCCCATCTTCGGCTTCATACTTGTCACGCCGGTTCTTGTTCTGGGGCTTCTGCTGCTCTTTGGGGACCGGCAGCCCGCCACGCTTATTGCGGTACCTTTGGCGATACCGGCAGGATGCCTGCTGGTCTTTCAGGGCTTGTTCAACGTGAACCTGCCGCGCGGTCTGTTCGGGATTGCGCTTAATTTCTAGGATAGGAGGTCGCCATGGGCATCGATGCTCTCATTGAAGGCTGGAACCTGTTTGCAACCCCGCTTGCCATAGGCATGACAATCTTCGGGTGTTTCTTCGGATTGATCATTGGGGTTCTGCCGGGGCTCGGCCCGCTTATGGGCATTATTCTGTTGCTTCCTGCCGTTTTGCATCTGCCGCCGGTCGCCGCTATGGGCGCGCTGATTGCGATTTTTGTCGGCGGGTCTTGTGGCGGTGCGGTCTCTGCGATCGTCCTGCGCATTCCGGGCACGCCGATCGCTGCGGCGACGTTGTTGGACGGCTACCCGATGGCGCAAAAGGGGCGTGCGGGCGAAGCCATAGGCCTCGCGATATCTGCCTCGGCGGTCGGCGGCATTTTAGGCGGGGTCATTTTGATCGCTCTGGCCCCTGTGCTGGCCGATTTCGCGCTGCGGTTCGGGCCGCCGGAATACTTCGCACTGACGCTGATGGGCCTGATCGCAATTGCCGTGGTGGGGCGCGAAGCGCCGCTGAAGGGCTTTATCACCGGCATACTGGGCCTGCTCATCGCGACCGTGGGCACGGATGCGATTTCCAACGCGCAGCGGTTCACCTTTGGGTATTTCGAACTCTCAAGCGGGTTTCATATTGTGTCCATCGTCGTGGGGCTTTTTGCGGTGTCCGAGGTCTTGTTTCAAGTGCGCGGCGGCGGGTTGACCGACGTGCCGAACGTGCCGCGTGTGCGCATCTCTTTGTTTTCACTCGTGCTATTGTTCAAGCACCCTTTCAACCTTGTACGCTCAAGCATCATCGGCACATTTTTTGGCTCTTTGCCCGGTGCGGGCGGCGTGATCAGTGCCTTCAGCTCATATGCGGTGGCCAAGGCCCAATCACGGCCCGAAGAGAGATATGGCGAAGGCGCAGAAGGCGGTGTCGTCGCCACAGAGGCCGCCAATAACGCCGCCGCGGGCGGGACGCTTATCCCCACAATGGCGCTTGGGGTGCCCGGTGATGCCTCATCCGCAGTCTTGATGAGCGCGCTGATCCTGTTCGGCTATTTTCCCGGACCGGAACTGTTTGAACAAAACCTCGATGTCGCGGGCGGCATGTTTCTGGCCTATATCGTTGCCAATATCGCCTTGGCGGTTCTGGGCTTTCTCTTGACGCCGCTGTTCCTGTCGGTTCTGCGTCTGCGAAAGGTGCATTTGCTGCCGCTTGTGGTCATGCTCAGCGTGATGGGAACTTTTGCGCTCCAGTCTTCCATATTTGACCTGTGGAGCATGTTGGGCTTTGGCGCGCTGGGGTATTTCCTACGGCTTTACGGCTTTCCGCTGGCCCCCATCGTGATCGGAGTCGTCCTCGGGCCGATCTGCGAATCCAATTTCCGCCGCTCGCTTCTCATTTCCCGCGACGGATTGTCGATTTTCTGGGAACGCGAAATTGCCTTCACCATCCTTTCGGTCACGGCGATCCTAGTTATTTGGGGACTGTTCGGAAAGGGTACCTCAAGATGGCTCAAGCAGAAATTTAGGCGGGCCGGCGACAAAGTGGGATGAAAAGCCTGAATGGCTGGTGCTCGGAACTCTGAGTTCCGTCCCCTTATGCTTGTCCAGTTCGGGGGCTTTCTGGAGAACTGTCTGATCGTTGCAAATACGTAATGTAGGATGTTGCCATGTGAACAAAAGCGTGGGAATGGCGTTTTGTGCGCAGTGTATGACTTCGATGGCTGATCCTCGCTGCGGTATGCAAGAACGTCCGGTTTTTACGGTACATGGCGGTACTGCCGTTTTCGCTCTTCCAGCGATAACGACACCGCGACCGCACGCAGTGAAAAATCAAATTCACACAATGGACTCGAACCAGCCATTCGCCGCTCGAAGCACGAACGGCAGCTAAGCGATCATCACTGTTCCGCGTGAGCTGTCAGGATAGCTCGAAGTCGCGCTTCTTGTGCCGACCACAAATACCCCTTGACAGGGGGTGTGCATGAAAAACGCCAAAACGTGCAAGCTTATGCTTCATTGGCAGGTCTGTGGAACATGGCGAGCCGTGGAGGACTCGAACCCCCGACCTGAGAATTAGAAGTTCCCTGCTCTAATCCAGCTGAGCTAACGGCCCGTCTTAGAGAGGGTGTATCAGGGAATTTCCGAAGTATGTCAACTTAGGGTCGCGGGCCGAAAAACCTTTTTCCCAAGTGCGTTGGCAGGCAGGTGGAGCAGGTGAGATCGTTTGTGCCGCGCGGCCTTTTCACAAACCTCGTCGTGTGCGAGCGCTTATTCCTTGTCACTTGGATCTGGCGTGGGGGTATCTGGGGTGCCATCGGGCGAAAGTTCCGCGAGCGCGTCAAGCGCCACCCCGTCCAGCAAATCGCCCTGACGCTCTGCGAGAAAGCGGGCGGTGTCAGCGGGGAATTTGTTCAGTTCACGTAAAAAAGTGACCTGCGCGCGCCGCAGCGCCGTGAGCGCTTGATCAAATGCACTCTGATCACCCGAAGCGCGCGCGGCTTGCAAGGCGGCAGCCTGCGTTTCCATCTGCTGGAAAGCCTGTTTCAGATTGGTGTCGTCCGGTTCTAACCGGTCCATGCCGTCGCCTGGAACGGACTCATCCATCGGCTACTCCGGGGCAGCAATGGGCCACTTGCACCGCCGCGCCGTTCTCCCCCATGAGGAGAATTTTGGCACGGCAAGCGCCCGAGAGATACCAACACATCACTCTTGAACCACGCTCTCGGAGGACACTCTCTTATTCCATCTTGGATCGCCGGCGGCCCCACATGGGACTGGGGGCCGCCGAAACTGCGTTAGCTTGCACAGCGCGATATACACCAACCATATCACTCTGTACGGAACCAGCTCACGCTTGCTTGGCGGAACTACTCAATACTCACATCTACACTTTGGTACTAAAAAGGTCTTTTCACTCAACGGCATGTCCGCACTCACAAGACCAGTATGCCGCTGCCCGCCTCTCAATGCACCTGCTGGAGCGTGATGAATTCGTGAAAAAAGTGTAAACGCTGTGAAGCTTCTAGTTAAAGGAGTGATCCAAACTGGCATCATCGGGAGGCAGACCACCGACGCCGCTGCGCTCGGCGGGGTGGTGCGGTGCACGGCTGGCAAAGCTTTGTACCGGGGCAAATCCTGCGGGATCGTCTTTTGCGGACTGGTGCCATTTCGCCAGTTCCTGCGCCAGCCTGCGCGTCACCAAAGGCGCCGCAACGCTGGTGCCCGACATGCGCACCCGGCTGCCGCTTCGCGATCCTGCGCCAAGACGTCCGCGCAGGGCGGGGCCGTCATCCGCGCAGGCGTGAAGGCTAACAGTCGCCCCTTCAGCCAAAGGTCCCCCCGGACCGGCGGAGGAATAGTCCCCAAGCTGTTCACGCCGCACGAAAGACGCCCCCACGGTGACCAGCTGCGCGCCGCCAGAAAGCGCATTGAGCGTGCCTGCGCGGGTGATGCTGCATCCTGTGGTGTGAAGCTCAGTTTCGGGAAACCCATCATCATCAAAGCTGCGATACGCCGGGTCTACCAGCGTCGAGCGCTGACGCAGCGGATTGATCTGACGCGGCACATCATTGCGCAGCACCCGCAGTTCGATATCGCGCGCTTCGGTCTGGCCCGGAGCCAGCGCAATCTCGACGATCCAGTCGCCGCAAGGTGGCAGCGGGCGGTACGGGTCGGCCGCCGCATTGGGCGGCAGAGCAACCGTAACGATCTCCACCCCGGTGCCCTCCACCGCCCCGTCAACCGGGGAGAAATCCCGCTGGAAGCCGTGATAAATCCCGAACTGGGCAAAGCCCTTATCCGGCGCAATGCTCTGATCCTTCGTCATGACCAATTGCAGGGCGGTATCCATGCGGATGGGCGCCTTGGGCATCGCGGGCGCAAACACCCCGGCCCCGGTTGGCGGCGTCACCTTGACCGAGAGGGAAGAATAGTCCGGTTTCAGGCCGCGCTGGCTGACGGCGATCTCCATATAGGTGGAGCCGCGATTGTCGGGGGCGACACGCAGTACCGCACGGTGGGGGCGACCCGGCGCAATATTGGCATGCGCCGCAAGACGCGATTGCAGCGTATTGCCCGCAGGCAACACCACCCGCATCGGCACCTTATGCCTGCGATGCCAATACGCCATGGCCTGCTCCAACGCGGAGGCCACCAGATGGCCACCGTTCTTGCCCACCCCACCCAGACCAAAGCTGAGGTTGATAATGAGCGGGAAGGCCGCATCCGCCGCACGCATCATGGCTTCGGTGCGGCGCATAATATCGTGAACGCCAAGGATCATGGCCCCGGCCATAAAGGTGGCTGCCGTATCGCTGACCATCGCCGTGGGCAGGTTCACCGCCACAATCGGGAATTTCTCCGGTGCGGCGTCCATCTCGTCTCCGCGCCCCGCGCCCGCCGCCAGATCCGCGACATGGGTGCCATGCAGGCGACGATAGCGAAACGGTCCGCTCCCCTTTTTGCCAACGGGCGGAAGGTTGCGATAGAAACGATCCTCGTCGTAACCCGCCTCTTGCAGGCGCTGTTCAATCTCGGCGCGGCTGAACACATGGCCAAAGGAGACATCCGCGCTGCCGGCCCGCAGGCATTGCGCGTCCTGTTGCCAGAGAGAGGCAAATCGGCTGCGTTGCCCCGCATCCATGCGAAATGCAGGATGCGCAAAGGCGATGCCATCGTCGATCACCCCGATCACCGTGCTGTCTTTGGGCACCAAGGGCACCTCCGCCGCGCCGGTGCCGGGCCCAGTTGCCAATGTGCAATCTGCAGCGCCGGGCAGAACAGGGGCGATTAGCGTGCGATCCCGCAGCCCGTCGCGCATGCGGGCCATCAGGGTATCCAATGGCCCCTCCTCCTCCTGATCCGGCAGCGGCAGTCCCTTGTGTAAGGCCTGCCCCTGATCCGTCGTCAGCAGCAAGGGCGGCAGGCCAGCCACGGCATCCGGTGCCTCAAGATCCAGCGCCAGAAGGCGGGTATTCAGGCCCTCCTCTCCGGCGGCGCGCAATTCGTCATCCAGCGTGTACCACCAATGCGCCGAGGGGTGTCGGGGCAGCGGGCGCAGTGGCCCGGCCCGGTCTTGTCGCCAACAAAGCGCCATGATCACGCCTCCTGCAGAGCTGCGCTGCGATGCAACTCGTCGACACAGGTCTGCCAGAGCCAATGCAGTTGCGGACTATGGCGCAGCGCGAGATCCACGGTGGTCAGCGAGGTCACGGTCTGATCGTTGATCGCGCAACCGGTGCGCAGCGCATCCAGCGTGTCGATGTTGTAATCCGCCGCGCCAAAGGCCTGCATCTGCGCGTCCAGTTGACGCCATTGCAATGGCGCTGCTTCTGTCTCATTCGGAGCGGGCGTTTGAACGCGCGCCAGCACATACCGCGCCAGCGTATCGCCCAACACTGCACCAGCGGCGCTGTCGACCGGGAAATGCACCCCCGCCACCGTGCGACTGACGGCAATACGCACCGCGAGACGGTCACATTGGCTGCAGAATTGCGACAGCCAAGACGCGGCATCGCCTTGCAGGGTTGTCGCAAGCTCTTCGGCCATCGCCTTGAACAATGTCGCGAGAAAGATCGCCTCGGTCGCGTGGCCGCTGGGCAAAGTGCCGTGGTCCGGGGTCTGTATCATGGGCTGCACTTGCGCAGAAAAACGCGCCGGGCGCGGGCAGCCAAACCCGTGTTTGATGCGAAACTGAACGGTTGCGCAAAAGCGCAGAGCCGCCGCAATGAACCGGAATATGGCCTTGCTGCGCGCCGGGTGAAAATGCGCCAGCGCCGAAAAGAAAGACGTCAAATCAGAGAGTTGAACATCGATCTCCTCCATCCGGTCCGCACGTAAATCTGCATAGTGATGAAGGTAATCCAACTGCCGTTCAAAGATATCCGCCCCCGGTGCTGCAAGACGCATGAGGTCGACCTTTGACGCGCTGCCAAGGGCGTCGGCGTGACAAAGATAAGCCACCCCATCGGGCGCATCCGCCTCTTGTGCCACTAGATTGATCACCACAGGTGCGATCAGCTCATAGTCGATTACCGCAGCCTGCGGCGTGCCCGCCAGATGTTCGAGGCTTGCGGTGTCAAAACGGCTGACGGCCTTGGCAGCGGGCGGTTGCCAATGGCCGATGATGCCCTCGCGGCTGAGCATAAGCGCGGTCATCATGGCCGCACTATGGTTTGAGCCGGGAAACCCGACCCCCGTTTGGCCGGTATGACCGGTGTGACCCGAAGGCCAAGCTACACCACTTTGTCCCGTGTGGCCTGTATGTCCTGTATGTCCAAATCGCGCCATTGTCCCCATCCCCCAGATGATTGATGCCGTGCCGATCCCACTGAGCAGCTGCTTTAGAAAAGCAGCAGCCTCACCGCGGGTACCGTGAAAAGTTCGTGAGAACTGGCGGAGCCGCTGGCAGAAGACCCGCGCGCCCTAAAGGCAGCTCGGGGCGTGGATCAGGCGAGACCCGCGCGGCGCAAATTCCCTGAGGGGTATTCCGGTTCGGACAGATCCGACATGTCGAAGCCGGGTTCGAGATCGCGCATCCGATCCTTTAGCGTGTCCACCGCCTCGCCGTCGCCGCGCTGCTGTTCAAGGGCTGCGAGATAGCGCAACGGGGGGCGGAAACTGGGCACCAGAGAATGGGCCATGCGGCTGTGTACACGCGCCGCCTCGTAATTGCCGACCAGTGCTGCCGAGACCCCGGCCTGCATCTCCCACCAATGACGAGAGCGAGAAAACCGACCGATTTGCAGCGCCTTGCGGGAATATCCCGCCGCGGTTTCCAACTGCCCCATGGCGATCTCAGCATTGGCCCAAGAGGCCCAGGCCAGCGGGTTGGACGGGTTCAGCGCGGTGGCATCACGGGCCAGTTCTCCGGCGGCGATCGGATCTTGTCCGGTCAGTAGGAACACATGTGATGCGGCCGCCTTGAGGGCTGCGTTTTCGGGTTCGGACTGCAACGCACGGCGCGCAAGATTGGCCGACAGATGCGCTTGATGGCCGGGGTCGAGATCGGTGCTTTCGACGATCAGATTGGCCTGAATAAAGGCCCGCCATGCGAGGAAGATACCTTTTGGCACACGTTCATAGGCCGCTTGCAGGTCGCTGTCCGCCTGATCCAGATCCGGGCGATCCATACTGAAGATATTGCGCAATGCACGAAACCCCAGAAGGCTCGCGCTAATCTTGTTCTTGCGGGTCTCACTGAGCGAGAGCGCATCCACCGCCGCCTCTTGTGCGCGGTAGGCCAGTTGCAGCAATTCATCGTCATCATAAAGCAGCAAATCCTGCTGCATGCCGCGCCAATGGGCGGTCCAGTTGCTCTGTCCGTTGGAATGGCCGGGCATTACTACGCGCAACAACGTCTCGCGTCCGGCCTCAAGGATCTGGGTTTTGACCAGCGTGTGATCTGCCGCAACGCTATCATCGGAGGTATACCGGAACTCCAGGGGCGCGAGATCAGCGAGACCTTTTTCGATCTGACACTGGAAGACCTCATTTGCAGTCTGCATGTCCAGTTGATCCGGAGAGGTCCGGTTGAAATAGATGATCGGCTCGCCGGTTGGTGGCTCGGGGGATGTCCGTTCCACACCGTCTTGGGAGGCGCATGGCGCACTCAAAGCCGCGCGTTGCTCCAAGAGCCAGCTATCAAAGGGCGCGGGCAGGTCCAAACCTTCGAGAAATTCGCCAGACGTGGTGGCCAAAGGCTCTGCCGCATTGGTCGTGACCAAATCCGGATTGAGTGTGAGCGTGCCATGTTCCGACAGTATCACATCCGCCTGCGCAAAGGCCTTGCGGAGCAGACGCAACTCCTGCCGCAAACTGGCGGAGGCCTGCACCTTGCCACGCCCCTGCCAGAGCAGGTCCTGCAACCAATCGCGGGTGCGCTGTCTTTTGCGACCGGTGGCAAGCGCCGCGATCAGCGCTCTGCCGCGTTTGCTGGGCAGATGCAGAACATCACCCTCCGAAGTTATCACCTCGAAGGGGCCGAACAAATTCACATGATATGTAATATGCTCTGGCACGTTGTCCGCCCGCATCCCAACCCGATCCCCAAAACCGAGTATCGGAAATCTGGCCATGACCTGTCAACACATCTCAAAAAATGCATCTGTGAGGCAGTTTTAACCTGCATCCGCCAGCGGGTGAAAGCAGGCCGCAGAAACCGGGTCTGATTGTACCTCAAGCGAAGGAACCGCCCCCGCGCAAACCTCGGTGGCGCGCGGACAGCGGGCGCGAAAGGCGCAGCCCTCGGGCGGGTTCAGCGGGTCGGGGAGTTCGGTCTCTTTGGCCTCGGGCGCGGCAAGGGCGCGGCCCACAACCGGCGCGCTGTCGGCCAAAAGCCGGGTGTAGGGATGGCGCGGCGCGGCAAAGACCCGATCGGCGGGACCGACCTCGACCACGGAGCCAAAATAGAGCACCGCGACGCGATCACTGACCGCCTCCACCACCGCAAGATCATGGCTGATAAAGATATAGGTCAGGCCGAATTTCTGTTTCAGATCAGCTAGAAGGTTCAACACCTGCGCCTGCACGGAGACATCCAGCGCGGACACGGGCTCATCCAGGATCAATATACGCGCATCCGCCGCCAAGGCGCGCGCAATGCCGATCCGCTGCGCCTGTCCGCCGGAGAATTCATGCGGATAGCGGTCAAGAAACTCCTCGCGCAGGTTCACCGCGGCAAAGATCTCTGCAATGCGAGTGGCCCGCGCCTTGGCGTCCATGCCGTGCAGATGCCGCAGGGGCGCGTCCATGATCTGGCGAATGGTTTTGCGCGGGTTGAGGCTGCTGATCGGGTCCTGAAAGACATATTGGATCTTCTGCCCAAAGGTGGCCGGGTCCGCGTTATCAAGCGGTGCTCCGTCGATCTCGATCTGGCCGGTGGTGGGCGGCAGCAAGCCCACCAGCATCCGCGCCAATGTGGATTTTCCACACCCCGACTCACCCACGATGCCGAGGGTTTCGCCCTTCTCCACCGTCAGCGAGAGCGGCTGCACCGCCTTGACGCCCGCCTTGGCTCCGCCGAACAGGCGTTTGCCCACCGGGAAGGTCTTGCTGAGGTCGGTGAGTTTCAGTGCCGCGCTCATGCCGTGGCCTCCTGCACTGGGATTTCAGGGTCGATGCAGCGGATCTTGCGCGCAGGCCCAAAGGGCCCAAGGTCAATGTCACCGCTGCGACAGGCACTTGCGGCCTTGGGACAGCGGTCGGCAAAGGCACAGCCTGCGGGCAGTTTGTCCACCACCGGTGGCAGACCGGGAATGGCTGCAAGCTGGCGTCTGCCTTGGCCAAGCTCCGGCACGCAGGCCATCAGCCGCGCGGTGTAAGGATGGGCGGGCGCATTGAGGATGGCATCGGTGGGGCCTTCCTCGACAATGCGGCCCGCATACATCACCGCCACACGATCACAAAGCTGCGCCACCACGCCAAAATCATGGGTGATGAAGATGATCGCCAAGCCCCGCTCGCGCCGCAAATCATCCAGGAGCGCAAGGATCTGCGCCTGAACCGTCACGTCGAGCGCGGTTGTGGGTTCATCCGCGATGATCACCTCCGGGTCATTGGCCAGCGCCATGGCGATGCCGACCCGTTGGCGCATCCCCCCCGACATCTCATGCGGATAATTCTCCACGCGGGCCTCGGCATTGGGGATGCGCACGGATTTCAAAAGCTCAATCGCGCGGGCGCGGGCCTCGGAGGTACTGGTGCGATGATGGCTCTGGATCGCCTCGATGAGCTGCGCGCCGACTGTATAAAGGGGGTGCAGCGTCGCCAGAGGATCCTGAAAGATATAGGCCACGCGGTCACCGCGCAGACGGCGCAGGGTCTCATAGGGGGCGCCGATCAGATCCTCGCCCTTGTAATGCACCGCACCGCCGGTGATGACACCGGGGGGCGAGGCCACCAGTCCCATGATCGACAGCGCCGTCACGGATTTCCCGGAGCCACTTTCACCAATGATTCCAAGGCATTCGCCCGGCTTTACCGAGAGCTCAACTCCGCCCACGGCCTTGTAGATACGATCCTTCACGTGGAACTGGGTTTGCAGGTTGCAGAGGCTCAGGATGCCGTCACCTTCAGGCTGCGGCACGGGGTCTGTGCGGCGCACCATGGTGGTGGGCATCGGGCGGCTGAGCGCGCCGGATTTCAGGCGCGGATCAAGGGCGTCGCGCACGCCGTCGCCCAGAAGATTGATCGCCATCACGATCACAAGGATCATCGCACCGGGCACCACGGAGGTATGCGGATTGGTAATCAGCGCCGAGCGCGCCTCCCCCAGCATGGAGCCCAGATCCGCCTGCGGCGGTTGCGAGCCAAGACCGAGGAAGCTAAGGCCCGCAGTCTCAAGGATCATCCAGCCGACGGTGGTGGACATGGCGATCACAATCACCGGGATCACATTTGGCACCACCTCAGTGATGATGATGCGGGCATTCGACATCCCGCAGAGCCGCGCCGCATCGACAAATTCCTTATGCGCAATGCCAACGGTGACGCCGCGAATGTTGCGCGCGAAGAAGGGGATGTTGACGGCGGCCACTGCGATCAGCGCGTTCATCAGCCCCGGACCAAGTGCTGCGACAATCGCCAGCGCCAGCAGGATATAGGGAAAGCCCATCAGCATATCGACGCCGCGCATGATCACATTGTCCACGCGCCCGCCGTAAAACCCCGCGATCACGCCAATGGCCGCACCGATGGTGGCCGCCGCCACCGCCGCCGCAAAGCCCACCGCCAGCGACAGTCGCGTGCCCCACATCAGGCGGCTGGCGAGATCGCGACCAAGGTGATCGGTGCCCAGCAAGGCCCCCTCGCTAAAGGGTTTCTTGAACCGCTCTGCCGTGTTGGTCACATCCGGGTCGGGCAGCGGCAAAATGGGTGTCAGCACCGCCAGCACCACCACCACCGACATCACGATGAGCCCCGCCAGCGCGAGGCGGTTGCGGGACAAAAGACGCAGGAAGCTCATGCTTTGATCCTCGGGTCCAGAAGGCTTTGGGCGACATCAACGGCGATGTTGAAGAGCACATAGCAAGCGGCGACAAAGACCACGCCGCCCTGCACCAAGAGGATGTCGCGTTTGAGGATGGCATCGACCAGCATGCGCCCGACGCCGGGCCATTGAAACACCATCTCGATGTAGACTGCGCCCGAGAGCACAAACCCGGCCTGAATGCCCAGCACCGGGATGATCGACACCATCGCCGCACGCAGACCATGGCGCCAGATCACGCTGCGCTCATGCACGCCTTTGGCGCGGGCGGTGCGGATGAAATCCTGCCGCAGGACCTCCAGCATGGCGGAGCGCGACAGGCGGGCGATGACGCCGGTGGCCACCACCGCCAGCGCAATGGCCGGAAGGGTCAGATGACTGACAAGGGCCGAGAGATCCCGCGCGCCGTAAATCGGCCACATGCCGGACACCGGGAACCAGCGCAGGTTCACCGCGAAAATCAGGATCATCATCATGCCGAGGAAAAACGACGGGATCGAAATGCCCAGAAGCACCGCAAAGGTGATCGCCTTATCCGCCAGCCCGTATTGGCGCGCCGCCGAGACCACACCCGCCGCAACGCCAAGGATCGAACAGATCACAAAGGATGTGCCCGCCAGCACCAGCGTTGCATTGAACCGCTCCAGTACCTCGTCGAGCACCGCGCGATTGAGCGAGAAGCTGCGGCCAAAATCGCCCTGCAACATATTGCCAAGCCAGATAAAGTACCGCTGCACCAAGGGCTTATCGAGACCGAGATCGCGATTGAGCTTCTCCACATTCTCGGGCGTCGCATAAGAGCCAAGGATCGCCGTGGCCGGGTCGCCCGGGATCATCGCCATGATCAGAAACACGATGACCGAGATCCCCAGAAGGACCGGCACCGCGGAGATGAGCCTTTTTACAATATAGCCAGTCATGGCGTGCCTTCCTGCTCTGCCGATTGGGGGGAGCGTATTTCCGGGGAGGCTTCAGCAGAAACTCCGGGGAAACGGGGGCCGCGCGCGCCCCGCAGGGGCGCGCGCGGGTCGGATCGGGCAAAGCCCGATCCGAAACCTCTCATCAGTTCTTGGTCACATCATCGAGCAGCAGGAAGAACGAGGGCTGCAGGGCAAAATCCCCCACCCGGTCCGAGGTCACCGCGTTCTGCTTCCAGTTGGCGACAAAGACCCACGGTGCATCTTCCTGCACGATGGTCTGCATCTCCTGATAGAGCTTGGCGCGCTCGTCCTGATCGGTCGCAACGCGGGCCGCTTCCAAAAGCTCATCCACCTTCGGGTTGGAATAATAACCGGAGTTGAAGCCGCCCTTGTCAGGCCATGCATCCGTGCGCAGCGCAAGGAAGGGCAATGTGTCCGGGTCATTGGTCATCCAGGCCATCTCGGCCATGTCGGCCTTGCCCTCCAGCCCCGGATTAACCTCGCCCAGGAAGGTGTTCCACTCGTAGGTTTCGATCTTCACATCCAGCCCCACGGCATTGAGATCGGCCTGAA
The DNA here is from genome assembly GCF_000376545.2 of Tritonibacter mobilis F1926. Classification (NCBI taxonomy): domain Bacteria; kingdom Pseudomonadati; phylum Pseudomonadota; class Alphaproteobacteria; order Rhodobacterales; family Paracoccaceae; genus Tritonibacter; species Tritonibacter mobilis. The sequence goes on from NZ_CP015230.1 coordinate 2,779,962, forward strand.
TGGCGGTGCCCATGGCGATAGGGTCGAGCATGCCGGAGCCGCCTTCGGTCACATAGAACGTCAGCTCCGCCCCTTCTGCACCCGCCTCGGCCAAGAGTTCACGCGCCTTGTCGGGGTCATAGGGATAGGGTTCAAGCGATTCATTATACGCCCAGGCAAAGGCGGGCGGGGTCGGGCCTGCGGCCACCTCAGCCGTACCCTCAAGCACATCGTTCACAATCGCGGATTTGTTGATGGCGTAGTTCGCCGCTTGGCGGACGCGCTTGTCGGCAAAGGGGCCTTCCTTGGCGTTCAGGATCAGGAACCAGACGTGCGGGCCGGCCTGTTCATGCACGGTGAAAGCATCGCCCTGAAATTCCGACAGCGCCACCGGCGGAACCTCGACCATCAGGTCAATACCACCGGCCAGCATTTCTGCCGTGCGGGTGTTGGCATCGGTGATCGGGCGGAAGACCACCGCGACCAACTCTGCCGCGCCATCCCAGTAGTCGGGGTTTTTCTCAACCACCACGGCCTCATTCGAGCGCCACTCGGCAAATTTGAACGCGCCGGTGCCGGAGGGGTTACGGCCAAACTCCGCGCCATGGGTCTTGACCGCCTCGGGCGACACAATCAGGCCCGTGGGATAGGCGAGGTTCGACAGGAACGGCGCATAGGGCGCGTTCAGTTTGAATTTCACCGTCAGGTCATCGACCGCCTCAACGCTCTCCACGGCAGAGAAGAAGAAGGCCAGCGGGAAGGGGCCGGTGTTGTGGAAGGGGTGGTCTTCATTGAGCATCCGCTCGAAGTTGAACACCACCGCCTCGGCATTGAAGGCGCTGCCATCGTGGAAGGACACGCCCTCGCGCAGCGTAAACGTATATTCGGTGCCATCCTCGGAAATGCTCCAGTCGGTGGCCAGTGCGGGCTCCACCTCCAGCGTGCCGTCCTTGTAGCGCACGAGGCCGTCATAGACGTTCATCAGGATGCGGAAGTCGTTCACCGCCGTCACCGCCGCCGGGTCAAGCGCCTTGGGCTCTGCGATCTGGCCGACGATCAACACGCCCGGCGGTGTCTGCGCCGCCACGGGTGCCACGCCCATCGAAACCCCGGCCAGAGCCGTCGTCGCGAACATTGCGGCCAGTGCGCCGCGCCGCGTCATCTCAAGAAATTTCATGTCGGATCCTCTCTGCTGAGATTTATTTTTCATGATTAATTGTATCCACGCAAATTTTCATGATAAATACAAGTCTAAACCTGCAAGACCCCCGTCCGGAGACCACAATGACCTTTTCAATCCTGATGTATGACCGTGAGACAGGCAGTTTTGCAGCGGCGGCGGCCACGGGCAGCCTGTGCGTCGGCGGCTGGGTTTTGCGCGGAGATATCGAATCAGGGCTGGTGGCCTCGCAGGGGACCGCACCCAGTACATTCTGGCGCGATGACGTGCTGCGGCGGATGTATAGCGGAGACCGGGCAGAAGTGGCGGTGGCGCAGGTTACAGATGCAGATCCGGGACGCGGACATCGGCAGTTGCTGGCGCTTGATCGTTGCGGCGGCACTGGCGGGTTCACCGGCATGCAGAGCGTAAACTACGCAGGCCATATGACAGATCGCGATCTGGCGATCGCTGGCAATATGTTGGCGGGACCACAGGTTTTGACGGCGATGCATGAGGCAGCACAGGGCGAATATGCCACGCTATCTGATCGGATGCTGGCAGTTCTGGATGCCGCTGCAACGGTTGGGGGGGATGCGCGCGGGCTGCAATCCGCAGCCCTTTTGGTGCTGTCACCGGAGCGCCCGCCGCTGGACCTGAGAATTGATTATAGCGACGACCCACTGCCCGCCTTGCGTGCCCTGTGCCTACGGGCGCATCGCTCGCCCTATTACGACTGGCTCACAGAGGTTCCGGTGTTGAAGGATCGCCACCGGGCGGTGCTGCCGGACGCCAGCTAACGCTGCTCGCCAATAAAGCGGCGCGCCAGTTGCGCTTCTTGCGATTGCATTTGCTCCTCGGCGCCCTGCATATGCGAGGCCATGATCTGCCGCGCAGCCTCCGCATCACCGTCGCGCAGGGCTGTCACCAATTGCATCTGATGTTCGCGCCCACGCCGCCAGAGTTCCGGGTTTGGTGGCTCATAGAGTTTGCGATAGATGGTCATATCGGTGAGCACCCGCGCCATGAAGGAAATCACAAACCCCAACAGCGCATTGCCTGAAAACTCCGCCAGCCGCGCGTGGAATTCGAGCGAGGAGATATGCTGCTCCTTCTCTTCCTCAGCCGATCGCGCCGGTTCTGGATACCGGGCCGCGAGGGCTTCCATCTCCGCCAATTGCGCCTCATTCAAGCGGCCGGCAAGGCTCGCTGCAAGCTCAGGCTCCAGCGCGCGGCGCATCTGGTAGATGTCGGCAATCGACAGGTTCTGAAAGTAGAAATAATTCGCCAAGAGCGACCGGGCGCGGTTGGCAGAGACCTTGTCGACGAAACTGCCACCCCCCGGACCGGTTCGGGTGATGATAAGCCCCTGCGCCTCAAGGATGCGCATCGCCTCGCGCACGGTGCCCTTGGACACACCGAATTGCGCGATCATCTCCGTTTCATTGGGCAGCTTATCGCCCTGCTGGAGGTCTCGCTCCACCACCCATGTTTTGATTTCATCCGCGACCCGCACAGGGCGGGAGCGCTTGGGTTGTTTAGGGCTATTGCTCTTACTACTCATCACCCGCCGCTCTTTTATCATGATAAAAACATAGACGGGAAAGCGGCGGGGGTATAGACCTCAATTCATCATGATAAATTGAGGAATGGGCCATGGATTGGGGACAGGAAGCACAACGACGCTTGGACAAGATTGCGACCTGCAGCAGCCCCGGCCCCGGCGTCACCCGCCTGCCCTATACACCCGAACACGCGGACGCCGTAAAACAGATCAGTGATTGGATGCGCCGTGCGGGCCTTGGGCCGAGGCTGGACGCTGCCGCAACGCTGGTGGGGCGCAGTGCGTCACCCTCCAATGGCGCGGCGGTGCTGATCGGCTCGCATCAAGACAGCGTGGTTGAGGGGGGGCGTTACGATGGCATCATGGGGGTGCTGATCGGCTGCCTCGCGCTGGAACGGCTGGCGGCGGAGGGCACGGTGCTGCCTTTCCCTGTTGAGGTGCTTGCCTTTGCCGATGAGGAAGGCGTGCGCTTTCCAACTGCGCTGATTGGGCCGCGCGCCATCGCAGGCAGCTTTGACCCAGAGGTGCTGGAGATGTGTGATGCCGATGGCCTGCGCCTGCGCGATGCGCTGGAGGGTTTTGGCGGCAGACCGGATGATATCGCCGCAGAGGCGCGCGGCAAGGACGCCGCCCACGCCTATCTGGAACTTCATATCGAGCAAGGTCCGGTGCTGGAACAGAACGACGCGGCGGTCGGAATCGTCACTGGCATCTGCGGCATAGAGCGCAACAGCGTGAGTTTTGGCGGCGAAACCGGTCATGCGGGAACCGTACCAATGGAAGGGCGGCGTGATGCGCTGGTCGCGGCATCTGAGTTCATCGTGAAGGTCCATGATGCGGCTCGCCGTATCGACGGGCTGTGCGCCACCATCGGCACGCTGGCGCTGAAACCGGATGTGGTGAACGCCATTGCGCGGGATGCGACGCTGACGCTGGAAATCCGCGCTCTGTCCGATGCGGCGCGGTTGGAGTTTGCCGCTGCCGCGCAGGTTTGGGGCACCGAGATCGCTGGGACACGCGACGTGAGCTTTGCAATGTCGAAAACCTACGAGCAAACCGCCGTGCCCTGCGCGCCAGACCTGATCCAGACCCTTGAACAGGCCGCTGAAGATGCGGGCCAAAATGCGCCGCTGCTGCCATCGGGCGCCACCCATGATGCCTCTGCGATGGCGGACCTTTGTGATATTTCGATGCTCTTTGTCCGCTGCAAAGACGGGCTAAGCCACCGCCCCGAAGAATTTGCCTCCGCCGAAGACATGGGAGCCGCGATTGACGTGACCTGTGCCTATCTGCGCCGATTGGCGAAAGGCTGATCGGGGTTATGCGGCGAAACGCGCGCCCAGCGCCCGCAGATCGCGGCGTGTCAGATCGGTGCGCGCCAACTGGCAGTATTTGCTGGCGACATAGCTGCGCCCCAGTGATCCACTGAGACGGCGCGCTAAGAACAGGTCGGGGAACACATCGAACAATTCCCGGCGATCATCATCTGCGAGACCGCGCAACGCCTCCGGGCCAGGCCAGAAGGTCTCTGTTGCGATCCCTTCGGCAAAGATGACCTGATGCGTTTCAGTCATCAGGTGGATGTAACTTACCCCTGTCTGAGGGCTGCAGCGCGCAACACGGTCAGGCAGGAGCGCATGCAACAGCCGCGCGCGCACAAATGCCTCGTTCATATGACCGAGATCCCCCAACCGCGGCCGGTCCAGCATAAATCGGTGCTGCGGCGAGATCATCAGGGGCCGGTCATTCGCAAAAGGGCCACCGGGGTGCAACACCAGCGGCATAAGGTGGGGTTGCGCGATGAGGTCGTCACCGCTCAGATCGCGTCGTCCGGTCCAGATCACCGGCTGGAGCCCATTGTCCGCCGTCTGCAGCAAATCCCCTATGCGGATCTGCTCCACCGGGATTGCGCCGCGGGCCGTCGCGATGCGAATGCCCGGCGTAAAGCAAGGAATACCTGCCGCATAAAGCTGAGGTTGCGTGTTGATCTGCGAGGGAGCAACGCCCTTTAGCACCAACTGCTCACCATCGGGGAAGGTGAGGACCGCGCTCCCCGATCCGTCGTCGGTGACAATAACATCAGAGGCTGTCACCAGCCCGCCTGCACCAGACCCGCCGCTCAGCCCACTGACATCGATCTGATCATTGTAGAACCCATCCAGATCATCATCCGTGAGATCAAAATCCGAGATTGTGTCAGCCCCACCGGAGGTGGTCATCACAAAACGGTCGTCGCCACCCCCACCGGTGAGGCTGTCATCGCCTGCACTGCCCGTCAGCGTATCGGCCCCCGCGCCTGCGTCGACATCGACACCGGTGCTGGACGCGCTTGCATCCAGACTGTCGTCAAAATCCGTCAGCCGCAGCCGTTCGATTTCTTGGAAATAGGCGGTATCACTGCCACCCTCGATGATGCCGATTTCTGCACCCGTAAAATTGACCGAAGCCCCGCTGCTCCGACCGGAGAGGTCAACGAGATCGTCATCAACGCCGCTCTCCCCCCCGATGATCGTATCGACGCCCGAATTGTCAAAGATCTGAAAGGTGTCGTCATCGGCATCGCCCTTCAGCTCGTCATTGCCGGTACCGCCGATCAGGGTATCGGACCCCGCCCCGCCCTGAATGAGATCATCGCCCTCTTGGCCTGACAGATAGTCGTCCCCATCGCCGCCGTCGACTGTATCGGCGTCAGTGCCTGCCCAGATCGTGTCATCGCCATAGTCCCCATCAAGGGTGTCGGCGCCGGTTTCACCGTATAGGACATCATCCCCATACATCCCGAGGACCAGATCATCGCCAGAGCCAGCAAACACTGTGTCATTCAGGCCCGACGCGCCGAAATTCACGGTTGGGTTAGCGCCCCCTTGAATGGTGCCGAGGTACCAATCATCAGGGTGGCGCAATTCCCAGTTATACTCCTCATACGTGCTCTGAGTCAGTGTGTCGCCCGGTTGGATGGTTGCGTGATATTGCAGCTGGCCAGCGCCATCTATCCACCACAGTTCAATCGGGCCATCGGCAGAATTGGTCACAGTGAGCGACGTGGGTGTTGTGCCCGGTCCGGACGCTGCAGAAGAGAGGGCCGCCCACACATTGTCAGCATAAACCGAGTCGTTTCCCGCTCCCGCTAAAATGCTGTCCTGACCATCCCCCCCCGCAAGATTGTCATTGCCTTCGCCGCCGTCGATGGTGTCATCACCCTGATCACCCGAAAGCGTATCATCTCCTCCTGCACCGATCAGACTGTCATCGCCATCGGATGCTTCGATGTAGTCACTCGCGTCGTTGCCGGTGATGATATTGAAATCGTCCAAGCTGGTTGGGCTTCCCAAATTGGAATCAGTGCTGCCATTTCCATCTTCACCGACGCGATACCATGCCCCCCCGTCCCAGATTGAGATTATACGTGCCTCGGCGTCGATGTTTACGTAGTAGGTGCTTGGGAGTGCACGAAAATCCAGCCAATGGCCGCCGCTGGATTCAGATATCGAAGACCAAAATCCGGGATCATTATAATTTGAGGACGTTACGCTATAGGTCGTCATTTGCTTCCGAATTCACACCATCAACACCACATAGACCGGCCCCCAAAGCAAGAGAGCCTGTAACGCGCGCGTGCTGAAAACTGGCTTTCGCGCGATGCGATTGAGCCTAGAAAAGATGAATTAATACCGGCTCAAACCGACCGCAAAATCACCGGTATCATCATTAAATCAGCGCAAGGAATTGGTCTTTTCTTGAGGTGGGCAAACGGAAAACCGCCCGCAGACCTGCTGCGGGCGGCGCAATCATGTTGGGGGGGTGGATCAGCCCAGCACGGATTTGACCGCGCGCAGGGTGCCTTCGACCACATGATCGGCCTCGGCACGGGTCAGGCAGAAGGGCGGCGCAAAGCCCAGGATATCGCCCTGCGGCATGGCGCGCGCGATGATCTTGTCCTGCTCCAGCAGTTTGGCCGAGACCTGCGGGCCGATCTTGTCGGCGGCGTCAAAGAAGGTGCGGCTGTCGCGATCCTTCACAAATTCCACCGCGCAGAGCATGCCCTCGCCGCGTATATCGCCGACATTGGCATGTTCGCCCAGCGCCTCTGCCATGGTGGCGTTGAGGTAAGCCCCCACCTCGCCGGCATTGCTGACAAGGTTCAGCTCGTCGATGAGTTTCAGGTTGGCCACACCCGCCGCCGCCCCGATGGGGTGCGCGGAGTAGGTCCAGCCGTGGCCGATGGGGCCGTTTTCATCGGTGCCCTGCTCCAGCACTTTCCAGACCTTGTCGCTGACGATGGAACCGGAAAGCGGCGCATAGGCGGAGGTCAGACCCTTGGCGATGGTGATGATGTCGGGCTCCAGACCGTAGTGGTCAGAGCCGAACATGGTGCCAAGACGGCCAAAGCCGGTGACCACCTCATCCGCAACCAGCAGAATGTCGTGTTTTTTCAGGACTGTCTGGATCGCTTCCCAATAGCCTGCGGGCGGCGGCACGATGCCCCCGGTGCCCAGGATCGGCTCACCGATGAAGGCGGCAATGGTGTCGGCGCCTTCACGCTCGATCAACGCTTCCAGCTCAGCCACGCAATGCGCGACAAACTGCTCTTCGGTCTGGTTCAGATCCTCGCGGCGGAAGTAATAGGGCGCTTCGGTGTGGATCACTTGCTCGACGGGCAGGTCGAATTTCTTGTGGAACAGCTCAAGCCCCGTCAGGGAGCCGGTGACCAGCCCGGAGCCGTGATAGCCGCGCCAGCGCGAGATGATTTTCTTCTTTTCGGGGCGGCCAAGGATGTTGTTGTAGTACCAGATCAGTTTGACGTTGGTTTCATTGGCGTCCGAGCCGCCAAGGCCGAAGTAGACCTTTGACATATTCTTGGGCGCGCGATCCAGGATCATCTTCGCCAGCGTGATAGACGCCTCGGTACCGTGGCCCACGTAAGAATGATAATAGGCCAGCTCGCGCGCCTGATCGGCGATCGCCTCGGCAATCTCCTGACGGCCATAGCCGACGTTGACGCAGTAAAGCCCGGCGAATGCGTCCAACAGCTTGGTGCCGTCGCGGTCCTCGATAAAGACGCCGGAGGCGGTCTTGATCACCCGGTTTGCGCTCTCACCGCGCGCGTGCTGCGCCAGATGGGTCGAGGGGTGAAAGAAGTTGTCGCGGTCCCATTGGTCCAGTTGATCGTTCTTCAGCATTTCATGTCCTTCCTATTTCCGTGCTCCACCCGCGGGGTGGAAAATCTCGTATCATTCGAGGGTTACGCCCAGTCGCGGCAGACGTATTTGACCTCGGTAAATTCTTCCATGCCCAGCCGTGCGCCCTCGCGCCCCATGCCGGACTGTTTGGTGCCGCCAAAGGGGATCGGCGCGCCGGTGACTTTGGTGCGGTTGACCGCCACCATGCCAAACTGCAACGCGCGGCTCAGGCGATAGATCCGGCGCGGGTCATGACTGTGCACATAGGCAACGAGGCCATATTCGCTGTCATTGGCACGCTGGATCACCTCATCCTCGGTGTCAAACGGCGTGATCGGCGCCACCGGGCCAAAGGTCTCCTCGTGCAGAATGGCCGCATCTGCGGGCACATCGGTCAACACGGTGGGTTCATAAAACAGCGGCCCCAGCGCGTGGCGTTTGCCACCACAGGCGAGGGTCGCCCCCTTTTCCAGCGCGTCGGCCACGTGTTGTTCCTGTTTTTGCACCGCTTTTTCGTTCATCAGGGGACCGATGTCGGGATCATCAATCCCCTTGCCCACGGTCAGCGCCTGCGTCGCTGCAACAAAGCGGGTGCAGAACTCGTCATAGATGGCGCGTTCAACAAAGATGCGGTTGGCCCCGAGGCAATCCTGCCCGGAGGTGGCAAATTTTGCCTTCATGGTCTCAGCCACCGCGCGGTCAAGATCGCAGTTCTTAAAGACAATCACCGGGGCATGACCGCCCAGTTCCATCACCAGCCGTTTCACCGTCTCGGCGGACTGGCGATAGAGCAGCTTGCCCACCTCGGTCGAGCCGGTGAACGACAAGGCCCGCACGCGGGTGTCCCGTGTCCATGGCTCAACCACCACCGGGGCCTTGCCCGTAACCACGTTGAATACGCCCTTGGGGATGCCCGCGCGTTCGGCAAGCTCGGCCAACGCCAGCGCGCTGAAAGGTGTTTCACCAGAAGGATGCGCCACAACAGTGCAGCCTGCCGCCAGCGCGGCTGCGGCCTTGCGGGTCAGCATCGCGGACGGAAAGTTCCACGGCGTGATCAATGCGGCCACGCCCACAGGCTCGCGCCACAGTTCCACCTCGGCATCGGGCAAATGGCTGGTGACACCCTCGATATTGGGGCGTTTGGATTCCTCGGCATAGAATTCGACAAAGGCCGCGCCATAATCGATCTCGCCGCGTGCCTCAGAGAGGGGCTTGCCCTGCTCCAGCACCATCAGGCGGGCGAGGTCTTCTTTGTGTTCGATCATCAATTCAAACCAGCGACGCAGGATGGCGCAACGGTCCTGCGGCAGCATCAATGCCCAACTGGCAAATGCGGCATGCGCCGCATCCACCGCGGCAGAGGAATCCTCTGCCGTCATCGCGGTCACATCACCGATGAAATCCCCGGTGGCCGGGTCATGAACCGCGACAACCTCGCCATTGGATGAGGCACACCATTTCCCATTTATGTAGGAAAACGAGCGCACTAGCGATTTGTCACTGATCTCCGCACGCGCGGACAGGGCCGATAACGACATGTCTGCTCCTCCTGAAAGTCTCAGGAAGAGTGTGCAGGGTGTTTTCAGAAGATGTGACTGAAGTTTGCCGGGTGGGCAGAGGATTCAACTGCCCTGCAGCAGGATTTCGAGAGGCGGCACGCCCGCGCCCTTTACGGGTTTGGTCACAATATAGGTGAAATAGCGGCTAAGACCGATGCGCGCATCAAGCATCGCGTCGATCAGCCGCTGGTAGGCATCGATATCGCAGGTAACGATCTGCAACAGATAATCAAAGCCACCGCCCAGCGCCCAGCAGGCAACCACCTCATCATAGCGCTGCATGGCGGCCTCAAAGGACTGAAAGCTTGCCGCCGTGTGATCCGCAAGCTCGGCCGCCACAAAGACGGTGACGTGCGGTGCGATTTTCTTGAGGTTGATGCGGGCGTTATAGCCTTCGATCAGCCCGGCCTTTTCCAGCTTCTTCAGGCGTTCCCAGCAAGGCGTGGGCGACAGGCCCACCTGATCGGCCAGTGCTGCCTTGGTGATGCGGCCATCGCGGGACAGAATGCGGAGGATATCGAGGTCGCGCTGATCCAGATGCATGTCAGCCCTCGACCACACCGATCACGGCGGCGCAGTCACCGGGTTTTATCATGCCGGGGAAATGGCGGCTGATCAGCACGCCACTGCGGCGGGCGCGGTATTCCACGGGGGCCTGCCCGGTGCGGTCGGGCGACCAGACGCGGGCGACCACATCGCCCTTTTGCACATGATCGCCAAGGTCGACCATGATCTCAAAAAGACCGTCGTGCTCGCTGAACAGGAAACAATCCCCATCCGGCATATCGAGCGTCAGCGAAGGATCAATCTGCATCTCGCCCTGAAAAATTCCGAAATGGATCAACACATTGCGCAGGCCTTTCTTGGCGATGGCATTGCTGCGCGCGGTGGACATGCCGCCGCCGCCCAACTCTGTTGTAACCAGAACCTTGCCCATGTCCTCAACTGCGGTGTCGTACATGCCTTCGCTGTCGATCTCTAAAAGTTGCACGGAGTAAGGCGCGTTAAAGGCCTGCATCGCGGCGTAGCAGGCCTCCTGAAGGCCCTTGTCCTCAAGGATATGCGCTGCAGCGAAGGGCACAAAATCCAGCGTTTTGCCGCCAGAGTGAAAATCCACCGCCACATCCGCCATCGGCAGGAGGGTGCGTTGGAAATAATCGGCAATCTTTTCAGTGACCGTGCCATCGGGGCGGCCCGGAAACGCGCGGTTCAGGTTGCCCCGATCGATGGGCGAGGTGCGCGCGCTGGCGCGAAAGGCAGGATAGTTGAAATAGGGCACGATAATCAGCCGCCCGGTGACATCCTCGGCGCGGGTGGTGGCGGCAAGCTCTTGCAGCGCCACGGGGCCTTCATATTCGTCGCCGTGGTTGGCTCCGGTCAAAAGCGCGGTTTTGCCCGTGCCGTTCTGGATCACCGTGATCGGGATCATCACGGACCCCCACGCGCTGTCATCCCGGCTGTAAGGCAGCTTTAGAAACCCGTGGTGCACACCGTCCTGATCCAGTGGAATCGTCGGAGAGATCGGATTGTCTTTCATCGCCTTGTCCTTTTGCCTGTCGGGAATGGAGCACCCTTCGCCTCAATTGCGGGGCCTCTCTCTATGTCACCAATACGAAGGCTGAGCCGGAATTCAAAGCCTTGTGTGCGCTCGTGCCATTCGCGCAGGTTGTTGCGCTCTCCCTAGTCGGAGCGCAGCCCCGCCCCCGCACGGTCGCGCGCGCGCACCTGATAGGGGGTCATGTTGTACTCACGCCGATACGCACGAGAGAGCGATGTTGACGAGGCAAAGCCACTGGCAAAGGCAATCTCTGCGATGGGAAGGTTCGTGTCCGTGATGAGCTTGTTGGCCAGTTTCAGCCGCAACTGCATGTAGTGCTTGGCCGGGGTGGTGTTGAGATGCGTCAGGAACAACCGTTCCAGATGGCGCACAGAGATCCCGGCACGCTCGGCAATCTCAGCCGTGGGGAGCGGATGTTCGATGAACTCTTCCATGATGGCCATGGCACGTACCAAACGGGCCTCAAGGAGGTTGGTATTGCGGGCAGCCCCTTGGGGCTGTTCACCAGAATAGCCCCGTGCGGTGTCGATCATCAGCACGCTTGCCAGTTCGGCGCAATGTTGCGGTGCGAGGATCTGCGACAGGTAGCGCACCACCAATTCGGCACTGTAACCGCCCCCGGCAGAGGTCAGGAGACCTGCGTTATCCTCCACCAAGCGATCTGTGAGCGTTGGGTATTCTCCGGCCTCCCGCAGCGCGCGCAGATCTTGCCAATGGGTTGTGGCCGGACCCGACAAGGGCGCGGACCGACGGATATAGGCGGTTGCCGCATCTGACAGCAAAAAGGCCGGGCGACGCAGCTTTTGCATTGCACGCGCACGCGCCAGCCAGCTGCCGCCGCTGCAGTTGCGCCCGCCGATGACAAAGAGCACATCTTGCAGATATTGCAGCCCAATTGCCGGTTCCGCCCGGATCATCATTCCCGCAGTGCCCGTCACGACACCCGGACTGTCAGAGGTGATCCGCCATGAAAACCATGTGCCTGCTTCCAGCGCATTTGCGGCCTCAAACACCGCAAGGATCGAGGACAGCTCGATATGCGAAAACCCCGGCTGCACAAAAATCTCAACCGTCAATCGCGGGTTTTCACCGCTGGCGTCGGGCGGTGCGCTGGGAGTTGAGGGCGTGGGATTTGCGTTCATATTGGATCAAGACCCTACCCGGCTCGGGAGCACCTCCACAAGTCATCTCGAGCCGCTTTCTCGCAGCAATGCGTCACCGCAGGATCACGCTGGTTCAGACGCTCGCTCTGCTGGGCTGGCGACACGGCGGGATCTTTTGGGCGTGCGTTTGCCCCTGCCCGAGGGACGGTGGGAAAGGCTATTGCCGAACGCTAAGATCCTCCTTAACAATCGCGCGTCGGTTTCCATTTGGAAATAATAGGGAATCCGCCACCATTCTTTGGTGAACCGGAACTGCCCCCGCAACTGTAGGCGCGGAGCGTCGGCGAACTGCCACTGCAGCCTTGGCTGTGGGAAGGCCCGCCGACACGATGAAACGCCAGTCAGGAGACCTGCCGACATCTGTTTTGCAACTTGGCTCGGACGGGGTGTCTGAGGAGGTGTCGAATGCACGTTGTCAGCAGCAAAGTTGACGCGGATCATAGCCAGATCAAGGATACGGGCCATTGCCGTCCGGTCGGTGGTCCAGTTCTGAAGCGGCATATCCTCTCTTTCTCCGGGTCCATCACATACCGGAGTTGATCCATGTATCCGAAATTCCTTCTGGCGAGCGCTCTTTGCGCCACCGGTCTTGGCCTTGCCGCGCAGGCTGACACCACCTATCCGCTCACGCTCGAAAATTGCGGATCGGAAGTCACCTTTGACAAAGCCCCCGAAACAACGGTGACCGTTGGTCAGGCCGCAACAGAGGTTCTGTACGCGCTGGGTCTGGGCGAAAAGGTCACCGGCACTTCGGTCTGGTTCACCAAGGTGCTCCCCGAATTTGAAGAACTGAACGCCGGGGTTGAGCGTCTTGCGGACAATGATCCCAGTTTTGAGAACGTTGTTGCCAAGCGCCCCGGTCTGGTGAGCGTTCAGTATGAGTGGCATGTCGGCCCGCAGGGTATCGTTGCCACGCGCGAGCAATTCTCTGACCTTGGCATCCCGACCTACGTCCTGCCTGCCGATTGTGTGGGCAAAGACAACACCAAGGGGTCCGATGGCACCCGCCTTGAGATGTATGAAATGAGCAGCGTCTATCGCGGCATCGAAGAAATGGCGCAGATATTCAATATTCCCGAGCGCGGCACAGAGCTGGTAGCGAGCCTCAAAGCCCGCGAAACCGCCGCGATCGAGACCGCCAAGGCGCTTGATCTGACTGATAGCTCTGCGGTGTTCTGGTTCTCCTCGGCGGAGATGGACATCGACCCTTATGTCGCCGGGCAAGCTGGCGCACCCGCCTACATGATGGAGGCCCTCGGCCTGCGGAACGTCATCGAAAGCAATGAGGAATGGCCGACCGTCAGCTGGGAAACCATCGCGCGCGCCAATCCGTCGGTGATTGTGGTCGCCCGTATGGAACGCCGCCGCTTTGAGGCCGACGATGTTGAGAAAAAGCTGGAGTTCCTGCGCACCGATCCGGTTGCCAGCCAGATGGATGCGGTGAAAAATGACCGTATCGTGATCCTTGATGCCCATGCGATGGATCCCTCGATCCGCAATATCTCGGCGCTGGAAACGCTGGCCGAAGCACTGCCCGCATTGGATCAGTGATGAGCGACGCGGTACTCACCCGCCCCCTGCATCGACGTGTCACGCTGTGGGGCGTGCCGGGGATTGCCGTCTTGACGCTGGCCATTCTGGCTGGCGTCATTATTGGAGAGACGCCGCTACCTATCCCCACGGTGGCGGCGGCGCTTGCCAATAACCTGTGGGATGCAGGCTATGTAATCGATCCCATTGATGCCGGTATCATCTGGAGCTACCGGCTCCCCCGGACCTTGGTCGCGGCAGCCTGCGGCGCCGGGCTGGCGCTTTCGGGCGTGGTGCTGCAATCGCTGGTGCGCAATGCGCTGGCCGATCCTTATTTGCTTGGTGTCTCAGCCGGGGCTGGCGCCGGAGCGGTTACCGTGACTGTCTTAGGAGTCGGCGGCGGTCTCTTGGGGATCTCGACAGGTTCTTTTATCGGCGCGGCATTGGCCTTTGGTGTTGTATCATTATTGGCGCGCGCCGCCGGGGGTGGCCCCGCACAACTGGTTCTTGCCGGGATAGCCGGGTCGCAATTATTCAATGCGGTCACGTCTTTTCTGATCGCCAAGTCGGCAAATGCCGAACAGGCCCGCGGGATCATGTTCTGGCTGCTCGGGAACCTGTCTGGTGTGCGCTGGCCGGATGTGTCACTCGCGGTGCCTACAGCGGTTTTAGGGTTTTTCGTCTGCCTTTGGTTCGCCCGAGCCATGGATGCGTTTTCCTTTGGTGCGACCTCGGCGGCCGCGTTGGGCATACCGGTGCGCCGGGTGCAAATCGCCCTGATCGGAGCTGTGACACTGATGACCGCCGCCATGGTGAGCCTTGTGGGGTCCATCGGTTTTGTCGGTCTCGTGATCCCGCATGCCATGCGCTACGTTGTGGGACCGCGCCATGTGCGGCTGGTGCCAGCGACTGCCCTTGCAGGTGCGGTGTTCCTGATCGCCGCCGATATCGCATCACGCGTGTTGATCCCCGGACAGGTGGTGCCCATCGGGGTGGTCACCGCATTGGTGGGCGCGCCCGGCTTTGCGCTGATCCTCATTCACAATCGGAGTCGGGTATGAAACTGACCGCCACATCACTGGGTTGGCGCGCAGGCTCCAGAGCAATCGTCGAAGATGTCTCTGTGCAGATTGAACCGGGAGAGACGTTTGGCCTGATCGGCCCGAACGGATCTGGAAAGTCGACCTTGCTAAAGCTGCTGGCGGGGCTTGCCAAGCGCGGCAAGGGCACGGTGCATCTGGACGACCGCCCCCTCGCGAATCTGTCCCGGCGCGAGATCGCGCAGAGCATCGCCTTTGTGGAGCAGATCGCGGACACCTCCGAGCGACTGACGGTCCGCGATGTTGTGGAATTGGGACGCACGCCCTGGCTCTCGGCCCTCTCTCCGTTTGATGATCATGATCGCTCCATCGTGATGGACGCACTGCAGGCCGTGGACATGGCGGATATGGTCGATCAGGCCTGGGCGACCCTTTCGGGTGGTGAACGCCAGAGGGTTCAGATCGCGCGCGCCCTTGCCCAGCGCCCGCGATTGCTGATCCTGGATGAGCCGACCAACCACCTCGACATTCATCACCAAATGACGCTCCTGCAATTGGTCAGCCGTCTTCCGATTACCATTGTGATGGCGCTTCATGATCTCAATCAAGCGATGAACTGTGATCGGGTCGGGGTAATGCAATCCGGGCGACTGATCGCCTGTGGCCCGCCCGCAGAGGTGTTGACGCCGGATCGGTTGGCTGAGGTTTTCCGCATCCGCGCAACGCCGCTCTTTGATCCAACCGATGACTCCACCATTCTTCGCTTTCATTGCCTATAGGACTTAACGATATGAAATTTCACATGGTTTTTGCAGCTGCCATGATGGCTTCGCCTCTGATTGCCGAGACCCACGAGGTGCAGATGTTCAATCGCAACGAACAAGGTGCGATGATCTATCAGCCCGAGTATTTACAGATTGCCCCGGGGGACAGTGTGCGGTTCATCCCCACGCAACCCAGTCATAACGCGGCAACGATTGACGGAATGATCCCCGAAGGTGCAACACCTTTCAAAAGCAAGATCAACGAGGACTTCACCGTGATCCTGACCGAGAGCGGGCGCTACGGCATCAAATGTTCGCCGCATTTTGCGATGGGAATGGTGATGGTGATTGATGTGGGCGACGTGGCCGTCGCACAGGAGTTGCCCGAGAATTTGCCAAAACGCGCGATGCAGCGATTCCACGACATTCTCGCTGTGGACGCCCAGTGATATTGGCACCCATCTCGATATTAAGTCGGGAGGGGGGGGCGAAATTGTTCCATGTTTTCTGAGCCATTGGCAAGAATCTGCCACCGCGCAACAGGCGTATTGGCACACACGGGTTTTTGACAGAATGTTACGGCGCTTCACGAACGTCAGAAACAACGCCAGAGATTCCCTTGCAGACCATTGCCCGCACCCTCCGCCTGAAACCGATTGTTAGTGGAATTCTTCTTATCGCGGCTCTGGGCCTGAGCGCCTGTGGCGATGCGCCCGTTGGCGATGATAGTCAGATCGACCCAACCCGCCGTGCCTTTGCGATGCGCGAGGCAGAGAGCCTGCGGTCCCGTGGAGCGCGCGTCTGGTGTGTGCCTTTTGCGCGCAATCTCTCCGGTGTGGAAATTCGCGGCAATGCGCGGACATGGTGGAAACAGGCGCAGGGCCTGTTTGATGTTGGCAAATCTCCCTCTGTGGGCGCCGTCATGGCATTCAGCGCCACGCCATCTATGCCGCTTGGCCATGTTGCGGTGGTCTCTGAAGTCGTTGATGACCGCATGCTGCGGGTCGATCATGCCAACTGGCACCGCAACAAAGTATCGCTTGGGATGGCCGTGATTGACGTTTCCGACAAAAACGACTGGTCGCGTGTGCGTGTGGAAAGCAACCCCGGCTCATTTGGCAGCGTCTACCCGATCAACGGGTTCATCCGCCCCAATTCCTGATCGCTGGGCTATTCCGGCAGAACAGAGAGAAGGCCCGCCAGAAACTGGCGGGCCTTTTTCGTCAACAGATGGCAAGGGTGCCATCACTACTCACTAACCAAGCGCGGGCTTACCCTTCGTAGGCATCCATGCCCTTCAGCTTGTCTTCGGTCATCGGCAGATAGACACGAACTTCGTCACCGCCGGTCTCATGCAGAACTTCGATCTGGTTCAGGTCCAGCTTTACCGGCTTTTCACCGATACCGAGGAAGCCGCCCACATCGACGATGGCATGGGTGATTTCACCCTTGTCGTTCATCACGAGGTCAGACACCTCGCCCATCCATTCGTCCTTGGCATCATAAGCGCGGGCACCGGTCAGCATTTCGGCGGTGAGCTTATCACCCTGCACGGTTTCAAAGCCCTCGCGCTGCATCTCGCCCATCTCGCTCTTGACCTCGGCAGTGGTCTCTTTGACCTCAGCGGTCGCATCGTTCACTGCTTCGCCAACATTGTCTGCGGCGGCTTGGGCGGAGTTCTCAAGGTCCTCGGCTGTGTTTTCCACTGCAGTCGCGGTGTTATCTACCGCTTGCTCTGCACGATTGCCGAGATCGTTCATCGCGGTGTGCTCATAAGCTGGTGCATTCTCCAACTCAGCCACTTCCGCCTGCATCACCAAGAAATAGTCCGCGTCATCTTCTGCGGTGGCGCTGTCGGACACCATTTTCAGAGCATCCATGTCGACGGCGACCTGACGTTCACCGATGCCGAGGAACCCCCCGATATCAACCAGAACGGACTGGATGTTGCCGTCGCGGCTCAGCACGATGTCATGCACTTCGCCGATGTCTTCCCAATCTTTCTGCACACCTTCATAGCCCTCAGTGTTGACCTCGGTGCTGGTGGTGTAGATGCGCTGGCCAATGAACTCGGAGGCTTGGATCGCCATCGGATCAGCTTCGGCCATAAACTTGTGATCATCCGCAAACGCCATGGTAGAAGTGGCAGTCAGCAGGGCGGTAGAGATCAGAAGGTTTTTCATCAGTACTCTCCTCATTTGAGTGTATTCAGTTGCGGCCGCTTACAGCCACACAACGAGAGCACCGGAGAAATTGTTCCTGTGTTTTTTGAGGTTTGTCAGAAAATTTTGATCCCGCCCTTTGTGAAAGGCCTGAATGATCGCGCCGTCATAGCCTCCGCGACGCACCCCAACGGCACACGCGCAGGATGTGCCCATCAGGGCGTAACATCCCCGCCAATGGCCAGGGTCAAAGCGCGCGCTGCCTCGATTACGGGGCGGCTCAACTGGCTGATTTCTTGCGCGCTGATCCGGCTGGTCGGACCAGAAACGGAGATCCCCGCGATGGCCTCTCGGTTCATGTCGAACACCGGTGCCGCAATACAGCGCATGCCCGCGTTCTTTTCCTCATTGTCGACCGCAAAACCCTGCGCACGGATCGTCGCCAGATCCTGTTTCAGCGCCTCATGATCGGTGATGGTGTGATCGGTAAAGGCCTCCAGCCGGGTGGTCGCCAGTAGCCGGTCCAAGCGACTGGACTCCATCTGCGCCAAGAGCGCCTTGCCGATGCCCGACGTATGCATCTGCGACAGGGTGCCGGGTGGGAAGAAGGCGCGGATGCTGGCGTGGGTCTCCACCTGGCTGAGAAACAGCACATGGCCCTCCTTCTCGATCCCGAGGTTGGCGGTCTCGCCCGTTTCCTCCATCAGCTTTCGCAGGATCGGGCGGGCGCGATCCACCAGACTGGTGCGGCGCAGGAACCGCGCACCGATCACAAAAGCCCGCGCACCGATGTGCCAGAGCTGCTCCTCGGTATCGAACTCCACCAGCCCGCGTCCTTCGAGCGTCACCAGGATGCGGTAGACGGTGGCGGGCGACTGGCCCATCTCCTCGGCAATCATGGTGAGCGGCTTGCCCTGCGCTTCGCTGAGAAATTCAAACACCTCCATCGCCCGGTCGAGCGATTTGATGGTGTTTTGCGCCGTCTTGTCATGCCAATCGCGCGGGCGTCCACGCGCCCGTCGGGTGGCTTTAGGAGCATTTTCTTGCGAATCCATAAGATCCCTCCGGCACTACGCGAAATTCAAATTCACGATATGAAAAACTCAAGCACCTGACAAGGAACGATATTTCCAAACATTCCTATTTTCGAAAAACGATTTCAAAAAAATTTCATCGCTAGCGGGTCCGGCCTAGGGTGTCTCAACGACGGAAGGAGACATTCCATGAGCTTTCAAAATCCCGTTTTCATCCCGGGTCCGACCAACATCCCCGAGAGCCTGCGCAAGGCCTGCGACATGCCGACGATCGACCACCGCTCGCCGCTGTTTGGTCAGATCCTGCATCCGGCCCGCGACGGCGTGCGCAAGGTTCTGAAAAGCACCTCCGCCGAAGTTTTCATCTTCCCCTCCTCCGGCACCGGCGGCTGGGAAACCGCGCTGAGCAACACGCTGTCGGCGGGCGATACCGTGCTGGCGGCGCGCAACGGTATGTTCAGCCACCGCTGGATCGACATGTGCCAGCGCCACGGGCTTGATGTGCAGATCGTCGAGACCCCTTGGGGCGCGGGCCTGCCCGCCGACCGCTACGAGGAGATCCTGAGCGCTGATAAAGCCCACAAGATCAAGGCGGTTCTGGCCACCCACAACGAGACTGCCACGGGCGTGAAATCCGACATTGCCGCGGTGCGCCGCGCGTTGGATGCCGCTGGCCACCCGGCGCTGCTGTTTGTTGATGGCGTCAGTTCCATCGCCTCGATGGATTTTCGCATGGACGAATGGGGCGTTGACGTGGCCGTCACCGGTTCGCAAAAGGGCTTCATGCTGAGTGCTGGCCTCGCCATCGTCGGTTTCAGCCCCAAGGCGATGGAGGCGACCAAGACCGCCCAGCTGCCGCGCACCTTCTTTGACGTGCATGACATGGCCAAGGGCTATGCCAACAACGCCTACCCCTACACGCCCGCCGTGGGTCTGATGAATGGGCTCAATGAATCCTGCAAAATGCTGCTGGCTGAGGGACTGGAAAACGTCTTTGCCCGCCACCACCGCATCGCCGAAGGGGTGCGCGCTGCGGTCGGCGCCTGGGGGCTGGAGCTCTGCGCTGCGTCGCCGGAGGTCTATTCCGACACTGTCAGCGCCATCCGCACGCCCGAAGGGTTCAACGCCACCGATATCGTCACCCATGCCGCCGACAAATACGGCGTCGCCTTTGGCGTGGGTCTGGGCGAGGTCGCGGGCAAGGTGTTCCGCATCGGCCACCTCGGCAGCCTGACCGATGTGATGGCGCTCTCCGGGATCGCCACCGCCGAGATGTGCATGGTCGACCTTGGCCTTGATATCCGGCTCGGCTCCGGTGTTGCGGCTGCGCAGGAGTATTATCGCGGCAATGCGGCCTCGGCGCAGCAGGATGCCGCGTGATGAAAGATACGCAAATGTATATCCCCACCTATGAGGACATGCTGGCGGCGCATGAGCGGATTGCGCCGCACATCCGCCGCACGCCGATCCGCACTTCGGCCTATCTGAACGAACTGACCGGCGCGGAGCTGTTTTTTAAGTGTGAGAACTTTCAAGAGCCGGGCGCGTTCAAAGTGCGCGGAGCCAGCAACGCGGTGTTTGGTCTGGACGCAGCGCAGGCAGCCAAGGGCGTGGCGACGCATTCCAGCGGCAACCATGCCTCCTGTCTGTCCTATGCGGCGATGTTGCGGGGCATTCCCTGCAACGTGGTGATGCCGCGCACCGCGCCGCAAGCCAAGAAGGACACCGTCCGCCGCTATGGTGGCAAGATCACCGAATGCGAGCCCTCGACCTCCTCGCGCGAGGAAACCTTTGCCCGCGTGCAGGCCGAGACGGGCGGCGATTTTGTGCATCCCTACAACGACCCTCGAGTGATCGCGGGCCAGGGCACCTGCGCGAAGGAGTTCGTGGAACAAACCGATGGGCTGGACCTCGTGCTCGCGCCTATCGGCGGCGGCGGCATGATCTCCGGCACCTGCCTGACGCTGTCGACGCTGGCACCCGAGACCAAGATCATCGCCGCCGAGCCCGAGCAGGCCGATGACGCCTACCGCAGCTTCAAGGCGGGCTACATCATCGCTGATGATGCGCCCAAGACCATCGCCGACGGGCTGCTGGTGCCGCTCAAGGATCTGACCTGGCATTTTGTGTCGAACCATGTGTCCGACATCCTGACCGCATCGGACCCCGAAATCATCGACGCGATGAAGCTGATCTGGAAGCACCTGCGCGTGGTGATGGAGCCCTCTTCGGCGGTGCCCCTCGCGACGATCCTGAAGAACCCCGAGACCTTTCGCGGCAAACGCGTCGGGATCGTTTTGACCGGTGGCAATGTCGATCTCGACCGCCTGCCATGGACGCTTTGAGACCCTGTGTTTCCCTAAATAGACTCTAATATGGGAGTAACCCCAATGAATGCACCCGCAAATTTCGAAAATCTTGAAGTGGGCTTTGACGTACCGGCCCTGCCCGGCATGGACGAAGCCGATATTCAGACACCTTGCCTTGTGCTGGATCTGGATGCACTGGAGCGCAACATCAAGAAGATGGGCGACTATGCCAAGGCGCATGGCATGCGGCATCGCGTGCACGGCAAGATGCACAAATCGGTGGATGTGGCCAAGCTACAGGAATCCCTGGGCGGCGCGGTGGGTGTCTGCTGCCAGAAAGTGTCGGAGGCCGAAGTCTTCGCCCGTGGTGGCATAAAGGACATATTAGTCTCTAATCAGGTGCGGGACACGGCCAAGATCGATCGTCTGGCCCGGCTGCCAAAGCTTGGCGCGCGCACGATTGTCTGCGTCGATGATCTGGCCAATGTGGCGGATCTGTCGGCGGGCGCACAAAAGCACGGCACCGAGATCGAGTGCTTTGTTGAGATCGACTGCGGCGCGGGGCGTTGCGGTGTCACCACCACCGAAGCCGTGGTCGAGATCGCGCAGGCCATCGATGCGGCAGCGGGCCTGAAGTTCACCGGCATCCAAGCCTATCAGGGCGCCATGCAGCACATCGACAGCTACGAGGGCCGCAAAGAGAAACTCGACATCGCCATCGCACAGGTTGCGGATGCGGTCGAGGGTCTGAAAGCGGCAGGCCTCGCGCCTGAATTAGTCTCTGGTGGTGGTACAGGCTCTTATTATTTCGAGTCTAACTCGGGTGTTTATAACGAATTGCA
Organism: Tritonibacter mobilis F1926; assembly: GCF_000376545.2. NCBI lineage: Bacteria > Pseudomonadati > Pseudomonadota > Alphaproteobacteria > Rhodobacterales > Paracoccaceae > Tritonibacter > Tritonibacter mobilis. Next base: position 2,801,805 of record NZ_CP015230.1, read on the forward strand.
GTGTGGTTCCTATGCGTTCATGGACGCCGACTATGGCCGCATCCTTGATCAGGATGGCAACCGGATCGATCAGGGCGAATGGGAAAACGCGTTCTTCATCCTGACCCAGGTGATGAGCCACGCAAAAGCCGACACGGCGATCTGCGACGCGGGCCTGAAGGCGCAATCGGTGGACAGCGGTCTACCCTTCATCTTTGGCCGCACCGATGTGGAATACGTCAAATGCTCCGACGAGCACGGCGTGATTGCCGACCCTGATGGCGTGCTCAAGGTGGGCGAGAAGCTGAAGCTGGTGCCGGGCCACTGCGACCCCACCGCCAATGTGCACGACTGGTACGTTGGCGTGCGTGGCGGCAAGGTCGAGACCCTCTGGCCGGTATCGGCCCGCGGCAAAGCCTACTGACCCCCCCCAACTGGCGGAGGTGCGCATCACCGCCCTCCGCCAGCTTTTTATTTGCCTCGCGGCCCAGATGAATGGGCCGCGCCTGATCAATGGAGACACTGATGTATATCGTACCCGAACGGGCGATTGCCGACCTGATGACGCGCGATGCTGCCTTTGATGCGGTGGAGAAGATCTTTGCCGCCATGGCAGCGGGTGACGCCTATAACTTCCCGGTGGTGCGCGAGGCCATTGGCCATGAAGACGCGCTTTATGGGTTTAAGGGCGGCTTTGACAGCGCGGGCCTGTCGCTGGGGCTGAAGGCCGGCGGCTACTGGCCCAACAACCTAGAAAAACGCGGGCTGATCAACCACCAGTCCACCGTGTTCCTGTTTGACCCCGACACCGGCAAGGTGCGCGCCATGGTGGGCGGCAATCTCTTGACCGCGCTGCGCACGGCGGCGGCGTCTTCGGTGTCGATCAAGCACCTTGCGCGCGAGGACGCCAAGGTGATCGGCATGATCGGTGCCGGACATCAGGCCAAGTTCCAGCTGCGCGCCGCGCTGGAGCAGCGTGACTTTGATAAGGTGATCGGCTGGAACCTGCATCCCGAGATGCTGCCGAACCTCAAAGAGGTCGCAACCGAGGCGGGCCTGCCGTTTGAGGCGGTGGAGCTAGATGGTCTGAAAGAGGCGGATGTGATTATCTCTATCACCTCGTCGTTTGATGCCATCCTCAAGGCCGATCAGGTCAGCCCCGGCACCCATATCGCCTGCATGGGCACAGACACCAAAGGCAAGCAGGAGGTCGATCCCCAGCTTCTGGTGCGCGCCACTGTCTTTACCGACGAGGTGGCGCAGTCCATTTCCATCGGCGAGGCGCAGCATGCGGTGGCGCAGGGGCTGATTACCGAGGCGGATGTAGCGCAGCTGGGTGCCGTCATCAACGGCGCGCATCCGGGCCGCAGCTCTGCCGAGCAGATTACCCTGTTCGACGGCACCGGCGTTGGCCTTCAGGACCTTGCCGTAGCCGCCTCAGTGGTTGAGTTGGCGGTGAAAAAGGGCGTCGCCATCGAAGTCGATTTTTAACCTCAAGACGCCATCACTCACGGCTGTTTGCGCCCCGGTACATCGCCGGGGCGTTTTTCGTCAGACGTGCACGTCCAGATAGGCCTGACCGCGTTCGGTGATGAAATCCACCAACAGGCGCACCTTCGGGTCCTGCAGTTTTTTATGCGGATAAAGGCAGCCGAAGATCGCAGCCATTGGGCGCGCCTCCGGTAGGATCTCCACCAGCGCGCCTGTGCGGAGATGCTCGGCCACCTCAAATCGCGGTTTATTGACGATGCCCCGATGATCCAGCGCCCAGTTCAGCAGCACCTCACTGTCATCGGCATCATATTTGCCGCTGACTTCGAATTTTCGAAATCCAGATTCTGTGTTCAAGGTCCAGAAATACTCTGGCGAACGTGGGTAGCGCAGCAGCAGGCAGTTGTGTTTGCCCATCAGATCCTGCGGCACACGCGGGGTACCGTATCGGTCCAGATAAGAGGGCGATGCACATAACACGCGCTCCACCCCGGCGATCTTGCGCATCTTCAGGCTCGAGTCGCTCGGCGTGCCGACAAAGAACGCCAGATCCAACCCATCGGCAAGGATATCGACACGGCGATCCGACATCCGCATCTGCACATCAATTTCGGGGTGTAATGCGACAAAATCAGGCACTAACGGGGCGATTATTAGCCGTCCGGCCGCCAGAGGCGCGGTGATTTTCAGGGTCCCGCGCGGGCGGCCAGAGAACTGCGCAACCACGCTCTCAGCTTCCTCGACCACCTCAAGGATACGCAGGGCTTCCTGGTAGAATCGCTTGCCTGCCTCTGTCGGCGTCAGCGACCGCGTGGTGCGATTGAACAGCCGCACACCGAGATGTTCTTCGAGTTCTTTGATCCGTTTGCTGGCCACAGCCGGGGTCAGGCGCACGTCCCGCCCGCCTGATGTGATACTGCCCAGCTCCACCACACGACAGAACAGACGCAGGCTCTCCATATAAGCCATTCAAAAACCTCGATTGCTGAGACTCTCCCGATATAGCCGAGCAAATCGCCTCTGATTATCAACACATCGTTGAAAGTATTTCGCAAAGCACGCCGTATTTCAATGCAGTCAGAGGGGTTACTCTGTGCCGCAGCTCTAGAGGCAGGGCAGAACAGGGAGGTTCAATGGCTCAGGAACATCAAATCCGCTTTCTTCTGAACGGAGAGGAAAAGCGCATCGCTGACGTCAAAGCGACGCTGACCTTGCTGGATTACCTGCGCCTTGACCAGCGCCTGACGGGCAGCAAGGAAGGCTGTGCCGAGGGCGATTGCGGTGCCTGCACCGTTCTGGTCGGTCGCCTGCATCAAGGCCAGCTGCACTATGAAACGGTCAACGCCTGTATCCGCTTTCTGGCGTCCCTGAACGGGTGCCACATCGTCACCATCGAGCATCTCTCTGGCCCAGAGGGTCGTCTGCATCCGGTGCAGCAGGCGATGGTGGATTACCACGGCAGCCAGTGCGGGTTTTGCACGCCGGGCTTTGTGATGTCGCTCTATGCGCTGTGGATGGGCAATCCGGAGCCGTCGATGCAGCAGGTTGAGACTGCGATCCAAGGCAACCTCTGCCGCTGCACCGGCTATGAGCCGATTGTCCGGGCCGCGATGGCCGTCACCCGATACGGCACCCCGGCGCATGACCACCTCACCCGCGAGCGTCAAGCTGTGACCGCGCAGTTGATCGCGCTTCAGCCCAAAGCACGCATTACGACAGGCACTGAGGACGACTGCGCGATCCTGCCGAAGGATGTTGCCGACCTCGCGCAGGTGTTGGCCGAAAACCCCAAGGCGACCATTGTGGCTGGTTCCACCGATGTGGGGCTGTGGGTCACCAAATTCATGCGCCCCATTTCGCCGGTGGTCTTCATCACCCATTTGGAGGGGCTGAAGACCATCGACCTTACCGATGACGCGCTGACCATCGGCGCTGGTGTCACCTATTCCGAGAGCGAGGCCGCGATCCGCGAGGCCTTCCCGCATCTTGGCGAATACTGGGACCGCATCGCCGGCTGGCAGGTGCGCAATATGGGCACCATCGGTGGCAATATCGCCAATGGCTCTCCGATCGGGGACACACCGCCGGTGCTGATCGCCCTTGGCGCAGAGGTCATGCTGCAAAGCCTGCGTGGCACCCGCATCCTGCCGCTGGAAGATTTCTTTATCGACTATGGCAAGCAGGACCGCGAGGCGGGCGATTTTGTCGCCGCCATTCGCATTCCGCGCAGCCAACCGGGCCAGATCGACGCGGCCTACAAGATCTCCAAACGCCGGGACGAGGATATTTCCTCGGTGGCCGCCGGGATCAGCGTCACCGTCAGTGATGGTCTCATCACCGCCGCCCGTCTGGCGTTTGGCGGCATGGCTGCGACCCCCAAACGCGCCGCGCATGCCGAAGCGGCGCTGGTCGGACAGCCCTTTACAGCCGCAACCTTCGATGCGGCAGCAAAGGCGCTGACCCAAGATTTCACCCCGCTCAGCGATTGGCGCGCAAGTGCGGACTACCGGATCACCGTCGCCGCCAACCTCTTGCGCCGGTTCTATCTGGAACAAGACAGCACACATGACGCACCGGTGCGTCTGGCCATCGCGTGAGGGAGGACAGGACCATGAAAGATCTGAACACCACCGCCGAGGTCAAGGGCGCCGCCCATCAGGACCTCAAGCACGACAGCGCCATTAAGCAGGTGCAGGGCCGGGCCGATTACACCGATGACATTCTGGAACCCGCAGGCACCCTGCACGCCTATCTCGGGGTCTCCACCGTGGCACATGCCAACATCCGCGCCATGGATCTGACCCGCGTGCGATCTGCGCCGGGCGTGGTGACCGTGCTGACCGCCGAGGACATCCCCGGGGTCAATGACGTCAGCCCTACCGGCAAGCATGACGAGCCGGTGTTCCCGACCGAGAAGGTGGAATTCCACGGCCAGCCGCTGTTTGCGGTGATCGCCGAGAGCCGCGATGCCGCACGGCGGGCGGCGGAGCTGGCGGATGTGGATTACGACGTGCTGCCTCACGCGCTGGATGCGATTGCGGCCCGTGACGCTGGCATGCCCATGGTCACCGACCCGCTGAAACTGGAGCGCGGCGATGTGGAGGCTGGATTGGCTGAAGCACCGCACCGTGTGCAGGGCCGCGTCACCGTGGGCGGGCAGGATCATATGTACCTCGAGGGCCATATCGCCTTTGCCATTCCGGGCGAGGATGACGATATGATCGTACATTGCTCCACCCAACACCCGAGCGAGGCGCAGCATATGGTGTCCCATGTGCTTGGCGTGCCGTCGAATGCGGTGGTGGTGAACGTGCGCCGCATGGGCGGCGGGTTTGGCGGCAAGGAAAGCCAGATGAACCTATTCTGCGCTGTCGCAGCCCTTGGTGCCAAGAAGCTGAACCGACCCGTCAAGATCCGCCCCGACCGCGATCAGGACATGACGGCGACCGGCAAGCGGCATGATTTTGTGATCGACTATGATCTGGGCTTTGACGGTGAAGGGCGCATTCAGGCGGTGGACAGCCAGTTTGCGGCGCGCTGCGGCTATTCCTCTGATTTGTCCGGCCCGGTCACGGATCGCGCGCTGTTTCATGCCGACAACGCCTATTTCTATCCCCACGTCCGCCTGACCTCCTGCCCGCAAAAGACAAATACCGTCTCTAACACGGCATTTAGAGGCTTTGGCGGCCCGCAGGGCGTGGTCGCGGCGGAACGAATGATCGAGGAAATCGCCTATGCACTGGGCAAGGACCCGCTGGAGGTACGCAAGGCCAATTTCTACGGCCAACCCGGCGATGGCCGCACCCTCACCCCCTATCATCAGGAGGTCGAGGACAATGTGATCGGTCGCATTGTCGAGGAGCTGGAAGAGAGCAGCGACTATCAGGCACGCCGCGCGGCGATCATGGCCGACAATGCCAAGGGCGGCATCATCCGTCGTGGCATCGCGCTGACGCCGGTGAAATTCGGCATCTCTTTTACCGCCACATGGTACAATCAGGCCGGTGCGCTGATCCACATCTACAACGACGGCTCGATCCATCTGAACCACGGGGGCACCGAGATGGGTCAGGGCCTCAACACCAAGGTCGCACAGGTGGTGGCCGAGGCGTTCCAGGTCGATTTCGACCGCATCAAGATCACCAAGACCACCACCGAAAAAGTCCCGAACACCTCTGCCACGGCGGCCTCTTCCGGGTCCGACCTCAACGGTATGGCGGCGCTGGATGCCTGCCAACAGATCAAGACGCGGCTGGTCAAATTTGCTGCCGAGAGCCGGGGCATGGCCGAAAGCGCGGTCAGCTTTGGCCCCAACCACATTCGCATCGGCGAGGAGGTGGTGGAGTTCGCCACCTTCATCCGCGAGGCCTATATGGCGCGGGTGCATCTGTCGGCGGCAGGCTTCTACAAGACGCCCAAGATCCACTGGGACCGCGCGGCGGGCAAGGGACGGCCGTTCTACTATTACGCTTATGGCGCGTCCTGTTCCGAGGTCGCCATCGACACGCTCACCGGCGAATACCGGGTGGAGCGCACCGACATCCTGCATGATGTGGGCCGGTCCCTCAATCCGATCCTCGACAAGGGGCAGGTTGAAGGCGCGTTTATTCAGGGCATGGGCTGGCTCACTACAGAGGAGCTGTGGTGGGATGATGCAGGGCGCCTGCGCACCCATGCGCCCTCGACCTACAAGATCCCGCTGGCCTCTGATCGGCCGCGCAGCTTCAACGTGAAGCTCGCCGACTGGTCGGAAAACCGCGAGATGACCATCAAACGCTCCAAGGCCGTGGGCGAGCCGCCCTTCATGCTGGGGATCTCGGTGCTGGAGGCGCTGTCGATGGCGGTGGCCTCGGTTGCCGACTATCGCGAGTGCCCGCGTCTTGAGGCACCCGCCACGCCCGAACGCGTGCTGATGGCCGTCGAACGGCTGAAGGCCGGAGGGTGAGGCCTTGCAGGCAGAGCGGCTTCGCCAGTTTCTCGACGCGCCCGGCCCGGTGGCCAGTCTGCGGCTGACGCGGGTGCGGGGGTCCTCGCCGCGCAACATGGGCACCGAGATGTATGTGCGCGCCGAGAGCCTCTCTGGCACCATTGGCGGTGGCCAGCTGGAGCATCTTGCCATCGCCGCCGCGCGGGATTTACTGGCGGCGGGAAACCTGTCGCACCACATGGATGTACCACTTGGCCCCGAGATCGGCCAATGCTGCGGCGGGCGGGTGGAGATCGCCCTCACACGGATGAGCACAAGCGACAAGGAGGCCGCCCTGCGCGAAGCAGAGGCACAGGACGCGGCGTTGCCTGCTGTCTATATCCTCGGCGCAGGCCATGTGGGGCGCGCACTTGCGGATCTGTTCCAGCATCTGCCGGTGCGCGCGGTGCTGATCGACCAGCGTCAGGAGGAACTGGACCAGTCCCACGCGCAGGTCGAGCGCCGCCAGAGCGCGATCCCCGAAATCGACGTGATGAACGCGGCCCCCGGCAGCGCCTTCATCGTGCTGACCCATGACCACGGGCTGGATTTCCTGCTGACCTCTGCCGCCCTGCAACGGGGCGATGCGGCCTATGTCGGCATGATCGGCTCTGCCACCAAGCGGGCGAAATTCGCCAGCTGGACCCAAGACCACTGCGACGGGCTCTCTGTCGCAGATCTGATCTGCCCCATCGGGGCAGGCGGTAGCCGCGACAAGCGGCCCGCCGTGATTGCCGCACAGGTTGCGGCAGAAGTGATCACGGCACTGACCTCTGAAACTGCCGCAGACCACCCCGCATATGGGGAGACTGCCCTGCATATCGCGGCGCAGTAGTAGACCGCCGCACCTGATTGGGGAGGGAGGAGAACCACCCCAAAGGTCGGCCATCAAAGGGAGGTCCCCATGAGGGATGGGAGTTATACCTACAAGCTGTTTCACCGCAGCGATTTCAGCGCGTTCTGGGCGCTGTTTACCGACAATATCGTCAACCTGATGGTGCTTGCGGGCATCTGTCAGTTCGTCTTTCAAATGCCCGCCGAGATCGTTTATGGCCGCATTGTGCCAGGGGCCGGTGTTGCGATCCTTGCTGGGATCGTGGCCTATGTGGCGCTTGCCAAACGCGCCGCACATCTGCACGGGCGGGACGTCACCGCCCTGCCCTACGGCATCTCGACGCCGGTGATGTTTGTCTATCTCTTTGGCGTGATCGGCCCGATCTACTGGGCCACCAATGACCCGCTCTTGGCGTGGCAGGTGGGGATCGGAGCCGGTTTCATGGGCGGGATTGTTGCCGCCCTTGGTGCGGTTGTCGGCCCATGGCTCAAACGCGTGACACCACGCGCGGGTATGCTCGGCACGCTCTGCGGTATTGCCTTGGTGTTCATCGGTTCGGTGCCGCTGGCGACCGTGTTTGAGAACCCGTTCATCGGCTTTGCCTCCATGATTATCATTCTCTGGGGGCTCGTAGGGCGGTTTCGCCTGCCGTATAATATCCCTGCAGGTCTTCTGGCGCTGATTGTTGGCACTATGGTGGCGCTGATGCTGGGTACTTCGACCCTCAACCTTGAGGGCATCGGCTTCTATCCGCCGCTGCCCTACATCGGGGATCTGATCGCGGGTATTCAGTACCTCTTTGCCAATCCTGAGCTGTTCCTGGTGCTGGTGCCAGTGCAGATCTACAACTTCATCGAGACGATGAACAACGTCGAGAGCGCCGAGGCGGCGGGCGATCACTACCCGGTGGCCACCTGCCAGATCACCGATGGCGTCGGAACCATGATCGGCGCGATCTTTGGCTCTCCCTTTCCGACCACCGCCTATATCGGCCATCCGGCCTATAAACGCATGGGAGCGCATGCAGGCTATATCATCGGCGTCGGTACGGTGATCCCGCTGGCGGCGTTTTTTGGTTTGCTTGCCTTCCTCAACAACCTGATCCCTGTGGCCGCCGCCGCGCCGGTGCTGGTCTTTGTCGCCTTGAGCCTGATCACCAACACTGCCCATTCGGTCAAAACCGAGCATATGGCGGCCGTGACCATCGCGATGATGCCGCATGTCTCGGCGTTTTTGATGGTGAAATGGGCGGCCCTGATCGGCGCGCTCGGAGCGGTCGGCGTCGCAGGCGTGCCGCAGTTGGGAGACGCCGCGCTGACCTCGGCGCTGCTACAACAGGGCGCGCATTTCAGCGGTCATCTGTCGCTTTCACAAGGGGCCATCCTGACCGGGCTGATCTGGGGAGCCATCGTTGCCTATGTGATTGACGGGAACTTTCGCGGCGCAGGCGGCTTTGCCATTGCTGCGGCAGCAATGTCGGCGCTTGGGATCATCCACGGGGCCAGCCTGCACTGGCCAGAACTGAACAGCGTGACGGGTGGCTATTTGATCGCGGCTGCGTTCCTCTTCATCTATCCGCTGTTTCACAAGGAAGATGATCTGGTGAATGCAAATGTGGTGTTGGAGGAAACTCCGCCACAAGCCGCAGAATAGGCCACTTGTCCAAACCAAGAACCTTGACCTGCGCGCTGAGTGGATGCCAGCGCGCAGGTTATTGTGAGGTACGTCGGGGCTGGTCGACCATATCAAGCACTGGCATTGAAAACCCTGTTTTCACCCGATCCATCACCGCGCTGGTGCGAAACCGCAGTACGTTTTCTTCGGCAAAGAACTGACGACGGGTGAACTCATCATAGTCGGCCATATCGCGTGCCGAGATGATCAGCACAAAATCCGCGTTCCCCGTCACATAGTAGCACTGCATCACCTCCGGCGCGGCGCGCATCTGCGCCTTGAAGCGGTCCAGATCTTCCATCCGCTCGTTTTGCAGCGTCACCTCAACAATCAGCAGCAACCCACGTCCCACCTTGTCCGGGGCAAGCACGGTGATCTCAGATTCCACCACATCAGACGCCCGCAACCGTGCCAGGCGTTTGCGGCAGGCATCCGGCGACAGCCCCACCTGCTTGGAGAGCGCCTCGGCGGTCATGCGCGCGTCGGACTGGATGGCCTCCAGTATCAGGGCGTCGAATCTATCCATACCAGCAGAATGGCGGAAATTCGGCCTATGCGTAAGACGCAAAGGTTCGCCTAGACGGTTTTCGGATCATTATGGCATTACTAGTACGGTTTTCGGCCAGATCCGATCCGAGAAATCCGGGATACCTCACCGCAAGGGCGCTAGGCTGAGCATCAAAGAACAGGAGCCCGCTTTATGCCCGTGACATTTGCCAACCCCCACCGTGGTCAGGGTCTCGCCCTCGACGCGCCGTTTCCTTGCGATGATGCAACAGGGGTCGCCGATTTGCTGGGGCAATGCCCTGCGCATCAGGAAACACCGCTCCTGTCTGTGCCCACGCTGGCCGCGCACTGTGGCGTTGCTCAGATCCACCTCAAGGACGAGCGCAACCGCATGGGGCTAGGCAGTTTCAAGGCACTCGGGGCCGCGCACGCCATTGCCCGCGCCGCGTGGGATGTGGCCGAGGGTGGCGATTGGTCAAAGGCGCTCACAGGGCGCACATTCGTCACCGCAAGTGCAGGCAACCACGGACTGTCCGTTGCCGCCGGGGCGGCCCTGTTTGGGGCGCAGGCGGTGATCTACCTTGCCGAAACCGTACCCGAGAGTTTTGCCGCGCGCCTGCGTGCCAAAGGTGCCGAGGTGGTGCGCGAGGGAAACGATTATGAGGCCAGCATGGATGCGGCAGAGACGGCGGCGGCGCGCAACGGCTGGACGTTGCTCTCTGACAGCTCTTGGCCCGGATATTCCGAACTCCCTTATCTGGTGATGGAGGGATACCTGCAACTCGCCGCGGAGGCCGCCCAGCAGATCCCCGCACCCCCGACACATATCCTGCTGCAAGCCGGGGTGGGCGGGTTGGCGGCTGCGGTCGCCGCCCATGCCCGCAAGGTCTGGGGGAACGCCCCGCAGATCATCGTCGTTGAGCCAGAGGCTGCCCCTGCCCTCATGGAAAGCATCCGGGCTGGCAAAGTGGTCGATACCCAAGGGCCAGTTTCCGCAATGGGGCGACTGGACTGCAAAACGCCGTCGATGATCGCGCTTCAGGGATTGGCGCGCGATGCTGATCTGTTTGTTACCCTCAGCGAAGAGGAGGCCGCTGCCGCCGTGGTCACACTCCAAACCGAAGGATTGGCCACAACTCCCTCTGGCGGGGCAGGGGTCGCTGCCTTGCTCGCCGGGCTTGATCTGCCCGAAGACGCCCGCGTTCTCGCGATCTTGAGCGAAGGGCCGGAGGATGCCTGAGACGTCGCTGATCTTTCCCGCGCGTGAATATCAAAACCGCATCACCCGGTTGCAGGACCGTATGGCAACAGCCGGGGCTGATGCGCTGCTGCTGACCACGGCGGCGGATGTGTTTTACGTCACCGGGTTCCTGACCCGGTTCTGGGAAAGCCCCGCCCGGCCCTGGTTCATCGTGGTGCCCGCCTCTGGCGATCCGGTGGCGGTCATCCCCTCTATCGGTGCCGCCTTGATGCAGCGCACATGGATCACGCAGGTCCGGACGTGGGATGCGCCTGACCCTGTGGATGACGGACTGAGCCTATTGGCCGATACCCTGGCGTCATTGGTGCCAGAGCAGGGAAAAATCGCTCTACCCATGGGATTAGAGACTCATTTGCGGATGCCGCTTGCAGATTATCACGCCCTCTGCGCGCAGCTGGCCCCGCGACAGGTGATGGATGGCACTGATATCGTCCAGCGGGTGCGTGAGATCAAATCCGAGGCCGAGATTGCCAAGATCCGCACCACCTGCGCCATCGCCGGGCGCGCTTTTGATCGGGTGTCAGAGATTGCGGGCGTCGGCCGCCCGCTTGATCAGGTGTTTCGCGCATTTCAGGCTCTGTTACTGGAGGAAGGGGCCGATTGGGTGAGCTATCTTGCTGGCGGCGCGGGCGCGCACGGTTACGGCGATGTGATCTCTCCGGCGACGGCGAAGCCGCTGGAGCGCGGCGATATTTTGATGCTAGACACTGGTGCAGTCCGCGAGGGGTATTTCTGCGACTTTGACCGCAACTATGCCATCGGTCCGGCCTCGGAATTGGCCAAACGCACGCATTTCGCGCTCTGGTCTGCGACGGAGACCTGTCTTGAGGCGCTGCGTCCGGGGATGCTGGCGCGGGATGTGCATCAGATCCTGAGCGATGCGCTGATTGCGCAAGGCGCCACACCCGGTTCTGGACGGCTGGGCCATGGGCTGGGGGTGACGTTGACGGAATGGCCGTCGTTCACCCCCAAGGACACCACGCCCCTGCGGGCGGGCATGGTGCTGACGCTCGAACCCGGCGCAATGGTGGGACCGGATCGCATCATGGTGCATGAGGAAAACATCGTTTTGCGGGAAAATGGTGCTGAGCTTTTGTCTCCTCGTGCCCTCTCTGACCTGCCGGAGCTTGGGTGATGACATCCTTTCCGTATGAGATCACGGGGGACCCGCGCCCGCGTCTCGGGCTGATTGCCTTGCAGGTGGATGAAACCATCGAAGAGGACGTCCGTCAGATATTTCCTCAACCTTCGGCACGGCTACACATCAGTCGCGTTCCCTCCGGTGCGGAGCTGACGCCCGACACCATCGCCGCCATGGAAGAGGATTTACCACAGGCCGCGCGTCTGCTGCCGCCTGCCGCCCGGTTTGAGGTCATCGCCTATGGCTGTACCTCCGGCACCAGTCTGATCGGCGCAGGCAGGGTGAAAGAACTGATCCATGTCAATGCCACAACACACGCCGTCAGCGACCCGCTCAGCGCCGCGATTGCCGCGCTCCGGGCACTGAATGTGACGCGTGTTGGGATCGTCTCGCCCTATATCGCCTCCGTGGCCGCCCCGATCCGCGCAGGATTTGAAGCGGCGGGTTTTGTGGTGCCCGACATGCTTGGTTTTGGCGAGGAGATTGAGGCCCGTGTCGCGCGGATCGCACCTGCCTCGATCTGTGCCGCTGCCCATGCGCTTGCGTCACGGGCTAAGCTGGATGCGGTCTTCCTGTCCTGCACCAACCTGCGCACACTTGAGGTTATCCCGACGCTCGAAGAGGGATTGGGCCTGCCGGTGCTGAGTTCCAATCAAGTCCTCGGCTGGCACATGGCAGGCCTCGCGGGCCTTGTGCTGCGGGATCTGGCGGTGCCGGGACTGCTTGGAAAAAAGGCGGCGCAGCTCTGAGCCACGCCGCCTGTTTGTCCTTAGCCCTGAGGGGCTGCGTGCTTAGACGCGCACCATGTCGCGCGGCATCTCGGAAAAGATCTCCGCACCATCTTCGCGCAGGATGACGATCTCCTCAAGACGGATGCCGAACTTACCCTCAAGGTAGATGCCCGGCTCGATCGAGAACACATTACCCTCGGCCAGCACCACGTCGGAATTGGCGGCGATATAGGGCGGTTCGTGAATGTCGATACCAAGACCATGGCCGGTGCGATGCAGGAAACGATCTCCATAGCCTGCGGCGGTGATCACATCGCGCGCGGCCTTGTCGATATCGCTGGCCACAACACCGGGTTTAGCAACCGCGAGCGCGGCCTGAACGGCCTTCTCGACCACGTCAAAGACCTCCTCATAACCCTCTTCTGGCGCACCAAAGTAGCCGCAGCGGGTCATGTCGGACGGGTAGCCATCCAGACGGCAGCCGGTGTCAATCAGCACAGCAGAGTTGCGGGTCAACTGGGTGTCACCGGGCGTGTGATGCGGGAAGGCCCCAGACGCGCCAAAGCACACGGAGCAAAACTCCAGCGTTGCTCCGGCAGCGGCATATTCAGACTTAATCAGCTCGACGATCTCACGTTCGGTGACGCCTTCTTTGAGGGCGGCGAACGCGGCCTTGACGGCCTTGTCGTTGGTCAGATGCGCGGCTTTGATCGCGTGGTACTCGCTGTCATCCTTGGAGGCCCGCAACAGGCTCACGGTATCATCGGCAAAGCGACGGCGCGGCGTCTCCAGCGCGTCCAGAAGGCGCAGCGAGAAATCGGTGCGCATTGTCTCATCCAGAACCACCGACAGATTCGGGCGCGTCGCACCGCAGGCCTCAAGCAATGTGGCCAGAGCGGCATCCGGGCCTTCGTCATCCCGCCATGGGTGGAACGGCAGGTCCGTGTCCTTGCGCGCGGCGGCGGCATTCAGCGCCGGCATCAAAAAGCCCGCATAAGACTGGCTCACCAAGAGCATCACCGGGCGCTCATCGCCATGAGGATGCACACCAGACAGCCACGCCATATGGCTGGAAGGGCCGAGGGCGACAAGGTCGGTGCCTGTCAGCTCCATACGGGCACGCAGAGCAGCGAGGCGGGCGGCGGTCAGCGGGAATTCGGTCATCGAAGGCTCCGGGATTATAGGGAGAGATAGGGGAATCGGGCCACCAGCGCGGGCGGCCCGATCAGTTCACAATTACTCTTTTTCCACCAGGCGGTAGAACACAAAGTCAGAGGTCGCGCCGTTGACGTAACCCGAAACCGCCTCGTTCATGGCGACCTGATAAGCGGCCTGGAACATGATCACGATGGGCGACTCGGCTTGCACCTCTTTTTGCAGCTCGCGGTACATGTCGAGACGGGCATCCGCGTCACTCTCGGACAGCGCTGCCATGGTTTTTGTGTTCATCTCTTCCGGCACGGCCCATGCGTTGCGCCAAGTGGTGGTCGCAGCATAATTGTCGTCAGAGTTGTCTGAATTATAGGCGAAGGCCTTGGCGTTGGAGTGCGGATCCATGAAATCCGGGCCCCAATACAGCAGCATCGCCTCATGGCTGCGCTCGCGGTATTTGGTGATCACCTGGCTCCCGGTGCCCGGCAGGATCTCAAAGTTGATGCCCGCATCGGCAAAGCTCGCTTGCAGCGACTGGGCCATATCTGTGAAGGGTGCCGCGTTGATCACATCCAGCGACACGGTGATCGGGGTCTCGATGCCGGCCTCGGACAGGATGCTCTTGGCCTTTTCCGGGTCATAAGAGAACGGGGTCTCATCATAAGAACCGGGGAAGCCCTTGGGCCAGAAGGCCTGATGCACTTCCATCTGACCTTTGATGATCGTATCGGTCATGCCTTTGTAATCGACCAGATAGCGTGCCGCTTCCCAAACAGCGGGGGGCGTCAGGCTCTCGGTTTTCTGGTTGAACGACAGGAAGTGGACAGCCGCCTGCGGGAAGGTCTCGACCTTGATCTCGCCACTGTCGAGCGAAGCCACCTGATCCGGCGTCATATTGCGGGCCAGATCCACGTCGCCTTGCTCCAGCAACAGCTGCTGGGTCGCGCTTTCGGCAACGTGACGGATGATCACGCTGTCGATCTTGGGCGCACCGTTGAAATAGGTCGGGTTCGCCTGCATGCGCACCATCTGACCCGCAGAATAGCGTTGCAGCGTGAAGGGACCGGAACCGGCTGCATTGGCGTTGAGCCACGCATTGCCCATGTCGCCGTCAACTTCGTTTTCCTGCACCAGCTTGCTGTCGACGATGGATGCGGGGCGCGCAGCCAGGACGTTCAGCACAAACGCCGGAGAGAAGTCGCCCGCGTATTTCACGGTGACGGTGTTGCCCTCGCCCGTGACCATTTCACCGATGTTGTCCGCGTTCCACCCCAGTTGGGTCAGGATGAACGCCGGGGTCAGGTTCAACTTCACCACGCGGGAGAAGGAATAGACCACGTCCTCTGCCGTTACAGGGTTGCCAGAGGCAAACGTCGCGCCATCGCGCAGGGTGAAGGTGATGGTCTTGGCGTCGGGATCGGTGACCCATTCCGAGGCCAGACCTGCCGCCAGAACGGTGGTGTCTTCGGCATCGTACTGAACCAGACGGTCATAGAGGTTGGTGACCAACTCGCCAGAGGTGAACTCATAGGCCTGCGCGGGGTCGATTGCGACGATATCGTCGATGTTTTGTGCCACCACCAGCACGCCCTCGGGCGTGTCGGCCAAGACGGCAGGTGCCGCAAGCGGCAACAGCAGCGCGCTGGCCAGCAATGTTGTCTTCAGATGTTTCACGGGAGGTCTCCTTGTTGGATGAAACTTCTAGTCAGTCTGTCGCGGTTTACGCGTTCTGTTTGTGGGACAGTTCCGGAAGCTCGATGGCGCCTTTGCGGTTGAGAACTGTCAGCGTCCCGGTCCAGAGGATTCGGGCGGTGTGATCGGTTGGGTTGCTCCATGCGTGCGGGGTATTGCCGCTGTAGTGCAGGCTATCGCCCGCAGTCATGGCGAAGGACTGGCCGTCCAGCGTTTGCTGGATTTCCCCCTCAAGGACAAAGATGATCTCTTCGCCCTCATGGCTCACGGTTTCCGACACATAGCCTGACGGAATGTGCAGGATGTAGGACGACATCTCAGAGCCGGGAAAATCCGCGCCCAGCGCCTCGTAGCGCAGAGAGGAATCATCCAGTGCGAACAGCGGACGTGTTCCCGCACGGGTCAAACCATCCGAAGGCTTCGATGCCGAAATGAAATAATCCAGCCCAACATCCAGCGCCGCTGAAATCTGCGCCAACGTCCCAAGCGAAGGCGTTGCGTTGTCGCGCTCAACCTGACTGAGATAGCCGACCGACACACCGGATTTGTCGCAGAGCGCCTGCAAGGTCAGTTTCAATTGCTTGCGGCGCTTGCGGATCGCGGGGCCGACATTGGGCTCTTGTGGTGGTTTTTCACGCGGCATTTTTATTCTTCACACTTTGGGTTGGACCCTGCGTCTGTAGCATCAGACAGGGTCGCATTCCTGGATGTTGTCTCGCTCACGCTACAAAAAAAATTTTTGTCAGGCAAAAATTTTTTTGCACATTTCGAAAATTGTTTTATGCCTGATGCACCAACCACCGCGTCAGGGGCCTCTCTGGCGCAGAGTTTTCACGATGCCAGATCTCCCGGCTGCCGGGGGCTTTGGGAGGAAAAAAGGGGACCAGACCCTTGAGTACAGCCGCGCCTTCACACGCCGGGCTGAGGAAAACCGCCAGCGCATTTGGTGGCTTTGTCATCGTCACTTTCCTGACGTTTGTCGGATTGATGGCGATCACTTTCTTCATCGGCCGCGTGATCCCGATTGACCCGGTTCTGGCCGTGGTCGGAGATCGCGCCACGCAAGAACAATACGACGCCGCCCGCATTGCCATGGGGCTGGATCAGCCATTGGTGGTGCAGTTCATCACCTATGTGGGCGATGTGTTTCAGGGCGACCTCGGCCATTCGGTGTCCACCAACCGCCCCGTCGCAGAGGATCTGGCGCGTGTCTTCCCGGCCACGCTGGAGATGGCGACGCTTGGCATTATCATCGGCGTCGGAATGGGGGTTCCACTGGGTGTCTGGGCCGCAGCAAGGCAGGGCACATGGGTGGATCAGCTGATCCGCGTCTTTGCGCTGCTTGGCTATTCGGTTCCCGCCTTCTGGCTCGGTCTTGTGGGTCTGGTCGTGTTCTACGCAGGCCTTGGCTGGGTCGGCGGTCCCGGGCGTGTCGATATATTCTATGAAGGTTTGGTAGAGCCACGCACTGGCCTGCTGCTGGTCGATTCCCTGATTGCCGGCGACTTCGACGTGTTCTGGAGCGCGCTGGATCACCTGATCCTGCCTGCCACCATCCTTGGCTTCTTCTCGCTCGCCTATATCGCGCGCATGACCCGCAGCTTCATGCTGGATCAGCTCGGCCAAGAGTACATCACCACCGCCCGCGTCAAAGGCGTGTCGGAATGGCGGGTGATCTGGACCCACGGCTTCCGCCCAATCCGGGTGCCACTGATCACGGTGATCGGCCTCTCATATGCCGCCTTGCTCGAAGGCTCGGTGATGATCGAGACGGTCTTTAGCTGGCCGGGCATCGGCAACTATCTGACCGTGGCGCTGCTCAATGCCGACATGAACGCCGTCCTTGGCGCAACTTTGGTGATCGGCTCGGTCTTCATTCTCATCAACAAGCTGTCGGATGTGCTCTACCGCATTCTCGACCCGCGCAGCCGATAGGAGGGTGCCATGACAACGATGACAAACTGGCTGCTCGACGACTCCCCCAGCTCCCGCCTGCAGGCCTCCTTGGGTCACAGCTACCGTGTGACACGGATGCTGATGCGCAATCCGCTCGCTGTGGTTGGGGCGCTGATCCTTTTGGTGTTGATCTTGGCGGCCATCTTTGCGCCGTGGATCGCACCTCACAGCCCGCTGGGGCAAAACCTCGGTCAACGCCTGCTGCCGCCTTCGGCCGCGCATTGGATGGGCACCGATGAGCTGGGCCGCGACATCTTTAGCCGCGTCATTTACGGCGCGCGCATCACTCTGTTGATCGTGGCGCTGGTGGCAGTGATTTCCGCACCGCTTGGACTGCTCATCGGGGCTGTGTCTGGCTATTTCGGTGGCTGGACGGACAAGATCATCATGGGCGTGACGGATGTGTTCCTGTCGATGCCAAAGCTGATCCTCGCGCTGGCGTTTGTGGCGGCACTCGGGCCGGGGATTGAAAACGCGATCATCGCCATTGCCATCACATCCTGGCCTGCCTATGCGCGGATCGCACGCGCCGAAACGCTGACCTTCCGCAACTCGGAATTCATCTCGGCCATGCGCCTGCTAGGCGCATCGCACACGCGGATCATCACTGGCCATGTGCTGCCCCTGTGTACCTCGTCGATGATCGTGCGGGTGACGCTGGATATGGCCGGTATCATCCTGACCGCTGCGGGTCTGGGCTTCCTCGGCCTTGGCGCACAGCCGCCGCTGCCCGAATGGGGCGCGATGATCTCGCGCGGTCGGGCCTTTATCCTTGATCAGTGGTGGGTCGCCACGATGCCGGGCTTTGCCATCATCATCGTCTCGCTCGGTTTCTGTTTCCTCGGTGACGGCCTGCGCGATGTGCTGGACCCCAAACAGGGAGGCAAATCATGAACGATATGCCACTTTTGGAACTGGAAAACCTGCGCGTGAGCTTCCCCACGCCACAGGGGCGCGTCGAGGTGGTCAAAGGCCTGTCCTTCACCTTGGGCCGCGAACGTCTGGGCATCGTCGGCGAAAGCGGGTCAGGCAAATCCATGACGGGCCGCGCGATCTTGCGGCTTGTGCGTAAACCGGGACGCCAGCAGGCTGATCGCATGATCTTTGACGGCATCGACCTGCAAGGATTGTCGGAACGCAAGATGCGCGACCTGCGCGGCGCGCGGATCTCGATGATCATGCAAGACCCGAAGTTCTCGCTCAATCCGGTGATGACCATCGGCGCGCAGATCGCCGAGGCGCTCAAGACTCACGAAACCCTTGCCCGCAGCGAGGTCAAATCCCGGGTGCTGGAGATGCTGCATTCCGTGCGCATCAACGATCCCGAACGGGTGGTGAACCTCTATCCGCATGAGGTTTCGGGCGGTATGGGCCAGCGCATCATGATCGCCATGATGCTGATCCCGCGCCCTGATCTGCTGATCGCGGATGAGCCGACCTCAGCGCTGGATGTCTCGGTGCAGGCGCAGGTTCTGGACCTCATCGACGAGCTGGTGCGCGACAAGGGCATGGGGCTGATCCTGATCTCTCATGACCTCAATCTGGTGGCGCGCTACTGCGACCGCATCCTCGTTATGCACGCAGGTGAAGTGGTCGAAAGCTGTGCGGCAGGGGACCTGCACAAGGCGACGCACCCCTATACCCAAGGCCTGCTGGCGGCGGTGCCACGGATGGAAGAAACGCGCGAGGAACTTCCCGTCCTCGACCGCAGCGCATGGAGCGACACATGAGCGCGATCATTTTGAAAAACCTCGATATTTCCTATGGCCACACCAAGGTGGTTGAGGGCGTGAACATTGAGGTCGCCGAAGGTGAGAGCTTTGCTCTGGTCGGTGAAAGCGGCTCTGGCAAATCCACGATCCTCAAAGCCATCGCAGGCCTCGCGCCCGACTGGAGCGGCGAGATTTCGGTGCTGGGACAGCCCCGCGGGCGCAACGTGGATCAGGGCTTTGCCACCCGGTGCCAGATGGTGTTTCAGGACCCTTATGGATCGCTGCATCCGCGTAAATCCGTGGACACGGTGCTAAGTGAGCCGCTCAAGATCCATGGGCTGGGCAATCGCGATGCCCGCGTGATTGAGATGCTCGCTGCCGTGGGCCTCGATCAGCGGTTTCGGTTTCGCTACCCGCACCAGCTTTCGGGCGGGCAGCGCCAGCGGGTCGCCATCGCGCGCGCCCTGATGCTGGAACCCAAGGTGATGCTGCTGGACGAACCCACATCGGCGCTGGATGTCTCGGTACAGGCGGAGATCCTCAACCTGCTGAAAAAACTGCGCCGCGAGCAGGGGCTGACCTATCTGATGGTCACCCACAATCTACCTGTCGTGAGCTTCATGTGCGACCGCATGGCCGTGATGAACAAGGGCCGCATCGTCGAGATCGCGCCCGCAACAGCACTCCACGATGGCAGTTTCACCGACCCTTACACGCAATCCCTTTACGCCGCATCGGGCGGCAATCCAGACCGCAAGGACTAAGACATGACGGACACAAACATGGCGCGCCAAGATTTTGAAAAAGCGCTGTCAGAGGCCACCACCGAAGAGCAGGCTTATGACGCGCTTTGCGCGCTGACCAAGGCCACGGTGGGGGCAAAGCTGTTCACTGTGATGACCGCTGACATGGACGCTATGCTCGCCCGTCGCGTCTACACGGATGATGCGGAAAATTACCCCACAACAGGCACCAAGGAAATCGAGATGAACCGCTGGTTCGAGCAGGTTCATGGCCGTCACGAGACCTTTGTCTCCAACACATTGGTCGATATCGACACCGTGTTCCCCGATGCGGAGCTGATCGGCAAACTGGGCTGCGGATCGGTCATCAACCTGCCAGTGATCCTTGGCGGCAAGATGGTGGCCACGGTCAACATCCTGCACGAAGAGGGCTACTACACGCCCGAGCGTGTCGCGCAGGCGCATGAGCTGCTTCGCCTGCCCTCCATGGCAGTGCTCGCTCTCGCCTCTTGATCTGTTGCGGGTATCCAGACCATCGCGTCTGGATACCCGCCCACACTTTGTCGCGCTCAAACCCGTGCTGGGCCCTGCACACATCCTCCGAAAAACCAAGGCTCTGTTGTCGCCAACCGGCGAATGCGGCAGAGATTGAGAATTTCGCGGAACAAAATCTGCCCTCTGCCGTTGTCTCCCCGAAGCCCACAGAGGGTGGGCATTGAAACACGGCAAAGGAGACAACCCATGCTTGGTTGGGCACTGACATTCCTAGTGATCGCGCTGATCGCGGCCGTCTTTGGCTTTGGCGGCATCGCCAGCGCCTCGGCCGGGATCGCGCAGATCCTCTTCTTCATCTTCCTGGTGATGTTTATCGCCGCGTTGATCTTTCGTGCTGTGCGTCGCTGACGCACAGACACGACCCATCACGCAAACTCCCTTCGGAAAGGAGACATTATGACGACCGCATTGAACGTGAAACCACAACTGGCCCCCGTCGAGACAGGCGTTCGTGACACTGAGGCAATCGCCGAAGGTCTGAGCGACGTGCTCGCGGACACTTACCGCCTCACGCTAAAAACCCATATTTATCATTGGAATGTAGAGGGCCCGTTGTTCTTCTCGCTGCATAACCTCACCGAGGAGCAGTATCAGAACATGTTCGCGGCTGCAGACGAGTTGGCAGAGCGCATCCGCGCCTTGGGCCACCTGACGCCGGGCAAGATCAATGGCGTGCTGTCTGACAGCATCGTAGATGATCTGGGCCAAATGCCGAGCGCGGGCGAAATGTGCAAAGACCTTGAGAAAGATCATATGCGTTTGGCGCACCGACTGCACGCGCTGATCGAACTTGCGGAGGCGCGCAAGGACATGGTGACCGGCGATTTGGCAACCGAACGCGCGGCCTTCCACGAAAAAGCGGCTTGGATGCTGCGTGCTTTGTCTGCCTCGTAAGCACGCACTCATCCATCAATAAGCCCTGCACACCCATCGGTTTGCAGGGCTTCTTTATTTTCAAACTTTGAAAACTGGCTTGATATCTGTGCTCACAAAAAGACCCCGCACAAGCAAATGTACGGAGTCCTTGGCGAGGGATAGTCGCTTCGATTAGCTGGTCAGCGTATCGGTAGAGGAGAAGAACATCGCCTGACTGATCGCCGAGATTACCTGATCCGGGACATAGGGCTTTGCAATCATGAAGGCAGGTTCATGACGTTCGCCAGTGAGGAGACGTTCAGGGAAGGCCGTGATAAAGATCACGGGCACATCACCCAGCTCTTCAAGCAGGTCCGCCACGGCATCAATACCGCTGGAGTTATCGGCAAGCTGAATGTCAGCCAGGATAAGGTCCGGCTTTTCCTCAAGGCCAAGTTTCACTGCCGCTTTGTGAGTGCGTGCAATGCCCGTGACCTCGTGCCCCATCATGGAACAGATACCTTCCAGATCCATCGCGATAATCGCTTCATCCTCGATGATCATGATCTTGCCGCTCACGGATTGCTGCATTTCATCGCGTGCAAGCTGGATCAGTCGCGCCGCTTCATCGGCAGAGATTTCCATGACGTCGGCAACTTCGCTAACCGAAAACGCCTCAACCGTATTGAGCAAGAGCGCCTCGCGGGTATTGGCGGTCAGAGAGGCCAAATGTTGCAGCGCGCGGGCCCGTGGGCCGTCATCCAGCTCTGCCACAGGCTGGCCAGAGCTGCTCCAGAGTTTGTGGAACACTTTGAAAAGCGCCACTTTTCCACCGACGCTCTCCGCATTAAAGCAGGACGGATCGGCAAGGATCGCTTCCAGCGTCGAAGCCGCATATGTGTCGCCCGATTGCTGAGCACCGGTGAGCGCACGCGCATAGCGGCGCAGGTATGGCAAATGCGGAGCGATAAGGTCAGACAGAGTCAGCGCTTGTCCTGTTGTAGGGGTCGACAATTTTTTTTCTCCTGTCACCAATATTTCTCGGAACAAACGCACGATTGGGGCGTTTGTTCCATGGAAATGGATATTATTTGCGCCTGAAAGTTAAAGGTGTTGCGGGAGAGATGAATGGCAAACAAACTTTCACAACAGCCATGGGACACTCTGATCGACGAAAACCTTAAGCGGGTTTTTGACGAAGATGCGAATGCGGATTTGCCGCCGCATCTGATGGACCTACTTGATCGTCTGGACAAGATTCCGGTCGCGGATGGGTCAGGGAGCGCATCCGGCGCCCCCTCCCACTCCCAGGAGGAGGCCGAGTAAATGGATAGACAAGGTGCGAAGGCTGAATTGACAAGCCATATGAAGGTGCTGCGCGCTTTCGCCATGAGCTTGACCCGCAACCATGCGGCAGCGGATGACCTCGTGCAGGACACAATCCTGAAAGCATGGACCAATCTGGACAAGTTTCAGGAGGGGACCAACATGCGGGCATGGCTTTTTACCATCCTGCGCAACACGTTTTATTCAGGTCGCCGCAAGGCGATGCGAGAAGTGGAAGATTCCACCGGCAGTATCACCGAAAGCATCTCTGTGAAGCCAGCCCATGACGGCCGCCTGCAACTGGCAGAGTTCCGTCGCGCGTTGAGCGAGTTACCAGCTGAACAACGCGAGGTTCTGACGCTGATCGGCGTTTTGCAATATTCCTATGAAGAGGCCGCCGAGGTCTGCGGCGTGAAGGTCGGCACGGTCAAAAGCCGCCTTAACCGTGGTCGCGAGGCCCTCTCCATCAAGATGCAGCTAAAGGCTGACGAACAGCTGGAACTGACAGATGCAGCCACCCATGCGGTCGTCGCTGCAAGTGGTGGAACCGCCGCGTGAACAGAATGAACTTTCCGTCCCTCGCCCTGCTTCGGGGTGGGGGCGCCCGCAATAGCGCCTCATCCATTTCTGACAATTCACCCGACGCGCCCCGGCCCTTCGCCTGGGCGCGGGGTCTGTCGGTGCGCCTTGCCGTTATGCTCTCTGTCGCGATGGTGCCGCTGGGCCTCATCGCAGTGGATCAAACCGTGCGGCTGCAACAAGAGGTCACCGCCTCCAACAACCTGAGCCTAAAAGCACTCACCGCAGAATTTGCGCAAGAAGAGCGTGAGATCATCAAATCCGCCTTCGCCTCTGCCGAGGCACTTGCGCTTTCAGTGCCCGATCTGACCCAAGATCTGGATCGCTGCCGGGCGTTGATGGAGCGTTTCATCGACACCGCCCAAGAGCGCTACAGCTTTGCAGGTTTTCTGCCCAAAGATGGCGTCATGTCCTGCGCCTCCACCGGGCTGACAATCGATTATTCTGAGAATCCGAACTTCCCAGATTGGATGCGTCGCCCGAAACGTGAAATCAGGGTGAACTCCTTTGGCCCCGTTGCAGGCAGCGCGGTCCTGATTATTTCCGAACCCGTCTATGATCCGAACGGCACCTTTATCGGCAATCAGATCATTCACGTCCCGCACGAACGCATCGACAAGAAATTTCAGACCAAGCTCGGCGAGCGCCCGCTTGATCTGGTGACACTGAGTGCCGAGGGTGACATCCTGAGTGCCTCTGGTGCGCGCGAGACGGCGTTGGATCGCCTCCCCGCCAACATGAGCATCAAGGAGCTGATCTCGCTCAATCCGCGTCACATCGAGGCCGAGAATGCCGCAGGAGAGATGCGACTGTTCTCCATCGTCCCGATCCTGAGCGATGCGTTCTACGTGGTCGGAAGCTGGGATCCGGAGGGCATACACGCCCCGACAGAAACCAACGCGTTGCAGCATCTCTTTTTGACGCCTGCGCTGTTTCCGATGCTGATGTGGCTTGTCAGTCTGGTCCTGATCTACGTGGCGCTGGATCATCAGGTTGCCAGGCACCTTCGCATCATCGGTATGCAGATGCGCCAATTTGCCCGCTCCCGCGTGCTGCCCAGCCCTCCAAAAAGCGGACTGATGCCGCATGAGCTTGAGGTCATCTATAACCAATTCACGCAAGTCTCCGAAAAGCTGTTGCATGACGAGGCACATCTGTTTGATGCCATGCACGACAAGGATGTGCTGCTGAAAGAGCTGCATCATCGGGTCAAAAATAACCTGCAATTGATCTCTTCGATCATCTCGATGCAGATCCGCAGAACACGCAATCAGGTGACGGCAGCCGCGCTAAAGACCGTGAACCAACGGGTGACCAGTATGGCGACGGTACACCAGACGCTGTATCAGGCGTCAGAGCTTGGTCGCGTTCAGGCCAATGACCTATTGCGTGACGTGGTCAAACCGCTGACGGAATTGGCCCCGACCACCGCGCCTATACCCAAGATCGACATCGATCTGGAGCCGGTTGTCCTCTATCCGGATCAGGCCGTTCCACTGGCACTGCTGACCGTCGAGGCCGCAACAAATGCGCTGAAGTATCTTGGCGTCGATAAGGCCGGCAATCGCTGGGTCCGCGTTTCACTCAAAGTTCTGCAAGAGGGTGAAGTCTGTCTGACCATCGCCAATTCGACCTCCGATGAGGCGGAATTTGAAGACGAAGGCACCGGGCTTGGCAGCCAGTTGATCCGCGGCTTTGCCCGCCAGTTGGAGTGCAGTCCAAAGATCACCGAGGGCGAAGACAGCTACGCCATGAGCGTGACCTTTGAGACATTGCCCTTTGACCACGAAGACAGAGCGCTCGCGGGCGTCGATCACGACGACTAACGCGATCATCATGCACCATTGGGGCCGTTCTGTTTCGCAGGGCGGCCCTATTTTTGTGGCGGGTTCACAACATGGATCTCGGCAAACTCATGCGCGCCAATTCTTGCCGATGCGACGTACAGCATTTTTGGGCGCGGAACATTGAGTGGCGCTTTGCGTTTTCATTATGCCTGCATGCACATGCGGGCGCGCCTCACCGAATAGGAGTTAAGACGATGAAAAAGCTGTTGATTTCCACGTCTCTGATCATTGCGATGGGTCTTCCCGCTGTTGCAGCAGAGACCAGCGACATGTTCCGCAGCGAAGCCGGACCCGCAGAGTTCCATGCCTCGTCTTTTGTGGGAAAGCGCATTTACCAGACCGAAAATGAGGCGCTCAAGGATGTGATGGACGGCGTTCAGGACGGCTGGGCTGACATCGGTGAGGTCAATGATGTGATCCTCAGCCGCGATGGCACAGCAGAGGCGGTTTTGGTCGATATTGGTGGTTTTCTCGGGATTGGAGAGAACCAGATTGCCGTTGATATGGACGCGCTGAAATTCGTGCGCAACGGCAATTCAGACGGGGGTGCGGATGGCTATTTCCTCGTCCTGAATGCCCCGGCTGATACCCTGGAAGCCGCCCCACGCTACGAGACCGCCAAGCAGCCTGCCATTGCAGAACCAACGCTCAAGGAACGCGAGCGCAGCGATGCTCCGGCGGATCGGGTGGAGAGCGCATTTGGGATCAATGAAACCACCGAAGCCTCGGTTCACATGGCGGAGTTGACCGCAGAAGAACTGCTCAGCGCGACTGCCTTTGATGCCAATGACGAAATGATCGGACAGGTGGCTGATATCGTGATGGACGGTGAGGGCGACGTAAACGCCGTTGTGGTCGACGTCGGCGGTTTCCTCGGCCTTGGGGCCAAGCCAGTCGAACTGGAACTGGCGGACCTCAGCATTGAGGATGAATCCGGCACCATTCGCATCTACACGATGTTGACCAAATCCCAGATGGAAGAGCTGCCCGAATACAAGGGCTGACATAATCTGAAAAGATCACACCGTATCTTTGACATCTACCGGCCGGGCCTGACCACAGGTCCGGCCCTATTTGTTGGGCCGGACGCACCGCGGCACTTCCCTAAAAGAGATGTATCGCCGCCCCGCCGATCGCAAGGGTCAGGCCCGTGACGGTCACCAGCGCGATCAGCCCATCTCCGGTCAGCATCGACAGCGCCAGCAAAGCGACAACGCCGCCGAGGATCGACGAGGTAAATGGCAAGATTTCAAGGAAAGGCATGATCAAACCGCACAACAGGCAAATGCCCTGAAGCACCCGCAAGAACGGCGGTGTCAGCAGTGATTGCAAACGGCGTTTGAATCTGCGGTCCATCCAAGCCGCAAGCGACCGCAGCGTGCGGGTTGCTTTTTGCGTGTTACGCGCTGGCAGTGAGCGTTTCGACAAGAATGAGGGCAACCACAGGTGATTGCGTCCCATCAACATCTGCGCTGAAATCAACGCAATGGTGATGCCGCACGCCGAGGAGAACAGCGGGATACCACTCAATGGTGACACCAATGCCAGCGATGGGGCCAGCAACACTGCGGCAATCGATTTGACCCCCAGTTCATCCATCAGTTCGGACACTTGCAAACCATCCTTGCCGTCTTCTAACAGCTGGTCGGTCGTATCTAATACATCTTCGACTGGGTGGCTCGACTGGGTCATGGGGTCCGTTTTCCAAAAAAGGGGCTTGGCTCGAATTCTGAACGCTTCAGGCGGGGCAAAGTTCCCTTTGATTTCACCGTTATTCAACTGGCCATTATAAGGTCGGAACAAAATAGGCGGAAAATTTCCTTTAAAAATCAGGAACATTCTGCCGCCCCTGCGTGTTGATAGTGCAGATCCCACGGGGATATGAGCACTATATCAAGGAGCTAAACGATGACACATCTGATCCGTACAACCGCTCTCGTTGCAACCATGGCGACCGCCGCTGGCGCGTCCACGATGGTACAGGAAATCGAAGTCACCGCCGACGCCAGCGCGCTTAAGAACAGCGAAGCCGTATCGGTCTGGAGCGAACTCGAAACCGACCTTGAGACCGCATTGGCGGCGCAGTTGGTAGATCAGATCGCCGACAAAGAGATGGAAGACGCCGCCGAGATCGACATTGAGATCGACACCGTGGCGCTGGCTTCCAGCCTTGAGGCCGAAATGGGGATCGCCGATTCCGTCCTTGAAGGGGACGTCTCTGTTGACCTGCCCGGGAGCCAGTACGACCAGCGCTACACCCTGACCGTGAGTGCCGAGCAGGCGAACGTCTATTACCCCGAGGGCACCGATGTGACCACGCTCAACGTGGGCAGCGAAGTCTTCTACACCGCGATGGTGGATGCCTTTGCCACCCATGTTGCCGAGAAACTGAAATAACGGAGCCTCACCATGCGCATGATCTATCTGTCACTGGTGGCCGTTCTTGGCCTGACCGCTTGCGAGGCCACCGAGGGACTGGGCCGCGATGTGTCCAACCTTGGCAATGAAATCGAAGAAGAGGCGCAGGAGGCGCAATAACCTCACTGTGCACAGCCCCGGCGTCAGTCGCGCCGGGGCTTTTTCAGGTGGGTCTGGCCCTGCTGAGCGCCAGCGGCATCAGCACCGTCAGGATCATCAGCCGCATCACATGATGCGCCGCGACAAAGGCGGGATCGAGCCCGAGTGTGACGGCAATGGCAGCCATGGCCTCCACCCCGCCGGGCGCAAAGGCCACGATCAGCAGCGCGGGCGACAGGCCCATGATCTGCATGCTGACCCCGATGGCGATCAAGGTGATCACAACATTGACGCCCGTGACCCACAGCCCCGCCAGAAAATCGAGTTTCAGATCCGCGAGCTTTTGCCCGACAAAACGCGATCCGATCAGGGTGCCCATCACCAGAAACGCCACAAAGGTCGCCTCTTCCGGTGGGCGTCCGGGTGTGAGCGCAAAGATATGTCCGGCGGCGCTGCAAAAGATACCAGCCAGCAAATAGGCGGCGGGCACGTTCAGGCGATCAAACACCGCGCCGACCGCAAGCGTGACCCCCACCAAGAGCGCCAGTTGCCACAGAGCCAGCGGATGCTCTGGCATCAGCTCCAAACCCGTCGCCCCAAAGACCGTCGAGACCAGCACCGGCACGCACAGCGTCAGAAACAGCACGCGGATGCTCTGTACGATGGCGATGCGAGAGGTCTGTCCGTTTTCACTCAGCGACAGCGCCAGCACATAGCTCAGATGGCCGGGGGCGGCGGCCAGAACCGCGTCTCGTGCGCTGAACCGCATCCAGCGCTGAAGCCCGATACGGCAGATCTGCAGCGAGACACAGAGGCTCACCGCGAGGATTGCGATGGTCACCGGCCACGCCAGCGCCGAGGCGAGCATGTCGCGGGTGACGCTGCTGCCAATGTTGATCCCCAAGAGCACAAAAGCCGTGGTCCGGAGCCACACCGGCATCTTGATCGGCACCCCAAAGAGCGCCGCCAGCGACACCGCCGCTGCCGATCCGGTAAGAGGGGCGGAGGGAAATCCGATTGCTTCAAAAATCAAGGTGCCCAATACGGCGACGACAAGCGCACCAATCAGGCCAAATGTATCACGTAGGGTCATACGTCCATCTGTATTTCGGCGGGGTCGGCCCCTTGTTGCGACCGCCCTGCTGTTGCTGCTCCCAGGCGTGGGACAGGATGCCCACCGAGCGTGACAGGCAGAATAGCCCGCGCGCCAGTGGCGGGGCAAAGCCCAGTTCCGCATAGATCACTGCCGTCGCGCCGTCGATGTTCATCGGCAGGGCCGTGCCTTTTTCAGCCGATATCTGCGCCTCGATCGCTTGGCCGATGTGTTGGAACCGTCCCGACACCGCGCCCGCCTCTACCGCCTCGGACACCAGCGCCATCAGACGCGGCGCGCGCGGGTCGGTCGGTTTGTGGAACCGATGACCAAAACCGGGGATGATCTTGCCATGTTCTGCGCGCCAGTCCGCCAGCGCCGCGGCCAGATCCCCTGCGTGGGCGTCGACGTGGTGATACAGCTCCACCGCCTGTTGCCCGGCCCCGCCATGCACATCGCCCAGCATGTTGACCGCCGTCGCCATCGCATTGTTCAAGGGCAAACCGCAGGTGACCGCCATCCGCGCCGCCGCGATCGAAGGGGCCTGTGGGCCGTGATCCACAGCCGAGACCAAGGCGGCCTCAAACAGGCGGGCCTGCGCAGGTGTCGGCCGGTCGCCGCGCACCATCAGCCAGATCATCTCGGCAAAGCTGACGTTGCCGATCAGATCCTGCACGGGGGTGCCCCGCAGGTCGATGCGGCCCGGTTCCATGTCGATGATAGACGTGCGCCACCAATCACTCACATCGCTCATATCACGCGCTCCCGCCTCAGGGTTTCAATCTCATCGGTGCTCAGACCGATGTCCTGCCAGATGCTGTCATTATCTGCACCCAAGGCAGGGGGCGCTTGATCCGGAACCGGGCGGTGCGTGCCAAACCGAACCGGCGCGCCCGCCAGCGACAGCGGCGCATCGTCGGTCTCGACTTCGGCAATCAGGCCACGATCCTTGATTTGCGGCTCATTCAGAATCTGCGGCACCGTCAGCACCGGTCCCGAGGGCACGCCAAGCGCGTTGAGTTCGGCCACCCATTCCGCAGCGGACCGGGTCCGCAGGACACTTTCCAGCTCTGCCCGCAGCATGTGACGGTTGCGTTTACGATCCTCTCGGGTGGCATAGTCCGGATGCGCCAGAAGACCGTCGCGTCCGAGATGGTGCGCCATGGATTGCCATTGCTCATCCCGGTTTGCGGCCACATTGATCGGCCCATCCGCGCAGGCAAAGGTGCCCGAGGGCGCGGATGTGGTGTTCTCATTGCCATGTGCGCCGGGGGTTTGTCCTGCGATCAGATGGTTGGACACCACCCATCCCATGGTGGAAATCACCGCCTCGGTCATGGAGATATCCAGAAACGCGCCACGCTCCGGGTCGTTGAGCGCCGCCGAGATCGCAAAGGCTGCGGTCATGCCGCCCACGGTATCGGCCAGCGGGTAGCCCACGCGCAACGGCGCGCTATCGCCATCGCCGGTGATCGACATCACGCCGCTGATCCCCTGCACGATCTGGTCATAGGCGGGGTTGTCCTTCCACGGGCCGTCCTGCCCAAAGCCGCTGATAGCGCAATAGATGAGGTTTGGATTTTCCGCCTTCAGCACCTCATATCCCAGACCAAGACGCTCCATCACGCCGGGTCGGAAGTTCTCAACCAATACGTCAGATGTGCGAACAAGGCGCTTTAACAGCGCCTTGCCCTGGTCGTGTTTCATGTCGAGGGTCACGGATTTCTTCTGTGCGTTCTGCGCCAGAAAACTCACCCCCATCAGGGATTTATTCCGCTCTGGATCGGCACCCAGTTGCCGGGCCAGATCACCGGTGCCGGGGCGCTCGACCTTGATGACTTCTGCACCGAGCAGGGCCAGCTGATAACAGCAATACGGCCCCGCAAGCACATTGGTCAGGTCAAGAACCCGAACCCCGGAGAGCGGTTTAATCCCCATCGGCCACCCCGGCCGCACGGGCGCGGGCACGGCGCGCACGGTAGCTCGGCACGATCACCAGCAGCATGGCGAGCACCAACAGCCCCAGCGTCATTGGACGATCAAGGATGAAGGAAATCCCGTCGTAGATCTGCATGGAGCGGGCAAAATTATCCTCCAGCATCCGCCCCAGAATGAAGCCGATGAGCAAAGGAGCCAGCGGATAATCCGCAAACCGCAGCACCGTCGCACAGATGCCAAAGCCCACGAGGATCAACAGCTCTGTCGCATTGTTCTGTCCGATATAGGACCCCATCAAGGTAAAGAACAAAATGAACGGGATCAGATAGTTGCGCGGGATCGACAGAACCTTGGCGATATAAGGGATGAGCGGCAGGTTCAGCACCAACAGCACAAGGTTGCCGATATACATCGAGATGATGACCGCCCAGAAGATATGTGGACTATCCACCATCAGCCGCGGCCCCGGCGTCACGTTAAGTGCAATCAACGCCCCCAACAGGATCGCCGTGGTGCCCGACCCCGGAATACCTAGCGTCAAGAGCGGCACAAACGATCCGGTACAGGCCGCGTTATTAGCGGTCTCCGGTGCGGCCAGCCCCTTGATAGAGCCCTTGCCGAACTCTTTTTGCTCTTCTTCGGTGGCGATGTTACGCTCCACCGCGTAGCCGAGGAAGGAGGCGATCGTCGCCCCCGCGCCGGGCAGAACACCGATAAAGAACCCCTGAATGGACTGACGTCCGATCACCGGCGCAATCTTGCGCGCCTCTTGGCGAGAGATCCGCAGGCCGGTGATCTTGCCACCGTCCTCGCCGCCTTGGGCCGAACGGTTCGGGTTCATCACCAGAAAGATCGCCTCGGGCAGTGCAAACATCGCCATCGCCAGCGTGATAAAGCTGAAGCCGGATTGAAGATCCATCAGCCCCATGGTGAAGCGCGGCATGTTGAACAATGCGCCCTCGCCCACCGTGGCCATCATCAGCCCCAAAAGCGTCATCATCAGCGCCTTGGCCACATTGCCGGTGCCCGCGAAGGCCGCGATCGCGGAAAGCCCCACGACCATCAGCGCGAAATACTCGGCCGAGTGGAACAGGAGTGCGACCGTCGACAGCATCGGCGCAAAGACCATCAAGAGGATCGCACCGACAGTGCCCCCCATGAAAGACGAGATCGCCGCGATGGTCAGCGCCTTGCCGGCCATGCCCGCGCGCGCCATCGGGTAGCCATCGAAACTGGAGGCCACGGTGCCCGCCACCCCCGGCGCATTGAGCAGAATCGACGAGGTCGAGCCGCCGAAGATCGCACCATAGTAGACCCCGGCCAGCAGGATCAGCGCCGCAGAAGGATCCCCCAGCGTGATCGCAACCGGGATCATGATCGCAATGATGGACATGGGGCCAAGCCCCGGCAGCATCCCGATGAATGTCCCGATCAGACAACCGCCGATCACCATCAGGATATTTGTGAGAGAGAAGGCCGTAGAGAGGCCGATCATCAAACCTTCGAGCATCTGAGCCTCCGATTATCCGAGAAAGAACGGCAAGGGCCGCAAGAAGATGCCGAGCACGCCCTCAACGAGGTACCAGACAATACCGGTAGCGAAGGCTGCAACCGGGATCAAAATCCACAGCTTGCGCTCGCCAAGGATCATCGCGCCGACGATCAGGAACCCGGAGGTGGACAGCAAGAACCCCGCCGGACGCAGCAAGAGCGCATAGGCGACCATCAGCCCCAGCAGAAGCGCGGCCTGACCGATGTTGTAGTCACCAAGGCGGCGGTAGTCGATGTCCGGGGTCTTGACCTCGCCACTGGGTTTTTCCAGCCCCAGAACGATAATCGCAGCGGTAATGATCGACAGAACGGCCAGAACCTTGGGAAAGGTGCTCGGCCAGATCGGGTTTCGCTGCATGAACGGCGGCAAAAGCTGATCCATGGTGAAAAAGGCCGCATAGCCATAGGCCAGAGCGATGCCGAGAATGATCAGCGCGATCCAACGGTCGAGCGCCATGATCTCCTCCTGTGATTGTTTTGGGGGATACGGGAAAGGGTCCGGCACCCGCGATTGGTGCCGGACCGAAGCGTGTCTGCCTAAGGCTTAAAGGAAGCCCAGTTGCTTCATCAGGTCGCCGATGACTTTTTCCTGGCTTTCAAGGAAGCTGCGGAAGTCATCACCGGAGTTGTGGATGTTGACCCAGCCGTTGCGTGCGCGCACGTCTTCCCACTCGGGGGTGTCGTACATTTTGGAGAGCACGTCCTGATAGGCCGCAACCTTGTCTTCCGACAGGCCCGGCGCGCCAAAGAAGCCGCGCCAGTTCACGAAAGTGGTCTCCAGACCCTGCTCTTTCATGGTGGCGGCACTGTCATATGCCGGCACACGCTCGTCCGCTGTCACGCCAAGGATTTTGACTTCGCCGGCTTCGGCCAGTGCGATTGCCTCAGAAAAACCAGTGGAGAGCGCCTTGATCTCACCCGACAGCAGTGCTGCCATCGCCTTGCCGCCCGCGTCATAGGGGATGTATTTCAGCGCGGTCGGATCTTCGCCCGCAGACTGCATCACCATGGCCGCCACGAGGTGGTCCATGCCGCCCGGAACCGAGCCACCGCCCACGGCAGTGCCGCGCGGATCTTCACGGTAGGCCGCGAGGAACTCTTCCATATTGTTGATCGGGCTGTCCTTGGCCACGACCAGGGCCGCGTAGTCCCCGATGGTGCCTGCAACCAGCGTCAGGTCACGGAAGTTGTGCGGGAACACACCGGTCAGCGAGCGGATCACGATGGGGGTGGAGTTCACCATCAGCGTGTCTTCCAGACTGTCGGCGTTCTCGATCAGATAGCCGATGGCCTTACCACCGCCACCGCCGGACATGTTTTCATAAGATGCGGTCCCCACAAGGCCCGATTTGGTGAGCGCCTCACCGGTGCCGCGCGCGGTTCCGTCCCAGCCACCACCGGCACCGCCGGGGATCAGGAAGTGAACCTTGTCGAGAGCTTGCTCGGCCATAGCCGGGGAACCGAAAGTCAGTGCAGCCGCAGCAGCAGCCATCAGGGTCCGACGACCCAGCGCAAAAGATGTCATAATGTTCCTCCCATTTGACAAACACGCAAAAGCGCGATCATGAATCATGGTATTCCGACCCAAGCTGACACAAACCTGACACGGAGCAGATGTTTCGCCCCAATGCGCTACTTACTCGTCGAAGATAACGATCAGCTTGCGAACGCGGTGCTGGATCGGCTCACACTTGACGGTCACGTTGTGGACCGGGCACCGGATCTGGGCACGGCAGACGATTTTATCGCCACAACGGAATACGATATGATTCTGCTCGACATCATGCTGCCTGATGGCGACGGACGGCAGTTCTTGCAGGCCCACCGCACGGCACAGCGCAATACACCTGTGATTGTATTGACCGCCCGATCAGAGGTATCGGACCGCGTCAGCGTTCTGGACCTCGGGGCTGACGACTACATTGTCAAACCGTTCGATTTCTCAGAGCTCGAAGCGCGCTGCCGCGCCGTTCAGCGCCGCCGTAGCGGGGGTGCGAGCAATCTACACAAATATGGCGATGTGGTATTTGACCCATTGGCCTGTACTCTGACAGTGAATGGGCGCGAGGTGCGCCTGCGCAATCGAGAGTTGCGTTTGTTTGAGATTTTTATCGCTGCCCCCGATCAGGTCTTTTCCAAATCCAAGCTGGTGGATCGGCTGTTTTCTTATGACGTTGACGCCTCGGAGAACGCCATTGAGGTCTACGTGGGGCGGCTGCGCAAACACCTCGAAGGCGCACAGGCGCAGATCGTCACCGTTCGTGGGCTGGGCTACCGGCTGAGCCTGTCATGAACACGCCGATCCTGCTGCGCGGCTCCATCAGACGACGTCTGATTATTCAGTTGTTGGCGGGTGCCGCACTGCTAGCGAGTTTGATGTTTCTGGTGGTTCAGAACTATGCGCGCGACCTCGCGGGGCAAAGTCAGGATGAAATCCTCTCGGCCTCGGTGACGGCGATTCTTGATTCTGCATCGGTGCGCGAGGGGGATCTCACGGTGGATATCCCCTATTTCGCCTTCTCTATGCTCGGCAATATCAGCGATGATCGCGTGTTTTACGCCATCACCCGCAATGGCGATTTTCTGACAGGATACTCGGACCTGCCCAAACCCGTCGCAAGCAATGGGATTTTACCGCGATTTCAAACCGCCCATTACGATGGCGAAGAAATTCGGATGGCAACCGCCACCCGGCGTCTGTCCGTCAGCGGCACGCCTGATTTTGTCGAAGTCACCGTCGCGCAGACCCGCTATGGCTTGCGTCAGCAATTGGCGGGGATTTCACAGACCGTGGCCGGGTTTGGCATCGGTTTCTTTGTGATCGCGGCTGTCTTTGGCATTCTCGCGGCCCAATCCGCGATCCAGCCGCTGCGGCAATTGGCAGGCTCGGTGTCGCGGCGCGGCCTTTCGGATCTGCGGCCTGTCTCAGCCCCGGTGCCAGCGGAAATGGAATCTCTGGTGGGCGCGCTCAATGGGTTTATGAGCCGCCTCAAAACCTCGCTCTCACGCTCTGAGGATCTGATCGCCGAGGCCGCGCATCGGGTCCGCACGCCGCTCACCACCGTGCGCACGCAGGCGGAAATCACCCTGCGCCGGGTGGACAAACCAGAGAACCGTCAGGCCGTGCGCGAGATGATCCGCGCCATTGATGAGAGCAGCCGGGCAGCGGGACAATTGCTGGATCACGCCATGGTGTCTTTTCGCTCCGACCACCTGGAGATGGAAGATGTGGAACTGACCCGTCTGGCGCAGGATGCGGTGTCACGCCTGCGTCCAATGGCGGAACTGCGCGATATCGACCTGGAGATCTCTCTGCCCGACCTCGCAATGGTGGTGAAAGGCGATCCAATCCTGATGCAAAGCGCGCTGCTCAACCTGCTCGACAATGCGATCAAATACTCCCCCCCGGACAGCACCGTTCACGTCACCGCCCGCAGAACCGAAAGCGGCGCTGAAATCACCGTGCGGGATGAGGGTGCAGGCTTTCCCAAGGCGGACATGGGCCGCCTGACCCGCCGTTTTGTCCGCGGCGGGAATACGGACGCAGTGGTCGGCTCCGGGCTTGGCCTGACCATCGCAAACGAGGTTGCCCGCGCCCATGGCGGACGCCTGTTTCTGACCAATCACAGCGACAAAGGTGGCGCATGCGCAAGCTTGTCTTTTCCATTGGCTTGATTTTCCTCGCGCTCGCCCCTGCAGCGCATGCGTTCGAGGTTGAGGAGCGGATCAGCGTCGGCCCCGCAGATGCCCGCCGCGTGCTGCGTGTGATATCCACCGGGGATGCAGAGTTTTTTGAGCCCACCCTGCAGGATTTCCTGAGCGACCTTCCTGATGTGCGGATCGAATACACCGTTGCCAGCTCCGGTGAGATGATGAAAGCCCTCGACCAAGAGGGCCTCAACATGGATCTGGCGATCTCCATTGCGACTGATCTCCAGACCAAACTGGTGAATGACGGTCAGGCCCAGCCCTACAGCTCCGCGATGACAGAGCGCCTGCCTGTTTGGGCGCGCTGGCGCGAGCATCTCTTTGCCTTCACGCAGGAGCCTGCGGCGGTGGTGCTGTCACGCAAGGCCCTCGACGGATTGCCATTGCCGGAAAATCGTCAGGATCTCATCGCATTGATCCGTGATCACCCAGAGCGGTTCAGAAACAAGATCGGCACCTATGACATCCGCACCTCTGGTCTTGGGTATCTTTATGCCACACAAGATGCGCGGACCTCGGAAACCTATTGGCGCCTCAGTGAAGTGATCGGATCGGTGGGCGTGCGTCTTTATTGCTGTTCGAGCCAGATGATCGATGATGTTGCTTCGGGCGAACTGGCCATGGTCTATAACGTCTTGGGCAGCTACGCGCGTGAGAAAAGCAACACGGAGGACGTGATCGTTCTGCTGCCAAAGGACTACACGGTGGTGGCCCTGCGCACCGCGTTCATTCCACGTGGCAGCCAAGCGCCCGAACTTGCAGGTTTGATGATCGACCACCTGATTGCACGCGGCTGGCAGGCAGCGCCCGGTGCCTTTTCGGTTCTGGATGACGATTCATGGAGCGATGACACCCAGGCCCTGCGCCGTATTCGCATGGGGCCCGGGCTGTTGGTCTATCTCGACGCGCTCAAAAAGGCTGCGTTTCTGCGCGAATGGAGCAGCGCCGTCTTGCGTTAGGCCGCTATCCCGCCTGTCCGCCGGGAATACGGCGCGCGCCCACCGTCAGCTCACCCACCGATCGCGCAAGGCTGTGACGGTCGAGGCCGAAGTGACGGTAGAGGTCGCCGATGGTGCCCGTTTGGCCAAAGTGTTCAACGCCATGCGACACCACCCGATGCCCCGCGACTGACCCCAGCCACGAGAGCGTCGCCGGATGGCCATCAATCGCGGTAATCAGGGTGCAATGGGCGGGCAGTTCGCCCAAGAGACGCTCCACATGCGATACGGCCTGCGGGTTGCCGCGCGCCCGTTCCCGCTGCGCCGCCGTCCAGCCCGCATTGAGACGGTCCGCCGAGGTCACCGCCAGCACCGCAACGTCCCGGCGATGCTCGCCAATAAGTCCCGCCGCCGCAATCGCCTCATCCGCGACCGCGCCCTGATAGGCGATCACCACCGAACAATTCGGCCCCGGCTTACGCAACCAATAGGCCCCATCAATCGCACCTTGACGGAAGGCGTCATCCACCCGCTGCCCCGGCTGTTCGAGCGGTTTGGTGGTCAGTCGCAGATAGACCGACCCGCCAGTTTCATCGCGCAACCAGGTGCGCTCGTCCGGGTCGCCATCGCCATCGCGCTGCATGTAATCAAAGGCCCATTCCATGATGACCGCGAGTTCATCGGCAAAGGCCGGTTCAAAACTCGCCAGCCCGTCCTGCGCCATGCCCGTGAGGGGCGTGCCCACGGATTGATGCGCGCCGCCTTCGGGTGCCAGCGTCACCCCCGAGGGCGTGCCAACGATCATGAACCGCGCATCCTGATAGCAAGCGTAGTTCAGCGCATCCAAACCCCGGTGCACAAAGGGATCATAGACTGTTCCAATCGGGATCACCCGCTTGCCCCAGAGGCTATGCGACAGGCCCGCCGCGCCCAGCAGCAGGAACAGGTTCATCTCGGCGATGCCAAGTTCGACATGCTGACCTTGCGGATCAAAGTTCCACTTGGCGGTCGATGGAATGCGATGCTCGATAAACGCATCCTTTTGCGCTTTGCGGGCAAAGAGCTTGCGCCGATTGACCCATGGACCGAGCCCCGTGGTGCCGGTCACATCCGGCGAGGTGGTCATGATCCGGGATGCCAGATCGCTATCGCCCCGCGCCAGATCGTCGAGGATCTTGCCAAAGGCCATCTGCGTTGAAATCTCGCGGCTTGTGTCCACCGCCACCGCAGGCACCGAAAGCCGCGCATCCGAATAGCGCCGCGCCCCCTTGGCAAAAAACGGCACCTGATCGAGGAAGCTCTGAAAGCCCTTTGTGTCAGAAACGGTCGCGAGCGGCTCCCACTCCTGCCCCTCGGCCACGCCCATATGGGTCTGCCACTCTGCCATTTGCGCCTTGGTCATCAGGCCGCCGTGGTTGTCCTTATGGCCCGCAATCGGCGTGCCCCAGCCCTTGATCGTATAGGCCAGAAAACAGGTCGGGCGGTCGTGGTCGATGGCGGCGAATGTGTCCGCCATGGTCTCCACGCAATTGCCGCCGAGGTTCTCCATCAGCGCCGCCAGTTCCGCGTCGCTGCGCTTATCGATCAGCGCCGAGACCGCACCCTGATCGCCCAGATCCTCCATCAGCCGTTTGCGCCAATTGGCCCCGCCCATATAGGTCAGCGCGGAATATTCCACGTTTGGGCAGGCGTCGATCCAGTCGCGCAGGGCCGCGCCGCCGGGTTCTTCAAAGGCGGCCCGTTGCAGCGCGCCGTATTTGACGCGCACCACGTCCCAGCCGAAGGCCTCGAATATTTTCTCGACCCGGCCAAACAGCCCCTCGCGCACGATGCCATCAAGGCTTTGACGGTTGTAATCGATGATCCACCAGGTGTTGCGCAGGTCGTTCTTCCAGCCTTCCTGCAACACCTCGTAGATATTGCCCTCATCCAGCTCGGCATCGCCCACGAGCGCCACCATCCGGCCCAGAGGCACATCCGCCCCCCAGTCCTTAGCGGTGATGAAATCCTGCACCATGGACGCAAGCGCGGTGATGCCCACGCCAAGGCCCACAGACCCGGTGGAGAAATCCACATCGTCGATGTCCTTGGTGCGGCTCGGGTAGCTCTGCACACCGCCGTAGCCGCGGAAGTTCTCCATCTTCTCGCGGGTCTGGTGGCCCATCAGGTATTGCATGGCGTGGAAGATGGGCGAGGCATGCGGTTTTACCGCCACCCGGTCCTCGGGGCGAAGCGCCGAGAAATAGAGCGCGGTCATGATCGACACCATCGACGCAGACGACGCCTGATGGCCGCCGATCTTGATGCCGTCTTCCTTGGCGCGCAGATGGTTGGCGTTGTGGATCATCCAGTGGGACAGCCACAACAACCGCTGCTCCACCGTTTTCAGGTGCTGGGTCTGGTCGGACATCTCGCCCCCTTACTCTGCCGCCTGCCGCATCTCTGGCGACAGCGCCTGATGCAGATCATCCAGAATGTCAGAGACCTCTTCCAGCCCCACCGACAAGCGCACAAGCCCGTCGCTGATGCCATGTTCGGCACGTTCTTCGGGCGTGTAAGTGGAATGGGTCATTGAGGCCGGGTGCTGGATCAGCGTCTCTGCATCGCCAAGCGACACCGCGCGCTGGATCATTTGCAGGCGGTTCATCAGGCTGATGCCAGCCTCCATACCGCCCTCGAGTTCAAAGGCAATCATGCCACCCGGCTGCGCCATCTGCGCCTTGGCAATTGCGTGCTGTTCAAAGCTCTGCAGACCGGGGAAATAGACCTTGGCGACGCCGGGCTGGGCCTCGAGCCACTCCGCGACGGTCTGCGCCGAGGCACAGTGACGGTCCATCCGAAGCGCCAGCGTTTTCAGCCCGCGCATGATCAGCATCGCGTTAAAGGGCGCCATCACCGCGCCGGTCATGTCCTTCATGCCGACAAGGCGGATTTCGGTCAAAAGCTCGGCGCTGCCCGCAACCAGCCCTGCGACCACATCGCCGTGGCCACCAAGATATTTGGTCGCCGAATGCAGCACCAGATCCGCGCCCAGCTCGATCGGGCGGGTCAGGTAAGGTGTCGCATAGGTGTTGTCCACCACCACCCGCGCGCCGACGGAATGCGCAATCTCAGAGGCCAGCTTGATGTCCACCAGCCGCATATTGGGGTTGGCGGGGGTCTCGAAATAGACCACGCGGGTCTTGTCACTGATGGCGGCACGCAGGGCGTCCGCATCGGTCATGTCCACATGGGTGACTGTGACCCCCCATTTCGACAACCCGTGACGCATATAGGCAAAGGTGCAGCCATAGAGCGTCTTGTCGACGATGACCTCGTCACCGGGGCTGAGGAGCGTCCACAGGATCGCCGTCACCGCGCCCATGCCGCTTGCCAGTGCCAGACCGGCCTCGGCCCCTTCGAGCGTGGCGATGCGCTGTTCCAGCAGGGCGCAGGTCGGGTTCGAGATCCGGCTGTAGATATGGCCCTCGCGCTCGCCCGCGAACATTTCGCCCCCGGCTTCGGCGTTCTCGAACACAAAGGTCGAGGTCAAATGCACCGGCGGCGTCAGCGCGCCCTCGTTTTGCATCGGGTCATACGCGTGGTGAATGGCGCGGGTGGCAAAGCCTTTGGTGTCGGACATGTGGGGGTCTCCTTCCTCATTTGTCCGCCATGATGCGCCCCCGCGTGAGGCGTTAGATTGCAAAAGATACCAACATCACCGATCATGTTAGCAGATTCTGCCAATGGACAGCAAAATGGACTCAAAAGATCGCCAGATTATCCGCGTGCTTCAAGCCAATGGTCGGATGACCAATCAGGACCTTGCTGAGGCGGTGAGCCTTTCGCCCTCGCCCTGCCTGCGCCGGGTGAGGAACCTTGAGGCCGCCGGTGTCATCCGGGGGTATAGCGCCGATGTGGACGCGCGGGCCTATGGGCTGCCGATCACGGTGTTTGTCCGCGTCAAGCTGGAACGCCACAATGAGGAGGACGTGAAGAATTTTGAGCGCCGCGTCCATATGATCGACGAGGTGCTGGAGTGTCACATTCTGACCGGGGCCACGGATTACCAGCTGCGGGTGGTGGTGGCCGATCTGGACGCTTATGAGGATTTCATCCGCAACCGCATCCACCCCATCGGTGGCATTGCCTCGATTGACACCAGCTTTGTCTACAGTACGGTCAAGAACACTTCGGTCTTTCCACGGCTGGAATAGAACCGGTGCCGGAGCGCCTCCGGCACCGTCGTTTACACCTGCTTCAGAGCCGCGGCATCAGATCCGCGAGCGCTGTGAACCTGTCGTAATCCTTGTTTTCCGCCGCGCTCCACCCGGCCTCGGCAATGGCGCTGAGGCGAGGGAAGATCATGTGGTTGCGGCGTGCCATCGTGGTCAGATGCTCGCTCCAGACGCAGGCCTGAACACCCTTCAAACGCCCAATTAGAGCCGCATCTCCATTGTCGGCCTCAAACGCATAGGTCTTGTCGAGCGGGGTGAAACCGGCCCAACTGGCCCCCGGCGCATACCACGCATCCGACAGCGCCATATCAAGGTAATAGGCCTGCCCCGGCGTGCTGACCACGTCATAGCCGTCTTTCGCCAGCTCAGCGGTTTTCTCGATGGTGGTCCATGCAAACAGCAGACTGTGCGCCGGGTCTAGACCACCGCCATGGGCGACCTCTTCCCAGCCGCCAAGCTTGCGGCCAAGACCGATGAGGAAGTTCTGAATGTGGCGGAGGAAATAGGCCTGCAGTTCCGGCGTGTCCTTCAGACCGGTTTCGCGCATCATCGCCTTTGCCTTGGGCGATTGCATCCATGCGCCCTCGGCCACCTCGTCACCGCCCACATGCACGACCTCAAACGGGAAGATTTCACAGACCTCGGCCAGCACGGTCTCGGCAAAGGTATAAGACCCCTCAATGGCCGGGTTCAGCGCGTTGTTGCCAAAGCCCTGCACCGACCAGTAGCTCTCGGGTTCTTCTTGGTCGACGAGGTCCGGCAAGGCCCCCAGCACACAGGCGCAGTGCCCCGGCACGTCGATTTCCGGCATGACCTCGACACCCAATCGGGCCGCATGTTTCACCACCTGTCGCGCCTCGTCTTGCGTATAATAGCCGCCCTGCCCGGTCATATCGGGGCCAAGCTGCGGCAGCACCGGCAGGTCCATCCCGGTATGGGCAGCGGTCTCGGTGAGTTGCGGATAGGCCTTGATCTCCAGCCGCCAGCCTTCGTCATCGGTCAGATGCCAGTGGAAACGGTTCATTTTGTGCCACGCCAGAATGTCCACGTAGCGCAGCACCTGATCGAGCGGGTAGAACTGGCGCGAGACATCCAGATGCGCGCCGCGCCAGCCGTGACGGGGGGCATCCTCAATCTGACCACTGCGGGGAACGCCATAACGCGCAGGCTGTGCATGGGCATTGGTCAGCACCTGCGCCAGCGTAATCAGACCGTAAAGCAGCCCCTGCCCTGCGCCATGGCAGAGCGTGGCTTCACCCTCTGCCCAGGTGATCCGGTAGGCATCCTCGCCCAGCGCCTGATCCGCCTCAACGGTCAGTTGCGAGACGTCATCCTTGGCGATCAGCACAAAGGGGGTCGGTGCCAGCGGATGCAGGCGGCGGGTCAGGTCTGCCACCTGTGACACGCTCTGCATGACCGCGACGTCATCGGTCCGAAGTGCCAGATGGACAGGGGCGGTGGCGCACCACTCCGTAATGGCGGTGTGCTGAGGCTCTGGCAAAACCCCACATGTTAGAGCCGCATTTTGCGATGCATTTGTATCTGCAACCGCCGCTGAGGCCTGCAAGTCCCCCGCAAAGGCCGGGACAAGGGTTCCGTCCTCCAGCAAGACTCCGGCAGATTTTGGCCCCTCATTGGAATGCAGCGCCGGACGGGTGAGGTTGAACTCAGTGAACCGCCACGTCTCGCCCGGTTGCAGGACAAAGCCCGCGTCAGAGGCATACTCGTGAAAATTCGCCTGCCGCCGTATCAGCCGCGCCCCCGTGCAGCGCGAGGGGCGCAGGCAGCGCGTCAAGGTGGCGTAGACAAGGCGCGGATTTGCAACCGGCGTGTCGCCACAATTGGTCAGCGCGAACTCCATCGCGCCCTCTTCGGCGTGCCAAAGGCTGTCGAGGTGGAAATGCATTTGAGATGATCCTGTTGGTTGTATGTGTCAGAGGATGTCAGACAAGGGCGCGCGCAAAGACGCCCTCATCAGAGTCCGGGATCGCCACCGCGCCGCAGACCTGCTGATAAAATTCTACCGGCCCGGCCTGACCGATGATGCCATAGGCAAAGCCGTCGTCATGAAGGCGATGCAGTGCAGCGAGCAGCAGCGCCTTGCCAAGCCCCTTGCCACGGGCCGCCGGGTCGACGCCGGTGGGACCAAAAAAGCCGCGACAGGTGACGTCATAACAGGCAAACCCCAAGAGGCGCTTGCCTCCGGTCGCGATCAGAACCCGCGCCGGGCGCGCAGCCAGCGCCACCGTGCACTCATCCACCCATTTGGGACTGAAATGCCGACCCACGAACTCCAGCAGGACATGCGATTCAAACGGCAGTGCAGGCCGGATCGTGAGGCCGTCCGCCAGATCGGGCACCGGCGGCAGACGATAGAGCGGCACCAGCATATCAGGCATGGGCGGCCTCCGCGTGTTCGGCGATGAGGTGGCCGGGGCTGACCTCCTGCAAGGCACGGACAGGATGCGCACTAAGGTCCCGCACCCGGCGTGCCTCGGCGGCAAAGCCCGCATCGCTGCCGGTGAGGCGCAGCTCTGGGTCGGGAACCGCCGCACGCAACAGTTTCGTATAGCCATGTTGCGGCGCGCCCACGACCTCTGCGGTGGGGCCTTTCTCGACCACCTGACCGCGAAACATCACCGCCGTGTCTTCGGCCAGATACTCCGCCGTGGCGATATCGTGGGTGATGTAGAGGAGCGACAGCCCGTGTTCGTCCTTCAGGCGCTGCATCAGACCAAGGATGGACTTGCGGATCGACACATCCAGCATCGAGGTCGGCTCATCCGCCACGATCAGACGCGCCTTGACCGCCAATGCGCGGGCGAAATTCACCCGCTGGCGTTGCCCGCCCGACAGTTCATGCGGGAACTTTGCGGGTGTCGAGATCGGGTCCAGCTCCACATCCTCAAGGATCATGCGCAGGGCGGTTTCGGGATCGGCCTCGGGCTGGTGCAGCGACAGGGCACGCAGCAGGTGGTGGCGGATGGTATGCGCGGGATTCAGCGCCGAAAACGGGTCCTGAAACACCATCTGCACCGCTTGCCGGTAGCGCATCTGATCGGCGCGTGTGGTCAGCTCTGCGATATCCTGGCCCTCAAACAGGATGCGGCCCGAGGTCGGCGTGTGGTGGCCAACAATCATCCGGCCCACCGTGCTTTTGCCAGAGCCGCTCTCGCCCACCAGCGCCAGCGCACGGCCCGGCATCAGATCGAGCGAGACATTGCGCAGCGCATGCACCTCGGTTGCGCGCCCGAAGGCGGGGCGCAAGGTGAAGGTCTTGCTGAGACTATCAAGGCTGAGGATCGGGGTTTCAGACAGCATGACGCGCTCCTTCCGGGCGTTTGGCAAGGATCGGCATCGCCTCCCACAGGCTGCGGGTGTAGTCGTGGCTGGGATTGGTCACGATCTGCGCGGCCGTGCCGATTTCGACAATCTCGCCCGCGCGCATGATGCCGATGCGGTCCGAGATCTGCGCCATCAGGGCAATGTCGTGGGTGATGAACAGAACCGAAAACCCCAGTTCATCCTTCAGCCGCAACACCTCTTGCAGGATCTCGCGCTGCACCACCACGTCGAGCGCGGTTGTTGGCTCATCCATGATGATGAGTTTGGGTTGCAAGGTGAGCGCAAGGGCAAGCGCTACCCGCTGCCGCATCCCCCCCGACAGCTGATGCGGGTGCGAATGCATACGATCCGCCGGAATGCCGACCATCTCCAGCATATGGGCAGTGCGATCCTGTGCGTCCGCCTTGGAGA
Organism: Tritonibacter mobilis F1926; assembly: GCF_000376545.2. Classification (NCBI taxonomy): domain Bacteria; kingdom Pseudomonadati; phylum Pseudomonadota; class Alphaproteobacteria; order Rhodobacterales; family Paracoccaceae; genus Tritonibacter; species Tritonibacter mobilis. The sequence continues at coordinate 2,846,525 of NZ_CP015230.1, forward strand.
TCGGACCGTGCGCGCGCAGCATGTCGTAGAACTGGCGAAAGATCGTCATCACCGGGCTGAGCGAGTTCATCGCACTTTGGAACACCATGGAGACCTCGGACCAGCGCCACGCACGCAAATCCTTGTCGGAGAATGACAAGACATCGCGCCCCTCAAACAGGATGCGCCCGCGGCGCACCAATGCCGGAGGTTTGTGCAGGCGCATCAGGGCATAGGCCACAGTGCTCTTGCCGCAACCGGACTCGCCCGCCAGACCAAGGATCTCATTGGGTTGGATCTCAAACGAAATGTCCCGAACGGCGGTGAAAGGCTCGCCTGCGGTCAGGTAATCGACCCGCAAGCCGTCGACAGAGAGAAGCGCGCTCATTGGCTGGCCTCCTGCATGCGTTGGCGCAACAGGCGCTTTTCGATCCGGAGCGCCTTGGCGACATTGCCAAGGGTGCGCATCCGGGGGTTTGCGATCTCGTCCACGCCGAAGTTCATCAGCGACAGGCCCACGCCGATCAGGACGATGGCGGCACAGGGGGCCAGAACCTCCCACCAGGCGCCAACCATGATCGCCGATGCGGTCTGCGCATTATAAAGCATGGTGCCCCACGACAGCGCCAAGGGGCTGCCAAGGCCGAGGAATTCCAGCGTCGCCTCGGTGATGATGGTGAAGATGACAGAGCCGATGAAGTTGAAACCGATGATCGACAGAAGGTTCGGCAGCATTTCCACAAGGATCATCCGCCATGTGGGCTCGCCAATCATCGCGGAGGCCTGAATGAAGTCGCGGGTTTTCAGCGACATCGCCTGCGCACGGGTGACGCGAGCGCCCCACGCCCACGAGGTCAGGCCAATAATCAGCGCAATCGCCCAGGGTCCGACCTGACCGAGGAACGCGGCCAGAACCAGCAGAAGCGGCAGTTGCGGCAGCACCAGCACCACATTCGTTAGAAAGTTCAGCACATCATCCACGAGACCGCCGAAATAGGCGGCGGTGATGCCGATGAAAGTGCCGATGGCGGTCACGATCAGCCCGGCAACAATCCCCACCATCAAGGAGGTGCGGGTACCCCAGATCAACTGGCTGAACACATCGCGCCCCATGCGGGTGGTGCCCAGCCAATGCTCGGCCGAGGGGGCCTGATGCGGACGCCCCACACGGGCGATGGGATCAAAAGGGGCAAGCAAAGGCGCGGCCAATGCAATCGCCACATAGGCCAGCACGATAGCAAGCCCGATGGCCGCCTTGCGGTTGCGCAGGAAGGTACGAAGGAGATCTGACATCAGGCCCTCTTCAGTCTGGGGTCAAGGAAAACATAGGCCAGATCCACCGCGAGGTTCGCGAGCAGCATGGCGAGTGTCATGATGAGGAGCTGGCCCTGGATCAGCGGGAAATCCCGCCCGACGATGCCGAGGTACAAAAGGTTGCCCACACCGGGATAGTTGAACACCACCTCGGTAATAAGAGAGCCGCCAAACAGCGCCCCGAAACTGAGCGCCAGCGCGGTGACCGAGGGCAGCAGCGCGTTGCGGGCGGCATAGGCATAGCGCACGCGGGCATCGCTCAGCCCCTTGGCTTCGGCCATGGCGAGGTAGTCCTCGCCCAGCTGCCCAATCATGTTGTTGCGCATGGTGATGAGGTAGCCGCCGATCAGAACCACGCTCAGCGTCACCACCGGCAAAAAGCCGTGATAGGCCACGGAAGAGATGAACTCCCAGCTCCACGCCGGGTCCAGCTTGGGATCAAAGGCATAGGAGGTCGGGAAAAAACGGTTGCGCACCGCGAGGAAATAGAGCCCGCAAAGCGCCACCACGACAGCGGGCACCGATTGCAGCGCCAACGCGGTGGGCGAGGCGATCACATCCGTAAGCTGCCCGCGCCGCCATGCCGCAAGCACACCGAGAAGCGTGCCGATGGAAAAGGAAATCAACAGGGCCGAGCCGGTCAGGAACAAGGTCCACGGCAATGCCTGTGTCAGCACATCGGCAACCGGCATCGGGTAGAACTTGATCGACAGCCCAAAGTCCCAGGTAAAGATCGAGCCGAGATAGGCGAAATACTGTTCATGCAGCGGCGCGTCGATGAACCCAAAGGTGGCCATCAGCGCCTCGCGCGCTTCGGGTGCGATCATGCCACCGGAGTTCGCCAGCATGATATCCGCCGGGTTGCCGGGCAACAGGCGCGGGATCATGAAGTTGAAGGTCGCGGCCACCAAAAAGGCAACGGCATAAAAGCCGAGCCGCTTCAAAAGAAAACGCATCAGGTCAAACCATCTGTCGGGAGGGGGAGTGTGGCGCCAAAAGCGGGACCACTCATTAGATGAGCGGTCCCGAAGGTCGGGGAGGAATTATTCGACCGGGCGCAGGTTCAGGAGGTGGATCAGACGGGCCGGGTTGGTCTTGTGAACCACCGGGTTGGCCACCGGGTTGTCGGCATTAAAGAAGCCTTCAAAACGCTTGGTGTTGTATTGATACCAACGCGGATTGTTGAACACATAGGCCAGCGGCATGTCTTCACCGACGATCTTTTGCACATCGGCGATGATCGCCATCTGCTTGTCGGTATCGCTGGTCTGGGTGAAGGCATCCAGCAGGCCGCTCAGCTCTTTATTGTAGTAGCGCGAGGCGGCAAAGCGCGATTTGGCCTGATTGATCTCATGCAGCGAGTCCAGATACTGGTTGAAGGGGGTCGCACCGACACGAACGGAATTGATCGCCATGTCGTAGTCGCCCTTGATCAGCTTTTCGGTCCAGATCGCGGATTCGGGCGTTGAAACATTGGCCTTGATGCCAGCTGCATTCAGACCTTCAACCGCAATCTGGCTGCTGTTGACCCAGTCAGTCCAGCCATTGGGCACGATGACCTCAAGATCGATCTGTTCGCCATTCGGTGTCTCGACAAAGCCGTCACCATCGACATCCTTGAACCCGGCTTCGGCCAGCTGCGCCTTGGCCCCGTCGATGTCATATAGGGTAAATGCGCCGAATTTGTCGTCGACCTCGGGGTTGTTCCACGCGTGATAGGCGCGGCCCAGTCCGGACGGATACTGGTTGATCGTCGGGTAGCCATAGCCTGCGATTTCAACCATCGCCTCGCGGTCAAACGCCATCGACACCGCACGGCGGAAGGCAACATCGTTGATCGCTTCTTTGTCGCCTGCCTCTTTGGCCTCAAAGTTCATGTAGAACGCAACAAGAGAGCCTGCGGGCAGCCAGTAACTGTGATGCTCCGGGTCCTTGGCGACATAGGTGTTCTCGATATCAGGCAGGAAAGACCCCATCCAGTCCAGCTCGCCATTGGCTGCGGCTGCCAGCGCCTGATCGTTGTTGGCGATCTGCGGGAAACGCATGCAGTCGACCTTGAGGCTCTCGGCGTCCCAATAGTTGTCATTGCGGCACTGGATGTATTCCTGCGGCGTGAAGCGGCGGATTTCCGTAAGCGGACCAGAACCAACCGGATCAGGGTTGGTAAAGGTGACGGGATCTGCAACGTCGCTCCAGATGTGTTCCGGCACGATCGGCACGCGCACGATCTGATACATCGCCTGACTGGAGGGGGTGGAGAGGTTGAACTTCACCGTCATCTCGTCGATTTTTTCGACGCCAGAGAGCATCTGCGCCATGCCCACGCTATCGAGCGCCGGATCGCTCAGCGCCAGATCGAAGGATTTGACCACGTCATCGGCGCTGAACGCTTCGCCATCAGACCACTGGACGCCCTCGCGCAGGGTCACGGTGATGGTGCTGAGATCCTCGGAATATTCAAATGCGGTCGCCAGACGGTAAATCGGCTTGCCGCCATCCAGCGCGTTAAAAATAATCAGCGGCTCGTACATGAAATGCATGACCGATGGCGCGGCGGTGGTCTGGTTGAACGGGTTGAAGTTCTCCACCCATGCGGTGACCTGTTCCGGCAGCGCACTCAGCACGGTTTCCTCTGCCTGAGCAGCGGTGGTCCAGAGCGCAACCGAGGCCAGCAGCCCGGCGGTAGCAGTGAATTTCATTTTCTATCTCCCTGTGATGACGGGTTTGCCCCGCCTCGTGTTCATCCGCCTGATGCCGCCTTGCGACAGGTGGCCCATGTTACAATCCATGGTAGCATTCAGTCTCCTCACCAAACGCCGGGGATGTCCCACAATGAAGTCCGCGCTGCGCCTCCAATGGTACCCGAAAAATCGGAAATTTCGTCAAAACGCCGCGCGCGCCATTTTGACGTATCGTAATAATTTAAATATTCCAATTCGTTAGAGATATTATTCTCGGGTTGGCATTTATTGCGAATACCGCCTGTGCTCTTGCGTCAATTATGGCTAGGCCGCAGGATCACGCGTAACACAACCAGAAAAACCGGAGCCACCGTGCCGCTACAGGGAATCCGCGCGCGCCTGCTGTTTACCTTTCTTCTTGCGTCGGTTCTGCCACTGGCGCTGGGCGGTATGGTGTTCTATCGGCTGGTCAATCAGACCATCGCCACCGAGACCTTTCAGAAGGTGGCTTTTGTGCGCGATGCCAAGGCCAGCGAAATCACGCAGTATATGACCTATGCCCGCAGGCAGGCCGAAAACCTCGCCCAGTCTGCCAATGTGCGCTACTCCGTGGGTGAGTTTTATGGCTTTAGCCATGCGCTGCGGCAGATGGACGGCACCCCCGAGGAAGCTGGCGCCAAGCTGCGCAATATTTTCGATATTGATGGCCCTGCGGCGCCCCCGTCCGGTATTGGCAGCGAGGATCGGCTGCTGCGCGAGGCGCTGGAGTATTCCAATACCCATCGCCGCTTTCACGCGGGGTTTCTCGACTTTTTGAACGAGGCGGAATTCGACAATCTTTATCTCGCGGATCGTCACGGTCAGGTGGTCTATTCGGTGCACAAAGATCGCTATCTTGGGCGCATGCTGGACCCCGGCACTGTTGGTTTGGGGCAAGCCTATAGTCGCGCGGTGAGCCAGCCGGGCTATGATCCGGTGTTTCAGGACTACGCATTGGATGCGGTCACCGGGGATCTCGTGGCCTATCTGGCGGTGCCGGTGCGCCTGCATGGCAGCAACAAGGGCGCGATGATCCTGCGCATGCCGCCCAACAGCCTGCAACGGCTGATGATCGAGAGCGAAACCGCCCTGACGGTGTTGTCGTCGCAAGGGACGGTCATTGCCTCCAGCGGCGGGCCCACGCCCGGTGATATGCCGGATGCGATGACCGGCGCGGATGGGGTCGCCCTGCTGGAGGCAGGTCTCTCGGGGGACCCGTCCCTGTCTGCCTGGCGGGTGTTGGACCCGCCCTTTCCCGAATGGACGGTCGTCGCCGAGGCGGACAGCGACACGGCTTTTGCCACCAGCCGCCAGTTGCGCAACGCGCTGTTCCTGATAGGGGCGGTGGCTGTTGCGGGGCTCGCGGTATTGTCCTTCCTGTTTTCCAACGCATTGACCCGCCCGGTCCGGCGCATCTCTGAGGCCGCCAGCGCGGTCGCCACCGGCAGTTTGAACGAAGCACTACCGGAATACGACCACCCGGTGGAATACGCGCGCCTCTCGCGCGCCGTGAACCAGATGCGGCGCGCCTTGCGCGATCAGCTCGACATGATCCGCGACAAGAACGCCGAGCTTCAGGAAAACCTGCGCCAGATTGGCGAAAAGAACGCCAAGCTCGAAGAAGCGGACCGGATGAAGGACCGCTTCCTTGCCAATACCTCGCACGAATTGCGCACGCCGCTGAACGGGATCATCGGCATTCTGGAAACGCTGGAAGGCGGCGCCATGGGCGACATGCTGCCCGCACAGGCAAGCCAGCTGCGTCTGATTACCTTCAGCGCGCGGCGCTTGTCGCGTCTGGTGGACGACCTTCTGGACATCTACCGTATTCGTGAGGGCCGCATGCGGCTGGATTTGCAGCCCGTTGATGTCGCCCATGCGCTGCGCAACGTGCTGCAGTTGTTGCAGCCGACGTTTCAGGTGGATCCGGCGAAATTCCACCTCAACCTGCCCGAGGATCTGCCCGCCGTCACTGCGGACCCAGTGCGGTTTGAGCAAATCCTGTTCAACCTGCTGTCAAATGCGGTGAAATATGGCGGCGGCAGCGAGGTGCATATCACCGCAGAGCGGCGTGCCTCGGGGCAGATGGCACTTGCGATCCGCGATCATGGCCCCGGCATTGCTGCCGATAGTATGGAGCGGATCTTTCACCCGCTGGAACAGCTGATGCCCGAAGGGTCGGGCCAGGCCACAGGCACCGGTCTGGGGCTTACCATTGCGCGCCATCTGGCGGATCTGATGTCGGGCAGCATCGAGGTCTCAAGCACCCCCGGCGAAGGATCGGAATTCCGGGTGCTCTTGCCGCAATCCGACCTGCCGGCGATTGCGCCGCTTGAGGAATGGCTGCCCACGCAACTTGCCCCGGCCCCGATGATGCAGTCCGAGACAGGCAACACCAGCCCGGCCGCACCGGATGGGTCGCCGATGATCCTCGCCGTGGATGATGAACCGATCAACCTGCAAGTGCTGCAAAACGTGCTGCAACCGCAAGGCTACCGAGTCACCACCGCGCGCAACGGGACAGAAGCGCTGCGCAATGTTGCGCAGGACCGGCCTGATCTGATCGTGCTGGATGTGATGATGGCGGGTCTCAGCGGGCTTGATGTGGCGCGGGATCTGCGCCGCCGCCACGGGTTACATGAACTGCCGATCATTCTGCTCACCGCGCGCGGGCGCACCAGCGATATGCTTGCGGGCTTTGAGGCAGGCGCCAATGATTATGTGGTGAAACCCTTTGTCAAAGACGAGCTTTTGAGCCGCATTCGCACCCTTCTTGAGGCCAGCCGCGCCCGCAGCCGGGCAGAGGAAAACCGCGAGTTGAAAGAGGAAATCGAGCGTCGTATCCAGATCGAGGACGCCCTGCGCCTGTCGCAGCGTCGGATGACACAATTGCTCGACACGCTGGAGGACGGGCTGATCTGCATCAATGCCCGTGGTGTGGTCACTTACGTCAATGACGCCGCACAACAGGTTCTCGATCAGCGCGTGACGGTGAACCGCAGTCGCCTGAAGGAGCTTCTGCCCCCGGAGGTTCTGGCCCCGCTCGAACAAACAGAAGTGGAGGACGAGCCGATCCACATGGAAATCACCCTGCGTGGGACCTCGCATCAGGTCAGCCTGTTTGCCATGCTCCCCGAAGCGGGCGGTGGGCGTGCAGTGCTGTTTACACAGGCGCAAACCCCGCGCGCGCAATTCGTGCACTCTCTGCGTGATGTGGTCGATACCTCGCTGCCTTCCTTGATTACAGAAGATACCACCGAAGAAGCCAGCGCCGCGCCCGGTGACAGCTATCGCGAAACCATCGTGGCGCTGATGTCGGACTCGCTGGAGATCTGGAGCGCCGCGACCGGTAAGGGCAAGATCGACTTTGCCGAGACCAGTGGCATCTGGCGCGTGAACCTCGACAAGACATCACTGCAAACCCGCACGCTCGACAAATACCTGCTGATCGAGACCCTGCCCGACAACCCGCGCTGGCGCGACGTGCTGAAAACCGTGAGCTTTGTGCTCTCACTCAAGGAACGCGACACCGTGGACGACGCCCTCGCCCAGCGCTTTGATACGATGGAAATCCGGCTGGAGGAGTTCCGCGCCTTGATCGCCCAGCGCGGCTGAGGCTTAGTCGCCCAGGGGCTGTGGCCCCGTGCGACCGTGATAGGCGGTAAGAGAGGCCCGGATGCGGCGCAGGTTTTCGGTTGTGGCCTCGCTGCGCGCCTGCGCCACGGACATTGCCAGCGCATCCACGATCACCAGATGAGCATAGCGCGAGGCGGTGGGTTTCAGGATGTCCGGATCTTCGGGCAGATCGGCCTCGATTGCGATGGTCGCTTCCTGCGCCAACCGGCTGCCGGGGCGCGTAATGGCCACGACCGTTGCGCCGTAGCCGCCGGCGATCCCCGCCGCGCTGACGATTTCATCCGCCGCGCCGCTGGTGGAGACCAAAAGCAGCACATCATTCACCCCCAAGGTCGCCGCGCGCATCTGCAACAGATAGCTGTCGGAAACCGCAACTGCCGGAATTCCAAGCCGAAACATCCGGTTGGCCGCCTCTTGCGCCACCATGGTTGATCCACCGCCAACCCCGGCGACCACGATCTGCCCGGCCTCCGTCAGCGCCTGCACCGCCGCATCCATTCGTTCGGGCACGATCTGCTGACGCATCACATTCACGGTCGCGTAGAGCGCGCCCAACACCTGATCGACCGCGCCTGCGCCCCCCTCGGACACGTCCCGGTGACTGGGCGCGAGGTATTGCAGGCTGACCGCGAGGTTCTGCGCTAGGCGTAATTTGAACTCTCGAAATCCGTCACAGCCCATGCTCCGGCAAAAGCGCACAACCGTGGGCGTGCTGACCCCAACCGCCCCCGCAAGTTCGGCGATGGTCATGCCGGAAATCTCCTCAAGATGTGCCGACACGAAGTCTGCAACCTTCTGCTCACGCGCGGCAAAGGTGCCGTTCAACTGGCGGAGATTGGAGATCAGATCCACTGCGCCCTGTGCGGGGCCGTTGTCAGGTGTCGGCATCTGTCTCTCCGGTCATTTAATCAGGCGATTCTGTACCTAAGATACATTTTCAGGTCAAATCGCCATCGAATTCTTCCTTTATACATCCATATTTGTAGCTAAGTAACAAAAATTACTTGACGGAACCCACAATACCTCCTGAATATGTACCTTAATTACAAAACAGGGAGTCGTCATGATCGGGGATTTTGCAGGTCGGCTAAGCCACCAGATCAACCGCGGGACCGAGGTCATCCTTGCCGCGCTGATGGTGGCTCTGGTGCTCGACGTCTGGATCGGCGTTGTGGATCGCTACTTCTTTCACTGGCAGCTGCCATGGCCCGAAGTGCTGGCGCGCTACCTGATGATCTGGGCTGCGATGCTGGCGGTCTCTTCGGGGATTGCGCGGCGCGAACATATCGGGCTGACGACGGTCTTGCTGAACCTGCCCGCACCGCTGCGCCGCGCCATGCTGATCGCCATCGACCTGATGACATTCGCCCTGTTTTTCTACGTGCTGTGGTTCGGCATCGGTTTTGCCGAAAGCGGAGCCAAACGGCAGGCGATGATCCTCGGCGCAACGTTGCAGCCCTTCTACGCCGCAATCCCCGCCGCCGCCGCGCTGGCCTGCGTGCAGGTGGTGCTGGTGATGGTCCGCGATGCCGGACGACAGCTAGATCTGCCCGAAACCGATAGCGAAGAAGGAGCGGGCGCATGATCGTCGGCATCTGTTTTGTCGTCCTACTCGCCGTCGGCATGCCCATCGGCTTTGCCATCGGTCTTGCGGGTGTCATCGGTATTTTCAGCATGGGCGGCGGCACCACGTTCCTCGCCATCGGACCAAGCAAGATCTTCAACGGGCTAAATATCTTTCCGTTTCTTGCGATGCCTTTCTTCATCCTGGCAGGCGAGATTATGAACAGCACCGGCATCACCGGGCGGCTGGTGAAGCTGGCGGAGGTGCTGGTGGGCCGTTTTCGCGGTGGCCTCGCCCATACCAATATGCTGGCCTCGGTGTTCTTTGCCGGGCTCACCGGATCGGCCACCGCCGACGCCGCAGCCTTTGGCCGCACGTTGGTGCCCGCCATGGTCAAACAGGGGTACAAACGCGATTACGCCTGCGCGGTCACGGCTGCGGGGTCAATCATCGGACCGACCATTCCGCCATCGGGGCTGATGGTGGTCTATGGCTCCTTGATGGGGGTCTCCATCGGTGGGCTGTTTGCAGCAGGGCTGCTGCCGGGATTGGTGATCTGTGCGGTTTGCATGGGCGTGATCGCCATTGGCGGCAAACGTGAGAACCTGCCCAAGGCCGACCGCGGGGCCACATTGGGCGAAATCTGGCAGACCTTTCTGTCATCCATCACTGCGCTCTTGATGCCTGTCATCATCCTTGGTGGCATCCTTGGCGGGATCGTCACACCGACCGAAGCGGCCTCTATCGCTGTGGCCTATGCATTGTTCATCGGCTTCTTCGTCTACCGCACACTGACCTTTCCCGACCTCTACGCAATGCTGGTGCGCACCGCGCGCATCACCGGTGTGATCTTTGTCATCATCGCCTTTGCCGGGATTCTGGGCTGGTGGATGAGTTTCGAGCGCATCCCGCAGGCCATCGCGGGCAGCGTGTTGGGCCTGTCGGAGAACCCTTATGCGGTGATCGCCATCATCATCTGCATCCTGCTGGTGGTCGGCATGGTGATGGATATCACCGCGATCCTGATCATCCTCGGCCCGGTGCTTGTGCCGCTCACCGAACAGATCGGACTGGAGCCCATCCACGCAGGCATCATCTTTGTGCTGGCGCTCAATATCTCGCTGATGACGCCGCCGGTGGGGGCCTGCCTGTTCGTGCTGTCCTCGGTCACGGGCGAGAAGCTGGAGCGGATCTCGGTCAAGCTCGCCCCCTTCCTGATCGCCGAAGTAATCATCCTCTTCCTATTCGCATTCTGGGAGGACGCGGCGCTGATGCTGCCGCGTGCGCTCGGATTTGCCCCCTGATCGGGGCCACCAAACCAACCATCAAAAAAACCAACAGTGAGGAAATCAAAATGAAAACAGTCCTGAAAACTGCTGTCGTTGGCGCGATTGCGGCCCTGACCGCCAGCTCCGCCATGGCCGGTGGCACCATCCGCTTTGGCCATGACAACAAGACAGACCCGTTTGAAAACCCCGCACATGCCTGCACGGCTGTGTTTCAAAACATCGTCACCGCCGACACCAATGGCAGCGTCACGGTTGAGGTCTTTGGCTCCAACCAGCTTGGCACCGCTGCCGAACATGTCCAGCAGGTGCGTGACGGCGTCATTCAGGCGACACTCACCTCCACCGGCGCACTGGCGAGCTATTACCCGCGTATCGACGTGCTGAACCTGCCATTTGCATTCGCCAACAACGCATCGACCTACTCGGTCTTTGACGGCGAATTTGGCGAGGCACTGGCGGCAGATATCGAGGCGGAACTGGGTGACGTCGTGGTGCTGGGCTTCCCGGATACGGGCGGGTTCTTTGCCGTCACCAACTCTCAGCGCCAGATCGCCAACCTTGAGGATTTCGACGGGATCCGCATCCGCACCATGACCCTGCCGAGCCACCAGAAGATCGTGCAGGCGCTGGGGGCGGAGGCCTATCCGCTCAGCTGGGGTGAGGTCTATTCCGGTCTGCAAACCGGCGTGATCGACGGTCAGATGAACCCGGTGCCGATCATCTCCTTTGCGAATTTCGCAGAAGTGCAAAAGCACATGACGCTCACCAACCACCTGTTCTCGCCCTACACCTTCATGATCAACAAGGCCTTCTACGATGATCTGACCGAGGCGGAGCAGAACACCCTGCACACCGCCGCCGAAAGCTGCGTCACCGCCAGCCGGGGTCTGTCGCGCATCATTGAGGCCTCAGATCGTGGTCTGGCGGGTCTGATGGACAAGATCGAAGTGACCGCCCTCTCCGCCGAGCAACGCGCCGCGATGGCCGGTGCCACCCAGCCCGCGTTTGAGGCCCATGTGGCCGAGAACCTCGATGCCAAGGCGGGAGAGTTGCTGACGCTCTTCAAATCCGAAGTCGGGAAGGCGAACAACGCCTCTTACCTCGACTAACGGTCCCCGACCGGGGCGTGAGCGCGCTCTCGCCCCGGAACCTCAATTTCAAGGATTTGCCTCATGCGCGTCTTCTGCGCTTCTCTTGCCACCGAAACCAATACCTTCTCGCCGCTGCGCACCGATTTCTCTGATTTTGCGCAGAGCTTTTACGCCCCTCCAGGCGAACACCCGGACACTCCGACGCTGTGCTCCGCTGTGTTCCCGGCCTTGCGGCGGCGCGCAAAAGAAGAAGGGTTCACCCTGATCGAAGGCACCGCCACATGGGCGGAACCCGGTGGGCTGGTGAGTGCGGCAACCTGGGAGCATCTGCGCGATGAGGTACTGAGCCAGTTGAAGGCCGCCCTGCCGGTGGACGCGGTGATACTGGGCCTGCATGGCGCGATGATTGCGGATGGCTGCGTCGACTGCGAGGGCGAATTGATCGCCTCCGCCCGCGCGCTGGCCGGGCCGGACGCCAAAATCGGCGTGAGTTTCGACCCCCACAGCCATCTGAGCGCCAAACGGGTCGACAACGCCGACATCATCACCGTGTTCAAGGAATTCCCGCATACAGATTTTGTCGAGGCGGGCGAGGCTTGCGTGGACCTGACCCTGCGCGCCGTGCGCGGTGAGATTGCGCCCGAAATATCAGTCTTTGACGTGCGCATGATGGATGTTCTGCCGACCAGCATTCAGCCGATGCGCGGGTTCGTGGATAAGATCATGGGGCTGGAAGCGCGCGGCGAGATCCTCTCCGGCTCTGTCATTCATGGGTTCATGGCCGGCGACAGCCCCGACCTTGGTGCCAAGATCGTCGTGATCACCGATGGCGATGCCGCCAAGGGCGAGCGCCTGTCCCGTGACCTCGGGATGGAGCTGTTTGGCTTTCGTGGTCGCACCAAACCCGATTTTCTACCTGCGGCCGAGGCCCTGCGGCGCGCAGATACCAGCGCCAAGACCCCTGTGGTGGTCGCTGACGTCTGGGACAATCCGGGCGGTGGTGTTGCGGGCGATTCCACGATTTTGCTGCGCGAGGTGCTGACCCAACAGCTGGATGGCGTGGCCTTTGGCACCATTTGGGACCCGATGGCGGTGCGCCTGTGTTTCGCCGCCGGAGAGGGTGCCGCGCTGGATCTGCGCTTTGGCGGCAAGACCTCTGCCCATGCGGGCGCACCGGTGGACGCTCGGGTGACCGTGATGCGGCTTCAACGTGATGCGGTGCAGAGTTTTGGCACCTCGGTGGTGCCGCTTGGCGATTGCGCGGTGATCCGGATCGGGGATCTGGACATTGTGTTGAACACCAACCGCAGCCAGACGTTCTCGCCCGATCTCTTCACCAACCTCGGCATTGATCTTGCCCAGAAACGCATCGTGGTGGTGAAATCCACCAACCACTTTCACGGGGCATTTGCGCCAGTGGCCGGAGAGATCCTCTACGCTGCCGTTGATGGCCCCTATCCAAACGACCCGGCGCGCACCGACTACACCCGTCTGACCCGTGCGATCTGGCCGCGTGTTGAAACGCCGCATGCTGAGGAGACCGCCTGATGACCTTGCCCATCGACACCCCCGCCGTCCTCGTCGATCTGAACATCGCAGAGGCCAATGTGCGGGCCTTTCAGGACTATTGCGACAGCCACGGCCTGCAGCTTCGTCCGCATATCAAAACCCACAAACTGCCGCGTCTGGCAGAATATCAGATCGAACAGGGTGCCATCGGCATCACCTGTCAGAAAATCACCGAAGCCGAAGCCATGATCGCGGGCGGCGATATGCGTGATATTCTGATCACCTATAATATCCTCGGACAGGATAAAGTCGCACGGCTGCGCGCCCTGTCCGAACAGGTGCGCCTGTCCGTCGTGGCGGACAACACCGCTGTTGTCGAAGGGCTGAGTACAGGATTTGCGAATGCAAAAAACCCGCTCCCGGTGCTGGTCGAGTGTAATACCGGCGCGGATCGCTGCGGTGTGGAAACTCCGGCAGAGGCGCTGGAGCTGGCTTTGGCGATCAATGCCGCCCCCGGTCTGCGCTTTGCGGGGCTGATGACCTACCCGCCGACAGGAGGTGCGACGCAGGTCACTACATGGCTCGCCGAAGCCAAGGATCTGATTGAGGCCACGGACCTGACAGTAGAAGTGATTTCCTCCGGCGGATCACCCGATATGTGGCGCGCCCACCATATGCCACTCGCCACCGAATACCGGATCGGGACCTATATCTACAACGACCGCTCCTTGGTGACGCGTGGCACCTGCGACTGGGACGATTGCGCCCTGACGGTTCTGGCGACGGTGGTTTCCACCCCGTCAAAGACCCGCGCAATCATAGACGCAGGGTCCAAAGTTCTGACCTCGGATCTGCTTGGTCTCGATGGCTTTGGTCACGTTCTGGGGCACCCCGATCTGAAAATTGACCAACTGAGCGAAGAGCATGGCCGGATCACCTCGGATCAGCCAACCGGGCTTCGGGTTGGCGACCAACTCCGGATCGTGCCCAATCATGCCTGCGTGGTGTCGAATATGCTCGACCACGTCACACTGATGCGCGGCGATGAGATCATCGGCACCGAACCCGTCGCAGCGCGGGGGCAAGTCTGGTGAGCAGTCCTCAGATCCTATGCCTTGGCGAGCCACTGGTGGAGTTCAACCAGACGCCTGACGGTTCCTTTGCGATGGGCTTTGGCGGTGATGTGTCAAACGTCGCTATCGCCGCTGCCCGACAGGGCGCGCGCGCAGGAATGATCACCCGCGTCGGCGATGATCCCTTTGGGGCAGCCCTTGGCGATCTGTGGTTGGGCGAGGGCGTCTCGACCGCGCATGTCACCCGCGCCACCGGAGAAGAAACCGGCGTCTATTTCGTGACCCACGATGCGGATGGCCATCACTTTACCTATCGGCGTAAAGGATCAGCCGCCTCACGCCTCGCCCCAGCAGATCTGCCGCAAACAGCCTTGCAGAACTGCCCGATGTTTTATGCCTCGGGCATCAGCCTTGCTGTGTCTCGCAGCATGCAGGACGCCGTGACCGAGGCCGCAGCACTCACGGGCGCCGCAGGCGGCATGTTTGCCTTTGATCCGAACCTGCGCCTTGCGCTCTGGTCACTGGACGTGGCCCGCGAGACTACACATCGCTGCATGGCGACCTGTGATATTGCCCTGCCGGGGCTGGACGACGCACGGCAATTGACAGGCCTGAACACGGCTGAAGACATTGCCAAGTTCTATCACGACCTCGGCCCGCGCATCGTGGCCCTGACGCTCGGGGCTGAGGGCGTGCTGATCTCTGTCGACGGCGCGCAGCGCAGGCTGTCCGGGCACCGCGTCGCGGCCAAAGACGCCACCGGCGCAGGTGACTGTTTCAACGGCGCCTTCCTCGCGCGCCTTCTGACAACCGACGATCCATTCGCCGCAGCCGAGCACGCCAATATGGCAGCCGCGCTCTCGACCACCGGTTTTGGGGCCGTGACACCGATCCCGACCCTTTCCCAAACCCGCAACGCCCTTGAACAGGCGGTGCGGGGCTAAACTCCCAAACTATCAGGAGACTCCTCATGACAATTGAACGTATCGGCGCAGAGCGCACTGGCGCAGGTGGGCAGAACCTGCCGTTTTCCCCGGCCACCCGCGCAGGCGATTTTGTCTTTATTTCCGGTCAGGTCGCGATGAATGAACGGGGCGAGATTGAGCCCGGCGGCATTGAGGCACAGACCAAGCGCACCATGGAGAACGTGATCGCGGTGCTGGCGCAGGCGGGCTGCACGCTGGATGATGTGGCCAAGGTCAATGTCTGGCTTGATGATCCGCGGGATTTCTGGACCTTCAACCGGGTCTACGCGAGCTATTTCCCCAATGGCGCCCCGGCGCGTTCGACGGTGCGCTCGCAGTTGATGGTCGACGCCAAGATCGAAATCGATGTGACGGCGTATAAACCTCTGGGCTAAGGCATCGTTTGAAAAGCCACCCCGGAAAACACAAACGGGCCGCCCGATGGGGCGGCCCGTTTTTTATCCATATGCGCGGTCAGGCGTTATTCTTTTGGCCCCAGCGCGGACAGGCCTTTGAGGATATCGATGGCATAGGCCAACTGATAGTCCTGCTCGCGCAGTTCTGCGGCTTTCTCGGCCTTTTCACGATCCGCTTCGATCTGGCGGACTTCATCCTCCGACAGGCTGTCGTTGTTCAAACGACCACGCAGCTCTGCCTCGGAGCGCGGACCAAAGGCGCTGCTGGCGGGCTCGTCTTCTTCTGCTTCAGGGCGGCGGCGCGGTTGTGCCACGACGATATCGGGGCTGACGCCAAGTGCCTGAATGGACCGGCCAGACGGGGTGTAGTAACGCGCGGTTGTCAGGCGCATGGCACCGTCGCTGCGCAGTGGCATTACGGTCTGCACCGATCCTTTACCAAAGGATTTCGTGCCCACAACAATCGCCCGGCGATGGTCTTGCAAGGCACCCGCAACGATTTCCGATGCAGAGGCGGAACCGCCGTTGATCAACACCACAATCGGTTTGCCGCCAATAAGATCGCCCGGCGTTGCGTTAAACCGCTCGCCATCTTCGGGGTTGCGGCCACGAGTGGAAACGATCTCGCCGCTTTCGAGGAAGCTGTCGGCCACACTGATGGCCTGTGTGAGCAAACCGCCCGGATTGTTGCGCAGGTCGAGCACGATCCCGTTCACATTGTCCATACCACCCAGCGCCTCAACCTGTTCTTGCAGGTTGGATTCAAGGTTCGGCGTGGTTTGTTCATTAAAGGTGGTAACGCGCAGCACCACGGAATCACCCTGAGTGCGACCCCGCACGGCGGTGAGCTTGATGGTGTCGCGGATGATGGAAACGTCAAAGGGCTCATCTTCGCCTTCGCGCACCACGGTGATGATAATCTCCGACCCCACCGGGCCGCGCATCAGTTCAACTGCTTCATCCAGTCCCAGACCAAGCAGGCTCTCACCATCCACATGGGTGATAAAGTCACCAGCCTCGACACCGGCCTCATCGGCGGGCGTGCCATCCATCGGAGAGACGACTTTGACAAACCCGTCTTCCTGCGTGACCTCAATGCCCAGACCGCCGAACTCACCTCGGGTCTGCACCCGCATCTTGGTGGCATCCTCGGGCGACAGATAGCTGGAGTGCGGATCAAGAGATTGAAGCATGCCGCCAATTGCGGCTTCGATCAGCTCTTTTTCATCGACCTCTTCGACATATTGCGCACGGATGCGTTCAAAGATGTCACCAAACAGATCGAGCTGTTCATAGACGGTTGCCTTGTTGCTCTCTTGTGCCAGCAGTGGTGCTGCCACATATGTTGTCGCCACAAAGCCCGCAAGCGTCCCACCCAGAGCCGCCATCGCAAATTTCTTCATCTCTTGCCTATCCACCTTGCCCTGTCCGAAACCACGTCTCTGGGTCCACGGGACTGTTTTCCATTCTGACTTCTATATAGAGCGTTTCCGAGCGGCCAGTTCCACCCCCTTCACCGCTAAGTGACAAAATCGCGCTGCTCGCTGCCGCATCCCCGCCCATCAGGCCAACTGGCGTACCCTCAGGGATCACTTGCCCGGCTTCTCCAAAGACGTCGGCAAGGCCCGATAGGATAAAGAGCGTGTTGGGCTGCGGCTCCAGAATCACCACATTGCCAAGATCAAGGAGCGGGCCGAGGTATCGGATTGTCGCCGCTGTCGGTGTGGTGACAAGCGCGCGGGGGCGAGTCGCGACGAGAATACCCGCACGCGCAACACCCGCCGCATCCTTATCCCCATAGCCGCGCAGCAAAAGCCCCTCGACCGGGAAGGGCAGGTCGCCGCGCAGATCAGTGATATCTGCACCATCAGCCTCGACCCCGTTGGCCTCCGCGATGAGCGCCAGCCCATCGGCAAAACCGGTCAGTGTCTCGGTTGAGGAGATCAGGATCGCAGTCTGAACTGGGTCTTCGGTAAAGCGCTTGGGCAGATCCTGGCGATCCGCAATCGCGGTCGACAGTGCCGCACGTGCGTCCTGTACGCCGCGCAATCCATCCTCAAGCTGCTGCGCCGCGCTCTGTTGTAACAGCCGCAAGTCTCGCACCTCTTGCAGGTCATTGCGCAACGCATCGGCGCGTGCCTGCAGTCCCGGTGTCACCTCGGCAAGCATCATCGCAGACCGCGCGGCCCCAAGCGGACCGGAGGGATGTAGCATCAGCACTGGCGGCGTTGAGGTCTCAATCGTGGTGATCACACCCAATAGATCTGCAACCTCATCCTCGCGTGCCTTGAGCTGGGTGGTGAGTTGCGTTTCACGCCGCGCCACACGGCGCAGCCCCTCCCGCATCGCCTGAAGCCCGTCTTCATAGGCGCGCACGGTTTCCGTCAGCGCCTTGACCCGGTCATTGGCGCTTTTGGCGGCATCCAGCCGTTCTGACGCGGCCTCTAGCGCCGCCGCTGCAGCCGTGGCTGCTTCACCGGGGTTCTGGGTTGCTGCTTGCGCAGGGATCGCGGCCAAAAGGCCCAGCGCCAGCATCATCACGCGCAGTGGCATCATACGATCAGGCTTTCCCCGGTCATCTCCGCAGGTTGCTCCAGCTCCATCAAGGCCAGAAGCGTCGGCGCAAGATCGGCCAAGCGCCCATCCTTCAGCGCTGCCCCCTCTGGCCCACCAACAAGCGCCACCGGCACGAGATTGGTGGTGTGTGCCGTATGCGCACCGCCTGTTTCCGGGTCGACCATCATCTCGCAATTACCGTGATCGGCGGTGACAATCATTGCACCGCCTGCGTCCTTGAGGGCCGCGACAACCTCACCAAGTCCCTGATCCACCGCCTCACAGGCCTTGATGGCCGCATCAAGGTCCCCTGTGTGACCAACCATATCCGGGTTAGCGTAGTTGGTGACAATGAGGTCATAGCCCGCCTCGATCGCCTCGACGAATTTCGCGGTGACCTCCGGCGCGGACATCTCAGGCTGCAGATCATAAGTCGCCACCTTGGGCGATTTTGGCATGAAGCGGTCCTCGCCTTCCTCGGGTGTTTCCTTGCCACCGTTGAGGAAGAAGGTCACATGGGGATATTTCTCGGTCTCCGCCAGACGGAACTGACGCTTGCCCTGTTTGGCCACCCATTCGCCCAGCGTGTTGACGATGGATTTTTTTGGATAGGCGGTGGTCATATAGGCGTTGTGGCCTTGGGAATATTCCACCATGCCCAGCAACCCTGCAAGCACGGGCCGGGGGCCGGTGTCGAACTCTGCAAACTCCGGCTCGCCAATGGCGCGCAGGATTTCGCGTGCCCGGTCCGCCCGGAAGTTGAGGCAAAAGAAACCGTCGCCGTCCTGAATGCCATCGAATCCATCAATCACCGTGGCCTTGACGAATTCATCCAACTCTTCACGCCCATAGGCGGCCTCAACCGCCGCCTTAGCACTCGGCGCGGTAAACTGACCCGCACCCTTGACCATGGCCTCATAGGCCTGAGAGACCCGCTCCCAGCGGTTGTCGCGGTCCATGGCGAAATAACGCCCGATAACGGTGGCGATTTGCGCCCCTGCGGCCATACCGGCCTCAAGCTGATCCAGATAGCCCAGCGCCGATTTCGGCGCTACGTCCCGCCCGTCGGTGACCGCATGCAGCCAGACCGGCACGCCCGCATCGCGGATCGCCTTAATCGCGGCCAGGATATGGGTCACATGGCCATGCACGCCGCCATCCGAGACCAGCCCCATCAGATGCGCCGCACCCCCGGTTTCCTTTAGTTTGGCGATAAAGGCCTGAAGCGCGGCATTGTCGTAAAAGGACCCGTCCTCGATCGCGAGGTCGATCTGGCCGAGATCCATCGCCACCACCCGGCCAGCGCCGATATTGGTATGGCCAACCTCGGAATTGCCCATCTGACCGCTGGGCAGACCCACATCGGGGCCATGGGTGATCAGCCGCGCGGTGGGGCAGCTTGCCATGATCGCATCCAGTGTCGGCGTCTTTGCAAGATAGGGCGCATTGGCCGGGCCCGGCTCAGCACTGCCCCAGCCATCGAGGATGCAAAGAACAACGGGTTTGGGTGCGGTCATGGCGCGTCTCCGGTCAACGAGTGCGGTGTTTCGCCTCGGGTTCTACAGACTGTCGCGCGGTTGGGAAACCGGGGAGTGCGCAATCCGCGCGAATGTGACCTCAGCCGGTGCGTTTTTGCGCATCTCTCTCCGCATCACAGGCGGCAAAGGCGCAAGATCCGGGTCGCAGGGCGAATGGCTCGGCTGTTAGCCATACACTCAGAGTTCACCAATAGGACCAAACCCATGCCCCAAATCATCGCCATGCCCACCGAAACCGTGCGCGCCTATCAGGCCGGCCTGCCCGACGCCCATGGCCAGCGGCCGGAACGCGCCACCTCTGACGGCGGCGGCAACCCTTGTCGCCATTGCCTGACCTATATCCCCGAGGGGGCCGAGATGCTGATCCTTGCGCATCGCCCCTTTCCCACAGTACAGCCCTATGCGGAAACCGGGCCGATCTTCCTCTGTGCCAGCACCTGCACCCGGCACGCGGGCCCGGAGATGCCCGAGGTCTTCACCCGTTCCCCCGACTATCTGATCAAGGGGTACGGCGCAGACGACCGCATCGTCTACGGCACCGGGATCGTGATCAACAAGGATCGGATGATGGCGCAGGCCGAAGAGATCTTCGCCGACCCGCGCGTGCGTTACATCCACATCCGATCCGCGCGCAACAACTGCTATCAGGCAAAGATCGAGCGCTGACTCCCTTAGCGCGCGGCAACGAGGCTAAGGCCACTGGCGACGAACACCCCGCCCGTGGCCTTATGCAGCCGTGACATCGCCCGGCGGGACAGTTTCAATTCGCGCACCCAAGCGCCAAGCCCGCAGTAAAACGCCGCCACACCAAATGACCCCAGTCCGACCACTGTGACCATTGTGGCAAGCTGTCCAAGTCCTGTGCCTTCCGGTGACAGGAATTGCGGAAACAGCGCGGTAAAAAATATGATGGCCTTGGGATTGCTCGCCGCCACGGTGAAGCCGCTGACAAACAGGCGGGCAGAGCTCATGGTGGCTGGCCCCATCGCCTCTGCCATATCGACCCGCCGCGCAGCGCTGCGCCACATCTGGATACCGGCCCAGATCAGATAGGCAGCGCCCAAGTATTTCACCACCAGAAACAGGCTCGCGGACCCGGCAAGCACCACCCCCAGCCCGGCAGAGGCTGCAATCGCCTGCAAGATCGACGCGGCTGCATTGCCCAGCGAGGTCCAGATCGACCGCAGCCAACCGCTCCCTGCGCCATGGGCAAATGCGATCAGCGTGCTTGGACCCGGAATGAGAGAGACCCCGACAACCGCAGCTGCGAACAAGACGATCTGGTGCAAATCCATTCGTAAGAACCCTCTCAGCCAAATACCGACGGGCCGCAGAGACCTGCCGCGCTCCCGATCATTTCAGGGACCTTAAGCGGCGCGATCACCCAGAGCGAGCGTTAATTGCACCAGTGTGAACCTCGGGCAGCGTCTTGGTCATCGCGTAGTTATGCATCATCACGCCCCGGCGTTCAAAATCGCGACGATGTTCCTCGGCAAAGCCTTGGCGCAGAAAGAACCGCCGCGCCGCCTCGCTGGCCTCGACATAAAGCGACGCAAGACCAAGGGCGCGCGCCTCCCCCTCCAGCCGGGCATAGAGTTCGGCGCCGATGCCCGTGCCGGCCACCTCGGGCGCAAGGTAGAAACAGTCGATGTGGCCGTCGGCCTCCAGCTCGATAAAGCCTTGCGCGACGTCGTTTGCGTCCGCTGCGACCCAGATGCGGCGGCCGTCCTGCGCGCGCTCCAGCACCCGGTCGACCGGGGCGGGCTCCGGGCTCCATGCGGCGCATTGTTCGGGGGTGTAATCCCGCGCGCCGACCTGATGCACGGCGGTGTGAAAGATCCGTGCCCAGTCGGCGGCGTCACGGGGTTCAAACGGACGGATCAGCATCAGCGGGACTTTGTCAGTGCGAGGAAGACATCTTCGAGGTCAGCCTCTTCGGTTTTGACGTCCCGAATGGAAATCCCGGCTGCGCGCACCGCCTCCAGCACCGCCTCGGCAGAGGTTTCGTTGCTGTGATAGCGCAGCACCACGGCACCGTCACCGCGCAGTTCGGCCTCGATCCCCGGCCCTTGTGGCAGGGTCGTGACGGGGGCGGCGGGCTGCACCACCATCGCGCGCGCATCAAGGCGGCCCAACAGGTTTGCGGTCGAATCCCGCGCTACCACTTCGCCCTGATTGATGATGGCGATCTCGTCGCACATCTCCTGCGCTTCCTCCAGATAATGGGTGGTGAGGATGATGGTCATGCCCTGCGCGTTGAGCTTACGGACGTTCTCCCACAGCATCTGGCGCAACTCGATGTCGACACCGGCGGTGGGCTCATCCAGAACCAAGATATTGGGGCGATGCACCAGCGCCTTGCCCAACAAAAGCCTGCGCCGCATACCACCCGAAAGCGTGCGGGCATAGGCCTCGGCCTTGTCCTCCAGTCCGATCAGTTTCAGGATGCCGTCGCTGTCGCGCTCGGCTTTCGGCACACCATAAAGACCCGCCTGCACCTCCAGCGCACCGCGAGGGGTAAAGAACGGGTCGAGGTTCAGCTCCTGCGGCATCACCCCGATCGAGGCCCGGCTCTGGCGTGGGTTTTCATCCTGATCAAAGCCCCAGATCGTCACTTTGCCACTGGTTTTCAGCACCAGCCCGGCAAGGATATTGATCAGCGTCGACTTGCCCGCACCATTCGGCCCCAAGAGGCCAAACACCGATCCACGCGGCACGGTGAGGTCGATCCCTTTTAATGCATGTTTCTCCGGCTGACCTTTGCGCCCTTTGTAAGTTTTGCGCAAAGCTTCAATGCGGATTGCCTCGTCAGTCATCGCGGCTCTTGCCCCCGGTATTTCCATGGCTCATAAAGCCCCTAACGCATTAGCCAGAGGATCGCCAGCGATGACCATAGAAGCGCCGGAAACCAAGATCGTAGACAGCTACCGTGTCGCCTGCGACGGCAGCGAGGGCGCGCTCGGTCATCCGCGGGTCTATCTTCAGATCCCCGAGGACAGCGGGTTTGTCGAATGCCCCTATTGCGATTGCAAATACATCCACCGGGATTTTGAAGGCAAAGTTGCCTGAACCGGGCTTGCCCGCGCTTTTGATCCGCGCCCGGGTTCGCTAGTCTGCCGGATATGGCAGAGCTGTTGATCATATATCATTCCCGCACCGGCGGCAGCCGGCAGATGGCCGAGGCCGCACATGCAGGCGCTTCGGGCGAAGGGTCCGCGCGTCTGGTCCGCGCCGAGGAGGCCGGGCCGGAGGATTTGCTGGCGGCAAGCGGCTATCTGTTCTGCGCGCCGGAAAACCTCGCGGCGCTGTCTGGTACGATGAAGGAATTCTTTGATCGCTGCTACTATCCGGTGCTGGGACAGATCGAGGCGCGCCCCTATGCGCAGATGATCTGTGCTGGATCGGATGGCGAGAGCGCCGCGCGGCAATTGGCACGGATCGCCCAGGGTTGGCGGCTGAAGGCGGTGCAAGAACCGCTGATTATCTGCACCCACGCACAGACTCCGGAGGCGATTCTGGCCGACAAGGTCATCCCCGAGGCAGAATTGCAGATGTGCCGCGAGTTAGGTCAGGCCATGGCAGCAGGCCTTGTGATGGGAATGTTCTAAATCTGTCGAACTGCCAGATGGGCCAATACCCTACCTGCAGGCCACCGCGACACATGCGTGCAACATCACAGTGCAGATCGGCGCTCTGTCAGGCCATTCAAAGCATCACATAGCTGATCAAAATGGCCCCCTGCCAATTGCAGCCGCTGAATGAGGTCCCGACCGCCCCAGACCTGAAACGCCTCGGACGCATTGAATTCGCCTCTCCCCCAAATCGTGCCGGGCTTCGCGCGATCATAGGAAAAACTTGCGTTTCCATAGCTGCCGTCCTCGCAGATAAATTGAGCAGAACCGCTGGCATCTGATGTACTTAGAATCTCCCATTTTCCACGGCACGCCACGCCATCTTGGGTCTTCCCCTCGATATTGCCCGACAACCAACCGAGCGTCGCCCCATGGATGCTTTGCCCATTGTCGAAACAGGCCAAAAGCGGTGTACAGTGGTCGCCCTGACCCGGGTTCGAGGTGCAACCAGACAAGAAAGCTTCCGCCTCGGAACTTGAGGCTTCGCGTTGGCAGGATGTAATCAAGAGACCGCTCAGGCTGAGCAGAGTGATTGCAGTGACGCGACGGATCGGAGATAAGGCGGATAAGAACATCTGGGAAACAATCGGTTGGGGTCAAACACCATGAGCACTAGCAATTTTGGCAAAGGCTGTCACCTCCACCTGATCGATGGCTCCGCCTTCATCTTTCGCGCCTACCATGCGCTGCCGCCGCTGACGCGCAAATCCGACGGGCTGCCGATCGGTGCGGTCGCGGGGTTTTGCAACATGCTGTTCAAGCAAGTCGAGGACAACAAGGGCCCCGATGCGCCCACCCATGTGGCGGTGATCTTCGACCATTCGGGCAAGTCGTTCCGCAATGACATGTACGATCTCTACAAGGCCAACCGCCCCCCCGCGCCTGAGGATCTGGTGCCGCAGTTCCCGCTGACGCGCGAGGCCACCCGCGCCTTTAACATCGCCTGCAAGGAAATCGAAGGCTTCGAGGCCGATGATATTATCGCCACATTGGCCTGTCAGGCGCGCGAGGCCGGGGGCCGCGTCACCATCATCTCATCGGACAAGGACCTGATGCAGCTGGTTGGCGACGGGGTCGAGATGCTCGACGCGATGAAGAACAAGCGCATCGACAGCGATGGCGTGCGCGAGAAATTCGGCGTCGGCCCCGAACGTGTGGTCGATGTGCAGGCGCTTGCCGGTGACTCGGTCGACAACGTGCCCGGCGCGCCCGGCATCGGCATCAAGACCGCTGCGCTGCTGATCAACGAATTCGGCTCGCTGGAGGATCTGCTGGACCGCGCCGAGGAGATCAAACAGCCCAAGCGCCGCCAGACTCTGGTGGAAAAACGCGATCAGATCGAAATGTCCAAACGCCTCGTGCAGCTGGATTGCGACATGGAGCTGGACTTCACCCTCGACGATCTGGAAGTGCGCGACCCGGACGCCGAAACGCTCCTGGGCTTCCTCGCCGAGATGGAATTCCGCACCCTGTCCAAGCGGATGGCCGACCAGCTGGGCCGCGAAGCCCCGACGATCCCCGAAGCGCCCTCCGCCGCGGCCGCCGCGCTGGAGCTGCCCGAGGCCCCGGGCTTTGACAGTGCCGAATATACCACCGTGCGCGACGCCGAGACCCTGCAACAGTGGATCGACCTCATTCGCGACCACGGCTATGTCGCGGTGGATACCGAGACCACAGGCCTCGACGAGATGATCGCCGATCTGGTCGGCATCTGCCTCTGCGTGGTGCCCGGGCAGGCCTGCTATGTGCCGCTCACGCATAAGGCGGGTAATTCCGACGATCTGTTCGGCTCTGACGATCTGGCCGAGGGTCAGATGCCGCTGGAGACGGCGCTGGAGATGCTGAAACCGGTGCTGGAGGATGACGCCATCCTCAAGATCGGCCAGAACATGAAATACGACGCCAAGATCTTTGCCCGCAACGGCATCGACGTCGCCCCGATCGACGATACCATGCTGTTGTCCTACGCGCTGCATGGCGGCATGCACGGGCATGGCATGGACACGCTGTCGGAACGCTACCTCGATCACCAGCCGATCCCGATCAAATCGCTGCTGGGCAGCGGCAAATCCGCGATCACCTTTGACCGGGTGCCGATCGACGACGCCACGCCCTATGCGGCCGAGGATGCCGACATCACCCTGCGCCTGTGGCAGCAGTTCAAACCGCAGTTGCACCAAAAACAGGTGACCACCGTCTACGAGACCTTGGAACGTCCGCTGGTGCCGGTGCTGGCGCAGATGGAGCAGAACGGCATCAAGGTGGACCGCGACACTCTGAGCCGGATGTCGAACGCGTTTTCGCAGAAGATGGCCGCACTTGAGGCCGAGATCCACGAGCTTGCGGGCGAAAGCTTCAACGTCGGCTCGCCCAAACAGCTGGGCGAGATCCTCTTTGACAAGCTGTCCCTACCGGGCGGCAAGAAAGGCAAGACCGGGGCCTATGCCACCGGCGCCGACATCCTTGAGGATCTGGCAACCGAGCACGAGCTGCCCGCCCGTGTGCTGGACTGGCGGCAGCTGTCGAAACTGAAATCCACCTATACCGACGCCTTGCAGGAACATATCCACCCGGAAACGGGCCGGGTGCATACCTCGTATTTGCAGACCGGGGCCAACACCGGGCGTCTGGCCTCGAGCGATCCCAACCTGCAGAACATCCCCGTGCGCAGCGAGGAAGGCCGCCGTATTCGCGAGGCTTTTGTCGCCGAAGAGGGCAATGTGCTCCTGTCGCTCGACTACAGCCAGATCGAGCTGCGCATTCTGGCCCATGTGGCGGGAATCGACGCGCTGAAACAGGCCTTTGCCGATGGTCACGACATTCACGCCATGACCGCCTCCGAGGTCTTTGACGTGCCGCTGGCGGAGATGACACCGGAGATCCGCCGCAAGGCGAAGGCGATCAACTTCGGGGTGATCTACGGCATCTCGGGCTTTGGTCTGGCCCGCAACCTGCGCATTCCGCGCGGCGAGGCGCAGGGCTTCATCGACCGCTATTTCGAGCGTTTCCCCGGCATTCGTCAGTATATGGACGACACGGTGAATTTCGCCAAGGAGCACGGCTATGTGCAGACGCTGTTTGGCCGCAAGATCCACACGCCGGAGATTGCCGCCAAGGGGCCGCGGGCGAGCTTTGCCAAACGGGCGGCGATCAACGCGCCGATTCAGGGCACTGCGGCGGATGTGATCCGCCGCGCCATGGTGCGGATGCCGGATGCGATTGCGCATCTGCCTGCCCGCATGCTGTTGCAAGTGCACGATGAATTGCTATTTGAAGTTCCTCAGGATCACGTGGACGAAACCATTTCAGCCGCCCGCGAGATCATGGAAGGCGCGGCCGATCCGGCGGTGCATATGGACGTGAAACTGGTGGTGGACGCCGGTCGCGGCCAAAACTGGGCCGAGGCGCATTAACGCGCGCTCTGGCCCGTTTTAGACAGAGCCCTTCCCGGCGGGCGCCCGACGTGGCCGCCGGTTTTTGACCAAACCAATTGGACGACCCGTTTTGAAACCGATCATCTTGACCGCACTGCTGGCGGCGCTGACCGCCTGTGCCCATCACATCGACCCGCAGGTCACCGCCTATAACGGCGACAGCGTCACCATTGCTACCAAACAGAAATTCAAACGCCACTGGGCGCTGAAAGTGGCCAGGGACGAGGCCGACCGCGTCTGTCGCGCCGGTCAGGGCAAACGCGCCGAACATGCCTCGACCGAGACTGACCGCGCCCGTGGCCGCAATCTGGACCTGTTCCTCTGCTTGCAGTGACCGGTCGCGCCAATACGCCCTGCGCCGCGCCAGCGGCGCCGGGCCCAACGCCCGCAGATCATCTGCGATGATCGCACGGGGGGCGGGAGCTTCACCGGCACAAAAGACGCAGCACGCTCGGCACTCAGTAGCCGTCCAAGATGTCTCTTAAGCGGCCTGTAACGCCCGCATCCACCGCAGGCTATCCTCGGTACGGGGCGTGCTGGGCGTGTATTCCGCACTGACCCAGCCCTGATAGCCACTGTCATCAATGGCCGCAAAAAGTGCGTCAAAATCCAGCGGCCCATTGCCCGGTTCACAACGCGAGGGTGCTGCCGCAAACTGCACATGGGTCGCGCGATCTCCAAAGGCCTCCCAGACCTTGAGCGCATCGCCATGGATCAACTGCGCATGGTAGGCATCAAACTGCAGGGTCACATTATCGCGCCCGACCTCATCGAGGATGTCCACCGCGAGGTTATAGTCATCAAGGAAATAGCCCGGAAAATCACCGTTGTTCAGCGGCTCGATGGTGAACTGCTGCTGCGGCGCCGAGTCTGCCGCCGCCCGCAGGTTCTGCACAAAGGTCTCGCGTGCAGCATCTCCCTTGGCCGGTCCGGCCATCACATGAATGCGCCCTGCCTTCAGCATATCGGCGTAGCGCAGCACCCGGCGGATGTCGCGCTGGAACCGGTCTGCCTGCTCTGGCACAGCTGCATAACCCGGATCACCGCCGGTGTAGTTCGGCGGCGGAGCGTTGATCAGCAACAATTCCAGCCCATTGGCAAGAAGCGCACGTTGGGTTTCTTTGGCCGCAAACTCATAGGGAAACAGCACCTCCACCGCCTCAAAACCGGCGGCGGCTGCCGCCGAAAAGCGGTCCAGATAAGGAAGCTCCGCAAAGAGCATGGATAGATTGGCCGCGAACTTTGGCATTCTCACCTCCTGCTGCGCATGCAGTCCCCGTCACATCACTATACCACAGACCTGTGACGCGCGTACGCGGGTTTTAATTTAACTTTGAACTGCACCTGCTCTCGTAATGCGTTGATATGCATCCGCCCGGCACAGATGAAAATGCCCTCATTTTGCGCAATTTTAATGGATTGCGCTGGCGCCTGTTTCTGAGTGCAATGGTGACCCCCGGATCACCACTTACGTCGAGCGTGGCGCTGATCTGCACTGGCCACAAGCCTCAAATCAAAAACGGTTGCCGTCAGGCAAGATCCAGCGCGTCCGCCTCTATGATGCGAAAGAAGCAGCCCTGAGACCATAGGCCGAACCAGCCTTCATGCGCCTCACCAATCTCCATAAGCCGGTAAAAGCTCTTGCGATCAATGAGCGCCTCGAGCCCCGCGCGTACATGCACGTAAGGCGAAGGTTCCCCTGTATCTGAATTGCGCTCGACCCGAACCGGGTTATCCGGCCCAGCGATGGTCTGATCGCCAACCTGAGTTGTAAAGGTGAGAATCTGGCTCTCACCCGCGCCAGTGGCCTCGAAATCTACCGCAACGAAAGGCGCATCCTCGACAGTGATGCCGACCTTCTCGACCGGCGTCACCAGATAGAATTTTCCACCTTCCAGCTTCAGAATCGATGAAAACAACTTCACCAATTCAAACCGGTTGATGGGGGAGCCAAGGTAGCTCCAACTGCCATCACGGTGGATGCGGATATCCAGATCTCCGCAGTAGGGTGGATTCCACAAATGCACCGGCGGCAATCCGCCTTTGCCTACGGCCTTTGCGCTTGCTTCTAGGGCATTTGCATCTGGTGTCACGGCTTTTTGTCCACTCATTCGTTTTGCCATTCTATCTCTGCGCGATACACTGAGAACATATAAGCCCACGGAAAGGGAAGTCATGAGCGAAGCACAGGATCTGTTGTCCGACATCGAAGCGCTGGAAACCAAGCTGCAAGAGGCGCGCGCCTCGATCACACGTCGGTTCATCGGACAAGAGCGGGTCGTCGATCTGACGCTGGCGACCTTGCTGTGTGGTGGCCACGGCCTGTTGATCGGTCTGCCCGGCCTTGGCAAAACCCGGCTGGTGGAGGCACTCTCGACCGTTATGGGCCTGAACGGCAACCGGGTTCAGTTCACGCCGGATCTGATGCCTGCAGATATCCTTGGCTCTGAGGTGCTGGATACGGCGCCCGATGGCACCCGCGCCTTTCGGTTTGTGCAGGGTCCGATTTTTTGTCAGCTTTTGATGGCGGATGAAATCAACCGCGCCTCGCCCCGCACCCAATCGGCGCTCTTGCAGGCAATGCAGGAGAAAACCGTCACGGTCGCAGGCGCAGATCGGGCGCTGGACGCCCCGTTTCATGTGCTCGCAACGCAAAACCCGATCGAGCAGGAAGGGACCTATCCGCTGCCAGAAGCGCAGCTTGACCGTTTCCTGATGCAAATCGACATTCATTATCCCGACCGGGACACCGAGCGCGATATCCTCATTGCCACCACCGGCGTCGAAGAGAGTGAGGTGCATCAGGTCTTTACTGCAGATGAACTGATTGCCGCTCAAACCCTGTTGCGCCGGATGCCTGTTGGCGAGTCGGTGGTTGAAGTGATCCTCGATCTTGTGCGCGCCTTCCGCCCCGAAGAACCCGGTGCAAGCGAACGGGTCGCCCAGACCGTGGCATGGGGACCGGGGCCGCGGGCGGCGCAGGCCCTGATGATGGCGGTGCGGGCACGGGCATTGTTGCAAGGTCGCCTTGCCCCCAATGCGGAGGATGTGGTCGATATGGCGCGCCCGGTGCTGAGCCATCGGATGCAGCTGAATTTCGCAGCCCGCGCCCGCGGCGATAGCCTTGCGGATTTGATTGATGAGACCGCGGCCACCCTGATCCGAGCCGAGGCCGCCGCGTGAGCCACCCTGCCCCCTCCCGCGATATGGCTGCCCGTGGTCCGGCTGGTCAGATTCGCAGCCGCGCCGAAGAAGCTGCCAGTGTCCTGCCCCCCTTGCTGGTGCAGGCGCAGCAATTGGCTGGCGCGGTTTTGCTCGGAGAACACGGCCGCAGAAGGTCCGGCGCTGGCGATGATTTCTGGCAATATCGCCCGGTGCAGCAGGGCGACAGTCGTCGCATGATCGACCATCGCCGGTCTGCGCGCGGCGATCAGCAGTTTGTGCGCGAAAGGGAATGGCAGATTGCGCAGACCGTGCACCTCTGGGTCGATCAGGGGCACTCCATGCGTTTTGCCTCGAATGCCGAATTGCCGCAGAAAGTCGACCGCGCCCGCCTGTTGGCCTTGGCCTCAGCCGTGTTGATGGTGCGTGGCGGCGAACGCGTGGGGCTGACCGGAGGTGCCCTGCCCCCGAGACGCGGCAATATGCAGATCCTGAGGCTGGCCGAGCATTTCACCACCATTGACGACACAGCCTATGCCCCACCCGAGCATCGGGCGCTGATCCCTCACGCGCGTGCGCTGTTCATTTCAGACTTTCTCGGCCCCTTTCAGGAGTTGGAAATCGCACTCACCAAGGCGGCAGACCGTGGATTGCGTGGTGTACTTCTGCAGGTTCTAGACCCCACTGAGGAGATGTTTCCCTTCAGCGGTCGTACCCGGTTCGAGGGGCCGGATAGCCGCTTCAGCCACGAAACATTGAAAGCATCCGCTCTGCGTGATCGGTATCTGGATCGACTGGCGGAACGGCGCGATGCGCTGGAACAATTGTGCCGCGCGGCAGGCTGGACCTTGGGCCTGCACCACACAGGCGATAGTGCGCAATCGGGTCTGCTGTGGCTCTATCACGCATTGGAGCGGCGCCAATGACCATGATCGCCGGCATAGGTTTTGCCAACCCATGGCTACTGCTGGGGCTCTTGGTTTTGCCAATTCTGTGGCTGTTGCTGCGGGCCATTCCTCCGGCCCCAAAACGGCAACCGTTTCCAGCCGTGACACTCTTGTTGGGGCTAAAAGACGACGAGAGCCTGTCGGATCGCACCCCATGGTGGTTACTGCTCCTTCGGATGCTCGCCGTGGCTGCAGCCATCTTTGGTTTATCGGGGCCAGTGCTAAACCCTGCACAGGAACATGGTGGCAGTGGTCCACTGTTGATCGTCATGGATTCTGGCTGGGGCGGCGCGCCACGTTGGGAGCAGAACCGCGCTCAGATCGAGGCGGAGCTAAGTGAGGCCGGGCGCGCAGGTCGCCCTGTTGCACTCTTGCGCCTGACTGCGCCGGAGCCACTGCAATTCCTCGCCGCAGGTCACTGGAGCCGCCAATTGCCGGGAATGACGCCCGCGCCATGGGTGGCCTCTCCCGAACAGCTGCAAGACACCGCAAAGATGATCGCCGAGGCGGAGGGCGGGTTTGATACGCTCTGGCTGAGCGATGGTGTGGCAATGGAAGGTCGCGCCGATCTGGTCGCGACACTTGCCGAACGCGGCGAGATCGAAGTGTACGAGAGCGGCGCGCCTGTGATGGGTCTGCTGCCCGCCACCTACGAAGACGGTGCAATTACCCTGCGCGCCCTGCGCAGCAGCACCGGGCTTGAACAAGAGATCACCGTGCAGGCGCTTGGGCCGGACCCAAACGGTACAGAGCGCGCGCTGGCCTCAACCACGATGACCTTTGACGTCCCTGCCAACAGCGCCGAAGCACAGCTGGCGTTGCCCATGGAGTTGCGTGCCCGCATCAGCCGGTTCGAGATTTTGAACACCCGCTCTGCCGGGGCGGTTTCACTGACCGATGATCGGTTGCGCCGCCGTGAGGTCGCGTTGATTTCCGCCCAGAGCAGCGATGAAGGCCTCGCACTGCTTTCCCCGCTCCACTACCTGCGTCAGGCGCTGGAGCCGACGGCGGAGCTGCTCGAAGGAGCGCTGCCGGATCTTTTGCCTGCAAACCCGGACGTGGTGGTTCTCGCCGATGTGGCCCGTCTGGCCCCCGCGCAGGAAGAGGCGCTGATCGACTGGGTGGATCAGGGTGGCTTGCTGTTGCGGTTTGCCGGGCCACGTCTGGCCGCCAGCGATACGGCCCGCGACACCGAGGAACCCCTGATGCCGGTGCGCCTGCGCATTGGTGGGCGCAGCATAGGCGGTGCCATGAGTTGGGGCCAGCCAAAGGCGCTCGCGCCATTTGCGGAAGCTTCGCCCTTTTACGGTTTGGAGATCCCGCAGGAAGTTACCGTCAGCTCGCAAGTCATGGCACAACCCGACCCGGAACTGGCAAGCCGCGTGGTAGCCGAGTTGAGCGATGGTACGCCACTGGTGACGCGTAAATCACTGGGTCAGGGGCAAGTGGTCCTGTTCCATGTCACGGCGAATGCGGAGTGGAGCACCCTGCCGCTCTCGGGGTTGTTTGTCGACATGCTGGAACGTCTCGCGGTGTCTTCTGCTGCAAAGCCTCCTGCGGCAGAGGCTCTGGAGGGCACCACATGGCAGGCCGTTGAGGTTTTGGATGGCTTTGGTCGACTGGCAGACGCGGACACATTGGCAGGTGTTGCGGGACCAGATCTAATCGACGCCCCCTCCGGACCCACGTTGCAGCCCGGGCTTTATACCAGCGGCAGCGGCGCCTATGCCCGCAATGTCTTGCGCATGGGGGATGAGATTCGACCCAGCACCTGGCCTGCATCTGTGCCGGTGCTCACCTATGAGGGCGCACAGGAGCGCCCCCTCGGCGGTGTGCTCTTGAGCCTTGCGCTGGTGCTGCTGGCACTCGACATTGCGGCGGCACTTCTGGTGTCTGGTCTCTGGTCTCCTGCTAAGGTGGCGGCTCTAGTGCTCGCTGCGGGGATAGCGGGTGGCATCACCACGGGACTGCCGCAATCCGCACAGGCTCAGACAGCTTCCAATTCGTCCGCTGCGACCCCGACGGAACTCACATCAGAATTGACACTGGCCTATGTGTTGACAGGTGACGCGCGGGTCGATCAGATTTCCGCCGAAGGGTTACGTGGTCTTAGCAATGTAATGGCGTTGCGCACCTCCGTCGAACCGGCGCCACCATACGGGGTGGATCTGGAAACTGACGAGTTGGCGTTTTTTCCGTTTCTCTACTGGCCTGTCACAGAGGGGCAGCCGCTCCCCTCATCAGAGGCCTACAGCAAGCTCAATGCCTATTTGCGCACAGGCGGTATGATCCTTTTTGATACCCGCGACGCGGACCTAGCGGTCACCGGGGCCAGCAGCGGCGCGGCGCGACGCCTGCAACAACTGGCGCTTCCGCTGGATATTCCACCCATAGAGCCAATCCCTGCCGATCATGTACTTACACGTGCGTTCTACTTGCTACAGGATTTTCCCGGTCGTCATCCGCGCGGGCAAATCTGGGTCGAAGCCGCGCCACCGGATGCTGAACAGGTTGAAGGGCTGCCCTTTCGCAATCTCAACGACGGGGTAACCCCGGTGGTGATCGGCGGCAATGACTGGGCAGCGGCATGGGCCGTGGATGAGCGCAACGCGCCGCTCTATCCGGTTGGACGCGGGTTTTCAGGTGAACGCCAGCGCGAGCTGGCCCGGCGCTTTGGTGTGAACCTTTTGATGCATGTGCTGACCGGCAACTACAAATCCGATCAGGTGCATGTCCCTGCTCTGCTCGACCGGCTTGGGCAGTAGGCTCATGCAGATCACTCATCCTGTGGCGCAAGGAGCCCACGTCGAATGACCCAGACCATCCTCTTTGATCCGCTGGTGCCCTGGGCGCTGCTCACTGCGCTGGCGGGGGTGAGCTTTGTGGCATTGGGGCTGGCCATCTGGCGGCGGCTCGCGGGCTGGGCCTTGCGCGCTGGAGCCGCGCTGGTTCTGCTGGCCGCACTTTCCGGCCCGGTCATTCAGGTCGAAGATCGCACCCCCCTGAGCGATATCGTCATCGTTGCCGAAGATCGCACCGCCAGTCAGGCTCTCTCTGACCGGGGCGAACAAATGGCTACTGCGCGCGCTGAGATTGAAGAGGCGCTGGCGGAGCGCGCCAATACCGAAGTGCGCTGGATCACTGTCGAAGACAGCCCCGACGATGGCGGCACCCAGTTGATGGATGCTTTGACCCGGGCATTGGCAGACGAGCCACGAGCACGTGTTGCAGGTATCATCGCGCTGTCAGACGGGCAGATCCACGATATGGAACGCGCGCCCGATCTCCCCGCGCCACTGCATCTCCTGATGACCGGCCGCAAGGGAGACTGGGATCGTCGCCTGATCGTCAAAAACGCTCCATCCTTTGGGATTATCGGAGAGCCGATCACTCTGACGCTACAGGTCGAAGATCAGGGCGCTGCACCGGAGGGCGTGCAATATACCGAGCTGCAGATCGCAATCGACGGAGGTGCGCCGCAGAATTTCCGTCTGCCGGTAGGAGTTGATTTCGACCTGCCGCTGACCCTGCCCCACGGTGGACGCAATGTGATCGAGTTCCGCGTTCCTGAGGCCCCCGGCGAGTTAACAGCCCGCAATAACGCCGCCCTGTTGCAGATCAACGGCGTGCGTGACCGGCTACGGGTGCTGCTGGTATCCGGTGCTCCGCATCCGGGCGGGCGCACATGGCGCAACCTTCTGAAATCCGACAGCTCTGTTGATCTTGTGCACTTCACTATCCTGCGTCCTCCCGAAAAACAGGATGGCGTGCCAGTGGATGAGCTGTCTTTGATCGCCTTTCCAACCCGCGAGCTGTTTCTGGAAAAGATCGAGGATTTCGATCTCATCATCTTTGATCGCTACAAACGGCGCGGCATCCTGCCATCGGCCTATCTGGAGAATGTCGCCAATTACGTCCGCCGCGGTGGCGCGGTCCTGGTGGCGGCGGGGCCGGATTTTGCCAGCGCTGACAGCATCTTTCGCACGCCTTTGGCAGACGTCCTGCCTGCACGTCCCTCGGCTCGCGTGCTTGAGGAACCCTATCGTCCCACGATCAGCGAGATCGGCCAGCAGCATCCGGTCACTGCAGAGCTGACAGGCGCTGCGGAATGGGGCCGCTGGATGCGTCAGGTCGAACTGGATACCACCGGCGGAACCACATTAATGCGCGGGATCGGCGAGCGCCCACTGTTGATCCTGGATCGGGTGGAACAGGGGCGCGTTGCACTTCTGGCCTCGGATCACGCTTGGCTGTGGAGTCGCGGTTTTGAGGGCGGCGGCCCACAATTGGAGCTGCTCCGCCGCTTGGCGCATTGGATGATGAAAGAGCCCGAATTGGAAGAAGAGGTGCTGACGGCTGAGGCCACAGGCCAACGCATGCGTATCGAGCGTCGCACTCTTGGCGATACCGTGGGGGCTGTGACTGTCACTGCACCGGATAGCACAACATCCGATGTCACACTGCACGAGGTACGGCCCGGCCTTTGGGAAGGGCGGTATGAAAGCGATCAAATCGGGCTTTATCACCTGCAAGAGGGTGAAGAGCGTGCAGTCATCGGTCTTGGCCCTGCTGCCCCAAAGGAGTTTGAGCAAACCATCGCG
This sequence comes from Tritonibacter mobilis F1926, assembly GCF_000376545.2. NCBI lineage: Bacteria > Pseudomonadati > Pseudomonadota > Alphaproteobacteria > Rhodobacterales > Paracoccaceae > Tritonibacter > Tritonibacter mobilis. The sequence goes on from NZ_CP015230.1 coordinate 2,881,951, forward strand.
ACCGCCAGTGTAATGGAGCCACTTGTGCGCGCGATGCGTGGCGGGGCCGTGCCGCTTGAGGCGGGCGTCCCGTCTTTGCGCAACATTCGCGAGGGGCGTCCTGCATCAGGTAGGGGCTGGATCGGCCTCGCACCGCGCGGCGCATATGAAACCACTGCTGTAACTCAATCGCCGTTGCTTCCCTCGTGGGTACTGCTCCTGTTGGCGGGGGCGCTGTTGATCGGCGCGTGGCTACGGGAAGGGCGCAGCTCGTCTTGAGCAACGTCACTCTTTTGTGTGGGCACCGTGCAGGATGGCAAGCGGCGAGCCCTCCCGCCCAGCCTTGTGATCTGTCGATCCCATCGGCCAGTTGGGCCGAGCGCCGCGCCTTTGGCGCGGCGCCGGTCGCATCGGGCATAGCCCGATGCGAAACACCTTTCGCAAAAGACACCATCAACGGGTCAGGAGGTCGGCGCAAATAGGACAGAGACTTCCGGATCTCCCGGTAGCCCTTCATAAATGACGCGCGCTCCCCCACTGAGTTTGGAAGGCGGCACCAACGGACCAAACGATCCAACCGAGACCAGATCCCCAGCCTTAAACGTCACCCCAGCCTCATGGAGCCAGAGGATCGTTTCGGCGGGATGTCCCAAAACAGCCGTTCCCGGAGCCGATACCACAGTCTCACCTGCACCATCGCGCAGAGTAACCTGCATTTCGGCCAATGCGGTGGTCAGGGCTGCGACATCTTCGACCGGTATCTCAGCACCAAGCACACCGCGCCGCGCGCCGACACCCATTGCCGTAATCGTCTCCGCCGTCATTGGCTCACCCGATGCCAATGCGAGATCTGGCAACTCGATAAATGGCCGGACGCTGCGGATGTTTTCCATGACCTCCTGAGGGGACGTGGCCCAGTTCACAGCTGAATCGCCTACCTCCAGCACCAGATCAGCTTCGACCATCGGAACCGTGCCCCACGGAACCTCTACCGTTGCCCCGCTCTCCAGCATCATATCCCGGTAAAGCACACCGCGCACAGGTTCGCTCGCACCAAACCGCTCCTGCGCGGGCGCACTGGTCAATCCGGCCTTGTAGCCGATCACTGGCCCCATATGCTCCGACAGTACCTCCACCAATCGTGCCTGCGTACAAAGCGCATCCACCATATCGCCATCTGCGCCCAGAGCTTTGGCAGGTTTTCGCGCGATATAGTCAGCCGCAAATTGGTTTACCTCGTCCTCGCTCGCGCAATCTGCCATGGCGGGGACAGCTGTGAAGACGGCCAAAACACAAAGCACCGCCAGCCCATGCATTCTGTGAATCATACCCTTTACCTCCTGCAACACGCGCATCACCCCGTCTCGTCAATCTCAACGGTCACCCGAGCAGATTGCCCATCCGCATCAATAACCACAAGCGTTGCGTGTCCCGGCCCGGGGCTCGGAAGGTCGAGATCCCGGGACCTCAGACCCCGGGCCACCGGCACTCCATTCGCCAGCACCGTAAAGGGCAGCCGCCCCCCGCGCAGCTTTAGCGACAACCGGCCCTCGACCAGCGCCAGACGCGCCCGTGTTGGAGGGAAGACCACCTCGGGGGCACCTTCACCTACATCCGAGAACACGTCATTGCGCGCCCTGAACTGCCGCAATGGCTGCGGCAATTGTGCCGTCGTCAAAACCAGCGCGTTCGGTGGCGGTGGGGCAAGCGGTGTGAGGTCGGACTTCAATGCGGCAAAGGCTTCAAACAACACCGGTGCGGCCACCTCTGCCCCAAACACTCCCGGCACTGGCGTACCGTCAGCACGACCAAGCCAGACCCCGATGACGTGCTGGCCATCCCACCCCACGGCCCAGGCATCCCTGTACCCGTAAGAGGTGCCGGTCTTAAACGGCAATACGCCAGCGCGCGCTCCGCGGGGCACCGGCACATCGCGCAAGATGTCCCCAAGGTACCAGGCTGCGACCGGAGAAATCACCCTTGGGATCACAGCACTCTCGCCACCAGCCTCCAACCTTAACTGCAACCCCGTGCCTCCTGCGGCCAATACCGTATAAAGCTGCACCAGATCTTGCAGGCTCACGCCAACTCCGCCGAGGCTCACCGCCAGCCCCGCTTTGCCACCCGGCAATTGAGGGCGCATCCCAGCCTGACGCATCCCTGCCATCAACCGCGAGGGACCAATCGCCTCCGTAAGGGTGACCACAGGGGTGTTGAGCGACATTTGCAACGCATCGCGCACGCGCACGTCGCCTCGAAAAGCTCCATCAAAATTTTGCGGCGCATAGCCGCCAAAGGACACAGGGGCATCGCGGATCAGCGTGTCCGGATGCACCAGCCCTTCGTCAAAGGCGAGGCCATACACCAGCGGTTTCAGCGTAGAGCCGGGAGAGCGCACCGCACTCACCATATCCACAAACCCGCGCCGCACTGTGTCGGTGTAATCTGGCGCGCCAATCCGGGCGAGGATTTCGCCGCTTTGATGATCCGCTACAATCATCGCTGCGCTCAGCTGTGGCCCGGCCGCTTTCGCCCGCCGCAGCAGAACAGCCTGCAGTTTTTCCTGCAAAGCGGCGTCCAGCGTTGTGTCAAATCGCGCGGTAGCCGGGGCCGCAGCCCGCAGCTGATCCCCCAAATGCGGAGCAAGCAGCGGAAAGGCGCGGCGCACCTTCGGCAGGCGTGCTTGCGCCGCCTGCAGTGCCACCTCAGAGGTTAGGACCCCAGCCTCACGACTGCGTTGCAGCACGCGTTCGCGTGCGACGCGCGCGGCACCTACCGATCGGTCAGGCCTACGGTTCTCCGGGGATTGCGGCAATGCCACCAGTAGAGCGGCTTCGGCGACGGTCAGGCGACGCGGCTCCTTGCCGAACCACGCAAAACTTGCCGCCCGCACACCTTCAAGATTGCCGCCAAACGGCGCGTGCGTCAGGTAGAGGTTCAGGATCTCCTGTTTGGAGAGCTTGCGCTCAAGCGCCAGCGCCACCCGGATCTGACGTAGCTTTCCAGTCCAACGCCCAGTGGAGCCATCCTCCAGCAACCGTGCCACCTGCATCGTCAGGGTCGACCCCCCGGATACGGTACGCCCATTCAAAACGGCTTGCCCGACCGCGCGCAGCATCGCCAGAACGTCGACCCCGCGATGGGTGTCGAACCGTTTATCTTCATAGGCCCGAAGCATGTTCAGATAGGTGGCGTCCACCTCTTCGACACGCACAGCCATGCGCCAAATCCCATTTCCAACCGGGTAGGCCCGCAACAAACGGCCATCGCGATCACGCACCTCGACGGAGGTTTCAGCAAGCGTTTGTGGAAGCACCGTCGCGTCAACCCACAGATCGAGAGCCTTTCCCGCAAGGACACTCGCAATGAGCAAGACCAACAAAGGAGTTCTGAGGCGCGCTGCCATCCAAAACAGGGGGCGCAACGCGCCCCCTCCTGACCGTTCGGTCAGGTCGCGCCCGGACACGACAGTGTCCGGGCGCTCTCGCCTCTGCAAAAGTGCCCCCAGCTTACACAGCCAACCAGTTCGGCTCATCGCACCTGCAGCCGTCCCGCCGCCGTATTGGCGCGGTAGGCCGGGCGGTACATGTCCTCGACCGAGGCCGCAGGATGGTGGAAGTCACCGGGGCTGACCGCGCGCACCATATAGGCCAGCGTGATCGGATCATCCCCCCGCGAGGTCACCGCCGCGAGGAACCGATCAGAGCGGAACTCCACGTGATCGGCCTCCCAGAGGCTGAGCCAATCCAGATCGCGCAGATCGCCGGAGCGCAGCAGGTTGGGATTGTCGATCTCCAGCCCCGCCGGCAGCGGGTCGTTGACCATCAGCCTGGCGCCGATCTCCTCTTGCGGCAGCACCCGCAGCACTGTCACCAACCGGGTGCCGACCGCGACCGAGGCCAGATCCACCGGCTCCCCTTCCAAGGTGTAATACTCCCGCGTCAGGGCAAAGCCGTAGCCACGCGCCGCCGGGGGCACGACAGGCACGCCGATGCGGGTCAGGGTGATGTCGGTGCTGCGCCCGGAGGCGGCAGTGACCGCGAGATCCGCCGGGCTGTCACCCTGCATCACCTCGACAAAAGCGCCGGTGACTGGCTGACCATTGACCCGCAGACCGGAGTCTTCGGGATTGTCCACCAATGCCTGCGCCGCCATCAGGCTCCAGGCCGCTTCCTGTGTCGAACGATGCCTATCACCAGCCGAGACCCGCGCTGTAAGATAGTCGCGATTGACCGCCGTGCTGCCGGCCTCCACCGCCAGCGCCAAGACAGCCGCCGAGTCGCGCAACTGGGTGCCGTAATCGACACGCCACACTGGCTTTTCCGCGCCTTGGCCTGCGATCATCTGCGCGGCGCGGGCAAACATCTTGTCCGCCCGGCGCTGATCGCCATAGGCCGCGAGTGCTGCCCCCAATTGCGCCGCGCCCATCGGGGTGGAGAAGGCATCTGCTTTTGTATCCGCGTAATAGCGCAGATCTCCCATCGCCGCTGCGCCCTCGCGCGCCAGCACCAGCAGCGCATAGGCCACTTCCTCACCGCCGCTGTCGAAATCCGGCGCGTAGTTCAGCCGATTACGCAGATTGTCCATGGCGCGGGCAAAGGCCTGATCGGGCACCATATAGCCTTTGGCCCGTGCCCGGCTGAGGAAGTCAGAGGCATAGGCATCCAGCCACAAATCGCCGCTCTCGGCGCGCCAAAGGCCAAAGGCGCCATTGGCGGCCTGCCGGATCAGCACCTTGCGGATGGCACCGTTGATGCGCGCGTCCACCTTGGGGCCATCGCCCAGACCGGCGGCCTCGGCCACTGACGACAGATAGAGGAGCGGCAGCGCCTTCGACGTCACCTGTTCGGTGCAGCCATAGGGGTAGCCGTCCAGTTGCGACAACAGCCCCGGCACGTCGAACTTGGCCAGCGGCCCCGCCGACATCACTGCGCGGGCAGAGCCGGGGCGCAGACCCGCGAACACATCCGCGTTGAACAAGAAGCTGTCGCCGCCCGCCAGCGAGAAGCGCCGGGTTTCCGAGACCTCGGGATCGTTGGCGCGCACCGGCAGACGCAGGGTCTGGTCCAGCACCTCCCCGCCGGGTGTGGTCAGGCTCAGACGCACCTCCGGATCGCCCACGGCCTCTGCCGTGACCGGAAGTTCCAGTAGCACACGGCCCTGTTCGGTGAGCGTCACCGAAGGCGGCAGCGCGCCCAGTTGCAGACCGGCCCCGATCACCTCGGCCGCCAGACCGATCTCACCCGCAGGTCCATCGGCGTGGGTGATGTCGAGGCGGATGCGGCTCTGATCGCCGGGCGCCAGAAAGCGCGGCAGTGAGGCGGTCAGCACCACCGGATCGCGCACGATCATGTCGGACTCCGCTTGCCCGACCGAGCGGTCAGTCCAAGCCACAGCCATCAGCCGCACGGTGCCGTTGAAATCCGGCAGATCGATGGGCAGGGTCACGTTGCCATCGTCCCCGACCTGTAGCGCGCCGTGGAAGACTGACATCAGATCCTGCGTCGGCGGGGGGGACTGGAATTGCGCCCCAAGCCCCGCATCGCCGCCGGAGCGCACACGTCCCAACGCGCCGTTGCCGGGGTCGATGAGACGGCCATAGATGTCGCGCAGCTCCATCCCCAGACGCCGCTGACCGTGGAAATAGCCCACGGGATCCGGGCTCTGAAAACCAGTGAGGTTGAGGATGCCGACATCAACGGCGGCCAGCGTCAGCCAGACCTCCTCGCCCGCCTCGGCCCCGGCGACCTCTACCGTCGCCGCGACCGTCTGGCGGGGGCGGGTGACCTCGGGGGTGTTGATCGTGACATCCAGTTGCTGCCCCGGCTGGGTCACTGTGGCATGGGCGATGCCCAGCGCCCGGGTCGGTGTGCGGCCCTGCCGACCGGCGACGGGCTGCACGACAGAGGCGGTCACATAGGCGCCGCTGCCCCAGTCGGATGTGACTTCAAGCGGGATCACGTTTTCGCCCGCCGTCACCTCGACCGCCTGACGGTGGATCATCTCGCTCCCCATCACGGAGATCAGCGCGGTTCCCGCCGCTTGCGGTACGATCCGCAGGCGGGCGGTGTCGCCGGGGGCGTAGCTTTGGCCATCCAGCGACAGTTCCAGACGATCCGGGGTCTGCGCGTCGGAGGCGGGCACATACCAGCCAGCGTAGAAATCCTGCGCAGCGGTCACGTAATCGCCATCCAGACGTTCCACCACCAGCTCGTAGCGACCCCAGTCCACCGGCGCGGTGACCGCCACCGGATCGCCGCCCAGCATCGCCTCGCCCGAGGCCACGCGGGTGCGGCGGGTAATCGGCTCCCACTGCCAGTCGCCATAGAGCTGATACCACTGATAACGCGTCTCGACCCGGTTCAGCACCCATTGCACCTGCATCGGCGCGGGGGTGAGATCCGGTGCCAGCGAGATCAGCTCAAAACCCGCCTCGGTGCCTTCGGCCACCACGTCATCGGCAAACTGCGTCTTGATCCCGATCACGGGGGTCGCAGGCTGGACCGGCACGGTTAGTTCACGCTCGACCGGACGGGCGGAGCCATCCGACAGCCGCGTGCGCAAACGGGCCTCAAGCGGCAGGCCTGCTGCCTCCACCTCGGGCAAATCACCTGCCGCGACAGACTGGCCATCGGCGCCGGTGTCCTCGCCGCTGAAATAGCGGGTCTGGCGGTTGGTTTCCGCATCATAGCGCCCGAAGCGATAGCCGGGCCAATCGGCCAACTGCCGCACCGGGGCGAGGGAGACATCACCCTCGACGCTCAGGCCAGCCCCCGGGGCGCCAAACAGGAACCGCGCGTCGATATCGACAACCAACTGGCCGCCGGGGCGCAGGCCCGCGACGTCACGGATGTCCTGTTCAAAGTCGATCCGCTCGGGCAGGAAATCCTCGACCAGCACGGTTTGCCTCGCCAGCGGCTCCGCCTTAGGGTCGGCATAGATCTCGATCGCCCAGGAGCCGCGCGGCGCGCTGTCGCCCACGGGCAGGGCATAGACATGACCGCCTGCATCACCGCCCTCGGAGATATGGCGCGAATATTCCACCCCATCGGGGCGTTTCAGCACCGCGATCAGCGGCAGCCCTTCGATGGCCTGCGCACGCGGATCGCGCGACAGGGCGGTGACGTTGATGGTTTCACCGGCACGATAAGCGCCACGATCTGTGGTCAGGAAGACATCAACCGGTCCGGGCGCGGGTCGGCCCTCGACACCACGGTCCGACAGATCAAAGGCGGCATCGCGCAGCGACAGGAAGGCAAAGTCCTCCTCTCCGGCGCGGGCCAGCAGCATCGCGGGCGCAGCACTGCCGGTGCCCCGGGTCAGCCCCGGCGCAAAATGCGCATAGCCAGTGGCGTCGCTGATGGCGCGGGCAATCACCGCGTTGGCCTCTGAGATCAGTTCGACCTCGACGCCCGCGCGGGCCTTGGCGTCCGACAGCCCCTGCACCTGCACATGCAACCCATCGGCCCCAGACATAGAGCTGAGGCCAAGATCCGTGAGCACAAACCACTGCATCGCCGCCGGGCTGTCATAGGGATCGGCCCCCGGCACAGAGGCACTGAGCGCATAGATACCCACGGGCTGATCGGCCAGCACATCATCCAGCGGCAACCGGGTGGTCATGTCGCGGTTCAACTCCTGCTGCACCTCGGCGGTGCCGGTCCAGAGTTCCTCTGCCACTGTGGCGTCGAAATTCTCGCTCTGCCATTGGTTCAGGGGACGGGCGAACAGATCGTCCTGCATGCTGCGCAAGAGGTTGCGGTCACTGATGCGCGAGAGCTTCAGATCCAGCCTATCCACATTCACCGTCTCGACCGGCAGGGCGGTCACGTCGCTGCGCGCCAGCACATAGGCCCGACCCGGAAAGCGCACGGAGGGGCTGCGGTCGCGGATGTAGTGGCTGAGGTCCACATCTTTGATCAGGGTTTCGCCATTGGCTGCAGGCAGCCCCCGGCGCAAGGTCACCCGCAGATGCTGGCCATGAGTCAGGCCTGTCAGACACAGCTCCTGCCCCGATGCCTCTGCCGCAAGACCCTCGGCCTCAGATTTCAGATAGTCGCTATAGGTAACGCCCGTTTTGACCAGATCTTCGGAGAAGACGATGCACATACGCGGATCAGCACTATCAGCCTCGACCCGGGTGTCACTGACCCGAAAGCCGTATTTCGCCACCGCATTGTTCAGAAGTTCAGCAATTTGTTTGCGCGGCTGGATTTCCTCTGCCAGTCGCAGCACGGAAATCATATCGCGACCGCGACCCAGCTTTTCCAAGGATTGTGCGGCCTCGATCAATGCGTTCACCTGCATGGGCGCTGCATCGGCGCGCAAATAACCGTTCAGCGCGGCAGCAACGGACTCCGCAAGATTGCGACGGGTTTCGCTGCTGTTGTCGGTGGGCATCGCACGCACGTAGCGGGCATACTCAACCCAGAGGTCCGGCGCATCGCTCAGTGCCACGGCTTCGCCCATCCAGCGCGCAGCCATAGTCGCGTTATTCCCGGCAAAGAACTGTTGCGCGCCGTCAATCAACGTTCCGATGTCACGACCGCTCAACTGATAGCGTGTGCCGATCTCGCTGGCGAGTTTGCGCGCTGACGCCACATCGACAGTCCCCGGCAAAGTGAGCTGCGATGCACGGTCTGCAGCGCGCGCGGACAGTCCCGCATCTACCTGGAGTTTGCGCACCGTGAGCGCGCCAACAAATGTCGATGGGTCGCGCAATTCTGATTTTGGGAAACAGGCGTTGGATTTTACATTGTACACAAAGCCGACGCAGGCGCTCTGTGTGGCGCATGCGCGCTGGCAAGATTGCAGCGATGTATCGAACAACGCCTGCAAATCTGCCCCGAAATGATCTGTATCCGGTTGGGTTACAAACCTCTGCGTGGGCAAAGGCCCAGAATCACTGCTCTGCGCCTGCACTGCGGGGCTCAGAACATTGGAAAAAAGAAAAACGAATAAAATCAATAGGCGCCGCATGGAATCCTCCCTGTCACCGCGCAAAGGCTGACACGCGATTAACCTCATAGCAAGCATGCTCGCCATAACACCAACGCTAAAGGCAAATTAAGGAATGCCTGCGAGATTGAGGCAGCAGGTGTGGAAATAACAAGTGTTGGAGTTGGCGCAGATGTCGCTTGCTGAAAAATTGGCGCAGGAACGCAGGGCCCGATTGGCGGCTGAGCGGCTTCTGGAGCTGAAACAGGCGGAATTGACTGATGCGAATCGCAAACTCGGTCGCCATGCGCTTGCGCTGACCAAACGCATCGGTGCGACTCAGGCAGAAATCGCTACGTTCAGAAACGAGAATGAGCGCGTTAAAAGCGACCTCAACACCGCCAATGAAAAGGTTGAGCAGGCTGAGCGACGGCTTTGGCACTCCATTCAGGCGTTTCAGGATGGGTTTGCCTTCTTTGACAGCAACAGCAAGCTGATCGGTGCCAATACCGCATATCTGAATATATTCGAGGGCGTCGAGGAAGTTGCGCCGGGCGTGTCCTATGTCCGCATTCTGCAAGTCCTGACCGATGAAGGGCTGATCGACACTGAGGAACTCTCGGCGGATGCATGGCGCGCGATGATGACCGAACGCTGGATGTCGCCTGCACCGGAACCCACCGTGATTCGCCTCTGGAATGACCGCTACCTGAAGCTGATCGATCAGCGCGGCCATGACGGTGATATCGTAAGCCTCGCACTCGATATCACGGCGACTGTCCACTACGAGGAAGAGCTGCGCACCGCACGTGAACGCGCCGAGGCGGCCAACCGCGCCAAATCCGCTTTCCTTGCCAATATGAGCCATGAGATCCGCACGCCGATGAATGGCGTTGTCGGCATGGCGGAGCTATTGAACGACACCAGCCTTACCGAAGAACAGCGCCTTTATGCCAATACGATCAGGAACTCTGGCGAGGCGCTTCTGGTCATCATCAACGACGTGCTCGACTACTCCAAGATTGAGGCCGAGAAGCTGGTTCTACACCCTGAACCCTTTGATCTTGAGGCCTGCATGCATGAGGTGGTCATGCTGCTGCAGGCCAATGCGCGCGATAAAGGGCTGACGCTTCTGGTCGATTACGATCTCTTTATGCCGACGAGCTTTATCGGTGATCCGGGGCGTATCCGTCAGATTCTGACCAACCTCATTGGCAATGCGGTGAAGTTCACAAACGAGGGCCACGTCACCGCCCGCGTGACCGGTGTTCCTCATCCCGAAGACAACACCGTGATGTTGCACATTTCCATTGAAGATAGCGGCATCGGTATTCCCGAAGAGAAAATTCAGCACATCTTTGGTGAGTTCAATCAGGTCGAGGATGAAACCAACCGGCAATTCGAAGGCACGGGTCTTGGTCTTGCGATCACCGAGCGCCTCATCAAGATGATGGATGGCGAGATTTGGGTGGAAAGCGAGTTTGGCAAAGGGTCCTGCTTTGGCTTCCGCCTGCCATTGGTGGTGGCCGATGGCAGTCAGGTCAACGCACCGGAGCTTCCAGACGATCTCAATTGTGTGATGATCGTCGATGATATGGAAATCAATCGCGAGATCCTCAATCGGCAGCTTCAGCGTCTCGGCTTGAAAGTTATCCCTGTGACCAGCGGTGCCCGGGCGCTTGAACAGATGTCCAAGGATGTCGATCTGGTGATTACCGATCGCAATTTGCCGGGAATGGATGGATTGAAACTGGCGCGCAGCCTGCGTCATGCTTGGTCAGATGTGCCGGTTCTGTTGCTCTCTTCCGACCCCGCCGACGCAAGTGATCCCGCAATCCGGGATATCTTTGCGGGCGTGCTGCAAAAACCGATACCACGCGGTGCATTGTTCACCGCGCTCTCCAAGCTTAGTGCGCCCAGCGGGCAGCCACCTTCTGCATCGTATGCGGTTGAGGCGGCTCCTAGCCCGGCGATGACCCAATCAGCAGCAACGGCTGAAATAGCCTCTGATTTGCGTAAGATGCGCGTATTGGCGGCAGAGGACAACCGCACCAACCAGTTGGTGTTCCGTAAGATGGTCAAAGATATGAACATCGACCTGCGGTTTGCCGGAAATGGTCAAGAAGCGGTCGAACTTTATCAGAGCTTTGTGCCCGACATGATCTTCATGGATATTTCCATGCCGAAAATGGACGGCAAACAAGCCACTCAGGCCATTCGGGAGCTGGAGAAGGAAAATGGCCGCAAGGTGCAGATTGTTGCGCTGACCGCCCATGCGATGGATGGCGATTCCGAGGGGATCCTTGCGGCAGGGCTTGATGACTATCTCACCAAACCTCTGCGCAAATCGCTGATCCACGAACGGATCATGAAGAACATGCCAGCCGCCGTGGCCCCCCTTCAATGCGAAGGGGGAGATCTTCAGGCAACCGGTTGAAGCCGCCTGAAGGAACCACTTTTTAGATGTGCAGAGCGTGACCCAGCGCCTTGAGGCATGCCTCTTGCAAGCCTTCGGATTGCGTGGGATGCGCATGCACTGTCGCTGCGATATCTTCCAGACAGGCCCCCATCTCGATCGCGAGTGAGAACGCCGCCGAAAGTTCGGAAATCCCTGCACCAACGCCCTGAAGCCCAACGACGGCATTATCGGCCTCACGCCACACCACACGAATGAACCCGTCATCACGTTCGGTCGTCATCGCACGGCCATTGGCGATGAAGGGGAACTCCGCCGATTTGGTGCCGTCAATCTCTCCCGGCAGCGCGCCGCAGGTAACGATCTCCGGATCGGTGAAACAGACTGCGGGGATCGCCCTTTTGTCCCATTCGACGGAATGCCCCGCCAGATATTCCGCAACCATTTCGCCCTGTGCCATCGCCCGATGGGCCAGCATCGGCTCTCCAGTCACATCCCCAATGGCGTAAATGCCGCGCATGGAGGTCTGGCACATTTTGTCGATGCGAATGAAGGGCCCGTTCATGGTGAGAGACAGCTCATCAATGCCGATCCCTTGCGTGCGCGCACGGCGCCCGACAGTAACCAGAACACGCTCGGCCTCCACATCCCCGGCATCTGTGGTCAGCACAGACGCCTCATGTGATTGCGCCTTGGTGCCAGTCATCACGGTAACGCCCAACTCCTCCAGACGTTTGTGAACCGGACGGGTCAGCGCCTTATCGTAAAGCGGCAGGATACGATCTTCGGCCTCAACAATTGTCACCTTGGAGCCGAGTTTGGCAAAGACCGTACCCAATTCCAGACCGATGTAGCCGCCGCCAACCACCGCGAGGCTTTTGGGAACTTCGGTCAACGACAGCGCCTCGGTCGAGGACAGAACCGCGCCGCCAAAGGGCAAGAAGGGCAACTCAACCGGGGCCGATCCAGTGGCGATCACAATGTAGTCCGCGCGGATCTGCGTGTCGCCATCCTCGCCTTTCACCACGACTGTCTTGCCGTCCACAAAACGTGCGCGGCCCGACACCATCTTTACGCCCGCTTTACGCAAAAGCCCACCGACACCGCCGGTCAGACGCTCCACAATGCCGTCTTTCCACGCAACGGTTTGCTTCAGGTCAATGGTCGGCGCAGAAGCCGAAATTCCCAAGGGACCAGCCGCAGCATGGGTCATCTTTTGAAACTCATCCGCCGCATGGATCATCGCTTTGGACGGGATACAGCCGATATTAAGGCATGTGCCCCCCACGCGCGCCTCATCTACGACGACAGTGTCCAATCCCAGCTGCCCTGCGCGAATGGCACAGACATAACCACCTGGTCCGGCACCGATCACCAGAACTTTGCATTTAATGTCAGTCATCTAGCCCTCGACAAACAGCATCGCTGGCGTTTCCAGCAGGAGTTTCAGTTTTTGCACAAATACAGCCGCGTCCCAGCCATCAATCACCCGGTGATCGAAGGAGCAGGAGATATTCATCATCTTGCAGGGCTGAAACTGCTGACCGTCCCAGACAGGGCGCATCTGTAGTTTGTTTACGCCAACAATCGCCACTTCGGGGTGATTGATAATCGGCGTGGTCGCAATCGCGCCAAGTGCGCCAAGCGAGGTGATGGTGATGGTTCCGCCCATCAATTCATCCCGCTTGATCGAGCCATCCCGCGCAGCTTCTGCCAGACGTGTAAGCTCTGACGCATTGTCCCAAAGGCTGCCCGATTCCGCATGATGCACCACAGGAACATTGAGCCCGTTCGGTGTTTGCGTGGCGATCCCTACATGGACGCCGCCATGACGGTAGATGATCCCTTCATCATCATCATACCGCGCGTTCAGTTCTGGCTGCTCGCGCACAGCTTCGACAATTGCGCGCATCAGGAACGGCAACAAAGTCAGTTTCGGGCGCTGGTCTTTGTATTTTCGATTCAAGGCCGCGCGCAGATCTTCGAGCGCGTCCATCTCGATCTCTTCAACGATGGTGATATGCGGGATCTGGCGCTTGGAGATCGCCATCTTCTCGGCGATTTTGCGACGCATCCCGACCACGCGCACCTCTTCAACGCCGGTGTTTTTGCCGCGCGTGACACTGCCTTGCTGAATGCCGCCCGACGCGATCCAGTTTTCCAGGTCCGCATGACTGATGCGCCCCCCCGGGCCGCTACCGGGCACTTGTCTCAGATCAACGCCCTCTTCGCGCGCCCGTGCCCTTACGGACGGAGCGGCCAGCGGTTTGGTATTCTTGGCCCGCGCGACGGGTTTACTGGTTTTCACCAGAGGGCGTGCGGGTTCTGCGGCCTTGGCCTGAGGTTCAGGCTTTGGTTCGGGCTTATCTTCTTTGGGGGCGGGCGCTGGCTTTGACGCTTCCGGCGCAGAGGCATCTTCATTGCCATCGCCGTCCACTTCGATACGCACCAAAACGGAGCCGATCGCCAACATATCACCGATCTCACCGCCGAGCTCGACCACCTTTCCTTCAACGGAAGAAGGCACCTCCACGGCGGCTTTGTCGGTCATCACAGCGGCCAGCACATCGTCTTCCTTGACGATATCGCCGGGTTTTACATGCCATTCAGTGAGTTCCGCCTCTGCGATACCTTCACCCACGTCTGGCAGGCGGATTGCATAGATCCTCATCTGCTCAATCCTCCATGCATTTTTTGAGGGCTTCACCGACTCGTTCGGGGCCGGGGAAGTAATTCCATTCCTGCGCGTGCGGATAGGGCGTATCCCAGCCCGTGACGCGGATAATCGGTGCCTCAAGATGGTAAAAACAGTTCTCTTGCACGATCGACATCAATTCCGCCCCAAAGCCTGAAGTCTTGGTCGCCTCATGCACGATCACGCAGCGCCCAGTTTTTTCCACAGAAGCCACAATGGTTTCCAGATCCAACGGCAACAGTGTGCGCAGGTCGATCACCTCAGCGTCAACGCCCGACTCTTCGGCGGCGGCTTCGGCCACATAGACCATGGTGCCATAGGCCAGCACAGTCACGTCGCTGCCTTCGCGACGAATGGCGGCCTTGCCGAGCGGGATCGGCTCGTACCCGTCCGAGACATCGCCCAAGGGATGCTTCTTCCAGCTGGTGACAGGACGGTCGTGATAGCCGTCAAAAGGCCCATTATAGAGCCGCTTTGGCTCGAGAAAGATCACAGGGTCGGGGTCTTCGATGGCGGCCAGGAGCAGACCTTTGGCATCGCTTGGATTGGAAGGTACCACCGTTTTTAGACCCGACGAATGGGTAAAAAACGCCTCGGGTGACTGGCTGTGCGTCTGGCCGCCAAAGATACCGCCACCGGTGGGCATGCGGATCACAATCGGGCAGGTGAAATCCCCTGCCGAGCGATGCCGCAGGCGTGCAGCCTCTGAAACGATCTGATCAATTGCCGGATACACGTAATCCGCAAACTGGATCTCGATCACCGGGCGCAATCCGTAGGCGGCCATACCAATCGCGGTGCCGACAATGCCTGCCTCGTTGATCGGCGCATCAAAGCAGCGTGATTTTCCATACTTCTTCTGCAGACCTGCGGTGACGCGGAAGACGCCGCCGAAGTAGCCTACATCTTCGCCGTAGACGACCACGCGGTCGTCTTTTTCCATGGCCACATCATGCGCATCGCGCAGGGCCTCGATCATGGTCATCTGGGCCATGTCAGTACCCCGCTTCTTGACGTTGTCTAATCAGATGGGGCGGCATTTTCTCGAACACACCTTCGAACATGTCGCGCGGGGACGGTCCTTTGCCACCTCCCAAAGTGCCGATCTTTTCCGCTTCTTTCTGGGCGGTGATGACCTGATCCATCAGTTCCGCTTCCGCCTGGCTGTGGCGCTCGTCGCTCCATTCTCCGATACGGATCAGGTGGCGTTTCAACCGGTCGATTGGGTCGCCCAGCGGCCATGCGGCGCCCTCATCAGCAGACCGATAGGCGGAGGGGTCATCACTGGTGGAATGGCCGCCCGCACGGTAGGTCACATGTTCGATCAGTGTAGGTCCAAGCCCCAGACGCGCGCGTTCCGCTGCCCATTTCGCCACCGCATTCACCGCAAGGTAGTCATTGCCGTCCACCCGGATCGACGCAATGCCAAACCCGTGGCCCCGCGCCGCAAACGTACCCACACCGCCGCGTGCGATGCCCTGAAAGGTTGAAATCGCCCACTGGTTGTTGACGATGTTCAGCACCACCGGCGCATTGTAGGTCGAGGCAAACACCATCGCCGCATGGAAATCGCTCTCGGCGGTGGATCCATCACCGATCCAGCCCGCTGCGATCTTGGTATCACCGGAAATGGCGGAGGCCATCGCCCAGCCCACGGCCTGCACAAATTGGGTGCCAAGGTTGCCAGAAATCGAAAAGAACCCATGCTCCTTTGAGGAATACATGATCGGCAACTGGCGACCGTGCAAAGGGTCGTCCGCGTTGGAATAAATCTGGTTCATCATGGTAACGAGCGGATAATCCCGCGCGATCAACAGACCCGCCTGCCGATAGGTGGGAAAGTTCATATCCCCATCCTGCAGCGCACGCGAGAAGGCGCAGCTCACGGCCTCTTCTCCGAGATGCTGCATGTAAAAGCTGGTTTTGCCCTGACGCTGCGCGTTCTGCATCCGGGCGTCAAACGCCCGCAATAGCATCATGTCGCGCAAGCCTTCGCGCAATTCCTCTGGCGTGAGGGCACCAGCCCAATCGCCCACGGCCTCGCCTTCCTTGTTCAGCACCCGCACGATGGAAAACGCCATTTCGCGCATATCATCCGGGTCCACATCCACCGCAGGACGCGCAACAGCCCCAGCGCGCGGCACCTCAAAGTATGAGAAATCCGGTGTATCGCCCGGACGGCAGCCCGGTTCGGGCACATTCAGCGCGAGCGGCTGGTAGGTCTTGTCATCAGTCATGCAGCACCTCGTTTCGCGTCAGACGCCTTCGCTAGAATCTCAGCCACCATGTCATCTGCGACTGCGGTGGTGGTGCGTCCGGTCTTGTCGCTCAGTTCCAGCAATGTGCGGATGCGCCCCGCCACCCCGTCGAGCCGTTCGGTACGATAGCGCGTGCCCGCCTTGTGGATCTCACCTGCGACACTGATGATGCCGCCTGCGTTGACCACGTAATCGGGCAGATAGCGAATGCCCTTGGCACGCAGTGCATCTGCCACTTCTGGCGTCTCAAGCTGGTTGTTGGCGGCACCACACACCAGTTTTGCGGTCAACCTCTCAACAGTAGCGTTGGTCAGTACACCGCCAAGGGCGCAGGGCGCAAAGATATCCATCTCTGTCTCAAAAACCTGCGCTGTGTCGCAGATGGTTGCACCAAAGGCCGCTTTCGCATGCTGAAGAGCCGCGTCATTAATGTCAGCGACGATCAGATCGGCCCCAACGCTATGCAATTTTTCGGCAAGCGACATACCGACGTGGCCAAGTCCCTGAACCAGCACCCGGCGCCCGGTGAGATCACGGGTGCCAAACACCACTTCAGCGCCGACCTGAAGGCATTGAAACACCCCTTGCGCAGTAAAGGGCGACGGATCACCGGTGCCATAGTCACCCCCCTCCAGCCCCACGGCATAAGGGGTTTCCTCGGCGACGATCTTCATATCCTCGGGCGAAATTCCGACATCCTCTGCGGTGTAATAGCTGCCATTCAGGCTTTGAACGGCGCGGCCAAAAGCGCGCAGCAGGGCGGGAGACTTATCGGTGCGGGCATTGCCGACGATCACCGATTTGCCACCACCCAGCGCCAGATCGGCCATCGCGTTCTTGCAGGTCATCCCCTGCGCCAAGCGGAGCACATCGCGGCGCGCCTCATCAAGCGTTGCGTAATCCCACATCCGGCAGCCGCCAGCAGCAGGGCCAAGGGTTGTGGAATGCACGCAGATGAAGGCTTGCAGACCGCTTTCGGTATCTTCCGCAAAAACGAGGCGCTCATATCCTTCGGGTACCGTTTCCTCGGTCAGGTTCAGTGTCATGGTCTCTCCACCGGGCAGAAATCTGATTTGGCGATTTTATCGCAAAACACTGGTGGAAAAATCGAACATCCCCCATGTATATTGCGAATGATTGGTGTTTACCGCTACAAATGAGGCTTATTGTGGCTAGATACGCTGCAGACAGGTTAGACCGTGCGATTCTACGCGCCCTGCGAGAAGACGGTCGTATGTCTCTGGTCCAACTGTCCGACCGTGTTGGATTATCTCCGACCCCTGTAAAACGACGCCTGCGACAGCTGGAAGACAGCGGGTTGATCGAAGGCTACGTCGCCCGCATCGATCGCAAGACTGCGGGCTTTGGCATTACTGCGTTTGTATCGGTTGAACTGGAGAAACAGGACGCCGAAGCAGTGGCTAGTTTTCAAAAGAAAGTCGCGCAATTTGAAGAGGTTGTCACAGGCAGCCTGATGACAGGCGCGCAGGATTTCCTGCTGGAAGTCGTGGTGGAGAGCCTCGAAGAATTCGAGACGTTTCTTCAGACCAAACTCATGCGTGTGGAGGGGCTGCGCGCGGTGCGCTCTCGCTTTGCGCTGCGCAAGTTCATCGACCGCACGCGCATCCCTTAAGATAAAGAAGAGGCCGCCCCCACAATGTAGGCGCAGCCTCTGGATCGGTTTTTCGGGGACCGATTATTCGATCAAAGTGCGGCTTTGAACAGTCGTGTCAGGTTTTCCTCGGTCAGTTTGACGGGATTGCCGCCAGAGCTGGGATCAATGATCGCGCCTTTGACCAGTTCGGGGATGGAGTCCTCGGTGACACCCAGCTCCGCAAGGCCACGCGGAATGCCAAGGCTGTCGTTGAACTCCTGCACAAACGCCTTGAACCCATCAAAGCCGCCCGCAATGCCAAGGTAAGCCGCCGCCATGTCAAAACGTTCGGCAATCTCAGAGGCGTTGAACTCCAGCACTGCAGGCATGCAGACCGCATTGGTGGTGCCGTGGTGGGTGTTGAAATGTGCGCCAATGGGGTGGCTCATGGCGTGGATCGCGCCGAGGCCTTTCTGGAAGGCAGTCGCGCCCATGGCCGCCGCAGACATCATATGCGCGCGCGCCTCGATGTCGGTGCCATCTGCATAAGCGCGCGGCAGGTAGTCCTTCACGAGGCGCATGCCTTCAAGCGCCATGCCCTGCGACATCGGGTGGTAATGCGGCGAGGAGAAGGCCTCGACACAATGGGCAAAGGCATCAAGGCCGGTGCCGGCGGTGATGAACTTCGGCATGCCGACGGTCAGTTCGGGATCGCAAATCACCACGGTGGGCAGGACCTTGGGGTGGAAGATGATCTTTTTCTGATGGGTGACGCTGTCGGTGATGACAGAGGCACGGCCTACCTCAGACCCGGTGCCCGCAGTGGTCGGCACTGCGATGATCGGCGCGATAGCGTCAGCATCGGCGCGGGTCCACCAGTCGCCAATGTCCTCAAAATCCCAGACCGGGCGAGTCTGGCCTGCCATGAAGGCGACCATTTTACCCAGATCGAGACCGGAGCCGCCGCCAAAGGCGATCACGCCGTCATGGCCGCCTGCCTTGTAGGCCTCGACACCAGCATTGAGGTTCGTCTCGTTCGGGTTGGGATCTACCTCGGAAAACATCCCGCGACCAAGGCCAGCGGCCTCCATGATGTCGAGGGTGGATTTTGTCACCGGCAGATCTGCAAGCCCCTTGTCGGTGACCAAGAGTGGCTTTTTGATCCCGGCCTGCGCGCAGGCATCGGCCAGTTCCTTGATCCGGCCTGCGCCGAATTTGATTGCGGTCGGATACGACCAGTTTCCAATGAGAGACATCAGCATGTTCCTGTGGTGAGCCGGGGTGGGGGCGCTGCCCCCGCTTGCCCTCCGGCAAGCTCCCCCGAGATATTTTCAAGAAGTTGAAGGGCCTCAGCCCGTGACTTTTTTCAGGTGGTAGGATTTGGGCCGGGTCAGGTTGTGATAGCCGATCACCGAGAGGCCACCTCCGCGCCCGGTGTTCTTGCAGCCGGTCCAGCAGAGCGCGGGGTCGAGGTAGTCGGCGCGGTTCATGAACACGGTGCCGGTTTCGATCTGGTCGCCCACTGCCTGTGCGCGCTCCAGATCCTTGGTCCAGATCGAGGCGGTGAGACCAAATTCGCTGTCATTCATGAGTTTGATCGCTTCCTCATCGGAGGAGACCTTCATGATGCCAACGACCGGGCCAAAGCTCTCATCGCGCATCACCCGCATCTCATGGGTGACATTGGTCAGGATCTGCGGCGTCAGATAGGCGCCGCCATCATCGGCCTCCATGGTGGCGATATGGGCCACAGCGCCCTGTTCGACCGCCTCGGCGATCTGGTCGCGCACCTCTTTGGCAAAGCGCACATTGGCCATCGGGCCGATGGTGGTCTCCGCCTCAAGCGGGTTGCCGAGCTTGTAGCCATTGACCACCGCCAGCGCCTTTTCAAGGAAGCTGTCATAGAGGCTTTCATGCACGTAGATGCGCTCGATGCCGCAGCAGCACTGGCCGGAGTTGAACATGGCCCCGTCAATCAGCGTGTCAACCGCCGCATCCACATCGGCGTCCTCCATGACATAGCCGGGGTCCTTGCCGCCCAGTTCGGTGCCGACGCCGGTGAACGTGCCCGCTGCGGCGCGCTCCATTGCCTGACCACCCCCGACGGAGCCGGTGAAGTTCACAAAATCAAACGCCTTCTCGGCAATCAGTGCCGAAGTGGTGTCGTGATCGAGGAACACATTCTTGAACACATCCTCGGGTAGGCCTGCCGCGTGGAAGGCCTGCGCCATACGCTCACCGACCAGCAGGGTCTGGGTTGCATGTTTCAGCACCACGGTGTTGCCCGCGATCAGCGCAGGCGCGACCGTATTGATCGCCGTCATGTAAGGGTAGTTCCAGGGCGCGACCACAAAAACGACGCCATGGGGAATGCGCTTGATGTAGCGTTTGAACGTCGCGTCGTCGCCGACCTCGATAACCGCCAGCGACTCAGCCGCGATCTTCGCCATATGCGATGCGCGTTCGTTGAACCCGCCAAACTCGCCGCCAAACCGCACGGGACGGCCCATCATATGGGCAAGCTCGGGCACGATGTCATCGTTCATCTCGCCAATGGCGGCGACACCTGCCATTACGAGGTCAATGCGCTCCTGAAGCGGGCGCGCCGCCCAAGCCTTCTGCGCAGTCCGCACCGCAGCCACCTCGGCGCGGGCGGCGTCTAGATCCAGCGTCTCGCGGCTGGCGTAGACCGATCCGTCGATCGGCGAAATACAATTCAGTGTCTTGCCCATTGGCCAACTCCTCCGGGGGCGCAGGATACGGCCCCGATTATCTTCATCTTCTCCCAAATATCCCGGACAGGCGGGGGCTGGCCCCCGCCTGTCCGCGCGATATCAGGCTTTCTCAAACCCGCGCGCAACTTCGTAGTCGGTCACCACGCGGTTGAACTCTTCAATCTCCCATTCCGCCGCGCGGGCATAATGAGTGATCACATCTTCGCCAAACGCCTCGCGTAGCATGTCGGACGCCAAAAGCGCCTCACGCGCCTCAAGCAGGCTGCGCGGAATATGTTGCTGAGCGTCGTTCGCATAGGCGTCGCCGTTGAACGGGTCTTGCAGGTCCAGCTTTTCTTCGATCCCCTTGAGGCCCGCCGCCAGCATTGCCGCCTGTGCCAGATAGGGGTTCATGTCGGACCCCGGAACCCGGCATTCAACCCGTACGCCTTTGGTGCTGTCACCGCACAGGCGGAACGCCGCCGTACGATTGTCCACCGACCAAACCACCTGCGTCGGCGCAAAGGTGCCCTTGGCGAAACGCTTGTAGCTGTTGATGTAGGGTGCCATGAAATAGGTGTAGTCAGCGGCGTATTTCAACAGCCCCGCCATGTAGTGGTCCATCAGCTTGGACTTGCCCAGCGGCGCGCTCTCATCGAAAAACGCGTTTGACCCCTCTTTCCACAACGACTGATGCACATGCGCGGCAGATCCGACCCGCTCGTGGTGCCATTTGGGAAGGAAAGTCGCGGCAAAGCCCTGCTGATGCGCGATCTCTTTGATACCATGTTTGGCGATAGTGTGGTGATCCGCAGTAGCGAGTGCCGCATCATATTTGATGTTGAGCTCTTCCTGACCGGCCTCTGCCTCACCCTTGGAGCCTTCAATCGGCAGCCCCATGGCGCGCAGATGATTGCGGATCGGGCGCATTACAGGTTCCTCCTTGGAGGTCTGCATGATGCTGTAATCTTCGTTGTAGGTGGAGATCGGCTCAAGGTTCTGAAACCCACCTGCGGCGATCTCATCATGGGTACCCTTAAAGAGGAAGAACTCCAGCTCGGTCGCCATCACCGGCGACAGACCCAGCTCTTCGCAACGGGCGATCTGCGCCTTCAGCATTTCGCGCGGCGAATGCGCGACGGGTGCATGGGTGTGGTGATCAATCACATCGCACAAAACCATGGCAGTCCCGTCGAGCCATGGCACCGGCCGCAGCGTCGAGAGATCCGGCTTCATGATATAGTCGCCGTAGCCGCGCTCCCAACTGGTGGAGGCGTAGCCATCGGGCGTGGCCATCGCAAGGTCGGTGGCCAGCAGATAGTTGCAGCAATGGGTTTCACCCTCGGCCATCTCAAGAAAGGCCTCGGCGTGGAAGCGTTTGCCCATCAGGCGGCCCTGCATATCCACAATGCAGACCAAAACCGTATCCACCTGTCCGGCGGCGATCTGTTCCTTGAGATCCTCGAAAGTCATCTGGCGTTCCCTGTTGTTCTGACAGGGGGCAAGGTAAAACCCCGCCCCCGACATATGTTGGTTTTATTGTTGCGATCAGCCGTAGCGGTACGGACGACCGGCCTTCGCCATATCTGCGTTGTATTTTTTGAAGACTTCCACGACCTTTGCCTTGGTCTCGGACTCGGCGGCGATTTCGTCCCAGAACTTCACGGCGGCGTCTTCGACCTGCTGCCATTCGGCATCGGGGATCGATGTGAGCTTCAGCTTGTCGCCATTCACGCGCAAGGACGCCTCGCCACCCCAATACCACCACTGACGGTAGTAGTGCGACTGATCGGT
The DNA here is from genome assembly GCF_000376545.2 of Tritonibacter mobilis F1926. NCBI lineage: Bacteria > Pseudomonadati > Pseudomonadota > Alphaproteobacteria > Rhodobacterales > Paracoccaceae > Tritonibacter > Tritonibacter mobilis. The sequence continues at coordinate 2,904,338 of NZ_CP015230.1, forward strand.
ACAGACGCGGAACAGAGCCTGCAGATCCTCAGGCAGCTCGTTCCAGCGATCCATGTTGGCAAAGAAGCTCCCCGCCCATGCACCGGAAATGTTGTTGGTCAGGAAGTAGTTGGTCACATCGGCCCAACCCACGGTGTAGTCCTCGGTGATCCCGGACCACGCAACGCCATCCAGCTCGCCGGTCTGCATCGCAACTTCGATGTCTTCCCACGGCAGGGTCACAGGCACCACGCCAAACTGGCTCAGGAAACGACCCGCAGTCGGGAAGGTAAAGACCCGCTTGCCTTTGAGATCCTCAAGCGAGTTAATCGGATCTTTGGTGGCAAAGTGGCAGGGATCCCAGGAACCGGCAGAGATATGCTTGACGCCTACTTTGGAATATTCCGCGTCCCAGATCTCATTTAGGCCGTATTGGTTAAACAGCACCGGCACGTCGAGAGAATAGCGGGATGCAAACGGGAAGTAGCCGCCAAAGACGGTGACTTCGGTCGGCGACGCCATGGAGTCATCATCGGACTGCACCGCATCAATCGTGCCTTTTTGCATGGCGCGGAACAGCTCGCCGGTGGGGACAAGCTGATCGGCGTAGAACAGTTCGATCTGCATGCGGTCGCCTGCGATCTTGTTGAACATCTCGATCGCCGGGTCAATCACATGAGCCGCAAGCGCGGGGCCTGCATAGGTCTGCATACGCCATGTGATTTTGCCGGAAGCCAGAGCCGGGGCAGCCAGTGGCGCGGCCGCGGCGCCCAGCGCTGTGGTCTTTAGAAAATTACGACGTGTTGTCATGTCTTTCAGTCTCCTCTGTCGGACTTGGTTCAATGGCTGTGTGCGCAGGGCTTCAGCCGTCTGAATCCTTCCCGGAGCCGTTGCGGTGCATTCTCGCGAAGGATGTCGCCATGCGCGAGCACGACGATTTTGGGGTGCCAATCCAGCATACGGGCCAGTGCATTGCGCAATTTGTCCCGACCGCCTGTGAAGGACATCCAGATGTCCAGCGGCATTTTTCCGTGGGGCGCGAGAATTCCCGCAACCCATGCAAAGGGCCGCACCCACAAGGGCAGATCCTTTGCGTGCATGTTCTCAATCAGGTCGGTCAGCACAAGCGTGCGGCTCTTTTTGTGGAAAAAGACGACCTCAGTGTGAACCTTACTTCCCTCGACAATGAGTTGGTCTAAGTCCTTTGCCCATTCAGGCGCAGGCGCTTCGGCCAAATCTCGGTCGAAAGTAATCTTTACATTCCGGCTTTCTGCACGCGCGCGCACTCCTGGTGACGCCCAACTGGTGGCCTCAGGATAGCGAGCCGCCCAGTCCCCGATATAGGCGTAGTGTATCCAGTTTGGCGAGACCAGATGTCGGATCGGCCCCAGCTCTTCAAGTGCCGCTGCCAGTTCTGGTGTCCAGTTAATGGGCGAGTGCAAAAACAGCTCCCCGTTGGCCAGCCGAATGACCGTCATCCGCGTCGGGAAAGGGATCCGGTAAAAGTCGATGGTCGGGCCATCTACGATCCAGATATCCTCAGCCAATGGCGTCAGAAGGGGCGCCTCACTTGCCATACACGGTCTCCGGCAGCCAGAGCGCGATTTGCGGGAACACCATGATGATTCCGAGCGCTACAACCATGATCGCCACAAAGGGCACGATGGAGCGGTAGATATCGGTGAGCGAAATCTCCGGCGGGGCCATGGCCCGCATCAGGAACAGGTTGTAGCCGAAGGGCGGCGTCATATAGGCGATCTGGGTGGTGATCGTATAGAGCACGCCATACCAGACCAGGTCAAATCCGAGCGCTGCGACCAGAGGCACGTAAAGCGGGGCGACGATCACCAGCATCGCGGTGTCATCAAGGAAGGTGCCCATGATGATGAAGCTGAGCTGCATCAGGATCAAAATCATCCAGGGATTGAGGCCGAGCTGCTCGGTGAACAGGCTGTCGATGGCCTTCACGGCACCAAGCCCGTCAAACACCGCGCCAAAACCAAGCGCTGCAAGGATGATCCACATGAACATGCAAGAAATAGCCAGCGTGTTCTTGGTACAGGATTCAAAGATCTTCCACGTCATGCGACGCTTAGCAATGGATGCCGCCAGCGCGGTCAGCGCACCGATGGCGGAGCTTTCCACCAGCGAGGTCCAGCCATTCACAAAAGGCACCATCATCGCGGCAAAGATCAGGAGCGGTAGTGCGCCGGCCCCGAGGAGGCGCAGTTTCTCGGCACGCGGCACCTCGTGGGCGTCTTCCATCGCAGGACCAAGCGCCGGGTTCGCCTTGCAGCGCAGCCAGATGTAGACGATGAACAGGCCCGCCATCATCAGCCCCGGTATCACGCCCGCAAGCCACAGTTGCCCCACCGGCTGGCGCGCGATCATCGCATAGAGCACCAGGACCACCGAGGGCGGCACCAGAATGCCGAGCGAAGACCCGGCCTGAATAACACCGGTCACCATGGTTTTGTCATAACCACGGCGCAGAAGCTCCGGCAGCGCGATCGTGGCGCCGATGGCCATACCCGCGACCGACAGACCGTTCATCGCCGAAACCAGAACCATCAGACCAATGGTGCCGATTGCAAGGCCGCCATTGATCGGCCCCATCCAGACATGGAACATCTTGTAAAGGTCATCCGCAAGGCGGCTCTCGCTCAGCACGTAGCCCATGAAGATGAACATCGGCAGCGTCAGCAGCGGATACCATTTCATCAGCTTCATCGCCGCCGAGAACGGGATGTCATAGCCGCCCACGCCCCAGAGCAGGAGCGCCGCCACGGCCCCAACGGCACCGATCGCACCAAAGACGCGCTGCCCGGTGAAGAGCATCAGCATCATCGATGCAAACATGAAGATGGCGATATATTCCTGGCTCATGAGGGGCGCTCGCTTGGGATGTCGTGGCCCTTGAGGCGGGCGATGTCTTTGAAGAGTTCCGAGATGGCCTGCAACAGCATCAGGAAAAAGCCGAAGACCATGATGGATTTGATCGGCCAGATGAAGGGGCGCCAAGCGGTGGAGGCACGCTCCATATGGCCCACTTCCTCAGCGCCGGTGATCAACCCCCAGAAGAAGGCAAAGGGATTGTCGCCCCAATAGCCTAGGGAATAGGCCGTGGAGCCAAGGCCGCCGTAGAACAGAATGCCCAGATAGGTGATGAGCGCCAGCACGGTGAAGGCGTCAAACCAGGCTTTCCGTCTTGTCGACCAATTGTGATAAAACAGATCCATACGCACATTTGACCCGATCTGAATCGAGTAGGGGCCACCGAGAATGTAGTAGGTGACCATCGCAAACTGGGCCATTTCCAGCGTCCAGAGCGAAGGCAGAAAGAAAGTCTTGGAGATCGAGGACCACAGGAGGATCCCCATCATCGCAAACAACCCCCACATCATCAGGCGGCCGATGCGATAGTTCACCGCATCCACCACCCGTACATATCCCAGCATAGCTCCGATCATGCGAACCTCTCCTCCAGAGTGGCGCGAATCCAAGGTGCGAGCACCGCAGCCCAATGGTCCTGCTGATCCGCTGTGGCAATCAGATCGTTGCGGATCTCCAGCATCACGTTCAGCAATCCATTGTCGCAACCGTGCATATCCAGCGTATGGGCGACGCCGTCGCTGGCGCTGTAGGGTTCATTGAGGCGCGTATTCCATGGCAGGCCCTCGGGTTGATGCGCCAGCATCGCCTGCGCAAAGCGGTCATCGCGCCCGTGCAGCAGCCCCAGTTCCACCGCGCGGGTTTCGCCCTTGTAGACCGGGGTGAAGCTGTGCACCGTAACCATCAGGCGCAGTGCCGTTTTGCGGGCGGCGATTTCCGCGGCCAAAGCGGCGCGGAACGGTTCGTAGACCGCCTCCACCCGCTGCGCGCGCGCCGCATCCGAGAGGTCGCGATTGCCGGGAACGTCGAAAATCTCTGAGGTTGCGGGAATCGCTGTCGGCGATTCAGGCGGGCGGTTCAAGTCATAGACCAGCCGCGAAATACACCCCTCAATCAGTGGCCCCTGCAACAGTTCAGCCAGCTTGCGCGCCACACCCAGCGCACCAGGATCCCAGGCGATGTGGCTCTGACGGACCTCATCATCCAAGCCCAGCGCATCCAACTGTGTTGGAATCCAATTGGCAGCATGTTCACAGACAATGATAACCTCCGCATTTGCAGCGGAGGGCGTCTTGGCGAAGGAGGGACCGAAGTCAAAGGCAAGGGTATCCGTATTCATATGAAGCATGCTCTTCAGCCTGCCCCCTTCTGTCAATATACTTTCTGTAAAAATTCTTTCATCATGATCAAACCTGTAATAAAATGCTAAAAACACGAGCAGGAGGGCCGTGGATGCCGACGATCGCCGAGAAACTCAAAGCACGTGAATCTGACCTGACACGCGCGGAGCGGCAGCTATCGGCGGCTATTCTGGACAACTATCCAATTCCTGGCCTCGGCAGCATCACGGAGCTTGCCGAACTAGCTGAGGTCTCCACGCCCACGGTGGCGCGTATGGTGCAAAAACTGGGGTTCTCGGGGTATCCGGAATTTCAACATGCCCTGCGGGAAGAGTTACGCGAAATCATCTCTAACCCAGTGGAAAAACGCGCAGAGCAAACCCCGGATCTGCCAGAATCCCATATGCTGAACCGGTACGCGGTCGGTGTTTACGACAACATTCGGGCAACACTGGAAAACGTAAATCTCGATGAGTTTGACACGCTATGCACACTATTGGCGGACACGGATCGGCGGGTGCATATCGCAGGCGGAAGACTAAGTGGAACGCTCGCGCAGAACTTCTATCTGCACCTGCAAATGGTGCGAAGAGATGTCTTCATGATCCCGCCGCGCGCCTCATGGACACACTCAGTTCTGGACCTCTTGCCCGGTGATACGCTGATTCTTTTTGACATCCGCCGCTATGAAAATGCCACGCTGTTGCTTGCCGAAATGGCGCATGAGCGCGGGGTCCAGGTTGTTCTGTTCACCGATCAGTGGCGCTCTCCGATCCAAAAAGTGGCAAAGTTCACCTTTGCCGCACGTATTGCTGTCCCCTCCGCATGGGATTCTGGCGTAGCACTTCTTTTGTTGATCGAGAGCATAATCGCCAAGATCCAAGAGGATCACTGGGAGACGGTCAAAGCACGCACGGACGAGCTGGAAGCCGCTTTCGACCGCACGCGCCTGTTTCGCAAATTCACCTGAGGTCTGTTCCCGGCCCCGATCCAGCGATACCTTGCGCTGATAGGGACACGTGAGACGAACAATGACCAACAGCCATGACAGATTTCAACTCTCGCCTGAGACACGAGTCCTGACACCAGACGTGAAGGGGCTGTCGGAATTGTTGCTGGCGCTGCGTGAAGGACACTCCATTCTCGCACGTCCAAACGATACTCCCATCGAGATCCGTCCAGAGCCGGTGCAGTGGCTCTATTGTCAAAGCTCTGGTTCCACCGGCTTTGCCAAAACCATTCGACGCACGCCACACAGTTGGATCAGCAGCTTCGAGATGGATCGAGAGATATTTGCGCTCAGCTCCGGGGATGTCTACGCGAGCCTCGGCAACCTCTCTCACTCACTGACCTTATTTGCGGCCGTGGCCGCCTGCCATATCGGTGCGGATCTGGCGATGCTTGGCGGGAGCGGGCCGCGCAGGCAACTGGAGCAGCTGGAGACGCTGGGGGTAACGGTGCTGTATGCCACGCCAGCACAGCTACGGCTGCTATTGCGTGCGTCAGAAGAGAGGTACCTGCCTCACGTCCGGCTGCTGTTTTCATCTGGCGGCAAGCTTGACGATGAAACGCGGTCAAACTTGATGCACCTGCTCCCCCACTGCGACATTCACGAGATCTTTGGCGCGACGGAGACAAGCTACATGACCCTTGCAGGCCCGGATGCACCGGCGGGTTCTGTTGGCAAGGCCTACCCAAGTGTCGAGATTAAGGTCACGGATGCCGATACGAACGGCGTGGGTGAGATCTGGATACGCAGCCCGTTTGTCTTTGACGGCTACGCAGAAGGTCACAGCGCCGAAACCCGCTGGGAGGGGGGGTGGCTTTCCATTGGCGAAATGGGCAGGCTCGATGCTTCTGGAAACCTCTACCCGAAGGGGCGGCGTAACCGCATGGTCACGGTCGCCGACAAGAATGTGTTTCCCGAAGAGATCGAAGCCGTCTTAATGCGCGCCGAAGGTGTAGAGATGGCGGTTGCACTCTCGTTTCCTGATGAGCTGCGCGGGCATCAGATCTTGGCGGTTGTTCAAGGGCGCGCTGATCTGAACGCGCTCAGGCATCTATGCCGCGCCGAAATCGGCGGCCATGCTGTCCCGCGCGAGGTCCGCATAGTTGAGACCATTCCGATGTTGGCTGCAGGCAAACCTGACCTGCAAACATTAAAGCGCATGTGGGACACATTCTGATGCCACGGATTATTGCTGCGCGCAGAACGGCTGTGGTGCCAAAAGGTGGGAAATTTTCCTTATTAGAGCCGCATGAGTTGGCCTCACCAGTCATTCGCGCCTGCCTTGCAGATGCAGGTATCGCGGCACATGAGATCGGAGAGTTGATCCTGTCAAATGCACTTGGCGGGGGTGGTAATCCCGCCAGAATTGCAGCATTGGCGGCGGGTTTACCCGAACATGTGGCCGGGCTCAGCATAGATCGCCAATGTGCAGGCGGGCTTGATGCGATCCTGATCGGGCATGCCTTGGTGCAGGCAGGACACCATGAGGTGGTCATCGCCGGTGGCGCTGAGAGTTACTCCCGCCGCCCGCTGCGCAGCCGCACCTTTGCCGATGGACGCCCGCCCGAGCCCTACACACAAGCCCGATTTACACCTTGGCCAGATCGCGACCCAGACATGGCTGAGGCGGCGGCGGAGCTGTCACGCAAGATTGGTATCACGCGCGCAGAACAAGACGCATGGGCCCAGCGCAGCCATGCGCTTGCTTTGTCACATGCGGCGTGCCGCATGCGTGAAATCACCCCTGTTGGTGATGTTTCCGAGGATGCCTTCACCCGCAATTTGACGTCGCGCCATTGCGAGCGGGCCAAAGTTGTGAGCGGTGATATCACGGCTGCGAATATGGCGGTTGCAGCGGATGCAGCGGCATTTGTGGTCATTGTCAGCGACCAAATGGCAAAACGCCTGAATGCGCCGGGGCTGACCCTGATCGAGGGCGCAACCCTTGGCGCGGCACCCGATCAACCCGGCCTTGCCCCAATCTCTGCCATCAAACACGCGCTGAAACGCGCAAACGTAGATCACAAAACCCTACATCGGGCAGAGATTATGGAAGCCTTTGCAGTTCAGGCGCTGGCCTGCATCCGAGGCGCCCATCTTCCTGATGAGAACGTAAACCCCGCTGGTGGAGCATTGGCGCAAGGGCATCCGGTTGGGGCATCCGGTGCGGTCCTTGTCGTGCGCCTGTTTCATGCCTTGCGGACAGGTGATGCCCCTGCCCTTGCAGCAATTGCCGCTGCGGGTGGCATTGGCAGTGCGGCACTTTTTGAAGCCGCAGAATAAGTAAGTCTAGTAGTAAAAAGGCGCCGCAAGATGCGACGCCTTTTCCATGCTCATGGGCGTGCGAAGATCACTTCAGATCGAAGCGGTCGAGCTCCATCACCTTGACCCAAGCGTTGACAAAATCGGCAACCATTTTGCCAGCGTTGTCATCCTGCGCATAGACCTCAGAGATCGCGCGCAGCTGCGAGTTGGAGCCAAAGATCAGATCAGCACGGGTGCCGGTCCATTTCACATCACCGGTGGCACGATCCGCACCCTCAAACACCTCACCACTGTCATCCGTGGCCGTCCATTTGGTGTTCAGGTCCAGCACGTTGACGAAGAAGTCATTCGTTAACTGGCCCTTGCGGGTGGTCAGAACCCCATGCGCGCTGTCGCCATAGGTGGCACCGATTGCACGCAAGCCGCCAACCAGTACTGCCATTTCTGGAGCAGACAGGGTCAGAAGCTGTGCTTTGTCGACCAGCATTTCCTCGGTTGAGACAGAAAATTTCTTCGGCGCGTAGTTGCGGAACCCGTCGATTTGCGGCTCCATCACGTCGAAGCTTTCGACATCGGTCTGCGCGTCGGTGGCGTCGGTGCGCCCCGGTGTGAACGGCACGGTCACGTCATGACCGGCATCCTTGGCAGCCTTCTCAACGGCTGCCGAACCCGCCAGAACGATCAGATCCGCCAGTGACACTTTCTTGCCGCCGCTTGCCGAACCGTTGAAGGACGCTTGAATACCCTCCAGCACGCCGAGGACTTTCTCCAGCTTTGCAGGCTCGTTTACCGCCCAGTCTTTCTGCGGTGCCAGACGGATGCGTGCACCATTGGCGCCACCGCGCTTGTCCGAGCCACGGAATGTGGAGGCCGATGACCATGCCACATAGACCAGCTCCTGAACCGACAGGTTGGAGGCAAGAATTTCAGCCTTCAGCGACGCCGCATCCGCATCGTCAATCAGAGCATGATCCACGGCGGGCACCGGGTCCTGCCAGATCAGATCCTCGGCGGGGACGTCTGCGCCAAGGTAGCAAGCCTTTGGTCCCATATCGCGGTGGGTCAGTTTGAACCATGCGCGCTTGAAAGCATCGGCAAACTCTTCCGGATTTTCATGGAAGCGCTTGGAGATCGGGCCGTAGATCGGGTCCATCTTCATCGCCATATCGGCGGTGGTCATCATGATCGGAACCTTCTTGCCGGAACCATCCACCTCGGGGGCGTGGTCCTCGTCCTTGAGGTCCTTGGCATGCCAGATCCAGGCACCGGCGGGGGATTTGGTCAGTTCCCAGTCGTAGCCGAACAGCACGTCGAAATAGCCCATGTCCCACTGGATCGGGTTGGACGTCCATGCGCCCTCGATACCAGAGGTGATGGTGTCGACGCCCTTGCCGGATTTATGCGAGGAGAGCCAGCCCTGCCCCATCGCCTCAATCGGCGCGGCTTCGGGTTCGGGGCCGACGGCCTCGACCGGGCCGTTGCCATGCGCCTTGCCGAAGGTGTGCCCGCCGGCGGTCAGCGCCACTGTTTCCTCGTCATTCATCGCCATCCGGGCAAAGGTTTCGCGAATGTCGCGACCCGAGGCGATGGGGTCCGGGTTGCCGTCGGGCCCTTCCGGGTTCACGTAGATCAGGCCCATCTGCACCGCAGCCAATGGGTCCTCCAACTCGCGATCGCCAGAATAGCGTGCCTGTTCGTGATCCGATGTGGCAAGCCATTCGTCCTCGGCCCCCCAGTAGATGTCTTCCTCGGGTTCCCAAACGTCGGCACGACCACCACCAAAGCCAAAGGGCTTCAACCCCATGGATTCAATCGCGCAATTGCCCGCGAGGATCATCAGATCGGCCCATGACAGGGCGTTGCCGTATTTCTTCTTGATCGGCCACAGCAGCATGCGGGCCTTGTCGAGGTTGCCGTTGTCCGGCCAGGAATTCAGCGGCGCAAAGCGCTGGGTGCCGGTGGAGCCGCCGCCGCGACCGTCCGCGGTCCGGTAGGTACCCGCCGAGTGCCACGCCATGCGGATCATCAACCCGCCATAGTGACCATAATCCGCGGGCCACCAGTCCTGACTGTCGGTCATCAAGGCGATCAGGTCCTTCTTGACCGCATCAAGATCGAGGCCTTTGAAGGCTTCGGCATAGCTGAAGTCCTCGCCCAGCGGGTTCTGGCGTGTCTGATGCTGATGCAGGATCGCAAGGTTCAGCTGGTTTGGCCACCAATCGCGATTGGACCTACGCCCCTTGTTGGTGTTTGCACCGGAAAACGGGCAACCGCCGCCTGCTCCAATATCTTGTCCGTCCATATCTTCCTCCAGAAATTGTCCGTGGTGGGGACTATTGTGACCTTAGTGGGCGAGCCGGATTGATCCGCAATTCGGCGAATCTCAGTGCCCGGCAACTGCCCTTGTTGATGACCCTAGCAAAGGTTCAGAATTATTCTAAGTTGCATTTTTTCATGACAACGATAAGAAAAACCTATGATGAATATTACGCTCAAACAGCTCCGTTATTTTGAGGCCCTGACCCGGCATGGGCATTTTGGCCGTGCCGCAGACACCTGTGCAATCTCGCAACCGGCCTTGTCTGTGCAGATCAAGGAATTGGAGGAAACACTGGGCATCGTTCTCTTTGAACGTAGTGCGCGACATGTGCGGCTGACAGGGTTCGGGCAGGAATTTGCCGAGCGCGCGAGAGAGATCCTGCGTTCGGTGGATGAGTTGGGCGATCTGGCACGCGTGGCACAAGACCGGATGGTCGGGCGTTTGCGGATCGGTGTGATCCCGACCGTTGCCCCCTACCTGCTGCCCACTTTGATTCAACACTTGAATGCCAAACACGAAGGGCTTGATGTTCACATCCGCGAGACGCTGACCCAGCGGCTGATCACCGAGCTGCTGGACGGGCGTCTGGACACGGCTATCGTCGCTTTGCCCGTTTCAGAGCCGGGACTTACGGAAACCGCGCTCTTTGACGAGAAATTTGTGCTGGTCCGTCAGGCCGAAGACGCAGATGCGCCTGTTCCTTCACCCGAGGGTATGCGGGAGATGAAGCTGCTATTGTTGGAAGAAGGTCATTGTTTCCGCGACCAAGCCTTATCCTTTTGCAGCCTGCGCCCAGCATTACCGCGCGACGGGCTGGATGGCAGCTCATTGTCCACGCTGGTCCAGATGGTCGGCGCGGGCATTGGGGTCACCATCATCCCAGAGATGGCGGTTCCTGTCGAAACCCGCTCTGCGCCAGTCTCACTTGCCCGTTTCCCCGGCGAAGAGCCGGGCCGCACCATCGGTATGGTCTGGCGCAAGACCAGCCCACTCGCCCCACACCTGCAGAACATTGCCGAGGTGGTGCGCGACGCTGCCGAAGCGCTCGCTGACAGGCATAAGGACATCCTGCCAGCGTAACCCATTCTGTCTTAGCGCCCCTTCCAGATCGGGTCGCGTTTCTCCGCAAAGGCGCGGGCACCTTCTAGGTTATCCTCAGACCCATAGAGCACATCCACCGTGCGCAGCTGCCGACCGGTGACACGGTTCATCGCATCCTGAAATTTGGCGTCTTCGGCATCGCGCACGATCTCCTTGATCGCCGCATAGACCAGTGGCGGGCCAGAGGCCAAGAGGCGCGCCAGCTCCCACGCGCGATCCATCAACTGATCCGCCGCGAGGATCTCGTTCACCAGCCCCCACCGTTGCGCTTCTTCGGCGTCAAACCAGCGGCCCGTCAGCAAGAGCTCCATCGCAATGTGGTAAGGAATGCGTTTCGGCAGTTTGATCGACGCCGCATCCGCCACAGTGCCGGAGCGGATTTCCGGCAATGCAAAGCGCGCGTGATCGGCCGCAAGGATCATGTCCGCAGAAAGCGCCAGTTCCAACCCGCCGCCACAGGCAATACCGTTCACCGCGGCTATCACCGGTTTATTGAGGTCACGCAGCTCTTGCAGTCCGCCAAAGCCACCAACGCCATAGTCGCCGTCCACCGCGTCACCGCCCGCTGCAGCCTTCAAATCCCATCCGGGACAGAAGAATTTTTCGCCGCCGCCCGTAATGATGGCCACGCGCAGTTCATCGTCATCGCGAAAAGCCTGAAACGCCTCGCCCATCATGCGCGAGGTTGCAAGGTCAATGGCATTGGCCTTGGGCCGGTCCAACGTCACCTCCAAAATGGCGCCCTCGCGGCGGGTCTTAACCGGCGTGTGCTCAGTCATCGCAACATATCCTTTCTGCGTATCAGCGCATCTGCGGCCACCGCGTCGGTCGGGGTACACAACAGCGGGTTGATTTCGATTTCTTCAAGGCCCTCAGCCTCCGCAACCACATAGGCCTCAACCGCGCGGATGGCGCGTAGAATCGCAGCACGGTCCGCTGGCGGCGCTCCGCGATATCCGGACAACAACGGCGCGATGCGCAAACTTTCGAGCGCCGTGTTCAGTGCTGCATCCGAGGCCGGCAACAATACGGAGGCGCTGTCTTGCATGATCTCTGTCAGCGTACCACCAGCCGCCAGCGTCAGCACAAACCCATGCGCAGGATCTTTGACGACACCGACGAGCAATTCCGCCACCGCGCCGGTGACCATCTCTTCGACCAAAAACCGGTCTGTCGGCATCGCAACCGCGGCATCGCTCACGTCTTGGCCGCAAGTGAGGTTCAGCCTGACCGCGCCTTCTTCTGTTTTATGGGCGATACCTTCGCCCTTCAGCACCACCGGATAGCCGATATCGGCGGCGACCGCGCGGGCTGCAACCACACTGCGCGCCGGTTTGGAGCGCGGAACGCGCAGCCCAAATCGCGCCAGCCACGCCTTGGCTTCGCCCTCTGGCACCAGATCCGGATCGGGGTGGCTCTTGGTGGGCAGCAGCAGCGGCTGAGCCAGCTCCGGCAAGGGAAGCCCCGCAGCCTCAATCGCAGACATCGCCTCAGACAATCCCAACATCGGCACCACGCCAGCCCCAAGAAGCTGTTCAGCGACGTCTTCGGGCAACAGTTCTGGCAATGTCGCAACTATCGCGATGGGCTGACCTGTTTGCTGCCGCACCGCAATGGCGGCCTGAGTGACGCACTCCCAGTCTGACGGATCACAACGATCACCACGCGGAAAGTCCACCACAAGAAGCGTCATCGCCAATTGCGGATCAACCATGGCAGAGAAAGCCCGCGTCATCGCGTCAACGTCACGCCAGATATAAGTGTGATAGTCGAGCGGGTTTGCAAGCGCGACCATGGGGCCAAGCGCGGCACGCAAATCGGTGCGCTGTCGGTCATTCAGCGCCGGCAAGCTGACACCGCGCCCGTGCGCCGTATCGGCAGACAGGCTTGCCTCCCCCCCGGAACAACTGATTGTCGCGATGCGGGTCGAGGGCAGGCGTCCAACCACATGCATCAATTTCAAGGTTTCCAGAAAAGACGGCAGATCATAAAGACGCGGGATGCCAAGTCGCGCCAACAATGCACCGGCTCCGGCATCCCCTCCTGCCAGTGAAGCGGTGTGTGACACTGTTGCGGCCCGCGCTTGTGCGGATCGGCCAACCTTTAGGGCGACGATCTGCTTTCCCAACTGACGCGCTTTCAGCGCCAACGCCTCAAACGCGCGCAGGTCGCCAACCCCCTCAATGTGGAGGCCGAGAACCGTGACGCGATCATCCTCCAACAGCGCCGCACCGATCTCTGCCAAGCCCGTCTGCGCCTGATTTCCGCAAGTCACAACATAGGCCAGCGGCAAAGCACGTTTCTGCATCGTCAGGTTGATCGCAATATTGGAACTTTGGGTGACAATCGCCACACCTTTTTCCACCCGCTGTCCACCATGCTGATCAGGCCAAAGGAGCGCTCCATCGAGATAATTGATGAAGCCGTAGCAATTGGGGCCCAAGACCGGCATATCGCCCGCTGCTTCCAGCAGGCGTTGTTGCAGATCAGCGCCTTCGCTGTCTTCGGCTTCGGCCTCTAAAAACCCCGACGCAAAGCACACCGCCCCACCTGCTCCACGCGCTGACAGCGCTTTGACCACATCAATGGTGGCAAGCCGGTTGATCCCGATGAAACTGGCATCCGGTGCGAAGGGCAGCGCCTCAATATCCCGGTACGCAGGAAGACCCGCAACCTCCTCGGCCTTTGGATGCACAGGCCAGATATCACCTGCAAATCCCATTTTGCGACATTGCTCGATCACCGCTGAACACCAGGTTCCGCCACCAATGACGGCGATTGAATCGGGTCTAAATAGCCTTTTTAGAGACTTCATATGACTCTATTCACCTGCAGTTGAGCGGTCCAGATGCCCAAGGCTCTGTTCCGGGTTGATACAGTCACGTACGCGAGATTTAAGCTCCTTCACATCCGGAAACCCGCCGTCCCGCTTACGCTCCCAGATGAGGTTCCCATCCAAAGTAATTTCAAAGGTTCCGCCAATTTCGCCGGGTATCAATGTGACTCCGCCCAACTGGTCCTGAAACGTCGACAACAGTTCCTGACTCATCCATGCGGCGCGCAACAGCCAGTTGCAGCCAATGCAATAGGTGATGGTGACATGCGGTTTCTGTTCGGTCTGAACGGGGTTGGACAAGGTCAGCCTCCAAGCGGTCTCAGCATCTCGCGGCTGATGATATGCCGCTGGATTTCACTGGTGCCCTCCCAGATACGCTCCACGCGCGCGTCGCGCCAGATGCGTTCGAGAGGGAGCTCGTCCATCAGCCCCATACCGCCGTGAATCTGGATCGCCTCATCCGCAACCATGGCGAGCATTTCAGTGGCCTTCAGCTTGGCCATCGACATATCGCTCTCGGTAACAGTGCCCTGATCGAACTTCCAACCTGCCTCCCAAGTCAGCAGGTTTGCAGCTTTAAGCTCTGTCGCCATATCGGCCAGTTTAAAAGACACGCCTTGAAACTTGCCAATTTGCTGACCGAATTGTTTGCGCTCGGCGGCGTATTCCACCGCATGTTGCAACGCGCGTTCAGCGCGTCCGAGGCACGTTGCCGCGACCTGAAGGCGGGTGGCACCCAGCCACGTATTTGCGACCTCAAACCCTTTATTCACCTCCCCCAACACAGCCGAAGAAGGCAGACGGCAGTCGTCGAATTCCAACACCTGATTGGTATAGCCCCGGTGTGAAACATTGCGATAGCCATCGCGCACGGTGAAGCCGGGCATGCCTTTATCCACAAAAAACGCGGTGATCTTTTTCTTCTTGCCGCGTGGGGTTTCCTCCTCACCGGTTGCCATAAACACAATGGCGAAATCAGCCACATCTGCGTGTGATATGAAGTGCTTGGTCCCGTTTAGAATCCAATCATCGCCATCCGTGCGCGCGGAGGCTGTCATTCCACGCAGATCAGATCCGGCGCCTGGCTCAGTCATCGCCAGACAGTCCCATTTCTCTCCACGAATACAGGGAAAGAGGTATTTTTCTTTCTGTTCTTCAGTGCCTGCCAGCAGGATATTCGAAGGCCGCGCCACACCAGTCCAGTGAAGCGCATAGTTCGCGCGGCCCAGTTCTTTTTCGTACATCAGCCAGGTGAGCGTATCGAGCCCCGCGCCGCCCACCTCGTCAGGCATGTTGGCGGCATACAACCCGGCCTCGATGGCTTTTGTCTGGATCTCTTTCACCAGATCCATATCAAGATGACCGCTACGTTCGATTTCCAGCTCATGCGGGTAGAGTTCATTCTCAACAAAAGCCCGCGTGGTCTCGACGATCATCGCTTGTTCTTCTGTCATCCCAAAATGCATTGGCACCTCCCGCATGCTGTTCGCTTGCGGTTGAGGGTACGTCAGACTTAAGGTCACAACCATGCAGAGATGGCAGAAACCATGCGAAAGTGGACAAATGATTTCGCGGGGGTTCAGCAGGTAGATATCCTGCTGTTTGATGAGTTTTCCGCTCATTGCCTCGCAAATACGGTGGAACCCATGCGCGCCGCGAACACTCTGGCGGGGCGTGAGCTCTACCGGTGGCGCTTTTTGTCCCTAACGGGCGCGCGGGTTGTATCGTCTTCGGGTATGGAAGTTACAGCGCACGCACAGCTCACAAAATGCAGCGGTGATATGCTGGCGATCATGCCAAGCTATAATTTTCAGCATCACGACAGCGCTCAAACGCGGCGCGCGCTGCGTGCTGCCGCCACACGCTATAAAGAGATTGCAGGGTTTGACACGGGACCATGGCTGATGGCCGCAGCGGGTCTCTTGGACGGGCGAAATGCAACGATTCACTGGGACGAGACAGATCGGCTGGCCGAGGATTTTCCTGAGGTGAACGTTCAACGCGTCCGCGCCGTGCAAGAAGGCAACAGGATAACATGTTCCGGCGCACTGGCCGCCTTTGACCTGATGATTGCGCGGATTGGGGAAGACCATGGGCAAGCTCTGAGGCTTGAAGTCGCAGCCTTGTTCATGAGCCCAGAGAGCGGCGGCGCTGCGCCAGAAACGGCGCTGGCGCGAACGCGCGTCGTCGCGCGCGCGGTTGCTTTGATGCAGGTACATCTGGAGGAACCGCTCCCCATCCCCGAAATCGCCCACCTGATCGGACGCCCACGCAAAGATCTGGAGTCGCGAATGAAGGCCGCTCTTGGTGCAACGCCCGCAAAGATATATCGACGATTGCGGCTCATTCAGGCTAGAAAGCTCTTGTTAGAGACTGATATTCGTGTCTCAGAAGTCGCAACGCGCACGGGCTATGAAAATGCCAGCGCCCTTACGCGGGCGTTTAAAGCTGAATTCGCAACCACACCACGCGCTATGCGCAAGGCACACGCATAATTCGCTGCAATCGGGCCGAGTTCAGGTCTGATCCTGCCGTGAAACCATCCAATGGTTCAGACGCCAAATGCCCCACGCCAGCGGAATAGCCCCAAGCCCCCCGATGACATAGGCAAGCGGCTCGTCAGAAAAGCTCTCAAACATTTGGGTGTAAAAGTGGATTGCCGCAAAGGTTAGCGCGGCATTGAACAGGGCCCGCTGGTGTCGCATCGCGCTCCATATGATCATCGCCACCAATGCCAGCGCCCAAAGCACCGAATAGGTCAGATCAGAGATCCTAAATGCGGTCGCGTGAAAGGCATCTCTGGCGGCGCTGTAACTATCATAATCAGTCCAACCACTTCGATACCGTCCCGGCCCCCACAGATGTTCGCCCACATAATCGCCCCAAAGTGACCCCACCAGAGCGCAGAGATTCGCCACGATGAACCCCATCACAGCAAGAATGCGCAAGTGGCGCGCGTCCCGCTCCATAGCGCCTAAAGAGACCCATATGCATACTGTGATCAGCAGCCCCATTTGCAAGATCGTCAGGGTCGGCTCGGGCGAGTAAAACGCATAGACGGCATGAAAATACGCGGTGCCCGTCTCTAATACCTGCGCAAAAGGGATCAGAGCTGTGGCCGTGATCAACCGAACATCCAGCTGCCAGCCCGCCACACCCAGCGCGGCGGCGTAATAGAGCAAAACCAGATTTCTCAGCGGCGCGCCCAAATCGTATTGGTGTACCAACGCCTCAATCCCGCCAAGGTGCATGGCGAGACCCATCATCATAACGGTGCCCAGCACAAAACGCGCCGACCAGCCACCCATGCGCCAGCGCCACAGGCTGATTACGGTCACCAGCAACCCTGCTGGGGTGAGGATCCAACCGGCAACTCCCTCGTATTTGTCGATCAGCTCCACGGATGCACCGCCCAGCAACATCCCGACACCAATCAGAACTGCCGAGTTGCCGAAAATCGCATAGGTCGTACCCCCACGGGACAGGACCGCAAGCCCCGCCGCAAGCATAAGCGCGCCAGTAACCGTCACCGCAAGCGGCTCTGCCAACCAGACAATGAAGCCCGCGATCGCCGCGATGATCCCACAAAACAGGATCGCATTCACCGCCATGGACACCATCACGTCGCGAGAGCGTGCCTCAAGCACGCGTGCCTGGTCCTGTGTCAGAGTGCCATCCGCGACCAGCGCATCAGTGTCGGCGATTACATGCATCATCGAATTCCTTGGCGGTTATCGCATCCGCCAAAGATGAACATTTTGTCCGCGCGTGAAAAGGCCGGGAAATCCGTAAGTGACGCCAGCGCTCTTAACAGACCCCAAACAGAGCCTAACAAGAGGTATTCTTATACTCTGTTCCCGTCAGCGTCGATGAGCAAGATGCCATCTTCCTTGGACCAAGGACCGCTGGGCCATGAGTCGAGCAAATCAAGGACCCGCTCGGGGGGACGACAAAGTGCGACGCCATTTTTGCAGGCCACGATGGGCCGGTTGACCAAGCTTGGGTGCAAAAGCATCTGGTCAAGGATCTGGTCAGCGGTCACGTTATCCTCCAACAAGCCAAGCTCCTTGGCGGGCGAACGCTCTTTGCGCATGGCGCTGTAGGGGGTCAACTCGGCTGCGGCAAATAGCGCCTGAAGCTGCTCACGGGTCCAACCGGTTTTCAGATACTCCACCACAACCGGCTCGTAGCCTGCATCCCGGATCAGGCGCAGCACATTGCGCGAGTTGCTGCAATCTGGATTGTGGTGAATGACGAT
This sequence comes from Tritonibacter mobilis F1926, assembly GCF_000376545.2. NCBI lineage: Bacteria > Pseudomonadati > Pseudomonadota > Alphaproteobacteria > Rhodobacterales > Paracoccaceae > Tritonibacter > Tritonibacter mobilis. The sequence goes on from NZ_CP015230.1 coordinate 2,922,338, forward strand.
GTTCATGAGTTTGCTCTGCCGGTGGTTCATGACGCTGTGATGATCGCGGATTAGGGGTCTTGCACCCCTCAGCGCAATCAATAACAGTAGGCCATGACACACAAGACCTTCCCAAGCTGGCCCGACGTCGCCCCCCACCTGATCGAAACCGCTGCCGGACGCAGCCCTGCCGATACGGTGATCCGGAACGGCAAATGGGTGAATGTCCATACACGTGAGGTTCTCGATGGGCATGACATCGCCATTAAGGCGGGCCGGATTGCCTATGTGGGACCGGATGCGTCCTATTGTACCGGGCCAGACACGCAGGTGATCGAAGCCGAGGGCCGCTATATGGTGCCGGGCCTTTGTGACGGGCACATGCATATCGAATCCGGCATGCTGACGCCTGCGGAATTTGCCCGCGCGGTGATCCCCCATGGCACCACCACCATGTTCACCGACCCGCATGAGATCGCCAATGTCCTTGGTCTTGAGGGGGTTCGACTGATGCATGACGAGGCGCTTTTGCAGCCCGTCAATATCTATACCCAGATGCCCTCCTGCGCGCCGTCGGCACCGGGGCTGGAAACCACAGGTTATGAAATCTCCGCCGAGGACGTAATTGAGGCAATGACCTGGCCCGGCATCATCGGCCTGGGTGAGATGATGAACTTTCCCGGCGTGGCCAATGGCGACGCCAAGATGCTGGCCGAGATCGCCGCCACCCAGCGCGCGGGCAAAACGGTGGGCGGGCACTATGCCTCGCCCGACCTCGGCCCCGATTTCGCGGCATACGTTGCAGGCGGCCCGGCGGACGATCACGAGGGTACCTGCGAGGCGGATGCCATCGCGCGGATGCGACAGGGGATGCGGGCCATGGTGCGGTTGGGGTCCGCCTGGTACGACGTCGAAGCGCAGATCACCGCAATCACGGAAAAGGGTCTCGACCCACGCAACTTCATTCTCTGTACCGATGACTGCCATTCCGGCACGCTGGTCAATGATGGCCACATGAACCGGGTGGTGCGTCACGCAATAGACTGCGGCTGTGATCCGCTGGTGGCGATCCAGATGGCGACGATCAATACCGCCACGCATTTTGGTCTGGAGCGCGAGATCGGCTCCATCACTCCGGGTCGCCGGGCGGATGTGATCCTGACCTCTGATCTCAAAACACTCCCGATCGAAGTGGTGATCGCACGCGGGCAGATTGTCGCGGAATCAGGCTCTATCAAGGTCGAATGCCCCCATCTGGACTGGCCGGCGCACGCGCGCGGCACCGTGCATCTGGGGCATGAGTTGACGGCAAGAGACTTTGAACTCGCTGCGCCCGAAGGCGCAAATGCTGTCACCGCCAATGTGATCGGGGTGGTGGAAAACCAGGCCCCGACAAAGGCGCTGAAGGCCGAGCTCCCCGTTCAGGATGGTTTGGTTGAAGGCACCGAAGATGTCTGCCAGATTGCCCTCGTCGAACGTCACCGTGCCACGGGTGGCGTGACCAATGCCTTCGTGTCTGGTTTTGGCTACGAGGGGAAAATGGCGATGGCCTCCACCGTGGCCCACGATAGCCATCATATGATCGTGGTCGGCACGGATCGCGCACAAATGGCCTTGGCTGCCAACCGTCTGGCCGAGGTTGGCGGTGGCATCACGATCTTTCGTGATGGCGAGGAACTGGCGCTGGTGGAGCTGCCGATTGCGGGCCTGATGTCCGACAGCCCGGCTTCTGAGGTCGCCGCAAATGCACAAAAACTGGTCGAGGCCATGGAGGCCTGCGGCTGTAAACTGAACAACGCCTATATGCAGCACTCGCTTTTGGCGCTGGTCGTGATCCCGGAACTGCGGATCAGCGACCTTGGCCTTGTCGATGTGCGTAGCTTCAAAAAAATTCCAGTAATCGAGCCGTTCAATGAATAATGTAAACACCCCCACCCTTCCAGACGCTGAGAGCTTTACCGACGCAAAAGCCGCCGTTGCCCGCCTGATTGTGCTCTATGACAGCGCGACCAATTTCCTGTGTGATGAATTCATCGCCGCAATGAGCGCCGGGGCCGCGCCCGGCAGCCGCGTGCGCGCCTTTTACCCAGAGGTTCGCTTCACCACCACGACCTACGCACAGGTGGATAGCCGTCTGAGCTTTGGCCATGTGGCCGATCCGGGCACCTATTCCACCACGGTGACACGACCGGATCTGTTCCGTCACTATCTGGAACAACAAATCGGACTGCTGATCAAAAACCACGACCAACCCGTGACCGTCGGCGTGTCCGCTACACCAATGCCGGTGCATTTCGCGGTCGCCTCCCGTCCCGGACTGACCGTTCCGCAGGAAGGCGCGGCACGCTTCACGCTGCGCGATGTGTTTGATGTCCCGGATCTGGCGACCACCAACGATGACATCGTCAATGGGACCTATGTACCTGAAAATGGCGTGGGTCCGCTGTCGCTCTTTACAGCACAGCGCGTGGATTACTCTTTGGCGCGTCTTGCGCATTATACCGCCACGGACCCGGAGCATTTTCAAAACCATGTGCTGTTTACGAACTACCAGTTCTACGTCACCGAGTTCGAGGCCTATGCGCGCGAACAACTCGCCAACCCCGACAGCGGCTACACCAGTTTTGTTTCGACCGGAAACATTGAGATCACAACTGCTGATGGCGAATTGCCGGCCTCTCTTAAGATGCCGCAAATGCCGACTTACCACCTGAAACGGCCCGACGGGAACGGCATCACGCTGGTCAATATCGGGGTGGGGCCGTCGAATGCCAAAACCGCAACCGATCACATCGCCGTTCTGCGTCCGCATGCGTGGCTGATGGTTGGCCATTGCGCAGGGCTCAGAAACTCTCAGGCGCTTGGCGATTTTGTTCTGGCCCACGCCTATCTGCGCGAGGATCACGTGCTGGACGATGACCTGCCGGTCTGGGTGCCGATCCCGGCGCTGGCGGAAATTCAGGTTGCTCTGGAAGAAGCGGTGGCACAGGAAACAGGCCTTGAAGGATACGACCTCAAACGGATCATGCGCACCGGCACCGTTGCCAGCCACGACAACCGCAACTGGGAGCTTCGGGATCAATCCGGACCGGTGCAACGCCTGAGCCAATCCCGCGCCATCGCACTGGATATGGAGAGCGCCACCATCGCCGCAAACGGCTACCGTTTTCGGGTGCCCTACGGCACGCTTCTGTGTATCTCCGACAAGCCCCTGCACGGCGAATTGAAGCTACCCGGCATGGCCTCCGACTTCTATCGCACGCAGGTTTCACGGCACCTTCTGATCGGGATCAAGGCGATGGAACGGCTCAGAACTATGCCTCTGGAACGCTTGCACAGCCGCAAACTGCGCTCTTTTGACGAAACGGCCTTCCTGTAATGGCGAAAATATGCTGTTTTCCACGGAAATTTGCTTGTTTGGCGCTTGATCTTGCACGCTACGCGTTGTGTTGTCCCACAACATAACGCTAATGTTACGCGATGAGGCCCCAACACGTCGGGCAGTTTCAAGGAGAGCTAAGAATGTCCAAACCGATGACCAAAACTCAGCTTGTGGCAGCACTGGCTGAGGAAATGGACAGCGATAAGAAAACCGCTGGTGCCGCTCTGGATGCCGTTTGCAACCTGATCACCCGCGAAGTGTCCGGCGGTGGTGCCGTGACTCTGCCGGGTGTTGGCAAGATCTACTGCCGTGAGCGTCCCGAGCGCGAAGTGCGCAACCCCGCCACCGGCGAGAAGTTCATGAAAGAAGCAGACAAGGTCGTGAAAATGACCATCGCCAAAGCGCTGAAAGACAGCGTCAACGGCGACGCCTGATCCATATCTGGATCAGAGCCAATGGCTTCGGGGCTGCCCATTTGGGCGGCCCTTTTTGTATTGTACCAATCCTTCCTCTCACCCTATCCAGCGCGCAGACAACTGGCTAACGTGCCGCCTGATCAGGGAAGGGACTAGTCAAATGGATTTGCGCGCAATTGCCATGGGGTTGGCTTTCGCCCTGATGTGGTCCTCGGCCTTCACCTCGGCCCGGATCATCGTAGCAGATGCGTCTCCGTTGTTCTCGCTCGCGATGCGGTTTTTGATCTCAGGTCTGATCGGCGTCATGATCGCCCGCGCCATGGGGCAGACATGGCGGCTGACACGCGGTCAATGGAAGGCCACGATCCTCTTCGGGATCTGCCAGAATGCGCTTTATCTCGGTTTGAACTTTGTTGCGATGCAATGGGTTGAGGCTTCGATGGCTGCGATCATCGCATCTACCATGCCACTGCTGGTGGCGCTTGCCTCTCTGGTGCTATTTCGCGAACGGATTCGCTCCCTCGGTATGTTGGGTCTGGTCGCAGGAGTTGCAGGCGTTGCGCTTATTATGGGTACAAGGATCAGCGCTGGTGTCGATCTTCTGGGCGTCGCGCTTTGCGGGCTTGGAGTACTGGCGCTCACGACTGCAACGCTCGCGCTACGCGGAGCAACCTCAGGCGGCAATTTCATGATGGTCGTCGGCCTGCAAATGCTGGTGGGTTCCGCAGCATTGTTTCCAGCCGCCTTTGCCTTTGAAACCATTCGCGTCGAGCCCAGCTGGCCGCTTGCCATCGCATTTGCTTACACCACTTTTGTCCCGGGGCTGGCCGCCACACTGATCTGGGTGATGCTGCTCAATCGGATTGGAGCGGTTCGCGCAGCGACATTCCACTTCCTAAACCCTGTCTTCGGCGTCGCGGTCGCAAGCGTCCTATTGGGAGAAAGCCTAGGGATGCTTGATATGATCGGTGTCGGGGTGGTGACGCTTGGCATTCTAGCGGTACAGCTTGCACGCCAACCCGCGCCTGCGAAACCGCCACTTTCGGCTGCACTACAACCGCAGGCGGATTGATCCCACGCGGCCCGAACACGCGCGTTCACATTTGCTCACATCTGGCGCACAGGATATCTATGCTTGGATAGTTTGGGGTTTGAAAATGGACCGATCGACCCCAGTTATAGCCTCATCAAATCAGGTGGGAGGGCCCCATGTCCAATTACTTCAAGAACCCTGACGCCATTGCAGCGCTGTCGGAAGAAGAATTCTACGTCACCCAGAATTCCGGCACCGAACGTCCCGGCACAGGAAAGCTGCTTACCAACAAAGAACCGGGCATCTATGTCGATATCGTCTCTGGCGAGCCGCTCTTTGCGTCGTCAGATAAATATGAATCGGGCTGTGGCTGGCCGAGTTTCACCAAACCGATCGAACCCGCACATGTGCAGGAACTCGAAGACCGGACCCTTGGCATGATCCGCACCGAAGTGCGCTCCACCCATGGTGACAGCCATCTCGGTCACGTCTTCCCCGACGGCCCCGCGGATCGCGGCGGTCTGCGCTACTGCATCAACTCGGCGTCGCTGCGCTTTATCCACCTCGACGATATGGAGCCGGAGGGCTACGGCGCCTACATCAATCAAGTGGAGGACCACCGATGAGCACGACTGAACGCGCCATTCTGGCAGGCGGCTGCTTCTGGGGCATGCAAGAGCTGATCCGTCACCGCAAAGGTGTCGTTGGCACCCGCGTCGGCTACACGGGCGGCGATGTGCCGAATGCAACCTACAAGAACCACGGCACCCATGCCGAGGGGATCGAGATCACGTTTGACCCCGAACAGACCTCCTATCGTGAGATGCTGGAGTTCTTCTTTCAGATCCACGATCCCACCACGACGAACCGTCAGGGCAATGACATCGGCATGAGCTATCGCTCTGCGATCTACTATGAAGATGCGCGCCAGAAACAGATCGCCGAAGACACAATCGCCGATGTCGAAGCCTCTGGCATCTGGCCCGGCAAGGTCGTGACCGAGGTGGAACCTGTCGGTGATTTCTGGGAGGCCGAGCCTGAGCATCAGGATTACTTGCAGCGGCTTCCCAATGGCTACACCTGCCACTTCCCGCGCCCTGATTGGGTTTTGCCCAAGCGCGATCAGGCTGCTGAATAACCCTTATTAGAGCCTAGTTTAGGCTCTCTACTTTGAGGGTCAGGCCGCCCAATAGGGGCGGCCTGATCTTTTTTGTATCAATCGTGCGCCACCCGTGGACGGCCGCTGGCCTCCACCGTGACGGTTGCCTCGACGAAAACCTGCTGCGCTTCGACCTCCGCCATGCGCAGGTCGCGGCTCACATGGACATGAATATCGCTTGCCCCGGCCTCTTCAGCCGCCGCAATAGCCTCAGCACGCAGCGCAGCTTCCAGCACCTCCAGCGCCTTAGAACTGGCGGTGAAATCCTGTGGCCCATCGGACAAATGCACGCGAAACCGACCTTCGGAGGGGGCGGTGACAGTTCCGGTTCTGCGTTGGATGATCCGCCCCACCACGGCCCCAATCGCATTGGCGACACCCGCATGTTCCGGCAGGATCATATTGCAGCGCAAACGCTCGCCAACCGCAGGATAATAGCTCGGTGCAGAGGCGCCCAACCCGATCACATCCACATTCACATGTGCGTCTATCGACAAAAGGCTCTTGTGCTGCTGAAGCCCCCGCTGAAGCAGGACATGCCTTGCAAGTTCGCTTGGACTTCCTCCAAACAGAGCCTGTTCTTCGGTGAAGATAGACTCTAACAAGGTCAGTGATGTCTGTTCAGTCAACTGATCTACGATCATCAGAGCAAGGGCCTCAGCATCTCTTGCCACTGAATCACCGCTGCCAACACGGCGTCTGGAAAAAATGGTAAGCGCCTTTTCTGCGGCGCCTCGATCCCATGCGGCTACACGGCCCAGGACGTGACTTGCATCCGACGGCGTGATCCCGGCGACTTGCACCAATCCGCGATCCACCAGACGGTTTAATGCGCCTTGCTCCATGCGGGTGCGTAAGACGTCGCCCATCGGCAAGACGCTGGTGCCGATCCGCGCCAGTAGCGCCGCCTCTCGTTCCGAGAGGCCCATCGCGGCTTGCCCCACGACGCCACGCACAAAACGTCCATCATACTCCCCCACCACAGGGGCATGCAGTTGTGCATCCAGCGCCGCATGCACCACCTCAGGTGCCTCTGTGGCGACCAAAGACACCGGCAACACGCGCCGTGGCCCAAGCGAGACACCGCCTCGCAGACCCTCACTCTTCAGGTGGACCTGGCTATCACCGCCCAAACCGGAGGTGCGCATGGCCACAGCCTCCACCATGGTCCGGAAGCCCCCTACCTGTGCCCCATCCGGGTCGATCTTCGGCAAGCCTCTCTCGATCAGGGCAACGTCAGTGGTCGTCCCGCCGATATCGCTGACCAAGGCGTTCTCAGCCCCTGTCATCCAACGCGCGCCAACAATCGAGGCCGCTGGCCCGCTCAGGATTGTCTCGATGGGGCGCGCACGGGCTTGCGCAGCAGACATCAGCGCGCCATCACCACGCACAACCATCATGGGCGCTTCTATTCCTATCGCCGCAAGCGTGTCAGCCGCCCGGTTTATCAACCCGTCAATCATTCCAATGAGGCGGGCGTTCAGCACCGCGGTCAGCGCGCGTTTCGGCCCATTCAATCTGGCCGACAGCTGGTGAGAGCAGGTCACAGGCGCGCCGGTCCGTTCCTGAACGATGCGCGCAACTTCCAACTCATGAGCCGGGTTGCGGGTGGCAAAAACTCCGGCAACCGCAAATCCACTCACGCCTGCAGTTTCAGTCTCTAAAAAGGCAATAAGGCTCTCAGTATCCAGCCGAGCAGCCTCTCCACCCGCATGTGTGTGTCCGCCCGACAGGATCAGAACCGGATCGCCCTTAAGCGCATCATTCAGCCCATGTCGCTCCAGGTCTTGCGTATTGAACCCGATATAGATGAGAGCGACACGGCCCCCCTGCCCCTCCACCAAGGCATTGGTCGCAAGCGTCGTCGAAAGCGCAGCCATTGAAATGTCGTCAGGCGTGACACCCGATTGCTCCAGCACCGACCGTACCGCGCCACCTACGCCAATGGCCAGATCATGCCGCGTTGTGAGCGATTTGGCCGAGGCGATTACCTCACTCTCGTTCCGGATCAACACTGCATCCGTGTAGGTGCCCCCGGTATCGATCCCAAGCAGTAGCGCCATTTTATCCTCGCATTTCACTCACGCATGCTCGGGTGTAACGGCTGGCTGCGTCACGTCCACTCTGTTTGCGTCATTATGACAACTGCATCACAGCCCAGCGCGCCGCATCCGCGACCGTTGGGTCGGGATCATCACACAGCTGCATGGCATAGGGGCGCAACTTCACCTCTCTGGAGTTTCCGATCGCATAGAGCACATTGCGCACAAAGCGATCCCGGCCAATCCGCTTGATCGGAGAGCCCGAAAACCGTTCGCGGAACGCCGCATCATTCAGTTGCGACAGTTCAGCAAGCGGCGGCGCAACCGTGCCCTCACGCGCGGCATAGCGCATGTCCGAGGCCTCAACCGCGAATTTGTTCCATGGGCAGGCTGCAAGACAATCATCACATCCATAGATCCGATTGCCGAGCTTTGGGCGCAACTCTTCCTCAATGGGCCCCTTGTGCTCGATCGTCAGGTAGGAAATGCACCGCCGCGCATCGAGCTGGTAGGGCGCGGGAAAGGCATCTGTGGGACACGCCGTCAAACAGGCACGACAGGACCCACAATGATCTGGCTCTACCGGATCTACCGGCAAATCCAATGTGGTGAAAATAGAGCCTAAAAAGGCCCAATTCCCCCAATCCCGACTCACCAAATTCGTGTGCTTACCCTGCCAGCCAAGTCCCGCCGCCTGTCCCAGCGCCTTCTCAGGTACTGGGGCGGTGTCGACAAAGACCTTTACCTCGGCCTCATCACCCGCCTCGGAAATTAACCACCGCGCCAGACGCTTCAGCCGCTTTTTGACCAAGTCATGATAATCCTTGCCGCGCGCATAAACCGATATCGCCGCGCGATCCGGCAGCCCCACCACCGCCATCGGGTTTTCCTCGGGCGTGTAGCTTTCTGCCAGCATGATGACCGAACGTGCCTCCGGCCAAAGCGCCGCCGGGTTTTCGCGCCAGTTCACTCGCTCCGCCATCCATCCCATCTGGCCGTGATAGCCAGCGTCCAGAAACGCACGCAGTCGATCCGGCACTTCGGGGACATCCCACGGGCGACAGATGCGCGTGGAGACAAAGCCCTCCGCCCGGGCCTGCGCGATCAGACGCGCCTTGATATCCCCTGCCGCTTTCATCTTCTCAGAAATATCCTCGGGGGTGAATGGGCCGCAAGGCCCGGAGGGGGCAGACAGCCCCCTGCACCATCTCAGAAATCAAGATCCGCGTAATGCGACGGAGGGCGAAAGCCCGGAACCTGATCCGCCAGAATTGACCGGAAGGCCGGGCGGGATTTGATCTTGGCGTACCAATCCTTCACCACCGCCGAGCGGTTCCAATCCACATCAGAGATATAATCGAGCGACGACAGATGTGCGGCGGCCGCAAAATCGGCAAGGGTCATATTGTCTCCGGCCAGCCAGCGGCGATGGTCCAGCAACCACGACAGGTAATCGATGTGATATTTGATTGCCTTGGCACCGGATTTGACATTGCTGCTGTCGGGATAGCCTTCCCCGGTCATCTTCTTGTTCACCCGCTCATAGAGCAGCTTCGACGTGACCTCATGGTGAAACTTATCGTCAAACCAGCTCACCAGCCGACGCACTTCGAGCCGTTCGGCGGGTTTCTTTGGCATCAAGCAGGGATCGGGGCGCGTTTCCTCGATATATTCACAGATGGCCGCACTTTCGGCCATCAGCATCCCGTCGAGGCGCAGAACCGGAACCTTGGCCGCCGGGTTACGGCGCAGGAAATCCGCATCCTGTTCCCAGTAGCGTTCCTCGACAAGCTCCACCTCGATCTTCTTTTCCGCCAGAGACAGACGCACTTTGCGACAGAAGGGGGACAGGGGGACATGATAGAGACGAGCCATGGGCGTCCTGAGCTCTCCGATTGTTGCGGGGTTGTGTTGTTCCTCCAGCAATGCCTTGCCAGAACGGAAACTTCAATGCTCGAAACAGGCGGAGCGCCCGTCACGCTCGATTGTGGCGGCTCCATCCATGATTTGACGCGCCCTTTTGCGCATGAAATTGCCGGGATTGGCAGCAGATCGCTCCTTGGGGTTGGGTAGCAACGCTGCAATAAGGGCCGCCTGCTGCGGGCTGAGCTTGTCCGCGCCCACCCCAAAATAATGTCGCGCAGCTGCATCAGCACCAAATACACCTTCGCCCATCTCGGCCACGTTCAGATAGACCTCAACAATGCGCTTCTTGCTCCATGTGGCCTCGACGACCGGCGTGATGAAGGTCTCCAGTGCCTTGCGAAACCAACTGCGCCCCTGCCAGAGAAACACGTTTTTGACCACTTGCTGCGTGATGGTCGATGCCCCACGATTGGCGCCAGACTCGAGCGCATTGCGGATCGCGTTGACGTCGAATCCCCAGTGCTCGCAAAAGCGTGCATCTTCTGCGGCCACAACGGAACGGGCCAGGTTGGGCGAGATTTGCTCTATAGGTACCCATTCGCGATCCACGTCCCCGAGACGGCGTTTCTCTGCCCAGATCGTATGGGTGATCGGCGGGTTCACCACGGAGTACAACAGAATCAGCGCCAACAAAAACGCCACGCCCCCCAGCGCGCCGCGCAGCACCCATCTGCGCAGTCGCAGATAGAGCGCACGCGGCGAATAGCGCGCGCGCGAAGGTTTGGATCTTGCGGGTGATTTCTTTTTGCGTACTGCCTTTGCCATGCCCCTCTATAGGACAGAGCGTTCCACCACTCCAACAGAGAAACGCATGTGATGCACGTTCATACGCAGCTAAAAAAGCGCCCCACAGATGCAATATCTGCGGGGCTCAGGCTCAGGAATAAGAGAAATCTTATTCGTGGGGATTATTGCGTTACTCTGCCGGGATCGCCGACGCTTCGATGGCGATGGGATGCGCCAGCTTGTTCAACATTTCCTTCGGGCAGACCTGCAGGAAGTGCACTTTCTCGCTGTCCCAATGCTGCAGGATTTCCGCCGCTTTACGGCTGCCGGTCTCTGCAACATGGCGCTCGATCAGTTCTTTCAGCTGTGCTTCCCAATGATCCACGGTCACCGGACAGGTGACGATGCTCTCCATGTTCATCAGCGTCTCGGCAGTGCGGTCCGGGTCATAGAGATAGGCCATACCGCCCGTCATCCCGGCACCGAAGTTCGCGCCAATGCTGCCAAGGATCACCGCGACTCCGCCAGTCATGTATTCGCAGCCGTTGGTGCCACAGCCCTCAATCACGACTTTTGCGCCCGAGTTTCGCACCGCAAACCGCTCACCCGCACGACCCGCCGCAAAGAGATAACCATCGGTGGCACCATAAAGCACGGTATTGCCGACGATAGTGTTCTCTGCCGCGTTCAACGGCGAGGCCATCGGCGGGCGCACGACGATCGTGCCGCCCGACAGACCTTTGCCGACATAGTCATTTGCATCGCCAGAGACTTCGAGCTTCAGGCCCGGAGCCGCAAAAGCGCCCAAAGACTGACCAGCGGAGCCTTGCAGCTTCACCGTCAGGTGATCGGGTTGCAGGGTGTTGCGCATGCCGAAGTTCTGCACGATGTGGCTAGAAGTACGCGTGCCCACTGTCCGGTGCGTGTTCTGCACCGCATAAGAGAGCTGCATCTTCTCGCCATCCTTCAGGAACCGCGCGGCGTCACGCACGATTTCCGCATCCAGTGTGTCCGGCACCGCATTGCGGTCCTTGTCGCGGTTGTAAACAATGCTCGCGGAGCCATCGACGGTGATCAGCAACGGGTTCAGATCAAGGTCATCAAGGTGGGCCGAGCCACGCGACACCTGCGCCAGAAGATCCGCACGCCCGATCACCTCATCAAGGCTACGTGCTCCGATGGAGGCGAGGATCTCGCGGACTTCCTGTGCGTAGAAGGTGATGAGGTTCACCACCTTGTCGGCATTGCCGGTGAACTTGCCACGCAGGGCCTCATCCTGAGTACAGACGCCGACGGGGCAGGTGTTCGACTGACACTGACGCACCATGATGCAGCCCATCGCGATCAGCGCGGCGGTGCCGATACCGTATTCCTCGGCCCCCATCATCGCGGCCATGACGATGTCACGCCCGGTGCGCAGACCGCCATCGGTGCGCAGGGTCACACGGCCGCGCAGGTTGTTCATCGCCAGCACCTGATGCGCCTCGGTCAGACCCATCTCCCACGGCAGACCGCAGTATTTGATCGAGGTCGCAGGAGAGGCCCCGGTGCCGCCGTTGTGGCCCGAGATCAGGATAATATCCGCCTTGGCCTTGGCCACGCCGGCAGCAATGGTGCCAACACCGGAGGAGGCCACCAGCTTCACCGTCACCTTGCAGCGCGGGTTGATCTGCTTCAGGTCGTAGATCAGCTGCGCCAGATCTTCGATCGAATAGATATCGTGGTGCGGCGGCGGTGAAATCAGGGTCACACCCTTGGTGGAGTGGCGCAAGCGCGCAATCAGATCGGTGACCTTCATGCCGGGCAGCTGGCCACCCTCGCCGGGTTTTGCACCCTGGGCGACCTTGATTTCCAATTCTTCGCACTGGTTCAGATATTCGGCTGTCACACCAAAGCGACCCGACGCCACCTGCTTGATCTTCGCAGAGGGGTTGTCGCCATTGGGTTCTGGCACGAAATGCGCTGGATCTTCGCCACCCTCGCCAGAGTCGGACTTTGCGCCGATCCGATTCATCGCCACGTTCAACGTCTTATGCGCCTCGGGCGAGAGCGCACCCAGCGACATCCCCGGCGTGACAAAACGCTTACGGATTGCGGTGATGCTCTCCACTTCTTCCAGTGGGACTGGTTTACCGAGTGGTTTGATATCCAAGAGGTCGCGCAGGTGGATCGGCGGGTTCGATTGCATCTTGGCCGAATATTGCTTCCACAGCTCAAACGAGGCCTTGTTGCACGCCATCTGCATCATATGCATTGAGGTCGCTTCCCACGCGTGGGTCTCGCCGGATTTGCGCGCCTTGTAGAAGCCGCCGATGGGCAGAACATTCTCTGTGGTGTTCCAACCTTTCGCGTGGATTTCCTCGGCCTTCACCTGAATACCAGAGACACCGATGCCGGAGATCCGCGAGGTCATGCCGGGGAAAAATTCCGCCACCATGGCGCGCGAGAGGCCCACCGCCTCAAAGTTCAGACCACCGCGATAAGAGGAAATCACCGAGATCCCCATCTTTGCCATGATCTTCAACAGGCCTTGGTCAATCGCTTCGCGATAACGGGCGACGTTCTCTGTGAGGCTGCCTTCGAGCAAGCCGCGCTCAATACGGTCTGCCAGCGAATCTTCGGCCAGATAGGCGTTCACAACGGTCGCGCCACAGCCGATCAGCACCGCGAAATAATGCGGGTCGATACATTCAGCAGAGCGCACGTTCAGCGAGCAAAAGGTCCGCAATCCCTGACGGGTCAGATGCGAATGCACCGCAGAGGTGGCAAGGATCATCGGCATTGCGACCTTATCCGCACCGGAGTGCTGATCGGTCAAAACGATATGCCCAGCACCCGAACGCACCGCCTCTTCGGCCTCAGCACGGATACGGGCCAGCGCCGCATTGAGCGCACCGCGACCCGGCGCAAAGCTACAGTCGATCTCGGCCAGCGTAGAGCCAAGATTCTCCACCAGCTTGTCCCATTGAGCATTGCCGACAAAGGGGCTTTCCAGCACGACGATTTCGGTTTGCGAGCTGTCCTCGTCCAGCACGTTCTTGAGATTGCCAAAGCGCGTCTTCAGGCTCATCACGCGGAATTCGCGCAAGCTGTCGATTGGCGGGTTGGTGACCTGAGAGAAGTTCTGGCGGAAGAAATGGCTCAGCGGGCGATACTGCTTGGACAGAACGGCAGAGGGCGTATCATCACCCATGGACGCGAGGCTCTCTTTGCCGTCCTCGGCCATCGGCGCAAGGATTTGCTCCAATTCTTCAATGGTATAGCCGGCCGCCACCTGACGGCGACGCAGATCTTCACCAGAAAACAGCGGCGTTTCCTGAACGCCACCAAGGATTTCATCCAGATCGGTAACCTTCTCGACCCACTCGCCAAAGGGCAGAGCGCGAGCGAGTTTATCTTTGATCTCAACGTCGTGATAGAGTTGGCCCTTGGCCATATCCACGGCGAGCATCTGGCCGGGACCAAGCGCGCCTTTTTCCACGACAGACGCCTCGTCAATCGGCACCATACCGGCCTCAGAGCCCGCGATCACCAGACCATCACCGGTCACGACATAGCGCATCGGGCGCAGACCGTTGCGGTCCAGGCCTGCACAGACCCAACGACCGTCGGTCATTGCCAGTGCGGCGGGGCCATCCCATGGCTCCATTACGGCGTTGCAGTAGGAATACATATCGCGCCATGCCTGTGGCAGCTCTTCGGCCTGTTTGGACCAGCTCTCGGGCACCAGCATGGTTTTTGCCATCGGCGCGGAGCGGCCTGCGCGCACCAGAACCTCAAACACCGAATCCAGCGCAGCAGAGTCGGAAGATCCGGACGCCACAATCGGTTTGATGTCCTCGGCGTGGTCGCCAAAGGTCGCCGAAGCCATGCGGATCTCATGGCTTTTCATCCAGTTGACGTTGCCCTTGAGGGTGTTGATCTCGCCGTTATGGGCGAGCATGCGGAAGGGCTGCGCCAGCCACCATTGCGGGAAGGTATTGGTGGAATACCGCTGGTGATAGATCGCAAATGCGCTCTCAAACCGCTCATCCATCAGGTCGGGGTAGAAGACCGCGACCTGCTCTGCGAGCATCATGCCCTTGTAAATGATCGAACGGCAGGACAGCGACGCGATATAAAGTCCGCCCACATGGGCCGCGGCGGCCGCTTTCTCAATCCGGCGGCGGATCACATAAAGCTCGCGCTCGAATGTTTCCTCGTCCACGCCCTTGGAGTTGGAGATCAGGATCTGTTCAATCTCAGGCCGTGTCGCGTTTGCCTTATCCCCGAGGCAGGTCACATCCACCGGTACATGACGCCAGCCGTAGATATAGTAGCCCATCCGCAAAACCTCGGTTTCAACGATGGTTCGGCAGGTTTCCTGCGCGCCAAAATCCGTGCGGGGCAGAAACACCTGACCCACGGCCAAAAGTTCGTGCTCGCGAGGGTTGTGGCCGGTGCGCTTCACCTGATCCCAAAAGAACGGCACCGGGATTTGTACGTGGATACCTGCGCCATCACCTGTCTTGCCGTCGGCGTCAACCGCACCCCGGTGCCAGATCGCTTTTAGGGCATTGATACCAGCTTCAACCACCTTGCGGCTGCGAGAGCCATCGACTGAGACCACCAGACCCACACCACAGGAAGAATGCTCTTCTTCCTCGGAATAGAGACCGTTTTCGGCCATCCACTGACGCTTTGCTTCTTCGGCACGCACCCAGTTTTCATCATATTTCGTCATATTCACTCTCCTCTGCCTGGCGGTGGCGCCGCGCCTCTTGTCAGGGGCGCCGGACCGCTCGGGGAAACCTGTTGATTACTCGGCTGCGACGGCGGCCTTGGTGTTGAAACGCTCGATGATCGCCTCTGCACAGTCGCGGCCATCCTTGATCGCCCAGACCACCAGCGAGGCACCGCGCACGATGTCGCCCACGGCATAAACACCATCGAGATTGGTCGCGCCGGTTCTGAACTCTGCCTTGATAGTGCCCCAGCGGGTCACGGGCAGATTCGGCTGGTCCCACAAGGTAGGCAGCTCTTCCGGCTCAAAGCCCAGCGCCTTGATGACCAGATCGGCCTCTTCGACGTAATCCGCGCCCTCGATCACTTCGGGGGCCTGACGACCCGACGCATCCGGCTGTCCCAGACGCATCTTCTGCACCATCACACCCGAAACCTTGCCAGCTTCATCGGTGAAGCCTTTGGGGGCGGAGAGCCACTCAAAGATCACGCCCTCTTCCTCGGCATTTTGCGTTTCACGCTGCGAGCCCGGCATATTGGCACGGTCACGACGATAGAGGCATTTCACCGACACGGCGCCCTGACGAACCGACGTCCGCACACAGTCCATCGCGGTGTCACCGCCGCCGATGACCACAACCTTCTTGCCCTTGGCATTGAAGGTGCCGTCCTCAAACTCAGGCACCGTGTCACCAAAGTTCGCCACACGGTTGGATGCGGTCAGGAAGTCAATCGCCTTAACGATGCCCGTCGCACCAGAGCCCGGCATGTTCAGGTCACGGGATTTATAGACGCCGGTGGCAATGATGACCGCATCATGCTTGGCGCGGATCTCCTCAAAGGAAATGTCCTCACCGATGTTGCAGTTCATCACGAAGGTCACGCCACCCTCCGCCAACAACGCGTTGCGGCGCATGACGATCTCTTTTTCCAGCTTGAAACCGGGGATACCATAGGTCAGCAGACCGCCCGCACGATCATAGCGATCATAGACGGTGACCTGAACGCCAGCCTTGCGCAGCATATCGGCGGCCGCCAGACCACCGGGGCCTGCGCCAATGATACCGACGGATTCCGCGCGTTCCGCCAATGGGGCATTGGGTTTGACCCAACCTTTGTCCCATGCGGTATCGGTGATGTATTTCTCGACCGCGCCGATGGTCACAGTGCCGTGACCGGACTGCTCAATAACACAGTTGCCTTCGCAGAGACGATCCTGCGGGCAGATACGACCACAGATCTCCGGAAAGGTGTTCGTCGCTTGCGAGGTTGCATAGGCTTCCTCAAGCCGCCCGGTTGCGGTCAGACGCAGCCAGTCGGGGATGTTGTTGTGCAAGGGGCAATGCGACTGGCAATAAGGCACGCCACACTGGCTGCACCGGCTCGCCTGCTCTTCCGCCTTGGCCGCCGCGAATTCCGCATAGATCTCGTCGAAATCTTCTCTACGCGTGTCCGCGTCCCGCTTCACGGGCATATCGCGATCAATCTTCACGAACTTCAGCATCGGTTGCTTGGCCACGGCGATACTCTCCTTTTGGCTGGCGGCGATAGTACAGAGCCTCTGAATGTTAAATAGGTCAGTACCAGTTACCCAATTAACAACTAGCTCCCTGTGAA
This sequence comes from Tritonibacter mobilis F1926, assembly GCF_000376545.2. Taxonomy (NCBI): domain Bacteria; kingdom Pseudomonadati; phylum Pseudomonadota; class Alphaproteobacteria; order Rhodobacterales; family Paracoccaceae; genus Tritonibacter; species Tritonibacter mobilis. The sequence goes on from NZ_CP015230.1 coordinate 2,939,340, forward strand.
TAGCCAATTCTCAGACATTGTATAGTTGTTTTAGGTCCGATTCGGACTTAAAAACGGACTTCCCCATAAAAACAATGGCTTTATACAGTCGGCACAGCTGCTTCACTTTTGCAGCGCCATCCCGGATAGAGATATTATGCCATTGCTTCAGCTGATCCTTGTGGCCCTGATTCAGGGCATAACCGAATTCCTTCCCGTATCGTCCTCCGGGCATTTGATTCTGCTCCCCAGCTTGACCGGCATGGAGGATCAAGGGCAGGCCATTGATGTGGCCGTCCATGTCGGCACCCTTGCCGCGGTGGTATTGTTCTTCTGGAGCGACGTGCGCGAAGCGATTTTGGGACTTCCGCGTGCGTTGACCGGGCGCATCGATACAGCCGGTGCGCGGTTGGCGCTTGGGCTTATTGTTGCGACCATTCCAACCGTCATCTTCGGAGCTGCTTTACACTTCACTGGCCTGAGTGACGCGCTGCGCTCTATCACTGTGATCGGCTGGACCATGCTGATCTTTGGGATTGTGCTCTATCTCGCCGACCAGCGCGGCAGTTCTCACAAAACTGCCTCCGACTGGGGACCAAAAGACGCGCTGATCATGGGCCTCTGGCAAATGCTGGCCCTAATTCCGGGAACATCCCGTTCGGGCATTACCATCACAGGCGCACGAGGCCTTGGGTATAACCGCGAAGACGGCGCGCGCATTGCCATGCTGATGTCGATCCCCACCATCATCGCTTCGGGCTTACTGCTTGGAACAGAGGTGGCCCTGAATGCCGATGTCGGATTGATGCGCGACATGGGAATCGCTGCTCTGCTGGCGATGGTCTCCGCTCTCGCAGCACTTGCGCTGATGATGCGCCTGCTCAAATCTGTGAGCTTCACCCCCTACGTCATATATCGGGTGGTGCTCGGCATCGTGCTGCTGATCATCGCCTATCAGTAAGACAAACAAAAAGGGTGCGACCCAGATCGCACCCTCTCAGCGTCTCTTTAACTCAGACCTTCGCCTTAGACATCGCCGCGCAGGTTTCCGGCTGACTTGATCAATTCGTCATACTGTCCGGATGGACGGAATTTCCAAAGATAGTCGGGCAGCACCGAACCGAGCGTGACCGGCTCAATACCAAGATCCGCCAGCCCCTTAGCCCCCTCGGCCACCACATTGTCGCTGTTCAGGTTCTTCAACTGATCGCGGGTCAGCAGACCATTGGTGAACAGGCCAAAGGTGGCGGACTGCGCCAGATCAAACCCAAAGGCCATGATGCGCGCGACAAAATTCGGCAGAGACACAACGATGCGGCGGCGATGGATCACATCGAGCATCTGCGCCATTAGATCGGCAAAGCTCTTTACCTCCGGACCACCAAGCTCATAGGTGCCTGGCGCCGCAGATCCCGTCAGCCCCGCGACTGCGGCCTTGGCAACATCATCGACATAAACAGGCTGGAACCGGGTGGCACCCCCTGCGATCGGCAGGATCGGGCCAAATCGGGTCATGCCCGCAAACCGGTTAAAGAACTGATCTTCCGCACCAAAGATAATGGAAGGCCGCAGAATCATCGCACCGGGGAAAGCCTCAAGCACCGCAGCCTCACCTGCGGCCTTGGTGCGGGCATATTCGCTGGCGCCCTCGGCATCTGCACCAATGGCGGAGACATGAACCAGACGCTCCACCCCCGTGTCAGCCGCGATCCGAGCGATCCGCCCCGCGCCTTCAGACTGAACTGCGGAGAATGTGTTCTTGCCAATCTCATTCAGGACGCCAACGCAGTTCACCACTGCATCTGAGCCCGCCATTACCGCAGCAACAGAGGCATCGTCGCGGATGTTGCAAAACACCGGTTCGACCTGACCGGACACGCCGTAGGGTTTGACATGCATTGCCTCATTGGGGCGGCGTACTGCGACGCGTACGCGCCAGCCCTCTTTCGCCATGCGGCGCGCGATATAGCGACCGACAAACCCTGAACCGCCATAAATGGTGACCAGTTTGGACATGACTTGGCTCCTCTCGCGTAGCTGTTGTCCCGATTTACCGCTCTGGCCCCTTTCAAACAAGGCGCAAAACGTCGCTGATTGACGCAAGCCCCAGAGCCGAAGCAGTTACGCCGCATGATTTTGCAAAAATGTCAAAATTCCGTTTGACCCTCCCCAAGACTCGGCTTATACGCCGCTCTCACGACATCTGTGCCCAGATGGCGGAATTGGTAGACGCGCTAGCTTCAGGTGCTAGTGTCCGTATGGACGTGGAGGTTCGAGTCCTCTTCTGGGCACCATATATCCCCCTTATAAAACTTCGATAAGTTGCTGTTTGCAAACGGCTTATCCCGTCATTTTGCCGTGATTGAGCAGACTGCGCATTGAACCTTCGCGAACGCATTTTTCCACTTGCTGCCCTGTTGATTCCCGCTTATACGCCCACCTCACGACATCTGTGCCCAGATGGCGGAATTGGTAGACGCGCTAGCTTCAGGTGCTAGTGTCCGTATGGACGTGGAGGTTCGAGTCCTCTTCTGGGCACCATATCCTTCCGAACACACTATAAATATTGGCAAATGCCGCTGATTACTCTCGGCAAGCGCGTCGTGATTCCACGATTGCAAGGTGATGCACATCCGCCCAGTTAATCAAGATATTGAGCGGCTCCATGAAGGAGCGACCCAGATCCGTCAGCGCATATTCCACTCGCGGCGGCACCTCGGGGTAAATCGTGCGCGTCACAAACCCATCCTGCTCTAGCCGTCTGAGGGTCTTTGACAGCATCTGCTTTGACACATCGCCAATCTCACGCTGCAAGGTATTAAAGCGCCACGTCTTCTCCGAAAGCGCCTCCAGCACCAAAAGACTCCACTGATCGCCAATCCGGTCGAGGACATCACGGATCGGACATGGTTGCTCAAAGGGAGTCGGTTCGCTGGTCATTCTTCACCTTTTCAACTGGTTATAGGTCACTGCGCAGTGACCTAGTCACGGTCCGGTGACTTCTTGCGCGGGGAAATGGCACTTCCTAACTGTCCCCATGCGATCGAAATCAGACCGGTTTTGCATGCTTCATACCCATGGTGCGCAGACAGTCAAACTGACCACATCATGATCCGGGCAAGCACACCGTAATTTGATTTCGAGCCACAACAAAATGGACACGAAAATGAACAATATCCTCAAATCCGCCGCACTTGCTGCAATGATCTCTGCGGCCCCCCTCTCTGTTCTGGCAGAGACCTCAGAGCGTGATCTTGCGACAGAAGAAGCCAACCGTGCGCTGGTCGTCGAATTCTATGACCAGTTCTTCAACGAGCATAACATCGCAGCCAGCGATGTGATTGCCGAAGACTATATTCAGCACAACCCGAACGTTCCCGACGGCAAAGCCCCATTGGTATCGTTTTTCTCTGGATATTTTGCCGAAAACCCCGAATCCCGCGCCCGCATCGTGCGCAGCGCCGCCGACGGTGATCTCGTATGGTTGCATGTGCAGTCTACGAATGGCGAAGAAGACCTAGGCGAGGCTGTGGTCGACATCTTCCGGGTGGAAGATGGCATGATCGTTGAACACTGGGATGTCATCCAGCCCGTCCCATCAGAGGCTGCAAACAGCAACACCATGTTCTGATTGAACGAAGGCGAACCCACCCCTTTGGCAGGTTCGCCTCTACATGGTTTATTCAGCCGCGATGGCGCTGACCGGGCTGCTTCCCCCCGATTGCGTCAGTTTGAATTGCGAAACGGTCAGCGACAGGCGTTGTGCATCATTTTTCATGCGAACACTGGCGGTGTCGGCGTTGCTTGCCACAGCCGCACTTTCCTGTGTTGCAGTATCCAGATCACGGATACCCATGTTAATCTCGCTAAGACCTTGCGTCTGGTTTTGCACTTCGGTGGTGATATCAGACACAAGCGCACCTAGGTTATTGATCTGCTCAAGAACCGCACGGATTGATTCCCCGGTTGTGGATACCAGCCTTGATCCTTCCGAGACCTGCTTGATATTCCCTTGTGTAAGGGCACGGATTTCTCCGACAGAATCCGATGCGCGCTGAGCAAGGTTTCGCACCTCGGTTGCAACCACGGCAAAGCCTTGTCCCGCCTCGCCTGCCCGGGCGGCTTCTACCCCTGCGTTGAGCGCAAGCAGGTTGGTCTGGAACGCAATATCCTCAATCAGCCCGACAATCTTGTCGATCTCACCAGATGCCTGTTCAATTTGCTCAATCGCCGTGATGGCTTCTTCCAGTTGCTCACCACTGCGGCGCGATACGTCGGTACTCTGCGTGGCGAGATGATTGGCCTCAAGGATGCGCTCAGACACGTTTTTGCCGCTGTTATTCAGTTCTTCCAGCGCAGCTGCAGATTCTTCCAGCGTTGCGGCCTGACGCTCTACGCGGCGCGACAGATCAGAAGATACCATTTCCACTTCGCTTGCAGAGCCGCTGAGGTTTTCGGCCACGGTTGCGATCTCTCCCATCGCCGCAGCAAGGTTTTCTGCAACCGCATCGAAATCTTTGCGCAGCCCCTCATATTCTTCGGGAAAGCCGGAATTTTCGCCGATGCGATGAGACAAGTCGCGGCTGGCCAAACTGCCGAGCCCTTCCTGAAGCCGCGCAACCGCCGCGTCCTGTCGCATGCGTTGCTCTTTGGCGCGGTGCTCATCTTCCACAGCATTTGAGAGTTTTTGGCGGAACTGCTCAACACTGCGTGACACCCCCCCAATCCCGTCGGGCCGATTGGTGAAGGGAACGACCGTATCGTAATCTTCATCCCGGATCGCGGTCACCGCCACCTCGAGCGATTGGATCGGACGCAACATATACCGAAGCGCGATCACTGTTAGTCCCATCGCCACCAGAAGACCGAGGACAGCAATCACGCCCCCCTCGACCAACATCTCGTTGATCGCAACTGTCAGGGCTTCCTTTGCGACACCGACATAGAAGATACCAAGCGGCTCGCCGGCCTCGCTGAGGACCGGTACATAAATGGTGAAATAGTCTTTCCCCAGGATGGTGGCTTGCCCGCGAAAGACCTCGCCCTTCATCATCGACGCATAAACCGGATTAGCTTCGCCGAGGACGGTCCCCACTGCCCGCGCACCATCATCTTTGATGATATTTGTGGTGCGGCGTACGAAATCTTGCTCTGCATCGTCCCAGACAAAGATCGTAGCCGTTTCCCCGGAAATTGAGCCGACCCTGTCGATCATGTCATGGTTCTCAAACGCGATGATCGATTGCGCCGTCAGACCAGACACCTCGCCGTTGGCATCGGTGGTCACCTCGAAATCCTGATAATGTGCCATCTCATTCACAAGGATTTTGATGGACATCGCCTGCCGCGTCTCTGCCGCGTCGACAAGTGCGGTTTTGGATTGATTAAACAGGACAAAAAACAACGCTGCGGCCAATCCGCACAGCAACAAGGTAACACCGAAACCGATCTGAAAACCTAGTCTGTTGAACGCATGTTTCATAAGACACCTCCACAGTGGAATACCTCGTCTCTAAACATCCGCACCTAAACAGAGCGTTATCAAACTCCCGGACTATTCCACAAAACTGGACTCACTTTTAACGGTGTTTTGCGCGCCGACGGTTTTGAAAAACCGAAATATACAAGGCCGTGCGCATCATAATAACCAAGTCGGTTAGCAGATAAGTAAGCGTATTCTATAGTTTAATCAGCGCAAAACACCTGGGAGATGGTGCCTATTCATCCAGGCCACCTCCCGCGTGCACAACAACAAAGAGAGCAACAGAAAATACTGCCTTGGCAAAACAAAAAACTGACGCGTTTGCGCCGTCATTTACCACCATAGTCACAGACTAGGCAGCGGCAGCGCACCATGCAGCAATCTATGATTCTGTCACCGGCGACCAATTCAGCCGATATGGCCTTGATTTTCACCAATCTGCCCACGGTGCAGCAATAGGTGATCAAGGATCACGCAAGCCATCATCGCTTCGGCGACAGGTACCGCGCGGATACCTACGCAGGGATCGTGTCGACCTTTGGTAATGACTTCGGTTGTTGTGCCATCCTTGCGGATCGACTGGCGCGGCGTGAGAATGGACGAGGTCGGCTTCACAGCAAAACGCACCACCACATCCTGACCGGTAGAAATACCACCCAGAATGCCGCCTGCATGGTTCGACGAATAAACCGGCGCGCCGTCATTGCCCATGAAGATCTCATCGGCATTCTCAGACCCTTTCAACTGGGCCGCATGCATCCCTTCGCCAATCTCGACGCCTTTGACCGCGTTGATCGACATCATGGCGGCAGCAAGATCGGTGTCGAGCTTGCCATATATCGGCGCGCCAATACCTGCAGGGACACCGCGCGCAACCACTTCGATTACCGCGCCAACCGAATCATGCTGTTTGCGCAAGGCTTGCAGATAGTCTTCCCAAGGTTGAACAGCCGCCGCATCGGGAATCCAGAAGTCATTCTGATCAATCGCCGCCCAGTCAAAGCGCGTACGGTCAATCTCCATCTCACCCATCCGGGTCATATAACCTTTGATCTCAAGCCCCGGCACCAACGCTTTGATCGCCTCACGGGCAACACCGCCCGCAGCCACTCGCGCCGCAGTTTCGCGTGCAGAAGACCGCCCGCCACCACGATAGTCACGATTGCCGTATTTCTGGAAGTAGGTGATGTCCGCATGCCCCGGGCGGAAAGTTTGCGCAATCTCGCCATAGTCCTTTGAGCGCTGGTCGGTGTTCTCGATCATCAACTGGATCGGTGTGCCGGTGGATTTGCCCTCAAACACGCCCGACAGGATTTTCACGGCATCCGGCTCATTGCGCTGCGTGGTATTCTTGTTTTGACCGGGACGACGTTTATCCAGCCAGTGCTGCAACATCTCTGGTGAGATGGGCACATTAGGCGGGCAACCATCCACGGTCGCCCCCAAAGCGGGCCCATGGCTTTCACCCCAAGTGGTGACACGAAAAAGGTGGCCGAAAGAGTTCATGGACATGCGCGCGGGTCTCCTTTGGTTTGTTCCTTTAGCGGCAAAGCCCGCCGGGGAAAAGAGATCCGCGCATTACCCCCACACAACGGACAAAAAAATCCCCCTTCTTCGCCCGAGAAACGGTAGGCCCGTGAACACAACACAGATAGCGAAGTAAATTCAAAGGGGCGCTACCCCTTCGGCCCAATGGGCCTCATCCCCGGGATACTTCAGGTTAGAAGAAAAGGGGACTTCGGCCTTCTTCTAACTCAAAATATCCCGGAGCGCGAGGCAGCGCCTCGCCTGCGCCACCTTGCCAAGCCATGCAACCACACCTAGTGTCACCCCACCTCGGGGTGCGCGTAAATATTGCGCTGAGATGCCGATCTGGCGAACCCGCTGAACCTGAACCGGATTATACCGGCGGAGGGAAGGTTTGGGACGATTTGGAGCAATAGCGCTCAGTCTCCTCCTTACCAACGCCGCATTGGAGGACAACATGAAATCCCTCATCCTTGCGAGCGCCACATTGGTTGCCACCGCTGCCTCGGCAGACACACCTCAGTTGGTGGTCTACACATACGACAGCTTTGTTTCGGAATGGGGGCCCGGCCCCGCTGTAGAAGCCGCGTTTGAGGCCGCCTGTGACTGTGATCTTAAGTTCGTTGGTGCAGGTGATGGCGCAGCCTTACTTGCACGGATCAAATTGGAAGGCGAACGTTCAGATGCCGATATCGTGTTGGGGCTCGACACCAACCTGACCGCAGCCGCCAAAGAAACGGGTCTCTTTGCACCGATGTCTGTCGCAGCGGAATATGCGCTGCCGATCGAGTGGAAAGATACGCATTTTGCTCCTTACGACTGGGGTTATTTTGCCTTTGTCCACAACGCGGATGCTGATGTGCCGTCGAACTTCAAAGCGCTGGGTGAGAGCGATGTGAAAATCGTCATTCAGGACCCGCGCTCCTCAACACCAGGGCTAGGCCTGCTGATGTGGGTTAAGGCCGCCTATGCAGATGAGGCCCCCGCAATCTGGGAAAGCCTCAGTGACAACATCGTCACCGTAACCAAAGGATGGTCGGAGGCCTATGGTCTCTTTCTCGAAGGCGAGGCCGACATGGTGCTCTCCTACACCACCTCGCCAGCCTACCATCTGGTCGCCGAAAACGACGACAGCAAAGCGGCGGCGCTTTTTGACGAAGGACACTACATGCAGGTCGAAGTTGCGGGCAAACTTGCCGCAAGCGACCAGCCGGAGTTGGCGGATCAGTTCCTGCAGTTCATGGTATCTGATGCTTTCCAATCGGTTATCCCGACCACAAACTGGATGTATCCGGCGGTAACTCCCTCCGAAGGTCTGCCTCAGGGGTTTGAAACCCTCGTCAGCCCGGAAAAATCTCTGTTGCTGCCCGAAGAGGAAGCCGCATCTATACGCGCCGAGGCGCTGGACGAATGGCGCGCAGCGCTCAGCCAGTAACCTTGCCTGTGGTCGCGATCTGGCCCGGAACCTGCGCCGCCCTTGGGGTGGCGCTTCTGGTTTTGGGCACTCTTGTTGCAGTGGCATTGCAGGCAGATGACCTTAGTGGTTTTGCAGCCGCCGACTGGGCGGCATTGCGTTTCACGCTGGTGCAGGCCAGCCTGTCGGCGCTCTTGAGCGTGGCGCTGGCAATCCCGGTGGCAAAAGCGCTGGCACGGCGGCGGTTTTTCGGGCGGCGTGTGTTGATCACCCTATTGGGTGCGCCATTTATCCTGCCCGTCATTGTTGCAATTCTCGGGCTACTCTCTGTGTTTGGACGTTCGGGCTGGCTGAGCGATCTACTTGGCCTTGCCGGTCTGCCGCCCGTGCAGATCTATGGGCTGCATGGGGTGGTGATCGCGCATGTGTTCTTCAATCTTCCTTTGGCGACCCGACTTATTCTGCAAGGCTGGCAAGAAATCCCCGCAGAACGGTTTCGCCTTGCTGCACAACTGAATGCAGGCCCTCGCGCCATGTGGCAACTGACCGAAGCCCCAATGCTGCGGCAAGTCGTGCCGGGAACGGCTGCGGTAATCTTTGCCATCTGCGTGTCGAGCTTCGCGGTTGCACTGACCCTGGGTGGCGGTCCCAAAGCCACCACGATCGAATTGGCGATTTATCAGGCCTTTCACTTTGATTTTGACCTTGGACGGGCAGCGATGCTGTCGGGCGTGCAGCTTGTCCTGACAGTGGTGGCCGCATTTCTAGCGCTCAAAGCCTCTTCGACTGAGGGGTTTGGCGCAGGTCTTGATCGTGCCGTGATACGTTGGGATGGCAAAGGAACCTGTGCACGCATAATCGACGGATTCTGGATCGCAGCCGCAGCGCTTTTTCTCATGCTACCTTTGCTTGCCGTATTGATTTCAGGGCTGCCGGGGCTTGTGTCACTGCCAGCATCTGTCTGGGGCGCAACGTGGGTTTCCATACAGGTCGCCACACTCAGCACTGTGTTTTTGTTATGTGTGGCTCTACCGTTATCGGCCAGCATTGCGTTGGGACGCAAAAGGCTCGGCGAAGTGGCTGGCATACTTGGCCTTGCTGCCTCTCCATTGGTGATCGGGACCGGACTGTTTGTGATGGTATACCCTTATATTGACCCGTTCCTGTTGGCCCTGCCTGTCACAGCGCTGGTGAACATGGTGATGGCACTCCCATTTGCGCTGCGGATACTCGTCCCACGTATGCGGCACGTGCTGCACCACAATGCCAGGCTTGCACTTGCACTCGATATGAACGGGCGCACGGTGTGGAGACGTGTTCTTCTGCCTCGATGTCGCGCGCAGATCGGCTTTGCGGCGGGGCTAACGGCGGCGCTGTCACTTGGGGATCTCGGTGTGATCGCACTCTTTGCCGACCCCGAAGTGGCCACTCTGCCCTTGCAAGTCTATCGCCTGATGGGAGCCTACCGGATGGAAGCGGCACAAGGGGCTGCGCTGCTGTTGTTTGTTATATCCATGGGCGCGTTCTGGATTTTGGACCGAGGGGGGCGCCTTCATGCTGAGGCTTAACGCATTGGACATCCGCAAAGGAGACTTCCGCCTTTCCGGCACCGCCGACATCAAAGCTGGCGCACGGGTTGCCGTGATCGGCCCGTCCGGGGCTGGCAAGTCCACCTTTCTCGAGGCGATTGCAGGGTTTCAACCACTCAACAGCGGAAAGATCCTTTGGCGCAGCGACGATCTGACGGCGCGCCCACCGGGAAAGCGCCCCGTCGCAATGCTATTTCAGGATGGCAACCTGTTTCCACATTTGACAGTCGCACAAAACGCGGGACTGGGGATCAATCCCAATCGCAAGCTCACACCCGACGAAATGAAGACTGTAGAAGTCGCGATATCGCGCGTGGGCTTGAGCGGTATGGAGGGTCGCAAACCGGCTGAACTGTCGGGAGGGCAGCAAAGCCGCGCCGCACTGGCGCGTGTGTTGGTGCAACAACGCGACCTGTTGCTGTTGGACGAACCCTTTGCCGCCCTTGGGCCTGCGCTCAAGGCGGAGATGCTGGATCTGGTCAAGGAGATCGCGGCCGAACGCAATATTACGCTCCTGATGGTAAGCCACGATCCAGATGATGCCCGACGTATCACCGACGAAGTCCTGCTCATCGCAGAAGGAAAACTGCATCCTCCCGCCCCAACGGCAGAAACATTAGACAATCCGCCAGCAGCGCTTCGAGAGTATTTGGGAACATGAGCCGAGCCTGCCGCCACCTCAACTTACCTGCTCTCCTTCATTTTTTATGATAGCCCATTTCCCTCATTGCGCGCCTCGCGCTAGAGTTGCGACAATCAGGGAGATCCAGTGAGATGAAGCTCTATTATTCGCCCGCCTCGCCCTTTGTGCGCAAAGTCGTGTTGGTACTGCATGAGACTGGCCAGATGGATGATGTGGAATTGCTGCCCGTCAGCACCTCTGTGACCGGGCCAGATTCGGCGCTGGCAGCCAGTAACCCACTGGCAAAAATCCCGGCCTTAATCCGCGACGGCGGCCCGACGCTTTATGACAGCCGGGTCATATGCGAATTTTTAGACGCGCGTGCAGACGGGGCGCTTTACCGCGGTGGATGGGACATGAAAGTTCTGGAGGCCACGGCGGATGGCATCATGGATGCGGCAGTTTCCATGTCCTATGAAAAACGCCTGCGCCCCGCTGAGAAGCAATGGGACGCGTGGCTTGAAGGGCAGCTGTGCAAGGTGGTCGGAGCCTGTGCCGCAATCGAGACTCGTTGGATGCCATTGCTGTCGGGACCCGTAAATATTGGCCAATTAGCCGTTGCAGCAGCTCTGGCTTATGTGGATTTCCGACACCCCGATGCGGGCTGGCGAGACGCATCACCCCAGCTGGCGAAGTGGTTTGAGACCTTTGAAACACGGCCCTCAATGCAGGCAACCCGACCTGACGCAGCCTGAAGCAAAGAGTTCACTTCGTTTAAATGAGGGTGAGTCAGATAGGAGGCGAAGGCGCAGCAGTGCAACAGTTCTGTGAAAGAATGCAACACTCAGGCGGGCCTGCGCTGCTTTGACCGCTAGACGAACCCGGTTTGCATCGCTAGACACGCGGCTGAGTCACCGCGTTTATTGCGGTGTAAGCGCATGTTTGCCCTAAACGGGCGCTGAAACTTGGAGAAAACTCGTGTCCCACGCAGAAGACCACGAAGGAACCCGGAGAGATTTCCTCTACTACGCCACAGCTGGCGCAGGGGCAGTCACCGCGGGTGCCGCCGTTTGGCCACTGGTCAACCAGATGAATCCCTCGGCTGACGTTCAGGCCCTGTCCTCCATCCTTGTGGACATTTCAGGCGTTGACGTCGGCACACAAATCTCTGTCATGTTCCTCGGCAAACCGGTGTTCATTCGCCGCCGCACGCAGGAAGAAATTGACGAAGCGCGCGCAGTCGAGATGCAGGAACTGATCGACTCGTCCTCGGAGAACCCCAACAAGCCGGGCACCGATGCTTCGGATGAAAACCGTACTCTTGACGAGAACGGCGAATGGCTGGTGATGATGGGTGTCTGTACCCACCTCGGCTGTGTACCGCTTGGCGATGGTGCCGGTGAATTTAATGGCTGGTTCTGCCCATGCCATGGTTCGCACTACGACACCGCAGGCCGTATCCGCAAAGGTCCCGCGCCGCAGAACCTGCACATCCCGGTGGCTGAGTTCACCGACGAAACCACCATCAAGCTAGGATAAGGGGGTCGCACGCATGTCAGGAATTCCGCACGACCATTACGAACCCAAGACAGGCCCGGAAAAGTGGTTGCACAGCCGCCTGCCCATCGTCGGCCTCGTCTATGACACCATTATGATCCCCACCCCAAAGAACCTGAACTGGTGGTGGATCTGGGGTATTGTGCTCGCCTTCTGTCTGGCGCTGCAAATCGTTACCGGCATTGTTCTGGTGATGCATTATACGCCCCACGTAGATCTGGCTTTTGCCTCCGTTGAGCACATCATGCGCAACGTGAATGGCGGCTATATGATTCGATATATGCACGCCAACGGCGCTTCGCTGTTCTTTGTGGCGGTCTACATCCACATCTTCCGCGGCCTGTTCTACGGCTCTTATAAGGCCCCGCGTGAAATCACGTGGATTGTGGGCATGCTGATCTATCTGATGATGATGGGCACTGCCTTCATGGGTTACGTTCTGCCTTGGGGCCAGATGTCCTTCTGGGGTGCAACCGTGATCACCGGCCTCTTTGGCGCGATCCCATTCATTGGCGAGCCGATCCAGACTTGGCTTCTGGGTGGACCTGCGGTTGATAACGCAACTCTGAACCGCTTCTTCTCGCTGCACTATCTGCTGCCCTTCGTGATTGCCGCCCTTGTGATCGTTCACATCTGGGCCTTCCACACCACGGGCAACAACAACCCCACCGGTGTTGAAGTGCGTCGCGGCTCCAAGGAAGAAGCCAAGAAAGACACCCTGCCGTTCTGGCCCTACTTCGTGATCAAGGATTTCCTTGGCCTCGCGGTGGTATTGGTGATCTTCTGGGCCATCGTCGGCTTCATGCCGAACTACCTTGGTCACCCGGACAACTACATCGAAGCCAACCCGCTGGTGACTCCTGCGCACATCGTTCCGGAATGGTACTTCCTGCCCTTCTACGCGATCCTGCGGGCCTTCACCTCTGAGGTCTGGGTTGTACAGATCGCGTCCTTTGTGACCGGCGGTATCATCGATGCGAAGTTCTTCGGTGTTCTGGCGATGTTTGGTGCGATTGCTGTTATGGCGCTGGCACCGTGGCTTGATACCTCTCGCGTGCGCTCGGGCAAATACCGCCCGCAGTTCAAGTGGTGGTTCCTGCTGCTGGTCATCGACTTCTTCGCCCTGATGTGGCTGGGAGCGATGCCTGCGGAAGAGCCCTATGCGTCCTTCTCGCTGATCGCTTCTGCCTATTGGTTCGGCTACTTCCTCGTGATCCTGCCGCTCTTGGGTGTGATCGAGAAGCCCGAAGCCATGCCCGCAACCATCGAAGACGATTTCAATGCCCACTACGGCAAGAAATCCGAAGCTACTCCTGCTGAATAAGAAGAAGGACAGCTACCAATGTTCAAGAAACTTGTAACCGGTGCTGCTTTCGCTCTGGCACTCGTCCCAGCCGCATCATTCGCGGCTGGGGGTGAGGGTCACATCGAAGACTTCGCCTTCTCGTTCGAGGGTCCGTTTGGAACCTATGATCAGAACCAGCTTCAGCGTGGCCTTCAGGTCTTCACCGAAGTCTGCGCTGCATGTCATGGTCTGAAACAGGTCCCGATCCGTACACTTTCAGACGAAAGCGGCCCCGGCATCCCCGAGGATCAGGTGCGCGCCTATGCGGCGGACAATTTCGAGGTGTTCGACGCCGCGCTGGACGACTTCCGCCCGGCGACTCCGGTCGATCACTTCCCGGCCAACACCTCTCTGGGTGCACCGGACCTGAGCCTGATGGCAAAGGCCCGTGCAGGCTTTCACGGCCCATATGGTCTGGGTCTGAACCAATTGTTCAAAGGCATGGGCGGTGCAGAATATATCGCGTCGCTGATGACGGGTTACACTGGCGAGACCAAGGTCGAAGCAGGCACAACCTTCTATGAAAACACGGCCTTTGCAGGCGGTTGGATTTCCATGGCGCCGCCCTTGGCGGATGAACAGGTCGAGTTCATCGACGGTCATGAGAATGATCTGGAAAGCCTGTCAAAAGACGTCGCTGCTTTCCTGATGTGGACAGCAGAACCCAAGATGATGGCCCGGAAACAGGCTGGTTTCATCGGCGTGCTGTTCCTGACGGTATTGTCGGTGTTGCTGTACCTGACCAATAAGCGTCTGTGGGCCCCGCACAAGGGCAAGAAGACCTCCTGAGAGGTCTCCTCCTAACAAAATCAAGAAGCCCTCGTATCAGATGATACGGGGGCTTTTTTTATCAAGGAGGTCGTGAGGGGCCAGCCCCTCTGCGCCTGTGGCGCATTCACCCCGGGATATTTGGCGTTAGAAGAGATTGGCCTCAGCAAAAAAATCGTGACGGCATGGGCGAATTTTTGGTCATCGAAAGAATAGTCTCAACGCTGGTTTTCAGAGGCTGAGTACTGTCGAGTGAGATATCATATGAGAGGCCATTATGGACATGTGTAAAGTCCTGCGCGGCGCTTCCAGCAGGGCGATCTCCTCGCGCTGTTTCTCGTGCCTCCAGGGTTGCGAGCGGGGCCATCAAACCGATGAACATCACATTGTGCGAGGCCAACAAAGCCTGCAACTCTGCATGCCAACCAGGGGTGTTGAGGATATGTTCGACGATCAGATCGTTGCCCGCATCGGCAAAGCCGGCAATGGCGCGGTGAAAGCCCGAGAAGAACCTCGGCCGCGCGGTCTTCCAATCTGGGTAAGCAGAGGGTTCCCACGCCCCGCTGTCGCGCAGGTGGTCAATTGAAAGATGCAGATAGGGCCGGTCTGATGCCTCGCGAATTGCGGCGGCAAGCGTAGATTTACCGCTGCTGGACGGGCCGTGAAGAAACAAGATCAAGGCCATGTGGTCGTCCTTTATGAGGTCAGGCGGTAAGTTGTGTGCCCTGTATGCCGGTAATACGGGTCTGTATCAGCGCACCTTCGACTTGTGGGATGGCAAAACTCACCTCGGTGAATTGCTCAGTACGCCCCATGTTTGGATTTTCCATCAAGACGTAATGCTGGCGCCCCAGCTGCTGAGAGAGGTGCTTTGCCACCTGTGCGTCCCCTTTGGCACGAAGACGGGCCGCGCGATCCTTGATAACGTTGCCGTTGACTTGCGACGGGATTTTGGCGGCAGGCGTGCCCTCACGTTTGGAGTAGGGGAACACATGCAGCCAAGTGAGGTCGCATTCGGTCACGAGTTTGAGCGAATTCTCAAAATGCGCCTCAGTCTCGGTCGGGAAGCCCGCGATAATGTCGGCGCCAAAGGTCATCTCTGGGCGCAGTTTGCGTGCGTCTTCGGCGAAGCGAATCGCATCATCACGCAGGTGCCGACGCTTCATCCGCTTTAGGATAAGATCATCACCATGCTGCAGGCTGAGGTGCAGATGCGGCATGAGGCGCGGCTCGGTGGCAATCGCCTGCATCAGATTTTCATCCACCTCGATCGAATCGATGGAAGAGATACGCAGACGTGGCAGATCCGGCACCAACTTCAGGATTCGCATCACCAGATCGCCGAGTTTGGGCTTTGCGGGCAGGTCTGCCCCCCAACTGGTCAGATCGACCCCGGTCAGCACAACCTCATTGTAGCCCTTATCCACCAGTCGTTTGATCTGATCGACCACCACGCCCGCTGGAACCGAACGCGAGTTACCGCGGCCGTAGGGAATAATACAGAAAGTACACCGGTGATCGCAGCCGTTTTGCACCTGCACATAGGCCCGCGAACGCGTACCAAACCCATCGATCAGGTGGCTTGCGGTTTCTGTCACCGACATGATGTCATCCACCAGAACTTTTTCTGTGGTGCCGATAAAATCAGGACCTTTCGCCATGCGTTGCCAGGTTTCAGGCTGCATTTTCTCGGTATTGCCGATGACCTGCGTGACCTCGCTCATCGCGGCGAATGTCTCGGGTTCAGTCTGCGCGGCGCAGCCCGTGACAATGATCGGCGCATCAGGATTATCCCGGCGCAATTTGCGAATTTCCTGACGGGCTTTGCGCACAGCCTCTGCAGTGACCGCGCATGTATTCACGACCACGGCGTTCTCAAGACCCGCCTGACGGCTCAGTTCCTTCATGGCTTCGGTCTCATAGGCATTGAGCCGACAGCCAAGGGTCGTGAATTTCGGCGCACCGCTCACTGGGTAAAGCTTTCAACAAACTGACGGGTGAAGCTGCCATCCGCCACATGCATGGTAGGCCCCGTCATCCAGACACCGTCCTCGCGCCAGTCGATCAAAAGCGTCCCGCCATCCAGATCAATCTGCACCTTGCGCCCTGTAAGCCCCTTACGCGCCGCAGCAACCGCTGTCGCGCATGACGAAGACCCCGACGCAAGCGTCACCCCCACACCGCGTTCCCAGACACGCATACGCAGATGATCCGGCCCCAACACATGAGCAATCTGAACATTGGTGCGCTCAGGATAAAGAGGGTGGTGTTCGTAGCGTGGGCCAAACTCCTCCAGCGGAATAAGCTCGGCGTCTTCAACGAAAAACGTGCAATGCGGGTTGCCCATGCCAGTTGCCGTAGGCGCGCCCTCAATTGGTAGTTCCAACGTGTCCATCTCTTCCGACAGGGGGATCTCATCCCACAACAGCTGCGGCGCCCCCATATTCACCGATGTCAGGCCGTTTCCTGCATCCTTTGCGGCCAGCTCACCTCGGTCGGTAGTCAGGTTGAGTGAATCTTGGCCACTTCGATCCATCAAATACCGCGCGATACAGCGAGTCGCATTGCCGCAGGCCGCAGACGTAGAACCATCGGCGTTATAGAAAACCAGATGCGCGTCGGCCGCCGCACCCTCTTTGGCAGCAAAGATCACCGCGAGCTGATCGAATCCCATTCCAAGCTGACGATGCGCGATTCGCTTGGCCATAGCCGGAGTGATCTGAATATCCTGCGTACGGGCATCAATAACGACAAAGTCGTTTCCAAGCCCATGCATCTTCATGAACGTCAACATATGATCGGATCCTAGGGAGGTCATGAGCCGCATATAGACTTCATGTGAAAATGAATCCAGAGATAGCGTAGAAAACTTTGAAAAGGGGGTTGACCCTTTGCGGGCTTGACCGTAGAAGCCCCCCCTATCGGAACGATACAGCCAGCAAGGTTGCAGAGTTTCAGCCCGAAATAAGCGCTTGATCCTTTTGGATTAATCAGCTTTAAAGGCGATCCGCAGAGGCGATCAAAAGCTTCTGAACAGAGAGTGGGCCGTTAGCTCAGTTGGTAGAGCAACTGACTTTTAATCAGTGGGTCGCAGGTTCGAATCCTGCACGGCTCACCACTCTTTTCAATGGGTTAGCTAAATCGCAGCTTCTAGTTTTTTGCTTCTAGCAACCACCTAGCTACCACCTTGCATGAAAAAATGTGGTGCCCTGTGGTATTCCGTGTTTTGAGCAGCAGGTAAATTAAGCGGCTTTATCATGGGCTTGCCGGATTTTGGTGGACGTGGAGGCAGCGCACGGCTCGTCGAATCCTATCGGTCATTAAACGACAGCACTGAGCCGCCGACGCCATCTCGAAATGCAATCATACGATTGTGGTGTATGCAATCACCAGCGTCATCATCACAACTAACCTTAGCTACTCGGAATGGGCGCAAGTCTTCGGAGATGCGAAGATGACAACCGCGCTTCTCGACCGGCTAACGCACCGCTGCCACATTCTGGAAACTGGCAACGACAGCTATCGGTTCAAGGCCAGTTCTGAGGCAGCAAACAAAACAGGGAAGGAGACCAAAACATTGACCACATCATAGACCAAAGCGCATAACTGAGGGTGGGTCAAATCTCGGTGAAAATACCGGGTCAGTTATCAGTGACAGTCAACAGGCTGGAATTTCCCCGCATTTCCATGAGCGCATTTGCACACATTTGTGGGTGCGACTGCACTCATCAGTGAAATTCGGCAAACAGGAACAGAAGTTTGAGAATTTGACATTTTCCTGCATTTTTCGGCAGGGTGTCCTCGTCTGTGATCAGGATTCCGACCGATGAGCCCGAAAACACTGCCAAAATCCGAATCAAAAAATCTGAAGAAGCTGGGCGCAGCCCTCAGATAGATGCGGGAATCTCGGGGTTTTACCCAGGCCGATATCGGAAAACTGACCGGGGTTCGGCGAGAAACCTACCGCCAATGCGAAAGTGGTAAACGCCATATCCCAGCTCTGGAACTTCTTGCGATCCGCAATGCGTTTGGAGAAGACCCATTCGAACACGCGGCACCCCTGCGAGACAAAACGGCTCAGGCTCCGCGACCTGCGACGCGCGGGAAACAACGGCGCGGGGAGAAAACCGTGATGCCTGACTGGCCCCAGCGGTTGGGGGCGTTCCGGCGAGACCTGATCACCATGCGGGAAAATTTCGAACTGGAGAGATGTTCGGCCTTCGGGCGGCGACGGAATGCGGTCAACAGCATCGTTTTCAGCGGCACAACTCTCGCCGCCTGTATCCTCCTGCTAACCATGCAATACGACCTGCCGTTCGCGATAGCGACAGGCGCGGTGGACTGGGATCTGCTGATCTCATATGGCGCGACACTCGCTCTATTGCCGTTCCAACTCACCTATCTCGCAAAGTTTGTGATCTCGCGCAAAGGTTTCATGACCGGCTAGGTGGTCGAGTAGCCCGAGGGGAATTCAATCTCAGGCCTTCACAGAGACCTACGCGAAGCTCTCGATTCATACACCTCTTCTTGTTCAACTACCCAGCCGCAGGCTCCAGTGAACAAACAGTCCGGGTTGCCGCTGTCGCAGTTTATTTGCGACGCGATTGCAATCATCAGCCCCGGATCACATTACGTGCAAATGACATGACGGCTAGCTGCAAGCTAGATCGAGCGGTTACCACCAGTGACCAGCGAGACACACAACTCAGGCTTTAAAACGTTTCGATGTTAACCTGAGAGATATCCGACCGGCTTGAAGGGCTCTGATGCCGTCGGGGGGGTGGTTACATCGTCAGAGCCGTTACTGAGATTACTTTACCCCTGGACCGGGATCACGGCGCGAGGTCAGGCCCGGACTGAACAAGAAAATGATCTATCCATATTCTGTTTATTCTTGGCGATGCGCTGCGCCAGTCGGCGGCCCCGCGCCGCACTTGCGATCATGCGCGCTGGCGAGAACCCGGCCGAGGGGTCGATGGCCGTCTCGGTGCGCAGTTCCGGGAACAACGCCAGGATTTCCAGTCGCCCGTTTGGCCCGACGGCCTTTAGCGCCTCGCTGCCCGTATAAAGCGTTTCTGTCCGGGCCCCGTTGGAGAACACCACCTGATGGCGGTCCATAAGGAAATGCCAGTAGTCCACGCCGGGGGCGTCGTCGATCACATCGATGCCTTCGAGTTCCGTCAGGTGTTTGACCGCCACCAGAATTTCCGAGGTGCCAAACATCCGCTCAACCGCCGGGGTTGCAATCAGCACGCGGTGTTGTGGCGACAGGATCAGATCGCGCGTTGGCAGGTCCGAGCCAAGAGCACCGCGACGGATACGGATGGGGCGCAGATTGGGGCTTTGTGCCAGCTGCGCCGCTGAGAGGCGACGGTTTCCAATCCATCTGAGCGGCTGAAACCCAGCATCAGAGGTGAGCACTAGATCACCGGTTTTTAGCTCCTCAACAGGGCGCTCGCCGGTGATTGTCATGATCATCGTACCCTTGGTAAAGCAGATAACCCCGGTGGTTTCCGTGTTGAGCTTATCAGCCGAAACCGCAGTTCCGCCATTTCGAATGGTCAGCGTATCGCCACCCATATGGGAGGAATTCAGCACACCATCGTCGGCCTGATCCGCGCGCATCCATTGCAAGGGGTTTCGGATCACTGTTGGGTCGATCAGCCCATCGGCAACGGCCTGATCATAGGTGGTCTGATTGTAAATATGCGTTAGATCGACAAAATCATTGTTGGTGTTGTCACCATCATTGATCGAGCCACTGTTGCCAGCGCCAAAATCATAAATCGTGTCATTGCCGGTACCTGCGGAGAACTGATCGTCCCCACTACCCCCGATCATCAGGTCATTCCCGGCCCCACCAAACAGCGCATCATTGCCGTCGCCCCCGGAGAGGGTGTCATTGCCATCCCCACCAAAGAGCGCATCGTCATCGTTTCCAGCCTGAACACTGTCATCGCCTTCGCCTGCCAAAATCGTGTCGTTGCCATCACCGGCAATGATCGTATCGTTGTTGTTCCCGGCGGCGTTATCATTGTTATCGATCATGTCGCCTTCGGGATCGCTTGTATAGGCTGTGTCGATCCGGTCATCGCCACCGGTGCCCTGAACAATGTAATCGGTAAGCACATTCTCGATTTCGGAAAAATAGACGCTGACCCGTTCACCCGCATCGTTGGTGTAGATGGCCCTACCGCTTTCTGAGGTGATCCCGTTCCAGGTCGGATCGGTATCGTCATAGTTGAGGTCCAGATTTCTTGCTCCTCGCAAATCGAGCACATCGCCGATACGGCCATCGGGGTTGTTGGTGGCGTCGATGCTGTCCTCTTCGCCATCCTCGCCGCCAGTGACTGTGATATCGGCGGTACCGGACAGCGAAGAGTCGAACCGGAATTCATCGTCTCCGATGCCGCCCACCGCCGTGTCACCAGCACCAACGACGAAATCGTCATCGCCGCCATCGCCGATGAGACTGTCTGCGCCTTCGCCACCGACCAGAGTATCGCTCCCGTTCCCGGCCTTGATGTAATCATCCCCGTCGCCGCCATCGGAGCTGTCGTTGCCATCGCCCCCATGCATTGTGTCATTGCCACCACCCCCGACAAGGATATCGTTCCCGGCATTGCCAAAGAGGGTATCGGAACTTCTCCACCCTCAAGGCTGTCATCGTCTTCTCCGCCTGAGAGAACGTCGTTGCCAGTTCCGCCGCTCACGGTATCGCTGCCGGCTCCGGATTGAATTGTGTCATCGCCAGCGCCGGCGACGATCACATCGTCATCGTTCCCCGCCGCGTTGTCAGCGGCGTCGACCATGTCACCCTCGGGATCGCCCGTGTAGTTCACATCGATCAAATCATCACCGCTGGTGCCCTCAACAATGTAATCCGGGCCCGGAATGCCCATCGACATCAGCGCGGCCTGATTGTTCACCGAACTCGGGCTCACCCCTGCGAGCGTGATGCTCTCGCCATTGGGGAATTGCAGGATCGCATCACCGGTGCCATCACCATTGGTGTCGGCGACCGTCACATCAAACACATTGACAGGGTTGCCATCAGCATCGGTGAGATCAGAGACATCAAGCTGGTCGACCGTCGTGCCGTCGCCGCTATCGGTCATGTCAAAGCCCTGCACCGCATCCGCGCCGGAACCATCTGCGAGCACAAGGGTGTCTGACCCCCGGCCCAGTCGAATATTCTCAATCTCAGTGAAGGTAGCGGTGCTGGTGCCGTCCGTAAAACTGCCCGCCTCTGCATCGGCTGAGGTCAGGTCAATGGTGAGATCGCTGGTAATGTTGCGCAGGTCGAGCGTGTCGCCATTTGTTTCACCGGTCTCACCGCCGATGATCGTGTCGTTCCCAAAGTCGTCAGCGAGATCAAAGCTGTCATCGCCGCTCTCGCCCATCATGGAATCGTCACCGGTGCCGCCATGGATGGAATCGTTGCCGGTGCCGCCTTTCAGAGTCGTATTGCCGGAATTCACATACAGGCGGTCATTGCCATCGCCGCCATCAAGAGTAGCGAAGCCGGAGCCGCTATAAAGAGTGTCATTGCCCGCATCCCCAAACAGGCTGTCGCTGCTGGTTTCTGCATTGCCGCTGCCGCCGAGGTAGTCGTCCCCGTCGCCACCTCGCAGGGTGTCAGACCCAGCGCCGCCATAAAGCGAGTCATTGCCATCCCCGCCTTCGAGACTGTCATCCCCCTCGTCGCCATAGATCGTGTCTGACCCGGTGCCGCCATAAAGGTCATCATCGCCCAAATCCCCTGTCAGCGTGTCATTACCTGCATCGCCGTAGATCGTATCATTATCGGAATTCCCGTCGAGAAAGTCATTGCCTAGCCCGCCATGAAGCTTGTCGTTGCCATCTTCTCCGGAGAGATGGTCATCATCGTCGCCACCATAAAGGAGGTCATCTCCGGTAGCTCCCCGCAGAGTGTCATTGCCCGCGCCGCCGATCAGCGTGTCCTCGCCGGAGCCCCCCCAGACGCTGTCATTCCCGTCTCCTGCATCCACACTGTCATCACCAAAGCTTGAGGAGATACTGTCGTTTCCAGCTCCCGCGTGGATTACATCGTCGTTGTTGCCGGCGATGTTGTCTCCTGCGTCAACCATGTCGCCATTAGGATCTCCATTGTAGGCGAGACCTATCACATCATCACCACTGGTGCCTTCGACAATATAGTTGGGCGCAGGGATACCCAACGCGGCAAGCGCGGCGGGCGTATTGATCGTTCCGGGATCGACACCGTTGAGTGTGATGCTTTCGCCATTGGGAAATTGCAGCACAGCATGGCCGGTTCCATCACCATTGGTATCCGAAACCGTAACATCCAATACGTTGACCGGGTTGCCACCGGCATCCGTGAGGCCCGATACATCAAGTTGATCGCCGCCCGTGTAGGTTCCATCCCCATTGTCGGTCGGTGCATCAAAGCCGCTGATGGTATCGTTGCCATCGCCATCGGAAAGGATGACTGTATCAGCATCCCCATCTGCCGCCCCGTACACACCAAGGTCGATTATGTCGTCACCTGCGCCCGCGTCCACAGTATCCGCGCCCGCGTTCGCATCAATCCGATCATCCTGATCAGAGCCCAGAATGCTGTCATCCCCGGTCCCAGTGCGTAAACGCTCGATTTCGCTGAAATTTATCGTGTTGGTGCCATCCGTAACAACACCGCTTTCACCATTGCTTGCGCCGCCTGCACCCTGCGTGAGATCCACCGTCAGATGGAGGACAGCGGACCGAAGCTGAGTTCATCACCGTAGTCATCATCGCTATTTTCACCGCCAATAACCGTATCGTTTCCAAAGTCGACCGCCCAAAAGTTGAACTTGTCGCTCCCATCTCCCCCTTCCAAGGTGTCGTTGCCTTTGCCACCGGCAAGAGTATCTCTTCCACTACCACCGACGAGCGAGTCATCGTCTGTACCGCCATCCATCACGTCGTCACCGGTGCCACCTTCAAGGGTGTCATTTCCGAACCAAC
This sequence comes from Tritonibacter mobilis F1926, assembly GCF_000376545.2. Classification (NCBI taxonomy): domain Bacteria; kingdom Pseudomonadati; phylum Pseudomonadota; class Alphaproteobacteria; order Rhodobacterales; family Paracoccaceae; genus Tritonibacter; species Tritonibacter mobilis. Next base: position 2,962,611 of record NZ_CP015230.1, read on the forward strand.
CATAGATCGAGTCGTTTCCAGTTTCCCCGTATAGCGCGTCATCTCCCGCGCCGCCTTCGATATGATCGTTGCCGCTTCCAGACCTTACGGTATCGTTACCTGCACCGGCTTCAACTACGTCGTCATTCGTTCCCGTCGTATTGTCATTTGCGTCGATGCGATCATACCCTGGGTCGCCAGTGTAGGAGGCATCTATCAGGTCGTCTCCGGCACCACCTTCGACGACCTCATCCCGCGCGATGACGATTTCAATCTCGGCAAACTGTATCGAGATCATATCGCCATTGTCGTTGGTATATGTGACGGTACCGCTCTCGGATGTGTTGCCGTCCCATGTTGGATCAGTCTGATCATACGTAATCGTTACATTGTCGAGCCCTGTCAGGTCGAGCACATCGCCAATGCGCCCCCCAGGGTTATTGGCAGCATCAATCGCCAGCTCTTCAGCAGTCTCACCACCGGTGATATGGATAATACCTGTCTCGGTCAGCGTTGCATCGACCGTAAATAGATCGTCACCAGCACCGCCCGACACTGTATCGCCACCGCCCAGCAGGACCGAATCATCGCCTGACCCCGCGACGATAGAATCTCTGCCTGCGCCTCCGGCAATCGTGTCCCTACCCGCTCCGCCATCGATCGTGTCATTTCCAACACCAGAACTTACGGAATCATCGCCGGCTCCTGCTTCAATGACATCATCATTGGAACCATCAAGCGCATCGTTGTTGTTAACGCGGTCACCTTCAGGGTCACCAAGATAGCCGTCATCGATTGTATCCGCGCCACTCGTTCCACTGACAATCAAGTCTAATGCGCCGCCAATATTGATGTCGCTGATTCCCATCCAGCCTGTTGCCGCCTGCGAAGCGCCGTCGTTAGGGTCATCGTCGGGCTCGACTATGATCTGCAACGAAACGATTGGGCCCGCGATACTGACACCCACAGTATCGGTACCGCCATCAACTGAAAAATCATTTGCGGCAGCTTCGCCTGCATGAACGGTATTGCCATCAACAGTTGTATTCGGGTTGCGCGGTGTCAGGGTGACGGGTACGTGATTCCCATTCGCGTCCAGCGCAATGATCGTGATCTTCTCGTCCCAGTTGCTTCCGGAATCGACATTGAGAAGTTCAAATGAGACGTCTGTGACCGGCGCATCAAATTGAAGACCAACTGTTCGGGTGTCGCTCTCAGGCGCGGTCCATAGGCCGTCTTCTGGGACATAAGAGGGGTTATTGGCGCTAAAACTGCCATCCCCGGTGGCGGTTGTACTTATGGTGACACCTAAAGTGTCACCTGCGTCACTCAGTTCATGGGCGCCAGACGCACCGGTGAAATCCCAATCTAGTGTATAAGGCACAACAACACCCCAGAACAAATACTTCCACGTAAACTTAAGACACTGGAGTTATGGTACTTGCGTGTTAAAAACTGGCTAATAATCCGCGCTTTGGTGACGATATTTGGGCGCTGTTGGTGACCGTCCAGCAAAGGCTTTGATGACAGAGGCTCGGCGCCTCGATAGCAATGGCGTGTTGTTCCTGAAACTTTCTAAGATCAGCACGAAGAAAGCGGCAGTCGAGGCTTTTTGTGAGAAGCCGTGGCCCATAAGACTGGAAATCGCTAGTAACTGCCTGACCAAAAGAGGCATTCTTCCTCTGTCGGACAATGACAATCTCGTTGTTCGCCCCTCTCGTCTTGGCTTTCAGCTGACCTCAAGCTTGGAAGTTAAAGCCCGCATCCATCGCTTCATTGATGACGAGGTAGCCTTAGTTCAGAGGCTTCAAGCACCGCGTAAGCTCGGCTGCATTACATCAGATATCGTCGGTCGGATGACCGGCGTCGTCACGATCAATAGCTTGGTCGAGCAAACCGGCCTTGACGGGATGGGTTCCGTGCGCTCGTTCGGCTGATCCGGTCCGGGCACCTCCAGATGGTAAGCTATGAGCGTATTGAACACTCCAGCTTGGTGTTCAAGGTGAAGGAAGTCTGCGCATGACCTTCTCTCATCCTCAAAACGCTGGTTACGCTCAGGGAAATCGGAGAGTAAGACGCATGAGCTGCAGGCTATCGCACCAAACGCTCGAAAGGCTGCCTGACCAGAGACGGCATGCTTCACATCCCTCTCGGGTCATAGCTGTGCCATAACCCCGCCGGGCAGCGGATGTTCAAACTCGGTCAATGCGCCCGAAACAATTGGCGAAAGCTACGCGGCTTCGCCCATCTCGCAGAGGTCATCCAAGGCATCAATTTCAAAGACGGCGTCAAGCAAACCCAACCCGAAACCGCCGCCGCATGAAAAACCGCTCAAACACCAGATTTGACCTTAGCTCGAAAATGGCGCAGACCCGGCAAACGAAAAGCGGCCCGATCACGCTCATTGTGGATAGCACAGGCCTGCGGGTTCACGGTGGCCGGGATTGGATGGCGGAGAAGCACAGGCTGGCAAACGCCCGTAAAACATGGCGCAAACTTCATATCGGCCTCGACCCGGAGAGCGGTCACATCGTGACCTCCAACCTGACAAGCGAACATGGTCGACAGAACCTAAATTCCTGCTTGACACTGTGATGTACTCGCGAGAGTGTCCTGAGCATGATGTATATGGCAAATATCATTCGGCTGGCAAGGATCACCGTCGTTTTTGCGATGATCTTTGCGCTGTGGTTTTCACTGCCATCCGCCGCGCATTCTTTAGCCGGACATCACGATAGCGCGCCGATCGCGCAGTCGGAAGCTAGTGAATTTGGTTCAACAACATTGAACTTAGTACCCTTAGCATCAGAAACTGCCGCTCATGACACGATGCAGAGCGGTCAGAACGCAGATGTAACGAATTGCTGCGCGGGTACCTGCACGGCTGCCGCAACACTTTCTTGGCATTCAGGTGAATTCTCAATAAATCGTCTAATGCGTTGGAAGCCGCCGCATTCCCAGCTCCTCCCGTCTAGAGAACGAGTCGCGCTCCTGCGACCTCCAAGAAACTAAGATATATCAACCGTTTAATCGGTGTCTAATACCCTCTTGTGCTGTTGTGCAGGAGACGTGTGGATGTATCTTAGGATCAACTCATGAAAATCTATTTTCTTACGGGGGCTTTGGCTCTCGCACTGAGCGCGTGCGCGCGCCAACCCATTCCGCTGCCCGATGTGACGACCCAACAGGTCGCCAGCACAGCGAACTCATCTCCAATCATCTATCAAAACCCTCTGGCGGGTTACACCTATCGTAGCCCTACAGGCCCGAGAGATTGGCGCAAGGTCAATCAAGAGCAGTCGGAGGGCAAGTAATGCGTATTCCAAAATCTATTGGTGTGCTCAGCTGTTCGGTCATCTTGGGAGCCTGTTCAACCACAGTACCCGGTATCTACACAGATCCGAAAGCTGGGTTTGCGAATGTGGCAAGCCAAGTTACGCCGGTACTCAGCAAGCGTACAGCATTTGCAGAAACCCAGGCTGAGAACGAAGCGCTTAAAAAACAGGTTCATGCGATGGTTCATCGCAAGACGATTTCAGCGGATACAGCTGTTCAGGCTGCACTTCTCAACAACAAAGGGCTGCAAGCGTCATACGCGAACGTGGGCCTTTCAGCAGCGGAAGCATGGCAGCAATCCGCACCTGAAAACCCCGTAGTGTCTATTGGGATGCTTGGGATCGGAACGCCCGAGCTTGGTGCCTACAGAGCGATTGAGGGAATGATCCGTGCAAATGTTCTGGATGCAACCACCCGCAAACAACGAATGGCGATCGCAGATGCACGCTTTCGGGAGGCACAACTTAACGCAGTCAACGACACGCTGGCATTGGCTAATCAAACCCGTAAAGCGTGGGTGAATGCGGTCGCTGCGTTTGAAACCGTCAGCTACCTTAAGCGTGCAAAAGCGACATCGGATGCGGGGTCCGAACTCGCTCGGAAATTGGGAGAAACGGGCGCACTGAACAAGGCGAACCAAGCTAGAGAACATGCGTTTAACGCTGAACTGGCCGGGCAACTTGCTCAGGCACGGCTGAATGCCTCGCGGGCCAAGGAAGAGCTCACGAAGTTAATGGGGTTGTGGGGAACAGAAGTCGATTACTATGTCCCGGATGCGCTTCCCGTGCTGCCGCGATCAGTAGGGCGTATGCCGAACGTCGAAGCCAAGGCCTTGCAAAACCGGGTCGATCTGAGGGTTGCTAAAATGGGTCTCGAAGCACAGGCCAAATCTTTTGGCCTCACTGATCAGACCAGACTAGTCAGCGATTTGGAGATTGTTGCAGGTTTTGAAGCTGAACGCGAAGCTGACGGCGATGAGACCGAGACAAATACGACTCCACAAGTCGAGATTGAGTTTGCTATCCCGATCTATGACACTGGCAAAGCAAGGATGCGCAAGGCCGAATTAATGTACCTGCAAGCCGCCAACGTTCTTGCGGAAAAAGCGGTTAATGTCCGAACCGAGGCACGCGGTGCCGAAAATGCGTATCAGTCTTCCTATCAGATTGCGCGTCACTACCGAGACGTTCTTGTGCCCTTACGCAAGTCCATCGAGGAGGAGGGCCTGCTGTCATACAACGGCATGATAACCAACACTTTTGAGTTGCTCACGGATGTACGCGAGAAACTCGGAGCATCTCTGGAAGCTGCAAACGCGAAACGCGATTTCTACCTGGCTCAAGCTGATCTGACCGCCGCGATCTATGGCGGTGGAGCAGGAAGCACAGCCGGAGGGGCAGAAGGCCCAACACTAGCCGCTGGCGGCGGCGCAGGACACTGAAAGAAAAACCATGTTGAACAGACGTCAATTGCTTGGAGCTGGTGCTGCAGGTGCAACACTAGTTTCGTCAAAAGTTTGGGGGCAAACCTTGAATATGGGATTGCCAGAGGCGGCGCAGATGAACAGCGCAGCGACAGCTATCACCCCCCGCCCGTCCTCGGGTCCAGATTACAACCCCGTCGTTACTCTTAACGGCTGGACACTGCCCTATCGGATGAACAACGGCGTAAAGGAGTTCCACCTTGTAGCAGAGCCTGTAGAGCGTGAACTTGCTGATGGCATGACTGCATACTTGTGGGGATACAACGGCCAGTCTACTGGGCCGACAATCGAAGCCGTTGAGGGGGACCGGGTACGTATCTACGTCACCAACAAGTTGCCCGAAGGTACGACGGTACACTGGCATGGACTTATTCTTCCATCAGGTATGGATGGCGTTTCAGGGTTGAGCCACCCCAGCATCCCACCTGGAAAAACGTTTATCTACGAATTCGACCTAATTAAGTCGGGCACATTTATGTATCACCCCCACGGCGATGAAATGACCCAGATGGCAATGGGGATGATGGGCATGTTCGTGGTCCATCCCAAAGACCCTGATTTCATGCGTGTTGATCGTGACTTTCTGATCATGCTGAACGCCTACGACATTGATCCTGGCACATACGTACCGCGCATCATGACGATGACCGATTTCAACATGTGGACATGGAACAGTCGGATTTTTCCGGACATTGATCCATTGGTTGTTAACAAAGGTGATAAGGTGCGGGTTCGTGTCGGTAATCTGACGATGACGAACCACCCGATCCACATGCACGGATACGATTTCAAGGTGACGTGCACTGACGGGGGCTGGGTGCCCGAGGCCGCTCAATGGCCGGAAGTTAGCATCGATATCCCAGTGGGTGCGATGCGTGCCTACGATTTTGTTGCTGACCATCCGGGCGACTGGGCAATCCACTGCCATAAATCACACCATACAATGAATGCGATGGGACATGACGTCCCAACATTCATTGGAGTCAACAAGAAGCCGTTGGCTCAGAAAATTCGTCAATTCCAACCGGAATATATGCCCATGGGTACATCCGGCATGGGTGATATGGCGAAAATGGAGATGCCACTACCTGATAATACCATCCCGATGATGACCGGCTGGGGGCCGTACGGGCCTATCGAGATGGGTGGCATGTTTTCAGTCGTAAAGGTGCGGGAAGGCATCGACGCGGACGATTACTCCGATCCCGGTTGGTATGACAACCCTCCGGGCGAGATGGCCTATGAGTGGACAGGCAAACTACCTGAATTTGCCTCAAACAACAACCCCAAGACCATTCTCACTACCCACAAAACGTTAAAGGGCTAACTGGCCCTTCGACACTCTCAAACGCAACCAATTTACGGGAAAACAAATGAAACGTCTCATCACAACTGCACTCTTCACGATAGTGACTTCCATTCCAGCATTTGCCGACGTTGGGCACTCTGGCAGCGATTCTGTTGAGCGGCCAGAAAATATGATTGGAGCTCCAGGTGACGTAAAAAATGTGGATCGCACAATAAATGTAACTCTCTTGGAGAATGACGATGGTGAAATGCTAATCAAAAGCGAACCACTAAGATTCAAGCAAGGAGAAACGATAAGATTTAAAATCAAAAATAAAGGTGAATTGGAGCACGAATTTGTGCTCGACACAGCAGAGAGAAATGCTGAACACAAGCTTGAAATGGCAAAAATGGATATGGAGCATGACGACCCAAATCGCGTCAGGCTGGATGCCGGCGCATCCGGAGATGTTATTTGGAAATTCGTAAATAGCGGAACATTTGAAGCGGCGTGTTTGATCCTCGGGCATTATGAATCTGGTATGTATCGCGCGATAACGGTTGGAGAAGAACTGGCGCAATCGAATGAGGAATATTCATCCGGCACCGTAAAGAAAATAGATACTAAATCAGGTAAAGTTACGATTAGCCACGGTCCATTGAACAATCTTGAAATGCCAGCAATGACCATGGTGTTCCGGGTGGCAGACGACGCAATGCTTAACCAACTGAAAGAAGGAAGTGCGATTGAGTTCGTCGCTCAACGTATCAAAGGAAAACTCACTGTAACCACACTTAAGTAATAATCCAACGGAGACCGGGAGGCCGGTCTCCGTTTCCGTCAGCATAACAGATATAATCAAGGTAACGATGTGAACCTGGACCAAGTTACTCACGATGCCGCCGCTGCACTTGGGTTTTTCTATGATGATAGAGCTCCAGTGTGGGTACACCCAATGATGCACCTTGTGCTTGTGTTGGCACCGGCTATGTTCATGTTGATTTTGGCTATCAAATTGGTTGTGCTTCTTCGCACACGCATTCGTACAGTAACCGAAGAAAAACACGGTGCCAATGAGAAAACTACACCGATAGATCCGATTCTGCGGCAATATGTATTGCGTACCACCGGCAGGTCTCAAGTAGGGTTGGTTTTATTCAGCTTGACAGCGATGCCAGTTCTATATTTGACCCTCGAACTTCCAAAGCAAATCGTAAATCGCGTTTTTGAAAGCGAGGCGGTTGGTGAAGCCATTGGAGGATTTAACCTTTCCCAAGTCTCACTTCTATTTGTGCTATGTGGTCTGTATTTTCTTGCAATTTCATTAAATGGAATCAATAAATATTTCTTGAATATTCGAAAGGGATACGTTGCTGAACAGTTCGCACGAAGACTTCGCCTGTCGGTTTACCGTCAATGGAGGCGAACTCCACCCTCTATTCGTCCAGCCGCAATTATGCCGGTTCTTGGCCCAGAAATTGAACCTGTCAGCGGGTTTGCTTCAGAAATACTCGCCGTACCCTTGTTGCAAGGGGGAACTTTAATTACAATTCTTTTATTCATGTTTTTACAAGATCCAATTCTTGCAGCTGCTGCACTCACAGTGCTGCCTTTGCAACTAATTATCGTACCGCAATTACAGCGGCGCGTTAATATGGTGTCCCGAGATAGAATTCGCGAAATGCGCATCTTGGGTGAAAAATTGGACAAACAAATGCGAGAGTTTGATTGTCGCGCTTTGCCAATCTGCTACAGTTTCAGGAAACTGCGCGCTCAACGATTGAAAATTCATCGGCTGAAGTTTTTAGCAAAAACTGTGAATAACTTTCTAACGGCTCTAACGCCATTCTTATTTTACTCTCTAGGTGGTTATTTCGTGCTGCAAGAGCGTGTTTCTCTTGGTGCGCTTGTAGCCATGTTGTCTGCGCATAAAGAGTTCTCTTCCCCATTAAAGGAGTTGTTCAAATTTTATCAACAAAGCGAGGACGTGAGAATTCGTTATCAGGAAATTCGAAACTTTGTGTTGCCCGGAAGTGATCGCGAGGTCTCGGACGACCTTGATAGAGTGGATGCTCCCGCTCTACGGCATCGCATTGCGCCAGAATGGTGATGTATCGCCAAGGAACGAGGAGAGTATCCATGGAAGATGTTACAGTAATTGGGGTCGATCTGGCCAAGCGCGTTTTTCATTTGCACGGGGCTAGCAGATATGGAGGTTCTGTCGCAAAATTTAGCTGGGAGTATGGAACAGCTTGTCAGCGACATAGTTATCCTGCGAGGGCTTTGTTTCACAAATCCGGGTGTGACCGTACTTCCCCTTTCCCCGGACGGATTTAGCCTACGGCCTCAGTAACGGGTATGCCAAGAGCAGCGTACCTGTTTAGGACGGCAACACGGATTTCCCAAGTTCGACAGGAAATCATCTAAGTGATTGATATTTTTATGGCGGGGTTCGCCATTGTGTGACTACTGAGCGGAGATCAGGCAGGTTTTGGTTGCAGGGGTGGGATCTGATCACACGATGGGGTCGCGCCCCGCAGATCACCAACTGGCTTGAGCCAATTTAGCCCATCAGCGCTGACCTGCATCGTGAATGGCCGCTTTTCCCACCGCGCCGCAACGCAACGACATGTACGTGCGCGGCAAAATATCTGTTCCATGCGCATGCAGCATAAAAATTGAATTCACGGGTTGGGCTCTCTACCAGCATTCGCTGCGCGGCAAACGAACGACAAGTTTGCTCTTAGACTGATCGCCTGACAAATGCGGCGCATCGCGCTTTCCGGCCCGTCCCTGCGACAAAACGTGACCTGACACCGGTGCAATTGAGTTTCGGTTCGGGTGATCAACACTGTCAGTTTTGAGTGCCCGTCCATGATCAACTATGTCGGTTTATCTGAGTTCCAGCAAGATCATTGAAGGTCTTTGATATTTGCATAATTATAGAAAGATGTATGGTGCACGGAGAACTGCGCAACCTTATTTGCGCACTGGCCCACTTCAAAACCACCGAAAACTATTTGGCGGGGGAACCGTTCCCGCAAAGGCAGAAACCGCTACGATAGATGGAAGTCTCCGCGCTTCCTACCATTGCTACTGAGCTCTGGGATGACCACCTCAGCACAATCCTATTAAGACTGGGCGGCAACCCTATTGGGATTCACGCGGCAATAAGCTGGGAATATGCAGCACTCACTGACCTTGGTCTGAAGGTGATCAGTGAGTGCGATAATGCGGCGCTCAGAGCCTAACTCGGATGGCCCGCCCAGCGTTATTTTAAGTGCTTAGAAATCGGACCAATTGTCGCCCGATACCTTCTTTGGGGTTTCGGTATTAGCGAAGTCGTCCCATTCGATGCTCGGTAAGTCCGTCTCTACCGTCAACGCTTCCGGCGCGAGGGGCATTCCGCGACTTACCTCGAAGTTGGCCACAAGGTTTGAGAGGAATTCTGCATCACGGTTGAGCATCTCCCCCGCGGCGGTGGCTTCCTCCACCATCGCGGCGTTCTGTTGAGTTACGCTATCAAGCTGTGTCACACCGAGGTTAATCTCATTGAGACCGGTTGCCTGCTCTGAGGCACTTCGTGCAATGTTGGACACGAGTTCCGAAATATGGCTGACCTGTTGGATGATGCCCGCCAGCGCCTCGCCCGCCTCACCTACGTAAGAGACGCCTTTTTCGACCTGTTGCGAGCTGCTGGTAATCAGTTCTTTGATCTCGCTCGCGGCATCTGTACAGCGCTGCGCAAGCCCGCGAACCTCAGAGGCAACAACAGCAAACCCACGGCCCGCTTCCCCCGCACGCGCCGCCTCCACGCCTGCATTCAGGGCCAGCAAATTCGTCTGGAAAGCGATATCATCAATCACACTGATGATCTGAGAAATCTTGGTAGAGAAGGCCTGGATCTCCTCCATCGCAGCAACAGCTGTTTGCACGATTTCGCCGCTCTTCTTTGCGTCACGCGTCGCACCCAGTACAATTTGCTCAACCGAACGCGCTCCATCTGCGGCGCTTTTCATAGAAGCGGTGATCTCTTCAACCGCGGCAGCCGTCTCCTCAAGCGTTGCCGCTTGGCTTTCGGTCCGGGCGGCAAGCTCGCTCGACGATCCCTTGATCTCATCGGCCTTGGCACTAATCGAGGATGTCGTCTCCACCACATTGCTGATGGTCTTTTCCAACTCCCCGACGGCGGCGTTGAAGTCGTTGCGCAGCACCTCATATTCTGCGCCCAACTCTTCGTCGATACGCACCGTCAGCTTCGCCTTGGCAAGATTGGCGAGCCCCTTCTGCAACGCTTCGACGACCTTCTGCTGCTTTTCTTGCGCGGCTTCGATCTCGACTTGCGCGGCGCGGCGCTCAATGATCGACTCGCGGAAGATGATCAACGCCTTGGCCATCTTACCGATCTCATGTTTCAGTTCGCCACCTGTGATTTTGACATCGGTATCCCCCTCGGCCAAAGACATTGTCTGCCGCACCAGATTTGCAATCGAGTTGGTAATCCATTTGCCGACAATAAACGCCATGATTGCGGCAGCGACGAAAACCAGACCTGAGATCACTGGCGTCATCAGCAACGCGCGATCAACTTTGGCTTGCCCAAGCGGGCCAAGCCGATCCTGTTCGGCGACGATGATGTTCACCAAGGATTCCAAGTCAGCCTGCACTTTGGGGCCAACCGTATCGAGTCCGTTTATGCGGAGATCTTCCATTTTCGCATGTACTTTGGCCTGTTCAGCAAGGTTGTTTCGCAGCCCTGAGATCTGTTCTTGCAGAGATGAAACCTGCGCAGCCGTGAGACTCCCGGCACCATATTCAACCGTTGTTGCGGCTGCGTTCTCCAATTCCTGAAGCAGCGCAGTAATCCCGCCATATGCATTCGCGCTGACGTCTACCACCACCACATCGAGCGCTTCGATTGTGACCGCGATTTTAGCCACCAACTGCGCGTTGTTTTGTTCGACCGCTGCGGCTTTCAGGCTGCGCAACTCGGCCAGTAGCGTGGCGACCGAGCTATCAAACATCTGCTTAGCCGTAGTCAGCTGACCGTCAGCCTCCTGCAGATCGACAAAGTGCTGATCGTAGGTCTTGGACAGTGTGATCACGTCTGAAATCTTGGCGGCGAGCGCCGTATCCTTGCTCAGTTGTGTGCCTTTTTCTAGGTCGCGCAGAATTTCACCGATGTTGCTGCGGACATCCAGGGCATCGCTTTCACTTCCCGAGATCCGGAATTTCAGTGCAGCAATCCGAGCCTCGAACAGGTCTTCGACAATGTTGTTGATGAGAATGGTTTGTTTGGCCGTACCGCGATATCCTTGGTAGGTCGTGCCGAGGCTGCTTACATTCACATAAGCAAAAACAGATCCGGCAACCAACGCCACGAGAAGCATGCCGTACCCGAGATATACGCGTGCAGAAATCGAGAACTTTTCCATCATAAACCTTTCAGTGTGATCCGTCCGTGCGAATCGTATTTACGCTATTCGCAACATGCATCGCAAAAACCTAATAAAATAAGAGGATCGACAACTCGCTCGCGTCAACGCATTGCTGAATCTAGATATATTTCTCGCCAACGGATGTGTGCAAAAACGTGCCCGCTGCTTCATTCAGCCGGTGAGCGATCAGTTTTAGCTTTTTGGAATCAACGTGTTGAACTGACTGGCGCGTTTCAGAGTTTCGGACACAGATATGGAAGTCTGGGAACATTGGCGGCAAGGTCGCGCGATCAACATAAAACAATCGTCCAGCGGCAACAGCGTGTGGCACCGGAAAGCCACGACCGCCGCTTCCTCGTCTGGGCTCAGGGTGGTGGAACGCGCCTCTTTCGGACCCATCCGGGCGTCTTCGACGCGCTCCCGTTGGCGCCACTTGGCCACGGTCTTGACGTTGATACCGAGCTCCCGGCTCAGCGCCGCGTTCAAAGCCTGCGATCGCTGTATGAGAGCTCGGATGGCGTGCGTGGTCGTGGCGCTGCTGTGAAGAAATTGTCCCATAGGGCATCCTTGTGATGGTTACAAGTTGGTAGACCACCACACTCCGGACACTCCGGGACTAAACAACTAGCAGGCACCAGCCGCGGATATGGCGCAACGCTACAAGGCAGCTTCTCTGATTGGGTGTTAGGGCTAAGCTCGTTTTCCTTGTTTGTTTGAGGCCATTTTCGTTCATCCGAGTCACGCTTGAAGGTACGCATCAGCCATTTTCGGCTCTCTCCACGAACCTCGTTCGGTGAGAGACGAGCCAGTCAGATTAGGTGATTGACATATCAGGTCATGCGATGCCCTTCACCTGCAGCAGCTCGCCCTCACATTCAATCGAATGCGTAATTCGAGTTTCCGAATTCTCTCACTCCCTGCAAGCACCCCACTCTGAAACACGGCAGAATATCGCCTAAGTTACTGATTTAAGGTGATAATTTGACACTTAGTTGAGTTTCTGGCACACTGTTTTCGACAGCATTGTGCGCAGCAGACCTGTGTCACAAGGCGTCATGCGCATCACGGCCAAGCCGCTGAACGCACATCTTCCCAAAATCCACAGCTTTCAAGGAGTGTACCATGACGGCACACGAACAGTCGGAGTCCCCCAAGTTGACAGCGAGCATGTCAGCGCAACAGAAGAACCGCGTTTTGAATGATCACCTGCGGAACACCCGCAAAGGCGGAATCATTTCAATCTCGCTGGGTATCTACATGCTTGGCCGCACAGAGGTTGAGAACATCCTGAAACGTCTCGGTGGCCCTGAAGGTGAGCGCAGCTGCGAGACCGGCAGCGATCACGACAGCGGTGAGTTTCTGGTCAACAACCGCACGATCTACTGGGAGATCAACTACTACAACAAAGATTTCGACGATCTGTCATCAGATTCCACCGATCCAGCCAAAACCACTCGGTTCATGACGTTGTTGCTCGATAGCGAACTGTAACCCCGAGAACATCAAGCCAGCAGGCCCGGATATTGGGCCTGCACATTCCCACACATCACAAACACATGGACCGTGGATATGACCGATCACACGAACGATAGCCCTATGCCTAAAGCCCAGTCAGAGAGAATACGCGACCTGAATGACCGTTTCCGCAGGTTCGAACTCAGTGGCACGCATGTCGCGACTCCCAGCATCATCAACATGGGACCACAGGCTGTTCGGGACATCATGCTGGCCGTCGCCAGCTTCGATGATTTCACAGCCGATAACGATCCATACGGTGAGCACGACTTTGGCGATATCACCTACAATGATCAGCGCATCTTCTGGAAGATCGACTATTACAACAGAGACATGAGCGCGGGATCAGAAGACCCTGCAAACCCGCAGCTGACCACACGCGTCATGACGGTGTTTCTGGCGAGCGAGTATTAGAGGTCTCTGGCTTCGGCTTGTTTTTGTCAGCCCTCTTTACCGTCTTCCAACCGTATCGGCTTCTCTTGTTGTATAGGTCCAATATTGGGTCCCCCCCAATCTGCAAGATGAAGCCGATCACGTACTCAGGCGGAACGTCGTTCTTGTGGGCATAGACCAACTGTCGCGACGACTTTGAGATCTGATCTCTGGTCACAATGCGTCGCGAACCCTTTTTTAGCCGGTTTTCACCAAGAAGTAGAAGATAGAACCAATGGAAGGGGTTCTGCTCAACGTCTGGGGTTGCGATGCTCGCGGGTGGTGCGTTGTAGGTTTTTGAGGTCTCTTGCAAGTAGTCGGCAAGAATACGTTGCTTGTCTAAATCAATCAGTTGTCGTCCCAAGGTATAGACACAACGCTTCAAAACGTTGGCTGGTCGATTGTATGGAATTTCGTCTCCTTGGGATTGCTCAAAAATTCGCTGAAACTTCCTGGGAGCTAAGTTGTCCAAATACAGGAAGTCCGATCTTAGCTTGCCTTTTGTGTGAGCTAGCTCCCTCACCACTTCGCCCTCCGCGCTCAGGGCAAGGTTTTCCTCTGTTCGTGCTACTGGTCTGATTCGCTCTTTGGGTGCCATTTTGCCTACTTTCTGCCGCAAGGCTAAAAAATTAATTTTCTTACATCTTCCACACTGTATCCCTATAGGAATACGAATTTCAAAGAGAATGGCCTCTCGTTGCATCAAAGTGGGTTGCGGCCGGGTTCCGCAGCGCTTTTGAGAATTAGCCGATTCAGCGTTTTGACCAAGTCACCAAACCCTCCAAGCATATGGAAATATTGCTATTTCTGTGTATTCTAATGCCACTCCGGAACGCGGAGTAGCGCCACAACAAGAGCCAACAAGGTACGGTTCTCGTGTGAACGCTGCGAGAAAAAATGTGCAGTAAAAAGGAAACCTAGATGCATTATGACCTAACACCTCAAGTCACCAACCCTAAAGGATCAGTGCCTCCCAGCTTCTTGTCGGAGAAGCAAACAGCGGCTTACCTCAACATGTCCGTGAATTGGCTCAGAAAGTGCCGGGACAAAGGAACTGGCCCTGTTTGGATGCAGTTTGGCCGCTCCATTCGATATCCGAAGGATGCCTTGGTCGACTATGTGAAACAGTCTACGCGGAAGTTCACGGGAGAAAACCGCGTGCCGCCTGCCCTGTCGAGCAAGCAGGGGCAAGGCGACAGCTAACAGCTGGTAAACAACAACGGCCTCGTGTGGACTTGATTATCTCACACGACCATTCGCGCCCCGCGCGCGATAGAACTCAAAATCCCAACACAACTTAACGACCTGCGCGGTGAAGAGCGCATCACGGCTTTCGCAATGCTGCGGAAGTGAGGTGTGAAGCTTTGCCGCGTGGGATCCAAAACCTCTCAAAATGGAGACCAGAGATGGCCACCAAGAAACAACCCCAAAAACGGAAAAAACGGACCCAGAAAAAGCAGGAGAAAACCAAGCTGAAAACTAACAGCCCTTGTATGAGTAGATCCCCCACCCAACCAACCACCAAATCCAACGGTTTAGATACCCCAGAATACCACCAGAGTACCCAAACTAAGAAACTGTCCATCAACAACGTCCCCAAAAATCTGGACAAGTATGATAAAGATTTTGAGCACAGCAAGCGGATCCACACCGAACACTGCAAAGAGCATCAGAAGCGCTGGATGAGGTCCATCAAGAACCGAAGGTTCAAGTCAACAGACATCCAAGACTTCAAAGCTCTGCTTGGCCGAAAGAACCTTCATGCCGACTTTGTACCTGCCAGTGATTTGAAGGCCCGCAACCAGTTTGGTCACTTCATCATCGATGAGATGCTACGCCTCTACGACTTGTGGTTGGAAAACCCCGATCTTGACTTTCAGTGGATCACCTTTGTCTCCGACCACTTCATGTTCAACGAGAGGGACGGGGTAGCAGAAATCTATGCGTGTAAGAAAGCCACCCAAGATGTCCTGCGCAACTACACAACCTACAACGCTTTCGGGATAGTGGAGATACAGCCGATCATCAACTTTCCCGAAGGCCAAAAGGGGAAGATGTTCGCCGTGCACACTCATGTCTTCTGCTGGGGACCGAAGGGGCAAACTGCCCACCTCAAGCACCACAGCAAGCGTTTCAAATCCAGCATCACAAGACTGCCCATTCATTCACAGAAGGCACACCACCTCGAAGGCAGCTTTGGTCGATTGGGGCGCTACATGATCAAGCCGCCGTTCGAAGGAAAGGAAGTGAACTTCGAGCGTCTCGTACAAGGCAAAGCATGCCTTAAGCCAGCGAGGCGGGTTGAGAAGCATCATGATTTCCGCTTGTTTGAACTCAATGCGAAGATACCAATGGAGGCTATCTTGTTCGGTGTCCGCGACGGCGTAGCTGTTCGCCAGCGCATCGTGGATAAGCTGCGGAGCTGGCAGGCTTCGCGGACAGGGGAGGTCGTCAATCTCAGGGGCCGAGTTGACCAGTTGTTCGAGGATTTCCTGCGCGACAACAAAAAGCTCAAAAACTACAAGCCGCTGGTGGTGAAGTACAGGAAGGGCCAGTAGTCGGCTTTGATCGAGACAGAGGGGGGCTTATTGCTCCCCTTTTTTTTCGACTTTGTAGGTATGTGCGGGAGGTAATCATGGGCACGCCCTGTTGGAGGGTAGAAACGCCGGAGTATTGGTCGGTCAAGTGAATATGTGGCTGAAAGGCAACGGAACACTAATCGGTGAAACGAAGGCAGGCCCGGGAATATCCCGGAAGCAGGTCGGTGGCTTCTGGCAAAACGGAATATTGCGTGTGGCCCGCTGCAAATTGATTTGCCATACACAGTTGCGCTCCGTAATCATCTTCAGATGTTTAGATCTATTTTAAGAGCGCTATTCAGGCAAAACTATCGCCCTCAATCCAATCGGTTCCCGGATCCGGTTGAAAATACCTCAGCCTATAGGAGAGGTCGCAGTATTTCTTCTTCTGCGCGCCCAAGACCGTCGCAGGTTGATGAGATATCAAGGGCTGAAACCTTCGACGCGACGACTGCACACGAGGTCGATCTCCCGCGCATACTCACAGGCACAGCTTACGTCACGGATGGCGACACGATTAGAATCCAAAACACGCAGGTTCGCCTGTACGGGATAGACGCGCCTGAACTTCACCACCCTTACGGTAAGAAAGCTAAATGGGCGATGGTGCGCTTGTGTAAAGGGCATTGCATACGCGCAGAAATCACCGACGAAGATGAACATGGGCGGACCGTGGCAAAGTGTTTCCTTCCCGATGGCCGTGACTTGTCGGAGGAACTCGTAAAGCAAGGGTTGGCCATTGATTGGCCGAAGTACTCAGGAGGTAAATACAAGCATCTTGAGATGGCTGGTGTACGCAAGAAGCTCTGGCTTGCCGATGCACGCCAGAAAGGCCGCATGCATGTTTGGGAGAAATTTGACGCCCGAAAGAAGGCAAAGGAGCAGGGTGATGAAAAATAACCAAATTCGTCATCAGAAACACGTACCTTTGTCGTACTATGCAAGCCCTAAGGAGGCATTCGTCTAGCATCGCGGGACAGTAAGTCCCCAGCAGGTCGGGCGGGAAGCCAACTTTCGCTGCGGGTGCGAACTGCGAGTTGGATAGGTCGTGAAGCGGACGTTCACGCCAACACTAAAAGATTCAGTTTGGGAAGCACGAACCGAGAAGCCTGATCTTTTCCGTCACACGAAATCGAATGGCGGAAGGAAATGAAACCGGTCGCTGGAGCTGAGAATTCTTCGCTTCTTTAACTTGTTGATGGAAGTCCGGCGTTCCAAGCTTTCGAGCAACGAGCCACCAAAAGGCGTGCTCAATCAAATTGAATACGCGAAGAGAAACCTGCTTGGTCAGTGCCCTTATCACTTGGATCGTTTCGTCCCTACGCGGAGCACTGAATGCCTCTAGAACCAGGCTCGCATAGCGGTCTCGCACGTGCTCCTGTTTGGTCTCTTGAAGCACAAGGTCGAGGAACAGGGCCGCGACTCCTAGGTTGGTTTCCAGGTCTGCGTTCTTCCCGCCAACCACCTCCAACATCCGCTTCACAGTACTTTGCGCGCTGAACCCATCCGCTTTGGCTTGGGTGAGCAAAGTTTGCGAGTCCATTGACACGTAGGTGAAGTCGCGGTCCAGGCAGTCAACGATGAATTTGGTGTAGTCCTCAATCGAGACCAAGCCTCGATCTTTGGCAAGCAGTAGAACAGGCTGTAGCCAACTCGAACCGACCCCAAGCGCGGCTGCCGCCCATTGTCGCAATCCTTGATCCTCTGATAGCAGCAGCAAACCATTCCCCTCAGCCGCCAAGACACTGTCTCTCGCCCACGAGCCTAGAACCTCAGATATCTCAAGGTTTTGGCCTTCTAGATCGGCCTGTGGAACGGAAGTAGCGATTTTGCAGTGAGCTAGAACGTCTTCCCGTTGGCGTTTCTTGACTTCGAAGTCGACTTGGTTCTGCTCAGGCGTAATCTCAATCATCGTGAAACGACCGTCTTGCCAAGACGTTATTCCGGATCGCCGGTCGATGTTGTTCTTTGCCTCAATTTCCCGTTTTGCAAAGACCTCCAGCGTTGATTGAGTAACGTGAACTGGGCCGCAAACTTTCGAAATAGTTTCCCAAAGATGAAAGTCCGAAGCCAGAGCGGCTGTGATCGGGTCAAGCACGCACCCACTTTCGGCTTTGGACTGGATTTCCTTGATTGCATTATTGCGCTCGTCGCGACTGCCAATACAAACACGTGGCTGGATACCTACTCCGGGAAGGCCCGCCCAACCGTCAACTACGTCCTTCCCAAGCGCTTCGGCAACAAAACAGAATGGGAGTGCGTTTGCAGCGTAATTGTCCAAAACGGATTGGTCGCGATCATGTGCTGCTTTCGTGATACGTTCCATGTCGACGAGAGGATTGTCGGCCTGGAAGTCAAAGGTCATTCGCTGCATACCCGAGTTCGTCGGGAATCTCTTGTTGAATTCCTCTAGTGACTTATGCAGAAGGTCGAGAGCTCTCGGCTTGATCCACAAGACCTCGAACTCGATGCTTTCATACTGAGTGGCGATAACGACCTTCTCGCCTACAGTTTTGCCAATGCAAGCCTTCGCGAATTCGCTGGTCGGCGCGTGTCTTTCAGCCTCAAAATTGTGAGCATTCGTTCCTTCAATACGAGCGCGTCGAACACCATCATTGGACATTGCCTCGAATACGCAATTCTCTTGTATCGCTGTGGACTTGGGGATTGCGTCCTCCAAGTCATCATACATCAGGATAAGGCCTTGATAAGCAAGGTGAATGGCCGGATCGTCCCAGTTTGAAATCAACTCCTGATAGGCTGTATCTACTCCCCACTTTCTGTTCCCGTACTGGACAGCAAGGTGACAGAGGCGCATACGTTCCAGTGAGTTGCCGTTAGGGATTTTCTTCTCAAAAGTTCGCAGCTTCCGTCGGATTTCGCTCTCGCGACCTTGCAGTTGCCACAGCCCCAGCCTCGAAATTTGCATTTCTAAGTCGTTGGGTTCGACCCGAAGATAGGCGTTAAGGTGGCTTGCAATATCCGCAGCGCCAGAATTGATCGCTAGGATTGATCTTGCGCGAAGGTACCATTCATCACCTGAGAGTTCTGGCGGGAATACACTGAATAGATTCAGCGCCCCACGGTGCTTTTGGCCCGAGATCAGTGCGCTAAGCAGCAACCGAAGTGCTTCACTGTCGTGTTGTGTTGAAACCTGATCCTCAAGCAAGACTACGATTGGGTCATGGTTGCCAAGCTGTCGGTATTCTGTGGCGATTTCGACCCGTTCGGCCATCGTAGCATCCGGCGCGAGACCGGCTACAATCTGATCAAGGTGAGAAATTGCCGCTTCAAGATCTCCGCTTAGCCGAAGAACCCTCGCCAACACGATCTTGAAACGAAGCGAGTCGGGGTTTTCTGCAAGCGCTTGTCTACATTTCTCGATTGCCGTGGTCCAATCTGCCATCCTTGAAAGGGAGGTCAGCTCAGACGAAAGCAACATCAACCGGTGTTCTTCGGACCAGTTCGTAGTATCAATGCGATCAATTGCTTCTAACGCGTCAGATGGGCTCAATATGTGAGCCGTCGCCTCAGTTCTTAGCGAAATGACCTCAGGGTGCTCGCTGCGCTCATCTAGAAGCTCAAGGATTCTGCCGAAATCTCGATCCTCATGGGCGATTATGGCTAGCTGAAGCGATATCGACGGCTCCCCAGAGCAATGGGCGAGCCCCATTTCCAATACCTGTTTGGCCTCTTCGTTGCGATCAACAAGGCGCAGTGCCAAACCTGCATTGTGGATTGTAGCCAAGGAAAAGCGTGATCGTCTCGAAACACACGCCTGGTATAGTTCTTCGGCAGCGGTGTTCAGGTCCTGAAAGCTAGGAAATTCACTGATGCCACCTTGTGCGCTTGTAGCATTGTTCTGAATTTCAAGCTCCAGAACAGCCTCCGCCCAGTTCAATCGAATCTGATCGTCGGATTGGTCGGACTGGTAGGCCTCGACTGCCATCGAAAGCCAAGCTGTGTCATCGCGATTTCGATAGGCCTGGCACAAAGCCGCCTTTACAGGCGACTTGCCTTTCACACTATCTGAAAGTCCCTCCAACAGATCATCGGCTGGGAAGAAGCTTCGAGCTTGAACAAGCATGGCTGCAGCGATGTCGTCATCAGGTCGCGCATGTACAGCCTCTCCAGCCAACTTCTTTGCTTGATCGTATTCGCCCTGCAACAACTTCGACGTGGCAAGGTTCCTCTTTGCCGACTTGTGTTCTGGGCAAATGTCATAGGCGCGCTCTATTAGCGAATGCGCCTCGTTGTCGTCCCCCATCTTCAATGCGGCTGACGCGAGGCCAATCAGAACTCGATACTTCTCTGATGAAGTGGCAGATTCCCAATCCGCATCTTTCAAATCAGCTAGACCTGTGCGGCCTACTTCCAAATTTCCATTTTCTATCATCTCCACGAAAATCGTGATCTTCGTATGTCGTGGAGAGCTTTCATTTTCCGCCTGAGCGTCGAAGCTGGGCGGACGAAGATCATTCTGCGCATCCGGCAAAGCAGATGTAACAAGGTCTTTCACCTCATCAATCTTCACGGCGACCTGTTCAAGGCCCCTCTTTGAAAACGGATCGTATGTAGGGTCGATCTGTTCCCAAACGTCGGGATGCAGTGAAGCGTGCTCTTGGAATTGATCCCATCCCCAAACAGAAACGGAGAACTCATGGTCCGTGCCCGCGAGTTCGTCTGTGATTTCCCTAGCTGCTTTTTGGATAGCAGCGTCGCGACGAGCCGTAGTAACAAGAATATACTCTTTGATTTTTGGTGAGAACGATTTCGCTTTCTCAACTTCATCACGCAATTCAGCTTCAGTGACAGCTTCATCCATTTTTTGTTTGCACTGAACACCGACCCAGTGCGTGCGATTTCTTCTGCCGTAGACATCGACACCGTGTTGAGCTTGGCCTTGCCGTCCATTTTTTTCTGTCGCATGGTCTTGCAACTCAGACCTAAAAAGTAGCCAAGCGTGGTGCTCGAAATCTTGCCAATTTTCGGGTTTCGGCAGTGAACGATTGGATAAGGACATCAGTGTACTCGTTTAGGCGGTGCCGGGACGCATACTGCGGCGATTCTGGGGCTTGCCACAACATATGGTGGCATGGCGTGCCAGGCAACTGCGCGACGGTTGGCGATTAACGCATGCATTGCACTGAAATCCCAAGTGTATGTTGGATCAGCTTGCGCAAACAAGAGAACAGTCTATCTTCCTCGCCATGGAATACATTTACCCCATAAATTTTGCTGGCCACGATGAGTGGATGAACAGCGGGTACGACCCGGGCTTGTCGCAAGGCGATGTCATAACTCGCGACGGAGAGATCATCGGCAATTGGCGCGTTGTTGGCTATGATCCAGATGATGAGTATTCCAGCGGTCGATTTGAGTTTACGGCTTTGGGGGAAGACGCTGTGAAGTTCACCGAACACTTTGCATCTCTTGATACCCGCATGAGCCGGGGCTTTGCGCTGTCATCACTGACGAGATCCATCAGGGAATGGTATGAGGCCAGAAACCCCACAATCTCCTGATTGAGGGGCTATCAGAAGAATGGCAGCTATGCGGGCTGCAACTGCAGCATCCCGTCCGCCTGTCCAAAGTCGGCTTTGGGCCGTCAATCCCTTGGGTTTCGCTGGCCGCTTCGACTTTGCAAATGGCGTTTTCTGCGCTTCGCTGACCTTGAAGCGTTGCGCAGACAGGTTCAGGATTTTCACAGCTGATAGCCCCAAGAGCCAGTAATGCCAAAAGTCATGATTGAAGCATTGCTCGGAACAGAAGGCACTCTGGACAGAGGAGCACGTCAACATCAGCGAGCGAGAGAAGCAAATGAATCGCCACTTCAACACGCCAAAGAGTGGCATCGCGCCCGTGAAGATCGACGTCATTCCCACAGAGGATGATCTGGCACGTATTGTTCAGTACTGCTTCAAAAGCCCATTCAAATGTAAAACCTTCTACAAGAACGAAGCGAAGGGAATTCAGATGCAGCACGAGAGCATGCAAGGCAACCGAAACATCAGGCTTCAACGGTTGATGGAACTCAACTCCTTGATTGATATCCGTAAGCTCTTAATCTCCGGCGGTGACGGGGTGCGCATCAAGTCTGACGCCGCGGCGCTCCTCAAGGCAATCTTGGATTTCCAGAGCGTT
Source organism: Tritonibacter mobilis F1926 (assembly GCF_000376545.2). Classification (NCBI taxonomy): domain Bacteria; kingdom Pseudomonadati; phylum Pseudomonadota; class Alphaproteobacteria; order Rhodobacterales; family Paracoccaceae; genus Tritonibacter; species Tritonibacter mobilis. The sequence continues at coordinate 2,984,805 of NZ_CP015230.1, forward strand.
GGCTCTGTTGAACCACTGACCATAAAGGATGTTGAGAATTTCTGGCGGAAAATGCGGAAACGCTCCAAACACCAGCGGTACAAAAAACCAAAGGTGTCATTCTGACATGAAGGGGGCGGGGCTATGTTCTCGCCCCCTACTCCACTAGCGAGCAAGGCAGGCACTGTTCCCTATTTCGACTTTGTAGGTACACGCCACTCCCAAAGGATCGCACGGCCATTCTTCATCAAAAGAGGATGCGCTAGCCCTTATTTGATTTCGAACTCTTCCAGCGACTTCCCAGCTTCCAGAGCCTCACGCACCCATATCGGCTTGCGGCCGCGACCACTCCAAGTCTGCGTAGGGTCTTCTGGGTTGGCATACTTTGCAGGTGCTTTGGGCACACGCCCTCTACGGGAGTGCAGCGCCACCGCATCCTCAAAAGAAACACCATGTTTGGCAGCAACAGCCAGCATCTCACTATAAGCATTGCGCTTCGCTTCTTTTTCCGCGTTTAATTTGCGAAGTTCTATTTGCTTCGCAAGCGCTTCAAGTTCAACTTTGCTGAGCGTAGACAGGTCGATGTCCATTATCTCATTCCTTATGTTGCATTGAACGCTCGTGTAGTTCGCCATACCTGCAAAGCCAACGAAAATACCACACTTTCCATCACAATTTATCAGCCGACGAAATCTCCAAAGGCATCCATCGATGATACCCTATTATCATCGCCATCTTTTTTGCTCTCTATCAATAATTAACACCTCAGATTTGAATGGCTATGCGGGATCGATTTACGACAGCTACAAAGATGGCGAATACCGCCGAAGCGCTTGTGTCGCGGGTACGGAACGCTAGGAAAGATCAGACGGACAAGGATATCTCCATCGCTGCATCCGCTGGTATTGATCCAATGCTGTTGGCATTGGCCACAGAGTTAGCCCTCAAAGCTCTGATCACTTTTGATCAGGGCACCAAGGTCATACGCACTCATGACTTGTTCAAATTATTCAACATGTTGACGCCGGAACAGAGGGAACGCATAGAAAGCGACTTCCAAACAACCTATCCTTGGTACGCTCCATCACCTATGGATCCACTCGGGCAAGACGTGGCGTCGATACTGGAGCATCATGCTGGTGCCTTCGTGAGATGGCGTTACATGCATGAAATGACGCAGGGATCCTTCTGCCTCTCAGAGATTGAGGATGTCGTAGATACCCTATTGAGACTGTTCAGAGGCCGATTTGTGACTGTATCATACTCTAAAGGCTCGTAATCTTGACAACTTGACCCATCGTAGACGGTTCGAAAATATCGACAACGCCCGCATATCTGTGATCAATGAGAGCGTAGTTCTAGAAGCTTTAGCGTGCAAGCGAACTTGCAGTATTTGGGCATCATGTCATTGCGCGGCCTTCCATCAACGAGATCTCAAAGCGACCTTAAGCATGCGCGCGCGACACTTCCCGGACCGCGCCGGCATCTAACCCCATGCATTTAGGGCGATAAGTAGGACGAGGCCCGACATCAACTCGTCACGAAAGTCGAGACGTTTAGAGGGGTTCAGCTTCTGGCCTTCGATGAACTTAGTGGTGAGTTTGCGTTTCAAAAGCCGATGATACGATGGGCAGGCGAGTCGCGTCAGTGACGAATCTAGACGGCTTGCAGGGTTGTGGATCGGGTTGTGTCGGACCGACCCTGCATCGCTTGGAGGGCGCGGAAATGGTTGAGCACGCGTAGCGTCGCGCGCAGGGCGTCCTCAACGAGGTTGTCTTCCTCAACTTGTTGCCCGACGGTGCGACTGATGCAGAGGGGCATTGCCAATTTGTTCATGCGCTTCTGCTTCAATAAAAATTCCTGCGACCGGAACCACCTCCCGCTGCCCACCAGAACGAGCCATACCCAGAGCAGAGTAGAGTAGAGTCCGCCGCGAAATGTCTTTGGCCAGTTCCTCGACCGACAGACTCTCCTTACCTTGGCATACATCCAGCCCGGATAGTCGCGGCAGAACGCTTACCTTGAGCGCTACAACCGGAAGGTCCGGCAGGTTGCCACCGAGTGGCTCTGTTTCTGCAATCAGGAACGCCCGAACATGGGCAACGGCAGGATGACACATGCACAGAACTGAAGATTGTTGTTAAATTCTGCGACCATGCCCCCACAAAAACAGGGGGATTAATGTACGGGACTATTGCGTCTGCGGATCAAGTTACCTGGGACATGGCTAAGACGACATATCCAGCCTTGGCGACCGCAGGAAGCTTGGGAAGCCTCTACGGAGAAAGAGCATTTCGCAAGTTGCTGAAGAAGTTCCTTCAACCATTTTCTCCTATCGCATGAAGCGGTGGTTGTTCGAAGCCAAGTTTCTTCACACAAAGGCAGCGTAGGTGACCCGAGATATCGGTTGTTGCGCACAAGTGCGCACTTCTGATAACACTGGAATCGATTGAGGGAGCTAGATGAACGAGACAAAGCGAATATCAGTGTTGCTCGACGCTACCCTGGCCGCGAGCTTTGAAGAGTTTTGTAAAGAGAATTCACACAAGAAGAGTACGTTTGTAGCTCATCTGATCCGCGAATTCCTGAAAAAGGAAGGCTATCCGGATCAAAAACGGCTCTTATGAGGTGTAGAAATGCAGTACTTTGATGACATTCTAAGTTGGCAGCAAGATCAATATGATCATGACATGAGGAATCATTTCGATATCCTCTCTTTGCACAAAAATGATCGTTTGAAGCACTATGCAATGCACTTCGCTAAGTATGCGGGGCGAATTGCTCGTGGAGAGGCTGAAGAAAAGCCGGTAAGCCGTACTATTACCGATGCGATGTTGGTATGTCTAAGTGCGGCGAACACATTGCATCAAAAATTGGAATATAAACCGAACCAATCCAATAGTTCTTTGCTAAATCGACTCACAGATGCCTCTGGCCGTGTAAACGATGCGGCAGAGAAGTTAGACCACATGGAACCATTCATTGAAATCGCACGTGACGGTAACCAAGATATTTTTAATGCGTTGTTAGATTATTCTCGGGCGCAAGATTTAGATATTTTTGATCTTCTTACTTCACGCCGGACGGAACTGCGTGGACGGCAATTTTTCATAAGGTAAATTGATGGCATTTTGGGGAAGAGAACGCTGGCTCGCTGAAGGCGGGACAGGCATCGGTGATTGCCCGGTTAAACCTTGGAATGTGGATAGGGTCGAGGCCGCAGGTTACAGGCTCTCAGTTGGGCATGAACACTTTGTAAACAACGACGGCTCGTCCACCGTGGCAAAGCTTGAACATGAGGATACCTTTGTTGTTAAGCCAGGACAGTTCGCATTCATTCTGACCAAAGAAAAGGTTTCTATTTCCAAATCCGCTATTGGCTTTATTTCGATTAGAGCCTCAATAAAATTCAAAGGTTTGGTGAATGTATCAGGGTTTCAGGTTGATCCAGGTTTTTCAGGAAACCTCGTATTTGCTGTGTTTAATGCGGGTCCTCGACACATAAACCTACGTGAAGGCCAAGAAATTTTCTCACTTTGGATTGCGGATCTCGACAAAACGGTAAGTGACGAGTTCGAAGGCACGGGGAAAATACCGAACAAATTGGATAAAATCCCGATTGACGTTGTCAACGATATCGCTGGCGATGCTATGACTGCCTACCAGTTATCGGATCGCCTGGCGAAGGTGGAAGATTACAATCGAACGATCAAATTATGGGTTACTCGCGTGTTCTATGCCTTAGTGCTTATCGGCACGTTGTTAGGTGCGGCATACAAAGATGACTTGGAAAAGTTGATTTCAACAGGTGGTAAATCAACCATTGAACAACAGGATGCCCCAGCGCTTGAGGGACCTCAGAAGGATGTTGGTGAAGGAGCAGCTGGCCAAGATGGGTAGGATTGAAGCTTTTGTAGAGAAGCTGGCCGACGTTAGTTTGCCAAATGTCTTTAACCCTTATCGGGACAAGTGCCCAATTTTTGATGTAGATGATGCACCAAGTATACGAAGAGCAAACTTGCTGAATCTACTTGAAGCAGCTCGAGATCAAAGCGTAATTTCGATTTGGGTAGCTCGTGACCTTGGTTATCGAGGAGGTCGGCGAACTGGCTTGGCGCTAACCGATGAATATCATCTACCGTTAATGGCTTCAATTTTTGGAGATATTGAGCTACGGCGCTCGACTTTTGGTCCTCCTGTAAAGGAGCGAACGGCGACAACGATTTGGAATGTCGTCGAGCGCGTTGCGGACCCAATATTCATGTGGAATGCGTTCCCCTTTCATCCACACTTACCCGATGAACCAATGTCTAATCGTTGCCACCGGCGATCAGAAAGGCAAAAACTAGACTGGGTTCTCAATGAAATTCTAGACTTGCTGAAGCCGAAAAGTGTGTACTCAATAGGCGGCGATGCCAAGAAGTGTTTGAGCACAATGGGATTGAAGACTACTGCATTTCGCCATCCCAGCTATGGGGGACAGACTGAATTCATCACTCAAGTTGAACGAGCCTACAACCTACAGCCTTGCTCGATTTCAAAGACTTTTGGAACACGGCAATTGGAGCTTCTTTAGTCAGTATTCACAACTTCATCTTTGATGATTTTGTTGCTGCCGGAAGAATAACGAGCACCGCTTAATCTAAAGTCGAACGGGTCACCGAGTACTGTATTCAGCGTCCCTTGTGTCGCAGTCTCGAACCAATTCAATAGCGCTGCTGCTGCTGCTTCGCTAAATACGCGGTGGCCGCGACCGTTGCTGTAACCGGTTTTTTCGAGAACATTCGCTGGCACCTCTAGCGCATTTTCTCCAAAGTAAGCAAAGTGTTCCGAAGCCAATACGACGTTGGCTCTCGTGTCTTTCTCAATGTTTGATTGGTTTGGCGACCCATCGGGAAAGCTGTGGTGAGAGTCCTCTTGGTGCCATGGGGTGCTTTCATTTGTTCGCGAATAGATGTTGTCACCAAGCATCATTACTCGGCTACCATTGCGAATAGGACGCTTAGCTACGAAACGAAGGTCGCTCCAGTACTCATCGAACGACAGCGTCTCAGTTATCCGCATACCGTAGACGCAGCGGCCAGTTGCCTTCAGACGACTTCCGCCCATTCCAAAGACCCAATCACCGATCTGAGCTGTTGCTCTAAGGCGATCCATACAACACGCCAAGGTACAGACGCCGTGGAATGGGTTCGGCGCAAACCCAAAGTCTCTAGCGACGACATAAACATATACTTTCGAAATTTTATCTACCTCTTAGCACTGTGAATTCGACGAGCTATGTACAGGTGCCCTAAGGTCCCCACCTGGGGTTTCAAATCGATTAGAACGCCCCTCGACAGCATTGGAAATGCTTTTCGAGTTCCACTTTACTAGGGCGTGCCCATATTCATTTAGTGCCTTGGGAACGTTGGCCTCTGTGCCCCCGTGGAGATAGACGCCGACAATGCGCTTGCCCTGCCGGTTAGCTTGTTCAATCTCCCAGTTCACCCACGGGCGGCTGTGCGTCTTGGGTCCAACCAACACTACAACAGTTGAAGCCCATGACATCTTCATTCGCAAAAGCCTTTTGATTGTCGCGTCTTTCACCCGACCTTGTTCCATTCGCCGTTCGTTGGCGGGCCTCATTCGCACGGACGAATTGCGCACATCATACCCGTTTTTGTTCATGAGACTGGTGAATTTATCTACATGAGCATCATCCCCGTGATGGTGGCTGATGAAAAGGTGGTTTCGTTTCGACATGCATCAACTCAGAAGTAGGATCTAGAAACTTACATATTCCCTGCTAGAAACGATGGGGATTTAGACCTCAAGTTTAAGGTTACCCTGGCCAAATATGCTGCTTAAAGGTGTTTCTGGCAACTTGAGATCAAGTCTTGCTCATGATCCTTGCTATGGCAACAAGAACAATGATGAGTGGGCCATAGAATAACCAAACAGACCAGCTAAAGACCCCCGAAAATACGCGATGTCCCGCAGTCCAGCTAGGAGAGATTAGGAAATCAGGCCTTTCGCTCAAGCTAGATTTTCTGACAGAATTGAACTGGTCTCTAAACGCTCGCTCGAGGCGCAAGTAATGCGCGTCCAATATGCCAAAAATCAGGACAAGCGGTATTGTATAGTAGAGAACTTCTGGCTTCTGTATTGCCGTCGCCAAACCGATAATTGCTGCAGAAATCGTCATGCAATAGTTTTTTATGCTAGCGCTGCTCTCTGCCATACGTGCGATCACGTTCTGCAGCATCTCGAGATGTTTCATATGCATCTCAACATATCCTTCTTGGGTCTCGTTGCTCATCTTTCCTCCTAAACTCTTCCACTCTGACACAGAAAATCATTTCGATACATGTACTTATGTGTTTACATTATTTTTGTGCTCTTTCCAAAGTGAGTGTTTCACCGACCAACAGATGCCGTTCGTCCACGTTCAGTTCTTTTATCAAGCACTGTTGATTGTCACTGAGCTTTGACCCACCCTCAGTTATGCGTCATTGCTTATGACGCGGTCAATGTTTTGGGCTCTTTCCCTGTTTTCTTTGCTGCCTCCCAACTGGTCTTGAACCGGTAGCTGTCGTGGCGAGTTACGTTGGGTAGCGGAAAGATAGTGGCCTCGATCATAGATGACCTTGCCGGGCTTGCGATGGGATCGATCAATAAACCGCGCATGCTCGCACACCGTTTGCCCCCCAACGACGATGACCAGCCGTTCGGGGTACACGTGTAAGCTCGTCCGACGGTTAGCAAAGCTGGCAGGCGCAGTAGCGATTGCGTTCGAAAGTGATCTGGAATGTTGATGACACGCGCTTACCGTGTTCGATAAAGCCATCGAATGCTGGCGACAGTGCCATCAGTATGGGCTTCTCGGCCTCCCACGCGTCAGAAATGGAACCTGGCAAAGCCTTGCGCGGTGTCTCTGCCCAAAGCGCGATACAGTGATCGTCGAACCATTAGTTCAGTTCTTCCAAATCGGCGAAGGCTGGCTTGAGCTACCACATGTGGCTATGTGCGTCTTGAACGTTCTTCTCAACCTGACCTTTCTTACGACTCGCAGCGGGATTGCAGAACTCAGGCCCAAAGACAAGGTGGCTGGTCATGTGCCCCTCGCCTTCACCTTTAACCTTGATGCCGGCGCTGTCCACGAGCAGGTAGAGCGGCCACTTGGAGCCTCGATGCGGCACAACGACGTCCGAGGTTTCCTGGCGGTCCCACTAAGTTGGAACAGTCAGGCACGGACCCGTCCAAGCCGGAAAGCTTCAGCAGGCTCGCAACGAACCCTTTTGTCTGGCGGAGTGGCAGGCGAAGGACGACCTTGAACGTGGGGAGACCTTGATCACAACATCAATAAAGGACTGCCGCGCCCGCGCCGTCCGGACGCACCACCTCCCACAAGATCGAGTGGCCGAACCAGAAGATCAACGAACCGCGCTGCCTCAAGGCATGATTGTTGCTGTGCCAGTTGGTGGGTTTGTCAGTTGTCTTCGGACCTCTGCTCATTCTGCTCAGCTAGCATGCTGGATTCGCGAGATGAAACCCTCTGAGTTTGCGCAACACGCCATCTCAGAAGCCCGCTGGGGGCGGCCTGTAACACTGTACCGCTATGCTTTTTTCACAGGCAACGCTTCCTCCAGATCTGACACGAACTCCTTCATCGAGACGCCCAAGCCCCCACACAGGCCTCTCAATGTTGAGAGACTGGGCTGGTGTTGACGGCTCTCCAAAAGGGAAATGTACCTCATGCTCACACCAGCGCGGTGGGCCAGCTCTTCTTGAGAAAGCCCAAGTGCGTTGCGCTTTTTGCGCAGCGTTTTTGCAAACGCTTCCAGTAGAATTTCGTCGGTTTCCGCCATGCCACAACATGGCGACTTGTTCTCGCCTGCATCTATGAAGTATACTGTGAATTATGAAGTATACTGTGGATATCGAGACCCGCCGAGGTTTCGATCATCCGGAAAAGAAATTCTAAACCTGATAGGTAAGTCATGAGCACAAGCGCCCAACGACGCGTTGGATTACCGACCATTTTCAACTGGAACAGCCCGATCAATCGCACGCAGTACTTGCTACAAAACATCCTGATGTTGTTTGTCTTGTTCACGTGTCAGTTGATGGTTTTCGTCGGCACTACGAGAAGCGGCACAGCGCCATCCGTCCAGGCCTTTACGGGCATCATGACGCCGTTGGTCTTGTTATTCGGCCAAGCGGCAGTCTCTCGCCGCCTCGTTGACTTGGAGATGTCCCGCTGGTGGATGTTGGGACAGATTGTTCCATTCCTGAATTTGTATCTTCTGTGCCTTCTGTTCGCGGGAAGAGGAAAATCAGCCAGATCAAAATCGTCACAGTCATCCGAACAAGCGGCGATCAACGAGGGCCATGAACTATGACGTGTAACACGACGCAGGATGTATGGTCTGCTTTGGCCATTAAGGTATGGGAGGCTGATCGTTGTTGAATCGATTTTCTGTAAGAAGTCTTTGGGCCGCTATTCTGGTCGCTGGGTTCGTGGGTTTCGGAACATCAGGAGCAACTGCTCAAGAGCGTCCTCTTCGCGACAGCTATGTTCGTATGGAGGTAAGCGACCGACACAATGTACAAAGCTTTCTCGCGACAAAAGGGCTCTACAATACTGATGTTGACGGCCTGTGGGGCAATGCGACCGAGGAGGCAGTGCAAAAGCTTAAGTTACTATACCCTGAACGTTACGAACGCTTTGATGTAACAACCAGTGAAGGTGCCGCGGCTTTTCTGCATAGAATTGCCGTTGATTTCATTGAGGAATATCCAGAAGGGGGATACGAAGGGGAGAGCGTGGACGGTGATAGAGTTTCGCCCGTTCCATCTGGAGATGCGAACCAAGCACGCGCCCTAGAAGCTCGCTGCGAAGGCTACGCATCTTTCGCAGGGCTATGTTGGCAGCTTTCCAAAAGTGAAATGATGATTGTAATGAACAATCGAGGGTACAGTTGTAAGGCCGTACCGCCTGATAGCAATCAATTTCTAATAGCGGCCTCAGGTGGCGGCATCCCGGTTCCTGAGTTTGTATGCGTAGATAGTAGCACAGGCGGTGGGATTGCTATTTATGCAAATAGGTTGGTTTTTGATTGTGACATTTTCAATGTTTGTCCGTATCGCACTGATGAAATCGCACAAATTATCGTTGATGAAGGCCACTTAGCACAAATGGACTATGTTGTTGATTTTTCCAACAGTGGAGAACCGCTTGAGCGTTATTGCGGTCGAACCTATTATGGACAGGAAATTTGTGTGGGTGTTGAGATTTATTTCACTTTGTCAAAGTTGCGAGGCATCTCTCTCGCAAGAGGTGCGCTTGGGAGACCCGGCGTCAACTTCGACTAACCATTTCACTGAAGCACCCCGGTTGTTCCGGAGACTACTGAGTTAATATTCCAAGCTGCGATCTTGTTAGGACATGTTGACAAAAGGGATTCACACTGGGGCTTCGACGTGATTCAAGCTGGTATCTGCTATGGAGATCAGCTTGCCCCGAAACCTGATGAGCGACGACGAGTGGTCGCTGTTTGAATACTTCATTCTTGCGATCCGAGCCCGGAATGGGCGCAAGCCTACCAACCATCGCCTTGTACTGGATGGGATATTCTGGATTGCACGCACCGGATCACCTTGGCGAGATTTGCCCGAAGAGTTTGGCAAATGGTCCAGTGTTTACCGCCAATTCCGGCGCTGGACGTTGGCTGGGCTGTGGGAGGACATACTCGAAGCCTTGAACCAAAGCGGGGCCGTTCCAAACGCTCTCCAAATGATCGACAGCACTGTTATTCGCGCGCATCATCAAGCAGCGGGCGCAAAAGGGGGACTCCGAGACAGGGTTTTGGCCGTTCAAGAGGTGGCTTCACGACCAAGATCCACCTCCGCGTCAACGCGCACGGGTTGCCCATGAGAACAGACATCACACCGGGGCAAACTTCGGACTACCTTGGTTTTGATCTCGTCATGTCTGATAATCTGCCTGAGCCGAAAGTGCTACTGGCAGATCGGGGCTATGATGCTGATCGCATTCGGAAAAACATGAATGAACGTGATATCCTGACCCAAATTCCGATGCGAAAGACCCGCAAGATGCGCGTCGGCGTGGATCATGGGCTGTATCGATTGAGAAACCTGGTCGAACGGTGTTTCAATAAGCTCAAGAACGCCCGCCGCGTTGCTACCCGGTATGACAAAACTGCAGAAAGTTACCTCGGGTTCATCGACATCACATCCATCCGGCTCTGGGTGCGCCATTTGTCAACATGACCTAGGTTTCAAGGCTTATTCGTCCTTCTCCTCTGCTTCGATTGGTTTGATGTAGCCGAGCGACTCAAGCAGGCGCTCCTTGTTGAACCAATCGGTCCATTGCAGTGATGTTTCCCAATCGACCTGACACAACCTCGAAGAGGCACGCGCAATGATCATTCAGAAGCGTGACAACGCCATTCGGGCAAAGTGGTACAACAACTGCATGCGCAGCGCGTATTTTTGACCGAACGGCCCGAAGAGGGCGCGGCGGGCTTTGTATTTTTCAGTCGCCAAAGCTCACGTCTGGAGAACCTGCGTCAGCCGCGCCCCCACAGGAGATTGCATCGCCCACTCGACCAGCAGGTTTCCCGTTCACAAAAACTGATCCTGAGCCCCCCGACAAACTCCGCCCGTGAGCCGGAGCCGGGCAAACACCACACCCATGGTCTGCATAGGCATCACCTTGTCGAACGACCGCGATGCCGTTGACGTAAACATCAGGAGAGGCTCCGGTCGATGGGGTCGGAGGAAAGTGGCATCCATGACCGGAGCCGATGTCGCCTAGTCGAGTTGCTTTGGGCATTTTCAGTATTCGGGTCTTGTATAATCAGTATTATTAAGTAGACTCATTCTTGCCTTATCCGCTTCAACAACCTTCCAATACTCATAGTTCCCAGTTTGTGATTCCATAACTGCCACCATTGAATCAATAAACATATTCAAGCACTCTAGAAGGGTTTGATCCATCAAAATTATGAAAATTTCCAACTCTTCATTTCGGCACCCCAACCTCTTCGATTTTATAGCAATGTTGTGAGATCGTATTAAGGCATCGTAAAACTCATCATCATTCCGCGCGTATCGCAAGTCATTTGATGCGGCACTCATATCAGCTTCGAGTTGCCGTATCTCAGCATGAAGATTGCGTGCATTCGAGCTATCTTCGCCAAACCAGACATTGTTTGCCTCACGAATGTCTGCGCCACAAGACATAACTGCAGAAGATATGCGCCGAGCCAAATCAGCGCCTGCGAGTCTCATAAAACTGGAACCAATATCTGGTTCATCTTGCCCAGTCGCAATAGCGGCAAGGATATCTGTCAATCCCATATTGTCCAAGTTTCCGTACTTATCGAAGTGCTTCTCAGCCAATCGAACGACAGCACCGGTGCAAGTAATAAGAAAAAGAGGAGGGAAAAAAGCAAAAAATTTCGGGACGCCACGATCAGGAACCAAGAAACTTAATCCGACGCGGTTCATAAGGATTTGAATAAATGCAGTTGTCACCGCCCCACCAGCTAGTCGACCTACAAACCCAGCAAAGTTCCGCATAACTGTATGATTGAGAAATGCGCTAAGCAATACAGCTCGTTTTAACGATCCACTAGGTGTGCCATCACCAGTAACAGCTGCATTAACTGCCTGTATTGTCTTTGTATTTCGATCCTTCGCTTCCGGGCCTAGTATGTTTGCCCATGCGCCGACTCCATAAAGAAACCATCGTATATCGTCGGGATATGAGATAAACCCACGGCCAAACTGTGCTAGGGCTTCTGTCGTCGTTAATTGACTGACAAAATCTGTCCAGACTTCAGAATGTGTGCGTCCATAAATGGCGAGTTTTTCCACGGAACCAGATACAACTTCTGCAAAATCCACATCCCCCTCTCTGACCAGAACAGGCGCACCGAAAAGACTCGGAGTCCCCGTTTCATAAGTTCCATCTTCAGAGATATAACCGTCTTGCATAAATCACCTTCAACGAATTCTTTTGTATAGAAACTTTCGATATAGCGGCCTCAATAAAGTTACTCCGACTACGCGTGAGATAAAAAATAGCAAAGTAATAACTATTAACCCCAAACCTAACGTTAGAACTATAGCCGCAACATTGGGTGCTATCCAATCCGTTAGCGACATCCGGTTTTGCGCCAGTGCTAATACGTTCTTCCTCAGTCGATACCTCGCGCCACAGTTGCTGCAAGTCACCATATTGTGAATTTTAGGTATGCTCTTTCCATCATAATCAGAGATTGCGGGAAGAGTGTAGGAGGAACAAACTCTGCACCTATTCAATGCGTATCGGCCAGACATTAGTTCAAATCAATCCGTGAGCCACGAACCGAAACTTCGCCGTGTGCGGTGAGTTTCATATCGCCGTTTGATGTCAAATTCATATTGCCCTTCGCCTCCAAGTCCATAGTCCCACGTGTTTTGAGAGCGAGCTTTTCCGCATAAATCGTTGCCGTACCATCGGAACGCAAAGTGATTTTGGCAGCGCCAACAGTCAACGTTAGCGTCTTGGCACTATTTAGAAGTGTGGAATTTGCATCAACAGAAAACTTTCGTGGAGTATTTATTTGAAACCCACCGTTGGCCACTTGAGATGAAACGCCCTTTATCGAACGGTTTTCCGCCCCAAGTATGTTCAATACTCTATTTTGCCCTGCCTTTACTGACAAGTTGCCCTCAACATCAACCAACATGTTCCCTGTACCTGGTGATTGTAGAGCTTCCCGGAACGCCCCATAGAGATCCGACAACCCGTCGAAGGTTGCTTGAGCTTTTTCCGATGTATTACGAGCTGCTGGATTTGCGGACACCTCTATGGAGTAGCCACCTCCAATGCTTACCATCTCATCATCCCCAACACGGCGCAGTGACGTTCGTGCAATGCTTTCCAGATTGTTGCGGTCCGTTTGAGAAGTGCGATTGTGCTTGGTTTTTATGTTTAGATCTTTTTGAGCCCGCAAGAAGACTTCTTCGCTACGCGTTTGATCTTCAAATCTAAATTCATTGAAGCCGTTGTAGTTACTCTGATGACTGTCCGTTCTAAACGTAGATCGTGTCTTATGCTTGGGCAGTTCATAAGGCGGCTTGTTTCTGCCGTTATACACACAGCCAGTCACGATCGGCTTGTCGGGATCCCCGCGAAGATGCTCGACAATGACCTCCATGCCGATCCGAGGGATGACCATGCCACCCCAACCCTTCGACGCCCAGTTCTGGCTCACTCGAACGCGCATGGTGTGCGCGCCATCGAGATCCCAGTGAAAGCGGCATAAAATGCGACCGTGTTCGTCACAATCGATCTCGCCTTCGCCGACCACAACCGCGGTTTCTGGTCCCTGTACGCGCGGCCCGACCGCGCGGCGCTCCGGGCGAAACGGCGCATCATCAGGTGTCAGCACATATGCACCTTCATAGGGCGCATCATCCGCTCCCGCGCTCCCGGACCCATAGGCCTGCGCCCTGAACTGATGGGTGGCCTTGAGGCATACGAATGTGCGCCCCGTCGCATTGGGAACATCATCCCCGGCCAGTGTGACGCGCCAGCCCGCGCCGAGGGAGACTACATCGCCCTCAGCCCGGTGGCGCGGGGCCTGACCGCGCTCCGCTTCCAGACGGCGCGACACCACACCCCGGCCTTCGCCTTGGTTGAGGTAATCGCCGGGCCAGTCATAACTTTCGATATCGCCGCTTGGATGAGACGCATCAGAGAGCTGGTCCACTTCCTGCGCCGATGTGGGTATCTTGAAGTTATACTCCGTCAGCCGCACTGCGCCGGTGGTGATCCGCTCGGTCGCGGACCAATGGCGGAAATGCTCCTCCTCGTTCCGGTGGTATCCGGCGACACCGAAATACGGGCGCGAGGATCCCGGAACCTCGGGCAGGCTGATCGCCGCATCGGTGAGCAAGAGCGTGTGTGATCCCGCCTCATGCCGCCACGACCATGTAATGCCAAAGCGCTCTAGCTGGCGGCGGATAAAGTCAGCATCGCTTTCGCCGTATTGGACGGTGTATTCCAGCACCGGGTAATCATCCATCACCCGCACTTCGAGGTGTGGGTTGCCCAATGCTGCGTAAGAACTAAGCACCTCCTGCACAATCTCGATGACGGTTTTGTTGTGGAAGATCCGCATGTTGCGCCGCAGGCTGGCCACATGTAGCCACGGACGCAATGTCAGGTCATAGCGAAACCCGTTCTCGAAGGCCCCGCGTTGCTCGGCTTCGCAGACGATCCCGTCAAAGGCCCGCACACCCTGAGCATGATTGATTTCAACGGTGGCATGGGTTCCGAGAAGGGCGCTGAGGTCGAGGGTGTTCTGGGTTGAGAGCGCTTCAACTCGCCACTCGAAATCCCCCGAAAGCTCCTCCGTGCCATCCATCCGCAACAGAACAAGCGCGTCGGATCCCAGCACAGTCGTCAGACGCCCAAGCCGGGCATCCTGAGTAAATACATTCATAAAACACAACCCTTGAAGTTGAGCGAGAGCATATCTGCCTCGCCTTAGGGATCAAGGGCGGCAAATCCCTACCTGTGGGGAAAATCACAATGGTGCAATCACATCGGAGTGATACTACGACACCGATCACCGTTGCAGGTTGGGCAACCCGCGCGTGAAGCACAGCTGCTACTTAATAGCTGCGCCAATAGCTTGGCCAATGACATTCGCAGCCTTAAGCGCTGGGTCGGCGTCAACATGTGCGTAGCGCGCTGTTGTTTGCGTTTGTGTGTGTCCTAGCAAGCGCCCAATGATGGGCAGCGCAACGCCTTGGCCAACGGCAATGCTTGCCGCAGTGTGACGCAAGTCATGAATGCGTATGTTCTCAAGCTCTGCCTCTTCGCAGATCAGCTTCCAAGGCTTAGACAAATTGACGATGGCTTTGTCTGCTTTTGCACCTGGAAACACAAATTTGGACGATTGGTGCCGTGTCGTGATCTTCTGGTTTTCGAGTACGGTAATCGCCTCATCGCTCAAGAACAGTGGCTTTGCACCTGTCTTGCTGTCGGGAAGAGCGATGATACGGCGTTCCCAATCAATCCAGTTCCATTCGCAGTTTGAGATTTCACTGCGCCGTGCACCAACAAGCAACAGTAGGCGAAACAGGTTTGCCATATCAGGCCAGAGAAGCCCCAAGTCGACAAGGTTTGTCAGAGCGGCACCAAGTCTTTCCAGTTCTTCCGTTGACAGGTAACGCTCACGCTTACCTTCACGATGGCGGGTTACATATCGGCATGGGTTGGTGCCCTGATCCCGCCATTCCCAGATTTCTGCAAGGGTCATCATCTTCGACAGAACAGCGATTGAACGGTTGGCTTGGTAGGGCGTATCACTCATAGACCTGTGCAAGCGGTCGACATCCGCACGTGCGATATCAGCAACGCGCCGCTTGCCGAGTGCTGGTTCCAGAATGTTCTTCCAGAGCGAACGATAATCTCTGATCGTCGCAGGCTTGAGCCGCTTCATGTCAGACTCTTCGAAGCGATCCCAGAGGTCGACAAGCGAAGGGGCTTTACGTTTCTTGATCTTGTCGCTTTGCGGGTCCTCTCCCCGCGCGACCATGGCCGCACATTCCAAAGCGATGTTACGGGCTGTTTCCAGTGGGATTGCGCCATAGTTGCCAATCGTCATCCAGCGCGTTTGGGCGCGCCGCCCGCCTCCGTGAGTACGATACTTATATATGTAGCGTTTTTGGCCTGATTGTAGGACTTTCACGCCAAACCCAGCTAAGCTGTCATCCCAAAGGTAGGTCGGTTTAGCGGGGTCATACTCAGCTGTATCAATTCTGCGTTTGGTTAGTTTCATTGGAAGCCTTTGACTCTTCGCAATGCGCTGTAGCAACCACCCAGCTACCACCGTGCATGCCATTGTGTGTCAAAACAAAGTACATTAGGCCGCCAGCCCTTCAAGCATTAACAAGCAAAATCAATATGTTATGGTGCATTATGGTGCTGTATAGCAAAGCGTGTAAGAGCACTAATTTCAAACTTTTAATCAGTGGGTCGCAGGTTCGAATCCTGCACGGCTCACCACTCTTTTCAATGGGTTAGCGAAATCGCAGCTTCCCATTTTTTGCTTATAGCAACCACCTAGCTACCACCTTGCATGAAAAAATGTGGTGCCCTGTGGTATTCCGTGTTTTGAGCAGCAGGTAAATTAAGCGGCTTTATCATAGGCTTGTCAGGTTCTTGAGTGCGTCGAGGCAGCGCACGGCTCACCGAATTTACGTTAGTTGCGAACTAGCAGACCTGTGGATAGAAATGTCCTTGCATCGCCGGGAGAAGCCTCATGGGTCAGTCAGATCAAGCGCTCGATCACCTCAATGTATTGCTACAAGCCCTGCCTGTCGAAAACATGCCTATGTCGCTTAGCGAACTTGACGGCTACGTGACCGGCATTCTTGCCTGCAGCGACATTATCGCGCCCTCGGAATGGTTGCCTCATATTTGGGGCGTGACCGGCGAACCAGACTTCCCTAACCAGAAGGCCGCCGACGAAACGATCAATGCGGTAATGGCTCATTACAATTCGGTGGCAGAGGCTATGACTCGTTCGCTTTGGATCGAGCCAATCTACGAGGTTGACCCGAACAGCGATGAAACGTTGTGGGAACCTTGGGTTGATGGTTTCGCTCGCGCCATGGGCCTAAGGCCGGAAGCTTGGGAACGCCTTCTCGATCATGCCGACGAAGAGACGCGGACTACGATGATCTTTTTAATAGCTCTGCACGACATCTACACTGGTCAGAGTAAGTTCACGGATGAAGAGATCGATCAACTCGACCTCGAAGCTCCCGACCTAATTCCGAACTGCGTGGCCACGATCTTGCACCAATCACGTCCTGAACTCTCCCAGCCGGAGGCTGCAGACCTTCCCGGCATGCCGTTCAAAGCTGGATCTCGGCTTGGTCGAAATGATCCATGTTCTTGTGGATCGAACCGTAAGCACAAACAGTGTTGCGGTCGGAACTGACTGGTTACTTGCGCTCAAAGCAAGCACTCGCAGAATGGGGGCCGACATCTTTGGGGGTGAGGAACTGGCGAACGGCGCGATCAGTCACGGACCCGCCCATGAGGGACGGGTAGACTACACGCCCAGACCGGATACGTGGACTACAACGGAAAACTACTCTACCTGACCTTCGCTGCGCAGGACATGAACTCACACAATTGGGGCAAAGCAATCGTCAGATTTGAGGCATATTTTCCCAGGACAGGCGCATGAATTTGCCTGATATTTTCTGCAAATCAGCGCGGTTCAAAAGACGTCCGGATACTTCGAAAGTATCACTGATTTTTACAACAAGTAGTCTGTTGAAGTGCCTGTCAAGACGTACGCTGGTCTTCTCCTTGTTGTTGGTGGGCGCTATGGTTTTGATCTCCACGAAATCGTTGCCCAATTTGCCGTCGGAGCCTTGGGCATAATTCTTGTGAAGCTTGATGCCATACATGATCGCACCGAACAGCTCGCCAATGTCACCATAGACGTTCAGATGCTTGCCTGTTTCGAAAAAATAGGATTCAGCAAGCGTCAGCAAATCTCCAAAGTATGGAACCAGTGCCAGATCCGCGTTTGGATATTTGTGGCGTAGTGCCGCTTCCCGCTCCAGTTCGGCAAGGCGGCTATACCGCACTTCTTCAGGATCGATAATACTATCCCAAGCCAACCATTCGCCGTCTATCCAGAACGCATTGTCAGGGCCAAGGGTATCAGCGATGGTGACAATCACGTCACTCTGATGCATCAATTTCGCAACACTTCAGAAAGCGGACGTAGAGACAGCCTGTTCAACAGTTACTTTACGTAAATCTTGGCTAAATCATATTAACTAAAATTTAATATGTCCCACAACGCGTTTGAGCCACGCGGAGATGCCAATGCCATTTTTCTATGTGTATAGTCCTGACGATTTCGTAGGCGGCCTACCTTCTGAGAGCACCAATGCGACCTCAGGGTGGAACTCTCTGACGCTGAAACCAGGAGCAACACCAACTCTCATTGAGATGGTCGACGACGATGGCAACTTCGATGAAGTCGATGCGAGTCAGGTTTTGGCAGGTGATATCAACCTTGATGGTACCACCTACGCCGCCGGTTCGCCCGTACATTCGGCCTATGACCTGATCAACAGCAGTAGCGGCCTTAAGGTGACGTCACTCCATTTCACAGGTGACGGAAATAATGGTGGCCCTGTCCATGGCTTGATCGCTACAGAAGAGTTACTGCCGGGCACAACGTATACGTTTGATATCAACCGAACATCGCACCTAAAAAGCAACCCTAGCAGCGAGTATGTCGCGTGCTTCACTCCGGGCGCGCGCATTGAAACGCAAAATGGCGCGGTGCGCGTTGAGGCCTTGCAGCCGGGTGACATGATTGCCACCAGAGATCGCGGATATCAGCCCTTGCGGCTCCTGCTGCGCACATATGTTTCCAGAGAACGGCTTGTTACTCACCCCAACCTGAGACCAATACGCATAGCTGCGGGCGCTCTTGGCTTGGGCCTACCAACACGCGACCTGCTCGTCTCACCTCAGCATCGTTTCTTGACCATCTCCCCCATTGCCAAGCGCATGTTCAGCAGAGAGGACATTCTTGTGTCGGCCAAACGGCTGACGGCGCTTCCCGGAATTTTTGTGCAAGACAGTGATGACCCGGTTACATATTTACATTTTGTGATGGATCAACATGAAGTGATCTTTGCAGACGGAACCCCAACAGAGAGCTTCTATTGCGGGCCAATGGCAGTGCATCTGTTGGATGAAGCCGCCCGCGTCGAGATCGACGCGTTGTTTCCCGGCTTGACTACATCTTCTGAGATTCCAAAACCTGCTCGAAAAATTCCCTGCGGCAGCCAGCAGAAAAAACTGATCGAGCGACACAAAAAAAACCGCAAAGCACTCCTCAACTACGCATTCTGATTGAGGGCAACAGGCTATGGCTTGCCCCTTCTTTCAGATCTACAGGTAAACACAGTTGGCGCTTCAACTGCGGATCACCAACATTGCTCTTGGCGCACGAGCACATCTCCCTTTAGTGCATTCATCCTTGATGGTGGGTCAGGTATCGATTTCATCTTGATTGATCTGCGGGCAGCGGGTAGATCAGCTTTCGCTTCGCCTCAATAGCTCAGCTGGTAGAGCAGGTCCTTCGTAAGGACAAGGTCGGGGGTTCGAGTCCCTCTTGAGGCACCACCCACTCTTTTGATGGTGGTCAATCTTTCTCAAATATCTGCAAAATATGGATTGTCGGTAAGGTCGTGCGACTGCCGCTTGCCTATGAAGCGTAAAAATGCGCATGTTGTTACGCATATTTTCCGCATTTAGAGCGTGGTGCGTAATTCATGGCGACGTTTCGCAAAACCAAGACGGGCTGGCGGGCCGAGGTGGCAAGAGCAGGCGTGCGCGCCAGCAAGGTTTTCCCCTCCAAAAGAGAAGCGCAAGATTGGGCCAGCCGCAAGGAATATGAGATCCTGAACGGGTCGAAGATTTCCGCCAAGATGAAGCTGCGCGATCTCTTTGAGCGTTACGCCCGTGAGGTGAGCTCGAAGAAGCGCGGCTACAAGTGGGAAGCGCTCCGCTTGAACCGGTGGGGCCAATCTGATCTTGGCGATAAGATCCTCTCCGAACTCTCGCCGGCAGATTTCGCCGCGTGGCGTGATGCCCGATTGCAAAAGGTTGCGCCCTCGACAGTGCGGAGGGAAATGACTCTCATGGGGTCTGTGTTCTCCGTGGCTCGGAGGGAGTGGGGATTGATGGGAGATTCACCTCTGACCGATGTGCGCAAGCCGCAAGAGTCAGCTGCGCGGGATCGCTTGCCAACGAACGCGGAACTGGAGCGCCTTGAACTTTCTGCGGGGAATGATCTCAACAATGCGACTGCACGGGCATTTCATGCATTCTTGTTTGCTGGAGAAACCGCAATGCGCGCCGGGGAAATCGTCGACATGAGTTGGGAACACATCGACCTCGAGCGCCGGGTTGTGGATCTGCCTATGACCAAGAACGGAACCTCACGACAGGTTCCGCTTTCACGCCGCGCGGTGGAACTGCTGGAGCGGCTGCCAGAATCTGATCCGGTATTCGCGCTCGACTCTCGGCAACTGGACGTATTGTGGCGTAAGGTGAGGGATCGAGCTGCGGTTGAGGGGCTGACGTTTCACGACTCACGACATTGGGCGATCACAATGCTCGCCAAGAAGCTCGATGTGATGGATCTGGCGCGGATGGTTGGACATCGAAACGTAAATCAACTTTTGACCTACTACAACGAGAGCGCCGAAGACCTAGCGAAGCGGCTTGATCACTGATCAACGGTTGTTTCATCGGTCAAACATCGTGAGAAGCTAACGGTTGTGGTCACAAGCAATCGACATCTGTGTACACTCCAACTGGTAATCCTGATATTTACGAGTACTGGATGAGCACCGATGCTACTTCTTGTTCAATGGTCAGCTCAGCGTAGAAAGTGAGCTTTGCAAAGTCGGAGCGGCCAGCAAGGCTCAGGAGTTTGACCGGTCTAGAGCGGAACTTGGCCCTGTCGCAAGATAACCGCAAGTGCAGTCCGCATAGCGGACGTTTGCCACCGTTATTTTCCCGAGTGACGGATGGACGTAATCAGCCTCCGCTGAGACATGCATTCTTCAACTGCATACATTCTTGTCACCTACTGGCCAGTCGGCATGAGACTGTGCGCGGCAAGCACTGCGGGTTCGAACCATCTGGTTGAAAGCGACCATCCGCTCTAAGACTGTCGAAGTCTCGGAGCAGCTCCGGATCATGGTGTACCCACTTGCATTGGCACAACTTGTGGTGTTGGGTGGTGCTGTATTTGGAGGAAGTTATGGAAAATTGGGCGTTCGACATTGGTAGCTTCATTGCTGGCATATTAGGTGGTGGAGTTGTTGGTTCTCTTGTCACGCTGTCATTCACCAAAAAAATGCGTTCCGATGGAAACGGCAATGCTGTTGATCAGTCTGGCGCTAAAGCCGGAGGCGATATCGTCGGTCGAGACAAGAAAGGCTGACGGGTTTCATGGCAGTAGGTGTTAACCAACGTGGTGCTACAGCTGGCCATGATGTTGTTGCTGGCAACAAGACGGTCAACCACTATGCCGCCTCAGCGGGTCATATCGAAGTTCTTTTAGAGAAGCTTAAAACCCAGATTGAACAGGATGATCACGCTCGTGAAACAATCGAAGAGCTCACTCGGTATCACACGAGAAAATCGGTTGATGGGATTGATGGGTTAGAAGCAAAGCTGGATGCGGCGGG
The DNA here is from genome assembly GCF_000376545.2 of Tritonibacter mobilis F1926. Taxonomy (NCBI): domain Bacteria; kingdom Pseudomonadati; phylum Pseudomonadota; class Alphaproteobacteria; order Rhodobacterales; family Paracoccaceae; genus Tritonibacter; species Tritonibacter mobilis. The sequence goes on from NZ_CP015230.1 coordinate 3,006,099, forward strand.
GCTAAGTCACATCTTTTTGCGAGCAATTGAACAGAAAGAAGAGTTTGTGAAGCTCTTGGAGCGCTATTCTCTTTACTCGTCTGCGCAACAGATCTTCGCGCACTTTTTGTCTAAGGCAGAAAATCGTTTCAATTATATGATCCATCCTGAAGTGGTAATTAAATCTGAATCAGAGATAAATTGCATGGTTATTCAGTACATCGTGGATCCCATCATTGAGGAGTGTGGATCAGAGGTATTCTCTCTTACCTATGATCATGTTTTTGGAATGGTCTACTGGCTCGCAGAGCAATGCTTCGTGCGGTGGCACAAATGAGTCTTGTCTACCAAGAAGCGTTTGACGCGCATCATGCGATTTTTCGCATTTTCAGGCTTCGGCTTGCCTTAAGGCATGACTTGGAGCTATTCGTCGATCATTGGCGCATTATCGACTTTTTCATGCTGTTTCCGGGACGTCTTGAAAGAATGCGCCTCAAGTCGGAGCACCGGAAGTTCCGCAAACCGATCAAGGAATTTACCGGACGAAAAAGATACGAAAACCAACCTGACGACGTTGTCCTCTTTCGTCGCATGGAAATCGTACAGCTTGCAGCTGTAAATACTTTAGTACAGGCAAAATTCCTTTCCGACGATGCGCTGAAGAAAGGGCAGATGCACTTTTCCGCAGCAACTGTGCCGGAACAGATCGAAGTACCTGCCAAAAGCCACAACGATCAGGAAGCCGCTTTGACGGAAATTTTGGAACTTCTTGCAACGGATTATGTCTTCAGTGGAAAGAACGGAATAAAGAGCCGGTCCGGTCTCTTGGAGCATCGATATGATGCGATTTGACCCCACTCTTCTGGTTCGGCGTTTGGTCGTAAAGCGCAACAACTATACGGCATATGATGAAGCGTTTCATGATGGCGTGAATGTTTTGCGTGGAGATAACTCCTCAGGCAAATCGACCATTTTAAACTTCATCTTCTATGGGCTCGGCGGCGACCTTTACGATTGGAGCGAGATGGCCCTCCTGTGCACCCATGTATGGGTCGAGGTCGAAATTAATGGTAAGTCCGTCACTTTGCGGCGTGAAATCGTGGCTACCTCACGTTCTGCGATGGAAATTTTCCCTGGTGAAGTCAGCGAGGCAACGTCATCTCCGATCGAACGTTGGACGAAGTACCCGTACGCTCGAACAGCAAGTTTGGAGAGCTTCTCGCAGGCCCTCTTTCGCTTACTTGGCCTTCCTGAAGTTGCAGGGGAGTCGTCGGGAAATCTGACGATGCACCAAATTTTGCGCCTGATTTATGCTGACCAATTGAGTCCGGTAGACGATATTTTCAGGGATGATCACTTTGACACACCAACCTTGCGCGAAACCGTGGGCAATTTGCTATGTGGTGGATACGATAACGAGGTTTACGAGCTTCAACTAAAGATCAAGGAGTACGACAGGTCGTTCAAGAAGGCCGAGGCCGAGCTGCGTAGTATCTTCTCTGTCCTCGGTGGGAATGATGAAAGTGTCGGAGTCGATTGGGTTCAGGGCAAAATCAACAACCTGACTGCGGAACGTGCGAAACTTCTTGCAGACTTGGACGACGCCGAAGCTCGGACTTTTTCTCAACCAAACGCTGATGACTTAACACTGCAAGCGCAACAGGATGCGTATCAGGCTGTCAGCGCCGCTCAGGCCGAGCTTTTCGGGAAGCAGCACGAGTTTCAGACGCTTCAGTTAAATATTGCTGACTCAGAGGAGTTTGTTCAATCGCTTAAAGAACGACAGGTTGCGCTGAGGGAAGCTGCAACTGTTGCAGAGGTGTTTGGCGTGATCAAATTCGGCTCATGCCCCGCATGTCACGCTGAAGTGGAGAACGCCGAAGATGATGAGTCATGGTGCCCGCTTTGCAAGGCCCCACTTGACAAGGATCGTGCCGATGCCCGTATCGCAGCATTGATCAATGAGACTGGTATTCAGATTAAACAGTCCCAGCTCCTTCAGGATGTGCGTCGGCAAAAACTGGATGTGTTAGCCAAAGAGGTGGATGCTCTCAGCCAAAAATGGCGATCTGCGGCGATCGAGCTGAAGGCTGTCCAAGGCATACCGACATCAGAAGCAAGGTTGCTATTGCGGCGGCTACATCGCCGTCTTGGTTACATGGACAGGGAGCTTGATGATCTTCAACAGAGTTTGAAACTAGCGCAGAAAATTGGTGCCCTAAGCGAACGAAAAGCAGAACTGAACAAGCTTATGGACTTGGCAAAGGCACGTCTGGGGCAGCTACGCACTGCGCAGCAAAAGCGCCTGCGCTCCGCGTATTCCAGAATCGAAGAAAATGTGAAGTCGCTCCTTCGCGGCGACTTAAAGCGCCAAGATTCTTTTGAAAACCCGGATAAAGTTCAATTCTCTTTCCGGGAAAACAGGGTTACGGTCGACGGGCAAACGTATTTTTCCGCAAGTTCTCGAGTTATTTTAAAAAGTAGTTTTTTGTTCGGCTTCTTCTGGGCTGCGTTGCAAGACAAAGAGTTCAGATATCCCCGCTTTGTGATGATCGATACCACTGAAGACAAGGGGATGGAGCCTGCCCGAAGCTACAACTTCCAAGAACAGATGATGGCTGCCTCTGATTCATCCCTTTGTAAGCATCAGATCATCTTTGCAACCTCTATGCCGTCCCCAGACCTAACGGATGAGCATTTCGTCGGCCCTTTCTATACCCGCGAGAAAGGTACTTTGAGGATCGCGCAGGGATAATTGAAAGGCATCTCTATTGCGGCTCTGGCGGGCGACAAATGAATGTCTCTTCATTATCTTCTAGTTCAGCTCTGGAACCAGCAGAACTGCCGCGCCGCTTTTCGTTGATAGCTCCGCTAGCTCTCTTTGCTGAGTCTTTGGACCTAGCAGATCTCCTTGCGCCCCATTCCGAAGTCAACGTAATCGGGGAGAGAGCTTCACTCTCTGCCCCGAACTATTTCGAGGAAGTTCTCCACGCTCAGAAGCCAGCCTTGCTGATCTTCGTGGTATGATTGGTGTATTTCTTGCGGCAGCACCAACCTGAGGTTCTGTTTTTGCATCTCATCGGTCTGCGTTCTTGAAATTGCCGGCTCAAGAGTGAGCAGGTGCTTTTCGTTGATCCGGTCGGCCTCAGCCAACACCTGCCTCCAGCGATCTTTACAGGTTGTCTTCGCGGCGAGCATGGTCAATCTGGCTGCAGGAAACACTGGGTCGGCGTATTCTTCTTCGCTCGGAAACAGAAAGTCCGCTGCATTCCGTTTTTCGGTTGTGGCCTCACGCTTGTAGCGTACTGCGTTTGCCTGCAATACAGCCTCAATATGGTGGCCGAACGCATAGCCAGCCCGAGACTTCCGGCGGTTCTGCACGCCCAATGAGAACTTCAGGAAACCGTCCACATCTACTTCGTTTCCCGATACGAAGCCTGTTCTCAATCGTTCTGCCAGTACTTCCTTTTCCATGTGGCGAAACAACGCTTCTTCGTGTTCCATCCATGCCATCAAAGTTTTGTCTGGCTGCGCCACAGGGTCGACATCCTTTACAGTGTCTCTGGCGAATTTGGAGAGCTTGGCTGTAGGCGGAAAAACCAATCCAAACTTCCGCAGGAGCTGCTCGAAAGCTGCAGGCGTTGCTTCCTCAGGCTCGATGCCGATTTCCTCAAGGACAAATCGTGCTGCAAAGTCGACATCACGCCCACCTTCCCCCGCGATATCTCGCTGAGACAACTCAAAGCCGCTGGTCAAAGACAGACCAAAAAGCCAGAGCAACTTCTGTTCAATCGAACTACCCAACGGACACAGTATAGCCAGAACCCTCCGATCCGCCGTCATGCACAGGAAAAGCGTATCGTTTTCCTTTGCACGATAAACGACGGGTTCTGCCGCAGCAGGATAGTATAGGCGGTATTCGGGTGATCGGTGCGGCTGTCGTTTTCGGCTGTTATACCAAGTTCCGGTCAGTTCAAGGCGCACAGGATCCTCTCCGCTGTCATCCATCCAAAGGTAGGTGACAGGGATAGTTTCACGATCACTAGGCGTGCCGACAAATGCGCGGAATACGTCTACGCCTTGGAACTCATGACCTCGCGAGACTTTGGGATCGACTTCAGTTCCCTTAAGGTTCTTAGCTGCAGCACCAATAAAGTACTTTGAAAGAAATCCACGGCCTGACAAACGTTCTACTCCCTCGGCTCAGCGAAACCCTTCAATCACGAGCTTCGAGTCGGCAGTCAGCAACCATTGCGAGAGAGAGTCAATCACATCTACCGCGGCCATTTTGCCCTTTCCCTTCAGAGCACATTCCCAAACAACTGCCACGCGCCAACCCTTGGCCTCCAGTAAGTTCCTGTTCCTGAAGTCACGTTCAATATTTGCTCGGATCTTGTCACGCCAGAACTCTGCCCGGCTCGCTGGCCACTTGAAGAGTGGGCAGCAATGACCGTGCCAGAAACAGCCGTTCACGAGTACAACCGCTCGGTATTTCGGCAACACCAGGTCGGGCTTTCCCGGCAAGTCTTTAGAATGAAGCCTGAAACGAAAGCCGCGGGCATGTAGCCCGCGCCTTACAATCATTTCTGGTTTGGTATCGCTGCCACGAATTGCTGCCATATTGCGGCTGCGTGTCGCCTTGTCGTGGACATCAGGCAACAGCGGTTTCCGGCTTTTTTTGTTCTTCTTCGATCAGATGCCTGATGTGCGGCCCCATAGCTCGGGCGACCTCGGCGAACACTGGCACTGCAACGGAGTTCCCAAACTGTTTGTAGGCCTGGGTATCAGACACAGGGATCTGAAAATCCTCTGGATAGCCCATCAGACGGGCGCATTCTCTGGGTGTGAGCCTGCGCGGGTTCATGCCTTCACCGCGGCTGACAAGGATCTCTGAGCCGTCTTTGTAGTACCGGGCAGATAGCGTCCGAGCGATACTGTCTCCGTCAACCAATCCAAACCCAAACCCGTTTCCCTTGGCCTTATGCTTAGCAGCGTAGTTTTGCAGGTAGGCCCAGAGTTTGTCGGTGAGCGTGTACTTGCCATTGACGGTAGCGTCGTTGCCAAGCGTAAAATGCCCTTCAGGATCTTCGGTACCATCTTCAGGGTGTAAAATATCGCGCATACGCTTGTTGCCGTAAGGCGGGAGTGAGATGTCATCGAAGCTAAAAGGCACGTTTTTGCGGAAACCGACAATGACAATACGTTCCCGATGCTGCGGCACGAAGTGTGCGGCATCAATGACCCGCGGTTCTGGCACGAAATATCCAAGCTCATCACGCAACTTGCGCATCACCACTTCAAATGTGCGACCCTTGTCGTGGCTGCGCAGGTTCTTAACATTTTCAAGCAGAAATGCCGCTGGCCGATGGTGCTGCAGAATACGCAAGACGTCGAAAAACAGTGTTCCTTGTGTCTCATCTGCGAAGCCATGCGCGCGACCAAGGGCGTTTTTCTTAGACACTCCAGCGATTGAAAACGGCTGGCAAGGAAAGCCCGCCACGAGCACCTGATGTTCGGGGATACTATCCGCGTCAACCTCGCGGATGTCCCCTTCGATTGGGCGGTTATCTTTATAGTTTGCATCGTACGTCTGCTGAGCGAAACGATCCCATTCAGACGTAAAGACACACCGCCCGCCTATGCTCTCCATAGCCTTGCGCAACCCGCCTATCCCTGCGAAAAGATCAATGAACGAGAACGCTGGTGAGCCTTCCGGCGGCCTTTTGGCATCCACAGTCATTCGCAGGACTTTGAGAACAGCTTCCCGAGCGGGTTCGTCATCACGTTTCCAGCGATATACATGACCTTCGGAGTAACCAAGCAGCTCAGCCGCTTCAGAAACCGACAGTCCGGCCTTTTGAAGCAAAAGTTCAAATTCACTCATCTGTAGTCCTTGCTCGAGCTGAAAGGCGAAACGCTTTCTGGGTATTTTTTTGACAAAATGCGAGAATCCAGCCCTTTAAGCAAGAACATTCGGCTAACTGCAGTCTTTTTCGTGGCACCTCGAGGGTAAATCAGGTGTTTGGCCCCTCGGCTTTAAGGTTCGAACCTTGCTTAGGCTTGGAGGGAAGCATCAGGGTACAAGTTCGTCACGGGAGCGCCACGACAACGCACGTTGCATTCCGACGACACACGCTGCTGCTGGATGATTGCCTCTACCTAAGCTGTACCCGGCGGGTCTTGCCGCTTCCGCTCGCTTTCAGTTCTCCACTATTGATCTTGCGCCTGATGGTGGACGGGTCGCATTTCAAGATGCGCGCAGCCTCCGGAATGGAAAGCCAATCTTCTCGACGCGACAATTCCGCTGCTGAAAGGATCTTTTCGATCTTGGTGAGGCGATCAATGAGGTCACTTAACGCGCCAGCATCAACCGCGATGAGTTGTTGGGTCATATGCTATCCTTCATTGCTGCGAGAGCAATCATGTCTTTGGGTGTGTATCGTGAGTGGTGGTCAGCGCGTCGCTGGCGCGGGAGGTTGCCCATTGTAGGGGCAATCCGGGCGGCCATCGCTGGCGCGGCAGGACACGCGCGCAGAGGCGATCTTGATCCAATGGCTCAGCGCGCTCTGGCGGGATGTGCCAGTGCTTTGAATGCCCATCAGATCCACCAGCCAGAGCGCCTCATCATAGACCCATGCATCTGACATGGGCGCAGCGATGCATCCGCCAAGATCCGCGAATTGCTCGGACCTCTGATGCATCGGTGTCGCTCTGAGGGTCTCCGCCGCGGCATATAGCGTGAGGGTGTTGATCGCGGTGGATGATGCGCGAGCGGTGGGCAACTTGGAGGATTGATCCGCCCGCGCCAGATCCGCACCAACTGTGTGGTGCGAAACCTCGGTGTTGGCTACGCCGCGCAATCCTCCAACGCGGCGCAGATGTTCATTGACCTCAGACGGGCGGAGCCCGCGGGGGGCGTCCGCCATGGGTGCGGAACCGTGAGAGATAGGGTTTGTCATTGCGGGTGCGCCTCGCCTTACGCCGCATGGGGGCCGTGCGGGGTGATCTGGCGATCCGCCATGACACGACGCACCTTGTGGCCCACCCGCTCCAGAACCTGCTCGGTCGGTTCTGGCGTCGGCGCCGGGCGCTCAACCAGATGCGCAGCCCGCAGGCGCGCCGGGTCAAAGCCCTGACCGCGCGCGGCCTTCAGCGTTGCCCAGGCAGTTGTGAAGAGGTGCGGGCTGTCGAGGTGTTCCTCGGGCGAGCCTGCGATCTGCTGCGCGTCCCGCAGCACGGTTTCCAGTCTGTCTTGCATTCAATCCTCCATCGGTTGATGAACGCACGATAATTCACATAATGTGGATATTGCAATACAAAAAACACAATTTGTGGATTTTTGGATTTCGCCAAGTGATTCAACGCTCTAAAAATCTAGTGAACGTGCCTCTTCAGAAGAGCGATTGACCTGTGTCGGTGCGAAGCTCTATCCATGGAACAAAAAGAGAACACGCAGCGGGCAAAGAGCGTATGAAGGTAGTAGATAAGAGGTTAGACAGGATGATTGAGATCGCAGATGAGCTGAATGTGCCTCTGGATCACGTCGTGAAGCACATAGGCCGGTGCGATCAGAGGACTTTCGACGCAGTCTCTGACAGCCCGTCCCTTCTACCACGGTATATGAAATCTAAGGTCACACCGTAGGTTTCACAGAGTCTTTCGGCGCTTTCTACGGGGATACGCCGGAGACCCTTCTCCCAGTTATTCACTTGAGTCGCATTGAAGCCGTGCTTGGCAGCCCATTCCTTTTGGTTCGCATCGGGAGCGAACGCTTTGCGAATGGCAACTAGGCGATCAGCGATCTCGGGGTAGGATTTGTTGGCTATGTTCATAGGCTCTTTGGATCACATTTTGTGAATTTTGAGCAAACCACAAAATGTGGACTTGAGCGAATCCACAAAACGTGGATATTGCGCTTATGATGAACGTTTCCCAGATCGCCGACGTGATCGGCAGAAAAGAGATCGCAGATACCGTCAGCGTTGGGCCTACAGCCGTGAGCAATGCGATTGCGCGAGGGGCCTTCCCTGCGTCGTGGTATCTGAGCATCAAGGTTTTGTGTGAGGCTCGGGGCGTAAATTGTGAAACCGCATGGTTCGCAATGGTGCGGCCCTCCTCGCAAAAGGACGCCGCCGCATGAGCCGCCCGCGTCTAACCCTGATCGTAAACAATGATGTGCCATGCGATGAGCGTGGCACGTCAGCTGACCAAGCGTCTTGGTCAAATCAGTTGGATCCTTATGCGCTGAAGATCAGCACGCCTGACCTTTGGTCGGCCTATTTCCACGCGCGGTTTCACAGCCCGCGCGAGGTGGCGCTGTTTTGCGATGTGTCGTTTCAGACCGCGCTCAACTGGTGGGGCGCGGTGACAGCGCCTGCCAGCCATACCGCCCTGCTGATGATCCTGACCGATCCCGGCGCGGCGGCGTTCTTTCAGGATCAATTGGCGAGGGCCGCATGATGTTGCAGAGATCCTCACCCCGTATCGAACGGATCGCCTATCAGATCTGGTGGCTAATCCAAGACAGCGCCGGGGAATGCACCCTGCGGGATATGGCCGAATTTACCGAGACCTCGATGCAGACCTGCTCTCAGATCTGTCGCTATCGCGGCTGGGCCGGGTCCTACCGCAAAATGGCGCGGAGCAACGCGCTGGATAACGGCCCACTGATGATCGAGGCGCTGGATAGCGAGCTTTCGGCTCTGTTCGGGGATGCAGCCTGATGTTGCGCGCAACGGGGGGCCGCTATGGCGCTTGATCCAGTTCGAGATGCGCGCGGCGCACCGCGCTACCGCTGCATTTGCGATGATTGCGGGCGCGAGGACACGGTCGCGGCCCGCCATGGGCGGGATGGCAGCGACGGGCACGGCCAGGCGGTGTCCAAAATTCAACGGTTGGGGTGGTCCTACATCGGCAAACGACTGCGGTGCGGCACCTGTGAGGCAAAAAGAAAGGTGGAGAAAATGGCAGCAAGAACAGGGCAGAAAACACCTGCCGAAACGGCCCCGCGTGAACCGACGCGGGTGCAAAAGCGCGAGATCATGGATATCCTAAACGAGGTCTATGATCATGATCGGCAGTGTTACTGCGGTGGCGAAACCGATGACACGGTGGCCAAGGTGCTTAATGTCATGCCGGGTTGGGTCGCGGGTATCCGCGATGAGTTCTTTGGGCCGGGTGGCACAAATGACGACATGGCCGCCCTTGGCGATGAAATCCGCAAGTTCATGCAGGACACGCAGGCGCGTCTGACCGCCGCGAAATTGGAGGTGGAGAGCCTTGAGGCTGTCATTGGTCGCGTGTCCTCGATGTCCAAGACGCTAGATCAGATCAAAGACGCCGTTGGCCCGCGTAACCTGGTGAGGGTCAAATGACACAGGTTGCGCAGGTCAAGCTGGTGGAGGCCTCGGATCTGCCAGAATACCCGATCTCGGCAGAAAGCCGGTTGGACTCGCATTACTTCATGCCGTTCAACCATGATCGCTATGACCGCAGTGACTTCCGGCGCAAGGCCTACCGCGACCCGGAAGTTGGCTTTTTCGGCATGGAGCTGTTCTTCAAGTCGCATGGTGAGGCCCCCTTGGGGACCTTGCCCAGCGACGATGACAGCTTGGCCTTTCTGCTGGGGTTGCCGCTGGAGCGGTGGATCTCGCTGAAAGAGCGGGCGTTTAACCCGCTTTATAACTGGAACCCGGTGCGCTGTGACAATGGCGCAATTCGTCTGGCGCATCCGGTGGTGCAAGAGGTTATGGAGGCCGCGCTGCGCGGTCATCTGGAGCACAAGGCCAGTAATGAAGACAAGGCGGTCTACGCACGGCGCAAACGGCTGATCGAGGTGCTGCGCGACATCGGCTGCAGCGAGGATCTGTGTTCCGATGAGCTGGCCGTGGCGTGGGTGGATGACTGGCTGCTCAAACACCACCCCGGTCAGCGGCGCATGCCGCAGTTCCAAGCCTCCATCGGGCGTGCGCTCAAAGAGGCTGTCTCTGAGGGCATTGTGGGTCGCCCGCGCCGCGCTCCCTGAAATCATTGAAGAAATCCGGCCACCTGTGGGCGGAACAGAACGGAACATACCAGAACAGTTCCGAACAGAATGGAACAGTTCCAGGCATAAGAGAGGAAATGAAATGAGAGAATATGAAATGAGATTTCGTTCCGCTCCCACTCGGGCCGAGCAGCCTGTGGATATGTCGGAACGCTGAGAAGAAGAGGCACAGGAATGGATGCGAAAGAACAGGCAGCCGGTGAGGCGCGAGTGCAGGATTTGTTGATCACGCCGCTGGAGGCGTTGGGGCTGGCGCGGCCTTCCACGCTGACCAAGGCGCAGTTTGCGGTGATGCTCCGTGAGCTGCGTCAGAAGCTTGCGTATATGACCCCGGCCAACCTTGCGATCTTGCGGGATTGGGTTGAGGCGCACCCGGGCGGCAAAGATAAGGATCGGTTTCCGATTGGGCTCAAGATCCTGAACAAGGCGCGCGATATCCAGTTCCCGGACAGCGGGCCTTCGCCGTTGTTGTTGAAAGCCTTTACAGGCGAACTTGGACATAAGGCACTTGCTGAGGGCTGGGCACCGGAGTTGCTGCGCTACCTGCGCGGTGCGCGCGTTTGGCCGGGGCCGTACACTATCACCCAGATCCGCAATGAGGCGGATGGGGCTGTGCGCCGGATGGCGGATATCGAAATGCGCGTTGGCCGTGGGGATCGGTTGTCGATGGAGGATGAGAGCTTTCGCGCCCGCCGGTCTGAAGCGCTGCAGAAATGTCGGGAGATTGCAGACCAGGCGCAGCGGGGTGCAGCAGCATGAGCGAGCATGTTGTGATCGTCGCATCTGATGGCGTGGCAGATCTGACCCCTGTGGCAAAGTTCATGGCGGCACGCCAACTGCGCCTGAAGGCGGAGGCGGATCGCATCAAAGCGGTGAAAGCGCGGGGCCAGGTGCCGGAGGTCTGCGGTGATGCGATCCCTGAGGCCCCTGCCCGGGGTGCCATTCGTGTATTCCAACCGATGAGCCTGTTTCCTGACGGCAAAGACGACTGGGTCGCCCGCCCTTCGGGCTATCGTGGCCGGTCGGCCATGCAGCGCGCGGATGTCTTCGACGTGATGACGGCTAAGGCAGCCAGCAACGGCAAGCCTCCGCCGTTCACCCGCGAGCAGGTTGCGGCTGGGCGGTATTACCGGGATCTGGTGGAGCGTCACGCTTGTGCCGGTGTCCGGTGTTCGTCTGTTGAGGCACTCCGCAGTGGCGGTGGTGGCAGTGGCAGCTTCATCGATGCGGTGCTTCGGGATCGCGAAGAAATCGAACGCATCCGCAGGCGCATCGGCAATGGCACTGCCATGGCAGTGCGCAAGATCCGACCGTCCAAACGTGGCTCACGTTTGAACATCACGGATCGGCGGCTGGTGGATATGGTGTGCCTGGAGGACAAGCCGATCAGCGCTGTGCTGCGGGCGCATGGGTGGAGTGTCCGGGGGCAGACGTCAGGCGCGGTGCGGCAGGCTTTGGTTGAGGTGTTCGGGCGGATGGTTTGGTGATGGTCGAAGCTAGGCGATGTTGTGCTGTTACTCTGTATGCGCCCCTGGGTCAGCCCAACACGCCAGATACCGTCAAATGCTTCTCTAAGTGCCAGATTTCGAACTCATCATGGCGAGCTTTCCACACAGTTGTCCCCCCTCGAGTAACTGGTCCCCTGACAATCAAAACCAGTTCAACATGTCCGGTTTCGATCGAGGTAACCGCAGTGGCGCCGACTCGAAGCCCGCCTTCAGCTAAAGCGTGTTGTTTCGCTTTACTGTACAAGAGACCGGCGCAGATAAATCTCTCCTGAAATCATACCGACTTGTTCCAAGCTCGTCAGTTCGGACAGTGCGGCATCAAAAACCGACTGCAGGGCCGTTAGGCTGTGCCTAATGGCTTCGGGATTGACGGTCTTTTTCGGGTTGGTAGCTCCAAGTCGAGCCAACTCCATTTCAATTGCTAATTGCATTCGATGTCCTTTCCATAAGTGAACTTGTGGCACGGCTTTCTCAAAGAGAGTTCGGTTGGCCACCATCTGCGCCGATATGAAAACCAGCCGTGAAAGCGGCTCCCTTGAACGCCGAGCGCGCTTCTTGCACCGTGGCCATGCATTCCATTGCCGCTTCGACTTGTGTGAGAGCGACCTCACTGGCTCTATCTGAAACAGGCCATTTTCGGTCAAGCCAGTGGTGAGCCTTCTCAATAGTCCCAAAGGACTCCTGTTTTCCTGTTTCAGCATCGGTAAGGACCAACGTTGGGCCCCAAAAAATCTCTATCATTTTCTCGTCTTAGTTTTGCCCACTGGGCAACCTGTATTGGTCGCCTTGGGAAATTGAACACACCCGAAGTACGCGGTTCGCGCGACATTCAGGGTGGCACGTCGGATCGGTTTAGATGGCGCTCACTTGTTACCAAGGAATACGCCAAGCAATCTGATCGGTGTGAGGTGCTTCACCTACCGGGTGTATAAGGTGAAGTCATTCGCACGCTCGCTGCACGCGAGGAATGCGCATCTCAGAGCAAGTATCCCATATGGACTCGCTGCCAAGTTTCGGGACTGATACCTGAAATGTCTGGATAATGCCTGTGGCGAAGGGTTCCTCGCCACAGGCCGCCCAAGTGAGTTGCGGAGCAATCACCTTGTCCAAGGTGAAATCACTCAACGCACTCACTCGGAAAAATTTGCACTCTGCGAATGTTCTCGAAGTGTAATGAGGCAATAGAAGGAGCTAGTTACTCCCGCTGTCTCTGAACACTCTTTTTCCGAAACGTTCTCAGACGTGCTGTCTTTGTTTGCTGGGGCCTCGGTCATCTACCCTTCTCCCCAGCAATGGCTATCAAGCGAGCGTCAGATTATTGGCTGACGTACGACCGTCGCGACCGCTTTCGATGTCGTAGGTCACTTTCTGACCGTCATCGATGCGGTTAATTCCAGCGCGCTCAATTGCGGAAACGTGCAGAAACACGTCCTGAGTGCCATCTTCGGGCTGAATGAAACCGAAGCCTTTGGTAGAGTTGAACCATTTTACGGTGCCATTGGCCATATCCGTAATCTCCTAAAAAATCTGTCCGCGGAATTGCGACAGGTCGGCAAAAGTCGATCCAAGTCGACCAACCGATACCGTTTTCACGGGAGCAGAAATTCGAAGAGAAGAAACGTAAGCTAGCCACAGATGGTCGCTTAGCCGCAACAATGCAAGGATTCTTTTCACGGCAGAGATGCAGCAACCACTTTCAATCAATCTCGAATTGAATATGAGCCCCCCAGATCCCCCCTTGACGCTGCTGTCACCGGCATGCCAGTAAATATGCATCATCACTGATTGCGCCCACGGGAAACCGGCGGGCGCTTTTGCGTTCCGGGGGTATGGTATGACGGCACGGAGCGCGTATCACCATTTGTACAACCTGTCGGCGTGGCGGCGTCGGCTGCGGCCTGAGCATCTGGCGCGGGAGCCACTGTGCCGGGCGTGTTTGCGTCGGGGTATCGTCAATGACGGCACGCTAACGGCGTCGGGCACGCGACAGGGTAACCCCAAGCGCTGCCGCCTGGTGGTGGATCATGTGATCCCGCACCGGGGCGATCCGGCGCTGTTTCTGGATCCGGGCAATCTGCAGACGCTGTGCCCGGATGATCATGATCAGAACAAACAACGGCTGGAGGCGCGCGGGTTCTCGGAAGAGCGCGGCGCGGACGGCTGGCCAGTGGATCCGCAGCACCCCGCCAACCGATAAGCCGGGGGGAGGGTTCGAAGGAATTCCGGATGCGGTGGCAACCGGAGGGGGAGCCTTTGTCTGTGCAAAGTGGAAATTGAATAGAAAAAGCCACATGAACAAGGAGTTGATCGGGATATGCGAGGGCGCAGACCGGCAGAGGAAAAAGTTGTGGCCCTCGCGGAAGAGGGTGCGCCGCTTCACAATCTGGAAGAGCGGGCGCGGATGCGCCTGGAGGAGATCCGGCCCGAGGGGCTGACCGGTGAGCTGCGCTGGACCTTTGACCGGCTGGCGCTGCCGCTGTGTCACCCGACGGTGGACCGGTTGAAGCCCAGCAATGTGATGATGTTCAAACAGCTCTGCAAAGCGGTGCTGCGGTTTGAACGTCTGGAGCTGGAGCTGGAGGAGACCGGCGAGACCTATGAGAGCGAGACGCGCAACGGGGTGCAGATCAAGGCGCGGCCCGAGGTGGCGCAGCTCAATGAGACCTTCCGCCAGATCCGTGGGCTGGCCAATGACTTTGGCATGACGCCAGCAGCGGAGCGGGGTCTCTCGGGCGCGGGGCAGATGGGGTTTAGCTTTGCCGATCCCAATGGGCCTGAGAGCTATCTGACGTGAGCGCAGAGCATGTGCGGGTCTCGGCCAGCGAGGATCCGGTGACAGCCTGGGCGCAAGCGGTTGAGGCCGGTGAGGTTGTGGCCGGGCCATATGTGCGGGCGGCGGCAGATCGGCATTTGCGCGATCTCGTTGAGGGGCCCAAACGCGGGCTCAAATGGGATCTGGCGGCGGCGCTGCGGGCGATCCGCTTCTTTCCGCAGGTGCTGCGGCTCAACGGCGGGCAATTTGAGGGGCGACCCTTTGAGCTGCACCCAAGCCAAGCGTTCCGGATCGGTTCGCTCTTTGGCTGGCAAAAATACAGCGCCCAGCACGGCGCGTGGCTCCGGCGGTTCACGCGGTTTTACGATGAGGAAGGCAAGGGCAACGGCAAATCGCCGATGCTGGGCGGCATTGGGCTTTACATGATGGTGGCCGATGGCGAGCCCCGGGCCGAGATCTATGCAGCGGCAGCCAAGAAAGATCAGGCGGGGATCCTGTTCCAGGATGCGGTGGCGATGGTGGATCAATCGCCGGTGCTGAAGCGGACGGTGCAGCAGCAGGGCGAGAACCCGGTCTGGCAGATGACCTACCGGGGGCGCGGGGGCGACAAGCGCAAGTTCAAGCCGCTCTCGGCGGAAAAGGCGCAATCCGGCCCGCGCCCGCATTGCGCGCTCACCGATGAGGTGCATGAGCATCCCAACCGGGATGTGATCGATATGTTGGAGCGGGGCTTTAAGTTCCGCAAACAGCCGCTCCTGTGCATGGCGACCAACTCCGGCACCGATAAAAAATCGATCTGCTGGGAAGAGCACCAGCATGGCGTCAATGTGGTCACCGGCGCGGTCGAGGATGACAGCACATTTGCCTTCATCTGCTCGCTGGATGAGGGCGATGATTGGGAGAATGATCCAAGCTGCTGGGTGAAGGTGAACCCGCTGTTGGGCGTCACCATCGATGAGGAATATCTCACCAAGGTGGTGAACCAGGCGAAGATGATGCCGGGCAAGCGCAACGGCATTGCGCGGCTGCATTTTTGCCAGTGGACGCAATCGGTGACGGCGGCGATCCGGCGCGAGGCCTGGGTGGCCTGCCATGGCGAGGTGGATCCCGAAGAGCTGACCGCGCAGGGATATCCCTGTTTTGGCGGGCTGGATCTCAGCCAGGTGCGCGACTTCTCGGCGCTGACCCTCACCTGGGTGCTGGATGCCACCAAGGACGCCGAGCGCCTGGTCTCAAAGACCTGGTTCTGGACACCGGAGGGCACGCTGATGGAACGCGCGGCGCGCGATCAGGCACCCTATGATCTCTGGGTGCGGCAGGGGTTCATCGAGGCGGTGCCAGGGGATCGGCTTAAATACCCCTGGCTGGCCGACGCGCTGGCGGATCTGACCTCCCGCTATCAGCCGGAGGTGATCGCCTGCGATCAGTATGGCTTGGAGCGGCTCAAAGACAGTCTGACGGAAAAAGGCCTGGTGCTGCCCACAGAGGTGCATCCGCAGGGCTTTCAGAAGCGGGTGCTGGAGAAGGTGCCGGATCCCACCAATCCGGGGCAAGAGGTGGAGATCTATCTGTGGATGCCGGATTCCATCAACAAGCTGGAAAACGCCATCTATGACGGCCGCCAGACCGTGGCGCAGAACCCGCTGTTGGACAGTATGGCGGCCTCGGTGACTTACGCGGAGAACCGCACCGGGCACCGGATGTTTGACAAGGAAAAGGCCCATGGTCGCATCGACGGCATGGTCTCGCTGGCGATGTCGGCGGGGATTGCGCTGTGCCGCGAGCGGGCGGGCAAGGAACAGTCGCCCTGGGGCGATGATGAGTATTCTCTGGAGGATATGCTGTGGGATTGATGGGGTGGCGCAGACGCGCGGCGACTGAAGGCGCAGGCCTGCCAGAACAGCGCGCCGAGCTGGTGGACAGTGGCGAGGCGGCGATTGCGCAGGTGCTCTCCGGTGAGGTGGGCGAAGGGGTGAGCATGCGCGAGGCCCTGTCGCTGCCCGGCGTCTGGGCGGCGATCAACTTCCTGTCGGCGGCCATGGCCGGTCTGCCCATTGAGGTCTTTGAGACCACGAGTGATGAGGGTGGAGACAAGAAGCTCAAAGGCGGCGTGGTGGATGTGCTGGGCGCGGCGGTGAATGACAGCACCACGTCGTTTAGCTGGCGCGAGACCTTCTTTGCCGAGGTCTTTGGCCCCGGGCGCGCCTATACCTACATTGAACGCAACGCGCAGGGTCGTGTGATCAACTTGTTTCCGATGGAGTATCACCGCACCACGGTGCGCAAGGATCAGGGGCGGCTCTATTATGACTACCGCGAGCCTTCCGGGCGGGTGAAGACCTACCCGGGGCGCGATGTGATCGACATCGCCTTTTTGCTCAAACCGGATCATGTGAGCAGCCATAATCCGGTGATGACCTGCGCCAGCGCCATTCGCCAGGGGCTCAATGCCAATCGCTATGCGCTGACGGTCTTTGGCAAAAACGGCGTGCCGCCCTATGTGCTCACGGGCCCATTCCAGGCCGCAAAGGAGATGATGCGCTCAGCGGCGGATCTGATGCGGGTGACGCGGCGGGCAGCGGATGAGGGCAAGCCGGTGCTGCCGCTGCCAGCGGGCCATGAGCTGAAGCGGCTTGGCGATGATCCGGAGAAGATGCAGCTCACCCCGGTGCAGGTCTTTGCGGTGGGGCAAGTGGCGCGGATCTATCAGCTGCCACCGGTGTTCCTGCAGGAACTCAGCAAGGGCAATTACAACAATATCGAGCATCAGGATCTTCACCTGGTCAAACACACGCTGCGGCGCTGGGTGAAGAAGTTCGAACAGGAGCTGACGCTGAAGATCTTCGGGCGCGGTTCCAAACGCTATGTCAAACTGAACCTCGACGGCATGATGCGGGGCGACTTCAAGACCCGCATCGAGGCGATTGTCAAAGCGATCCAGAACGGGCTGATGACCCCCAATGAGGGGCGCGCGCTGGAAAACCGTGCGCCGCTGCCCGGCGGCGATGTGCTTTTGGTACAGGGCGCAACCGTGCCGATTGAGCTGGCGGGCAAGGCCTTTGCCAAGGGCGCGGCGGTGGAGGCCGCGCCGCCCCCTGCCCCAACAGACGACACCACCCCTGCCGATCCTGACGATCAGGACGGCAACGCGGAACCCAACACAAACTAACGGAGGCTTGGATGAGCGATCCAACACGCGAGGTGCGCTATTGCGCCGTCGCGCCCATTGAGCTGCGCGAAGACACCGACAAACCACTGGCGGTCACGGGCTATGCGGCGGTGTTTGGCGAGCGCACCGCCATCGGCCCGCTCGATAAATGGGGCTGGGAAGAGGTGGTGGAGGCCGGAGCCTTCAGCGCTGCGCTGGACCGGCGCGATGATGTGACCTTTCTGATCGACCACGAGGGGCTGCCGCTGGCGCGCACCAGCTCCGGCACGCTGATGCTGTCGCAGGATCAGCGCGGTCTGCGGGTGGAGACGGAGCTGGACCGGCAGGATCCGGATGTGCAGCGGATCCTGCCCAAGATGCGGCGCGGCGATCTCTCCAAGATGAGCTTTGCCTTCATTGCCGAGAAAGAGACCTGGGATGAGAGCGGCGCGCATCCGCTGCGCAGCATCGGCTCGGTGCGGCTCTTCGATGTCTCGATTGTCACCGACCCTGCCTATCAGGGCACAGAGATTGGCCTTCGCTCCAAAGCGGCGGCTCTTGGCGGCAGCGCGCTCTGCGTGCGCCGCCGGATGCAGATGCGCGGGCGTCTGTCGGGGCTGCGCTGATCGGCGCTTTGTCCTGCCCTTTTCCATGCCGCGCCTTGGGCAAGCGCAGACCACCACATCCATCACCACATTCAATGAGGATATCATGAGCAAGATCAAAGAACTGCGCGAGACCGCACAGAAACTTCTCACCGAGGCCACCAGCCTGCGCGATGGGATCACCGACAAAACACCGCTGGACGAGGCGCGCGCCGCCAATGACAAGTTCGACGCGATGATGGATCAATACGATGGTCTCATCAAAGAAGCCGAGCGCGAAGAGCGGGCGGCAAAAGCACAGCGCGAGGCCGAGGAACGCCGCGAGCAGGAAGAGCGTGCAGAGCGCGAGAGCCGCCGTCCGGGTCAGGACGAGACCCGCCATCAGCCCGACGCGGATGTGAGCGAAGAATACCGCGAGGCCTTCCGGCTGTATCTGGCCACCGGGGCGGATCTGTCGGAGCTGGACCGTGAAGCGCGCGAGGCCCTGCGCCGGGGCTACCGCGAAGACCGGGCGCAAAACGCGGGCACCGGCGCGCAGGGTGGCTTTTTGGTGCCCACCACGCTGGCGGGCTTTATCAATGTGGCCGCTGCCGCCCATGGCCCGATGATGGATGGGCAGATCGCCACGGAGATCAACCTCGCCAATGGCGCGCCGTTTGATCTGCCGACGGTGGATGACACCACCCAAGAGGCCAAACCCCACACGGAGGGCGATGAGGGCAAGGATGATGACAGCGGTGACATTGCACTCGGCAAGACCACATTGCTGGCCTATGCGCTGGCGACGCCCTGGATCAAATGGTCCTTTGAGCTGGCGCAGGATTCCGCCTTTGGCTTTGAGCCACTTCTGGGCAAGCTGATCGGCGAGCGGATCGGGCGCAAGGGCAATGCTTGGCTCACCACCGGCAGCGGCAACAATGAGCCTCTGGGCTTTGTCACCGGTGCGCCGGTGGGCCATGTGGCCACTGCCACCGATGCACTCACCTTTGATGAGATTCTGGATCTGGAGCACTCGGTGGACCCGGCCTATCGCGGTGGGCCCAAGGTGCGCTACCAGATGCATGACCAGTCGGTGAAGGCGCTGCGCAAGCTCAAGGATGGCAATGGCCGCTATCTGTGGTCCGATGGCGATGTCACCAAGGGCGTGCCTGCCACGCTCAACGGGCGGCCTGTGTCGTTTAACCAGGCGATGGCGCAGATCGGTGCGGGCACCAAGCCCATCGCTTACGGTGACTTCTCGGAATATTACGTGCGCAAAGTGGGCAATCCGCTTCTGGGTGTGGCGCGCGAGAAGTTCTTCCCCAACCTCGCCATTATGGGGGTGCATCGCATCGATGGAGCCCCGGCGCAGACCAAGGCCATCAAGGTCCTGCAGATGAAAGCGGCCTGAGCCATGGCGATGGAGCGTCTTACCCCACCGGCAGAGGTGCCGGTGGATCTCGCCCAACTGCGCGCGCATCTGCGGCTGGAAGAGGGCGAAGAGGATGGTCGCCTGCAGCATTGTCTGGATGTGGCGGTGGCGCAGTTTGACGGCGACGACGGCGAGCTGGGCCTCGCGCTAGTGCATCAGGTCTGGCAGCAGAGCTTTCCCCATGTGCCCGGGGCGGGTGGATCGGTGGAGCTGATGCTGGGACCGGTGGCCTCGGTGGATCAGATCGAGGTCTATACCCCTGCGGGAACTTGGGATGTTGTCACATCGCCAGAGCTCTTTGAGCTCGGTGGGCGGTTCTATGTCCAGGCGCGCGACTGGCCCCGCCCGGGGCGTTGCCCCCTGCCCCTCAAGATCCGCTTTACCGCGGGCTTTGGCACGGCTGCCGATGTGCCCAAGCCCATCTGCCATGCCATCCTGCTCTTTGCGGCGCATCTCTATGAAGCACGGGAGGTTGTTGTGTTTGGTGAGACCCCGGTGGAGGTTCCGGCCTCAATCAACCGCTTGGTGTCCTCTTACAAACGCTGGTGGCGATGACCATGCGCGTTGCTGAGCGAAGCGCAAAGGTTCAGTTTCTTGCGCCACATAAAGAGGATGATGGGTATCGGCGCGCGACAACCTTTGAGCCCGTCGGTCCGGTGATATGGTGCAAACATATCCCCGTGAGCGATGGCGAGAAGTGGCGCAACGGTCAGGTGACCGCTTCACAGATGTCGCGTTTCCAATGTCTGGCTTGGGGGATTGCATCAAAGGTCACGCCGCAACACCGGCTGAGGTTCCGGGGGAAAGACTACGAGATCCTGGGCGTGAAGGACATCGGCGACGGGCGCAGATATCTCGAGATCACGGCTGTTGCTAAGGTCTAGCGATGGTTTTTGAGATGCAAGTTGAGGGCTTCAGCGCGCTGGAAGAGGAGCTGGACGCTCTGAGCAAGGTGGCAGGCAAAGGTGTCTTGCGCCGCGCGCTGAAAACCTCGGCAGAGCCAATGGCCAAGCTGATGCGGCTGGCGGCTCCTCGAGGAGATGGTGATCTGGTGGAAAGTATCGCGGTGAGTGACAAGCTCTCCCCACACCAGCGTGCCCAGCATCGCAGGATGTTCCGTGATGACCGGGCGGCTGTTGAGATGTTTGTGGGGGCTGGTCCGCTGCCACAGGCGCACAACACGGAGTTCGGCAACGAACACCAAGCCCCGCAGCCCTGGGCGCGTCCGGCCTGGGACCGCGATCACCAGGCCATGCTGAAGCGCTTGGGCGAGGATCTCTGGGCGGAGCTGTCCAAGGCCATCGCCCGCGCTGAGCGTCGTGCGGCCAAAAGGATGTAGCAATGCATATTGAACTGCGCGCCATCTTGCGCGCCTCAGCCCCGGTGGCCGCACTCTGCGCCAACCGTGTCGATTGGGGTGCGCGCCCGCAAGGCGATGACTACCCGGCCATTGCCTTGCACCAGGTGGGTGGCACCCAGGGACATACGCTTCAGGGCACTGACGGTCTGTTTCAAGGGCGGGTGCAGGTTGATTGCTACGCCCTTCACTACAGCGAGGCCAGAGCATTGGCGCAAGCCGTGAAGCTGACACTGGATGGCTACCGGCAAGACGGCTTTCGAGGCGTGTTTCTCATGGAGGAACGCGACACATCGGAACGCGGATCGAATGAGGCAGACCGGCCCTGCCGCGTTTCCTTGGATTTTTTTGTAAACTGGAGGACAGCTCATGTCTGAGACCCAAGCCGATATCGGCTATAACTCAACGTTTGGAATGGCCGAAGCAAAAGCCGGGCCTTTCCCTGCGCTTGCGGAAGTGACCAGCATCACGCCACCGGGGCTGTCGCGTGACGCCATCGATGCCACGCATTTGAAGAGCCCCGAACAGTTTGAGGAGTTCATTGCCGGCATCAAACAGGCCGGCGAGGCCAAGATGGTGCTGAACTTCACACCAGCGGTGTATCAAACGCTGGTGGCGGCTTTTGATGCGGGCAAGCAATGGTGCCAGATCGGCTGGCCTGATGGCTCGACCACATTGACGTTCCTCGCAGTGATCACTGGCCTCGAGGCAGGTGAGCTGAACAATGACAAGATGACGGCAACGCTGACGGTAAAACCCTCCGGCAAGCCTCTATTGGCGGTGGCATGATGGCGAACTCATTCCTGGGAGAAACCGAGGTCTCCGCCGATGGCAAGATCTGGAAACTGCGCTGTGACTTCAATGCGATGATCGCGTTCCAAGAGGCAACGGGCATGGATGCGCTTGATGCCTTTGAGGGGGTGGAAGAGGACAATGTGGATTTTGTCATCCTGCGCCACATCATGCATGCCTTCCTGCAGCACCACCATGAGGATGCCAGCTTGAAGGATGCGGGCAGCGTCTTGAGCGCCGATCTTGATGCTGTCTCGCGGGTGATCGCCTCTGCCTCGCCGGAACTGGATGAGGGCGATACATCGGGAAACGGCCCGGCGGTCGCGGGAAGCGCGGCCTAGATTATCTCGCTTTGTTGCGGGCCTATGTTGCCGCTGGGTTTGATCCGGCGGCTTTCTGGTCTCTGACGCCCCGTCTGTACTTCGCGCAAATGCAAGGGGCGCGAGACAGGCTGCAGCGTGAGCAGCGGGATCGGTCCTGGTTGGCGTGGCATGTCGCGGCCCTGATGCGGGCGGATCAGATCCCCGATTTTACGCAATTCGTGGAAGGTGCTGC
Organism: Tritonibacter mobilis F1926; assembly: GCF_000376545.2. NCBI lineage: Bacteria > Pseudomonadati > Pseudomonadota > Alphaproteobacteria > Rhodobacterales > Paracoccaceae > Tritonibacter > Tritonibacter mobilis. Next base: position 3,028,272 of record NZ_CP015230.1, read on the forward strand.
GGCCAAACCGCAGCCGCCTGAGGTGCAAAAGGCAATGGTCCTGGCGCTTGCGCGCGCCTGGGGCGCTGATGAGGTGACATGACAAAATCAGTGATTGGCGCTCTGCGGGTGAACCTGGGGCTTGATAGCGCCAAATTCGAGCGGGGCAGCAAACGGGTTCAATCGCCTCTCGCGGGCATGAAGAAACAGTTCCTCGCTGTCGCGGCTGCGGCCTCGGCGGCGGGGGGCGCGATCACCGCTGCAGCCCTTGCGGGGGCGCGGGATCTCGACAAGGCCGCCAAATCGGCGCGACGTCTGGGCGCGTCCATTGGGGCATTCCGGGCGCTGGAACTGGCGGCAGGGGAAGCGGGTGTCAGCCTGTCGAGCCTGACAAATGACATTCAGACCATCGATCGGGAGATTGCCGCAATCGGCACATCTGGCAATGCGCAGCGGGCGCTGGATGCTTTGGGTCTCACTGTGCAGGATCTTGCGGATACGGATGCGGATCAAAAGCTGGCGCGTATTGCGGATCGGATAAAGGCATTGGGGCTGAGCACGGGTGAGGCCTCTGCGGTGCTGCGCGATCTTGGCGTGCGCAATCGGGAAATGGTGCTTTTGATGTTGAGCGGCGGTGACGCTATCCGGCAGGCGCGCTCCGATATTGAAGACTACGGCCTGGCGGTGCGTGGTGTTGATGCGGCTGAGATTGAGCTGGCCAATGATCGCATCGCCCGCCTTGCGCTGGTCAGCCAATATGCCAGCCAACGGTTGGCGCAAGCCTTGGTGCCCACCCTTGGTCGCCTGGCAAAGGCCATGACAGACAGTCTGCGCGAGGGGGGCACGCTGCGGGCCGTGATTGATGGGCTCACAGGTAATTTGCAGCGGATGGGCAGCTATCTCGCCGTGGCGGTGGCTGGCTTTGGCACACGCTATGTGGCGGCCCTAGTGGCGGCCAAACTGGCCACGGCAACCCTATCGGGGGCGCTGGTGTTTTTACGGGGCGCGCTCATCCGCACCGGGATCGGTGCCTTGATCGTTGGCGCAGGTGAGCTGGTCTATCAGCTGTCGCGTCTGATCAGCCGTTTGGGCGGGTTTGGTGAAGCGCTTCGGCTGATGAAAGCCGTTGCAGGCGAGGTCTGGGAGCGCATGGGTCTTGGGGCCTCCTCGATGGGGGCCTCGTTAAGTGCCACCTGGGATCATGTCAGCAGTGGCTTTTACGAGATGATTGCGACCTTGCAGACCCGCTGGTCGATCTTCCTGCGCAATCTTGCGGGTGCGATGAATGGGATTCCCGGCTTCAAATGGGTTGTGGAGGATTTGCACGGGGCGTCGGTGAAAGCCCGCGCGGCCTCTTATGAGACCACCTCGGCGGCAGATGGCTATTTGGCCTCTGCGGATGCCGCCCGGGCGCGGGCGGATGTCTTGGCGCAAGCCGCGCAACGCCCGCTGTCGAGTATGGAAGTGCTGCGCGAGGCCATGCGCAAATCGCGCGAGGAATCCGAGAGTGGCGCGATTGCGACAGATCGGGTGACAGAGTCTCTGACGACACTTGGCAGCGAGGGCGGCAAAGGTGCGGGACGTGCCTCTGAAGCGGTGGAGGGGCTGGCGCAAGAGTTGCAGTCGGTCAAATCCGCCGGTCAGTCGGCGTTTGCAGGTTTGGTGACGGGGGCCAAGAGCTTCAAGGAGGCGCTGAGCGAGGTGGCCTCCAGTCTGGCAACGGCTTTTGCCAACAAGGCGTTCAGCTCTCTGTTTGGCAATGTCTTTGAGAATATTCCCGGCTTTGCCAATGGCACGCTGTCGGCACCAGGTGGGATTGCCCTTGTGGGCGAGCGAGGTCCGGAGCTGGTCAACTTGCCACGCGGCGCGCGGGTCTCAACCGCACAAGCCACAAGAGGCGCGCTTTCTGGCGGTGGCGTTGCGGATATTCGTGTCTTTGTCGATCAGGATGGAAACTGGCGCGCTGCCGTTGAGCAGATCGCCGGGGCGATTGCCGTGCAGACCTCCTCAGCGGCGATGCAAATGCAAGATCGCAAGACCTCCGGAAACTTGCAAAATCACTTGAATAGGAAGGGTTGATGAAACGCCCCATTGTGACGGTGCCTCACGAGCTGTTGCGGTTCGTGGAGGTGGATTGGGATATTGATTGGCGCGGCCAATCCAATGGCGACACCACCGGCGGCAACTCCGCCGTTGTCTTCAACAAATTCCCGCGCTGGATCGGATCCCCCAGCCTGTTTTTGGATACGGCTGCGATGGCCATGTGGCGCACGGTGCGCGCGCAAGCCCAGGGACGACTTGGGATCTACAAGCTCACCATGATCGACCCGGTGGGGTTTGACGGAGATCGATCTCAGCAACCGCTCGGCTTTGCAGGTGGTGGCCTGTTCGCAAGCGGGGCTGGCTTTGCGCATGACCCGCTGTGCTTTGCCGACAGCGATGCCCCGGCGGGGGCAACGCGCATCGTGATCTCTGGTGCCGAACACAGTCCCAGACCCGGGCAAATCATGAGCCACCAGATGTGGCCGTTTGTGGTGACATCCGTTGAAGAGCGGGCCGGTGGTGTGTGCGCTCTGGAGATCCAGATGCCGCTGCGGGGCGCGATTGCCAGGGGAGATCCGATCCGCCTGCAGGGACAGGGGCTTTTTGAGGCCGTCGAGGAGGGAATGGGGCGCAGCAGCTATGGTTTGGCGATGGTGTCCCGCCCCAGGTTGAGCTTCCGAGAGGTATTGAACCGATGAGCTTCTTTCCCGAGGGCTTTGATCCCGGTGGCACACTCAAAGGTGGTCTGGATCTCTGCGCCATTGAGACGCCAGACGGGCCCGCTCGCTTTATCATTGGCACGGATGGGGTCTTTGTTGACGTCAACGGGGATCAGTGGTTCGGCACGCAGCTCGCCTCGGTCTCGAGCCTGGGGAGCGCGCTGGACGGACAAGCGCCGGAAGGCTCTGTCACCCTGTCGTTCTTCCAGGATCCTGATGCAGACGATCTGATCGCGCAGGTCAAAGCACTGGGCTTTGCCTATATCGCGGGCCGCAAGATCACCTTTTATGTGCAGCCCTGCGCCTCGATTGAGGAGTTCTATGCGCCCAAGGTCGCCCCGGTTCAGTGGATGCAGCGCACCATGCGCTCGCTGACCTTTGGGGTGAGCGGCGCGCAGGATCGATCCATCACGCTGGGGTTTGAGGCCTGGACGGAAAACCGGCGCGCCGCCCGGCGCATCGTTCTCAACACCGAAGGGCACGCCAAGCTGATCGGGCATGACAACCCCTCGCTCAAACATATGCCCACCACGGATTTTGAAGAGGAAAAACTGTTCGGATGACGCCACTGTATCAAGAGCTGCATGCCTGGATGGCCAAGCCATTCATCTGGGGCGAGACGGATTGCATGATCTGCCTGGCGGATTGGGTGCTGCGGGTCACAGGGAAAGATCCCGCGGCCTCTATTCGTGGGGTTTATGACAGCCGCGGATCTTGTCAGCGCGAAACCGGCTTTCTGCGCCATCCCGTGGACGCGGTGGAAGCCTGTCTGGACACCATTGGAGGTTTGCCGCGCGTCAGCCTGCCTTCACCGGGGGATGTCGCTGTGCTGATGTTGCGCGATGGTGAGGGGCGGCATGCGCCCTGCGGCGGCATCTGGTTGGGCACGGCGTGGGGCTGCAAAGGTCTCAGCGGCACGACCACCATTAAACCTGCGGGTGTTCTTGAGGTCCTGGCCATCTGGGGAGTTGGCTATGACGCGTAGTGTATTGTTCGCCGCCTTACTGGGATCCACCATGCTCTCGCCGCGACCGGCGGAGGCGGCCCCTGTTGTGGCCTTTGTGGGCGGCGCACTTGGGGTTGGGGCCAGCACGGCGCTGGCAGCCACGGCGGCCTATGCCTCAGGGGCTGCATTTGCGGGCACTTTGGTGGGTGGGTTTGTGGTGCGCACTGTGGTCGCTATTGGTCTTTCGGCCCTGGCCGCCAAACTGGCCCCGTCGCCTGCGGCGGCGAATGCCTCTCCGATTGAGCGCATGGTGAACTTTGCGCAGCCGGTGTCTTATGCGGAATGGGTCTATGGGCGCACGAGAAAGGGCGGCCCGATTGGATTTACCGGGTTTGCAAATGACAAACGCTGGTATGTTCCCATACTCGCCGCGCATCCGATCAAAGGCGTGGTTCAGCATCGTTTGGATGAGCGGATTGTCAGCCTTACCGATGCGGTGGACACCAACGCCAGCAATATCTCGGAAAACCCAATTGCAGGCTATGGGCGCGTTGATGTTTTTACCGGAGATCCCGGGCAAGCGGTGCATGCTGGTCTTGATGCCGCCTTTGCAGAGATCACCTCAGAGTTTGACTTTGAGGGGCTGGCCGGGGCTGTGATCTGGGCGGCGCGACCGCCAAACGAGTCTTACACGCAGGTGTTTCCTGGGGGGCGTCAGTGGCAGTACTCACCGGTGCTGGATGGGAAGAAGGATCTCTATGATCCGCGTGACGGTCAGTACAAGTTCTCATCCAATGCGGCCCTGGTGTTTGCGGATTGGTGCGTCAATGTCATGGGGCGGGAGGTCGATTGGGATGAGATCGCGGATGAGGCAGACGCCTGTGATCTCGTTGAGCCGGATGCGGCTGGCATTCCCCGCAAAAGATGGGAGCTGAATGGCACGCTGTCTGATGAGCAGGATTATGAGACCCACCGCGCACAACTGGCCACGGCCTGTGATGCTTTTGTCTATGATCGCACGGATGGCAAAGTTGGCTTCACTGTCGGGCGCTGGCTGGAGCCTGAGCTGACGTTGGGGCCTGATGACTTTCTGTCGTTTGAGCTCACCGAGGGTCAATATGGGGCCGATGCGCCTGATGAGGTCGCAGCGCTTTATACCGAGCCGGACAATGGGTGGCGGGAAACCCCCAGCGGGGCCTGGGTGGCGCGCATTGCGGCCAAGCCTGTCACGGATCAGCCGCAGATCTTCATGGTCACCAATCACTTCCAGGCGGCCCGGCTCAACAAGCGCTTGGCCCGCTCAAAGCACGCCCAGTATCAACTGAGGGGCACCATCGGCATGAAGGGGTATGAGATCCTCGGGGGCCGATCTGGGGGGCGTGCGCATCGGTTTGTGCGCTTTGTGCATCCTGAACTGGGGCTGGATCTCTATCTTGAGGTTGGGGAGATGGCGCGCGAAAGCCTCGGGCTGTTCTCGCTCTCTGCCAATACAGTGCAGCCGGATGACTTTGCATTTACGGCGGCAGAGGAGCCTGCGCGCCCGACATATGAGGCGGTTGAAGGGCAAACGGGCGTGCCGGTCCCATCGGGCTTCCACGTCGCGACTGCAGGCAATGGCGCGGCCACGTTTGAGTGGGACGCGCAAAGCCCGGCTTACCTTCAGGATATCCGTTATCGGCGGCTCTCATTCCTGCCCCTCTGGACGCAGAGCGCAGTGGGGAGTGAGCAAACAACGCTCAACGTGTCAGATCTGGTGTCTGGCGAAGACTATGAGGTGCAAATCAGAAACCGGTCCAACGGGCTTGGTGTCTCTGATTGGTCGGCCTCGGAAACATTTACAGCATAGGTGACAATCATGGTGGCACTTACACCTGAGGGGGTTCTCTACGGGAACCCTCCTCGATCAGCGCATGCTCCGGAACGGGATGACTTCCTGGCTTGGATGCGGGCAACGGAAAGCCTCGCGGGGAGCGGCAGTCTGACGTCGTTCAATGAGACCCTTGCGGTGCTGCAGGCGAGACCGGCGGTGGCGGATGGCAAGTTTGCCCTGGTCATCAGCGATGCCGAAGAGGCTGGGGTTTACGAGCGGGTTGCAGGTGATTGGCAAAAGGTCGCGGGGCTTCCTGCGATCTTTACCGAAAGTCTTGCTGCCGTGCGTGCGGAAGCCGCCAGAGATCTGGCGCAAGCCTATGCCGCTGCTGCCTATGCCAGCCGACAAGAGGCGGCCGAGATCGTGGGGTTTGATCCCACCCTTTATCTGCTCAAAACAGGTGGCCACATCACCGGCAATCTTAGTGTCGGCGGGATGGCGTCGGCGAATAAAATTCTTGCAGGAGCTGGTTCTGGCTCGGTTGGCCTCACAATCAATGATGGTCAGGGGAACAGCAATCTGACCTTTAACCATCAGGGCGGAGTACCAGACAATGACTCACCAGCCCAATCTGCTGCACGCATCGTTTCTGATACTGACGGCAACACCGCTCGTCTCGCATTTGAGTTGGCAAATAACACCACAAAGGGTCAGTCAGTAGATACTATCAATGTCTTGGACTTAACCCTCTCAAGCATTCGGCTCTTTCGCGACACAGTTGTCGAAGGTGCACTGTCTGCCGACAGAGCTGCTGGATATTGGGTCGCTACAAACTCCGAAGCCGGAGGTGGGACCAATAACGACAAGATTATGACGCCGAGGCGCACCGCTTTTAGCATCGATGCAAATCAGGCGGTGAAGGCTTGGGTGAACTTCGATGGGGCAAATGGTGCCATTCGTGCCGCTCACAACGTCTCGTCCGTGGTCCGGAATGGGCAGGGCAATTATGCCGTGAACCTTGCCACATCGATGGGTGACACGAACTACGCCACCTCCGGAACTGTTGGCGTCGACTCCCCAACCGCCGCAGTCGCTTCCCTTTGCCCTGATCCGTCCAACAGTACCGCCACCAGTGTTGCGGTCAGATGCGGATACACAAATCAGGGGACTGGTGGGTTCTTGGCCATCGATCCCGAAGTGGTCTCAGTGCAAGTCACGAGGTAAAAACATGTCAGACACATTGATCATTTATAAAACTGAAGATGGCGGGGTCGCTATCTTGACCCCTGTCACCAGCTGCGGCCTCACGGTAGAGCAAATCGCGGCCAAGGACGTGCCGACAGGTCGGCCCTACAAGATCGTTGATCGATCAGAGCTGCCAACAGATTTTTCCGAGCAAGACCGCTGGGCCGTCGATGAGGCGCATCTGACCGATGGCGTGGGCGCAGACTATGGCGTCGGGTCGAAGAACCCTTTTGTGATGCCCGAGCCGTCTGAAGACGAAGCGGTTGAGGAAGAGCCCGCCACCCCAGAACAGGAGCCCGTCACATGAGCATTATCACGATCAGGCCGAAAACCCCGACAGGCGCAGATGTGAATGCAGAGCGCGACCGGCGGCTGCATATGCAGCCATTCACCGTGGCGGGGTACAACGCAACCATTGTGGTCGAAGGGGACGCATCGGACCGGCAGAACCTGTTGGCACTCGGCACAATCGCCCAAGGGATGATCGAGGCTGGCAGCACCGACCTGATGCAATACCGCGATGGCGCAAATGTGGTTCACGCACTCACACCCGCCCAGATGCATGAGCTTTGGATGAAGGGGGCCGCGTTGATCTCAGCTGTTTCGCGCGCGTCTTGGCTGCTGAAGGATGATCCCAACGGCATCCCCGCAGACTTTGCGGAGGACAGCTATTGGCCCGCGTGATCGTACTAGGTTCGGCACCGCACCTCTTCCCTTTGACGCCAAATTGAGAGCAGTACATGGCAATGATTGAAAATAGCGACCGTGGGATAACATTGAACAAATCCCTCGCATGGACCGTGGCCTGTGCCTTGGTTGGCGCAGGGCTTTGGGTGGGCATTCAGGTGGCCACCTTGCGCGGGGAGACCGCTGGTCTATCCCAAACCATCAACGGGCTGCGGGTGGATCTCACCGCTTCTGAAGCGCGCCAAGCGGCGCTGACCTCGCGGGTGCGCGCCAATGAGACGGCGCTTGCCCGTCAGGATGAGCGCCTGTCGCTGATCCTCTCCACCCTGAACAAGATCGACAACCGGCTCGAGCGCATGGAGCGCCTGCCGATCCGCTGATCCCTCCACATTCTGAAACCATCCCAAGCCCGCCTGCGGGCTCTATTGCCATGGAGATCCCCATGAAACTCACACCCAATTGGAAAACCACCCTCACCAGCGCCTGGTCGGTGCGGCTGTTGATCCTCGCCGCTGTCATCTCGGTGCTGCCGGTCTTCGTCTCGCTGGTCAGCCCGGATCTTCTGGGCCTCGATCCCTTGGTCTTTGCCGGGATTGCCGCCCTGGTGAACCTCATCGCCATCCCGGCGCGGATCCTGGTGCAGCCAACCTCTGGCCTGTGGGCGGCCTTCCGGCGCGATGAAAGCGGGGCCGTGCGCAAACGCACCATTGGCGTGCTGGCTGGCGGCAGTGTGGCCCTCGCCTCCGCGATCAGCTTTATCGGCCAGTGGGAGGGCCTCAGGACAAAAGCCTACCGCGATGTCATCGGCGTCTGGACCGTCTGCTATGGTGAGACCAAGGGCGTGCGCCCCGGTGACAGTTACAGCAAAGCTGAATGTGACGCGATGCTGGCCCGCGAGATCATCGCTTATGAGGCGGCACTGGATCGATGCCTCACCGCTGATGTGCCCATCGGCATGAAGGTGGCTCTGGTCTCCTGGACCTACAATATCGGCCCCGCCGCCGCTTGCCGCTCCACATTGCTGCGCAAAGCCAATGCAGGCGATCTCACAGGGGCCTGCAATGAGCTCCCGCGTTGGAACCGTGCAGGTGGCCGGGTGATCCGGGGGCTCACAAACCGGCGCATGTCAGAGCGCGCTATGTGCTTGAAGGCGTTGGAGGCGTGAGGGCGATCACCCTTGTGGCCGCCCTGGCGCTGATCGCGGTGGTCGCGGGCCTTGCCTATCAGCGCGGGGCCTCCGACTGTCGCGCCCGCTATCAAGCCCGCGCGCTCGCGCAGATCGAGCGGGCCAATCAACTGGATCGCGCCCGCATTGCCAGCGAACGCGCCCGCGCCACCCTTGCCAGAACCCTCGAGGAGAAAGCCCATGCGGATCCTGTTGCCGTGCCTCGCTGCCTTGGCCCTCAACGCCTGCGCCGCCTCAACCATCTCCGTTAAAAGCACCGACCCTTGCGCGGAGCCGGTGCTGCTGCCGGAGCGGTGGTTGTCGGATCAGGAGGTCGAGCTGCTATGGGCGCGGGACCGGCGCGCGCTTCTGGACTGTGGTGGGAAGGTCGAGGTGCTCAGTGGGAGGGGGTGATGGGGTACGTTTTGCGGTGAATTTATTTATCTAAAATAGCGTTTTAATCGCATAATCACAAGCGGGACCGACAACCTCCCATCTGTGCGTAGCCACTCTCGCCGGTTCGCTGCCCGCAGTGCGAAGCCTCATGCATTACATGGGGCTTCGCCTCTCTCCCTCCCCAGAGAAAACTTGACCTTTTCGAAAGCCTGAAACACTCTTTATTGTTGTAGACGTGAATTTACTCCGGCCCGACAAGCCGTAGAGTCACATCTTGTATTTCGAGTGAAGTATACGGCGGAGCCTCTCCGTGTACATCATTCAAGATTGATGGTCTGGAACGGGAAGAAGATGAGCAGATACACTATTTTCTTTGGTTTGGTGGCTTCTCTATTTTTCAGTGAAGCATCGCATGCTCAAGATATTGTGCTTGGTATAGGATATAATGATTTCAATTCAGATATTTCTGAGGACGGGGGATATGTAACAGCCGACTATCACGCTCATCGCAACTGGACGCTTTTCGGTTTCGAGTACGGTCTTGGAGCCACTGGGCAGATACACGAGACCGGAGAGATTTTTGTGGGCGGCGGCTTGCAGTTCCGACGTGATCTAGGAGACGTGTGGTTCGTTGAAGCTAGTGTTATGCCCGGATATTATTTTAACAATTCAAGAAGAAACGACCTCGGATCAGATTTTGAAATTAGATCTCTAATGGGAATAGGGAGATCATTGGGCAATGGATCATATGTTTCCTTGGCTCTTTCACATATTTCGAATGCCTCGATAGGTAGTGAAAATCCCGGTATGAATGCAATCTCACTGAGGTTCCACTTTCCTCTGTCTGAGCATCGCCAGAGAAACAGATAATCGAACGGGGTCGTTACACAAATCAGAGCCTGATCGCAGTTCGCCTTTCCCCGGACGGGTTTACCCTACAGCCACTATGACAAGAATGCCGAGCATCTTGAACCCGTTGAGCACGGCGATACGAACCTGTCACTCGGCGACCCAGCGATCGAAGTCACGGGCTATGAATGATTGGCCGCACAACTTAATGCAGTTCATTTTGGGTTCGACACAGCACAGATGGTGATATCTGCTCCATCGCCTCCAGATTACTCGGCCCAGATACTTTGATGCGCGCAAGGTTTCGTTTCATGCTACCGCTCTCGAGCTCGTAGACTTCTGGGGTTTGGCGTTGTTGCTTGGAGGAAGGAACGCGGCTGTACACACCTATCGGCCAGCCTCGCTGGCCGTTTTTTTACGTGCAGTTCCCGCGTCCCATGTTTCGTAATGGGCAGGGCAACAACGCCAATTTGAATGTTCTCGCGAGCTTGCTGACCAGACCCTATGATAAGAGCGCGTATCGAGATGAAAGGCTTTAAACGTTTACGTGTGGTACGCATATTTTACGCATATCTTCTCTTATACTTTGATTTTATATGTATTTAGTTGCCCTCTTGAGGCACCACACCTCCGATAACAACTCAGTATCAGAACGTTCTACGTACCTCGCTCTTTAACGGAATGTGCGACGACACTTGTGGATACTAGAAGGGTTAGGCAGAATGCCAGCCCATATCCGTTCGACTGAAATGTACGGTACGTGACAGATCATATCCGCTGCGATCGGCGCGACAAGCATACCGGTCCACACGTACGGCTGACCGCTTTAGGGTCAGTAAATTGAAATCATTTTCCTCACCACGCAACCGATCTGACAGGCTGGTTCCCACGTGGATTTGCAACACAGCCGGTGTCTGGTCGGGAACCATCGCAAAGGTGTCGGCGTACCAGCTATGCAAATGCCCGGATAAAATTATGTCGGTGCCAATGCGCGACAGCTCGGCGCGCGCATGCTGTGCGCCGCGTGTCAGCCGTTTGGTTTCACCCGGTTGATGCTCCAATGGGTGATGAGCGACGACGATGCGATAGGCTTCCTCGGGTGTCTGTGCAAAACAGGTTTGGACTCGTCTGATATCGCCTAGCGAAAATCGTCCCCTTTGCCATCCAAGCGGGTTCACAGAGTTCACGCCGACAACGGACCAATCCGTGTCATGAATCTGCGGTTCGAGATCGCAGGAGATCCACTTCTGGTATCGCCGCCATGGCATCAATACCCGCTCAAACAAGTTGTCGAGAGGGGTGTCGTGATTGCCCGGCACCACGAGACATGGCGCTTTGATGCGGTCGATCATCTCTCGTGCTCGCATGAACTGCCAATCACGCGCGCGTTGAGTTAAATCACCGGAAATCGCCACCAAATCAGGTGCAAGCCCGTTGATCTGTTCAATCAATGGATCCAGAAGTTCCGGGCGGTCACGCCCGAAATGAAGGTCCGACAAGTGCAGCAGACGTTTCAACGCGTTGCATCCCTAAAGTCTGTCGGGACAATGACCTGAAGCGCGTCTTCGCTCAGGTGTAATCGAAACGGTCCCTTCATGCGGGCACGCTCTCCGTCGCGCGCCACCAACAGTCTCTTGCGGCGACCGTGCAATTCAAAACTATCACTACACATGAGATGAAAATCGCGGTCTCGGCTGGCACGTCCAAGCAGCACCGCCAGACTGCTGCGCACCATCCCCCAGCGTCCATAATCGGGGGCAATCATCAGGGCCAGTTGGCCGTCGCGTATGCACTCTGCCCCCTCCATTCCCATTTGGCGCAACTGAAAGGCGTTATTGAACACAAAGACAAGGGGTGTACGCACCGTGGTGCGCTGACCGTCGGCAACAATGTCCAGTTCGAGTGGCCGCGGCCAACGAAACAACACCTTGAGCGCAGACCAATAGGCCGCAACCCGGCTGCGGCCCCAAAAGTCGTAAACCTCCTCACGGGATCGCAGGATTTGTGGATAAAGACCAAAATTGGCGTTGTTGAGAAACACTCGATCATTGAGCATTGCGACCCGCAGATCACGTTTATGGCCATGGGCAATGACCTCGACGGCGCCCTCAAGATCCTCAGGGATTCCAAGTGAACGGGCGAAATAGTTAAACGTGCCGCGCGGCAGAATGCCCATAGCGCAAGAACTGCCCTTCAAAGCCTGCGCAACGCCGCAAATCGTGCCGTCTCCACCAGCTGCGACAATCGTATCATGTCCTTCGGCGACGACCTCCTGCAGCGTCGATGTCAGGTCGCGCTTGGGATCAAGTTCCGTAATTTTCGGCGCGAGCCCGTGTTTTGCAAAGGCGTCTTTCAATGCCTGCGCACCACCCGCCGCCTCTTTCTTGCCGGAGTGGGGATTGTGCAGGATGCAGATGCTTTTTTGACGCCGTTGCGCAGTCGTGAGGGAATTGGCGTCAAACATCGCTAGATCCTTCGATATGACCTCGGGTGAGGGTGAAACCCGCTGGGGCCATTGCTCAGTTACCCGCCTAAAACGCGCCGAATGCGCAAAAGTTCCGCAGCACGTACCTTCAAGACAACATGGAACAGGCTGGTGCGCCTTCGTGTTGTCCCGATGAAACCCATGCGAAAGGAACACACCATGAGCGAGCGTAGCATCACTACAGTGAACCCCTTTAGCGAAGCCCCCCTGACCAGTTATCCGCTAATGTCCGACGATCAAATGTTTGACGCTTTACAGTCGTGTCATGCAGCTTTTGATCAATGGCGCCTGACACCCGTTGAGGAGCGGGCAGAGGTGATTGTAAGGATTGGCGAGGCGTTGAAAGATCGCAAGGAAGAGTTCGCACAGTTGATGACAGATGAGGTCGGCAAGCTCTTGCGCGACAGCCGCGATGAAATCGATCTCTGTGTTGGTATTTGCAAATGGACCGCTGCCAATGGGCCTGAGGTTCTGGCAGACGAGCACCGTTCGCTGCAGGATGGCCGTCAGGGCATCATCACCTATGCTCCGACGGGCGTGATCTATGGAATTCAGCCATGGAACTTTCCTGCGTATCAGGCCGTGCGTTATGCAATCGCAAACCTGATGGCGGGCAATGGAGTCTTGTTGAAACATGCCGCCAATTGCACCGGTAGCGGGATGCTTCTGCGCGAGATTTTTGAATCTGCGGGCCTTCCCGAGCACCTCTTTACGGTTCTCACCATTGACCATGATCAGTCTGACGCATTGATCGCTCATGATTTGGTTCGCGGTGTGACCATGACCGGTAGCGCCAAAGACGGCAGTGTTATCGCCAAAACCGCTGGCGCACATCTGAAGAAGACGGTTCTGGAGTTGGGTTCCAACGACGCGTATCTGGTACTGGAAGATGCAGACCTTGATGTTGCTGTTGAGAACTGCGTGGCTGGCCGACTGTATAACAACGGTGAAACCTGCGTGAATGCCAAGCGCTTTGTGGTGACCGATGCGGTCTATGATGCCTTTGTCGAGCGCTATGTTGCGGCGATGTCAGATGTTCCCCTCGGAGATCCCAATGCAGATGAGACTGGCCTAGGCCCGATGGCACGCGCCGATCTGCGGGATGAACTGCACGAACAGGTGAAGGCGAGCGTCGAGAAAGGCGCACGAATTGCCTGCGGTGGCGAAGTGCCGGAGGGAAAAGGGTATTTCTACCCGGCGACCGTGTTGACGGATGTCGCACCCGGTCAGCCCGCCTATGATGAAGAGCTTTTTGGCCCAGTCGCCTCGATCATTCGCGCACGCGACGATGAGGATGCGATGCGGATCGCCAACGACAGCCGGTTTGGCCTTGGCGGTGGCATCTTCTCCAGGGACGACGCCCGCGCGGTGCAACTCGCAAAGCAACATTTCGATACCGGCATGGTCTTTGTGAACCACTTCAACCTCGCCACGCCAGAGATGCCTTTTGGCGGCGTGAAAGATTCCGGTTATGGCCGCGAGCACGGCGGCTTTGGCATGCTTGAGTTCGTCAATGCAAAGGCGATTGCCGTGGCGGCATGAATAAAAACGGGCCGCAGCGGAGTTTTACTGCGGCCCATATTTGTCTCTAACATGGGATATTAAACCCAACTAGAGTGGTCTCAGGCTCCGGGGTTACTCGGGCAACAAGCCTTCTGGCACGTTTTGATAACATACCGGGCGCAGGAAGCGGCGGATTGCCAAAGTACCCACTGAGGTCGCACCAAAGTTCGTCGATGCGGGATAAGGTCCGCCATGAACCATGCTGTCGCAGACCTCCACGCCCGTCGGGAAACCATTGACCAATACGCGGCCTGCTTTGCGCTCGACGAGGGGCATCAGGCGGCGCGCCGCTTCTGTATCACCCTCATCCATATGCAGTGTGACCGTAAGCTGGCCGTGCAGACCTTGGGCCAGAGTTTCCATTTCCGCAGTGTCCCGAACCCGAACGATCAACCCCAGCGGGCCAAAGACCTCCTCGCCCAGCGCGTTGTTTTGCAGATACGCGCCTGCATCGGTTTCAAAGAGGTTAGGAAGCGCAGTGCGTCCCTCGCTATCATTGGTCAGAATGGGCCGCACTTCGGCGCTGGCGTTGATGCGTGCCTTACCGTTGCGATAGGCCTCTGAGATGCCATCTGTCAGCATGACCTGCGCAGGTGCATCTGCCAGTGCCTTGGCGGCGGCTTCAACAAATGCATCCCCCTGAGGCCCCTTACTCACAACGGCAATACCGGGATTGGTGCAGAATTGGCCCGCGCCCATGGTAAGCGATGCAGCCCAGCCTTCGCCCAAGCTGACGCCGCGCGCTTTTGTGGCTTCGGGGAAGACAAACATCGGATTGACGCTGCCAAGTTCACCAAAGAACGGGATCGGCTCAGGCCGCTGTGCGCAAAGATCAAACAGCGCGCGCCCGCCGCCGAGCGAACCGGTGAAACCAACGGCTTTAATCAAAGGGTGCTGAACGAGGGTCTGCCCGACATCGCGCTTGCCACCCTGAATGAGTGAAAACACACCCGCTGGCATGTCACAGGATTTGATCGCGGCATGAATGGCTTCGGCGATGATTTCGCCGGTGCCGGGATGGGCGGAGTGGCCTTTGACGACGACAGGGCAGCCCGCCGCCAGCGCCGCAGCTGTATCGCCCCCTGCCGTGGAAAATGCCAATGGGAAGTTTGATGCGCCAAAGACGGCAACCGGCCCAATCGGACGCTGGATCATTTTCAGATCCGGACGTGGCAGAGGCTGTCGATCCGGCAGGGCTGCATCATGACGTCGGTCGAGGTAGTCACCGGCAAGGATATGGTCCGCAAACAGGCGCAACTGACCTGTGGTCCGACCTCGCTCACCGTTCAGACGCGCTTCGGGCAGGCCAGTTTCCTCGGTGCCGATCTGGGTGATCGCCTCAGCGCGGGCCTCAATTTCATCCGCGATCGCATTGAGAAAGGCAGCACGATCTGCACGGCTGCTGTAGCCATATGACCAGAATGCGTCCTCCGCAGCCCGGCAAGCCTGATCCACGAGCGAAGGGGTGCCTATGCTGAAGGCATGCGCCTCGCCGTTTGCAGGCTCGGACATGAAGATCTGCTCGGAGACGACCCAGTCTCCGGCGATCAGGTGTTTTCCATGAGGGGCGAAGCTCATGCTGCGTCCTCCTTTTGCCAGTTGCTTACCATTTTGCAGGCGATTTCAAAGGCAGCACGGGTAGCACCCACGTCGGCCTCTCCGCGCCCTGCGATGTCAAATGCGGTTCCGTGGGCGGGCGTTGTGACCGGCACCGGCAGACCGCCCTGTACCGTAACACCACGATCAAAGCCCAAGAGCTTGAGCGCGATTTGCCCCTGATCGTGATACATGGTCACAACCGCGTCAATCTCTCCGCGTGTCACTTTGAGGAACACAGTATCTGAGGGCAGCGGGCCCGTAACGGCCATTTGCCCGCCCGCCATCTGGCGCACAGCTGGTTCGATCACGTCGATTTCTTCGCGCCCAAAGTTGCCACCATCCCCGGCGTGCGGGTTGAGCGCTGCAACCGCGATCCGCGGGCGGGCATACCCGGCCCGCCGCAGAGTGCGGTCAATCAGATGGGTGGCGTCTTCGATGCGCTCGGCGCTGATCACGTCGGCCACATCACGCAGGGCAATGTGACTGGTCACACGGCTGGTCCACATACCATCCAGCGTGTTGAGTTCGGAGATATAGCCGGTCACACCGAGTTTTTCGGCCATGTAGTGCAGCTCGTCCGAATGTCCGATCCCCGCCAGATGCATCGACGCCTTATTGAAGGGTGCAAAGACGATGGCATCAATCACACCCGTACGCACGAACTCCAGCGCTTGATCCAGCACTTGCAATGTGGAGCGGCCCGAGCTTTCGGTGCTTTGTGCCAGCACCACCTCGTCGGGGTTGATCGTGGTCATCTCGTGTAGGGCATAGCCTTCGACAGTGGACCAGTCCTGCTGGCTGGCATCTATTGCCGTCATGTCATGTGACAGACCCGCCTGCGCTTGACCCATTTCAAACACGTGACGGTCGCCGATCAGCAGGATTTGCGCGTCGTGTGTGATGTCGTCGGCCAAAAGCCGGGCGACCAGTTCCGGCCCGATGCCGCTGGGATCGCCGGGGATAACTCCTATCCGTGGGGACATGTTTACTCCGTTTCCGAAGCCTCGCCGCTCTCGCGCAAGGCATTCCTGATGTTGGCGACAGCCGAGGCCAGATGATGGCGCAGGGCGTCGGATGTGGTTTTGGCGTCACGGCGGCTCAGGGCGTCGACGATGGCACGGTGTTCGGCCAGCGTCTGGTCGCGCCCGGAACGGCGTTGCGACGATTGGAAACGCGCCCGCCACAGGCGCGCATTGTATTTGCGGTGGGTGTCGATGAGCGGCGCATTGCGGCTGGCCTGAACGATGGCTTCGTGCATTTGCATATCGAGCTGAAACGATTCAAGCGGTGGCAGCGTCCCAGCGCCGTCTTCCATCCGGCGCTGACAATCAACGACATGCGCGATTTCAGCATCGGTGATCAGGGCGCAAGCCAACTCCCCCGCGAGGGCCTCTAACGCGCCCATCACCACGAGATTCTGCTCGATCTCTTCGATGGGCGGATTAGCCACCTGCGGGCGACGGGTGACGGAATATTCCACCAGCCCGTCCTGCTCGAGTATGGTCAGCGCCTTCGTCAGCGGTGTGCGACTGATCCCCAGCGCTGCGGCCAGATCCCGTTCCGAGATATGCGCGCCGGCAGGCAACTTTTCCAGCAAGATCAGTTCACGCAGCTTGTCAGCCGCAATCTCGACCAGCGTGGCACGCGGACGTGCCAGTTCCAGTTCATTCGTATCAAGGTCAGAGATCTCGGCTTTTTTGCTCATGTTATTTTCCCCAGTTCAAAACCACAGGATCCAACGGGCGGATCAACCGAAAGAGAGCCTCCTTCGTCTGCGGATGCAATGGCGCGATAGGGTGACGGCAGAAATCTGACGCAATAACGCCGCCCTCAACCATCGCAGCCTTTGCCGAACGAAACCCACACTGACGGTTTTCGTGGTTCACTGCAGGCAAGACGCGGGCATAAGCCTCTGTGGCTGCGATCAAATCACCGGCTGCAAAATGCCGAAGAACCGGTTTGATCTGATCAGGGATCATAGCGCTGGTCATGGTGCCCGTGGCCCCCGCTTCGAGGTCCGCCAGCAGGGTGATCGCCTCTTCGCCATCAAACGGGCCCTCAATCGCATCGCCACCCTCTGCCACAAGTGCGCGGAGCTTGGCTGCGGTCTGCGGGCATTCGATCTTGAACAGTTTGACCATTTCGATCTCGCGCGCCATGCGCAGCAAGAGCGGAACAGGCAGATCTACTCCGGACAAGGGCGCGTCCTGAACCATAATCGGCAACCCCACATCGCCCACGCAGGCAAATTGTTCAAAGGTCTGCTCGGCTGTGCCCCGCATCAGTGCCCCATGATAGGGGGCCATCATCATCACCATGGCAGCGCCGTGATCTTTGGCGTGTTGGGCGCGTTCCACCGCGATCTGGGTTGCAAAATGGCTGACCGTCACGATCACTGGTAGCCGACCCGCCACATGTGCCAGAGAGATCTCTGTCAGCTTACGCCGTTCCTCGTCAGAGATCAGGAACTGCTCGGAATAGTTGGCAAGGATGCAGATGCCATCATTGCCCTGATCGACCATACAGTCGATCACGCGTTTCATACCTTCGTAATCAACGGTTCCATCCGGATGGAATGGGGTGGGCGCGACGGGCCAGATGCCTGAATATTTGGTCATTCTGTAATCTCGAAGTTATGAAGATGCTTGTCGGAAATCGTAATGCCGAGTCCGGGCAGATCATCGTCGAGCTGCAGGAAGCCATCTACCGCTTCCGGGTCGCCCTCGAAGATGTAGTAAAACAGCTCATTGCCGACTTCGACGTCGAAGACCGGGAAATACTCTGACATCGGACAGTTGGTGTTGGCCATGGTCAGGTGATAGTTATGCATCTGACCTGCATGCGGGATCACCGGGATCTGCGCGGCCTCTGCAATGGCGTTGATCTTTTGGGCCGCAGTGATGCCACCAACCCGGTTCGTGTCATATTGCAGGACGCTGACAGCCTTGCGATTGATAAGCTCTGCACAACCGATGACCGAGAATTCATGCTCACCGCCGGAAATCGGTACGATCCCCATCGCGTTGAGTTCAGCGTAGCCTGCCACGTCGTCCGCGATTACCGGTTCTTCCAGCCAGCGCGGCTCATATTTGGCCAGTTTGGGCAGCATGCGTTTTGCATAATCAAGGTTCCAGCCCATGTAGCATTCCAGCATGAGGTCTGTGTCGTAGCCGATCACCTCACGCAGCGCCTCGACCCGTTTGAGGTTCTCGCGCATGCCCGCCATGCCATCTTTGGGTCCATAGCCAAAGCGGGATTTGAAACCGGTGTAGCCGCTTTTCATCGCCTCTTCGGCCTCTGCCTGCATGTCCTCAACCGGACCTGCGTAGAGCTTGGAATAATAAACCGGGATCTTCTCCTTGGTCCGTCCGCCGAGCAATTTGAACACCGGCTTTCCAACCAGCTTGCCCATCAGGTCCCAGATCGCGATGTCGATCGCGGACATGGCCGTCATGCCGATGCCCTTACGGCCCCAAGCATGGCTACGGCGATACATCTTTTCCCAGATATAGGCGTAATCAAACGGATCTTCGCCCACCACCAAAGGGGCATACCAATCGTCGATTGCCTGTTTCACCAGCGTCGGCGCGAGGGCAGCATTGCCGATACCGATGGTGCCGTCTTCACATTCGACCTCGCAGGTCAGCCATTGGTGAAAACGAAAGGACTGCATCGCATCGCCCTTGATCCACAGGGCATCAGAGGCGTTTGTGCAGAAATTGCCTGTCGGTGGAACCGTTGGCCCTTTCCAGGTCCAGACGCGGGTTCGGACGGATTTGATCTTGGTCATCAAGGCCCCTCTCTCTTTTGGCTGGGTGTTCGGGACAGGCCGAAACACGAATCATGTTGACATCTGTCTTAACATGATAATGGTGTTTTGGAATGCCAAAATGCTGTAGCGCCAAAAACAAGGGAGGAGAGAGTAGAGCGCAAATCGGAACGCCTCATGCATTCCGATTGCCCTATACTAGCCCACCAAAACGGCGTCGGCCTGCGGCACGACTTTCCTGATCAACGGAGGAAGAATCATGGAAACCCTGACAAAAACACTGAGCGCCGGCCTCGCCGCCGCAGCCCTGACCATCGCGGCGCCTGTTGCGGCGGATACCTATGTTGTGGCGGTGGGCGCCGCCTCAAACAGCCTGCAAGGAAAAAGCGCCGCACGCTTTGCCGAAGAGTTACAGGCCCAGCTTGGGGATGCGCATAAGATCGAATTTTACGCCGATGCGCAGCTTGGCAATGAAAAAGAGCTGATGCAGAAGCTGCGTCTGGGTACTGTCGATTTCACGCTGATTTCGTCGATCATGACCAATGTCGCGCCAGAGTTCGCGCTATTTGACATGCCGTTCCTTGTGCAAGACCGCGCGCACCTGAAGGCCATCGATGCCAAGATTGTTCAGACCGATCTCGCTCCTCTGGCAGAGCAGGCCGGGCTAAAGGTTCTCTCCACATGGGAAAATGGGTTCCGCCAGATCACCAATAACACCCGTCCCATCAACACCCCCGCCGATCTGGGTGGTTTGAAAATCCGCACGCCTTCGTCGGAATGGCGCGTGTCGATGTTCAAGGAATGGGGATCGAACCCCACCCCGATGTCCTTTTCCGAAGTCTTTGTTGCCCTGCAAACCGGCACAATGGACGGTCAGGAAAACCCGCTGACGAACATCGTCGGTGCGAATTTCCAAGAGGTGCAGAAATACCTCAGCCTGACCGGCCACGTCTATTCGCCCACCTATCTGACCAGCGGCGCGCAAACGTGGGAGAAACTGCCCGATGATGTCAAAGCAGCCGTCACCGAAGTTGCAGCTTCGGTTCAGGACTGGGCGCTTGAGCAGGGCGAAACCGCCGACAACGAGCTGGTCGATAAGGTTCGTGCCGCCGGTGTCGAGGTCAATGTGGCAGACAAGGCAGCCTTTATCGCGGCGTCAGCCCCAATCTACGAAGCCTTTGCAAATCAGGTGCCCGGTGGTGATGCGCTTGTCAGCCGCGCACAAGATCTGGCCCAGAAATAACCATGCGCTCCGGTCGGCCATAACCGGCCGGAGCCAACTTGAGACAGGAGATGGGCATGATCGCAATGATCGAGCGTATACTGTTACGGGCAATCGAGACGATCTGCCTATTGCTGCTGGTAATCCTGGCAGTGTCCGTCGTGTATTCGACCACCATGCGATACCTTGGCGCGTCGCCCGCGTGGTATGATGAAATTGCCAGCGTCCTTCTGGCGTGGCTCACTTATTTCGGCGCGGCCTATGCGGTGTTCCTGCGCCAGCACATGGGATTTTCCGGCATTGTGACCGCGCTGCCAAAACCGCTGGCAGTTGCGCTGGCGCTGTTTTCCGAACTCTTGGTGATCACCTATTTTGCGGTGGTTGCGTGGTACGGCAATGCGGTGCTCGCCGTGGCCAAGTGGGACTCGCTGCTCTCGCTGCGCTGGATGACATTGGACATCGTTCAATCCGTGATCCCGATTGCCTCGGTCATTATGATTATCGGCACCGTGTTGACGCTCCCCCGTGCCCTGCGTTTTGCGGCTGAAGGGATCGACCCGGAACATGCCGAGATCGAACAGGCCATCGCAGAGGCCGAAGCAGAAAATTCCGCAATGGCAGAAAAGGAGGGCGCAAAATGATCCTGCTGCTGACCACAATCGTCCTGATCGCACTGATCCTTATCAATGTTCCGATTGCCGTCGCGATCGGTGTTGTCTCGATGGGAGGTTTCCTGCTGACCGCAGGTCCCGAAAGCCTGAACGACATGGTGATCAAGCTCTATTCGGGTTCGACCTCCTTTCCTTTGATCGCCATTCCACTGTTCATTCTGGCCGGGAACCTGATGAACACTTCCGGGATTTCACTTCGGCTTATCAATTTTGTGACCGCACTGATCGGGTTCATCCGAGGCGGTCTCGGCATGGTGAATATCGGTGTCTCCATGGTGTTTGCCGAAATCTCCGGCTCTGCCGTGGCTGATGTGGCTGCGACCGGCACGGTTTTGATCCCCGAGATGAAGAAGCGCGGCTACTCACGCACATTGGCGGCAGCGATCACCTCTTCATCGGCATCACTAGCGATTATTATCCCGCCCTCAATCCCAATGATCCTGTACGGAGCAATCGCGGAAACCTCGGTGATTAAGCTCTTTGTTGCAGGCGTGGTGCCGGGATTGTTGGGGGCCTTCTTGCTGATGCTCGTCACGTGGGTGCTGGCGGTGCGCTACGATCTGCCGCGCGCCGAAGGGTTTGACCCCGCGCACGTCTGGCGCACCTTCAAAGAGGCCTTCTGGGCGCTCACCATGCCAGTGATTATCCTTGGCGGGATCTTCTCTGGCTTTGTCACTGCAACCGAGGGCGCAGGGCTTGCCGTTGTGGCCGCATTGGTGATCGGTCTGTTTATCTACCGAGATCTGGATGTGTCACGACTGCGCAAAACCATGCTCGAAGGGATCAGCCAGACCGGGATTGTGATGCTTCTGGTCTCCACATCTGCCGCTCTGGGCTTGTTCCTTACCCAAGCGCAGGTCCCGCAGCAATTGGCGGCGCAGATCACAGAAGTCACCACCAACCCGCTGATTGTTCTGGCCCTGCTGAACATACTCCTGCTGGTGCTGGGCATGTTCCTGCATGGTGCGGCGGCGATCATTCTGGTGGTGCCCGTGGTGATGCCCTTGGTCAATGCGGTGGGGATTGACCCCATTCACTTTGGCATCATGGTGACGCTGAACCTTGCCATCGGGCAACAGACCCCGCCGGTTGCATCGGTCCTGATTACCTCTTGCTCGATTGCGCGTGCCGGGATCTGGGAAACCTCACGTACCAACCTGCCCTTTATCGGGGTGCTGGCGCTGATCTTGCTCTTGGTGACATATGTGCCGGAGCTCTCCTTGGGGCTGACACGCTTCCTCGACTAAACACAATACCCCCGGCCAAGTCTCGCTTGGCCGGGGGTATTTTCATCTGGCGAGGCGAACAGTGGCAATGTTCCCAGCCGGTTTTCAGCTTTTCACGTCGCCCTTGCTTGGTTCCGAAGTATCATCCAGATCGATTTCGACGTCATCACTGACATCAATCGGCTCGGGGTCAACGATCGTGAGCGCGCCGGTACCAGCCTCTGCACGCGCCGCCAGCAATGGCAGCATCGCAGCCCCAGTCGCCGAGTGATATTCAGGTGTTTCAGGGCGCTTCCAGGTCAGCGTGTCAAAGCTTGCGCAGTTTTCACATGTCGGCGCCCACTCCGCGTGGATGTGATTGCAGCTCTCGCAAACCCACTGCGGCCCGCGCGGCGCAGTAAGCGCCTTCGTTAGCCACCCCTGTACCATGGCATCGGGGCCACCTTCGCCTTTTTCAATTGCTGCCATCAGCGTCAGTGCGCGTGCATCCGGCGCACGGTCCACCAGATCGCCCAGCGCGCGACGTGCTTCAGGGAAATCTTCTGCGACGATCAAAAGCTCTGCCCGCACCAGACGCGTTTCATCGTGGTCTGGTTTCACCCGCAACAAGGTCTCGAACCGTTTCACACGCTCCTGCGCGCTCTCATTGGGTTCAATCTCAGCAAAGGCATGAGCCAAATCGGGATGAGGCTGCGCCTCCCATGCTTTCTTGAGAATACGCACCGCATTGCGCGGCTTGCCTTTTGCGATGTAGCTGCGCGCGGCAAGGGCTGCAGCAGGCACCAGATCTGGCGAGAGGCGGTTGGCCTCAATGGCCTGTTCCTGTTGTTCCGGTGTGGCTTCCTCAGCCAAAAGGGCCTTGGACGAGGAAAGCGCAAGCACGGCGTCACGACGTTTAAACACCTCGCGCGGTAGCGTTCCGGTCTTGAGTTTGGTCGCCAAGGTCTGACGCGCGCCTGCCCAGTCTTCGGCCTGCGCTTGCAATTTCAACAGGGTGTCTTGCACCTCTTCGTGCTTGGGCCGCAATGCGAGCGCCTTTTCAGCCAGTTGCCGCGCGGTCTCGGTATCCCCTTCAGAGAGTTTCTGTTTCATGATCCCGCGCACGCCAACAAAACGGGTGGATTGATCGGACAACAGACGTTTGTAAGCCTCTGACGCCTTATGCGTGTCGCCAGCCATTTCCGCAGCCTGCGCCACCACAAGATCCGTCAGGGCCGGGTCTTGAAGATAGCGCTCTGCTTTTGCAGCTTTTGAAAGCGCTGTGCGCCCCTCGCCCACAGCCAGCGCCATGAGACTGTCCGACAACGCCTGATAGCCGCGCCGCTCACGCCCTTTGTCGAAATAGCGTGACAGAGCCGTTTCATCGCCGTTCAGAAAACGCAGCGTCGCGATCAACAGCGACAACAGCTTAAAGAACAGCCATGTCAGTACCATCAGCGCCACCAGCGCCATCACGGACTGCAGCGCACCCAGTGTATATTCGGTGCCTGCAACGGTGATTTGCAAACCTCCGGCGGTTTCCATCAGGACGCCCGCACCGAAGGCCATAAGCGCAACGATCGCGACGAATACGAGAATCTTCAACAATGACCAGAGCATGGCGACGTCCTTAGTTGGCGTTCAGGCTTTGCGACAGCGCGTCGGTGGCGGCTTCGGCATCAAGACGAATCCGTGCCGATGTTTGCCAGGCCTCTAACTGTGCTTTTGCGCTATCAGGCAGGGCTGCAAGTTCATCTAGCGCGGCGGATATATCTGCGCCCTCAACGGCAGCACCGGCGCGTGACAAAATCGCATCCGGATCATCGCCTTCGCGTGGGGCAACGGAGCGCGCACCAAGATGGCGATTCACATAGGCCATGATGCCACCACTGCCTTTGGTTTCCTCTCGCGCTGCTGCAAGCGCCGCGCGGGCAGCCGGGGCAAACCCGTCGCGCAAACCAGCCAGCGTCGCAACGCCTGTGTCTGCCGCGACTTGAATATCCTCAGGCACCTCAACTTGAAGACGGCTGAGTTCCGCAACCAGATCACCATAAGGCGCACCCGCATCCAATGCGGAGCGCAGGCGCGAAACCACCGATTGTGCGGCGGCTATGCGCGCGGCTTCCGCACTCGCACGCTCCATTTCTTGCGCCTCAGTGACCATGCGTTTCACTTCAGCCTGCTGCTCGCTCAGGCTATCGCGGACACGCTGCAGTTCTGCTTCAAATGCCTCGACTGCGTCAGCGGATGCACCTTCAGTAATTGGGCGCGCTTCCAATGCTGCGACACGGTCCGAGAGGCCTTGCAGTGTTTTTGCCACTTCCGCGTTCAGATCGGACCCCGGTTGGTCCTCAGCTTCTTGAGCAGTCTCAAGCGCGGACAGACGTGCATCAATCGGTTCAAGATCAGGCACGTCGATCGCCGAAACGCTACTGCGAAGGTCCGCGAGTTGCGATTTCAAATCCGCCTGAGCGGTCTGCAACGGTTCGATATCAACACTGCTGCCGCGCAAAGAAGGCGGCAGAACGCCGTCGAGCACATCACCCTTGCCCGCAACAAAGCCGATCAGCGCCGCTACGACGCCTCCCAGAACCGCAGCCCCAAAGCCGCCGCGCTTTTCAACGATGCGCTCTTGAATCACAGGAACAGGCGCTGACTCTTCGTGGGTTGCGCCCAGTTCGGTCTCGGTCTCGGTCTCGGTCTCGGTCTCGGTCTCGGTCTCGGTCTCGGTCTCGGTCTCGGTCTCGGTCTCGGTCTCGGAAACAGGCACTTCGGTTTCAGCGAAGTCGTCAAGTTCCTCCGTGGCCAGCCGCTCTTCGACCTTCTCTTTACTTACCTGTTCAGACTCTGTGCTGAGATCCTGCTCAAGATCGTCCCTGGACTCCTCCGGGGTCGGTTTTGCCATGTCACCAGTTTTCTTGTCTTCAGCCACTC
The DNA here is from genome assembly GCF_000376545.2 of Tritonibacter mobilis F1926. Classification (NCBI taxonomy): domain Bacteria; kingdom Pseudomonadati; phylum Pseudomonadota; class Alphaproteobacteria; order Rhodobacterales; family Paracoccaceae; genus Tritonibacter; species Tritonibacter mobilis. The sequence continues at coordinate 3,053,559 of NZ_CP015230.1, forward strand.
TGGCCTCCCCCGATTCCCCAAACGTACTCAACACCCTACGGTCCGACCCTAGTCTTCAGACGGCTCCGTCTCAACCCGAAGCCACGTCTGTGCGACATCACACACCAATTCCACCATCGCTTCAGCTGTTGGAAACTTACTTACGTGTCGTGCACCACTTTGCAAGCGCGGCATCACCTCGGCGACCTGCTCACTCATTGCAATCAGCGACAAATGCGCATTTTCAGGACATAAGCTGGCAAAATGCGCAGCGGTGCGCGGTGAAAAAAGCGGCACGATCAACGGCCTCTGCGTCGCAAGCGCCGTATCAGCTTCTGCCGTAAAAGAAGATAATTCCTGACGATAAATCGCCATGCCAGTGCATGAAATCCCCGTATCCGACAGGCGCTTTGCAACTGCTCCACGGGTATATTCCCCGTGTAGATGTAGCAGATTTCCGCCCGGCGCATCAGCCCGCAAGGCTGCGATCAAGGCATCAGCGGTGTCACCAGAATACTGCGCGTCCCATCCTGCCATTCTTGCTGCTTTCGTCGTGCGCTCCCCCACGCAATAGGCTCTAATACGAAGAGGTTGACCATCTGAAGCCACCCTCACCCCCTCGCCCGAGGTAAAGATCACCGCATCCACACCACCAAGATCTATCATGATCGGCAGAGCGGATATCTCCAGCAGCGGAGAATAAATGATGGGTAAATTTGCGCGCAGATTAGACGGCAATAACTCAACAAACCGCTGCGCGGCCTCGCGCGGGCGCGTCATCAGAAGGGCTGGCCCGTTCTCGTTCACCTGCACGCTCCCGGGATTGTTTGCATCACCTCATGGTGGTAGCCCCGCAGCACAAAGGATGCAACGGTAGGCCTATGACCCAAACGCTCACTCTTCTTGGACTGGAAAGCAGCTGTGACGACACTGCTGCCGCCATTGTACGGCAACAGGACGGTGCCCCTGCAGAAATCCTGTCGTCGGTCGTCTTTGGCCAGACGGAGCTGCACAGCGCTTTTGGCGGTGTCGTGCCAGAGATCGCCGCCCGCGCTCACGCAGAAAAGCTCGATACTTGCGTGCGGGATGCCTTGTCTGAGGCAAATCTGACGCTGGATGACCTCGACGCAATAGCCGTTACCGCAGGTCCGGGGCTCATCGGCGGCGTGATGTCGGGTGTGATGTGTGCAAAGGGGATCGCGGCGGCAAAAGGGCTGCCTTTGGTGGGTGTTAATCACCTTGCAGGGCATGCGCTGACGCCGCGGCTGACGGATGATATCGCTTACCCCTATCTGATGTTGCTGGTTTCAGGTGGCCATTGCCAATATCTGATTGCGCGCGGGCCAGAGGCGTTCTCTCGCCTCGGTGGAACGATTGACGATGCGCCGGGTGAGGCGTTTGACAAAACCGCACGCCTGCTCGGCCTGCCACAACCCGGCGGCCCATCCGTGCAAAAAGAAGCCGAGCACGGCGACCCGGAAAGGTTCCGTTTTCCGCGCCCCCTACTGGACCGCCCCGATTGCAACCTGTCCTTTTCCGGACTGAAGACTGCTTTGATGCGGATGCGGGATCAGATCGTGACGGAAAAAGGCGGATTAACCCGGCAAGACCGCGCCGATCTTTGCGCCGGTTTTCAGGCTGCTATCGTCGATACATTGGTACAAAAAACACGCCGCGCGCTCAGGCTCTACCTGGATGAGGACCCCACGCACCCCACGCTGGCGGTGGCAGGAGGCGTTGCGGCCAATACGGAAATTCGCGCTGGCCTAATGGCTCTATGCGCTGAATTAGAGACTGATTTTCTCGCGCCTCCCCTAAATCTATGTACGGACAACGCGGCCATGATCGCCTATGCCGGGCTTGAGCGATTTCGCACCGGAGCACGCGATGGCATGGATCTAGCTGCCCGCCCGCGTTGGCCGCTGGACCAGACCAGCCCCGCGCTTATTGGCAGCGGGAAAAAAGGAGCGAAAGCATGAGCGTCGCGGTCCTCGGCGCAGGTGCTTTTGGCACCGCCTTGGCGATCTCGCTGGCGCGCAAAGCACCTACAACGCTCTGGTGTCGTGATGAGACCCATGCGGCCGAAATGCAGGCCTCTCGCGAAAACACCCGCCGCCTGCCGAAAGCACCCCTGCCCGCGTCCCTGACCGTCAATTCGGACAATGACTGTTTCGAGGCGCATGATGTGATCCTCCTTGCGGTGCCGATGCAGAAAATGCGTAGCTTTCTGGCGCAGCATCGCGCGGCGCTTGCGACCAAGACACTGGTGGCCTGTTGCAAAGGGATCGAACTCGACACTGGGTTGGGTCCTGTCTCCGTGCTGCGTGAAGCGGCTCCTGAGGCAACAGCGGCCTTGCTGACTGGCCCCAGCTTTGCCGCAGATATCGCAAAAGGCCTGCCCACCGCGCTGACGCTGGCCTGCGACCCGGACGAAACCGGAAAGACGTTACAATCCAGCCTTTCCACGGACAATCTACGGCTTTATCGCACCACGGATCTGGTCGGTGCCGAGATTGGTGGCGCGCTGAAGAACGTTATCGCAATCGCCTGTGGTGCGGTCATCGGCGCACAGCTTGGCGACAGTGCCCGCGCGGCGCTGATGACACGCGGCTACGCAGAGATGCAGCGACTGGCCCTTGCGCGCGGTGCACGGCCGGAAACCCTCGCTGGGCTTTCTGGATTTGGCGATCTGACACTGACTTGTGGCTCGGAGCAGTCGCGCAACTTCCGCCTTGGCCTCAGTCTGGGGCGTGGCGAAGTTTTTGACCCGTCGATCACCGTTGAAGGCGCCGCCACCGCCCGCGCAACGGCAAAAGCCGCCCAGGTGATGGGGCTGGAGATGCCGATCACGCAAACGGTAACCAATTTGCTGGATCAAAGGTTGACGATCACGGATGCTGCGGATCAACTGCTTAAAAGACCACTAAAAGAGGAATAAAATGCTTATTGCATTGATTGCCCGCGACAAACCCGACCATCTGCAAACCCGTCTCGACAATCGTGCGGCACATCTTGCCTATATCGAGGAGACTGGAGTTGTCGCCCAAGCGGGCCCTCTGTTGGACCAGAACGGCGAGATGGTTGGTTCTCTGGTTATTCTCGATGTCGAAGATATGGCCGCTGGCGACGCATGGGCTGCCAATGATCCCTACAACAAGGCTGGTCTGTTTGAAGCGGTCGAGTTGATCACCTGGAAGAAGGTCATCGGCTGATGGCGTATTGGCTGTTCAAATCCGAACCCAACACCTGGGGCTGGCACGACCAGGTCGCCAAAGGGGATGCTGGCGAGGAATGGGACGGCGTGCGCAACTATCAGGCCCGCAATTTCATGCGGGAGATGAAGCTGGGGGATCGCGGGTTTTTCTATCATTCCCTGAAGGAAAAATCCGTGGTCGGGATCGTCGAGGTCTGCGCCGAGGTGCACCCAGACAGCAAAACGGATGATCCACGCTGGGAATGCGTGGACATCAAGGCCATTCGCGCGTTTGCACAGCCGGTATCTCTGGACCAGATCAAGTCAAACCCGGCCCTGGAAAACATGATCCTGGTCAAGAACTCGCGGCTCTCCGTCCAACCGGTGACAGAGGCCGAGTGGAATGAGATCTGCAAGATGGGACGCACAGAGGCCGATTGACCGGATCGCGTGATCTGGCATTGATGTCCTTAACCCGCAGCAGGAAGGGACAATGGCATGGAACTGGTCAGTGTACTTGTAGCGACACTTGCGGCATTTTCTTCAGGCGCAGCCTATTATGGCGCGCTTGCCGATCCATGGATGGTAGCCTCTGGCGTTGAACGTGACGCCGAGGGAAAACCCAAAGCGGGGCAAACTCCTGCGATTTTTGCCATCGCGTTTCTCTGCCAGTTGATTGTCGCGGGCATGATGCGTCACGTATTCAGCCTCTCTGGGATCGAAACTCTCGGCGCAGGGTTTCTTGCGGGGCTGGGTATTGGGTTATTTTTCGTCACGCCTTGGATCGCACTCAACAATCTCTACAGCATGCGGACACGTATGTTGACGATCATCGACGGTGGATACGCGGCACTTGCATGCGCCATAATGGGGTTGATCCTGACCCTGTTCTAATTGGCATCCGACCACGAAAAAGGCCGCTGGCGATGCCGCGGCCTTCTTGTGTACTCAACGCCCACTCCCACCGTGCACGTCCGAGATTTTCTCGCAAAAGTTGCGTCTCCTCACTATCTACCCCGAGAACGCGAAGAAGTGCAATTCTTACGATCCTACAATCTCATTAAAACACTAGGGTTTCTATCGGGCCGATCTGATCAGGCGTAGATCGCCTCTTTGCCGAAATGTTTGGTCAGCATGTAATATACAACGGCGCGGTATTTGTTGCGCTCCGATTTACCATAGGTCTCAATCACCTTGTTGATCGCATCCATCAGCTCTGGCCCGTCTGCCAAGCCGAGTTTCTTGATCAAAAAGTTGTTTTTCACTGTCTCCAACTCATCCGGTTGGCTCGACGCTACGGTAGAGGCATCGGCATTATAGATCGCAGGACCGCAACCAATTGTCACCTTGGTGAGAAGATCCATATCTGGCGTCATGCCGCATTTGTTCTTCAGATCATCCGCATATTGCGCAATCAGCTCTTCACGCTTGCCCATCGTTAATTTCTCCTGTCCTGGATCTTCTGCCCTGCTGGCAGAGTTACTGTGGTTTGACGGTAGGAGGATTTCATATTCCAACAAAGGGGTTTTTCTTCGCTTTACGCATCACAAATGCGTTGCGGGATGGTGGGAGGGGCGATGTTCCCCCGGAACGAGCGCCGGACAGCATCACGAAAAAACCCGGCGCGATGGCCGGGTTTTTCAATTCTTCAAACATCCAGTCGCTCAGTAGCGGTAGTGTTCCGGCTTGAACGGGCCTTCGGGTTTTACACCGATGTAGGCGGCTTGCTCAGGCGTCAGCTTGGTCAGTTTTGCACCGACACGCTCCAGATGCAGCGCCGCAACTTTTTCATCGAGGTGCTTGGGCAGAATGTAGACCTTGTTGTCGTACTCATCGCCACGGGTCCAAAGCTCGATCTGCGCCAGAACCTGGTTGGTGAAGGAAGCAGACATCACAAAAGACGGGTGCCCGGTCGCATTGCCGAGGTTCAGCAGACGCCCCTCAGAGAGCAGGATGAGCCGGTTGCCCGAAGGCATCTCGATCATATCCACCTGTTCCTTGATGTTGGTCCACTTGTGGTTCTTCAGGTTCGCCACCTGAATTTCATTGTCGAAGTGGCCGATATTGCCGACGATGGCCATATCTTTCATCTCACGCATATGTTCGATGCGCAGAATGTCTTTGTTGCCGGTGGTGGTGATGAAGATATCCGCGTCCAGCGCCTCTTCCAGCAGAACCACCTCATAGCCGTCCATGGCGGCCTGCAACGCGCAGATCGGGTCTGCTTCGGTCACTTTGACCCGTGCACCGGCACCGCTCAGCGACGCGGCAGAGCCTTTGCCCACGTCACCATAGCCACAGACAACGGCAACCTTGCCCGCCATCATGGTGTCGGTGGCGCGGCGGATACCGTCCACGAGGCTCTCTTTACAGCCGTATTTGTTGTCGAACTTCGACTTGGTGACAGAATCGTTCACGTTGATCGCCGGGAAGGGCAGCTGACCCAGTTTCACCAGCTCATAGAGACGGTGCACGCCGGTGGTGGTTTCCTCGGAAACACCCTTGATCTGATCGCGCATCTTGGTGAACCAGCCGGGGGACTGTTCCATCCGCTTTTTGATCTGCGCTTTGATGACCTCTTCTTCCTCGGATGTCGGAACCGCGATCACGTCTTCGCCTGCCTCGGCACGTGCGCCCAGCAGAATATAGAGCGTCGCATCGCCACCATCATCAAGGATCAGGTTCGGGCCTTCAGGGAACTGGAAGGACCGGTCGAGATAATCCCAATGCTCTTCAAGGCTCTGGCCTTTGATCGCAAAAACCGGAACTCCCGCTTCGGCGATGACCGCAGCAGCATGGTCTTGGGTCGAGAAGATGTTACAGGACGCCCAGCGCACATCGGCACCCAACGCCACCAGCGTTTCAATCAACACAGCGGTCTGAATCGTCATATGCAGCGAACCGACGATCCGAGAGCCTTTCAGGGGCTTCTCCTCACCGTATTCCTTGCGCAGCGCCATCAGGCCCGGCATTTCGGTTTCTGCGATGTCCAGCTCTTTGCGGCCAAAGCCCGCCAGCGAGATGTCCTTGACGATATAGTCTCCGGCCATTTTCTGCTCCGTTTGAGATTTCCACAGGATTCTTGGTTTTGGGAGGTAACACCGCAAAGGTTGATAAGCAACGAAGATGGCGGCGCGCTTCGGCGATACCGGAGGATATACGATCTGCCACTCGTATACAGGGTGCGATCAACTGGCAGGATCGTTGCGCCGTTTATGTTCCGGAACGATAAAGTAGTCATGCCCCGAGGCCACCATGCAACTCAGACCTGTGGGATGAGAGACCAGCACTGTGAACGTGCCGCTTTGAGATGATGACCAGATCTCAATGATCACATCCTGAGAACGACCGCTTTGCAGTCCAGCAGAGCTAAGCGTTTCGTTGAACTGGCGTTCCATACGTTCAACCACAATTTCTCGAGGGGCACAGTTTTGTGCCCGAGCAGGTGGCGCAATGGCAGCCATGCCGAACACCAATGCTGAAGATATGAGCCGTTTGAACATTGTGCTTCTCCTTTCCTGTGTAAGCACCGGAAAAGGACAAGCCATGACGGGGACGTGCCCCTTTCTGCTATAAATATGGGGATCTAAGCCCTGCGGATCAAGGAAAGCCCAGTTCAACTTATCGTCGCTCACTGTGAGCGCCGGGCATTGTCTACATAGGCCGCACCGCTAATGAATGTCGGTTTGCAACCACGCCGCGAGAGGGGTAGCAAGTGCGCAGCGCGACAATCACGGATCACATCATGGCTGCGAAATCTCCCCGTGCATGGCAACGAATGCTCTCTGGACGCAGGCTTGATCTGCTTGACCCGACCCCAGTTGATATCGAAATCGAAGACATCGCGCATGGGCTTGCTTTTGTTGCCCGCTGGAATGGCCAGACGCGTGGAGATTTTGCGTATTCAGTGGCAGAACACTCACTACTGGTGGAGATCATTCACGGCCGCATGTATCCCAAGGCTCCGGTTAAATGGAAACTTGCAGCACTTCTGCATGACGCGCCGGAATATGTCATCGGGGATATGATTTCACCTGTGAAGGCTGCAGTAGGGCCCGGATATGGAGAGCTGGACGCACGTCTCACCTCGGCGATTCACATCCGGTTTGGTCTGCCCGCAGCCCTTCCTAAAACGGTGAAAGCGCAGATCAAACGTGCAGATAAGGTCTCAGCATGGATGGAAGCGGTCCAGATTGCGGGATTTTCTGAATCCGAGGCGACAAAGTTCTTTGGCAGGCCAAATGCCGAATTGATTGAGGGTCTGGACATCTATCTGCGCCCCCCTGTGGAGGTGCGCAGAGATTTTGTCAGCCGTCATGAGGCATTGCTGAGCGAGCTTTAGATTCAGCCGTCGTTTTGTGCTGCCTCGCGGGCCTCTCGGCGGGCGCGGCGCGCAGCACGGCGGGCGCGACGTTCCGCGCGCTCTTGTTCTTCGCGGGCTTTTTGGAAGGCAGGGGACTCTACAAAACGGTTGCTCTTGATCCCCTTGTCCTTGAGGACATTCTGGCGTGCGTCGTCATCCAGAACGGGCCAATTTTCACCACCTGAAATGAAACCGCCATCCTTGAGCACGCGTCCGATCACGGAATGATCCAACTCCCCAAAACTCAATCGGCTGGAGCGCTGATTGTCCTTTGGCACCCATTCCGTACGAAGAGCGCCAATCACCAGCGGATCGCATTTGCAGAAGTGGCGAACATTGTCGGTGAGCAGGGTATGCGCCGTGGATTTACGCCTCAGCACCATTGCAACTTTCTGGTCTGGCCGTCCCACCATCGCATAGAGATGCAGCGCCGATCCGTCCGCAGCAATCACCTTGCGCGCCGCTTTATAGCGGGCCAGTTGCGCAGAAAGGCTATGTTCCTGCGGATGATAAATCTCGTAGCCCTCAGCCGCGAGATAAGCCTCCATCTGCTCCTCGCCCAAAAGACCACCCTTGCCCAAACCCAGTTTCGAACGAGAGATATATAGCTTCTCCGGCCCTTCGGGTTTGATGTCTCGCGCGAATCGTGCGTGGATCGCGTTGCGGTATTTGCGCGTCGCCTCGGTGATGTCACCAAGCCCAAACCCCTGTCCGGGCACCACCAGTTCCTCGACTAGGGCCGGATCAGCCGCTACGCGGATCGGCAGATCTTTTTGCATCAAGCCAACAAATTCGGACTGAAACCCACGCACCTGATCGCGCACGGCCGGACGTTTGGGGATGAACAACACACCGTCAACCGGTGCATCCAGATTGGCCAACGCCCAGAGGCGCGCGGTGCTTTCCACAAGAAAATGCCCGAAATGCGCCCAAAGCACCCCACCCCAAAGCCAGCGGCCAGGGATTTTCTGGGTGATCTCCTTGGGCATGTCCGGCTCTGTCGTGATCGGGCGATGCCGCCGCCACAAAGCACCCTCATGGCAATAGCTGCCATCTTCGCGCAGAAGACCCGCGGCCTGAACCATGCTGCTCTCAACCGGTGGGACCACGGTGACGTTGCGCAACACCGCCATACTCTCCGACCAGCCCCCTTTGGGAGAAGGGAGCTGCGTGGGATCAAGATCGCCGGCTGCGCTCATCGGGTGCTTACCTCGGGCTGCGCTTGGCAAGAATGCGCTGCAAGGTCCGACGGTGCATGTTCAAACGACGCGCGGTTTCCGAGACGTTGCGATCGCACAGTTCATAGACACGCTGAATATGCTCCCAGCGCACGCGATCTGCGCTCATCGGGTTTTCGGGGGGCGGTGGCAGCGCATCATCGCCTGCCAACAGCGCGTTTGTGATGTCAGTCGCATCCGCTGGTTTTGACAGATAATCTGTCGCCCCGATTTTCACGGCGGCCACGGCAGTCGCAATTGCGCCATATCCGGTCAGAACCACAATGCGACTATCGGGACGTTTTTCACGCAAGACTTCGACCACATCGAGGCCATTGCCATCCTCAAGTCGAAGATCCACCACCGCATAGGCCGGTGGCCGCGCAGTTGCGATTGCCTGCCCCGAAGCCACGGAATCTGCAGTTTCAACCGCAAACCCACGCTTTTCCATCGCCTTGGCGAGGCGGCGCAGAAACGGTTCGTCATCATCGACCAAGAGTAGCGAGGGGTCAGGCCCGATCTCGGACTGAGCTGCTTCGGCCATTCACTTTCCTTCCAGCGTCACGCGCATTTATTTCTCGAGATATTACGTCTCGGAACTGAAACGTCAAATCACTGCCGAGTTTCAGCTGTTGTCCATGAAGCAGGCGACACGATCCGCCATTTGCTCTGGCGTCACATCACGACGGAAGAAATCGACAAAACCATACTCCGGCAACACCAGATAAGTCATGGTCGTGTGATCCACGAGGTAATAGTCATCATCACCTTCCTGCGCCTTGTAATAGGTCTTGTAAGCTTGGCTCGCAGCTTTGATTTGCTCAGGCGATCCGGTCAGGCCGATCATTTTCTCATGAATATTGTAGGCGAAATCTCCGACCACTTCGGGCGTGTCCCGCTTAGGGTCGATGGAGATGAACACCGGTGTTGTCGAATATCCACGTTCCTCCAGAACATCCACTGCATCGGCATTGCGTGCAGCATCGAACGGGCAGACATCTGGGCAGAACGTATACCCGAAATAGACGAGGGACGGTTCGGTAATCACGTCTTTGTCGGTCACTGTTTCACCTTTGGCGTTCAACAGTTCGAACGGCCCGCCAATCGCTGCGCTGCCACCTGCAACCGCGCTTGCACGGCACTGCGCAAATGCATCATCCGAACCATTGCCACGAAGGGTCAGATACCAAACACCCCCCAGAAGGGCGACGACACAGGCAAAAGCCAGAATTGCGATGTTTCTCATCATGTCTTGTTTCCTCACAGACCTGAACGGGCGGGCACGCAGGGAAGACGCACCCGAGTTGATCCCGGTTGGCGGTAGACCTATCAACAATTACCGACGATGCAACGGGAGCAAACGTCACATGAGCGAGACCACCTTTGGCCTGATGAGCGGCCAGGAACGCAGCCACTGGGTCAGGCTACGCACTTTGATCGTTTTGCGATGGGTTGCCATCATCGGTCAGGCCACCGCAATCGGCGTGGCGCAAACCCAATACGATCTGCAGCTTTCGGTTCTGCCCTGCTATTTTGCCATCGGTGTGTCCGCACTGGCAAATCTGGTCGCGTTGATCGTCTTTCCGGAAAACAAGCGCCTGACGGAGTTTCAGAATTTCCTGATGGTGCTCTTTGACCTGCTGCAGCTGTGTTTCCTCCTTTATATGACCGGCGGGTTGAATAACCCCTTTGCGCTGCTGGTTTTGGGACCTGTGACAATCTCAGCTTCGGTGATGGGTCTGCGCTCCACGCTCATTATTGGCACCAGCGCGATTATTCTCGTCACACTTTTGGTTCCGCTGCATGTTCCCCTAGAGACGGCGACGGGCGAAATCCTGAAGATGCCCTCGCTCTTTGTGTTTGGCCATTGGTGCGCGCTGGTGATCGCGATCATGTTCATGGGCGCCTATTCCTACCGTATCAGCGCGGAGATTCGGTCAATGTCGGATGCTCTAGCTGCGACGCAATTCGCCCTGTCGCGAGAACAAAAGCTCACCGACTTAGGCGGCGTTGTTGCGGCGGCCGCGCATGAGCTTGGGACACCACTGGCGACCATTAAACTGACCAGTTCGGAACTCATCGAAGAGTTGGACGATAACCCCGAACTGCAGGACGACGCGCGCCTGATCCGCGAACAAGCCGACCGCTGCCGAGACATTCTGCGTGGGATGGGGCGTGCGGGCAAAGACGACCTGCACCTGCGACAAGCGCCTCTCTCGACATTGGTTCATGAGGCAGCCGAACCACATTTCGACCGTGGCAAAGACATCAGGTTCAGTGAACATCCCGCCGAGGGCGACGGGCTGAACCAGCCCAGCGTGCTGCGTAAACCCGAGATCATTCACGGTTTGCGTAACCTTGTTCAAAACGCCGTCGACTTTGCCCAATCAAAGGTCTGGATCGAGTTGCACTGGAGCGATGACGAAATCACGGTCAGGATCAGTGATGATGGGAACGGGTTTCCCGGCCATCTGCTCGGGCGTCTCGGTGATCCTTTCATGCGACGCCGAAGCTCCCATGCAGACCGTGGGAAACGCCCGGAGTATGAGGGCATGGGGCTTGGATTGTTCATCGCAAAAACCCTGCTGGAACGTACCGGCGCACATCTGGAATTCCTGAACGGTCGCGATGTGCGTATTTCACAAAACCTGACCCCAGCGCAGCAAGGGGCATTGGTGGTGGTGACTTGGCCGCGGCGTAAAATCGACGCAGTCAGCGGCGATACCCCTGTGCCAACCGGGGAAAACACTCCAATACAGTTTTAACTATTCACTTTTGGGAAACCAATTAAACTTCACTTAACCATTGTCATGGAAACTGAGCACAAGGAGAAATAGCGAGGCCGTGTCCATGCAAGATTTGATGTCCGTAGAGTGGTTCATTCTGGTGACCCTTTGCATCGCCAGCGCAGCGGTTGCAGTCTGGTTTCTCAACCCCAAAGCAGACGCCAAGGGGATGGAGCATGAATTGTTGATCGCGGATGGTCGCACCGATGCGGTGTTTCTGTTCGATGACCAAACGCTGATCGCATGGTCGTCCGGCGCTCGGAAATTTCTCGATGACAACACCGAGGACTTTAGCTGGGGCAAACTGCGGGACAAACTGTCGCGCTGTTACCCCGGATTGCCTCAATCCCCCGGCTTCTTGCGCGATGTTGGTTCTCTCACGCTGTCAGGCACAGCAGAAGCCGACAATCGCGAAGCCCATTGTGAGTGGATCGACGGTGTAACCCGCGTTCAGTTGCGCCGCGCCGCGACAGATTTGGGACATGTGGGGGATGATCAGGAACTTACGACCCTGCGTGCGGCGGTTCATCAGGCCCCCTACCCGGTTTGGCTGCAGTCGGACGATGCACGCGTCACTTGGACCAACCTCGCCTATGATCGCCTGAACCAGAAAATCCGCGGTCGCGGCAACGACACCTCTGCACCGCTGTTTCCCAACCTCGACGCCCCGATGAGCAGCGGTCGCGCGGAACGGGTCTCGATTGAGTTGCCGGAAACTGACAAGAAGCTCTGGTACAATGTCTCCACCACCGAGACGGAGGCTGGTTGGCTCTGTCATGCGATGGACGTCAATGCCGTGGTCGACGCCGAAATCGCGCAACGCAACTTTGTGCAGACATTGGCGAAAACCTTTGCTCAGCTCTCCATCGGTCTTGCGATCTTTGACCGCAATCGTCAGTTGGTGCTGTTCAACCCGGTGCTGATCGACCTTACCGCTCTGCCCGCAAGCTTCCTCAGCTCGCGTCCTAATATGATGTCCTTCTTTGACCGCCTGCGCGATCAGCGCATGATGCCGGAGCCGAAGAACTATTCCAGCTGGCGTCACCAAATGGCGGATCTATTGGAAGCCGCAGCAGAAGGGCGCTATCAGGAAACATGGTCCTTGCCCTCTGGATCGGTCTATTCGGTATCAGGCCGCCCGCACCCCGATGGCGCCATTGCCTTCCTCTTTGAAGATATCACTGCCGAGATCACTCTGACCCGTCAATTCCGCTCGGAACTGGAACTCGGCCAGTCGATCCTTGATCACATTGACGATGCCTTTGCGGTCTTTGGTACAGATGGCAGTATGGTCTATTCCAACACCGCCTATCACACGATGTGGAAAACCGACCCTGATGCGAGCTTTGCAAAAATCTCCATCACCGATGCGTGCCGCACGTGGCAGGAATTGTCAGGTCCGACCCCCGCATGGGGCGAGGTTCGCGATTTCGTCGCAGGCGGCACCAGTGATCGCTCCGATTGGTGGTCGCGCGTGGACATGCGCAATGGCGAGCAATTGCTATGCCGCGTACAATCCCTGCAAAACGGGTCGGTGATGGTGCGCTTCCAGCAAATCGGTGTCCCGCTCGCGCCGCCCGAACAAGAGCGCTTCGCCGCCCTCAAGGAGAGCTGAACCCGCTTGCGGAGCCTCGCGCGCAACGTCATTGTGGCGCCATGACAAAACGCTCCGCGACCTGCCGACTGCCCAGCAGCGAGGCAACATCAGAATTGGCCCACAACATCGCCCGGATCCTCGTTCCGGGCGATGTTGTCTTGCTTGAAGGGCCCATTGGCGCCGGAAAAACCCATTTCGCCCGCAGCCTGATCCAGTCCCTAATGGACGTGCCCGAGGACGTACCCTCTCCGACCTTCACATTGGTTCAGACCTATGATGTTCCATCAGGTGAGTTGTGGCATGCAGATCTCTACCGGTTGTCGCATGTGGATGAGGTCGAAGAACTCGGGCTGATCGCCGCATTTGACGACGCAATCTGCCTGATTGAGTGGCCCGACAAACTTGACGATCTTTGCCCCGACGACGCACTCACGCTGCGCCTCTCGCTGGACGCGGAGATAGAAGACGCCCGACACGCGGAGTTCGTTTGGAGCGCTGAGAAATGGAACATTCGTCTCGAAGGGATCATGCCATGACCACGCGCGAGATAGAAATTGCGCGCTTTCTGGCCGCGCATGGCTATTCCAGCTGGAACGCTGCCCCACTCGCCGGTGATGCTTCCAGCCGCCGGTATCAACGGCTGACATCCCAAACAGGAGACAGCGCGGTCTTAATGGACTGGCCGCCCGTTGATGGAGGTGACACGCGGCCTTTTTCCGAGCTTGCTGAGTATTTGCGCACGCTTGACGTCTCGGCGCCTGCGATCCTCGCACAAGATCATGCGCAGGGTTTGCTGTTGATAGAAGATCTCGGCGATGCCCTGTTCACCGAAGTGATCGTCAGTGATCCGACGATGGAACTGCCACTTTACGAGGCTGCGGTGGATCTTCTGGTGCGTCTTCACGACGCGAAAGTGCCGGACTTGCCATCCCTAGAACCTCGTACCATGGCAGACATGACCGCGCTCGCGTTCAGCGAATACCGGTACACCATACTTGGTGATACCGCAGACCATATCCGCACGCAGTTTGAGCAGAGGTTTGAGGCAGTTTTACGCGATCATCTAGACGGCGATATGGTCTTTGTGCATCGCGATTTTCACGCCCAGAATCTGCTCTGGCTGCCGGAACGGCAAGGCATTGCCAAAGTCGGGGTCATCGACTTTCAGGACGCCAAAGCCGGTCATCGCGCCTATGATCTGGTGTCGCTGTTGCAGGATGCCCGCCGCGATGTCCCTGCTGGCGTCGAGATGCAGATGATTGACCACTATATTCGTAAAACGGGTGTGGATGAGTCCAGATTTGGCAGCGCCTATGCTGTGATCGGTGTTCAGCGCAATATGCGGATTCTTGGCATTTTTGCGCGCCTGTCGCAGCAATTTGGCAAACACCACTATATCGATCTTGTACCGCGCGTCTGGGATCATTTCGAACGCGGGCTGAGCCACCCCGCCCTCGCCAGCGTGGCGGAGGAGTTGCTCTCCGCCCTGCCCGCCCCAACCCCCGAGGCCATGGAAAGGCTGCGCGCATGACTGCCCCAACTGCTGTTATGATCTTTGCTGCCGGATTTGGCACCCGCATGGGCACGCTCACAGCCGACAGACCCAAGCCGATGATCCCCGTGGCAGGGCGGCCGCTGATTGATCATGCGCTGGATCTGGTCTCTGACATCTCGCCCCAGCGCGTTGTTATCAATACGCATTACAAGGCCGAAGTTCTGACAACCCATCTTGAGGGGCGTGATGTCCTCATCAGTCATGAGGAGGACGAAATCCTTGATACCGGTGGTGGACTGAAACAGGCGCGCGCCCTGCTCGATGCGACTTGCAGCTATACGCTGAACCCCGATGTAGCATGGCGAGGGCCCAATCCTCTCGTGGTGTTACGGGACGCTTGGCGACCGGAACACATGGATGCGTTGTTACTCTGCGTGCCGACCGCGCGCGCCGTGGGGCGATTGGGGGCCGGAGATTTCACAGCAAGTAACGCAGGTCACATCACCCGTGGTGGCGATCTCGTCTACACCGGTGCACAGATCATCAAACTCGACCAGCTCGATCGCATGACTGAAAAGGTTTTCTCCCTCAATGCCTTGTGGGACCTTCTCATTCCCGACGCACGCGTCTCGGCGGTTGAATACCCCGGCCACTGGTGCGACGTGGGCCGCCCCGAAGGTATCACCTTGGCCGAAGACATGATGGCACGCGCAGATGTTTGACCCCAGCCAGACCACGCCGCGTCTGTTCGCCGTTCCTTGTGGTGTGGATTTCCCGCGCGCGCTTGTTGAAGGGCTGAGCCAGAGATTTGCAGATCAGCCACCAGAGGCGCTGGCCCGGGTAGAGCTGATCCTGAACACAGAACGCATGCAGCGCCGGGTGCGTCAACTGTTCGACAGCGGCCCGGCGCGGCTTTTGCCGCGCATCTCGCTGCTCTCAGGCCTCAGCAAACAGGCCAATCTACGCGGTCTGCCCCCGGCATTGCCGCCGCTGCGCCGCCGGTTGGAGCTGTCACAACTGATTGCAAAACTCCTTGATGCGCAGCCCGATCTGGCGGCGCGCTCGTCGCTCTATGATCTCTCGGACAGTCTGGCCGAGTTGATCGACGAGATGCAAAGCGAAGGCGTAACCACCGACCAGATCCGCGCGCTGGATGTGTCTGATATGTCCGGGCACTGGAAACGCGCGCAGGACTTCATCGGCATCGCCGATCAGTTCGTCGAAATGCACGAAGGCGCACTCGATGTGAATGCGCGGCAACGGCAGGTGGTTCTGGATCTGATTGCGGAGTGGGAACACACGCCCCCGCAACACCCGATCATCCTGGCAGGCTCTACCGGGTCGCGTGGCACCACGCTCTTGCTGATGGAAGCCATTGCGCGCCTGCCGCAGGGCGCCGTGGTCCTGCCGGGGTTCGATTTTGACCAACCAGAGGACGTCTGGGACAGTCTGACCGACGGGTTGGTCGCCGAAGATCATCCGCAGTATCGGTTTTTCAAGTTGATGCGCGATCTTGATTTGCGCCCGCGCGACATTCGCGCTTGGGTCAACACGAAACCTGTTTCCCCACCGCGTAACAAGTTGATTTCGCTGGCTCTGCGCCCCGCGCCCGTGACCGATGCATGGATGAGCGAAGGCCCGCATCTGACCGATCTGGATCAAGCCACGGACGCGTTGACGCTCATCGAAGCCGCAAGCCCCCGGAGCGAGGCCTTGGCAATTGCCCTGCGTCTGCGTCAGGCCGCCGAGGACGGGCAGACGGCGGCATTGATCACACCGGATCGGATGCTTACACGTCAGGTCTCTGCCGCGCTGGATCGCTGGAACATCCTGCCGGACGATTCCGCGGGTCTGCCGCTACAACTGTCGCCACCGGGTCGATTCCTACGGCACGTGGCGGATCTGTTTTGTCGGCCCTTGCAGGCCGATATGCTGCTGACACTGCTGAAACACCCGTTGACTCACTCCGGCGAGGAGCGTGGTTTGCACCTGCTGCACACCCGCGATCTTGAACTTCATATGCGCCGCTACGGTCCGCCCTTCCCGGATCATGAGAGCCTGAGCGCCTTTGGAACCACGCGCGACCTGCAACCAGGCTGGTCTGACTGGCTCGCCCAGAGCTTTGCCGGACGCGAGCAGACGGGCCTGCGCGCATTGAGCGATTGGGTCGCTGACCTGCGTACGACCTCCGAGTTTATCGCTGCGGGGTCGCAAACAGGTGGAACTGGCGAACTCTGGGACAAGAAGACCGGACGCAAGGCGCTTGAGATTTTTGAAGAGCTTGAAGCCGAGGCACCTCATGGTGGCGAGATGACCGCCCGCGATTTTGCAGACCTTCTGGGCGCGCTTCTGTCACAAGGTGAAGTGCGTGATCGCGATGCGCCCTATGGGTCTATCATGATCTGGGGCACCCTAGAGGCACGGGTGCAGGGCGCCGATCTGGTCATTCTTGGCGGTCTGAATGAGGGAAGCTGGCCCGAAGCCGCAAGCCCCGATCCATGGCTCAACCGCAAACTCCGCCACGAGGCCGGTTTGCTCTTGCCAGAGCGGCGCATCGGTCTGTCGGCGCATGACTTCCAACAGGCCGTCGCGGCACCCGAAGTTTGGCTAACCCGTGCGGTGCGGTCCGAAGAGGCCGACACAGTGCCCTCACGCTGGCTCAATCGAATGACCAACCTCCTGGGTGGGTTGCCGGATCAGGGCGGTCAGGCCGCGCTGTCCGCGATGCGCATGCGGGGGCAAGTCTGGCTGGATTGGGCCAGCGTTCTGGATGCGCCGCAGCCCTCGCCGCTCAGTCCCCGGCCCTCGCCGCGCCCGCCGGTTGCGGCAAGGCCGCGTCGCCTGACTGTGACAGAGATTCCCAAACTGATCCGCGACCCTTATGCGATCTACGCCAAACACGTGTTGCGGTTGAAACCTGTGGACCCTTTGTTGCAGGAACCAGACGCCCTGCTGCGCGGCACCATCATCCATAAGATTCTGGAGGATTTCATAAAATCCGCTCAGGAACAGCCAGAGACCCTCACCGCCCGCGCGTTTATCGAACAATCACAGCGCACCCTAGAGGCGGAGGTGCCATGGCCGGTTGCCCGCACGCTCTGGCTGACACGCTTGAAAAAAGTAGCGGAGGATTTTGTCTCTGGTGAGCGGGAGCGCCAATTGCGTGCCCGCCCGTCGGGGTTTGAGAAATCCGGTCAGGTCCGCCTTGATCCCCTCGATTTCGAGATCGCCGCCAAGGCCGACAGGATTGATGTGGATGAGCGCGGCATGCTGCATCTTTATGACTATAAAACCGGGGATCCGCCGTCAGAAAAGCAGCAGAAATCCTTTGAAAAACAGCTCTTGATCGAGACCGCCATGGCGGAGCAAGGCGCATTCGAGGACTATGGCCCAGCGCGGGTGGAACGGTCGCTCTACATCGGGCTGAAGCCTCCGGTGAAAGAGGTCGCGGCCCCTATTCTGGATGAACCACCCGCCAAAGTCTGGGAAGAGTTGCGCAGCCTGATTGAGGCTTATTTTGACGCCGAACAGGGCTACAGCAGCCGCCGTATGGTGCACCGGGATGACTTTGCCGGGGATTACGACCACCTCGCCCGCTACGGCGAATGGGATCGCAGCTCGGACCCTGTGCCGGAGGATTTGACATGAGCCGCAACGCCGCGTCCGAGGCGCAGTTTCGCGCCGCCCGCCCCGATGCCTCCACATGGCTTGCGGCCAATGCCGGATCGGGCAAGACCAAGGTTCTGACCGACCGCGTCGCGCGGCTGTTGCTGCGCGGGGTGGAACCGCAACATATTCTCTGCCTGACCTACACAAAGGCCGCCGCCAGCGAGATGCAGAACCGGCTGTTTCAGCGCTTGGGGGAATGGGCGATGCTGCCCGACGCCAAACTGCGCGCAGCACTGGTGGACCTTGGTGCCGAAGATGCCTCTGTCGGGGATGGGCTGGCGCAGGCACGCACCCTCTTTGCGCGCGCGATCGAGACGCCCGGTGGTCTCAAGATCCAGACCATTCACTCGTTTTGTTCATCGCTTCTGCGCCGTTTCCCGCTGGAGGCCGGTGTCAGCCCGCAGTTTTCCGAAATGGAAGATCGCGCGGCCGCCATGCTGCGTGCGGAAATAACCGAGGATATGGCGCAAGGCCCCGACGCGCATGTGGTTGATGCTGCTTCATTTCATATCGGTGGTCTGGATTTTGAGAGCCTGACAGCCGAGATTTGTCGCAGGCAAGCTGGATTTGACCCCGACCTCGACCGCAATGCGCTGGGTGAAGTGTTCGAACTGCCCGCTGGCTATGATCTGGAGGCGCTGAGAGCCGAGGTGTTTCTCGGCAATGAGGCCGACATCCTGTCCCGCACCATCGAGATGCTGAAAACCGGCGGGGCGACGGATGCCAAGAACGCCGAGAAACTCGCGCGGATTTCCTCCGTCACACCGGAGATCCTGCCGATTCTGGAGGATGTGTTCCTCACCGGGAAAAGCGCAAAAGAACCCTTCAGCGCCAAGATCGGCAGCTTTCCCACCAAAAAACTCCGCGAAAGCCATGGCACGCTGATGGATCAGCTGGAGCCCTTCATGGCGCGGGTCGAAACAGCCCGCCCCCGTCGCCTGGCGCTGGATGCGATGGAGAAATCGCTCGTCCTTCATGATTTTGCCCGAGTGTTCCTGCCGGAATATGAGCGGCGCAAACAGCTGCGGGGCTGGCTTGATTTCGACGACCTGATCGTCAAGGCGCGCAACCTTCTGAATGATCCAGCGGTCGCGGCTTGGGTGCTCTATCGGCTGGACGGCGGCATCGACCATATCCTTGTGGATGAGGCCCAGGACACCAGTCCGGTGCAATGGGATGTGGTGGAAAAACTGGCGCAGGAGTTCACCGCTGGTGAAGGCGCTCGCGCTGATGTTGAGCGCACAATTTTTGTGGTCGGCGACAAGAAACAGTCGATCTATTCCTTTCAAGGGGCCGACCCGGATGCCTTTGATCGCATGCAGGTGGAGTTCGGGCGCAGGCTCGAGGAGACCGGCGAGGGATTGCAGAACGCAAGTCTTGCGTTTTCATTCCGCTCCTCTGCGGCGATCCTTGGTCTGGTTGACGTGGTGTTTGATGGTCAGGATCGCGCCGGGTTTGCGCGCGACGCCAAACACCAGGCGTTTAAATCCGACCTGCCGGGCCGGGTGGACCTGTGGCCGCTGGTGGAAAAGACAGAGGATGAGGAAGATCGCGATTGGACGGACCCGGTCGACCGTCCCAGCCCACGCCACCATTCCGTAATCCTCGCAGAGCGGATCGCCGGACAGATCAAGGAGATGATCGACAGCGGCGTCACCATCCCCGAAGATGGCCCAGAGCGTGGCACGTTCCAGCGCCGCCCCGTACATGCGGGCGATTTCCTGATCCTTGTGCAGCGCCGGTCGGACCTATTTTCCGAGATCATTCGCGCCTGCAAGGCCGCCGGGCTGCCAATCGCGGGCGCTGACCGCCTCAAGGTTGGGGCCGAGCTGGCTGTGAAGGATATTGCAGCCTTGCTGCGCTTCCTCGCGCTGCCCGAGGATTCTCTGTCACTTGCCGAAGCTTTGAAATCACCGATCTTTGGCTGGAGCGAGCAACAGCTCTTTGACCTCGCGCATCGACGCACAGAGATGCACCTCTGGCCTGCTTTGCGTGCGCGATCTGAGGCATTCCCCGAGATCATGGCGATCCTCGATGATCTTCGGAGTCAGGCGGATTTCCTGCGCCCCTATGATCTGATCGAACGTATCCTGACCCGCCATCTGGGCCGTGCAAAATTGCTGGGGCGTCTTGGCACCGAGGCGGAGGATGGCATCAATGCGCTGTTGTCGCAGGCCTTGGCCTATGAACGCACGGAGGTGCCAAGCCTGACCGGGTTCCTTGTCTGGATGCAGACCGATGATCTGGAGATCAAGCGCCAGATGGGGGCTGCCAGTTCGATGATCCGGGTGATGTCGGTGCATGGCTCCAAGGGGCTGGAGGCCCCTATCGTGATCCTGCCCGACACCACCAAGCGCCGCCCCTCGCCCGCGCCAGAGGTGATGGAGGTCGAAGGCACGCCCCTATGGCGCATGAGCAGTGACCAGATGCCACCAGCCATGGATGCCGCCCGCGCGTTTGCGCAGGAAAAACAGGCCAACGAACGGTTGCGACTGCTCTATGTGGCGCTGACGCGGGCGGAAAAATGGCTGATCGTCGCCGGGGCCGGTGATCTCGATAAGGGGGGAGACAGCTGGTATCAGCGGGTTGAAGCGGCCCTGAAAACCATGGGCGCCCTGCCCTTTGACGCGCCCGGCGGAGACGGCTTGAGGTGGGCGCATGGGGACTGGAATGCCCCGCCGTTTGTACCGTCCGATCTGACCGAAGAAGAAGAGATCACGCTGCCAGACGTCTTTCGCCGCGCAGCCCCCGCCTATGTTGCGCCCACAGCAACCCTGCGCCCGTCCGAGGATCTGGGCGGGGCCAAGGCCTTGCCCGGTGACAGTGGCCTCAGCGAAGAGGAGGCCAAGGCCCGTGGCACAGCACTGCACCTCCTGCTCGAACATCTGCCGAATGTGCCGCAGGCAGATTGGGACAGTCGCGCCGAACATATCGCGCAGCATGTCGACTGGCAGGGCCTCCTAATTGAGGCACGTCAGGTGCTCTCTTCGCCCAAGTGCAAAGAGATATTCGCACCCACGACACTTGCAGAGGTGCCCATCACCGCAAATCTGGGCGATACTCGCATGCATGGCATTATCGACCGGCTGGTGGTGACGCCAGACCGGGTGCTTGCGGTTGATTTCAAATCTAACGCGGTTGTCCCCCAAAGCCCCGAAACCTGCCCCGAAGGGCTGTTGCGGCAGATGGGGGCCTATGATGCCGCACTGCGCCAGATCTATCCGGATCGTCAGATTGAGACCGCAATCCTGTGGACGCGCACTGCCACTCTGATGTCGCTTCCGGTCACCTTGATCACACAGGCGCGTGAACGCGCTGGTTTCCAGCGGCTGGAACCTTGACGTCGCCTGCTCGCGTCCATAGGTTCCGGGTCCAGTTGCCAAACTTCTCAGGAGACATACCCATGTCCACCGTAGCCGTTACCGACGCGACCTTCGACGCCGAAGTCAAGAATTCCGATGTCCCCGTTGTGGTGGACTTCTGGGCCGAATGGTGCGGCCCCTGTAAACAGATCGGCCCCGCTCTCGAAGAGCTGGCAGCCGAATACGGCGACAAGGTGAAAATCGCCAAAGTCGACGTTGACAGCAACCCGAACGCCGCCGCCGCAATGGGCGTGCGTGGCATTCCTGCGCTCTTCGTCTTTAAGGATGGCCAGGTGGTATCAAACCGCGCAGGTGCCGCACCCAAAGCTGCACTCAAAAGCTGGATTGACGAATCCATCTGATCTGCCAGCCAGATATGAAATAGAGAAAGGCGCGTCCCGAGGGAGGCGCCTTTTTTCATGGCGGATCGGCTCGCCAGCCCCTGACAAAGGAAAAGCCGCCCTGCGTCAGGACGGCTCTTACTTTACCGGATATGTCATCGAGCGTTACAGCGCGGCAATGTCGGCACGGGTCAGGCCGATGTCTTCCAGTTGGTCGTCGCTCAGCTCGGACAGAGCTTTGCGGGTAATGCGTGCTTCATTCCAGTCAGCGAAGTTGCTGCGCAGGTTGAAGAAGAAGTCGACTGCGCGCAGAACTGCGACGGAGCCGGCCGGTGCAATAACGTTGCTTGCGTTTGCCATGATCGTGTTCCTTGATGGTTCCAGCCGACACCTTGTCGGTTGTTGATGCTCATGTACGATCGTGCAGCGAGTCTCACAATTGCCTATTCTTCAGCCCCGTCTTGCACCCAGTGCATAGCAATTAAGCAGTTATTAAACTTTACACCCAGCCCTTTGAACCACCCTGATCGGCCCCTGCCCTTGCGGCGGACTGGCGATACTTCCATATAGGTCAGCAAAGAAACGGAGGCTTTTATGGCAGAGGATCAATTCCCCGGCTGGCACGGCACCACAATCATCGGAGTCCGTAAAGGGGATGAGGTTGTGGTTGCAGGTGACGGACAGGTGTCGCTGGGACAGACCGTGATTAAGGGCAGTGCGCGCAAGGTGCGCAGGCTGTCGCCCGGCGGATATGATGTCGTGGCGGGTTTTGCCGGTTCAACCGCCGATGCCTTCACCCTGCTGGAGCGGCTCGAAGCCAAGCTGGAGGCAACTCCCGGACAGCTTCAGCGCGCAAGTGTTGAGCTGGCCAAAGACTGGCGCACCGATAAATACCTGCAAAAACTTGAGGCCATGCTGATCGTCACGGATGGCAAGGAGCTCTATGTCATCACTGGCGCAGGTGACGTGCTGGAGCCGGAACATGACGTGGCTGCAATCGGGTCGGGCGGAAACTTCGCGCTGGCTGCGGCGCGAGGCATGATGGACAGCGACCGTGATGCAGAAACAGTGGCCCGTGACGCAATGGCGATCGCCTCAGACATCTGCGTCTACACCAACGGAAACCTCACGGTGGAGCGTATCAGTAAATGATATCGCGCGATGATCTCAGGGCGGCTGTCGGCTCCGGACTACTGTCCGAAGCGCAGGCGGCGTCTTTGTCAGCACTCGCAGACAGCCGACGCGGTGCGCGCGAGGATCTTGCGCCGGGGGATGAGCCGTTTGAGCTGTTCAAGGGCTTCAATGAGATCTTTATCGTCGTTGGCCTCGTGATCCTCGCGATGGGTTGGGTCGCGGTCAACACCGCATCCATGCTCACTGAGATCGTCAATTATCGCACTCAGGCCACTTCGGCTGCTCTGTTTGGTGCGGTGATCCTTTGGGGACTTTCCGAATATTTTATTCGCCGCCGCCGCATGGTCGCCCCCGCCATCGCCCTGTCGGTGATGTTTGCCGGAAACGCCGCAACCGGGTTCATCGCGCAATACGCCCAGCCCTTCATGATCGCGCAGGAGGATTATTCGTCCTTGCCGATGGCCCTAGGGCTTTCGACGCTGGCGCTTTTTGTGTTCTGGGGCCGGTTTCGTGTGCCCTTTGCCATGGCGCTGATCGCGCTTGGCTTGTTCGCGGTTGCCCTAATCGTTGCAGCCGATCAATCGGGCGTCCCCACCGAGTTGGGTGATCTGTTCCTGCTGAGTGCCAATGGCCCGTTTGCATGGATCACATTGGCCGTGGGCCTGTTGGTCTTTGCGGTCGCCATGGCCTTTGACCTCAGTGATCCCCACCGCGTGACCCGCCGTTCCGCCCAGGGCTTCTGGCTGCATGTGGTGGCTGCCCCCGCGCTGGTGAATACCATCGCGCTGTCGCTCCTTGAACGCGATCAAGGGTTGGTGCTTGCACTGGTTCTTGGCTTCTTCGCGCTCATTGCCATCGTGATTGACCGGCGGTCGTTCCTGATTACCGCCATCGGCTATATTGTAGCTCTGAGTACAACCGTCTTCGACAGCGAGGGCACCGGGATCAGTATCCTGATGCTTGGCGTGGTTCTGGTGATCCTTGGTGCCTTCTGGGCCCGGATTCGCGCAATGCTGCTCTCGCTCTTATCTGGTGTGCTGCCGCTTCATCGGCTGCCACCTTCTCACTGACCTCAAGGGATAGACATGACTGATCTGACCCCCCGCGAAATCGTTTCCGAACTCGACCGGTTCATTATCGGCCAAAAGGACGCCAAGCGCGCTGTCGCCGTGGCCCTGCGCAACCGCTGGCGGCGCAAACAGTTGCCGGATGATCTGCGCGACGAGGTGCATCCAAAGAACATCCTGATGATCGGCCCCACCGGCGTCGGCAAAACCGAAATCTCGCGCCGTCTGGCCAAACTCGCCCGCGCGCCTTTCATCAAGGTAGAGGCCACCAAGTTCACAGAGGTTGGATATGTCGGTCGCGACGTTGAGCAGATCGTGCGTGATCTGGTGGACACGGCCATCGTGCAGACCCGCGACCACATGCGTGAGGACGTGAAGGCAAAGGCGCATCAAGCTGCCGAAGACCGCGTCCTCGAAGCGATCGCAGGTAGCGACGCCCGCGAGAGCACGCTGGAGATGTTTCGAAAGAAACTCAAAGCGGGTGAGCTGGACGACACGGTGATTGAATTGGATATCGCCGATACCTCCAATCCAATGGGCGGTATGTTTGAAATTCCCGGTCAGCCGGGCGCAAACATGGGGATGATGAACCTCGGCGATCTGTTTGGCAAAGCCATGGGCGGGCGCACCACGCGCAAAAAACTCACTGTATCAGAGAGTTATGATGTGCTTATCGGTGAAGAAGCCGACAAGCTCTTGGACGATGAAACCGTCAACAAAGCGGCCCTCGAAGCAGTTGAGCAGAACGGCATCGTCTTCCTTGATGAGATCGACAAAGTCTGCGCCCGTACCGACGCACGCGGTGGCGATGTGAGCCGCGAGGGTGTGCAGCGTGACCTGTTGCCGCTGATTGAAGGCACCACCGTCAGCACCAAACATGGCCCGGTCAAAACCGACCACATCCTGTTTATTGCCTCCGGGGCGTTCCATATCGCGAAACCCTCGGATCTACTGCCGGAACTTCAGGGTCGCCTGCCGATCCGCGTCAACCTGCGCGCCCTCAGCGAAGAGGATTTTGTGCGTATCCTGACCGAAACCGATAACGCGCTGACCCGTCAGTATGAGGCGCTTTTGGGAACGGAAAAGGTCAAAGTCACCTTCACCAAAGAGGGCATCCATGCGCTTGCCCAGATCGCAGCGGAGGTGAACCACACTATTGAGAACATAGGTGCACGGCGTCTTTATACGGTGATGGAACGGGTCTTTGAGGAAATCTCCTTTGCCGCACCGGACCGTTCTGGTGAGGAAATCACCGTGGACGAGGCCTTTGTGAACAAGAACCTGGGCGAATTGACCAAGTCTACCGATCTCAGCCGCTACGTCCTCTGACGAATATCGCTATCGGTGGCTAGACCTTTGCGCATCATTCGCTACCTTGCCCGAGACTGGTTCCGGGTGGGGTCGGCGTTTGATGGGCGAGGGGTCATGACATGAAAAAAAGCGTGCTGGCGCTTTGCGTCTCGCTCTTGCTCGCGGCCTGTGCTGATCGCGATCTGATGCCCATTGTACCAGAGGCGGTAAACATCGGCACACCTTATACGGTTTTCTCCACCACCACCCGAGAGCAAGAGGCAGATGGCACCTTTGGGTTTCGTCGGTCTGAGGAACTCAGGATGGTGGAAATGACCGTCACCATCCCCCCAAGCCACAGCCCGGGAGAGCTCTCTTACCGGTACAAGAACCCAGATCCGCGTAAAAACTTCACCATCGCTCAGGAGCTCCCCGTCGATAGCGTCAGCGACCTGCGCGCACGGTTTCTGCGTGAGCAACGCGAGAACAACTGGCCATTGCGCGAGGTGACGATCTTTGTGCATGGCTACAACAGCACCCATCCGGAAACGGCTTATCGCGCCGCGCAAATGGCCCATGATGTAAAGCTACCCGGATCACTGGTGATGTATTCCTGGCCCAGCCGTGGACGCGCCTTTGGTTATGCCTATGACATCGACAGTATGCTTTTTGCTCGGGACGGGCTGGAAGAAACCGTGCGCCGGGTGAAACAGGCCGGTGCTGAGCGTATCATCCTCGTAGCGCATTCCATGGGGACGGCGCTCGCAATGGAAATGCTCCGGCAGGCCGATTTGCGCAACCCCGGTTGGGCTGCACGCACATTGAACGGTGGGGTGATCCTCATTTCGCCTGATCTGGATGTGGATGTGTTTGACAGTCAGATGATGGATCTCAAACGCGTACCGCAACCCTTTGCGGTCATGGTCTCGGAAAAGGACCGCATTCTCAATATCTCTGGTCGCCTGCGTGGCACCAGTCAGGGTGAGCGACTAGGTAACATCAAATCAGCCGACCGGCTTGAGAGATGGCCAATCGAAGTGATCGACCTGACCGCATTCAACGCCGATGCCGCATCAGGGCATTTCGTGGCGGCAACATCTCCTAGTTTGCTGGCTGTTTTACGATCCGCCAGCAATGTCAGCAGGGTGTTTGGCCCCGTCGACCCCAACTTATTACAGCAAATCCTGCCGCAATCTCAGACGATTACCAATGAACATGGAAAGCTGATGCTAGAGCGGCAACAGCGCCGAGAAGAGCGCTAACCCTTAGCGGATACGGCGCAGATAGACATAATAGGCCCCTTCGCCGCCATGGCTGATATGGGCAGGCGTCACCTGCAATACCGCCTGTGCCAGTGGCTGCAGAGCGAGCCATTGGGGAACCTGATGGCGCAACACGCCCCGCGGCACCGGCATCGGTCCCGGCTCATCACGATCTTTGCCCTTGCCGGTAATCACAAGAACCAGCCGTTTGTTGGACGCCTGCGCTGACAGAATAAAACTGGTCAGCGCCCCATGCGCCGACTCCATCCGCATCCCGTGAAGGTCCAGTTTCCCCTCAGGTTTGAGTTTTCCGCGCTTCATCCGACGAAAGGCTTTTTCGTCCATCCGCAACGGATCGCTGGCAAGTTTACGAGAGGGCGAGGCCTTCAAATCATGACCGGGCAATTTTCCACGGGCCTTACTGCCGACCTCGAAATGCGGCAGCGACGCCGGGGCTGCACGATGCGGTTTCGGCTTTGGCTTTGGGGCAGGGGGATCGGCATGATCCCCGCCTTTTTTCTCGCGGTCAGCGTGCAAGCGCTCCGCGTGCTTTACGACCTTCTGCCAGAGGTCGATTTCATCGTCTGTCAGTTTGCGCCGGGTCATTACAGATCGTCCGGCAACATGGCATAGGCGCGCTGGATTGGCATCAAGACCAGCATCCGTCCGGGATCGCGCAGTTGCCCGGCCTTGCGCCCAGCCTCATCGCCAGCGCCAAAGAAAATATCAGCGCGCTGCGACCCCTTGATGGCAGAGCCAGTATCCTGAGCGATCATAAGTCGCCGCAACTTCGACTGACCGTTCTTTTCAACCCATACCGGTGCGCCAAGCGGCGTGAACGCCGGGTCGATCGCAATCGAGCGCATCGGCGTTATTGAGCGGTTCATAGCCCCCAAGGGTCCACGGTTTGCGGGTACTTTGCGGACCTCCCGGAAGAACACGTATGAAGGGTTGTGCATCAAAAGCTCTCGCCCCGGACCCGGATTGCGTCGGACCCAATTCTGGATCACCTGCGCACTCACCTGATGCAGGTTATAGATCCCGCGGCGCACCAATTCTTGTCCAATAGAACGATAGGGATGCCCGTTTGCCCCGCCATACCCGATCCGAATGGTCGATCCGTCTTCCATCTTAATGCGGCCAGATCCCTGAATTTGTAGGAAAAACAACTCCACCGGATCGTCAACCCACGCGATTTCCAAGCCTCTGCCTTCCATCACGCCAGAGGTAAGGATATCGCGCCGCGTGAGCCACAATGACGTCTGGCGCGCCTCTGGCGGCATTCGATAAACCGGATATTGATAGCGCCCCCCGCGATATCGTGCGCCGCGAAGTTCAGGTTCAAAATATCCGGTGAACAGACCCGCCTTACCGTCCTCGATCAAAACCGGGCGGAAAAACAGTTCGAAAAACGCACGCGCGCCGCTGTCATCAGCGTTTTGCGCCATGGCACAGAGCGACCGCCAGTCTGCTCCATCCATGTCCATGCAGGTTTCCCTAAAAACGCGAAGGGCCTCGACATGGTTGTCGAGGTCCCAATCAGAGAGTTCGCTGAACTCCAGAATACGAAGGGACGGACCCGTCTCGGCTCGCGCACCGGCGCCGGAACATAAGGCTGCGATCAGAAAAACCGCGCCAAGTCCACGCCGGAGCGCCCCCGTCATGCGTCCGTTGCCACCAGCAGCCAGTTCGGATCGCCTGTGCCCATCTGACGCGAGAAGGTCCAAGTGTCCTTCTGGCGTTTGACCGCTTTGGGATCACCCTCGACAATTTCACCAGCACGGTTGCGCACCGCAGATGTCAGCTCACCCACAAAACGCACGGTTACTTCGGCCGTGGAGGTGGCAGCATCGAAGGTTGCATCAACGATGGTGGTCTCACGCACGCCGATAAACTCAGCCTCAATGGTCAATCCCTGATCTTCACGCGCAGAAACTGCGTCGACAAAGCTCTGGAAAATCTCTTCGGAGATGAAGGGTTGAATTCCGTCGAGTTCGCCGGTTTCAAAGCCCATAAGGATCATCTCATAAGCACCACGGGCACCTTGAACAAATTCCGCCACCTGAAAGGAGGAATCCGCGCGTTTCATATCGCTCAACGCCTGCGCTTGCGGGCTGCCTTCATCGACGTAGGCAACAATGTCATCGTCGGGGCTGCCTTCGATCACTTCAAATTTGCGCTGCGGCGCGGGGGCTTCATTGTTCGCGAGTGGGGGCTTTTCAAACCCTTCACGTGTGCCCAGAACGCTTTTCAGGCGCAGGATCAAAAAAACCGCGATGCCAGCAAGGACCAAAAGCTCAATCAAGGGCGACTCCATTTGTACCTCATCGTCCAACAGGACCTGTCGATTTGAAACCGACGTGTTCTGCTCTTATGTAGGTGACAGGCGGGACCAAGTCCACCGTTCTGCCCTAAGGAGAGGACGCCTATCATGCCACTTTTTCTGGCTTTTCTGCTGGTACCAATCATTGAAATCGCCCTGTTCATACAAGTCGGCGGTCTGATTGGCCTGTGGCCAACACTTGGTATCGTGATTTTGACCGCAGTTTTGGGCACTTGGCTGGTCAGAACACAGGGTCAGTTGGCCCTTGGACAGTTGCGTGGCTCGTTTGAACATCTCTCCGATCCAACGGAACCACTGGCTCATGGTGCAATGATCTTGCTTGCTGGTGCGCTCCTACTGACACCCGGATTTTTTACGGATGCTTTCGGTTTTCTGCTGTTGGTACCCGGATTTCGCACACGGGCCTTTGCCTATCTAAAGTCAAAAGTGACCGTCGCGTCGTTTCAGATGGGGCCCGATCCACGTCAACAGCCCCCACGCCGACATGGTGATCCGCGCGGAGACGTCATTGACGGTGATTACGAGGATGTCACACCACGTCCGCGCCGGGATGAGCCTTCGGGTTGGGTAGAAGGCCCGAAATAAGACTTTGAGCATGGCTCCCCAAGCTGTTAAGCACGCTGCGACACGTTAAATTCAGGAGATTTCCATGGCCGAAAATGGCGCAGCCGAAGGCACAGGTCAGCCGCAAGTCCAGATGAACATCCTCGGACAATTCATTCGCGATCTGTCCTTTGAAAATGTCATGGCGCAAAAAGGCGTTGGTGGCGAAGTTCAACCGGACGTGAACGTTCAGGTTGCCCTCGATGCCAAGAAGCGCAGCACCGAAAACCAGTACGAAGTCATCACCAAGCTGACCATCGAGTCCAAGAACAAAGCCGGTGGCGAAGTTCTGTTTGTGCTTGAGCTGGAATATGTTGGTATCTTCAACATCTCTGGTGTCCCAGAAGATCAGCTGCACCCGTTCTTGCTGATCGAATGCCCGCGCATGCTGTTCCCGTTCCTGCGTCGCATCGTCTCTGACATCAGCCGCGACGGTGGTTTCCCGCCGCTGAACCTCGACAACATCGATTTTGTTGCGATTTACCGCAATGAACTCGCTCGTCGTCAGGCGGAAGCACCCACCGAGACCCCGAACTGATCCTGAGCGTTCAGTATCGGCGAGATTCAGGCGCTGCGACCACGGGTCGCGGCGCTTTTGTTATTCGGAGCCTGCGTTCCACAGCGCCTCATCACCGAGTTTGGCCACAAATTCCTCATGCGCCGTTTTTTCCTCGGACGTCAGCCGGGAGGGCAGGGGGGTGGCACGCGGGCTAGGGCGCCAGTTGGTATCGGCGGCATTTTGTCCGCTGCCAGACTGTGTCGAGAGACCAAAATCCGGCTGCCGGCCCCCGATCAACTCAAGATAAACATCCGCAAGGATTTCAGAGTCGAGAAGCGCGCCGTGTAACGTCCGGTTTGAGTTGTCGATGCTGAAGCGACGACACAGCGCATCCAACGTCGCAGGTGAACCGGGAAACCGTTTTCGGGCCATCGCCAGTGTATCAATCGCCTGTTCCATCGGCAGTTGACGCAGGTTCATCCAACCCAGTTCCGCGTTCAAAAACTTCATATCGAAGCTGGCATTGTGGATGACCATCTTGGAATCGCGCACGAAATCCAAAAAAGCCTGCCCTACCTCGGCAAACAGCGGCTTGTCCTTCAGCGTGACCTGACCAGGCGCAGCAGGCTGCGGCGGTTCCAACAGGTCAGGACCGATCCCGTGCACACCAAACGCCTCATGCGGCATCGACCGCTCTGGGTTGATGTAGACATGAAAGGTCTCGCCCGTGGGCATGTGGTTGAGCAGTTCAACCGCGCCGATTTCGACGATGCGATCACCGGAGAAAGGATCAAAGCCGGTGGTTTCCGTATCGAGTACGATTTCACGCATGCGCCATTCTCCGTCTGATATCTTCAATCACTTGCGTAACTTGTGCGCGGGCGTGATCGAGTGTGTCGGTCTCGATCCTATAGTCACTCCGCGCGAGTTTGTCTGCGATTGGCATTTGCTTTGCAAGGATTTGCTCAAACTGGTCCGCGCTCATAGTACCCCGCGCAAGCACGCGCTCTCGCTGGATCTCGGGGGGGACATGGACGCAGGCGACGGCATCCATTTCAACTTCTGCCCCGGTTTCAAACAAGAGAGGAATATCAAAGATCAGGATGTTTTCACGGGCTTCAGCACGAAATCTCTTGCGATCCGCCTGTACCAGCGGATGGACGATTTCTTCTATCGTTTTTAGAACAGCGCCGTCGTTTGAAATCAGCTCTTTCAGGACGGTACGATCTACAGATCCAGACAAGGTGGCCTGCGGAAAGGCTGCGCCAATCGGCTCAACGGCGGCACCGCCTCGATCATACAGACGGTGAACAGCGGCGTCCGCATCCCAAACCGCACACCCCGCCTCTGCAAAGAGGGCAGCAGTGGTCGATTTTCCCATGCCAATTGAACCCGTAAGTCCGAGAGAAAAACGCATCACATCACAGCGGCACGCGCCGCATCATTGACCTTTGGTCTTTGACCGAACCAGCGCTCAAATCCGGGAACAGCCTGATGCAACAGCATCCCCAGGCCATCAACCACGGTGCAATTCGCGTCTTCGGCGGCTTGCAACAGCTCCGTTTTAAGCGGCGTATAAACAAGGTCAGTGACCACAATGCCAGAGTGCAGACCATCGAGCGGAACCCGCAGACGCCGTTGACCTACCATCCCAAGAGACGTTGTATTCACGACCAAGGTTGCATCCTCGATGACATTTCCAGCCTGTATCCAATCCACAACCGTGATCTTGGAGCCGAATGTCTCTGCCATCTCTTCCGCGCGAGACCGAGTGCGATTGCAAAGGCGAATTTCCGGAACACCAGCTTCAATCAGCGAGGCGACAACCGCGCGACTGGCACCACCCGCACCCAGCACGGTCGCCGGCCCGGATTTCGCATCCCAATCAGGGGCGCCCTCATGAAGGTTTGTGATAAAGCCGTAACCATCTGTATTGTCGGCCACAATCACACCATCCTCATGGAAAATCAGCGTGTTAGCCGCGCCCATCAGCTTGGCGCGATCCGTGACCTTATCTGCAATCTCCATGATGGCCTGTTTGTGGGGAATGGTCACATTCGCACCGACAAACCCCATCTTGGGCATCATCCGAACCACAGACTCTAGGTCCTCTGGTTCCACATGCATCGGCATATAATGTCCGTCAATCTCATGCGTCCGTAGCCAGTGCCGGTGCAACTGAGGAGATTTCGAATGTGCGATCGGGCAACCGATCACACCAGCGAGCGGGATCTTGTGCTCTGTCATTGTTCTATAATCCCCTGCAGTCCCAGATAGTTTATGAGTTCCAACATCGGCAATCCCAAGACATTAAAGTAGCTGCCGTCAATGGTTGTAAACAGTCGCACGCCCTCTTCTTCGAGTTTGTATGCGCCGACCGCGTGGCGAATGCTCTCCCAGTTGCGGTCCACGTAGCTCTCAAGATAGGCATCGCTGGCCATGCGCATCACCAGCCGCACCTGTCCAACATGGCGCCAAAGTGGCTCACCATCGCGGTAGATCACTGCGGCAGACAACAACATGTGACGTTTTCCACGCATCGCTTTCAGCTGCTGAAGCGCTTGGTCCATTGTTTCGGGCTTTGACAGCAGCGTGCCCTCAAAATCGAGCACCTGATCGCAGCCCAGAACCATCTCGCCGGGCTGCTTTCCCGACACTTTGCGCGCTTTGGCCTCTGCAAGCGTGTCAGCAATATCGCGTGGCGCGGCCCCTTCAGCCAGAAGGGCGGCCTTTATTGCGCCTTCATCGACGCGTGCGACCTCCACACGGAACGCAATCCCCGCCTGACGGAGCAGTTGAGCGCGGATCTCAGATCCAGAAGCAAGCAGGATGTGGGTACTCATGTGGAAAACCCTATGGGAAAACGTCTGATCATTCAGGGACGTTTTGTATGATTTTCCACCCTCAACGCAAGGGTGGGACAACTTCTGAAATCTCGGGTGATTCCTCCGCGATTCCTCCATCGGGTATTGGGATAACTTTGAACACGTGGATAAGTACGGCTCTCCCGGTTTGTCCCGCTCTTATCCCCAGAGTCTCTTATGTAAATATTTTGTTAATGCGCATGTTTTGAAGGGCGTTAAGGAGTTATTCACCCTTCAGGCAGGAATAAGGCAGGAAAACTGTCCACCTTGTGCAGAACCGGTGTGAAGACTCGATAATCCACGGATTCTGGGGTGCACTACAAAAACATCATCCTTATAAAACTTATTAATTATATTAGGGTGGCCCACCGACCCGACTGCACCAAGGAAGCCTTTCATGGATCTGACTGATCTGATGTTCACCCTATATCCTTACGTGAAATCGCTTCACATCATGGCAGTGATCAGTTGGATGGCGGGTCTTTTCTACCTTCCACGTCTGTTTGTGTATCACGTGGAGGAGGCTGAGAAGGTTCAGGATGTGATGCCAATCTTTCTCACCATGGAACACAAACTGCTAAGAGTGATCATGGGTCCAGCAAGCGTTGTGACTTGGGCGGCAGGGCTCTTTATGGTGTTTACGCCGGGGCTGGTGGATTGGTCCTACATCTGGCCCTGGACCAAGGGCGCATCAGTGCTTGCGATGACATGGTTCCATCATTGGCTGATGTTTCGCCACAAGGACTTCAAAGCGGGCAAGAATACCCTCACAGGGCGCCAGTATCGCCTGATGAACGAGGTTCCGACCCTTCTGATGGTGGTGATTGTGGTCTCAGTGATCTTCAAGTTCTGACGCGGGGTTTGACTCACCCCCGGAGACTCACTATCTAGCGATAAAGCGGCCCCGTCCGGGATTCCCGCATTTTCCGTATTTGATACCGTGACGCCCTCCACCCTGAGGGAATAAAGGCCGTGTGCATATGACCGAGCAATCCCTGAACCTTTCCGATCTTAAGGCGCAAAGCCCGAAAGCCCTCTTGGCAATGGCCGAAGAGCTGGAGATCGAAAACGCCTCCACCATGCGTAAGGGTGAGATGATGTTCCAAATCCTGCGTGAACGCGCAGATGAGGGCTGGAACATCGGTGGGGATGGGGTTCTGGAAGTGCTTCAGGACGGTTTTGGCTTCCTGCGCTCGCCAGAGGCCAACTATCTGCCCGGTCCGGACGATATCTACGTCTCTCCTGACATGATCCGCCAGTTCTCTCTGCGCACCGGCGACACGGTTGAGGGACAGATCAAGGCACCACTGGAGAACGAGCGTTACTTCGCGCTGACCACAGTGACCAAGATCAACTTTGAGGAGCCCGAAAAGGCCCGTCACAAGATCGCATTCGACAACCTGACGCCGCTTTACCCGGACGAACGCCTGAACATGGAGATCGAGGATCCCACCGTGAAGGATCGCTCCGCACGTGTGATCGATCTGGTTTCGCCCATCGGTAAGGGTCAGCGTTCGCTCATCGTGGCGCCGCCGCGGACCGGTAAGACGGTTCTGCTGCAAAACATCGCCCACTCGATTGAGCAAAACCACCCGGAATGCTATCTGATCGTCCTTCTGATCGACGAACGTCCCGAAGAAGTCACCGACATGCAGCGATCCGTCAAAGGCGAGGTTGTATCCTCCACCTTCGACGAGCCCGCAGCGCGTCACGTGGCGGTGTCCGAGATGGTCATTGAAAAAGCAAAACGCCTGGTGGAGCACAAGCGCGACGTCGTAATTCTGCTCGACTCGATCACGCGTCTTGGTCGTGCGTTCAACACGGTTGTGCCGTCGTCTGGTAAGGTTCTGACCGGTGGTGTCGACGCAAACGCCCTGCAACGTCCCAAGCGCTTCTTTGGCGCTGCGCGGAACATCGAAGAGGGTGGCTCGCTCACCATTATCGCAACCGCACTGATCGACACCGGCAGCCGGATGGACGAGGTTATCTTTGAAGAATTCAAAGGTACGGGTAACTCTGAGATTGTTCTGGATCGCAAAATTGCTGACAAACGTGTGTTCCCGGCAATCGATATCCTCAAGTCGGGTACCCGGAAGGAAGACCTACTGGTCGATAAGGGCGATCTGGCAAAGACCTTTGTATTGCGCCGCATCTTGAACCCGATGGGGACGACCGACGCGATTGAGTTCCTTTTGTCTAAGCTTAAGCAAACAAAGACAAATTCTGAGTTTTTCGACTCGATGAACACGTAAACAGGGCAGGGCGGAGAAAGAGGCCATCCCATGGATACGATCTTTGCGCTGGCCACCGCCCAAGGAAAGGCCGGTGTTGCTGTAATTCGTGTTTCCGGCCCAAATGCCATTCAGGTCGGAGAAAACCTGACGCGCAGGACGCTTCCTGCGCGAGGCATGATATTTTCTAAACTGAAAGATAAAGAGGGTCAGATCCTTGATGAGGCTCTGGTTTTGTCTTTTACTGCTCCAGATAGCTTTACTGGGGAAAATATCGTTGAATTTCAGTTACATGGAAGCACCGCTGTCGTCTCGGCTGTCATGTCTACTCTTGAGGTTTCCAATCTAGCACGGCTTGCAGATCCCGGTGAATTCACGCGTCGTGCGTTGGATAACGGTAAGTTGGACCTCACTCAGGTTGAGGGTCTGGCAGATCTAATAGACGCAGAAACTGAAGCTCAAAGAAAACAAGCGCAGGTAATTCTATCGGGTGCTCTTGGCACCTTGGCGGAGCGTTGGCGGACGGATCTCATTCGAGCCGCATCCTTGATCGAAGTTACAATCGATTTCGCAGATGAAGAAGTTCCGGTTGATGTCACACCAGAAGTAGATGCGCTGCTTTCTGGTGTCTTGAGTGATATTCAAAAAGAAGTTCAGGGTGTCTCGATCGCTGAACGTATCCGTGAAGGTTTTGAGGTTGCTATCGTCGGATCTCCGAACGTTGGGAAATCAACCTTGCTGAACGCCTTGGCGGGTCGAAATGCGGCGATTACATCTGAGTATGCTGGAACAACACGGGATGTGATAGAGGTTCGCATGGATCTCGCAGGGCTGCCTGTGACACTGCTGGACACTGCCGGCCTACGTGATACCGACGATCATGTTGAAGGAATTGGAATCCAACTGGCACAGGAACGCGCAAATGCCGCCGATATTCGTGTGTTTTTGGCGGAAGAAAACGAGACGTTCGATGTGCCGTTCCGGGATGGTGACCTTTCCCTGCTACCCAAAGCGGATGAACGGGATGCAACCCGTGGCGCGATTTCCGGAAAGACCGGGCAGGGGATAGATGATTTGGTTTCGCACATCGCCTCCACATTGAAGAATCGTTCGACCCATGCTGGAATTGCAACAAGAGCAAGGCATCGGGATGCGATGAAGCGCGCCTTAGAGAGTTTGCAAAGAGCGATAGATATCCTGCAGCAGGGACCAGAGTTCTATGATCTTGCTGCCGAAGATATGAGGTCTGCTATACGCGCTCTTGAACTCTTGGTTGGCCGAATTGATGTAGAGAATCTCCTTGATGAGATATTCTCGAGTTTTTGCCTAGGAAAATAAGGAGTGTTTCACGTGAAACATTCGCACTATGACGTCGTAGTTGTTGGTGGCGGACATGCTGGAACCGAAGCTGCGCATGCTTCGGCTAGAATGGGTGTCCGGACTGCCCTAGTGACGCTGCTCCGTGATGGAATCGGCGTCATGTCCTGCAATCCTGCAATTGGTGGTCTCGGAAAGGGACACCTGGTACGCGAGATTGATGCGATGGATGGTGTGATGGGGCGGGTTGCGGATCTCGCTGGTATTCAATTTCGACTTTTGAATCGTCGAAAGGGCCCTGCTGTACAGGGACCGCGGGCGCAAGCAGATCGATCAATATATAGAACCGAAGTTCTTAAAACCACCGAAACGCAACCAAATCTGGACATTATAGAAGGCGAGGTGATCGACTTCCTAATGGAAGGTGAAAACGCCGTCCGAGGTGTCCGTCTTGCAGATGAGAGCGAAATTTCCGCGAGTGCCGTCGTCCTTACATCTGGCACCTTTCTGAACGGCGTCATCCATATAGGAAATCAGTCAAAGTCTGGTGGTCGCATGGGAGATCGACCGTCAATTAAGCTGGCGGAACGGCTGAAATCTTTTAACCTTCCCTTGGGACGTCTAAAAACCGGAACACCACCACGACTGGACGGGCGAAGCATTAACTGGGATGTCTTAGATAGTCAGCCAGGTGATGATGAACCGACTCTTTTCTCATTTATGAGCAAGTCCGTTTCAGCTCCTCAGATCGCTTGTGGGATCACGCATACGAATGAGCGAACTCATGAGATTATCCGCGATAATCTCGAACTTTCCGCTATGTATGGAGGTCATATCGAAGGTGTCGGGCCACGATATTGTCCCTCGATTGAAGACAAGATTGTTCGTTTTTCGGATAAGAGCTCGCACCAGATTTTCCTCGAGCCGGAGGGCGTTTCGGATCATACGGTCTACCCGAATGGTATATCGACGAGCTTACCTGAAGAAGTACAGACAGCTTATGTTCAATCCATTTATGGCTTGGAACAGGCGACTATTCTTCAACCGGGATACGCAATCGAATACGACTATGTGGATCCGCGAGCCCTGAGGTCGACGCTCGAACTCAGAGATATTAGCGGCCTGTATTTAGCTGGCCAGATCAATGGTACAACCGGATACGAGGAAGCAGGTGCACAAGGTTTGGTAGCGGGTCTGAACGCGGCATCTAAATGTCGTGGAAAAGGTGACATTATTTTCGGCCGCTCCACCAGTTATATTGGGGTGATGATTGACGATTTGATCACCAATGGTGTGACAGAACCGTATCGGATGTTCACTTCTCGAGCAGAGTTCCGGCTTTCACTCCGAGCCGATAATGCTGATCAAAGATTGACGCCACTCGCCAAGGAGCTGGGGTGTATTTCTGCTGAACGAACTACTGCGTTCGACAAAAAGATAGCAGGAATAGAAGGCATCAAATCTGCATTGGAAGCCGTTCTATTGACGCCCAAACAGTTGGTTCAAGCAGGTATCCAAGTCAATCAAGATGGCAACAAGAGAAGCGGGATTGATGTTCTCGCATTCCCGAACGTTGAATTTGAACATATTCTTCCTCTATTTCCGGAGTTGGAAGCAACGGAGACGGAAATCCGCGAACAGATTATGCGTGATTCTCTGTATGCGAACTATATTTCGAGGCAAGAAAAGGAAGTTGCCGCTTTGAAGAAGGATGAGGAGTATTCTATCCCGTCAAACTTCGATTATGGCATAGATGGTCTTTCTCGGGAGCTTCAGCAAAAGCTGAACAAATCTCGCCCAGAGAGCTTGGCGCAAGCAGCTCGCATTGACGGTATCACTCCCGCCGCGCTAGCCTTGATACTAGGAAGTTTGAAACGCTTGGCGAAACACGGGGTTAAAACTGCATGAATTTTGAACTATTCCGAGAGTACTCGGATGTTTCACGTGAAACATTTCAACGTCTTGAGGTATTCTCGGAAGTTCTCACAAAGTGGAATCCTAAGATCAATCTGGTTTCTCGAAAGAGCTTGGAAGATCTCTGGACCCGACACATCTTGGACAGCGTTCAGGTGTTTGAGATTGCCCCAAATGCTAAGACCTGGCTAGACATCGGTAGCGGGGGAGGTCTCCCCGGCGTCATCGTCGCTATTTTGGCTGCTGAAAAAAGTCCAGAGACCAACGTTACCCTCATGGAAAGCGATCAGCGGAAGTGTGCTTTCCTTAGAAACGCAGCCCGAGAATGCGGTGTTCAGGTGACGGTCAAGTCCCAACGGATTGAGGAAGCTGAGCCAGAGAGCGCTGGCATCATGTCTGCGCGTGCATTGGCTGATTTGGACATTTTGCTGGGATATTTTGAGCGACATTTGAAATCGGGTGGCACCGCACTGTTTCCTAAGGGCGCAAACTGGAAAAAAGAAGTGGATAACGCGCGCAATAGATGGCGGTTCGATTGCGAAGAGATTACAAGTCTTACTGAACCTGAGGCTGTCATTCTCAAAATCAAGGGAGTAGAGCGTGTCTGACATGTCCCGTTTGGGAGTCCCCCGTATTATCGCGATCGCCAACCAGAAGGGTGGGGTGGGGAAAACGACAACCGCGATCAACCTAGCAGCTGCCTTGGTAGAAGAAGGTATGCGTGTTCTACTTGTTGATTTGGACCCACAAGGAAATGCCTCTACGGGTCTTGGAATCGAAGCGGATGATCGAGATCACACGACCTACGATCTATTGGTCGAAGAGGCGGAGCTCTCTGAAGTTATTCGGCAAACTGATTTAGAAGATCTCTGCATTGTTCCCGCGACAGTCGATCTGAGTTCTGCAGATATCGAGCTTTTTTCCAACGAGAAGCGCAGCTTTTTGCTACATGATGCGCTGAGACAGCCAGCAATGGCGGAGTATGATTGGGACTATATCCTGATCGATTGCCCTCCGTCGTTGAACCTTTTGACTGTGAATGCAATGGTTGCGGCCCATTCAGTTCTTATTCCGTTGCAGAGCGAATTTTTTGCGTTGGAAGGCTTGTCGCAGCTGATGTTGACCATTCGTGAGGTTCGTCATGCTGCCAACCCCCAACTTCGGATCGAGGGTGTTGTGTTGACGATGTATGATCGACGCAACAACCTGTCTCAACAAGTGGAGCAGGATGCGCGAGATAACCTCGGGGATTTGGTGTTCCGCACCAAAATTCCGCGAAATGTCCGTGTAAGCGAAGCGCCATCCTATGCGATGCCTGTTCTAAATTATGATCCAGCTTCACTCGGTGCAAAAGCCTACCGTCAATTGGCGGGCGAGATTGTTGCCAATCATCAAGACATCGCGGCACAATAAGAAGAAAAGGGGCGAACAATGGCAGATAAGAAACCAAAACCACGCGGCTTGGGACGTGGTCTCTCGGCGTTGATGGCGGATGTGAATGCGGAACCAGTGAGCACCGAAGGTGGGCGTCCGCCGCGAAATGCCGAAATTCTTGTGCCTATTGAAAAGGTTCAAGCTAATCCTGACCAGCCGCGACGCCAGTTTTTGCAGGAAGATTTGGATGATCTAACTGCCTCGATCAAAGAGAAGGGGGTTCTTCAACCTCTGATCGTTCGCCCGCGGGATGGTGGGATATATGAGATCGTTGCGGGGGAACGTCGCTGGCGTGCTGCTCAAGCGGCTCAGCTTCATGAGGTTCCCGTTCTCATTCGCGACTATTCTGATGTTGAGATGCTCGAAGTTGCGATTATCGAGAACATTCAGCGTTCAGATCTGAATGCGCTGGAAGAAGCTCAAAGTTACAAGCAACTGATGGATAAGTTTGGCCATACGCAAGAGAAAATGGCCGAAGCGCTTGGTAAGAGCCGCAGCCACATAGCTAACCTTGTTCGACTGTTACATTTGCCCGAGGATGTTCAGGGGCTGGTTCTAGACCGTAAATTGTCTGCCGGACATGCGCGGGCTCTGATTACATCTGACAATGCCTCTGAACTGGCGAAGAAGATTGTGAAAGGCGGTCTGTCCGTACGCGCAACCGAATCCTTGGTGAAGAAAGATGCAGCAGGTGTTGCAGGATCTTCGGGACCTAAGAGAGCTAAGACTCAGGTTGAGAAGGACGCTGATACACGGGCGCTAGAAAGCGATTTGTCTGCTATGATCCGGATGAAAGTTTCGATTGATCATAAGGCGGGAGGCGAGGCTGGTACGATGACAATCTCCTACGAGACGCTCGACCAGCTTGATGAGTTGTGTAATCTGCTTAGCCGCTAGGGCGGGTCCAGATAAAGATCATTACGCAACCCAGTGTAATGGCCTGGATCATGAGCACGTAGATTGGCACCTGAAGAACAACTGACAGAATGAACACAGCGGCAACCGATGCGGTTGCCGCTTTTTTTGCACCTAAACGAATAGCACCGTGTTCATTCCAATCTGAGATCATTGGGCCAAAGGTCGCATGCGAGAGCAACCAATTGTGCAGACGTTCGGAGGATCTGGCAAAGAAGAACGCCGCAAGAAGAAGAAAGGGTACTGTAGGCAAGAGGGGAAGAGCGATACCGACCCCAGCCAGAAGGACACTAAAAAGACCAAGGCAGAGGTAAATAAATCTCATCAATCAATCCGTTAGCAGTTCACGGAGCACAGCATTCAGAACCGCACGTCCTTGAGACGTAGCCCTGAGACGCGCTCCGTCCACGACGATCATCCCCCAGTCGGTCAGTTCTTGGATTTTTTCCACTGACAATGGCTTACCGGCCAGCGCTTCATGACGCTCAAGGTCTAGGCCTTCAAAAAGTCGCATCCCCATCATCATGTGTTCGACTACTTGATCTTCTGGTTTTAAGATTTCAAAGGGCAAAAGGCCTTGACCATTTTTGACCGCATCCAACCACGCTCCGGGTGCGCGTGGGGCTTCTGTTGCATATCTTTGACCGTTCAGCGTGATCCTACCGTGGGCGCCCGGACCGACGCCCACATAATCGCCGTAGCGCCAGTAAATTTGATTGTGGCGGCTTTCTGCGCCGGGGCGGGCGTGATTGGAAATCTCATACCCGGGAAGACCGTAGGCGTCGCAGATGTCTTGTGTTGCAAGATACATATCGGCGGCGTTGTCATCTGTGGGGAGATCACGGAGTTTGCCGCGCGCGTAGCGATCCCCAAAGGCGGTGCCGTCCTCTATGGTCAGCTGATAGAGGGAGAGGTGATCGATCGCCATACTGAGGGCTTCGGAAAGCTCCGCCTTCCACGCGTCCAAGGTCTGGCCCTGACGTGCGTAGATCAGATCAAAGCTGACGCGATCAAAACAGCTGCGTGCCACGTCAAAGGCTGTACGCGCCTCTTCGACGGAATGAATGCGGCCCAGGCGACGCAGATCATCGTCGTTCAGCGCCTGTATCCCCATGGAGATACGATTTACGCCAGCATCACGATAACCGGCAAATCGTCCCGCCTCGACAGAACCTGGATTGGCCTCAAGCGAAATCTCGATGTCGTTGGCAAAGGTCCAATTCTCGCGTGCCGCTTCAATCACGGCGGCGACCGTATCCGGATGCATCAGAGAGGGCGTGCCACCGCCAAAGAAGATGGAATTCAGCAGGCGATCCGGGAGCAGCTCGCCCATGCGGCGCAGTTCGGATTGATAGGCGGTCACCCAGGCCGATTGATCGATCTGGGAAACCACATGGCTATTGAAGTCGCAATAGGGGCATTTGGCCTGACAGAACGGCCAATGCACGTAGAGACCAAAGCCCCCGTTGCGCCAATCATCCACCAAAACACCCCTGAACAAACTGTGCCAATGCGCGACCACGATGGCTGATGCGGTTCTTCTCCGCCTTATCCAACTGCGCGCAGGTTACGTCATAGCCTTCCGGCATGAACATCGGATCATAGCCAAAGCCGCCTTCGCCACGGATGGGCCAGACAAGGCGTCCGGGCATCACACCCTCAAAGACCTCATCGTGACCGTCGGGCCACGCCAGAACCAAAGTGCAGCGAAATTGCGCGGTACGGGGGGCATCGGGGCCTTTTGCGGTAATTTCATCATTGGCGCGGGTCATCGCCATCATGAAGTCCCGACCCTGACCGGTCTCGGCCCAATCTGCGGTGTAGACGCCGGGCGCACCATCGAGCGCGTCGATGGTGATGCCGCTGTCATCCGAGAGAGCCGGGAGGCCGGTGGCCTTCGCCGCGGCATGCGCCTTGATGCGGGCGTTGCCGACGAAAGTGTCTTCGGTCTCTTCGGGTTCGGGCAGGTTCATTTCGCCCGCACCGACTACCTTCACGCCAAAGGGCGCGAGGATCTCGGTGATCTCGCCCAGCTTTCCTGCGTTATGTGTGGCGACCAGCAATGTATCGCCTTCGAATTTGCGGGTCATGCGCAGGCGGCCTTCTGCATCTCTGCGAGTTCGGATGTGCCTTTAGTCGCAAGGTCCATCAGCTCATTCATTTGATCGCGAGAGAAAACAGAGCCCTCGGCGCTCATCTGAACCTCGATGAGTTTGCCCGAACCCGTCATGATAAAGTTGCCATCGACGCCGGCCTCGGAGTCTTCGGGATAGTCGAGATCAAGCACGGGCTGGCCTGCATAGATGCCGCAGGAAATGGCGGACACCGGATCAACCAGCGGGTCCATGGTGACGTCGCCCGCTTTCATCAGCTTATTGACAGCCAGACGCAGAGCAACCCAACCACCGGTGATCGACGCGCAGCGGGTGCCACCGTCGGCCTGAAGCACATCGCAGTCAACGGTGATCTGGCGTTCACCCAGAGCGACGCGGTCAACACCTGCACGCAGCGCACGACCGATCAGGCGCTGAATCTCGACGGTGCGGCCGCCTTGTTTACCGGACGCAGCCTCACGACGCATACGGGTATTGGTCGCGCGGGGCAGCATGCCGTATTCTGCGGTGACCCAACCCAAGCCAGAGCCTTTGATGAATGGGGGAACACGGTCCTCGATCGTTGCGGTACACAGAACATGGGTGTGGCCCATCTTGATCAGGCAGGAACCTTCTGCATGTTTGGTAAAGCCGGTTTCAATGGAAACGCTGCGCATTTCGTTCAGGGCACGTCCGGAGGGTCGCATGTGGATATCCTTTTGTTGTTGCCCCGTCGATACCGCCCGTGGGGTTGGCGATGCAAGGGTCATTGACCATATCGGAGGATGCGCTTTAGTGACAAATGAGAGGGACAGCGACTTCTGGCTGGAAACATCGGGTATGAGATGACGGACGCGAAATCCATTCTGCAGGATATGAACGATCGCTCACGCGAGGTGTTTCGCATTCTGGTCGAAAACTATCTGGATACTGGCGGTCCGGTAGGCAGCCGCACGCTGACCCGATCCCTGAGCGAAAAGGTCAGCGCCGCGACTGTTCGAAATGTCATGCAGGATTTGGAATATTTAGGTTTGCTGGACAGTCCGCATGTCAGTGCGGGCCGTATTCCGACGCAGATGGGGTTGCGGTTGTTTGTCGATGGCTTG
The DNA here is from genome assembly GCF_000376545.2 of Tritonibacter mobilis F1926. Lineage (NCBI taxonomy): Bacteria > Pseudomonadati > Pseudomonadota > Alphaproteobacteria > Rhodobacterales > Paracoccaceae > Tritonibacter > Tritonibacter mobilis. The sequence continues at coordinate 3,097,634 of NZ_CP015230.1, forward strand.
TTGCAGATGGGCGATCCGAGCCGACAGGATAGAGAAATGATCGACCGCACGTTGGGGGATAACTCCAGCGATGTGGGCGGCATGCTGGACCGCGTGGGGGCTGCGCTTTCTGGTGTGACGCATGGGGCATCACTGGTGCTCACGCCCAAGCATGAGGCGGAACTGCGCCATATCGAATTTGTGTCTCTGGCACAGGATCGTGCGTTGGTGGTTTTGGTGTTCTCGGACGGGCATGTGGAAAACCGGCTGTTCACGCCGCCGCCGGGGCAGACACCAAGCTCGATGCGGGAGGCGGCCAATTTCCTCAATGCACTGATTGAGGGGCGGACATTGAGTGATGTGCGTAAGGATGTGCAGGTCGAGATCGAAAAGCGCCGTCAGGAGATCGACACGCTTGCAAGCGACATGATCGAGAGCGGGCTGGCAGCCTGGGAAGATGAGAACGGCGATCAGGCGCGTTTGATCGTGCGGGGACGGGCGAATCTCCTTTCGGAAGACGGTGCGCCGGACGAATTGGAGAAGATCCGCAGCCTGTTTGACGATCTGGAACGCAAACGTGACATCGCCGAATTCCTTGAACTGACCGAAGAAGGCGACGGTGTGCGCATTTTTATCGGCTCGGAGAACAAACTTTTCTCACTTTCGGGTTCCTCTTTGGTGGTGTCTCCATATATGAACGCTGATCGAAAGATCATCGGTGCGGTCGGGGTCATCGGCCCCACGCGCCTGAACTACGGACGAATTGTGCCGATCGTGGATTACACGGCACAACTGGTCGGGAAAATGGTATCCGACCGGAGCTAGAGGTGGATTATGGCAGAGCCCAAGAACGAAGACTTTTTGGACGATATCGAGGCAGCCGAAGCCGAGGAGCTGTCGGCTCAGACCGAGGAATTCGACGACGAAGCGCTGGAGCTGGACAGCTTGCGTGCGGAGCGTGATGAATACAAGGACCGCTTCATGCGCGCCTTGGCCGATGCGGAAAACGCGCGCAAGCGTGGCGACAAGGCACGGCGTGAGGCGGAGCAATATGGCGGCTCCAAACTGGCGCGGGACATGCTGCCGGTTTATGACAACATGAAGCGTGCGGTCGAGGCTGCGACCGAAGAGCAAAAGGCCGTATCTGGTGCGTTGATCGAAGGGGTCGAATTGACCATGCGGGCGCTGCTGGACGTGTTCCAGAAGCACGGCATTCAGGTGGTAACACCTGAGGTCGGAGACCGGTTTGACCCGCAGGTGCATGAGGCCATGTTCGAGGCACCCGTGCCCGGAACAAAGGCCGGTGACATCATTCAGGTGTCCGCCGAGGGCTTCATGCTGCATGACCGCTTGCTGCGGCCCGCTCAGGTTGGTGTGTCGTCGACGCCCGCATCCTAATAGAAATGGGCCCTTAAGGGCCCATGCCTCCGGCGGAGATATTTTTAAGAAGATGAAAGGGCGGCCGTTTGGGACCGCCCTTTTTCTTAGCTCTTGCTGGCGTCTTTGAGCCGATAGAGCGCTTCGAGTGCTTCACGTGGGGTGAGATCATCGGGAAAGATCTCTTCAAGGAGCTTTTCTGCCGGTGAGGGGCCTTTAGCGGGTTTGGGCTGCGGCGCTGGCGCGGCTGCGAACAGCGGCAGGTCATCGATTTGTACTTTGCCCGCGCCACCGCCTTCACGGCTGCTTTTCTCCAGCATATCAAGGACGCTGCGCGCACGTTCCACGACGGAAGCGGGCAGACCTGCGAGTTGTGCCACTTGCACACCGTAAGAGCGATCTGCGGCGCCTTTTTTGACCTCATGCAGGAAGATCACTTCGCCTTCCCATTCCTTGACTGAGACCGTGGCCTTGTCGACACCGGGTAGCTTGGCGGCGAGCTGGGTTAATTCGTGGTAATGGGTGGCAAAGAGCGCGCGGGAGCGGTTGACCTCATGCAGATGTTCAAGCGTCGCCCAGGCGATCGACAGGCCATCGTAAGTGGCCGTGCCACGTCCGATTTCATCGAGGATCACCAGCGCTCGGTCATCGGCTTGGTTCAGGATGGCGGCAGTTTCCACCATCTCCACCATGAAGGTCGAGCGCCCACGGGCGAGGTCATCGGAGGCCCCGACGCGGCTGAACAGCTGGCTGACCATGCCGATGTGTGCAGATTCAGCCGGAACATAGCTGCCCATCTGGGCCAGAACTGCGATCAGCGCATTCTGACGCAGGAAGGTTGATTTACCAGCCATGTTCGGGCCGGTAAGTAACCAGACTGCGGCGCCATCGTCTGTGCTGAGGTCGCAGTCATTTGCAACGAAGGTCTCGCCGCCTTGTTGGCGCAGCGCTTGCTCCACGACCGGATGGCGGCCACCGTCCACGTGAAACGCGCGCGAGGTATCGACCCGCGGGCGGGTCCAGTTCTCACCGCGGGCCAGATCGGCCAATGCGGTCACCAGATCAATCTCGGCAAAGCCACGCGCGGCCTGATTGAGGCGCGCGGCGCAGTCGAGGATTGCGCTACATAGCCTTTGATAGAGCCGCTTTTCGATCTCTAGGGCCAGGTTTCCGGCATTGAGGATCTTGGTTTCGATCTCGCTCAGCTCCACCGTCGTGAAGCGTACCTGATTTGCGGTGGTTTGACGGTGGATGTAGGTTTCCGACATCGGTGCCGACTGCATTTTGGCGGCGTGGGTCGCTGTGGTTTCGATGAAATAGCCAAGCACGTTGTTGTGCTTGATCTTCAGCGAGTTGATGCCTGTGTGTTCCGCGTATTTCTTCTGAAGACCTGCGATGACGGAGCGGCCCTCGTCGCGCAGGGTCCGGGCCTCGTCCAATTCGCTGTCATACCCTGTCGCGATAAAACCGCCATCACGGGCGAGCAGCGGTGGCTCTGCGATCAAGGCTGCGTCCAGCAAAGACAGAAGCTCGTCAAATCCGCCAAGTGAGTTTCTAGCCTCTGTCAGAAGAGGCGGTAAGTTCTGATCCTGAAGTTCGCGCTCGATCTCTTCGCCTTGGGTCAGTGCGTTGCGAATGGCGGCAAGGTCGCGGGGGCCGCCGCGGTCCAGCGCGAGCCGCGACAAGGCCCGGTCGATATCAGGCGTTTTGCGGAGAAGACCCCGCAGCGCATCGCTTCGCGTTGGGTCCTCAACGGCCGTATCCAGTGCGGCAAGGCGCGAAGAGATCACATCGAGATTGCGCGAAGGGCTGGAGAGCCGTTGTTCCAGAAGACGCGCGCCACCGGGGGTTACGGTACGATCCACAACTGAGAGGAGCGATCCGGCGCGTCCCCCAGAGAGTGAGCGGGTGAGTTCTAGATTGCGCCGCGTCGAGGCATCGATTTGAACGGTGCGATCCTCGGATTCCTGCAAGGGCGGTTGCAACAGGGGCAGTTTGCCCTTCTGTGTGATCTCCAGATAGTCCACGACAGCGCCCATCGCGGAAATTTCGGCGCGGCTGAAGGTGCCAAACCCATCGAGCGCGCCCACGTTGAACAGGCGACAGAGACGTTTTTCGGCGGCAGTGCTGTCAAAACTAGCCTTGCCCAGTGGGGTCAGCGGGATCTTGTATTCATCCGCCAGCGGTAGCGTGGCGTCATAGACTGCGCCGTCGGCGACGATCAGCTCTGATGGCGCGAGGCGCGCCAGCTCCGGGCTGAGCCGCACACGGGCGACTGGCATCACGTGGAACACACCGGTGGAAATATCGGCCCAGGCAAGCGCGGCCTGATCGCGCAGTTCCGAATAGGCCACGAGGAAATTGTGCCGACGGGCCTCCAACAAGGAGTCCTCGGTCAATGTGCCGGGGGTGACCAGACGCACCACATCGCGTTTCACAACGGACTTCGAGCCGCGCTTTTTGGCTTCGGCGGGGCTTTCTAGCTGCTCGCCCACAGCAACACGAAAACCCTTGCGGATCAGGGTTAGAAGATAGCCCTCTGCCGCATGCACAGGCACGCCGCACATGGGGATGTCTTCGCCTTCGTGTTTACCACGTTTGGTGAGGGCGATATCTAGCGCCTCGGCGGCGTTCACCGCGTCTTCAAAGAACATCTCGTAGAAATCGCCCATGCGATAAAACAACAGCGCATCCGGATATTGCGCCTTAATCTCGAGATATTGCGCCATCATCGGCGTGACAGACATGCGAGCCCCCATTCGTCAGGTCGCATGACATTTACATGGCTCGAGTCGCGAGGAAAACCCGGCAATCCAAAGGCCGAACCCCGCATCCGCGGAACTCGGCCAGAGGTGTTGTTTTTGGGGCGATCAGGAGTAGAGCGACCGCAAGGATCCCGGTGAGGCGTTGGCAATAGAGAGAGACAACCCGCTAAGCTGTTCCTGAGCGCTCAGGGCCTCGTATCGGGCGGCGGCGTCTTCCATGTCGGTATCGGTCAGCTCGCTGATCCCCATTTTGACGGCATCGCTGAGCTTGTTGAGAAAGACATCCTGCTCTGCCATCTGCTGCGCACCGGCACCGAGAGCCGCGGCACTGTCGGTGGCATAGCGCAAGAAGACCTCGATTTCGCCAAGGGCGGTACGGGCTGAGGCCGCATCAGTCACCGCGGTACGGTTGTTGATGTCAAAGCTCGTGCTGCTTTCGAAATCGACGCTGTCGACGGTGATGGTGGATTGCGTCGGCGCCGCGTCACCGGAGCGATCCTGAGACGCTGCGACCGTCAGCCCCGTGCCGCCATTGCCATCTGCGTTGGTTGCCAGAAGATTGACCCCGTTGAAGCCAGAGGACGAAATGATCGTATTGATCTGCTCTGTCTTCTGGGCGAGCTGTTCTTCGATCATGGAGTAGTCGCCGACACCGGAACTGGCCTGGACTGTCAGCTCTTTCATGTCGGTCAAAAGCGAGGTGATTTGTTCCGCGCCGGCGGAGGCAACGGAAACCGTAGCCTCGCCGACGTTCAACCCGCTGGAGGTGGCCTGAAAGCCAGCCAGATCAGACCCCATGATTTCGGATATGGCCCAGACCGCCGGAGCGTCCTTGGCCTTGTCGACTTCTTTGCCGGTGGAGATGTCGTCTTGGACATCCTCCTTTTCCACTTGCTTATTGGTAAGAACCCGTAGCGCAATCTCCGCGCCCGGGTTGGTGTTGATACTTGTCATTTGCGCACCCCTATATAACCCAATACCTGGTATGCATGCTTCGTTGGCCCATGCGGGCAAGGCCCGAACGGACGGGGGATGCCATTCTGACATATGCAGTCGACAGATGATTCGCTGCGCCACTTGGGCAGCAAGTGCAGTTAAGAAACACCAAGGAACTGTAGCAAAGACGGGTCTGAATTGGGGCCAAACTTTGACAAACCCTTTCGATTTTAAGTCACGATTTGAAAGAAATGCAAAATAGTGAATTGTGAAAGCGGTGGATTGAGAGGCTGCGGCCGCTGGGATATGACAGTTTTCGACTAGGAGAGGACGAAGACCGACATGCCCAAAGCCAAGATCACCAATGAAGAGGCGCTGGCCTTTCACCTGGAACCCAGCCCCGGCAAATGGGAGGTCACCGCGACGGTCCCCATGACCACCCAGCGAGATCTGTCCTTGGCCTATAGCCCCGGCGTGGCGGTCCCCTGTGAGGCGATCGCCGAAAATCCCGAACTTGCCTATGATTATACCAACAAGGGCAATCTTGTTGCGGTGATCTCCAACGGGACGGCGGTTCTGGGGCTTGGTAATCTCGGCGCACTCGGCTCCAAACCGGTGATGGAAGGCAAATCGGTCCTCTTCAAACGCTTTGCGGATGTGAACTCCATCGACATTGAGCTCGACACAGAAGATCCAGACGAGTTCATCAACGCTGTGAAGCTGATGGGGCCGACCTTTGGCGGTATCAACCTCGAAGATATCAAAGCGCCCGAGTGTTTCATCATCGAACAGAAGCTCAAGGAAGAGATGGATATTCCGGTCTTCCACGATGACCAGCACGGCACCGCGGTGATCTGTGCCGCTGGCCTGATCAACGCGCTGCACCTGTCTGGCAAGAAAATCGAAGATGTCCGGATCGTTCTCAATGGGGCAGGGGCTGCAGGTATCGCCTGTATTGAGCTTTTGAAATCCATGGGCGCGCGGCATGAGAACTGCATCGTCTGCGACACCAAAGGTGTGATCTACCAGGGCCGTACGGAGGGGATGAACCAGTGGAAATCGGCCCACGCGGTTAAGACCGAGTTGCGCTCTCTTGAAGACGCTATGAAAGGCGCGGATGTCTTCCTCGGCGTGTCGGTTAAGGGGGCTGTAACGCAAGAGATGGTGAAATCCATGGCCGATAATCCGGTCATCTTTGCCATGGCGAACCCCGATCCCGAGATCACCCCCGAAGAGGCGCATGAGGTCCGCGTGGATGCCATCGTTGCCACTGGGCGTTCGGACTATCCGAACCAGGTGAACAATGTGCTGGGCTTTCCCTACCTGTTCCGTGGGGCGCTCGACATTCATGCGCGCGCCATCAACGACGAGATGAAAATCGCCTGTGCCCATGCACTGGCGGGTCTGGCCCGCGAGGATGTGCCGGATGAGGTGGCGCTGGCCTACGGCAAATCGCTGTCCTTTGGTCGCGACTACATCATCCCGACGCCGTTTGACCCGCGCCTGATCCACCGCATCCCGCCTGCGGTTGCCAAGGCCGGTATGGATACTGGCGTGGCGCGCCGTCCGATCATCGACATGGACGCCTACGAACATGGCCTGCGTGGACGGATGGACCCGACGCAATCGATCCTGCGCGGCCTCAACGCGCGTGCCCGTGCGGCACAATCACGTATGATCTTTGCCGAGGGGGATGATCCGCGTGTGCTGCGTGCGGCTGTGACCTATCAGCGCTCGGGCTTTGGCAAGGCGCTGGTGGTTGGCCGTCAGGAGGATGTTAAAGCCAAGCTCGAAGAGGCTGGTCTGGGCGATGCGGTGCGCGAATTGGAAGTGGTCAACGCGGCCAATACGCACCACTTTGATGCCTATAAGGAATTCCTTTATAACCGCCTGAACCGTAAGGGTTTTGATCGCAAGGATATCCACCGTTTGGTGGGACGTGACCGCCATGTGTTTTCTGCGCTGATGCTCGCGCATGGGCATGGCGACGGTCTGGTGACCGGGGCCACCCGGAAATCCGCGCATGTGCTGGAAAAGATCAATCACGTTTTTGATGCCGATGCAGAACATGGTGTGGCCGGGGTAACGGCGCTCTTGCACAAGGGGCGGATCGTTTTGATCGGCGATACGTTGGTGCATGAATGGCCCAATGAGAACGATCTTGCCACCATCGCAGAGCGTGCAGCGGGTGTGGCCCGCCACATGGGGCTTGATCCACGGGTGGCCTTTGTGAGCTTCTCGACCTTTGGTTATCCGGTGTCGGAGCGGGCGGAAAAAATGCACATCGCGCCGACCGTCCTGGATAAACGCGGCGTTGATTTCGAATATGAGGGCGAAATGACCGTGGATGTGGCGTTGAACGCTAAGGCGCAGGAACACTATCCGTTCCAGCGTCTGTCTGGCCCGGCCAATATTCTGGTGGTGCCGGCACGTCACTCGGCCTCGATCTCGGTCAAGCTGATGCAGGAAATGGGCGGAGCTACAGTCGTAGGGCCGATCCTGTCCGGCGTCGATAAGCCGATCCAAATCTGTTCCACCACATCGACCGCCAATGACGTGCTGAACATGGCCGTTTTGGCCGCCTGCAACATTGGCTGAACCATAAAGGGGGGCTGTTTATGGCTATCTGGAACCTCGGTTCGATCAATATCGATATGGTTTACGCCCTGCCGCATATGCCGCAGCCGGGTGAAACGCTGGCAGCCACGTCCTTTGAACAAGGGCTGGGTGGCAAAGGTGCGAATATGTCTGTTGCCGCCGCACGGGCGGGCGCCCATGCCTGCCATATCGGTGCGATCGGGCCGGAGGGAAAGTGGTGTGTGGACAGGCTGACTGAATACGGTGTCGATACGCGCCACATTGCGCAAATCGACACCGCTACCGGTCACGCAATCATTGCGGTCGACCCTGCGGGGGAAAACCAGATCATCCTTTATCCCGGTGCAAACCGAGTTCTGAGTGAAGATCAGATTGGTCAGGCGCTGAGTGCAGCGAACGCAGGGGATATTCTGTTGATCCAGAATGAAACCAACATGCAGGCTGAGGCTGCGGAAATGGGTCGTAAGCTCGGCTTGCGTGTCGCGTATGCAGCGGCGCCCTTTGATGCGGATGCTGTGCAGGCGGTTTTGCCCTTTATGGACCTGCTGTTCCTCAATGAGGTTGAGGCCGCGCAACTGGAAGAGGCGACGGGTAAAGCGCCGCAGGATCTGGGTGTACAGGATGTGATTGTCACATTGGGCGCAAAAGGCGCTCGGCATTTCGATGGCCGCTCTGGGGACGTGACGGATATTCCCGCGCTGAAGGTCACGCCCGTAGATACGACGGGGGCAGGAGACACATTCACCGGCTATGTGCTGGCGGCGTTGGATCGTGGATTGCCGATGGCGCAGGCGATGGCACAGGCCTCACGCGCAGGTGCATTGATGGTCACGCGCCACGGTGCGGCAGATGTTATCCCAGATCTGAAAGAGATTCAGAACGCCAAGTTTTGAAGTGCAGAAACCCGCGAACCATAGAAAGGGGCCCGCAGCGGCCCCTTTTTTCATATGTTTTGCAGTGTCTTTGTAGTGTCAGTGTGTTCCGACGAAAGGCGCATCTTTACCCCAGAGCTCTGCAACGCGGGTATCGCGACCACATGCGGTGCGATAGCGCTTGTAGGCTTTGGACTGGCGCAGCGGGCCAAAACGGGTCAGCACCAGATTGTCGCCTTTATAGTAATCCTGATGGTAATCTTCCGCCTTATAAAAAGTGGTGGCATCAAGGATTGGGGTTACGATGGTACGTCCCAGCGCAACTTGAGCCTCTGACTTAATCCGCTCTGCCAGAGCCTTTTCGCCTTTGTTAGAGACGAATATCGCACTTCGATAGGGTGCTCCGCGATCACAAAATTGTCCGCCTGCATCCGTGGGATCAATCGAGCGGATGAACAGTTTCAACAAGCTCTCGCGGCTCACGACCGAAGGATCAAAGAGGATTTTCACCGCCTCATAATGTCCGGTTCCACCGCCCCCAACTTGCTTGTAAGTCGGGTTGCGCGTGGTGCCGCCAATGTAGCCAGAGACTGCCTCGGTGACACCTTTGACGGACTCAAAATCGCTCTCCACGCACCAGAAACAACCTCCGGCAACGATGAGCGTTTCCTGCGTTTGAGCGCGTGCCTCAACCCCTCTGGTCAATGCGCCAATGATAATCAGCGCGGCCAGCGCGAAATGTTTGACAGTGTCCAGACGTCCCATAGCATCCTCCTAAAGGGCCAGCACTTGCTAGCAAGGATCAGGATGCCCGAAGCTGAAAACTCAGCCAAGGTGGTGACATCATTTGTCACGCATCGGTGACGGCAGTTTACCGGCCGGAGCCCAAAAGGCCTGAGTGGTTCATCCGATCAGTTTTCCCAGCTTCATTGCGACACCCATGTCGCCGGAAATCTTGATCTTGCCCATCATGACAGCTGTCATCGGGTTCAACTGACCGCGTAGGAGCTTTTTCAGGTTTTCCGTGCTGAGGCGCAATGTGCAGTCGGTGGGTTGCTCTTGAGTGGTCACAGAACCATTATCAAGAATGATCACACCGTCAGTGCCACAGTCGAATTTCAACGATCCATCAAAGTTCTTCCCATCCAGACCGTCGCGAATGTCTGTCGCAATCTGTTCCAGCATGAATGTCCCTCCCATGACGCCTATCCCACAGCCATAGGAGGTGCAGGCGTGGCGTGACAAGCGTGACCAAAGGGAAAGGGAGGCAGCGGCTGATCAGTCGGTTAATTGGTGTACCCAGTCTAGGGAGTTGCCAGTATCAACTTTTAGGAAACCACCGGTCTTATATCCTCGAAGCGTACAGTCTTTGTCTCCTCGGATCGAGAATGAGTCGCGCTGATAGCAGAAAGTGTACTCGCCAGTCCAATTTCCGGCGCGGCTCTCTGCGCGGATGTAATAGTAACGGTTCTTCAGATCACCGACGACTGCAATCGCACATTCGTCTGGCTGAAGCGTCCACCACCCCTCGGACACCCAGTCCTCGCCATCTTTATAGCCGATGGACGCAAAAGCCTCACTGCTGGTTTCGTTGCAGATCTCAAAATCTGCCAGAGCCGCTGAGCCACAGAGCACCATCAGGGCGCCGACGATCAAAGGCCTCATGATGCCCTCCAAAGCTGATTACTCCGCACGAAATCTAACGAATCTGGCGCAAAGCGCGACAGGTCATTTACGCAGAAATTTCCCCATTTTGATTTGGGTCAGCTGATTTCGTCAACCGTCGGCGTGCAGGGCGCACCGTCAAAGAAGGTTTGAATGATTTCGGCGCATTGCTCCGGGGCGTTTGGAGCGGCTGCAAAGAGCGTCATAGAAGAGCGCAGTTTCTTGGCTTCGACCTTGCCCAGAATATCAATGGCGGGTGTGTCATTGTGTGAGAGCATCAGGTCGCACACCTCAATGAGACGCTGGCGCAGAACCGGATGGTCCAGATAGGCCCGCGCTTCATTGACGTCCTCAAGCCCATAGAGCTGCGACATATGAGACTGCCCGAGGCTGGCCAGTTGGGGAAGGACGAACCACATCCAGTGGCTCGTCTTTTTCCCAGCTTTCAACTCGGCGACGACATCGCCCCAGACCGCGTCCTGAGCCTCGACAAACATGTCGAGCTCTTCTTCCAGATCCTCTTCGGGGAACTCTTCTTCGAAGTCGTCGTCGATGCTCATTATTTCACTCGACGATTGCGAGCGGCGAGCAGCTTGAGGCGCAGCGCGTTGAGTTGGATGAAGCCCTGTGCGTCTTTTTGGTCATATGCGCCTGCGTCCTCTTCAAAGGTCACATGCGCCTCGGAATAGAGCGAATGCTCGGACCAGCGGCCAACGGTTTTGGCGGAGCCTTTGTAGAGTTTCAGACGGACGGTGCCGGTGACATGCTTCTGGCTCTCATCAATCAGCGCCTGCAACATTTCACGCTCCGGGGAATACCAGAAGCCGTTGTAGATCAGTTCCGCATAGCGCGGCATGATCGAGTCCTTCAGGTGGCCTGCACCACTGTCGAGCGTGATCTGTTCGATACCGCGGTGCGCTTCCAGCAGGATGTCGCCGCCGGGGGTCTCGTAGATGCCGCGGGACTTCATGCCGACGAAACGGTTTTCCACAAAATCCAAGCGACCAATGCCGTGCTTGCGACCATATTCGTTGAGTTGAGTCAGGATCGTCGCCGGGCTCATGGCCTCACCGTTGATCGCAACCGCATCACCTTTTTCAAAGGTGATTTCGATGAACTCAGGCTCGTTTGGCGCATCCTCGGGGTTCACCGTGCGCTGGTAGACATAATCGGGCGCCATTTCCGCCGGGTCTTCCAGAACCTTGCCCTCGGAAGAGGTGTGCAGCAGGTTTGCATCGACCGAGAAGGGCGCTTCGCCGCGCTTGTCCTTGGCGATTGGGATCTGGTTTGCTTCGGCAAATTCCAGCAGTTTGGTGCGCGAGGTCAGATCCCACTCACGCCAAGGCGCGATCACTTTGATGTCGGGGTTCAGAGCATAAGCGGACAGCTCGAACCGTACCTGATCGTTGCCCTTGCCGGTCGCACCATGGGACACCGCGTCGGCACCGGTGGCTTCTGCGATCTCAACAAGACGCTTGGAGATCAGCGGACGCGCAATCGAGGTGCCCAGCAGATAGAGGCCCTCATAAACCGCATTGGCGCGGAACATCGGGAAGACGAAATCGCGGACGAACTCTTCACGGATGTCCTCGATAAAGATGTTTTCCGGCTTGATGCCCAGAAGCTCTGCTTTTTTGCGCGCAGGCTCCAGTTCCTCGCCCTGGCCGAGATCGGCGGTAAAGGTGACAACCTCGCAGCCGTATTCGGTCTGCAACCATTTCAGGATGATCGAAGTATCAAGGCCACCGGAGTAGGCCAGCACAACTTTCTTGGGCGCGGACATGGGTTTTCCTCTTGATCAGAACGTCAAGCGCCGTAGCGCCTTTTGCATCGGGTTGCAAGGTTTACGGGGTTTCCTACACCTGAACTGATGATAAGATATCGAGCAAATTTCCAGACCTAGAGGATATTTAAGTGATTGGTTGGAAGATATTTTCTCATTCCCTGAGCATGGTTTTGCGGAATTTGGGTTGGGCCTTGCAGATTGCATTGGTCCCGGTATTGATCGCGATGGTCTGTATCGCCGCCTTGCTATGGGGGCAATTGGGCGAGCTGCTGGATAACCAAGGAAGACTGGATTATGTACCCAGCGGTGGTTTGGTGACGTCGATCCTGTTGTCTGCTGTGATCTTCATTGCGGCGGAGCTTTGGGTGTTCGTCAGCTGGCACCGCTTTGTTTTACTTGAAGAATACCCGACAGGCTGGATTCCGAAATTCCACGGGGACCGCATTCTTGCGTATTTTGGCACCAGCTTGTTGCTCGGTCTGGTCATCGTGTTGGCTTGGGTTGTGATTGGGGGCGTATTTACTGCGGTGGGTGCGATGCTCAGTTCGACAGTTTTCAGCATCATCGTGCTCTTCATCGCCATGATCGCGATTGGCATCCTCTTCTTCCGCTTGCTTCCCACACTTCCCGCTGCGGCGATTGGAGAAAAACTCAGCTTCAGCGAGTCGATGGAGGCCACCAAAGGGACAGCGGGTACCGCTATCGTGTTGTTTCTCGTGCTGATGCTGGTCCAAATACTACTGCAGCTCATAACCAACGTCTCGATCTATGTGTTCGCGCCCTTGGGCCTTGTGTTTGCGGTTGTGTCTGCGCTCATCATGACGCTTGTAAATGTGTCTATCCTGACGACGATTTATGGGCATTACGTGCAGGGGCGTCCGATCTGATCGTAGCCCAATCGACTGAGTGATCTGCCGCGCCCTCTTGCCTTGGGCGCGGCTTTGGGCCACCAAATCCCCATGACCAACTTCCGGACCCAGGCCAAAGCGGCCGAGGCGGCGATGCGCGATGTCTTCCCGCCCACGCCGCTGCAACGCAATGAACTTCTGTCTCAGCGCTTTGGCGCGGATATCTACCTCAAGCGCGAGGATCTGAGCCCCGTGCGCTCGTATAAGATCCGTGGCGCGCTGAATGCTATGCGCAAGCAGACTGGCAAGGATCTGTTTGTCTGTGCCTCTGCGGGAAACCACGCTCAGGGCATGGCCTATATGTGCCGGCAAATGGACAAGCGGGGTGTGATTTTCATGCCTGTGACAACTCCGCAGCAGAAAATCCAGAAAACCCGTATGTTCGGTGGAGATAACGTCGAAGTTCACCTGATTGGCGACTATTTCGATGACACGCTCGCGGCCGCGCAGGCGTGGTGCGCCGAAAAGGGCGGGTATTTTTTGTCACCCTTTGATGATGCCGATGTCATAGAAGGTCAGGCCTCAATCGCGGTTGAGATCGAAGCGCAGCTTGGCAAGTCCCCGGATCATATTGTGTTGCCTGTCGGCGGCGGCGGGATGTCATCAGGTGTGGTTCAGTATTTTGGCAATGACGTACACGCTTTGCTCGTCGAACCTGAAGGTGGTGCTTGCCTGAAGGCGGCGCTTGAGGCCGGTCAACCTGTGCCGTTGGGGCGGGTTGATACGTTTGTGGATGGCGCGGCCGTCGGTAAGATCGGCGAACGACCGTTCGATATTTTACGCAACGTGCCGCTCCCGGATGTGCTGACTCTGTCAGAAGATCGCATCTGTACCACCATCCTTGAGATGTTGAACGTCGAAGGCATTGTGCTGGAACCCGCAGGCGCTCTGGCTGTCGAGGCGCTGGGTGACCTGCGGACTTGGATCAAAGGCAAGACCGTCGTGTGCCTGACATCTGGTGGAAATTTTGATTTCGAACGCCTGCCAGAGGTCAAGGAACGGGCGCAACGTTATTCCGGCGTGAAGAAATACTTCCTGTTGCGGCTGCCGCAGCGTCCCGGCGCGCTGAAGGAATTCCTGAATATCCTCGGCCCTGACGACGATATTGCACGCTTTGAATACATGAAGAAATCCGCGCGCAACTTTGGTTCGGTGTTGATCGGGATTGAGACCAAGCAACCGGAAAATTTTGCGCCACTCTTTGCGCAACTTGATGCGGCAGGGTTCACCTATACTGACATCACCAATGACGAAACACTGGCACAATTTGTGATCTGAGGCCGCTTGGCCTCAGGACATTTTTTTTACGTCAGCAAGGAAATGTGCTTTGGATTGGTCATAGCTGGCAAAGACCCGAGACAGGTCGACAGCGTCGGCTTGTCCGTTTGCAGAGAGGCGCTCACCCTCAAAGCAGAGGTCAGAAAAGTCTTGGAACCCTAGGTTCAGGGCGCTGCCTTTTAGAAAATGCAGATCCTGCTCAAGTTGCGACCGGTCGCCGGACTTGAGTTTATCAATGACGCCTTCGACCTCTTCGAGGAAGAGCTCGATCACTTCCTCAAAGCCGTCATCTCCGACTTCTTCTTTCAGTTCGCGTACGCGTGGCCAATCAATCATCGTCTTCTTCCAACACTTTCGGGCGAGACCTGTCTAGCCTATGTCAAAGTGAGTAAAAGTATAGTAAAGAACAAAAAATCGACTAAAAGTGTATTTTTCATCAGCTATTAAGCTGATCAGGTGTTTTCTAAGAAGGTCACGAGGGGACACGCCGCGTTAATGAGGGATTGTCGGTGCTGCCAGAGCATTCAATTGAAGGCGAAGACGTGCCTGTGAGCGGGTCCATCCGACGAGTGTTGGTCGTGGACGACAGCCGCTTGCAGCGTCGTATCCTTGTCGCATCACTGAAAAAGTGGGGCTTTGACGTTGTCGAAGCCGAAGGCGGTGAGGAAGCGATGGATATCTGCCGCGCCGATCCGCCTGACCTCATTCTCAGCGACTGGATGATGCCGGGAATGAACGGCATCGATTTTTGCCGTGCCTTTCGTGCGGAATCCCATGAGGCCTATAGCTACTTTATTCTCCTCACCTCGAAGAGCGAGAAAAATGAGGTAGCAGAAGGGCTTGATGCTGGCGCCGACGATTTTCTGACGAAGCCTGTGAGTTCTGACGAACTGCGCGCCCGCATTTCTGCGGGCGAACGGATTTTGCGTATGCAGCGAGAGCTGTTTGAGAAAAACCGGATCGTGTCGGAAACTCTCGATGAGCTGCAGACCGTTTACGACGCCATCGACAAAGACCTTATTCAAGCACGTAAAATTCAGGAATCTCTGGTCCCAGAACTGACTCGTGGTTTCGGTGCATCAGAAGTGAACCTGCTGCTGAAACCCTGCGGCCATATCGGTGGCGATTTGGTCGGGATGTTTTCCCCGGGAATCAACCGACTTGGATTCTATTCGATTGATGTGTCCGGCCACGGGATCACGTCGGCAATGATGACAGCGCGGTTGGGTGGATATCTGTCGTCCACTTATTTCGATCAGAACGTCGGCATGGAAAAGAAGTTCAACCGCTTCTACGCCTTGCGCCCACCGGAAGAGGTGGCAAGCGTATTGAACGCGCGTCTGATTGCCGACACTGGGATCGAAGAGTATTTCACCATGGCCTACTGCATCGCCGATCTGCGCACAGGCGTGGTCAAGATGGTGCAGGCGGGGCACCCTCATCCCTTACTGCTGCGTGCGGATGGCTCCATGGAGTTTATCGGTCGGGGTGGTGTGCCGGTGGGGCTGGTGCCAGATGTCGACTACGAGCAAGAAGAATTCATCATGGAGAAGGGCGACCGGCTGCTTCTTTATTCCGATGGCTTCACCGAGGCGCATCTGAAAGATGGGTCTATGCTTGATACCGAGGGTCTCGTCGATCTCGTCAAGCAATGCGACCCCAAGCGCAGCGGCAAAGAGTTCTTGGATGACCTTTATTGGCATCTCACCCAAGTGATGGGGGATGATAAGGGGCTGGAGGATGATATCTCCGCCACTTTGTTCGAATATCAGGGGCCCTGATATTCAGCCTAAGCGCGCAAGTAACGCGGCAAAATACTGATCTCCCGCATTGCCGAGCACTTCGCTTGCATCTTCTATAGGCATCCAAAGAGCGACATGGTCCTTCTCGACCGGTTCACTCAGCTGCAGCACCGGGCGCGCGGTATATATGTGGCAGATCTTTTCCGCCCAAAGGTTGTATTCGGGCATATAGACAAAACGGCGAAAGGCTCCGATACGTTTTGGGGTGGCAATCTTCCAGCCAGTTTCCTCGTATACCTCACGGTGCAACGCGGGAATGGGCGATTCGCCCTCATCAATGCCGCCACCAGGAAGTTGAACATCCGGGGCCGGACCATACTGGCAGGTCAACAATAGTTGGCCATCGCGTGGCAGCAGCGCGTATGCACCGGGGCGCAAACGATAGGTTTGATCTCTGCGCGGAGCCTCTCCAAAACGTCTGATCACCGGTCTCCCCTTCACTCTGATGCTGAAAAGCCTATATAGCGTCGGTATGCCAATACCCGGCCGTTAAGGAAACCCCATGACACTTGGTTCGAAAATCGCGTGGGACGATACCGTCCTGCCCTTCCAGCTTGATGCATCCGACATGCGTGGCCGCGTGGCGCGGCTGGACGGCGTGCTGGATGGTATCCTGAAACAACATAATTATCCGCAATCGGTAGAGGCACTGGTGGCCGAGATGGCGCTGCTGACGGCGCTGATCGGTCAGACCATGAGCCTGCGCTGGAAACTCTCGCTGCAGGTGCAGTCCAAGGGTGCGGTGCGGATGATCGCAACCGATTATTATGCCCCGGAAAAAGAAGGCGAGCCTGCCCGAATTCGCGCCTACGCGAGTTTTGATGCCGACCGCATCACCGATGGCGCGCCTTTTGAACAAGTGGGCGAGGGTTACTTCGCGATCCTGATCGACCAGGGCGAAGGCACGCAACCCTATCAGGGGATCACCCCGCTGGCTGAGACGTCATTGTCGCAATGTGCCGAAGCTTACTTCGCGCAGTCTGAACAATTGCCGACGCGCTTCTCTCTAAGCTTTGGTAAAAGCTCTGAACCGGGTAAACCCGAACACTGGCGCGCAGGTGGCATCATGCTTCAGCATATGCCCAAGGCCTCGCCCTTTGCTGCGCAAAGCGATGGCTCTGGCGAAGTTCTGACTGCTGCTGATCTGGTTTCGGGTGAAGAAGAAGAGAACTGGAATCGCGTCAATATTCTACTGGAAACGGTGGAGGATTTGGAACTCATCGGTCCTTCGGTTTCACCGAGCGAGTTGCTTTTGCGCCTGTTCCACGAAGAACGTCCTCGGGTTTATGATGCGCAATCCGTACGCTTCGGGTGCACATGTTCCGAAGAACGCGTGCGCCAAAGCCTGTCGATCTATTCGGCCAAGGACATCAAAACGATGACCACCGATGATGGGCGGGTGACCGCGGATTGTCAGTTCTGCGGCGCGCATTACAATCTCGACCCTGCGACGCTTGGCTTTGACGCCTCGCAGGAGTGAATCCTGTGTCAGCGCTTGAGGAGAAAATCAACAAGGCGCTGGCGCGCTCTCAGACGGCAACGTCTGATTTTGATCTCAACCCCGACACTGTACTGCCAGAAGGGCGCAAATTACGCCCAGCGGGTGTGTTGGTCGGGATTGAGACCTTCGGCGCTGCACCGCAGGTGGTTTTGACCAAACGCTCCTCCGCCCTGAAACACCACCCGGGCCAGATTGCGTTTCCCGGTGGCAAAGTGGACGCTGGTGATCGGGACGTCACGGATGCTGCCTTGCGGGAGGCGTGGGAAGAAATCGCGTTGCCACGTGACTTGCCAAAGATACTCGGACATCTGTCCAGCCACGAAACCGTGACAGGGTTTCAGGTGACTCCAGTGGTTGCATTGATTGAACAGCCGTTTGAGGCACGCGCAGAGGCAGGCGAAGTGGCAGAGATTTTCCGCGCGCCACTCTCGCACATCCTTGATGTTGAACGATATCAGGTGCAATCCCGCCGTTGGCGCGGCACGCGGAGGTATTACTTTGCGGTGCCATTCGGTCCCTATTACATCTGGGGGGCGACTGCGCGCATGTTGCGCGGCTTTGCTGCGATGATGGATATTCGATGAAAATAGATCAGCCTTGGCTAACTTCAGCTTCTACCCGCGCGGTTTGCGATGCGTTGACTGCGGCCAGAGCGGAGATCTATTTCGTCGGTGGCTGTGTGCGAAATGCCCTGCTGCAAGAACCGGTCTCGGATCTGGATCTCTCCACGAACGTTGAGCCTGAGCGGGTAATCGAGGCTGCGACCATTGCGGGCCTTAAGGCGATACCGACGGGAATTGATCATGGGACCGTGACGGTCGTCGCGGATGGCATCCCCTTTGAGATTACCACTTTTCGCAAGGATGTGGCGACGGATGGGCGCCGGGCCGTCGTGGCCTTTGCGACAGATATCGCGGAGGATGCGCGGCGGCGTGACTTTACCATGAACGCGCTTTACGCCCGCCCGAACGGTGAGGTCGTTGACCCCCTCGGAGGGCTGGATGATCTGCGCGCCCGCAGAGTACGGTTCATTGGAGACGCAACTCAACGCATCCGCGAAGATTACCTGCGCATCTTGCGGTATTTTCGGTTCCATAGCTGGTATGGCGATGCCGCCGAAGGGTTCGATCCCGAGGCGCTGGGCGCGATTGCCGAGACGCAGGAGGGGCTGGATCACTTGTCGCGCGAACGTGTCGGTTCCGAGATGGTGAAACTGCTCAGTGCTGCGGACCCTGCACCTTCGATTGCGACCATGCGCCAGATCGGTGTGTTGGCGCATGTCTTGCCCGGTGCAGACGATCGTGCGCTTGCGCCTCTCATACATCTTGAGGCCGGGATGCCCATTGAGGCGGAAACCCGCCTTGCAGCGCTGGGCGGAGATAACATTCAGGACACCCTTCGGTTGAGTAAGGCAGTAGCGGCGCGGGTAGCGCTTTTGCGACAGTTGGCGGAGGGTATGGCTGGCGCGGCAGAGCTTGCGTATCGCCATGACGTAGATACTGCAAGACGCGCCCTAATGTTGCGCTCGGCCCTTCTGGAAACGCCACTATCACCTGAGTTAGAGCCTGATATTGCGCTGGGTGCATCCGCTAAGTTCCCGATCTCTGCTCAGGATTTGATGCCCTTTGTGCAGGGCGCCGCGCTGGGCCACGCGCTCAAAACGCTAGAGGCTGAGTGGATCGCAAGTGGCTTTCAAATAGACAAACAAGGGCTGATAGAGCGCCTGCCTGACATAGGCTAAGTAAACTGTCAGAAAAATTTCTTGGCCCTAAAAGCGTGACAAAACGATTTTGCCGCGCTACCCATAAGGGCGTGAAACGACGATGGCAGGAGGAATGCTGATGTATTACGGGATCTGGAACGACATTTAACGTCCGAGTCCTGCCCGTAGGGTGAACCGGGGACTTCGGTCGCCGCCTTTCGCCATGCGCATCGCATTTTTCTATTCTTTGCTCAAATTGATGGAGCAACACCATGTTTCGCTTCTTTGAAAACCTCGTAAACCCCTATTGCGACTATCCGGAAACGGACACTCCGCCAACCAAACTCTGGCCGTTTATGCGTGACTATGCGCAGCCGTTTAAGTCCGTGTTCTGTGCGGCCGGCGTGATGTCTATCATCGTTGCCGCGATTGAGATCGGCTTGATTTCCTATATGGGACGGGTCGTTGATATCCTTGCAGGGTCACCAGAAGAATTCTGGAGTAATCACGGCACTGAGCTGATCCTGATGGCGCTGTTTGTTTTGCTTCTTCGTCCGGCATTGCAGCTCATTGATGTGTTGTTGCTGAACAATACGATTTTGCCAAACTTTGGTACGCTGATCCGCTGGCGGGCACATAAACATGTTTTACGCCAATCGGTTGGCTGGTTTGAAAATGACTTCGCCGGACGTATCGCCAATAGGATCATGCAGACGCCACCTGCCGTCGGAGAGGTTGTTTTTCAGGTCTTTGACGCAATCACCTTTGCGCTTGCCTATCTGGTTGGTGCGGCGCTTTTGCTTTGGGGGGCTGATCCCCGGCTGCTGATGCCTTTGGTCATCTGGTTTGTCCTTTATGGCGCGCTGATCCGCTGGACAGTGAAACGGGTCGGCCCCGCCAGTCAGGCCGCGTCGGATGCGCGGTCGACTGTGACCGGGCGCGTCGTGGACAGCTATTCCAATATTCACTCGGTAAAGATGTTTGCCCATCACAACCGTGAACTCGATTACGCGCGTGAAGCGATCGAGAACACACGCACCACATTTCAGGCCGAGATGCGGATTTTTACCATCATGGATGGTGTTCTGGTCCTGCTAAACGGCCTTTTGATTGTGGGTGTTGTAGGCTGGGGGATTGCGCTCTGGATGCAGGGGCTGGCCTCTGTGGGTGTCGTTGCAGCCGCGACAGCACTGACTCTTCGGCTGAACTCCATGACCGGTTGGATCATGTGGGCACTCACGAGCTTTTTCCGTCAACTTGGTGTGGTGTCCGAGGGGATGGAGACGATTGCTCAGCCGATTACACTGACCGATGCCAAGGGTGCAAAGCCATTGCAACTGACCAAGGGTGAAATCACCTTTGACCATCTTTCGCACCACTATGGCCGTGGTGTTGGGGGGCTTGATCAGCTGAACCTGACAATCCGTCCCGGTGAAAAAGTGGGTCTAATTGGGCGATCCGGGGCAGGAAAGTCAACTTTGGTGAAGCTGCTCCTGCGGTTCTATGACACCGAACAGGGGCGCATACTGATCGACGGTCAGGATATATCAACGGTGACGCAGGACAGCCTGCGCCAGCACATCGGCATGGTGCAGCAGGACAGCTCGCTCCTGCATCGCTCTGTGCGGGATAACCTGCTCTATGGTCGCCCGGACGCATCAGAAGAAGACATGATCGCGGCAGCTCGGAAAGCGCATGCGCATGACTTCATTCTCGATCTTGAGGATCCGCAAGGTCGCAAAGGTTATGACGCACATGTGGGCGAGCGCGGGGTGAAACTCTCGGGCGGTCAGCGTCAGCGTGTGACACTCGCGCGGGTAATCCTGAAGAACGCTCCTATCCTGCTTCTGGACGAGGCCACATCGGCGCTGGATTCTGAAGTCGAGGCGGCCATTCAGGAAACGCTCTACGGTATGATGGAAGGCAAAACGGTAATTGCTATAGCGCACCGGCTCTCCACCATTGCGCAGATGGACCGTATTCTGGTGCTAGATCAGGGAAAAATCGTCGAAGAAGGCACACATGAGGCGCTTTTGTCGGATCGCGGCCTATATGCACAATTCTGGGCGCGCCAATCGGGCGGGTTCCTGAATGTAGAGGCCGCAGAATGAAGCTAGGAAACCTGATCGACGCGTTCCAACCTGCAGATGGTCCACCGCCGCAGACACTTGGCGCATTCTTGCGCTGGTGTCTGTCCGGGGCGTGGCTGATGCTTGGTGTTGCGGCGATCTGTTCTGCACTGGCAGGCGGGTTGGAGGCGGGTACGGCCTATATCCTTGGCAAAGTTATCGACACCGCGGTCGCCAGCGGGCCCGAAGGATTCTTCGGTGCCAATATTGCGATTATCTTTGCCGCTCTTGCGTTTTTCTTGCTGGTGCGGCCGGTGCTGTTTGGCCTGTCCGCCGCGACTAATGCTATCATTCTGCAACCAAACGTAAATCCGCTTGTCTTGTCCCGACTCAACCGCTGGACCTTGGGCCAGTCGGTGCGGTTCTTTGATGATGATTTTGCCGGACGCATCGCTCAAAAGCAAATGCAGACCGCCAGCGCTGTTACGTCTGTCGTGTCAGAGGTTATCAATGTTGTCGCCTTCGCGCTTGCGTCGCTTGCGGGGGCTATGGTCTTGCTGGGCGCGGTTGATCTGCGCATCACTCTGCTCTTTGGGATTTGGCTTATTGGCTATTTTGCCATGATCCGCTGGTTCTTGCCGCGAATTCGCAAGGGCTCCGCTAAACGAGCAGGCGCGCGGGCCAATGTATCCGGGCAGGTTGTCGACACGATTACGAACATCAAGACCGTGCAGCTCTTTGCCCATGCGGATCACGAAGAACGCGGCGCGCAGGATGCAATGGTGACCTTCCGGGAACGAGCGTTGGAGTTCGGGTATTTGTCGGCATCCTTCCGGTTTTGCCTGATGACCCTTGCCGGGGTTTTGCCGGTTCTGCTGATTGGTGCGACGCTTTGGCTCTGGCAGAATGGCAGCGCGAGCGAAGGGGATATCGTTGCGGCTGGGGCGGTATCGATCCGGATTGCGCAAATGACAGGCTGGGTCAGTTTCACGTTGATGGGGATCTATTCCAATGTGGGCGAGATCGAAAACGGCATGAAAACGCTGGCGCGCCCCGACCGGATTGAGGACACACCAGATGCTGGCGCACTTCAAGTTGATGCGGGAGAAATCGTTCTTGAGGACCTGAGTTTTAGCTATGGGCGCGAAGTCGGTGGGATTTCAGACCTGTCCCTGACCATTCATCCCGGCGAAAAACTCGGCATCGTTGGGGCATCCGGGGCGGGTAAGTCGACATTGGTCTCACTGCTGTTGCGGCTCTATGAGCCAGAAAAAGGCCGTATTCTCATTGATGGCGCTGATATTTCCGATGTCAGCCAGAACTCACTGCGTAGCCAGATCGGTATGGTCACGCAGGAAACTGCGATGTTCAATCGCTCAGCGCTCGACAATATTCTCTATGGTCGTCCGGATGCCAGCCGTGATGCCATCATTGCGGCCGCGCGCGCAGCAGAAGCACATGAATTCATCATTGATCTTGAGGACGGGAAGGGGCGCACCGGGTATGAGGCCTACCTTGGTGAGCGCGGGGTGAAATTGTCCGGTGGGCAACGCCAGCGCATTGCGCTTGCGCGTGCGATTTTAAAGGACGCGCCCATTCTGGTGCTGGATGAGGCAACTTCAGCCTTGGATTCTGAGGTAGAAGCCTCGATCCAATCAGCCCTGACGCGGGTGATGGAGGGAAAAACCGTGCTTGCGATTGCACACCGGCTCTCAACGCTTGCAGAGATGGACCGGATTATCGTCATGGATCATGGTCGGATCATCGAGCAAGGCAGTCATGATGAGCTGCTAGAGCGCGACGGGCTTTATGCGCAGTTCTGGCACCGGCAGTCTGGTGGCTTCATTCGAACCGAGCAAGACACCAGCGCCGCCGCAGAGTAATTCAGATCCACGCGTTTTCTGGCTTTTGCCAATTCCGCTCTCGCGGTAATGCAGGCGCATGACAGACGCAGCCAGAACCAGAGCCACGATTGAACGTTTGGGACACCAGGGCGACGGGATCGCCTCGGGTCCTTTGTTTGCACCGCGCACCTTGCCCGGAGAGATCGTCACCGGTGTCGTGCAGGGTCAATCCCTCACTGACATTAGAATTGAACAGCCCTCAGAACATCGCGTTCAAGCGCCGTGTCGCCACTACAAATCTTGTGGTGGATGCCAGTTGCAGCACGTAAGCGATGATTTTGTGGCGCAGTGGAAGACGGATATCGTTCGAAACGCCCTGCTATCACGCGGGTTAGAGACTGAGTTCCGTCCAATCTTGACCTCGCCGGCGCACTCCCGCAGGCGCGCGACGATTGCGGTTAAACGGACCAAGAAAGGTGCTATGGCGGGCTTTCACGGACGGGCCTCGGACGTAATCACAGAGATACCCGATTGCCAGCTTTTGGCTCCTGACCTGATGGCTGCGCTGCCTATGGCTGAGGATCTGGCGATTATTGGCGCTAGCCGCAAAGCCCCCTTGTCTGTGACGGTCACGACTTCAGAGGTGGGGCTCGATGTGTTGGTTCGCAATGGAAAACCGCTCGATGGGCCGTTGCGCATTCAGTTGGCGCAGGCGGTGGAGCGCCACAAGCTGGCGCGGCTTACATGGGATGATGAACCTCTGGGAATGGAGCAGCCACCGACACAGCGGTTCGGTGTTGCGCGCGTTTGCCCTCCACCCGGCGCATTCTTGCAAGCGACACCTGAAGGTGAGGCTGCGCTGGTATCAGCAGTGCGGGATGCCGTAGGCGGTGCCCGCCGCATCGTGGATCTTTTTGCCGGGGCCGGTACGTTTTCTCTGCCTTTGGCGACGGGTGCCGAGGTTCACGCGGTCGAAGGTGAGCGTGAAATGATGCAAGCGCTTGAGCAAGGTTGGCGTAAAGCGCAGGGCCTCAAGAAAGTCACCACTGAGACGCGCGATCTGTTCCGCAACCCGCTTCTTGTCGAGGATCTGCGCAAGTTTGGGCAGGTTTTTGATGCTGTGGTGATTGATCCGCCACGCGCTGGTGCCGAGGCGCAAGTCCATGAGTTGGCGAAAGCAAAGCTGCCCACTATCTCCTATGTGTCCTGTAACCCGATCACCTTTGCCCGCGACGCCGAAGTGCTTGTTTCCGCTGGGTATAGATTGAATTGGGTACAGGTCGTTGACCAGTTCCGTTGGTCATCGCATACGGAGCTGGCAGCGTCGTTGAGCCTGTCCTGACCCCGAATCCTAAGGAGCGCCTTTTAAATGATTGATCGAATGAAATCCGTATTGGACAGCGATGGGTTTAGCCGGTTCATCACCGCCGTCATCCTGCTGAATGCGGTGACATTGGGAATGGAAACTTCCGATACGATCATGGCGCGTGCTGGGGATCTGGTTTTGTTGATCGACAAGCTGTGTTTGGTCATCTTTGTTCTGGAGATCGCGGCTAAACTGATCGTGCGGCGGTTGAGGTTCTTTGTAAACGGCTGGAATATATTTGATTTCCTGATCGTTGGCATTGCATTGGTGCCGGGTGCTCAGGGCTTTTCCGTGTTGCGGGCGCTGCGGATCTTGCGTGTTCTACGCGTGATCTCCGTCGCACCGCGCCTGCGCCGTGTGGTCGAGGGGTTCATCACCGCATTGCCCGGCATGGGCTCGGTGTTCCTGTTGATGGCGATCATTTTCTACATTGGCTCTGTCATGGCCACGAAACTGTTTGGGGATAACTTCCCGGAATGGTTCGGCAGCCTCGCTCTCTCGGCCTACTCACTGTTTCAGATTATGACGCTGGAGAGCTGGTCGATGGGGATCGTGCGGCCGGTGATGGATGTCTACCCCTACGCCTGGGCGTTCTTTGTACCATTTATCATGGTCACAACCTTTGCAGTGGTGAACCTGCTGGTGGGTCTGATCGTGAACTCTATGCAGGATGCGCATTCTGAAGAAGAAGGCGAACGCACCGATGCCTATCGAGATCAGGTGCTGACACGTCTGGAAGCGATCGAAGCACGGATCGCGCGGCTTCAGGATGAAAAGACGCAAAAGTGATTATCTTTTCTTAACCAAGTTTGATGTATTATTAAGCCAAGAGCACAAAGCAAAAACGAGCGGACAGATCAAAACCATGCACAGGCGTACATTCGGGGCAGGTATACTTGCCACCCTCGGAGCAGCAGGATGTTCTAGCGGCCCAAATATTCGGCGTTACAACGGCCCTCCGGTCACTTCTATTGTGATCAATAAAGGCAGCCGCAGGATGTATTTGTTGAATGAAACTAAGGTTCTAAAAGAATATGAGGTCGGGCTGGGCTTTGCTCCGGTTGGCCACAAACAAATCGAAGGTGATGGCCGCACGCCGGAGGGGACGTATCGTATCGACCGCCGTAACCCTCGCAGCCAATTCTACCTTTCGCTTGGAATTTCGTATCCCAATGCAGCTGACCGAGCATATGCCAGCTCACTTGGTGCAAGTCCGGGCGGTGATATCTTCATCCATGGTGAGCCCAATGATCGCGCTGACCGACGCCGGGCGGCGCGCACGCAAGATTGGACAGCGGGCTGCATTGCGGTGAGCAATGAAGAGATCGAAGAGATCTGGTCCATGGTGAATGACGGCACAACTATCACTCTGCGCCCCTGAGCCATTCTTCTCAGGCTCACAACAGATTTGCAGACCACAAAAACAAAAAAGGCCGCCCTCATCTGAGGGCGGCCTTGATTCTATGTCAGACATAAACGGCGTCTGATCACTCTGCCATCAGCAGAGTCCACCAGATCTTACCATTGGATTCTTGGAACCACGAAAACCCCATGTTGCGCGCTTTGGCGTCCATAATCACAGAGCGGGTGCCTTTATCTTCCATCCAAGCAGTGAGAGTCTGTACTTCGTTCTCATATGTTTCTGCGATGTTCTCGCCGACCAAGGCGCCGGAGTATCCAACCCGCGCCACACGATCGAGCGGCGAGGAGCCGTCAGAGCCAAAGTGCCAGGGGCGGTTTTGTACGGACATGTCGCGGGAATGGGTCGCAGCGGCAGCGTTTAGTTTGCTGTCGAGCTGAACAGTCGGGTTTCCCGCAGCTTCGCGCAGAGCGTTTACAGAATCAAGCATGCGGAACTGCGTGCGTTCCTCATTGCGAATCTTATAGACACCGGTCCCGGTCGCGCTGCCATCGTTGCCAGTTGTACATGCCGCAAGGACAAAGCTCGTCAGTGTAGCCAGAAGCAGGAATACGCGTGTCATTCTAAACCCTAAAAGTGTTCGATCACAGCGTCCCATAGCTTTCCTGTGACTTATAGGCAAACCCGGCAGCTTCACTTTCACGAGATTTCAGGGGATTGAATTGCGACTGCGGCATTCCAGCCATAGACTGCTCCGCACCAGAGCCCTCAGCCAGAGAGAACTTTCTGATGACACGCAAAATCACTTTTCTAACATCACGCCGGCAGTTTCTCGCCGGATCCGCATCCCTTCTGGCGACTTCGGCGCTGGCACAATCGCTGCCTGATGCCGAAGAGCCGGCCTTTGATCCGCTGCGCCCGCCGCCGGAACCGGAACCCAGCGTCAAGCGCAATATATCTTCGTTTCGCGCCAAGAGCTGGCGGCCTTATTTCGACAATTTGCGCCGTGGGGCAATCCTTGTGGATATTGACAGCCGGGCGCTGCACTTCTGGTCCGAAGATCAGAGTGTTTACAAGTTATTCCCGTCTTCCGTACCTTTAAGTGACGACCTGACACGTCGCGGCCGTACCAAGATTGTGCGTAAGGTCGAAGGACCGGGATGGGCACCAACCCCCAACATGCGCAAGCGCAATCCTGAATGGCCTGCGTATATTCCGCCGGGCCCGGATAACCCGCTTGGAACGCACGCGCTCTACCTGAGCTGGAAGTACTATCGAATCCACGGCACGCACGATACGCGCAAAATTGGCCGCAAATCCTCTAACGGTTGCATCGGTCTCTACAACGAACACATCGCTGAGCTCTACAAACTCACCCGATCCGGCACTCAGGTGTTGCTAATTTGACGACAACCGCTGCAAGCTGGATGAGAAGCATTTAACAAGCAATTGCAATCCGGTGGGAATCCCGCTTAGAAAAAACTCACGAGGTAAGTCTTGAGTGCGCACATCATATGTGTGCTGTGCGCGTATCCTGGAGGTTAATATGAAAAAACTCGTTATTGCTGCCGCACTGGTCGCTGCCGCTTCCGCTGCATCCGCTGGTAACCTGGCTGAGCCGATCGTTGAAGCACCGGTTATCGTAGAAGAAGCAACCGGTTCTTCTTCCGGCATCCTTCTGCCGCTGCTGCTGCTGGTCATCGTGGCCGCTGCTGCTGCAAGCAACTAATCGTTGCTCTAAAGAACAAGAAAGGCGGCTGGATCTCCAGCCGCCTTTTTTTATTGCTCGCTCGGGATACCCTTGTTTCATACAGGTTAGCTCAGTCGAGCCAGCCCTTGAGGTTGTTGCGAATAACGCTCGACAGGGCGGAGATATGCGCGTCGCTGTCATTGAGGCAGGGAATATAGGTGAAGTCTTCACCGCCCGCGTGCTCAAAGCTCTCGCAGATCTCCTCATTGATCTCTTCCAGCGTCTCGATGCAGTCCGCCGAGAAAGCCGGTGCGATCACTGCAATGTTCTTCTTGCCCTGTTTCGCCAGCTCCGCGACATGTTCGACCGTGTAGGGACGCAGCCACTCCTCAGGTCCAAAGACCGACTGAAATGTGGTTGTGATCTGTGATTCGTTCCAACCCAAACGCTCGCGCAGCAGTCGCGTCGTTTTTTGACACTGGCAGTGATAGGGGTCGCCCTGCATCAGGTAGCGCTTGGGCATGCCATGGTAAGAGCAGACGAGAATGTCCGGCGTCTTTTCCATCTTGGCATAGGCGTCCTCGACCGACTTTGCCAGCGCATCGATGTATTCGGGGTGGTCGAAATAGGGTTCGATCGTGCGCGCCGCTGGCTGCCAGGGCTGATCCATCAACACGCGGAAGAACTGGTCATTTGCGGTCGCCGACGTGGCGCCAGCATATTGCGGATAAAGCGGCACAAAGAGGATCTTGCGGCACCCGGCGGCGATCATCTCTTCGACCTTCGACTTGGTAGAGGGATTGCCGTAGCGCATGCAGAAATCCACCATCACACGGTCGCCGTAGACCTCTTCCATCGCTTTTGCCATGGCGTTGGTCTGGTCCTTGGTGATCGTCATCAGCGGGCTTTCGCCCTTGTCGTGATTCCAGATCGACTTGTAAGCCTCACCAGAGGCGAAGGGGCGCTTGCTGAGAATGATCAGCTGCAACAGCGGCTGCCATTTCCACGACGGATAGTCGATCACCCGCTTGTCCGAGAGAAATTCGCTCAGATAACGGCGCATCGGCCAATAGCTGTAGTGATCGGGAGTTCCGAGATTTGCGAGCAGGATGCCGACCTTCTCCGCCTTGACCGGCGGATGATCCGCAGGGGCATTGTCAGGGCGGGTCGCAGTTGAGGTCGCATCCAGCATGGGCAAGGGTCCTGTGTGGTATGAAAACAAATAGTGTGTCGAGTGTTACGTCGATACGGCGGGAAAGGCCAATTGGATCATCTCACTGCGACCATTGGCTCAGGTTATCGTTAGCCTTCGGGCAGTTTGGTCTCCGGCACCTTCAGCGCATCCGCGAGACGTGCCTTGGCGGAACCGGGACGCAGGGGTTGGGGCTGGCTGTCGGCTGGCGACCAACCCGTCAGGCACACCATCTCGAAGGTTGCGGCGAGCCGGCCGTCTTCTGCAGCGAAGTTCTGGGCGTAGATGTGATCGGCAAGTGTAAACACCGCACGGCGCGTGGGTTTGCGCAACCTCTGAGTCATTGTGTTGGTTTCACCCATATCGCGCAAATCTCGCATCAAGTGCGCAAGGTCGCGGTAATGAACTGTCAGGGGCACAAGATCCGCAACCGGCAGGGCAAATCCCGCCCTTTGCAAAAGAGCGCCGAGATCACGAATTTCGCCCATCGGTGCAACCCTCGGGGACAGACCTCCGCTGACGTAGGTCTCTGCCTCCGCAAGGGCGCTGCGCAATTCGTGCAGGGTTTGACCGCCAAGCGTTACAACCAGCAGCAAGCCATCTTCTTGCAGCGCGCGTCGGCACTGGATCAACTGCCCCACCGGGTCATTGGCACAATGAAGCGCCATCACATGGATCACCAGATCATGCGCTTTTGGTTCCAGATCCAGAACATCGTCATCCGAGATGATCTTTGCGTCTGGCAGCAGGTCCGCCCAGGGCTCCGCAAAAGGCGCGATAATCGCGGGCTTGGTAAAGACTCTCTTAACCATGCTGAGTCGATCCTCGACCTCGTCTCTGGCTAAGTCGTGCAGAAACATCGCCTCCGGTTTGCGCCGGGCGCGACGCAATTGCAGTGCGTCACGGTCAAAGATCTGGGGATGAGCCATCGGTTCTTTTGTCATGAGGTGTACCTATGACGTTGCGGGCACGGATTCAAACGGCAGTTTCACTGGTCTACCCCGCGCGTTGTCTGAACTGCGGCGGGTTGGTTGAGAGCGATTTCGGCCTGTGTAGCGCCTGTTGGCGCGATACGACGTTTATTTCTGGGTTGGTCTGCGATTGTTGTGGTGTGCCGCTCCCGGGTGAGGCGGACGGGCAGAACGTACACTGCGATGAGTGTTTGAGCAGCCCAAGAGACTGGGAGCAAGGGCGGGCTGCGATCCTGTATGGCGGGCAGGGACGGCGCTTGGTTCTCGCGCTCAAACACGGAGACAGAACGGATTTGGCGCGGCCTGCATCCGGTTGGATGGCACGTGCGGCACGCGATCTTCTTGGCTGCAGACCGCTCCTGGTGCCGGTTCCCTTGCATTGGACACGACTTTTGCGGCGCCGGTATAATCAATCCGCATTACTGGCACAGGCGCTTGCGGCGCGTGGGGGCTGCGAATGTTGCCCCGATGCCCTAATTAGAGTCTCAAAAACGCCCATGTTGGAGGGGCGCAGCCGGGCAGAACGGATGACTCTTCTGGCCGATGCGATCAGGCCGAACCCACGCATGAGTGAGCGATTGACCGGAAGGCAGGTGCTCTTGGTGGATGATGTGATGACCAGCGGGTCGACGCTTTCTGCCTGTGCGCGGGCGTGCATAGATGCGGGGGTTGATGGCGTGAGCGTTGTTGTCCTCGCGCGGGTCACGGCAGCGTGAAAACTCTGGCAATGCTTGATAAAGGTGCCCACATCGCGCAAAACCCATGAGCAACGCCTACGGAGACCAATATGAAACCGGTCGAAATCTATACTTCTCCCCTTTGCGGCTTTTGCCACGCGGCAAAGCGCCTTTTGACCCAGAAGGGGGTGAGCTTTTCTGAAATTGATGTGCTCGCCGATCCTGATCGCAAATCGGAGATGATCCAGCGCGCCAACGGGGGCCGCACGGTACCACAGATCTTTATCGGCGAGATCCACGTCGGAGGCTGTGACGAGCTTTATGCGCTAGATCGCGCAGGTAAGCTCGACCCGTTGTTGGCGGCCTAATCTGATGGTGCGCGCGGCCCTTTTGCAGATGTGCTCCTCTGATATGCCAGAGGAAAACCTCGCGACGGCGCGTGACATGATTGCGCGCGCCGTTATGGAGGGGGCGGAGTTTGTTCTCACGCCAGAGGTGACCAACTGCCTGTCCACCAGTCGGACACATCAGCGCGCCGTTTTGCACCTTGAAGACGATGATCCGACACTTGCGGGGTTGCGTGACGCTGCTGCGCGCCATGGGATCTGGCTCTCTATTGGGTCGATCGGGGTGAAAACTGAGGATGCGGATGGCCGTTTCGCCAATCGACAGTTCCTGATCTCGCCCACCGGTGAAATCTCTGCACGTTACGACAAAATCCACATGTTTGATGTGGAGGTCACACCAGAGGAAACATATCGCGAATCTGATGGCTATCGGCCCGGAACCCAAGCGGTGGTCGCCGATGCAGGCTTTGCCAAAGTTGGCATGACCATCTGCTATGACGTTCGTTTCCCGGCGTTGCATCGCCGTCTTGCCAAGGGCGGTGCGGAGATTCTGACCGCGCCTGCCGCTTTTAGTCATGTCACAGGAGCTGCGCACTGGCACAGCCTGTTGCGCGCACGGGCGATTGAAACCGGCTGTTTTGTGCTGGCTGCGGCGCAGACCGGTGTTCATCCAACGAGTCGAGGTGCGCGCCGCCAAACTTACGGTCACTCCCTTGCAATTGCGCCTTGGGGGGAGGTTTTGGCCGATGCAGGCACTGAAGTCGGCAATACCTACGTTGACCTTGATCTCGAAGCGGTGAAAAAGGCACGCAAACGCGTCCCTTCGCTGAGCCATGACCGGGAGTTTGACGGACCCTGATGGATGAGAATCATTCCCTTGCCATTTCGCTGTTCAGCGAAATCCTGATGGCGGACCAATTGGCCCGCGCCCGGCTGGGGAAAGCCTTGCCCAAGGGGATGGAACTGTCGCATTTTTCGGTGCTCAACCATCTCGCCCGAGCGGGGCTGGAGCGTTCTCCGGCGCAGCTGGCGAAGGCATTTCATGTCACGCGCGGCGCCATGACGAATACGATCAACAAGCTCGAGGTGGCAGGCTATGTGCATGTGCGCCCGGACTGGGACGATGCGCGCCGCAAAATGGTTGCGATCAGCCCCGCAGGTCGCAAAGCGCGCGATGCGGCGCTGGCCTCAATCATTCCGATGATTTCCGAAGTGGTGACCGAACTGGGTGGAGACCGAGTGCGTGCGGCGCTTCCCATTTTGCGAGAATTTCGCGGAAAACTCGAAATCGAGGACTGATCTCATTTCACGACCCGAATGAAAAAGAGCGCTGGTTAATTCCAGCGCTCTTTTAAATTGGTGGGGCCGTGAGTGGTGTGAGTGCGTCCCCAATTACACGCTTCGCGACATGCTCATCACGAGTGGAGCGTCGTACCGAGCCAAAGTGGAAACGTGTTGATATCCACATTAATTCAGGTGCGCAGTTCCACACAACGGTGCGATGGGATGCGTGAGTATACTAAAGTATATGGGCGCAAATCACGCAAGCCGCAGAATGAATTTTTCACCATATATCGTTGCAGCTTTATTGAGACGACTGCGATTTTGTGCTTGCCGTTACGTAATTCACGCTGAGATCACGATCAGATATCGACCATTTCCACAGGATTGGATTGAAGACGAAACCCTTGCGGTCCACGGGATTGAGGCCCGCGTTTTGCAGCAGTTCAAACAACTCATCCGGTGTAATGAATTTCGACCATTCATGCGTGCCACGCGGTAGCCAGCGCATGACGACCTCTGCTCCGAAAATTGCCATGGCGTAGCTCTTTGGGTTGCGATTGATCGTAGAGCAAATTTGCAATCCTCCCGATTTCAGCAGCTGCGCAGTCGCTGTCAAATAGCTGAGCGGATCAGCCACATGTTCGACCACTTCCATGTTGAGCACCACGTCAAAGGCCTCTCCGGCGTCTGCAAGAGCCTCGGCAGTGGTGTGGCGATAGTCGATTGTGAGTCCGGACTGTTCTGCATGGATTCGGGCTACCGGCAAGTTACCTTCTGCCGCGTCCGCGCCGACGACTTCAGCGCCAAGGCGGGCCATTGGTTCGCTCAACAGGCCACCACCGCACCCGATGTCAAGAATTCTCAAGCCAGCAAACGGAGCATTCGTGGTCAGATCACGGTCAAACTCTCCGGCGATCTGACGTGTAATATAGTCGAGACGGCATGGGTTTAGCATGTGCAGGGGCTTGAACTTTCCGTTCGGATCCCACCATTCAGCCGCCATCGCCTCGAATTTGG
The DNA here is from genome assembly GCF_000376545.2 of Tritonibacter mobilis F1926. Classification (NCBI taxonomy): domain Bacteria; kingdom Pseudomonadati; phylum Pseudomonadota; class Alphaproteobacteria; order Rhodobacterales; family Paracoccaceae; genus Tritonibacter; species Tritonibacter mobilis. The sequence goes on from NZ_CP015230.1 coordinate 3,130,620, forward strand.
CGATTTCGGAGGGGTCAACCGTGGACTGTTGCGCTTGCATTCCTGTCTCCGTGTGTTTTCTTGTGAGTTCAGAGGATAATTTAGGTCAGTAATGGACAAATACCCGGATCAAAAGCGCGCAGTGCAGTTTCTCTATCCGCCGATCGAACCCTACGATCAGCGGATGCTGGACGTGGGGCAGGGGCACCGGATTTACATGGAGCAATGTGGGAACCCCGACGGGGTGCCGGTGATTGTCTGCCATGGAGGGCCCGGCGGCGGTACCAGCCCGGCAATGCGGCGTTATTTTGATCCTAAGGTGTATCGTATTATTCTGTTCGACCAACGCGGATGTGGTCGCTCCCGACCTTATGCGTCCTGTGAGGATAATACGACATGGCATCTGGTCGCGGATATGGAACAGATCCGCGAGCTTTTGGATATCGACTCGTGGATGCTCTTTGGCGGCAGTTGGGGGGCGACGCTGGCGCTCATTTACGCGCAAACACACCCTGATCGCACGACACAACTGATCCTGCGTGGGGTGTTCCTTATGACGCAGGCGGAGTTGGATTGGTTTTATGGCGGTGGCGCGGGTAAATTCTGGCCTGAAACATGGGCAAGATTTACCGATCTTGTACCAGAGGATGAGCGGCACGATCTGATTACAGCCTATCACAAACGCCTGTTTTCCGGGGATCGCGACGAAGAAATACGGTTTGGCAGGGCGTGGTCTGCGTGGGAGAATGCGCTGGCGTCTGTGTATTCGAACGGTGTTTCGGGTGAGAGCCCCGGAGATTACGCACGCGCATTCGCAAGATTGGAGAATCATTATTTCTCTAACGCCGGTTTTTTGCATATGGATGGCCAGATTCTCGCCAATATGGGGCGTATTGCCCATATTCCCGGTGTGATCGTTCAGGGGCGCTACGACATGATTTGCCCTCCGGAAGCGGCACACAGCATCCATCGGGAATGGCCTAATTCTGATCTGATCATGGTACGAAATGCCGGGCATGCGCTTTCCGAGCCGGGGATCAGCGCGGCACTTGTTCGCTGCATGGATCAGCTGGCAGAGGATCTGGTGGTATGAAGCGGCTTGATCGTCGTGCGCTTTTTGCCAGTGGTGCGGCTGCTGCCTTGCTGGCAGCAACGGGTGCAGGGATGGCGCAGACGCCGCGTCGTGGGGGAACGTTGCGTGTCGCGGTTCCGCGCGAGGGTGCGTTTCTGGCGCGTGTTGCGCGCGCCGCCGTTTATGACCAGCTCACCGAAGTGGCTCCGGATGGGGTGCTGAGAGGGGAACTCGCGACCGGTTGGCGCAGCGATGAGACCGCGCGCCGCTGGGAGTTTCGTCTGCGTCAGGAGGTATCATTCCACGATGGGCGGTTGATGACCGGGGCAGATGTTATCGCGTCAATCGAGGCGCATCTGCTCACTGGTGAATTGCAAATTTCGGGGCTGCGCAGTCTTGATCTTTCTTCAACGGGCGATGTTGTGTTTGATCTTGCAGACGGGAGCCCGCATCTACCGTATCGATTGGCGGATACTGGCTTGGTGATCGCGCCGGACGGCGATGTCTGTGCCGCTCTCGCAGATTTGAACGGAACGGGACTTTATCGGGTGGATCGTGCGCAGGACGAGCGCCATTTTCGTGCCCGTCGGACTGAAGACAATTACAGGTCAGAGATTGCAGGCTGGCTAGATGCGCTGGATTTGATCGTGATCCCTGACCCCTCTGTTCGGGCAGAAGCGCTGCGCGACGGGTTTGTTGATGTGGCCGCCCTGCCAGTGACAAAGGGTTTGCAGGGACAGTTCCATTTCCACCCTTCAGATGATGATGTGGCCCTGGCTGCGGCGAAACATGTGGGTTTGCCGCCGCGCATTTCTGCCCGAGCACCGCTGGATGATTACCGCATTGCGGAAAGGTGGTGGATGGCCTGATTCGGGGCTGATGTGGATGGGGTGATGCAGGTGTATCGCGTAAAATCGCCCCCCGCCCCAACGCAGTGATTCGCCGGGACAATTCGGCAGGGAAGGCGCATCAGGAGGAAACACTTGCCAAACGATGCGCACGCGCGTATATCCACGCTCAACAGCGGCGCGTCGGGCTCTGGTCCTGAGGCACCTTTGATTGATTTCGACGGGCCGCGGGCCCGTTTTTTTGTGTTTGGAGGTCTGATGACCAACGACCTGATAGCCAAAGCCGCGATTGACCGCCGCCTAGCCGAGATTATCACACCGGTGATCGAGGATCTGGGCTATGAGCTGGTCCGTATTCGGTTGATGTCTGGCAAAGCCACGACGCTGCAGATCATGGCGGATCGTCCCGATGGTGGGATCGAGGTGGATGATTGCGCTGCGATCTCTAACGCTGTGAGCGCGACGCTCGATGTCGAAGACCCGATCCTTGATGCCTACACGCTTGAGGTCTCCAGCCCTGGAATTGACCGTCCTTTGACGCGTCTCAAGGACTTCGACATGTTCGAAGGCTACGAGGCAAAACTGGAAACCGCTGATCTGATTGATGGCCGCCGTCGCTTTAAGGGTGAACTGGCAGGTATTGAGGACGACGAGGTCCTGATCAACATCGAGGAACACGGTGAGACCGTGACCATCGGTTTGAAATTCGACTGGCTGAGTGATGCAAAGCTGGTTTTGACCGACGACCTTATCAAGGAAATGCTGCGCCAGCGTAAGGCCGCTGGTGTTCTGAACGAAGACGCCTTTGACGACATCGAGACCGAAGGGTCCGCAGAAGGGACCGCAGGGTCCGAAGAGGAGAACAAGTAATGGCTATCACCTCTGCAAACCAGCTGGAGCTGTTGCAAACCGCCGAGGCCGTGGCACGTGAAAAGATGATCGACCCCAATCTGGTGGTCGAAGCGATGGAAGAATCCCTCGCCCGTGCCGCAAAGAGCCGCTACGGCAGCGAGATGGACATTCGTGTCTCCATCGACCGTAAAACCGGCAAGGCGACCTTCACCCGTGTGCGTACCGTGGTTGAGGACGAGGAACTGGAAAACTACCAGTCCGAACTGACCGTGGCGCAAGCCAAGCAATATATGGAGAGCCCCTCCGTCGGCGATACCATCGTTGATGAGGTTCCCCCGGTTGAAATGGGCCGGATCGCAGCACAATCGGCCAAGCAGGTTATTCTGCAGAAGGTACGCGAAGCTGAGCGCGATCGTCAGTACGAAGAGTTCAAGGACCGCAACGGCACCATCATCAACGGCGTCGTCAAGCGCGAGGAATACGGCAACGTTATCGTCGATATCGGTTCCGGCGAAGGTATCCTGCGTCGCAACGAAAAAATCGGCCGCGAAAGCTATCGCCCCAACGACCGTATCCGCTGCTTCATCAAGGATGTACGTCGCGAGCCGCGCGGCCCGCAGATCTTCCTCAGCCGTACCGCGCCGGAATTCATGGCCGAGCTCTTCAAAATGGAAGTGCCGGAAATCTATGACGGCATCATCGAGATCAAGGCTGTGGCCCGTGATCCCGGTTCGCGCGCAAAGATCGCCGTTGTGTCTTATGACAACTCGATTGATCCGGTCGGTGCCTGTGTGGGTATGCGCGGGTCTCGTGTGCAGGCGGTTGTGAACGAACTGCAGGGTGAGAAGATCGACATCATCCCGTGGAACGAAGATCAGCCAACCTTCCTTGTGAACGCGCTGCAACCTGCGGAAGTGTCCAAGGTGGTTCTGGACGAGGAAGCTGGCAAAATCGAAGTGGTGGTTCCCGACGAGCAACTGTCGCTCGCCATTGGCCGCCGTGGTCAGAACGTGCGTCTGGCGTCTCAGCTGACGAACCTCGATATCGACATCATGACGGAAGAAGAAGAATCCGCACGTCGTCAGAAAGAATTCGAAGCACGCACCGCGCTGTTTATGGAGACCCTCGATCTGGACGAGTTCTTTGCCCAGCTGCTGGTTTCCGAAGGCTTCACCAACCTCGAAGAGGTTGCCTATGTAGAGCTTGACGAGCTGCTGGTCATCGACGGCGTCGATGAAGGCACTGCCGAAGAGCTTCAGGCGCGGGCCCGTGACTACCTCGAAGCGCAAGCCAAGGCGGCACTCGACAATGCGCGCAGCATGGGCGCTGAGGACAGCCTTATTGACTTTGAGGGCCTGACACCCCAGATGGTGGAAGCACTCGCGAAGGACGATGTGAAATCGCTTGAGGACTTCGCAACTTGCGCCGACTGGGAACTGGCGGGGGGCTGGACCACTGTCAATGGCGAGCGTGTGAAGGACGAAGGTATTCTCGAACCCTTCGATATGAGCCTTGAAGAGGCGCAAAATCTAGTGATGACGGCACGCATCATGCTCGGCTGGGTGGACCCGGCAGAACTTGAATCCGATGCCGAAGATCTCGAGGAAGAAGCCGAAGGAGAAGCGGAAGCCTGACCGGCTTCCCTGCTCTGAGGAGATGTGAATGACCCGTGGTGGTGCAGAAAAATCCCGTGCTGACGGGCCAGAACGGAAATGTCTCGCTACCGGCGAGACACAGCCCAAGGCCGGGCTGATCCGTTTTGTGCTGGGGCCTGATAATCAGGTCTATCCCGATGTAATGGGAAAGCTGCCGGGTCGTGGAGTCTATGTCTCCGCCACGAAGGCGGCGCTGGAACAAGCGGTAAAGAAGAAAATCTTTGCACGCGGATTCAAGTCGCAGGTGACGGTTCAGGATGGTCTGGTCGACGAAGTGGAGCGGCTGGTGCTGCGCCGGTTGGTTGACCTGATCAGTCTTGCCCGCAAGTCGGGAGATGCCGTGGGTGGTTACGAGAAGGTCAAGGATTGGTTGGACAAAGAAGAGGCCCGGGTTCTGATCCAAGCCTCCGACGGGTCCGGGCGAGGGAAGTCAAAACTGAGCACGCCGCACCGCGGCAAATACATCGGATGCATGACGGCAGACGAGCTTGGGATGGCTTTTGGGCGTGAAACTGTCATACATGCCGCGCTCGCCTCTGGTGGACTCAGCCAACGTGTTGTAGAGGAAGCCCAGCGATTGCAGGGTTTGCGCGAAAAGGGCGGCATCGGCCGCACGGAAGGATAAAGAGCTTTATGAGCGATAGTGACGGCAAAAAGACATTGGGTCTTCGTGGTAGCGGGTCTCGACCCGGCAATGTGAAACAGAGCTTTAGCCACGGTCGGACCAAGAATGTTGTGGTGGAAACCAAGCGTAAGCGCGTGGTTGTCCCCAAGCCGGGCGCAGGCAAAGGCGGCGCCGGTGGCGTTGCTGCCGGCGATGCTTCGCGGCGCCCTGCTGGTATTTCTGATGCGGAAATGGACCGCCGCCTGAAGGCACTTCAGGCAGCGAAGGCGCGCGAGGCCGATGAGGCCGCCCAGCGTGAGGCCGAAGAGAAGGCCCGCGCCGAAGAGCGTGAGCGCCGCCGTGCCGAACAAGAGGCCAAAGAGCGCGAACAGCGCGAGGCCGAAGAAAAGGCACGCCAAAAGGCCGAGGAAGAAGAGCGCAAACGTCAGGAAGAAGCGGAAGCCGCCAAAAAGCGCGCCGCTGCCGACAAAGCTGCCGCTGCTGCGCCCAAAACTGACGCAAGCGCCGCGCCTGCCGCGCGCCCTGCACCCGGTGGCGGTGCGCCGAAACCTGCGGTGGGCCCTCGTAAGGCAGAGCGCGAGCGCGAAGAGCGTGGTCGTGGTGCCAAGGGCCGTAACGACGGTGGACGCCGTTCTGGTAAACTGACCCTCAGCCAGGCAACTGGTGGGGAAGGTGGACGCCAGCGCTCCGTTGCATCCATGAAGCGCAAGCAAGAGCGCGCCCGTCAAAAAGCCATGGGTCAGGTTGAGCGCGAAAAGATCATTCGCGACGTGCAACTGCCCGAAGCCATTGTGGTCTCCGAATTGGCAAACCGCATGGCAGAGCGTGTGGCTGACGTGGTGAAGTCGCTCATGAACATGGGCATGATGGTCACGCAGAACCAAACCATCGATGCTGACACCGCTGAGCTGATCATCGAAGAGTTTGGCCACAAGGTTGTTCGTGTTTCCGATGCTGACGTTGAAGACGTCATCAAGGAAATCAAAGACAAAGAAGAAGATCTGCAATCGCGTCCGCCGGTCATCACCATCATGGGTCACGTTGACCATGGTAAGACCTCGCTTCTGGATGCGATTCGTGACGCTAAGGTTGTTGCAGGCGAAGCAGGCGGTATCACGCAGCACATCGGGGCCTATCAGGTCAAAACCGATAGCGGCGCGGTTCTGTCGTTCCTTGATACACCCGGCCACGCGGCCTTCACCTCCATGCGCTCCCGTGGTGCGCAGGTGACGGATATCGTGGTTCTTGTGGTCGCTGCCGATGATTCGGTCATGCCGCAAACCGTCGAGGCGATTAACCACGCCAAGGCTGCTGGTGTTCCGATGATCGTTGCGATCAACAAAGTCGACAAACCTGCTGCGGACCCGAACAAAGTGCGCGCAGAGCTGCTGCAGCACGAGGTTATCGTTGAGGCGATGTCCGGTGAGGTTCAGGACGTAGAAGTCTCTGCCCACACTGGCCAAGGCTTGGATGAGTTACTCGAAGCGATTGCGCTGCAGGCAGAAATTCTCGAACTGAAAGCTAACCCGAACCGTGCGGCACAGGGTGCAGTGATCGAAGCACAGCTCGACGTGGGCCGTGGTCCGGTTGCAACCGTTCTGGTTCAGACCGGTACACTTCGTCAGGGCGACATCTTCGTTGTGGGTGAGCAGTACGGTAAGGTCCGTGCGCTGATCAACGACAAGGGCGAGCGCGTTCAGGAGGCAGGACCTTCGGTTCCGGTCGAGGTTCTGGGTCTCAATGGTACGCCGGAGGCAGGTGACGTTCTGAACGTGACCGAGACCGAAGCTCAGGCGCGCGAGATTGCCGAGTACCGCGAACATGCGGCCAAGGAAAAACGCGCTGCTGCTGGTGCGGCGACCACGCTCGAACAACTGATGCAGAAGGCCAAGGATGACGAAAGCGTCTCCGAACTGCCGATCCTTGTGAAAGCTGACGTGCAGGGCTCCGCCGAGGCCATCGTCCAGGCGATGGAAAAAATCGGCAACGACGAGGTTCGCGTGCGCGTTCTGCACTCCGGTGTGGGCGCCATCACCGAGACCGACATCGGCCTCGCCGAAGCGTCTGGCGCGCCGGTCATGGGCTTTAACGTCCGTGCCAATGCGTCCGCGCGCAACACCGCCAACCAAAAAGGCGTGGAGATCCGGTACTACTCGGTGATCTATGATCTTGTGGATGACGTCAAAGCGGCTGCTTCCGGTCTGCTCTCGGCAGAGATCAAAGAGAACTTCATCGGGTATGCCGAGATCAAGGACGTCTTCAAAGTGTCCAACGTCGGCAAAGTAGCTGGCTGTTTGGTCACCGAAGGTGTGGCACGCCGCTCCGCCGGTGTCCGTTTGCTGCGCGACAACGTGGTGATCCACGAAGGCACGCTGAAAACCCTGAAGCGCTTCAAAGACGAAGTATCCGAGGTTCAGTCGGGTCAGGAATGCGGTATGGCATTCGAGAACTACGATGATATCCGTCCGAAAGATGTCATCGAGATCTTCGAGCGCGAGGAAGTTACCCGCACCCTCGACTGATTGTGATATCAGATCAAATATCAAAGCCCCGGTCCGAAATGGCCGGGGCTTTTTCGTTGCAAAACCTACTCTTAATCAGATCGCTGCCTCTGAGGTGATGTCTTGATTCTAAGGCGGTACAATAAAAAAACCGAAGACGATGCTGCCAGCCTCGCCTTCGGTTGTGAGTTTACGTTCCCGGTATTGGAGCTGCCGTAGCCTTTGCGCCGGGAACGTCTGTATTGTCTGCCCTGACAACACATCTGCTGATAGATTGTCCCGCGAGTAGCGGTGAACGAGGTGTTCTGACACGTATCCGATGTCAAACCATGAGGTGCTGCCACATGAGTTCGGATATCTAAACCTTAAAGGTTGTTCTGTTCTGAGTGATCCTGCATCCCGATGAAAACACGTTCAGGTTGCCGGAAAATGGTTAACAAAAGGTTTCGACCAGCACCGGGTGTATCTACATATAGAAAACCCCAGACCTAACCTAATAGATCTGGGGTCGTATTGATGAATTAACGATCTCAGCAGCTTCAGAGCCAGTCTCGTAGAATTGGGATCAGTGGAATGTCCGCGGGGGGCATAGGATAGTCCCGCAACTCTTGCGGACGGGCCCATTTCAGCACCTGACCTTCGCGTGCCTGCGGAATGCCTTCCCATTTTCGGCAGGCAAAAAGCGGCATCAACAAGTGGAACTTCTCATAAGAGTGGCTCGCAAAGGTTAGTGGGGCAAGGCAGCTGGACCAGGTGTTGATACCAAGCTCTTCCTGTAGCTCGCGAATCAAGGCGACCTCAGGGGTCTCTCCTTCCTCGACTTTGCCACCGGGAAACTCCCACAGCCCCGCCATGGATTTGCCTTCTGGGCGCTGTGCGAGAAGGATACGGCCCTCAATATCAATGAGCGCCACCGCAGAGACCAGAACGACCTTTTTCTGTTCGCTCATGACCGATAGTCCGCATTGATGGTGATGTACTGATGGGTCAGATCGCAGGTCCAGATGGTTGCAGTTCCATCACCCAGCCCAAGATCTACTTTCAGCGTTATCTCTTCTTTCTTCATCTCTGCTGTGCCCAGTTCTTCTTTGTAAGAAGGGGCGACCCAACCTTTTTCAGCCACGAGAACATCACCAAAAGAGATCGACAGCAGATCGCGGTCTGCCTTGGCGCCGGATTTCCCAATCGCCATGACGACGCGGCCCCAGTTGGGGTCTTCGCCCGCGATCGCGGTTTTCACCAGCGGAGAGTTTGCGATAGCCAGACCGTGGATCTTGGCATCGGCATCGCTCGCGGCACCCGTGATCTGGATTTCAACGAATTTGGTCGCACCCTCGCCGTCGCGCACCACCTGATGAGCCAGGTCCAGCATGACGCCTCGCAGGGCCTCAGTAAAGGCAGGGTGATCAGTGGCATCCACGCCCGAAGCTCCTGTTGCGCAGAGCATCAGGCTATCGGATGTTGAGGTATCGCTGTCGACGGTGATGCTGTTGAACGAGGTATCGTTCTCTGTGGATAGCAGGGCCTGCAGCCTGCCCTGATCATAGACTGCATCGGTGAAGATATAGACCAGCATCGTTGCCATATCCGGAGCGATCATGCCAGATCCTTTGGCGATCCCTGCGATCTTAACAGGCGTGCCGTCAATATCGACAGTCGCAGCAGACCCTTTGGGGAAGGTGTCCGTGGTCATGATTGCCTCGGCGGCGTCTTTCATTGCCGAGGCAGACAGAGCACCATTCAACTCGTCTAGTTTGGACAGGATACGGTCGTGGGGCAGGGGTTCACCGATCACGCCGGTTGAGGCGGTAAACACGCGATCCTGCGGCAGCCCGGTTTTATTGGCAACGGCGGCAGTGATCTCCGCTACCGAGGTTTGGCCGTAGTGGCCGGTAAAGGCGTTGGAATTGCCGGAGTTGACCAAAATGGCAGCACCTTGCTCGGTGTTGCTGCCTAGCTTGGCCTGACAGTCCAGAACCGGAGCCGAGCGCGTTGTGGAGCGGGTGAACACACCGGCGACCGATGTACCGGGGTCCATCACCGCCAACATGACATCCGTTCGGCCCTGATAACGCACCCCAGCTGCGGTGGATGCGAAACGCAGACCACCGATTTCCGGCAGAGCGGGAAAAGTGGCGGGGGCAAGCGGAGAGCGGGGCAGGGTTTTTGCCATTTTGGTCTTCCAGTTTGAAAATGATGTGAGATCAGTTCTCGATCAGGCTCATGTCGCGCAGAACCGAAGGCTCGAGATTTTCGATTTCAGGCCGGTCAATCGTTGCGCTGGCGGTCAGCTGATTGATTCGATCCTCGACCGCTTGTTGTGCCAGTTCAAGTCCGATCTCTTCACGGACGTCTTCATAATCTGGGGCTTCCAGTTTGCGGCGGTCATTCAGCTTGATGATGTGCCAGCCGAATTGGGTCTGCACTGGCTCGGAGACCTCACCCGGACGCATCTCGGCGACAGCGGCTTCAAATTCCGGCACCATGCGACCATTTTCAAACCAACCAAGCTCACCGCCGTTGGGGCCACTTGGTCCGGTGGAGGATTCTTTGGCCAATGCCGCGAAATCCGCACCTGCATCAAGTTGCTCTTTGATGTTGACGGCATCTTCTTCGCTTTCCAGCAAGATATGAGAGGCGTTGAATTCGTCGCCGCCATCATCGCTGCTGTAGCGCGCATCATAGGCATCGCGGATCGCGTCTTCGGTCTGAGCATCCTCCATTACGGATTCGATGACATCGGACGCCAGCAGAGACCGCTCCTCGTGCTCGACCGACAGACGCACGTACTCTGGGGTGTCGCCATGGAGCTGCTGCTTGAGCACGGTTTGTTGAATCAGCTGGTCCAGCAGCGCCTTGAACAACAGATCATCCGGCAGGCTTTGGTACTGGGCGGGCAGTTTGGCGCGTGCGACGATCATATTTCCAACAGTGATCTCTTCACCGTTGACCTTTGCGACCACCGTATTGGCATTCAGTTCGGCATATGCAGGTGCCGCGAGGCCGAAAGCAGCCGCAAATGCGACGCTCCGCAAAAAAGTGAGACCTTTGCGCATGGAAACCTTCCTATATTCCTGCCACGGCGGGTCGTGGCGTTGACACTTATTTTCCTGCCCCTTACATCGCCATAGGGCCTGCGGCAGGACCGTCTTTCCACCTTTGTTTATGGGTTGCGAACACGGCGGGCAAGCCTGCCGCTAAACAAGGCCGTGAACAGGACTTTTGGAGCGCACATGCTGGGTATCGGAACTCTCGCCAAAAAGGTCTTCGGCACGCCGAATGACCGCAAAATCAAGGCGACACGGCCGCTGATTGCAAAAATCAACGCGCTGGAGCCTGAGTTCGAGGCGCTGAGCGACCAGGGGATAAAGGACAAGACCGAAGACCTGCGCAAGCGGGCTCTTGCTGGTGAAAGCCTTGATGATCTTCTGCCCGAAGCATTCGCCAATGTTCGCGAAGCCGCGCGTCGTGCTTTGGGGCTTCGGGCGTTTGACACCCAATTAATGGGCGGAACGTTCCTTCACCAAGGTAACATTTCCGAGATGAAGACGGGTGAAGGTAAAACCCTTGTGGCGACCTTCCCCGCGTATCTGAACGCACTCACCGGTAAGGGTGTGCATGTTGTTACGGTGAACGAATATCTCGCCAAGCGTGACAGCGAGTGGATGAGCAAGGTGTTCGAGGCACTGGGGATGACCACTGGCGTGATCTACTCCAATCAGCCCGAGGCGGAAAAGATGGCCGCCTATGAGTGTGACGTCACTTACGCCACCAACAACGAGCTGGGCTTTGACTATCTGCGCGATAACATGAAGCCTTCGCTGGATCAGGTTTTCCAAAAGCAGCACAACTTTGCCATCGTGGATGAGGTCGACTCGATCCTGATCGACGAAGCACGCACCCCTTTGATCATCTCCGGTCCCGCCGAAGATCGGTCCGAACTCTATGACACCATCGACAAGCTGATTCCGACGCTTGACGAAGAGCATTATGAGATCGACGAGAAAACCCGTGGTGTGACCTTTACCGAAGAAGGCAATGAGTTCCTTGAGGACTCGCTTCTTAAGGCCGGTTTGCTTGAGGAAGGTGCGAGCCTTTATGACCCGGAAAGCACCACCGTGGTGCACCACGTCAACCAAGCACTGCGTGCGCACAAGCTGTTCCAACGCGATAAGGACTATATCGTGCGCGACGGCAATGTGGTGCTGATTGACGAGTTTACGGGCCGAATGATGCCGGGGCGCCGCCTGTCGGAAGGTCTGCATCAGGCGATCGAAGCCAAAGAAGGCACAACGATCCAGCCTGAAAACACCACACTGGCCTCGGTCACGTTCCAGAATTACTTCCGTCTTTATGACAAACTCTCGGGCATGACCGGCACGGCCATGACCGAAGCCGAAGAATTTGCCGAGATTTATGGCCTTGGCGTGGTTGAGGTTCCGACCAATCGGCCAATTGCCCGCGTGGACGAGGACGATCAGGTCTACCGCACAGCCAACGAAAAATATGCGGCAATGATTGCGGAAACCAAAGTTGCACATGAAAAGGGCCAGCCGGTTCTGCTCGGGACAACCTCGATTGAGAAATCCGAGCTGCTGAGCCATTTGCTGCAGCAGGAGGGGATCGAACACAACGTCCTCAACGCGCGCCACCACGAGCAAGAAGCCAAGATCGTTGCCGACGCAGGCCGCTTGGGCGCCGTGACCATCGCCACCAATATGGCCGGTCGAGGCACGGATATTCAGCTCGGTGGCAACATCGACCTGAAGGTGATGGAAGCGCTTGAGGCCAACCCGGACGCTGATCCTGCTGCGTTGCGCGCAGAAGAAGAAGCCAAGCACGCCGAGGAAAAACAAAAGGTGCTTGATGCTGGTGGCTTGTATGTGATGGCCTCTGAGCGCCATGAAAGCCGCCGTATCGACAACCAGCTGCGGGGCCGCTCTGGTCGTCAGGGTGATCCGGGCCGCACCAGCTTCTACCTCAGCCTCGAAGACGACCTGATGCGTATCTTTGGGTCTGAGCGTCTGGACAAGCTGCTCTCGGGGCTTGGTATGAAAGAAGGCGAGGCGATTATTCACCCGTGGGTGAACAAATCGCTGGAACGCGCACAGGCCAAGGTCGAAGGCCGCAACTTTGACATGCGCAAGAACGTGCTGAAGTTCGACGATGTGATGAATGACCAGCGGAAGGTGGTTTTTGCACAGCGCCGTGAAATCATGGCGTCTGATGACACCCATGAGATTGTCACGGACATGCGCCATGAGGTGATCGACGATCTGATCGACCTCTACATGCCGCCCAAGACCTACGCCGACCAATGGGATACCAAAGGCCTGCAAGAGGATGTGCGCGATAAGCTCAGCATCGACGTTCCCGTGGTCGAGTGGGCCGCCGAAGAAGGGGTCGATGACGAGCAAATCCGCGAACGTCTCATTGAGGCTTCTGACAAGCTCATGGCCGAAAAGGTGGAAGCGTTTGGTCAGGAAGGTATGAGCAACATCGAAAAGCAGGTGTTGTTGCAATCCATTGACGCCAAATGGCGCGAACACCTTCTGACGCTGGAGCACCTGCGTTCTGTTGTGGGGTTCCGTGGATATGCGCAACGTGACCCGCTCAATGAGTATAAGAACGAGAGCTTCCAGCTGTTTGAATCCATGCTCGATTCACTGCGCGAAACGGTGACGCAGCAGCTGTCCCGTGTGCGCCCGCTCAGCGAAGAAGAGCAGCGCGAGATGATGATGCAAATGGCTGCCCGTCAGGCTGGGATGCAGCAAGCCGCAGCGCCAGCCATTGCAGACGCCGTGGAAGAACCGCTTGCGGGTTTTGTCGAAGACGACCCCTCAACTTGGGGTAACCCCTCGCGCAATGACAAATGCCCCTGCGGATCTGGGAAAAAGTTTAAACATTGCCACGGTCGGCTGGGCTGATGCGCAATCGGGCGGTCTAACTGCCCAAAAACTATTAAAGACTGTGGCAAAGGTCGTGTTTCCTCCCGGCCTTTGCCACAGTCTGGCCGCCTTCCCGAGATACGAATCCTTAACCTTTTGGGGTAAGGAGGGTGTAATGGGTATCCGAGTTACAGGTCTTATTGCTGCGGCCACTGTCGTCTGTGCCTTGGGCACAGGCGTGTATATGCAGCGTACAGCCGACATGCAGCGATCGCTGGCGTCCAACGCGGCGCTCGACCAGCCCGCACCTCTGCCAACAGAGCCTGAAACCGGAAAACTTGTGTTTCAGGATGTGGCCTATACGTCCGCACGCACAGACACACGCACGCCACGACAGCCGTTGCGCGATGTCGACACATCACTGCTGCAATGTGCAAGTGACCTAAAACTCACGCCAATGCCCGGTGCCTTGTTGCGCGTCGAAATCTCCGCTCCCTGCCGGGGTGGCGAGCGATTTACACTTCATCATAGCGGCGTGATGGTGACCCAATCTCTGGATGCTGCGGGTGAGTTCAGCGGTGTGTTGCCTGCGCTGGCAGCGCGCGCTGTCGTCATTGCAGATTTTGCGTCGGGTCGAGATTTGGAGGCCGTTGCAGAGGTGAACGATCTCGACAGTGTCGAGCGTGTCGTCATGCAATGGCAAGGCGACAGCGGGCTTGAACTGCATGCGCTGGAGTTTGGCGCGACCTATGGGAGCGCTGGACATGTGTGGAAAGGTTCTGAATCGGGGCAAGGCGCAGGGCAGGTTCTGTTTCTGGGTGATCCAGCGCAGGTCGCCGCACGTCTGCTGCAAGTCTACACGCTCCCTAAAAACAGTGGTTATGGCGTGGTCAACATTTCTGTCGAGGCAGAGATCACAAGTGACAACTGTGATCAGGTCGTCGCCGCGCAATTGGTTGAACGCCGTGGTGACAGGTTGCGGACACGCGATCTTGTGCTGAACATCCCGGAATGTTCTGCAACAGGTGACTTTCTGGTGTTGAATAATCTGGTAGAAAGCCTGAAAATCGCCTCCAACTAACTGGGGCGACACCGGGATTTCTCATGAGCTATTATCGTGCGGCGGTTTGCGCCGCACTCTGCTTTTTCAGCGCAAGCGTTCCGGCTTTCGGACAGGATGTAACGCTGTCATCGCCCGATGGTGCCATCGAGGTGAGCGGAGATTTATTGGGCTTTGATGGTGAATTCTACCGCGTCGAAACGCAATTTGGCGAGCTGACCGTGGATGGCTCAGGGGTGCGCTGTGACGGGCCCGGTTGCCCCAGCCTCTCGGATTTCGTCGCCGAGATTACCCTGTCTGGCTCCTCTACTATGGCAGAGGTTTTGCTGCCTGCGCTTATCGAAGGTTTTGCGCTGCGCAACGGGTTCCAGACCGCCAGAGAGCAACTTGACCCGCGCCAGTTCGAATACACCCTGTCGCGCGAGGGCCATGTGGCAGGGCGGTTTACCTTTCACGTCAGCAATACGGACGAAGGGTTTGCCGACGTTTTGGCCAATCAAGCCGATATCGTGATGGCCTTGCGCGAAATTCGCGAGGCGGAGCATCTGCTCGCATCCGAGGCAGGCCTTGGCGATATGTCGCTCTCTAATCGGGGACGGGTACTTGCGCTGGACGCGATGGTTCCGGTTGTGGCGCCTTCCAATCCGGTGCGGCGTATTTCCTTGCCGCAGCTAGCGGATATCTACGCGGGCAAGATCACTAACTGGCAAGAACTGGGTGGCGCGGATGCACCCATTTCCGCACATTTGCCCGTCGCCGGGGCAGGACTTGCGCAAGCGGTTGAGGATAAGCTGTTGTCGCCTGCTGGGCTGACGCTTGCCAAGACTATCCGGCGTCATGATCGTGGCAGTACATTGGTGCGTACCGTCGCCACTGATCCTTTTGCTATTGGCATTGCGAGCTTTGCGGAAACGGGCCAGACGCGGATGCTGACTCTTACAGGGACCTGTGGGTTCTCACTTTCGGCGGCCCGCCGCAGCATTAAGACCGAAGACTATCCTTTGACCGCGCCAATGTTTCTCTATCTGCCTGCACATCGCCTGCCGCGTATTGCGCGGGATTTCCTGACCTATGTGCGTGGACCTGCCGCGCAAATTGTCATTCGCAGAGCCGGATTTGTAGATCAGGCACCGGAGTATATTCCCATGCGCATGCAGGGAGAGCGCCTCAGCAATGCGATTAAATCTGCAGGTGACGACATCCCCTTGGGGGAGTTGAAGCGAATGATTTCAGGGCTTGATGGTTTGCAGCGATTAACGACGTCGTTTCGGTTTGAGGCCGGGTCGTCCCGCCCTGATGCGCAATCTCGAAACAACATCGATCTGATCGCGCGCGAATTGGAGGCCGGAGTGTATGACGGCAAGCGCATGGTGTTTGTCGGGTTCTCTGATGGGGAAGGCCCAGCAGAAGGCAACCGTGCGATTGCATTGAAACGTGCCGAGTCTGTGCGTCGTGCGGTGGAGCGCGCGGCCGAAACTGCAAATCTCGATCGCATAACGATAGAAACGGCGGCTTATGGCGAAGCGTTGCCCATCGCCTGCGATGACAGTGCTTGGGGCCGTCAGGCCAACCGTCGCGTCGAAGTCTGGGTCAGGTAGAGGTGGCGCGCGCCCTCGTTCTCGGGGCCTATGGGCTGATTGGGTCGGCTTGCGCACGTGCACTTGTGGATGCTGGGTTTGACGTCACTGGCTTGGGGCGTTCAAGCCAAGCAGCGCAGCGGTCCAACTTACCTGTGGATTGGGTTATCCGCGATATAGCGCAGCTAACGATTGTCGAATGGCAGGACCTATTGGAGGGATGCGACGTCGTAGTGAACGCCGCTGGGGCATTGCAGGATGGCGCGCGAGATCGCCTAGAAGCCATTCACGTCACAGCGTTGAAGGCGCTGGCCCGAGCGGCCGAGACGATGCCTCTGCGAGTGGTGCAAATCTCAGCCGCTGGCGTGGTGGAGGATGCCTCGACAGAGTTTTTCCGAAGTAAGGCACGTGGCGACGCAGTGATCGCACGTGGACTCTCCGATTGGGTCATTCTGCGCCCGACATTGGTATTGGCGCCCGAGGCCTATGGCGGCACGGCGTTGTTGCGCGCGGCGGCGGCCATACCTTTGGTACAGCCCAAGGTGCTGCCGGGGGCGATGATCCAGACAGTCTCGATCGAGGATGTGGCCTCGGCGGTGGTGAAAGCCGCCCGGAATGAGATCGCAGCCGCAACTATTTTGGATTTGACGGAGGAGGGCACACAGAGCCTCGCAACGCTAACTGAGACCATGCGGGACTGGCTCGGGGTATCGCCCCCGATCTTCAGGCCGACCCTACCGGACTGGGCGCTGCGGACAATGTCATCCTTTGCGGATTTGCTCGGGCAGTTGGGGTGGCGATCGCCACTGCGTCGCTCTGCCGTTCAGGTGTTGCGCGATGGGGTTCGCGGCGATCCCTCGAACTGGGTGGCCACTGGCGGTTTGCCTTGCATGTCTCTGCAGGAAACCCTGTCGCGCATGCCCGCAACCCGTCAGGATCGCGTGTTCGCGCGGGTATATCTGGCGTTACCCCTCGCGATTGCGACGCTCTCTTTCTTTTGGGTTATATCTGGACTGATCCCCTTTTTCGATCTCCCCGGAACGATTTCCATCCTTACTGACCGCGGTGCGCCTTCCTGGCTAAGCGCCCTCGCGGTGATTGGCGGCGCGGTGCTCGACGTGGCATTGGGCATGGCAATCCTTTGGCGGCGATGGGCGGCGCGTGCTGCCATGGGCATGATCGCCTTGTCAGCTGCCTATGTCTTAGGGAGCCTCATCGCAGCACCAGACCTCTGGCTCGACCCGCTTGGTCCGATGGTCAAAGTCCTGCCGGGCATGATGCTTGCAGGCATTGTTGCGCTGGTTTTGGAGGACAGATGATCTACGAGGTTCTGCTGTTCCTGCACGTGCTTGGCGCCACAGTTCTGTTGGGCACCGGAGCAGGTATCGCCTTTTTTATGGTGATGTCACATCAAAGCAAGGATGCACGGCTGATCGCGCATGTTTCCGGTATTGTGGTCATTGCAGATACGGTGTTCACGGCAACGGCGGCGATTGCACAACCTGTAACCGGCTATCTGCTGGCACGAGAGGTTGGTTGGCCCCTGACAGAGGGCTGGGTCGCAGCCTCGCTTGGTCTTTATGTTTTTGTCGGATGCTTCTGGCTGCCGGTGGTCTGGATGCAACTGCGTATGCGCAACCTTGCACGCGCGGCGCGTGACAATTCAGAACCACTTCCGGCAGCCTATTTCAGGCTCTATCGCTGGTGGTTTGCCTTTGGATTTCCGGCATTTGCGGCGGTGCTCGCCATTGTCTGGCTGATGCTGACAAAGCCTGTGTTGTAGGTGTTGTCAGCACAGGCCACGCGCGGTTAGGCGCGTCGTTCACCGAGGCGCGCGACGCCCAGAACATCCAGCACTTTGGCTTCGATATGTTCCGCGTTCATCGCGGCATTGTCGTACATATCTTTGGGGCTTGCCTGATCGATAAAGGTATCGGGCAGCACCATGGAGCGGAACTTCAGGCCCTCGTCAAACACACCCTCATCAGAAAGCAACTGTGCCACATGAGAACCAAAACCACCGACCGCGCCTTCTTCAACCGTGATGAGCGCCTCGTGCTCAGCTGCGAGGTTCAGGATCATGTCGCGGTCTAGCGGTTTGGCAAAGCGCGCGTCGGCAATGGTCGGCGTGATGCCACGGGCCGCGAGTGCCTCTGCGGCTTTGCGCACCTCGCCAAGGCGGGTGCCAAAGGACAAGAGCGCCACGCGTTTACCGTCCTGAATCATCCGGCCCTTGCCGATTTCCAATATCTCAGGCTGCTCTGGCATCTCTACGCCTTCGCCTTCGCCACGGGGGTAGCGGAACGCGATGGGGCCATCGTCATAGGCGGCGGCGGTTGCAACCATGTGCTTTAGCTCGGCTTCGTCCGCCGCGGCCATAACCACCATGCCGGGCAGGTTCGCCATAAACCCAATGTCAAACGACCCTGCATGGGTGGCCCCATCGGCCCCGACCAAACCTGCACGGTCGATCGCAAAACGCACAGGCAGACGCTGGATCGCAACATCATGCACGACCTGATCGTAGCCGCGCTGCAGGAAGGTCGAATACATCGCACAGAACGGCTTCATCCCGCCCGCCGCCAGCGCGGCGGCAAAGGTCACGCCGTGCTGTTCTGCTATGCCCACGTCAAAGGTGCGTGACGGATAGCGCTCCGCCATCAGATTGAGGCCAGTGCCATCGGGCATCGCAGCGGTGACGGCGCAGATTTTGGAGTCCTGTGCGGCCAGTTCCGCCAGTGTTTTGCCAAAGATCGACGTGTAGGAAGGTGCGTTGGAGGGCGCTTTTTTCTGCTCCCCCGTCACCATGTCGAACTTTGCCGTCGCATGGCCTTTGTCGCGCGCCACTTCAGCCGGGCGGTAGCCTTTGCCCTTTTTGGTAACCGCGTGAATCAGGATCGGCCCGTTTGCGCGCGCTTTGACGGTGCGCAGAACCGGCAGAAGCTGGTCCATATCGTGACCATCAATGGGACCAATGTAGGAAAAGCCCAGCGATTCGAACAAAGTGCCGCCCATGGCCATGCCCTTCAGCATATCCTTGGCGCGTTTGGCGCCCTCGCGGAAAGGTTCCGGCAACAAAGAGACCGCGCCCTTGGCTGCGGCTTTAAGGTCGTGAAACGGTGCCTCGGTATAGAGGCGGCTGAGATACGAGGAGAGCGCACCAACTGGTGGCGCGATCGACATCTCGTTGTCGTTGAGGATCACGATCAGCCGCTTGCCTAGGTGGCCCGCGTTGTTCATCGCCTCAAACGCCATACCCGCGCTCATGGCGCCATCGCCAATCACCGCAATCGCGTCGCCAAGGCCTTCTTCGGTGACGCCACTCAGATCACGGGCGACGGAAAACCCGAGCGCGGCAGAGATGGACGTGGAACTATGCGCCGCACCAAAGGGATCAAAGGCACTCTCGGAGCGTTTGGTAAAGCCCGAAAGACCATCCTTCATCCGCAGGGTGCGGATACGGTCACGACGTCCGGTCAGGATCTTGTGCGGATAGCACTGATGCGAGACGTCCCAGATCACCTTGTCTTTGGGCGTATCAAAAACCGCATGAAGCGCCACCGTCAGTTCCACAACGCCAAGACCAGCCCCCAGATGCCCGCCGGTGACAGAGACGGCAGAGATAGTCTCTTGCCGCAACTCATGCGCGAGTTGCTCCAACTGCGCGTCAGAGAGACGTTTCAGATCCGCAGGCGATGCGATCTGATCAAGGAGCGGGGTCTGTGGCCGGTCGGTCATGTGGGTCGTGGCTCCTTCGGGGCGCGATTTAGCTGTCGCGCGAGATAACGAAGCGGGCGGCGTCCTTCAAGGTATCGCCTGCCGCGCCATATGGGGCAAGGGCAGCACAAGCCTGATCGGCCAGTTCCTGCGCGCGGCGTTTTGCGCCCTCCAGCCCAAGGAGCGACACAAAGGTGGCTTTGCCTGCGTCTTCGTCCTTGCGCACGGCTTTGCCTACGGTTGCAGCATCGCCCTCTATATCCAAGATGTCGTCGGCGATCTGAAAAGCCAGTCCCAATGCTTGGGCATAGTGACGCAGCGGTGCGGGGTCCGCACCTGCCAGCCGCGCACCGGCACAGGCGGACCATTCGATCAGGCAGCCGGTCTTGCGCGCCTGAAGGGTGGTAATTTGTTCAAGTGTCAGCGGTGCCTCAGCCGTTTCTGCGGCGATGTCCAGCATCTGGCCGGAGACCATGCCGTCCTTGCCCGCAGCCTCTGCCATTGTGCGAATGAGGCTTATCGCATGGGAGCCGACTTCCTCACGCGCGAGGAGTTCGAACGCCAGTGTTTGCAGGCTATCGCCTGCCAGAACAGCGGTAGCTTCGTCCCATTTGCGGTGCAACGTGGGCTGGCCTCTGCGCAAATCATCATCATCCATACAGGGCAGGTCATCATGCACCAGCGAGTAGGCGTGGATGCATTCAATCGCCAGCGCCGCCTCAAGTGCGGCCGTCTCGGGGACATGATGCAGCCGTGCGCTCTCGAGAACGAGGAAGCCACGCAGCATTTTGCCGCCACGCAAGGCGTAGAGCATCGCTTGATGCAGCAGATCTGTCTGCGGCAAGCGGTGTTCCATATGGATGGATATTCTCGTCTGCGCTTGCGAGAGCGCAGCGGTAAACCCTGCCGCCATCTGACCTTATCCCGCGTCGAGCGGTTGAGTGCCGGATGGCTGACCATTTGCGTCGAACGCGATCGCGCGAACTTTTTCCTCTGCGCGCTTCAGCTCATCTTCGCAACGTTTTTTAAGCTGCGAACCGCGGTCATAAAGGGCAATGGAGGCATCCAGAGCCACGTCACCGCGCTCCAGCTGATCGACGACGCGTTCCAACTCCTGCATCGCAGTTTCAAAGCTCATCTCTTCGACGGGGGTCTCGGTTGTCATGTCGCGGCCTTTATCAATTCTTCCACATGCGCCTTGGCGGCGTCGGCTAGCGCGTTCAGATCATATCCGCCTTCCAAAGTCGAGACGATACGACCCTGGCACAGCTCTTGAGCAAGCGTGCAAAGTTCTGCGGTGAGCCAACGAAAATCGTCTGTTTCCCAGTTAAGCTGTGCCAGCGGATCGTCCTTATGCGCATCAAATCCGGCCGACAGAATGATAAGTTCTGGTTTGAACGCTCTCAGACGAGGAAAGGCCTGCTCAGTGTAAGCGTTTCTCATTGTTGCGCCGGTGCTTTCGGGTGGGAGTGGCAGGTTCATAACATTGCCGTAAGCACCGTCTTCTTCAGGATGCCCACTACCGGGCCAAAGCGGCATTTGTTGTGAACTGATGACCAATGCCCGCCGCTCATCCCAGAGCAGGTCTTGTGTGCCGTTGCCGTGATGTACGTCGAAATCCACCACTGCGACGCGGCGTAGGTTGTGGTGGTCTAGTGCGTGTTTTGCCGCCAGCGCTGCGTTTCCCAACAGGCAAAACCCCATTGGTGTATCCGTTTCTGCGTGATGACCGGGCGGTCGCGTCGCGCAAAAGGCGTTACGGACCTCGCCGGATAAAACCAGATCTACCGCACGGACTACCGCACCTGCCGCGCGAAAGGCTGCATCCAGTGACCCGGGCGACATCCATGTGTCCGCGTCGAGTTCTTTGCGGCCTTCGCTAGGCAAGGTGCGGCGAAGGTCTGCAAGGTAACTTGCAGGATGGATGCGCAGCACATCGTCTTCGGCCGCCATTGGTGCAGACACTCGTTTCAGGTCGAGCGCTTCAAGCGCGTGTAGCACATGTACCAATCGAGCGATCTGTTCTGGATGACCGGGCGGTGTCTCGTGAGTGAGACAATCCGCATGAGTCAGCATTGCCGTGGTCATCTCGATCACCTTTCCGACGCGAATAGTGAGATATCAGTTGATACGTTCACTATGCCGCCGAAAAGCTATTCCTCAACCCTGCCGTAGGAATGTGCCGTTCTGCTACTGTCGATCTTAGAAATTGATTGGAGCAAGCAGTTCAGGCGAGGTGGCCAGCTCTCTTACACCGTCGCTGTGGATCTCGCCAAAGACATTGCCATTTGCCGCCCAGGAATTGATCGATGAGTATGAAACCTTTGCACAGGAAGGGCGCACGCTCCACGTGACCTGATAGGGAGAACAGGTTGCTTCAGTGTAGCTGGGCCCGGTGGTTGACCCGCGAAACACGATGGGATTGCCGGTTCCAGTAGGGAGTGACTGCGGTTGATGCAGACCATTCGCCATGTGACCCGCGTAGGCAAAGTCATGAAAGTTCAGTGCATTATCATCGTTCACCACGAGGAATACCTGGCTTTCGACCCGCAGAGTGGGGTTGGCACAGCTTTCACTCACACAAGAACCGAGGCCGGGACCGGGGCTGATGTTACAAGAGGTAAAGACCCAATGCACCTCGATCGTGTCGCCGGGGTGGATGCCCTCAAATGCGCCGTGGCCGCCTGTGGGGTCGATCTGTTCCGCGATGGTCAGATCACGGGTTTCATTACACAAATAGCCCCCTTGTTTTGAACCACCCGCCGGAATTGAAAAGCCGGGTCCACGATGTTCCGCGTTGGTATGCGTGTGAATATTGCAGAGGTTCATCGCAGCAGAAGGAGGTGCCATGGCGAAACTCGCAGCGTTTTCACCGATGAAACTGCCGATGTCGCGGGGCGTTTGTGGGCCGAACCCCTGACAGATTCCTTCAGCGCTTTGTGCAGCAGGTGCACGGCCATTGTCCGCAGGTTTTGCGGTTCCATGTGAATCTGATGCCATCAGAGGCGTTGCAGTCGTTGCGCAGGCGACAACCCAGAGAAACAATTTGCGAACCATTCCTAACATACCAACCCTTCGTGAATGGGAAACAAAGGGACGCTATTGGGGAAAGGTTATTAAACCTCCCAAATCGGAAAGCCTCTAGCATTAAAAATGCGTCAGAGTGATCTTGCAAAGCTGAGAGGGAGCAACATGCGCATCTATATGTGAGAATGCGCATAGGACCCCTCAAGGTGAACTCAAAGAGTATCTCTCAATCCGGTGCCAGCATATAACCTGCACCACGCACGGTTTGCAGGTATTGAGGCTGCTTTGGGTTCGGCTCGATCTTGCGCCGCAGCCGCGTGATTTGAACATCGACCGCACGCTCCTGTGCTTGGCCGCGGTCACGCCCCAGATCCTCAACCAGCTTGGCGCGGCTTACCGCTTCACCGGGTTGCGAGGAAAATATCTTCATCAATTGAACCTCGGTGGAGGTGAGCCGGATCAGATCCTGGCCTTGCCACATCTCGCCACGGTCAATATCATACCGGATAGCACCCAATTGCAGGAATTTTGGGGTGATGTCTTCGGGCTGACTCTCGGGCATGCGCCTCAGGATTGCATTGATACGGAGCAGGAGTTCTTTGGGCTCAAAGGGTTTTGGCAAATAATCGTCCGCGCCAGCCTCAAGCCCTTTAATCCGATCATCCGTCTCGCCACGTGCAGTCAGCAACAGGATTGGTGTCGTCATCGTTTCGCGCAGCGCGGAGGTGAGGGATAGCCCATCCTCACCCGGCATCATCACATCCAACACGATCAGATCAAAATCCAACCCGGAAAGCACCCGCCTCGCATGTGCCGCATCGCGCGCGGCAGTCACTAGAAATCCGGCCCGGATCAGGAACTTTTTCAAAAGATCGCGGATGCGTTCGTCATCATCGACGATCAGAAGATGCGGATCATTATGGTTCATTGTGACCTCTCCCGCAGATCGGCGTAGGCGCGACGCATGTCCGCATCCATCATGGCTTCGAGTACTTTTTTAAATCCTTGAACGGCCTCTGGACCCGCTTGTTTGTAAGCGGCCCGCATACGCACGCGCTGGGCGTCGGATAGGCGTTGCTCCAGATCCACTCCGCGTTCTGTCAGATAAAGATTGCGTTCCCGTTTATCGAGCGTTCCGACCCGGCTGTCGACCAGTCCATCCTCAACCAACGCACGAAGCACGCGGTTCAGGGATTGTTTGGTGACCCCAAGGATGCTGAGGAGATTGTTGACCGTTGTGCCCGGAGAGCGGTTGATAAAATGCAGTGCCCGGTGATGCGCCCGCCCGTAGGCCAGATCGGCAAGGATACGGTCAGGGTCAGCAGTAAAGCCCTGATAGGCAAAGAACATCGCCTCGATCCCTTGGCGCAACTGCTCATCTGTCAGAAACAGGAGGCTCTCACCGCCAAACCCTGCTCCGGAACGCCCGTCAGACATTATCGCCTCTCCTTTGTTTTGCGGGCCAGTTTATGTCAGCATTATTGACATTCCAAGACCTGAGATGTACCGAGTGACGAGTTTGGCGCAATTATGTGAATGAAATCACGCTATGTTGCGCAATAACCGAAAATGATACGGCGCTGAAAAGGAATGCGGAATGGCTGGATATGATGACCGCGACGGTCTGATCTGGATGGATGGCGAATTGGTGAACTGGCGCGATGCCAAGGTCCACATCCTGACGCATGCAATGCACTATGCTTCCTCTGTGTTTGAAGGTGAGCGCGCCTATAATGGCAAGATCTTCAAAAGCCGCGCGCATTCCGAACGTCTGATTGCGTCAGCAGAGGCGCTGGATATGCCGATGCCTTACTCGGTGGATGATATCGAGAAAGCCAAGGAAGAGACCTTGAAAGCATCGGGCCTTCAGGATGCTTATGTGCGCGCCGTCGTCTGGCGTGGTTCGGGCGAGGATATGGGCGTTGCGTCAGCGAAAAACCCGGTCCGGATGGCGGTCGCTGTCTGGGGGTGGGGGGCCTATTACGGCGATGCTAAAATGCAGGGCGCAAAGCTCGATATCGCGGAATTCAAACGTCCCTCTCCAGAAACGATCCCGGTGCATGCCAAGGCGGCGGGTCTTTATATGATCTGCACGATCTCCAAGCACAAAGCGGAAGCCAAAGGCTGCTCTGACGCGTTGTTTATGGACTATCGCGGCTATGTCGCCGAGGCGACCGGGGCGAATATCTTCTTCGTAAAAGATGGCGAGGTACATACGCCGAAACCGGATTGCTTCCTCAACGGTATCACCCGGCAGACTGTGATCCAGATGCTCAAGGACAAGGGCATCACCGTACATGAGCGCCATATCATGCCCGAAGAAATGGATGGATTTGAACAGTGTTGGCTGACCGGCACTGCCGCCGAAGTGACACCTGTGGGTGAAATCGGCCCCTATAAATTTGAGGTTGGCCAGATGACCCGTGAAATTGCCGAGGAATACGAGGCGCTGGTCCGCAGCTGACACAATTCTGGCTACTAAAATGCAAAAGCGCGGGACAGACGCCCCGCGCTTTTTCTGTATGAGCACCTCCGGTGCCGTTGGGCGCTTGTCGCCCCTTCAGCTTTTCTCAAATATCTCGGAGCGCGAGGCAGAGCCTCGCATCCCTGATCAAACCTGTGCGCCGTAGGCGCTCCGCTGGATCACGCGATTTCTGTAGTGACGTCGACGTTGCCCCGCACAGAATTGGAATAGGGGCAGATTTTATGCCCGGCTTCAATCAGGCGCTCGGCGGCCTCTTTGTCCACACCGGGAAGTGTCACTTTCAAGTGGGCCTTAAGGCCAAAACCACCAGCCTCACGCGGGCCAATTCCAACTGCGGTTTCGACTTTGACGTTGTCTGGAACTTTCGGTAGGCTATCGTCTTGGGTTGTCGCGAACTTCATCGCGCCGATGTAGCAGGCGGAATACCCGGCGGCAAAGAGTTGCTCTGGGTTGTAGCCTTTGCCATCGCCTCCCATTTCTGTGGGCGGGGCGAGATCGAGAACCAGATCGGTGCCAGCTACTTTGGCTTGACCATCGCGGCCTCCGGTGGCGGAGGCATGGGCGGTGTAAACGGGGGATACGGACATGTTCGGCTCCTTTTGTCGTGGGCGATTATATCGTGTGCGATATACTTGGGCGCCCCAAGCAGAAAGTCAACCGCTTGCGATTACATCGTGCGAGATCTAAATTTCCCACATGGATAGACCTTTGAAAATCGATGAGCTTTTGTGCTTCTCCGTTTATTCGGTGAACCATGCAATCTCGCGCCTCTATCGGCCGCTGCTGGCCCCGTTGGGACTGACCTATCCGCAATATCTAGTGCTGGTTGCGCTGTGGGACAGGGACCACCGTCGGGTCAGCGATCTGGGAGCAGAGTTGCAACTGGATACGAATACATTGACCCCGTTGCTCAAACGTATGGAGACTGCCGAACTGCTCACACGCCAGCGCAACCCAGAAGATGAACGCAGCCTGATTGTAACGCTCACAGAAAACGGGCGAGCGTTGGAGCATAAAGCTACTGAGCTTACGGCATGTGTTTTGGAGGCAATGGGAGGGGATATTGAGGAACTCTCGGCTTTGCGCGATCAGCTGCACACACTGCGTGACAAGTTGGAGCAAAGGTAACCTGGCTCATCCGCCCTTCGGATCAGTCAGTGGCTTGGCTTTGCCTCGGTCCAGTCCCAAACGGCTCTCACGCCAGATTACGATGCCATTTGCCACAATGACCAGCGCTGCCCCTGCCAGCATCACCGCGGATGGCCATTCTGCGAACCAAATGTAGCCAATCACCAGCGCAAACAACATCGATACGTAGTCATAAGGGGCCAGCAGCGATGCAGGCGCAAACCTATAGGACGAGGTGATCAGGATCTGGGCAATTGCACCAATAAAGCCAGTACTGATCAGCAGCAGCAACAAGGGGGTATCGGGCATGATCCAGCCAAAGGGCAAGGTCAGCAGCGACAGCAGTGAAGCGGTCACAGAGAAGTAAAAGACAATCGCTGCGGTTTCTTCGCTCTGTACCATTTTCCGGATGTGGATTTGTACAAACCCGCGCAAGGCAGCGGCCGTCAGGACCAGCATTGCCCCGATGAAGGCCGTATCCTGAAACGCCTCAGATCCGCCAAGTCGGGGAGAAAGCATGATCACTACGCCGACAAGCCCGATGGCGACGGCGCTGATGCGAATGATGCGAATACGCTCTCCGAGCAGCAACGCCGCCAGCACCAGCGTAAAGATTGGTGTGGCGTAACCCAGAGCTGTAACCTCTGGCAGGGGCAGGATGGCCAGGGCTGCAAAATTCAGACCCATCGCAGAGGTCCCCACTAAGCCACGCCAAAAATGAAGCATCGGGCTTTTGGTGCGCAATCCGTTTGGTAGATCGCCACGTAGGGCAAGCCACACAAGGATTACAGGCAGCACGAAAAAAGATCGAAAAAACACGGCCTGACCCGTGGGAACAGTCTGTGTGATCTCTTTGATCAAACCCGACATGATGGTGAAAAGCCCAATGGCGGTCACTTTCAAGGTGATCGCCAAAAGTGGTCGATGCGATGTTAAGCTTTTTACCATGAGCGGACCCTGCGCGCTTGTCCAATGAATGGCAAGCGCGCAGGGTTGAACTGGTACATTATTTACTGGTCAACAATTCGGCTTGGTCAATGCGCGTGACCGTGGTCATGGGCATGGTCATCTTGCGCGGGCTCGGCCTCACCATCGCGCCACTCTGCAAGGGCCTGGCGCAGGATCTGGAAGGCGGAACTCAGGAACAAACCGGCCATGATGCCCGCAACGATCAGATCGGGCCAACCTGTTGCAGTGCCCCAGACACCTAGGGCCGCGATCATCACTGCCACGTTTCCAACCGCATCATTGCGCGAACACAGCCAGACCGAACGCACGTTTGCATCGCCATCTTTATAGGCGGCCAGCAATGCCACCGACAAAAGGTTCGCGGCAAGCGCCATGAAGCCGATATAGCCCATGACTTGCGCCTCCGGGACGCCAACGACGAACACTTTCCACACGGTGGAGCCAAAGACCCAGCTCCCCATCAGCAAGAGGCTCACGCCCTTACCAATTGCCGCCATTGAACGTGTGCGCAGGCTGGCACCGATCACCGCCAGTGAAATCCCGTAAGTGAGCGCATCACCCAGAAAGTCCAGGGCGTCAGCCTTCAGTGCTTGGCTATTGGCGGCCTGACCGGCTGCCATTTCAACGAAGAACATCGCCGCGTTGATTACGATTACAGCCCAGAGACGACGCTTGTATTCGCGTGATACGCCGTCAAACTGAGCGTTGTGGTTGCAACATCCTGCCATGGGTCAGGTCCTTTGCTCTTGTCCTTGATCTCGATTCGGTATGAACCTAATTGCTCTAGCCACTAGAGGTTCAAGAGGGGATTTCGATGTATTCGATCGGCGCACTGTCAAAGGCCACCGGGGTCAAGATTCCAACCATTCGCTATTACGAAGAAATCGGTCTGATTGATCATGCGACGCGCAACGCAGGTAATCAGCGGCGGTATGATCAAGCAGGGCTAGAGCGGCTCGGCTTTATCAAACATGCTCGTGATCTTGGTTTCGCGCTTGAAGAAATCAAAGACCTCATGGCGCTCAACGGTGAGTTGGGGCAGGACTGTCATGCGGCCGATATTATTGCGAAGGCGCAGTTGGAAAAGGTCCGCGCACGGATTTCACGCCTCCAGCAGCTTGAGGCTGAACTGGAAAGGATCACCCACCTGTGTGAAGGCGGTAGCGGTGGCACGTGCAAGGTGTTGGGAGCGTTGGGCGATCACAGCCTGTGCATCGGCGATCACGATTGATCGAATTCAACCGCCCTTAGACACCGGGCGGATCTGCAGGGGGGATGAATTTCTCCATGTCCTCGGCAGCCAGAACCGCCTGAAGACCGCTGCGATAGTCTGGATATAGCAGATCGACGCCTAGATCTTCTTTGATCCGGTCGTTGCGCACGCGTTTGTTTTCGCCGTAAAAACTGCGGGCCATCGGGCTCATGCCCGCTTCATCGAAAGGCACTTCTGAGGGGATTGGCAGCCCCAACAGTTCGGCGGCATATCCCAAAACGTCTTGTGGGGGAGCTGGTTCATCATCACAGACGTTGTAGATCGCCCCCGGATCAGGGTGAGCGATGGATGCCTTTAGAACCTGTGCGATATCATCCACATGGGCGCGCGAAAACACCTGACCGGGTTTGACGATGCGACGGGCCTTGCCTGCCATGAGTTTGGCAAATGGACCACGACCAGGCCCATAGATCCCCGCGAGGCGGAAAATATGAAGTGGTAGCTTTGGCACCGCCGACCAGTCATTTTCCGCCTGCACACGCCAATCTCCACGCTGACTTGATGGTGTTGCGGGAGTGGCTTCATCCACCCACCCCCCATCGTGGTCACCGTAAACAGCCGTGGTTGACAGATACCCCACCCACTCCAGCGAAGCCAGCGCGGCAATTTGTGTACCCAGCGCGTTCAACACCGGATCGCCAGCCTCGGACGGGCTAATTGACAAGAGGATATGAGTGACGTTTTGCAGCGGGAGGTCATCTCCCGGCCATGTGATCAACTCCACATTTGCGTCATCACTATGGTCAGGAGT
Source organism: Tritonibacter mobilis F1926 (assembly GCF_000376545.2). Classification (NCBI taxonomy): domain Bacteria; kingdom Pseudomonadati; phylum Pseudomonadota; class Alphaproteobacteria; order Rhodobacterales; family Paracoccaceae; genus Tritonibacter; species Tritonibacter mobilis. The sequence continues at coordinate 3,160,027 of NZ_CP015230.1, forward strand.
GTCACGGGTTGTACCGATGATATGCCACTCATTGCGCGGCAGAATTTTTGCCAACGCGCGGGCGGTATAGCCATATCCAAAGCAGAGAAGCGTTTTGCGAGTGGTGTCCTGAGTCATGAGGCAGACCATGCGGGCGGGCGCGGGCAGATGCAAGCAACTGCCGGTAGTCATTGGGTATGATCCGCTCTACTACGTTCGAACCATTGCGCCTGACAAGGGCGCAACTCAGGCGCGTAGCAAAGAGGAGAACATAAATGTTGACGTCGGAAAGCCAGTTCGAGACGGCCAAAGCCAGCCAGTATCTGCAGCAATTGTGCAAACATTTCGCGCATAAGGTCGAGGCGTCATGTGATGCTCATTCCGGTAAGGTCGCGTTTCCCTGTGGCACGGCAACCTTCGCTGCCAGCGACGATGTCTTGATTATGACTGTGGTGGCAGAAGATCAGGCGGGACTGGAGCAATCCAAAGAGATCATCGAAAGCCATCTGATCCGTTTTGCCTTCCGCGATAAACTAGAGCGCCTTGACTGGTCCTGAAATCTAACTTTTCGAATTGACCATGGCTCTTCTGTGTGAGCTATGGCAGTTAATCAATGCCAGCAATTGCACAAGCAACAGCCAGCGAGACCGATCCCTCAAAACCATCAAAAGACCCGGAGTCTTTTCTATGTTTCGATCACTCGCCTGTGCCTCCGCACTGTTTCTTGCAGTGCCTGCTTTTGCTGCGGAGACTGTTTCCGTCGACACCTACCGCGGTGCTGTAGACGTCCCCGCCAATCCTGAAAAAATCGCTGTTTTTGATATCGCCGCTGTAGACACGCTATCTGCGCTGGGCGTCGACGTAAGCGGCGCGCCGCAGAACCTTTATGTGGACTACCTCCAAAGCGTTGCGGACAAAGCCGAAGATCTGGGCACCCTGTTTGAGCCTGATATTGAGGCCGTACATGCGCTGCAGCCCGATCTGATCATCGTGGGCGGGCGCAGTTCCGACCAGGTTGATACGATGGCTGAACTGGCTCCAGCCATTGATATGACGATTTGGGAAGATGTCGTTGGACAGGGGCTGGCGCGCTTGGGCACCTACGGCAAGATCTTTGGTCGCGAAGATAAGGCGGCCGAATTGCGCGCGGATTTTGATGCGCAGCTAAAGAGCGCCCGTGCCGCGGTGGCAGATAAGGGGACGGCTCTGATCATCCTGACCAACGGTCCGAAAATTTCGGCTTATGGCAAGGCGGGCCGGTTTGGCTGGGTGCATTCCACACTCGACCTGCCAGAAGCAGCGGCGGAGATCAGCGATTCCACACATGGTGAAAGCATCTCTTTTGAATTTATCCAGACCGTGAACCCGGACTGGTTGATTGTGATCGACCGTCTCGCTGCGATTGGTCAGCCGGGCGAGGATGCAAAAACCACGCTCGACAACACGTTGATGCACGAAACCAAAGCGTGGAAGAACGATCAGGTCGTCTATCTCAACGCATCAGATATCTACATCTCCGGCGGCGGCATTCAGTCGATGATGCGCACGCTTTCGGATATTGAGGCCGGTTTCAACGGAAACTGATCTCTGATGTCGCGCACTGCCTTGGGTGTTCTGGCCCTCAGCCTCTTGTTCGTTGGGTCGCTCTTTGTTGGAGCGACCCCTCTTTCGCCAATGGACGTTACGACGCCGGAGGCGAGGGCCTTAATCTGGGACAGTCGCCTGCCGCGCGCATTTGCTGTGGTCCTGACCGGTGCGTCGCTGGCGATTGCCGGTCAGATCATGCAACTCATCGCGCGCAACAGATTTGTGGAGCCGATGACCGCCGGCACCGGTCAAAGCGCGATGCTCGGACTGTTGATCGTTTCCGTCTGTCTGCCGGCCGCCTCCGTTGGGCTCAAGATGGCGCTCTCGGCCTTTGCTGCCCTGATCGGGAGCATCGGTTTTTTTGCGATCACCCGCCGCCTGCCGCCAGAGGAGCCGCTGTTGGTGCCGCTCGTGGGTATCGTCTACGGCGGTGTGATTGGCTCGGCCGCCGTCTATATCGGTTTTCAACTTGATATGCTGCAATACATCGACATCTGGTTGACCGGTGAGTTCTCCGGCACCATGCGTGGGCGATACGAATTGCTGTGGATTGCAGGTCTTGCGGCAGTGCTGAGTTATCTGGTGGCAGATCAGTTTTCCATTCTTGGCCTCGGGGAAACGGTGAGCCTCAACCTCGGCCTCAACTACCGTCAAGTCGTCCTGAGCGGTCTGGTGGTGATTTCCGTGGTGACGGGCCTTACCGTGGTGACAGTGGGCGCGATCCCCTTTGTCGGGCTGGTGGTGCCAAATCTTGTCAGCCGCCTCGTTGGTGACAATCTGCGCCGTAGCCTGCCGCTGACGGCAATGGCGGGCGCAGGTTTGGTTTTGGCTTCGGATATTTTTGCACGCCTCGTGGTGCATCCGTTCGAGGTGCCCGTGGCGACCGTCATCGGCATCATCGGCGCGGCTGTCTTCCTGTGGATGCTTTACGGCAGAGGGCAGCATGTATCGTAATCGCCTGCTGTTACTCACGCTCGCCCTCGTGGCCTGCGCACTTGCCTATCTGTTCACTGGCGTGAAGGGGAGCCTTGAGTTTGCGCTGATGTTTCGCGGCAAAAAACTCGCAGCATTATTGTTGATCGGCGCAGCGCAGGCGGTGGCGGCGGTGATGTTTCAGACCATTTCCGGCAATCGCATCCTGACACCTGCGATCATGGGGTTTGATGCGCTTTACGTTCTGATCCTGACAGCTGCGGTGGTTGCACTGGGAGCACCTGCCTATCAACAGCTTGATCCGGGGCTGTTGATGCTGACCAATGCGACGTTGATGTGTGCGGCGGCGGTGATGCTCTTTGGCCTGTTGTTGCGCAAAGGGCAGGGCGATCTGATGCGCATGCTTCTGACCGGGGTGGTCTTGGCGGTCATGCTGCGTTCTATCACTGGCCTCCTGCAGCGTGTGATCGACCCAAGTGAATACGCCGTAGTACAAGCGGCCTCTTTTGCGCGGTTCTCTCGGGCCGAAACCGATCTGCTGGGCGTCTCCGCTCTCCTCTGCTGTGGAGCGCTGGGATTGGCGTGGCGTATGCGGCACCGGTTGGATGTGCTGGCACTCGGACCGGTGGCATCAACCTCGCTGGGGGAGCCACCACTTCGCGGGCAGCGCTGGGCGCTCTTGCTGATTTCAGTTCTGGTTGCGGTCTCGACCGCATTGGTGGGGCCAGTGGCCTTCTTTGGTCTTTTGGTTTCTGCGCTGACCTATCTGGTTCTGCCAACCTATCGCCATGCGATCCTGCTGCCGGGTAGCGCGCTGATTTCCGGCGTGATCCTTGTTGGCGGCCAATGGGCGCTCGAGCGTGTCTTTGCCTTTACCACCCCGCTCAGTGTCGTGGTCGAATTCCTTGGTGGGGTGGTGTTCCTGCTGTTGCTGATGAAAGGACTGAAACGATGATCGAGGTCCAGAACCTGTCCCATGATATCCACGGTGCTCCGATCCTCAGGGATATTTCTGTCACTGTCCCCAAAGGCGGTGTGGTCGCGCTTGTTGGTCCCAATGGTGCGGGTAAATCCACGCTGCTGTCACTCATGGCGCGACTAATACCCCGGCAACAGGGGCGTATCACGGTGGATGAGCTTGTCGTGGGCGAAAGCGATGACAAGGATTTGGCAAGGCGACTCGCGATTCTGCCGCAAACGGTTCACGCCGCAAGCCGTTTGACAGTGCGCGATTTGGTTGGCTTTGGCCGGTATCCCTATCACAGGGGACGCCCAACGCCTGATGACCGCGCGATGGTTGAGGACGGTATGCGCCTCTTTGATCTGTTGCCGCTGGCAGAACGGTCGCTTGATACGTTGTCCGGTGGGCAGCGCCAGCGCGCGTTTGTGGCGATGACCTATGTGCAGGATACGGATTATTTGTTGCTGGATGAGCCACTGAACAATCTCGATCTGGCGGCCTCGCGCGCGCTGATGGCCCGCCTCAGAGATCTGGCAGACAATAAGGACCGCACGGTTATCATCGTGCTGCATGACATCAATTTTGCCACCGTATACGCCGACCGTGTTCTGGTGATGAAGGAGGGGCGCCTTTGTGCAGATGGTGCACCACAGGATGTGATTACCGAGACGCTGATCCAGAGCGTCTTTGAAACCGACGCGCCATTGCGCACGGTTGAGGGTCGCCCGGTCGTGATGGTCTGATCCGGCTCCTCCCTGTCGCTTGACACAGGCCGTCTCACTGACGCAAGAGAGTAGCGATGGTTCCCCGACGCCTAAGGCAAGTGGGATGAAAAGGGAATTCGGTGAGGAGGAGCCAAAGGGCGCCGAATCCGAAACTGCCCCCGCAACTGTAAGCGGCAAGTGCCCCGTCACACACCACTGATCCAAATGGGTCGGGAAGGGACGGACGCGCAACGACCCGCAAGTCAGGAGACCTGCCATCGCGATGTATAAACCAAGCGGGCGGTGGGCCTGCGGAGGACGCGATGCCAGATGTGATGTATCTGATGAACTGCAGTTGCCTACCTCCCGTTGGGAGGCTGGGATGCACGTTTATCTCTACCTGATTTCAGCTACTTACGTGAGCGCTAAGCGTTCCGCAGCACTCGCCCAAGGGCTTGAGGAGGCCGCCCCTGTTCCCGCCATGGCCATTCGACTGGAGGCAGAGGGACAGGGTCTTTGGGCCGCGCTTGATGAACTCCTCGCGCGGGGGGCCAGCCGTATTGATCTGCGCCCGGTCGGAATGCCGTTTTCACAATCGCTGGAGAAATGGCTGCCCAGTGCAGCAGGTGCATGGCTTGCCCAGCAATCGGGCTCAACACCGGAGTTGTTTTTTGCCAGCAGCCCGGAACACGACGCGGCCACCGTGCGCACCATTGCGCGGGCTGAGTTACCCCTGCGCCGGATTGGTGAAAAACCTGCGGGTGAGATGGGGAAGGGTTGGGATTTGCCGCCCGCGCATCGGCACCACCTGTTGGTTTGCACAGGTCCGCGTTGCCATGTGAAAGACGCGCCTAACCTTGCTGATGCACTCAAGGTGGAAATTCGGCGTGCCGGGCTCAGTGATAGCTGTTTGGTGACCACCACCGGTTGCGTGTTTCCATGTAACGCCGGACCGGTGATCGTGCATTACCCGCGCGGCGATTGGTATCGCGTGGCCGATCTCTCAGACATCCAGAGCTTTGTCGCGATCGTGCTCGCAAAGGGTGGCCGACTTGAACATCTTATTTTTCATCAAACGGGAGTGTCCCATGAACCTGCGTAATTTGCTGCTGCCGCTCGGGTTGCTGGCCTCGGCGGCGCATGCCGACCCGGTCACCATTGAAAGCTGTGGCGTCTCACATACTTTTGAGAACGCTCCGAGCCGCGCCATCTCCCTCAACCAGCAGGCGACAGAAGTCATGCTGGCGTTGGGGTTGCAGGACGCGATGGTTGGCACCGCCTATATGGATGATGCCATCCCGGAACAATGGAAGGCCGCCTATGACACCGTGCCTGTGCTGGCTGAAAAATACCCAGCTGCTGAGGTGGTGTTGGCAAAGGAGCCTGATTTCCTCTTTGCCGGATTTGGTTCTGCTTTCTCTGAGGACAATCTCGGCGAGGCGACCAAATGGCATGACCTTGGCGTTGGCACCTATCTGGTGGATGCTTCATGTAAGGAAAAGCACCCCAAAGACGTGCCTTTGACTGTCGAGCCGATCTTCCACGACATTGAAACGGTTGGGAAACTCTTTGCAGTCGAAGATCGTGCAAAAGATCTGGTGGGCACACTCAAAGCCCGTCTGGACGCAGTGACGGCCGCGCCTGCGGGCGAAGGCCAATCCGCGTTTATCTACGACAGCGGCACCGATACGCCGTTCTCTATCGGGTGTTGCGGCGGGCCTGCCCTTCTGTCTCAGCTCACGGGTCTCGATAGCATCAGCAGCGATGTTCCGGGCACTTGGGTCGATCTGTCGTGGGAACGCGTTGTGGCCGCTGATCCGGATGTCATCCTGCTGATTGAGGCCGACTGGTCCACGGCTGCCGACAAGCGTGCCTACATGGAGGCGGACCCAGTGTTGAGCGAGTTGCGCGCTGTCAAGGAGGGCCGCTTTGTCACCGTGCCGTTTTCCGAAACGCTCTTGGGGATGCGATTTGCAGAAGGTGTTGAAAACCTGAACGATCAGCTTGCAGGGTTGAAATAAGTGAGCCGAGGATCGCCGCTCTTGCTGCCACTTTCTGTTGCGGTGCTACTGCTCGCGATGGCGGCCGGTGTCCTGTGGGGCACGGCTGAGATCACATGGAGCGAACGGCTGGCGATCCTTTTGCGCAGTGAAGACGCGCCGCGCGGTTTGTCGATGATTGTCTGGCAGTGGCGCATCCCTCGGGTGCTTGCGGTGGGCATGATCGGTGCAGGGCTGACCCTTGCGGGTTTGTTGATGCAAACCGCGCTGCGCAACCCGATGGCTGACCCTTATCTCATGGGGGTGTCATCTGGCGCGTCTGCCGCTGCGGTTGGAGCAATCATTTGGTTTCCCGCAAGCGTTACGCAGACGCTGGGCGTGCCGTTGATTGCGTTCCTCGGTGCGGCTGCGGCGTTTTTGCTCACCATATCGCTATCGACGCGCCGTGGGCGATCCCTCGATCCTTTGGTGGTCATTCTTGCGGGCGTTGCGGTGTCGCTGATGTTTCAGGCGCTCACTGCGTTTTTCCTGTATGTCGGCGATCCGCATGCGACCCGTAACGCTATGGGATGGCTGATGGGAACCGCCGCTGGCACCGACTGGCACGAACTTCCGCTGTTGCTTGCGATACTGGTGATCTCCTTGTTTCTCGCCTTGCGAACGGCATCCAAGCTGGATGCGACCCTATTGGGGGACGAGCGTGCGCAATCTCTTGGGGTGAACGTAGGGCGCATCCGGGTATTGGTGTTCTTTGTCACCATTGCACTGACGGGTATCGCAGTTGCGATTGCGGGGATTGTGGGGTTTGTTGGACTGATCTTGCCGCATATGGCGCGGCTGCTGGTAGGCGCGCGCCACCGGGTGCTGATCCCGCATGCTGTGATCCTCGGGGCGATCACCTTGATCCTCGTGGATTTGGCTTGTCGGGTGCTCCTCGCGCCTGAGGAATTACCGCTCGGGGTTCTGCTCGCATTGCTGGCTGCCCCTCCGTTCATCTATATCCTGAGGGGGATGGCGCGTGTCCGATGAGCCAATACTCGAAATTTGTGATCTCTCGGTAGACGTGGGTGGGCAGCCCTATGTGCGGGATCTGTCGCTCCGGGTCAAACGCGGGCAATTCCACGGGCTGCTTGGTCCCAATGGCGCCGGTAAAACCACACTTCTGCGGGTTCTGTATCGTGCGCTGCGGCCTCAGGCGGGCGAGGTGCGTCTGCATGGTCGCGCGCAGTCCGAGTATAGCCCCATCGAATGGTCTCGGCATGTGGGTGCATTGGTGCAGGGTGGGGGGCTGCTCGCAGGTCTGACACCTGCTGATATCGTAGAGATTGGCCTGACAATGCGGGACATTCCTTGCGAAAAGCGCAGAGAAGCAACGCAGGATGCGCTGCAATTGGTTGGGCTTCAGGACAAGGCGAACCAAGACGCCGAGAGCCTCTCTGGCGGCGAGTTGCAGCGTTGTTATTTCGCTCAGCTTCTGGCCTGCGATCCGGAGGTCTATGTTTTGGACGAGCCGACCAACCATCTGGATTTGCACTACCAGCTCAGACTGCTGGATGAGGTCAGGCGCCGTGGGCGTACCGCGATCGTGTCATTTCATGATCTCGGACTGGCGGCGCGCTATTGCGATACCGTGCATTTGATGCAGGAGGGGCGATTGGTGGCCGAAGGCATGCCGGAAGATGTGCTCACCCGTGAGGTTCTATATAAGCACTATCGTGTTGACGGGGTGCTAGAGGGTCACAGTCTTAAGTTAGAAGGGCCGGTTCTTGATGGAACCAGCCCTTTGCAAGCAGCGGAATGACGAGACCTCAGGCGACCATATGCCCCTCGCCGGGGGTGTTGTAAGTCTGATCCAGATTGGCGGAGTGGCTTGAACCCGTCTCGTCGATTTTGAACCGATTTACCGATGCCACCAGCTTGGCCGCCTCATCGCGCAGCATTTGTGTTGATGCGGCGGTTTGTTCCAGCATGGCCGCGTTCTTTTGCGAGCTCTGATCCAGATGCGTGACCGCACTGTTCACCTCGGTGAGGCTGCTGGATTGCTCAACATTTGCGGCACTGATCTGGTCGACCATTTTGACGATACTGGCGACACTCTCTTTAATTGCGCTTAGTTCACCACCTGTGCGGCTAACAAGTTCAACACCCTGAGTGACCTCGTTTGAGCTGTTTCGGATCAGCTCATTGATCTCTTGGGTGGCTGCCGCAGAACGTTGTGCGAGGGCGCGTACTTCGGATGCCACGACTGCGAAGCCTGCTCCAGCCTCGCCTGCACGAGCTGCTTCTACGCCAGCGTTCAGCGCCAGTAGATTGGTCTGAAACGATACACCCTCGATCAGATCTGTGATCTTGCTGATCGCTTCGGAGGCTTCGCGAATCCGGTTGATGGACGCGGTTGTTTCCTCGGCCACCCTCAGAGTGGAGTTGACCCGGTTCTGGGCGTCGCGCACGAAATCATAGGCTTGGCGAGAGTTGGATGCGGTATCCTGCACAGAGTCATTCAGTACTTGGATGGCCCCAGTGGTCTCTTCAAGCGACGCAGCGGTATCTTCACCGCGTTTGGATGCATCAAATGTCGCTGCAGCGATTTCATTCGCGGTATTGTTCAGCGTGATGCTGCTTTCGGCGAGTTGGCGGATGACGTCAGTTTGCGTTTGGCTGAGCGTATCAACAGCCATAGCGATGTCGGCAAACACTCCGCGATGGGTATCAGGCATCCGCACCGTGAGGTCACCGCTTGCAAGTGCGTCAACGGTGAAACGGACGTCGGCGAGTCCGTTCTCCACGACTGTTCCGATGGCATTTACACCGTGACCCAACTCGGCAAACTCGCTGTCATCGTCCTCGACCGGGATGCGCAAGGAAAAATCCCCCTGTGCGCAGGCACTGATGACTTTGGTAATCTCAACCGCAAAGCGCTCGCGTTCGATTTGCCCTTTGCGGAAGTTGTCGATGGCTGTGCTTACAGCCTGCACTTCGCTGATAGAAGACTGTGGGATTTCTACGTCGAATTTTCCCTCAAACATCTTATTCAGTACGTTCTGAATTCTCAGCAACGGTTTTGCGATCTTCTGAGCCAACGCGAAACCAAGGGCGATAAATACGAGAAGTCCGATACCCGCCATCAATGTCGAGCGCTGCATCAGCTCATCCTGCGCAATCCGAGCGTTTGATACGATGGTATCGCGGCGATCATGGATCAGGTTGAGCGTATCTGCGAGAATAGGTTCGGCAGTGGCGTAGCGCTCCGACATGACACCGGTTTGTTTGTCCAGCGCCATCGTTTCTTCGACAAAAGCAGCGAAGGTAACACGGTAGTGTTCCAGCAGCGCGTCTATCTCCGTCTGTTGGGCGGCACTATCATAATAGCTGTCTGGAAAAGCACGGAATTCTTCAACCCGTTTTTGCAGGCGATCTAGATACTTTGTATTCTTGCGCATGATGAAGTCTTTCTCGTGCCGACGCATCATCAGCATCTTCACCTGCATTTCGGGGTAGGACGTCGCTTTCAGGCTCTCCTCGACGGAATGGACAGCACTGCGGAGTTCCCCCTGAAGGCCAACGGTTTCATCTAAACCAAGCGCCCTGGACGTTGCGACAACATCAGAAAAACTGCTGGCATAGGATGCTACGGCATCTTGCAATAGATCAAGTTTGGAAGAGATGTCTTCCATGCCAGCCAAATCCACAGTCTGATTGCGGGCGGAGTCCATGGTGCTGTTGAGCTGAGTGACGACCTCTGCGTGCCGGTCGACATATTTGTCGTCGCGACGCAGGAGGAAATCTTTTTCCGCCCGACGCGCCTGAAGGAAGGCCAACTCGAGTTGAACCAACGTCGCGTCCAATTTCTCGACGCGCTTGACCTCAGCTTGAGACGTGTCCCGCGCATCATGTGTATAAAAAGACAGCCCGACGAGCGCGCACATGCTAATGGCGGCCAAACCGACAATGGACAGAATTGCGGTACGGATTGAATATTTCATGGGCGAGGCGCCTCTTTTGAACAGTTCCTGAGGCCCGATGTTACACCAATTAAGTTAAGCCAATGTTCAGCGCATGTGCGCCATGCGGGTGGACTTTGGGTATGGCTCGCGCCTTCCGGGTATTTTGAGTTCTCGAAAGAACAGCGAGAGTGGAGACGCTCGTCTAAAGATTGCTGATTTACGCAATTGGGTAGAGGTTCTTAACTCTATGCTGGCAGGATCACCCTGTGGCAGGCCTCGAATGCTCCGGCATTCTTGATGGTGTTGCTGCTCGGTGGAACCGGCAAGGTTCAGAAGAACATCCTCCGCGAATCGTATAGTGACCTACCGCCAATGCGCCGGCAAAGATGGCAGCAATTTGCGCCTTTCTGCGCCCTGCCATATTTGGGTCACATTGCTGCCCGCAGAGCGCCGCAGGTTCTCCCCCGAAAAGCCAGTATGGCCCTGATTTTGCCTTGAAAACCATACGTTTAGACGTGTTACTCGGGTCAATTTTATCTGTTAAGACCTAGTTAAGAAAGCCCTCTGTATCCCGGTTTTGGGTGAACAGAAAAGGTGGTGGGAACATGACTGCACAGAGCAACGAAGCTCCTATTATTATCAAGAAGGTGAAGAAGGGTGGCGGTGAGGGCCACCACGGTGGCGCTTGGAAAGTGGCCTATGCCGACTTCGTGACTGCGATGATGGCCTTCTTCTTGTTGATGTGGCTCCTGAACGCCACAACCGAGAAGCAGCGTAAGGGACTTGCTGACTACTTCTCGCCATCTATCCCGCTCAGCCGTGTCTCCGGTGGTGGCAACGGCGCGTTTCAGGGGGACACCATGTTCACCGAAGACGTGAAGCCGCAAAACGGGATCGGCGCGACCAAAGAGAATCCAACCGACGCCTCGCGCTCGCAGGGCGATACCGGTGTCGCTGATGACCAACAAAGTGATGAGGCTGAAGAGGCCAACTTCCTCAAGATCGAAGAAGCGCTGATGGGGCGTGGCGGAGAGAGCATGGTCAGCATTGATATGGCGCGCCATATCGTGACCCGTGTGACTGACGAGGGCCTGATCATCGAACTTTTCGAAACCGAAGATGCAAAGCTGTTTGAAAACGGCAGCGAACGCCCGACGATCTTGATGCGAGATCTGTTGCGCATGGTTGCACGGGTGACGGCATCGGTAGAGAACAACGTGGCAATTGGTGGTCATGTCGCCTCGACCCCGGTGGTGATCGCCAATAACCCGGTTTGGGCACTGTCCCACGCCCGTGCGGATGCCACTCGCGAATTGCTTGAAACTGGCGGTATGCAAGCCAAGCGAATCTCTCGGGTAACAGGCTACGCGGATCGCGATCTGGCTTCCAAGAATCCCATGTCGGCGCGCAACAACCGCATCAATATCACGCTGCTGCGGAAATGATTGCGCCATAAAACTAAGGCAAATGCGGCTGGCAGATAGATAGGATTTTATCTGTTAGCCGCACGTTAAGTACAAGCGCGGTAATCCTTTCAGCGAGAATAAATCAAGATGCAGCAGAAAGGCGTATCTAATGACTATTTCCTCCTCGCTGAATGCTGGCGTAGCAGGGCTCGCCGCGAATTCCACTCGTTTGGCAGCCATTTCCGATAATATCGCGAATGCTTCGACTGCTGGCTACAAGCGTGTGGTGACCTCATTTGAATCTATGGTCATTTCGCAAAATGGCGGTTCTTACGCCGCTGGCGGTGTGTCTGTGAACAACACGCGTATGATTGATGAGCGCAGTTCGCTGATTTCCACCAGCAATGCCACCGACCTTGCGGTCGCAGGACGTGGCTTCCTCCCGGTCGCGAAGCTTGCAGAAGTAGATTCTGGCGGCGACCCCACCATGCTCCTCACCACCTCAGGTTCGTTCCGCACGAATGACGAGGGGTATCTGACAACCACGTCTGGTCTGGTGCTGCTGGGATGGCCGGCAAATGCGGATGGAACCATTCCCACGGTTGCCCGTGATACGGATGGGCCGTTGGAGCCCGTTCGATTTGACACCTCTCAGCTGAGTGCGGCGCCCACCACCGCAGTAAGCCTTGGTGTGAACCTGCCCGCTGGTAGTGCCGTCGCGGGTGCGGCTGGTGACCCTGAAGAGAACGCCATTCAATACTACGACAACCTTGGCGGTCAGCAGGAACTGGACATCGTCTATACTCCGACAGGTGCCAACGACAATGAGTGGACCATGACGCTTACCGATGGGGCGACAGGGACCGTTGTTGGCGAATACACTCTCACATTTGATGACTCAGCAACTGGCAAAGGCACGCTGGATACCGTCGCGACCACGACTGGCGGTGCGTATGATCCTGCCACCGGCACGATCATCGTGACTACGGATAGTGGCCCAATAGAGGTTGAGATTGGCGTGATGACGCAGCTCTCAAGCGCCTTCTCGGCCGCGACCATCGAGAAGGATGGCTATGAAGCAGCCAGCTTTGCCGGTGTCGAGGTGGACGAGGGCGGTTTTGTGCACGCCCTTTATGAAAACGGTAGCAGCCGTATCGTCTACCAGATTCCGCTGGCGGATATGCCGAACGCCAATGGAATGAAGTCGCTGGACAGCCAGACATTTATGCCCTCTCCAGATAGTGGTGCGTACTACCTGTGGGATGCGGGCGCAGGCCCGACTGGCGAGGTAGCGAGCTACCGTCAGGAAGAATCCGGAACGGACGTCGCGACTGAGCTGACCTCGATGATCCAGACGCAGCGCGCCTATTCCTCGAATGCGAAGGTCATCCAGACCGTGGATGAGATGCTTCAGGAAACCACCAACATCAAGCGCTGATAAAATCAGCGCTTCGAACAGGTAAAACTTAGTCACAGAAGGTGATTTGGGATGTCTCTATCGACTGCCCTCAGTAGTGCGATGACCGGTATCACGGCGGCCGGCAGGTCGACGTCGGTGGTATCCGACAACCTCGCGAATGCCCTGACAGAGGGGTATTACCGCCGGACTCTGGACCTTAGCTCCAACGGTTCTGCAGGAGGCGTGCGGATCGGTTCCGTCCAGCGCATGATCGATCCCGCGATTCAAAAGAGCGTGCGATCTGCAGAGGCCAACTTTGCAGCAACCTCGGTCACGGCGGGATTTTATGCGCGCATCTCCGACCAGGTCGGTACAGTCAATGATGACTATTCGATCGCTCAGAGAATGACGGACATGGAAACGGCGCTGATCGAAGCAACGTCCTTGCCGGATTCGGATGCGCGACTGAACGATTTGTCGATGCAGGCGGGCGAGTTGGCGATGTCCATTCGCAATGCAGCAGAAGGTGTGTCTACTCTGCGGAACAAGGCAGAGGATTCAATTGGAGCGCTTGTAGAAGGGCTTCAGACCAATCTGGAGACGCTCAACGACCTCAACAAAAAGATCTTGGCCGCAGAAATCCGTGGCCAGGATCCCTCGGGCCTTGAAGATCAGCGTGATAACCTGATCAATGCCATTAACGAGGTGATCCCGGTGCAGGTGCACAAGCGCGATAACAATCAAACCGCGCTCTACACCAACTCTGGCATCAAGCTCATTGACGGCGGATCGGTTGCAGAGTTTTCTTTCGACGAAACCCGTCTGGTCACCCCCTATATGTCTATCGACAATGGGCAGCTGTCGGGGTTGGAAATCGATGGCAGGTCCATTGACACCTCCATCAACGGTAAGATCGGTGGCGGCAGCCTTGCTGCACAGTTCCATGTGCGTGACGTCGCTTCTGTGCAAGCTCAGGAAGATCTGGACACCATGGCGGCTGATTTGATCGGGCGCTTTCAGGATCCCGCCGTGGATCCGACCCTTGGTGTAACAGATCCCGGTATCTTTACCGATGCGGGTGCTTTCTTTGATCCCGTCAACACATTGGGGGCCGCCAACCGGATTGAGCTCAATGAAGTGATCTCAATGAGCGGCAGCGCTGAGACTTGGCGTTTGCGCGATGGCCTCAATGCTACGGCGATTGGGGACCGGGGCGATACCACGATCCTCAACAACTATGCCGAGGCGATGGAAGCCACAAACACGATCACCTCCCCCGGTCTGGGGTCCGGTGACTACAGTGCCTATGCGATTGCCGCCAACCTGATGACCAACTTCACTCAGGAAAACACTTGGGCGGAACAGGAACTGGCCTATTCCTCGGCGATTTACAGCGACATCCAGTCCCGTGAACTGGAGCAAGGCGTCGATACCGATGCAGAGCTGCAAACGCTGATGATGATCGAAACGGTCTATGGTGCGAACGCCCGGATGCTTCAGGCGATTGATGAAATGATGCAGGAACTGATGAGGCTTTAAGCTATGAATGTGCAATCCTTTGGAGACATGGCGCAATATCTCTTCCTGCGTCGCCGCTCGGTAGAGCTGAACAAAACGCTTGATACACTGACTCAGGAAATGAGTACTGGGATCGCGTCCAATCTGCCGGAACGTCTGGGTGGTGATCTGGGCTTTGTGGTCGATCTTGAGCGTTCAATTTCAAAAATGGACAGTTATAAAGTGGCGGCACAGGAGGCAGGTCTTTTTGCCTCCACCGCACAAAGCTATCTTGAACGGATCAATGACAATGCATTGAACCTCGGTTCGGATATTCTGGCGCTGTCCAGTACCTCAAACGACACCACCACGCAGGAAATGGCAACGCAGTCAGCGAATTTCCTGACGGAGACGATCGCGAACCTGAACGGTAAGCTCTCTGGACGCAGCCTTTTTGCGGGCACAGATACCAGCTCTACTCCGCTTGAAAGCGCAGATACCATGATGACTGCGCTCATCGCCGAAGTCGGCGCGCTTACGGATGTCGATGATATCGTTCAAGCTGTCGAGAACTGGTTCAACGATCCTGCCGGCTTTGATGCGATTATGTATAACGGCTCCACCAACAATATGAGCGCGGTGCGGATCGGTGCAAACGAAGAGGTTAACTTTGCCTTGCGCGCCGATGATGACCGCCTAAAGCAAGCGATGCAGAGTTTCGCGCTCGGTGCGCTCGCGAGTTCGGACAGCCTTTCTCATCTTTCAACTGTAGAGTCGTCTGCGCTGATCAAGCGAGCCGGGACAGAACTGATGAACGCGCAATCTGAACTTACGGATGTTCAGTCTGATCTCGGTTTCATCCAGGCGCGCATCGACGAAACTCAGACCCGGAACACCGCGGCGCTCACCTCGATGGGGACCACTCTGAATGATCTGATCCTTGCTGACCCAGCGGAAACGGCCAGCCGGGTAGAAGAAGTGCAGTTCCAACTCGAAGCGCTCTATTCGATCACCGTGCGCTCCTCGCAACTCAATCTGTTGAACTACATGTAATGCGCAAATTTCTTCATATCCTGATGACGTGCCTGTTACTGCCGACGCTGGCGCAGGCCAATGCAATTCGCCTCAAGGACCTCGTCGAATTTGACGGGGTCCGGGGGAACGACCTTGTGGGCTATGGGCTTGTGGTCGGTCTGGACGGAACCGGGGATGGGCTCAGAAATTCACCCTTCACCGAAGAGATTATGACCAACATTCTGGAACGCCTCGGTGTCAACGTCAGCGGTGAGCAGTTTCGCCCCAAGAACGTTGCCGCAGTGTTTGTGACTGCGACGCTGCCCCCTTTTGCGCGTGTCGGTGGTACGATTGACGCTACGGTTTCTGCCATCGGTGATTCCAGCAGTCTTCTGGGCGGGACGCTCATTATGACACCGCTGAACGCCGCCGATGGTCAAATCTATGCCGTGGCGCAAGGGACTATTCTCGCTGGTGGTGCCGTTGCGGAAGGCGAAGCCGCGACCGTGACGCAAGGGGTTCCGACTTCTGGCGTGATACCGTCGGGCGCACGTGTGGAGCGCGAGATCGACTTTGATCTGTCATCGCTGAATTCCATGCGCCTTGCACTTCGGGAGCCGGATTTCACCACAGCTGGCCGCATTGAGCAGGCGATCAACAGCGAATTTGGTCGCAATGTCGCGGTCATGCGGGATTCTGGTACTGTTGAGGTCAATATCCAACGTACCAATGCGCGCTCCACAGCCCACGCGGTGGGTCGAATGGAAAACGTGTTGGTGGAGCCGCAGCGCAAGGCCCGGGTTGTGGTGGATCAGCGTTCCGGCACCATTGTGATGGGCAGCGATGTGCGTATCTCTAATGTGGCTGTTGCGCAGGGAAATCTGACCTTACGGGTTGAGGAAGCTCCGCTGGTGTCGCAACCAAACCCCTTTGCTGAAGGCGAAACCGTTGTGGTTCCCCGTACTGGTGCCGCCATCGAAGAAGAAGAAGGTGTTCAGCTGGCAGAAGTCCCGGAAACCACCTCATTGTCTGAAGTCGTCGCAGGTCTGAACGCGCTGGGGGTATCACCGCGTGACATGATCGACATCCTGAAGAGCCTCAAGGCCGCAGGGGCGCTGCATGCGGAGTTCGTCGTGCGTTGACCCGCTGACCACAGCCCCCTGACCAACACCCCGGGAGACCCGCCCGGGGTGTTTTTTTGTGCCCGTGTTCGGGTATTTGATCGTACTCAGGGCGAAATCGATACCTCCGCAGCGCGGGGGAGCTGCCCACCCCTGATCTTCGGTCTCTACCGTCGATTGGTCGCGCTCTCAGGCCAGGAGCACCGATTTGGGGATCGCCTTGATGGTGTTCAGGGACGGGTGTCAGGTTCCATACTGAATAAAACCACTGGGACAAGCGCACGGGACCACCGCCGGAACGGTATGGCGTACATAAACCGATATGGATAGAGATACCTTACTCGCGCCTCCGAAGCTCTTTTCCGATAGTTGGCGGGACACTGATGCAAGTCGTCAGCCTCGAATTGGCATCGTCTGCGCGCGTGTTCGCCTGAGGTCTTACTGGAAACATGAAAAGCCCCGAACCGCTGAGCGGGCCGGGGCTTCGTAGGACTATATTTTCTGAACGCGCTAGGAGGGGTAGTAACTTCGCACCAGGGCGCTTGCGATCAGGCTCCAGCCATCGGCAACGACAAAGAACGCCAATTTGAACGGCAATGACACAAGCGCCGGCGGCACCATCATCATCCCCATGGACATCAGCACAGCTGCCGTCACAAGATCGATCACCAAAAACGGTAGAAAGACCAAAAATCCGATCTCGAAAGCGCGGGTGATTTCCGACAGCATAAAGCTCGGTATCAGCACGGAGAGCGGTGATTCCGGCGAAGGGTCACTGCCTTGCGTTCCGGGACGCAGATCTGCAATTGCATAGTAGGTATCAGGGTCCAGTCGATTGGCCATAAATACCCTGAAAGGCTCGACGGCGCGTTCCAGTGCTGGGACAACTTCGAGCTCTTCGTCGATCAAAGGTGCAATGCCAGTGTCCCAAGCTTCGGTAAAGACGGGCTCCATGACGAAATAGGTCAGGAACATCGCGAGGCTGATCATCAGCATATTCGGTGGAGCCTGCTGCAAACCGATGGCCTGACGCAGGATCGACAGAACCGTAATCAGGAACGGAAAACAGGTGAGCATGACCAACAGGCCCGGCGCGACGCTGAGCACGGTGATCAATAAGATCAGCTGAATCGTACGGGCCGAGATTGATTGACCATCGGCGAGGTTGAGGCTCAATTCTTGCGCCAGCGCTACCTGTGGCTGCACCAGCAATACAAAGATTGCCAGCGCGCCCAGAGCGAGAGTTTTCCGTATCATCCCAAACCGCTTTGCAGATCGGCGATTTCCGTCAGACGAACGGCCAATTGACCTGCCTGATCGCCTTCCATTTCTTCCAATTGTCCACGCGCCACGAGGCGGTCGCCGACATAGAGATCCACCGGATCCTCGACTTTCTTGTCGAGAGTGAGGATGGCATTTTCGCCAAGGTTGACGAGATCTCGGATTAGCGGCCGGGCCTTGCCGACCGAAACAATCACCTCAACCGGCACTGAGACAAACGGGTTGCCAGCATCGGCCGATTTTGGGTTCAGTTCGCCAGTCTCATCCATAATGGCTGTCCTCTTTGAATTGATAGGAGAAGGCATCGATAGAATCGCGAATGGATTCGATCAGGGCCTCGGAGTTAAGTTCACGTTCACTTTTGCCAACACGGAGTTGTGCCTGACCGGCGGAGAGATTTGCGTCTTCGCGCACCCGGACGTTGAAGGTCGGATCTTCACCCAACAGAGCCCGGATAGCGTTGCCTTCTCCGGCAGCCGCCACGATTTCCATCGGTTCGTTGATCTGGCCTTTGGCCATCTCATTGAGGTGGTCAATCACATGATGGCCGAACGTTGCAGCCATTGTGTCAGGTAGAATCACTGAGGTCAGGACCTTGAACATCGGATCGAGTGATTCCATCAGCTGAGATTGCGCCTCATGGTAGGTGAAGCTCAGATCTTCGAGCGATGTTGCAAGAGTAGCGGAGACATGTGTTGTCTCCTTGTCTTTGGCTTCGATCGCGTCATCCCAACCTGCCGTATAACCTTTCTCGAAAGAGACCAGCTTGGCTTCTTCGACAATTTCCTCGGAAAAGCTGCTGACGGGTTCGACAGGAGTTTTAATGCCGAAATCTTCCAGAAGATGGGCAATTGTCATTACGCACGCTCCTCATTGTTTTCTTCCAGCCACCCGCGCAGAATCTGCACGGTTTCCTCTTGGCGTTCGCCGATCATGGAGCGCAGACGATCCACAGGGTCGTCGCTCATGCCACCGCCGCCGCCGAAGGAGCCAAGACCGTCACCCATGCCGGGAAGCCCGCCCAAGGGTTGGAATTGCCCGTCACCGCCGCTGTCGATCTCGCCGTCCAGAGCGATATTCGAACCCAGATCAGGATTGGTCATAAAGCCCGCATCACCGCCTCCCATGTTGGGGAGTTCCGGCAAGCCACCTGCCGCCATTCCGTCTGGTGACGGCAGAGCTTGCACCGAAGCGCCGTTGCCTGCGAGAATCGGGCGCACAACAAAGAGGCCAAGGATCAGTGCAACGACAGCAAGCGCTGCCATTTGAATGATCGACATCACATCAAAGTAGAGATTGTCGAACATGGACGACGTAACGGCGGTTCCTTCTGGTTCCACGTTGGGCAGATCCATCGACTTCAGAGTGATGACGTCTCCGCGTTCAGCATCAAAGCCAACGGCAGCAGAAATCAATTCGCGCAAAGCGTCGAGTTCTTCATCTGGTCGCGGTTCGAATGTGGCCTGACCATCAGCGGTTGGGGTCGTGACGCCGTTGATCAGTACCGCGACGGTGAGGCGCTTGATTGCTCCGGGACCGCGTACAATTTCTTTTTCGGTTTCAGAAATCTCATAGTTCACGCGTTCCCGTGTGGCATTTGTGTTAGCGCGAGACCCTTCTCCGTTGCCTGCATCACCATCAGGAATGTTGGAGGCGACGGTGACCTCTCCTGCCTGATTCTGAGAGGAATCGGTACGTTCCTCGACATCGGTGCTGATGGCGACGCGGCTTTGCGGATCGACCAGTTTTTCTCGGATCGATTCGGTGTCGGTGACTGTTTCAACGCTGATCTCAACCACAGCATTGCCGTGACCCACCCGCGCTTCGACCAGTCGCAACACGCGCTCGCGCAGGGTTTGAGATCTGTCATCCGTGCCAGCGCCAGCTGCCGCAGCAGCCTCCGGGGAGCCGATCAGCGCACCATTGGCGTCGATTACGGCAACATTATCTACCGCGAGCCCGGCAACTGCCGAGGCGACAAGAAAGCGAATCGCGTTTGCTTGTGCCGGTGTAATTGGCGTGCCCATAGGTGTGACGGACACCGAGGCGGTGGGATCAATTGTCCGTTGAAACGGGTTGCTGCCAGTATTGGCAATATGTACCCGCGCCTGGCTGACGTGCGGATTCGCCACAATAGTACGGGCCAATTCGCCTTCTTTGGCGCGCCAGTAGGCAGCGTCAAACATTTGCGAAGTGGTTCCGAACCCGCTGAGCGAATCAAGGAGCTCATAACCTTTGCCACCATTTGCAGGCAAACCTTGGCTCGCCAGCGTCATTCTCAATTCGTCACGCTTATTGGAAGGTACATAAATCGACCCGCCGCGCACTTCATAGTCGACACCGCTTTGTTCCAAAGCGCTGACCACATCTCCGGCCGAGCTGCTCTCCAGCCCAGCATATAGTAATTGCATGGATGGCTTATTCGCCACCATGGACATGAGGAAGAAAGTAAAGATCACAGCGAGGGTCGCCCCGATCGCCATCATCCGCTTCCGCGTGTCCAAACCTGCCCAGACATTCTTGATCTGCTGCACATTAACCTCCGTCGCACCGGCGTTCTTTCCGGCCTGCAACCCTTTTCTCCGATTGGCCTTAACATTCGGTTAGTTCCTGTCGGGTTATGAACGGGATGCACGACGTTTTAGGGATAGCCATGACAGACGCTGTAGCTGATGTAGAAACAGACGGACCGGCGAAGAAGAGCAAGATGCCCCTTATCATAGGGCTCGTACTTGGAATCGCTGGCGCAGGGGGCGGCTTCTTTGCCGTTCAGTCAGGCCTTCTTCCCTTTGGTAATAAGCCCGCGCCAGAAGTTGCGCAGGTTACCAAAGAGGCGCCAGAAGGCGTGGACAAGGGTGAGTCGGCGGAAGAGATCGCCAATCTTGCCTTTATTGAAATGGAACCGATTGTTGTCACACTGAACAGAGCCAGTGGCGTGCAACAACTTCGGTTCCGTGCGCAACTCGAGGTCAACCAAGCCGATCAGGCCGAGGTTGAAACAGTCCTCCCCAGAGTTGTCGACGTTCTGAACAGCTACCTGCGGGCGCTGGAGCTTGAGGATCTGACCGATCCGATGGCTCTGCCAAAACTGCGGGCACAGATGCTACGGCGGATCAACATCGTAACCGGACAAGGTCGCGTGCGTGATTTGCTGATCATGGATTTCGTACTCAACTAGGAGGACAGGATGGAACTTATCGCTGATATCCTGCTTGCGGCCGGAGCACTGGGTGCCGGGTTTTATTGCCTGGTGCTGTCGCGCCGACTGAAACGCTTCAACGATCTTGAAAAAGGGGTCGGAGGCGCGGTGGCAGTGCTCTCATCGCAAGTGGATGATCTGAACAAGTCGCTGGTCGCGGCGCGAAAAATGTCTGATGGCTCCAGTCAAGCGCTGGAACAGCTGACCGGACGCGCCGAATCGGTGGCACATAAGCTGGAGTTGATGATGGCGTCGATGCACGACATAGCACCTCAGCAAGAAGCACAGGCTCAACCCGAAGCGACCGAGGAAAATGATGCTCTCGCAGAGGCTTATGAAGCTGACGCACAGGCTGAAGTGACCGAAGACGTCGCTGAACCCGAGCCGCAGGAAGAAGCCAAGCCGGCAGGTCTGATGTTTGTGCGGCACAGCCGCAATCAAAACCGGGTGGCGTGATGGCGAAGGCAAATAAATCCCAAAAGATGGAGAAAGCCCGACGCGGCACACTGATGCTGTTGGCTCTTTTCCTGATGGGGTCTGCGGTGGTTCGAATCGCACTTGAGGCAGCGCCCGCAATCGCGCGCGAGGTTGCCGAAATCAAAGCAGGTGAGAACGACGAGGCGGCACCATCCGCGCCGGGGCGCGCATCGGTTCCCGATTCGGCCGAAATGCAAGCCATGCTCACAGCTTTCAAGAAGCGTGAGGCCAATTTGGCTGAACGAGAGGCTGAGCTTGAAGACAGAATGAGAGCTTTGGAAATTGCTGATGAGGCAATCGACAAGAAGCTTCAGGACTTGCAACAAGCCGAGCAAAAGCTGCTTGCCACACTCGCGTTGGCGGATGGCGCTGCGGAACAAGATGTGACCAAGCTCACCACCGTTTATGAACAGATGAAGCCCAAAGACGCCGCGGCTCTCTTTGAAGAGATGGACCCAACCTTCGCGGCAGGTTTTCTCGCACGCATGAAGCCTGAGGCTGCTGCGGGTGTTATGGCGGGGCTTAGCCCAGAGGCAGCTTATACCATCAGTGTGGTGCTTGCCGGTCGAAATGGCGAGGTGCCCAAGGAGTAACTTGGGCCCTCACTCAGTCTTTTTTAACAAGACTATCCTACTCTTGAGCCAGTGACGGAATTTGGAGCTTACCTATGATCGGGATTGTAGGGATCATTGTGATCTTTGCCATGGTGTTTGGTGGTTATCTGCTGGCTGGCGGTAAACTGGGCATCATCATTAAGTCACTGCCTTTCGAAATGATGATGATTGGCGGTGCGGCTGTCGGGGCATTCCTGATCAGCAATGACATGAGCGGTGTCAAACACACGCTCAAAGACATGGGTAAGGTATTTAAAGGCCCGAAATGGAAGCCTGATGACTACAAGGACCTTCTCTGCCTGCTCTTCGCGTTGATTCGTATTGCTCGGGCCAACCCGGTCGAAGTTGAGCAACATATCGAAGACCCGGAAAATTCTACCGTTTTTGGAAAATACCCCAAAATCCTCGCGGACAAAGAAGCGATCAACCTGATCAGCGATACAATGCGTTCCGCTTCAATGAACTACGACGATCCACATCAGGTTGAAGAAGTTCTGGAAAAACGCATCGAGGCCAACCTGCACCATGCGCTGCACTCTAGCCATGCGCTGCAGACCATGGCCGACGGCCTGCCTGCGCTCGGAATTGTTGCCGCCGTTTTGGGTGTTATCAAAACCATGGCGTCGATTGACCAGCCTCCAGAGGTTTTGGGTAAGATGATCGGTGGTGCCTTGGTAGGGACCTTCCTTGGGGTGTTCCTGTCCTACGGCCTGGTGGCGCCGTTTGCGGGCAAAGTAAAATCCGTTGTCGAAGAAGACGCGCATTTTTATCAGCTGATCCGCGAGGTTCTTGTGGCCAATCTCCACAACCATGCGGCAGCCATCTGTATCGAAGTGGGGCGTCAGAATACGCCTTCCCACATCCGGCCCGGGTTCTCCGAGCTGGAGGAAGCTTTGAATGAAGTGAAACAGGACGCAGCATGATTTCGCGAGCAATCGCATTGACGACTGCAGTAGTGGTCGCCGGATATGCAGAAGCACAAACCATTGTGACACGCTCAGGAGAGCACGAGGATTTCACCCGATTGGTGATGCGCCTTCCTGAGGGTGTCGAGTGGTCACTGACCCAAAATGAGAACGTTGCAACGGTGAATGTCGGCTCCCCGACGGCGGTTTTTAATACACAAAGCGTATTTGACCTCATTCCAAGAACCCGCATTCAATCAGTTAGCCAGAACGGTCCAGGGCAGCCGCTCCGGATCGATTTGGGCTGTGAATGCAGCGTTGACTATTATCAGCAGTCTGATGGCTACCTTGTGATTGACGTGCGCGAGGGGCGTCCGCTGGCACTCGCCGCACCTGCTGACCGCAGCAGCCTGCCTCTGACGTTTCCCAGCAACGGTGAGGGGCGAGAGTTCAATATCGACCCGCGTGACCTTGCGAGTGCGCGGGTTGCCATGGGGCTCGAAGATGCTGTTGAGCAGACATTTGGGTCTTCAAAACGCCAACCAGTTCACACCGGTCCTGTAGAGCTTCCACTGTTGTCAGATGATCGTCCTTCGATCAGGTCTGATCGCAAGCGCGAGGTGGCCGCCCCTGCGGACGTAAAAGACGAAGATGGTAAATCAGCGCCTGAGACACTGACGTCGGATGCAAGCTTGCTTATGGATCTTGAAGAAAACCAGCGCGCCGCGATGGTAAATGACACCGAGGCCCGTCTGCTGCAACAAATTGGGCGAGCGAGCAATCAGGGGCTATTGGAGCCGAGTGAACAACGCCAAGAAAATCTGCATCTTGATCCGTTGGGCAATGACAATCGCCCTCTCAACCCATTGGACAACATGTCTGTCACATCAGCGATTGACCGGGAAACGGGATTGTTTGCGGTGAGTGGCGGCAGGGATGAGGCCGACTCGCATTGTATCCCCGACCGTGAACTTGCTGTTCACAAATGGGGCACTGATACACCTTTCTCAGAGCAAATTGGCACCTTACGAAACGCGATGCTGGGTGAATTTGATCAGGTTGATCGTGACGCAACGCTCAAACTTGCGCGCACCTATCTTTACTTTGGTTTTGGCGCTGAGGCGGTTGCGATGTTGCACATGCTGCCTGAAAACAGCCTGAAGCCGCGCTCACGTGAAGTTATGACCACCTTGGCAAAGATTGTTGATGGAGGCGAGCTTCCGGTCAATACGGTCTTCTCCGGTCAGCAAACCTGTAATGGGAGCGTAGCTTTCTGGGCGGCTATGGCGGATGGGGTTGTTAAAAAAGGTGCAAATACGGATGCGATTCAGCAAGCGTTTGCACGTTTGCCCGCCCATTTGCGTGTGCAACTTGGGGTGCGGATGAGTACATTGTTTGCCAAAGCGGGCGATCCTAGCGTCGCAAAGGCAACATTGCGATCTGTTGATCGCACAGGGGTCGAGGGTATCCCCGATCGCAATCTGGCTGAAGCGGCGATTGCGGAACTTGATGGGGATACAGAAGCCGTAGCTCGCAACCTTACAAAAGAGGTTGCGGAGCAAAGTCAAAATACGCCGCGGGCCCTGATCGACTTGATTGAATTGAGCTATGCTGAACGGCGCGCACTGTCGCCGGATGTGCCAGACCTGACAGCGTCATATGAATTGGAGAACCGTGGGACGTCACTCGGGGCAGATCTGCGTAAAGCTGAGGTTATGGCTTTGGCACTCACCGGGAGTTTCGACGCAGCATTTCACAAAGCCACAAAGCTAGAAGAACGCGATGGCCCGACATCGCGAAACGCGGTGAACACTCCGCTCATGACACTGCTGGCTGAAAATGCAGACGATGTAACATTCTTGAAGTACGCCCTTATCTTTGCAGAAGAAGCTGGCGCTACGCGTGCGGCGCAAGTCGGTGATCTTGTTGCTCGTCGACTGCTGGATCTGGGTTTTGCGGAGCAGGCTGAAATGCTGCTGCGCAAGATGAGCCTTGAGCCACAGAATCAAGAGCGTCGCATGATGAGTGCGGAGGCGCATTTGCAGCTGGACCAACCCCAACGCGCATTGGTTGAGCTAATGGGGCTAGAAGGTCAGCAGGCAGACCGCATGCGCGCTGAGGCGTTGTGGCGCAATAAGGAATATGAGCGCGCAAGCGAATACATGATGTCCGCAGAAGATCTGAATGGTGCCGCCCGAGGATACTGGCTTTCCGAGGATCTTGAGGCAGCAGAAGCCATCGATCAGGACGCAGCACCTTTCCGCTCCGTTGCTGAAGTGACCAAACAGATCGACTCGGCTGTACGCGACCCCGAAGGTCTGCCACCGCTTGCCGAGGCGCGTGCTTTGGTCGAAAGCAGCGCTGGCGCAAGATCTTCGATTGAAGAATTGCTGCGTCAAGTAGAGCGTACGCCTCAAGAGGTTGAAGATTAAGGTAAACGTCGAATTTCGACGACATGGCCGTACCTTTGGTGCGGCCATTTCACATTCTGATGCTAACACTTTGTAAAGCATAGCAGCCTAGCTTGGGGACAGGGAAGAATCCTCATCTGGAACGGGCAGAATGCCAGTGAACGACATAAGACAAACCGGGCGTAAAGCTCGGATTTTAGTAACCGCGCAACAGGTGACAGGACTTGTTGGTGCGGTCTGCGGCATTCCGGCCTCTCTAGATCAGAAACTCTCCCACTCTCACTTCCGGTGCCTAGGCACCGGCGGACCGCTTCTGATCGCTTTCACATAAGAGAAAATCCGTGCCGAATCTGTCAGTCAAAGAGATTTTTAGTCCGACCATTCTCCTAGCGATGGCGCTGATGGCGATCATCGTGATGATGATCCTACCGATGCCAGCCTGGGTGCTGGATGTGGGGCTTGCGACTTCGTTCGCTCTCGCCATCCTGATTTTCACCATCACGCTCTTTATTGAGCGACCGTTGGATTTTTCGTCCTTTCCGACGATCTTGCTCGGTTCGCTCATGTTGCGATTGTCGCTGAATGTGTCGTCGACCAAGCTCATCATCGGGCAAGGCCATACAGGCACCGACGCGGCCGGAAACGTGATCGAGGGATTTGCCAACTTTGTGATGGGGGGCAGCGTTTTCCTCGGGCTAGTGGTGTTCGGCGTACTTTTGATCGTGAACTTTATGGTGATCACGAAGGGTGCCGCGCGCATGGCCGAAGTGGGCGCGCGATTTGCTCTTGATGGGATGCCGGGGAAACAGCTCGCTATCGACAGCGACATGTCCGCAGGCGCAATTGACCATGCGACCGCTAAGGAACGCCGCGAAACCGAACAGCGTGAGACGACGTTTTTTGGCTCTCTGGACGGTGCGTCGAAGTTTGTGAAAGGCGATGCAATTGCCGGCCTTCTCATCACCCTTTTGAACCTGATCGTGGGCCTCATCATGGGGGTTCTCATCCACGGTATGCCCGTAGGTACTGCGTTTGAAACCTATGCGATTTTGACCGTGGGTGATGGTCTGGTTTCACAAATTCCTTCTGTCATCATTTCCATCGCTGCGGCGCTTCTGCTGGCACGAGGTGGTGCATCCGGATCAACCGATACCGCAATCTTCTCGCAGTTTGCAAAATACCCAGGCGCCATAGGAGCTGTGGCGGTGCTGATGGCGTTGTTTGCGTTGGTTCCGGGGTTGCCGTTTATCCCCTTCATCGCGGGGAGCGGAGCCTTGGGTTACCTCGCGTATCGGATTAAGAAAACCAACGATGAAGTCGCCCAAAAAGAGCTTGATGCAAAAGTCGAAGAAGTTCAGTCACCAGAAAAATCCAAAGCCCTTGGCGACATCCTTGATCTTGATGACCTGCATTTGGAGTTTTCGCAGGATCTGGTGTCCATGGTGTTGGATCCGGGAACTGGACTGGATGCTCGAATTGCCAACATGCGAACGCATGTGGCGACAACATTCGGCTTGATTCTACCTGAAATCCGACTGACCGATGAAGCGGAGTTGGACAACGGAACCTATGTGGTTCGCATTCAGGGTGTCGAACAGGCGCGCGGCACGCTGCATCCTGATATGGTGTTGGCACTGATGCCGGATAACCATGCCGCATTGCCCGCAGGCAATGATGTGACAGAACCTGTTTACGGTGCGCCTGCCCGCTGGATTGCGACCAAGCATCAAGAGGATGCTGCGCTCATGGGGGCGACCGTCGTTTCCCCGCCAGAGATCCTCGCGACTCATCTATTGGAAGTTGTTAAACAGAGCTTCCCACGTTTGTTGACGCTCAAAGCACTGCGTCGCCTGCTGCGCGAAATGACAGAACTGAGCGATGAATTCCGTGCCAATGCCAACAAGAAGCTCCTTGATGAACTGATCCCAGACAAGGTTCCGATTGATACTCTGCATGCTGTCTTGCGCCTGTTGCTGGAGGAACGCGTGTCGATCCGCAATATGCCACTCATTCTCGAGTCGATTGCCGAAGCACGGATGCGCACCACGTCGCCGGAACTCATCACGGAACACGTTCGTCAACGTCTGGGCTTCCAGCTGGTGGCTGAAATGAAACGCGACGATGGGACGATTCCTCTGGTGCAACTTGCACCCGAATGGGAAGACGCCTTCACGACCTATCAGGTTGAAACGCAATCCGGGCTGGATATCGCTCTGCCGCCTGATACGTTCAACAAGCTGGTTGACGCGATGAGCGACAAAATCAATCAGGTGACGGAGCAGGGGATCTTTGCGGCGATTGTAACCTCGACCCGTCGCCGCCGCTACTTGCGTACAATTCTGAGGTCTCGGGGTATCCAGAACCCGGTGCTATCCTTCGAGGAGATCGGATTGGAGGCACGTCCTGCCCTCGTCGGCATGGTCGCAGCATGAATTTTGTCGGCATAACACCCGAGCTGATGGCGTTGTTCGGGGCAGGGTTCTGGCACGGAGCCATTGTGTTCCTCAGGATAGGTGCGATGACATCGATCATGCTGGGATTTGGTGAACAACTGATCCCAACGCAAATCCGTCTCGTTGCCGGGTTGGTGTTTACAGCAATTGTAGCGCCAGCCCTGCCGCAAATGCCGATACCGGAAACGGTCATGCAGTATGCAGGTCTTATAGCCACAGAGGTGGTGGTGGGGCTTTCACTGGGGCTTGGGCTTCGGATGTTCATGCATATGCTGCAAACCGCTGGGTCGATTGCCGCGCAGTGTACCTCTCTTAGTCAGGTGCTTGGCGGTGCGGGCGCTGATCCCATGCCTGCGTTGGGTGCGGTTTTATGGATTTCCGGGATTGCGGTCGCGGTGATGCTCGATTTTCACATCCACGCTGCACAATTGATGATCCGATCTTACGATTTGTTCCCTGTCGGTCGGTTCCCGGATGCTGCAGGACTTTCCGAATGGGGAGTGCATCGCGTGTCGGCGACTTTTGCCCAAGCGTTTACGTTAGCTGCGCCGTTCTTGATTACGGCGGTGATCTATAACCTTACGCTTGGTGTGATCAACCGGGCGATGACACAGCTGATGGTGGTCTTTGTGGGGGCGCCGGTTATTACATTCGGCGGCTTGTCGATATTGATGATCGGCGCGCCTATGATGCTCGAGGTCTGGGGGCGTAACCTATTGATGTTCTTTGCTGACCCGGGAGTGGGGATGCCATGAGCGACGATAGCGACGACTCAGATAAGTCATTTGAACCAACACCGGAGAAGCTGCGAAAAGCGCGGCTTGAAGGTGATGTTCCAAAGTCAAATGACCTTTTGCAGGCGGCCTCCTATCTGGGGCTCTTGATCGCATTCTATACCGCGGGTGGTTCCTCGGTAGAGGCGCTCGGCACCGTCTTAATGAGCATGATCGATCAGCCTGATAGGCTGGCCCCGGTGTTTTTTGGCGATGGGATTGCCGCTCCGGTCGCAGGAGAATTCATCTCTGCGGCTTTAACCTCCGTGATGGCATGGTTTATTGTGCCCGCAGCATTGGTTTTGCTCGCGGTATTTGCCCAAAAAGCGATGGTTTTTGCACCCAAACGGATCGAGCCGAAACTGTCCCGTCTGTCAGTGATCAAGAACGCAAAGAACAAGTTTGGTCGTTCAGGACTATTCGAATTCGCCAAGAGCTTTTTCAAGCTGTTACTCTACTCCATCACGCTAGGCATATATCTGTCGTGGCGTTTACCAGAAATGATCGCATCCGTTGGAACCAGCCCGTATTCGGTTGTACCGTTTTTGGTGCAACTCGCGATGGAGTTTCTCATTCTGACGTTGATCATCGCGCTTGCGATTGGCCTGGTGGATGCTCCGTTTCAGCAAGCTGAATTCATCCGCAAGAACATGATGTCGCGCAAAGATGTCATGGATGAGATGAAGAACTCTGAAGGCGACCCCCACACGAAAGGCCAGCGTAAACAAAAAGGTCGCGAGATTGTCAGCAAGCAAATTGCGGCAGCTGTGCCAGAGGCTGATGTGGTGATCGTAAACCCGACACACTATGCGGTTGCACTGAAGTGGAGCCGCGTCTCGGGCAGTGCGCCAGAATGCGTGGCCAAAGGGGTCGACGGTGTTGCTGCCATGATCCGCGAGATCGCTCAGGAAAATGGGGTACCGCTTCACAGTGACCCGCCAACTGCGCGGGCGTTGTATGCGACCGTTGAGGTCGGTGATGAGATTGCCGAGGAACACTATGCACCGGTCGCAGCCGCTATTCGATTTGCAGAAGAGATGCGCAAAAAGGCCAAGGAGAGCATTCTATGAAACAAGACAAAATGCTTGCGCAGATGAAAGCTGTGACGAATGCGGTCTACTTGCGGGAGCACGCAAAAGTGAAACCTATCCTGGATCGCGAAGCGCAACTCCGCGGCAAACTTGCGATGTTGAAGCAGCAAGTCGAAGACTCGCGTGCGCTCGTTGATCAAAGTCACGAGATGAAAGCGCTTGGCGTCGATCTGCAATGGCAAAAATGGCATACGAATGCGCGGCGCGACATCAATCAGGATCTGGCGCAGGTCACCGCACAAAAGTTTCGAGCGATGGATAAGCTGCGTCATGCTTTTGGACGTAAGCATGCTGTGGAAACCATGGAAAACCAGCATAAGTCTGATGCAAAGGAACGCCGCAATAAGATGCTGTTCGACCGCCTCATGAAGCTGGATTGATCGGCATCTGGGCTACAGACTCTTACCATGGCCGGGTCTGGTGATACGGATAACGCACCACGCAAAACTCGGCCATGAGCTCTCAGCCAACCCCGAACAATAAGAAAGCCGCCTCCCGATCGGGTAGGCGGCTTTCTCATATTCGGAGGGTATGTTACCCGATCAGACGTCTTGACGTGTAATTTCCAGTATCAGGACATCTACTAGGTCACTGCCAAGGAAACGCCGTGCTTCTTCACGAAGAGAGGTTCGAAGCGGATCCAAGATTTCAGAGCGGGTGAACGCGCCACGGAAGCCCCCCATATTGGCATGATCAAACAGCACGCGCAGGAATACATCGCGAAGTTTGGGTTCGAAGGAATGTACCTTCCCAGACATGCCGGGCTTTGTTTCCAGGCTGAGCGACAAGACCACCATTGCAGTCATCTGGTCACGCTCGACCACCGGAATCACGAACTGGTTGTTGATCTTGATGAACTCATTGGGTTCGGCGTTTTCGTCTTCGGCCGTGTCTTCTTCGGCGTGCTCTTCTGCGCTTTCCTCTTGGCTTGCATCATGGCCTTCGCCCGCGGCAGCGACCTCAGACTCTTCGGGTGCAGGTGCGAGCATAATGCCCGCACCGATGCCGCCGCCAATGCCGATAAGCAGCATGATTATAGGAAGTAATTTCGCCATTATGACCTCCTTTAGAACGGTAGCACGGCATCAAGAACCTGCTGGCCATAGCGCGGTTGCTGCACATCTGTAATCTGGCCACGACCACCGTAGGATACACGAGCTGACGCGATTTTATCGTAGGTCACTTCGTTTTGCCGGCTGATATCATCGGGGCGCACATAGCCGGACACAAGTAGTTCACGCAGTTCAAAGTTAACGCGCAACTCCTGCGATCCGCTAATGGCCAAAACGCCGTTTGGCAGCACATCCACAACCGTCGCCGCGACACGCAGTTCCAGCTTTTCACTACGGCTCACTGAACCACTGCCACCGGATGAGGAGTTACTCCCTAGGTCAATCAAATCGGCGCTGGACGCGCCATCGGGCAACCTTTCGTCAAGGCGCTGAGGCAAGCCCAAGAGCTGTGGCACCTGCATGCTTTCCGAGGAGTTTCTGGAACGCTTTGTGTCGTTGGAAATTGAGGCTTTCTCATTGATCTCAATCACCACAGTGAGGATGTCACCTTTTTTGGTGGCACGCCGATCGCCGAGCAGGGAGGCGCGAGATCCACTCCAGAGTGAGGCGTTGTCTACCGCGCGTTGCGTTTGAGACGTCAGCGGCAGGCCCTGATAGAGCATCGCCACGTGTTCCTGTGTTTCGTCTGCTGGCGTGAAGCTTGGTGGTTTACCGATGTGGTCCATACGGGCGCACCCGCCCACAAGGCTAAGGCCAAGAACCGCACATTTTACTGCGAGAAGGGGTTTCATCAATTTACCTCAATATTTCCGTCCGCCCTGATCCGGCCTGTGACCGTGGTGCGCGAGGACAGGTTCATAACGCGGATCAGTTCACCTTCCGCGCCTCGGCCGAGCGAACGACCTTCTGTAGAGATTTCGAGACCGCCGTGGCGAAAGATGAGTTTCACCAGATCGTTGCGATCCACGAGCGCTGGCGGTCCGATATCGCCAGCGTGAATGGGACGGCTTGCATAGAGCGCAATCCTTGCTTCCTGCCCAATAATCTCGTTGGGGCTGCTCAGCGCACCGGGGGACTCGACGTTTTTGAAAACGAGGTCTTCGGCTGCGATGATCTCCTTGGCGCGAATGGTCCGCACGGGCACCAGAATGTCGGCCAGTGCGGATTGAGCAAAGAGAATCCCGATGAGGATGGGCAGGAGTTTCATTTAGCGTACCTGTGTGGTTGCCGACATCATCTGGTCCACGGCGGAAATCACCTTGGAGTTCATCTCGTAACCGCGCTGGGCTTCGATCAGCTCAGTGATCTCACGCACGGCATCAACCGAACTATCTTCGAGATACTTTTGGCGCAGGGTTCCGACACCGTCTGCACCGGGTTCAGTCGTGTTGGGCTGGCCTGAGGCCTCGGTTTGTTTGAAGAGGTTGCTCCCCACCGCCTCAAGCCCCTTGGGATTGGTAAAACCCGACAGGGTCAATTGACCAAGCAGCTCTGCTTCGACCGTATCGTTGAAATAGGCGTAAACTTCGCCTTCGGCGTTGATCGAAATGGAATTCGCATCCTCCGGAATGGTGATTTCAGGCGACACCGGATAGCCGTCATTAGTGACGATTAATCCTTCGGCAGAGCGCTTGAACGAACCATCACGGGTATAGGCGGTTTCGCCAGATGGCAGGGTGACCTCGAAATAGCCGTTGCCGTCGATGGCGACATCCAACTCATTGCCGGTCTGCGACAAAGCGCCTTG
Source organism: Tritonibacter mobilis F1926 (assembly GCF_000376545.2). Lineage (NCBI taxonomy): Bacteria > Pseudomonadati > Pseudomonadota > Alphaproteobacteria > Rhodobacterales > Paracoccaceae > Tritonibacter > Tritonibacter mobilis. Next base: position 3,192,536 of record NZ_CP015230.1, read on the forward strand.
ATTGAGATACACGGATACCGCAGCTGGACGTACACCGAGGCCGACCTGAACACCTGTGGGCAGGACAGTGCCGTCAGAAGCATTCACGGTGCCAGCTCGTGAGATCTGTTGGTAATGCAGATCCGCGAATTCAGCCCGCCGCGCATTGTAGGCGGTGGTGTTCATGTTGGCGAGGTTGTTGGAGATCGTTTCGACGCGCAGTTGCTGCGCGCTCATCCCCGTGGCGGCGATTTTGAGTGCACGCATGGTTATCTCCTATGATTTCATAAGGTTGTCGATGGCCGCGCGGATGCGCTTATCTTCGTTGTCGAGGAAGCTTTGCCCCATTTCATAAGCACGCTGCACTTCGATCATCCGGGCCAGTTGGTGGATGGTGTTGACGTTCGACCCTTCAAGGAACCCTTGCAGAACCTGCGCGCCTTCAGCCGGCAATGTCTCTCCTTCCACGCGGAACATCACGCCGTCCTCGCGCAAGATCTGAGCCTCCTCATCAGGGACAAATAGCCCGATCTGACCAAGCTGCTGTCCATCTGCGCTTAGCGTTCCATCCGCACCGAAGGAGATGCTTTCTGCATCACCCGGAACGAACATCGGTGCCTGGCCCGCATCCAGAACCCGGTAGCCATCGGCCGTCACGAGATCACCTTCAGCATTGGGGGTAAAGTTCCCCGCCCGAGTGAGCCGATTGCCCGCAGGTGTTTCCACCATGAAGAAACCATCGCCCTCAATCGCGAGATCAAAACTGCCATTGGTCTGGCTCATTGTGCCCTGTTCGAGGGAGGTGTTGCGGATATTCGCACGCCCCATCGAGAGGCTTTCTTGGCCTGGAGCTGATTTGACATACTCCGAGAAGATCAACCCCTCCGAGCGATAGCCGGTTGTCGCAGAGTTTGCGATATTGTTCGCCACGGCCTGCATTTCGTTCAGCAACCCGGACTGGCGCGACAACGTGGTATAGCCGATAGAACCCATTACAGTCCTCCTGTTCCCTGAATGAGGGGAATAATATGACCAGTAAAGAAGGCGACGAGCGTCTGCGTCATGGTTGCCATCGTCAGCCAGAAAACGACGAGGATGCCCGTGAGCTTAGGAACAAACGTCAGCGACATTTCCTGAATGGACGTCAGCGCCTGAAACAGACCAACCGTTAGGCCGATCACCAGTGCGGTGGTGAGAATGGGCAGCGACATAGTAATCGCCGCCAGAATTCCCTGACGCAAAGTGTCGTAGAATATGCCTTCGGTCAGCATGGCTTAGACCGGCATCCGCAGGATTTCCTGATAGGCTTCGACGACCTTGTTGCGCACCGTTACTGCGGTTTCGACTGCAAGCTCGGTTTGGGCCAGCGCCTGTACCAGCTGATGGGGGTCTGCGCCACCGGTCATGGACTGGACCGAAACCTGCTCGCTGTGGGCGAGCGTGTTGGTGAAGTCTTGAAAGCTGGTCTTGGCCTGCTCTTGCAGGGAGGCCGGGTTGTAGTCCGGATCAACCTTAGTAGCGGGACGAGCTGCGGCATAGCCGGAGGTGGCGGTAAGCGAACGAATATCCATTCTGGATCTCCAATCTGTTCAGGTTAGCGGCGTAATAGATCCATCAGGGAGGACGACATTTGTCGTGTCTGATCGAACATTTTCAGGTTTGCCTCATAGGTACGCTGCGCTTCGCGCGCGTCCGCGATTTCGATCATCAGATCGACATTCGACCCCTCGTAGTGGCCAGTTTCATCGGCCAGTGGATGAGAGGGGTCGTAAACTTGCTCCAGTTCACTACGGTCGAGCGAAACGCGACCGACTTTGACTTGGCTTACGTCCGTTTCCAGATCGCGCACCGCCTGAAAGGATACGGTTTTGCGGCGGTAGCCCGGAGTATCTGCGTTAGAGATGTTCTCCGATACATGGGTGAGGCGCGCAGCTTGAGCGCGCAGGCCACTGGCTGTGACGGACAGGGATTTGGAAAAGTCGCTCATTTCTCAGTCTCCTTGATTAGCTGCGGCCAAGGCTGGCGCGCAGCACGTTCATGGATGATCGGTACACAGCCAATGCGCGGTCATGTTGCCGCTTGGCTTCGATACCGTTGAGGATCTGCTCCTCAAGTGAGACGGAGTTACCGTTGGGGTCTACGGCCGAATCGTCCGTGGTGACCGCCCAATCAAACCCGGAGCCATTTGCGCCATTGATGTGCGAACTGCGCGAGGCAATCATGTCGCCCTGCGCTTCGCCTGCAGCAAAGACTTCTTTGAAGGGTTTAATATCCTTCGCGAGATACCCGGGGGTATCCGCGTTTGCGATATTTTCCGAGACAAGCGCCTGACGCTTGCCCGCATGAGTCGCCATTGAATAGGCGATATTAAAAACATTCAGTCTTTCGAACACCGGGGCTTCTCCCTCGATCAATTTCAATCAAGGCTTAACCCTGATTCCTTTAGAAATTGTTTTCAGAGGAATGTTGGAGAACCCGCAGATGATGAAATCGATCCAGGCGCTCAGTCAGGAACTGGCCAATACTCGCCTTGCTGCCCCCATGGGGCGGGTGACAGGTATTTCGGGTGGCGAGATCGAAGTGTCCGGCCTTGAGACACAGGCTCGCATTGGGGATCGACTTGTTCTCCGGCGCGGCAAAAAGGACGACCTCCACGGTGAGGTGCTGGCGATTGGTGCCAATCATATTCGAATGTTGCCGGACACCGCGCCGGAACGCGCATCCATAGGGGATGCGGTGCTTCTCTTTGAAACACCGGAATTTGCGCCGGATAACAGCTGGATCGGCCGCGTCATTGATCCCTTTGGCGAGCCTTTGGACTGCAAACCGATGCTGCGTGGGGTCGAGAGCCGTGATCTGATGGAAAGCCCTCCCAAAGCCGCAGCCCGTCGTGGCTTGGGCAAGCGCCTCTCGACCGGGCTTGCCATCCTGAATACGGTGCTTCCCATCGTGACAGGCCAGAGGATTGGTCTTTTCGCGGGATCGGGTGTTGGGAAATCAACCTTGATGGCGCAATTGGCGCAAAACATGGAAGCCGACGTCGTTGTTATGGCATTGATTGGCGAACGTGGGCGCGAGGTGAATCACTTCGTGAAGGAGGTTCTTGGGCCGGAGGGGATGAAGCGTGCGGTTGTCGTGGCGGCAACCTCCGATCAGTCTGCTTTGGTACGCAGACGCTGCGCGTGGTCGGCGATGTCAGTGGCAGAACATTTCCGTGATCAAGGCTTAAACGTACTTTTTATGGCCGATTCCATTACGCGGTTTGCTGAAGCTCATCGTGAAATTGCTGTTGCCTCTGGTGAGGCACCAGCCCTTCGTGGTTTTCCGCCTTCCGTGACGCCATTGATTACGGGTCTTTGCGAACGCGCTGGACCCGGCCTGGAAGGTCAGGGCGACATTACTGCGGTATTCAGCGTTCTTGTCGCCGGCTCCGACATGGATGAGCCCATTGCCGATATTTTGCGCGGGGTTTTGGATGGCCACATTGTACTGAATAGGGAGATTGCGGAACGCGGGCGGTTCCCAGCCATCGATGTTTCGCGCTCCGTTTCGCGCAGCCTGCCTGCGGCAGCGACAAAAGAGGAAAATGAGATGATTTTGGCGGTCCGCAAGTTCCTTGGTGCCTATGAGCAATCCGAGGTGATGATCCGGGCGGGCCTGTATTCAGAAGGCAATGACTTGGTGCTGGATCAGGCCGTCAAAATCTGGCCGGAGCTCGATTCCTTTTTTGGGCGCAACGAAACCGACGGCACCCAGGGAAGTTTCAACCGTTTGGCGCTCTTGTTGCGGCGTGCTGGCGGCGGCCGGTAGTGGGTATTCGATCGCCTGAAACGGTAGCAACTGGCCTGCAAGGCCGGCACAGCTGAGCCATGGCTGCCCAACGTCAATTCAAATTTAGCCGATCAGATAGAAAAAACGCCCCGTGAAGCAGGGGCGTTTTTCATTTTGTCAGACTTTGAAGGCTCAGCTACGCAACATCATCAACGCCGCACTACCAGAACTGTATCCGCTGCTGATATTGTTCATTTGCGAGCGCGTCAGGTACATGTTGACCAACTCATCCATCTTATCGCGAGAAATGAACTCTGAAGGTTTGTCAGTGCCCAGCACTTGTTCTGCCTTGCGCCGATATACCCCAACAGCCTGATCGATATCCATTTGTCCGACTTCCTTGGGTAGTCCAAGAGCGACCTGCATGAACTCCGTCATCGCTTGCTGACCCATGATCGTGTACCATTGCGAATTGGCGCTGGGACCATCATCTTCGTCGTTCATGGTTCGCAATTCTTCCAATGCCTCTTCAAATTCTTTTTCAGCATCGGTTTCATCACTTTGGAACAGGATATCTAACTCCCGTTCAGCGATCTGAGAGTAATAGGTGATGAAAAATTCGCTTTCACCACCGGCCTCGGCGTTGGTTCTGTAGGCCTCGCTGACGGCGCCCATCTGGTAGGGGCCGGTGAGTTCCTTGAGATCATCGGTCCCGAAAATTTCGACCGCTTTTTCTTTATAGATTGCAAGCTGCTCTTCGACTGTCAGCGCTTCAAAGGTCTCACCCGGTTCAAGCCCTGACGACACATCAAGAGCCGTATTCAGGAAACGAGGCACACCTGTTTGGCCCATGATACTGTACCAACCTGCGTCAACTGCTGCAGTGTTAGCCGCATCTGTGTCTCCTCCGTCAACCGCATCTTCCTTGCCAAATGAGAATTTCAGGATCGTTTCTACGGTGCGGAGATTGCCTGAAATTTCACTGCTTCTCATGCCAGCTTCGGCAGCGTTTTCTCGATACGTGTTCAACGTAGCGTCCAAGTTGGCGGCACTGGCAAAGATGTTTGGATCATCGGTACCAAACACTTCGATCGCTTTCTCCCGATAAATCCGCATCGCGTCACTGGTGTTGCGCGTTGCGATATCGTCAGGCAGTTCGAGGGCAACTTTCATAAACTCTGCCAATGGCTCTTGGCGCGAGATGAAGTCCCATTCCTCATTCAATGCGGCGTCGCGAGACACCATCTGATCAAGGATATGCTCTGATAGTTTTGCGATCTTGGCGGTTTCAGCTGCGTCATCTCCATCAACCGTGGCGCGTGTTTTAAACGCAGACACGATGATTCCCTTATTCTCTCCAGAGAAGAACACGGTCGGATCATCGGTGCCAAAAACAACCTGTGCGCGTTCGCGGTAGAGTTGGATACGCTCATCTTCCTCGAGGCCCGCAGCACCCGCCGGGATACGTAATGTTGTGTCAAAGAATTCTCGCAACGTATCGCGCTGAACGATGTCCTGCCATTGATCCTCGACAGAGGTTACGCCGGGTACGTCATCGCCCTTCCCATTGATCTCTTTCATCGAGAGATCAAATTCTCGCAGCGCACGCTCTTTCACGCTGAGTTGTGATACATCGTCTTCGTCCGGCTCGCCGAACACTTCGATCATGGCACGTTTGGCAAACAAAGCCGTGCGCATCGTTTCATCAACTGCGCCAACAGCTTCTTCAAACGAGGCAGACTGGAACTTGTCAATCACCGCCTGCATGGCTTTGCTGTCGCTGGTCATCGGGGACTGCCCGGGACCAAACCCAAATGCGTTGGAAAACTCAACGTAGCGCTCGTCATTCATCGTGTTGGCAAGCGCATCGCTGGCAGATGTGCCTTCGTTGAGCGCACGTTGCAGCAGGGCGCGATAGTTGATCTCCTCCTCGAGACCAAACGCCTTAACCGCCACCTGAAGCAGGCGGCGGTCGTTCAGTAAATCCTCGCTGGAGGTAACTCCGCCGATATTCTCGGCGAAGTACTCACTGTCGTTTTTCAAGCTTCCCGACTTGACGAAGGCGTCGTATTGCCGGTCATAGGTCGATTGCAGAAAATTCCAGCCCGCAACCCCTGATGAAGGAATGAGCGGTGTATAGGTCATTGTGCTCTGACGGCCATGAGCCGTTCCTCCCGGGGTAACAAAGCACGCAATGCTTTGAGGCAACGGTAGTGGTTGTTGCTGATCACAGCTTCGGTTGCTTCTGACAGGGCCGCACGGCTGTCCGGGTCGGTGAAGACCTGGCTCAACTCTTCGATCCGCCGCAGCATTGGCAGACGATCCTCTTCGGGATCGACATCACCTGACAGCACCAACTGTGCTGCATAGCAGACCCGGCGTACCGGCGTATTCGCTTGCTCTGGGTGAATCGCGTCCCGTAGGCGCAGGATATGCGCATCAGGGGTGACGATCGACAAGCGACTGCGGCGATCTCCGTTTTCGATTACGGCTCCATTGACCAGGACACGCTCTTTAGGGGCGAGTTTAAGGACCAATCCACTCATTTTCAGGACGCTCCGCTTCTAAGGCCACGCATGATGGCTGTGTTGATTTCGACCAGCGGCTGCACTGACGCCTTACGAGCCAGAACTTTGCTGCTGTGTTCACGCGTGAAGCGAGCCAGATGAAACAGGCGTTGTTTCAACTCGTCCGGCAGCTTGTTGCCGTCCTTGGCCAAATCCGAAGTGAAGAGTGTCCAGAGTTTGCGATTATCGGAAACCGCTGCGACAAGATCCTTGAATCCATCCGAGCCTTTGCCATTCGCCACGATCATTCGATGTGTGATACGGGCAAGGATTTCATACTCGGTGTTCCGTGCTGTACGGGTCGGGGCTTTTGCCGCCGCATAGGCGCTCTTCGCCTTTAGAAGGGCATTCACGTGTTATCCTAACGTATTATTTTTCACTGATTCTCAGAGAAGTAAGGTAGTTGGGGCGCTGTTAAGCGCCCCAACTCAAAGGCGGATTTAGCGGAAGAGCTGCAGTAGTGAGCCCGGCGCTTCGTTCGCAATGGTCAGCGACTGCACTGCGAGTTCCTGCTGGGTTTGCAGGGCCGAGAGGCGAGCAGATGCTTCTTCCATGTCGGTGTCGGTCATTGTCGACACACCCATGGTCATGGAGTCGACCAGGTTGCTTACGAATTCGGACTGATCGTCGAGACGAGCAGAGTCGGCACCAAGAGCCGCAGCACCGGTAATAGCTGTCTGCAGGAAGGTCTCGATCTCAGCGAGTGCCGAGGCTGCAGAGGCAGTGTCGGTGATCGCGGTCAACGAAGAGGAGAGATCCAGGTCACCTTCAAAATCGACGGAGTCGATGGTGATTTCAACTGCAGAGACTGTACCACCTGCGCCGACACGATCCAGCGAGGCCAGAACGCCTACGTTGGTCGCGCCGTTGCCGTCAACATCGGTCGCCAGCAGGTTGGCGCCGTTGAATTGTGCAGCGGAGATGATTGCGGCGACCTGATCAACCTTGGACGAAATGTCGTCCTGGATCTTGCCGTGGTCAACGTTTTCGGACTGAGCGGAGACGATCAGTTCTTTGATTTCGGTGAGTTTTTCGACGATCTGTTCGGCGCCTGCGGATGCGACGGCAACGGTTGCCTCGCCGATGGACAGGCCTTCTTCGATCGCTTCAAAGCCCGCGATGTCGGATTCCATGGTTTTGGAGATCGCCCAAACGGCTGCGTTGTCTTTTGCAACGCCGATTTCCTTACCGGTGGAGATGGCTTTCTGGGTGTCGTTCAGGTCGGTGTTCACAGACTTGAGGGTCTGCAGAGCAACCATTGCACCATTGTTCGTCAGAATGCTGGACATAGCATGAGTTCCTTTGATTTAGGGCACTTTAGCCCTTGATTTGGTAATCCCAGCTCCGTTGCCGGAGCTCTCTCTGTCGTCGTTCTGACTGTGCTTCACCGTTCGGTTTCCGCGCCACCTCGCTTGAGATGCAAGGTGACATTGGCGTATTAGGTGCTAAGAGAGTGCTAAAGGCGCAATTTGCATTTTTAAAATTGTCCAGACCTCTGACTGCGTTATGCACGCTTCTCCAGTTTCAGGCTGCCTGTGGTGGCAAAACGGGTGCGTTGACCAGATTGATTGTATACCTCCAGACCCTTTCTCACCTTGCGCAGTTCAGACATACGGTTTGCGACCGCCTTGATGCCTTGCATCGCGCTGCCGAGCAGAGCTTGATTGCGGGTGACTTTGTTTTGCACGGATTCGAGTGCGCCGCTTTCCAGATCCGTGATGTTGTTGAGGCGATCAAACAGATCTTCTTTGCGTGCGAGAATGTCTTCAAGTTTATGGAGTTCGCCATTGGTCAATGCACCGCGCTCTTCTTCCAGCAGCGTGTCGAGCGCATTGATAATGGCTTGCGGGGTTTGATCGGTAAGTGCGCTCATTCTTGAGAGTCCTTCAGTGAGTTGTAGATTGATTCTGCGAGCCCAATGCCGCCAGCTTCTGCCATTGCGCGTGCCTGCTCATTGACCAGAAGGCCGGCAAACTGGTCTTCACCAGCGCCGCCACCAAAGGCTTCAGGCGCTTTGCCGAGGCCAGCGGCTTTGAGCATTTCAGAAAGAAAGGAGGCTTCGAGATCAATCGCAGCCTGCCGCAAAGCTTGATCTTTTGGATCATTGGCCTGCGGATATGGGACCGCCGTTACGGGCGTCGAAACATGTGTTACGGGCATTTTGCCTCAGTCCTGATACTGTGTCGAATTCTTCGATATTTTTCAGTTTCGCGAAAAGCGGTTAAAAATGCCGTAACCGATTTCATTTATTCAGGATGCACACGAGATAGAACATCCGGTGGATCATGATTACGAAAATCCTTACGACTCAATCAGTTGGCAGTACGCCTGCTGAGTCGTCAAAGCGAACAGACCCGGCGCGCCGGGGCGGTGATTCATTCGAGTCCGTCCTCGCCCGCAAAGCAAACGAACAAGATCAAAACTCCTCCAAAGGAAAGGTTGAGGCAGAGGCCCCAACTGGTGAAGAGGCTAAGTCACAAGAGGTGAATGGTGATCAGCCAGCTGATGGACCAGCACCTGAATCTGAATCAGCACCCGCTTCCGAGGAGACCTTCCCCTTTGAGTCATCTGATAAAGATGCTGAAGCTGACCCGCTTGTTGCGGGTGACAGCGCGGCCGAAGAGGGCGAGGCCTCCTCAGATGAGCATATGGAGACAGATCCCGAGTTTTACACATCAGAAGAGAGCGATGCTGCTGAAATAGTAGCAGAGGCCGGGGCAGTTGCAGTACAAGCGCCGATTGCGCAGACATCGACTGTAACTGAAGAATCGGCAGTCGAAATGCCTTCTAAAACAGAAGCTTTGCCTCGCACGATGCCACAGGCAGAAGCGGAGGTTGAAGACAGTCAACCCATTGCCACCCGTGCAGGTCCTCTGTCTGATACGCAGGAACGCAATGGAACGTCCGTACTTTTGAACGCGCAGCGTGAAGAGGTGCGTCAGCAGCGGGTGATCGGTCCGATGCCACCTGAGACGAAAGGGCAGCCGGTCGTTCAAACTCAAGCTATGACGTCAGCCGAGGCTTTGAAAACAGTTCCTCCAGTTCAGGTGGGCAAAGAAGAAATTCGTGCTCGGGATATGCCTCTGACTGCGGTGCAGGCTCAGGCGGCGACCACGGTTGTGAGCGCTCGGGCTCAAATAAGCGCAGGCGACACGAGGCAGTTGCATTCGGCTGCAAACGGGACGGCCCAGACCTTGGCAACAGCCCAAGCTCAACTGAGCGACACCGTCCTCAAGTCAAGTTCTGCCGTGGTCACGAGCCTCATGGGCACAGGCGGTGCGGCGAAAGTTGGTGAGGATATCCTGACCCAGCGCGGGGCAGAGAGCTTTGCTCTGCCACAGCTGTTGGCAGAGGCATCTGTTCGATCAGGTGCGTCTAGCTTTCGTGCTGAAACACCGCGTCATGTCGCACAACAACTGGCAGAAGCCGTCGCGACTGGCGGCAAGCGCAATGTGGACGTGACCCTGAACCCGCGTGAGTTGGGGCATGTGAATATGCGTGTGATGACCACCGATGTGGGTGTCACGGTCACCATCAATGCGGAACGCCCTGAAACCGAAGATCTGATGCGGCGGCATATTCAGGATTTGGCTCGCGAATTCAAAGAAATGGGCTTTTCTGACATCTCTTTCCAGTTTGGTTCTGACGCGCAGGCGGGCCAATCCGAAGATGGTGATGGAAATGGCGGTGCAGATGGATCGGGTCTTCAGGGTGAAGGAGACGCTGTCGAGGAGACGCAGTCTGGCCTTCCATTGTCACAACAATTGAACATCGCAGCCGACCGGCTGGATATAAGGATATAAGAGCATGACCACTCCAGTTACAGGTGCAGGTACCCAGCAAACGGCCACTGGCGGCGCGGCCGCAGGCAAACAATCTGCGACCAGCGCGCTTACATCAGATTTTGAAACGTTCTTGCGGCTGATGACGACTCAGGCAAAGTATCAGGATCCACTGGAGCCGATGGATTCGTCTGATTACACAGCGCAGCTGGCGCAGTTCTCGTCGGTCGAACAGCAGGTTCTGACCAATGAAACGCTGACCAGTATGTTGACGGCTCTGTCGCTTTCCAACATGTCTCAATTGACCGGTTGGGTCGGTAAAGAAGTACGTGCGCAAGCCGCGGCTCACTTTGATGGATCGACTCCTATTTCTGTGGCACCGAATCCAGCTGCTGTCGCGGATAAGGTGGAAATGGTCATCTATGACGCCGAGGAAAATGAGGTTGGGCGGGTCGAATTGCCTGTCTCTGCCGAGCCTTACCAGTGGAATGGTAAGGACGGGGAGGGCGAAACCTTGCCCGAGGGATCTTATACCTTTGTGATTGAGAGCTCGTCCAAAGGCGAAGTGATCCTCTCAGAAGTTGCGGAAGTCTATGGCGTTGTTGAGGAAACTCAAAACGTGAATGGTGAAGTGGCCTTGATCCTCGAGAGCGGAAGCGCCATCCTCGCCACCTCGGTTACTGCGTTGCGTGACCCGGATACGCCGTCTGGCAGTTCCTGATCCGCAGCAGTAACCGGGCCTCATGATCGCCGGGGCAGGTGGTGATCCGTTCAGCGGAGCGTTCTTGCCTCTATCTGCGCAACACGAGATCCAGACAGCCCTGTTTCGCCATCTGGCGCAGCAGGGCTGGTCTATGTCTGCCCCTGTTGTGTTGACGGGTGGACGCAGCAACTATGTCTGGCGGTCAGGCGACAGGGTGGTGAAACTCTATCGAGAGGGCTGTCAGAACCCGCTATTTGCCAACGAGTGGGGACGTGAAAGATCTGTGCTATTGGCGCTCAATGGAACCGGTATGGCACCACGTTATCTGGCGCATGGAACGTGGCAGGGGCAGGCGTGGCTTATTTATCGTCATGTTGCGGGTTCTCGCTGGCATGAAGATGCGGGTCATGTGGCGCGGCTGTTGGGCATTCTGCATGACCAGACGGCGCTTCCGGATCTTCCAGCAGGCCGCAATGGATCTCGTGCGTTGACAGAGCAAACGCGTGAGATTCTTGCGCAGTGTTCTACGGACGCAGGTTTAGTGTCGATGGCCCCGCGGGGTGTGGTGCCGCCGACATCGCAGGTTTGCCTGATCCATGGCGATCCGGTGCCCGGGAATCTTGTGGCTCATGATGGCACTTTGACTTTGATCGACTGGCAATGTCCGCAGCTGGGTGACCCGGCAGAAGATTTGGCAATGTTTCTCTCTCCCGCAATGCAGCACCTTTATCGCGGGCGTGTGTTGTCATCTGAGGAAGAGGCGCAGTTTGGTTTAGCTTATCCGGATCGCAGGGTGGTGGCGCGCTATTACGCGCTGAAACCCTGGTTCCACTGGCGGATGGCGGCGTATTGTGCGTGGCGCGGGGATCGGGAGGCGTGTGATCTGGAAGTGGCCGAGCTTCAATCAAGCAGGCTCAGGAGCCCATAGGCAGGCGGCATCAGCAGACGTCTGGCGCGCCCCAACGGGAAGCGAGGCAGGCGCTGCAGGACTTTTGAATAGGGCATATCTGGGGTGTTACCCTGTACGAGCTGCGCCAGAAGCGCGCCGGAATAGCTGCCCATGGCAACACCATTGCCGTGATAGCAAAGCCCCGCGTACAAACCCTGATGGTCTGGAACGGCCCCCACGAAAGGCACGAGGTTTCGCGAAAGGCAGACCATCCCAGACCAGCTATGTGTGGTTTCCACATGTGTCCACTTCGGAAACAACCCTTCAAAATGGCGACGCAGTAGGGCGCGAATCTTTTGCTCGGCGCGGGGTGAAGACGTTAGCCCTCCGCGCATCCCGAACAGAAATCGCCCATCCGGCATCAGGCGAAAATAATGCAGCATATGGCGAGTGTCGTAGGCCATCTGCGCTGATGTCCACCCCTGCATCGCCTGTTCGTCCGGTGTGATGGGCCGCGTGACCATCACTGTGGACTGTGCTGGCATGTAGCGGGCTGCAAGCCAATCGGGCAGGTTTTCGCTGGAATATCCGTTGGTTGCGATGACCATCTGTGCGGCCCACAACTGACCTCTTGGCGTGACAGCGTGCCAGTGTTTGCCGCCTTGGTGTAAGCGGAGCGCGGGGCTGTTTTGGTAGAGAACTGCACCTGCTGCTTGCGCAGCATCTGCCAAACCAAAGAGGTATTTACGTGGATTGAGTGCAAAGCCTACAGGGGTGGTGAGCGCGCCGTGAAAGTTTCCGCCCAGACCCTGGGCTGCCAGTTGAGGGGCGTCGATGAACTCCGCCTGATCATTTTCGGCGTCTCGCTTCAGAGCGGCGCGGGCCTTGGCAGAATGCGCCATGACAGTTTCGCCCTGAGAATGGGTTTCTGCATTTATCCCATAGCGGGCGATCAGCTGTTCTACCAAGTGGACGGCGGCCTCCTCGCCCGCCTGATAGACCTGTGTTTCCTGGCTGCCGTGCAGGCGCGCCATGGCGCGCGCGCCAAGCTTTGCGCCGCCGAGGCAACAAAATCCGCCATTGCGCCCTGATGCGCCCCAACTGGGTGTTTCGGCTTCCAGGACTGCAACCCTCAGCCCCGCCTCCGACATATGCAGTGCAGCGGAAAGCCCGGTGAAACCGCCACCGATGATCGCCACATCAACGGTCTGATCCCCCTGAAGCTGTGGCCAGATGGGCGCAGGGCAGGTCTCATCCCACCAGCAGTTGCTGCGTGGACCCGCCCCATAGGCGTAGTCGGAAAAGATGCGGCGCATCATGCGGTACGCACCGCTTCCTGTTCTTCGCGCCGCTGCTTCACCAAGGCTCGTTTGCTAATGAGCGATGCGCTGATCACGCCGACAGTGACGATGCCGATCATAATGGTCGAGAGCGCATTGATCTCCGGGCTGACACCGAGCCGCACGGCCGAGAAGATCTTGATCGGCAGGGTCGTGGCGGCTGGGCCGGTTGTGAAAGAAGCGATCACCAGGTCGTCAAGCGACAGGGTGAAGGCCAAAAGCCAGCCGGAGACCACAGCCGGTGCGATAATCGGCAATGTCACCAAGCGGAAAGCCTGCGCCTGCGAGCAGCCCAAATCCAGCGCTGCTTCCTCCAGTGAACGATCAAATGTCGCCAGTCGCGAGGAGACCACAACGGAAACGTAACACATGGCAAACGTGGTATGTGCCAGCACAATTGTCAGCACACCGCGGTCCAAGCCGATGCCGATGAACAGCAACAAGAGCGACAGGCCGGTGATCACCTCGGGCATGACCAAAGGCGCATAGATCATGCCGGAAAACAACGTCCGGCCCATAAAGCGCCCGCCGCGCACCATGACGTAGGCGGCCATGGTTCCCAGCACGGTCGCGATGGTCGAAGAGAATACCGCAACCTTTACCGTGACCCATGCGGCCTGCAGCATGGCCTCGTTCTGCATCAATTCGACATACCATTTGGTCGAAAAGCCCGCCCAGACCGTGACCAGTTTGCTTTCATTGAAGGAAAACAGGATCAGGATCAGCATCGGAATATAGAGGAAGGCAAAGCCAAGCGTCAGCGAGACCACATTGAATGCGCTCAGACGTTTCATGCGTCGCCCTCCTGTTCTTTTTGCTGATTGCGTTGGAACAAAACGATCGGCACCACGAGGATCAATAGCAGGATCACGGCAACCGCGCTCGCCACCGGCCAATCGCGATTGGAGAAGAATTCTTCCCACAGCACTTTGCCGATCATCAACGTGTCGGATCCGCCGAGCAGCGAAGGGATCACAAATTCGCCCATTGCCGGGATGAAGACGAGGAAACAGCCCGCGATGATGCCCCCTTTGGACAGGGGTATGGTCACCAGCCAGAACGCCGATAGGCGCGAACAGCCCAAGTCCTCGGCCGCCTCGATCAGGCTATCGTCCATCCGTTCCAGCGCCGCATAGATCGGCAGAATCATAAACGGCAGATAAGTGTAGACAATGCCGATATAGACGGCGGTGGTGGTGTTCAGGATCTGCAGAGGTTCGGATACAAGTCCGGTCCACATCAGGAACTGATTGAGAAAGCCTTCGTTCGACAGGATGCCCTTCCACGCATAGACGCGGATCAGGAATGAGGTCCAGAACGGCAGAATCACCAGCATCATCAGCGTCGGCCGCCATTCTTCGGGCGCGCGCGCCATGCCATAGGCGATGGGATAGCCCACGATCAGCGTCAGCAGGGTCGATGTCAGCGCGATCTGAAGGCTACTGAGATAGGCTTTCCAGTAGAGATCATCCTCAATGAGCCACGTGAAGTTTTCAAAATCCAGTTCTGCGAAGAACGCGCGAATGCCCTCAGCCCACTCGAACTGTGGGACATAGGGGGGGCGCGCGATAGCCGCATCCGAGAGCGAGATTTTAAGGACGATGATGAAGGGCACCAAAAACAGTGCCAAGAGCCAGACGTAGGGAACAGCGATCAGGAAAAAACGGCGCATCACTCACCCAGCAAGACGCCGCCGGTGGCTGTCCAGGACAGCCAGACGGTGTCTTCCCATGTGTAGGCACGACGCGAAATGCGGCGAGTGTTGGCGGTTTGTGCCTTGATCACATCGCCGGTAGGCAGTTCGACGTGGTAGGTCGAGAGGTTGCCGAGATAGGCAATATCTAAGACCTTGCCCTGCACGGCATTGTCGGCGCTTTCGGGTTTGTCGGCGCTGATGGTGACTTTCTCCGGGCGGATCGCCAGATGTGCAATTTGGCCATCAGAGATTGTGTTGGTGGATTTTACGACCAAAGGTGCGGCACCCTCGCGCCAGTGCAGCGCATACACGCCGTCGCCAGTTGCGGTAACTGTGCCCTCAATCAGATTAACGTCGCCAATGAAATCAGCGACATAGACGGAATTGGGCGCCTCGTAGATATCTGCAGGTGTGGCGACTTGCATCACCTTGCCATTGTCCATCACCGCGACCCGGCTCGCCACTGTCATGGCTTCTTCCTGATCGTGGGTGACGATCACAAAGGTAGTGCCGGTCTTTTCCTGGATGTCCATCAGTTCGAACTGGGTTTCCTCGCGCAGTTTCTTATCGAGTGCGCCGAGCGGTTCATCCAAGAGCAACAGTTTGGGTGCTTTTGCGAGACTGCGGGCCAGTGCCACCCGTTGGCGTTGTCCGCCAGAAATTTGGTGCGGTTTGCGACGGGCGAATTTTTCCAGCCGGGTCAGGCGCAGCATCTCTTCGACGCGGGCGTTGATGTCATTGCGGGGCAGGCCTTCGCGTTTCAGGCCAAAGGCGATGTTTTCCCAGACACTAAGGTGAGGAAAAAGCGCGTAGGACTGGAACATCATGTTCACAGCGCGCTGGTTTGGGGGAACGGGTGCGATATCTTGCCCGGCAAGGAAAATCTTGCCTTCTGTTGGGGCTTCAAAGCCTGCAAGCATTCGCATCATTGTGGTTTTTCCACAGCCAGACGGACCCAAAAGCGCAAAGAACTCGCGCTCAAAAATGTCAATAGTCAGGTCGTCGATTGCAGTGAAATCGCCAAAGCGTTTGGTCACATTCTGGAATTGGATCAGCGGTTTAGCCTGCGGATCGGTCCAAGGTTCAAATACCGGTATTGCCAAGTCTGCCCCCATGCGGGCGGCCCAAAGCCTGCCCGTCGTCTTCTGTCAGTCGGGGCAGGGCGCTTGTGCACGCCCTGCCGGAGGTTCGGTCTGATGGGTCTCAGGTGCCGGATTTCACACGGGTCCACAGGCGAGTCACCACGCGCTGTACTTTCTGCGGATATGGACCCTTGATGTAGGTGTTTTCCATCGCCGCGGCAGAGGGGTAAATCGCCGGATCACCGATCACGTCTTCGGCCAGAAACTCTTGCGCGGCTTTGTTGCCATTGGCGTAATACACATAGTTCGATGCGGCAGCCATATTCTGAGCGTGGAGGATGAAGTTCAGGAACTTATGCGCTCCCTCCGGGTTGGGTGCGTCCGTTGGAATGGCCATCTGATCGAACCACATCAACGCACCCTCAGATGGGGCGTTGTAAGCGATTTCCACACCGTTATCAGCCTCGGCCGCGCGGTCGCGGGCTTGCAAAATATCACCGGACCAGCCGAAGGCGACGCAAATATCGCCATTCGCGAGCGCATTGATATATTCAGAAGAGTGGAATTTCTGAACATAGGGGCGCACGGCTTCCAGCACGCCTGCTGCCTGCTCCAGATCGTCTTTTTCGTGGCTGTTGGGGTCTAGCCCGAGATAGGTCAGTGCGGCAGGGATCAACTCATCCGGGGCATCAAGGAAATGCACGCCGCATTCAGATAGCTTTTCCATGTTGGCAGGGTCGAAGACCAGCGAGAGACTGTCGATCGGAGCATCTTCGCCAAGGGCCTCGGTCACTTTGCCGAGGTTGGTCCCCATGCCTGTGGTGCCCCACATGTAGTTGATCGAATAATCGTTGTTGGGGTCAAAACGCGCGGTGCGATCCTGAATGACGTCCCAGACATTGCCGTAGTTAGACAGCTTGTCCTTGTCGATCTTCTGGAACACACCCGCTTGGATCTGGCGCTGCAGGAATGAGCCGGTGGGCACCACCACATCATATCCAGAACCACCAGCGAGCATCTTGGTCTCAAGCAGCTCATTGGAATCGAAAACGTCATAGATCAGGTCGATGCCGGTCTCTTCTTCGAACTTCGCCAACAGCGATTCGTCGATGTAGTCGGACCAGTTGTAGACGCGCACTTGCTCAGCCGAAGCGGCGGCTGCGACGCTGAGTGCGATGGCGGACACGATGGTGGCCGTTGTGATTTTCATGAGAATCTCCCCTGTGCATACCGGCGTCTTTTCCGTCCGGCTGTGGGCTATTTTGATCAAGTTTTGCCTCATCCGGCAAGACACTTTATGTTTTCATCTGTATTTCCTTCGTGCAAGCTGCCCGAAAATGAGAAGGATCCAAGCCCGGTGAATGTGCCAAATCCGCCATCCGTTTCCCCCGTTGAAGGGGCCGCAAAACTCCCCGCGCATGAGCAAGTTTATCAGCGTCTGCGAGCGCAGATATTGTTTGGTGAACTGGCACCGGGGCAGGCGGTGACGATTCAGGGTCTGGTGGAGGCATTGGACAGCGGCATGACACCTGTACGTGAAGCGATCCGCAGATTGATCTCAGACGGGGCGCTGGTGTTTCAGGGAAATCGTCGCGTTTCTGTTCCTGAACTTCGTGCAGAAGATGTGGATGAGCTTATTTTTGCAAGAAAAACAATGGAATGTGAGTTGGCCCGTCGTGCTGCAACCCGTATTTCTGCGTCTGCTGTAGACGCGCTAGAAGCGCTCGATCTGCAATTGGATGTCGCCATAGCCAACGGTGATGTGGCCGGGTATCTGGCGCTCAACTACGAGTTCCACAGCAGGCTCAATACCCATGCGGATGCGCCGATCCTTGCGGATCTGGCGGATCGTCTCTGGCTGCGCTTTGGCCCATCGCTTCGGGTGGTCTGCGGACGCTTCGGCACACAGAGCTTTCCAGACCGTCATAAAGACATCCTTGAAGGCCTGCGTAAAAAAGATGCGGATCTTGTCGCGCTGGCGATGGAACGGGACGTCTTGCAGGGCATGGAGCAGGTACGAGCGGGGCTGACTCCGATCAACTGATTCGATTGACAGTGTGATTTTTGATCATATTCTGGACGAAAGCTTCCCGTTCAGGAGTGTCATCAATGACGACGATTACCAACCATCTGCCGACCGCAGAACTGCAGGCGCTGGATGCGGCGCACCACATGCACCCTTTCACCGCAAACGGCGGTCTGGCGCAGAAGGGCGCGCGGGTCATCACACGCGCCAACGGCGTCACTCTGACCGACAGTGAAGGTCACGAGATCCTCGATGCGATGGCGGGACTTTGGTGCGTCAACATTGGCTACGGTCGCGAGGAACTGGCCGAGGTGGCAGCGCGCCAGATGCGCGAACTGCCGTATTATAACACCTTCTTCCAGACGACTCATGTGCCTGCCATTGCGCTTGCGGCAAAGATCGCTGAACTGGCGCCGGGCGATCTGAACAATGTGTTCTTTGCCGGTTCCGGTTCCGAGGCCAATGACACCAACATTCGCATGGTGCGTCATTACTGGGCGATGAAGGGCAAACCGACCAAATCCATCATCATCTCACGTAAAAACGCCTATCACGGTTCCTCGGTAGGCTCTGGTTCTCTTGGCGGTATGTCGGCCATGCATGCTCAGGGCGGTCTGCCGATTCCGGATATTCACCACATCGACCAACCGCATTGGTGGGCCGAAGGGGGCGATACCAGCCCTGATGACTTTGGTCTTCAGCGCGCGCAAGAGTTGGAGAAGGCCATTCTCGAACTGGGTGAAGGTCGGGTCGCGGCCTTTATTGCGGAGCCTGTGCAGGGTGCTGGTGGTGTTATCGTGCCGCCCGCAACCTATTGGCCCGAGATCCAGCGTATCTGTGATAAATATGAAATTCTGCTGATTGCAGACGAGGTGATCTGTGGCTTTGGCCGCACCGGGAACTGGTTCGGTTCTGAGACAATGGGTATTCGCCCCGATATCATGACCATCGCCAAGGGGCTTTCCTCAGGCTACGCGCCGATTGGTGGCTCTATTGTGTCCGACGAGGTGGCGGGTGTGATTGCGCAAGATGAGTTCAATCATGGCTATACCTATTCCGGGCACCCGGTGGCCGCTGCAGTGGCCCTAGAGAACCTGCGTATTCTCGAAGAAGAAAACGTATTGGATCACGTCCGGAACGTGGCTGCGCCCTATCTCAAGGAGAAATGGGAAGCGCTGATGGACCACCCGCTGGTCGGAGAAGCGAAGATTGTCGGTATGATGGGGTCCATCGCCCTGACACCGAACAAAGAAACGCGCGCAGCCTTCGCCTCTGATGCAGGCACTGTTGGCTTCATCTGTCGTGAGCGTTGCTTTGCCAACAATCTGGTGATGCGTCATGTAGGCGACCGGATGATTATCTCGCCGCCGCTGGTGATCACACCGGAAGAAATCGACACGCTGATCGCACGAGCGACCAAATCACTGGACGAGTGTTATGCCGAACTTCAGGCACAAGACCTGCTGAAATCGGCAACTTGATCACTCAGTTTGGTGATTCGAATTCATCACAAGGGGCCTTGAGTGGCCCCTTTTTTATGCATTCGTCTAAAAAAACCTCGCCAGCCCTGTTGTACTCACCGGTAAAATTATCCCAATATGACGCAAAAGAGCTAGTTTGGGTCGCAAAGCTACCGGGTGCATCGAGTGATCGTCCCAGAGTGTTAAGAAACCCACTGCGAAGCCGAACCGGACATATGCGTGCCGGTTGCACAGTGGAACGGCACTGTGCTTACACTAAGTCATCAAGAGCGGAGCAAATCCGCCACAAATAAGAACATAAACGGGGAGCCTGATTTGGCCGATGCGTCGAATACTGACGCGTTCGTTGAATTCGAACGCGTGCAAAAGAGCTATGACGGTGAGACACTCGTCGTCAAAGATCTGAACCTCACTATGCCCAAGGGCGAATTCCTGACCATGCTGGGACCGTCGGGGTCGGGAAAGACAACATGTCTGATGATGCTGGCAGGTTTTGAAACTGCCACTCACGGCGACATCCGGCTGGGCGGTGTGTCGATCAACAACATTCCACCGCACAAACGTGGCATCGGGATGGTGTTCCAGAATTACGCCCTGTTTCCACATATGACGATTGCCGAGAACCTCAGCTTTCCGCTCGAGGTTCGCAAATTGGGCAAGTCCGAGCGCGAAGCAAAAGTCAAACGCGCGCTCGATATGGTGGAGATGGGTGCCTTCGGAGGCCGCCGCCCAGCGCAGCTCTCGGGTGGTCAGCAACAGCGTGTCGCCCTTGCACGCGCGCTGGTGTTTGAACCTGAATTGGTGCTGATGGACGAGCCTCTTGGCGCGCTCGACAAGCAGCTGCGTGAAAAAATGCAGTTCGAAATCACCCACTTGGCGCACCAGCTGGGGATCACCACGGTTTACGTGACCCACGACCAAACCGAAGCGCTGACCATGTCGGACCGCGTTGCCGTGTTTAACGATGGCCGCATTCAGCAGCTCGCACCGCCGGATCAATTGTATGAAGAGCCTGCGAATAGTTTCGTGGCGCAGTTCATCGGCGAGAACAACACGCTTGAAGGGGTGATCAAGGAAATTGGCGAAGGCCGTGCCTTGGTGCAGCTCGATGGTGGCGAGTTGATCGATGCCATGCCCATCAACGTGTCCGAGGTCGGTCAGCGCACCCGCGTGTCGATCCGCCCGGAACGTGTGGAATATAACAAGGAACGCCTGCAGGAAGGCGTACATACGCTCAAGGCCGAAGTGTTGGAGTTCATCTATATGGGTGACATCTTCCGCACTCGCCTGCGTGTGGCGGGCAATGATGAGTTCATCATCAAGACCCGGAACGCCCCTGATCAGGTTCGTCTTCAGCCCGGCCAGCAGATAGAAATCGGCTGGCTGCCCGAAGACTGCCGCGCTCTGGACGCCTGATCGCATCCGGCAGCGCATCGGAACCCCCGGCGAAAAAACGGATCGGGGGACCCACATCTGAAACTCAAACTAAAAGATTCAGTGTCTCAACAAGGAGAATACACTATGAAATTGCGTAACCTGTCGGCTCTGGCCGCCACGACCGCACTCTGCGCGCCGATGGCTTTGGCTGCGGATATGGCGAATGAAATGACCCTGGTGTCCTGGGGCGGTGCCTACCAGCAGAGCCAATTGAAAGCTTACGTTGAGCCTTATCTGGAAATGAATCCCGACGTGACCGTTGTCTGGGATGAGAGCTCTGCTGAAGCCACTGCAAAGCTGAGGGCGATGTCCGAAGCGGGTAACGTCACCTGGGATCTGGTTGACGTCGTCGCTTCTGATGCGATGCGCCTGTGCGACGAAGGTCTGGCGATGGAAATCGACCCGGACGAAGACCTTGCTGAGGCTCCCGACGGAACCTCTGCGTCTGACGACTTCGGTGACCTGCTTGTCTCTGACTGCTTTGTTCCGCAGATCGTTTACTCCACCACATTCGGCTACCGCACCGACTTGGTGGGTGACACGGCCCCCAGCTCCGTTTGCGACGTGTTCGACCTCGAAGCCTTCCCGGGCAAGCGTGCGCTGCAGAAGCGTCCGATCGACAACATGGAATGGGCTTTGTTCTGCGACGGCGTTGCCAAGGACGAGATCTATGACGTTCTGGACACCGACGAAGGCGTAGCGCGCGCGCTGGCCAAACTCGATACGATCAAGGATAGCGTCGTATGGTGGAGCGCTGGCGCTGAAACACCGCAGCTGCTGGCGGACGGTGAAGTTGTCATGGGTTCGACCTATAATGGCCGTCTGTTCTCTGCGATTGCAGAGCAGGACCAGCCCATCGGCATGCTTTGGGACATGCAGTCGTTCGATCTGGATGGCTGGATCGTACCGGAAGGCCTGCCTGAAGATCGTAAAGCGCGCGTGATGGACTTCCTGAAGTTCGCCACAGACACCCAGCGTCTGGCCGATCAGGCGAAGTACATCTCCTACGGTCCTGCGCGTGCATCCTCTGCACCGCTGGTGGGTAAGCACGAAGAACTGGGTATCGACATGGCACCGCATATGCCGACCGACCCGGCCAACGCGACCAACGTGCACATCTATGACTACGAGTGGTGGGCAGACAACCGCGACGATATGGACGCAAAGTTCCAGGCGTGGCTGGCTCAATAATCTCTCGCACGTAATGTGAGTATGGATCCGGGAGGGGGCCGGGCATTCTGGCCCTCTCTCCACCAAAGATAATAATAATACCCGCACCAACACCCCGGGGGGCTCCCTTAAATGAGCGACACAACCGATACCGGACCGGTCCTTGCTGCAGATGGCACGCCGCTAAAGCGCAGCCTCGCACGGGCGCTCCGGATGCAGAAGATGCGCGCGCTGGCCTTGATCGCACCGCTCCTTCTCTTTGTTCTGCTGACATTCATTCTCCCGATCGGCGACATGTTGTTCCGATCAGTTGAGAACAGCATCGTCTCTGAGACGCTGCCGCGCACAACTGCAGCGGTGCAAACCTATGACGCTGACGGCGGCGAGGCACCACCAGAGTCGACGTTTGACGCCTTGGCCTATGATCTGGTTGTCGCCGCCGAAAAGAAGATCCACACCCGTGTCGGATCGCGCCTGAACTATGAGAACGCGGGTATCTCCTCGCTGTTTCGCAAGGCAGGCCGCAAAGTCGATGACATGGGCGAGGTCTATCTGGACCAATTCGTTGAGCTAGACCCGGCGTGGGAAGAACCGCAGGCACTGATTGCGCTTTTTGCAGATCCAAGCTGGACTGCATCGGCCGGTGGCGAAGATGAACCCCGGTTTGAGTATTCTTCCACTGCGGCTGAGCTTTTGCCCGGCGCGACGGATGCTTATACTGCGTGGGCGCGCACTATTCAGGCAGAAGATCAGGACAGCCCGACCAAAGAGGAGCCATGGGCGCCGGTCTATATGGCGCTGTACCATGATCTGGCGGACAACCCCGATGCTGCCTCTGCGTTTGAAGGAGACACTGCCGCACGTCTTGCAGCTGCCGCAGCAGCGATCCAGTCGCCCGAGTGGCAAACCATGTCTACCCGCGATGCATTTGTGGACATCGACGAGGATTGGGCAGATCCGGAAGTCTGGCGCACCATCAAGACCTACTCCAGCAAGTACACGAACGGTTACTTCCTGAATGCAGCTGATTTTCAGAAGGGCCATGACGGTCCTGAACTGCGCCCTGAGCTGCAGCGCATCTACGGTACATTGTTCCTGCGCACCATGATCATGTCGCTTGCTATCACGGTCAGCTGTATCGTGCTTGGCTATCCGGTGGCATGGATTTTGGCGAATCTGCCGTCACGCACCGCGAACGTTCTCATGATCCTCGTGCTTCTGCCGTTCTGGACCTCACTGTTGGTGCGGACATCGGCGTGGAAAGTCATGTTGCAGCAACAGGGGGTTATCAATGACGTTCTGGTTTGGCTGGGCATCGTAGCAGACAATGACCGTCTGGTGATGATCAACAACCAATTCGGTACCATTGTGGCGATGACCCACATCCTGCTGCCGTTTATGATCCTGCCGATGTATTCGGTGATGCAGACAATTAACCCGTCTTATTTGCGGGCTGCGAAATCGCTGGGGGCAACCAATTGGACGGCTTTCTGGCGGGTATACTTCCCGCAGTCAGTGCCGGGCATCGGGGCGGGTTCAATCCTCGTCTTCATTCTGGCCATTGGTTACTACATCACGCCGGAACTGGTTGGTGGTACGAAGGGCGTGTTCATCTCGAACCGGATCGCCTTCCACATCTCGCAGTCTCTTAACTGGGGTCTTGCGGCGGCACTGGGCACGATCCTCCTCGTGGTGGTTCTGCTGCTCTACTGGGCCTACGACAAGATCGTCGGCATCGACAATGTGAAGCTGGGATAAGAAAACATGGCACTTACACCTGTTCAAAACCAAACTCCCGCTTTCACCGCCGCAGTAGCGGCCGGCGCAGGGGCCTTCTTTGGCCTCTTCGTCGGCACGGCTCAGGGATCGGGCTTTCTGGGCCTGATTATCGGGGCGGTCCTTCTGGGCGTCCTCGGCTTTGTCTTCACGTCGCTCACAGCACAGGAAAAACCGATCCGCTGGGCTGTTCTGGCCGTCTTTGCGGTGGCAGGGTTTTTCATCGGCGGGTTTCCTGCTCTGGTGATTGGCGCGCTTTTTGGGTGGTTCACGGGCTGGTTCATCTTCTGGCTCGCAACCTCGCGCTACCGCGCCACTCTTGCTCCCTATCTGACACCGGGGCAGGTGCTGTGGCACTACAGCTTTCGGGTGATTTGTGGCGCGATCTTCGTGTTCCTGATCACGCCAATCCTCGTGGTGATGCCGCTGTCGTTCAATGCGGAGAACTTCTTTACCTTCACGCCCGAGATGCTGCGGTTTGATCCCGAAGGTTATTCGCTGAAGCACTATCGTGACTTCTTCACCAACGCGGACTGGCAACAGGCGCTTTGGAATTCGCTTTCGATTGCTCCGATGGCGACGCTTCTGTCGGTGGGCTTTGGTACTCTGGCCGCGATCGGCCTGAGCCAGCCGCATGTGCCCTTCCGTCGTGCGATTATGGCGATCCTGATCTCGCCGATGATCGTGCCGCTGATCATCTCTGCTGCGGGCATGTACTTCTTCTACAGCCGCATCGGTTTGCAGGGCACGTATTTTGGCGTTGTGTTGGCGCACGCCGCGCTGGGCATTCCTTTTGTGATCATCACCGTGACCGCGACGCTTGTGGGCTTTGATCGCTCTCTGACACGTGCGGCCGCAAACATGGGGGCTGGTCCTGTCACCACGTTTTTCCGGGTGCAGATGCCGCTCATCCTGCCGGGTGTGATCTCTGGCGGTCTGTTTGCATTCATCACCTCCTTTGACGAGGTGGTTGTGGTGCTCTTTGTTGGCTCTGCTGGGCAGAAAACCCTGCCATGGCAGATGTTTACTGGTCTGCGCGAACAGATCTCTCCCACAATCCTTGCGGTGGCGACTATTCTGGTTGTGATCTCGATCTGTTTGCTGACGACAGTGGAAATGCTGCGGCGACGCAGTGAGCGACTGCGCGGCATGAGCCCGAGCTGACCTACCTCACGACAAGAAAGAAGCCCCGCCATTGAGCGGGGCTTTTTCGTATCGCGCTAGATTGGAGTGTTACCGGAGCTTTTCCAACAGGGTCAGCGAGGCATAACCATCTGGCATCAGCCCCTTTGCGCTCTGATAGGCGCGCACGGCGGCCACAGTATTGGGGCCTATGCGGCCATCAACGCCATCCGTGCTAAATCCGGCTCGTGTCAGACGCTGTTGCAGCTCTTTACGCTCCGAGAATGTCAGCGCCCGGTCGCCGCGTGGCCAGCTGCCCTTGATCTTCTCGCCACCTTTCAGCCGATCACTCAAGTGACCTACACCGATGACATAGGCATCCGCCGTGTTGTAGCGCTCGATCACCGAGAAGTTCTTGAAAATCATGAAGGCTGCGCCCTTGCCACCTGCAGGCAGCAGGATTGACGCGTCGCCATGATTTGCCACGGGCTGCCCATTCATCGCGCGTACGCCGAGCTTTGCCCAGTCAGCCGGACTCTTTTTGATTTTGCGATTGGCGAGTGTGAAATCGAAATCGCGCGGTAAAACGACTTCGACTCCCCATGGTTGGCCTGTGACCCATCCGAATTTTTTCAGATAAGCAGCGGTGGAGGCCAGTGCGTCGGTGGGCGTGTCCGACCAGATGTCACGTTTGCCGTCACCGGTGAAATCCACCGCATAGTCGAGGTAGGATGTGGGCATAAATTGCGTGTGCCCCATCGCTCCCGCCCAGCTGCCGGTCATGGATCGTGGGTCCACATCTCCCGCCTGCAGAATTTTCAGCGCGGCAATCAGTTGTTGCTCAAAGAAAGCACCGCGCCGCCCGTCATAAGCCAGCGTTGCCAACGAGCGGATGATATCCATGTCCCCTCGGAAAGTGCCGTAACTGCTTTCCAATCCCCAGACAGCAACAACGATCTCCTTGTCGACACCATAGTGTTTCTCGATCTGTTGTAGCTTGGCTTGATGGGCACGTAGCGCCTTGCTGCCATTGCTGACACGACTGTCCGAGGCCGCACTGTCGAGGTATTCCCAGATTGTCTTGCTGAATTCAGACTGATTACGATCGCGCTTGATGACAGAGGGGTCATACGTCACCCCTTCAAACGCGCGCCGGAGTGTCGATGCGCTGATGCCCTGCGCTTGCGCGCGCACCTGAAATTCCTTGATCCACGCCGGAAAGCCTGCGCTACCACTGGTTTCACCCGCAGTCGCAAGCGCCTTCTCGGCAGCTGTGGCCACATTCGTACGGGCGACAGGTCGCAACGTGGTTGCCGAGGCAAGCTGTATCGGAGCTGCCGCATCACTATTGCCTAGGGCAGGGCGCTCCAGCGGTCGTGGTGTGCCCTGCAATTCGATCTTGTCTTCAGTCGCTGCCAGCGCCGCACCTGCGGGTAAAACGGCCCCGAGCCACAGCGCTGTCCTTATCCAGCTGCGCATAATCAACCTCAACACCTGCTCTGTTTCTTGTCTCAACTGTAACGCGAGAGGCGTCGGGGCAAAAGCGCTCTGATGCGACAGCGCGCCCCTCAGCGTAGCCTCGCCGGTCAGCTGTAGGTCTGGTTGCGCAAATGTTCGAGTGCCTCGCGGTAGAGTTTAACGCGGTGGGGCCGAAAGGAGGTTTCAGTCACCACCAATGCACGCATGCGGTCCAGACGAAACACACGGAAGTCCTGCCGTAACAGGCACCATGCGACCAGCACTGAGGACTTGTCAAAATAGACGAGCCCAAGCGGTTTTACCTGCCTTTGGGTCGCGTCGCCTTTGGCATCCACATAATCAAACCCAACTTGGCGCTCATCCCATGTGGCCTGCCTTAGCATTGCGGCGTCCACCATCGGGGTGAGGGGAGGGGCAAAGCTATGTGCCGAAAGTACAGCGTGTTGCAGCCTATCGGCCTGACTTTGCGGCAGGCGGGCGCGAAGCTTTCTGAGGGCGGTCCGGGCAGCCTCTGCCAGATCGGGATCACCCTTTTGCTGAACCTCGCACAGACCCAAGACCAGCGCCTCCAGCTCTGTGGCTCCAAATCCGAGCGGCGGCAGAGTCGCATCCTCAATCAAGGTGAACCCAAACCCTGCGGCCCCGTCGATCACGGCACCCAAAGCCCGAAGCGCATCGATATCGCGGTGAATGGTCCGACCCGAAACGCCAAGATCCTGTGCGAGTTGCTCCGCTGTCACTGGTGGTGGCAGCTGGCGCAGGGTCTGCATCAGACGAAAGAGGCGTTCTGTCTTAGTCATCCGTTGAGTGTGCCGTCTCCTAATGACAAAAACTGTCAATAGGTCCGTGTAGCACATCCTCATCACATCCCAAACGGAGAGAGATGATGTTGACCCTATTAACCCACGGTGGTGGCGACGGTTTTTACAGCTACAGCATGTTTTGTACCAAAGCGGCGCTGCTGCTGCAGATGTCTGGTGAAGATTGGCAACGGCAGGATGTGCACGACCCTGCTGAACTCGCACGGATGCCCCATACAAAACTGCCGGTGGTGCGTGATGACACGGGCACATTGATCCCGGACAGCGAAGGTATCCGTCGTTTCCTTGAGGACCGGGGCGCAGAGTTCGATGCAGGGCTCAGTGTTGTCCAAAAAGGTCATTCACGCGCGCTCATCCGTATGGTGGACGAGTCGCTGTGGTTGCAGCTTATGTGTGCCCGTTGGCTCGAAGATGACGGCTGGGCGGGGATGCTGCAGACGGTTTTTGCTGGTGTGCCGGAAGAACCAGTAAATGGTTTTCGCGCCAAAGTTTTGGACGGTCTGCACTTCACGGGGCATTCGCGGTTCGACCGGGCGGAGCGTTTGAAGCGGCTGGAGCAGGATTTAACGGCGATTGAAAGTATCTTGGGCGATCAACGTTTCTTGTTTGGAGATCAGATGACCGCCGCCGATTGTTCTACCGCGCCGATGATTGAGGCCCTGTCCCGTGCGCCTGCTGCGCCGCAAGCAGTAGAGGTGACACAGCGCCACGGTAAACTCTTGGCTTATGTTTCCCGCGTGATGGAGCAGGGCGCGCTGACACTCCCGCAGGCGGCGTAAGTCTGGCGCAGTTGATGACACCTCATAGGGGCCGGGGGGCGCTCCCGCGCGTCGCCTTTGCATTGAAATACAAGGGCGCCCCTTGGGCCGGGCAGGCCGCGCCGAAGGCGCGGCCTGCCCCCCCGGCGATCCGCAAAGCGGAGCGCAAAACCTCTGGTCGAATCGTAGAGGCGCGCGGTGCGACCGGGTTACTTGCGCTTTCGGGTCACCTTGCGTTTTACCTTGGCCGCCTTGTGCTTTGATTTTGCGGCCTTGCTGCGAGACACGGTGCGGCCCGCTGGGCTACGACGGCGACCGCCTTTGCCGGCATCGCCGCGCCCTTTTGGCAGTTCCGCATCTTCAAGGGCCAGCAATTCCAGCTCCAACCCGCCGGTCACCGGTGCGGCCTGGGTCAGGCGCACCGTTACCCGCTGGCCGATGGAGATGATCAATCCGGTGTCAGACCCCATCAACGTACCAGCCTGCGCGTCAAAATGGAAATACTCCCGTCCGATTGAGCGCACTGGCACCAGCCCATCGGCCCCGGTTTCATCCAGTTTCACAAAAGCGCCAAAGCGGGCAATGCCGGAGATCCGACCGGTAAACTCATTGCCCACGCGTTCCGCCAGATAGGATGCAAGATAGCGGTCCGTGGTGTCGCGCTCCGCCAGCATCGAGCGCCGCTCGGTCGCGGAAATATGGGTCGCGGTGTCCTCCAGCCGCTCGACCTCGTCAACCGAAAGCCCGTCCTTGCCCCACCCATGGGCCGTGATCAGCGCGCGGTGCACGATCAGATCGGCATAGCGGCGGATCGGCGAGGTGAAATGCGCATAGTTGCGCAGGGCCAGACCAAAATGGCCAAAATTCTCCGGGTAGTAATAGGCCTGCTGCATCGACCGCAGCGTGGAGATATTGATCAGCTCCGCATCATCGGTTCCCGCGGCGGCATTCAGCAATGCGTTCAGGTGCCGCGTTTGTAGCACCTGCCCTTTGGCGAGGTTCAGACCCGCCGCCTGCGCCGTGTCGCGCAGCGCGTCCAGTTTGTCCTGAGCGGGTTCTTCATGCACCCGGAACAACAGCGGCTGGCGCTTCTTGATCAGGGTTTCGGCTGCAGCCACATTGGCCAGCACCATGAATTCTTCGATCAGCCGGTGCGCATCGAGGCGGTCGCGAAAATTGACCGAGGCAACCTTACCCTTATCGTCGAGCACGATCTTGCGCTCTGGCAGGTCGAGATCCAGCGGTTGGCGTGCCGCACGGGCGGCTTTGAGCGCTTCATAGGCGGCATAAAGTGGTTTTATGACCTCTTCCAGGAACGGTTCTGTGCGCGCGGTGACGCGACCATCCATGGCGTCTTGCACCTCGCCGTAGTGCAAGGAGGCCTGCGATTTCATCAGCCCTCGCACAAAACGGTGCGCGATCTCGTTGCCCTCGGCGTCGATCTGCATGCGCACCGCCAGACAGGGACGTGGCACACCCTCGTGCAGAGAGCAGAGGTCGCCCGAAAGCCGGTCCGGCAACATCGGCACGACCCGATCAGGGAAGTAGCTGGAGTTGCCGCGTTTGCGTGCTTCGCGGTCCAGCGCCGAACCGGGCGTCACATAGGCCGCGACATCGGCGATCGCGACCCAGACCACATGGCCACCGGGGTTCTTCGGGTCTTCATCCGCGTGGGCAAAGCAGGCGTCGTCGTGGTCGCGGGCATCGGCAGGGTCGATGGTAATCAGCGGCAACTCGCGCAGATCTTCGCGCCCCTTGAGGCCCATTGGCTTGGCGCTGTCAGCCTCGGCGACAACCGCATCGGGGAAGTGATCGGGAATGCCATGCTGGTGGATTGCAATCAGCGACACCGCCTTGGGGGCGGACGGATCGCCGAGCCGTTCGACGATGCGCGCTTTGGGCAAACCCATGCGGGCCTTTGGTCCGGCAAGCTCTGCCTCAACCAATTCGCCGTCCTTGGCGCCATGCGTGTTTGCTTCGGGCACTTGCCACTCGTTCGAGCCCGCCTTGTCGATGGGAACAATACGCCCGCCTTCTGACCCTTGGCGATAAATACCCAGAATGCGCTTCGGGTTGGTCCCGATGCGACGGATCAGCCGCGCCTCATAGTTGTGATCCTCTTCCTGCACCACGGTCAGGCGTGCAAGGATACGGTCGCCCTCACCCAAAGCCGGATCAGACGCACGTGGGATTACCATCACGATGGGTTCAACCCCTTCGCCGTGCCATTCCAGCGGCTGGGCAAAGAGGTCGCCATTGTCATCAGGGGCTTTGACAAGCAGGACTGTAACCGGCGGCAAGCGATCGGGGTCGGTGTAACTGCGCTTGCGCTTTTCCAGATGCCCTTCGGCCTCCAATTCCTTCAGAACGCGCTTGAGGTCGATCCGCTCAGCGCCCTTGATGCCAAAAGCCTTGGCAATGTCACGTTTAGAAGTCTGGGTCGGGTGGGCGGAGATCCATTCCAGAATCTCGGCCTTTGTGGGTATACGCGCCATAGCTCTGCCGTAGCATGGCGCGCACGGGACGTCATGCTCAAAAGATCAAACACTTTCTGGGTATACGCACTCCGAGCCTTTGATCCGGCGCAGTCGGATGAAGGCCCTATAAGGGCTTCACCATATCCCGGTGATCTATGCCCGCATCGAGATAAACAGGCCCGTAGACCTCAAAACCAAGTTTCTCATAAAAGCCAATGGCATGCGTCTGCGCACCGAGTTTGGCTCGGGTGATCCCAGCTTGGTTCCCAGCAACACTGACACAGGCCTCAATCAGTTTTGCACCAAGCCCTGTACCGCGCGCGGTTTTTACCACACAGACCCGCCCGATCTTGGCGGTGTCATCCTGAAACACGATCCGTGCGGTTCCCACGGGAGTGCCATCCTGCAACGCCAACAGATGCGTAGCGCTGTCATCCAGCGCATCACGTTCCTCTTCGACCGGAACGCCTTGCTCATCTACAAAAACCTCAAACCGCAGCTTCAGACAGGCTTCGAGGTCCTGCGTTACGTCAATCGAAAGGCTCATGCGAAATAATCCGTCAAAATGCGAGTGTAGATAGATTTCAGCTGGTGGATCTGCGCCACTTCGACGTTCTCATCCACCTGATGCATGGTTTTGCCCACAAGGCCAAATTCCACCACCGGACAATGTGCTTTGACGAAACGCGCATCAGATGTGCCACCCGTAGTCGATAGTTCTGGCACGTGGTTGGTTTCGGTCTGCACTGCCTTTGAGACCAGTTCCGACAGATCGCCGGGAGGGGTGATAAAACTCTCGCCAGAGATCTGGACCTTCATTTCGACCTTGAGACCAAACTCTTCGGCTATTTTGTCTGCTTCGCTTTGTAGCCAGTCGGTGAGCGATGTGCCCGAGTGGAGATCATTGAAGCGGATATTGACTGCTGCGCGGCCTTGGGCGGGGATCACATTGGTTGCAGGATTGCCGGTATCAATGGTGACGATTGCCAGTGTTGAAGCGTCAAAATGCTCGGATCCCTCGTCAAGCTGATGACTGCCGAGCCGATCCATCAGGCGCGACAGGCCATTCAGCGGATTGTTGGCGCGGTGTGGATAGGCTGAATGGCCTTGCACGCCGGTTACCGTGAACCATGCGGTCATTGAGCCACGGCGGCCGATTTTGATCATCTCCCCCATGTGGTTCGGGCAGGTGGGTTCACCCACCAGACAGACGGACATCTTTTCGCCTGCCTGATCCATGTAATCGAGCAAAGCGGTGGTTCCATCTACCGCGTCGCCTTCTTCATCGCCGGTGATGGTCAGAACGACCGCGCCGTCGGGCGGTGTCTCGCGCACAAAGTCGATGGCGGCGGCGGCAAAGGCGGCAACGCCTGATTTCATGTCGGTGGTGCCCCGACCATACATCACCCCCTCCACGACTTCGGCGCTAAAGGGGTCATGGGTCCACGCGGCTGCGTCACCGACAGGAACGACATCGGTGTGGCCATTAAAGCCGAATGTCCTAGCGTGGCCTTTGTCGCCCCAGCGTGCAAAGAGGTTGGAGACCTCTCCCCGGTCCACCCGCGTGCAAGCGAAGCCTGCGCCGCTTAGCAGGCGTTCCAGCAGCACCAGAGCGCCGCCCTCAGAGGGGGTCACCGAAGGGCAGCGCACAAGGTCTGCGGTCAACTGGACGGGATCGGTGACGGTCATGCGGGGTCCTCCTGAAATATCGAAGATGACCTAGCGCGAATTGACGTAGAGGTGCAATTGCCATCGCTATGTGCTGGAACCTGTGGCGGAAATGCTCGTGTGTTCATATCCCAAACAATCGCGCTCCTGACAGGGTCGTTAGGGCGTGATAAGGTGGGCAGAATAACAGACCGAGGCATGGAACGGGACGGCGAGAAGATCGCCCGGACGTGCGACGAGCAGGATTGCAAAACGAACAGATGTGCGCCGTTGAATCTCCGATTCACCGATGAAACTTGCCGCATCCTTTCTGACCTGCGCCGCGCGGCGTCCCTGACCGGGAACATCGGAACTGAAACTGAGGGACGCCCCGGGCACCAAAAAGGCCGATTAACGTGCCGCCCGGGGCACGACATTGACGCGCGGCGAGGTGCATGATGGCAGGTGACAGACGGCAAGATGACGGCGCCCCCAAGGGCACGCAAGAATGAGCTGGCTGGGCCTGTGGCATCGCGAGGCACAGTATTTTGACCCGGCCGGGCTGACACCGCAGGGGGAGCATAGCTGCCTTTTGCTGCGCGAAGCTGATGCGCTTTTGGCGCGTGGTGCGCTCGTGCTTGAGGTCAGCCTGCCCGAGCTTCGCAAACCCGAACCCCTGATCCTGTTTGAGCGCGGTGGCGACTGGCCGATGCGCTTTCAGCTGTCGGCAGTTCCGGGTGGCGGTATCAATTTGGTGCTGGAGCAATATGGCGCGGTTTTGCACAAGACAGTAAATCCCACCAAGCGAGGGCGGGCAGACCGGGTGCGTCTGACCTATAACTGGGACGCTCCGGCGTTTTGTGGTCAGTTGGCGCTTGAGTGGCCAGAGGGGGGACGCGCAGAGATCGCGGATATTCCGTCACCGCGTCCATGGCGACTCGCGGATGTGCAAGCTCTGCTAGAGGGAGCTCCGCAAAGCTATATTGCGCCGGGTGTTGAATATATCGCGCTGTCGTCAAAGCCAGAGCCGGTTGGCCCCATGCCGGGGCTGTTTGCCGACACGCCCGTCGAGACGGAAACCGGTCTGCGCCCAATCGGGGCGGTGCGCCGGGGGGATCTCTTGCGCTGTGCCAATGGTGACTTGGTTCCCGTGTTGCATATGATCGAGCGTGAAGTGCCTGCATACGGCAGTTTTTGCCCTGTCAGGCTGCGCGCGCCTTACTTTGGCCTAATGCAGGATATCACTGTTGCGCCTTTCCAACGGATGGTGCTGACCGGGTCGGAGGTTGAATATCTCTTTGGCTGCGAGGCGGTGCTCGCTCCGGCGGAAATGCTTGCGGCAACGCGAACTGCCAGTCGGGTGACGCCGTCGGGGCCGCTGGTCACATACATTCAGGTTGTTCTACCGGGGCATGAGATTCCTGTCGCCGCAGGTTTGGGGGTGGAGAGCCTGTTTTTGGGCCGCATTCGGCGCGACCGGTCAGCGCTTGCTGCGAGCCTTTTGTCAGACTTGGATCGCAATGCGCTTCCTGAGCATGCCCAGCCTCGGTACCCTGTCGTGCGCGCGTTTGATGCCGCAATCCTTGCAGAACATCGCACCGCCTGAGCACTGGGGGCTTGAAAAATCGCCCACAGCCCCTCTAAGGCAGACTCACTGTTTATAGCGAGATCCGCTCCATGACCCTGCGTTCCTTCTGGTTCTGTTTCATCACCTTGTTGATGACCCTGCCCGCCCTGCCACTTCGTGCGCAGGAAGTGGTGGTGAATACTGTGACGCGTCCGCCGTTTTCGATGCCAGTTGGCGGGCAAGAGGCTGGGTTCACAATGGACCTGCTGCGCGAGGTTTCACGTCGACTGGGATGGGAGACTCAGATTAACCGCGTCGACAGTTTTGCTCAGATGCTAGAAGAGGTTGAGCGCGGCGAAGCGGATATGGCTGCGGCCAATATCTCAATCACTGCGAGCCGTGAGGCTGTGATGGATTTCAGCCAGCCAATCTTTGAAAGCGGTCTGCAGATCATGCTGCATCAGGAGGACGTATCTGAACCGAGCCTGATGTCTGCACTGCTGTCGTGGGATCTCTTTGCAGCCATTGGGATCGCCTTTGTGCTCTTGTTGGTGGGCGGCATGTTGATGTGGGTGTTTGAACGCCGCGCACAGCCCTATTTCGATCGACCGCTCAAGGACGCATGGTTTCCATCCTTTTGGTGGGCGCTCAATCTTGTGGTCAACGGTGGCTTCGAAGAACGTGTGCCACGCAGCTTTCTGGGTCGCATCTTCGGCGTTCTTTTGGTCTTGTCTTCGCTGTTCGTGGTCTCGGTTTTTGTGGCCAAGATCACTGCTGCGATGACGGTTGAGGCGATCAACGGGTCGGTGAACTCGGTCAATGATCTCTATGGAAAACGGGTTGGAACCATTCAGGGATCAACCGCCGCCGGGTTTCTGGACCGTCGTGAAATCGACTATGTTGCCTTTCCGGGGCTCGACAAAATGCTGGAGGATTTCGAGCAGGGTGAAACGCGGATCGTTGTGTTCGACGCACCGGTGCTCAATCACTATGTGAGAACCGATGGGGCCGGGATTGGGCATGTGATGGGGCGCAAGTTCCTGACCGAATACTACGGCATCATTTTCCCGCAGGGGTCCGAAATGGTGGAACCGTTCAACCGCGCACTGCTTGAGATGCAGGAAGACGGTAGCTACGAGACGATCTATCGTAAGTGGTTCGGGCGCAGATCCTGATCTCGCATCACCTGCGGGTCCGTTACGCTGGCACACCCAGCGTAACTTGTATTTGATAGCTGTATTGTGTTCCGTCAGTGCGGTGCGTTGCTGTCGTCGATAGCGCTCAGCTCATCGCCAAAAAACGGCGTCATCTGAGCGACGACCACAGCATTCTCATCCAAAGCGCGTTGCATGAGATCGCGTTCTTCCTGAGGAATATCGTGCCCTTCGGCCTCACGCTCGGCAATTGTGCCATAGCCGGTCACATCCAGCGGAGCGGTATCTGCCTGCTTGAGGATCGCAACGGTTTCACGCACGGCTTCGGCTTCATCAACGCCTGAGGCATATACCATGAGGGCAGCGCCGGTGGCGTCCTGCGGCAGGCCATCGCCCTCTTTGCGGCCGATTTGAACAAGCAAGGTATAGACCTGCTGACGGGAGGGCTTTTTCTGTGTCATGGGCCTGAATTAGACGGGAGCGCCGGGTAAGGTCAAACCAATTTGTTTACAATTCGACATGGAATTTGCCACAATTTGACCACCTTTCAGAGTCAAATTCGCCACGCGCTAATTTTGCGCAGGGGTGAAGACGTAAATTTTGGGTGAGAGCGTTATGCCAACGGCTCAAGAACTACCAATTGATACCAGTGCTAGCGCTGAACAAATGGCTGAGGCCATTTTCGGCAACGGCATTGAAATCGAGTCAGCTAGCTATACCGGTGCGAGCAGCGCATCCGGTATTTATAGCAATGGCGATACAATTGCTCCGGGGGTAACCCCCTCGGATACCGGTGTAATCCTGTCTACTGGACGGGCTACCGACTTTACTAACAGTTCGGGCAGCACCAATACGAATACCTCGTCGGGGCGATCGACAAGTCACGGCACCGCAGGGGATTCGGACTTAGACGCGATTGCAGGCGGCACCACATATGACGCCGCCGTGTTTGAGGCAGACTTCGTACCCGAAGGCTCGAACCTTACGATGCAATTTGTTTTTTCGTCGGAAGAATACCTCGAATATGTCAATTCTGGGTATAACGATGCGGTCTCGGTCTGGGTCAACGGTGTCGAGGCGCAGTTGGTGGTGGGTGATGGCAACGTCACCATCAACAACATCAACAATACGTCCAATCAGGATCTCTATGTTGATAACCCGGCTGGTTCTGATCCTTATAACACCGAGATGGACGGTTTTACCGTTACTCTAAAGCTGACAGCGCCGGTAAACCCCGGGGTCACAAATCACATCAAGATTGCCATCGCTGACGGTGGCGATGCGTCTTATGATTCCAACCTCTTGATTGCAGGAGATTCGGTTCAGACTGCACTGGTCGCTGGTGACGATGAGGTGACGGTGCAGGAGGGCGATTCCACCACCCTCGACGTGCTGTCGAACGACGATCAAAGCAACGGCGCGCAGCTCACGATCACCCATATTAACAACCAGCCGGTGACGGCAGGCAGCTCGGTAACGCTGGCGAATGGTGAAATTATCACCCTAAACGCTGATGGCACTCTCGAGATCACCGGTCAGGCAGATGTGGATGAGGACGAAACCTCGGTTTTCACCTACACAGTTGCAGATGACGAAGGAAACACCGACGTCGGGTTTGTCGATCTGACAACCACCCCTTGTTTTGTCGCCGGGACGTTGATCGACACATCTGATGGGCCTGTAGCGGTCGAAGAACTTGAAGTCGGTATGACGGTTCTAACCCGCGATAATGGTGGCCAGCAGCTGCGCTGGATCGGACGCAGTACGCGCACAGCTTTCGGCAAGCACGCTCCGGTGCGTATCGCTGCCAATGCGTTGGGCCGTCATGACGCAATTGAGCTTTCACCCAGTCATCGCGTGTTGCTATGTTCGGCAACGGCCGAGATGCTCTTTGGACAGGAAGAGGTGCTGGTTCCGGCACATCATCTGATCAACGACAAAACCATCCACCGCCGTGCGGATGGGCAGGTTGTGACCTACTTCCATCTCCTGTTCGATCAGCATGAAATCATCCGCGGCAACGGTCTGGAAAGCGAAAGCTACCATCCGGGTGCCGCCAGTCTTGGCGGGTTGGATGCCGAGACGCGGGCAGAGTTTTTCGATCTGATGGGCGACAAATGGCAAACTTATCAGAACATGAAACGCCCGACGCTCAAATCATATGAAACGCGTGCGTTGCTTGGAGAGAGTCAGTAACGGCTGCGCATGCGGTAGCCGGGATGAAAGCTCATTCGGGCGAAGGTCACGGGCTGCTCTTGAAACCAGGTGGAACGCTCCATCTGAAACAGTGAAGTGCCCGTGGCGCAGGCCATGTAATCCGCAATTTTAGAGTCCGCTGCGCTGGCAAAGAAGCTAACCTCCGCATTGGAGAACGGCACCGCAGCCAGCAGCCACTCACCCGGAGGCGTTTCGGAAAAATCTGCTGTTTCACTGTCAGGCACTGCAGCAATATTGATCCAGCGATCCTCAAAATGAAAGGGCTGGCCATCCGCGTAATGCATCACTTCCATGTGCAAAACCCGCGTGTCGACAGGCAAGTTCATTTGAGAACTGAGCCACCCGGGCGCAGCCTGTATTTTGCGGGACACCAGCGCATAGCGATAGGTGGCGTTGCGCTCCTCAACGAGCCGGCGGGTGGTGGCGATTTCCAGTTTGGCTTGTTTGACCGGAAGCGTCGCAACACGCGTGCCGCTCTTGCGCTTGCGATCAATTATGCCGCGGTCTGCAAGTTCGCGCAGTGCGCGGTTGACAGTGGCGCGGGCGCAGCCAAACTCTTCCGCCAGATCGGCCTCGGTTGGCAGGAGCGCGCCCTGATCCCAGACCCTTGCCTCAATCCGGCGCATAACTTCGTCACGCACATCCTGAAAGCTGGTTTTCTTCTGTTGTTGCACTTCAGGGCTCCGCGCTGAATAATAACTCTGGCTAAATGGCATTATGTCTGCATTAAACCGCACTTGTAAAGGAGAGCCCATGCGCTTTGACGCTGCGCAGATCAAACCGATGCCATGGAAGAACGGTGGCGGCACCACACGAGAGCTTGCGGTGCGCGAAGGGGCGGACGGCATGATCTGGCGTCTGAGCCTTGCGGAGATTGCGCAGAATGGGCCGTTTTCTGCGTTTTCGGGGCTGTGGCGTGTCCATACCATTATCGCAGGCAAAGGGCTGCGTTTGTACAGCACAGACGTAGAGCGAGAGGCCAAGCCGCTGATACCGCTAGAGTTTGACGGAGGTTTGGCATTGGAGGCGCAGTTGATTGATGGCCCGTGCCGTGCCGTGAACGTGATCTGTGACCCTCGGTACGTGCAGGTGAAGGCTCAGGTGCATCAAGGGGATTTTGCAGGGCAGGCGGGTGATCTGGTCTTGGTGATCGACGGCGCGCTGCACCTTGGCAGGGACCATTTCGTCGCCGCGCAAGGCTGCGAGCTGGAGGCACCGGCCCAAGGTGTAGCCGAGGGCACGGTGCTGCATGTTCAGATCAAAGCTTTGAAAGAAGCGATGTGATTGCCGTTCGGTAGGTTTTGACGATGGCGTCACGGGCGATGTGGCGCCCTTCTTGCACCATGTGACGACCGGCAGCCCAGACATCGGTAATGGTCTGGTCGTCAGCGGCAAAACACAACCCATCCAGAATTTGCGCCTCTGGCAAGCCAAACAGGGCGGGATGGTTGCGGTCAATCGCCACGAGATCCGCAAGTGCGCCAACCTCCAGCCGTCCGGCGTTCCGGCCCAGCGCCTGTGCCCCACCCCGGGCCGCGCCCAGATAGAGCGTTTCACCGACGGAGCCTTCGTGGGGAACCAGCACGTTGCGCGCCAGGTCGCGGAGGCGTTGCGAGTATTCAAGCGTGCGCAACTCTTCGACCAATGAGATCCGCACGTTGGAATCCGAGCCAACGCCAAAGCGCCCGGCTTCCGCCAGAAACTCCGGTCCATTGAAGGGGCCATCGCCGAGGTTTGCCTCTGTCACGGGGCAGAGGCCCGCCACCGCGCCGGATCTTGCCATGCGCCGGGTCTCCTCTTTCGTCATATGGGTGGCATGGATCAGGCACCATTGGTCATCGACGGGTGCATTCGTGAGCAGCCATTCCACCGGACGTGCGCCGAGCCATGCCTTGATCTCGGCCACCTCGCGCGGTTGTTCGGCGATGTGGATATGGATGGGGTTTTCGGCGGCGACCGGCAACACCGCGGCAAGATCCTCGGGGCAGGTGGCCCGCAAGGAATGCGGCGCGATACCGACGCGCGTGTCGTCCCCGAGCTCTTGCGCCGCACCGCGGGCCTCGGTGACAAGACGCGAGAAACGCTCAACATCATTGCCGAACCGCAGCTGCCCGCCCGCTAGTGGCTGTTTTTCCGCACCGCCGTAGGTGTAGAGCACGGGCAGATGTGTGAGGCCGATGCCGGTGTGTTGAGCGCCCGCCATCACCCGCTGGCTGAGTTCGGTGAGGCTCTCATAAGGCGCACCGCCGGGCTGATGATGGACATAATGGAATTCGCCGACAGAAGCATAGCCAGCCTCCAGCATCTCCATGAATGTCAGCGCCGCCACGGCCTCGTATTGTTCGGGCGTGAGGTGGTCGAGGAAGCGATACATCAGCTCCCGCCATGTCCAGAAACTGTCCTGCCCACCCGCGCGGTACTCCGTGCGCCCAGCCATGGCGCGCTGAAAACTATGAGAATGCAGGTTCGCAAGCGCCGGCAGCAAAACATCGACGCGCGTATCGCCGGGTGCGGCGGTGGCGGCGCTCTCGATGCGTGTGATGCTGCCGCCCTCAACGGTCAGGCGGACATCCTGAACCCAGCCCTCGGGCAGGCAGGCGGTTGCGGCAAAAATTGTCTGCATCTGGCCCTCTTATGTATAGACATAATGAGAATAAGCGCATACCGTTTGTGGAGCAAGAGGATTCTGAGGGGGCGAGATGCGCGACAAATACGTGTTGAGTGGAGCCAGGCTGGCAACGATGGAGCCGGGCGCGCCGTATGGGATGATCGAAGCGGGGGCCATCGCCATCGATGGCGCTGCAATCGTCTGGTGCGGCCCTGAAGACTCCCTTCCGGCAGAGTATAATACTTGGCCGCGTGAGGATCTGGGCGGACGGCTGGTGACGCCGGGGCTGATCGATTGCCATACGCATATTGTCTTTGGCGGTGATCGCGCGGGCGAGTTTGAAATGCGCCTCAATGGGGCGAGCTATGAGGAAGTCGCAAAGGCGGGTGGCGGTATCGTATCCACGGTGACGGCGACCCGGTCGGCGGATCTGGACGCGCTTGTTGCTGGCGCACTGCCTCGTCTGGATGCGCTGCTTGCTGAGGGTGTGACCTCGGTCGAGGTGAAATCCGGCTATGGGCTTGATCGCGAGACCGAGCTTAACATGCTGCGCGCGGCGCGCCGTTTGGGCGAACTGCGGGATGTAACGGTCAAGACCACCTTCCTCGGCGCGCATGCGGTCCCGGCGGAGTATGCGGGCCGTGCGGATGAATATCTGGATGAGGTTTGCCTGCCGACCTTGCGCGCTGCATATGCCGAGGGACTGGTGGATGCGGTGGATGGCTTTTGCGAGGGCATCGCCTTTTCTGCCGAACAGATGGCGCGTGTCTTTGATGTTGCAGCCGAGCTGGGACTGCCGGTGAAGCTCCACGCTGAACAGTTGTCCCATCAAGGGGGCAGCAAGCTGGCGGCAGACCGCGGCGCCTTGTCCGTCGATCACGTGGAATACGCGACCGAGGAAGACGCTCGCGCGATGGCGGCCTCCGGGTCTGTTGCAGTGCTCTTGCCCGGTGCTTTCTACACGATCCGGGAAACGCAATTGCCGCCGATGGAGCATTTCCGCGCCCATGGCGTGCCCATGGCTTTGGCGACCGATTGTAACCCCGGCTCCTCACCGCTGACCTCGTTGCTCCTGACGCTCAATATGGGCTGCACTCTGTTCCGGCTGACACCCGAAGAGGCATTGGCCGGGGTAACGACACATGCCGCCCGCGCGCTGGGCCTCTCGGATCGGGGACGTATCGCGCCCGGTCTGCGCGCAGATCTTGTGGTCTGGGACGTCGCCCGCCCGGCGGAACTGGCCTATCGCATTGGATTTAACCCGCTGCATGCCCGCGTCATGGGCGGCAAACTGGAGGTTCGCACATGATTGAGATGATCCCCGGCACCGTAACCCTCTCCACGTTGGAGCAGATCTGGCGCAATGGCACCCCCGCACGTCTGGCAGCCTCTGCCCGCGCAGGTGTCGAAGCGGCAGCCGCGATGGTGGCCGAGGCTGCGGCAGGTGAGGCGCCTGTCTATGGCATCAACACCGGATTTGGTAAACTGGCCTCGACCAAGATCGCATCCGAAGATACCGCAACACTTCAGCGGAACCTGATCCTCAGCCATTCTTGCGGCGTCGGTGAGCCATTGGCCGAAGACAAAGTGCGGTTGATGATGGTGTTGAAGCTTCTGTCGCTTGGACGCGGTGCCTCGGGTGTGCGCTGGTTGGTGATCAATCAAATCGAGGAGATGCTGGCACGTGGGGTGACCCCGGTTGTACCGTCGCAAGGGTCTGTGGGCGCATCGGGCGACCTTGCTCCGCTGGCGCATATGACAGCGGCGATGATTGGTGAGGGTGAGGCGACGTTTGAAGGCGAACGTCTGTCCGGAGCCGAAGCGCTGAAACGCGCCGGCCTGCAACCCATCGTGCTGGGGCCGAAAGAAGGCCTTGGACTTATCAACGGAACGCAGTTCTCGACCGCTTGCGCGCTGGCTGGGCTGTTTCAGGCGCTGGATCTGGCGCGGGCATCCATGGCAATTGCGTCTCTGACGACCGATGCGATCATGGGTTCCACCGCACCGCTGGTGGCCGACATCCACACCTTGCGTGGTCATGCGGGGCAGATCGATGTGGCGCAGGTGATGCGCGACATCATGGATGGGTCGGAAATTCGCGAAAGCCACCGTGAGGGCGATACCCGCGTACAAGATCCCTATTGCATCCGCTGTCAGCCGCAGGTGGTGGGCGCGGCGCTTGACGTGCTGCGCATGGCCGCGCGCACGCTGGAGATCGAGGCCAACGCAGTGACCGATAACCCGCTGGTGCTCGTAGAGGCCGGTCGGATTGTTTCGGGCGGCAACTTTCACGCCGAATATGTGGGTTTTGCCGCCGATCAGATTGCACTCGCCGTGGCAGAGATTGGCGCGATCGCGCAGCGCCGGGTCGCCTTGATGGTCGATCCGACCCTGAGCCACGATCTGCCGCCCTTCCTGACGCCGAACCCCGGCCTGAACTCCGGTTTCATGATCGCCGAGGTCACTACCGCGGCGCTGATGAGCGAGAACAAGCATCTGGCTAACCCCTGCGTGACCGATTCCACGCCGACCTCTGCCAACCAGGAAGATCACGTATCAATGGCGGCCCACGGCGCGCTGCGTCTGGCGAAGATGACAGCGAATCTCTCGGTGATCCTCGGCGTGGAAATGCTCTGCGCCGCGCAGGGCGTGGAGGCGCGCGCGCCGCTCAAAACCTCCGCCCGGTTGCAGGATCTGCTGACGATGCTGCGCGGTGAAATCCCCAGCCTGGGCGAAGACCGCTACCTCGCGCCTGAGATCGAAGCCGCCAGCGCCATGGTGCGCACCGGTCGCGTGGCTCAGGCCGCAGGTGTGGAGGTCGCGGCATGATCGAGGTCACGCAAGGTTCCTCGCCGTTGATCCTTGGTCTGCCGCATACGGGGACCGAGGTGCCCGCAGAGGTGGCCAAGGATCTGAACGAACGTGGTCTTGGTCTTGCCGATACGGACTGGCATATTCACGACCTGTATGCGGATCTGGTGGAGGGCGTGACCACCGTTCGCACCCCCATCCATCGCTATGTGATCGACGTGAACCGTGATCCCGCAGGCGTCAGCCTCTACCCCGGCCAGAACACCACCACGCTGGTGCCGCTGACAGACTTTGATGGCAATCCGATCTGGGCTCGCGAGCCGGATGAGACGGAAATCACCCGCCGCCGCGAGACCTATCACGCGCCCTATCATGCCGCGCTCACGGCAGAGATGGAACGGGTTGCAGGCATCCACGGCTTTGCCATTCTGTATGATTGCCACTCGATCCGGGGTGACATTCCGTTCCTGTTTGATGGCCGCCTGCCGGATTTCAACTTCGGCACCAACCTCGGCACCACCTGCGCGCGCGACCTTGAGGTGATGGTCTTTAA
The DNA here is from genome assembly GCF_000376545.2 of Tritonibacter mobilis F1926. Classification (NCBI taxonomy): domain Bacteria; kingdom Pseudomonadati; phylum Pseudomonadota; class Alphaproteobacteria; order Rhodobacterales; family Paracoccaceae; genus Tritonibacter; species Tritonibacter mobilis. The sequence goes on from NZ_CP015230.1 coordinate 3,235,449, forward strand.
TCACTGCCAGCGTGCAGAAGGGTATTCTTCTGTGCTGAACGGTCGTTTCAAGGGGGGCTGGACCACACGCCACTATGGCCGTCCCAATGAGGGCTGGCACGCGATCCAGATGGAACTCGCCCAAGCCACCTATTGCGACGAGGCCCCGCCCTGGAGCTATGACCCCGCACGCGCCGACCGGCTGCGCACACATCTGACCCAAATTCTCACCGATCTGACTGAATGGAGGCCCGCATGAGCGATCCCCGCAAGAACACCCGCGATATCTATCCGGCGACTGGCACCGAGATCACCGCAAAGTCCTGGCTGACCGAGGCACCAATCCGGATGCTGATGAACAACCTGCACCCTGATGTGGCTGAAAACCCGCATGAGTTGGTGGTCTATGGCGGCATTGGCCGCGCCGCACGCACCTGGAAGGATTTCGACCTGATCGTCGAAACGCTGAAGAATCTGGATGAAGATCAGACCTTGATGGTGCAATCTGGCAAGCCAGTTGGCGTTTTCCAGACCCACAAGGACGCGCCTCGTGTGTTGATTGCAAACTCCAATCTGGTGCCGCATTGGGCCAACTGGGATCACTTCAACGAACTCGATAAAAAAGGCCTGATGATGTACGGCCAGATGACCGCCGGGTCCTGGATCTACATTGGCACCCAAGGGATCGTACAGGGCACCTATGAGACCTTCGCCGAGGCAGGCCGTCAGCACTACGGTGGCGACCTCACGGGCAAATGGATTTTGACCGGTGGTCTCGGCGGCATGGGCGGCGCGCAGCCGCTGGCGGCTGTTTTTGCTGGTGCCTGCTGCCTGGCGGTGGAGTGTAACCCCGACTCGATCGATTTCCGCCTACGGACCAAATACCTCGACGAAAAGGCCGAGACACTGGACGAGGCGCTGGAGATGATCGACCGCTGGACCAAGGCGGGCGAGGCGAAATCCGTGGGCCTCTTGGGCAATGCGGCGGATGTCTTTGCCGAACTGGTGGAGCGCGCCAAAGCGGGTGGCATGCGCCCCGATATCGTCACCGACCAGACCTCTGCACATGACCCGGTCAATGGCTACCTGCCGCAGGGCTGGACCATGGCAGAGTGGAAAGAGAAACGCGAAAGCGATCCCAAGGCGGTGGCTAAGGCCGCGCGTGCCTCGATGCGGGAGCAAGTCGAGGCGATGGTGGCGTTCCACGACATGGGCGTCCCAACAGTCGACTACGGCAACAATATCCGTCAGATGGCGCTGGAAGAGGGCTTTGAGAACGCCTTTGCCTTCCCCGGTTTTGTGCCCGCCTATATCCGCCCGCTGTTCTGCCAAGGGATTGGCCCGTTCCGCTGGTGTGCGCTGTCGGGTGATCCCGACGACATCAAAAAGACCGACGCTAAGATGAAGGAGCTGTTCCCCGAGAACGAGCACCTGCATCGCTGGCTCGACATGGCGGATGAGCGGATCGCCTTTCAGGGCCTGCCGGCGCGGATCTGCTGGATTGGTCTGGGCGACCGCCACAAGGCTGGCCTCGCGTTCAACGAGATGGTGCGCAATGGCGAGTTGTCCGCGCCGGTTGTGATCGGCCGCGACCACCTCGACTCTGGTTCCGTAGCATCGCCGAACCGTGAGACCGAGGCGATGATGGATGGCTCTGACGCGGTGTCGGATTGGCCGCTGTTGAACGCACTGCTGAACACCGCATCTGGCGCGACATGGGTGTCGCTGCATCACGGCGGCGGCGTCGGCATGGGCTTTTCGCAACACTCCGGCGTGGTGATCTGCTGTGACGGGACCGAGGACGCAGATCGACGCATCGGTCGGGTTCTGTGGAACGATCCGGCCACGGGCGTCATGCGTCATGCAGATGCGGGATACGACATCGCCAAAGACTGCGCCAAAGAACACGGTTTGAACTTGCCCGGCATCCTCGGATGATAAGACTGTCGCAAGAGGGGTCACCCTCTTGCGCTTATGCATGAGGCTTGTACTCGTGCGCTCAAAGAGGGGTCTGAGTTGCCAGCCACCAGGTTGTGCCACTCGGCCCCTTTATGCCGCCACGGATATCGTCGCTGCCCCGTTTGCGCAGTGGCTCCTGAATGACCTCTCCTCCAGCAGCGACGGCGCGATCAAATGTGGCCTGTACGTCAGGGACATAAAGGTGAACATGTGCGTCATTGTCATCGGCGTCAGGTAAGCCACCGATCATGATGATACTGTCATCAATCCGCACTTCGGCGTGCATTAAACTGCCATCCTGATGATCATAGCGGCGTAATAAATGCGCGTGAAACACCGTTTGCAGAAACGAGATCGTGCCTTCCGGGTCGTGGCAGACGAGGTAGGGGCTTAGCGAGGGGTAGTCTGTGGGTTTCCAAGACTCGGACATTGGTGTGCCTCCTTCAGCCTATTTCAGCCGGGCGGTTATTGACGGCCCACTCAATAATCTACCGTAACTTTAATAATATTCTACAGAAACAATAATTTGAGAAATAAAAAAACAGGCAACCGAAGCTGCCTGCCATATTAATTGCTTGTAATGGGTCCGCTTTTGATGCGGATTTAGTCGCGCAGAAGCTCGTTGATACCGGTCTTGGAGCGGGTCTTTTCGTCCACGCGCTTCACGATCACGGCGCAATAGAGATTGACGCCATTCTTGGATGGCATGGAACCTGCGACCACGACGGAATAGGGCGGTACTTCGCCGGACATCACTTCGCCGGTTTCGCGGTCAACGATCTTGGTGGACTGGCCGATAAAGACCCCCATGCCGAGCACGGAACCTTCGCGCACGATCACACCTTCGACCACTTCCGAACGCGCGCCGATAAAGCAGTTGTCCTCGATGATGGTTGGACCAGCCTGCATCGGTTCCAGAACGCCGCCGATACCGACACCGCCAGAGAGGTGCACGCCTTTGCCGATCTGCGCGCAGGAGCCGACTGTGGCCCAGGTATCAACCATGGTGCCTTCGTCGACATAGGCGCCGAGATTCACGAAAGACGGCATCAGTACCACACCGGGAGCGATATAGGCGGATTTGCGGACGATGCAGTTCGGCACCGCGCGAAAGCCTGCGGATTGCCAGTCAGACGCTTCCCAGCCTTTGAACTTGCTGTCGACCTTGTCCCACCAGCCAGCGCCCTGCGGGCCGCCGGATTGCTCTTCCATGTCTTTCAGGCGAAAGCCCAGCAATACGGCTTTTTTCGCCCACTGGTTCACGTGCCAGTCACCGCTGTCCTGTTTCTCCGCCACACGCAGTTTGCCGCTGTCGAGTGCGGCGAGGGTTGCCTCAATGGCGTCGCGGGTTTCGCCTTTGGTGGCGGGGGTGATTGTGTCACGGGCCTCCCAGGCGGCCTCGATTGCGGTTTCCAGCTGCGCGTTGGACATGTGTTCCGGCTCCGGGTTTTTGTTGGATTCGGGCGCTTATAGCCGCAAAAGCCACATGCGTCATGCCCTGAACACGCCCATACGCGCGGGCGAAGCGGCAGGTAAGCAGATGTGTGGGGGCTATCTTTAGCTGACCCGCCGCAGGTGGCGGCGCAGGATATCGCAGGCCAGTGTCAAATCCTGTGCCCTGACAGCTTCCAGAAGTGCTGCATGATCGCTGTCTGGGCGCGATACCCAACGGTCACGCCAATAGGCAAAGAGATGCCGGGCCGCAGTGATATGAAGGTCTTCGATTGATGACAGCAGTCGTGGCATCCCACATGGCATGAGCAATGCAAAATGAAACCGGCGATTGCTGCGATCCCAAGTGATCATGTCACGCGCGGCGTCGCAGGCGATGCGGGCTGCATCCACTTCTGCCAAGGTCTGATCATCATGGCGGGGCAGGGCATGCGTCAGAGCCAGAACCTCCAAGGCAACCCGCATTTCGATCACTTCTCGGATCTCTGTGGGTTCCAGCTCGGTGACACGCATCCCCTTGTGGGGCACTGATTTTGCAAGCCCTTTTGCTTCCAGTCGCAAGAAAGCCTCGCGTACCGGCACATGGCTCACTTCATAATCGCGCGCGATATGGTCCTGCCGCAGCTTCTCTCCCGCGGGCAGATCGCCGGTTACGATCCGTTCCATCAAGGCGCGAAATATCTTGTCGACTGCGGTTTCACTCATGTCCGTTCGATAGGGGGCGATGACCATTGCCGCAAGACTTTCCGGCCCTTAGGTGAAGGAGACATCAAGTTGTGTGGCGGGATCGCTTAGGGGTTCAGGGTCAATATTGCCACCGCACAAGAGCACCGCGACTTTTTCACCACGTGCGGGCAGATACGCGCCGCACATCAATGCGGCCAGAGCCGTGGCCCCCGCAGGCTCCACCAGCAGGCGATGGTCGCGCCAGAGCGCATGTTGCGCCGCTTCAATGGCGGCATCCGGAACAATTACGCTAGGCGTGCGCGCGTTGTGAGCAAGATCAAAACAGATATCGCCGATCCGCCGAGCGCCGAGCGCATTGGCGGCAATGCCACTAACATCAACATTGGTAGGCTTGCCTGCCATCAGGGCTGCTTTTAGTGCGCAGGACGTAGCAGGTTCCACCGCAACCACTTTGCGACGGTTCTCAAACCACCCCAATGCGCCTCCAATGAGACCGCCGCCACCAACCGCGATCAGTACGGTGTCTGCATCCAGCCCTTGCTCTTCCCATTCCGCAAAAAGAGTACCCTGTCCTGCGACCGTTGCGGGCGCATCATAGGCATGGATCTGCATGGCACCTGTCTGCAGTTCCCAATCCTGTGCGGCCTCCAGCGCATTTGCATAGGCTCCGGGAACAACCTCTAGATCCGCACCCGTCGAGCGGATCAGGTCGATCTTTGTCTGTCCGGCAATTTCCGGCACGTAGATCTTGGCATTGTGCCCTAGTGCCCGCGCAGCAAAGGCGACGGCCGCGCCATGATTGCCGCCAGATGCTGCAACCAGACCGGCCTCGGGGACGGGATTTGACAGTAACGTATTGAATGCGCCGCGTGCCTTGAAGCTGCCCGCATGTTGAAGATGTTCGAGTTTCAACTCTACCGGGAAGGCGAGGCCGAAGCTTTGCACCGAGACGGTTGGAGTTTCCACCACATGCGCGGCAATTCTGTTGTGCGCGCCGGAAATCTGGGTTGTCCAATCCATCGTCGTACCTCGTCTCAGTGCGTTTGCGGCGAACCCTAGGGAAATGCTCGCAGGAGGCAAGGGGATAGATGACAGGATTTGAGCGCTGGCCTGAGCACGGCGCTCGGGCTATGACAGGGGCTGACCTTTTGGATCAAAGAACAGGCAAGATTTGATATGAGTGACGACCGCAATAGCCGTTTCCCCGATGCCCGCGCAGACCGTAGCCGCGCCGAACATGTACCCGTTACACCGCAGACCCAGTCGCCAGTCTATCAGCTAGCCTTCGCGGATGAGGGTTTTTTGTGCCGTGAGGAACTGCGCCCAGTGCGGTTGCAGTTGGAACTGTTGAAGCCGCAGCTGATGCTTGATGAAAAAGGCATCGAGAGCACCGTCGTGATGTTCGGCGGCGCTCGCATACCGGCCCCTCGCGACAAGGATAAAGCGCGTACTCAGACGCTCGCGGATCTTAGTCATTTCTATGATGAGGCACGCGAGTTCGCGCGCAAGATGACCGAGAAGTCCAAGGCTTCTGGCGGGCGTCGTCATGTGGTTGTGACAGGGGGTGGGCCCGGTGTAATGGAGGCTGGGAACCGTGGCGCGGTAGATGCTGAAGGTGAATCTATCGGGCTCAATATCGTGTTGCCACACGAGCAGGCTCCGAATGAATTTGTCACACCTGAGCTTTGCTTCAACTTCCACTATTTTGCGATCCGCAAGATGCATTTCCTGATGCGTGCGGAGGCGATCTGCGTCTTTCCGGGTGGATTTGGCACCCTGGATGAGCTGTTTGAGGCGCTGACGTTGATCCAGACAGGTCGCATGGAACCGGTGCCGTTCCTGCTCTTTGGTCGCAGTTTCTGGGAGAAGATCATCAATTGGGAGGCGCTCGCGGACGCGGGCACCATTTCCGAACAGGATCTTGATCTGTTTAAATTTGTCGAAAGTGCAGATGAGGCGATCCAGGCGATTGACGCATGGAACCCGGTCCCTGCACGTCAAGACTTGCCCGGTCGCGAGCGCTAAGCGTCACCGCTATACTTGGAATTTGGTCGCAAGAGCAGCGCCAGACGACCGCGCGCCGGGCCCATGGGGCCCGGCGCGCGGGTCCGCCCGAAAGGGCGGAAACCTATGGTCAAATGTCGTTTTCCCTTGTGGGTGGGATGGGAACGTTTGTGGGAACGTCGGGATCGCGTCAGACCATAAGAGTTTGGAAAACCTGACGACCGATCAGCTCATATCCGCGGGCAAAACACCAACGGCTTCACCGCGCGGCAGACGCGTCAGCACCTGTGTGCCGTCTTCGTCGCGGATGGCATATCCATAGCCACGCAGGCGAAATTGCCATTCACGCGGGCTCAGTGCTTTACGCCGTTCCTCACGTACCAACGAGAGAATACCATCATCCATTTGCGCGGTCTGTTGTCCAATCATCATTCTGCCCTTTGCTCTATTTGCTGCCCGGAGATTGTTTCCGTGTACTGTTTCTGATTCTGAGACTGTCGGCCTGAGGTGGCGCAAATTTTGCTAAAATTGGGAAAGAATAAGGCGCTACGATTACTCGCAGCGCCTCGGAGGATCTCAGTTGTGTTGGCGAGGCTCAGCTTTGGCCCATGCCCGCCTCGGCTTCGATCTGTTTGCGACTCTTGCGAGCGCGTTCGGTGGCGGATTTCAACTGACCGCAGGCCGCCATGATGTCGTCACCACGCGTCTTGCGGATCGGTGAGGCGTAACCGGCCTGATAGATGATGTTCGCAAATGCTCGGATACGGTTGTTTGACGACCGTTTGTAGGGCGCTCCGGGCCACTCATTGAAGGGGATGAGGTTGATCTTTGCCGGGATGTTGTAGCGTTTGATATGCTCCAACAGCCGGTGCGCATCCTCATCAGAGTCATTAACCCCATCCAGCATCACATATTCAAACGTGATCCGCTCCGAGTTCGACACTTTGGGATAATTCGCCAAGGACTGCAAAAGCTCATCAATGTTCCAGCGCCGGTTGATTGGCACCAGCACGTCGCGCACCTCATTGGTGGTGGCGTGGAACGAAATCGCCAACAAGCAGCCGATCTCTTCCGCGGTACGGGCGATTTCGGGCACCACGCCTGAGGTCGACAGTGTAATGCGACGGCGTGACAGCGATATCCCTTCTGGGTCCATCGCAATCTTCATCGCATCACGCACGTTTTCAAAATTATAGAGAGGCTCGCCCATGCCCATCAGCACAATGTTGGACAACAGACGAGTCTCGTCTTTGGGTGCGCCGGGCGTCGGCCATTCCTCCAGATCATCACGCGCCATCATCACCTGACCGATGATCTCAGCGGGCGTCAGATTTCGCACCAGCTTCTGGGTGCCAGTGTGACAGAACGAACAGGTCAGCGTACATCCCACCTGCGACGAAATACACAGCGTGCCGCGATCATCTTCTGGAATGTAGACCACTTCGACCTCATGGCCGCCATTGATCCGCACCAGGTACTTTCGGGTGCCATCGGTTGAGACTTGTTTCGACACGACCTCAGGAATGCGGATCTCGAATGTTTCCTCAAGCTGGGCGCGATACGCCTTGGCAAGGTTGGTCATCTCAGAGAAATCACGCACGCCCCACTGATAGATCCACTGCCAGATCTGACCGACCCGCATCTTCGCCTGTTTTTCCGGCGTGCCATGCTCCATCAGCACTTCTCGCATGCGGTCACGAGTCAGGCCGACAAGGTTTATCTTGCCACCTTCCGGCTCCTTGCGGGGCAGGGTCAGAACATCTTGGGTGATCGGCGCTGAGGCTGTCATGAGACGGGTCTCGCTGGCTTGTGTCAAAACGGGGCTGGATGCGGCTCTATATATGAGATCGACCCAAGATCAAAAGGATTCTCGTTCAACCCTGCTATGCATGGGGCAACAGGCCACGTATCTCTTCTAACCCAAAATATCCCGGAGCGCGAGGCAGCGCCTCGCAAAAGAAAACGGCGAAGCCCGCGCTTCGCCGCCTCATGCCGGTCCTGATCGCTTGCGCCTCAGCCGGAACAGCGCTTCTCTGCGTCTTCAATCGCTGCGGTGAAGCCAAGCAAAGAGAAGGTATCTTTGGTTTGCGTCCCCCGCGAGGATCGCGCGGTTAGTGATGCATCTGATCCCCGTTTCATCGCGGTGATGATCTTGGCATCATCGGTCGGCGTTGCAGGCCATGCCCATTCCCCTTCGGTGAACAGCTCAAATTCGGAGTCACCGATTTTCATATTCACTGTAGAACCGGGGGCGAAAGGATAGCCTCCGGTAAAGGTAACCTGACCTTTGTTGCCGCCATCCGGGCGATAAAACACAAACAGTCGAATTTCACTGCGACGCACGGCGACCACGCGGCCATCGCGGGTGTTCACCGTTTCTTTCGGTGCCGAGACGCCTATGCACTCGCGCGGAGAGGTCTCTTCAAAGACGCTCCAATCCACATGCGCACCCACGCGGTTATCTGTCGTTGCTTGCTGTGCGCTTGCGGTGGTGGCCATGCCAGCCAGCATAAGCGCGCCTGCTAAGCGACGGAGTTTCAATGCCATACGTCCCGCCTCCAAGACTGTCTTCCTCAATTGTCTCCGGGCCTTGTGTGCGGTGTTTTGCACACCGTCTGTGCCCATGCCTCATGATCCTTGACACAAGCATATTAGCGGAACGAGGGCCATGCGCAATTGCTGGGTTTGGCAGGTTTTTGCCGCCTTTTCCTTGAAAAGCCGGGGTTTTGAATGTCTGCTGCGATTAAAATTCCTAAAAACAAAGAGCCAAGCCTATGACCAGTCCGATCGCCCCTGCACCTTTTACCGAAATTTGGCGGGGTAGCCTGCTCGAAAGTCAGCACCTCGGCCATGCCGTGATCTGCAACGGCAAAGGGGAGGTTGTGCGCGTTTGGGGCAACCCGGAACAGGTGATCTATCCACGCAGTTCCTGCAAAATGGTACAGGCACTTCCGCTTTTGACCTCGGGGGCTGCGGCGCGCTACGGGTTAACGCGCGAACAACTCGCGCTGGCTTGTGCCTCTCATAACGGCGCGCGCATCCACATTGACCGGGTCAGCAATTGGCTTGAACAATTAGACCTTGGTGAGGGTGATCTGCGCTGTGGCCCGCAAAAGCCGCGTGACAGTGAGGTGCTGCATAGTCTTATCAAACACGACGACAGCCCGTGCCAAATCCACAACAACTGCTCGGGAAAGCACGCAGGTTTCCTGACACTCTCTCAGCACTTGGGAGCGGGATCTGAGTATGTGGAGATCGACCACCCGGTACAGCAGGCCTGCCAAGAGGCGTTTGAAGAAGCCACCGGAGAGACCAGCCCCACATATGGCATAGACGGGTGCTCTGCGCCTAATTTTGCCTGCACCATTACAGGACTTGCGCGCGCCATGGGCTGGTTTGCTTCGGCACATACCCGCAACGGGCGCGCCGATGATGCGGCGGTACAGTTGCGCGAAGCCATGGCACTGCATCCGGAGCTGGTGGCTGGCGAAGGTCGCGCCTGTACGGCCTTGATGCGGGATATGGGCGGTAAGGTCTCCGTAAAAACAGGGGCGGAGGGCGTGTTTGTTGCCATCCTCCCCGAGCAAGAGCTGGGGATTGCACTGAAAGTCGTGGATGGCGCCACGCGCGCGGCGGAGAACGCGATCACAACCCTACTGGTGAGTCTTGGCGCGCTCGATGGCAACAGCCCCTCGGCCAAGTCCTATATGAGTGCGCCGATCACCAATTGGAACGGCATCCACTGTGGCGACATGCGACCCGCCGCTGGCCTGCAATTCTAACTGTCCAGATTTTGCAGGTTACAGAAGATCCCAGATCAGTTTCAGGGCAAGGGTGACGGTCGTCAGAACCAACAGCGGCTTGATCACTTTTGCCCCCTGTTTTTGGGCAAGTCCCGCTCCAACTCGTGCACCTGCGATCTGAGCAAGACCCATGGCGAGGCCGGTGAACCACCACGGTGTTGCCACAACCGCAAAAGCTGCCAGTGCGCCAGCGTTTGATGCGAAGTTCAACAGCTTTGTATGCGCGGTCGCTTTCAGTACGCCGTAGCCTGCAAGCCCCACAAAAGCGAGCATATAGAAACTGCCCGCACCGGGACCGAGCAAACCGTCATATGCTGCACAGAGCGGCACCATGGTAGCCGCAAACACCGCAGGCGACAGACGGCGTGCGCGGTCCACATCGTTTAGCCCCTTTTTGGTGGCAAAAAACACTGCGATCCCGATCAAAAGGACTGGCAGGGCATAGCGGATCAGATCAACCGGTAGCACCGACACCAAAAGCGCCCCGCCGATGGAGGCGAAAAACGCGATCACTGCAGGTCTCCATTGTGTACGAAGGTCCACATGACCGCCGCGGGCATAGGTGATCGCCGCCGTGGCCGCGCCAAACAGCCCCTGGATCTTGTTGGTCGCAAGCGCCGTGACCGGGTTGGCACCCGCAATGAGCAGGACGGGAACCGTGATGAGCCCGCCACCACCGGCGACCGCGTCAATAAAACCAGCGGCAAAGCCCGCTGCCATCAACAGCAGCAGCACCTCGAAGGTGACTTCGAACATTCAATTATCCTTTGAAATCGTCCCGGCTGTAGCCCTGCACATACAAGAGAGCCGTCAGATCGCCGTGATTGATGCGGATGTTGCACTCTGCCGCGACCGAAGGTTTGGCGTGGAGCGCCACGCCAGCCCCCGCACGGGTCAACATGCCAAGATCATTGGCCCCATCACCGACCGCAATCACGTCCGCCTCGGAAATACCAAGGCGTGTCGTGATTTGTTCGAGCGCTTCGACTTTGGCCTCGCGGCCAAGGATCGGGTGGCCCACCTCGCCTGTCAGCCTGCCCTCTGCGACGATCAGAGTATTGGCGCGGTTTTCGTCAAACCCCAGTTCTGCCGCGACGCGCGCGGTAAAAGCGGTAAATCCACCAGAAACCAGCGCCGTATATGCCCCATCGGCTTTCATCGTCGCCAAGAGTGCGCGGCCCCCCGGCATAAAGGTGATGCGATTGTCCAGAACCTCAGTGATCACAGATTCGGAAAGGCCCTTGAGCAATCCCACACGTTCAGTCAGCGCGCCCTCGAAATCCAATTCGCCGTTCATGGCGCGGGCGGTAATGTCTTTGACCCGCGCGCCAACACCGGCTTCATCCGCCAGCTCGTCGATGCACTCCTGCTGGATCATGGTCGAGTCCATGTCCGCCAGCAGCATCTTCTTGCGCCGTCCCTCAGTGGGTTGCAGCACCAGATCGACGCTCATGCCTTGTAGATCGTTCCAGACCTCCCATTGATTGTCGGGAAGCGCTTCCAGCGCGAACTCCGCCGCGATGCCGGGGTTCAGCCAATGCGCCTCTCCACCGCCCCAAGCGTTCCTCAGCGACTCGACCAATGAAGGCTCCAGCGTCGGATTGGCAGGGTTCACGAGCAGGGTGGCGACATACATGGGTGTTCTCCGGTCAGGGCGGGTTGTCTTCTCTTAACGAGGGCTTACCCGTGGCACCAGCCCGGAGAGGCATGGCCCCCAAAGTTTCCGATTGGCGTCATTCGGGGTCGCAAAAATTTTCCAAAGCGGCGCAAACGGTCGATTTTCCCAGTTGCGCGGAATCGCACCCCCGCATATCGCTGTCGGTGGGACACCCCTCCCCAACGAGGGGCGCTTATCTGGAAGGGTAGCATTTATGGCTATTGCACAACCGGCATCGCGGCCGGCCAATCCGCGTTTTTCTTCTGGCCCCTGCGCCAAACCCCCCACCTATGATCTGTCCAAACTCGTTGGCGCGCCTCTGGGTCGCAGCCACCGCGCTGCCGTCGGCAAGGAAAAGCTCCTTGCCGCCATCGAAGGCACCCGCGAGGTTCTGGGCATCCCCGCAGACTACAAGATCGGTATCGTGCCTGCGTCCGACACCGGCGCGGTCGAGATGGCGATGTGGAATCTGCTGGGTGAACGCAAAGTCGAGATGCTCGCCTGGGAAAGCTTTGGCGCAGGCTGGGTCACCGATGTGGTGAAGCAGTTGAAAATCGACGCCGAGGTCAAGACCGCCGACTATGGCGACATCGTTGATCTGGCGACGGTGGACACCGATAATGATGTGGTTTTCACATGGAACGGCACCACTTCCGGCGTGCGGGTTCCCAATGGCGACTGGATCAAAGACGACCGCGACGGTCTGACGATTTGTGACGCGACCTCTGCGGCCTTCGCACAGGAACTGCCGTGGCAGAAGCTCGATGTCACCACCTTCTCCTGGCAAAAGGTGCTCGGCGGTGAGGCCGCACATGGCGTGATCGTCCTCAGCCCCCGCGCGGTCGAGCGCCTGGAGAGCTATGCACCCGCATGGCCGCTGCCGAAAATCTTCCGCCTGACAAAAGGTGGCAAACTGATCGACGGTATTTTCACCGGTGCGACTATCAACACGCCGTCGATGCTGGCGGTTGAGGACTATCTGTTCGCGCTCGACTGGGCGCGGTCTGTTGGTGGTCTGGAGGGGCTCATTGGCCGCGCCAATGCCAATGCCAATGCGATCCACGCCTTTGCCTATGCCAACGACTGGATTGAAAACCTCGCCAATGATCCGGCGACGCGCTCCAACACCTCTGTGTGTCTGAAGTTCACCGACAAGCGGATCAAGGACGGTGCGAGCTTTGCCAAGGCTGTGGCCAAGCGACTGGAGGCCGAGGGCATCGCCTATGATATCGGTGCTTACCGTGACGCGCCTGCTGGTCTGCGGATCTGGTGTGGCGGCACGGTCGAGACGGCCGATATCGAGGCCATGCTGCCGTGGCTCGCATGGGCCTTTGAGGCCGAGATCGCCGCGCAAGGCTAACGCAAATCGGCCGGGCGACAGCCCGGGCAGCGACCCCATTCCCAATTTTAGGCCGCACCCCGGCCCCCGCAGACAAAGGACCAATGCAAATGGCCCCCAAAGTACTTATCTCCGACAAACTCTCGGACGCCGCCGTTCAGATCTTCCGTGACCGCGGCATTGACGTGGATTTCCTGCCCGACGTGGGCAAGGACAAAGAAAAACTGGCTGAAATCATCGGTCAATATGATGGCCTCGCGATCCGATCCGCCACCAAAGTGACACCGACCATTCTGGAAAACGCCACCAACCTCAAGGTAATTGGCCGCGCCGGGATCGGCACCGACAACATCGACAAGGAAGCCGCGTCGAAAAAGGGTGTGATCGTCATGAACACCCCCTTCGGCAACATGATCACCACCGCCGAACATGCCATCGCGATGATGTTCGCTGTGGCGCGACAGGTCCCCGAGGCCTCTGCTTCGACCCATGCGGGTAAGTGGGAAAAGTCCAAATTCATGGGTGTCGAGCTTACCGGCAAGACCCTCGGCGTGATCGGTGCGGGCAACATCGGCGGCATCGTCTGCGACCGCGCCCGGGGCCTGAAGATGAAGGTTGTGGCCTATGATCCCTTCTTGAGCGAGGAAAAGGCCAAGAAGATGCAGGTCGAAAAGGTCGAGTTGGACGAGTTGCTCGCGCGCGCTGATTTCATCACTCTGCATGTGCCGCTGACCGAGCAGACCAAGAATATCCTGAGCCGCGAAAACATCTCCAAAACCAAGAAGGGCGTGCGCATCATCAACTGCGCCCGTGGTGGTCTGGTGGACGAAGATGCACTGGCCGAAGCACTGACCTCGGGTCATGTTGCAGGGGCTGCCTTTGATGTGTTCTCTGTGGAACCGGCCAAGGAAAACCCTCTGTTCAACCTGCCCAATGTGGTTTGCACACCGCACCTTGGGGCCGCAACAACTGAGGCGCAGGAAAACGTGGCGCTGCAAGTCGCGGACCAGATGGCAAACTATCTGCTGACTGGTGCGGTGGAAAACGCACTCAATATGCCATCAGTGACTGCTGAAGAAGCCAAAGTTATGGGTCCGTGGATCAAACTGGCTGACCACCTTGGTGCTTTTGCAGGCCAGATGACGGATGAGCCGATCACCGCGATCAATGTGCTCTATGATGGTGTCGTGGCTGACATGAACCTCGATGCGCTGAATTGTTCGGTGGTCGCGGGCATCATGAAAAAGGTGAACCCTGATGTGAACATGGTCTCCGCGCCTGTGGTTGCCAAAGAACGCGGTATCCAGATCTCCACCACCAATCAGGACAAATCCGGCTCGTTCGATGGTTACATCAAGGTGACCGTGGTGACGGCCAAACGCGAGCGTTCCGTCGCGGGCACCGTCTTCTCCGATGGCAAGCCGCGCTTCATCCAGATCAAGGGCATCAATATCGACGCCGAAGTTGGCGCGCACATGCTCTACACCACCAACAAGGACGTTCCTGGCATCATCGGTACCTTGGGGCAGACCCTTGGTGATATGGACGTGAACATCGCTAACTTTACGCTGGGCCGGAATGAGGTTGGCGGCGAGGCAATCGCGCTTCTTTATGTGGATGCAGAAGTTCCAGCCGATGCACGCGCGAAGCTGGCGGAGACTGGGTATTTCACCCAGATCAAACCGCTGGCATTCGACGTCGCCTGACACCGGGTGATTTGAAAAGAATGCGGGCTCATCGAAGGATGGGCCCGTTTTTTGTATTAAATACCTATTTTTACTTGCCCTGACGCGCCCGCGCTCCATTGTGGCGGCAAATGGCCTCGGACGCATTTACTCCGGTGTGATGACCGCCTCTGACTGCAGACAATCGAAAGACGCCTCTCCTATGATTAAGCCTATCTACGCAATCGGTGACATTCACGGACAGACCGAACAGCTTGAACGCGCGTTGGAGCTGATCACCATGGATGGTGGTGCTGAGGCGAAGGTGGTCTTTGTGGGCGACTATGTGGACCGTGGTCCGGACAGTCGGGGTGTTATTGATCGTTTGATGCAAGGTCAGGCCGATGGTCGCAATTGGATCTGCCTCAAGGGCAATCATGACCGTATGTTTACTTGGTTTATGGAAGATTTTCCGCGAGAGGACCCGCATCTTCCGGTTGAGCTCTATTATTTACAGGAACGCATCGGCGGCGCGCAGACGCTGGCCTCCTATGGTGTGGACTGTGGCCCGAGTGATCGTAAATCCCGTGTGCATGAGGCCGCACGCGCAGCAGTTCCTGCTCAACATTTGGCTTGGATCGATTCGTTGCCTCTGTCCCATCAGGCAGGTGAGCAGTTCTTTGTGCATGCAGGTATTCGCCCGGGTGTGCCACTGAAGGAGCAGACCGAGCACGATATGCTATGGATTCGGCAGGGGTTTCTCGAGAATACCGAGAGCCACCCGCATCTGATCGTGCATGGGCATACTGCCGAGAAATGTCCGGTTCATTATGGCAATCGTGTCGATATTGACTGTGGGGCAGGGTACGGACGTACCCTCGTGCCCGTGGTGTTCGAAGGGGATAAGGCATGGAGCCTGACCTCCGAGGGGCGCAAGCCACTGGAACCTGGACAGTCATAGGGCACGGCATACGCCAGAGGCGATTTTGCGAGAGAATTGTTGCCACGACACCCGTAAAGGTTGTATCACGATGTGCGTGGCTAACGCGCTGTTCCTTTGCAGCCCCCTGCAAACAGGATCCCCTGTCTTCAGCGGCGTTTAGTTATGCTTCACGTTGTCCTTACTGTGGCAGGCACCCCAGATCGGGGTTGCCTGCCTCTTTTCGTTTGAACGCGGACTAACGCCCAGTCCAATCCAACACGACCTTACCGCTTTGGCCTGACTTCATGGCGGCAAAGCCTTGCCCAAAATCATTAACAGAAAAGCGGTGAGTGATCACTTTGCTTACATCGAGACCGTTTTGCAGCATAGCGATCATCTTGTACCAGGTTTCAAACATCTCGCGGCCATAGACGCCTTTAATGGTGATCGCCTTAAAGACGATGCGCGACCAATCGACCGGGGATTTTCCCGGTGGAATCCCAAGAAGTGCGATCTTGCCACCCATTACCAGCGCCTCAACCATTTGGTCCAGCGCCTGTTGGTTGCCAGACATCTCAAGCCCGACGTCAAAGCCTTCTTTCAGACCCAGCTCGTGCTTCACGTCATTCAGGTCTTCCTTGGCCACGTTGACGGTACGCACCCGTGCGACCTGTTCCGCCAATGCCAGACGGTCAGCGTTCACATCCGTGATAACCACATGCCGCGCCCCAGCGTGGCGGGCGACGGCTGCTGCCATGATGCCAATGGGGCCTGCGCCGGTGATCAGCACATCTTCACCCAGCAGATCAAAGCTCAGCGCGGTGTGCACGGCATTGCCCAGCGGGTCGAGGATCGCGCCGATTTCATCCGGAATGTCGTTAGGCAGGGGCACCACATTAAACGCGGGAAGGCGCAGATATTGCGCAAATGCGCCTTGCTCGTTGACCCCGATCCCGCGCGTGCCCGGATCAAGGTGAAACTTGCCAGAGCGTGACTGACGACTCTCGGTGCCGATCAGATGCCCCTCGCCCGAACACCGCTGCCCGACCGAGAGCCCGGTCACGTTGCGCCCCAGCTCCACGATCTCGCCTGCGAATTCATGGCCGGTGATCATCGGCACTGGCACCGTGTGCGCGGCCCAATCGTCCCAGTTCCAGATGTGAATGTCGGTGCCGCAAATGCCGGTTTTGTTGACCTTGATCAGCACATCATCCGGCCCGATGTCCGGTACCGGCGCCTGCACCATCCAGAGGCCCTCTTCTGGTTTGGATTTTTCAAGGGCTTTCATCGTGTTGGGCAGCATGTCAGATCACTCCACAGGCTTTGCCCGCACGCTCAAACGCGCCGAGGGCTCGGTTCAATTCCTCACGGGTCAGGGCGGCATTCATCTGGGTGCGGATGCGGGCCTGCCCCTTGGGCACGACGGGAAAGAAGAAACCGGAGACATAGACGCCTTCGTCAAAGAGTTTGGTTGCCATGGCTTGTGCGAGCTTGGCATCTCCCAGCATCACCGGGATGATCGGGTGTTCGCCGGGCAGCAGGTCGAATCCCAGCTCCGTCAGGCCCTGACGCCAGAATTTAGCGTTTTCGAACAGCTGCTTGCGGAGATCCTCGCCCTCTTCAACCAGACGGATCGCTTCTAGGCCCGCCGCCACGACCGCAGGCGGTAACGAGTTTGAAAACAGATAGGGCCGTGCGCGCTGACGCAGCAGGTCAATCACCGGCTGCGGTCCGGCGATATAGCCGCCAATCGCACCGCCCAGCGCCTTGCCCAGCGTGCCGGTCAGGATATCGACGTCGACGCCAAAATGATCCGGCGTACCGGCCCCATGCGGCCCCATGAACCCCGTCGCATGACAGTCATCTACCATCACCACCGCATCAAAACGGTCGGCTATTTCGCGGATTGCAGGCAGGTTGGCCAGATAACCATCCATGGAAAACACGCCATCGGTTGCCACCATGATGTGGCGTGCGCCGGCTGCACGGGCGTCTTTCAGCTTGGCCTCCAGATCTGCCATGTCGTTGTTGGCATAGCGGTAGCGCTTCGCCTTGCAGAGGCGGATGCCGTCGATGATGGAAGCGTGGTTCAGACTGTCGGAGACAATCGCATCCTCTGGCCCAAGCAAAGGTTCGAACAGCCCGCCATTGGCGTCAAAACAGGCGGCAAACAGGATCGAATCGTCCTTGCCGAGGAATTTTGCAATGCGCTGCTCCAACTCGCGGTGCAGATCCTGCGTGCCGCAGATGAAACGGACCGAGGCCATGCCATAGCCCTTGTCGTCCATCACAGCCTTTGCTGCGGCAATCAGATCTGGATGATCAGCCAGGCCAAGATAGTTGTTGGCACAGAGGTTGATGACCGCGCGATCGCCCACGTGGATCTCGCCCGCCTGGGGCGAGGTGATCATTCGTTCGCGCTTGTAAAGACCGTCCGCTTCGATCTGCGTCAGGGTTTCGCTGATGTGGCTGAGGAAAGCATTGGACATGAGCACGACTCCGGTTGTTTCCCGAAGTCTGTCATAGTGGACGTGCGTCCGTAAAGGTGGAATTGCATCTTTACGGAAAAAAATCCGTGATTACGGAAATTATATCTTCTAACTGAAAATATCCCGGGGTGAATTGGCCGCGAGGCCAAGAGGGGCCGCGCCCCTCAACTGTTCTTCACAATCAGGAACACACGCGCAGCGCCGTCCGGGGCGGCAATAGCGTGCGAAACATCGGCCGCATAGCGGGCTGTATCTCCCGGCGATAGGCGATCCTCAGCCGTACCGGAAGTTAAGACAACCGTTCCCTCCAAGACCGTCAATTGTTCCCGAGTACCGGGCGCATGGGGTTGGCTGATCAAGGCCCCTCCGGCAGCGAAGCTGATGTCATAGACCTCATGCCCGCCGACATCTTCGGGCGGAGACAGGATGGCGATGGTGCATTGCGCGGCCTTGCTGTCGATCACCGGCACATCCCGCGCGCGCAGGACATCGATGCGGTCGACCGTCTCGCTGGCCTCCAACAGGCCGGCGAAATCCACCTGAAGTGCGCGGGTAAGGTTCCACAGTGTTGCAATCGTGGGAGAGCTTTCCCCCCGTTCGATCTGGCTCACCATTGAGCGGCTGACCCCGGAAAGGTTCGCCACCGCTTCTAGGCTCAACCCTTGTGCCCGGCGTGCCTCTTTCAGGCGGGCGGGCAAAAGGGTCAGGATATCGTCTGTTGTGTCCGTCATGACGGAAGTAGTGGCGCGCGCCGAAGTGGCTGTCAATGACGGGACGTTCAATGGGACAGGTTTATGCTGCGGGTGCATACTGGCGCAAATGGACATGAGGAGTGAGACATGACGGATATCGTGATTCTGGACGGCGCGCGCACGGCGATTGGTGCCTTTGGTGGCGCATTGGCGCAAACTGCGCCGATCGATCTGGGCGCGACGGTGGCCAAGGCTGCAATGGAGCGTTCCGGTGTTGAGCCTGCGCAAATCGGCACCGTGGTCTACGGCCATGTCATCAACACCGAGCCGCGCGACATGTATTTGTCGCGGGTGGCCGCGATGCAGGCAGGTATTCCTGAAACCACACCGGCGATGAATGTGAACCGACTGTGTGGATCGGGCGCGCAAGCAATTGTTTCGGGCATTCAGGCCTTGATGCTGGGCGACGCGGAGTTTGCACTTACGGGTGGTGCCGAGAACATGTCGCGCAGTCCTTTCATCACGCCTTCGACCCGCTGGGGGCAGAAAATGGGCGATGTGAAATCGCTCGACATGATGCTGGGCGCGCTCAATTGCCCCTTTGGGACTGGCCATATGGGTGTGACCGCAGAGAATGTCGCGGACGAGCATGAGATCACCCGTGAACAGATGGACGAATTTGCCATGGCCAGCCAGACCCGCGCTGCATCGGCGATTGAGGCGGGCTATTTCCAAAGCCAGATTGTACCGGTCGAGGTGAAAATCAAACGCGATATGGTTTCGTTTGAAGTGGATGAGCACCCCAAAGCCACCTCGCTGGAAGCACTCGCAGGCTTGCGCCCGGTGTTTCAAAAGGATGGCCGTGTCACGGCGGGCAATGCGTCGGGGATCAACGACGGCGCGGCGGCGCTGGTGCTGGCGACCGGTGAGGCCGCAGAAAAGGCCGGTCTGAAACCCAAGGCACGTGTGCTGGGGTATGCCCATGCGGGCGTGCGGCCAGAGGTGATGGGGGTGGGTCCGCTTCCGGCGGTGGAGCAGCTGCTGAAGCGCATAGATATGACCGTCGGGGATTTCGATCTCATCGAGTCAAACGAGGCCTTTGCAGCGCAGGCGCTGGCGGTGAACAAAGCGCTCGGGTTGGACGCCGCCAAAGTGAACCCCAATGGCGGTGCGATCGCATTGGGGCATCCGGTGGGGGCAACCGGAGCCATCATCACCGTGAAAGCGCTGTATGAGCTGGAACGCATTGGTGGTCGTCGGGCGATCATCACCATGTGTATCGGTGGTGGTCAGGGGATTGCACTGGCAATCGAGCGTCTTTGATCTGATCGGGCGGAGGGGCGTTGCCCCTCTGCGCTGGCGCGCATTCACCCCAGGATATTTCAGGTTAGAAGAGGGTGCTGATATCGCAGGCACCCTCTTTTGTTATGTTACATGCGTGATGATGAGAGTGGCGAGGACGCCAACAGCTACGCCTGCGGCTGCGGCACGTTTCCAAGGGCGGCGGGCTGATTTATCTTCAGGTTCCTGCGCCTGCGCGATCAGGGCACGTTCCACCAACGTCGGCAGGCGCGGGCCAAAGCGGGCCAAGACCAGCGCGGTCTTGCCCAGATCAGACGCGATAGCGCGGGGGCCGATCGAGGATTTGATGTAGTCCTCCACCACCGGTTTTGCGACGTCCCATATGTTGATGCGCGGATCAAGTGAGCGGGCGACGCCTTCGACCACCACCATAGTGCGCTGCAACAGGATCAACTCGGTACGGGTTTCCATCCCAAAGCGTTCTGTCACCTCAAAGAGGTAATTCAAGAGCCGCCCCATGGAGATATGAGTGGCGTCCATGCCAAAGATTGGCTCTCCAACGGCCCGCAATGCGCGGGCGAACTCGTCCACATCCTGCGTGGCGGGCACATAGCCTGCCTCGAAATGGACTTCGGCCACGCGTTGATAGTCGCGTTTGATGAAACCATAGAGGATCTCGGCATAGACCCGGCGAGTATAAAGGTCGATATGGCCCATGATGCCAAAATCATAGGCAATGATGTCGCCATTGGTGGCAACCTTCATATTGCCTTGGTGCATGTCAGCATGGAAATACCCGTCGCGCAGCGCATGGTTCAGGAACAGGGACAGAACCCGTTCACCCAGCGCGTGACGGTCGTGGCCTGCGGCATCGAGCGCGTCATTGTCGCCAATCGGCAACCCGTCGGCCCAGCCCAGTGTCATCACTCGGCGGGCCGAGTAATTCCACAGCACTGGCGGAAGTTGGAAGCCCGCGTCATTGGAGGTGTTGTCCGCGAACTCTGAGGCGGCCGCACTTTCAAGGCGCAGATCCAATTCGCCACGGACAACGCCATCGAAGTGGGTGATCACATCCATGGGGCGCAGACGTTTAGCGCCTGGTGCGAAAAGTTCCGCAATGCGGGCCGCAAAGTAGAATGCATCCACATCCTTGCGGAAGGCACGCTCAACACCGGGGCGCAAAACCTTGACCGCGACGTCCTGGCCGGTCTCTGTCAGGCGGGCGCGATGGACCTGCGCGATGGAAGCCGCAGCGATAGGTTCGGAAAATTCCGTGAAAATCTCATCGACCGGGCGGCCCAGTTCCTTGGCGACCTCTGCCATGGCGACTTCGCGCGGGAAGGGTGGGAGTTTGTCCTGCAAGACACGCAACTGCCGCGCCATATCCTCGCCAACCACATCGGGGCGTGTTGAGAGCACTTGACCGAATTTAATGTAGGCAGGTCCCAATGCGGTGATCGCACGGGTTGCCGGTGGCATGGATGGGTCGCCTTTGTAGCCAAGCCACTGGAAAGGCCAGCCAAGAGTGTAGGCCACCATGCGCAAAGGGGCCGGCGCGTCAAAGGCGTCGAGTACCACATTCATGGCGCCAGTGCGCACCATGGTCGCGCCCGTACGGATCAGGCGGATGATATTGTGAGGTCCGCGCATCGATCAGATCTTCCAGCCCGAGTGCAGAGCTGCGATGCCCATCGACATGTTGCGGTATTTGGCATTTTCAAACCCGGCCTGTTTTACCATTCCGAGGAATGTGTCTTGATCCGGGAAGTTGCGGATCGATTCCACGAGATATTGATAACTGTCATAATCACCTGCGATCATCTGTCCCATTCGCGGGATCACGTTGAAGCTATAGAGATCATAGAGTTTTTGCAGCCCGTCGTTGGGCAATTGGCTGAATTCCAGCACCATCAGGCGTCCGCCGGGTTTCAGGACGCGGTAGGCTTCGTTCAGGGCTTCTTGCGGGCGGGTCACATTCCGAATTCCGAAAGAAATAGTATAGACGTCGAAGGTGTTGTCTTTGAACGGCAACGCCATTGCGTCGCCGGTCACCCAGTCCAAACTCTCGGCCATTTGTTCGGCCTCTGCCCGTTTGCGGCCCTCTTCCAGCATCGGCGTGGTCAGATCGAGCACGGTGGAGTGACCATAGCCTGCACGTTTTAGGAACCGGAAGGAGATGTCGCCGGTGCCGCCCGCCACATCCAGCAGACGCTGACCGGGGCGCGGCGCGAGCCAGTCCATCATTGCATCCTTCCAGATTCGGTGGATGCCGACGCTCATCACATCGTTCATGATGTCATATTTCGAGGCAACGGAGTTGAAGACCCCCTGAACCCGGCCTGCCTTTTCGTGCTCCGGCACGGTTTCAAAGCCGAAATGGGTGGTGCTGTCAGATTTCTCGGTCATTGGCCTTGTCGTCCTCGCAGTTTCGCACTTGTTATAGAGCGCTCACGGGGCGGCACAATGCGCCCTTCTGTCAGGGGAGTCCTCTAATGCCTGAATTGCCCGAGGTCGAGACGGTGATGCGGGGCCTGCAACCCTCTATGGAGGGGGAAGTCATTACCCGCGCCGATGTGAACCGGCCCGATTTGCGCTGGCCTTTTCCGGAACGTATGGCGGACCGGCTATCAGGACGCAGGGTGCTGTCGATGCGACGGCGGTCGAAATACATCCTTGCTGACCTTGATAGCGGCGAGACGCTTTTGGTTCACCTTGGTATGTCAGGTCGGATGACGGTATCGGGTGACCCGCTTGGCCAGTTTGTGCATGCGCATCCGCAAATCGCCAAACATGATCATGTGGTCTTTCACATGGAAAATGGCGCGCGGGTCACTTTTAATGATCCTCGCCGCTTTGGTGCGATGGACCTGCTGAATACGGCGACAGCCGACAGTCACAAGCTGCTTGCGGTGCTGGGACCGGAGCCTTTGGGGAACGATTTCCATGAAAATCACCTTGTCACAGCCTTCAAGGGCCGCAAGACGCCCGTGAAATCTGCACTGCTCGATCAGGGAATCATCGCTGGCCTTGGCAATATCTATGTCTGTGAGACGCTTTTCCGTGCGGGCATTTCGCCACGTCGCGAAGTTGGAAAAATTAGCGCGCCACGCGTTGCCGCGCTGGTTCCTATCATTCGTCAAGTGTTGCTAGACGCGATTGCAGCGGGCGGATCTTCGCTCAAGGATTTTCGCCAAGCCAATGGCGAACTTGGATATTTTCAACATACCTTTGATGTTTACGGGCGCGAAGGAGAGCCTTGCCGACGGGCTGGCTGTGGGGGGACGGTCACTCGAATCACCCAATCCGGGCGGTCGTCCTTCTACTGTGGCAAGTGCCAAAGATAGCTTGAAAGCGAGAGCCGCCGTGATAATGACTCTGGTTCAGGAGAAACAACCGAAAGCGAATTGTCATGGCCTATGAGACGATCAACGTCGATACTCAGGACCACGTCTGCCTCATCAAGCTGAACCGGCCTGAAGCGTTGAACGCGCTCAATTCCGTCCTTCTGGGCGAGTTGTGTGCCGCTTTGGAAGAAGCGGACGCCAGCGACAAAGTGCGCTGCATCGTGCTGACCGGCTCGGAAAAAGCCTTTGCAGCGGGCGCCGACATCAAAGAGATGTCGGAGATGAGCTATGTCGACGTATTCACGTCGAATCTTTTTGCCGACACCAACGATCGGATTTCGGCCATCCGCAAACCGATTATCGCGGCTGTATCCGGCTACGCGCTGGGTGGGGGCTGCGAGGTTGCCATGATGTGTGATTTCATCATCGCAGCAGAAACCGCAAAGTTTGGCCAACCCGAGATCAACCTCGGTGTGATCGCAGGCATGGGCGGTACTCAGCGCCTGACCCGTTTTGTCGGGAAGTCGAAGTCGATGGACATGAACCTGACGGGCCGCTTCATGACTGCCGAAGAGGCGGAGCGGGCTGGTCTGGTGTCGCGCGTGGTTCCGGCCAAGAAACTGATCGAAGAGGCGATGGCCGCGGCCAATAAGATCGCCGAGAAATCAGTTCTGACCTCGATTGCCGCCAAAGAGGCAGTCAATCGCGCGTATGAATTGCCGCTGAGCGAGGGCATGCTCTTTGAACGGCGGGTCTTCCATTCCATGTTTGCAACGGAAGACCAGAAGGAAGGTATGGCAGCTTTCCTAGAAAAGCGCGAAGCGCAGTTCCGGGACAAGTAACCAGATTTGGTGAGGCTCTGTGCCGACGCAAATGACGTCGCACGGGCCCCACTGATACCTAAAATACTATGGCCTCCGGTTAGATAGCGAAGTTTGAAAACGGGCCTGCGGGCCCGTTTTTGCATTCTCCTCGGCGAGACACTCCAAGAAACGGTGTTTCAAGGGATCGCTTGCGCTTTGTGTGCGAATCCAGTAATCACCGCCGTCATACATGCGCGTGCAGCCCGCTTAGGCTAGAATCACGACCGGTGATCCGATCCGGGTTCGGCTGGCATTCGCCATAATTGAACACTACGAACTCGAAGATAAGGTCACCACACCATGGCAAATACTCCTCAGGCTAAGAAGCGCGCACGTCAGAACGAAAAGCGCTTTGCCATCAACAAAGCTCGTCGTTCGCGCATCCGCACCTACCTGCGTAAAGTCGAAGAAGCCATCGCATCTGGCGACAAAGAAGCTGCAACCGCAGCTCTGCGCGCGGCTCAGCCCGAACTGATGCGCGGCGTGACCAAAGGCGTTTACCACAAAAACACCGCGTCCCGTAAAATCTCCCGTCTGTCTGCGCGGGTGAAAGCGCTGGGCTAACGCTCTTCTTACGCTGGCCAGCCCGGCGATTCTGATGTCGCGCCACTAGCGGCGTTGATCCAGATTTCAACATGAAAAAGCACCGCTGATGGCGGTGCTTTTTTGTTTGAAGGATTCCGGTCACTTCGGACGAGTCGCAGAGATTCTTTGTCGTCCAAGTCCGAGTCAACATCATAGTTTCGTTGCCGCTCTATGTCCGAAATTGCTACCACTGTTGCAGCGATTCATTCGCTGGGGGGACAGGCTGCTCGCGACAACTCTGACGGGCATTAGAGTTGTTATAGCCGGTGATCTGCGCGCTGCGCGTGGCACCGGAACAATGAAGTACACGGCGTAGTGCGCCGCGCACTTCATGTTAGGCATCTGTCTCATTCAGTGAATTAAGGGCGAACGTTTTTTCGTTGCGGCCATTTTGTGTGTTGCCGCACGTTACATGACGTTGTTTTCGGTTATCGAAACACGTGAAGGTCAGTTTGCATGCAGGCTGGCGACGTTCTTTCTGTGCCCGATCGTGACCGGATTGTTCTGAGCAGAACAGCCGGACTGGGACGAAACGATAGGCCGAAAATCCGGCCATAACACAGGATGCGTGAGGCGCAGC